>NZ_CP040451.1:0-3515197 GCF_009728585.1 Halomonas sp. PA16-9 | reverse complement strand
GCTCAGGCGGCTCTATCGCGACCGTAAGCCCCCAACCAAAGCGTGATTTAAGGCGCTCCTCTACCCCACTGATCTCTTTAGGATAGCGATCAGAGGTCAGGATCATTTGCTGACCACCTTCTAATAACGCATTGAAGGTATGAAAAAACTCTTCTTGAGAGCGCTCTTTTCCAGCAAAAAACTGAATGTCATCAATAAGTAACGCATCAACACTGCGATAAAAACGCTTAAAATCATTAATCGCATTAAGCTGGAGCGCTTTAACCATATCGGCGACAAACCGCTCTGAGTGCAGGTATACCACCCGGGCGTTTTCACGCCGGGTTGCCAATGCGTTCCCCACTGCATGCATTAAGTGGGTTTTACCCAAGCCTACGCCGCCGTATAAAAACAAGGGGTTATAAGCGCCACCAGGGTTTTCAGACACCTGGCGGGAGGCAGCACGAGCCAACTGGTTAGACTTACCTTCCACGAACGTATCGAAAGTAAAATTCGGATTGAGCCCGCTGCCATGTTTCAGACTGCCTTCTACCTGTACCTGACGTTCATTATTACGCCGACTCGGCGCTTCATCGCGCAGCCTATCGATTTCACGCTCATCAGCAATATCGCCGCGTGGCGGCGTATGTACCGCTGGCGATGCTGGCCGCGACGGCGAAGCCGATACAGGATTACCTAAATCACGATGCTGAGGGGCCTGGGCTGCCAAACGGCGACTACCCACCGTCAGGCTGACCTTTGGCGGCTTGGCCGGTGCGAGTTCACGCATCAGCTCACTAATCCGCTTGGCATACTTATCGCTCACCCAATCGCGCACAAAACGATTCGGCGCCAATAAGCGCAGCTCGTTGGACTCTCCTTCTTCTGCCTGCAGCGGGCGTATCCAGGTATTGAACTGCTGTGAATTCAGCTCATCCTGCAGGTTGTCCAGGCACTGTTGCCAAAGCGTCAGTGACACTCATCTCACCATCGGTTGAAAACGGCCGACCATTGTAGCGCCCAAAGCCTCGGTTATCCACACGGGTTTAGCCCTCAATATTGGCCTGTGGACAACTAGCGATGAGCCCATGGGAAAACCTTGTGGAGGGACGGGGATAATCGTTAAATACGTGTCTTACACACGGGTTAATCACATCTCGCCAACACCTTGTAGACGGCTTATACGGGACTTACACACAGATTTTTTATTGTTATAGGCAATTGAAAAATATCGTTTAAAACCACTTATCCACAAATAGTATCCCCACTATTAATAACAACAGGTTTAGAACTACCTATTAGTAATAATAGTGACTTTATTAATGGCTACTCTTTCCGTATCAAGCACGCTGGTTGAGGCGTGATAACGCTTTTATGCAAGGAAAAATTGCACCCAGCAGAGGAAGTCTCTACAATTTCCGGTCTTGAATTGAATCTCCCCGGCTAGTTCCTCACTGGACCGGGCTTTTTGGAATTCACTTTCCGTCCTAAACCACGTGGGAATAACGAGTTATGAAACGCACTTTTCAACCTAGCGTTCTCAAGCGCAAGCGCGCGCATGGCTTCCGTGCTCGTATGGCAACCAAAAACGGTCGCGCCGTCCTCGCACGTCGCCGTGCCAAGGGCCGCAAGCGTCTGAGCGCCTGATCTCAGATTGCGTGTACCGCAGCAAGGCTTTCCCCGGCAATTACGGTTACTAAATGCTGGGGACTTTAGTCACGTGTTTGAGCAAGCCGACCTGAAAGTGCATGGCAAAGGTATGATGGCGTTAGTTCGCTTTAGTACTCGGGGACACCCCGCCTTGGACTGGTGGTCAGCAAAAAAAATGTTAAGCGCGCCGTAGATCGCAACCGTTTCAAGCGTCTGGTTCGAGAATCCGTTCGCCTTCGTCAAGATCACCTACCCTCTGTGGATATAGTGGTACTTGCGCGACGTGGCGTTCAGGATCTCGATAACGACACCTTGCATCGCCAGTTACACGGCATGTGGAAACGACTACAGCGTGACGCACAGGCGGTGATCGCAGCACCAACGCCTAAGCGTGACACGTGACCTTTGGTGCACCCCTCGCCGCTCGACCTCGGCCTGCCAACTGGCAGGCTTTCGTGTGTCAAGAGTCGAGTAAATGACACTGCGCCATTAGCATGTTCACCACCCAGCGGGCAGAACCCTCATGGACGTAAAACGACTTTTATTACTGATTCCACTAGCCGTACTCGCTTACTTGCTAGTCGTCCAGTGGAATCAGGATTACGGGCAGCCGAATTACGATTCAGTGCCTGAAACGACGCAACGCAGCAATTCCACGTCTCCTAGCAATGCTGAAGATGGAGAAAGCGGCTTAGCGGTGCCGAGCACGTCTTCACAGCAAAGTGCGGTAGGTGAAGGTATTCCTGATACCGAAAGCGAGACATCAAGCCGCGACTTCATTGCCGTGACCACCGATGTTCTGGATGTGCGTATTGATCCACACGGTGGCGATATTGTTTATGCCGCGTTACCGCAGCACAAACTCTCTCTGGATTCAGACCGTAACTATGTGCTGTTATCCGATAACAGCAGCCGTAGTTACGTGGCTCGCTCAGGCCTGCAGCTCGATGGCCAAGCCAGCCGTATCGCGTTCACGCCTGAAAACTCGGAGTATCGTTTAGGCGATAACGATGACGAGCTAAGCGTTGATCTAACCGCTGATGTTAACGGCGTTGAGGTCATTAAGCGGCTTACCTTTGAGCGCGGCAGCTATGCGGTCAACGTCAACTACTACCTGGCCAATAACACCGACGCACCGGTTAGTGCGCGCTTTATTGGTCAGTTGGCACGCGACAATAGCCCTGACCCATCAAGCGGTGTCTCCATGGGTATGAAATCCTACTTAGGGGCCGCTTACTCAACGCCAGATGCACGCTACGAGAAGATCGACTTTGAGGATATTCAAAGCCATAACTTCGAAAACCGTGAAGCACAGGGCGGCTGGATAGCCATTATTCAGCACTACTTTGTGTCGGCATGGGCGCCTCAGCAGGATCAGCAAAACCTTTTCTACGTCACCACCGACTCCAGTAATCGTAACGTCGTAGCCTTTGCTGGCCCCACCAGCACTGTGGCCGCCGATAGTGAAACCACTCTAGGCGCCACTCTGTACGTCGGGCCAAAAGTGCAGGACTATCTGGAACAAGTCGCTCCCAACCTGCAATTAACCGTAGATTATGGCTGGTTATGGTTTATTGCTAACCCCCTCTTCTGGCTGCTGGATCATATCCACGAGGTAGTCGGTAACTGGGGTTGGTCGATTGTCCTGTTGACCATACTGGTTAAGACAGTGCTGTTCCCGCTTTCAGCCAAAGCTTACAAATCCATGGGTAGGATGCGTAAACTCGGCCCGGAAATGCAGCGCCTGAAAGAGATGTATGGCGACGACCGGCAGAAAATGTCGCAAGAGATGATGAAGTTCTACCAGAAGGAGAAGATCAATCCGCTGGGGGGCTGTCTACCTATTGTGATTCAGATGCCTGTCTTCATCGCTCTCTACTGGATGTTGCTGGAGTCGGTTGAACTGCGGCATGCGCCGTTTATCTTCTGGATTCAGGATCTATCGGTGAAGGATCCGTACTTCATTCTGCCGATTCTGATGGGCATTTCGATGTTCGTTCAGCAAATGTTGAACCCGACACCTCCGGATCCTATGCAGGCGAAGATCATGAAGATGCTACCCATCATCTTTACTTTCTTCTTCCTGTGGTTCCCGCCGGTCTGGTTATTTACTGGGTGGTCAACAACATCATTTCGGTGGCGCAGCAGTACTACATCACGCGCAAAATCGAAAATGATCCGAGTATCGGCAAAGGCATGAAAACCAAATAGACTGCCTTTGTCATCGCCCTTCAGACCCCCGCCCCGAGCGGGGGTCTGGCGTTTTAAGGTCGACAAATCCAAACTATGTAGATCGATGCTAGACCGATCAAATGCTACTTCTGCCAATTGACTAAGAGATTCACCATGGCCGAACGCCTCTATACGCCTGACACCATTGCGGCGCTGGCAACTCCCCAGGACGCGGCGGCGTGGGTATTATCCGCGTCTCCGGGCCCGCCTGCCGCGAAATCGCTCAAGCCATGGTTGGGCATTGCCCTGCCCCGCGATACGCTCACTACGGCCCCTTCCAAGGCGCAGAAGGGAGCATTGATGAAGGCATCGCCCTGTTCTTCAACGGCCCCCATTCGTTTACCGGTGAAGACGTACTGGAACTCCAGGGACACGGCGGCCCAATTATTATGGATATGCTGCTGGAGCGTTGTGTCGCCTTGGGTGCTCGTTTGGCGCGGCCAGGAGAGTTTTCAGAGCGGGCGTTTTTAAACGACAAGCTCGACCTGGCCCAGGCGGAGGCGATTGCCGATCTCATCGATGCCACCTCACGCTCAGCGGCAGAAAACGCCGTGCGCTCGCTCCAGGGCGAATTCTCGAAGCGCGTCTCTGCGCTGGTGGAGCGCTTGATCGAACTGCGCGTCTACGTTGAAGCGGCGATCGACTTTCCCGAAGAGGAGATCGACTTTCTTGCCGACGGTCACGTTGCCCAACACTTAAGCAGCGTCCAGCAAGCGCTGAGCGACGTACGCCAGGCGGCAGGCCAAGGTGCACTGCTGCGAGAAGGGATGAGCGTGGTCATTGCCGGGCGACCCAATGCGGGTAAATCGAGCCTGCTAAATACGCTGACCGAACAAGATACCGCCATTGTGACGGATATCGCGGGCACGACCCGGGACGTGCTCCGTGAGCACATTCATATTGATGGTATGCCCCTACATATCATCGACACCGCTGGATTGCGCGATACGCCTGATGCGGTGGAGAAAATTGGTGTCGCACGTGCCTGGGCCGAAATAGAGAAAGCCGACCGAGTGCTGCTACTCGTTGATGCCAGCACCACTACTTCAACCGACCCCATGGCCATCTGGCCGGAGTTTGTCGCTCGCCTGCCCGACCAGAGCCGCTTAACCCTGGTGCGTAATAAAATCGATACCAGTGCCGAGCCGGCGGGCATTGATTTATCCACAACCATACCCATTGTGCGCCTATCGGCGAAAACCGGTACGGGTGTGGATAACTTGAAAGCGCATCTGAAGGATGTGATGGGCTTTGCCGCCACCACCGAGGGTCGCTTCTCCGCCCGCCGACGGCATCTGGACGCCCTAGATCGCGCCATGGCAGCCCTTGATACCGGCCGTGCTCAGTTGGATGGCTATGGCGCAGGGGAACTGCTGGCGGAAGATTTGCGCGACGCCCAACAAGCCTTGGGCGAGATCACTGGCGAATTCAGCGCCGATGATTTATTGGGCGAAATTTTTGGCAGTTTTTGTATCGGCAAATAGGGTTACTTTTTTCGACAACTACTCTCCCACCCACCAATCCGCCTGATAGCGGCTATCAGCGCCGAGCAGCGGGGTAATTTCTGCCATCACTGCTGCCAGGCGTTTGTCCAATCCCCAGGGCGGATTGATCACCATCATACCGCTACCGAACATGCCGTGAGCCTGCTCGCCAGGTTCGCGCAGCAGCAGTTCGCTGCGCCATATCTTGCGTATTCCGCTGGCCTTCAGCACGTCCAGCAGCATTTGGTGATGCCCGGCAGGCAACAGCGGGTACCAGATCATCATCACCGCATGGCGAGCCTTTTCCAGCGCCTGGATAGCGGTGTCAGCGACCTCCTGGTACTCCACCTTGCGCTCAAAGCTTGGGTCAATCAGCACGCATACCCTGGGTGTTGCTACCGGCAGCATCGCTCTAAGCCCTGCCAGTCCGTCGCCATACACGCGCTTGGCCTGCGCAGGGAGCGCCTGGCCATTCAAGTGCTGGTGTTCGCCCGGGTGCAGTTCAAACAGGCACAGCCGGTCGTGCTCGCGCAGCGGCTGGCTCAGCCACCAGGGTGAGCCTGGATAGAGGGTCAATTCATTATGATCTGGCTGTGACCCAACAATAGCGTTTAACCAGCTACCCAGCAGCGCGTCGGTTAGCTGTTCACGCTTCTGCCACAGCGGCCAGATGCCCTCACGGTACTCTTGGAGTCGCTGGGTCTCTTTGGTGGCTAATGGATAAAGCCCTCTACCGGCATGTGTATCTATATATGTAATAGATGTTTTTTTACGTAATAGATAATCAGTGACGGCGTAAAGCGTCAGATGCTTGTGTACATCGGCAAAATTACCGGCGTGGTAGGCGTGTTGGTAGGACAGCATGGTAGCTCGTAAACAGGTAAACGAAAAAAGCCCGCTATAGGAGCATAGCGGGCTTTGAGCGGCAATGTGCAGCTTTAAGAGGCTTAGCCCTTAGCCCTGGCCGTTACCGGTAGGCGTCAAGGTAATTTCTACCCGACGGTTTTGAGCACGGCCCTGCTCATTGTCGTTGCTGGCGACTGGCTGAGTAGCACCGTAACCAGAAGTATTCAGGCGCATGGATGAAACGCCGTTCTGAGACAAGTAGCTGGAGACGGCTTGGGCACGGCGCTCAGATAGACGCTGGTTATAGCTCGCGTCACCGGTACTATCGGTGTGGCCAGCGATACTAACGCGGGTATCCTGGTATTGAGAAAGTACGTTAGCAACTTCATTGAGTGAGCCACGCGCTTCACTAGTCAACTCAGCAGAGTCAAAGCCAAAGGTAACGCCGCTGGGCATATTGAGCACGATATCGTCGCCACGGCGATCGATTTCAATGCGTGACCCCTGTAGGTTTTCACGTAGCTGCTGCTCTTGGCGATCCATAAACACCAATACCAGCGCCCGCTGCTGCGCCCACGGCAGCACCAATTAGTGCACGGTCACGACGGCTGGTGCTGCCATCACCAGACAGAGCGCCTGCAGCGGCCCCCACGGCGGCACCAATCCCGGTGCCCATAGCGGTGCTAGAGCGCTGCGTTTGGCCACCGTAAGGATCCGATGTAGCACAACCGGCCAGTAGAATAGCAGCCGCCAACGGTGTCAGTAGTCGAGAAATTCGCATCACTCACTCCTTGTAAGTCGTCAAGCTTGATGGTTCAAGTCTGTTATTTCAGAAAAAAATTTCTGTAGATTGCTGGTCAATCATCACTGATCAAAGCTAGCAACTCATTCAAGAATAATAGACCTTGAGGCGATGCACGCAGTTTTTCAGGCATTTGCATCAAAAGTCCTTTTTTCTCGGCAGATTGTAAACGCGTGAGTAACCTTGCAGGCGCTTCACCGGTGTTAGCTCTCCATGTTTCAAGCGACCCCGTCGGTGAGACGTAAAGCGTTCATGGCAAACTCCAACGGTAGCTCATCCGTTTTTATCAGCTGTTTACCGGCGATAAAGCCACGCAGATCATCTACGCGCTTTAGGTAGGCGTCTGGCTGGCGAGTTTTCCAGCGCCGTTCAATGTGCCACTCTCCATTTGAGTCAATACGGCTAAGCTTGCCATGGGCACCAGCGCCAATCCCTAGGTAGTCACCAAACTGCCAGTAATTAAGGTTATGGCGACTCTGGTGACCGGCACTAGCGTAAGCCGAGATCTCGTAGCGTTTGAAGCCCGCCTGCTCTAGGAGCTGATGCCCTTTATCCTGAATATCCCAAAGCGCCTCTTCCTCTGGCAGTACCGGGGGGTGGGAGTGAAAGGCGGTATTCGGTTCAAGGGTCAACTGATACCAAGAGAGATGTTCAGGTGCCAATGCCAGCGCTTGGGCAATATCATCCATCGCCAATTGAGGCGTTTGATCAGGCAAACCGTGCATAAGGTCAATGTTAATGTTGGTAAAGCCTGCCTGGCGCGCCTGTGCTACCGCAGTAATCGCTTCATCACCGCTATGAATTCGCCCCAGCGCATGCAGTTGATCAGGCTGAAAACTTTGAATACCCAGCGAAAGACGGTTAATGCCTGCTTTCCGGTAACCAATGAAACGCTCTTGCTCCGTGGTACCTGGATTAGCCTCTAAGGTAATTTCTATCTCTTTAGAGAAGGGTAAACGGATCCGGATCTCTTTCAGTAATCGTTCATAAAATGCGGGGGACAGCAGGCTGGGAGTCCCACCGCCTATAAAGATGGTTTTAATTTCTCGACCAGCCGCCAGGTCAAGATCACTATCCAGGTCTTGTAACAGCGCATCTAGATAGGCGGCTTCAGGTAAATCTCGCGGTGTAAAACCGTGTGTGCCCGGCTCATGAGAATTGAAATCACAGTACGGACATTTACGGACACACCAGGGCGTGTGGATATAGAGAGAGAGTGGCGGCAACGTATCAGCCATGCGCCACCTTCAGTAACTCCACTAACCCCTGCAACGCGCGACCACGATGGCTAAGGCGATTTTTACTTTCGCTGGGCAGCTCGGCGACGCTCATACCCTGATCAGGTAACCAGAAAAGCGGATCATAGCCAAACCCCTCCTTCCCTCGGGGATGAGCAAGAATTTCGCCTTCCCAACTCCGTTGCACAATGACCGGCACCGGATCCTTCGGATGGCGCAAATAAACCAGCACACACCAGTAACGTCCACTTCTCTGCCCTTCCGCACAGTCACTTAATGCGGCTAACAACGTTTGGTTATTTTTCTCGTCGCTTCTCGGCTCACCGCCATACCGAGCGGAATAGATACCGGGCGCACCATTGAGTGCGTCTACTTCAAGCCCAGAATCGTCAGCTAATGCAGGTAATCCACTGATGAGGCTCGCTTCACGCGCTTTTAACAGTGCATTTTCGACGAAGGTTAGCCCCGTCTCTTCCACATCCGTGACGCCAAAATCCGCCTGGGGGCGAACATCGAACCCCAAAGGTGAAAGTAACTGACTGAATTCTCTTAATTTTCCTGTATTGCCACTGGCAAGTACAAGGGTATTGACGGCGGCCATGGTATGTACTCCTAACAGTAGAACTGCAGTTTACGCGCTCACTGCTGGTATCAAAAGCCATCAAAATGTTACATAACGTATCTAATAATTAGGTAATTAATTTATTGCTTAATTAATAATAAACATTTGTTAAATAACAATATTTTCCATATTAATGAAAATATTGAAGAGATGAAAAATATTTTTACCATATATTTAATAACAAAACTTTACGAAACGTATCTTATGGTCAACACTTCAGTGGTTACCTGCTCACTCTTTCTTTCCACGAGGGCCACCCAATGTCGCAGGAAAAGTCTACCGGAACGGTGTATGTCGTTACCGAAAAAAGTCCCCAGGTTCAGTTGTTCGCTGAGTACTTGAACAAACACACCGGCTGTCAAATTAGTATCCATTCTCCTCATACAGCATTACCTATTTCCGCATCGGGCAACTTGCTGATTCTCATTGACAGCGATCATATTGGCATTGATGCACTGCCAGAGTGGCAAGATAAGTTACCCGACACGTTAACTAAAACTCCCCTAGCGGCCTTCAATATTCATGATATGGATCACGCCCTTGAAGCACTTTCGTGCGCTCAGTTAAAAGGCGTTTTTTATCGCAATGAAAGCCTTGAGGTAATTTGTAAAGGCATCCACTCGCTGCTTGAAGGGGAGCTGTGGATGTCACGAGATTTAATGGCGCGTTTAATCCTGTTTTATCGCAAATACCAAAGTAATGCTTTCCGCCCAGCCTGCGGACTCACTAACCGGGAAATGGAAATTATTTCCCTACTTAGTGCTGGCTCTTCTAATCAACAAATTGCCGAAAAGCTGTTTGTTAGCGAACACACCGTTAAGTCACACCTATACAACATTTTTCGCAAAATTAACGTTCACAACCGCATTCAAGCGCTCAACTGGATTCATCAGAACCTGGGCCCGATTCTGCCCAATATTGAGACCGCACGCAGTCTTCAACGACATCGTTAGCGCTAATGCGCAAGGGTAACTGTCATGCCATCAATACGCCGTTTGAGCATCGGCTCTTTAACCATAGCGATGTGGATCATGTCGTCTTTAGTACTGGCCAACGAGCCAGTTCCTTCGGACGAAGTGTTGCCCGCTAACGAACAAGCGGCCATCGACGCGATTAATCAGCTCTCAAGCCCTGATGGGCCTGAAGTGCGCGGCAACGCTAACGGGGGAAGTGAGCTGACTGGCGTCATGGTAGACCGCACGATCACCATGGCCGGTAAAACCTTTTATCGTGCCTTTAGCCAACGGGCGATGGATAACCTGATTATTGGCAATGCCACCATCACCATTAAAGAGCGCCCAGATGCCCGATGGGGTAGCCAAATATGGGTAATGGAAGGCAATCGTATGTATTTCCGCACACAGCTCTCCCCAAGAATAAATGAAGCCGATAGGGCGGCTGGGGAAGCCGTGCAGACCGTCGAAAGAGCACTGATTGAACGGCAAATATCCGCAGCGGTATCTTCCGACCAAGACTTGGGGAAAGAGGAGTTATTCTAATGAAATCTATAAAAAATGGCTTAGTCGTAACCGGGTTGTCCGCTTTACTATGCGCAACATCCCAGGCTGGGGATTTAATCTACAAGCCACTTAATCCATCCTTTGGGGGCGACCCCTTTGTGGGCAGCTATTTGCTAGGGAAAGCGCAGGCGCAAGATACAAATAAAGATCCAAATACACGCAGTTTTCAAAGCCTATCTTCAACTGAACGCTTGTTACAAAATTTGGAAAGTAGACTTATTTCCCAGCTAATTTCTGACGTCAGTCGTGGAGAGGTCAGTGAAGGAAGTTTTGATAGTGATGAGTTTGGGGTAGTGGTGAGTGATAATAGTGGGCAACTCGTCGTACGCGTTGTTGATAAAATAACTGGTGACGTTACAGAAATCAGTGTGGGTGGCCTATTCAATCCTTAAAAAATAGTTAAACAACAATTCCAAAGAAATTAAAAAAGACAAACCCAACCTGTTTCATCAGGGGAACACCATGAAAATTATTGTATCTATCATACTAGCCAGTTTACTCACTGGCTGTGCAGGTATGGTCGCGACGTCTGAAAACTTGGAAGGTGCACAACCAACTCTCACTCCAAGAGGCGCCACTTACCAAGATCTGGTCTCTTTACCGCCACCGGCAGGGCGCATTTTTGTTTCAGTTTATGACTTTCGTGATCAAACTGGCCAATATCGCCCAGCCCCCGCAAGCACGTTTTCGACCGCTGTTACCCAAGGTGCCGCAGCAATGCTGACCGGTGCATTGGCGGATTCTGGTTGGTTTATACCGCTTGAGCGTGTGGGGTTACAAAACCTGCTTACCGAGAGACGCATTATCCGCGCCGAATTCGAACGCTTTGGTCAGCCCGATACACTTCCGTCGCTGCGTGCTGCCTCAGTGATGTTGGAAGGAGGTATTATAGCTTATGAATCCAACGTACGCACAGGGGGAGCTGGCGCTGAATATTTCGGTATTGGCGCCTCAGGTCAATACCAAGTTGATCAGGTAACGGTCAATTTACGTGCGGTTGAAATATCCACCGGGGAAGTCTTGGCTAACGTAACCACTACAAAAACAATTTACTCTAAAGAGATGCGAGCAGGAGTTTATCGTTTTATCGATTTTCGTCGTCTACTCGAGGCTGAGGTAGGCCTTACCACGAATGAGCCTGTTCAGTTAGCGGTCATGTCAGCGATTGAATCTTCCGTAATTCACCTCATCGCAAGAGGTATTGAAAACCAACTTTGGAATTTAGCACCGGATACAAATATTCAAGATACTATTTTAAGTGAATATCTTAACGCCTCCATACCAATGCTTTAAACGTACTTTTATAAAACACTAAAAAAGCATTAGCGATATTGACTATAGCTGCTCATTGAGCAGCTTTTTTTATTCAAAAGCTACTGGTATTAGAAAAATGGTAAATCAAAAACCACAAACCTAAACAATTATTAAATATAAATTACTACAATAACAAACTAAGTCTTAATAAAAAATATGATAGAAATTATCTCAAATTAGTCCAAACTCAACCCATGAAACAAAAAGATACAATTAGTTTCAAAGGGACAATGTATGCAACCTTCAGACAGCTACAAAATTACAAAATGTAAAGCCAATAAGAACTGGCACTACTCTCTTGTAGCAGCCGTTCTTATGATAGTGGCAATTACTACAACCGAAGCTAACGATAAATTTTCAACAAATTTAGTAGAAAGTTCACGAGTTTATCAATATGCAGCTCAAGTGGATAACTCAGTATTAGCAGGAAATGTTAGCATTATTCAACAACAAGGTTATAACAACCAAGCTAATGTAACCCAATCACGCTCTTCAAGTTATCAATTCGCAAACTTTTCACATATTAATCAACTTGGCAATAATAACCAAGCCAATATTACGCAAAGTAGTGGTGACAATGTTGGCGTGATTTGGCAAGTGGGTAACGACAACGCTGCCAACATTTCCCAACAAGGAAACAATTTATCCTTTAGGGCTGATATTCATCAATTAGGTATTAGCGGAGATATATCAATTTCACAATCGGGCAGTGGCCAACGCAGCATTAGCGTCGAACAACAAAATTACTCGGGCAATGCACGACCGGTCGCTATCGATACCTACTGAGTCGCATTTAGCTTCTCAGTAACAACCAGCGCAAGACGATCAAACCAAGGGGAAACACCATGAAAACTCAAATCGCTACTCTCGCTGCCGCCATCGCACTAGTTAGCGCATTTTCAGCTTCTGCTGATCCGCGAGACTATCAAAACTCAACTACAACGCCAAGTGCGAACACTACAACTAAACCCGTGTTCGATGCGCAGCTGGGTATTCGCTCTGGATTAAATGGATTTGACCGTGATCCAACACGTACATCATTAATCCTTCAATCTGGTAACGGTAACGATGCTGAAACTACCCAAGGCGGTAGCAAACAATACTCACGCGTTGGGCAATTGGGTGATGATAACACTTCGTCGGTATACCAAACCGGCGCAAAGCATGAGTCAATTGTTTACCAAATTGGTACTAGCAATGATGCCTCTGTCGTGCAATCCGGTGGAGAGCTAAATGATTCTTATATACTGCAAGACGGCAGTCACAATACTGCAAATGTAAGACAAGTATTAAACTCTGATAAAAGTGACTCCATCATTGAGCAAACAGGTAATGGCAACTCAGCCGATGTTTACCAAACGCTCAGTACTGATGAAACTTGGAGTTTAATTAGCCAGAACGGTAATGACAACGATGCGAATGTAATCCAGGTCAATGCTGACTTAAGTGCATCTTACATTTATCAAGACGGCGTTGGTCATGTGGCGAATGTGTGGGTCAGTATGGTATGGAGAACGTATCTACTATCCGTCAGAATTCCACCGCCGCAGTAGCTACTCATGTGCAAGTTGGCAATAACAACTCCGCTATCTCTACTCAGTGGTAATAAATCGAGTTCATGTAAACCGCCCCTTAAGGGGCGGTTTTTTTATTACTGTAAGAATGCAAACATTAACGAATCATCAACGTCAATGTCCCCCTGCCCCCTGAGTCGACGAACGCGACCGGTTACTGCCCTTTTGAATGTCCACCTCTAGCCGCTCATCGTCACTTAACAGCTTTACCGTGCCTTCGAGTTCTGTACCGGTAAAGGTGTATTCAGCAGGTACCGTCCCACTCTCTTCAACGTGTTCGGTGGTTTCGCCTTCATGGGTAATGCGCCAATGGGCGGAAAACGCAGCACCCGGCGAACCGCTCATGGTGATATGGATCTGGGTCATGTCCTGCTCCTGAGGCGACTGAGCAGCCAGCGGGAAGCAAACCAGCAGCCCCGCTGCGCAGATCATGTATCGCCAAGCCGTTGGTCGTGCCATGAGTGTAACTCTCATATAAGCCAAGAGCCGCTCAAGTTGAGCGGCTCTTGACAGTATAGCTGGCTTTAGGTTACGTGCCGTTACATTACCGCAAAGGCTTTTTCTGCTGCATCCAGCGTGAACTGAATGTCTTCCGGGGTATGAGCACTGGACATAAAGCCTGCTTCGTAAGCAGAAGGCGCCAAGTAAACGCCATGATCGAGCATCGCGCCAAAGAAGCGGCGGAAGGCATCCGGGTTACAGGCGGTGGCTTGGGCAAAGTTATCCACACGGCTTTGAGAGGTGAAGAAAAGTCCAAACATACCGCCCGCCGACTGCGTCATCATCGGCACCCGTGCGGCATTGGCACGCTCCTGAAGGCCCGCACAAAGGGTGTTAACCCGCTGGGTAAGCGCATCGTGGAAGCCCGGTACCTGTAGTTTGGTTAGCAGTGCCACACCTGCAGCCATCGCCAACGGGTTACCCGACAATGTGCCCGCTTGGTAAACCGGCCCCAGGGGGGAGATGTTTTGCATTATCTCGCGCTTGCCACCAAAGGCGCCCACCGGCATGCCGCCACCGACAATTTTTCCCAAGCAGGTTAGATCAGGCACTATACCGTAGTGGGCTTGGGCACCGCCCAATGCCACTCGAAAACCAGTCATCACTTCGTCAAAAATCAGCACGCTGCCATACTCGTTACATACTCGGCGCAGCGTTTCCAAAAAGCCCGGTTGAGGCGGAATACAATTCATATTGCCGGCAACGGGTTCAACAATGATGCAGGCAATCTGATCGCCAATTTCGCTAAAACACGCTTCAACCCCTTCAGGGTCGTTAAACGACAGGGTAATAGTGTGTTCAGCCAGCGACGTGGGCACGCCCGGTGAGCTGGGTTCGCCGTGGGTAAGCGCGCCAGAGCCCGCCTTAACCAGCAGTGAATCAGAGTGGCCGTGGTAGTTACCCTCGAACTTAACGATCTTATCGCGGCCGGTGGTACCTCGCGCCAGGCGAATCGCCGACATGGTGGCTTCGGTGCCCGAGCTGGTCATACGCACCATATCCATGGAGGGGATCATCTCGCAGATCAAATCCGCCATGGTGGTTTCGACTGCGGTAGGGGTACCAAAGGACAGGCCGTTGTCTAATCGCGCCCGTACGGCTGCCAATACGTCTTGGTCGGCATGCCCAGTGATCATGGGCCCCCAGGAGCCGACATAATCCACGTAGCGATTGCCTTCGACGTCAAACAGAAAGGCACCTTGAGCACGCTCCATAAAGACCGGCGGGCGGTGCAACCCTTTAAACGCCCGGACGGGTGAGTTTACTCCGCCCGGTATATGGCGACTGGCAAGATCGAACAGTTCAGCTGATGTAGTCATGGCATCCTCTCGGTCAATGGCGTACAGAAGATAGGATCAAAAACGGGCAGCCCGTGAAAAACGATGTGGCAAACACTGGCCGCTGGGCGGTTGAAAGCCTTGAGACAAACTTTGCCAAGTAAAGTGCTGAGCCTGCTCACAAGCTGTTGGTAAGCGCTCACCAACAGCGAGACGAGCAGCTAGAGACGATGCCAGCGTGCAGCCAGAACCATGGAACAATTCAGGCAAACGTGGCCACTGCCACTGGCGAGTAGTATCAGGCGAGTGCAGGGTGTGCACCACCTGTTGGTCGTTGCCGGGCAGCGGCTCATCCGTGGCAGTGACCAGAATGGCTTGGCACCCCTGTGACATCAGTGCCACCGCACGGGCCGTATCATCGAAAGGAGTGATGATGTCGGGCGTAAGCTGAGCCAACTCAGCGCGATTCGGGGTTAAGATATCCACAAGCGGTAACAAGCGATCAATAAACAATTGTCGCAAAGCAGGTGTGGATAACTCAGTTCCGCCACCGGCCTTAAAGACCGGATCGGCCACCACGGGAATGCCTGGAAAACGACGAATAATTTGCTCCGCTGCGCGCAGGGTGTCTTCGTCAGCGAGTAGGCCAATCTTAATCGCCGCGACCTGCATCTCACTAATTGCCTCGGCCATTTGGCGCATCGCGGTCGGCTCAGCAGGGATCACGCGGGTCACATTATGACAATTCTGTACCGTCAGCGCAGTGGGGATCGTTACCGCCCAACCACCACAGGCCGCAATGGCTTCACTGTCAGCGATCAACCCAGCGCCACCAGTCGGATCATGTCCGGCGAGTACCAACACCACGGGGGGAAGCGGTTGGCGCATCAAAAGGGCTTCACAACGGCAAGCAGAATAA
The DNA here is from genome assembly GCF_009728585.1 of Halomonas sp. PA16-9. Lineage (NCBI taxonomy): Bacteria > Pseudomonadati > Pseudomonadota > Gammaproteobacteria > Oceanospirillales > Halomonadaceae > Halomonas > Halomonas sp. PA16-9. Next base: position 3,499,239 of record NZ_CP040451.1, on the reverse strand, counting down.
TCGCCACGAGCGCAATCACCGGCGCCTCATTAAACCAGCGAAAAAACACATGGCCTTTGGTACAACGATCCTGGGCAAACTGCTTCAAATAGATCAAACAAACGTGATGATAGGCGATAAGCAGAACCACTAGCGCCAGCTTGGCATGCATCCAGCCCTGGCTAAACCATTCGGGCACCAGATAGAGCATCCAGCCACCAAAAATGAGTACCGCAATCATCGATGGGGTCATGATGCCACGGTAGAGCTTACGCTCCATGGTTTTGAAATAGCTGATGGCCTGTTCGTCGCCGTTATCCCGCGCAGTGGCGTGATACACATACAGGCGGGGTAAATAGAACAGCGCAGCGAACCACGTCACTACGGCCATTAAGTGAATGGCCTTTACCCATAGGTACATTGTCGCTCCTTAAAGTGATGAGTCCTTCTTACGGGTATCATTCTCTCGTACTTCATTGTCACGAAGGTCGGCACCACGGGGGTCAGTGTAGTGATAATAACGTTCGATGGCGCCACGGGTGATAATACCTGAAATACGCCGCTGCTTTGGGCGATAGCCATGAACGACGTAGAGCGCCCCCAGAGCGTTATCCTGCAGTTTTAGAAACGCTTCGGAAAGCGTCGCCTGTAAACCAATCGGCGCCAGCTCTAAACGCTGGCCGGGGATTTCCAGTAGATCAATCAGCTCATCCTCAGGCGGCTCATCCCCCTGCAGCGCCTCATCGTGCTCAAGTAGCCAGCGTGCCAATTCAGCGGCTTTTAGCGCCAGCACAGGTTTTTCCTCTGTTGACCGCTCAATCACTAACCACACTGGGTTCTTCTCTAATAAAAGCCGCGCTTGATCAGGGGTGATCATTCGCTCGGTGCGCACCAGTTGACGCTCCATCACCGCAGGCACCGAAACCCGTGAGAGTGCCTGCATCAAAGGCTGCTGAAGCGGGTGAAGCCCGTAGCGCACCGTGCTAATAAAGAAACCTTCACAGCCGGTCAATTGACGCGAGGTTAAGCACGCCACCACCACCGCCAGCATGCCGGGAAGCATGATACTCGGCGTATGGGTTAACTCCAAAAGCGCCATTAGGGCAGCAAGAGGCGCTTGTAACACCGCCCCCATCATTGCGGCCATGCCTAGCATCGCGTAAATACCAGGATCCGCGGCTTTATCAGACCAAAGCCAGCCTCCCAGTAAACCAAACAGTGCACCTGTGGCAGCACCTATGACCAACACCGGGCCGATAATACCGATGGGTACGCCGCCAGCGACAGTTAGCGCTGTAAGCAGTAGTTTGACGATCATCAGCGCCAGCAGCACTTTAATTTCCAGCTGGTTATTGAGCGCCGCCGCCACGCTGTCATAACCGATGCCCTGAACCTGAGGGAACCACCAAGCCACCGCGCCAGTTGCCACACCCACCAAGCCAAGGCGCATCCAGAGCGGCCACAGCATAATCCGCTGGTTGCGTGAAATATGAATAAACAGCCCCGCTAACAGACCAATCACCAGCCCGGTAGCCACAATCCACGGCAAGTTGATCAGTGAACCTAGTGCTATCTCGGGGATACGAAAAGCGGGTTCATTGCCATAAGCCAACTGTGCTACCAGCGCACCCATGGTAGAGGCCAAAATCACGGGCATAAAGCTCACCAAGGTGTACTCCATCATCACCACTTCCATGGCAAAGATGACACCCGCGATAGGCGTGTTAAAAGAAGCGGAAATAGCTGCTGCGGTACCGCACGCCACCAGTACCCTGAGACTATTATTGGGCAAACGCATCTGTTGGCCTAGTCCACTGGCCGCCGCCGCGCCCAAATGAATCGCCGGGCCCTCGCGCCCAGCAGAGAGCCCGCCCAATACCACCACAACACCTACCCACCACTGATTTAACCAATTGCGTAACGGAAAACGGCCCTGATGATAGGTAAGCCGCTCAATTACATGGCCAACGCCCAGCTTGCGCGCTGCCGGTTTTTGCCGGTACAGCAGCACACCCACAAGGGTAACCGCCAACATAGGTAGCAGCGCACGCAGCCAGGGCACCATGCTTTCAAACGCTTCTGGGTCGCCATCGGTCATGTAGAGCGCGGCGCCCGCTTCCAATAGCAGCCGAAACGCCACCATCACAGCGCCGGTAATAACCCCCGAGACAAGGCCCAGCAAACAGAGTTGCGGAAGGGCGTCGACATTGGCCAACTGGCGACGAAAACTCTCTAAGGTAAAATCCGATCGGGAAAAACGCGCCACAGCGACCTTCCTTACTCTTGTATCTTTACACTCTTGTGTATCATAGCTGGATACGCTTAAACAGCTTGGTGTCCTATGCTTAAGCTAATAGCGAATTTGGTTTTCTACTCAGCAGCATCCGTAAGGAGTGATTTGTGATTAAGGTCGGCATTGTTGGCGGTACAGGTTACACCGGCGTTGAACTACTGCGGCTACTCGCCCAGCACCCCCAAGTCAACGTAGCCATGATTACCTCGCGCTCGGAAACCGGCGTCAAGGTGTGCGATATGTACCCCAACCTGCGCGGCCATTACGACACCTTGGCGTTTAGCGAGCCGGACGCCAAACAGCTGGGCGACATGGATGCGGTATTTTTTGCCACACCCCATGGCGTTGCCCATGCCCTAGCCGGTGAGCTACTCGAAAACGGCACTCGGGTGATTGATCTATCGGCCGATTTCCGGCTGCGCGATGCTGACGAGTGGAGCCGCTGGTACGGCCAGGCCCACGGTGCCCCGGAATTGTTGCAAGAGGCAGTATACGGGCTGCCGGAAATGCACCGAGAGAAAATCAAAAACGCACGTTTAATTGCGGTTCCCGGTTGCTACCCCACCAGCGTTCAGTTGGGCTACCTGCCGCTTCTGGAAGCGGGTTTGATCGACCCAAGCCAACTCATTGCTGACTGCAAATCCGGCGTTACCGGCGCAGGCCGTGGCGCTAAAGTGGGTTCACTGCTTGCCGAAGCCAGCGAGTCGATGAAGGCCTACGGCGCTTCGGGCCACCGCCACCTGCCGGAAATTAGCCAAGGACTTAGGGATATCCAGCAATCCACAGTGGGTTTAACCTTTGTGCCCCACCTAACGCCGATGATTCGCGGCATTCACTCCACACTCTACGGCCAGCTAACCGCTGAGCCGGGCGACCTGCAGACACTCTTTGAGCAGCGCTACGCCGACGAACCCTTTGTCGATGTGATGCCCGCGGGGAGCCACCCTGAAACGCGCAGTGTCAAAGGCATCAACACCTGCCGCTTGGCAGTCCACCGCCCGGGCAATGGCAACACCGTCGTCGTGCTATCGGTGATCGATAACCTGGTCAAAGGTGCTTCGGGTCAGGCGATTCAAAACCTCAACCTGATGTTCGGTTTTGACGAGAACACCGGTCTCTCAGCCCCGGCCTTGATGCCTTAATGTTTTAGTAATTCCCAGGAATAGTTGACCAATTTGCTGGGAATTACCCATAATCACCCCCCAATGCCGATTTATTCGTTCTTAAAGCTCGCGGGAGGTACCCATGAGCGGTGCAGAAGCCTTTGTTCCTACTCCACTACTGCTCTCTGATAGCGCACGAAAACGTATTAATGCGCTGATTGCAGAAGAAAATAACCCATCCCTTAAACTGCGGGTCTATGTAACTGGTGGCGGCTGTTCAGGTTTTCAGTACGGTTTCGACTTTGCCGAAAACGTCGCCGACGATGACACCGTAATAGAGTTCGGTAACGCAGCCCTAGTGGTTGACCCCCTCTCCTACCAATACTTGGTAGGCTCCACCGTCGACTACGAAGAGGGCCTGGCGGGCGCACGTTTTCGCGTTCAAAATCCTAATGCCACCACCACCTGCGGCTGCGGCGCCTCCTTTATGGTCTAAACAGCGTTGGCCCGCAGCGCTCCCCGTGACTTGACGCCCTGACGGTTTCTCGCCAAGGTTAATAGGTCAACAACGGCTTAAATAACGGTTTATAAAGAGCATCAAACGGTAAAAAACCGCTTTGTAACCCGCCATCAGCCATATAAAGCACGGGGAAACTTATGAAAATAGCACTACCACTCAGCCTAACCAAAACAACGCTGGCGCTTGCACTGGGATTGGGCAGCGCCACTGCCGCCATGGCCCAAACGCCATCGGTGAACGTGGCCACTGACCCAAGCTTTGTGCCGTTTGAAATGATGGATCAAGAGACCGGCGAAATGGTCGGCTTCGATATGGATATCATCAACGAAGTCGCCGAACGCGCAGGTTTTGAAGTCAACCTCACGACCATGGAGTTCTCCGGCATCATTCCCGCCGTGCAAACCGGCAGCCAGGAAATCGCCATTGCCGGTACCACCATTACGGAAGAGCGTGCCGAAGTTGTCGACTTCTCCGACCCCTACTACGATTCCGGTCTTCGCATTATTGTGCGTGCCGACAATGACAGCGTCGAAACACTAGAAGACCTTCAGGATCTCGCCGTTGGTACCAAAATTGGTTCCACCAGCTACGACTACCTGCAGCAAGAGCTTGGCGAAGATGCTGACATCACCCCCTTCCCGGGTACTGCCGACATGTACATGGCGCTGCTAGGCCGCAACGTTGACGCGGTGCTCTATGACGCCCCTAACGTTGCCTACTTCTCGCAAACCCGTGGCGAAGGCCGTACCAAGGTTGTTGGCCCGCTATATGAAGGTCAGCAGTACGGCATCGTCTTCCACAAAGGCAGCGAGTGGGTGGAACCCACCAACGAAGCGCTCGCCGCGATGAAAGAAGACGGCACTTACGATGAGATCTACACCAAATGGTTTGGTGAAGCCCCCAGCGAAGAGTGAGTGTAAAACCTCTATAATAGCGTAACGCCATTACAGGGCCGGGTGGCCAAAACCCCCGGCCCTGCTGCGTTGATCATGTGTTTTTTGCCAACTGCTTTTTTGTTTCAGGAGTCTACGCGTGGACGTCAATTTTCAGTTTGATTGGTCGGCGGCGTTTGGGTCTATCCCTTACCTGCTGCCGGGTATTCCCTGGACGCTACTTATCTCATTTGGCGGCTTGGCCATTGGTTTTTTTATCGGCATATTCTTTGGCCTGTTACGCATTAGCCCCCTGCGCTGGCTACGCTGGCCGGCCATCATTTATGTCGAAGTGTTCCGCGGCACGCCGATTCTGGTTCAAGTACTGTTTATTTTTTACGGCTTACCACAACTGCTGGGTGGGCCAATTAACGCCCTGGTCGCCGGTATTGCCGCGATCGCCGTTAATTCCGGCGCTTACATCTCTGAAATCGTGCGTGGCGGTGTGCAGTCAATTGAGCGCGGTCAAGGGGAAGCTTCGCTCTCTCTGGGCCTTTCCCGCACTCAGGCGTTTCGCTACGTTATCTGGCCCCAGGCGTTTCGGCGCATGATCCCGCCTCTTGGTAACCAGGGCATCATCAGTATCAAAGATACCTCCCTGTTTTCAGTGATTGGCGTCAGTGAGCTGGTGCGCCAAGGGCAGATCTATATCGCCACCACCTTCACGGCCCTTGAGGTCTACTTTATGGTCGCCCTGATGTATCTCGCGATCACCTGGACGCTCTCCATCATCCTGCGCCAACTTGAGCGCAGAGGCCTGGCCGGACAATAAGGACACGCGCAATGAGCGAGACATTGAACAACACAACGCAACCAATTGTGCGTATGCAGCAGCTCAACAAGCACTTTGGCAGCCTGCACGTACTCAACGATATTGACCTTACGATTGTGCCCGGTGAAGTTGTCGTGATCATCGGCGCCAGTGGCTCAGGTAAATCGACGCTGATTCGCTGTATTAACGGCCTGGAAGAGTTCCAATCAGGCAGTCTGGTGGTCGATGACAATGAACTGCTGCCCTATGGAAAGAGCACCCAAGCACTGCAAACCATCCGCACCGAAGTGGGCATGGTTTTTCAGCAATTCAACCTGTTTCCCCATCTCAGCGTCATTGATAATGTCACACTGGCGCCGATGAAAGTGCGCGGTTTAAGCCGTGACGACGCGGTCAGCAATGCCAAACGTTTGCTTGACCGGGTGGGTATCGCCGACCAGGCCGATAAGTACCCCAGCCAGCTCTCAGGCGGCCAGCAGCAGCGTGTGGCGCTCGCTCGTGCCTTGGCCATGGAACCCCGGCTGATGCTATTTGACGAGCCCACATCGGCGCTTGACCCGGAAATGATCGGTGAAGTGCTCGATGCCATGCGTGAACTGGCCAAAGAGGGCATGACCATGGTGATTGTTACCCATGAAATGGGCTTTGCCCGTGAGGTTGCCGACCGGGTGATTTTTATCCATAAAGGCGAGATTACCGAGCAGGGATACCCGGAAAAACTGTTCGATTCACCGCAACATGAACGTACTCAATCCTTCCTTGCGCGGGTGCTTAAACACTAGATGTGAACACTCAATGCCCTCGCGTAGACCTGCGCTTGGCACCTAAATAACGCGTTCGCTAATGCGAAATGACGCTTTTTTACCGGCCTGTCGACACGACAGGCCATTTTTTTGCCTGTGGATAAACTTTTTTTACATTAATCGTTTTTATCTCCGCAAGGACTACCATGGGCGTCTCTCAGCGTTAGCTCCACACCCAACGTTGCTTGTTCACAGCTGCGGTAACAACCCAGGTACTGGCCGGTGGATAAGCCGTGGCCAATTGCATCTGTGGATAAGGCGCTATTTCATCCACAGGCTTAGCACCCTTTCTACCCAGGCACTCCCGCCTTCAAACATGTAGAAGTCAACAATATAAGTTGATGAAATAATTAATAATTAATCGCTTATACACAGAAATTGTCCACACTAGTAGTTACAACATTTACAGAACTTCTCTTATTTTATATTTATGTTGTTATTAATAGAGGCGGTTTAGCGATTTGGGGTGTGGAAAAACCTGACGGTTACCCACAGGGGGTTTATACTTGCCGACTCATTGATCTAAGGTGGCTGCGTCTAGAATCGACTGCATTGGCCACATCATCCGTGCCGACAGGCACAAGACGAGGTGTCTCTTGAATTACCCCGACCGCTTTGACGTGATTGTCATCGGCGGTGGCCATGCGGGAACTGAAGCCGCACTGGCCTCTGCTCGCATGGGCTGTCAGACCCTGCTGCTCACCCATAACATCGAAACTCTGGGCCAAATGTCGTGTAATCCCGCGATTGGCGGCATCGGCAAAAGTCACTTGGTCAAGGAAATTGATGCACTGGGCGGCGCCATGGGGCTTGCCACGGACTTGGGTGGTATCCAGTTTCGTGTGCTCAATGCCAGCAAAGGGCCCGCCGTTCGGGCCACCCGTGCCCAGGCTGACCGCATCCGTTACAAGTCAGCGATCCGCGGAATGCTGGAAAACCAGCCCAACTTAACGATTTTCCAGCAAGCCGCTGGTGATCTGATTGTGGATAACGACACCGTACGAGGCGTCGTCACGGAAACCGGCATTCGCTTTCATGCCGACAGCGTCGTGCTGTGTACCGGGACATTTTTGGGTGGCGTGATTCATATTGGTTTGGATCAAAGCAAAGGCGGCCGAGCGGGCGACCCGCCTTCCAACGCGCTGGCTGAACGTCTGCGCGCCCTGCCGTTTCGGGTTGACCGCCTAAAAACCGGTACGCCGCCGCGCATCAATGCCAAAAGCGTGGATTTTTCCCAGTTGGAAGAGCAGCCCGGTGATAGCCCAACGCCGGTTATGTCCTACCTGGGATCGCGGGAGATGCACCCTCAGCAGGTGAGTTGCCACATTGCTCACACCAATCAGCACACCCACGATCTGATTCTGGCCAATCTTGATCGCTCGCCGATGTATTCCGGCGTCATCGAAGGGATTGGGCCACGTTACTGCCCATCGATAGAAGACAAGGTTCATCGCTTTGCCGATAAATCCAGCCACCAGGTGTTTATCGAACCCGAAGGCTTGGATACCCATGAGCTCTACCCCAACGGTATCTCGACTTCGCTGCCCTTTGACGTGCAGATTCAGGTGGTGCGTTCCATCAAAGGCTTGGAAAACGCCCATATCACCCGGCCTGGCTACGCCATTGAGTACGACTTTTTTGACCCACGAGACTTAAAACACTCGCTGGAAACTAAATTTATCCACAACCTGTTTTTTGCCGGTCAAATCAACGGCACTACCGGCTACGAAGAAGCCGGTGCTCAAGGTTTGCTCGCAGGCCTGAATGCCGCCCGCCGCGCTCAGGAGCTGGACGCCTGGTATCCCCGCCGCGATGAAGCCTATCTCGGTGTACTGGTTGATGATCTGATCACTATGGGTACCAAAGAGCCCTACCGGATGTTTACTTCCCGTGCGGAGTACCGCCTGCTGTTGCGGGAAGACAACGCGGATTTGCGCTTAACCGAAGCGGGCCGGGAATTGGGTCTTGTCGACGACACGCGCTGGGCAGCGTTTAGCCAAAAACGCGAGGCTATCGAACAAGAGCGCGCGCGGCTAAGCACCCTGTGGATACAACCGGGAAGCCCAGCGGCTGAGCAAGTGGCCGAAAAAACCGGGGCACCGCTCACTCGCGAGTATTGCTTGAGTGATCTGCTTAAACGCCCTGAATTGAATTACAGCGATTTGGCCAATCTGCCCGGCATTGAGGGCACCCTGGTCACTGACCCAGCAGTCGCCGAGCAGGTGCAGATTCAGGCTAAGTATCAAGGCTATATCGATCGTCAGCAGCATGAGATCGATAAACTCAAGCGCCACGAAGCCACGCCACTGCCTGCGGAGCTGGATTATTTAAAAGTCGAAGGTTTGTCTAACGAAATTCGCCAAAAGCTGGCTGAAGCGCGGCCGGAAACGCTTGCTCATGCGGCGCGGATTTCAGGCGTTACACCGGCGGCCGTCTCTATTTTGCTGGTGCATCTGAAAAAGCGCCGGTTGGTAGCCGCAGCTGAGGTAGTTAACGGATGAGTTCGTTGAACCCACTGTTGAAGACGCTACCTACAAGCGTTGCACCACGGCTCGATCAAGGCCTTACCCAATTAGGCATCGCCGTTGACGAACATCAACGCCAACAGCTGCTAGGCTTATTGGCACTGTTGCACAAGTGGAATCGGGCTTATAACCTCACAGCGGTGCGCGATGTGGACGACATGGTGTCGCGTCATGTGTTGGATAGCGCCGCTGTGTTGCCCTATGTGCAGGGGCCGCGGCTACTGGATGTAGGTGCGGGTCCTGGGCTTCCAGGTATCGTATTAGCGATATTAGCCCCCCAGCTTGATGTAACACTGCTGGATAGTAATGGCAAAAAGGTGCGCTTTCAGCGTCAGGCGGTAATGGAGTTAGGGCTTGAAAACGTCACTCCCGTACAGGCGCGGGTGGAACAGTTTGAAGCCGCCGCTTTTGATCAGGTGATTTCCCGAGCATTTGCCAGCTTGGTCGATTTTGTCACCTTGACCCGCCAGCTACCCAGCGCCGATGGCCAGTGGTTAGCCATGAAAGGCCCGGGGGCGGATGATGAACTGCGCGACCTGCCCGCCGGTATACGTTTATATCAGCGTCACCTATTGGAAGTACCCTTTGAAGCGGCCCAGCGGCAGCTGCTGATCTTGGATGTTGAAAGCTAAATGTGAAAGCTGAATGTTGAAAGCTGAACGTTGATTCTGACCCCCAGAAGGAGTTGAGTAAGTGAGCCAGATCATTGCCCTGACCAACCAAAAAGGCGGCGTGGGCAAGACCACCTCGGCCGTTAACCTGGCGGCCAGTCTCGCTGCGCTCGACCGTCGCGTACTGCTGGTGGATCTTGACCCCCAAGGCCATGCCAGCATGGGCAGCGGCATCGATAAATACGAGCTCGATAAAAGCGTGCTTGACGTTCTACTGGGCGAAGCAACGGCCGCTGATACGATTGTCAAAAAGCTGGCGGTCAAGTACGACGTACTGCCGGGTAACGGTGATCTCACCGCCGCCGAAGTCGAGCTGCTAGATCGCGATAAAAGCGAGAGCTGCTTAACCAACGCACTAGCTTCGGTCTCGGATGCCTATGACGTAGTGTTGATCGACTGCCCGCCCTCTTTGAACATGCTAACCGTGAATGCATTAACGGCTTCCGATAGCGTGCTGATCCCTCTTCAGTGCGAATTTTACGCCCTGGAGGGGCTGTCGGCCCTGCTCGATACCGTTGAGCAGATTAAGCAAAATGTGAATCCTGATCTTGCCATTGCGGGCATTTTGCGCACTATGTATGACAAGCGCACCAGCTTAACGCGGGAAGTGGATAAGCAGTTGCGTGACTATTTTGGCGACATGCTGTTGAAAACGACCATTCCTCGCAACGTCAAAGTTGCCGAAGCGCCGAGCCACGGATTACCCGTTACGCAATATGCCCGGTTCTCCCGTGGTAGCCAGGCCTATCGTGTGTTGGCGAAAGAGATGATTCGTCGCCTAGCGTTATAAAATGAGGAAAAGCGAATGACGCGTAAACCCGCGCTGGGACGTGGCCTGGATGCCCTGATTGGTGCCGGTGCCCGTCGCCGTGACAGCTTAGAACTTGCCGGTAGCGGCACCCCGTTGGAGCTTTCTGACGCCGCGCGTAGTGCCGCGGCCGATGACGTTAGCGAAGATCGCCTTGAACGTCTGCCGTTAGGGCAATTAACGCGAGGTAAATATCAGCCGCGCCGGGATATTCAGCCCGAAGCGCTAGAAGAGCTGGCAGACTCCATTCGCGCCCAGGGCGTGATGCAGCCCATCGTCGTGCGTCCAATTGGCGTGGATCGCTACGAAATTATTGCCGGTGAGCGTCGCTGGCGGGCAGCCCAACTTGCTGAGCTGGACGTTATCCCGGCGGTGATCCGGGAAGTCAGCGATGAAGTTGCCCTGGCGCTGGCGCTGATCGAAAACATTCAGCGTGAAAACCTCAACGCCATCGAAGAAGCCATGGCGCTCAAGCGCCTGGGCGAAGAGTTTGAGCTTACCCAGCAGCAGATTGCCGACGCAGTGGGTAAATCGCGCACCCAGGTAGCCAACCTGTTGCGCCTGCTGGCGCTAGATCCGGAAGTGCAAACCCTGCTCGAACGGGGTGACCTGGATATGGGCCACGCAAGAGCTTTGCTGACGCTGAACAGCACCCAGCAGCGGCAGGTGGCTCATGAGGTGGTCAATAACGATATGACGGTGCGGGCCACCGAAGCGCTGGTGAAAAAAGTCCAAACCAGCCAAACACCAACCAAAACGCCTAACCGTCAAAGCAAGCAGCCCGATGTGGCCAAGCTTGAAACACATCTTGGCGAACTGCTCGGTGCGCCTGTCTCCATTGATCATGGTCAAAAAGGCAAAGGTAAGTTAACGATACGTTATACCAGCCTCGAAGAATTGGATGGCATCTTGAATCATATTAAATAGCAGGCTATTCAATATCACGTAAGAAGCGCACACGTTTTCCCCCTTTGGTCGCAAATCAGCCCTTAAGCGGGCAAAATCGGTGCGACTTCGGTTGAAGGTGTGATAGCGCTTCCCTATAATCGCGCAAGATTTGTGCAGGTTGCCTTGGTTTGTCTAGCTATTAGCTGGTCGAGGTATTGGTTTTTATCAGTGAGGCTGGGCCGGTATGCAGCGATACGAAACCCAGCGTCGAAAAGCCTACATCGTTCGGCTCACGATCGCGCAACTGATGATCACCTTCGTTGGTATGTTGGCCGCCTATCTAGTCGCCGATTTAGAAGGCGTGTCATCGGTTTTTAAAGGGGCGCTGGTAGCCTTATTACCGCACGCCTTTTTTATCAAACGAATGGGGGTTTTACGCGCGAGTAGCCCTTCAAAGGCAGCGATGCGCCTGTTTCGCGCCGAGGCAGGCAAGTTTGGTTTGACGGTGGCACTGTTTGTTGCAGTGTTCGTGGCAGCGCCCCCCTCAAACCCTACTTTCTTTTTTTATGCTTATGTTGCAGTTGTTCTAACGCATTGGCTTACGCCTTGGTTAATGCCAAAAAACGCTAATGCCTAGAAAATTGCACAACTGATTGAGGTGACACATCCATGGCCGCAGGAAACGAAGTCTCAACGACTTACTATATCCAGCACCACTTGCAGAATTTGACCTTTGGCAATCATCCTGAGAACGGCTGGTCGCTGGCGCATTCAGCAGAAGAAGCAAGTGAAATGGGCTTTTGGGCCATTCACCTGGATACCATGGGCTGGTCGATTGCCATGGGGTTGCTGTTTATCTGGATTTTCCGCAAAGCGGGCAAAATGGCCACCACGGGAGTACCCAGTGGTCTGCAAAATGCCGTTGAGATGGTCGTAGAGTTTGTCGAGGACATGATCAAGGGGACATTTAAAGGGCATAACCCGATCATCGCCCCCCTCGCGTTGACGTTGTTCGTGTGGATTCTGTTCATGAACACGCTCAAAATTATTCCGGTCGACTACTTCCCCGTGCTGTTCAGCAAGCTGGGCGTGGACTACATGAAAATTGTCCCCACCACCGATGTGAACGCCACGCTGGGTTTGGCATTAGGGGTATTCGGACTGATCCTTTACTACAGCTTTAAGGTTAAAGGCGTGGGTGGTTTCGCCAAAGAGCTGTCATTGACCCCGTTTAACCACTGGGCGCTGATTCCCTTTAACCTCCTGCTGGAAATTGTCGCGCTGCTGGTTAAACCGTTTAGTTTGGCGATGCGTCTGTTCGGCAACATGTTTGCCGGCGAAGTGATCTTTATTTTGATCGCCATGCTGCCGTTCTGGGCTATCTGGGTGCTGGATGTGCCGTGGGCCATTTTCCATATTTTGATCGTCGTACTACAAGCTTTCATCTTTACAGTGCTGTCCGTGGTGTATCTAAGCGCTGCACACGAGCATCACTAATCCGAGCAATGCTTGAAACACATTAACCCTTAACCTCAACCCTCGACCTTTAACTTGAAAAACTAGGAGCATTACCATGGAACTTATCTACATTGCCGCTTCCATCATGATCGGTCTCGGCGCTCTAGGTACCGGCATTGGCTTCGCTATTTTGGGTGGTAAGCTGCTGGAATCTACAGCGCGTCAGCCTGAACTGGGCGACCAACTGCAAACCAAAACCTTCCTAATGGCAGGTCTGTTGGATGCCGTTCCGATGATCGGTGTTGGTATCGCAATGTACCTGATCTTCGTTGTTGCCGGTTAATGACAGCTCAGCCGAGCGTTAAGCGCTCGGTTTTGTTTCACTCCGGTCGCCACGAACTTGTCAGAGGTACATTCCTGTGAATATCAACATGACGCTAATCGGGCAGACGATCGCCTTCGCGATCTTTGTCTGGTTTTGCTTAAAGTATGTGTGGCCTCCGATCAGCAACGCGCTTCATGAGCGTCAGAAAAAAATTGCTGATGGCTTGGATGCAGCCAGCCGTGCTAACCGTGATCTTGAGCTTGCTCAAGAGCGGGCGGAGCAGACGCTGCGCGAAAGCAAGGAGCAAGCTTCTCAGATTCTTGAGCAGGCCAACAAACGCTCTGCCCAGATAGTTGAAGAAGCCCGCGAACAGGCCCGCGCCGAAGGCGAACGCCTAGTAGCGAGTGCACGTTCCGAGATTGAGCAAGAAGTGAATCGCGCTAAGGATGAACTTCGTGCCCAGGTCTCTTATCTCGCCGTTATGGGTGCCGAGCGTGTTCTTGAAGCGTCGGTCGACGAACAAGCCCATCGCAAGTTACTCGATGAGCTTGCTGCTGAACTGTAAGGAGGTGAACCATGGCGGAATTACTTACCGTCGCTCGTCCTTACGCTAAGGCAGCGTTTGAATACGCGCGTGATCATGAGGCGCTTGATAGTTGGTCACAAGCGCTAGGTTTTTTAAGTGTTGCGGTAGCAGATGACGTCGTGCGCCATCGGCTAAGCAGTCCCAAATTAGACAGCGAGCAAAAAGTGTCGCTGCTTGTCGAGCTTATTCCTGAGCAACAGGATGAGGCTTTACAGCGATTTTTGACTGTTTTGGCTGACCAGGGCCGCCTGATGGCGTTGGCCTCCATTGCTGATCAGTTCGAGCACCTGCGTGCCGAACACGAGCAGCGGGTTGAAGTGAACGTCACCTCTGCTTACAAGTTAGATAGTAAGCAGAAGACCAAACTAGCGAACGCGCTTAAGAAACGTCTGAATCGCGAAATCTCTATTACTACTCAGGTGGACAAGTCGCTTATTGGCGGTGTCATCCTGCGTGCTGGCGATACCGTTATTGACGGCTCCGTACGTGGTCGATTGAACCGCCTTTCCGAAGCGCTAACCGCTTGAGTCTGAGGGACATGGCATGCAGCAACTGAATCCTTCCGAGATCAGCGACATCATCAAGCAGCGAATTGAAAAGCTTGACGTCGCATCCGAAGCCCATAATCAGGGCACCATCGTGACCGTTTCCGACGGTATCGTGAAAATTCACGGCCTCGAAGACGCGATGTTTGGTGAAATGATCGAATTCCCCAACAGCATCTTTGGCATGGTACTCAACCTGGAGCGTGACTCCGTGGGTGCCGTAGTGCTGGGTGACTACCTGCAGCTCGAAGAGGGCATGACCGCCAAGTGTACCGGTCGTATTCTCGAAGTGCCGGTAGGCCCTGAGCTGATTGGTCGTGTGGTCGATGCGCTGGGTAACCCCATTGATGGTAAAGGCGACATTAACACCACCATGACCGACGCCGTTGAGAAAGTGGCGCCGGGCGTTATTACCCGTCAGTCCGTCGATGAGCCGATTCAAACCGGTCTGAAATCGATCGATGCCATGGTGCCGATCGGTCGTGGTCAGCGTGAGCTGATCATCGGTGACCGTCAAATCGGTAAGTCCGCCATTGCCATTGATGCGATCATCAACCAGAAAGGCAAAGGCGTGACCTGTGTCTACGTGGCGATTGGCCAGAAGCAGTCGACCATTGCCAACGTGGTACGCAAGCTTGAAGAGCACGGCGCCATGGAGCACACCATCGTCGTCGCCGCTGGCGCTGCCGATCCGGCTCCCATGCAGTTCCTGGCCGCTTACTCTGGCTGCACCATGGGCGAATACTTCCGCGACCGCGGCGAGAACGCGCTGATTGTGTATGACGACCTCTCCAAGCAGGCCGTCGCCTACCGCCAGGTATCGCTGCTGCTGCGTCGCCCGCCGGGTCGTGAAGCCTATCCTGGTGACGTCTTCTATCTCCACTCGCGTCTACTTGAGCGTGCTGCACGAGTTAATGTCGACTACGTTGAGAAGTTCACCAACGGCGAAGTGAAAGGCAAAACCGGTTCCTTGACCGCGCTGCCGATCATCGAAACCCAGGGCGGCGACGTCTCCGCGTTTGTCCCGACCAACGTGATCTCGATCACCGACGGTCAGATCTTCCTGGAAACCAACCTGTTTAACTCCGGTATTCGTCCGGCGATTAACGCAGGTCTGTCGGTTTCTCGTGTGGGTGGTTCGGCGCAGACCAAGATCATCAAGAAACTGGGCGGTAGCGTACGTCTAGCCTTGGCCCAGTACCGTGAACTGGCGGCGTTCTCGCAGTTTGCCTCTGATCTTGATGAAGCGACGCGTAAGCAGCTTGAGCACGGTCAGCGTGTTACCGAGCTGATGAAGCAGAACCAGTACTCGCCGATGTCGATCGCTGAAATGGCGCTGTCGCTGTATGCCGCCAACGAAGGCTTCCTGGATGATGTCGAAGTGAACAAGGTGCTGGACTTCGAGCGTGCCTTGCACGACTACATGAAGTCTGAGCACGCTGATCTACTCGACAAGATCAACCAGAGCGGCGACTACAATGGTGAGATTCAAGACAGCTTGAAGTCGGGTCTCGAGAAGTTCAAGGCGACTCAGAGCTGGTAATGTCTAGCCCGTCTGTGATGGACGGGTTTGCATGCTTTCTGAGAGCCACGAACGAAGGGTAGATCGCTATGGCAGCTGCAAAAGAGATACGCACCCAGATCGGGAGCATTAAAAATACGCAGAAGATCACCAGCGCCATGGAAATGGTGGCTGCATCTAAAATGCGTAAAGCGCAAGATCTGATGAGAGCTAGTCAGCCTTACGCTAAGCAGATCCGCAATGTGGTCGGCCACATTGCCGACGCGAACCCCGAGTACAGGCACGACTATATGGTCGAGCGTAGCGAGGTTAAGCGCGTTGGTTACATTGTGGTCTCTACAGACCGTGGTCTGTGCGGTGGCTTGAACCACAACCTCTTCAAAGCCTTACTTAAACAGGCCAGCGAGTGGAAAAAGCAGGGCGCAGAGCAGGATTTTTGCGCTTTGGGCGCTAAGGCCAGCACCTTTTTCCGCAACTACGGTGGCAATTTGGTGGCGGCGAAGAGTGGTTTAGGCGAAGCCCCGACCGTTGAAGGTCTGATTGGCAGTATTAAGGTCATGCTCGAAGCGTACGATGAAGGACGTCTCGACCGGCTTTACGTGGTGCACAACGAGTTTGTGAACACCATGACCCAAAAGCCAGTGGTTCGTCAGCTTCTTCCGCTGTCGCCTGATATGGGCGCAGACGCTGAGCAAGACGACGAAAACGCCCGTCCCGGAAGCTGGGACTACCTGTATGAACCGGACGCCAAGGCGTTGCTCGATAGCCTGCTGGTTCGTTTCATCGAATCACAGGTGTATCAGGCGGTAGTGGAAAACGGCGCTTGCGAACAAGCCGCCCGAATGATCGCTATGAAAAGTGCCACTGACAACGCAGGCGGCCTTATCGACGATCTGGAGATGGTCTACAACAAGGCCCGTCAGGCCGCCATCACCCAGGAAATTTCTGAGATCGTCGGCGGCGCTGCTGCCGTATAACGCCTAGGGAGTCGACTATTTAAGCGACTCCCGGCAGACAGGTTTCATTTGCAGGTTTTAGAGAGGAACCAAGATGAGCGGACGTATCGTACAAATCATCGGCGCGGTGATTGACGTAGAGTTTCCGCGGGACTCTGTGCCCAAGGTCTACGACGCGCTGAAGGTCTCCGATGTTGAGACCATCCTCGAAGTCCAGCAGCAGCTGGGCGACGGCGTGGTGCGCACCATCGCCATGGGCTCCACTGAGGGCTTGAAGCGTGGCATGGACGTGACCAGCACAGGTGCCGCCATTTCCGTACCGGTAGGTAAGGAAACGCTGGGCCGTATTATGAACGTACTCGGCGAACCGATCGACGAAGCGGGACCGATCGGTGAGCAAGAGCGTATGCCGATCCACCGTAAAGCACCGAGCTATGCCGACCAAGCAGCTTCTAACGAGCTGCTGGAAACCGGTATCAAGGTTATCGACTTGGTCTGCCCGTTCGCTAAGGGTGGTAAAGTTGGCCTATTCGGCGGCGCCGGTGTCGGTAAGACCGTTAACATGATGGAGCTTATCCGCAACATCGCCACCGAGCACAGTGGCTACTCTGTATTCGCCGGTGTTGGTGAGCGTACGCGTGAGGGTAACGACTTCTATCACGAAATGACTGAATCCAACGTTATCGATAAGGTATCGCTGGTTTATGGTCAGATGAACGAGCCCCCGGGTAACCGTCTGCGCGTAGCGTTGACCGGCCTGACCATCGCTGAGAAATTCCGTGATGAAGGCCGCGACGTTCTACTGTTCGTCGATAACATCTACCGCTACACCCTGGCGGGTACCGAAGTATCGGCACTGTTGGGCCGTATGCCATCAGCGGTAGGTTATCAGCCTACGCTGGCTGAAGAGATGGGCGTTCTGCAGGAGCGTATTACCTCGACGAAAACCGGCTCAATCACCTCCGTACAGGCCGTTTACGTACCTGCGGATGACTTGACCGACCCGTCGCCGGCGACCACCTTCTCGCATCTGGATGCTACCGTGGTATTGGCACGTTCTATCGCCGAGCTGGGTATCTATCCGGCGATCGATCCGTTGGACTCCACCTCACGTCAGTTGGATCCGCTGGTCGTCGGTGAAGAGCACTACGCCACCGCTCGTGGTGTGCAGAACGTTCTTCAACGCTACAAAGAGCTTAAGGATATTATCGCCATTCTGGGTATGGACGAGCTGTCTGACGAAGACAAGTTGGCCGTTTCCCGGGCGCGTAAAATCCAGCGCTTCTTGTCGCAGCCGTTCTTCGTGGCCGAAGTATTTACCGGTTCACCAGGTAAGTATGTCTCACTGAAAGACACCATCAGTGGCTTCCAGGGCATTCTTGCTGGCGAATACGACGATATGCCGGAACAGGCCTTCTATATGGTCGGCTCCATCGACGAAGCCGTCGAGAAAGCCAACCAGATGAAGAAGTAATCCCGTCCATTAGGGGGATTCGCTATGGCGAATAGCTTTACTTGCAATATCGTCAGCGCTGAAGCATCGATCTTCTCAGGTACCGTTGAGCAGGTGATTGCTTCCGGGATTATGGGTGACCTGGGTGTTTTGCCGGGTCACGCCCCGCTGCTGACCGAGCTTCAGCCGGGTCCGGTACGCGTGATTCACGATGGCGGCAAGGAAGAGAACTTCTTTGTCTCGGGGGGCTTCATGGAAGTCCAGCCGAATGTCGTGACGATTCTGGCCGACTCTGCATCACGTGCCAGCGACCTCAACGAGGCCGCTGCCGAAGAAGCGCGTCAGCAGGCGCTGAGAGCCTTTAATGAGAAGTCATCGGAGCTCGATTATACTCGTGCTGCCGCTGAACTTGCCGAAGCCGTTGCACAGCTGCGAACGATTCAGCAGCTGCGTAAAAAGGCGGGTAAAGGCTAATACTCACGCACTTGGCGTGTGTCCAACGCCCCTTAAACCCGCTACCAGGGTTTAAGGGGCGTTTTTTTGTTTGGCAGTCAAATAAGTAAGTATGATGAGTTTGGTCAGTAGAATGGGCTGGGTGATGGATTAGCTCGGTAGCACGACGCTTGTAAGCGCAAGGGGGGAGAATCATGGCACTGAATGATGAAAGCCTACAGGAATTAAAAGCCGAGCTGCTCGACGAGTTGGGCAAGGAAGTGCCCAGTAAATCGGTGCTCTCTTTGCGTTTGGCCGAAACCCGCTCCGCGGATATCGGTGAAGTGCTCGAAGAGATGATCGAGGATGACGAAGAGCTGCCTGCGGCGCTCGCTCTGCTGGATATTCTTTCAGCGGAACGGGCAGCCAATGTGCTGGGCTATTTGCCTGGGGAGAGCCAGCTCGAGGTGGTAGGAAAGCTGGATGACAGTCAGGTTCTCAAGCTGCTCGAAGAAATGGGGTCGGACGAACGTGCCGATCTGTTCAATCTTCTCAATGAAGACCGTCGTGAGGCACTGCTGCGTCGCATGGCTCACCGCGAGCGAGAAGACCTGAAGCGGCTTGCCAGCTACGAAGAGGGTACCGCCGGCGCCATCATGACCTCTGACTATGTCTCCATAGCCAGTGGCATGACGGTGTCGCAGGCGATGATGAGGGTACGCCAGACCGCTCCGGATGCGGAAACGGTCTATCAGCTGTATATCCTGGATAGCGACGGACAACTGATCGGTACCATGTCGCTGCGTCAGCTTATGGTGGCACCCCCGGCGCCATTGTTGATGACATTATGATCAAGGATGTCATCAGTACACGGGTTGATAGTGCCCAGGAAGATGTCGCCCGTATTGTGGCGAAGTATGACTTGTTGGCGCTGCCAGTGATCGATGCCGATGAACGCATGGTCGGTATCGTGACCCACGATGACGCGATGGATGTTGCTGAATCCGAGGCGACAGAGGATTTCCACAAGGGGATGTCGATCGGCCAACTGGAAGATGGCGTAAGCCGTGTGAAGCTCTGGAGCCTCTACCGTAAGCGCGTGTTCTGGCTGGTACTGCTGGTCTTTGCCAATCTGTTTTCGGGGGCCGGGATTGCCTATTTTGAAGAGACCATTGCCGCCCAGGTAGCGCTGGTATTCTTTTTACCGTTATTGATCGGTAGTGGCGGTAACGCCGGGGCTCAGGCAGCCACGTTGATGGTGCGTGGCATGGCGACCGGTGACGTTGGCGTCAAAGATTGGGGTAAACTACTGGGCCGCGAGCTACTTGTCGCCGGGTCACTGGGTATCACCATGGCCATTGCGGTAACGCCTATTGGCATTATGCGCGGGGGAGAAGAGCTGGCAATGGTGGTCGCCTTGAGCATGGTGACCATCGTGCTGTTTGGCAGCCTGTTGGGGATGTGCCTGCCGTTCGTACTCGAGCGCTTTAAGGTCGACCCTGCCACGGCATCAGCGCCGCTGGTCACCACCTTGATTGATGCCTCTGGGGTGGTGATCTACTTCAGCATCGCCACACTGCTGTTGACGGGGTTATAAGAGGAAACAACCAGCGGGTAGTGGCTCTAGCGCATCGAGCTACTGGCAGCGCGGGTGATAAACAGCACCTCGACGTGGCCGAGCCACTCGATATCGCTAGCCAGCGCTTTTAGTTGGCTAGCGAGGCACTGGGGCGGCTGATGCACTGCGTCATCAATGATCAATGATACCGACACCTTATCGTCCAAGTAGTGCAACTGGAGCTCGTTCAGGGTGCGCCACACAGGGTGCTTGTACCAGCGTGCATCCAGGGCAGCCTCTACTTCAGGGCGGAGCGGAAGGCCGGGAAGGCGGCTAGGATCACCCGCCCCGGCGTCGTCTTCGGGGTCAACGTGGAAGATCACGTCGGTCAGTGCGGGGAACTCGTGGCGTAGGCGACGGCTGACTTCGTTACCGATTTCGTGGGCTTCCGACACGGTAATTTTCGGCCCGACCACCACGTGTAGGTCGACCATTACCCAGCCGGCGGATTGCCTGGTACGCAGATCGTGAACACTATCCACCCCCGGAACGCTGCAGGCAACATCGTGCATCTGATCCTGTACGTCCTCTGGTAGTGCGGTATCCACCAATTCCCGCGCCGACTCCCACAGCAAGTCCAAACCTACCTTGCCGACTAATAAACCCACAATGATGGCGGCCACGGCATCCAGCCAACCCAAGCCAAACTGGGCGCCCACCAAGGCTACCAACACCACGGCAGTGGATAATGCATCACTGCGCGAGTGCCAGGCGTTGGCTTCGAGTAACTTTGACTTTACCCGCTTGGCAACCCGCATGGTGTAGCGAAAAATCCACTCTTTGCTAAACAGCGCGATGACAGTAATCACGATTGCCAGCGCGCCAGGGGCGTTAACGTCGGCGCCGCTAAACAGGCGATCCAGGCTCGACCAGGCAATCGCGCCAGCCACGAAAATTAGCACGCTTCCCAGCAGCAGGGTCGTCAGGGTTTCGATACGGCCATGGCCGTAATGGTGGTCTTTATCGGGCTCCTGACGCCCATAGTGAATGGCCGCCAGGACAAAGCCGTCGGTGACTAAGTCTGATAGGGAGTGAATGCCGTCGGCAATCAACGCCGCTGAGCCGACCATAAAACCGATCGCGACTTTGACGATGCTCAACAGGGCATCCAGCCATGCTCCGATGTAGGTAACGCGCTTGGCCTCTTGGCTAAGTCGCGCTTGGTCGTGAACCACTGGCGTATCGATGGTCTGAGTCATGGGTACCTTGCAAGGACGCACGCATTCAATAGACGCCTATTGTAGCGCACTCCTTATATCCTCTATAGCCTCCACTGCTTTCAGGCTGTGAAACGATACCTTTGTGTGTCAGTGGTGGCTAGTCTCAGCAAAGGCAATGGCGGACAACGAATAGGTGGATGTGTATCCTTAAGCGCCATTGCAACCATTAAATTGTTTCTATGCACAGGATTTTTTTATGGATTGGCTCCAGGTGGTGGTGTTAGCGGTTGTTCAGGGAGTGTCAGAATTTTTACCCGTTTCAAGCTCTGCCCACCTAATCTTGGTGCCTGTGCTGACAGAGTGGCAAGATCAAGGCCTAGCCTTTGATGTTGCCCTACATTTAGGCAGCCTCTCCGCGGTGATTATCTATTTCCGGCAGGAAATTTGGCAGATGGTCATTAGCAGCTTGGCTGCGCTCAGCGGCAAAGGAGTGAACGAAGACGCACGACTGGCTTTATGGGTGACGTTAGCGACCATCCCGGTGGGGCTTATTGGGTTACTAATGCACGATGTTATTTCTCATTTTATGCGCTCTACGCTGATTATCGGCTTCAGTTTAATTGGTTTCGGGCTATTGTTGGGGTATGCCGATTGGCGTAAAGAGGGTACGCGCAGCGAGTACCAACTGCGTTTGAAGGATGTGCTTATTATTGGTGGTGCCCAGGCGCTAGCACTCATCCCAGGAACCTCGCGCTCGGGGATTACCATTACCGCGGCGCTGATGGTGGGCATGAACCGAGAAGGCGCCTCGCGCTTCTCTTTCTTATTATCAATCCCGGTGATTGTGCTGGCAGGTGGCCTAGAAGCAGTAGGGCTGTTTAGCGCTCCACAGTCGATTGATTGGATCGCGATGTTGGCGGGCACCCTGTTATCGGGAGTAAGCGCGTATTTGTGTATTCACTACTTTCTGGTGGTTATAAAAAAATTGGGAATGCAGCCCTTTGTGATTTATCGCGTGCTGTTCGGCGCCTGGCTGCTGTGGTTCTTTTATTTTTAGGATAAAGCAACGATGAAAAAGGCTGTTGAACGCACAGCAAGGTGGGGACGTGCACTGATCGTAACGGGTTCACTGCTGGGCTTGGGGTTAGGCTTGGCAGGCTGTTCAGAGAGTGATCGACCTCTGGAACCACCGGTACGCTTTGATGGCAATATTTTCGGCACCTTCTACCAGGTGACCATTATGGATCCGCTCACTCAGGGCGAGTCCCTTGAATTGGAAGAGGGCTTCAAAGCAGAGCTAGAGAACGTTGATCAGGCGATGTCGACCTACCGGGATGACTCGGAGCTGATCGCCTTCAACGAAGCGCCTTTAGATGAGTGGCAGCCGCTCTCCAATGAGCTTATTGACGTGCTTGCGATTAGCCAATCCGTCGCGGAAGCCAGCCACGGCGCTTTTGATATTACTGTAGGCGACCTGGTCAATTTATGGAGCTTTGGCCCCGGTGCACGGCCTGAAACCGTCCCTTCCGACGATGCCCTGTCCGAGGAGCTTGCCCAGGTAGGCATTGATGCGCTAGAAATCGACACCCAAAATATGCAGGCGCGGCGTACCCGCGATGTGTTTGTCGACCTTTCCGGCGTGGCCAAAGGCCATGGAACTGACCGCGTAGCTGCTTACCTGGAACAGCAGGGGCTGGAGCACTACTTAGTCAATATTGGCGGAGAACTGATCGCCCGCGGCCTGCGTGATGAGGAAGAACAAACGCCCTGGCAGGTTGGCATTGAGGTGCCTGAAAATGGCCAGCAGCGTGCTCAGCATATTATCCCGTTAGAGAGTATGTCGGTGGCCACCTCGGGTGATTACCGCAACTATTTTGAAGTGGATGGCCAGCGCTTTTCCCACACCATTGATCCGCGCACGGGGCGGCCGGTGACCCACCAGCTTGCCTCGGTGTCTGTTTTCCATCCCTCCAATGCCTGGGCAGATGCCTGGGCGACGGCGCTACTGGTGGTTGGCGAACAGGAGGCGATGCAACTGGCCATTGAGAATAACCTTAAAGTGCTTTTGCTCGTGCGTGATGGCGAGCAGTGGCGCAGCATTGCTAGCCCGGAATTTGTTAATTATTTTGGGGAAACACTGGTTAATGAGTTGGGCATTGAACAACGACGAGCCCCAGCGACCAACAGCCCCGCCACAGACAGCCCGGCGCCCGCTGACCCATCAGTAATAGGTGAATAGTATGCAAGAACTGGATATTGTCATTCTCGCCGCGGGTAAAGGCACGCGGATGCGTTCACAAATTCCTAAAGTGTTGCATCCCTTGGCCGGCAAGCCAATGGTGCAGCACGTGCTGGATACCGCTTCAGGGTTGCAGCCGGATCGCACCCATGTCGTTATTGGCCATGGCGCTGACCAACTGCGCGAAGTGCTGGCAGAAAAGCCTGTAAAGTTTGCCGTTCAGGCCGAGCAGAAGGGCACCGGACACGCGGTGGCGCAAGCGCTCGAGCAGTTAGGGAGCGGTAAGGTGTTAATCCTTTACGGCGATGTACCGCTGCTGCAGCGGGAATCCCTGAGCGAGCTGTTGGCCCATGTGGATGAGCAGCACATGGGGCTGTTGACGGTAACGCTAGCTGACCCCACGGGCTATGGGCGAATTGTGCGTGACGACGCAGGCGAAGCAGTGGCGATTGTTGAGCAAAAAGATGCCAGCAGCGCCGAGCTTGCGATTACCGAATGCAATACCGGTATTATGGCCATGACGAGTGCCCAGCTTAAACGCTGGTTACCGCAGCTCTCCGCAGAAAATGCCCAGGGTGAGTACTACCTGACCGATGTAATTGCCATGGCCGCAGCGGAAGGCATCAAGGTATGCACTGCCCAACCGGCCTCCGCCGTTGAAGTGGAAGGGGTTAATAATCGAGCGCAAATGGCTCGCTTGGAGCGCGTTTATCAACGCCAGTTGGCCGATAAGTTAATGGCACAAGGAGTGGCACTTGCCGACCCCGAACGACTCGATGTGCGCGGACGTTTGACCTGTGGTCACGATGTGTTTATCGACGTGGGTTGTGTATTTGAAGGCGAGGTGGAACTAGGCGAGGGTGTGCGCATTGGCCCCTACTGCGTGATCAAAAACAGCACCATTGGTGCAGAGAGCGTGATAGAGCCCCACAGCGTGATAGACGGCACCGTGGCAGCTGGCCTGAACCAGGTTGGCCCCTTTGCGCGACTTCGCCCCGGCACGCGGCTAGCAGTAAAAGCCAAGGTGGGCAATTTCGTTGAAACCAAAAACGCCGATGTTGGTGAGGGCAGTAAGATTAATCACTTAAGCTACGTCGGTGATGCCCGATTGGGGCGTGACGTGAACGTGGGTGCAGGCACGATCACCTGTAACTACGACGGCGCTAACAAGCACCACACCGACATTGGTGATAACGCCTTCATCGGCTCGAACACCGCCTTGGTCGCACCTGTTTCAGTAGGCAAAGGCGCTACCATAGGAGCTGGGTCTACGATTGCTAAAGATGTCACCGACTATGCGTTGGCCGTTACGCGAGGCCGTCAGCTAGAAAAAATTGATTGGCTGCGTCCCAGTAAAGTGACAAAGCCATAGGGCGGGAAGGAAGCAATTAAAGAGGGCTCTTGAGTCAGTCCTTAAAAGCGCTTAAAATCGTTTTTAAAATGGTGCTAAGAATCATTAAAAAGACGTATTTATAATCAATGGTCGTCGTTCTACCGTTCAGCGGGTTGGTCGAGTAGCGTTTGTGAAGAGCTCTGGTTAATAAACTAGGAGAGTGATTATGTGTGGCATTGTAGCCGCCGTTGCCCAGCGCAACGTCCAAGAAATTCTATTAGAAGGACTAAAACGCCTGGAATATCGCGGCTACGATTCAGCCGGTATGACGGTGTTCAACGACGGCGTATTAACCCGCCATCGTGCGCTTGGAAAAGTGGCGGCGCTTACCGCTCAATTGGATAAGGCCGCGCTACCGGGTTTTTCGGGTATCGCGCATACCCGCTGGGCAACCCACGGTAAACCCTCTGAGGCCAATGCGCACCCGCACCACAGTAGCGATCAGGTTGCCGTTGTGCATAACGGTATCATTGAGAACTACGAGGCTATAAAAGAGAGCCTCCAGCGCAGTGGCTATGCGTTTAGCTCAGAAACCGACACCGAAGTAATTGCTCACTTACTCTCCGAAAAGCTGGCTGATGGGCTCAGCCTGTTTGATGCTACCCAGCAGATCGTTAACGGCTTAGACGGCGCCTACGCACTGAGCGTAATGTGTGCTCAAGAACCTGGCGTGGTGGTTGGCGCGCGCCAAGGTAGTCCGCTGGTGGTCGGTGTGGGGATTAATGAGGCCTTTTTAGCCTCTGACCCGCTGGCGCTGCTGCCGGTCACAGATCGTTTTATTTACCTTGAAGAGGGCGATTTGGTCGAGCTGCGCGAGCAGGGTGTCATTCGCATAGTGGATCGCCACGGTAACGACGTCGAGCGCCCTATCCATACCTTTGAGCACGGCGATGGCGCGGCCAGTAAGGGCGATTACCGCCACTATATGCTCAAAGAGATTTTCGAGCAGCCAACGGTGATTGAGGCGGCACTAGAGGGGCGGCTGAGCGCTCAAAGCGTGTTAATAGAGAGCTTTGGCCCCGATGCGCTGGCGCTTTTCCAGCGCACTCGCCACGTGCATATCATTGCCTGCGGCACCAGCTACCATGCGGGGCTGGTGGCGCGCTATTGGCTGGAGCGTTATGCGGGGGTGCCGGTGCAGGTCGAGGTGGCCTCTGAATATCGCTACCGCCACCCGGTCGTGCCCGAAGGCACGCTGTTTGTCACCCTCTCCCAGTCCGGCGAAACCGCTGACACCCTGGCTGCTTTACGCTTTGCTAAAACCCTCAATTATGTGGGCTCGCTGGCGATTTGTAACGTGCCCGGTAGTTCGCTGGTGCGGGAGTCGGATATGTCTCTGATGACCCGCGCGGGCCCTGAAATTGGCGTGGCCTCTACCAAAGCCTTTACTACCCAGTTAGTGGCGTTAATGCTGCTGACGCTTTCGGTCAGTAAAGCCAAAAATCAGGTTGAGTATCCGGATATTATCGCTGCGCTGCGCACGTTGCCGGAGGTGTGTCAGCGGGTGTTGGCGTTGGATAGCCAGATCGAAATACTTTCCCAAGCGTTTGCAGAGAAACATCATGCGCTCTTCTTGGGGCGCGGGGCTCACTATCCGATTGCTCTTGAGGGGGCGTTAAAGCTCAAAGAGATTTCCTATATTCATGCCGAGGCGTATCCCGCAGGGGAGTTAAAGCATGGCCCGCTGGCGCTAGTGGATAGCGAAATGCCAGTGATATCGGTCGCCCCCAACGATGATCTGCTTGAAAAGCTAAAATCCAACCTTCAGGAAGTCCGTGCCCGCGGCGGCAAACTGTTTGTGTTCGCCGATGAAAGCGTGGGTATCGACGTCCAGGAAGATATTCGTGTGCTGACCCTGCCACACGTGCACGAAGCGCTGGCGCCGCTGCTATATACCCTGCCGCTACAGCTATTGAGTTACCACGTGGCCGTGCTCAAGGGTACCGATGTTGACCAGCCGCGTAATCTGGCCAAGAGCGTGACGGTGGAGTGACGACGACGCCAAACCTTGTGAGTAGTTGAACTAATAAAAATGCTTTACGAGATGCGGCAATAAGTCGCATCTTATGCGCAACCGTTGCGTTGCAGCATGTGATTAGGGTGCTTATGATCGTGGCGGTCTTTTTCCCTTCTGATTGGATAACATCGCCATGAAACCACCAAACGTCCACGTAACCCGGCATTATGCTAGCCGGGTCGCTTGGTTGTTGCTCGCCTGCACGCTTTTTGTCTTTCCTTCCCTCTCTTATGCCGCCGCTGGGCCCCTTGATCTTACTCTTTCGCTTGCCGGTATCTCTTCTGTCGTGATCTTCGTGCTCGCCTATGCGTTGGTGATGAGTGAAGAGCTACTGCATATGCGTAAGTCTAAGCCGGTGCTGGTTGCGGCAGGGCTTATCTGGGCGCTAGTGGCCTGGGTCTATGTACAAGCGGGGATGCCGGAAGAGGCGGAAACCGCCTTCCGTGAAACACTGCTTGAATACGCTGAGCTACTGCTGTTTTTGCTGGTGGCAATGACCTATATCAACGCCATGGAAGAGCGTCGGGTATTTGATGCGCTACGTTCTTGGCTAGTGCGTAAAGGCTTCAGCTATCGCTCCTTGTTCTGGATTACCGGTGTCATGGCATTCGGTATTTCGGCGATTGCCAACAATATGACCACCGCCATGCTGATGTGCGCCGTGGTACTCAAAGTGGCCGAGGGTGATAATAAGTTTATCGGCCTTTGCTGTGTCAATGTGGTGGTAGCTTCTAACGCGGGTGGTGCTTTTAGCCCATTTGGCGATATCACCACGCTGATGGTGTGGCAGGCGGGCCAAGTACCATTTGAAGGCTTCTTCGCGCTGCTGCTTCCGGCGGTGGTTAATTTCATGGTGCCTGCGGTTATCATGAATTTCTTTATCGTCAATCGTCAGCCTGCTTCGCTTAAAGAGAATGTCTGGCTCAAGCGCGGCGCACGGCGAATTATCGTACTGTTTTTGATTACCGTGGCCATCTCGGTACTGTGCCATTCTATCCTCTACTTACCGCCTGCCATGGGCATGATGTTTGGTTTAGGCCTGCTGCAGTTCTTTGGTTACTACCTACGCCGCAGCCTGCCGCGTTCGCTTGAACGCAAGCGTGAGCGCTACTCCCGCCGGGGCGATTGGAAGAAGCTGGAGCAGCTGGGTAGCGTGGTTCCCTTCGATATTTTCAGCCGTATCGCCCGTTCCGAGTGGGATACGCTGCTGTTCTTCTACGGGGTTGTAATGTGTGTGGGTGGCCTTGGCTTTATGGGCTACCTCAGCCTGCTTTCCGAAACGCTCTACGGCAGTTGGAACCCGGTGTGGGCGAACGTGGTGCTGGGGCTTATCTCGGCAGTCGTGGACAACATCCCGGTGATGTTCGCAGTACTTTCCATGGCCCCGGATATGACGGAGGGTAACTGGCTGTTGATTACCTTAACCGCAGGCGTGGGGGGTAGTTTGCTCTCTATGGGCTCAGCTGCAGGTGTTGCCCTTATGGGCCAGGCACGAGGTATCTATACCTTTGCCGTACACCTTCGCTGGGTACCAGCCATTTTGTTAGGCTATGCCGCTAGCATCGCGACACATCTTTGGATTAACGGCGCGTTGTTTTAAACGCTGTATAGCAAACTGAAAACGCCCCTCACTGAGTAACCAGTGAGGGGCGTTTCTAGATGTAAATTAAATGGGTTAACGATCAGTCGTTATAGATCGTGGCCAGTTATGACTTGGCAAATATCAGCGAAGCTTTTCGCCATAGGCACCGGGTTGATTTCTTTACCTACCGCGCTCTGTATATCACTGGCTGAGATAATGCCGCGAATTCTAAGTTCGTGGTTATCGTTTTGCTCTGTGATTAACAGGTGTTGATCGGTCACGGCTTCCATCGACAGCACCAGATCCTCAATGGTCAGCGATGCCAGCTGGGCGATGGTCATGGCGCTAAGCTTGTGCCACGGGGTCATGATCATTTCAGCGGTCACTTCTTCGCGGCTGAGGTTACGCTGCTGCATGGCGATGTTGATACGCCGCGTACCAATCACTTCTTTTGAGTTAATAATGCCGATGCAGTGCGCTTGGTGATCCATCACGAACAGCAGTCTTACACCGCTATAACGCATCTTGAGATGCGCCTCGTCGATAGGCGTGTCGGCATCAACGGATTGAGGCATGACTTGGGAAAAGTCGGTCAGTACCGTCATCGCTGGGCTAGTAGGCAGTAGCCGCCGCGCAGTTGGCTTGGCTAGCAGTGGTGCTGAGCCTAGTTGAATTAAGGGTTTAGGTGAAAAAGTCACTTGGTTCATCAGGGTACCTCCATGTGGAGAAAAGAGGGAGCCGTGGGTGTCTGGCTCGCCTTGCACCTCCACAGTTGCACGCAATTCTTATCGCAACCTTAAGAGACTCATAAAACTCAGTTTAGCAAGAAAAGAGGGTGCTACTCCTCTTTTAGGCGCTGTAAAACAATACGCACACGCAATCCCCCACTGGGGGCATCATCAAGCTGAAGGGTGCCGCTATGGCGTGTGACCAGCCGCTCAACGATGGAAAGTCCTAATCCTGAACCAGCACTGGGGCCCGAGCGTTGAAAGCGCTCAACCACTTTTTTGCGTTCATTGATTGGTATCCCCGGGCCTTGGTCATCCACCGTTAATTGAAAGCTTTGTGGCGTCGTCGCTAGGGTGATGCTGATGACACTATGGTTAGGCGAGTGTTGGATAGCATTACCGACCAGATTCTGTACCAGGGTTTCAATGGCACCGGGCTCTTCTAATATCGACCAATCTGCCTGCTCATCTGCATTTAACAGTAGCTGCTGTTCGCGCTCAGCGGCCAGCGGCGAAAGCTTGGCCAGGGTCTCACGCACTTCACTAAGCAACTGGCTAGTGCGGTATTCAGGCTGCGACTCCTCTTCAGGCTCCAGGCGAGCCAGCGTTAAGAGTTGGGTAACCAAGCGCGTGGCCCGTGCAACGCCGCCGCGAAGGTGACTGAGCGCCTCCTGACGATCTTCAAGATTGTCGGCAGTCAGGGCATTCTGGGCGTGTAGATCAAGCACTGCTAACGGGGTACGTAATTCATGGGCGGCATCGGCAATAAAGCGCTTTTCGCGCACGCGCATTATGCGGATTCGCTCTAACAGCCGGTTGAGCGCACCGGCGATAGTATCTAGTTCCTGGGGCAGTGGGCTGAGGGTGAGGGGCTGTAAATTATGCGGATCACGATTGCGAATTTGCTCGGCCATGCGCAACAGTGGTACCAAGCCCCAGCCAATCGACCACCACAGCAGGGCGGTGAGTAGCGGCAGGCCAATCAGGTCGGGCAGTAACGTGCGCAATGCTACCGCCCTGATCAGCTCCCCGCGAACGTCTTCGCG
The DNA here is from genome assembly GCF_009728585.1 of Halomonas sp. PA16-9. NCBI lineage: Bacteria > Pseudomonadati > Pseudomonadota > Gammaproteobacteria > Oceanospirillales > Halomonadaceae > Halomonas > Halomonas sp. PA16-9. The sequence goes on along the minus strand of NZ_CP040451.1, from coordinate 3,468,885 downwards.
CTCGCTAACCACAATCCTGTATGGAGTTGGGGATGTCGAGTACATAAATGCGCCATTGGATCTCATCAATAGACTGACTAGTGAAACCCAAAGGGAGATCGGCCAACGGCGACTCAGGGGCATTAGCTGAGCGCAACAGGAGGCGGTTCCGTTCCCATAGCTGAAAGCCCAGCTGGCTATCCGCCCGGTAACCTGCAAAGCGTCGATCAGATCTCGCCGTTTTGCCTAGAGCGCTTTCTAGGCTGTTGAGCAGTACACCCGGGCTTCATCTGGCAGCGGTGCTTGCAACAAACCTTCTAATAAGCGCGCATTTTGCTCAAGACTGGCATCGTACAGTGCTTCAATTTCATGGGCAGCGTAGCGATAGCTGATAAAGCCAATCACCAGCATGCTAATGCCAAACACCAGCAGCGCTAGCCCCAGAGTGCGTTGGCGGATAGAGGTCATGAGTGCTGATCCTGGTCCGTTTTATCCATTACGTAACCAATGCCGCGTAGTGTGCGAATCAGGTGAGGAAAGAACTTTCGCCGAAGGTGGTGCACATGTACTTCAATGGCATTGCTTTCTACATCTTCATCCCAGCCATAGACCAAGCGCGTTAGGGTATCGCGGGTGAACACTCGCCCAGGGTGACTCATAAACTCTTGCAGCAGGGTTAATTCCCGTCGTGATAACACCACGGGTTTCCCCTGGTAGCTAACCTGCATGGTTAACGGATCAAGGCGAATACCTCGGCACTCCAGGGCGCTGTTTACCTGGTCACTGCTACGTCTCAACAAGGCTCTCAGGCGGGCTTTTAATTCAGCGACCTCAAACGGCTTGGTTAAATAATCATCGGCACCTGCATCCAACCCGGCGATACGTTCATCGACGGCATCGCGAGCGGTTAATACCAAAATGGGCACGCGATTGCCCAGCCGCCGCACGGTTTCCAGTACCTGCATACCATCCATACGCGGTAGCCCCAGATCGAGAATGACCGCATCAAAAGGTTCACCTTCCTTTAACGCGGCCAAGGCGCTAACGCCATCACTCAGGTGATCCACCGTGAAATTCTCGGGCTTTAATGCCAAGCGAATGCCCGAGGCTAAGCTCGGATCGTCTTCTACCAACAATATACGCATGGCGGGATGGTTACTCCTTTAAATCATTCGCTGCCATTAACCTTTGAAATAAGCACGGATAAGGGTGGCGTGCAAAGGCTTAGGACGTCAGGATGAGGTTATAAATTGTAGGCTAATAACGTAGCACGCTTTATTACTTCTTCGGAGCTCGGCATTTGATTGATCAGCCATGACGTCTAGTGACCCCTCAAATAGCCCAGAGGTAGTACTTTGCCCGCCAGCACGGCGTCGCGAGGCACTGCTGCAGCTGGCTGCTGCTCATGACCCTGAACAGCAAGCGGCACTGAGCGCTGCCGTAAAGGCAATGTACAATCAACCAGATGTCCAGTGGGATGGGCTATGGATAACTATTGAGGCAGGCCAGTTAGTGAGCGCCATCTGGGTACAACCTCTGCCCATGAATATGGCGCAGCTATGGTTACCCAAGCCGTTGCCCAGCGAACAGGGTGTGCATACTAGCGCGCTATTGCGTGCGGCCAATGCATGGGTAGAAGCCCACAACATTCGCTTGTGCCACTTGGAGCTGTCATCCCAGGCGCCCGTATCAGAAGCGCTGCTACGTGAGCATGGCATGCAGCGTTTGGCTTGCTTGGATCATTTAACCGGCAGTAGCCGCTACCGCTTAGCGATGAATGAAGCGCTGCCGCTTTCACTGCAGCCGCTTTGCGAGTTTTCTTGGGCGGAACAGCTGAATCTGCTGGCCGCAGTGGGTCAGGGTTCGCTGGATAGCCGACCCCTGCGCGACGTACTCTCAGTGGAAGAGTTATTGAATGGGTTTTATCAGCAGGATCCCCAAGCGCCACGGCACTGGTACGCAGTGGGCTATCACGAGGCTGTGGTGGGTGTGCTACTGCTTGCGCCGCGCCCTGCGCTAGGCCGTTGGGAGCTAATGTTAATGGGACTAACACCGAATTGGCGTGGCAAAGGCTTGGGGCGCTCGTTGTTAAATAAAGGCCTCGCGCTTGCCCAGCAGGCTGGCGTGCAGGAGGTCACGCTGGCGGTAGATGACATAAATTTACCGGCTAAACGGCTTTACCAGCAGGCGGGTTTCATACGCTATGCGCAGCAACGTTTATTCGCCTGGAAAGGCAGTGGTGAGAGGAGGAGTTTGCCAAATTAAGCTGCCAATAGTAGTCAACGGTTGAATAGGCGCGCTTAGTAGCATTTTCTTGCGCTTTGCGTTGCCGTTATACTAGTCCTATATGCACGTCTTGGCGTCTCAGCTGCGCACCGTCGATATTGGCGCTGCCACGCACAGGGGTTGAGGATAAAAGTTTGATGACAATACTCAAGAGGTGGTGAGAGTGAAAGCTAAGCTGATCATGAGCGGGCTGGCGGCCCTCGGCTTCATGGCGGGCACATCCAGTGTTTATGCCCAAGATGACGCCGCACGTGATGCGATTGCCGAGCGTTTGGCGCCGGTGGGTCAACTCTGTTTACAAGGCCAAGACTGTGGCACCGCAGCGGCACCTCCTAGCGATAGTAGCAGTGGCGGTGATATCGACGGTGAGGGCATCTACGGTAATGTATGTAGCGCCTGTCATGAATCGGGCGCTGCGGGCGCACCTATTCGTGGTGATGAAGAGGCCTGGGCTGAACGTGCTGAACAAGGCTTCGCCACGCTGCTAGATCACGCTATTAACGGTATTGGCGCCATGCCGGCGAAAGGCGGTAACCCCAACCTTTCCGATGAAGAAGTGGAAGCGGCGGTCGCCTATATGGTTGAGCCGGTTATGGAAGTGCCCGAGTTGAGTGGCGGTGATGAAGCTGCTGCAGAGGCCGAAGCTTCTAGCGACGAAGGTGCCGCCGATGAGGCCGCTACCGAAGAGACCGCCGCTGCTGAAGGTGAAGCGGCAACTGAAGAAATGGCTTCTAACGACGATGCAGCGAGTGAAGAAGACGCGGCAGCAGTTGAAGAAGCCAGCGGTGGCAGCGACTTAGACGGTGAAGCTCTCTACGCAAGTTCTGGCTGTGTGGCATGTCACGATAACGGCGTTGCTGGCGCACCGACAATTGGCGATTCAGAAGCTTGGGCGACGCGTTTAGAGAAGGGGGCTGATGAGCTCTACGCCAGCGCCATTAACGGTATCGGCGCTATGCCAGCCAAAGGCGGTAATCCCAATCTTTCCGATGAAGAAGTGATGGCCGTTGTCGATTATTTAATGGCTGAAGCCCAGTAAAGTAAGCAGCAATGATTTAGCTTGGTAAATTTATCCACAGGGTGTTTTAGTCGCCGCCCTGTGGATATTCTTTTTTTAAAAGCCTAATTTTATAACTCCCACTTTATCACCCCAGCAGCGAACGCAGCCCGGCAATGGCGTCTTTACCGCGGGCCTGCTTCTTATCCGGATCCTCTTTATCGGCACGACCTTCCCACTCCAAATCCTCCCCGGGAAGCTCGTCTAAAAAGCGGCTGGGCGTACAGTCCATCAGTTCACCGTAGGCTTTGCGCTGGCGGGCAAGCGTCAGCGTTAGCGTGCGCCGCGCCCGGGTAATGCCCACATAGGCCAGCCGCCGCTCCTCCTCCACAGTGCCTACTTCGATGGCGTTGCGGTGAGGCAGTAGATCCTCTTCCAAGCCCATTAAATAGACGTGGGGGAACTCCAGGCCTTTTGAGGCGTGCATGGTGAGTAGCTGTACTCTATCCGAGTCATCCTCTTCCGCCTGCTGCTCCAGAATATCGCGCAGTACCAAGCGTGAAATAGCTGCTTCTACGCCGTCGGTTTCGGTCTCGGTGGAATCGGTATCGTCCTCTGGGTCGCGGTTGAGGGATTTTTCTAGCTGGTCGATTAGAATCCACACGTTGGCCATGCGACGTTCGGCGACGGTGGGCGCGCTGGCGTTTTGATACAGCCAAGCTTCGTAATCCATATCCCGCAGCATGTCGCGAATGGCGGCAATGGCATCGCCTTGATCCATGCGCTTGCGCACGCCGTCGATAAAGTGGGTAAAGCGCGACAAACGCTCCACGGCTCGGGTCGGTAATACTTGCTCCAACCCAAGCTCATGGCAGGCGGCAAACAGCGAAATTGAGCGTTCTGTAGCATAGTTGGCGAGCTTCTCTACCGTTCCAGGGCCCACTTCGCGGCGTGGCACGTTCACAATGCGCAAAAAAGCGTTGTCGTCGGCGGGATTAATCAGCAGGCGCAGGTAAGCCATGGTGTCTTTAATCTCGTTGCGCGAGAAAAACGACGTACCACCGGAGAGCTTGTAAGGAATTTGGTAGTGCTGCAGCTTAAGCTCTAACAAGCGGGCCTGGAAATTGCCCCGATAAAGCACCGCAAAGTCCCGCCACTCGGCCTTTTCCTTGATACGCCGGGTGAGCATTTCGCTGGCGACCCGCTCAGACTCCGCCTCTTCATGACGATTCACGATTACTCGAATAGGCGCGCCGTCGCCCATATCAGACCATAGTGTCTTCTCGTAAACGTGGGGGTTATTGGCGATCAGTGTGTTGGCTGCGCGCAGTATCGTGGCGGTAGAGCGGTAGTTTTGCTCCAGCTTGATGACTTTCAGGCGTGGGAAATCCTCACCCAGGGTAATCAGGTTTTCAGGGCGTGCACCGCGCCAGGCGTAGATCGACTGGTCATCATCGCCCACTACGGTGAATGTGGAGCGCTCCGCCATTAGCAGTTTCACCAACAGGTACTGGGAGACGTTGGTGTCCTGGTACTCATCCACCAGCATGTAATGGATTTTGCGCCGCCAGCGCTCGAGCGCTTCCAGATCGTTCTTGAGCAATACCACCGGCAGCAGAATCAGGTCGTCGAAATCCACCGCGTTGTAGGCTTTTAAATGGCGTACGTAGGCTTCATACACCCGAGCGGCAAAGTGCTCATCGTCATCAGCCGCAAACGAGAGCGCATCGCTGGGCAGCACCAAGTCGTTCTTCCAGGTGGAAATTTTGCTCTGCACGGCGTTGATCTGCTCGGCGTCCACCTGAGCGTCTTTATTCATCAAATCGCGCAGCAGTGCTTTGGCGTCTTCCGGGTCAAATAGCGAAAAGCCCGGTTTATAGCCCAAGGTTTTAAGCTCGCCACGGATAATATTCAGCCCCAGGGTGTGAAATGTAGAGACCGTCAGCCCGTGGCCCTCTTTGCCGTGGAGCATCTGGCCCACGCGCTCTTTCATCTCTCGGGCGGCTTTATTGGTAAAGGTCACCGCGGCGATTCTGCGCGCGCTCATCCCACACTCTTGCACCAAATAGGCAATTTTAGTGGTGATAACGCTGGTTTTACCGGAACCTGCACCCGCCAACACCAGGCAAGGGCCATCAATGTAGCGCACGGCTTCCTGTTGGCGCGGGTTTAGCCCTTTGATGCGGCTAAGAATGCTCTTGGGCGTTGCGGGCGTCATGGCGTCGGTCGTCCTCTACGAGAGTTGCAGGCGGTTTCAATTACGATTTCAAGTACGGTTTCAAGTACAATCGTCCGCTTGGCGAATGCATAATAAACAGGCAGGTGGAGATGTTTGAAGTAGCGCTTTTTGAACCGCGTATGGCGCCCAATACGGGCAATATCATGCGCTTGGTGGCCAATAATGGCTGCCGGTTACACCTGATTGAGCCGCTTGGCTTCGACCTGGAAGAGAAGAAGCTGCGTCGCGCCGGGCTGGATTACCGCGACCTCGACAACGTCACTCGCCACGCCGATTTTAGCGCCTTTCAGCAAACCATGCAGGGGCGGCGCATCTGGGCGATCACTACCAAGGGAACCCGCACCTACAGCGATGCGGACTTTGCCCCAGGCGATGTACTGCTGTTTGGCTCTGAAACCGCTGGGCTCTCACCCCAGGTGCATGAAGCGCTAACTTCGGAGCATAAATTGCGCCTGCCCATGCAGCCGAACAACCGTAGCCTAAACCTGTCCAACGCCGTGGCTATTGTGAGCTACGAGGCGTGGCGCCAGCAAGGTTTTGCTGGCGCGTTGCAGGTCTAATCAGCCAGCAATCCCATAGCGGTCACGATAAGCCCTGATCGCTTCAGCGTAAGCGAGCATTTCGCCACCGGCATGCTCTTCCAGATAAGTGAGCACTTGCTCCAGGGTAACGATACTGACCACCGGCATGGCATACTGAGCCTGCACTTCCTGAATCGCGCTCTGCTCGCCCTGGCCGCGCTCTTGACGGTCGAGTGCGATAATTACCCCGGCGGCCTGAGCACCGCTCTGCTCAATCAGCGTCATCACTTCGCGAATCGCGGTGCCCGCGGTAATCACGTCATCAATGATCAAAATATCGCCAGCAAGCGGTGCGCCCACAATATTGCCGCCTTCTCCGTGGGTTTTAGCCTCTTTGCGGTTGAAGGCGTAGGGCATATCCCGGTCGTGATGATCGGCCAGTGCCGCCGCGGTGACTGCCGCCAGTGGGATACCTTTGTACGCCGGGCCAAACAACACATCGGCGTTTAAGCCGCTATCGACAATCGTCTGGGCGTAAAAACGCCCCAGTTTGGCCAGCGCACGACCGGTTTGAAACAGCCCTGCGTTGAAAAAGTAGGGGCTAACGCGGCCAGATTTAAGCGTAAACTCGCCAAACTTAAGCACGCCTTGCTCAATGGCAAAGGCAATGAAATCGCGCTGGTAGGGTTGTAGAGTGGTGGCCACGGCATTCCTCACTAGGCGGTAGGTTTAAATCAGTACGAAAGCAACAATAAAAGTGGGGTAAATGGCAAGTTTTACTAGCTGCCTTTACCCAAACGTCTAAACGTCGGGTATCATACAGCAGCGACGCAAAAGGGACGATTTATGAAAATTGCCAGCATCAATGTCAATGGTATTCGTGATGCCGTCGATCGTGGCTTCCTGGACTGGCTGGCTCAGCAGGATGTCGACGTGGTCTGCGTGCAGAACATCAAGGCAAAAAGTTTTGAACTGGGTGACCACATTCTGTATCCGGAAGGCTATGAAGGCTATTTCCTGGATGCCGAAGAGGACGGTTTCTCCGGTGTGGCACTCTATTGCCGCAAAATTCCCAAGGCGATTATGTATGGCCTTGGGTTTCCACAGTGTGATCATGAAGGACGTTTTCTGCAGGCGGATTATGAACGCTTCAGTATCGTTTCTTTCTTGATGCCTGATGGAAGTGACCAAAAAGCCAAACAGGCGTTTATGGAGCAGTACCAAGAGTACCTGACGAAGATGTCGCGCAAACGCCGCGAATACATCCTCTGCGGTACCTGGCATATTGCCCATAAAACCGTCGATTTGGCTAACTGGTCGGATAATCAACTGACCTCAGGCTTCCGCCCGGAAGAGCGCGCCTGGATGGATCAGGTGCTTGGTCCCACCGGGTTTATCGATACCTTCCGCGAAATTAACCGCGATGCAGGTGAGTACACCTGGTGGCCGAAGCTTGACCAAGACGTGCCTCGTGAGCGCCAGGAAGGCTGGCGGATCGACTATCAGTTAGTCGGCCCCAACTTCCGCCGCCACGTGGTCGACGCGTGGATCGATTACGATGCGACCTTCTCAGAGTTCGCACCGCTAATCGTTGAGTACGACCTAGCGCTTTAAGCGCTTTGCCCGCGTTGCCGTCTGTTAGTAAGCAACAAGCCGACCCTTCGGTCGGCTTGTTGCGTTGTGCCTAGGAAAGAATATAAATAACCATTAGGTTACTGATCTTTAAAATAATTGTTATAAATATTGTCGAATGTTCCATCTTCTTTAATTTCTTGCATCGCCTTATCAAATGCTTCTATTAGTGCTTCATCTCGTGGGCGGAAAGCAGCACCAATACCGGGGCCATAAATCGACTCAGGGCCGGTAATTAAGTCCCCCGTTTGTAGAAAACGCTCGTCCTTGAGCATCGTTTCTTGAGCAAGAGAATAGGCGGTGAAAACCAGATCAAGGCGCTCAGCATGCATGTCGGCAACTACAGAGCCTGAATCACCATATCGATGAATATCCGCATCAGGATAGTAGTTAGTAACATATTCATCTTGAATAGTGGCCTGCTGCACGCCGATTGCTACCCCTGCCAAGTCACCTTCTAGGTCGTACTCATTATTTATGCTTTTAACCCAAACGGATGGTACTTGGTAGTAGGGAGCCGAGAAGCTAACTTGCCGTGAACGCTCTTCCGTGATGTTCATTGCTGACGCTATAAGGTCGTATTTGCGCGCCATTAACCCAGGAATAATTCCATCCCAACCTTGTTCTACCCATTCGCACTCGCGCTGCATGCGTTCACAAGCAGCATTGACTAATTCAACTTCAAACCCTGTGATGGTGCCATCAGGCTCTTTATACTGATAAGGCGCATAGGGAACATCGACCCCAATACGTAGTGGCTTACTATCAGCATGGGCGAGGCCGCCGATCAATACTGTCGTGAAAAGTAAGCAGCAGGTAGCTTGACGCATTTCGCATTCCTCTTGATTTTATCGATGGTTGTGTGAGGCGTCGTACTCTCGGTATAAAGTTTTTGTTAGTTAATCTTGCTAAAGCGTGCACTAGAAAATTCGCTAAATTCATAGCTCAATCGGTCATGCAGCAAGGCTTGAGCCAGCTCTTCGGCGTGGAAAGCAGCTAAACTAATTCCGCTATGACAATTGATGTTATAGGCACCTGGGTAGGCTTTGGACGATTCATAAAGTGGAAACCCATCGGGTGTCATAACTCTTAACGCACCCCAAGCACGCACTATTTTGGCGTTCTTCAGGTGCGGGTAAATACGTACCCCTCGAGCAGCTAATTCTGCCATGATGTTGGTAGTCGCATCCCTGTTTAGGCCTGCGTGCTCATGGGCGTCACCGATCAAGTAGCTACCGTTATCGGTTTGCCTTATCTGTGGTGTAGGAAGTTGCGATATCAGAGGCATTTTTTCCGTTACGAGGATCTGCCCTCGCAATGGGAAGACATCTCCGTTCAGACCCAACATGGGGGAGAGGTGCTTCGCTCCTAGGCCTGCAGCTACGATAATACGCTCGGCTGAAAAGTTACCGCCTAGGGTATTGGCAGTGAAACCCGCTCTATTTGGTTCGAGGTGCTGAACCGAGCAGCCTGGATGATAGCTAAGACCCATCTTAAGGCTAGCTGTTAATAGTGCGCGCAAAAGCAATAGCGGATTGCAATGACCATCATGGGGAGACCAAGTGCCCCCGTGAATGCTTTCACCCAAGCCAGGGAGGTGGGTTAACAGAGCCTGTCTATCTAAGTACTCCCATTGAAAATAGCGTGCGAGATAGGGTGATGAAGCCTGAAGTTTACGATAGTTGGCCACACGTGCTTCGGCTTCCTGAACATCAAAGCAAATATCAATGCCGCCCTGGCGAGAGTACTCAAGTGGTACACCACTGCGCTCGCTAAGCTCACTAGCAAAGAAAGGCCATGCATCGCTTGACTGTAGACTCAGCTCTGCATAACGAGGCATGCCCACACCTTTTCCCTGCACCCACGTTAGTCCGGCATTGCCTCGTGATGCGCGTAAAACATCATCTCCTTCGTCCAGCATGATAACTTTTTGACCTCTGCGCAGTAGGCCATAGGCAACAGCCATGCCTACTACGCCACCACCAATAATCAAGAAGTCAAATTGCATGCCGCTTGCTCAATCAAGTTTAAAGTAAGCTCGACTATAGGCAGGTATAGGCTATACGATCCAATACCAATGATTGGCCACCTTATGTGTAAAAGTTATGACTACTCCCTCTCTTCATCTGCGCGACCGTCAAGTCCTTGCATTTAAGCATGTCATGGAAATTGGCACTGTATCCGGTGCAGCACGACGTATGCTGATCGCCCAACCAGGTGTTACGCGTTTGTTAAAGCAACTGGAGCATGATGTGGGTTTTACGTTATTCGAACGTGTACGGGGGCGCTTGGTGCCGACACCTGAAGCACGCCTATTTCATCGCGAGGTGCAGCGAATGTGGAGTGGAATGGAACATCTCCGCGAGACCGCACGCCGTATTAGCGGAAGAGAAGTGGGTGGATTGCGTATTAGTGCTATGCCCTTGTTGGGGATTACTTTTTTACCTGATGTGTTGGCGGCTTTTGCCCCTCAGCACCCTGATGCACGACTTGAACTGGCTACTTTTCGTTCGGAGCAAGTCATTGAGGATGTAATTACACAACGTTGTGATATGGGCTTTGCTATTGTTGCTGAAGCCGATGATCGAGTGGGTAGCGAAGTATTTAGCCTTGGTAGCCTATGCGCTTTACCTCGTCACCACCCTTTGGCAGGCCATGAAATAATAGAAGTAGATGATTTAGATAACCAGACGCTAATCAGTTTTGAACCTCAGGATCCTTTGCGACTTGATCTGGAAAAACTCATGGAAACTCGTTGTATCAAACCCAAAAGTTACTTGGAGGTTTCTCTCGCTCTTCAAGCTGTTCGATTGGTTCGACAAGGTGTTGGAATTGCGATTATTGATCCAATCAGCGCAAAAGTTTTCGAAGGAGAAGAACTAATTTTGCGCCCCTTCAAGCCCGCCTTGAGTGAAGATTTTGCGCTGTTAACAACACGAGATCAGCCTCTATCTCAGCTTGCAAAGGATTTTATTATTCTGTTTAGAGAGCATTTTAAACAAGTATCCGTATTTTCAACTTGGACAGATAGCGCATGATTAATCTTAGGCAGATAGAAGCCTTTCGTGCGGTGATGATACATAAAACCGTTACTAGGGCAGCACAGACTCTGCATGTTTCACAACCTGCAGTAAGCCGTTTGATAAACGACTTAGAGTATTACGTAGGGTTTTCATTATTTCAGCGAAGCAAGGGTCGCTTAATTCCAACACCTGAAGCCTTAGCGCTATATGAGGATGTTGATAGAGCATTTGTAGGACTTGATAAGATTACCGATACAGCTAAAGAAATTAGAGAATTTCGAACGGGTAGGCTTTTCTTAAGCTGCATGCCAGCTCTCGCGCTTAGTGCATTACCTCCTATTATCCACTCCTTCACATCACGTCATCCGGGAATAACGGTATCATTACAAGCACATAGCTCGCAACGAGTATTAGAGTGGGTGGCAACTCAGCAGTGTGATGCAGGTTTAATAGGCATGCATCTGGAGGATCCCTCTGTCACCGTACTCCCTATTGCTAGCGGTGAGTTGTGCTTAGTAATGTTGCCTGAGCATAGATTGGCGCAGCAAGCAGCTATTATTGCAGAAGATTTGGAAGGCGAGCCGTTTGTTTCACTGGGGCAGACACAGGATGTCAGACCCCTTATTGACCATGTTTTCCATCAAGCAGGTGTTGCGCGGCGTATGCGCATCGAAACTCAATTATCGAGCGTTGCTTGTGAACTCGTTTTGTCGGGTGCAGGCGTTTCATTAATAGATCCTATTACAGCAGGTAGCTATGCCTCGCGTGGCCTAGTTATACGTCCTTTTTCACCCAAAATACCTTTTCATTACAGTGCCGTGCTTCCTGCATTTCGACCTCCATCACGTCTAGTTTTGGAATTTCTGGATGAAGTAAAAGTTTATCTGGCTAATCAGCTTGATAATCCCTTTTTTGGCTAACCCATAACATTAGCGAATAAGGTGCCTAACAAAAGGCATTAGTCCTGATGCCTGAAGCAGTGCTAGCTTCATTGAAGGTCGCACTGCCCACGCCTTCTGACCGTTTTCTAGCAATACCAGAAGCGGTGGCGGCCATTGATAACAACAAGCAAAACACCAACATCAATGACAGGACACTGCAAATATGAAAAGACTGAATAAGCAAACGACCGCAATGGCAGGACTGGTATTTCTTGGCATGAATACAGCTCTTGCTGAACCGCTATACGTAGGTTCCTATGGTGGTTCTACCGAACAAGCTATGCGTGATGAAATCATTCCAGCCTTCCTTGAGGAGCATGAGGCGGAAATCATCTATGTAGCAGGAAATTCCACCGATACCTTGGCTAAGCTGCAAGCCCAGCGTGGAAACCAAGAGCTTGATGTAGTGCTGATGGATGATGGCCCGATGTACCAAGCTATTAATCTAGGCTTCTGCTCACCGATGCAAAATACCGCTATGTTAGACGATGTCTACGACATTGCGCGCTTCCCTGATGACAAGGCTGTTGGTGTTGGCTTAGTCGCTTCTGGTTTTGCATACAATGCCGAAATGTTTGAGCGTAATGGATGGGAGCCACCTTCATCTTGGAATGATTTGGCCGATGAAAAATTTGCCGACAAGTTGGTTGTTCCTTCCATTAGCAATACGTATGGCGTGCATGCCTTGGTGATGGCGGCACGACTCAACGGTGGGGGTGAAAGCGATATCGATCCTGGCTTCATCTTTATGCAAGAAGAAGCCGCGCCCAATATTCTCTCTTTTGAGCCTTCTGCAGGCAAAATGTCAGAACTTTTCCAAAATGAGGAAATTGCTTTATCAGTTTGGGGTAGCGGGCGTTTACGCGCGCTTGCTAATACCGGTTTCCCTGGCGCCTTTGCATATCCTGAAGAAGGCGCCGTTGCTTTGATGGTTGCTGCCTGTGTAATAGAAGGTAGCGAAGAACGCGAGTTAGCCGAAGCATTTGTTGAACATTTGCTGACCCCTGAGTCTCAAGAATTGTTGGCTGATACGCAAGGCTGGGGGCCTGCGCAGCGAAATGCAGAATTACCCGATGATTTAGCGGAAATCCTTCCTTATGGGGAAAAGGTCGACCAGCTAGTAGCTGTGGATTGGGATGTTATTAACCCTAATCGTCTTGAGTGGACTAATCGATGGAACCGTCAGGTTGAGCGCTAATCCTGCGCTTAATCTCTTTCTTTGTTGATAACACTTAAGACAACACACCCTTGCTTTCAACATGATAGGTAAGGGTGTGTGGGAGTCCTATACCATGAGTTTTCTGCATTTAGAGTCATTGACTAAGCGTTATGGCAATAACGTAGCTGTGCAAGATATGACGCTTGATATTGCCCAAGGCGAGTTTGTCTCCCTGCTTGGCCCATCGGGGTGTGGGAAGACCACTACATTGCAAATGATTGCTGGTTTTGTTGAGCCTTCTCGCGGGCGCATCTGGATGAACGGCGATGATATTACGTCCTGTAAACCCAATCAGCGGGGAATAGGAATTGTGTTTCAAAGCTACGCCCTTTTTCCCCATATGACCGTCGCAGAAAATGTTCGATTTGGTCTGGAAATGCGCAAAGTTCCGATCAGTGAGAGTCACCAACAAGTACGGGAAGCGTTGGAACTGGTTCGTCTTGATCATCTGGAAGATCGGTATCCTCGCGAACTATCTGGCGGGCAACGCCAACGTGTCGCTCTGGCTCGTGCTCTCGTAATTCGTCCGCCGTTGTTACTACTTGATGAGCCTCTTTCAAACCTTGATGCACAATTAAGAGAAAACATGCAGATTGAGCTGCGGAATATTCAGCAGCAGGTTGGCACTACAACCCTGATGGTTACACATGATCAATCGGAAGCACTTTCACTTAGTGATCGTGTTGTGGTTATGAATGAGGGCAAGGTCGTACAAGTTGATGAGCCATTTTCAGCTTATGAAAATCCTAAAAATAACTTTGTTTCATCTTTTTTGGAAAGACCAATTTATTTGCTTGCCACATAGATCAGCAAATCGGTAGCCAAGCTCAGGTAAAACTAGGTGATTACCAACTTGAAATCTCTGTGCCTAACGATATGCAAGGTGACCAGGTTCAATTATCAATCCGTCCAGAAAAATTAGAGCTAACACATCAAGGTGCTGGCCAACTAAACGGACGTGTTCGTACAAGGTTATTTCTAGGAATCACTGGTTATACCAAGTGGATAGTAGTATCGGCGAGCTATTAATTACTCAACCTAATTTAGGAGTGCAGGGGGCCGCAGTTGGCGAAGATGTAGGAATTCGCTGGCAGGAAGGAGCTGTACGTATTCTGGGGGAGCAAGCACATGACTGAGCTCACCTCTAGCCTATCTCCTTCTGTGTCGCGTACTCGTACAATTAATCCGGTGCCGTGGTTACTGAGTGCGCCAGGTGCTATTTTTTTTCTTGCCCTATTGGGCATGCCACTAATAATGACGCTGATACTTAGTTTTAATAGCTTTGATTATTCGATTGGTATTGTTTCTTCATTTGGCCTTGAAAACTATTATGAAGTTCTTCGAGATAGTTACTTCCACGAAATATTTCTGCGTACCTATGGTATTAGTGTAGCAGTAGTAATTCTCTGTATTATTATAGGCGTACCAGAAGCTTATATTCTTTCAAGAATGCGTAATCCGTGGCGTTCGTTATTTCTAGTCGTTACTTTGGCACCATTATTAATCTCAGTAGTAGTGAGAACACTTGGTTGGGTATTGCTGATTGGTGGTAATGGCTTACTGGGTAAATTTTTGGAAGCAATTGGTATTGCTGAGTCTAGTGCAGGTAACTTGATGTACACTCACACCGGCGTAATTCTTGCGCTGGTACATGTTTTAGTTCCATTGATGGTGATCTCGGTTTGGGCCGCTCTTCAGAAGCTTGATCCTGCGGTAGAACATGCTGGTTTGTCGTTAGGCGCTAGCCACGGGACAGTTTTTCGACGCGTAGTAATTCCCCAAATATTGCCCGGTATCCTTTCCGGCAGCTTGATTGTATTTGCCTTGTCAGCCAGTGCTTTTGCCACTCCAGCCATTATTGGTGGGCGCCGTCTAAAGGTAGCGGCTACTGCTGCTTACGATGAGTATCTCAACACTATGAATTGGCCTATGGGGGCTGCAATAGCCATTGTGCTGCTGGTGGCCAATGTTGTCGTGGTGATGAGTTATAACCGCATGATGGAGCGGCGTTTTCGTCGCACCCTGGGCTAGGAGACTCCCGAATGTTACATAACAGTAAACTTGCCCTTGCGTTTCACTCGTTATTTGTCGTTTTTCTACTTGCTCCCTTAGTAGTGGTAATACTGGTAGCTTTTACACCGAATGGCTATATCTCTTACCCGACAAATGGATTTTCTCTTCGCTGGTTCGTGGCAATATTTGAGTACCCTGCTTTTATCCGTGCTTTCTGGAATAGCCTTTATCTTGGCGTTGCTGCTGCCAGTATTTCGGCCCTGTTAGCGGTGCCGGCAGCGCTAGCTATTGTCCGCTATAGTTTCCGTGGTCGCGATGCATTAGTGGGTTTGTTTTTATCACCGCTAATGATTCCTCATGTTGTACTTGGGGTAGCATTCCTCAGTTTCTTCTCTCAAATAGGCATTTACGGTAGCTTTTGGGCACTCATTGCAGCTCATGTGATTATCGTTATGCCCTATACCATGCGCTTGGTGATGGCATCTGTATTTGGCATGGATCGTAGTGCGGAAAAGGCTGCTTTATCACTAGGCGCTTCCCAGTGGACGATGTTTCGGCGCATCACCATACCGATGATTCTCCCAGGAGTCGCCGGTGGCTGGATCTTAGCGTTTACTACCAGCTTTGATGAGTTGTCGATGACCATTTTCGTGGCCTCACCCAGCACAACAACGCTGCCTGTTCAGATGTACAACCATATTGCTCATACCGTCGATCCATTAATTGCCTCTGTTTCTACGGTGTTAATCGTTTTGACGGTGCTATTTATGGTGCTGCTCGACCGGCTCTATGGAATTGACAAAGTTCTTATCGGTAAAGGTTAAGGAGCCGACTATGCAGCAGTGTGATTTCGCCGTCATTGGTGGGGATTAGTAGGTAGTGCAATTGCTTATGGCCTAGCCAGCCAAGGTCACCAAGTTAGCGTACTAGATGAAGGTGATGTGGCCTATCGTGCATCGCGAGGTAATTTTGGATTGGTTTGGGTTCAAGGAAAGGGGCAGGAAATACCACGTTATTCCCAATGGAGTATGCGTTCTGCATCCAAGTGGTCGGCACTTTCTCAAGAGCTCTTTGAGTTGACAGGGGTCGCAACTCAGCACCACAACCCAGGGGGAGTCCATCTTTGCTATAGCGAAGCGGAATTGGCGAGTCGCGAAGTAGATCTTGATGCACTTTCTCAAGCAACGGATCGCCAGTTTTCGTTCAAAATGCTGAACCATAACCAGTTACATGACTTGATTCCTGAAATTGGCGAAAGCGTAACGGGCGCTTCATGGTCAAGCTGGGATGGGCACGCTAATCCTCTTTATCTGCTTCGAGCGCTACATGCTGGCATTCGTTGCCATGGAGGCCGCTTCCTTGCTGTTGGCAAGGTAAAGGAGATTCGGCGTAATGGGGAGTTATGTGATCGAGAGCAATCATCAAACCATTGCGGCGGGCCGTGTCATTTTGGCTGCAGGGCTTGGCAACCGAGAACTAGCTCCGCAGGTAGGGCTAGATGCACCATTAATACCTAATCGGGTGAAATCCTGGTTACTGAACGAATGCGGCCACTGCTTAACCTACCAACGACCTATCTACGTCAGACCGGAGAGGGCTCAATTCTCATGGGCGACTCTCATGAAGACGTCGGTTTCAATGACGGTACAGAAACACCCGTGCTTGCTCAAATTGCTAAGCGCGCCGTAAGAGCGTTACCGGCACTTGCAAATACTCGAGTGGTTCGCAGTTGGGGAGCCTTGAGAGTTATGACACCTGATGGTTATCCACTTTATCAAGCATCTGAAAGTCATCCTGGGGCTTTTATCGCTTGTTGCCATAGCGGTGTGACGTTAGCCGCAGCCCATGCAAAGTGTTTGGCGCCCTGGTTTGCAGGCGCTGAAGCACCTTCTGAAATTACCCCTTTTACTGCGGAGAGATTCCATGTTCAAACGTCTATCCCCGCCTGAAGCCACTAACGAAGCGGTAGTAACTTTCCGCTTTGATGAGCAGACCGTGACGGCTCGCCCTGGCGATACTGTCGCTGCGGCATTACTCACTTCGGGCATTAGTATCTGCCGGAGTACGCCGGTTAGTAATGCCCCTCGTGCTCCTTACTGCATGATGGGTGTGTGCTTTGAATGTTTGGTGGAAGTTGATGGCAATCCCAATGTTCAGGCCTGCCAAGTGGAGGTTCGCGATGGGATGCATGTCCATACACAGCAGGGTGCCAGGAGATTAACTTCATGATTACGCATGACCTAGTCATTCTCGGTACAGGCCCAGCAGGTATGGCCGCAGCAACTACTGCCCTCGAATATGGCATTACGCCGGTGGTAATAGATGAGCAGCCTGCGGCGGGTGGTCAAATTTATCGTGCATTGGAAAGTACCCCTGTGCGTGATCGGCGGATTCTTGGCGAGGATTACTGGTCTGGCGAGTCTCTAATCAAGGGGCTTAAAGACCCTCAAATTGACTATCGTCCTGCAACCACCGTGTGGCAATTGACCCGGCAGCGTGAAATCGGGCTATTGCATGATGACAAGGCAGAAATGATCTGTGCGCGACATATCATCCTTGCCACAGGAGCCATGGAGCGGCCAATGCCAATACCTGGTTGGACATTGCCAGGGGTCATGACAGCAGGAAGTGGTCAAATATTGCTCAAGAGTGCCGGGGCCGTGCCCCAGGCTCCAGTCGTATTAGCCGGCTGTGGCCCCTTATTATTGCTGCTAGCCACTCAGTATCTTCGCGCAGGTGTCGAGATAGCGGCCATTCTTGATACTACGCCACGGAATCGATATCGCGACGCTCTTAAGCACATTCCCGGTGCGTTACGTAATGCCAGCACCCTATTAAAGGGGGTGGGACTCTTACGTGAACTACGTCGTGCAGGTGTTCGCCACATTAAAGGCGTAAGCGCTCTGCGCGCCGAAGGTAGTGGTCAGTTGGAGCGCGTTTTATGGAAGCAACAGGGCGTTGATAAATGGCAGGCACTTGAAACGCCTACCTTGCTACTTCATCAAGGAGTTATCCCCAATACCCAAATCACTCGGGCGGTGGATTGCCACCATGAGTGGGATGAGCAGCAATTATCTTGGAGACCACGTCTGAATGAGTGGTTGAACACCGATATCCCAGGTATTGCCGTAGCGGGTGATGGAGGCGGTATCGTAGGAGCTAAGGCTGCGGCCATGCAAGGTCAATTAGCGGGCCTGGGGGCTGCCCTGGCGCTAGATAAATTAACCTTGGCAAACAGTACTGAACGCGCCCAACCAATTCGTAAAGCACTAGCGCGTGACACTGCTATTAGACCTTTTCTCGATGTGTTGTATAGACCTGCAAAACAATGGCGTTTACCCGATGACGATACGCTAGCCTGTCGGTGCGAAGAGGTAACCGGCGGAGAAATCCGGCGTATGGCCGAAATGGGCTGCCTAGGGCCCAACCAAACTAAGTCATTCACTCGTTGTGGCATGGGGCCGTGTCAAGGCCGTATGTGTGGTATTACCGTGAGCGAACTGCTGGCAGACGCCAATCAGCAGAGTGTTGAAGAGACCGGCTATTACAGGCTGCGACCACCTTTCAAACCGATCACCCTCGGACAGCTTGCAAAGGCGGCGGAGGAAGGCTGATGTCTCGTCGTGTAGTGGTTGTGGGCGCGGGATTTCATGGTTGCAGTGCTGCGCTGCGATTAAGTAATCAAGGGTATGAGGTCACTGTCATTGATAAGGCCTATGCCGGTCGCCATGCCTCGGGTGTCAATGCCGGTGGTGTACGTCGGCTCGGCAGGCACCCGGCAGAGATACCGTTAGCGATAGCTGCTTGGGAACGCTGGCAGAACATGACGAGTATTGTCGGTGACGATTGTGGGTTTCGTCCTGTTGGGCAAATCAAAGTGGCTGAAAACAATAATGATATGGCCATCCTCAACGAACGTGAGCGCCAAGTGCAAAACCTGGGTACCACCATGAAAAGCTTATCAACCGTGATGAGCTACGCAAGCGGCTACCGGCGTTGGCTGGCCATTGTCCAGGTGGGCTTGCGTGTGATGGCGATGGCTTTGCCAATCCTTATCGCACTGTTACTGCCTGGCGTCGCGAAGCTGAACGCCAGGGCGCCTGCTTCCGCGAAGGTATCGAGATAACTGATATAGAGCCTAAGGGAAATGGCTGGCGTCTGAGTGGAGGCGAAGAGCATTTTGATGCCGATTTGCTTGTCAATTGTGCTGGCGCTTGGGCAGGAGAGCTTTGCAAATGGCTTGGAGAGCCGGTTCCCCTCACTGCTGAGGCTCCCATGTTAATGATCACTGAGCGACTATCGCCATTTTTAGGGACAGTAGTGGGCGCCACATCGCGGCCATTATCTTTTAAGCAGTTTGAGAACGGTACGGTTTTGATTGGAGGAGGGGTGCGCGGTGTCGTGGATATTGCTCGCCATGTGGCCGAAACCCGCTTGGGTGGGTTGGCGGAGAATGCCGATACCGTCGTCAGCCTGTTTCCGTTCATGAAAGAGGCACGCATCATGCGAACCTGGGCAGGCGTCGAAGCAGTCATGCAGGATCACATTCCTGTGATAGGTCTCAGCAGTCAACACGACAATGTTATTCACGCGTTTGGGTTCTCTGCTCACGGCTATCAGTTAGGCCCCATTACTGGAGAAATAGTCGCCGATCTTGCCATGGAGCGAGAGCCCAAGCTCCCCATCACTCCTTTTTCTATTCAAAGGTTTCAAACACCTTGTCCTGAATAGGACGAGTTAGCGTACGCCAATTAAGGCAAACAGGAGCTTATTATGATTAAACGACATATCCAAACACCTATTATGCACCGCGCTGTAGAAGCGAATGGCTTTGTTTTCTTCGGTGGAATAATTGCTGATGATCTTACGCTTGATATGGCAGGCCAAACCAAACAAGTGCTTGATAAGTTAGAGCAGTATTTAGCAGAGGCAGGCACAGACAATAAGCGAATTGTTACTGCAACTGCTTATGTTTCTGATTTAAACCTTAAGAAAGGGATGAACGAGGTGTGGACTAAATGGTTTGATGCTGACCATCTTCCAGCCCGAGCTACGTTAGGTGTTGCTGACCTAGGTGAGAATGTTCTTTTGGAATTAGTAGTGACTGCTGTTAAGTAAAGGCATATAGCTATTGCTGGCGAACTCTTTCGCCAGCAATAGTATTTGCTAAACTATTCTATCCTCGAATACCCAGCGCTTCGCGCTGATGATCGCGAAGTGCATCGCCTGCTTTCTCGGCTAAATCGAGCATGTCATTTAGCTCGGCACGGGTAAAGGCGCCGGCCTCGGCGGTACCCTGTACTTCGATCAGCTCGCCGCTTTCGGTCATTACCACGTTCAGGTCGGTATCGGCCTTGCTATCTTCCGGGTAGTCCAGATCCAGCACCGGCACACCTTTATAAATGCCCACAGAAATAGCGCTCACCAACTGCTTGAAAGGGTCGGCTTTGATCTTCTTCTCGCGCTGCAGGTAACGGATCGCATCGATCAGCGCTACGCAGCCACCGGTAATCGCTGCGGTACGGGTACCGCCATCGGCCTGGATTACATCGCAATCCACGGTAATGGTGAACTCACCCAGCTTCTTCAAATTCACCGCGGCACGCAGGCTACGGCCAATCAAACGCTGAATTTCCAGCGTGCGGCCGCCTTGCTTGCCGCGGGTCGCTTCACGACCACTGCGGGTGTGAGTGGCGCGGGGCAGCATGCCGTACTCAGCGGTGACCCAGCCCTGATTCTTGCCGCGCAGCCAGCGCGGCACACCAGCTTCTACGCTGGCATTACACAGCACTTTAGTATCACCAAACTCCACCAGTACAGAACCTTCCGCATGGCGGGTGTAATCACGGGTCAGGCGGATCTCACGGAGCTGGTCGGCTTCGCGACCACTGGGGCGCACAACATCAGGACGCTTAGCACTGCTCACAAATAGTACCTCTCGATAAACGCGTAACTGGGAAAAGCCCTCCATTGTACACGTCTGAGAGTGCGCTGATTGGCTTAACGTCCAGCTAGCGTCATGAAATAGGTTGGTTGTGTCAGTCGAGACGCCCTTCGTAAAGTTTCTTGAAAGCGGCATAACGCGCAGTGTGCAGCGCCTGCATTTCCTGGTCGGGCTCTAATGTTTGTTCGCCAGGGGTGAGGCCATTGGCAACGCTGAGCACCTCACCATTGGCCTGGGCAGCCAAGGCCGTCACGGCTACCCCAAGTAGTACGGGTTCCGGCGCATCCGCCAGCACAACCCGACAACCGGTACCGTCGGCATAGAGCTTGCGTAATAGTGCTGAACGTCCATGCCCTCCGCTGAGGTGCAGGGTATCGATGGCATAACCATGGGCATTCATACGCTCTATGATGGCGCGGGTGCCGTAAACCAGCGAGGTGGCTGCCGCCCAATAGACCTTGATGAAGCTCTCGCGAGGAGTATCAAGGGTCAATCCCGTGATGGTGCCGCGAATTTCCGGATCCGCCAAGGGCGAGCGGTTGCCAATGAAGTCAGGACAAACATGGGTGTCAGGAGCTGGGTCGCCGGATGCCAAGCGTTCGAGTAGAAGGTCTGATAACGCGCCGTGAAGATCATCGCCGAATTCACTGCTGGCTGAAAATAGTGCCGCCAGGTGATCTAGAAGGGCACCGGTAATGCTTTGCCCCCCTTCGTTGGCAACAAAACCATCGCATAGCGCACCCGGGTAGGGGCCCCACACGCCGGGTACCTCGCGCCGTTCGGGCTGGGCGCCGATATGGCAGGTGGAGGTGCCGCCAATCACGGCAAGACGGCGCTCGGGAGCATCAGCGAGGCTTCTGCCTAGCGTTCCAAGTGCACCGGCATAGGCATCAATCATGCCCACTGCGAAGGTACACCGAGTCGTCAGTCCCAAGTCATCGGCGGCTTCTTCTGTCAACTGCCCAAGTGCTACGCCCACGGGAAGGGCTTGTTCGGGCAGGCGGGCGCACTCGAGTACATCCTGCATATCGATCTGCTTTAGAAAGTCATGATCCCAGCCATGACCAGGGCGTGGGTCAAACGTCCACTTGCAGGAGAGCATGCAGACCGAGCGTTCAAGAGAGCCGGTGCATTTAAAGCCCAGCCAATCGCCTAGATCACCAGCGTAGCCGATCTTTGCATAGAGCTCGGGCCGGTGCCGCTTCAACCACATGAGCTTAGGCATCTGCATCTCTGGAGACATGACACCACCCAGGTTGCGCAGCGGCGCTGCCTGGGTAGCCGTGCACTCAGCGGCTTCTGCGGTTGCCCGATGATCCATCCACACAATGATATTCCACGCTTCATCACCCGATGAGAGCGCTAGCGGCTTATCCTGCTTATCAAGGAGCACCAACGAGCAGGTGGCGCTCACCGACATACTGGTGATGGAATCGGACGTTACACCGGCAGCCTCGCGGGCGCACTGGGTTGCGCTGCATACCGCGCGCCAGATATCCGTTGAGCTTTGCTCCACGTGGTGCTCGGCAGGGCGATGCATCGCAATCGGTGTTTTCGCTTCGGCTAGCATCACGCCATCCGGCGTGAAAATGCCTGCTCGGGCGCTGCCCGTACCGATATCAATGCCTAGAACATGTTCTTGATGACGCATGGGAAAACCTTACTCACGACTGTTTAATAAATGGCATACGTAGTGCCATTACAATAATTAGAAAAGCCCCCCATACCGCGGTGGCTAGATGCTGGCTGGCGCCCATCAGGTTCATGCCGGAAGCGATTACCTGCAGGCTCATCAAGCCCAGCACCAGTGGCAGTACGCGGCCAAAGCCACCAAAGGGGTTTGCCCCGGCCAGAAAACAGGCCAAAACCGTAATCAGTAGGTAGCTCTCGCCGTGGCCTACACGTACAGAGTTAAAGCGGGCGAGCATCACCATGCCCGCTAACCCTGCCAAAATGCCGGAAATCGTGTAGACGGTGATCAGCACGCGCTTGACGTTAATGCCCGAGTACTCCGTCGCCGAGAGTTGGAGCCCAGCATATAAATCGAAAAGCCAGTACGGGTGAAATGCATGATGTAGATCAACCCTGCGGCAGCGGCGAGAAAGATCAGCATGGGGATTGGTATGCCCAGAAAACTGCCGCTGCCGATGGTTTGAAATACCTCCGGCATGCCTGAAATACCGCCACCACGAGTTAAAAACTCACCCACACCCTGCAGAAAGATCATTGCCCCAAGAGAAACCAAAATGGGGTGGGCGCCCACATAGGCAACGATAACGCCAATCAAACAGCCTGCGGCAGCGCCGACGGCAAGCCCGGCGATAATCGCTATGGGAACGCTTAGTATGCCCATGCCCGCCAGTAACCCCTGTACCAGCCAAGCGGTCATCAGCCCTGCGATATTGGCGGTAAAGGTAACCGAGAGGTTCAGGCCACCGGAAATGATGGGCAGCAACATCGCCAGTGAGAGTAACCCCAGCTCCGGCAGCTGCATCGACATCGAGCCAAAATTAGTGGCGGTCAGAAAGCCCGGTGCCAATAGCGAGAAGAGTCCAATACTGCCGATGAGCAGAGCCGTCATGGCGGCCACTTCAATGGTATCGCCCCCCAGGCGGAGTCCGGCCGTGGAGGGCTGTTTATTCAGGCGCTTATTCATACGTTCCTCGCCTTGGTGGTGCGGGGCAACAGGTTGCCTAGGTTGCTGGTGGTGATCGCAATCAAGATAATCAGCCCGACAATCATGCGGAAGGCGTAAGGAGTGACGCCCAGCAGGTTCAGGCCGTTTTGGACAACGGCGAGAAGCAGAACACCCAGTACGGCGCCGAGCACTGAGCCGCGCCCACCACCCAGGGTGGCGCCGCCTAGCACGACAGCCGCCAGAATTGGCAACTCCTGGCCTATCAAGGCGTTGGGCACGACCTCTTGTACGATATGTGCCTGCATCAGGCCCGCCACCCCCGCGCATAGACCCAGCCAGCCGTAGGCAAAGGCATGGATCTTCCAGACACTAACGCCAGAGCGGCGGGCGGACTCGGGATTTGATCCGAAACCGTAGATCGCGCGACCAAAACCGGTGCGGGCCAGAATGAACCAGGTGAGTATTACCATCACCACCATGACTGCCGCGGGTAAGTAGAGCGTGGCTGATCCGCGTTCGGCGGGTAGGTCAAGCAGCGGAACGGAGTAGTAGAGCCAATCGGGGATATCGTAGATGGACACCCCGCTGGTGAAATACATCAAGAGGCCGAAAAACAGGTTAAATGTGCCGATGGTGACGATGATCGAAACTATTCGGAAGCGATGGATCAGCAGCGCATTGAAGAGCCCCAGTAGCATGCCAACCAGCATCGAAAGCAGGATGCCAAGCAACCAGTTGCCCCCGCCCAGGTAATTCATCAGCAGTGACAGCACCACGTACTGCACAACGGATGCCGCCACTGCGAAGGAAATATCTATCCCACCCGCAATCAGAACGACGACCAGGCCCACTGCAAAGATGATATTGACCGACTGATTGTTAAGCAGGTCGAACAGATTCTGAAAGGTGAGAAAGCTGTCGGTCGCTAGTGCCAACACTACGCACAGCAGCATGAGGATACTCAATAGAGTACCTTCAGTGCCGATCCTTCTGTTTAGCAGTCGTTTATGCATTGATGATCGCCTCCAGCGCTTCTTCCGTGGTCTCCGCAGGTATGACCTCGGAGTAGATGCGCCCCTCGCGCAATACGAGCGCACGGTCTGCGTTCATCCAGATTTCTCCTGCTTCATCCGAAATCAGAATGATGGCCATGCCCTGGTCGGCAAGATTTCTGATGATGTCGAAAATACCGGCTTTGGCGCCTACATCGACACCAATCGTCGGGCAGTCAAGAATGAGAACGTCGGGTTCAGTGGCTAGCCATTTGGCGAGTGCAATGCGTTGCTGGTTACCACCGGATAATGAGGAGACCGCAAGCTCGGCATCACTCACCTTGGTTTTAAGCTGCTCAATCCAGTGGGCGGTCAGTGCCTTGATGCGCTGAGGGGAGAGAAAAAGCGCGGTTTTTCCAGCCTTGGTAGTACTGTCACTGCGGTATTCATATTGATGGACTGGTTTTGCACCAAGCCAAGATTGAGTCGGTCTTCAGAGAGATAGGCAATGCGATGGCGCACGGCATCGCGGTTGGAACGCAGCGCCAGCGGTTGACCCTCTTTTAGCAGTTGCCCTGAAGTGGGCTGGGTCATCCCAAAAATCGTGTGGGCTATTTCGGTACGCCCTGCGCCCAGCAAACCCGTCAGGCCAAGAATTTCACCGCGATGCAGGGTGAAAGAGACATTTTCAAATTCCCCTTCACGGCTTAAGTTTTTAAGCTCCAGTACCGGGGCGCCTTTGTGCATTTCAGCACGAGGGGTAAACTCAAGTTCCAGCCCGGTCATCAGGGTTGAAAGTCGTGCCTGGGTCATCCCCTCGGTGGGGTAGGTGCCGACCAACTTCCCGTTGCGGAGCACGGTGACGCGTTGGCACACCTCCAACACTTCCACCAGCCGGTGGCTGACCAAGACAATGGAAATACCTTTCGCCGCCAGTGAGCGGGTAATGCCCAGCAGTGTGTGCACCTCTTTATAGGTAAGCGAGGCGGTGGGCTCATCCATAAAAATGATACTGGCCCCTGCACGCAGCACCCGGCAAATAGCAACGAGTTGGCGATGGGCAATCGAAAGGTCTTCAACACGGGCCATCGGATCCAGGTCGAGGCCAAACTGCTGAATGATCTCGCGTGATTGCGTCAGCGCATCTTTATAGGAAATAGGCCGCCAAGGCTTGGCAACGTAGTCATCGAAGACGATATTTTCCGCGACGGTCAGGTGCGGGAACAGCGCGAGGTCTTGCCAGATCACATGGATGCCCCGGCTGCGCGCCTCTATCGGGCTAATGGCAGAGAGCGTTTCATCGCCAAACGAAAACTCTACCCCCTCTTCAGGCGTGTATACGCCGTTAATAATTTTAATGAGCGTGCTTTTGCCACAACCGTTTTCACCTGCAAGGCAAAGCACCTCACCCCGGCGAAGTTCGAATTCGACATCATCGAGCACCCGGCTTTGACCGAAAATCTTGCTAACGTGACGCGCTCGAATCGCGATATCGCCCATTGGAGGCTCCTCTCTCAACATCACTGCCGCGCTCTTCAGGAGCGCGGCAGCCTTTACACGATCAATAAGCGCAGTCTTACAGGCCGAGCTCTGCCAGCTCATCCACGGTATCTTTGCTCAGCTTGAGTGGCTGTGAGGCAAAGATCGTTTTGCCGTCCAGGGTAATTTCACCCAGTACCGGCAATTCGGCGCCATCGGTAATCTCTTCGCCGTTATAGAGCATCTCACCCAGGGCAACGAACGCTTTGCCTGCGTCTAGAGGGCTCCACTGGAAACCACCGGTAATTACACCTTCGTGCACCAGGCGGCGCCCCTGGCCAGGAGAGAACAGGCCCATAACGGCAACATCCCCTTCCAGCCCCCGCTCTTTCACGGCCCGAGCAGCGCCGATGGTTCCCTGGCTACCAAACGACATGATACCGGCCAAGTCTTCGTGGGCACGCAGCAAGTCCAGGGTGGTGTTGCGGCTGTCATCGACGCTTTCGGCAACGCCGAAACGATCAGCGGCCTGGGTCAAACCCGAGCAGTTATCATCGAGCCAGCTCACGGCAGCATCTGCCCAGGCGTTGTGAGCGGGCACGCTGAGGCCGCCAACGTAAACGGCATAAGAGCCTTCGCAGCCGGTGTTGTCAGCCAATAGCTTGGCGTGCTCTTCACCTAACTGCTGCGCTGAAATCATTTCAAAGTCGTAGTCGATGTTGACCGATTCGGGGCTTTCATGGGTCAGTACGATAATTCCCTGATCACGTGCTCGTTCCAATACCGGCTCAAGAACCTCGCGATCATTCGGGACAACACCAATGACATCAACGCCACGGCTGATCAGATCCTCTATCGCACGTACCTGCAGGGCGGGGTCAGCGCTGGTGGGGCCTACCATATAGGCTTCTACTCCAAGCTCTTCACCCATTTGTTCGATGCCCATTTCCATGGCATTGAACCAGGGGATGCCACCCACCTTGGCGACCACGGCAATAGTAGGAGACTCCTGAGCCATTGCGCTGGTGCTGCCGATAATGCCTGTTAGCGTAGCTGCGGTAAGAAGTGCTTTGTATTTCATTGTGATTTCCTGCTTGCTGTTGGCTGACCCAGTCAGTGGAATAGAGTGCATTGAAGCGCTTTAATAGTGCTGCTGTACGTTGCGCCATGGTCAAATGAAATGGCGCAGACGCTTCCGAGCCTCACAATGCATAGGAGCTTTACACAGTGCTGGATACGTTGAGTGGTACCTAAGCGATGCATCATCGCTATCGTTATTGTCATTTAGTCGAGAATGCACAATCGGTTGTGCATAGCGTAGGATTGATCTATTGCATCATCACGTCAATGCTACTTTTATCTAATCGCAAGGAGCTGCCACGTGGTTAGCGACTCTTCATCCAAGCGGCTGACTATTTACGACCTGGCGAGGTTGGCAGAAACATCGCCCAGTACCGTCAGTGCCGTGCTCAACGGCACTTGGCAGCGCCGTCGCATCAGTAAGAAACTTGCCAGCAAAATTCTTTCGCTCGCCCAGTCGGAAGGCTACTCGGCCAACATGCAGGCCCGTGCCTTGCGGCGCGAACGCTCAGGTATCATCGGCATGATCCTGCCGCTGTACGACAACCGCTATTTCAGTTCGATAGCCCAACACTTCGAATCAGAAGCACGTCGACGGGGGCTGTTTGCGATTGTTTCGTGTACGAATCGAGATCCCAAGCAAGAGTGCGAAGCAGCCCGTATGATGCTGGCTTACCGTGTCGAGTGCCTGGTATGCACCGGCGCAACGGATCCGGATACGATTGCACAGATGTGTGCAGAGAGCGGCGTGCAAAGCATTAATCTCGACCTTCCTGGCAGTAAGGCACCGTCGGTGATTTCCAATAACCGTGATGGCGCGCGACAGCTTACCCATGCCATCCTCAACCGCCTTGCTGAAGAGAAGCGCAGTGATGACCCTGTGCTATTTATTGGCGGCCGTGATGAGGATCACAATACCCGCGAGCGTATTGCCGGCTTCAAGCAAGCGAGAGAGGAGGTGGGGCTGGCGACGGCGGAAGAGAATATCCTCCCCTGCGATTATGCTGCCGATAAGGCCCAGGCTGCGTTGGCAACATACATGCGTAACCGGTCTACTCTGCCCAGCGCTATGTTCGTCAACTCCACGATTTCTCTTGAGGGCATCGTTCGTGGGTTACAGCTAAATGGCTATTATCTAGATGACATTATTTTTGGTTGTTTTGACTGGGATCCTCTTGCCGCTGCCTTTCATCCGCGTTTGATGATGGTTCGGCAAAATGTGATCGAGATGATCGACCGCGTCTTCGAGCTGATTGATACACCACCGCGGGATTCCCGTCTGCTCATAGAGGTTCAGCCAGAAATAATGGGTGTTTGATACGCTCTTTCGCACAGCATTTACTGAATCGAATGAATAGGCTAGCCATTGAGACACGACTGTTGGCAATGCTTTATACACCGTTATTCACTACCAGGATGAAACATGGCCACTTCCAGCCGCGTACACAGCATGACCGCCTTTGCCCGCACCGAGCAGGCTGCCCCGTTTGGCACGCTGCAGGTGGAAATTCGCTCGGTGAACCAGCGCTATTTAGAGCCTCACTTCCGCCTGCATGAAAGCCTGCGTGACCTAGAGCCAGTGCTGCGTGAAGCGCTGCGCACCCGTTTAGCCCGTGGCAAAGTCGAATGCAGTGTTCGCTTTGAGAGCGCCGAAACCGCCCAAGCCCCCGCTGTTAACAGCGCCCGCTTAGCCGCCATTGCTGATGCGCTAACCGCCATTCAGCAGCAAGTGCCCAGCGCCGTGCCGCCCACCACACTTGCGCTACTCAACCAGCCCGGCGTGATGGAAACCCAGCACCTTGACCAAGACGCCATCAAGGCCGCCGCCAAAGCGCTGTTTGACCAAGCGCTGGATGAGCTGATTGACGCCCGTGCCCGTGAAGGTGAAAAGCTCACCGAGATGATCACCACCCGCCTGACTGCGGTAAGTGAGCAGGTCGCCACCGTGCGCAGCCTGCTACCGCAGATTCTGGAGCGCCAACGCGCCCAACTGCTGGAACGCCTGGAAGTCGCCAAAACCGAACTCGACCCCCAGCGCCTGGAAGCCGAATTGGTGCTGGTGGCGCAAAAAGCTGATGTGGATGAAGAGCTAGACCGCCTGACCGCGCATATCGAAGAAGTGAGCCACCAGCTCGCCCAGAAAGGCCCCAAAGGCCGCCGTTTGGACTTCCTAATGCAGGAACTCAACCGCGAAGCCAACACGCTCTCGTCAAAATCGGTAGTGGCTGAGACAACCCGCTGCGCGGTGGAGTTGAAGGTGTTGATCGAGCAGATGCGGGAACAGATTCAGAATATTGAGTGAGGCAGTTTAGTAAAGTAGCTATTCACGGCACTTATTGCAGTGAATGGGGTAATGTTTAAACCGTTTGAACTGGGCTCATTGACCAAGAACAAACCGAGCTTCTAATTCCCGCAGAAAACGGAAAGTGTTGAGGCAGGGTACTTCGAATTGCTGACAGATATTAGGGACTTTAACTTTTCGCGTATTAACGGCCGCGACAGCTTCATGAGTCACCACGCTGGCGCCAATGGCTTTAGCTTTGGCAATAATCCACGGGTCTGCTTTTGCCAGGAAGTTGTCGCGATTGCCGGGGTTATAGTCGCCTTCCATAACGAACTGTACGATGTCAGCAAATAGAGCCTGAGTTAGTTCATCGTCGTTGCTGATAAAGTGGTCTGGCCGTTCTCGAACCCAGCTGGCCAGCTGATCGTTACCTTCTTTAAGCTCGCGGCCAATCATATCGACACTGGCTATGGTACCTAGCGCAAACTGCTTATCCAGCCAGTCCCAGAAAGCGGGGCAAATATCCATTCCGTAGTACTGGTTTTTCGCTTCTATATAGGTATTTGCGTCCAGTAAATATCTCAAATGCCCAGCTCCTTAGCGAAGCGCTCTATTTTATTCGGTTTGACTCCGCCTAGCAGGGCACTAGCTTCGCGTAACATCAACTGACCGCTAAGCGCTTCACTGACGACCGCCCTAGAAAATGATTGGCTGATTTGGGATTTTTTAGTCTGGAAATACGTAGGTGTACCACTACGCTCACGCATTTTATAAAGCGCCTGCTGTTCAGCAATATAATGGCCGTATTGCGCTTGAGTGATAAAACTGAGCGTCAGCGCACGGCGCGCCAATGTCCAGGTGCTGACGTGAAAGTGGGCTTCCAACGTGGGTAAGTTATCTTGCCAGTGCGCTAAATCGTGTTGCCAAAGAGAGCTGAATTCTTGTTCTGGTACTAAAAACTCTGCCGCGACGGCATTACAAAGCACTTCTTGTTGGCGGTGCGTATTAGCGTTTCCGTCGGAAATGCCAGATTGCCCAATCCAAACATGACAAAGCTCATGGATCAGGGTGAATAAGCGCGCACCTAGCGCATCGCCATGATTGACGAAAATGATAGGTGCATAGTCATCCACAATGGCAAACCCGCGAAACTCCTCAACGCGCAAAGGACGTGTGTGATGTCCAAGGTTGCCTTGGCGCATCACCAGGATGCCCAGTGCTTCGATTCGCTGGGTCAAATCGCGGTAATAGTCATCCCATCTGCCACGCTTAGGGTGATCCCCAACGCCTAACTGGGAGCGCATGTCGGCGACGATTTCATCGACAGAGGGATTAGCAGAAAAGCGGCCAACATGCGGGTTGGGCTCAGTAAAGTGCTGCTTTAAATAGTCCCGGTACCACTCCTGGCGCTGAAGCATCAGTTTGATCAGGTCAAGAAGTTCAGCGCTTGGGCGTGTGACGCCTTGACCTTCCAGCGTTCTAAGGTCAGGAATGGGCAGCACTTCTTCGGGAGGCTCTGTGAGAAACAGGTACCCAAAAGGGACGTAGGCTTTTTCGGCAAACTGCATCGCCTGACGGAAGGTGATGGGTTGTTCACCCGCTTCCCAAGCCAGCAGTTTTTCTTCGTTCACCCCGCACTTGTGTGCAAATTCATGCACCGGGATGCCGGAGCGCTCGCGCGCCCAGGTCAGCATCTGGGTGTTGATATTTGCCTTGGCCATACGAGGCTTTCCTATGTATCTATCTTAGTGGATCGAGTCATTGTGAAACTGAGTCTAGCAGTACCGTGCATAGCACCCAATAGATTAACGCTCAGAGTGTTTATGCTTTTTCTTGGGCAAGCAGTTCCTCGGTATCAGAAAAGTACTTCTTGCCTGCCCAAAAATCGGTGCTGTCCACTACGTACACGCGTTTTTTGGTCCATGTCAGGGCAACGTTGAGCAAGTTTGGTTTGCTGGATGCCCACTCGGCGGCACCAGCTTGGTCTGAATATAAGCTTTCTTAAGTAATCAACTTTTTAAAAACAGCGTAAGCATTCTTGAATTGATGCATATGTCTTTAATCAGTCTAAATTAAGTATATCCTTCACTTCTGGGAGTTCTCGGTGCGCACGCAAGTAGATAACAGCTGCGCGAGATAGCTTTTCAGTATCCCGTACCATTCGCCGGAGTTTCGCTTTCGCACCCGGAATATTGTCGTTATTCTTTATTTTTCTGACCTGATTCTCGATCTCTATGCGTACTTTATTTCTTGCTCTGGCTATACGGGCTTCATGCAAGTGGAATATTTCGATTGAATTCTCGACTTTTGTTTTTTGTTCCGCGGTTGCCTCTGGTTTGGGAGTAGGAATTCCATCATTATCAAACCAGAGTAGCTTTTCGTCATCAATATTAAACGGATCAAGAAAGTTAGGGCGTTCATTACAAAGTTTGTCGTGATCATCAGGGGTGAATGCTCGTTGCTCTGGGTTATTAATCGGAAAATGGCATGCTTTACCCCCTTGAGTTTCATCAAATACTCTACGGCTATTGCAGAAAGTACATGCGCATCGATAATTATCCCAGTCAAACGCTAGCCACCAGTAGCCATCGTGCTCTGCCTCCTCTTTGATCTTGTTTTTTGGTCTAAAATGATCGA
Source organism: Halomonas sp. PA16-9 (assembly GCF_009728585.1). Lineage (NCBI taxonomy): Bacteria > Pseudomonadati > Pseudomonadota > Gammaproteobacteria > Oceanospirillales > Halomonadaceae > Halomonas > Halomonas sp. PA16-9. Next base: position 3,436,981 of record NZ_CP040451.1, on the reverse strand, counting down.
CTGGCATGTCGGATCTTATTTCTTCGGCTTCGCAATACCAGCATTTCTTCTTTAAATGTTCAGGTAATAATTTGTAGAATTCACGCCAAATATTGGAGGATGTGGCTTTCCTCAAGATAGCCTTTCGTGCCTCATTATCTGGCGCATCAATAAGCTCAACTTTTGCTTGCTCAGCCATCTCACGCCAAGCCTGTTTTAAGCACTCTTCGATGTCATCCTTGCATATCCAGCGCATCAGTGAATTCCTTCTTTTACACCATGATATTTCTCGTGAAGATATTCAAGGTAATCAGGGTCATCCGTCGCCAAGTTGAAGCCTAACTTCTCAAGCTCAAAATTAAGCCTAGTAAGATATTGCTCATCATCTTCAGGTGGTTTGCCTTCTTCACGAATAAATTTTTCTTTAGAAAGCGTTTCTTTTGCAGCCAATGCATTTCTATTAGCAAGCTTTTGATTAGTATCTTCATCAAGTGTTGTTTTAAGACCAAACATATCGCTACGCAATATGAGGTTTATACCCATTCCGCGTGGACTTTCTTCTGGCATATACGCATGAACTTGAAACTCTTCGTCCCTTTTCATTACTTGAACCTGTTCTCTTTGCAATTCCGCAATAGCCAGTGGGTGATGGGTGACCATTAGCAAATGGCTAGTTTCATGATTGGGGACGAACTCGCGCAGGAATTTTAGGTACTTAACCGCCCATGAGGGATTCAAGTGAGTGTCGGGCTCATCTAGCAAAAATAATGAGTCTTTACCGCCGGTAAATTTGAGTAGGCCGAGTACTGTAAGTAATTGTTGTTCACCTTCACTGAGTTCGCGGAAGGTGAGAGGCTCTTCACTACTAGAAACTTTAACCCTAATGCTTACTTCGGAAATAATTTCAGAAAGCAGCGTACTTTCCAGCATTTTGAACAATTCATCTGCGCTGAGATCTCGCGCGAAATCACGTAAGGCACTCACGTCCGGTAAAAATAAATGCAAAAACTCGTTGCGGATATTGCTTCCAGTTAATGATGTGTCTTCTTGTCGCGTTATTTTTACTGGCGATAAAGTATACTTTATTAATTCGTCTAAAAAACGACGTACAACACCACGAGCGCCCCAGAAAAGTTCCCCTCTTTTCTTGGCCCAACCAGGTTGACGCATCACAAAGTGAATGCTGTCCAAGCCTTGGATGCCTAAGTGCTCAAGTAGGAAGGCTTTTTCTGCATTGTCTTTTTCTGACAAGAAAAATGCCAACAATACGAATTGGCTATGGTGGGGTTTGGCGTAGAATAGTGAGCGAATATCACCTTTTAAATCCAGCTCATCTTTCAACAAGCGACGATAGAAATCCGTACGGTGTTTTTTGAAGTGGTTTTCTAATCGATCGCTGGGCCCGGAATAGTAGGCAAATACATAGTTGGGTAAGTAAGCCGCTTTACCGGTTTTATCACGTTTTATCTTTGAAAAAGGTACCGCTTTGCCCACAGGATTTTCTTTAAGAAGATCAGTAGGTTGTTCGTCTAATAAATCTTTTACAGTAACTTCGTATTGCTTCGCTAATGTGCCACGAGTCGGGTCGGCATCAACTGTGACTTCCAACCAACGATGACTGGGCTGGTGTAACTTGTGGGCTTCGCCAAGACGATAAACTAACTCATAAGAAAATGGCGGCGCTTCTCCTAAATCGAGATTGCGGAATATGACCACCAGCGCTTCCAGAACATTTGATTTACCAGAACCGTTACGACCAACGACTACGGTCATCAGGTGGTCTTTATCAAAATCCACCATGACGTTTTCAAGGTTCTTAAAGCGTGAGCGAACATGTAGTTTATCGACTTTCATGGGTTGCCCTTATTAGCGTTGTGCTTTATTCATTGGTATCTGCTTCTGCCAAGGAAAACCAGTCCTGCCCATCTTCACTGCGCTCAATTTTTACGATAGATTTATCGCGACTTAGAGCCTCACGGATATCCAGAAAGAATTTTTCAAGCTCTTCGATGTTACTATCGCTGGGGTAACCAGCGGCCTCTAATAGCTGTTGCCCACTAAGGGAGGTACCTGCTTGCTTTAACGCTTCAGTCACCTTGATGATTTGCTTGCTCATACTGCTACCTATCCTTTTTCCCCTTACGTTGCGCTTGGGTTTAGGTTGTTTTTTTAAGGTCTCACGTTCGGCTTTTATTTTGGCCAGTAAGGCTTCTGCGCTATTAACCCCACTGATTAAATCTAGGTTTTCGGTACGCCATTCAGCGGTGAGTTCACCTCTAAAGGCTTTAGCCAGTATCGTGTGCGTAAGGTTATTGACCCGACCTAAAGCAGTATTGGCTTTTTGGTCGATGTTATCTGCAAAAGCAAAAAGTTCTTCGACGCGCTTCACAATTTCAGTTTGTTCTTCAAGAGGCGGGATTTCCAAAACAAATTCTTTGACATCACGCTGAAACAAATGAGGAACGGCCGATCCTGTCATGCGTTCTTGAACGATCCTCTGCATTGATGGACCGGCAAGAAAGAAATACAAATACTCAGGAACGAAGTATTTCCCCGGCCTAATGAGCAGCAGTGATGAATTGATAGTCGCGGGATGGTCTAAGTCTTTAACTATGCCTATTTTTCCTATTCCTGCTCCGTCTTTGCAAAGTAATATATCATCATTTTTAAGAATTATTTCTGGGCTTTCATTGTATCGTTCATGAGAAATATGGAAGGCTTCTGATAATTCTACAGTTCTTCCATAGTTTAATGAATGAACGCTCAAAAAAAGCGGACCATCATTTGTGTATTCGGAAGCCTTTAATCCTTTCCAACCGACTCGGGCTGAAATATAAATAAGACCGTCTAAAGGTTGATAAATCCAGCCCTGTGGTAGTTCCCTTCGCACAATTTTTTCATCAATTTTAGCTTCGGTATATTTTTCTTTCCAAGTTTTATTTACAGGTCGTTTGCCTTTGGCTTCAAACTTTTCTTCTTGTTCATATATCCATTTTTCAAAACGATACTGTTTTATCTCTTTGTTGAATTCCTCTGAAGATAGTTTAGGAAAATTTTCCTTCCTCCACTCCTCCGTTAACCGTCCTGCCACCGCTTCGGACAGCACTGATTGACGGAAGCATTTGAGAATTTGAGTGATGCGCTCAAGGTGGGCTTTGGTTTTTTCGACCTGAGCCAGTAGAGTGTCGAGCTTTTGGGCGATAACTTTTTGCTCGGCGAGGGCAGGGAGCGCGATAACTTGAGAATAAGCGTCCTCTCTATTTAGACCAGGAATAGCAGTTGCTCTATTTAGTTGCTTTAAAGGTAAATAACGAAGCTGATAAAGCCAATAACGTATGGGTTGCCCATGAAAACTATCAACATAATAAGTAGTGTCAATAGGAAAAAAGGGCTCTTTTGAGATATGCACTTCGCCGAAAGACCCTTTTCTTCCAATGATAAGTCCAGGCTTTTCTACTAATGGAAAACTATGTTTGCCTACTTCTCCATTTGAACCAAAAACAGGGAACATAGCCCCATCCCTTACTTTGGCTGGTAAGGGCTTTCCATAGTTTAGGGAAGCTCTGAAAAAGTCACTGCCATCAGTGATAATACGGCTATCGTCAACTGCATAGGATTCAGTGCTGCCATGGATCAAATCACCTTCTCCGAAGCCGAGTACCAGAACAAGAAGAGAAAGACCCGCCGCGAACTCTTTCTGGAGCGGATGGACAAGCTGATCCCCTGGACGCAGCTGGAGAAGAAGGTAGTCCGTTATTACCCCAAGGGCGAGAGCGGGCGGCCTCCGTATCCGTTGTCTGCCATGCTCCGCGTCCATTGCATGCAGTTGTTTTACAACTTGAGCGATCCGGCCATGGAAGACGCCCTCTACGAGATCGAGTCCATGCGCCAATTCGCCGGTTTGAAACTAGACCGATTGCCGGACGAAACCACGATTCTCAAGTTTCGCCATTTTCTGGAACACCACGGCCTTGGCAAGGTGCTGTTCCAGGAAGTGAACAACCACCTAGAGAAAAATGGCCTGATGCTGCGCGAAGGGAGCATTGTCGATGCCACTATCATCTCTGCGCCTAGTTCCACCAAAAACAAAAAAGGCGAGCGCGATCCGGAAATGCACCAGACTAAAAAAGGTAGCTCTTGGCACTTTGGCATGAAAATGCATATAGGTGTCGACGATAAGCTTGGGTTGATTCACAGCATCGAGACCACGGCTGCCAATGTCCATGACATTGTGCCTGCCGATAAGCTCCTTCACGGTGAAGAGCAACGCGTCTTCGGTGATGCCGGTTACCTGGGTATTCAAAAACGCGACGAGCACAAGCACCGCAACGATATCTCTTGGTATATTGCCAAACGGCCTGGCACCCGCAAGAAGCTAGATGCCAGGCGACAGAAAGTCGAAAACATCAAAGCCAGTATCCGTGCCAAGGTGGAGCACCCCTTTCGGTACATCAAACAAGTTTTTGGTTATGGCAAGGCTCGCTATCGTGGACTGGCCAAAAACACTCAGCGCCTGCACTTGCTGGCGGCGTTCAGCAACCTGCTGATCAGTGAGAAATACCTATGGGAATAGGGCGATTGCGCTCCTTTCCCGCTCAATGAGCGGGAAAGGAGCAAAAATACACAAAGAAAGGGAGAAGAGTGTCTAAATTTTCGATTTTTTGTAGGCTCAAGTAAGCGTTGATGAATATCGGCAGTTATTCAGACCTTCCTTAGTTCAATCACTGAACCGAGAGTCGTGTGTTGCCAACATTTTGCAGCTGCACTCTCCATTACAGCCCCCTACTAAAAAAGTCATTCAACAATTCCCGCTGACCATCAGCTTCATCTTCTGCTCCTAATTCCCGCATCAAGCTATCCAGCTCACCGAGTGCCTGCACTAGCTCGTTCATTGCGGCACTAGCCAGCACGCTGGGTTGCGGTAGGTTATCAGCATCCACACTGTCACTATCTTTTAGCCAACTGATATCCAGCGAATCGCCCTTGTGTTCGGCAATCCACGCACGGTTGAAACAGCGCCAGCGGGATTTGGCTAGACGATCATCGTCTATATTCTGATTTTCATCCGTTGAACTTATATCAACTTTGATCTCTTCGGCATTAAAAGACCACTCGCCCTCTTGGCGTTTACTTTGACCGTTGGGCTCTTCACCGAAAACGGTTTCGAATGGCATTAGGTGCTTCTCGTCAAAGGGGGTGCGCTTGCCAAAGTTGGGCATATTGGTGCGCAGATCGTAGACCCACACATTTTCAGTGCAGCTCTCTTCCTGGAGCTTGTCTGCCGTGCTGCCTTTGGTAAAGAACAGCACATTGGTCTTGACGCCCTGGGCGTAAAAAATGCCTGTGGGCAAGCGCAGAATGGTGTGCAGGTTGCATTTATTCATCAGATCGCGACGCACGTCCGCCCCCACACCGGCCTCGAACAGCACGTTATCCGGCAGTACTACCGCGGCGCGGCCACCGGGTTTCAGGTTGCGATAAATATGCTGCAGAAAGGCCAGTTGCTTATTGCTGGTTTGAAAGGTGAGGTCATCGCGGGTAATGCTGGCATCGCCGCCTTTGCTAGTACCGAAGGGCGGGTTGGCCAGTATCACATCGGCTTTGGCGAGGCTTGCGCCCGCTTGGCCCAGGGAGTTGCCCAAACGCACCACGCCTTCGTCATCGCCTTCCATGCCGTGTAGCAAGCAGTTCATTAGTGCCAAGCGGCGAGTTCCGGGCACCAGTTCAATGCCTACAAAGGCGTTGTTTTGCTGAAACAGCTGCTGCTGGGCGTCCAGGTCAGCGAGGTCGTCAGTGTTCTCTTTGATGTACTGGTCTGCGGCGGTTAAAAAGCCCGCCGTACCCGCCGCTGGGTCTTGAATAAGCTCACCGGGCTGGGGCTTTAGGCAGCGTACCATGCTGTTGATCAGAGCTCGTGGCGTGAAGTACTGGCCCGCGCCGGATTTGGTTTCGCTGGCGTTCTTTTCCAGCAGGCCTTCATACAAGTCGCCCAGGCCATCTTGTTGCGCGCTGAACCAGTCGATCTGATCCAGGGTTTTGATCATTTGCTCTAAGTGGCGAGGCTCCCGCAAGCGCGTTTGCGCATCGGCGTAAACGGCGCTGATCAGCGGGCCGGTATGAATCAATCGGCCGGTGCCATCGCGGCCGCTGGAGAGACTGAGCAGAATGCGCTTGTAGTCGTCCAGCAGGTTAATGCCGGATTTGTTGTTAAGGTCTGTCCAGCGGCAGCCTTCGGGCAGCGGGTGCTTTTTCAGAATGCCCGCTTCGGTGTTCTCATGCACCATCTTGATAAACAGCAGTAACACCAGCTCGGTCACGTAGTCGGAGTAGTTAATGCCGTCATCGCGCAGTACGTCACACAGATTCCAGAGTTTTTGAACGATGTCGTTGTGGGTCATGGGGTTCCTAGGACGATAAAAAGCGATTGAAGCGCTGACATGTATAGAAAAGGCCGAAATCTTTGCACGTTACAGAGCACATGTTAAGAAAAGCCGGTTTTCTATACATATGATGGCTAGTCGTTAAAGGCGCTATGCCAAAAATGCTAAAAGATCGACATTGATCCATCATGCACTTTTGGGCGGCCACATCGCCTCATTTAGCTCTGCTAACACGCTATCCAACTGCTCCCCCAACACTTTATCCAGCTGCTTTGCGCCGCCTTGGAAGGCGGGGAGCTGGTTGACGGTGTCCCGGTCGAGAATCACTTCTTTGGTGAGCTGCTTGGCCAGCTTTCCTAGCCACTTGCGCTGGTTGGGCGTCCAGTCGTGCTGTGTATAGAGGCGATCCATGGCATCGGCCACGCGCTGTTCAAACGGTTTTAACGGCTCGCCGAGGGCAGCGCGGCGAATGTGGCCGATGATGCTGGCGGCAATATCCTGGTTAGTGTGGTTGCGCACGGCACTTTGCAGGTTGGCTTCCGAGTAGCCGTGGTTATCCAGCAGTACTTTCACGTCTTTCAACTGTTGGCGGGTTAGGTCGCGAGGTTGGTTGACCACCACGGCTAGGGCGGCGGATTGGTTGATCTGCTCTTTGATGAACGTATTGAAGCTATCCAGGTAATCTTCTGGGCGTTTGTGAACGCCGTAGCTTTGGCTACGTTCGCGAATCTCATCGTCGTGGTCGGAAATCACCGGCATACGTTCGCTGCCCACCAGGTGCTTCACCTCTGCTAGCTGGTGTATCAAGCCGCTATGCTGGCGAAGAAATGCGGATGCCTGCCTTGGGCCCAGCTTATGTAAATGTTCATGGAGCTTGTTGGGCTCCACGCCCCACAGGTTTTGTAAGTCATCAAGCTTTTGTTTTAGAGCGGGTCTATTCTCCGCTTTGTTATCGGCCTTACGCAGTACACGCATGACTTTTTGACTGAGCTGGCTTAACACGACATCGGCTTGGCTTTCGCCCTGCTGTTCACCGGGGCTATTCAGGGCGTTTTCCAGCTGGTGCTCATCGGTCAGCTCATCTACCAACTGTTCAAGGCTGATATTGGGGTCTCGCACCAGCGGCTTCATGGTGTTGACCTCCGCCAGTGCGGCGTAGATATCCACCGGGTCGTAGATGGTAAAGACGGTCTTGCCGATCTCATCGCAGCGGCGGGTGGCACGGCCAATCATCTGTTCAAAAAGAATTCGCGAGCGCACCTGGCGCATAAATACCAAGTGGCAGATTTTTGGCACGTCGATACCGGTGGTGAGTAGATCCACGGTAATCGCGATATTGGGGTAGCGCTCGTTTTTATAGCGGCGGATTAGTTGGTCCACCTTGTCGCTTTTGCCGGTGATTTTAGCCACCGCTGCCTGGTTGTAGCTGCCGTTATAGAGCGCTTTGAAGGCGTCATCCAGCAGGCGTTTGACCATGTCAGCATGAAGGTCGGTGGCGCAGAAAATCAGCGTTTTTTCGTCGCCAAACGGGTCTAGCTCTTCGGCCAGTTGCTCGCAGATCACTCGGTTGAAATTTTCGTTGATGACCTGGCGATTGAAGGCGTCGACGTCAAAGCGCAGCTCGTCTTCAAGTTCAGTGGTATCGACTTCGCCGGTTTGGGTGTTGATTACCTCGATGGGCTTACCTTTCTCAAACAGGATGCCTTCTTGGGTCAGCAGGGTTTCATAGCGGACGGGCGGCTCGTGGTCGATCAGCCAGTCGTCCGCCACTGCTTCCCGGTAGGAGTAGGTGTACACCGGCTTACCAAAAATCTCGCTGGTGTGCTTGGCCGGGGTGGCGGTGAGCGCGATTTTAACCGCATCAAAGTAGTCGAGCACCCGGCGGTAGCTGGAGAGGTACTGGCTAGCGTCGCGGGTGGCCAGCTCGCCTTCAGTCATCTCCTGATCCAGCGTGTAGCCGCGGTGGGCTTCGTCGATAATGATGCAGTCGAATTGATCAATCGGCGGCGGCTGGTCGCTCATAAAAATGCGCTTCACCATGGCTTGCACGGTGGCGACCTGCACGCGGGTTTCCGCTTCTGCTGCCATATCGCCCAGTTCTGCCACGTTGTAGATCTTACTCAGGGTTTGGTTCTGCTCCAGCGGGGCTTCGTTGAAGGCATCAATCGCTTGATCACCAAGGGCGGTACGATCGACCAGAAACAGGATGCGATGAAAGCGTTCGGTTTTTAAAAACCGATATATAAGACCAATAATGGTGCGGGTTTTACCGGTACCCGTGGCCATGGCCAGCAGGGCCGCGCGGGTGCCGTGGGCCAACGCGTGTTCCGTCGCCAGAATCGCCTTTTGCTGGTACTCCCTGAGCCGCAGGTAACCGAAAGGCTCTTGTTTGAGCAGCTTGTCGGCGTTTTCCCTATCGCGTTCGAGCAGGTTTAGCAGGCCGCCGGGGGTATGAAAACGGGGCAGGGCGCGGCGGGTGTTGCTGGGTTCTCGTGTATCTCGAAACCAGGTGCCCGACTGCTCAGCAAGCTGTGGCAGATAGGGACGTCCGTTGCAGGAGTACACGAAAGGTACTTTAAAGTGTCCTTCTTCATCAGCGGGCCATGCAATGGTTCGCCCGGCAAGCTCCCAGGCACCGACCAGCGGTGGCTCAACGCTTAGGCCTTTGCTGTAGCGCTCGGATTGATCAATCTTGCCCGCTACATTGGTGTTCTCTTTTTTAGCCTCGACAACGGCAATTGGCGTTAAGCCGCAAAACAGTACATAGTCTGCTCGTTCCTTTTGGCCGTTGGTTTGATGTGCTGGCTGAGTGGGCCATTCAGCAATGGCGCGGTAGGTACCTTTCTCGGGGCGAGCGCCTTTTTGATAGGTCATCTCTTGGCTATCGGCTTCCCAGCCTGCTTCATTGAGCTGCTGATCGATCAGTATGCGTGTTAGCTCTTCACTCAGTACTAATGTGTCGCTGGCGGCTTTGGTGTTACTGGCTACCTGCTGGCGCTGCTGATTAACGCTGTTTTCGCCTTGTGCGGTGAGTTGTGTTTGCAGGGCGCGGATTTTGGCTTCGTAAGCCTGTTGCTGCTGGGCGAGTGCCTGTTCGTGGCTTTGCGCCTGTTTGGCCAGGGCGCGGGACTCTTCATCCATGGCCAAGGCCAGCGCCTCAAACTCCTGCTTCTCTTGTTCGACCAACTGGCTAAGCTGCTGGCTACTGTCCAGTGCCTTGTTGGCGTGTTGAAGCTCGTGGCGGAGCTTTTCGATATCGGCCTGAAGCTGGCGCGACTGTGCGCTGGGGTCGGCGGGCGGTACAAACGGGCCAGGTTTGAAGGTGGTACCTGCGGTGCCAAACGAGCGGTGAAACCAGATGGCCAGTTCACGAGCCAGCTTCAGGCCATCCATGGCTTCTTTATGGCGGGTGCGAAACTGATGGGTGGCTCTGTTTCCCTCGATACGCAGGGTGTGAAATAGCTCTTTGACCTGAGGTTCAAGGCGTAGCTCGCGATTTAAACGGTAGAGCAGGTCGGCTTGGCTGGTTTGCTCGTCAAACTCTACCCCGGACATCGCCGCCATATGCTGGGCGAGCGCTTCCCCCAACTGGCGCAACTTAATCAATGTGGTGTTGGGGTCGCTAGCAAAGGCGCGTTCGGCGGAGGCCGTTAGTTCCACAAATAGCGCGTCATGCTCTGCTAAAAAGCCAAAGTTGCTGGGTGGATAGGGTGTTGTCATTAGATTTACTCTCCACGTTTTGCAAATTGGCTTTGTCGCGAATGCTTCATCAAAACCCATACTAATGAAATAGGGTGTGCTTAGCTAAGCCTACTTTTGGAGGTTGGCTTTCTTGATTAGCTTTAAACACAACTTTGAAATGATGTATCCAGCTCAATCCGAGACGCACTGCGTCGCGAATTGGAAAGCTCTGGTAAAACTGGCGCATATTGCGCAAGTTGGTGACATCAAACCTTTGTGCAGACAACCGGTGAACTTGAGTAAGAGTAGTTCTTGTTAGCCATCGATGGAGAACTCTCCCCATGCCCACCCTACGCCGCCTCACCTTAACGCTACTGCTCGCTTTGCTGGGTGCATTGCCACTCAGCGTCCAAGCAAACGACGCCACTTGGCAAGCACTCCAAGAAGGCGGCTTGGTGATTCTCATGCGCCACCCCCCTGGCTGGATTCGTTCTTTCGCGGTCGCGGTGATCAGGCGTCAATTACCCAAACCGCCCAAGAGCAGATTGCCGCATGGCAGGGGTCGGGGAATTTACTGCTGGTTACCTACCAGGTAAATATCACCGCACTGATGGGTGGCGGCGTTGGTTCGGGTGAGATGATCGTGGTGCGTCCAATGGATGAATCGTTGCAGGTCGTGGGGCGGTTAAGCGTTAGCGGCCAATAATTTGCTTCTTATCCGCATAAGACTTTATAAAGTAAAAACCGATATAGGTTAGGAATTCTTTATGAAAGCCGTTGTTTTTGAGCAATTTTCCGCCCCTCCCCGCGTCCAGCAATTACCTGATCCCACCCCTGAGCCGCATGGCGTTGTGGTGAAAGTGATAGCGACAGGAGTTTGCCGCAGCGACTGGCATGGCTGGGTGGGGCATGACACCGATATCCAGCTTCCCCATGTGCCGGGCCATGAGCTGGCAGGCGTAGTCGAAGCCGTTGGTAAAGATGTAAAGCAATGGCGCCTTGGCGACCGCGTCACGGTGCCGTTCGTGGGTGGCTGTGGCACTTGCCCAGAGTGTCACTCGGGCAACCATCAGGTGTGCGATAGCCAGTTTCAGCCCGGCTTCACTCACTGGGGCTCATTTGCCGAGTATGTGAGTATTCACTATGCCGATGTGAACTTGGTTGCGCTGCCAGAGACACTCGACTTCGCGACGGCGGCCAGCCTGGGCTGTCGGTTTGTCACTTCCTTTCGGGCGGTCGTCGATCAGGGCCAAACATCGGCTGGGCAGTGGGTGGCCATTCACGGTTGCGGAGGTGTTGGTCTATCCGCCGTAATGATTGCCAACGCCATCGGTGCCAACGTCGTTGCCATCGATATTTCGGAGGAGGCGCTTACTCTGGCCCGTCAACTGGGCGCCGTTGCCACTGTGAATGCCGCCAAGGTGGCCAATGTGGTTGAAGCAGTTGCGGAGATAACCCGGGGAGGCGCTCACGTATCGCTGGATGCGCTAGGGCATCCGACGACCTGCTTTAACTCCATCAGCAATCTGCGTAAACGTGGCAAGCATATACAGGTGGGGTTGATGTTGGCCGAGAACAGCACGCCCGCCATTCCCATGAGCAAGGTCATTGCCCATGAGCTTGAAATACTGGGTAGCCACGGCATGCAGGCGCATCGTTATGACGCCATGCTGGCGATGATCGAGTCAGGAAAGCTGGCGCCTGAAAAGCTGATCGGCAAACGAATCAATCTTGAGCAGTCGATTGATGCGTTAATGAACATGGATAAGTTCGAAGGGGCGGGCGTGACGGTGGTGACCGAGTTTTGAGGAAACCGCTGAGACTTTTAATAACAATTTCCTTCAACGAAACAGGGCAAATTATTCGCTCCTCATCCGCGGCTATAGGTTTTACGCTGGAAAGTATTGATAAGGAGTAAGTTATGCCAGCAAACACTAACCAAACCGTGCGCCGCGTAATCGCCCAGCACCCGGCCAAGCGCGATGATATTGGCGATTTAACCACTCGTCGGCCGCTACCGGGGCCTAGTTTGGAGCAGCTAGATCCCTTTCTGTTTCTTAATCACCATGGCCCTCAAACCTACCCGGCTAACAATCAGGGTCTACCTTTTGGCCCGCATCCGCACCGGGGCTTTGAAACGGTCACTTTTATTCTGGAAGGTTCACTGGCCCATGCGGACAGCGCCAAGCATCAAAGCGTGATCCATAAAGGTGGGGTTCAGTGGATGACCGCTGGCAGCGGCATTGTGCATGCGGAAATTTCGCCAGAGGAGTTTCTACGCGATGGTGGCCCGTTGGAGATTCTGCAGCTGTGGGTCAACCTACCGTCGCACTTGAAAATGAGCGAGCCGCGCTACGTAGGGCTGCAACAAGAATCTATTCCCGCTATCGCGTTGCCGGGTGGCGGTGAGCTGAATCTGATCGCTGGTGAGTGGCAGGGTAGCGTTGGCCCTATCAACTCACTGACTGGCGTGTTTATGTCAACGCTACGGTTGCCTGCCGGTAGCCACGAACAGTTGCCCGTGGCGTCAGGACGGCAGGTGTTTCTCTACGTGGTGGATGGCGATGTCACGGTGGGTGGCGAGCCAGTCAAGCCGCATCACCTAATTGAAGTAGATCGCACAGGTGACAGCCTCGATATCGAAGCCAGTAGCGATGCGCGGCTGCTGTTTGGTCATGGCGATGTGATCGATGAGCCGGTCTACTCCCACGGCCCTTTTGTAATGAATACCCGTGAAGAGATCGTTCAGGCGGTCGAGGACTACCAGAACGGTAAGTTCGGCGGTCTGGATGCTTAGTATTTAAAGCGGCTCGCCGCGATAGTAGTGCCACAGAAACAGCGAACCCACGCTGCGCCAGGGCGCCCAGTGTTCCACCAACTGGCGGGCCTGTTTAGGCGTGGGTTTGTCGTCCATGCCTTTTAAGCGACCCAGCGCCACCCGCAGGGCGAGATCATCGGCGGGGAAAATATCTGGGCGTTGCAGCGAGAACATCAGGTAGATCTCGGCACTCCAACGGCCAAAGCCACGTAGCTCGGTAATCGCGGCAATCGCCTCGTCGTCGCTTAGCTGTTCCAGCCCCTCGGCGCTAAAAGTGCCTGCCAACTCTGCTTCTGCCAGCCCTTTAGCGTACTCGATCTTGCGCCAGGAAAGCCCCGCATCGCGCAGCGCTTGGCCCTCTACCTCCATCACTGCCTTGGCGTGAAGCTCGGGCAGCAGTGTATTTACACGACCCATAATCGCGCGAGCCGCTTCGGTAGATAGCTGCTGGCTAACGATGGTGGAGAAGAATGTCGCAAAGCCTTTATCGCGCTCCCGGGGGGATGGCGCCCCCACTAGAGGCAGGGCACGGGCGATATCGGTGTCGGCCTTGGCGAGTTCAGCCATGGCGTGTTCGATCGTGTTAAAAGATGGGTCATCAGCTGGCATTATTACTCCTGGTTAAAATGAGTATTATATTGCTCAATAATTGGGTTTTTATATATTTATGAGCATTAAAATGCACATTACTGTGTCTTGAACTACACTATTGAGCATTAAGCTGCTCAGTCATTAACTGCTCAATTAAGGTGGCCCATGTTGCTAACCATCCAGGCATTTCATCATGGCCAGTGGCACGATGCCGCTGAGCTGGTGATTGAGCATCCAGCGCAAGGTCGCCGAGGGCCTGCGCGCTTGGGCTATATCACCGACTATGCCCTTGAATGGTTGGATCGCGATGATGAGCATGCTTGCAGCCTGCTTTTGCCGATTGAGCTAATGAATACCCATCAATCGCCACGCTGGTTCGCTTTTTTAGACGATATCATGCCTTCTGGGGCCAGCCGCCGTTACTGGGTCACGCAGTTGGGGATATCGGCGCTTACTGAGGCTGAACAAGATTACGCCCTATTGGCTAAAGGGACGATTGCTCCGGTGGGTAATTTACGTATTAAAGAGGCCCTTCCCGAGCGTCCAGTAGGTAGCACGCTAGAGCAGCAGCGCTTTGCCTTACGCGATGTTGTGGATCGAGATAGCGATTTTCTTGCTTATGCGCAGCAAATGGGAGCCGCTGGGGGTGGTGCGACCGGAGCTGGCGGTGAAGCGCCTAAGCTACTGCTACGCTGTTCGCCAAACGATCAGGTCTGGATCGATACCTATCAGGATGACCCGGCGAATACCGACCAGCACTATCTGGTGAAATTTCCTCGCGGCCAGCGCACCGAGCTTGATAACAATATCCTTCGCGCCGAATACCATTTCTATCATGAGCTGGCGTCACTCGGCATAGCGACGATCGACACTCAAAGGATGCGGCTACTGGAAGGCGAGCGCTATCCATCGCTGTGGTTGCCCCGCTTTGATGTTGATTACCCCGCTGGGAAGCGAACGCTGTATGGGCTGGAGTCGGTTTATTCCGCGATGAAGCGTCAGCCGGGAAGCTTCTTAAACCATTTTGACGTGATTGAGGCACTGGTTGGCCTGTTGAGCCAGCAATACCGCGTTCGCGAGTTAGGAGGTCATTTTGATACGGCGCGTTTCGTGAGCGAGTGGGTGAAACGTGATCTGCTTAATGTCGCTTTTGCTAATAGCGATAACCATGGCCGCAATACGGCGCTGTTGAAAACGCCTCAGGGAATCTGGCTGGCGCCAGTCTACGATTTTGCGCCCATGAAGGCTGACCCAGAAGGTATTATTCGCACCACCACTTGGGGCGCGCCGTTTGAAGAGGGTCCTGAATTCAGCTGGGTAGCCATTACGGAGAATTTAAATGCCTATGTGCCAGCCGAGCAGTTGATGGCAGAGCTAAAAGCGCTGGGGAGGCGGTTAGTCGGGCTAAAAGAACGACTTGCTGCGCGGGGAGTGCCGGAAGCGTTGCTAGCATCGAATGCGGTGGGGTTAAATTATCTGGATGCTAAGCTGCGCCGCTGGGGGCTGGTATGAAACGCAAAGAACTCTCTAGCATTGAGCGCGAGGCACTACTTATGGCGCTATTGTCCCAGCTGCTGCGGGAAGAGATCAGCTCAGGGCAGGTGCTGCGTCAACTACGCCGCGAAGTATTGGGAATGTCGCAGACACAATATGCCGAGCTGGTGGGTATCAGTCGCCGCACCTTGTCTGATCTGGAAGCCGATAAAGCAAGCCCTACACTGGCGCTGCTAAACCAAGTATTCCGCCCCTTGGGCCTGCAAACCGGCTTGGTGCCGCGTAACCGTCATCTGCGTGAGCGGTTGCTTTCAGTGGAATCCCCTAGCGCCTGACCGCCAAACACCTTATCCAAACATTTCCTATTCAACCCAACTTAACGATTGTGTTCGCCCGCTAACTTTTTAAACGCAGCATGTTTCTACTTTCGTCTAATCCTGCGATCATTTGCGCCATCGTGATACCAACCGGGCGGTATCCCAAGGAGTTAAGCATGCAGGATTCGACAGCATCGTCGTCTCAAGGGCTGGCGCGCAACCCGCGTTTGGCCGAATTTGTGTTGGCGCTGGGCGGCTTTGGAATCGGCACCAGCGAGTTCGTCATTATGGGCCTGATGAACCGTGTGGCGGGTGATTTAGCGGTAACGGTACCGCAAGTGGGTTACGCAATAAGCAGCTACGCCTTGGGCGTGGTAGTCGGTGCGCCGCTGATTTCGGCGCTGGCCGCGCGAGTACCTAGGCGGTCGCTGTTGATTATGCTGATGCTGGTATTTGCGGTGGGCAATATTGCTAGTGCCATGGCACCAGGGTTCTGGTCATTCGTAGGGCTGCGTTTTCTGGCTGGCTTACCTCACGGCGCTTATTTTGGCATCGCCGCACTGGTGGCCGCGGGAGCCGTGCCGATAGACCAACGGGCGCGGGCTGTTTCCCGGGTGATGATGGGTTTAACCGTGGCGATTCTGATCGGTGCGCCGCTGGGTACCTGGGCGGGTAACCTGTTGGGCTGGCAGATCGCCTTTGCGGGTGTCGGTGGTATTGCGTTGCTCACCGCCCTGTTGATCCGCTTCTATGTACCGGTGCAGCCCGTCGATACTCTAGCAAGCCCGGTGCGTGAGCTTTCAGCGCTGCTTAAGCAGCGGGTGTTGGTTACCCTGGCGCTTGCCTGCATCGGCTGCGGCGGCATGTTCGCAATTTTTAGCTATGTGATGCCGACATTAACCCAGCAGGCGGGTATGAGCGAAGCGCTGGGGCCGTTGGTGCTGGTCATTTTCGCGCCTGGGCTCTATTGCCGGTAACTTAATCGGCGGGCGCATGGCGGATAAAAACCTGATGCGTGCCATACCTACCATTCTGCTCTGGTGTGGCGTGGTACAAGGGTTGTTTTACTTTGCGGCGAATAACGTTTGGACGGGGCTGCTGTTTGTTGGCCTGGTGGGCACCAGTATGGCACTAGCGCCTTCATTACAAACCCGCTTGATGGATGTGGCGGAAGATGCCCAAACCATGGCGGCCTCACTCAACCACGCGGCCTTTAACGGTGCCAATGCCCTAGGGGCGTGGCTTGCTGGCTTGGCAATCAGCGCTGGCTTTAGCTGGTCGAGCACGGGCTTGGTCGGTGCGGGATTGGCACTCTGTGGCTTGGTGATTTTTGCCGCTGGGCGATGGTTGGAAAAGCGCACCTACGGCGCCGTGGCCCAGCGAGCCTAGCGTTGGCTAACGTCGCGTCACGATTGTCCAGTTGCCTAGTTATCGAACAGTGATAATTAACATGGCTAAAAAGTCGAATTCTCTCTACTGTGTAAGGGTAGTAACCCATAAGGAGATGACCATGCACATTCAGGTATTGAATTCGACACGTATATTGACCCTCGGCGCGGTGGTGGCGTTAACCGTTGGCTTGGCGGGCTGCGGTACCTCCACTGGCGAGCGCGCTACTAGCGGCGCGGGTGTCGGTGCTGCCATTGGCGCGGGTGCCGCAGCCGTAACCGGTGGTAGCGTCGTTCAAGGCGCCGTTATCGGCGGTGGCGTTGGTGCTGCCACCGGTGCCGCCACCGATGCAGATGACATCAATCTCGAATAAGTAATGGTTGATCTCTTAGCGACACAGCCTAAATCCGCGCATGCCCATATGAAAGTGATCCGCATGCGCGGCGTTGTAATCGGGCCCCAATACATTACCGAAGGTATGGCAGGCGCCATCCCGCGCAGCGCGTAAAAACTCACCTACCTCGCCTTCATCATCCCAGTCATTGATCAGCGTAATACGCTGGCCGTTCTCAAACTGAAATCCCACTACATCCAGCGCTTCGGCGGTGGCGTGTTCGCTGCGCCTGCCGGCTTCGCGGCCATAAACGTTACGGCAGGCAAAGCTACCTACGTGGTTAACCTGGCTCACTCGGCTACCCAGAATCTCCTCGGCGACAGGCTGTAACGCGTGGCGTTCATACATGACCCACGCCAGCGCCATCGGGCAGGAGGCCACGAAACTCTGATTGAACGCGACGCCGCTAGAGTGCATGCGCACGATATTGGCAAGCGGGCAGCTCGCCGTGGGGGCGTAATCGGCCAATGGCGTATAGCGCAGCTCGCCCTCGGGGACGGTATCTAACGCAGCTAAACAGCCTGCGCGGTCGTCTGCCAAGCGGCTTAACTTAAGCTGTGTGACCGGCGTAATGGGGTCGTCAATATGCAGCGGAGCCCATGGTGCCCAGTGGCGGGGAATCTCAATGATGCCTTTTTGCAGGGCTACGCCCAGCGCAATCAGGGCTAAAATAAATAGCGTACTGCGCATGCCTACCTCCCTGTATGTCACCACCAACGCTACAGTCGTCGCGCTGGGTGTGCGATACTGCGCAGCCTTGCTGCTCTGCTGCAGTCGCTTTACTTGCGTTTACTACGTTTTTCGCTACTTATTTTGCTAACTGAAGGGAAAGTACTTCATGTCCCAAGGTACGCTGTTTATCGTTTCTGCCCCCTCAGGTGCTGGCAAGACTAGCTTGGTGCGCGAGCTAATCGAAAGCCTGGATGGGATTCAAGTGTCGGTGTCGCACACTACGCGTGCCAAGCGCGAGGGTGAGGTGAATGGCGTCAATTATCATTTCACCGATGTAGCCGAGTTTGAAGCGATGATCGCGCAGGGTGAGTTCTTCGAGTATGCCAAAGTATTTGATAATTACTACGGCACCTCGCGCCAGGCAGTAGAGGTATTGCTAGCGGCAGGTCAGGACGTCATTCTGGAAATCGACTGGCAGGGCGCTCAGCAGGTACGCACACAAATGCCTGATGCAGTGTCGATTTTTATTCTACCGCCCTCCCGCGAGGAGCTGGAGCGACGTCTTGCTAGCCGTGGCACCGATGAGCATGCGGTGATTGCCCGGCGGATGCGCGATGCGGTGAGTGAAATGTCCCATTACCACGAATATGATTACCTCGTCGTTAATGATGACTTCACCACGGCGCTGCAGGAGTTACAGTCACTGGTGATCAGCCGTCGCTTAAGTCGCCCGGTAATGACCGAGCGCCACGCGCCGCTGTTGGCTGCGCTCTTGTCACAGACGCCTACGGTCGAGTAATCTATACGGTTCTACTACTTTCTATTGCGTTGCACTATTTTTGTCGCACCATTTTTTCACTGGGTCGGCGCCGTTCTCTACGGTGTCGGCCCGGTTCCGTCATAACAGGAAGGCTCCCATGGCTCGCGTAACCGTTGAAGATTGTCTTGAAAATGTTGAAAACCGTTTCAAGCTGGTGATGATTTCCACTCAGCGCGCTCGCCAGCTGGCGCGCGGCTCCCGCGATGCTCTGCTACCTTGGGAAAATGATAAACCTACGGTGATGGCGCTGCGTGAAATTGCCGCAGGCCTAGTCGATCACACTGTACTGGACGAGCCCGTTGAAGCCGCTGTTCGTCCGCGCCCGGCTATGGCGCCTACTCATATCGACGACTAACGTTTTCAACGAAACCGATAGAGGCGCGGTAGATGTTCACCATTGATGACCTGGCCGATAGACTCGGCGGCTATTTACCCTCGGATGAGATCCAGCAGGTCAAACGCGCCTTTTACTATGCTGAGCAGGCCCACGACGGCCAGCGGCGGCGTTCCGGCGAGCCGTACGTTACCCACCCACTGGCGGTAGCGAATATTCTTGCCAATATGCACATGGATCATCAAAGCCTGATGGCCGCCATGCTGCACGACGTTATCGAAGACACCGGCGTATCCAAAAAAGCCCTGGAGGCTCAGTTTGGCAAGCCGGTAGCAGAGCTGGTAGATGGGGTATCCAAACTTACCCAAATCACCTTTGAAGACAAAGCCGTCGCCCAGGCGGAAAATTTTCAGAAGATGGTGCTGGCGATGTCGCGGGATATTCGCGTTATCATCGTCAAGCTGGCTGACCGGTTGCATAACATGCGCACCCTGGGCGCCCTACGCCCAGATAAAAAGCGTCGCATCGCCCGTGAAACGTTGGAAATTTACGCGCGAATTGCCGGGCGGCTGGGTATCAATACGATTCGTATCGAGCTTGAGGATCTCTCCTTTCAGGCGATTCACCCCATGCGCTCGGAGCGCATCAAGCGTGCGGTTGCTAAAGCGCGGGGCACCGGCGTAGTGCCATGCGCGAAATACAGTCCTCCCTGCAAAAAAGCCTGGACGATGACGGGCTTAATGGCACCGTCATTGGACGCCAAAAGCATCTGCTGTCGATCTATAAAAAAATGCGCGACCAGCGTAAGCCCTTTGTCGAAATTATGGATGTGTTTGGCTTTCGCATCATTACCGAAGATGTGGCCAGCTGCTACCGTATTCTAGGCGTGGTGCATAACCTCTATAAGCCGGTACCGGGGCGCTTTAAAGACTACATTGCGATTCCCAAAGCTAACGGTTACCAGAGCCTGCATACCACCTTGTTTGGTTCCCGCGGTATGCCCATTGAGGTGCAGATACGCACCCGTGAAATGGAGGCCATGGCCAATAACGGTATCGCTGCCCACTGGCTTTATAAAGCGGGGCAGACTTCCCATCCGATTGCCGAGGGCAGCCATGCACGTGCTCGCGCCTGGGTTAAGGGCCTGCTGGAAATGCAGCGCCACGCTGGCGACTCGCTGGAGTTTATCGAGCACGTTAAAAACGACCTGTTCCCCGACGATATCTACGTGTTCACACCTAAAGGCGATATTATGGAGCTGCCCCAGGGCGCTACCGTAATCGACTTCGCCTACACCGTGCACACGGATATCGGCAATAGCTGTATCGCTTGCCGCATTGATCGCCATTTGGCGCCGCTCTCGACGCGCTTAGAGAGCGGACAGACGCTGGAAATTATCACCGCCCCCGGTGCGAAGCCCAATATTACCTGGCTCAATTTTGTGACCACCGCAAAGGCGCGTTCGGCAATCCGTCACGCGCTTAAATATCAGCAGCAGACCGAAGCGGTCATGCTGGGACGACGGTTGCTCAATAAAGCCCTGGCGCCATTCGATACCAGCCTGGAAGAACTGGATGAGAGCGCCCTTAAGCGCGCCTTCAAAGAGTTGGATGTCTCTTCTGAGGATGCTCTGTTGGAGTCGCTCGGGATGGGCAACCGCATGACCCACGTGGTGGCACGCCGCCTAGTGGCTGCGGCGCATGGCGAAAGCTATGAGCACCCTGTAGGCGGGGAGGGTAGCAAAGCCGTCATGATCAGCGGCAGCGAAGGCATGGTGATTAACTTTGCGCGCTGCTGCCATCCGCTACCAGGCGACCCCGTGGTGGGCCACCTTTCCACAGGCAAAGGGTTGGTGGTGCATCGCGCTGAGTGTAAAAACGTGGTGGATAAGAACTTCGCCGATAAAAATGACCCTGATAAGCTCTTCGCGCTGGAGTGGTCGGACACCATTGATGAAGATTTCCCGGTCGCGCTGCGTATCGAAATTGAGAGCCGTCGTGGGCTAGTCGCAGAGCTTGCCGGGCTGGTCACCGATGCCGATGCCAATATTGAGCGGATTGGTATTGAAGAGCGCGATGCCCACCTTTCCACCGTCAATCTGACGCTGTCGGTGAAAGGTCGTGTGCATCT
Source organism: Halomonas sp. PA16-9 (assembly GCF_009728585.1). Lineage (NCBI taxonomy): Bacteria > Pseudomonadati > Pseudomonadota > Gammaproteobacteria > Oceanospirillales > Halomonadaceae > Halomonas > Halomonas sp. PA16-9. Next base: position 3,415,982 of record NZ_CP040451.1, on the reverse strand, counting down.
GGCACGCATCATTAAACGCATCCGTAACCTTCCCAACGTTGGCAAAATTACCCGACTCGCTAATTAATACTATACATAACAACATGCTGATATAAATCGGCAGCGATTGCTATTTTTCAGTATCAAATAATTAAGTGTTACCCATTACAGGAGCGAAACAACGTATGAGCAATAAGGCCGTTATCAACACCAGCAAAGCCCCCGCGGCTATTGGTCCTTACTCCCAGGCCATTAAAGCGGGCAACACGGTTTATCTCTCTGGCCAGATCCCGCTGGATCCCGCGACCATGGCGATTGTGTCAGAGGATTTTGAAGCTCAGGCACGCCAAGTTTTCACCAACCTTCAGGCAGTGTGCGAAGAAGCAGCGGGTTCGCTAAGCGATATCGTGAAGCTGAATCTGTACCTGGTGGACTTGGATAACTTTGCGATTGTTAACCAAGTCATGGAGGAGTTCTTCACCGCTCCTTTCCCCGCCCGCGCCGCCGTTGGCGTCAAAGCACTACCCAAAGGCAGCCAGGTGGAAGCGGAAGCGGTGATGGTTATCGGTGACTAGGCTTTGTTTAGCTCTAGAAAGCCGCCCTCTTTGAGTACCTGTGCATAGCCTTCGCGGTAGCTGGGAAAGCGGAACTGATAACCAGTGCTCAATATGCGCTGGTTATCGCAGCGTTTGCTCGTTCGCCGACGTAAAGGGGACTGCATGGTCTCTGTGGCCTCTACTTTTAACTGCTCGGCCAGCCACATCATTACGTTATGCATGGTGACCGGTTCGCAGTCGCTGCCCAGGTAGATATCATCCAGCGTCTCACCGCGCTCCTGATAGCGAATCAGGTGGGCAATAATACCTGTGCAGTCGTCGCGGTGGATGCGATTGGAGTAGACCACAGGAGTGATCGCAGCCACGCGGCCTTCAGCAACCTGATGAATCAGTCGATCGCGGCCAGGGCCGTAAATGCCGGAAAAGCGAATCACCGTGCCCGGCAGGGGGTGATTGATCAGCGCCTGCTCAGCCTCGCACATTAGGGTGCCAGAGAAGCTAGTGGGGTCGGTGGGGCTCTCTTCGTTAACGACCTCGCCCTCCTGCTGGCCATGCACGCTAGTTGAAGAGACGAAAAACACCCTACGTGGAGGCGTTTTGTGCTGCTCCATCACGCTCAGCACGCGCTTTAAACCTTCCGGATAGGCGCTTTGATACGCGCTCTCTTCGAAACGGTCAGCGCTGACGGTATAGACCACATAGTCAGCCTGGGGCAGGCTTTTGGCATCGGCCTCTTCAAGGCTATCCAGATCTAACGCCAGCGGTGTAATGCCGGTGTCTTTTAAGGCTTCCACGTTGCGGCGTAGGCCAATCACTTGGTGCCCTTCCTCAAGCAGCTCGCGCCCAAGGTTGATCCCTAAATCGCCACAGCCGATAATCAGTACGGTTAGCTTCACCGTGCTCACTCCTCTTGATTAATATTCCCTATTAGATGCAAAGTCTCTACCAACGATGACATTGAACCGAGATATTGTCGGTTGAGAAGACCGACGGCAGAGCTTGCTTGTCCTTTTCCGTCTCGCTGACTGTCATGATGCAAGGCCTTGCATACATCACTTTACTTTTTTCATACAAGCCCTAGTCACGAGCTGCTACGAGAGGATGCCACTGGCACCGCTATGACTTTAACAGAACTTCGCTACATCGTAACCCTTGCCCAGGAGCGTCACTTTGGCCGTGCGGCGGAACGCTGCCACGTTTCACAGCCCACGCTCTCGGTGGCGGTGAAAAAGCTGGAAGAAGAGCTCGAAACGCCGCTCTTTGAGCGTTCCAAGTCCACCGTCCAAGTTACCCCGCTGGGTGAAAAAATCGTCGCCCAGGCCCAGCGTGTGCTGGAGCAGAGTAGCCTGATTTTTGAGCTCGCCAGTGCGGGTAAAGATCAGTTGGCCAACCCGCTGCGCATTGGGGCGATTTACACCATTGGGCCCTACCTGTTTCCTCATCTAGTGCCTGCCCTGGCGAACGCGGCCCCGCAAATGCCTCTTTATATTGAAGAGGGCATGACCGGTACGCTGCGCGCCAAGCTAAGAAGCGGTGAGCTGGATGTGATTATTGTGGCATTGCCGTTTACTGAAACCGATGTGGTCACCAAGCCAATCTACGACGAAGCCTTTGAAGTTCTCATTCCCGCTAACCACCCATGGGTCGAACGGGAAGCGATCAATAAAGAGGACTTACTCGAAGAGCGCCTGCTGCTGCTCGGCGAAGGACACTGTTTTCGGGATCAAATTCTGGAAGCCTGCCCGGCGATTACCCAAAAACTCAACAGCCCCAACAATACGCTGATCGCCGAAGGCGGGTCGCTGGAAACCATTCGCCATATGGTGGCCTCTCGATTAGGTATTACGGTGCTGCCGCAGTCTGCGCTGGGCACCGACCAGTATGAAAATGCCATGCTGGCCAGTCGGCCATTTGTGGAGCCAGCGCCGTCGCGCACCGTGGCGATCGCCTGGCGGGCGAGCTTTCCCCGTCCTAAGGCTATTGAGGCGCTGATTCAAGCGATCAGCCACTGCCGCCAACCTACTAAAGCCGTGAAAAGCGCCCTATGAGTGATCTTTCCGCGCCCATCACCGCGCTGAAGGGCGTAGGCGAAGCGCTGGCGCTGAAACTGGGTCGATTGGGTATCGAGCAGGTAAGCGACCTGTTGTTCCACCTGCCGCTGCGCTATCAGGATCGCACGCGGCTTACGCCTATTGGCCTGCTGCGTGCAGGTCAGGAGGCGGTGATAGAGGGCGAAGTGACCGCTTGCGACGTAGTCAAAGGGCGCCGCCGCAGCCTGCTGGTGCGCCTGCGTGATGCTAGCGGTATTTTGAGCCTGCGGTTTTTTCACTTCTCACCGGCCCAGCAGCAACAGATGCGCCCAGGTGCGACCGTGCGCGCCTTTGGCGAAGCGCGGGCTGGGGCGACCGGTTTAGAGATCTACCACCCGGAATACCGGCTCAGTGGCGGTAGTGAGACCCCGGTGGAGGAGTATTTCACGCCTATTTATCCCACCACCGAAGGGTTGAACCAGCCGCGGCTGCGTGCTCTGGCTCAGCAGGCGCTCGGTTTACTGGACAGCGCCCCCGAGGCCTTGCCCGATGTAATACCCGATGCCCTGCTTCAACGCTTTCAGTTGCCAGGCCTACACGCCAGCCTGCACTTGCTGCACCAGCCGCCTCCCGATGTGAATATAGAGCAGTTGACCAGTGGCCAGCACCCGGCCACTCGGCGGCTGGCGCTGGAAGAGCTGCTCGCCCACCAACTAAGCTTGCGCGAAGTTCGCCTGCGTATTCAGGCGGATGGCGCACCGACGCTACCCTCTGGGCGCAGTCTGCAGGCGCGCTTTTTGGCCCAATTACCGTTTGCCTTAACCGGTGCCCAGCGCCGCGTTCTGGAGGAGATCAGCCACGATTTAAGTCGCCCGGCACCGATGCTGCGGCTGATCCAGGGCGATGTCGGCTCGGGAAAAACCGTGGTCGCCGCCATGGCCGCGCTGAGCGCCCTGGCGGGCAACTGCCAGGCGGCGATCATGGCGCCGACTGAAATCCTCGCTGAGCAGCACTACCGCTCGTTTAAAGCCTGGTTTGAGCCGCTGGGGATCGAAGTGGCATGGCTGGCGGGCAAGCTCAAAGGCAAGGCGCGGCTGGATGCTAAAGCGGCGATTGCCGATGGGCGTGCGCGTATGGTGGTGGGCACTCACGCACTGTTTCAGGACGACGTGCACTTCCAGTGCCTGGGATTGGCGATCATTGACGAGCAGCACCGCTTTGGCGTGCATCAGCGCCTGGCGTTACGCGAGAAGGGCGAGGCGGGCGGGCTAACCCCACACCAGTTGATCATGACTGCCACGCCGATTCCGCGCACTTTGGCCATGAGCGCCTACGCGGATCTGGATGTTTCGGTGATCGACGAGCTACCCCCCGGCCGTACACCGGTAAAAACCGTGGTGGTGCCCGACGAACGCCGCCCTGAAGTGGTTGAGCGTATTCGGCTGGCCTGCAGCGAAGGTCGTCAGGCGTATTGGGTGTGCACGTTGATTGATGAATCCGAGGCGTTGCAGTGCCAGGCGGCCGAGGTTACCCGCGATGAGCTAACCATAGCGCTGCCCGAGTTGGCGGTGGGCTTGGTTCACGGGCGCATGAAGTCGAGCGAGAAAGCCGAGGTGATGACCGCCTTCAAAGCGGGGGAGCTGGATTTGCTGGTGGCTACCACGGTGATCGAGGTGGGAGTGGATGTACCCAACGCCAGCCTGATGATTATCGAAAACCCCGAGCGTCTGGGGCTTTCCCAACTGCACCAGCTGCGCGGCCGGGTAGGGCGTGGCGCACGGAAAGCTTCTGTGTGCTGCTCTACCATCCGCCGCTGTCGAAAAGCTCCCGCCAGCGCTTGGCGGTCATGCGCGAAACCACCGATGGCTTCCGCATCGCCGAGAAAGACCTGGAAATTCGCGGCCCCGGTGAAGTGCTCGGCACCCGCCAAACCGGCCTTGCGCAGATGAAAATCGCCGACCTGGAACGCGATGCCGACCTGCTAGAGCGGGTAACGGCCATGGCCCAAACGCTACAGGGCAGCCCAGACGTCACCGCTGTCCTGGTGCGCCGCTGGCTTGGCGAGGCGGCAGGGCGCTATGGGCAGGTGTAGTTAGCTTGGTTAGACGCTAGCGGTGCTTGGCGTATGCTCTTCACTTCCCACCAGACGATTCGCAGCTTCACCCAGCGGGGCGAGCTGCTCGGTAATAAGGCGTAGCTGGCTTTGGATAGGGCGGTAGAGCGTGACGGCTTTTTCATCTGCTGATAGCGCACTTTTCTCTTCTAGCTGGGCTAATAACTCGGCAGCTTGATCCGCTAGTGGCTCAACCGGCTGGCGCTGGTTTAATCGCTCGGCGATTTGTCCCAGCAGCTCACCAATACGTTTTGCTACCGGCACTAGCGTGGCATCGTCTTCATCGTCTGCCAACTGGTGGCGATGGGCGCCCAGTGCAGAGAGGTGGCTGAGTAGGGTATTGGAGAGCACCAGAAAGCGCAGTCCGTTGTCCGCGTCCAGTTTCCGGTAATGCCCCGGCTCATGGAGCATATTGGTGAGCAGGGTGGAGAGCGCTGCATCGGCGTTATGGGCATTGCGCCGCGCCAGGCGATAGGCCAAGTCATCCTGCTTGCCCTCCTCGTACTGGTGGATAATCTCCTCCAGGTAGCGGCGGTGGTTATTGAGCGCGTTGGCGGCTTCGCGATAAAGCCTGCGACCCTGCCAGTCGGGCAGAATAAAAAGCACCGCTAAGCCGGCGATGAGTGAGCCAAGCAGGGTATCGAGCAGCCGCGGTAGGATCAGGTTATAGCCGTCGCCTACCTGGTTGAAGCTGCACAGCACGAGCAGGGTGATAGAGGCAGTAGCGATTACATAGTGTTTTTCGCGGTTAGCGAAGAACGAGACCCCGGCGGCCACGGCTATCATGCTCTGCACCAGCGGGTGCGGAAAGAGGCTGATCGAAGCCCAGCCCACTACCAAGCCAAGTACCGTGCCCATTATCCGTTGGGACAAAAACCGCCGTGTGGTGGCAAAGTTGGGCCGGCAAACAAACAGCGTGGTCAACAGAATCCAAAAGCCCTGCTCGGGGTCGATCCACTGCATCAGCCCATAGCCGGTCGTGAGGGCAATGGAGAGCCGCACTGCATGGCGAAAAGTGGGGGAGCCGAGAGTAAAGTTTAGGCGCACCCGCTTCCACGCTTCCTGCAGACTCGACGGCGAGCGGTCATACAGCGAACTGTCGCGCCGCTCATCGCTGACGCCGGGGTTGTGGGCGCTGGCGAGCTGATTTTCCAGGGTGGCCAGGTTCTCTGCCAGCGCGCTCAATGGGTAAAGCAGTGGGCGCCACTCGGGCTTGCCACGGCCGCGCAGGTTCTCAATCGAGGCGTGCAGGTCAGCCAGCGCCTCTTCACTCTGCTGATGATCAAACGGTCTATTGAGTAGCAGCGATTTGGCTAGCTGACGGCAGGAGCGCCCTTGTTGATCCAGCAGCCGCTGGCAGCGAAACAGCACATCGTGGTGGAAAAAGGCTTTGCTGAGCGCGCTGTAGGGGTAATGGGTGGAGCTGGCGCGTTCGTGAATATCCTGGGCAATAAAGTAGATACGCAGGTAGCGGTTGAGTTTTTGGTCGCCGCGCTGGCCTTCAAGCCGCCTAAAAATCATCTCTTTGGCTTGATTGAGCGCAGCGACGACTTTGCCGTTCTGGCGCGCCAAGGCCACCCGGCGGGCTTCCACATCCACACCGCGCACCGGTTCAAACAGCGCCGATTTCAGTATCAGAAACTCACCCAGCGCTTTGTACACCCGTGCCATGCTCTGCTTGACCGGTTGGCGCGAAAACAGTGCGCACCACACCACCGAAATTAGCCCATACCACACCGCTCCAGCCAACAGCAGCAGTTGGCGCGCCGCCACGTCTTCATCCACCCCGCCGTGCTGCTCGATGTTGATCATCGAGTAGATCGAGAGTATTAGCGTGCCGGAAGCGATGGTGGCATAACGCTGTCCGATTGCTCCGAGCATAATCAGGCAAAAGGTCGAAAGCCCCAGGCCCACTACAAATAGCCACGGCCAGGGAAATAGCCACTGCACGATAAAGGAAGCTGACGTAAAACACACCAGCGTTACCAGCAGTGCCTGAAGACGGCCTTGCCAGCTGTCGTCAGTTTCAGACAGCGCGCAGGCGATAATGCCGAGAAAAAGCGGAATGACCAGCGCTACATCGCCCATTAAGCCGCTAAATAGCAACGCACCGCTGAACGCTATAAAAACGCGCAGACTGTAGGCGAATTTATCAAGAGTCCAAAGGCGCCGTAGCGGCAAAGATATGGGCATAAAAGCTCTTATAGATGGTTGTTAGACTTTAGTATAAATGCGTAGGCGTTGGATGTCGCTACTCAGCACTCAACGTTTGGGTGTTCTAAAAAATAGCGCACTAAAGCCCTATGATTGAAACAGTAACCTTTCGATACTCGGAGTGACTCTAAAAAAAACAGGGACACTCCTATGGATATCAAACTGCTGCTGGACTGGCGTCTTCACCTTACGGTGATTGTGACGTCGATGTTTGCCGAGTGGGTCGGCATCGTACGCATCCCCCTCGGGCCTGGAACACTGTTGTTATTACCGCTGCTCTATGCCTTTGTGATTGGCGTTCTGTTCAACCCTCATCTTTTTTCGGCAATGGGCAAAGTCATTCCCAAGCCGGTCAGCAATGCGGCGGGCCCGATTATTCTAATCGCCATCCTGCCGTTTATCGCCAAATTCGGTTCCACCATTGGCCCAGCGATCGAGCAGATCATCGCCGCCGGCCCTGCACTGATTCTCCAGGAATTGGGTAATCTGGGCACCATGCTCATAGCGCTCCCCTTTGCAGTATTAGTCCTCAAAATGGGACGTGAAGCGATCGGTGCCACTTACTCTATCGCCCGTGAGCCCAATATTGCCATTATTTCAGATCGTTACGGGCTGAGAAGCCCTGAAGGTATCGGTATTATGGGCGTTTACGTAGTGGGCACCATGTTCGGTACGCTCTATTTCGCCTTAATGGCGGGCTATATCGCCTCGCTGGATATTCTCGATATTCGTGCTTTGGCCATGGCCTGCGGGGTGGGCAGTGGCAGTATGGTGGCGGCGTGTTCAGCAGCTTTAGCTGAAGCGGTACCCGCATCCAAAGACGAACTACTCGCCTTTGCCGGGGCAAGCAACCTGCTTACCTACGCCACCGGTCTGTATATCTCGCTATTTATCGCGCTACCGATCACTGAGTGGATGTACAAGCGCTTAAAAGGCTCGCGCCAGGAGGTTAGCCATGAAAACTCATGAGAGCCCAATCGATCAGTTCGATGCTGAGGCGTTAAAAGAGCTACGTCCCGAAAATCAGCTAGGCAAAACCGCGTTGGTACTGGCGGCAGTGTGTGTGGCGGCGTGGTTTAGCAATATCGTCAACGGTTCACCTTTATTAGATGCGCTGCCCGGCATGTTGATTCTGTATGCCATGGTCATTATCGGCTTGGTGGTTGGGCGGTTTTGCCCTTTTTACCTGCCCAGCGTGGCCTGGGTGTCGCTGGTTAGTATTATCGCGACGCTGCCGTTCTTCCCGGGTAATGGGTGGATCATCGCACGGTTGGCCGAGGTGGATTTCCTGGCAGTGGTCACGCCGGTATTGGCCTACGCAGGGCTGGCGCTTACCGGTCGTGAGTTTGCCATGTTCAAGCAGACTGGCTGGAAGCTGGTGATTGTGGCCCTGCTGGTCTTTACCGGTACCTTTATTGGCTCTGCCGTTGTCGCCCACTTGATGCTTTAAGGACAAGACGATGACTGCTTCAGTGGACTTACCGGATTGCGCAGAACTAAAAACGTGGCGCCATGATTTCCACCAGCACCCGGAAACGGCTTTTGAAGAGCACCGCACCAGCGCACGCATTGCCGAGCTGCTGACTGAGTGGGGCTTTGAGGTAACCACCGGGATTGCCGGAACGGGTGTGGTAGCCGCTCTGGATGGTCAACAAGGTGAAGGTAAAACCATCGGCCTGCGGGCCGATATCGACGCCTTGGATATTCGCGAAGAGACTGCGCTTGCCTACGCGTCGCAAACGCCGGGCAAGATGCATGCCTGTGGCCACGATGGACACACTACCATGCTGTTGGGCGCTGCCTGGGCGTTAAAGCAGCAGCCGGATTTCAAAGGCCGGGTGGTGTTCATCTTTCAACCCGCCGAAGAGAACGCAGGCGGCGGGCGGGTGATGGTTGAAGAGGGGCTGTTTGAGCGCTTTCCCATGGATGCCGTGTACGGCTTGCATAACTGGCCGGGTCTGCCCGTAGGCGTGGCAGCGGTGCACGATACCGACGTCATGGCCGCCTTCGATGTCTTTAGCCTGACGCTGACTGGCAAGGGCTGCCATGCGGCGATGCCCCATTTAGGTACTGATACGGTGTTGGCGAGCTGCCAACTGATCAGCCAACTGCAAGGGCTGGTGAGCCGCGAAACGCCGCCAGACAAATCTGCCGTGCTGAGTATTACCAGTATTAACGCGGGGGATACCTTCAATGTGATTCCCGAACAGGTGGCGCTTCGCGGCACGCTGCGCTGTTTTGATATGGCGCTTAAAGAGCACTTGGAGGCACGCTTTAAGCAGGCGATTGCCAGCTTGGCGGAGTTTCACGGCTTAACCGTTGAGCTGGATTACCAGCGCTGCTATCCCGCCACTATCAATACCCCTGAACATGCCCAGCACTGCGCCTCGGTGCTGGAAAGCTTACTCGGCAGCGACAATGTGGTGCGCAACCCGCCGCCCAGTATGGCCTCTGAGGATTTCTCGTTCCTGCTGGCCGAGCGCCCAGGTGCCTATATCTGGATGGGCAATGGCGAGGAGTCCGCTTCGCTGCATAACCCCCGCTATGACTTTAACGACGCGTTGCTGCCGCTGGGCACGCGCTACTGGGTGGAGCTGGTAAGGGCGTTACTCGTCTAAATTCCTGACTTAATACACGTTATTCGCTCTCTGATGCCCTCTGGGTAGGGGAGCGTCTACCCGGAACATAGCGTCTTCATGACGTTTAAAGGAGCTTTACTATGTCTTTAGTCACCACCCCTTTATCGATTACCGTCATTGGTTTGGGGCAGATGGGCGGCAATATGGCGCTCACCCTCAAAGCAGCAGGGTTTGAAGTAACGGGTAGCGATGTATTTGAGCAAGCGCGATCGCGTCTTGCTGCTCAAGGACTAACCGTTGTGGCTCCCGAAGAATTACCCGCTAGCGACGTTTACCTGCTGTCGTTGCCCACCTCTGCCCATGTGCGTGAGGTGATCGAGCAATCGCCAGGCCTGCTTGACCTTGCGCCGAAAGGTAGCGTGATTGTCGATACCTCCACCAGTGACCCCGCCGTGACGCGTGAACTGGCCGAAAAAGTAACCGCAGCGGGCCTTCTATGGTTGGATGCCCCGGTCAGCGGCGGCCCGAAAGGAGCTGCCAGCGGCAAGCTAGGGATGCTGTTAGGAGGCGATGTCGCCACCATTGAGCGGGTATTGCCGATGCTGGAAGCCATGTCGGCCAAGCGTACCCATGTGGGCGGCCCGGGCAGCGGCCATGTGGTCAAGCTTGCCAATAACTACCTGTGTGCCGCGCACTTGTTAACCACCGCCGAAGCCGTTGCTATGGCAGTCAAGGCGGGCGTTGACCCCGCGGCCTGCTTGGCGGGCCTTAACAGTGGCTCGGGGCGCAGCGCGGTCAGCGAGGTGAACTTCCCAGAGTGGGTGTTGAGTGAGCGTTTTGACTCAGGCTTTACCACCGGTTTGATGCGTAAGGATTTACGTTTGGCCCGGGATGCCGCTGAGCAACTGGATATCCCCTCGCCGCTGTTACAAGCCGTGGTCGATGCCTGGCACGCGAACCCCGAACAACCAACCGATAGCGATGACTTTAACCATATCACCACGCCGATATTAGCGCGTGCCAGCCAGGCGGAGGAGCAGTAATGAACGCACTTAGCCAACATGCCCAAGATCACCTTGCCACGCTACTCGAAGGTTTTGGATTAACGGCCACCACGCTGCTGAGCAACTGGGTTGATGGCGGTTTAGTGGCGGGAGAGGGGGACGTGATCACCCTGACCAATCCAGCCACCGGCGAAACGCTGGTGAGCTATCGCGATGCGGGTGCTGGACTGATTAAGCGTGCTACCCAAGCGGCACAGCGAGGCCAACGCGAATGGATGGCGCTAACCGCCAGCGAGCGTGGACGGCGCATGAATGCCGCCATACGCGGCCTGGCGGGCCATGAAGAGGCGCTGGCTCAGCTGGAAAGTGTGGTGGCCGGTAAGCCGATTCGTGACTGCCGGGCTGAAGTAGGCAAAGTACGCGAGATGTTCGAGTACTACGCGGGGTGGTGCGACAAGCAGCATGGCGAAGTGATTCCAGTGCCTACCTCGCATCTTAACTATGTGCGCCATGTACCTTACGGCGTGGTGGGGCAGATTACCCCCTGGAATGCCCCGATGTTCACCTGTGCCTGGCAGTTAGCCCCTGCCATTGCGGCGGGCAATGGTGTGGTGCTAAAGCCTTCCGAACTGACGCCCTTTTCATCGGTGGTGATTGCCAAGCTACTTGAAAGCGGCGGACTTCCTAAAGGGCTGATCAATATCGTCAACGGGCTGGGCAAGTCGACCGGCGCAGCGCTGACCGACCACCCTGCCATCAGCAAACTGGTGTTCGTGGGCTCTCCCCAGAGTGGTCGCATGATTGCTGAAGCGGGCGCGAGGAGGTTGGTGCCCAGCGTGTTAGAGCTGGGGGGCAAATCCGCCAATATTGTGTTTGCCGATGCCAAGCTGGATGAAGCTGTCGCGGGTGCCCAGGCGGCCATTTTTGCCGCCGCCGGCCAGAGCTGTGTGGCGGGCTCGCGGCTGTTGATCGAGCGCCCGGTGTTTGAGCAAGTCACCAGCCGTTTGGCGCGGGCGGCGGAACAGATTTCGGTGGGCCTGCCTAACGATGAAGCGACCCGCATGGGGCCTTTGCAGAATCACCGCCAATTTGAGCAGGTCACACGCATGATCGACGCGGCGGTAGCCGCTGGCGCAACGTTGTTAACGGGCGGTAAACGGCCAGAGGGATTACCTACCGAGGCTCAGGGCTACTTTATCGCCCCTACCGTGCTGGTCGATGTCACGCCGGATATGGAGATTGCTCAACAAGAAGTGTTCGGTCCGGTGCTGGTGGCCATGGCCTTTGACAATGAAAATCAGGCCATTCAGCTCGCCAACGAGACCCGCTTTGGCTTGGCTGGCGCCGTTTGGAGCCAGGACGTAGCGCGAGCGCATCGCGTAGCTGGGCAACTGCGTGCTGGTACGGTATGGATCAATAGCTATAAGGCGATCAGCGTGATGTCACCGTTTGGTGGCTTTGGCGATAGCGGCTTCGGTCGCTCCAGCGGCTTGGATGGCCTGCGCGAATATACGGTGCCGCAAAGCGTCTGGGTGGAAACAGCCCCTGAAGCCAGTGTGGCGTTCGGTTACGGCAGTGGTGTTGGTTGATCGCTTACCGAGCCTGGGGCGCGAAACGCCTGCATCCAGCGCTGCAGGTGGCGTAGCAGCAGAATGCTGGCCTTGGGCTGTTGGCGGCCTACCCGCGTGACCATGTGGGCCTGGGAGCGCTGAAAAAGCGGATTATCTACCGGGCGCGCCACTAACGTGCCGAGCTCTAAATCGTGGGCGACGGCAAAGGCGGGTAGCAGTGTAATCCCCATACCGCTGCGCACATATTGGGCCAGAATCACCATTGAGTTGGTATTCATCGCCATGCGCGGGGCTATACGCGACTGCTGAAAGGCTTGGTCAACCATTTGACGCACCCCATGGGTAGTGTCCCACATGGCCATGGGCTGGTCGCTAAGCTGGGTAAGCGTGAGCGGCGCCGTTTGGCTGGTTAACGGGTGGTCGGGCGGCAGAATGGCCATGAGTGGCTGAGGAGTAGATGACCAGAAACGCAGCTGGGGATGGGTACGCTCATGGAACATCAAGCCGATATGACTGTGATCGCCGACAACAGCGTCAATAATGCCCGAGGTGCCTGCGGTATGGATATCGAGCTGAATGCCCGCATAGCGTTGGGTAAATTCATGCAGTGGGGAGGCTACTAGGTCACTGACAAACCCTTCTCCGACGGTAAGCGATATCTTGCCGGTTTCCATGCGTTGGTAGGATTCAAGTGACGCAATAAACCCTTCATCAAGGGCGCCGCGGCGCTCGCAGTACTCAAGCAGCATTTCGCCTACCGGAGTAGGCGAAATGCCGTCGCGCTGACGCTCCATAAGCGTCGCTCCCAAGGCTTCTTCCAGCAAAGCAATTTGCCGGCTTACCGCCGAGGGAGCAATATCCAAGCGCGCCGCTGCGCGGCGCACGGAGCCAGACTCAAGGGTAACGCGAAAGTAAACGAGGCGTTGATGAGGTATGTCCATCGATAGCTTTTATACCTCTACCTTGTTCAGCCTAAATTTATTTAATCTAAGCCGTTACCCTATGCCAATCGTAAACCGCTACAAATACTTGAGTAGTTTTTGCAGCTTATTCATATCGGCGGAATCACCCACTAAGCGCACGTCGCCGTTTATCATGCCGTCGAGAAAGGCCTGCTGTGTTGGCTTTTTGAGCACTTTCAAGGCGGTATTCTGATCACGGAAGCGTAGCTCAAGATCTAAGTCCACAGGCAGCCCTTTGCCGGTACTGATACTTTTCGGTGTCATCCGGTAGTGGCGGGCAATACTTAGATCTTCCGTGGCAATCCCCCAGTCCAGGCCGCGCATGCGTTCTAACTGTTCACGAAAGCGCGGCTTGCGGCGCAGGGCACGTTTGAGCAGTACGCCCAGTAGCCACAGCGTCAGCTTGAGCTTCATTAAGAAACGGCGTCCTTAAGTCCTTTGCCTGGCTTAAAGGCAACGTTTTTGCTGGCCGGAATCTGCAGCGGGGCACCGGTTTGCGGATTTTTGCCGGTACGTGCTGCGCGCTCACGTACCGTGAAGGTACCAAAACCAATCAAAGCGACATCTTCGCCCTTAGCAACGCTGTTGGTGATCTCATCCAGAATAACGTTCAGCACTTGGCCAGCTTTATCTTTGGATAGGTCGGCACTTTCAGCGATGGCTGCAGCGAGTTCAGGTTTGCGCATAAGGAATCTCCCCTTTTTAAAAGAAATCAAACATCAAACAAATGCATGTTGTTGGGTGCGTAGCCGATTAGGTTAACTTCTCTAGCCTAGTCGTGAACGCGACGAAAATCAGCCTAGCAGTGCAGGTGCTGCTCTGGAAAGCTCCACTTTCCTTCTCACGCAGCCGCCTGTCAACGCAAAACCAATCAAACGACCGTCTTTATTTTCAGCCAAGGCACTGATATCCCCGCCTTCGCCTTCAATTCGCCAGTGCTCAGGCGTGTTCGTTGGCGGGTAGGCCACCACTGGTAGCAGCGGCGTTTTAACCACTACCGGCCAAGCACCGAAGCTAACCGGCGTGGGCGCGCCTGAAAGGGTTGCCGCCAGCGCCTTAACGCTGGCTTGTAGTGGCTGCACGTACATGGCATTAACACCGTCTACGCAGGCTGCATCGCCTAGGGCGTAGATATTGGGGTGCGATGTACGCAACTGGCGGTCAACGACTATACCGCCAGGTGATACGTTTAAACCAGCCGATTCGGCAAGTGCTGTGCGAGGTGCAAGGCCGGTTGCCATCAACACGAGATCAGCGCTGACAGCGTCGCCGTTATCCAGACGTAATACGATATCTTCGCCGCTTTCGGCCGCTATCGAATCAATCGAACGTGCAAGGTGAAGATGGATACCTGCTTCGCTAAAGGCATCGCCTAGGGCGTTCCCTAAGGGCGGTGGCAGCAAGCGAGGAAGTAGGGTTCCTTCTGGGGCAATGAGGCTGACACGATGGCCGCCAGCGTGGAGGTCGTTGGCAAATTCACAGCCGACCAGCCCCGCGCCAACAATCGCCATCCGTGCAGGGCCATGGCCTAGCGCCGTGTGAAAGCGGCGGTAGTCATCCAGGTCGTTAATGGTAAAGCAGCGTGGGGCTACGCTGGGCTCAATGCTGAAGGGCGCCCGTGGTGCAGCGCCAGTGGCCAGTACCAGTGTGTCGTAGCCGAGCACCATGCCGTCTTCAAGCAGAATTGTTTGGTTATCCACATCCAGTGCGGTTACCTGGGTGTGGATAACCATTTGGGCATTTAGCTCTTCGCCCAGGTCAGTAGCGCTGCGCTGGGCTAATTGTTCGGGCGCGAGGCCCTTGGCGAAGCCGGTGGAGAGCAACGGCTTGCTGTAATCATCGCCGCTGTCAGCGCTCACCAGCGTGATTGAGCGTTGGTCGCCCAATCGGCGCAACGCCGGGCAAGGCCAACCCCTGCCATTCCAGTGCCAATAATCACCAGCGCAGCGTGAGAAGACGTTTTTGTGTTTGGGTGGCGGGCATGCAGACACCAAAAAAGTTGCTAAATAAGATTGCGAAAAAAGAAGCGCTAAACCGAGTCGTTAAAAAAGTTGCTGAAACAAAAGCCTTTCAGTGCCCATGTTACACTAGCCAACCCGTTAATTGCCCTGGAGAACTCGGTGACGGCTGCTGCTTTTCGGCAAACTCCTCTATTTTCCCGCTGGCGCCCGATTGATGCGGCGCGCCCGGCGATGAGTGCTTCCTGGTGGCAGTGGGTTGCCTCCACCGACTCGTTAACCGCCCGCTTAATGGTCGCAGGTGGCGAGAAGCCGTTTCGAGTACGACTGCTGCGCCAGGGGGTTGGTTGGCCGCGCCAGGATGAGGCTCAGGCGCTGGGCATTGGTGCCAAGCGTTACGCCTGGCTGCGGGAAGTGGCGCTGTGCTTAGATGGAACGCCATGGGTGGTGGCGCGCTCGGTCGCCCCGCTCTCACAGGTAAAGGGCCAACGGCTAGAGTGCTTGGGCGAGCGCTCGCTAGGTAGTTGGCTATTTCGCCAGCCGGGTTTAGTGCGTGGGCCATTGGAAGTAACGACGCATCCCCCCCAGTTTGCTAGCGTCAACGGCATACAGGAAGGCTGTGCCTGGGGAAGGCGCTCTGTTTTTTATCACGGCTGTAAGCACGGCAGTCTGTCATTATTAGTGCAAGAGTATTTTTTGACGGCGATGGCGGATGATCTTGGCCTGCCTTCGCGCTAGGCTAGCGCCTGCATCTTATTCTTCGTGAGGTAAGCATGGATCGTTCACTGTTGCGGCCGAAGGGATGGGCTCGCGTGGCAGATTTTTTACAGCTGATGCGCTTGAATCGGCCGATAGGCACATGGCTTTTGATGTGGCCGACGCTGTGGGCATTATGGGTGGCTGCGGAAGGTGTACCAGGGCGAAATGTGCTGCTGATTTTTGTGGCCGGCGTTTATGTGATGCGCGCTGCGGGCTGCGTGGTCAATGACTATGCGGATCGCCACTTCGATGGGCATGTGAAACGCACAAAACAACGTCCGCTAGCGACGGGCCGTATCAGCGAAACCGAAGCTCAACTGCTGTTTATCGCCCTTGTGGCCGCTGCGTTTATTCTGGTATTACTGACCAACTGGTTTACGGTGCTGCTCTCGCTGGGCGGGGTGCTGCTGGCGATTATTTATCCGTTTATGAAGCGCTATACCCACTTTCCTCAGGTGGTGCTGGGCGCGGCTTTTTCCTGGGCAATTCCGATGGCTTTTGGCGCCGTGCTCGGCCACGTGCCGCTGGAAGCATGGCTGCTATTCTGCGCTAATGTGTGCTGGACAGTGGCCTACGATACCCAGTACGCCATGGTCGATCGCGACGACGATTTAAAAATTGGCATTAAATCGACGGCCGTGCTGTTTGGAAATGCGGATCGTTTGATTATCGGCTTACTCCAGCTAGCCACCCTGGGGTTGCTGGCTTGGGTAGGCTGGCGGGTTGGTTTAGGTGGTTTCTTCTGGTTAGGGCTAGCGGCAATGGCAGCGACTTTTCTGCATCAGCAGCGCTTAATTCGCGACCAGGAGCGGGATGCCTGCTTCCAGGCGTTTCTCAATAATCACTGGTCGGGACTGCTGATTTTTGCCGGTATCGCGCTAAGTTGGTGGCCTGCGGCTGGCTGATCGAGGCGATTGTCATGTAATTGTCATCAAGTCATGGTGTTATCGTCACTGACATGTCATTGATCTGTTTATCTTTGAACTGTTTTTCTTTGAACTAGTTTCTTTGAACACCGTGAGGCTCTGGTATGACCGCCAAGACCGTTCTGATTGTCGATGATGAGGCGTCAATTCGCGAGATGATCGCGGTAGCGCTGGAAATGGCTGACTATCGCGTGCTCGAAGCGGATAACGCCCAGGATGCCCATGCCATGGTGGTCGACCACCAACCCGATTTACTGCTGCTGGACTGGATGATGCCCGGCACTAGCGGTATTGAGCTGGCGAGACGCCTAAAACGTGAAGAAACCACCGCTGAAATCCCGATTATTATGCTCACCGCGAAAGGCGAAGAGGATAATAAAATTCAAGGGCTTGAAGCCGGTGCCGATGATTATATCACCAAGCCTTTTTCACCCCGGGAATTGGTGGCACGGCTAAAAGCGGTGCTGCGCCGTGCGACGCCACGTGGCGTTGAAGACCCGATTGAGATTAACGGCCTGCTGCTTGATCCGGTGAGCCACCGGGTAAGTGCCCACGGCAAAGCGCTGGAAATGGGCCCCACCGAGTACCGTTTGCTGCAGTTTTTTATGACTCACCAAGAGCGCGCTTACACACGTAGCCAGCTGCTTGACCAAGTGTGGGGCGGCAATGTTTACGTTGAAGAGCGCACGGTCGATGTGCATATCCGCCGCTTGCGTAAAGCGCTGGGTGACGTGCATCAAAACCTGATCCAAACGGTTCGGGGTACCGGTTACCGTTTCTCTGCACGGGTGTAAATGTGCGTTTATGGAGTCGTGAGCTGTGGCGAATAGCGTGGCTGGCCACGCTGGGCACTTGCTTGGGCTGGCTGTTGGGCTCGGCTGGGCTGGGGCTCGCAGCAGGGCTTGCGGGATGCCTGTTTTACCACTTACGACAGTTACGCGAACTCTATTTGTGGCTCACCCTCCACCCTAACGATGAACCGCCTGCCGCTCGCGGGATGTGGGGCGAGCTATTCGATCGTTTATACCGCTATCAAAAAAGTCAGCGCATCACCCAAAGCCGTCTGCGGGCTACTTTGGCACGTATTCAAGAGTCGTCTGAAGCAATGCGTGATAGCGTGGTCATGCTTGATCGCCACGGTGATTTGGAGTGGTGGAACAGCGCCGCCACCGCCATGCTGGGGCTACAAACCGCCCATGATCGTGGTCAACACATTACCAACCTACTGCGCGACCCGGGCTTTATCAGCTATTTTAATGCGCGTAACTACAGTGAGCCGTTAACGCTCACCTCACCGATTGATGAACGGCGAATCCTGCAGTATCAAATTACCCTCTACGGTGACGACGAACGCTTAGTGATGGCTCGCGATATCACCCGCTTGCATCGTCTTGAGCAGATGCGGCGCGACTTTGTCGCCAACGTTTCCCATGAGTTACGTACGCCGCTGACCGTTCTCTCCGGCTATTTGGAAACCTACAGTGATATCTCCGACCAGCTTCCGCCGCGCTTGGGACGTAGTATTCAGCAAATGCAGGAACAGACCCAGCGGATGCAGAATCTGGTCAACGATTTATTGCTGCTCTCGCGTTTGGAAATTGACCAGGGCGGCCAAGATCATCATCCACTGCCACTCGAGCCTTTACTGCAAAGCGTTTGTGATGATGCGCTGGCCCTATCGCATCAACGTCATACCATTACCGTCGCCCTTGAGAGCGATGCCCGACTGTTAGGCAGTGAACAGGAGATTCGCAGCGCCGTCTCTAACCTTGCCTTTAATGCGGTTCGCTACACGCCTGCTGGCAGCCAAATCACCCTGCGCTGGAAAGCTAGCGCTACTGGTGGCGGCTATATCGATGTGGAAGATAACGGTGAAGGGATTGATCCCGTTCATATTCCCCGACTAACAGAACGCTTTTACCGGGTTGATAAGGGGCGCAGCACTGCGACTGGCGGCACAGGTTTAGGCTTGGCGATCGTTAAGCACGTGCTGTTGCGCCACGATGCGCAACTACAAATTGAGTCCCTTCCCGGCAAGGGTGCGTTGTTTCGCTGCGCCCTTCCCCCCCTCGCGTCTTGTTTAATTTAGCAAGTCATTCCATCGCATAATATTTGTAACAATGTGCAATATTGGCATGCAAGGTTGGTAAAGCTTTACCCATGTGCCATTTTTACACAGCTCAAAGCGTTGTGGTGACTCAGTTGATGCCTTTTTGGCATAACTTATTTTTAAGTAAGAGTTTGATTTTGTTGTTTTTATTTATATTCTTCAGTTTTTTGGCATGCCTTCTGCAGAGTACAGATTGAAGGAAGATGACCGCAGGAATTGCTGGCTTCTCAGTAAGCCTTTCTTTCTTCATTAAGCGGTACTAAACAGCGATCGGAGGTAGGATATGACGTCCAAGGATTTTCTCAAGAAAGCTGGCATTTTAGGTGTATCTTTTGGTCTGATGGCAAGCCCATTAGCTTTTGCACAAACTGATGAAAATTCGGCGATTGACGAAAACCAAGGTATTACCGCTGACGAGCAACCGATGGATTCCCAAGGTACCGGTAGTTCAACTGGCAGTGATACAACAGACATGACTGACGATTTAACCCATGACGAAGGTGATGGTGCCAGCGACATGGATCCGCAATCAAGCAGTCACTCAGACGATGCTGAGTATGACAAGGATGAGCTTGTAGAAGAAAATGGCGGTAGCTAATTATCTATGACCTTTTAGATATCATTAAAAGCTTTTCAGAGAATGAATAAGCGATTAACAGGATGTTACAAAAGCAAGAATGCTTTTAAGATTCACGGATGAATCAGTAGGCAATCAGAACACTAGTCAGGGTTAATTCCAAGGTTGGAGCCCCGCACAAGGAGTGGAAGCTAGCGTTAGTTATTACCTATAGCCAATTCTGATATCGGGCCCCGCAATGCGGGGCCTAATTTTTGCTGCCTACTTTTTATCTCGCTTATTCCCCCGCTACTTTCTCCCCTATCTTTTCCGCCGATCTTTCTTTGCGCCTCTCTATCCAATGCCATGTTTTGTTTTTTATGAATTGATGCCGTAGCGCTTTGTTGGCATCGAGCCTTTTATTTTGCTGAGTGTGTCATAAAGGCACAGACAGTTTTGCGCATGTGTCATTAGTGCACATGTAATTAGCGTGCTTTTGTTTTTAGCGGCGTATAATTGTGCGCAATGTATTTATTTTAAATTATTGATTTATATAAGTATTTTATTTTTATAAGAGAGTTGGCATTACATATGCTCTCTAGAGGTAGTGAAGCTAGCCGCAGTGAGATCTGGCCAGAGAGCCCTTCTCACTTCACTTCAGCGGTATCAAACGGTCACCAGGAGTAAATAGTATGTTTAACGATTTTGTTAAAAAAGCAGCCGTCGTAGGTCTCTCTTTTGGTTTGCTGGCAAGCCCGCTTGCCTTTGCCCATATGTCCATCGAAGCAAATCAAGATTTGACCGTTGACGATGAGCCTATTCAAGCTCAATCACATCATACCTCGGGTCAGGCTAAATTTAGCCCCTCTGATTTGATGTATGACGAAGGCGACCGCCCTCGAGTCATCAAGGCAGAGTCGCATCACACTAGCGCTCAAGCGGAGTACACAGCAAAAGATTTGACCCAAGACGTAGGTGATGGAAACGTTTGGTAACAAAAATTTGCAATTCTGAAGAAATATATTACGATTAACACGTGAGCTAAACACGCGAAAGCGTGTCACACCGATACGGATGCATATCGATTCAAGGAATGAATCAAACGACAATCAGAGCGTTGGTCAGGGTTAAATTCCAAGGTTGGAGCAGCCCCGCAAAAGGAAAGGAAGCTAGCGCTAGTCATTGTCAAAGTCTTGTGTCCTTAGACCCTGCTGATGCGGGGTCTGATTTTTTGTGGCATCCAACACCTCTCCCACACTATTCTTGTTTTAGTTTAAGGTACGGCTTTCTAGCGGAGCCTAATTTCATTGCGTCGCTATTTATACACTGCCCATCATCAGCCTGCCGGTGGGTTATGTCTCAGGCATCCGGTCTCACAATCATTTTGACCGTAAAGGGTGAGCTAACTTTTTTGACGCCTAATATGCAACGCAAAGCGTAATAGCCGTTCTAATCATCGATGAACGGAATCCATGGATAATGAGGAGAACATCTTGCTGTTAAAAGAAATGAGCCAAAAAGTCGCCATAGTAGGTATTGCTT
Source organism: Halomonas sp. PA16-9 (assembly GCF_009728585.1). Lineage (NCBI taxonomy): Bacteria > Pseudomonadati > Pseudomonadota > Gammaproteobacteria > Oceanospirillales > Halomonadaceae > Halomonas > Halomonas sp. PA16-9. The sequence goes on along the minus strand of NZ_CP040451.1, from coordinate 3,395,122 downwards.
TTGGTTTGGTCGCGAGCCCCATGGCGATGGCGCACTCATCTATTGAACTGAACCAAGACCGCACCGCTGGTCAGGATGTCATTAACAAACCTGAGTCGCATGCAGCTTCCAAACCATCTCATGTCTCTGCGGGCGACTTGAACCGTGACGAAGCTGATAGCTTGGACTTTTCGCCTTCCAGTAGCCGTCCTTCTACGGCTGAAAAAGGGCCTACTTCTCGCCAAGAGGGTTACACTCCTGGAGAACTCAACCGGGATGAAGGTGATAGCACCGACTGGTAAATAATAGGATAAGTGTAACTGCTAATGTAAGCGTTACTCGCTAAAAACCCCGCTTTGGTGGGGTTTTTGCTATGTGTTAAAAGCCAACGACATCAGTGGTGATGCCCATCAGCAGCTTCGCTACCGTCTTGGGCGCTCTGTATCCAGACCTCGATGTCTACGTCACCTTGTTCAGCGAAGGTGAGCGTGAGGGGAAACCGCTCACCCTCCTTCAGCGGCTCGGTTAAGCCAATCAGCATTAAGTGAAAGCCGCCACCAGGGCGCATGGTATAAGTCTCCCCTGCCTCGACACGAATCTCGTCCACATGCCGCATCTGCATCATATCGCCGTCCATTTGCATATCGTGCAGCTCAACGTTGCTGCTCGCAGAACTGCTCGCGCCAACCAGAGTGACGGGGCCTGAAACGGCGGTGATATCAAGGTAGGCGGCACCGTTTACCGCACCCGGTGGGGTTGGGGTAGCGAAGGGGTGCGCAATGCGAAGAGTCTCTGTTTTTACGTCGTGGGCTAACGCCATAGATGTCATCGAAATAGACATAGCGCCAATCAAGAGTACGCCACCCAGCCAAGCCATCGGTTTTATCATGCGGTGATTCCTTTGTTGTTGATTGAGCCCAGGATAGACGAACAAAACATAAAGGTAGCAAAGTGACGTAGCCTGGGTAATAGGCGCCTACTGCGGTGTAATGCCACGTGCATCGCCACGTTTGTCGCTACGTACGTCTCTATAGTGGTCGTCCCACAGCAGTACGGCACCCGCAACGGCGCCGGGAATCAAAAACAGGTTGGCCAGCGGAATCCAGGTAATTAAGGTCACTAACCCCCCAAAGGTGAGGCTTTGCCACCAGCGCTTAGAGAGCCGTTGGCGCATATCGGCAAACGTTACTTTGTTGTTATCCATTGGGTAGTCTAGATAAGTGATTGCCATCACCCAGGCAGAAAACAGTGCCCAGAGTAGCGGAGCAACTATATTGACGCCTGGAATCCAGCTAAGCACAAATAGGCCTGCGGCACGAGGCAGAATATAGGCGAGCTTAACAAACTCGCGTCCCACAGCATCGATGGCTGTTTTGGTCAGGTTTCGGTCATCAATGGGTTCGCGGCCAGTGGCTTGGATTTCAACTTTGGCGGCTAAAAAGCCGTAAAAAGGGGCTGCAATCAAGCTGGTAACCAGCGTGAAGGTAAAAAACACCACCACCAACAGGCTAATCACAAACAGGGGCCAGATAAGCCAGGATAACCAGTCAAGCCAAGCGGGTACCATGCCCATCCAATGGGCGAGCCAGCCATCAAAACGGTTGAGCACAAAGCTGAACATGCTCACGTAGACAATCAGGTTGACCAGAATAGGCAGAAAAACATAGCGGCGCATACCCGGTTGATACACACAGCGTGTACCTCGGCTAAGCGCAGTGACAGCATCCAGCATTTAGGTGAGCTCCTCGTGATTCCAACGTCCAGGCTGCGTGGCAGCCTGGACGTATTGCAGGAGGAAAGCCCCATCAGGTCAAGACTTTTTTGGCACCTGTGGTTCCAGTTCATCGGTGTCGCTATGGCGAATATCCAAACCTTTGACGAGATAGACCACGTACTCAGCAAGGTTATCGGCGTGGTCGCCTACCCGCTCCAGCGCGCGCAGTACCCACATGATGCTGAGTACTGACGTAATAGAGCGTGAGTCTTCCATCATAAAGGTCATTAATGAGCGCATAGCGCTGCTGTACTCGTCATCCACCAGTTCGTCTTCGCGTACGACCTGCATAGCCAGGTCGGTATCAAAGCGGGCAAAGGCGGTGAGCGCATCGCGCAGCATTTTACGTACGTGCTCGCTAATGTGACGCACCTCCACCAGGCCACGAATGGTGCTAGAACTTTCGCTCAGGAGCAGGGCGTTGCGGGCGATTTTACTGGCTTCATCACCAATGCGCTCTAAGTCTGAGGTGGCGCGGATGACGGCCAGCACCAGACGCAAATCGGAAGCAGCAGGCTGGCGGCGCGCCAGTACGCGGGTGCATTCGTCGTCGATTTGCAGCTGCAGGTCGTTGACTTGGCGGTCATTGTCACGCACCTGCTCGGCTAACCGGGTGTCTCCTTCCAGTAGGGCAAAGACAGCGTCCTGCACTTGTTTTTCCACCAGACCGCCCATGGCCATCAGGTGGGTTTTCAGCTCTTCCAGCTCCTGGTTGAACTGGCGAGAGATATGCTGGCTGTGAGAGTCGCTAGTAATATCCATGGAGCACTCCTGACGGTTCAGTTGCTAAGGCCTAGGTGATACGGCCGGTGATGTAGTTTTCAGTGCGTTGCAAACGGGGGTTGGTGAAGACCTGATCGGTAGGGCCGTATTCAACCAGCTCCCCTTGATGCAAAAAGGCGGTGTAATCCGATACGCGCGCCGCTTGTTGCATATTGTGGGTGACCAGGATCAGCGTCAGCTCCGACTTGAGGTTACGGATCAACTCCTCAATTTTGAGGGTTGAAATTGGGTCTAGAGCTGATGCTGGCTCATCAAGCAGTAGCACGTCGGGTTGTACTGCTAAGGTACGGGCGATCACCAGACGCTGCTGCTGGCCACCGGAAAGCTGCCAAGCGGAACGGTGTAGGCGGTCTTTCACTTCATCCCACAGAGCGGCGGAAGTTAGCGCCCACTCAATAATGTCGTCCCTTTTGCGCTTGGGCATGCGCTGTTGCAGTCGTAGCCCAAAGGCCACGTTTTCATAGATCGACATAGGGAAGGGGTTGGGCGTTTGAAACACCATCCCGACACGCCGCCGCAGCTCAGTCACATTCATTTGCGGGTCATGAATATCCTGCCCTTCCAGCGTGATTTGGCCGCTGTGGGTGACTGACTCATTAAGATCGTGCAAACGGTTAATTGCCCGTAACAACGTCGACTTACCGCAACCTGACGGGCCGATAAAGGCCGTTACACGATGCCGGGGAACACTGAGGGTTAACTCGCGCAACGCCTCTTTCCCCGCGTAGGCGAGGCTAAAGTGATCGATACTCAGGCAGCTGTGCTCGGACGAAAAGTGCGCCACTGGTGCCTGAGAGGTATTGGCTGAATGTAATGACGCTAGCATTCGTTTCCCCGTTGACGCCTAAGATAATGACGCAGAAATATGGCAGTTAGGTTAAGCACCAGCACAATTAACACTAAAAGTAGCGCTGTGGCGTAAACCAGCGGTATGGCAGCCTGCACATCTTCGCCGTGAAAGGCGGTATCAAATAAATGATAGCCAAGGTGCATGAACTTGCGCTCTAAATGTAGGTAAGGAAACTCACCATCGATGGGCATTTGAGGCGCCAGCTTAGCGACGCCAACCAGCATTAGCGGCGCTACTTCGCCGGCCGCGCGAGCTACCGCTAAAATGACGCCTGTCAGCATGGCGGGGGCCGCCATGGGCAGTACAATGCGGGTGAGCATCTCTAAGCGCGTGGCGCCGAGCGCCACGGCGCCTTCCCGCTGCGCCTCGGGAATCCGCGCCAGCCCCTCTTCTGTTGCCACAATCACCACTGGTAGGGTCAGCAGTGCCAGGGTGAGCGACGCCCATAACAGGCCGCCGGTGCCAAAGGTGGGCGAAGGTAGGGTATCGCTGAAAAACCACTCATCCAGCGAGCCGCCGATGCCGTACACAAACACCCCCAAACCAAATACGCCATACACAATCGACGGAACGCCCGCCAGATTGCGCACACCAATACGTACCAGCCGGGTCAGCCGCCCCTGGTGAGCGATTTCATTGAGATAAATAGCGGCCAGCACCCCAAACGGGGTCACCATCACCGACATTAAAATCACCATCAGCACCGTGCCAAATATCGCGGGCCAGACGCCACCGTCGGTATTGGCGGCCCGTGGGCCCTCACTCAGAAACCGCCAAACCGCATCCCCCAGGCGAGCGTTTTCTGCCACACGCTCATGGCATTGGGAGCCTGAGCGCTCGCCACGCTGGCCAGCGGTTGGCGCAGGGTTTGGCCGTCCACGGTGGTAAGCAGCAGTTGGCTATCCTGGCGTTGGCTGGCGGGAAGTACCAATAAAGCGTTTAATCGCTGCCAGGCAGCGTCTCCCTCCCAGCGTTGATCATGCTGCTCAATGGCCACCAAACGGCCAATAAAGTCACCCCAGGGGCTGCGATCAAGACGAATCAAATCGTCTGGCTGGGCGCGCTCGGCAATGTCATCAATCGCCACCCAGCGCCAGCGAACGCCCTCTATATCCTGGTTGCCGGTAAAGTAGAGGCGTTCATCCCCAGCTCGCTGGGGTAGCGCGACTTCGCGCACAGCTTGACCAGCAAAGGTTTCACCCGAGTCAAGGGTGACCTCTTCCAGCGTAGCGGGCCAAAAGTGCCCTAGCCCGCGTACCAGCAGTAGCGCGAGTAAGGCGCCCAGCATCAGCAGGGAGAGCGCTACGCTGGCTGCGCAAAGCCAGGGCCATACATCATTTACCCGGCTAAAACGACGGCGGCGAGAGGCGGTGTGGGTCGCAGAGTTCATCATGTGCCCCCCATCTGGCGGAAGCGGCGGCGTAAGCGTTGGCGGACGACCTCGGCAAGGGTGTTGACCAGAAACGTGAAGATAAACAGCACCAGTGCGGCCAAGATCAGCAGATGGTAGGTCTGGCCACCGGGTGACGCTTCAGGCAGCTCAATGGCGATAGCCGCGGCCATGGAGCGCATGCCTTCGAAGGGGCTGGCGCTAAACAGAGCCGTATTACCGCTGGCCATAAGCACTATCATGGTTTCGCCCACCGCCCGGCCCGCACCGATCATTATCGCCGAGAAGATACCTGGGCCCGCTGCCACCAGCGCCACTTTCCATAGCGCCTGCCAGCGGCTGGCCCCCATCGCCTGGGCGCCCTCGATTAAGCTGGCAGGCACATCGGCGAGCGCGTCTTCTGCCAGTGAATAGATGCTGGGAATAACGGCAAAGCCCATGGCAATGCCGACAATCAGTGCGTTACGGGTGGCGTAATCCATGCCATAGCGCTGGTCGAGTAACTGGCGTAAATCACCGCCTAACCACTGCTGCTCCATCCAGGGCGCGAGCCATAGTGCTATCGCCACCATTACAGAGAGCCAGGGAACTAGCCAGAGACCCGCCCAAGAGAGCGGTAAACGGCGGCGTAGGCGTGTTTTGGCCCACTGCCAGAGTAAGCCGGCAAGCGCTGCGCTAAGCGGCAGCCAAATGATCAGCACCAAAGCGCTGGCGAGATGGCGTTCTACCCAAGGTGCCAAAATAAGCCCGGCAATAAAGCCCACCACCACACCGGGGATCGCCTCCATCATTTCGAGCGCGGGCTTGATCCGCGAGCGCAGGCGCGCTGACATAAACAGCGCGGAGTAGATGGCGGCCCCCAAGGCCACGGGAATGGCGAACAGCAGTGCGGCTAGGGCGGCTTTGAGCGTGCCCCACGCCAGGGGAGAGAGCTTAGCCAGCGCTAAGGTATCGCCAATCGCCAGCAGCGGCAGGGTTTCCCATACCAAAAAGACACCGATAGCCAGGATTGCCAACAGCACACCTATGCCGCCAGCGGTGATTAAACCGGTGGCCATGCGGTCTTGCAGCAGCCTAAGCGGCTGTCGAGTAGAGGTTAACCGAGGTAGGGTCATGTGGATATCATGGCAAAACCGAGGTGATCATAGCGCTGACCAATAGGTAGTGAAAAACCAGGATGTGGTGAAAAACAGTACATAGACAGGATCCCTACCCTAAGACAATTATGTGTCAGTTAGATGACAGTGGTTTACCACCTCTGTTGTGCACTAAGGACACTGGAGGTTAATGGTACAAAGCCGGATGCGCGCGCAATCTGCTGGCCCTCATCGGACATAATCAACTTGAGCAGTGCCTGCTCGGCGGGGGGTAAGTTCTCCCCCGGCGGTAGGTTCACATAGAGGTAAAGATAGCGCGACAGCGGGTAGTCACCGCTCTGTATAGCCGCTTCATCGGGCGGTATCGCAATGCCATCATCGTTATACAGGCTCAATGCATGCACGGCTGGGGTGAGGTGGTTAAACCCCGCATAGCCCATCGCATTGGCAGATTCGCCAACGGCCGCGACCACCGCCGATGAGCCGGGGTGCTCACTAATGTCGTTACGAAAAAGACCGCCACATAACGCCCGCTGTTGAAATAGCCCATGGGTACCCGAGGCAAGGTTACGCCCATGCAGCGCAATGCTACCAAATGACCAGTCACGGGTTGCCGATAGCTGCTCCCAGCGCCTGATCGGCGTTTCACCACCGCAGGCCAGCGAGGTTGAGAAGATCGCATCAACCTGCTGGCGGGTCAGAGCGCGCAAGGGGTTATGGCGGTGTACGACTACAATCAGTGCGTCACGGGCGACTTTTAATTCCAGCGGTGGATAGCCATAGCGCTCAATAAAGTTATCACGCTCTTCGCTGGTCATCGGACGAGACATCGGACCAAGCCGGGTGGTGCCAGCCATCAGCGCCGTGGGCGCACTGGCTGAACCACTTGCTTGAAACTGCAGCTTTACGTCAGGATAGCGGGTGGTGAGGGTTTCACCCCAGCGCAGCATTAGCCCCGCCATAGTGTCGGAGCCCACCGCGCCCAAGGTGCCGCTAATAACTGTTGGCTGCTGCCCCCAGGTCAGGGGCGTTATCAGCATCAGTATAAACGCCACTCCGCTCAATACGGTGCGACGGACGGCGGAAGTTAACCTCCGATTAATGCAAAGAGTCGTCAAACGAGTATTCAAACGAGCGTCCTCTTATGGTTAACTAAATTCATTCCTTTGTGTTGCGATGCAGCAACACGCATAAACAACGTGCCACTCTGCAACGTTTACAACAATAAACTGACTAAGCGACTAACTCATGACTCTTCTGGAAACCGATTTGGATGACGTACCGGCCCCTCAAGGGCAGCTTACTTTAAAACTACTGGCTTCCCGCCAAGATACCAATTTTTATGGTGATATACCCGGTGGATGGCTGGTCAATCAAATGGACCAGGCGGCTGAGCTGGCGGCCGGTCGTGAAGCGGGTGGTCGCACGGCGACCGTGGCGATTGAAGCCATGGACTTTTTAAGCCCGGTGCGCGTTGGCTCAATGGTCAGCGTTTACACCCAAGTGCAAGAAATTGGTCATAGCTCGATCAAGATTGATGTGGAGGTCTGGGTGCGTCCTCCCCATGGGCAACGCATAGAGGAGCGCCAAAAAGTTACCGAGGCGCGCTTTGTGATGGTTGCGCTGGACGATAATGGGCGCATCCGAGCAGTACATAGCGACTAGCTCACTTCAACTTGAAATAGCAAAAGGGCGCTTAGGGCGCCCTTTTGTCGTGCTTATCGTTTATTTGTCTAGCGGCTCATTAACCGTCGACGTTATCGCGGTTCTTGAGGTAGGCGTATTCACCCACATCGCTGAACGGGCGCAGCAGCTTCTGGAAAGCTGAATAAGACTCGTAAACACGGCGAGACTCTTCGTCGCTGTCGACCTGGCGCTGGATGGCTTCCAGTGAAGAGGTGTGAAGCGCTGCCATTACGTCGTCAGGGAAAGTACGTAGCTGAACGCCATGCTCATCGACCAGAGTTTCCAGTGCTTGCGCGTTGCGGAAGGCAAATTCGCTGATCATGGCCAGGTTAGACGCCCGCGCCGCTTCGCGGATCACGTCCTGCAGGTCTTCTGGCAGGGAGTTCCAGGCATCCAGGTTGATCGTCCCTTCCAGTACCGCAGAGGGCTCGTTCCACGCCGAGGTGTAGTAGTAGTCAGCCACCTGATGCAGGCCGAATGCCATATCGTTATACGGCCCCACCCAGTCAGCGGCATCCAGCGCGCCGGTTTGCAGCGAGGTGAAAATTTCTGAGCCTGGCATAGTAACCGTACTGACGCCGATGCCGTTCATCGCCTCACCCGCCAGGCCCGGCAGGCGAAGTTTCAGCCCCTGCATGTCGTCGAGTGAGTTGATCTCTTTCTTGAACCAGCCCGCCATCTGCGTGCCGGTATTGCCCACGGCAAACGGCTTCAGATTGTGATTGGCGTAGATCTCATCCCAAAGCTCCTGACCGCCGCCGTGGTACAACCAGGCGTTCATTTCGGTAGTCGTCATACCGAAGGGTACAGCGGTAAAGAACTGTGAGGCAGCGACTTTGCCACGCCAGTAGTAAGAGGCAGAGTGGCCCATTTCAGCGGTACCAGCTGCTACCGCATCGAAGACTTCCAGGGCAGGTACCAGTTCACCCGCGCCGTGGACGCGGATCTGCATGCGGCCGTTGGAAAGCTGTTCTACCCGGCGGGCGAAATCATTCGCACCAGTACCCAGGGCAGGGAAGTTTTTTGGCCACGAGGTGACCATGTCCCAGGTGAAGGTTTCTTGAGCGCGAGCACTTGAGGTGGTTACGAAGGGGGCGGCAACGGCCCCGGCGACGCCAAGGCTGGCAGTTTTGAGGAAGTGACGGCGTTGCATGGTGAGCAAAACTCCGGAGATTATAGGATTTTTTTGTCAGCGCGCACAAAGGCGCAATGTCCGTTCGCCAGTATGCGCTAAGCGGGTTTTAATCGGCAAGCCATTGCACTCAACGCCACGCGCGTAGCGGCTTAAAGCGGCGTTAGCTTAGCAAAACCAAGCACTAGCCATTTGACCCCTTCGCCTTCAAAGCTGACCTGTACCCGGGCGCGGGCACCTTCGCCTTCCGCGTTAAGAATAATCCCTTCGCCGAACACCGGGTGCTCAACGCCTTGGCCGACATGTAAGGCGGGTATATCACCGCTGCTCTCGACACTTTGCTGAGCAAAGGAGGTGCGCGACGCGGTGACTGGGCGGGAAATATGCCCGCGCAGACGGACTTCTTCGAGTAGGTGCGGCGGTAGTTCGCGCAAAAAACGCGACGGGCGTGGAAACACTTCTTTGCCGTGCAGGCGGCGGGTTTCGGCGTGTGTGAGGTAGAGCTTCTGCATAGCGCGTGTGACGCCGACGTAACAGAGCCGGCGCTCCTCTTCGAGCCTACCCGGCTCTTCCAGGGACATCTTGTGTGGAAACAGCCCCTCCTCGACACCTGCAATAAATACTACCGGGAACTCCAGGCCTTTGGCGGAGTGCAGCGTCATCAGCTGTACGCTGTCCTCAAACTCTTCGGCTTCGTGGTCGCCTGCGTTAAGAGCGGCCTCTGAGAGAAATGCTTCCAGTGCCGCCATGCCTTCGCCCGCTTCAGGCGCTTCAAAGACATCGCCTTGGGTAAAGGCACGGGCAGCGGTAACCAACTCTTCCAGGTTCTCGACCCGCGCTTGGCCTTTCTCGCCGCGCTCACTTTTGTGATGCTCTATCAGACCCGTGTGTATCGTGACGTGATCGATAATTTCGTGCAGCGCCATGCCAGAGGCATCGTTATCGAGCTGCTCGATCAGGTTGGCGAAGGTTTGCACGGCATTGGCCGCGCGGCCTTTCAAGGTGCCGTCGTTAATCGCATCGTGGAGCGCTTGCCAGAGAGGGATACTTTGTTCCCGAGCGCGCAGGCGGACAATCTCGACCGTGCGCGTGCCGATGCCGCGAGTGGGTACGTTAATCACCCGCTCCAGCGAGGCATCGTCGTCGCGGTTGAGCATCAGGCGAAGGTAGGCCAGGGCATTCTTGATTTCCAGGCGCTCGTAGAAGCGGTGGCCGCCGTAAATACGGTAGGGCATGCCTTGGCGAATCAGCGTCTCTTCCAGCAGCCGCGACTGAGCGTTTGAGCGGTAGAGAATCGCGATATCACGGCGGTTAAAGCCTTCGTCGACCTTCTCCTTGATGGTATCGACGATATAGCGGGCTTCTTCCAGGTCGTTAAACCCAGCGTAAATTGAGATCGGCTCGCCTTCGATGCCGTTAGTCCACAGGTTTTTACCCATCCGCTCGCTGTTGTGGCTGATCAGCGTATTGGCGGCTTCCAGGATGGCGCTGGTGGAGCGATAGTTCTGTTCAAGCCGTACGGTGTGGGTTTGCGGAAACTCTTGCTCAAAGCGGCTGATATTCTCCACCTTGGCACCGCGCCAGCCGTAGATCGACTGGTCGTCATCACCCACCGCCGTCATCGGCGTCTTCATGCCGGTGAGCAGTTTTAGCCAAGCGTATTGCAGGGTATTGGTATCTTGGAACTCATCTACCAGTACATGACCAAAGCGCTCCTGGTAGTGGTTTAACAGCGCCGGGTTGTCGCGTAGTAGCTCCAGGCTTCGCAGCAGCAGTTCACCGAAATCGACCAGGCCGCCGCGCTCGCAGGTGAGCTGGTAGCGCTCGTAGAGCTCAACCATCTGGCCCATGTAGGCATCGCCATCCACATTGACCTGGTGCGGGCGCAGCCCCTCCTCTTTGCAGCCGGAGATAAAGTGCTGCACTTGGCGGGGTGGGAAGCGTTCGTCGTCGATGGAGTAATCTTTCAGCAACCGTTTGACCAGGCGTAGCTGATCGTCAGAATCGATAACCTGGAAGTGTTGCGGCAGCTTGGCGTCCTGCCAGTGGGTGCGCAGCAGGCGGTGGGCGATGGAGTGAAAGGTGCCCACCCATACATGGCGCATCGAGATGCTCAGCAGTGCCTCAAGGCGGGTGCGCATCTCTTTGGCGGCTTTATTGGTAAAGGTCACTGCCAGCAGGGCATAAGGGGACAGCCCTTCGGCCTGCATCAGCCAGGCGATGCGATGCACCAGCACGCGGGTTTTACCGGAGCCTGCGCCTGCGAGCACCAACAGATTACCTTGGGGGGCGCTCACTGCTTCGCGCTGGGCGGAGTTGAGCTGATCGAGAATCGCCGTGACGTCGTCCATAGTAGCCGCTGCCGGATCAAAAAATAGGCGGCTAGTCTAGCACAGCCAGCGAACTGGCTGTGTATACAGGTTAACGATTAGGATTCTTCAGGAAAGCGCAGCGTATTTAGGCTCTTTTTAACCGCTTTGAGCTGTTCGGCGAGTTTCGGCCCGCGGGTTTTGGCCACACCCACGGCGAGTACATCGATCAGCACCAGATGGGCAATGCGCGAGCTAAGCGGGGTGTAAATCTCGGTGTCTTCATGAACATCGATATACAGCGGCAGGCTGACCTCTTCGGCGAGTGGCGAGCCGCTGGGGCACAGGCCAATGACTGTTGCACCCGCCTCGCGAGCCAGGCGTACGCTGGCGACTAGCGCTTTGGTACGGCCGGTTTGTGAAATTGCCACCACCACATCGCCATCGTTCAAGGTCACTGCCGACATATTCTGCATATGCGGGTCGGCGTAGGCAGAAGTGGAGATCTGCAGGCGAAAAAACTTGTGCTGGGCATCAAAGGCCACTGCACCGGAAGCCCCAAAGCCATAGAACTCGACCCGGTTGGCCATCGCCAGGGCGTTTACCGCACGGCCCAGGGCATCGTTATCCAGCCGGTCACGAACCGAGAGCAGTGTACCCACGGTCGAATCGAAGATGCTGTGGGAAAATTCAGCGACCGAGTCGCTGTCGTTCATGGAGAATTGCGCGAACTGACTGCCGCTGGCCAGCATTTGCGCCAGCTGTAGCTTGAAATCCTGAAAGCCATTGCACCCCAGCGCACGACAAAAGCGCACCACGGTAGGTTCGCTAACGGTGGCTTCGGTGGCCAGATCCACAATGCGCATGTGGATGACCTCTTCGGGGTTGCGCAGTACAAACCGCGCCACTTTTTGCTCGGAGCGTCGAAAGTGCTCCATGCGGCGTCTCATTTCATCGAACAGGGCGCGACTCACGTTCAGCTCCTTGGGTGCTCAACCAACAGGTAGTTAACAGTACGCCAATATACAGTCGTTTTAAACGACCGTTTCTGCCTATCTGCTCACTGTGATGCTTCGTATTGCTTCAATGCGATAAGGACAGTATGCCTCAATGAGCCCATAGGGCCACAAACTATTAGGCAGCGATCCAACAGCGTTTAAGGTCGTTAGTCAGTTTTTTTAAGATTGGTCATCATTTTGTCAAGTAGGTTATAGTAATAATTGAAGTGCCGCACTGCATCATCACAGTCGTCACGGATGCAGGTGGACGAAGGCATATTCATCTGGAGGAACGTCGATTATGAGAAACGTCGAACGAATTACCTCGGTTAAAAGCGAATTGCTCGACATCTTTATGAGTATGGAAGTCGATGAGCATGCCCAGCGCCAGCGCAGCGCTGCCCAACGCAGCTTAAGAGCGCGGCGGGGTATTGAGCTTCATCGTGAGTTTCAAAAGTTATCGCGGGATATCGCCCCCTTGCCTGATGAAGATCGGCAAGAGAGCGAATTGCACTAAGTTTTAGGGTGCCAAGAGGTTAGGGGCGCAACTATTATCTGCGCAGAACCACGCTGCCCTGCCGGTTAGCAGGGCCTTGGCGGCTCAGCTTAGATTAGCCCTGTTACGAACACGGCAATAACGCCAGCGGGCGCTACATAGCGCGCGATGATGTTCCATACGCTCTTGCCGGTCGCTGAAAGACCCAGTTCGTCTTCCACACTGCTGCGCTCCAGGCACCAAGCGGTGAATAGGATTGCACCCAGCCCCGTCAGCGGCAGCATTATTTTGCTGGTCAGCGTATCCAGCAGGTCAAACACGCCCAGTCCAAACAGCAGCGGTTCGCTCCACACGTTAAATGACAGCAGCGCTGCAATACCCAGTAACCAAGCACCCACACCGGCCACAACGGTAGCCATGACGCGGCCTAGCGGCGTGCGCTCTTCAATGAATTCCACCACGGGCTCAAGCAGTGAAATGGCCGATGTTAATGCCGCAAATGTCAGTAGCAGAAAGAACATCAAACCTAACAGTAAACCACCATCAATATTGCCAAAGGCCAGCGGTAGGGTGACGAAAATCAACCCTGGGCCCGAAGCGACATCCAGATTATTAGCAAACACGATCGGGAAGATAGCTAAACCCGCGCCTAAAGCGATGACGGTATCCATGATAATGACCGTGCGGGCTGTTTGCAGCAGATTGATCTCTTTGTCCAGATAAGAGCCGTAAGCCATCATGATGCCCATACCCAGTGAGAGGGTGAAGAAGGCGTGGCCCAAGGCGGCTAGCACAGTTTCTGCTGTGAGCTTGCTCCAGTCCGGGTTGAACATATACGTCAACGCCTCGCCAAAGTGGCCGGTTGTCATGCCGTAACCAATCAGCACGACCAACAGCAGTGCGAGGACTGGCATCAGAATGCGTACAGCGCCTTCAAGGCCTTTGGTAACGCCGCGGGCGACAATCCCAATGACCAGCAGCATAAACACGGAGTGGCCCAGCAGCAGCAACCCAGGGTTACTCAACATGCCATTAAATAGCGCGCCAATGCCATCGGCATCTTGACCGCTAAAAGTACCGCTCACCGAGTTGACGGTGTAGTAGAGCGACCAGCCGCCAATCACGCTGTAAAACGATAAAATCAAGAAGGCCCCGACAATGCCGCTAATGCCCACGATGGCCCAGGCTTTGGGCTTTTTCGCCGTGCGCGCCAGTTCTGACATGGTGCTGGCGGGGTTCTTCTGGCCGCGCCGCCCCAATAGCCACTCAGAGACAAGAATGGGCAAGCCGATCAGCGCGATACAGAGCAAATACACAAATACGAAAGCAGCGCCGCCGCTTTCACCCACCATATACGGAAATTTCCAGATATTCCCTAGACCCACCGCCGAACCAGCGGCGGCCAGCACAAAGGTCATTCGCGATGACCACTGCGCATGCGCAAGCTTCGCCATACATCACCCATTAAGTCGATTGTTGTGTAAGTCACTGCGTGTTGAACACGCTAGTTTTCGGAAAATTGCGTCATTGCCAGCGTGCTTTTCCGAAAGTAAGCGCAATTTATCTGATCGACCGCAAGCATGCCAGTTAGCTGACCTAAAAAGGTGGGTTAAAACAGTTGGCTTTGCTTTTCACCCGCGAAGGGGCCAAGAGCGGGTAATGGCGTCACTTCTCCTAGTGCGTTATAGAGTAAGCGGGCCATGTGGGGAGACTCGCGGTTGTCCGCAGTATGCAAAAGAAAGGGGTTTCCCCTGACTTATCCACAGCTTTAGGCGGGCTTTCCAGGCGGTGAAGTAGTCACTATTAATCGTTTTGTCAATATGGCCAATAAAGCGAATGACAGGAAAATTTGCCGTGGAAAGCACGTGTAGCGGGAGTTTCGGCTTTTCTTGCTGGGCGTGGGCCAAGCCCAAATGGTCATTTGCCGGGGTTGAGAAGAGCGGGCGCACGTCGAGCATCACGCGGTTGGCCGAATAAGTTATCAACAGGCGGTTAAGGGCAATTTCGGCGGCCCCTTTGTGGAAAAACTCAGGATGGCGAACCTCGACCGCGCAAGGCAAATGGGTAGGCCAAGCGGCAAGTAGCGCTTCAAGCTGGGGAAGCTCTTGGGGACCGAAATCTCGTGGTAGTTGCACCATGGTGGGGCCAAGGCGGTCGTGCAGAGGTTCTAGCGCCGCTAAAAATGCCCAGGCCTCCTCTAACCGCGTTAGCCGTTGATCGTGGGTTACGCTGGCAGGTAATTTAAAACAAAAGCGAAAGTGGGATGGTGCCTGGCGCGCCCAGGCAGCAATGGTGTCCGGCTTTGGGGTACCGCTATAAAAGGTAGTGTTGCCCTCAACGCTGGAAAACACCGCCGCGTAATCGCTTAGCAGCTCAGTTTTGGCGTGGCGTGGATAAAGGTTGCCCAGCCAGTCTTGATTGGCCCACATAGGCAAGCCTAGATAAAGAGGAAGCGTCATGGGTGCCAGCCTACATCGACAAGATCAAGCGCTAATGTAACAGGTTAAGAGCCTTGCCCGTTAAGCGTGAATGGCGGCTCTAAAACGTCTATAGATGCGGCGCCAGTATGCCGTGGGTGAGCAGAGGCTGGCGCACTGGCGGGTTAGCAGCTAATGGTGGTGCGGATAAGACGCGCTTTTGATTGCAGCAGCGGCAAGTACTCTTTGAGCAGGGTGTCTAAATCGATACGTGCCGCGTTGGTACTAATGTTAATAGCCCCTAACAGTTTGCCATTCGCATCAAACGCCGGTACCGCCAGCGAGCGTAAGCCTGAATCCAGCTCTTGATCGGCAATGGCGTAGCCTTGCTGGCGGGCCTTGTGAATACACTTTTTTAGTTCGCTTTTAGAGGTAAAGGTTTTATCCGTATGGCGCTGTAGGGTTATTCGCTCTAAGTAGGCATCCAACTCAGCCTCTGACAGCTGGGCTAGCAGAACGCGCCCCATTGAGGTGTATGCGGCCGGTAAACGGGTTCCTATGGACAGAGTAATGGCCATCAAGCGGTGACGCGCCGCTGAGCGCGCAACATAAATGACATCATCGCCATCAAGTACACCCAATGAGGATGACTCACCGCATTCGTTGGTTATCTCCTCCAAATACTGCTGAATAGCGCTGCGATAATTATTGGCGGACAAAAACGAGTAACCCAGTTGCAGTACTCGCGGCGCTAGCTCAAAGTAGCGCTGCTGTTTGCGCACATAGCCGAGTGCATGCAGGGTGAGCAGAAAGCGTCGGGCCTTGGCCCGGTTCATGCCTGTGCGTGCGGCCACTTCGCTAAGCGTCATCCTTGGGTGGCCCTCATCAAATGCTAAAATCACTTCCAGGCCACTCGCCAGCGCGGTCACGAAGTCGCGGTCATCGGGGGTTAACATTTCATCCTGAAGCTGTTCTTCCATCGGTGTCCACTCATCGGAATAGGCGTAAATTTTAAAGATCAATATAGCATATTGTTCGAATGGCGAACATGTATGCGCGACTTTGGCTGGCGAATATATTCGCCGTGTACGGCGCTATAAACGGTTGAGCGCTTGAACCAATGTGCGTAGATCTTTAATCGTGATGACATCGGCTGGGAAAGGAGATTGAGCGGGATTCGCTGTAACACCGACAAAAAGCGTTCCGTTTGAGCGTGCGGCGCGATAGTCATTATACGAATCGCCAATCATAACGGTGGCTTTCACTGCTAGTTGGTGTCGGGTGAGTAAGTTGCGTAAGCCCGTGGCTTTGTCTGGGGGCGCTCCCACCACCTCTTTAAAGTAAGGCGCCAACTGGCGCTGCTCCACAATGGCCTTGAGTTCCTGTTCGGGGGTGGCAGAGAGCAAATATAGCCACTGGTGGTGGTGCCAATCGCTTAAAAATTCTAGCGCTCCGGGAATGGGCGGTGCGGTCAGTAAGTGCTCTTCGACACTGGCTTTAAATTGCTCACAAAGCGCCTGAATACGTGCGTCACTGGCTCGCTTGCCCAGGATGTGTTCTTCAATATGGCGAAACTTGACCTCTCTAGGCTGACCACCGCGTCTGCTAAGGTAGGCCACGATGGCGCGGTACTGAGCTTCCGGCGCTTGACAGTATACGTCGGCAAACGCCTGGCGTTTTAGGGTTGCTGAATCGAGAACAACGCCATCGAAGTCAAACACCAATGCATAAGAAGGAATCGTATCGTCATCACTCACGGAACTACTCCGCTGGCTAGGTTCCAGGCAAAAAACGGCACTATACCTAGGCGACAAGTGCCGTTACACGAACATTAGCTACGTTTGAAGCGTGAATATAACCAACTTTTTAGGGGAGTATTGCCTAGTAAAACCAGCACAATCACTGAGGTAAGCACTAATGAAAGTGGGTTGATTACCAGCGCGAGTAGGAAATCCGTACTGCTGTCACCGACCGATGACATAGCCTGTCGGTAAGATTCATCCAGCAGCGGGCCAAGAATGACACCGAGAATAATCGGGCCCATCTGAAAGCCAAACATCTTCAGCCAGTAGCCCAATATGCCAAAGCCTAGCATCCAATAAACTTCTGTCATGCTGCTGTTAAGCGAGTAGGTACCTACCACACACAGCACCAATATCAGCGGGATCATAATGGCTTTAGGCACTTCAACAATTTTTGAAAAAAGCTTAATACCGGTGAGCCCAAAGATGAGCAGGAATATATTGGCCAATGCTAAATTGCCGACCGTAAACCAAAAGATATAGGGTGTTTCGATCATCAGCATTGGGCCTGGATTCAGGCCATGAATGACTAGTGCACCGATAATAACGGCGGTGACTGCGTCACCCGGCATGCCGAGGGTAAGCATAGGTACGTAAGCGCCACCCACTGCTGCGTTATTGGCGGTTTCAGGTGCCACAAGCCCTTCATACGCGCCTTCACCAAAAGGCACTTCAGGGTTTTTAACTGTGCGCTTGGCGTGATCATAAGCAAACAGTGATGCAATATCTCCGCCAGTACCGGGGAGAGCGCCAACCACGACGCCGATAATAGACGTGCGTAAAGAAAGCGGTAAAAACTTGAGCACCATATTAAGAGGCGGAACGATCTTATCGACGTTCTGTTTAACGGGCACTTTGGCCATATTATGTAGCTGGTAAAACGCTTCCGCGACACCAAACAGGCCAATCATGACCACCACGTAATGAATCCCGCCCAGCAGTTCCATACTACCCATGGTTAGGCGTGGCTGGGCGGTTACCATGTCCATGCCGACCAACCCAATGGTGGCCCCCAGGGCGACAGAGAAAATACCGCGTGCAAGCGATTTACCCGATAGCGAGCTGACCAATAGTAAACCCATGACGGCGATTAAAAAGTAGTCGCGGGGGGCAAATTTAAGAGCAAGATCGGCAAGGTGCGGGGCCGTGGCAGCGAGTACGGCCACACCAATCAAGCCACCGATGACCGACATCACGGTGCTCAGACCGATCGCTTTGCCCGCTTCACCTTTCTGGGCTAACGGGTAACCGTCGAAAGCAGTTGTGACCGCTGATGGGGCACCAGGAATATTGAGCAGGATGGCCGTGCGCGAACCGCCGTAAACGCCGCCGACATAAATACCCACCATCAGCGCTAGCGCGTTATTAATGTCCCAGGAAAACGTAAATGAAATCAGAATGGAGACGGCCATCGTAACCGAGAGGCCGGGAATAGCGCCGATGTAAATACCGGCGATCACGCCCAGGGCAGTTAAGCCCAATAGACCTGGATCAAGCCAAGCCATGAGCAGATAGGAGAAGGTATCACTCATTGGATGCCTCGGGGTTCATTATCAAGGAAGATAGACACGAAACACTATCGTGAAAAGTACATAAATTACCGCAATGGCAAGCGAAGCAATCACTAGAGAACTAATGATTTTTCCTTGACGATAATAAATGAACATAGCGGCTAAAAAGATAAAGGTGCTTACATAGAAGCTTGTCCATACGATAGCTACTAAATAGAGCATCGATACTATCGAGAACACCACAATATGCGTTTTAAAATGCTCATGTAAAAACACTTTAAACTCTTGGCTAGCGCTGTGAATTTGGGGATCTCGCTGCTTGCGCCGATGGCTGAAGATAATGGCTATTGAGGAAGCGAGCATTATCAAGGCGAGCCCGACAGGAAATGAGCCAGCGGAGTTCAGCTGCACCCCATTATCGATACGATAAGCCTCGTAGAGGACGCCGACACTAAACAGCAGAAGCAACCAGTCAAAGACCTTTTCTCCCGCCCGAACGCGCTCAATTTTTTTAGTCATACAGAGACTCCAAGGGGACAGGTGGTAATCCTGTCCCCTAAGTCATAGGAAGATAGCGTTAGGGGCGTGGAATACCTAACTCTTCAGGGGATTTTTCGACCGCATCCGCTTCGAACATTGACCATGCTGTGACGGATTGCCAGTTATCCAGGTATTGCTGCGCTTCTTCACCGTTGAGGTTGAGCGATTCGCCACCAAAATTAGCTAAGAACTCTTGGAAACCATCGCTGGCAACGGCCTGCTCGTAAGCATCTTCCAAGGTAGCTTTTACGTCATCGGGTGTATCTTCACGCACAAAGACACCCCAGAACGGGCCCCAAGGCAAGAATGAATCAAGCTCTGGGATAGCATCGGTGATCGGCGGAACGTCCGGCAGATCCTCCAGTTCTTCACTACCCAGCACGGCCAGGCCCTTCAGGCGGCCCGCGCGGATTTGTTCGGCCACAGCAGAAAGACTTAGCGGCATAAAGTCGATATGTTCACCCAGCAGTGCCGTAACACCAGGTCCATCTCCACCGAAGGTCACTGTGCGAACATGAAGATCGTCGACAGAGTTGATCATTGCGTGAATCGTACTGGGCAAGCCACCGGCACCGGTACCGCCCATTTTGAGCTCGTCGGGGTTTTCGTGGGCGTACTCAAGCAGCTCAGCGAAAGTATCGAATGGGCTATTAGGATGGGTGGCAATAACCACCCGGCCTTGGCCGATAATATTGATAGGATACATATCATCGTAGGTGAAATCGGCTAAGCCCATTAGTGGGTATAGCTGGGGATTCTCTGCACCAAACAGCAGGTTATAGCCGTCAGGGCGCTGGCGCATGACGTGGTTCATGCCAATAACGCCAGTACCCCCTGGACGGTTGGTGAGAACAATAGTGGTATCCAGAACCTCTTCCACGTGGGGCGTCAGGCTGCGTACGACGTTGTCGGTGGCGCCCCCGGCTCCCCACTGGATGGTACCTTGAATGTTACGGTCAGGATAATCGGCGAGGGCGCCCCCCGCGACTGCCAAAGAGCCGATAGCGATAGCCAACTGGGTGAAAAGTGGCTTAGTCATAATGCTTATCCTCCAACGAGTTATTATATTAGTTGCTGCCAAAGGCGATATTAGTTCGCCTTACGAACTTAAGTGCTTAAGGCGAACACTAGTGATCGCTATGGCGGCTGTCAATCAACAAACCTTCGTATAAGACCAAGGTTTAATATTGCGTGATGGCCGTTACAAGGCAGTACTAAACATGCTGTTTTAGCAGGTGTTAATAGAGTTTTGGGCGCATTAGCCATTGTTTCTGATAACAATAAACCTCTATTACCTCTATATAGTAACGGTTTTTGATAGGTGTCGTGTTAGTCGTATAGGGAACAGGTTGCCACCCCCCGTCCTATCGTGCATAATGCGAACTAAAGAACGCTATGCGAACAATGGTCACCTATACTGAAAGCCATTAGCTCAGCCATAGCGACACATAATAGTCGTGGTGCTAGAGCTCATTCGCTTGAAAGCACTACCTGGGAGGATGCTATGCGCGCAATCGCCACTGTTTGTTTAAGCGGAGACCTGCGAACTAAGCTGGAAGCCATTGCCCGTGCCGGTTTTGATGGCGTAGAAATATTTGAAAACGACCTGCTCTCTTTTGATGGCTCGCCGCAGGAAGTGCGTGCGCTGTGTGAGCGCCTGGGGCTGAAGATCGTTGCCTTTCAACCGTTTCGCGATTTTGAGGCGATGCCGGAGCCGCAGCGCAGCCGCAATCTAAAGCGTGCAGAGCGAAAATTTGAACTGATGGAGCAGTTAGGCACTGATTTTCTGCTGGTGTGTAGCAATGTATCCCTCAGGCCATGGACGATATGGATCGCGTAGTGGCCGATTTGCGCGAGCTTGCCGAGCTGGCAGCGAAGCGGAATATTCGGGTGGGGTTTGAAGCGTTGGCCTGGGGGAGGCATATTTCTGACTACCGCGATACGTGGGAAGCCGTGCGGCGCGTCGATCATCCTAATTTGGGCATTGTGCTCGACAGCTTTCACATTCTATCGCGTGGCCATGATCTCTCTGCCATCGGCAAAATCCCTAAACAAAAGATCTTCTTCGTCCAGGTGGCAGATGCGCCGCTGCTGGATATGGATGTACTGCAGTGGAGCCGTCACTTCCGCTGCTTTCCCGGCCAAGGTCGCCTACCGCTGAAAGCCTTCATGGCCGAACTCGCCAAAACCGGTTACGACGGCCCGCTGTCGCTGGAAATTTTTAGCGACGCCTTTCGCGCCGCACCAACTGAAATCACTGCCCTGGATGGTCTTCGTTCGCTCATTCTGCTCGAAAACCTTATCGAGGAGGGCCCCTGGGCAAGCCCTATTCCCCCGGCGCCCAACTACAACGGCATTCATTTTATAGAGTTTACCCTCGACGAAGAGAGCGCCGCGCCGCTCGGCGAATTTATCGATGCACTGGGCTTTCGTCATGTAGGCCGCCATCGCTCCAAAAATGTCGAGCTCTGGAAGCAGGGTGAGATTCATCTGGTGCTCAATTTTGAAACGGACAGCTTTGCCCATACTTTCCGGCTGCTTCACGGCACCTCAGTGTGTGCGGTGGGTTTCCGTGTTGATGATGTTGAACGCGGGCTTGCCCGTGCAAAAGCATTTAAAGCACAGACATTCCGTGGCCAGGTGGGCGAAGGCGAGATGGAAATCTCAGCGCTGCGGGGTATAGAAGGCAGCCTTGTTTACCTGGTGGATGATCAAGCGGCTGAGGACTTGCAGTGGCGAACCGATTTTGAACTGTTTGACCAAGAGAGCCGCAATGAGGCCGGTCTCACCCGGGTAGATCACCTCTCTTACGTACTGCCCGCTACGCAGCTACTCAGTTGGCAGCTCTTTCACCGCACCGTATTTGGATTTAACGCGGCCGCAGAGAACGAGATCATCGACCCAAGGGGCATGATGATCAGCCAAGCGGTGATTAGCCCAGAGCAGAGTATTCGCATCCCGTTGACGGTTTCACAGGCCCAGGATACCCAGCCAGGGCGTTTTCTGAGCGAGTTTCGCGGTGGCGTGCAGCAGATCGCCTTTGAAAGCCACGATATCTTCGCCACGGTTGATGAGCTACAAACGCGCGGCTTGCCGCTGCTGAAAATTCCGCAGAATTACTACGACGATCTTGAAGCACGCTACGGGCTGGAAGAGGAGCTGTTAGAGGCAATGCGTAAGCGCAATATTCTGTTTGATCGCAACGACGAAGGCGACTTTCTCCACGCCTATACCGAAACGTTCTCGGGCCGATTCTTCTTCGAAATCGTTGAGCGGCGTGGAACCTACCAGCAGTTTGGTGCTGCCAACGCGGGTATTCGCCTGGCCGCTCAGGCCGCCCAGCGCTAATTAGACAAAACGAAAACAATGCGGCGGTGCAAAGCGGCACTGCTCGGGAGGATAGCAATGAAACTTGGCCTAATCGGTAAAGCGATTATGAACTCCAGTTCACCGGACTTGCATGTTCGGCTGGGGCAGCTCACCGGCATACCTACTACTTACGACCTGTTTGATGCCAACGAGCAACCGATTAAGTCACTGGCAAAACAGGTAGATAAAGTCATCGCCGCAGGCTATCGCGGAGTTAATGTGACATTTCCCTGGAAAGAGGCCGCCGTTGGGCTGGCCTCCCGTCTATCCACGGGCGCAAAAATGGTCGGCGCTGCCAATACATTGGTGTTTGAAAACGGCGAAATCATCGCGGAGAACACAGACTTTACCGGCTTTATGAGTGGCTTTCGTGCCACCTTAGGTGAGCGCAAACCGGGCCGCGTACTGTTGATGGGCACCGGCGGCGTCGGCAAAGCCGTTGCTTTTGGCCTGGGGCAACTGGGTGCAAGCGAGGTAATCCTGATGGATCTGGATGACGCCAAGTCGCGCCAGCTGGCCAAGGAGCTACAGCAACACGGTTTCACTGCATCGACCATTACCGCCGCGCAGCTGGCTGATACCGTGCCCCACTGCGATGGGCTAGTAAACTGTACACCGATTGGGCACGAAAAAAGCCCCGGCTGCCCGCTGCCTGCAGAGCTGGTGCAGGCGCACCACTGGATTTTTGATGCGGTGTACGTGCCCGCCGTCACTGAATTTATTTCCGCGGCAAAGCAAGCGGGCGCTGCGGTGGTTAGCGGGGTTAGCCTGTTTGTGTATCAGGGCGTCGACGCCTTTAAGCTGTTCTGTGAAGATGAAGCTAAACGCGAGGCGGCTGACCAGCAGTCAACCACGCTATTTGCCCACTACCGTCGCGAACTACTCAAGGAAACTGACGAATGAGCCAAGGTAAAGTATTAGTGCTGCACGGACCTAATTTGAATCTGCTCGGTACCCGCCAGCCGGAAATTTATGGCTATGAGACCCTTGAAGACGTCAATAACGCGCTACGTGAAAAAGCCGTCATGGCTGACTGGGAGCTTAACTGCCTGCAGAGCAACCACGAAGGCGCGCTGATTGATGCTATTCATGCGGCACGGCTTGATGGTACCCAGGCAATTATTATCAATCCCGCTGCCTATACCCACACGTCAGTAGCGATTCTGGATGCGCTTAACGCCTTTGAGGGTAAGGTCATCGAAGTGCATATCTCTAATGTACACAAGCGCGAAAGCTTCCGTCACCACTCCTATGTATCGCTGCGTGCCGATGGCGTCATTGCCGGGCTGGGCACACAGGGTTATCAGGCCGCGCTGGATGCGATCATGAAAGCGGCGAGCATCTCCTAGGGTGATCCATTAATAGTTGAGAAGGTTGTCATGACCAGACTTCGACTAGCCTTGGTGGGGGCGGGTGTTATCGGTCGTCGCCATATCGGCTTGATCCAGGAGAGTGCCCAGGTAGCGCTAACCGCCATTGTTGGCCCAGGGGCTGCAACGCAAACCCTTGCCAATACGTTGGCCGTTGAGCACCACCAGGATCTACCCACGCTTTTTGCCCGGCAAACAGTAGACGGGGTGATTTTGGCAACCCCCAACGCGCTACATGTGGAACAAGCCCTGCTGTGCATAGAAGCAGGTGTGCCTGCGCTAATTGAAAAGCCCGTGGCGCATAGCGTGGCGGAAGGCGAGCGGCTGTTGAACGCGGCAAGCACTTCCTCAGTCCCTCTTTTAGTCGGTCATCACCGGGCCCATAGCCCCATTTTAGCCAAAGCGCGTGCCATCATTGCCGAAGGGGTGATTGGGCAGCCGGTCGCTATTCAGGGAAGCGCGCTTTTTTATAAGCCGGATAGCTATTTTGACGAGGCTGCATGGCGCAGGGAGCCGGGAGGTGGGCCTGTGTTGATCAACCTAATCCATGAGATTGGTAATCTGCGCTCACTGTTGGGCGATATCACCCATGTGCAGGCGATGACCTCCCAGGCCACGCGCCAGTTCACCGTGGAAGATACCGCGGCCATTAACTTTCAGTTTGCTAACGGCGCGCTGGGCACATTTTTACTGAGCGATACGGCGGCCACGCCGCGTAGCTGGGAGCAGTCTAGCGGTGAGGATCCTGTCTACGCGCATTACCCCGATGAGGAGTGTTATCTGGTGGCCGGTACTCAGGGGTCATTGTCGGTACCGACGCTGCGCATCAAACGCTACTGTGAGGAGCAAGTTGCTTCATGGTGGGAACCGTTTGATGAGCTGACACTCGATGTTCGCCGCGATGACCCTTTGGCTTGCCAACTTGCTCATTTTGTCGCCGTTATCCGCGGCGAAGCAACGCCCTTGGTCAGCGTGCACGATGGTTTGCAAAACCTAAGAGTCGTTGAGGCGATTTACGATGCGGCTGCCACAGGCCGGTGTATAGCACTCTAGGCGAGTTATCAAAATAAGTTGTCGTTCCACAACAAGAGTTAACATTTCTGATAGTTAGAATACTGTCTATTGTTAAACCTATTAAGTTAAATATTCTTTAGTTTTAGATATTTATACTAAAGTCGTGTTTTTTATGACTAAAGTAAAAGAGTAATCTTGCTGTATGTAGCGCGAATAGATGTACGAAATGCGAACATAAAAACAAAGCAATAATAGGAAGTTAAAATGAAAAAAATCTTTGCCGCAACCTGTTTCGCCGTTTGCAGCAGCGCCTTGGCTCTCGGTCTCACTGTTTCCTCCGCTAGCGCCAATGAGTGGCCGACTAGCGATATTCGCCTGGTCGTTCCTTATGCGCCGGGTGGCACTACCGATGTCTTGTCGCGTCGCGTTGCTGATCTCCTCCAGCAAGAACTTGATGCCAATGTCATTGTAGAAAATCGCCCAGGCGCGGGCTCCACTGTAGGCACCGGTCGGCTCGCCCGCGGTGGCCGTGATGCTGACCACACCATCCTGATGGCATCCCCAGGGCACACGATTGGTGCCGCGATTTACCCAGACCTGGCCTATGACCCCGTTGAAGATTTCGTCTTTCTACAAAATATGATCGATATCCCCAATGTCATGGTGGTACCCGCAGACAGCCCCTATGAGAATGTCATTGAGTTTATCGAAGCTGCGAAAGAAGACAACATGACCTTCAGCCACAGCGGCGTAGGTAGCTCCATTCATATGTCGGGTGAGTTATTCAAAACGCTGACCGAAACGAATATGACGGCAGTGCCTTTTGCGGGTAGCGGCGCGGCGCTTCCTGCGTTGCTGAGCGGCGATGTGGATGTTTCGTTTGAGAACATGCCAGCGGTGCTCTCGCACATACGTTCAGGTGATCTACGCGCGCTGGCGGTTACCTCTGCCGAGCGTTCCGAGTACCTTCCTGATGTCCCGACGTTGTCAGAAATCGGTGAATATAACCTCGACCAGTTCATCACGACTGCCTGGTTCGGCCTGATTGCACACAGCTCCTTCCCTGAAGAGGCCCAGAGCACAATGCGAGAAGCGCTAGCCAATGTCATGGAGCGCGAAGAGTTTCTGGATTTCGCCGAACAGCTGGGTGCTGAGCCGGGCCAAGTGGCCGGTGATGAGTTCAAACAGTTTATCGCCGATGACCTGCAGCGCTGGGAAGAGGTTGCCGAGCAGGCTGGTATCAGTCAATAAGTTCAGTAACCCCCAATAAGCTAAGGCGAGGGCTATGTCCTCGCCTCTCTTATTTGTTAGGAGAAGGCAGCGATGACGACATCGGATTCCCATCGCAGGGTGAAGATAAAGGACATCGGCGATGTAATAGCAGGCGTTGTCCTGCTGGGATTTGCCCTTGTGCTGGTCTTTTACCTGGTACCCAACTACATCAATGAGCCGCCCATTCTGCAAAACCCGATGATGTCGCCCCGCTGGCTGCCTACGATCGTGGGTTGGTTGATTTTGCTGTTTTCCATTCTGCTCATCCTCCAAGGCTTACTGGTAACAGGTGCTCGCGAGGAAGATGAGCGAGCGATTGAAAAGGGCTCGCCGCGGCGTTTCTTTATGATGGTCGTTGCGTTAGTGATCTACGTTGCCCTGTTTGAAACGATGGGCGCGGTGTTCTGTGGCATCCTTGCAACGCTCGTCTTGTTTGTGGCCCACCCTGTGCGCACATGGTGGGTGTATAGCTTGGCCTTCCTGTTTCCCATCGTCGTGACATTCTTATTTGTTGAAGTGATGAATGTACCGCTTCCGATAATGCCGTTTTGGCTCTGATTGACTGATTCTCGTACTGGGTGAGCTATGGAAAATTTTTCGGAAGTCATACACCTATTCTTTACCCTGGAGAACTTCCTGGCGATCGCCGTGGGGGTTGTCATCGGTGTGGTGGTGGGTTCGATCCCAGGATTAACCGCGACAATGGCGGTGGCATTAGCGCTACCCTTCACCTTCTCAATGCAGCCGATTGCCGCCATCTTGCTGCTGGTGGGGATTTACAAAGGGGGGATGTACGGTGGTTCGATTACGGCGATCTTGATACGCACGCCAGGCTCTCCTGCTTCTGCCTGTACGCTGCTTGACGGCTATCCCATGGCCCAGCAGGGGCATGCGAAGAAAGCCCTCAAGGCGGCGCTATACTCTTCGGTTATCGCCGATTTTATCTCCAACATCGCGCTTATCTTCTTTGCCGCTTATCTGGCTAAGATCGCGCTTAATTTCGGCGCCCCAGAATTTTTCTGGCTGATCTGCTTCTCGCTGACCATTATTATTTCCTTGGCCAGTGGCTCGATGATTAAGGGCTTAATGGCGGCTTTGCTGGGCATTCTGCTTTCCATGGTAGGGCTTGACGATGTCTTTGGCTCTCAGCGGTTGACCTTTGGCAGCTACAACTTAATGGATAGCATCTCCTTTATTCCCTTGTTGATTGGTCTATTCGCCATACCGGAGATTATTGAGTTTTATCGCAAAAAAGCGGTGCCGCATATTAAGGCTAAGGCCAGTGGTGCTGGCTTGGCGTTTTCCGAACTGAAGCGCTGCATGTCGAGCATCGTACGGGGCAGTTTAATTGGGGTCATCATCGGCGCGATACCGGGTACTGGCGCCACCGCGGCGGCGTTTATTTCTTACAGCGATGCGCGCAGGCGCTCGCCTAATAAGGCTAATTTCGGTAAAGGTGAAGTCGAGGGTGTTGCGGCCGCGGAGGCGGGCAATAATGGCGTCGCGGGCGCTACCATGATCCCTCTGCTCTCGTTAGGTATTCCTGGTGATGTGATTACCGCGATTATACTCGGCGCCTTTATGGTGCATGGTTTGACGCCTGGCCCGCTGATGTTCCAAGAGAACCTATCACTGATTTATGCGCTGTTTATGGGCATCATGCTCAGCTCCGTTATTTTGCTGGTGGTGGGTAATGTGGCAATTAAGTACTTCTCATTAATTGCTGATATTCCAAAGCCGATTCTGTTTCCCATCGTCCTGATGTTTTGCGTATACGGCGCCTATGCGGTCAATAACGATACCTTCGATGTTGGGTTGATGTTGGCCTTCGGTGTGCTGGGATATATCTTCAATCGGGCGGCGATACCCGCAGCTCCGTTTCTGATTGGTTTTATCCTGGGTCCGATGTTTGAAGATAACCTGCGCCGCTCTCTTTTAATCGGCTCCAATGACCTATCAATTTTTGTACGTGGCCCGATTACTTGGTTCTTTATTGCCCTGACAGTGGGCTCGATTGGCTTGGCGTTTTATCGCTTTTGGGAGGCGCGCAGGAAGCGTCCTATAACGTCTAAGACCTCCTAAACCGCTAAGGCTTTACAAACATTTGAATGTGACAAGAGAACAAGTCAATGAGTGACCACTTTTATAGTGCCGATCGTATCCGTGACCGCTTTTCCCAAGCGATGTCCGATATGTATCAGCAAGAGGTACCCCAGTACGGCACGCTGCTCTCGCTGGTGGCGGATGTTAATCGAGAGGTCATTGAGCGCGATGTCAGGCTAGCGGACACGCTCACTGCAAACGGTGAGATGGAGCGGTTGCACGTTGAGCGACATGGCGCCATCCGAGTGGGCAGCCCCGAAGAATTGGCGCTGTTGCGCCGCATGTTTGCCGTTATGGGCATGTTTCCGGTGGGTTACTATGACCTTTCAGTCGCTGGCGTGCCTGTTCATGCAACGGCGTTTCGTCCCATCGACGATGAAGCGCTGAAGTTAAACCCTTTCCGTTTGTTCACGTCGTTACTCCGGCTTGAGCTCATTGCGGATGCCGAGCTGCGCGAACGGGCGGCGGCGATTATAGCGTCGCGAGAGATCGTCACCCCGCAGGCCGTCGCCCTGATCGAACGCTTTGAGGCTCAGGGTGGGCTCAACGAAGCCGAGGCCGAAACCTTTGTGGTTGAGGCGTTGGAAACCTTCCGCTGGCACCGTGATGCCACCGTCGATTTAGCGACCTATCAAGCGCTACACCAAGAGCATCGCTTGATCGCGGATGTGGTTTGCTTCCGCGGGCCGCATATCAACCACTTGACCCCGCGTACCCTGGACATAGACGCGGTGCAGCAGCGCATGCCGACAAAAGGTATTACCCCGAAGGCGATTATTGAAGGGCCGCCTAGGCGCCACTGCCCGATTCTATTACGGCAAACCAGTTTTAAAGCACTGGAGGAGTCCATCTACTTTGCGGATGAGGCAGAAGGCCAGCATACGGCGCGCTTTGGTGAAATCGAGCAGCGCGGGGTTGCCTTGACCCGTAAAGGGCGAATGCTTTACGACCAGTTGCTGGCTGCTTCACGTCAGGGCGATCCAGCCGTTTCTAATGCTGACCATCAAGCTCATTTAGCCCAAGCGTTTGCTGAGTTTCCTGATGATCAAGACGCGCTGCGCCGCCAAGAGCTGGCATTTTTCCATACCGTGCAGTGCCGGGCTACACGGCAGAGGACGCCACTAGCGATAACATCGAACGGCTTTTAGCAACGGGTGCGCTGGTGGCAACGCCCATGATCTACGAAGATTTTCTGCCGGTGAGTGCGGCGGGCATCTTCCAGTCTAACCTGGGCGATGGGACGCGCGATGAGTACAGCAGCCACTCCAGCCAGCAGACGTTTGAGCAGGCCCTGGGCACCGCCCGTGACGGATGAAATTGCGCTGTATGAGCGTCGCCAAGCCAACTCGCTGGCCCAGGCACTTGCCGAGCTGGGCGGCGCATAAGGGGGAGTAGCCTGCGCTGAGCGCGCTGCCCTTGGTTGGCCTATCCGACCGTAACACCGCCGCAAACAAACAGCGTTTGGCCGGTCAAAGCCGCTTCGGTCGTCGCAAAAGAAGCTGACGGCCTGGGCTACGTCTTCGGGCTGACCCATACGCTTTAACGGAATATTATCGATGATGCGACGGGCGCGCTCAGAATCGGGAGGATTATTCTCCCAAAAGGCACTGGTAGCAAGGGCCCTGGGGCAAACGCAGTTAACCGTGATGCCGTGTTCCGCCAGCTCCAACGCCCAGGTTCTCGCCATAGACTGCAGCGCTCCTTTCGTGGCGCTGTAAATGGTGCGCGCCTCTTTGCCGAGCACCACGCGGCTGGCATTGATGACGATGCGCCCCATACCGGCTGCTTTCATGGAAGGCAGCAGTGCCTGTGTGCATATCAGCGCCGAGCGGACGTTCAGGTGCATTAATGTGTCGAAGTCTTCAAGCCGCGTCTCTTCAAGCAGCGCGGGGGCGACAATGCCTACGTTATTGATCAACCGGGTCACCGTATGGCGCTCGGCTATTTTCGCCATCACCCGGCGAGAGGCATCGGCATCGGCAAGGTCGACCAGGACGGCATCAGCTTGCAAAGACGCTGCTTCCGGCTCAACAATATCTACCACGATAACCTGGTAACCCTCCTGCTGGAGACGCAGGGCAATGGCTTGGCCGATGTTTCTAGCCCCGCCGGTCACCACGGCGCAGTGATGCTGAGATGTTCTGCTTTGATCAGAGTGTGAATGCATTTTTGTTATCCTTGGCGGTCATCAATCTTTGTTTTTGTATAAACCCAAACGTTAAAACGTCATCAGTCCCGACATCGTCATCAACCAAATTATTAGGCTAAGCGTAAAGAAGGAGGCTATAGTCGCCACCAGCAGAGCCGCCGCGCTCACCCCGGCTAAGCCATAGCGCTGGCCGAGTAGGGGGTAAATGCTGATCAACGGAGCGGCAGCAAACAGCAGCGCACCGGCCATATAAAGTGGGTCGATACCTGGGACAAGATAAAAGGCGATGAATATAGCCAGTGGGTGAAAGAGGAGTTTGCCGGCCACTATTTGGCCAACGTCCCTGGCCATTCCTTTCACCTGCAGGCCAAACAGCGCCCCGCCAATGACGAAAAGCGCCGCAGGGCCAGCTGCATCGGCTAGCATATCAATGGCTTTAAACAGCGGGCCAGGTATCTGCACGTGGGATACCGCGAGACTAATGCCGACCAGTAAACCAATCAGCACCGGATTTTTGATTAGGCTAAGCGCTGTGTGTTTGACCGTTTTCCATACGCTGGAACCTTGATGGCTGCCCATTTCAGCTAAAATCAGCGCGGCGGGAATAATAAGCAGGTTTTCAATGACCATATTCAGCGCCAAGAGCACCGCCGCTGGGGAGCCAATGACCATGGCCGCCACCGGGTAGCCGACAAAGCCACTGTTGGACGCAGCCATACCGAGTGCCTGCATGGCACTGGCGTTAAGGGGCTGGCGCTGTCGTTTTAAGCAGAGCAGCAACCCCCCACTAAACACGGCGATAGAGCCCAGGCCGTAAGCAACCAGGTAGTTGAGCTTGAAAATATCTTCCAGAGGCTGCTGGGTTAACGCACGAATCACGAGCGCGGGCAGCGCGCAGTAAAGTACAAATACGCCCACCCCCTGCATCTGATCGCGCTGAATAATACCGCTCCATCTCGCTATATAGCCTAAGCCAATGAGTAGGAATATGGGCGTGGTAATCCCAAGTATAGTGAGCATGGCGGCCCCTTAGCGCATGAAGGCAAATGGTTAAGTTCGAATAACGAATAATTGTACGCTATTTCTCTTGCGCTTCATGGCATGGAGTGAACAGAAGGCGTGACAAGTTGCTCGATATAATGCGTACGCAGCGGTGTCACATGCGGATCGATCTGTTCAGAGGCGATGCAATCGGTGTTTTCAGCCCGCAGACGGTCAGGGTCAAACAGCGGCATCTTGAGCGCTGCCGTTAATTTCCGCTTCCAAGTGCTGCTGCGCGGTGACGCGCACAAAAGCATTCGGCGCACCCAGCCCTTGGTACCCTTCACGCTGCACCAGCTCAAAGAAGAACGCTTGACGGCCGGGTTGGGTATACAGCTGATGGAAGTCACCGTCGCTGTCCTGATCAAAGAGGATGTGGTGCGCTTGCATCCCAGCTCTGTCTGGCGGGAGAAGATATGGAAAGTGTCCAGCACCAGGCCGACATTAGGGTGGGCCGCCCGGCGCACCACCTCCCGGCTGTCGCGGTAGTCGTGAATATGGCGGCCCCAGGCCATCGCCTCATAGGCCACACGCAGGTGTCGCCGCGCGGCCCTGGAGACCTTCGAAATCGCTAAACGGCTGCAGCGTGACCAGCTTAAGGCCGCGGGAGCGTATCAACTCCCCCGCCTCCCACGGCGTGCCGGGAAACGCCGTTAGGTCGTTTTCAAACAGCTCAAGCCCCTCAAAGCCAGCTTGGGCAATGGCGTCTACCTTCTCTTCGAGCGAGCCGCTTAGGCAAACCGTGGCAATGGATGAGTACATGGCATCACGCTCCTTGCATTGAGTAATATCAGTAGCCCAATAGGCGTGGCAGGAAGGTGACTAGCGTGGGTGCTTTACCTACACAGCTTCTCAACCTGTGCCCGTGCTTCGGCCAGTGCTGTACGCCTAGCGTCTCCTTCACCCATGCCAGGTAGTTCAAGAGCTGCGTTCCATGTACCGCGTAGAGCTGAGAGCATGTCCTGAATGGGTAGTGCGCCTTGACCAGGCATGAGTCGACCGCCACGTGCTTCGGCAATAATATCGCCTTGAAGCTCAGCCGTGGCGTCGCAAATCTGCACCAGATTGACGAAATCCGGTGGCAGCGTGGCTAACTCTTCAGCAGTTCCGCCTGAGCGGGCAAGATGCAACAAATCCACCAGAATTCGTGCATTATGCTGCTCGGAGCGCTCTACCACCTCACGTGCATCCGAGAGCGTGCCAACAGCACGCCAGCGCATGAATTCAAGATGGACAAGCAGCCCGTGTGCTGCTGCGTTTTTGCAGATTGCTGCAAAGCGGTCAATCAACAACGCTCGATCATCGATATCACCGGTAACAATCAATCCGGTTGCTCCCAGCTCCTTTGCTACTTGCAGAAGAGGTCGTAGGGTGTCCGGCGCAAGGTTGTGGGTGATCGGCACTAGCTCTATTTCGCTAATAGCTATGCCCCGGGAATGGGCATAATCACGCAGCGCCAGTGTCTCGACAGAGCCAGGAACCATCGGGTAGACGGGCGTGCCGGCCGCCGCTGAATGTAGGCGCAGCGCGACCGAAGCATGCCCAGTGTCGGCCGCCAAGTCGATGAGCGCAGCAGGCTCGAGTTCCATTGCACTCAAATGCGCGAGTCCGATGGGATGAGCCATTAGTAAGTCGCCCGCCCGCCCGATGCATCGAACACGAAGCCCGTGGTACATGAGCATTCAGGACTAGCTGCGAAGGCCACGACAGCTGCCAGCTCCTCAATACCGAGTAGGCGTTGCATCGGGATCTTCGCTTTCGAAGCAGCGATATGCTCTGCCGTCATTTGCTCTAATAGTTCTGTTTCAACCATTACCGGGGCCACAGCATTAACAGTAACCCCGCTGGTCACTAGCTCTTTCGCGAGCGACTTCGTGAAACCGATGGCTCCCGCTTTAGCCGAAGCGTAGGCAGCGATGCCGGGTACTCCTTCCTTTCCAGCAATGGAGGCGACGGTAACAATGCGTCCGTAGCTCTTTTCAACCATGGCGGGTACGAAGGCGCGGCTAACCAGGAACACGCTATCAAGGTTCACTTGTATCACCCGTCGCCATGTCTCGAAATCATAATCAGTCACGGGGACGACGGGCCCATTAATTCCCGCGTTATTTACAACAATAGATGGAGCGCCATACGTAGTCAGCACTGTTTGAGCGGCAGTGGCAACACTTTCGGGATCAGCAACATCGACGGCCATGGTGTCAATTGGCTCGAAACCCGCAGCCACTGAGTCGAAATACTCGGGCCGGATATCCCAGATAATGACCTGCGCGCCGTCTGCCGCCAGGCGCTTAGCGATCCCACGTCCAATGCCGCGAGCCCCTCCGGTAATGATCGTGATTTGCCCTTCCAGCTTCCTTGTCATGATTCTACTCCAGCGTTCGCTCGGTAATATTTGATCGTCTGTTTCAGCCCTTGAGAAAGTGGTGTGGGCGACCAGTCCACCAATATGGCTGCACTGTCATCGGGTGGCGGAAGCACAATTGGCATCGGATCCCCCGTTGCTGTAACCGAGATATCCTCGCTGGCCTGCTCGTCAAGCATGCGCGCCACCTCGACGGCCTCGATTCTTTGGCCGAACAAATTCACCACGTGCGCGCCCGCAATATCGGCTTTCAGTGCGGCCATAAAGGCTGTGGCCACGTCTGCGACATAAATCATGTCAAGCAACCCTGTAAAGGGAATCGTGAACGATCGACCTTCAGCCACAGCACGTGCAGCAAGGCTTGGTCCAGCAGAAAGGCCTATCTCGCGACCAGGCCCGTAAACCACATAAGGCCGCACCCCGACGGAGGCGAGCCCATCATTATCCCAGAAAGACTGCGCGCAGATTTCGCCGGCCAACTTAAAGGCCCCATACAGCGTTGTTGGCTGGGGGGTTGAGCCCCCGCTAGGGCCGTAAACCCCGGCAGAACTCATGTAGATCACGCTCTTCTGGTTGAGTGTTTGTGCGACAGCAAAGACGTTAAGCAGGCCGATCAGATTCACTTCAGCCCCGAGCCGAGGGTTAGCACGGCAGCCGGGAGTCAGCATGCCTGCTAGATGAATGATGCGCTCCGTCCCCATGGCTGCTGCTTGCAACTGATCGGTGTCCCGGATATCGCCTATGTGCCAATTGAGCATGTTGGCGGCATCCGAGCCACAGATCGCGGCCACCAAACGGCGATCCTCTTTCAAGTCAAATACGACGGGGCAGTAGCCCTCAAAGAGTAGTGCGCGCAGTGTCCAAGCGCCGATGAAACCCGCGGCCCCAGTCACAAGAACTTTGGGCGCCTCTGCGGAGGGGAGTGGAGGGAAGGCAAGATCACTCATGGGCATCGACATCGCTCAGTACGTGCTGGGTTTGGTAAAGCGTGATGCAGTCAGACGCAAGTGCTCCCAGGTGATTCTTAAGCGCCACTATCGCCGCCTCAACAGAGGCACGATCCATTCCTTCAACCAACAGAGCAACGGCGACGGTAATGTCTTTATCGCGAGATTCGCGGAAGATTTTCTCCTTTGTGGGCTGCTGGCCAGTGGTAGGATCACCTTCGAGCGCATGAGCTGCCAATATGCCATCAAGGTGCATTATCTTATCTATCCAGTCGCCGTTAGCGAATGCGGTTGCCGTGTCTCGCTTATCTTCTCCAAACTCAAAAGTGGCGATCCAACCCCGACACCACGCCCTGCACTGCCAAGGACACGGCAAATCGTCCGCGAGGGCGCTATGTATTCCGATAAAATTCGCTGCGTCCAGGGCGTTGGGTCGTTAAGGCGCGCAAGATAAGGCGAAGACTCTAATGTCTCAAGCGTGCGAGTCTCATACATCATAAAGTAGCGACGGTGAGCCGGCGTTCCTTCCACCGCAATACAGCGTCGACCACGAAGGAATCCCGGAACCGACATTCTTTCAGGCATGTGCTCAAGGCTGTGCCAAGCGTTGTAATCCGTCTCTGCTACCTCGGTCACACCGCCCCAATTGGCAAGTATTCCTTGCCCCAAAAATCCCGTCATTATTTGGTTCTCCTGCCGCATTGCCTAAGGAACTGCAGCTGATGACTCAGTAGAATAGTTTTGGTAGTGCCAGCGTCAGCCAAGGCCAGAAGGCCACGAGGCACAGCGCCAGCATGTTGACGGCCAGGAAAGGCAACGAGGCAATAGATAGGCGCCCAACACCGACTCGCGCAATCACCGAGCCTAGATAGATACAGTTGCCCACGGGTGGCGTTACCAGGCCAATCCCTAACGTCATGATCATAATGATGCCGAAGTGCACTGAATCGTAGCCTGCCGCCTCTGCCACAGGCAGCAGTATTGGGGCGAAGAGCACCAGTGCCGGGACAAGATCCATGAACATCCCAACCACCAGCAAAAAGAGAATGATCAATAGGATGATCATCCAGGGGCCATATCCAACCGTGTCAAAAAAGCGTACCAAGGTGTCTGGGTATCTCTCCACAGCAACAATCCAGGCTGTAACGGAGGTGGTAGCGAGGATAAACAGTGGCACGGCCGTGTTGATCGCAGAGTTAACCAGAACCTTCCACATCTGTATCAGCGTCTGATCACGATAGACCACACCGCCTAGCAGCAGCGCATAGATCACGCCGATAACGCCCGCCTCTGTCGCCGTCGTCAGTCCACTTACAATGGCACCGAGCAGGAAGACCGGAAGCAGCAGCGAAAGAAAGGCACTTTTAAAGCTCTCCCAAAGCTCCCTGCGGGTGGCACGGCGTTCGCGGCGTGGCCACTTTTTGCGTTTGGCCATCGTGAAGACCGCCGCCATCAGCATCAGACCCACTAACAAGCCAGGCACAATCCCCGCGAGAAATAGCTGACCCACGCTTTCACCCACCGTAATACCGTAGAGCACCATGGGAATTGAGGGTGGTATCAGTACGCCGATGGTGGATGAGCAAATGGTAATGGCACCCGCATCTTCTCGGGTGTAACCCTGCCGTTCCATTGGCGGTACCATGAGTGAGCCGAGCGCCGCGGTATCGGCCACCGCCGACCCGGAGATACCGCCAAAGAACATGGAGGCGGCAACATTCACTTGTCCCAAGCCACCACGAATATGCCCAACAACTGCATCGGCGAAACGCACTAGACGCTGCGCAATAGACGTTTCGCCAGCCAATGCTCCTGCAAGAATGAAGAGCGGCACCGCAACCAGCGAAAACGACGAAATGGCATTCACCATTTTGTGCCCGATGATCAGCAGCGGGTAGCTGCCATCCAGCCAAATAGCGATGGTAGCCGCAAGCCCCATACCGAAACCGATGGGCACGCCAATGAGCAGCAGCAAGACAAAGACGAGTGCGATTGTCAGCAGCATTTGTTAGTTTCCTATCGGATTAGTTTTATTATGCGTCGCGTCTGACCGCAGCCTTTAATGCCGGGCCCAACCGTTCTAGCACCATGAGCACGATCAGCGCCGAGGAAAAGGGTATAGCGCCATATACCCATGCTTTAGAGATGCGCAACGCTTCAGTGAACGAGGTCATACCCTGTTGTGTTAGCAGAACGCCCTGCCACAACATGATGCCGAAGAAGACTAGCGTCACCATCAGCACAATCACCGCGTTCCAGCGACCGAGCCAGCCTGGCAGCATTTCGCTCACCACTGTGAAAGCGATGTGCGAGTGCTGGTGATAAGCGGCAACGCTGCCGAGAAAGACCAGCCAGACCAGGATGATGTTCGGCACTTCAGTCCCCCAATAAAGAGAAGACTGAAGGAAGTAGCGATAGACAACGCCCAGCGTGACGACAGCCACTAGCGCAGCCAGCAGTAGGCCGATCAGGATCTTCAGGATCCGGCTAATCAGTTCCATGGTTTCAATCCTGGCCAGCGGTGCGGACGGCTTCAATTAGATCGGCGCCAATGCGATCCTCATAGGCTGCCCATGAAGCCTCGGCACCAACGCGAAAACTCTCACGATCCACATCTGAAACGATGGTCATACCACGGTCGGACAGTTCATTCACCAACGCTTCGTTAGCTTCACGTGTAGCTTGCACCTGAGCATCACGACTGATCGTCGCTGCTTCCATGACGGCTTCTTGCAAATCGGAGTCTAAGCCTTCCCAAAAGCGGGCAGACACAATGAACTCCGATGGGATCGAGGCATGCTCAGTCAGCGAAAGCGTGTCCTGAACCTCATCGAAACGTGAGTTAACGATAACCTCAGGTGGGTTTTCCTGCGCGTCCACTACGCCTTGCTGAAGTGCCGAGTAGAGTTCAGAAAAATCGAGCGGTGTAGGGTTTGCGCCCCATTCACGAAAGGCGATGAGCCATGGCTCGACATTCGGCACTCGGATATCGAGCCCCTCCAAGTCTTGGGCCTTGCGGATTGGTACTCCAGAAGTGGTAATGTCGCGGAAGCCCAGCTCCCCCCAACCCAGCACCTTGAAGCCATTTTCGTACATGATGTCATCTAACGTCTGCTGAACCTCACTACCACTGCGTAGGACCTCATCTAGATGGTTGGCATCTCTGTAGATCATCGGCAAATTTAGAACTTCGAGTCGCTGATCAATCTGGCCGTGGCGTCCGACTACGGCTCCTTCAATCACACCAAACTGCATACCTTCAAGGTATTCCGTCTCGGTTCCGAGTTGGGCATTCGGGAAAGCTTCGACCTCAATTTTACCTGGAGCCAAGCGTTCTAGCTCGACCGCGAAATCCTCAATCCAGGACTGGTAGCTATGAGATGTAGGCATAGAGTGTGCTACGCGAAGCGTGATCGTATCTTGTGCAGTGGCGTATTGGGTTCCCAGCGTTATTGCAACAGCAACCGCTAAGGTAAGGGGCTTCTTAAACATTTTGTTTTCCTTTGTTTTTAAGATTACTGGCGGCCTCACTGATAGAAATCTAATTCACTGACATACAGTATGTCAACAAGCAGATAAATGATCACTCAGGAGTATCTTTGCCTTATGGCAGGACGTAAGCACGGGCTCTCAATGAATGAAAAAAGCCTGCATTCAGTCTTTTCAACGGGTTAGCATTGCCTCTGCCTCTGCCTCTGCCTCTGCCTCTGCCTCTGCCTCTGCCTCTGCCTCTGCCTCTGCCTCTGCCTCTGCCTCTGCCTCTGCCTCTGTCTCAGACGCAACGTCATGCTCCCTGGTAAACCATGGCGTTTCGCTGAGTGACTCTGGAAGATATTGGATTGTGTAACAGGATGGCGGGTAAGTGAGGTGCTGTTAGCAGTTCCTTGGGGCTAAGCTAGTCTCTTTGCTATTGCTAGTATGAATCCGAGGTGGTTGAGCTTAGATAGAGAACGCCGCATTCAGCGAGCAAACAGGACCAATGACATGTCAGGCCTGAATTCTGCGAAACAAAGTTCAAGCCCTCGTTATCGATTGGTTTGAATAGCTGAGGGAAGGATTGAAAGCCACGTATGCCGTATATAGGCAATATCACTCTTATGCGAAACAGGGCACCGAGTCTATGGCTGTCAATTCGGCAGGTATTAGAGTGAGGCAAGCGCCTTCACATAGTTTTCTGTCATTGCTGAGATATGCTGCTCCAAGACAATCAGAAGCTTTTCCTCGTCCCTTTCCTCGAAGGCGTTCCCGATGGCTAAATGCTCGTCATAAGCCTTCGTGCGGTAAATCTGCAGCGGCACGGAAAGGTGCGCACGAAGTGCACTAATACGCCCCGAGATCAGCTCGTAAGCTTGTCCATAATAAGGGTTACCGCAGAATTCGAAGAAAGTGGCATGAAAGGCGTCGTCAGCCTCGGTGTAGGCTAGTAACTCATCGTTGTTACGCGCGTGGCCCATGCTTTCAATTATACGGTTCAGTGCAGACGACGTTTCGGCGGGCGCACTGTTAATAGCCAGCTTCGCTGCACCCAGTTCCATTTGCCGGCGGAAGTCGACCAGCATCTCAATGTCGCTAGCATCTGGACGGAAGACAATGCTGCCTCGACGAGGTAGCACTGTAAGCAGCCCCTGGTGCTGAAGAATCGAGAAAGCCTCGCGGACAGGGGTTCTGCTAACACCCATTTCGGTCGCTACACGCTCTTCCGAAAGTATTTCTCCTAGACCAATCTTGGTGGAGATGATTGCCGCCTTCAGTTCATCCGCTACTTCCATCGCTAGAGTTCGCGGACGTTTAATGCGTCCTAAGTTCATGGTTTGCTTGCTGGGCATATTGGTCTAGTTACCCTCTTTCCGGCTTTTATAGCCCACTATAAATCGCCACTATAAAAAAAAATCTACCATTAGCATACAGTATTCAATTTCTTACGTGCCTATCTTTCCAAATACAACTCTGAAAATAAGTCGTATTGAAGTAGATCATGTCGATTTATATAGCACTCTCTGGTTGAAGCTATCATGTAACCTGAAAAGGGGAATTAGGTTGAGTTTCCTCATAGACCTGTCGTTCTGACAAGGGTTGACGTTGGTGCTTTAAGAACGAAAACGCAGCTCCCTTGCATCTGTTCGTGCTTCATGGCCCGAGCTTTATGTTACGAATTGAGCAGAAGAGGAGACCAACTGTTCAATATAATGCGTACGCAGCGGTATCACATGCGGATCGATCTGTTCGGAGGCGATGCAATCGGCGGTGAAAAAGCGAAACGCATCCACGCCCTGGAACACAAACAGGTCAACACCCGACAGTGTTTTGGCGTCCGCCTGGTGGGCGGCGTTTAACAGCTCGGTGTGGGCGGGGATGTAAACCGCATCAAAGACCCAGTGCTGGCTACTCAGCCCAGCGGTATCGATGGGGCAGCCGGGGTGATTGATGTGACCAATGGGGGAGCAGTTGACCACGCCCTGCCAATGAGGCAGTTCTCGCTGAGCCTGCTCTGGCGTGATGCACGTCGCCTTAATGCCCATCGCGTTAAGATCACGGCTGAGGCTCTCTGCCCGGGCAGTGTCATGTTCAAGAATATTGATGTGGCTAACGGCAAGTTCTCCCAGCGCGCACGCTACCGCACGCCCAACGCCACCGGCGCCAATCAGCAGTACCTCACCCGCGGGTTGGTCGCCGAAAGAGTGGCGGTAGGCGCTGATAAAACCGGTGTAATCGGTGTTTTCAGCGCGTAGACCGCGCTCATCGAACAGCAGCGTGTTGGCGGTGCCTACCCGGCGCACCCCTTCACCGCGGATATCGGCCAGCTGCGCGGCTCTCTCCTTAAAAGGGAAGGTGACATTGGTCCCCCGGTAGCCCTCACTGCGCAGTGCTTGGATAGCGCTGGGAAAGTCAAAACCCGTCACCCCCAGGCTGTCGACTAAATCGTAGCGCACCGGCACTCCCAATGATTCCCCCAAGCGCTCATGGAGATCGGGAGATTGTGATTTTGCTATACCCTCGCCTACTAGCCCCAGTTTGATCATGCTTGGCTCTCCCCCTTGTCTTGATGACGACTGCTAATAGCCGCTTCCAAACGCTGTTGCGCGGTGACGCGTACAAAGGCGTTCGGCGCCCCCAGCCCTTGGTACCCTTCACGCTGCACCAGCTCAAAGAAGAACGCCTGGCGGCCGGGTTGGGTATACAGCTGATGGAAGTCACCGTCGCTGTCCTGATCAAAGAGGATGTGGTGCGCTTGCATCCATTGCAGGGTTTGCGCCGGTAGGTCGAAGCGCGCGGCCAGGTCGCGGTAGTAATTCCCGGGGATTGGCAGTACCGGCGTGCCCGCCTGCTGCAGCGCAGCGCTGGTGTCGCGCATGGCGTTGGTGCGCAGGGCGACATGATGAATCCCCGAGCCGCCGTATTGGCGCACAAAGCGGTTGCTGGCGGTATCCGGCGAGGCGCTGGCGTTAAGCGCCAGGCGAAAGCGGCCGTTGTAGTTCTGCAGCACTTGGCTTTGGATCAGCCCGCGGGGATCGGTGACATCGAAGGAGGGTGTTGGCGCCAGCTGGAAAATAGCGCGGTACTGCAGCATCAGCGAGAGGTAGTCGTGGTAGGAGAGCGCCACGCTGATATGGTCGATATCCACCAGCGCCCCCTGAGGAACCGGCTGCACATCGACAGGGAACTCGCGATCCCAGGTGCGGCTTAGCTGCGAGTCATCAATAATGTAGGAGAGGCTGCCATCCACATTGCGCAGGGCGCTCATGCGGTGGCTGGCGCCCACTTCTTCAGGTTCGACAATATCGTAGCCAAGTTTGTCTGCACGTTTAAACGCCTCATAGGCATTTGCCACGCGCAGGCCAATCGCCGTTACTGCGGTGGCATCGCGTCCTGGCGTGCGGCCGGTAAAGCTCGATTCGGCATTAAGCACCAGATTAACGTCACCTGCCGCCCAGCGCTCGGCGTTAAGCGTATGGTGGCGCCCCACGCAGGCCATACCCAACGCACTGAGCAGCTCGCGCAGCGGTGCTAAATCCGCAGGCTCAACGGCAATTTCCAGAAAGGCGACCGACTCGACCGGCTGCGGTGCGGGAATGCCACTGTCGCCCTGCATGCTGCGTAGCAAGTGGTAGGAACGCAGCCCGTCCCGGGCCGTCTGGTCGCTGTGGCCCATGCGGAAGACATCGTTAAAGATCTCGTGGGAGAGCGGGCCGTCGTAACGGGTCTCATCCAACATGGCCATGAATTTATCCATCTGCAGCTCGCCCTGGCCAGGGAAACAGCGGTAGTGGCGGCTCCACGACAGATGATCCATGGAGAGACGCGGTGCATCGGCGGTCTGCACCAGAAAGATGCGATCCCCCGGAATGCGGCCAATGGTGCCCAGCTCGGTCTGGCGGGAGAAGATATGGAAGGTGTCCAACACCAGGCCGACATTGGGGTGGGCTGCACGGCGAACCACCTCCCAGCTATCGCGGTAGTCGTGAATATGCCGACCCCAGGCCAGCGCCTCATAGGCCACGCGGAGATTACGCCGCGCGGCACGCTCGCCCAGCTCATAGTAGTCATCGGCGGCGCGGCTTAAGCCTGGTAGTGCGTCGGGATGAACGGTACTGCACGCCATGAGCAGATCCGTACCCAGCTCCTCCATCAGGTCGAATTTGTGCTCGGCGCGGTCAAAGGCCCGCTCCCGTGCGCGCCCCTGCAGCCCTTCGAAATCGCGAAACGGCTGGAGCGTGACCAGCTTAAGGCCGCGGGCGCGAATCAACTCACCCGCTTCCCGCGGCGTGCCGGGAAACGCCGTTAGGTCATTTTCAAACAGCTCAAGCCCCTCAAAGCCGGCTTGAGCAATGGCGTCTACCTTCTCTTCCAGGGAGCCGCTTAGGCAAACCGTGGCAATGGATGAGTACATGGCATCACGCTCCTTACATTGAATAGCATCAGTAACCCGCCAGTCGCGGCAGGAAGGTGAC
The DNA here is from genome assembly GCF_009728585.1 of Halomonas sp. PA16-9. Classification (NCBI taxonomy): domain Bacteria; kingdom Pseudomonadati; phylum Pseudomonadota; class Gammaproteobacteria; order Oceanospirillales; family Halomonadaceae; genus Halomonas; species Halomonas sp. PA16-9. The sequence continues at coordinate 3,352,779 of NZ_CP040451.1, read as the reverse complement.
CAGTGCGGGGACGAAAGTAATCAGCAGCAGAATCAAAAACTGCACGCCCAGCATCGGCAGAATGCGGCGGATAATTGGCCCCATTCCCACGCCGGAGACGGAGTCTGCGACAAAAAGGCAGAGTCCCATGGGCGGCGTGATCAGCCCCATCATCAGATTGAAGATCACCACGATGCCGAAGTGCAGCGGGTCGATACCCAACGCCATGGCAATGGGATGGAGGATCGGCACGAGCACCAAGATCGCCGCTATACCCTCTAAAAACAGACCCACCACCAACAGGAGCAGAATCACGGCGATCAGGAAGGTCCACTGGGTATCGATACTCATCAGTGCCCACTCGGTGAGCATGTTGGGCACGCGCTCAAACGTTAACACCCAGTTGGCCGCCGCTACGGCGCCCATGATCACCATAATCACCGCGCTGTCGCGCATGGCCCGGGCGAAGATAGCGGGCAGGTTCACCAGTTTGATATTGCGGTAGAGCACCACGCCCAGAATCAGCGCGTAGACCACGGCAAAGGCTGCCGCCTCGGTGGGCGTGACGATACCGGCAAGAATGGCCCCGACCACAAACACTGGCATGAGCGCAGGCAGCAGACCGTGGAGAAGGGCGTGGCGGCGCGACTGCTGTTTTGACTGGGTGGCGCCAAGGTCACCAGCAAAAAAGTAGACGTAGATGGAGAGCCCCAATGCCAGCAAAAAGCCCGGCACGATACCAGCCAAAAACAGTCCCGGTACCGACACACCCGACACCGTCAGTGCATAGATAATCACCGGAATACTGGGTGGAATAATCGGGCCAATGACCGAAGAGGCAGCTGTGAGCGCAGCGGCAAAATCCCGGGGGTAGCCCTCTTTTTCCATTGACGGTATGAACACCCGCCCTAACGCGGAGGTGTCGGCAATCGCCGAGCCGGAAAGGCCAGCAAAAATCACCGAGGCCCAGATATTCACGTGTGCCAGTCCGGCTTTAAGACGGCCGACGATAGCGGTGGCGAGGTTAATAATCCGGTGGGTGATACCCGCCTCGTTCATCAGCTCGCCAGCCAAAATAAACAGCGGTATGGCCAGCAGCGGGAAAGACTCCATCCCGCCGAAAAACTGCTGAGAGACGATACGGATGTGGTAGGGCAAATCGCCGGTGCTCATCAGCACCGTTAGCGAACCGAGGATGGCAAAGGCAAACGGCACACCAAGCAGAATAAGGGCTAGAAGCAGTATAAAGATCATGCGGATGTCTCCTCGTCCTGTTGATTGCTCAGACGCAGGCCCGCCATCACCAGTGCAGAGAGGCTGAGCAACCCGCCGCCAATTAGCATGGAGGCTTGAAACAGCCACATCGGCATCCCCGTGCTTGATGAGGTGCGGCCTCCGCGGGAGGCGAGGAATTCAACGGCTGACCACATCAAGCCAATGCCCACCACAAGCACTACTAGGTCAACGGCCACGGCCTGCCAGCGCACCCAGCGCGGCGGCAGTAGACGACGAATAAGGTCAAAGCCGATATGTTTGTCCTGCAAGTACGCCCAGGACATGCCAAACATTAGGCCGTAAATCATCAAATAGATGGCGGTATCTTCTCCCCAGGTAATGGAGCCGCCATAGGTGTAGCGCGCAAAGGCATTGCCCGCGACCAGCAGGAAAATAAGCACCATGGCAAGCCCTGCCAAGCTGCCATTGAACAGGATCAGGCCGCGGTGTAGCCGGGCGAGAAGATGAGACATAAGAGCACCTTCGATCGATAGTCAGGCACGCAGGGTCGCGAGTGGGCCACCTAAGGCCCACTCGCAACGCGCTTTGTTTAGGCAGGGGTTAGAAGCGCGCGGACGCCTCTTCCACAGCGGAAGAAAGGCGCTCAATCCACTCTGCGTCATCGCCAAGCTCTTCGGTCAGGTACGCCTGAACCGGCGGCTGGGCGGCTTCGCGGAAGGCCTCCATCTGCTCAGCGGTGGGCTGGGTGATCTCCATGCCCTCTGCTTCCAGTTTGGTGATCCCCTCAGCCGAGTTGAACTGCTGAATGGCACGGCCGGTGGTACCCGCAACCACGGCGGCACGCTTAACGGCAGCTTGCTCTTCCTCGCTTAGCGACTGAAAGATCTCATCGTTAATCAGCAGGTGATCGACGCCGTAAACGTGGCGATCCAGGGTCAAATAATCCTGAAACTCATAGAAATTATTGCCGTAGATCACGGAGATCGGGTTCTCCTGGCCATCGACTACGCCGGTAGCCAGCGCTGTGGGTACTTCACCCCAGGCAATACCCTGGGGCTCGCCACCCAAAGCGCTAACCATTTCCAGGTAGAGCGGAATGGTTTGAACGCGGAACTTCAGGCCTTCCATATCCTCAGGCGAGTTGATCGGGCGCACGGAGTTGGTGAAGTGGCGGAAGCCCGTTTCGCCGTAAGCCAGCGTGCGTAGGCCGGTTTCCTGCAAGCAGTGCTCGGCCAACGCTGTACCAAACTCGCCATCCATCACTTGCCACGCCACTGGCGCAGACGGGAAGGTGTACGGGATATCCGTGACAGCGACCGCCGGGCAGAAGTTGGCATAGGCGCCGGAGACCATCGCAATGCTGATAGTGCCATCCTGAGCGCCTTCAATCAGCTCGGTTTCGCCACCTAGTGCTCCGGCGGGGTAGAGCTCTACGGTGAGATCTGTTTCGGCTTCTATCAGATTTTTAAACACCTGACCCGCCGCGCCTTTTTTGGAGGTGGTCCAGTCATCGGGGTCGACGTGGGCAAAGCGTAGCGTTTGGGCAGAAGCATTCGCTGCGGCAACCAGCGTTGCCGTCGCGAGGGCCGCCGTCAGCGCGCGTTTCAAAGGCAGTTGCTTCAATGTAAACCTTGGGGCCATAAACTTGGGGTTGGTAAACATAGGGCTTGTAAACATAGGGGTCAGAGACATTGTTGTTGTCCTCTTGTCGGGCCGTTGTTATAAGGTCTGGAAAAGCCTAAAGCAGTGGCGTGTTTAGCCGTTCCATCCTGTCACAATAAACAATGTACGAAATGGTACGTTCAGTCAAGCTATGGCATACTAGACCAAAGACGACCACGACAATAAAAGGCATGCTCTATGACAGCTCCTTCTACCAAGGCCAGTCCCCCTGCCGCGGGGCGACGGCGTAAAAATGACCCCGAATCCGTACGCGCCGATATTCTTGCGGTGGCTACCCGCGAATTCTCAGAAAAAGGCCTCTCTGGGGCCCGGATCGATGAGATCGCCGAGAAAACACGCGCCTCTAAGCGCATGATTTACTACTACTTTAATGATAAAGAGACGCTCTACCTACACACCTTGGAAGCCGCCTACCAGAAAGTGCGCCTGCAGGAGGCCGAGCTGGATCTTGACCACCTGGCCCCGCTCGAGGCGCTTAGCCGACTGGTGCGTTTTACCTTCTGCCACCACGCCAAAAACCCTGACTTTATTCGCCTGGTAATGATCGAAAATATTCATCATGGCCGCTTTTTAGCGCAGTCAGAGTTGATTCAATCACTCAATGCCGGGGTGATTGATGTACTCACCAACGTTTATATCCGCGGTGTAGAAGAGGGTTGTTTTCGTGAAGGCTTGGATCCTCGGGAACTGCACTGGCTGATTAGCGCGCTGTCGTTTTTCAATGTCTCAAACCAGCACACCTTTTCGCGGATTTTTGATTGGCAACAAGCCGCGCCTGAGAACCAGCGCAAACTAGAAGATCACGTTACCGAGATGGTGCTGCGCTACGTGGGCACTGACGCCACGCTGTCGCAATCGTAAGTACCGGCCTATTTAGCGTATGGTTCGAATGACGAACATATGTACAATTCTGTTCTAAGTCGTGCCTTTATGAACTGTTTTGCTGGTTCTGAACAACGTTAATAGGAGGCGTAACGCCCATGCCTGCTGGATTTTTAAAGCATCCTTTTATGAGAGCGCGCCGTCGCTGAGTGTGACGATGACGCCATGGTGAATGCCATGCTGGCCTTTGAATTAGCCCTGGCCGAGGTACAGGAAACCAGCGGCGCGGTACCTGCTGGGGTTAGCCAGCAAATGCACGAACAGTTGGAAAATGCGGCTTTCAATAGCGAAGAGATCGCAGCGGGCATCGCCAGCGGTGGCAATGTGGCGATTCCGTTTGTAAAGCAGAGCCGCTCGCTGCTTTCCGATGACATCAAGCGTTACTGGCATCAAGGGGCGACCAGCCAGGATGTCGTCGACTCCGCGCTGATGCTCCTACTTAAACCACGCTTGGCAGCGCTGGATGAACTGTTGGTGCGCTGCCGTTCAGCGGCGCTCACGTTGATGAACGCTCACGCTGATACGCCCATGGTGGGTCGAACGTTAATGCAGCAGGCACTCCCCGTTACTTTTGGGGTGAAGGTGGCTCACTGGGCAATTGGCCTGGAGCAGGCGCGCCGCCGTTTAAGCGCTGTTGAGCTACCCGTTCAGTTTGGTGGCGCGGTGGGCGTGCACTCGGGTTGGGATAACCTTGGGCTTGAGTGGATGGACGCATTGGCCGAGCGGTTAGGCTTGGCGGTGCCGGTGCTGCCTTGGCATACCGACCGCTACCCCATTCATGCCATCGGTACGGGGTTAGACGCGGTCGCCGGTGCCGCTGAAAAAATCGCCCTGGATGTGGCGCTACTCACCCAGACCGAGGTCGGCGAAGTCGCGGAACCCTCGGCACCCGGGATGGGGGAGTCCTCCTCCATGCCCCATAAGCGTAATCCAGTACGCAGCGCGCTGATTCGCGGCGCGGCGCGGCAAGTGCATGGCCACACCAGCGTTTTGATCAACGCTGCCGCCCAACCCCTTGAGCGTGGATTGGGGGAGTGGCACGCGGAGTGGGCGCCACTGATGGAAAGCGCTCTGCTGGTAGAGGGTGCGCTAGAGCAAGTGGCCGTGCTGCTGGAGGGGCTCGAGGTGTACCCCGACAACATGTGGCGCAATCTGTCGGCCACTGGCGGCGGCATTATGGCGGAGCCCGTCGCACGTATACTGGCGCCTACGCTAGGCACGGATAGAGCCAAGGCTGTTAGCGCAGAAGCAGCAGAAACCTCACGCCGGGAAGCACGCACCTATTCTGATGTGCTCGCCCATCATCCTGATGTGAAAGGGGCCGTAGACCCCGAGGCGCTGCGTAATGCCTGCGACCCCGCTTTATACCTTGGTAGCAGCGCGGCCCAGGTCATGCGCGCCAGAAAATGGCTAGAAATCCAATAAGCGTATTTAAAAACAAAGCGTTAAGTTCGATTGTGAAAGGGGTGATGGATTCGGTAGGCCGTGAGGTGGACGCCGTTGGGTTTGACCCAATGAATGTTCAGCAGTAGATTGTTCGTATAGAGGATCTATGTTCGCTCAACGAACAATATGCTGTAGTTCACTAACAAATACGCCAACGACCCGCTAAGAGGCACCCATCATGGCCGAGTTTCTCAGCTTGCATGACGCGGTAGCGCGCTACGTCCAAGACGGCGCCACCGTGGCCATGGAAGGTTTTACCCACCTGATTCCGTTTGCTGCCGGTCACGAAGTGATCCGTCAGAAAAAACGTGACCTGACGCTGATCCGCATGACCCCCGATATCATCTATGATCAGATGATTGGCGCGGGTTGTGCTAAAAAAGTGATCTTCTCATGGGGTGGTAACCCTGGTGTGGGATCGCTACACCGCCTGCGTGATGCGGTTGAGAAAGGCTGGCCGTGCAAGATCGAGATTCTTGAGCATAGCCACGCTGCCATGGCCTGCGCCTTCGAAGCGGGCGCCGCGGGGTTACCACTGGCTGTTTTTCGTGGCTACATCGGCAGCGAACTGCCCAGCGTCAACGATCAAATCAAATTCATCGAGTGCCCGTTCACCGGTGAGCGCTTGGCCGCCGTGCCGTCGGTGCGTCCGGACGTCTCAATTATCCACGCCCAACGGGCGGATCGTCAGGGAAACGTGCTGGTAGAGGGTATCGTTGGCGTACAGAAAGAAGCCGTACTCGCCGCCAAGCACAGTATTGTCACGGTGGAAGAGATTGTTGATGGCCTGGGGGCTACCCCCAACGCCTGCGTGATTCCCAGCTGGGCCATCAGCGCCGTTGCGGTAGCGGAGAAAGGCGCGCTGCCTTCCTACACCCACGGCTACTACGGCCGCAGCAACCGCTTTTATAAAGAGTGGGATGCGATTGCTCGCGACCGCGACACCTTCACCCAGTGGCTCGATGACAACGTCTATAACGTTGCCCAACATCATGCAGGGGAGAAAGCCTAATGAGTCTGGAATATACCTCTTCTGAAATGATGTCGGTGACCGCTGCGCGGGCACTTGAAAATGGCATGACCTGCTTTGTGGGCATCGGCCTTCCCTCGGAAGCCGCCAACCTGGCGCGGCTGACTCACGCCCCTGATGTGGTGCTGATTTATGAGTCCGGCACGCTGCAAACCAAGCCCGATACGCTGCCGCTCTCCATCGGCGATGGCGAACTGTGTGAGTCAGCGCTGACCACCGTGGCAGTGCCCGAAATGTTCCGCTACTGGCTACAGGGCGGCAAAGTGAGCGTGGGCTTTTTAGGCACCGCGCAAATCGACCGCTTTGCTAACCTTAACACCACGCTGATCGGCGATTACAAAGCGCCTAAGGTACGCCTGCCGGGCGGCGGTGGCGCACCAGAAATCGCCACCAATGCCGGTGAAGTGTTTATCACCTTGAAGCACTCCAAGCGGGCCTTTGTGAAAGACGTCGATTTCGTCACCACGCTAGGCTTTGGCCGCGACGGCAAAGGGCGCGATAACGTACCTAATATCGGCAAAGGCCCCACCCGGGTGATTACCGACCTGTGCGTGATGAAGCCTGATCCGGAGACCAAGGAGCTGGTGGTGGTATCGCTGCACCCTGGCGTTACCCGCGAAGACGTTATTGACGCGACCGGCTGGGAAATCCGCTTTGCCGAACAGCTCGAAAGCACTCCAGAGCCCAGCGAAAACGAGCTGACGATTTTGCGTGAGCTCAAAGCGCGCACCGAACGGGCCCACGCGGACGCATAAAGGAGCTATTTATGAGCGATGTTGTTATGCAAGACGTCTTTCTATGTCATCCCCGCCGCACCGCCGTGGGACGTTTTGGTGGCACCCTGGCCAGCGTACGCCCGGATGATTTTGCCGCGACGATTTTTAAAGCCGTACTGGCAGAAGCGCCGGATCTCGACCCTGCCGCCATTGAAGAAGTCTTCATGGGCTGTGCTAATCAGGCCGGGGAAGATAACCGTAACGTGGCGCGCATGTCGTCGCTGCTGGCGGGCATTCCCACTTCGGTACCCGGCACGACCATGAACCGCCTGTGCGGCTCGGGTATGGACGTGGTGGGTACCGCGTTTCGCGCCATTAAAGCGGGTGAAATGGAGCTGGCGTTGGCCGGCGGCGTGGAGTCCATGTCTCGCGCGCCCTACGTGATGGGCAAGGCCGATAGCGCCTTCGCCCGTAGTCAAAAACTCGAAGACACCACCATTGGCTGGCGCTTGGTCAACCCGCTGATGAAGAAAGCGTTTGGGGTCGATTCCATGCCGGAGACCGCAGAGAACGTCGCCGAGCAGTTCAATATCTCTCGCGAAGATCAGGACGCCTTTGCCCTGCGCTCTCAGCAGAAGGCCGCTGCCGCCCAAAAGGCCGGGCGCTTTGCCCAGGAAATCACCGCCATCGAAATCCCGCGACGCAAGCAGGCACCGCTGATCTTTGACCAGGACGAGCATCTGCGGGAAACCACGCTGGAGAAGCTCGCAGGCCTACCGACGCCTTTTCGTGAAGGTGGCAGCGTCACGGCGGGTAACGCCTCCGGTGTCAACGACGGCGCGGCAGCCATGCTGGTGGCCAGCGAAGCGGCGGTCAAACAGCACGGTCTTAAGCCGATGGCGAAAATTATTGGTATGGCCACGGCAGGCGTCGAGCCGCGCATCATGGGCTACGGGCCGGTACCGGCAGTGCAGAAACTGCTGAAGCGCACCGGTATTGCCATGGACGATATCGATGTGTTTGAGTTCAACGAGGCATTTGCCGCCCAAGCGTTAGCGTGTATGCGCGACCTCGGCCTGGCCGACGACGACCCACGCGTCAACCCGAACGGCGGCGCGATTGCGCTGGGGCACCCGCTGGGTATGTCCGGTGCCCGCCTGTTGCTGACCGCCGCCCATGAGTTGCAAAACAGCGGCAAGCGCTACGCACTGTGTACCATGTGTGTAGGTGTGGGGCAGGGTATCGCCACGCTGATTGAACGCGTTTAACGGAGACCATCATGGCATTTCATAGCATCAATGGCCGCAGCGTCGCTTACCGATTGCTCGGCTCGGAAGTGAATCCACTTATCGTGCTGGCGCATCCGCTGGGCATGAGCCAAGCGGTATGGGACGACGTGATCCCCGCGCTGCTGCCCCGCTACCGAGTGCTGACCTGGGATCTACCCGGCCACGGCGCAAGCCAAGCGGTCAGCGGTGAGCAGATTACGCCCGCTGACCTGGCCACTGAAGCGTTGGCGCTGGCAGATATTGCTGGCGCTGAGCGCTTTCACTTCGCCGGTACCTCAATTGGTGGCGTGGTCGGCCAGCAGTTGATTGCGGCGCACCCTGACCGCCTGCTTACTGCGACGCTGACCAACACCGGCGCAGTGATCGGCAACCCGGACTTATGGAATACCCGCGCAGGCCGCGTGCGGCAGGAAGGCTTGGCGGCGATGTCTGAAGAGATCGTGCCGCGCTGGTTTGCACCAAAGGCCTTTGAGGCAAGCCCGGCGCTGCAAGCGGGATGGTGCGTACAAATGGGCCGTGGCGACGATGAGTCCTACGCTCAGCTGTGCGAAATGCTTGGCCGCGATACGTTTGCCGGTAAGTTGGCGTCGAAGCACGTAGAAATGCAGCTATTTGGCGGCAGCGAAGATATGGCCACCCCGCCCGCGACGCTGGAAGCGCTGTCTGAGGAACTCGGCGGCGTCCCACTGGAGATTTTTGACGGCGTGGGCCACGTGCCCTCGGTAGAAGCCCCGGCGCACTTCGCACAAAAGTTACTCACGGTGCTCGCCGCCGATTTGGGCGACGTGGCGAACCACGGCGTGGCTTACGCCACAGGCCTGGAGACCCGCAAGCAGGTACTGGGAGACGAGCATGTAGCGCGCTCTACCGCCAACGCCAACAGCCTGGACGCCCCCTTCCAGCAGATGATTACCCGCCTGGCCTGGGGCGAGCTTTGGACCAATGACGACCTAACCCGCCGCGAGCGCAGCATGATTACCACCGGTATTCTCGCCGCGCTTGGCCGTGAAGAGTTAACGCTGCACCTAAAAACGGCTAAGCGGATTGGGCTGACAGAAGCTGAACTGCGCCAGGTACTGATGCACGTGGCGATTTACGGTGGCGTTCCGGCCGCCAATCACGCCTTTGCCCTCGCTAAGGAGTTGGGCTGGGGTGAGTAGATTAGTGGCTCCATGAGCGGTTGTTTTTTTTAAGAACAATGCATTTGCAAAGTGAGTGAGCCATTGCTGATCGAAGTGCCAACACCCCGGCATAGCCAAAAGCAGTGTGATGGTGCTGTACCCCTCAACAAAGACAACAAGAGGGTTAAGTGATGAAACGCTCTATCGCAAAAGAGCTACTCCTTGCTTGCAGCTTGGTTATATCCAGCTGCGTGCAGGCTGACACACGGCTTACCGTACTCGCGTCAATTTAGCGTTTTCATTGTTTGCGCTAATCGGCGAAAGTAGGGCATCTTTTTTCGCTGATATAGAACGCCATGCTGAACGCTCGAATCAAACTACGTCACTTGATGGCGTTTCTCGAAGTGGCCAAGCGGCGCAGCTTTGCGCGTGCTGCCGAGGCGCTGGCGATTACTCAACCGGGCATTTCCAAGGCAATACGCGAGCTTGAGGAGATTCTTGAAGCGCCGCTTTTCGAACGCACGTCGCAAGGCGTGTCGCTTACCCAAGCGGGGTTGACGCTGCTCCGACATGCAGGCCCTGCCATACGGGCGCTGGATGAAGGCGTCAGCGCTATTGGCGATGCCCACCGGGGCGGGCGTTGGCTGCGCGTCGGGGCGCTTTCCACTGTTGAGAGCCGCCTGTTGCCAGTGGCGATACAGCGCTGGCATACCGCCGCGCCGCCGGGCCAGGGCGATACCAGTGTATCGGTGGTGACCGGGGCCAGCGCCTATTTACTGTCGCGCCTGCGCCTGGGCGAGCTGGATATGGTGGTTGGGCGGATGACCGAGGCGCGAGAGATTGGCGACCTCTACTTTGAACACCTCTATTATGAGCCTTTGGTTATCGTCGCGCGAAAAGAGCACCCGCTTGCCCACGTCACGCCGGTCACGGCGGATCAACTGGTTGCCTATCCCTGGGCGCTACCGCCGCCGCAGACCACGCTGCGACAGCAGGTGGACAGTTTCTGCGTGCGCCATGCCATTAAGCTGCCGCCGCGGCTGCTGGAAACTCTCTCGCTGCCCGTTAGCTATCGCTACACTCTGGAGAGTGATGCGCTCTGGATAGCCCCCCGGGAAGCGGTGGCCGAAGAATTGGAAAAAGGTCAGTTGGTGAAGGTCGCGCTGCCGTTTGAAGCCCATGGTGGTTCGGTGGGCATTTGTACGAATGCGAGCATGGAAACGTCGCTGCCCCGTGAAGCGTTTTGCGAAACCCTACGCCAGGTGGCAGCTGAGCGCATTCAACCAAGGTCGCAAAAGCCATAACCTATGAGTTATGGGCGAAGATGACTCTTCAATTGGCAAGGGCTGAGCCGCAGGTCACACTTTGCGAGTAAAAGTGTAAAGGGGCAATGCCCCTCTGCCCCTGTAGCCATAAAGAGCATTTTGCCATGCAAAATAATCATAACCGCTTTGTGACCCGTGACCGCAACTGGCACCCGCCTGCCTACGCGCCGGGCTACAAAACTTCGGTGGCACGCTCGCCGCAGCAAGCGCTAGTGAGCATGCAGCAGCCGACCGTATCTGAGTTGACTGGTCCCAATTTTAGTCATCTGCGCATGGGGCCGCATGACAACGACCTACTGATGAATTTCAGCCAAGGTCAGGGGTTGCCGCAAGGTGAACGGATCATCATGTTTGGCCGAGTTGTCGACCAGTTCAGTAAGCCAGTACCGCACACGCTGGTGGAAATGTGGCAGGCCAATGCCGGTGGTCGCTACCGCCACAAAAACGATAAGTGTCTGGCACCGCTGGATCCTAACTTTGGCGGTGTAGGTCGCTGTTTGACCGATGACCAAGGCTTTTACCGTTTCCGTACCATCAAGCCTGGTCCTTACCCATGGCCCAACGACATGAATAGCTGGCGACCCGCGCATATCCACGTATCAGTCACCGGCCCTTCAATCTCTACTCGGTTGATTACCCAGATGTATTTTGAGGGCGATCCGCTGATTCCTCTCTGCCCGATTGTGCATACGCTGAAGGACCCTGACGCCGTTGAAACTATGATCGGACGGTTGGATATGGCCCACAGCAAGCCAATGGATTGCCTAGCCTATCGCTTTGACATTGTGGTGCGCGGCGAGCTGCAAACCTACTTTGAAAACCAATAAGGGCGAGGATACATCATGAAACAGCCTTCTATTCAGCCCAACAGCCAGCCGACCAGCGCGCTGATGCTGCGTGAAACTGCCTCGCAAACCGCTGGCCCCTACGTGCATATTGGTCTTGCACTCGCAGCGGCAGGCAACCCCGTCCGTGAGGAAGAGATCTGGAACGAGATGGCCAAACCCAATGCTGAGGGTGAGCATATCGAAGTGGTCGGTACCGTCATCGACGGCAACGGTGATCTGGTGCGCGATACGTTTGTCGAGGCGTGGCAAGCTGATGCCAACGGCCACTATCAAGCCGATTACGACCTCAGCAAGCCGTTCAACAGCTTTGGGCGTACCGCCACCACATTTGATCATGGTAGCGAGTGGTCGTTAACCACCATCAAGCCCGGCGCGGTGGAGCACCCTAGCGGGCAGTTAATGGCACCGCATATTAACCTGACGCTGTTTGCCCGTGGAGTGAACATCCACCTGCAAACGCGGCTCTATTTTGATGATGAGGCTGAAGTGAATGCGCAGTGCCCGGTGCTATCACGTATCGAGTCTCCGGCGCGTCGGCAAACCCTGATTGCCAAGCGGGAAGAAGCTGATGGCAAAGTGCGTTATCGCTTGGATATCCGCCTGCAAGGCGAAGGCGAGACGGTGTTTTTTGATTTCTAGCCCCTCGTCTGCAAAGTTTGTAAATAAAACTGAAAAGCGTTGCTTATCCGTAAGCAGCGCTTTTTTTGTTTGGGTTCGACCTTGGTCGGGCATTGATCTTGTAAAAATCCAACTTTTACCCGTCATTGTACCTTTTGGAGACGGCGTGAAAGCAGCAACACTGGTGATGCGAGGCAGGAAGCTGAAAAGACCGGGCGACATAGCCTGAACATAGACGAATGTCGATTAGCCCTACGCCTCATAGTGAATTAATGTGAATGCTTAAAGCGAACTAGTATTCGCTATACGAACTTACAATAATCCAAGAAAGTCCTGGAGGTTCCTATGAAAATGTCCCTATCCCGTTGTGTGTTGGCGGCAGCGATTGCTGGCCTTGCCGTTAGCTCTGCCCAGGCAGAAACTACGCTGCGTATGGCGCACTTTTGGCCTGGCCCTTCAGGCGTTAACCAAGATGTGTTGCAGGCGTGGGCTGATACCATTGAAGAAGAATCCAATGGTGAACTAACCATTCAAATGTTTCCCGCCGGTACCCTAGCCAAACCGGATTCCATTTATGAAGCCGCTGCCAACGGTATAGCCGATATTGGCGCCACCGCCCAGGGCTATACTGCCGGTCGCTTCCCCCTCTCACAGATCGTTGAACTACCTGGGGTAGCGAGTACGGCAACGCAAGGTGCTTGCGTACTGCAAACGCTCTATGATGACGGCCATTTGGACAGCGAATACGCAGACACCCGCCCGCTGTTTATGTTTACCACGGGCCCCGGTGGCATCCACACCATCGACACCGATGTGCAAACGCCTGCCGACCTGGAAGGGCTGCGTATACGCCGCCCCACCGCTGTGGCGGGTGAGATGCTGGAAAATATGGGTGCAAGCCCGGTGGGTATGCCAGCGCCAGACATCTATACCTCCATGCAGCGCGGCGTGATTGATGGCTTGAGCTTTCCTTGGGAAGGTTTAAAAGGCTTCCGCATTAACGAGTTGGTGAGCTACCACACTGAAGTACCGTTTTACACGTTGATCTTTGTCGCCACCATGAATCAGCGTTCGTACGATAATTTGACGCCCGAACAGCAGGCGGTGATCGATAATAACTCAGGCATGAAATGGGCTGAAAACGCCGGTGCGGTGTTTGATCGCCTAGATGTGGAAGGTAAACAAGAGGCGGCCGACGCTGGCCATACCATTCGTGAAATCGCCAATCCGCTAGAGCATCCTGACTGGCAGGAACCGCTAGAAACGGGCATTGAGAACTACCTAACGCAGTTGGAAGAGCGCGGTCTGGATCAGGTTCGAGATGTATATCAAGCAGCACTGGCAGCCAGTGAGTCTTGTGGTACCCAATAGGGGTAAGGTTTTATGAAGTCTACTCTCTACAGGGCCAGCCACTGGCTGGCCCTCATTTGTCGCTTGGTGGCTGGCATCGCACTGATTGGGCTGCTGGCAGTGACCATTGCCGATGTAAGTACGCGTTATCTATCGCGTGTAACGGAAGGTGCGATTGCACTGCGCGTTTCTGGCAGCGTAGAGCTGGTCAGCTATTTGATGCTGTTTGCGCTATTAGCCGCCATGGCCGCTAATGTGGAGAAAAGCCAAGTGGTGGTAGAGGCGTTCTCTCACGGCTTGCCGCAAGCGATAAAAAATCGCTTGCAAGGGTTCTTTTTCCTCGGCTTTATGGCGCTGGGGCTCATTCTATTTGTGGGCTTGCTGGATTCGGCCGCAGCGGCCAGTCGGCACGGCGAAATAACCCAAGACCTGCGCCTGCCGATGGGCCCCATTTTCCAGTTGGCAGCGGTGCTCAGCTTGCTGCTCGGGCTGCGTAGTTTTATTCATGCGTTGCTGGGCATGATTTATGCCGCAGGTGAGGAGGCAGCTCATGGGGAGTGAAGCGATTGGTGCCATTGGGTTAGGGCTTTTATTGGTATTGATGATTCTGCGCGTGCCGGTTGCTCTCACGATGCTGATCGTGGGGGTGGTGGGCTTTGCCCAGATCATTAGCTGGGACGCAGCTGTCGCTCAGTTAAAAACCGTCCCGGTAGAGGTACTTTCCAACTACAGCTTCAGCGCCGTGCCCATGTTTATCTTAATGGGTGTGCTGGCTGCTCATTCGGGGATGGCCGGTAAACTATTTGATTCAACCCGGGTGATTTGCGGTGGCTGGAAGGGCGGCCTGGCGATTGCGGCCGTGGGCTCTTGCGGTATCTTCTCCGCTATCTCCGGCTCTTCGTTAGCCACGGCGAGCACCATGACCCGGGTGGCATTGCCGGAGATGGAGCGCTATGGCTATAACCGTGGCTTAGCGACCGGCGCGCTGGCTGCAGGCGGCACGCTGGGTATTATGATTCCGCCCAGTATCGCGCTGCTTATCTACGCCATTCTTACCGAACAGTCCGTTGGCGATATGTTCATGGCAGGGCTGATTCCCGGTCTGCTGGGGCTGGTGATGTATTCACTGACCATTACAGTAGTCATGTACCTGCGCCCTTCCCTTGCCGTGGCGGGTGAACCCACTGCTTGGAAAGAGAAACTGCTCTCGCTAACCGGCTTAGTGCCCTTCTTTGGCGTTTTTCTGGTGATGATTTTAGGTATCTATTTTGGTGCCTTTACACCGACGGAGGGCGCTAGCGTCGGTGCGTTCGCCACGCTGCTTTACGCCCTAGTGAAAGGCATGCGCGGTGCGCAGCTATGGCACAGCGTACAAGAGACTTTGGCGCTGTCTGCGGTGGTTTTCTTTATGCTGGTGGGAGCTGAGACGCTCGGTTACTTCATCTCGGTGTCGCGTATTTCATTTTCGATTACTGATCTGCTCTACGGCATGGATCTAACCCCTATCGTCGTGGTGCTGTGCATTCTGGCGCTCTACTTTGTGCTGGGTATGTTTATGGACTCCATCGCCATGCTAGTAATCACCGTACCGGTGGTTTATCCGATTATTCAGGCGATGGGTATCGACCCGGTATGGTTCGGTATTTTGACCGTACTGACCGTTGAACTGGGGCTGATGACCCCGCCGGTGGGGATGAACGTGTTCGTGATTAAAGCGATGGCACCGCACGTGGGGCTGGGGGAGATATTTAAAGGGGTGGCGCCTTTTGTCGTCTCCGACCTGATACGGCTGGCGTTATTAATTGCTTTCCCCATTTTAAGCACGCTGTTTCTACTCTAGCGGCAAGTACGCTTGCCTCTATTCAAGCCAGCGCGATCACAACCACAACTACAGGAGCTTATGACATGTTCACCACTCAGCTAATGTTAGCGGGCCAATCTACCCCTGCCGAGCATACAGCCACCTTTACCCGTGCGAATCCGTTAAGCGGTGAAGTGGTGACCACTGCTGCGGCGGCAAGTGTCGGTGACGCTAACGCGGCCGCCGACGCCGCAGGCCAGGCGTTTGAGGCATGGTCACAAACGGGCCCTGGGGAGCGGCGCGCCAAGCTGCTGAAAGCCGCCGAACTAATGGAGCAGCGCCAAGCGGATTTCATTGATCGGATGGTAGAAGAGACTGGCGCTACCCTTGGCTGGGCAGGTTTTAACGTTAAAGTGGCGGCTGATGTGCTGCGTGAGGCGGCGGCGTTAACCACCCAGATCCAGGGCGATATCATCCCCTCTAACGTGCCTGACAGCATAGCCATGGGCGTGCGCATCCCGTGTGGCGTCGTCGTGGGTGTTGCGCCCTGGAATGCGCCGATTATTCTGGGTACGCGAGCCATTGCTACGCCCTTAGCGTGTGGTAATAGCGTGATCTTGAAGGCTTCTGAGCAGTGCCCAGCGACACACCATTTAATTGGTGAAGTGCTGCAAGCAGCGGGGTTGGGCGAGGGCATCGTCAACGTGATTACCAACGCGCCTGAAGATGCCGCTGACGTGGTAAGCGCGTTAATTGCCCATCCTGCTGTGCGGCGGATTAACTTCACTGGCTCCACGGGCGTTGGAAAAATCATTGCCGAGCAAGCGGCCAAGTATTTAAAGCCCGTGCTGCTTGAGCTGGGTGGCAAGGCACCGTTTTTGGTATTGGATGATGCCGACATAGACGCTGCCGTGGACGCGGCAATCTTTGGCGCGTTCTTTAACCAAGGCCAGATCTGCATGTCCACCGAGCGGGTTATTGTTGATAACCAAGTGGCGGATACTTTTGTGGAGAAGTTTGCCGCGCGGGCTCAGGCGCTAAAAGCAGGCGACCCACGTGATGAAAGCAACAGCCTGGGCACTTTAATCAACGCGCAGTCAGGTGAAAAACTAAATAGCCTCATCGATGACGCAGTCACTCAAGGCGCGCACTTAGCCGCGGGTGGTAAAGCCGAGGGCGTGGTGATGCAGGCCACGGTCATCGATGGTGTGACCAGTGCTATGCGGCTATATAGCGAAGAGTCGTTTGGCCCGGTCGTCGCAGTGATCCGTGTTGATGGTGAAGAAGAGGCAGTGCGCATCGCTAACGATAGCGAGTACGGCCTCTCATCAGCGGTGTTCAGCCGCGATAGCGCACGCGCCATGAAAGTGGCAGGGCGCTTACAAACGGGTATCTGCCATATCAATGCGCCCACGGTACACGATGAACCGCAAATGCCCTTCGGCGGAGTGAAATCCAGCGGCTACGGACGCTTTGGCGGTAAGGCAGGCATCGAAGAGTTCACAGAGTTACGCTGGATGACGATGCAGCTAGGGCCAAGGCATTATCCTATTTAGTGATCTCGTTAACCGCCACCGTTTGACGCAGCCGAAATTCACGCGGCGAAAGCGCTGTATTACGCTTAAAAAAGCGCGTGAAGTAAGCCGGTTCAGAGAAGCCTAAGCTGTCAGAGACTTGGCCAATGGTCATATTGGTATAGGTGAGCTGGCGCTTGGCTTCTAGTAGTAGGCGTTCATGCAGCAATTGCAGGGCGCTGCGACCGGCGATTTGTCGACACAGCATATTCAAGTGCGCGCTACTCACCCCTACCTGCTCGGCTAACGCCTCAATACTAGGTTGTTCGCGATAGTGCGCTTCGACCAGCGCTTGATAGTGCTCTATATGCTGCCGCCCCTTGTCACTTTGGCGGGGGCCATAACGTTTTGCTGGATGCCCAGCGGTATTAAGACGCGATAGCTCTACCACCAAGGCTTGGATAAGCGCTTCGAGCAGGCTGTTGCGTCCGGGGGCGGGTTGGCGGTACTCCTGGTCGATCTGAGCCACCAGCGTGGCAATTCGTTCAGCCTGAGTTGCCTGGGGTAGAGAGTAGAAGTCGGCTTTTTTTAGCGTACTGCTCTCACCCATTAGTGCATGTAAGTGGTCGGCCAGCGGCTTGGCCAGAGTAATAATGTGTCCTTCCACATCCGGTGAAAAGAGAAAGCCGTGAATAGCCATTGCGGGCACCACGATAGCGCTGGCGCTTTGCAGCTGGTGGCTTGTTCCCTCCAGCTCTAACTCAACGCTACCGTGAGAAATAAACAGAATATGCACGAGGTCGGCATGGCGGTGCGGCCGGATACGCCAGTCGTGCAGACGACTGCGCTCGGGGATGGACTCACAGTGGAGCAAGTCGGGCGTGGGCCAGTGCTGCGTCTCGCCATAGAGCTTAAATACCGGAACGGAGGTTGCCGACGAGGCTGTCATCATCTATATCTCCTCTACGACTAAGGTTGGGTAATAACACGCTAAATGTCCAATAATTGATCTAGATCATGCCTTATTATGCGGCGTGTTTCATTGAAAAATACAAGTCATAAGTTTTAGATAATGACAATGATGAGGCATCCCTATGAAGACACAGGTCGCGATTATTGGCGCAGGGCCTTCAGGCCTATTGCTGGGACAGCTGCTGCATCGTCAAGGCATTGATAATGTGATTGTTGAGCGGCGCAGCGGTGAGTATGTATTGAGCCGTATCCGCGCCGGTGTGCTGGAACAGGGCATGGTAGACCTGCTGCGCGAAGCGGGTGTTGACCAGCGCATGGATAAAGAAGGCCTACCCCATGACGGTTTTGAGCTTGTGTTCGACAACCGCCGCGTGCGGGTCGCACTGGATGAACTGACCGGCGGCAGCAAAGTCATGGTATACGGCCAAACCGAAGTGACGCGGGATCTGATGGAGGCACGCGCCGCCGCTGGCGCGACAACGCTTTATGAAGCAGAAAACGTTCAGCCCCACGACCTGGAGAGTGACAGCCCCTATCTCACCTTTGAACACAGTGGTGAAACGGTTAGGCTCGACTGCGACTACATCGCCGGGTGTGATGGCTATCATGGCGTCTCCCGCCAGACGATTCCTCAAGACCGCATCAAAGAGTTTGAAAAAGTTTATCCGTTTGGCTGGCTGGGGATGCTCTCGGATACTCCTCCGGTCTCTGATGAGTTGATTTACGCAAGCCACGAGCGTGGTTTCAGTCTGTGTAGCATGCGCTCCGCCACCCGCAGCCGTTACTACCTTCAAGTACCGCTGGATGAAAAGGTAGAAGATTGGTCGGACGAGCGTTTTTGGGAAGAGCTCAAACGCCGCCTGCCAGACGAGGTGGCCGCCAAGCTTGTCACCGGGCCTTCCATCGAGAAGAGCATCGCACCGCTGCGCAGCTATGTGGTCGAACCAATGCAGTACGGGCGGCTGTTCCTGGTCGGCGATGCGGCGCATATTGTACCGCCCACCGGTGCTAAAGGGCTTAACCTGGCCGCCAGCGACGTCAATACGCTCTATCGGCTAATGGTGAAGGTCTACCAGGAAGGCCGCACGGATTTGATCGAGCGCTATTCGCAAACGTGCTTGAAGCGTATCTGGAAGGCGGAGCGCTTCTCCTGGTGGATGACCTCCATGCTGCACAATTTCTCTGATGAGGAAGATTTCAACAGCCGCATGCAGTTGGCCGAGCTGGACTACGTAACCAGCTCCAAAGCAGGCATGACCACCATCGCCGAAAATTATGTCGGTTTGCCCTATGAGTCGCTTGAGTAGCCGTTAATACTTAACGTTTTACTCTCATTCTGTTCTCATTGCCCAAGTGATCGCTTGGGCTTTTTTGCTTAAATACCATGAAACTTCGTGAAGTTGTTGACAGTGCTATCTTTCGTTTAAGCGCACGGGCACACGGCTTAAATGATTATTATCGTTAGCGATCTTTTGCAGTAGAGAAAGCAGCATCTGTTGCTCCTCGGCGTTAAGCGGCGCCAGGATATCACTTTGAACCTCTTCAACAGCAGGCTCTACGGCTTCTCGTAACGCCTCTCCTTCCTTGGTGAGCTTCACCACCATCGAACGACGATCTTCAGGGTTACGGTGCCGGGTAATGAGACCGCGCTCCTCTAATTTCCGAACCACGACCGCGATGGTATTGCGATCCAACGCCGTATAGCCACCTAGGGTGATTTGGTCACTGGCTCCCATCTCTTCAAGCGCAGAGAGGATTATATATTGCAGTTGGGTAAGGTTGAACGCCTCGCACTTGCGCAGAAAAATAGCCACGCTAATTTGGTGGCAGCGTCTTAAAAGATTGCCAGGTAATTCAAAAGCTTCAGATAGGGGTGAACGGGTCATGTCGGGTCTTATAAAGGATAAAATACGCTGTGACCATAGCAGAAGTTTCTGTAATAGGCACTGGATGGGAGCACTGGCCAGCATGATACTAGCCAGTGCCCCACATCGATAAAGAGTAAGCCGGAGGTAGCGGCTAGAGTTAACGGAAAACGTTAACGAGCCAGGGATTAAAGATGACCGCCAAAATGACGAGGCAAGCCGCTATTATGAAAGGCAAGATCCACTTCGTAATGCGGGGCAAGCTAACGTTGCTGATAGCGGAGGCAACATAGAGCCCTGCACCCACCGGGGGCGTTAACAGTCCCAGGCTTAGTGTCATACAGGTGACGATGCCAAAGTGGACAGGATCAATCCCATAACTTTGCTGCGCCACCGGGAGCAAAATTGGCACTAGAATGATCAACGCGGCGATCCCATCAAGCACCATGCCTACTACCATCAGCATCACAAACACCAGAAGCATAAATACCAGCGGGCTTTCGGTGGTGCCTTGCATTAGTCCGGCTACCTGTTGAGGTATCTGGTTGTACACCAGTACCCAACCAAAGGCTTTCGCAGCGACAATCAGAAATAGCACAATGGCGGTATTGCGCGCTGTTCGGCTCAAAACGCCAGGTAATTGCCCCCATTTAAGCTCTTGAAAGAAGAGGGCGCCTATCACCACCGCCATTAGCGTCGCAGCCGCCGCGGATTCAGTAGGCGTCACTATGCCAAATGCGATACCGCCCACAATGACGATGGGAATGCTAAGTGTGAGCAGTGCGCCACGAGTCGCACGCCATAGAGGTGTGCGTTCCTGATCAACGCTTCCTTTCTTACGCGCGCGACGCGCCATGATCGCGATTAAGCCGCTGATCAGTATAAACAGCAGTAGCCCAGGAAGAATACCACCCATGAACATGGCACCAATCGACACTTGAGCAATGACACCATAGATAATAAACACCATTGACGGTGGAATAATCGGCCCCAGCAGGCCAGCACCTGCCGTCAACGCCGCGGCGAACCCCTTGTTGTAACCATCACGCTCCAATTCGGGAGTCATTACTCGGCTCATAATAGCGATCTGTGCCGTCGCTGAACCCATAATAGAGGCAAGCATCAAGTTCGAGGTGAGGGATACATAGGCAATGCTGTGAGGAATCCACGCAAACCAGGCACGTGTGGCAGTGATAATGCGACGTGTAATACCACCCTCATTCATGATTTCGCCCAACAGGATAAATAAGGGAATCGCCAGCAGATCAAATACCTCTAGCGAGCCAAAAATAACCTGGGGTAGGTTTTCAAATAGACGGTAGTTGCCGGAAGTGATCACGAAGGTAAGTGTTGAAGCCAGGAGGACAAAGGCAATTGGCATTCCAAGCAGCATTAACACAATAAAAGCCGCAAGCGTCATTGGGTCATTCCTCGTCGTTGGCTAGGACAAAACCCGCTCGCGAGCGATCAAAAAGCCTAGCGATGAGGTGAAAAATCGATGTGACGCAGAAAAGCGGCACGATGAGATAGAAGTGCCACTTGGGCCAATCGAGCGTAATAGCGATATCGTAGTGGATCGAAGGTGACCGCAGCCAAGCGATGGCGTACCACAGGACAGTAACCATTATCGCCAGGCAGATCAGCTCGGTAAGCCAATAGCAAACGCGCTGAGCCGCTTTAGGCAGTATCGCAATCAGCATGGTCAAACGTACGTGCTGGTCGTTATGTATGGCGATAGAGATGGCGAGAAACGCCATCCAAATCAGAATATAGACGGCTAGCTCATTGGCAAAAAAAAGTGGGCTGTTGAGTACGTATCGTGCGAAAACATTAGCAATAAGCAACGCGCTAAAAGCTATTATCAGTACGTTGCAGAGCAGCTGTTCAGCCCTGGCTAGCTGTCGGCTCGCCTTGGTTAGCCAGGTGTCTTGGGGAAAATACATCTTGGGTACGCCTCTTTGGTTCGGGGCGCAGAAGCGCCCCGACGCGTTTTATTCAGCGTTAAGGAGTTCGGTGGACTGTTGCTGGAATGCTTGGATAAGCGGATGATCGCCAAAGCGCTCAGCGAACGCTTGGTTCGCCGTGCTGAAAGTGTCTTCAGCGCTTTCTAGCGTATACACATTAATGCGGTCTTCGAGCAAGGTGCGGTTGCTCGCTTCTGCTGCAATTTCCGTCTCAGTACCCCAGGCAAGTGCCTCAGCCATGGCGGTATCAATTAGCTGGCGTTCTGCATCGCTAAGTGAAGCGCGGGATGCTTGGCCCATTATGGCTACCTCAGGAAACGCCATATGGCTAGTCAGTGTTAGATGCTCCGCTACTTCATAAAAGCCCGAACCTACTAAGGCATCGAGGTCAATATCCACACCATCCAGCATACCGTTTTGGAGGCCTTGGTAAACATCCGGTAAACTTGTAGGGGTGGGCCGAGCCTCAACGGCTCGCCACCAGGTATTCATCGCTGCGAACGGAATAATGCGGATGTTTTTGCCGCTAACATCCTTAGCGCTGTTAACAGCGCTTTCGCGCATAAGAATATGGCGCATGCCCGCAAAGGTATAGCCGAATGCGTGCAGACCTTTGCTCTCCAGGTTCTCCAGCATCTGCTGAGCAGCGTCTGTCTCGGTGGCCTTGGCCGCCTCCTCTACGCTGGAAAAGAGGAAGGGAGTGAACCAACCGACGAAAGCTGGTTCACGCTGGCTGGTAGCTGCAGCGGTCATAAGCCCTATGTCTAGCAGTCCGGTCTCCATTTGGGTGAACATGGCCGATTCATCACCTAACTGGCCGGAGGGGAAAATGGTAATGGTTAACTCACCATCACTTCGCTCTGCCACTGTGTCGGCTAGGCGTTGGGCGGTTTGATTCAAAATATGCTGAGGTGGGGTAATTAATCCCAGGCGTAGCTCTTTGGCCTCGACTTGTGCGCTGGCAATTAACGCTAGGCCTAACGGAATTGCGCAAAGATAGCGAGTTGTAGTGCTTAGCATGTTTGTCATTGTATTCACCTTGTTTTTAGAGTTTTTTTCTTACTCACTGCAAATTAGTTGTGCTCTTATAAAATCATAAGTTAAAAGCGAAATTCTGAAATCTTATGGGCATGGTAATTTGCAAGAGTTGTAAACAGCGGTTACTTTTTTGTTAGAAATTACTTATATCTAGGGGTGCGTCAAATATCCTCGTCATATAGCCAAGACAGTCCTTCATAAGACTGCTCTGGCGTCCGCGAAGCGAGCATGGCATTGCGCAGTTCAGCCGTAACCCCCGTCGCGTGGTAGAACTCACCGTGAACGCGGGCCATGATCTGACAGCGTCCGGTGCGCAGGTAGCGCCGCTGCTGGTACGCCTGAAAGGCACTGGCAATATCGTTACTGCAGTGGGCAACCTCATCGGCTAGCACAACAGCATCCTCCATAGCCATGCAGGCGCCTTGGGCAAGGTATTGCAACATTGGGTGAGCAGCGTCTCCGACCAGGGTGGCACGGCCACGGCTCCACTCTTTCACAGGCTCTCTATCGCACAGCACCCACATACGCCAGCTATCAATCTTGGCTAACAGTTCTTGAACCGTATCGCAGGTTCCAGCGAAACGACGCTTGAGCTCCTCAGGATCGCCCTCTGTATTCCAGCCTTCCACATAGCGGTCGCTATGGAACACGGCAACCAGGTTGAAGAGCTTTCCTCCACGTAACGGATACTGTACGAGGTGATTTTTGGGGCCGCCCCACAGAATCATGGCATTACGGCGATAGGCTTCTGGCACTTCCTCGATAGGCAGTACCGCACGATAGGCAATATGGCCGGAAACCCTCGGAGCGCCATCGCCGATAATGCTCTCGCGAACCTTAGACCATAGGCCATCGGCCCCTATCAAAGCACTTCCTGAGATTATCTCTCCCTGATCTGTTGTGACACTCATCTCGCCATCGGCCTCTGAAAAGGAGGTGACCCTAGTAGAGGTTCTAAACGCTATCTTGCTCGATGCACGACACGCGTCGAGCAGTACGTTGTGCAAGTCGGCACGATGGATCAGTGCATAGGGGTACTGAAAGCGTTTGATGAATGAGTCACCCGCCGGGATCTCAACGACCGGCGTGGCATTGACGCTGTCCATCATGATCAACTCATCTGGCAACACCGCCAGTTCACGTGCCTGCGCCAATACCCCTAGGCGATCAAGGGCGCGGAAGCCATTCGGTCCTACTTGGATACCAGCCCCCACTTCACGAAACTCATCGGACTGCTCAATAACCAATGTTGGGATGCCGAGGCGAGACAAGGCCAGTGCCGATGCAAGGCCACCAATCCCGCCACCGATAATAAGAATAGGCTGCTGAGTGCTCATGATGCCTCCACGTTCACACTGATATTACCAATACGCTCAATCTCACAATTAATGGTGTCACCAGGCCGGATAGGCCCCCCCCCTCTGGTGTTCCGGTATACAACAGATCACCAGGCTCGAGGGTGTAGAATTTGGAGGCGAACTCTATAAGTTCGGCTTACGTCCATGATCAGATCTTTGGTATTGGCGCTTTGTCGCACTTCACCATTCACATCAAGGGTCATGGCTAATGCATGAGGGTTTTCTATCTCATCGGCGGTCACCAGCCAGGGGCCCAGCACTGTGTAGGAATCTAGAGACTTACGCAGGCTGCGCTCCTCTGGCCCACGAATGGTAATATCCAGGCCGATGCTGTATCCGGCCACGTAGGAGAGCGCATCCTTGGCTAAAACGTTCTTGGCACGCTTACCAATGATGGCAACCAATTCAATTTCATGGTCAGTTCGGCGATCCGGAAGTCCGATGCATACAGGATCATCGGAGCCGACCACTGAGCTGGTAGCTTTAAGAAACAGTCCTGTCTCCTGTATCTTCCGCACATGTGCGCGGGAGAAGGTAGCTGTATCCTTAATTGCCTCATCTAGGTGGGCTTGGTAGTTGACAGGGGCCGCGATAACCTTGCCTGGATTGGCAACCGGAGGGCGCAATGTCACCTTACTGAGAGGATAACGCCGAGCGAATTGTAGGGCATCAGCTATGGCAGGCATTAATTCTGGTAGGCAAGCAATCAGTTGATCTCCGTGAGGGTAGGGATATTCCGCGGTACCGATAAGTGGTAGGACGCTTG
Source organism: Halomonas sp. PA16-9 (assembly GCF_009728585.1). Classification (NCBI taxonomy): domain Bacteria; kingdom Pseudomonadati; phylum Pseudomonadota; class Gammaproteobacteria; order Oceanospirillales; family Halomonadaceae; genus Halomonas; species Halomonas sp. PA16-9. The sequence goes on along the minus strand of NZ_CP040451.1, from coordinate 3,327,978 downwards.
AGACGTCCAATACTTCGTTACCCTCTACGACACCCAGGCGATGGTTATTGAACAAACAGATTTTCATACAATGTTTATCCTTTTTATTAGGGAGTGGTTACGCGTTTTTTCTCTCTTCCTTCCAAAAGCCCAAATGTTCCTGAAGAGGGCGATCGGAAAAACTGAACAAAACACATTCATCGGAGGCTTCGAAGCGACGCCAGGCCCAGCCAGGAACCACAAACACATCGTGCCGATTTGCCGTCCACTCCTGATCTTCGACCTGAACGCGGACACTACCTTCCACTACGCAATAGACCGCGCCATCTGTTTCCCTATGCTCCACACCTTGAAACCCTTGTGGCAGAAGTTGTATATAAGCGCCCATGGTAAGGATCGGTGATTTACCATTGGTGGGATTGGTAAAGGTCAGCTTGAGTCCAGCTGCAGGATCACAATTACCACTCTCAGCGAGCTTGGTTAACGCTGCCCGGGTGCGCTTATAGGGGTAGTGGAACAAAGGGCTCGTCGTGCCATTGCACTGATACCCAACTGGGCTTAACCCGGATGCGAAACGCGCTTCAGAATCGCCTGCCGGGCGACGAACTTCCTGGCGTTTGTGCGGGGCGTCAGCAGAGAAGCCCGCGTTAAGCATTTGCACGACAGGTACATCAAGGCCATCCAGCCACATCACCGAGTCGCTTCCCTCGGCACCATGGTCATGGAACACCCCTGATGGTGTGATCACGAAATCACCAGGGCTCATCATTACTTTTTCACCGTCCACATTAGTGAAGCCACCTTCGCCACTGAGAATCAGACGCAATGCTGAAGCCGTATGACGATGACTGGGTGCTACCTCGCCAGGCAAAATCATCTGAATGCCTGCGTATAGCGAGGTGGTCACCAAGGATTTACCGCGTAGCTTTGGGTTTTCCAGCACCAGTACGCGACGTTCGGCATCCTCAGCAGAAATGGCTTCACAGGCCATCTCCATATTCTTGCGAATCGTTTTATCACGCCAGATAACAGGCTCCAGTACTTGTTTAGGTTCACGCGGTGTCAAACCTCGCAGCACTTCCCAGAGTGGTGCCATGTTGTCTTTGGAGATTAATTCTTTAAATGCTATGGCGGTCATCGCCCCCTCCTTAAGATTCAACTGATGTCGTGTTTGTAAGGATCAGCAATTATTGTCTCTGCCTTAAATAAAACAATTTTTTTCGTATTGTGATAATTTTGCTTTTTATGCGGTTGGGGTCAAGGCAAAAATATGTATTTGCGACAAAAGTATTATCTTCTGGAGGCTTTGATACAGGCTATGGTGCTGGGCGCTCAAAAATTTTTTTAAGCAATCACAGCGTATTGAGGCAACTGATGGTCATGTGTGACAGTCAGTTATTGCTGTAAGCCCCTAGTGAGCTTTGCAAAAGATGCGCGCAGTGGTTTAAGGGCGCTATTAACAGACGGGAAATGTTGAGGTGGCTTTGAAAGAGAATTCTCAGGAACGGCTGCTGCGATTACTTTCCCTGTTCGCTGATGAAGAAAAAGGGAGTGGTCGGTCGATGAGGCGTCTGTACACTTGGGGATTTCGGCCAGCCAGACCTACCGTTACTTTAGAACGCTTGCCTCGGCCGGTTATATTTCAGCCTATACGACAGGGAGGTATGTACTTGGCCCGGCGATAATTGAGCTGGACCGTAAACTAAGGATTGGCGATCCAATGATTCATGCGGCGAGAAGTATTATGCGAGAAATGCTCAGCACGGCACCTTCTGCCAGTATCGCCATCCTTTGCCGCTACTTCCGCGGCCAAGTAATGTGTGTGCATGAGGAATTCGAGACTTATCAGCACCATGAGATTAGCTATGAGCGTGGCCAGCCGCGACCTTTATATCAAGGCGCTGCATCAAAAGTGATTCTGGCCAACTTACCCTTACGCCAAGCTAGAGCCTACTTCAACCACGCTCCTGATAAATTCAACCAGTTTGGCCTTGGCGCCAACTGGACAGAGGTCAAGCGAAGCCTTCGAGAGCTTAGAAGCCAGCCTGCTATTATCACGGCAGGTGAGCTTGGAACAAGTGCCTCTGGGATTTCAGCCCCTATTTATGACGACAAGCGAGTTCTTGGAAGTGTTAGCCTCGTCTTACCGATAACCGTCGCAACAGAGGAAGTAACCTCTTTTTTGATGCCCGTTGTAGCAGCAGCAGGTCAAGAAATGACCAGTAAAATGCAGCACTTGGCTCAATTGCAGAAGTGATGAAGACGCCATCTATTTTGCCCCGTGCCTGCTTTCGCAGCACAGGGCTTTTTGTCAATCGCAAATGCTTAATTCATTGAGCGCTAGAAGGGATACTGGATACCTTGCTCCATCACACTGATCCATTGGGTGGTGGTGAACTCATCTAGGTTTGCGGGGCCACCGAAGCGACCGCTGGTACCTGAGCGGCCCATGCCACCGAAGGGTACCTGAAACTCATTGTTTACCGTCTGATCATTAATATGCACCATGCCTACTTTGATGCGATCAGCAATGCGCAGGGCTCGCTCTGTAGATGTGGAGTGAATAGCGGCGGCTAGCCCATAGGAGGAAACATTGACTAATGCGATAACATCCTCATCGGTATCAAAAAGTGTAATGGGGGCTACAGGGCCGAAAATCTCCTCGCCAAAGGCAGGCATTTCTGGCGTCAAGCCGCTAAGAACCGTGGCTTCAAAGAAGTTGCCATCGCGTTTACCGCCAGCGACTACCTTGGCACCCATTGCTACTGAGCGGTTCACGCTCTCCTCGAAGTGCTTAGCTTGTGTCTCATCAATCAATGGGCCGAGGTGTACCTGTTGTGTCCAAGGGTTACCTGTGACTAAGCGGGCGGCCCGGTCGGAGAGATTCTTCATGTATTTTCCGTCACTGAACGATGTATTAAGTGGCGATCTACTATACGGAAAAATTTGATTTTCCAGCACAATCATGTAAAACGATCTCCTTCTTCATGACTGAAAAACCTAAACTGGCCTATCTAGACTAAGGGTCGACAACCCCGTGGAGCCGAGGTCGCCGACAATCTGTTTCCACAGATGGAAGAGGGTCTATGGAACAAGGCCTTATGTCATTTCACGCTTCTTTAGCCATTTTGCGGAATTTGGATAGTTGGCCTCCCCACAGGTTGACGCTGCGCGGTGTCGGCTCCCAAAGACGAGGAACATACGTCACCAAATCGTCGTGGAATTTCTCCATTTCCGCCGACAGTTCGATATGAGTTCCTGCTGGGTCATCGAAGAACACGAACAGGTTGTTGCCAGGACCGTGGCGGCCAGGCCCCCAGGTAACCTCTACGTTAAGATCGGTTAGTCGGTCGCACCACTGCTTGAAATCCTCCCACTCGCTGAGATCGAATGAGTAATGGTCCAACTGACCCCGCATTCCAATGTCAACAACCGCTAAGGTGTGGTGGTCACGATCACTTCTCAGCCACGCAAAATTGCCATTACTAAGCTGGTCGGAAAGAGAAAAACCAACAATATTGGCGTAGAACGCCACCATCCGTTTGACGTCGTCACTACCAACCGTCGTATGTTGAAAGCGAATCGGCCGACGCCCTATGTCCGCTTGGTGTTCCCCTAGGTGATCCATTGCCGTATGAAAGTGCACTCGGTTGCCGTCGGGATCTTCAAACTCAATGCCCTGCGGATCGCCAACAGCTGCATCCATATAGGCAGCATCCAGTGCCCTTACGACCACATTGGCATCTTCTAGCCGGCTTTGCAGTGCGTTGATCGATTCGCTATCCTGTGTTTCAAATCCGAAGTGGGTTAGCGCGTACTTTCCCGATGTTAGTTCGATGACGTGGTGCCCACTTCCCCAGCCTAGACGTACCACGCCCTCCAAGGAATTTTCATGCACTGCCATACCTAATACTCGCTGGTAGAAAACTGTGGTTGCCTCAATATCAGGTACACGGAAACCGATATGAGAGACGCGCGTCCCACTCAGCTTTTGCTGTGAAGGGTTCGTATCAATGAGCAGTCGGTTGTTATTCATTATTTACTCCAGGATTAGTGAGTTGCCGAAATGTAGCCTTGTTAATTCAAGGGTGCTCTGGTTTAACCAAGATGGCTGATTGTTAAGCCGTCTCTGACATGTCTGGTGCATTATGCTAATTAGCTAAGCCCTAATTGCTGCGGAAGCCACAGCGACAAGGCGGGCACCAGGTTGATGATTGCCATGCACACGAACATGGCAATCAAAAATGGGATCATGGCTCTGAACAGCCCGAACATGGATACTTGAGTGGTCGAGGTAACGACAAACAGGCCCGGCCCCACCGGTGGTGTCACGAGGCCAATAAGAGTCGCCAAACTTATCACCACGCCGAAATGGATTGGATCAATGCCCAATGCCAGCACGGTTGGCAGGACGATGGGCACTAACACAATCAGAATGCTCATGCTCTCCAGGAACATCCCTAGTACCACGACCAGCAGGTTGATAAGCAGCAGGAACACCCAGGGCGATTGGGTCCATGCATTAATCATCGCAACGATGCGGTCCGGTACGCCCACAAAAGAGAGCGCCCAGCCGAACATAGTCGCCGCCGCAATAAGGCCTGTGATCAACGCGGTGTTAAGGGCGACCTGTTTGAATATTTCCGGTAGGTCGCTCCAAAGGATGGAGCGATAAATCCACTTACCGATGATTAGTGCCAGCAGAGCGCCCACGGCACCCGCCTCAGTGGGTGTCATCACCCCTGCCGAGATGCCGAAAATGATAAACACCGGAATCATTAGCGGAGAAAGTTGCTTAAGCAGCCCTATCAGGCTCACCTTGCGCCGTGCAGTCCGCTCCAGCTTGGGGAAGTCATGGATAAAGCCGAGCATCATCACCACGACGACAAAACCCAGAAAGATCAGCAGTCCGGGTAGCAGCCCCGCCAAAAACAGCGCGGAAATCGGCTGCAGCGCGATGACGCCGTAGATAATCATGATCATTGAGGGAGGAATGATCGGCCCCAACAAACCACCAGAAACGGTCACCGCCGCTGCGAAGTCGCGTTTATAACCTTGCTTCTCCATGGCGGGGATCATGACCTTACTCATCACCGCGATTTGGGCAATGGCAGAGCCCAGGATAGAGGCCGCCACTGCGTTAGTCAGCAGGTTGACGTAAGCTAGACCGCCTCGCATGCGCCCAAGCAGCAGGTTGGCCAGCTCGACAAGGCGATCGGTCAGCCCACCTCGGTTCATCAACTCGCCCACCAGCATAAACAGTGGAATGGCGAGCAGGCCATTCTTCTCTAGGGCACCGTAAAACTGCAGGGGCAGGCTGCTGGAGAGCAACAGCAGGTCGCTTTGATGCAGGAACACCAGGGTGCCCAGCATCAGCGTCAGCAGAATAGGCAATCCGAGAAACAGCGTAATAAAGAAAACGGAAAAGGTGATCATGTGCACACCCTCTCGGAGGCTTCGTGGCTAACCAGCCGATGGATGGAGAGTAGAAGGCTGACGAACTGGTGGTAACTCATGACCATCAGCGCCACGAGCATCACGCTGAAGTAGTACCAACGCGGCAGTTGCGTCGTTGGCGACAACTCGATTTGCGTATGCGGTGAGGCAATCCATTGCCACGTCAGTGCGGTGAAGATCGCCAAAACACATAGGCCGAGCAGGCAAAAAAAGACCTCAAGGCAATGGGCCGCTCGTTCGGGCAGAAGACTGGGAATGATGTCGATCCGCACCAGCGAGCGGGTATAAAGTAGATGGCTGACACCAATGAAGCTGATGGCCACTAGAATCTGCAACGCCACCTCCTCGGCCCAAAAAAGTGGGGTGCCGAATATATAACGCAACACCACTTGGGCGACCAGCAGTCCGGCCAGCAGTCCCGTCAGGATAATAAGCACCCATGTTTCCAGTCGGGCCAGCGCGCTATCGCACCACTTCAATATGTTAAGCATAATGCCCCCTATGCGGCATGGGCGTGACCTGGGCCACGCCATTACTGCATCCACACTTCATTGATTGGTCACGACCTGGTGATAGAACTCGGCGATTAACGGGTCGCTATCGATATATGTCTGACGCACTGCAGCAGCCGTCTCTGCGTAGCCAGCGGTATTGATCTCGACCACTTCTACGCCAGCGTCCTTGAGCGTGGCGAGATTTTCCTCCTCGACACGTGCTTGCTCCTCAATGCCCCACTGCTCGGCTTCTTGGAAGACCTCGCGGATCATCTGCTGATCGGCTTCGCTCTGATTATCCCACCAAGCTTTGGAGACCAGCACTACGCCGGGGAAGGCCATATGGTTGGTGAGTGCCAAGTGTGGAGCCTGCTGGTAAAGTTTCAGGGCAGTGACGAAGTCAAGGTCAACGTCGACGGCATTCAACAGATTGGTGGTCAGTGCCGGTGCGACTTCGGAGGTCGGTAGCGCGGTGGGCGCCGCTCCGTTGGCCAGCCACCAGTCATTGAAGACAGGATTGGGGAAGACACGGATCTTCTGATTGGTTAAGTCATCTATGGACTCGACCGAATCGGTCGACAGCACGTGCCGCATCCCGGCGATGATGTAACCGAGACCGATCATGCCCTGGGGCTCCAGCTTTTCGAGCATACTAAGGGCAGCTGGCAACTGTGTTGCCGCTCCGGCCTCGTCGTAGTTCTCGAATTCGCCAGGTAGAAACCAGCCATTAAAGGAGGACTCGCGGCTGGAGAGCGATGCGGCGGGAACCACGCCGAACTGCACCGCGCCATGCTGGAGGAGCTGGATCAGCTCGTTATCGTTACCCAGCCTGCCATAGGGGGATACCTCTATAGCGTAACGCCCGTCGGAGCGTTCACCGAGATTTCCCGCGAGGCGTTCAGAGACCTTGCTGAAGATATGACTGGGCGGTACTGGTGTGCTGAGCCGAAGCGTCTCGGCCTGCGCAGTGGCGGACACCATAAGGCTGCCAGCAGCGCAGGCAAGGCCAACTAACAGGGGATTGAAGCTCGATAATTTCATGTCGTACTCCGTATTGTTGTAGTAGTTATCTTCAAGAATCCACCTTCCAGACGATTACCCTTAACCGTGGGTACTCATCCTGCTATCGACGGGAAAATGTAGGTGTTGCTGGGTTTTACAGGGTAGCGGCGGTACTCAAAGGCTGATGAGAATTACCTAAAGCGCTGAACTCGGGAGGGCGCAGCATCTCACCCAGGTGAATGGCATCCGTGGGCAAATTGTTCTTGTTAAGAACCGCCATGGTGTAGCGATCCGGCCTTACCAGATAAAAGACGTGCTCGCCACCATGCGCCCTGAATATCCAGTCGTTGGCTTGGCTGTGAGCATCTCGCAATACCTCTATACCCTCGACGGGAACAGGGTTGTAGTTGCGCGGAGTAACGCACACTTTCTTTAGATCATCCGGTAGGTACTCGAGCCAAGGCTGGATAGCGTCGAACGCCCTCTTCGCATCAGGGTGGTAAGTGATAAGTGCGAAGTGGCCGTCGATGTAGCGATCCAACAGCGCCATCTCGCTATTGGGATTCTCAAGCATCGGCTGGGCAATCAATCGTCCTGTGCGTGTCTTGCGGGCAGAGGCAGCGTCGCTGATGAAGAAACCGCTGACGAAACGCGGCGTCGGCTTGTAACGCATCTGGGTAACGTAGTCACGAGCAGGGCGGTAGACGCTCAGCCAGCGCAGGCCAGTCTGCAACAATGTTGCGTGTATACGGCTCTTTGGCATCATGAACTTGCCGAGCATGGCGGCCATTTCAATCAGTTGCCAGGCGTGCGGTTTGCGCTCTTCTTCGTAACTTTCTAGCAGCGTTTCAGGCAACTTGCGCTTGAGCACCCAAGCTAGCTTCCAGGCTAGGTTCACCGAGTCGCGCAGGCCGCTGTTCATGCCCTGACCAGCGAATGGAGGGGTTAAGTGGGCAGCGTCACCGAGCAGGAAGATGCGCTGCTGACGCCAGCTCTCAGCTTCGCGGGCATGAAAGGCATATACCTGTTTGCGGACGATCTCTGCGTCGCGATCCGGGCCATGCTCAGCCATCAGCTGGCGAACGTACCCTTCTTCTACTGCTTTTTGTTCATCTTCGTCGGGCAGCAGCATAAATTCGAAACGGCGGCTGCCACCGGGACCAGGCAGGTTGATGCAGGGACGCGCTGGATCACAGTAGACGCGAGTCTGGCGGAAATTGTCCTGCGTCCCTTTGAGGTCGATGATCAACCACTTCTGCTCGTAGGTAAGACCTTTCAGTTTGATATTCAATTCGCTGCGCACAAAGCTGCGTCCACCATCGGCTGCCGCCATGTATTCGGCAACAACCTCGTAGTGCCCCTCATCAGTCTCGACCCTTAAACGCACACAATCGACGTCCTGTACAAAGTCGACAACACGATGGCCGAAGCGCGCCTCAACATGGGCAAAGCGCTTGAGCCCGTTACACAGGATTGCCTCCAACTCTGGCTGGTGAAAAGCATTACGCCGCGCATAGCCATACTCACGCCCTCTCGGTTCAATGTTGGCGAAGGGCACGCGCTTGAGGTCCAGATAGACCGAGCCATAGTCCTGAGCGCAGCATGCAAGTACTCTCTCCTCAAGCCCAATGGCCTGCATGGTTCGCATAGACTCGTCATCGATGGATACCGCCCTCGGCTCGGTCACCGTCGAGAGATTGCGTTCAAGCACCAGGGTGCGAACCCCATAGGTTCCCAGCAGATTGGCCAGGGTCAACCCGCTGGGGCCACCTCCGACAATAATGACAGAGAAGCGGTCGGCTAGTGAAAAAGCGGCGGTACTGGTATTGTCAGGTTGTTGTTTCATTACTGTTGTCCTTACGACACCGTCATTAAGACGCATCCTTCCCCTCTGCCCAGGGCAGACGACAAAAATCGCGTTAAGAAGGAAACGGGGTGTTATTTGTGCAGGAAGACCTACCTCCGGTCATTCTGATACTCTGGCGCATAGATTCAGTCGTCACTCTTATTGCTACTGTTCTTGCTATATATCCTTGCTACATGCCCTCGATGCATCTTCTCAAGACATCATCTGTAACTTACGAATTAATCAACTGCGTTAACTTCTCGGTTAGGCGATTCGCAAGGGCCATCACTATCTGGCGCTGCTCCTCCGCTTGGTCTTCACGGTAGGCCGTTTGTGGTCTTACGCAGCTTAGACTGGCGATGACCTTGCCGTTACCATCAAAGATGGGAGCGGCAAGCCCGAAGAGGTTTGGATCCACCTCACCGTGAGATTCGCTGTAGCCCTGCCGCCGGATCGTCTGGAGGACGTCCTTAAACTCCTCCCACGACGAGCCCAAGCTTCCTTTCACTACCTCATGCTGATGCTCTAAGAAAAGCCGCATATGCTGGCGAGCAGGCAGGTAGGCCAATATGATTTTCGATGTCGCCCCCATGAACAGCGGGCGTGGCGTACCCCGTGCATAGCTAACAGGCTCTTTCAGGTGACCATGGCTGTGGACGCAAATCACTTGATCATTGAATAGCCGACATACGATCCAGATCTGCTCACCGTCGAAGACATCGAGTTCAGGCTCGATCTCTCGCGTCGCCTTTACCAAGGGATCAGTCAGTCGCAGCTGTCTATCCCACTGGATGATTCTTGAGCCTAGGCCGTAGCGCCGGGGCTCAACCTGAAACAGCAACCCCGCTTCGGCCAGCTCCTTGGTATAGCGATAAGCAGTCGAACGCGTATAGCCCAGCGCATCGCACATTGCCTCTACCGACCAGATCGGTACCTCTTCCGAGAACAGATCCAGAATCACCAGCATTCTTTCCAGACTGCTATTGCTCTTGCTGCTTCTGCCTGCTCGGGAAGCCTGCTCCTCAATATGCCGATCAAGGGCCACGGGATGCTGTTGACTCATAACTTGATTACGCCTCGTCTGCGATAGTGTTGCGCAGGGTACCGATGCCCGAGATAGCAATTTCGATGCTATCACCTGGTTTCATCCAAACCGGGGGTTCGCGGAAGGCGCCCACGCCGCCAGTGGTGCCGGAGACAATAACGTCGCCCGGAGCCAGCTCGGTAAATGTACTGCAGTATTCAATCAGTTCCGCCACACCAAAGATCATATCGCTGGTATCGGTGTCCTGCATGACGTCGCCATTCAGGCGGGTGGTCAGGTGTAGCGCCTGCGGGTCGGGAATCTCATCGCTAGTCACAAGCCATGGGCCAAATCCCCCCGTGTTAGGGAAGTTCTTGCCGGGGATAAACTGGATAGTGTGCTTTTGGTAATCGCGTACGCTGCCATCGTTATAGCAAGAGTAGCCAGCAACGTATTCAAGGGCATTCTCAGCCTTGACGTGGCGCGCGGTCTTGCCGATCACCACAGCCAGTTCCCCCTCGAAATCCAGCTTGTGCGAGACAAACGGCCGAATGATCGGCGTTAGATGACCCGCCTGGGAGTCAGCGAAGCGGGTGAATATCATCGGGTGCATCGGCATATCACGCCCCGTCTCTTTCACATGCGTCGTATAGTTGATGCCCACACAGAGGATCTTGCCAGCATCCGGAATGACCGGCAGAAACTCAATTTCGTCTAGGCTTAATGAATTTAAGCTTGAGGTATCAAATCCCACCAAGTCGGAAAGAACACCTTTACGTATCATTTCCTTGAGTGAACCACCTAGACGATCGGCAAGGGGAGCGAGATCGAGGACCCGGCCGCCATCCACTAAACCGATGCTGATGGTGTTCTGATAACGGAATGTAACAAGTTTCATATTTTAACCTTTCTCTCGGGCTAGCGAGGCGGAAGAGGTGAGCAAGCGACGATAGCGACTAATGTTATTTACTCTATTGAAATGATTCTAGTGCCACAATAGAGTAATTTCAATATATCCCGCAATGTAGGATTTTATACACACATTGCTTTGTAATCGTATATCGTTGAGGAATGGATTTTTTTTTGTGTTAAGCACCATAATTAGCGCTTATGGCTACGACCAATGTCTATTGGTGAATTTGCTCAGGGCAAGGTCAATTTTTTTTGAAAGAGAGTATTGGGCTAACCCGTCATAGCGACCGTTCGATTTTAGCGTTCTATATAAGCATTCTGCTGGGGCTTTCCTGTCTGGATAAACATGAGCTGAATACCTCGACCTTCCGCCCATGCCGATAACTTACCGCTGATATGTTCTGGCCCGTAGTACTTGCTGAATAAGCAGGTTGGAGCCAGCCATCTGTACCAAAATCTTTGATGCCAATCAGTGGATTTAGGAGATGTACACATGGCTGACAACGTAAAGAATAGCTCTGTGAAGGTGATGATCGCCATCGACATTGCTAAAACGTCCCATGATGCGGTCATTTTATGGCCGTCAGGTCGTACCAAAACGTTTAAGTTTCCTAACACGTTAATGGGTTATCAGAACCTCATTAATGCAGCAGAAGCATCTGCTGAAGATATTTTGGTGGCCTTTGAGCCAACGGCTGACTTTCATCGTAATATTGCCTATTGTTTAAGGTCTCAAGGGGCCTTGTGCCATATGGTGTCGTCTTTAGCCTGCGCCAGAGCGCGTGAAATGTTGTTTAAAAGCTGGGATAAAACGACAAAAAAGACGCGCGGGTTATCATGTACTTGATGCAGCAGGGCATGATGCAACCATTTTACGATCCGTTAGTGAATGAAATGGTGAGCACCCTTTAGATATGGTTGCGACGCATGAGCCTGAGTAGTGAGCAAGTGTTCCCATGTTGAGCACGAAGTGAGATTTTGTGTGCATATTGAGCGGGTTCCTTAGGTAGTCCGTTATCTGTCCGAATGGCGCTAGGTAGACCACGTTGTAAAGCCAGATGATCAGGAATACGTGTTAAAAAAAGTCCGCCAATGGGACGCTCAGGCACGATTGCCACGGCTTCATGGGTACCGTCGTCGACGACGGTGAGGTTCTTGATCACGCGCCCGTATGCCGTCCGGTAAAACACAAAATCCATTGACCAGACTTGATTGGCGGCCCCAGGGCGGCCAAGGGGCATCCGCTCAGACGTGGGAACCTTCTTGCGCTTGCGGCGTTTTACCTGCAACCGAGCAGCTGCGTAGAGACGCTCGACTCGCTTATGATTGACCTGTTCACCGGCTTGACGCAGCTTCAGATAGATCATGCCAGCGCCATAGCGACGATGCCGATGGGCCAAGGCAACAATGCGTTCACGCAATGCTTCATTACGGTCAGGAGCCGATTGATAGCGCAATGCACTGGCACTCATACGGATGACACGGAGCGCTCGGCGCTCACTGAGGCCACGTGACACCATAAAGCGCACCACATCTCGGCGTGCAGGTACACTCACCACTTTTTTCTCAGCGCCTCGCGAGTGACCTCCATCTCCAGTAGCGACTCCGCGAGCAGTTTTTTCAATCGTCCATTTTCGGCTTCGAGTTCTTTGAGTCGCTTGGCATCGGGTACGCTCATACCACCAAACTTGCTGCGCCATAGATAGTAACTGGCTTCTGAGAAACCGTGCCGACGGCATAGCTCCTTAATGGGCAGTCCCGCTTCTGCTTCGCCCAGGAAACCAATGATCTGTTCTTCGCTGAAACGCTTCTTCATGTCCCATCTCCTTACCCATAGGATCGGACTCTAAAGTGTAGCGCTACTCAATCAAGGGGTGACGTCGTATCAATAGCAAATGCTTAATTCATTGAGCGCTAGAAGGGATACTGGATACCTTGTTCCATAACACTGACCCACTGGGTGGTGGTGAACTCATCCAGGTTTGCGGGGCCACCGAAGCGACCGCTGGTACCTGAGCGGCCCATGCCACCGAAGGGTACCTGGAATTCGTTATTCACAGTCTGATCGTTGATATGCACCATCCCCACGCGGATGCGCTCGGCGAAGCGTTGGGCACGTTCCGTGGAGGCAGAATGAATGGCAGCGGCGAGTCCGTAGGGCGAGGCGTTGACCAGGGCGATGGCTTCTTCGTCACTATCGAAGAGTGTTATCGGCGCCACTGGACCGAAAATCTCCTCGCCAAAGGCAGGCATTTCTGGCGTCACGCCGCTAAGAACCGTGGCTTCAAAGAAGTTGCCATCGCGTTTACCGCCAGCGACAACGTTAGCACCCATGGCCACAGAGCGGTTCACGATCTCTTCAACGCGGCGCGCTTGGGTCTCGTTGATCAACGGGCCGAGGTGTACCTGCTGTTTCCAAGGATCACCCGTGACTAAGCGCGTGGCCCGCTCGGCGAGTTTGTTCATGTACTTGTCCGCCACTGAACGGTGCACTAAGTGCCGTCCTGCCTGCATGCAGATTTGACCCTGGTGGAGAAAAGCCCCCCAGGCTGCGGAAGAGGCAGCGGCATCTAAATCAGCATCGTCCAAAATCACCATCGCGTTGTTACCGCCAAGCTCAAGGGCGCATTTCTTGAGCATGCGCCCACACGTCTCGCCGATTTTCTCGCCAACGGCGGTAGAGCCCGTAAAGGAGATCATGCCGACATCCGAGTGTTGAACCAACGCCTCACCCACCTCGGGCCCACCTGGTAGTACGTGGAACACGCCCTCCGGCAAGCCAGCTGCTTCTAGAACCTCGGCCATCAAAGCACCTCCACAGATAGCGCTCATTGGGGCTGGCTTCAGGATCACACAGTTGCCCATGGCTAAGGCAGGAAAGACCGAGCGCATGGCTAAGAGGATGGGGAAGTTCCAAGGAGCTATAACCCCCACTGTGCCAATGGGTACCCGCTTCCAGTAATTGCGACGACCTGGCATGCTAGAAGGGAAGATCTGTCCGTTGGGTTGCATGGGGAGTGCTGCGGCCATCTGGGCCTGTTCATAGGTAACCTGCAGTTCCCATTCAGCCTTGGCTGCTGTAGAGCCGCACTCACGAATATTCCAGCGATTGATTTCTTCGGCCCGCTCTTTGAGCAGGGCGGCGGCCCGGCGTAGGATCTCTGCTTTTTGATCGAAAGGTAACGTGGCCCAATGTTGCTGAGCTGAGTTAGCGATAAGTGCAGCGCGACCTACGTCTACGGGAGTAGCCGTCTGAACTTTAGCGAGGACTTCGCCGGTGGCGGGTCCAATTACGGCAGCCTGAGGCCCTTCAGCAGTTTGCCACTGTCCCAGGTAAATTTTGTCTTCCCAGATGGGTGAAGTCTCATTCATGTAAATATTCCTTATTGTATTTGCGAGTGTAATGACTAACTGAGATGGCTTTAATTCGGAAACAACTGATATGCTGATGTGGAAATATAACTGTTCTAGGAAGTAGGCCAATTGAGGAGAAAGGTAGACGAAATATTATTTGGTGTTTCTGTACTACGTGTTTCTGTACTACGTGTTTGTGGCTGCCGCAAAAAATCATTGTTTTACTGGGATAAGGGGCAAGTCAGCAACAATATCTTATTCTAAGTTCTACTTATGCTTCATTGCCCCCGAAGTCTCCTAGTCTAAAGCCCCTGCCTTCTTCTCTAATTCGTCAACAAAATTATCTTCACTGTTACTTTTTTTACTAGAAGCTGCTGCCTCCAGGGCTGCATGGTATGGACAGCCAATAAATTTGGGGTCGTCCTTATATTGTTGAGCAAAGTGTTCAGGAAAGCGTCCATCCAGATCCTTTATCTCGCTCCGAATACTTTTTTTCTCTTCGCTTGACATCCGCAATCTTTCTTCGATATAGCTTTCGGTTGGGTCGTCAGCGTTTTCTTCCATCTGCCAGAAAATATAGCCCATAAGCTTCGGGAGAATCTCCGCAGCCATTGGGTCGGGTGGTCGATACCGAGCGTTTTTAGCGTAGTGGGTAGCGACATGGCCCTAATTAGCTGATGGCCAAACCAGTGAAGCGGGGGTGGAAAAAACCTGAAAACAAACTGCTCATAGATAGCATTAGCTACCAAGTTGGCTCGCTCGGGTGTCGGCCTAGGAGTGTTTTCATACTGCTCACAGAACTCTACTAGCTCTTCAAAACTATTTGGATAGCCTGTGATGGGTTGACCGTTTTCTGCATAAAAAAGTTTAGACATGTCACGCCAAAAAAGGTGAGCCGCTATTTTCTCTTTTTCAGATATACCAGGGGCCCCCATCTTCAGTTTTAGGCGATGCATTGTGGTTGCAGAAAACGCCAACGTATAGATGTAATCTTCATTATAGGAGAATGCGCCAGGGTACTTTTTGGCCCAATAAACATGAAGCTTATTTATACTCTCAATAGATTTGAGAGTTCTCTCATCGTTAGGGCCATAGAACCACCAAAGAGCATTGGCACTGCCCGTCTGCTCAACCCGCGAGGTGGATTGGTGAAGTACTTTCCCTCCATCTTCACGCCAGACAGCTTTTGACCCCCAGTCCGTTACGATAAAGTTGGGGAAGGTCAATGCATAAATAAAATTTTGCATGAAGTCATTCAAGCGATAACTGCTTGAAAGTCTCCATATTTCGATGTAATCTTTATAGGGATCGAGGCTCTCGATCTTATCTGCGATCCATTTTTTTGGCTTATTCATAGCTTTACACCTCGTGGTAGATTCATTTTAATTAAAGTGGATACGCTAAGCGCGCTTGGACTGAGAAGTCGTTTTTTGCGCGATTTTCGACTTCTGTCTCGTGATATACGTTGAACCAAAGCCATGGCCCTTTGGTGTTTTTCCACAATAGCCCTGGTCCAATGCCTAATACCTCCTCTCGCGAATCTTCAAGACGTTGTCCATTGACTTTGTCGTCCTCCAGTTGCTTAAAGTAGTATCCATTTAAGCCAACTGACACGTTCGGAATGACTTCATAAGAGGCGGCGAAGTTTGACCAGGCGGCTTGGCCTGCTTGGGTATCGCGAACTGGATCACCATTGAACAGCTGGTAGGTACTGCTGGCAGGATCGCTGTTTTTGAAGTTGTATAAATAATGCAGCCTCCAGCTCATTTCCCAACGCTCAGCAGGCATCCACGTTGCCGCCCAATAAGGGTTTATCGAGTAAAAATTTGAACCGGGATTAAAGTCTTTAGTCTCATCGTATTCACCTATAGGCAACGAAACATCAAGCGCCAAACGCTGAACGAACGTAGGCCGTCCCTGAGCGTCGACTATTGGATCAAACTGAACCATTGGGCCAAGAGATATATCTCCAAAACCTGTGCCGTTGTCTTTTAATTGAGGGCCTTTAGCCCCAAAATCAGCATCGAGTGAAACGATTGGTAGAATGATGCTCCAGCCTAAATGCCCTCCTCTCCCAATTGTTTTTGGTGAGTAGTAAGTAAATTGATTTACTAAAGTGGTGGCACTGAACTCTGGGTTATCAAAAACCTTATTATCATTGCCATCGTTATCGCGGAAAGACGTTGCTCTACTGTGCTGTAAGTAAATATTGTGATTAAGTCCAGGCGGCCCAGCGAAGCCGTCATAGAAACTGGTATTACCAAGGTTTATGCCACCTGGCTGACTAACGGCAGGTGGGGGTGGACCATTTGCCGCCAAGGCAGAAGAACATACCAGGGCAAATAGAGACGACGATATTATTGCACGTGCGTACATGGGAGCTTTATTCATACATCAAGGCCTGTTGTTGTTATAGTGTTTTTGGGTGTTTAAGTTTTAATGCAGAGGCCTAATGCCTCTGTTGCACCTGACTTTAGGAGAGAAAAAAGATCGTGTCTTGTCTGAAAGCGACATATTTGAACAGCTGTGCCATTACGACATTTCATGAGTCGTAGCGTATGCGAGTTACTTAAAGTTCAAGCTCATGGCCCCCCCTTTGCAAGATACGGGGAGGCATTTTTGAAGGTGATTATTGAAAGCAAGAGGGGTGGGCCTGGAGCTCTGCCAACTGTCAAACAACATATTGTCCGAGAATACGATGGTTAGCCTGTGTTGAGCGAGGAGGGCTTCGAAAGTAGCTCGGCTCATAGCAATGGGTAGCCGATAGAGATGAGTGGGTTTGCTTAATAGCTTTTCGTTAATTTTGTTAAGTAAAATTAAGTTTTGAAATATCAGCCGGCCCTGGCTGAATCGCGAAAGACTCGCGGTGAAACGCCATAAGAAGCTTTAAATGATCTGCTAAAGTGTGCACTACAGGTAAAACCCCATTTATGTGCTACATCACTAATCGTGCGCCCTATGCTATTTGGGTCTCGAAGGTCTTCTGCACAGCGGGTTAAGCGGCGCTGCCAGATATACTCACTTAAACTACACTCACTTTCATCTTCAAATGCGCGATGAAGGGTTCGTGTAGAGCACTGCGCAATCTGGGCTATTCGCTCTACGGTTAATTCATGGCTAGAAAGGTTCCTATCAACGAAATCTTTTATCCAGTTTTTCTTAAATAAGCGCGGGTTATGCTCAAGCTCTTCTTCCTTGTTCTTGTTTTCAACCGTGTTCTGGAGCAAGGAAATAATACTTTTGCCTAGCGAACAGGATGTGGCATCGTTCAGGAGAGGGTACTGTGTATAGGCGTCGACAATAAAATTATGGAGCATTCGGCCTAGTCCATTCCGATTATTTATGCGTAAATCTTTTGGGATGGTGGCAGGCGTGCCAAGATCGCCACAAAGAAGCATTAAATACTCACAGTTTTTGGTACTTGTAACAGTGAAATGTCGGCCACAGTCTAGAAAGAGGAGGTCTCCGGGAGTGAAGGTAGAGCTTTTACCACTTTGTTCAACCTGGCTCACTCCGCCCATTTGTAAAACCAGCAACCCAGGGTGAGCATCCCGATATGCGGTTTTATTAATGCGTCGAGAAAATCGGTGAGGGCTGCAAACCATTCTGCAGAATTGCAACTCACCAAGCGCGCCGTATTCAAGTCGTCCCTTGAATGGTTCTTTGTATAGTGGTGAAACCGAAGTACTTTCCAATCGCCGGATGCGTTCCGGGGTTTTCCCCAGATGAATACTCATGACATCTTGCCATTCTTTAAGGCGTTTAGTATGGCTGAAATGCTCTGTGCTAACGCTGGAAAAATGTCTCATGGTGCGCACTCATTTTGTGTGAGGTGGCTATTAAAAAGTACATCCTTAGCTTTAGGCTGGCCCATTGCAGCAGTTGCTGGCGGCTATACGGTATTCAAGAATATTAAGCGCTCTAAGCGTTGATGACCCCCCGGGAGCGTCAGTGCAGGGGCAGCAGCAATAATAGTAATAGGGAGGACCTTGTTGAAACTGGTTTTTTGGCTTCTGCCTTCATCCCCTTTTTTTAATTCATGAACAGCAATATATTGTTTGCTTCAAAGTCTTTCTATGACTTCATCAGTCGATGCAATCTCAGCAACACAGAATGAAAGGCTTGTTAGTGTCGCCTTTTGGACATCTTCGGCACTCATAGCACCGGCACCCAGGTCTGGATGGTACATGGTACCGGTAGCGTCCGAAACAAAAATGGTTTTGTAGTCTCTGAACTGAGCACCTCGAGCAGTCGATTCACAGCACATGTTGGTAACAGTGCCAGTAATAACAAGCGTATCAATCCCTCTGTTTCTAAGCTGAGTTTCAAGATCCGTGTTGTAGAAAGCACTGTAGCGATGCTTTTTGATGACAAGCTCTCCTTCTTGAGGAGCGATGTCAGGGTATATTTCGGTACCTGGTGTGTTATCAACAAGAGCTTCTTGGCTGTCGATAGGCGGCCAGAAACCTGACATCAGCCCCATGTCGCCACGATCTTTTCCGTGCACATGAGTTGTGTAAATTACCGTGGCGCCCTTTTTCCTGCAGACATCTATCAGTTTCTTGATATTCGGTACAGCTTTAGTAGCCATGGGTACACACATCGGTGCACCTGGCTTAACAAAATCATTTTCCATGTCAATGACAAGAAGAGCAGTTTTTGTGGGGTTGTTTAGTTCAAATTTCATTACTCATTCCTTCTTAAATGTCTATGGGCTAAATAGGAAATAGTGTCGAAGGAGTCATGGCAACAAACCAGGTAACCAGAGCGCTATTGCAGGGAAGAATATGCACAGAGCCAACCCAGTGATCTGAAGAAGGACGAACGGGATGATCGAACGATAAATAGTGCCGATTCCGATCTTACCTTCCGTAATTCCCTTAAGGTAGAACAGCGCATAGCCAAAGGGCGGTGTGAGAAAACTCGTTTGTAGGTTTATGGCGACCAAAATGGCAAACCAAATCAGAATGGCTTGACTGCTTAGTCCCAACCCGAAATCCAGTATTTCTACCACCGGAGCCACTAAGGGGAGAACCACGAAGCTGATCTCAATCCATTCCAGAAAGAAACCAAGCACAAAGATCAAGCCCATGATCAGCAGTAGCAAACCATAGGGCCCAAGCCCCGTACCAGTGATCAAGGCCTCGATCATGTAATCACCACCCAACCGCTTGAAGACGACAGAAAAACTGGTAGCACCGATCACGACGAACAGAATCATCGCCGATGTGCGGGCGGTCTCCTGTACGGTTTTACTAAGTGTGTTCCAACTAATACTGCGCATCAGCAGCGCAAGGATCACACTGCCCAGTGCACCGATTGCCGCCGCCTCCGTCGGTGTAGCTATCCCTGCCATGATTGAACCCAGTACGGCGAAGATCAACACGCATGGGCCAAACAGGTCCCGCGCCAAGGCTAACATGAGAGGAGATGTGTCGGTGTCAGTGGCGTCGAGGTCCGGCAGCGGCGCCCAATGGGGCTTGATACGAGCGATGATCAATAGGTAAGCAACATAGAGGGCGCCGAGCAACAGCCCGGGAATTAGTGCGGCTTTGAACAAGTCTCCTACCGATACTTGAAGTATCGAGCCCATGAGAACCAGCATGATGGAAGGTGGGATGAGAATCCCAAGCGTACCGGAAGCCGCTATCACCCCACAGGCCATCTCCGGGTGATAACCTTGCCGCATCATCACGGGTAACGCTAGAAGGCCAAGCATAACCACTGACGCACCAATAATGCCCGTACTGGCAGCCATCACTACGCCCAGAATAGCTACAGAAATGGCGAGTCCACCGGGCGTCCGCCCGAATACACGCTGCAAGGTTAGTAGCAATCGCCTCGCCACGCCGGAACTCTCAAGCATTAGGCCCATAAACACGAAGAGCGGGATGGCGATCATCAACCAATTCTCGACCACACCACCGTAGATACGTGATCCTACTGTGGCCAAGAAAGGAACGGGAATGCCGCCGATGAAGGCGAAAATAATGCCTAGCCCGCCTAACAGGAACGCTACAGGATAACCGGTAAAAATACCGGCCAGCAGCGATACCACCATCAACATCGCCAAATAATATTCACTGATGAATTCAGCCATTGTTGACCTCGTGATCTGTCTCCGCTTTTCGCGGGTCAAGGATGATGGTTAGCTTCTCGAATACTTGACCAAGGGCTCCCAAGGCTAAGAAAACCAGAGAGATGGGAAGTATGGCCTTGATCAGATAGCGATCCGTGAGTCCCCCGTAGTTCGATTTCTCCCCTGTCAAGAAGGACATCGTCACGAAGTGCTTAGAAAGCCAAGCGACCAGTAGACAAAAGGGAATCAGCAACACCAAGTGACCGATCACATCAACCATGGCGCGATGACTAGGCGATAAGCGGTGATAAATCAGATCGACACGCACATGGGTATCGTGATGTAGGGCGTAGGTGCCTCCGAACAGTGTCAAGACACCGAAAAGGTGCCACTGAAGCTCAGTGATGCTGTTGATGGTCAGGGCATTTCCGAAAAGGAGCACCTTATCGTTCCAGCGAGCAATCTCGTTGATGCCAGTAGCGTTGAGCAGTACGGTCAACAGGACAGCCGCCATCACCAGCAATACCAGCCAGCTGGTGACGCGACCTACCAACAGCCCCAGCCCGACCAAGGGTCGAGACAGGGCGGAAGAGACCGCAGCGCCACGCTCACGCCAAGGGGCGAGAGGGGCCGTAGTCATAGTCAGTCCCCTTGGACATCTGTTTTGCTAGGAAGGGTTTGGAGGTCATGCCACTGCTGCATCTTTTCGGCATGCTCTATTAGTGATGTGTACGCTTCGTCGAACTCGGGACTCTCAGCCATTAGTTCGCTGCGCACTTCATCCCAACTATCGTGTAGGGCATTGAGAACCTCATCAGGGAATCGGCGGATCTTGACGCCACTCTCTTCCAGTTCACGTAGCGTCTCTACCTGGGCCGGGATCACCTCATCAGCCTCTTTCTGGATATTGGCCTGACAAGCGGTACTGATCTGCCCACGCTGAGCATCGCTGTATCCGTCCCAGACGCTCTGGTTGATGAGCAGTGCAAGCCAGCCTGCCCCTTGCTGCCAGCCGGGGAAATAGTAATACTCGGCAATCTCGTCCAAGCCCATCGCACTATCAACTTGGGGAATCGAGAACTCGGCGGCATCAACCCGACCACGCTCAAGCGAGAGGTAGACTTCGTTCCCGGGAATCAATTGTGTTGAAGCGCCGAATTTGTTTAGAACCTGTGCGCCCAGCCCAGAGATTCGCATCGACAGGCCGTTCAAGTCATCGGTGCTGTTGATTTCCTTGTTGAACCAGCCGCCTGGCTCTTGGGGTAGGTAGGAGCAAGCCAGGAACTTGACGTTATAAGGGTCCAGCGCCTTCTGCAACAGCTCGCTTCCTTCGCCAGCAGACGTCCAGGAGAACACTGCCTCTGCGGGTGGGCTAAAGGGTAGAGCGCCATAGAGATTGGCAATGGGCAAGTTGCCGGAAAGATAGGCGATGCTGGTCCAGCCGGCGGGGATGGCACCAGACGAGACAGAGTTGAAGATCTCAAACGGAGGTACGAGTTCGCCCGGATCATGGACGGCGAACTCAAACTCACCTGACGACATCATTTTGATTCTTTCGGAGATGTTCTTGGCGCTCTGGCCAAACAGGTTCTGAGTAGAGTAGGCGCTCGCGACATCTAGCCTTTCGCTGGCGTGTGCAGTACCTACTGCTGCCGCCGCTATAGCGGCTGCCAGCGGGATAATGCGTGCGGTGGTTGTTAAGTGTCCAAGGCTCTTTGTAGTCATCTCATTACCTTATTTTATGTTTGAGTATGTTTGTTAGCCTTGAAAGGGTCACAACCGCTGCAATCTAGAGCAAATACTTAATAGGTTTAAAGGCATGCCTTAAAGGTTTGTCTTATTTAGGGAAGGTCTGAATAACTGCCGATATTCATCAACGCTTACTTGAGCCTACAAAAATCGAAAATTTAGACACTCTTCTCCCTTTCTTTGTGTATTTTTGCTCCTTTCCCGCTCATTGAGCGGGAAAGGAGCGCAATCGCCCTATTCCCATAGGTATTTCTCACTGATCAGCAGGTTGCTGAACGCCGCCAGCAAGTGCAGGCGCTGAGTGTTTTTGGCCAGTCCACGATAGCGAGCCTTGCCATAACCAAAAACTTGTTTGATGTACCGAAAGGGGTGCTCCACCTTGGCACGGATACTGGCTTTGATGTTTTCGACTTTCTGTCGCCTGGCATCTAGCTTCTTGCGGGTGCCAGGCCGTTTGGCAATATACCAAGAGATATCGTTGCGGTGCTTGTGCTCGTCGCGTTTTTGAATACCCAGGTAACCGGCATCACCGAAGACGCGTTGCTCTTCACCGTGAAGGAGCTTATCGGCAGGCACAATGTCATGGACATTGGCAGCCGTGGTCTCGATGCTGTGAATCAACCCAAGCTTATCGTCGACACCTATATGCATTTTCATGCCAAAGTGCCAAGAGCTACCTTTTTTAGTCTGGTGCATTTCCGGATCGCGCTCGCCTTTTTTGTTTTTGGTGGAACTAGGCGCAGAGATGATAGTGGCATCGACAATGCTCCCTTCGCGCAGCATCAGGCCATTTTTCTCTAGGTGGTTGTTCACTTCCTGGAACAGCACCTTGCCAAGGCCGTGGTGTTCCAGAAAATGGCGAAACTTGAGAATCGTGGTTTCGTCCGGCAATCGGTCTAGTTTCAAACCGGCGAATTGGCGCATGGACTCGATCTCGTAGAGGGCGTCTTCCATGGCCGGATCGCTCAAGTTGTAAAACAACTGCATGCAATGGACGCGGAGCATGGCAGACAACGGATACGGAGGCCGCCCGCTCTCGCCCTTGGGGTAATAACGGACTACCTTCTTCTCCAGCTGCGTCCAGGGGATCAGCTTGTCCATCCGCTCCAGAAAGAGTTCGCGGCGGGTCTTTCTCTTCTTGTTCTGGTACTCGGCTTCGGAGAAGGTGATTTGATCCATGGCAGCACTGAATCCTATGCAGTTGACGATAGCCGTATTATCACTGATGGCAGTGACTTTTTCAGAGCTTCCTTAGTATTTAGAATACTCTTACATGAAAAGCTTCCTTTTAGACGAATAAAATCACGATCTCTGTGCTTTGAATGAAAAATTATCGTGTAATGAACTTATAAAATAATACTTTAGTCCTTTATGCTAAAGATTTATTTTTCACTGTAATACAAATTCAAGGACGGTTCATTCTTCTGATCCAAGGGGGCTCATAGGTTTTTTCGATTAAATCCTGTGCTGTTATATAGTAGCTTTTATTTGCAGCTGTTTTCGCGCGAGGGCGGAGAGGTTAGATGTGTTGGGAATCTAGCCACTTTGGATTGTTCTGTCATCAACGGTCATGCGGTATTACCATTAGTCCAACTCTGGGGGTGTACGGTTTAAATCATGCTATTGCACTCACAACGTCTCTAGAATACTCCGCGTCTTATCTCCGATCTGGTGTGCCCAAGGTTTGCGGATGCTGTGTGACTAGTTACTTCGTCTGGTTTCCGTTGACAAACACGGTGCTATTGTCAGTTTTCGATTCGTGTTTCTTACCACCCCATACTCGTTAATGTACTTCCAAGTTCCCGGCGACCGGCCATCGAAAGATAACGACATCTACAGTGTCATTTATTGGTCGCACATTACCCAATGTGAAAAAAGTTGGATTCCCCGTAAGCCTGCGTTTTGAAAATGTGCCTCACCAATGAGTGTGACAACTAAATAACGGCTAAATTTCTGTTTTTTATCGTTACATAGGCATTTTTGCAGTCTTGACTCATTGATCGGTTGGGTATAGGTAACAACCCGATAAGTATTGGAATCAGTGAACCCGAGCAGTAACACTCACCTGCACTGTTATTGCTCTGCGGGTAAAATGATCATGTCGCAAACCACCGTGGCCGTTGAACAAACGCCCTACGCTGAAGCTTCTGCTTTCAAACCAATCTCGCTCGTCATGGGCATTGTCATTGGCTTGGGTGTTTTCTTCCTTTTACCCGAAACGCTAGCCTTCAACGCTCGTCTTGTAGCAGGCATTGCTATGCTGATGGCCACCTGGTGGATGACAGAGGCGATTCCCATTCCTGTCACGTCGCTGTTGCCGCTTGTACTGTTCCCTTTTTTCGATATTGCCTCGGTCGGAGCGACCGCCTCGCCCTATGCTCACAGCATTGTCTTTCTAGTATTGGGTGGCGTACTGCTGGGCTTGGCAACGCAGCGCTGGAATTTACATCGTCGCTTCGCGTTACTGACGGTGCTCACCGTGGGTACTAAACCCGCTCAAATTGTCTTCGGTCTGATGTTCGCAAGCTGGTTCATCACCATGTGGGTGAGCAATACAGCAACCGCAGTGATTATGGTGCCAATCGGTGTCTCGATCATTGCGTTAGTGAAGTCGCTGGGTAACGGTGATGACACGCCCAAGTTTTCTGCTGCTGTGCTACTGGGCATCGCCTATGCCATCACCATCGGCTCCATGGCGACGCTGATCGGTCAGCCACCGATGGCGCTAATGCGCGCCTACATGGAAGACACTCACGGGCTTAGCATCGGTTTTGGTCACTGGATGCTGGTAGGTGTGCCTTTCTCATTCACTATGCTGATGCTGGCTTGGCTAGTCCTGAACAAACTGGTGTTCCGCTCGGAAGTTGAGAATATTCAGGGAGGCCGAGCGATGATAGAGACAGAACTCAAGGGTATGGGCCGACTATCGCCTGAAGAATCACGTGTATTGATGGTCTTTGCTGGGGCAGTGTTCTGCTGGGTATTTTTGCCATTAATCGCGCAATTTCCATTTGTGCAGAATGCGCTGCCTTGGCTCTCCAACATCAACGACACCAGCGTGGCGATTCTCGCGGCAATTCTAATGTTTGTAATTCCTGCTTCTAGAGGAAAAGGGGCATTGCTGGCGTGGTCGGCTACGCGGGACGTGCCTTGGGGAGTACTGATTCTATTTGGTGGTGGCCTAACACTTTCAGCCCAGTTCACCGCCACCGGTTTAAGCGCCTGGGTTGGCGAGAGCGTATCGGGATTGTCGGGACTGCCCCTAATTTTGATTCTAGCCATCACCGCTATCGTGATTATCCTATTGACCGAGCTAACCAGCAATACGGCGACGGCAGCTGCCTTCTTCCCCATCATGGGATCTATCGCCGTTGGGCTGGGCATTGAGCCCTTCCTGATGACCATCGTGGTTACCTTTGCCGTGAGCTGCGCCTTCATGTTGCCAGTCGCAACACCTTCCAACGCGGTGGCTTTCGCAACAGGGGATCTTCCCATCAAAAGCATGATTCGGGCAGGTATTTGGCTCAATGTCATCGGTTTGTTAGTGATCATGGTCGCGCTCTACACCATTGTTCCTCTGGTTTTCGATGTCTCTTTCTAAAATATGACGAACAACATCATTGGCAGTGATTTCGATTTGACGCTAATCAGTATCCAGTCTATTTTGTTCGCAATGCAAATTTATGTTCGCAATAAGAACAGAGAGAGGTGTTTATGTCTCAACCCTGCATTATTTGCGTCGCTATTACCGGCAGTCTGCCGCGTAAAGAGAACAATCCAGCCGTGCCGATTACGGTGGATGAGCAGATTGAAAGCACCCAGGCGGCGTTCGAAGCAGGAGCTGTCATTGCTCACTGCCACGTGCGCAACGATGATCAAACACCTTCCTCCGATCCCGAGAAGTTTGGTCGTTTGATGGAAGGGCTCAAGAAGCATTGCCCTGGTATGATCATTCAATTCTCAACTGGCGGGCGTTCCGGCGCAGGGGAGGCACGTGGCGGGATGTTGCCATTGAAACCTGATATGGCCAGCCTGTCGGTGGGGTCCAACAATTTCCCTAATCGTGTTTACGAGAATCCGCCGCAGTTGGTGGAGTGGCTTGCAGAGGAAATGCTCAAGTACGGTATTAAGCCCGAAATTGAAGCGTTTGATCTGTCGCATATCCATCAAGCGGTGGCGCTTTCCAAACAAGGCAAGCTAAAGACACCGCTCTATGTGCAGTTTGTGATGGGCGTTAAGAATTCAATGCCAGCGGATAAGCCAACGTTTGATTTCTATATCGAGACGCTCAAGCGCTTGGCGCCAGAGGCTCAGTGGTGCGGTGCGGGTATTGGCGCCAATCAATACCTGCTTAACGAGTGGTCGATTGCGGCTGGCGGTCATACCCGTACCGGTCTTGAAGATAACGTTCGCCTGAATAGCAAAACGCTGGCACCCTCTAATGCCGCGCTGGTCGCGCGTACCGTCGCCTTATGCGAAAAATATCAGCGCCCCGTGGCTACGTGGCAGCAGGCCCGTGAGATGCTTGGGTTATAAACAGTACAAAAATAGCAATTAATAAGCAGGAGTAAAAAGATGACGAATATCACTGTTGTGGGCGATGCACCCGAGATCGATGAGATCAAACGGGTTGTGCAGCTATATGTGGATGGCTTTCAAGGCGGTCGAGAAAAGCTGGAGGAGGCGTTTCATAAGGATGCGTGGATTTTTGCTGTGGATGCTGGTGGCAAGTTGGCGACTGACTTGATCAGCGACCGTTTCGAGCGCTGGGCGG
The DNA here is from genome assembly GCF_009728585.1 of Halomonas sp. PA16-9. Classification (NCBI taxonomy): domain Bacteria; kingdom Pseudomonadati; phylum Pseudomonadota; class Gammaproteobacteria; order Oceanospirillales; family Halomonadaceae; genus Halomonas; species Halomonas sp. PA16-9. Next base: position 3,301,308 of record NZ_CP040451.1, on the reverse strand, counting down.
CTAGCCACCGTAAAGTGAAGAGCCGCTTTATTGCCGTCACCCAGGCGGGAGAAGTCGCCAGCGTACTGCTAGGCTTTGATAATAGCGACAATCTGGCGGATTCCTGGGTCGATGTGATTGCCCTGGTGAAGGTCGACGGCATCTGGAAAATTACCAATAAAACGGCAGCCCATAGCACCCGCGCCGCGTGGGCGAAGCCGAACTCCTAGGCGTTAATGACCTCTATTCAGAGAACAGAGAAAACATCAGCCCACGCAGCCAGCGGTTGCCTGGGTCTTGATGAAAGCGACGGTGCCAGAAAAGATTAATCGGGATTTCTGGGAACGTTAGGGGATGCTCACGAATGGCTAACCCGAAACGTGTTCGCGTTGCCTCGGCTAATTTATCGGTAACCGTCACCACTAGATCGCTGCTGCTGACGATATAGGGAACCGCTGCGAAATGCGGCAGTGTTAACCGAACTGGGCGCACAACCCCAGCGTGCGCAAGCTGCTCTTCGATAATGCCATGCCCGGTTCCCCGGGCAACCACCACAGCGTGATGCGCTGTGCGAAACGCCTCAAGGCTAAACTCCTCTGCAGCGAGCGGGTGATGCTCGCGCATTAAGCAAACGTAGCGTTGTACAAACAGTCGCTGCTGGTAGAAGCCTGCCCCTAATTGTGGGATCAGGCCAACTGCCAAATCTATCTCTCCCTCCTCCATCTCGTTTTTCAGGTCATTATGGTGGCTGCGCACGGTGTTGAGTGAAACCCCCGGCGCATGGCGTGAAAGATGTTGCAGCAGGCGTGGGAGAAAAACTATTTCACCGATATCGGTCATGTTGATATGGAAAGTGCGCTCACTCTTAGCGGGGTTGAAATCGTCGCATAGGTTCAGCGTGTCGTTCATTCGTGCCAACGCATCCGCAATGCCGGGGTGCAGTCGACTGGCACGGGGCGTAGGTTGCAGACCTTGCGACGTGCGCTCGAAAAGTTCGTCCTCCAGCAAGTGGCGTAAACGCTTCAGTGCATGGCTCACCGCCGGTTGGGTGATACCCAAGCGCAGCGCCACCCGTTGTGTATTTTGTTCTTGGTACAACAAGTCAAAAACAACCAGCAGATTCAGGTCAATGTTGGCAAGTTTCTCCATCACCTTGCGCCTCGCAACGTATTCCACAATAGTCGAATGCAGTCGTCAGAGAGGTTTTTAACTGGTTGATTCATCTTGTTATTAGCGCCGTTTATAGTCTGAATGAAGGAAGCTGTGTGGTGGCAGTTGGCGCTTCCGAATAGCGTTAGGGGAGAGCATAACGCTCAACACATAACGATAAGCCCCTGAGCAGAGTTAAATCATGGTAGCTAACAGCACAGTAGCAAATATACAGCCAAAACGTCTTTCGATTGGCGTCGTAGGTGGTGGCATCGGAGGGGTGGCCTTCGCCGTCGCGTTGTCCCGTGATAGTCAGCTTGATGTTCAGCTTTTCGAAGCGGCTCCTCAGTTCTCAGAGATTGGTGCGGGTGTCTCCTTTGGCCCCAATGCGGTAAAAGCCATTCAGCTATTGGGGTTGGAAGACGCGTATCAGCGTATTGCCGACTCCTCACCAGCGCCCTTTGAGGATGTTTGGTTTGAATGGCGGCGTGGTAGTGATGATGGTTACTTAACCGCCAGTTTAGCCCCTGGCGTTGGCCAATCCTCGGTGCATCGTGCCGATTTTCTTGATGCGATTGTTGCCAATCTGCCTGAGGGTATCGCCCACTTCGGCAAACGCTGTATAGACGTTAAGCAAGACGCCGACAGCGCCACCGCCAGCTTCGATGATGGCACTCACTTTACTGGTGATGTGATCATCGGCTTTGACGGCATTAAGTCGGCGGTGCGCCCCCATGTGCTACCCCCGGAGCAGTACGGTGAAATTACTCCGTTCTGGAGTGGCACTTACGCTTATCGCGGCATGATTCCCACCAGGGATCTAGAGGCTGCTCTAAAGGCTAAAGGCAGCGAGAGGCGCTTGGCCTTGGTGCCTCAGATGTATCTTGGCAAAGATCGCCATATTCTGACCTTCCCGGTTAAGCAGTCCCAACTCGTTAACGTCGTGGCCTTCATTACGGATCGTTCGATACCGAACCCTAAACTGCCCGAAGGCGAAGAGTGGGTTCAAGCCGTCAACCAGGAGGAAATGCTAGAAGTATTTGAAGGTTGGAGTCCGGCTTGCCAAGCCATTCTTGAATGCATTTCTGAGCCAACGCGCTGGGCGCTGCATGAGTTACCTGAGCTTGCCCGCTACCAACGCGACCGCGTACTGATCGTTGGCGACGCCGCCCATGCATTAGTGCCTCACCAGGGGGCGGGGGCCGGTCAGGCGCTGGAGGACGCCTATGTGCTGGCGACTCTGCTGGCGGATGCCAGTTGCCGTAGCAACAACGTGAGTACTGTGTTGTCTGCCTTTGAACAAGTACGCCATAGCCGTACCTGCAAAGTGCAGCGTACCTCCCATGAGGCGGGCGATGTCTACGAATATGCAGGAGAGGGCATCGGCGACGATGAAGCCGAGCTAATTAACAATCTTGAAAGTCGCTTCGAGTGGCTCTGGAATCATGACCCGCACGATGATGTGATTGCCGCTAAAAATAGCTTGAAGTTTGAAGCAAGCGAGAACTGGGGGTAAGCCAAAAGCTACCCATTTAAAGCAATAACTTCTTTTATAAAGACGAACTACAACAAAGAGTGCAACGATGAAAACAAATAATACAACACTGACGTCGTTACTTGGAGCAGGCTTTTTGCTGGCAGGGCAACTTGCGATGGCTGAAGATGGCGAGCCTGTAAAGCTGGGGTTAATGTTGCCCTATACGGGTACCTACACGGCACTGGGCGAGGCTATTACCAATGGTTTGAAACTCGCTATTGAGCAGAATAGTGGACAGCTTGGAGGGCGTGAAGTCGAGTATGTCCAGCTTGACTCCGAGGCCAATCCCTCCAAGGCCCCCCAGAATATGAGCCGATTAGTTAACAGTGACGAGGTCGACGTTGTTATTGGCCCTGTCCACTCAGGTGTGGCTATGGGGATGCTTCGCGTTGCCAAGCAAACCGGCGCTATTACCATTATTCCCAATGCTGGTTTGGGGGCGGCAACGAACGAACTTTGCATGCCCAATGTCTTTCGTACTTCGCATAACATGTGGCAGGACAGTTATCCCATGGGGAAAGTAGCCTATGATCGCGGTCACCGTGAGATGGTAACGATCACCTGGGATTATGCCGGTGGTAAAGAGGATATTGCTGCTTTTGAGGAGGCGTTTACGGAAGCCGGTGGTGAGATTATTGAGCAAATTCTGGTTCCTTTTCCCAGCACTGAGTTTCAAAGTTATTTGACGCAAATTGCCAGCCTCAACCCCGACGCGGTTTATACGTTCTTCGCGGGTGGAGGGGGTGTCAGCTTTGTGCGTGACTACGCTGCAGCCGGACTTAAGGAAAATATTCCCCTGTTGGGCTCTGGCTTTATGACCGAAGGTAATTTGGCAGCATTGGGGGGCGCGGGCGAGGGGGTGTTGACGACCCTACACTACGCTGAAACGCTGGAGAGTGAAGAAAATCAGAGCTTCGTAGCTGCTTATCAAGAGGCTTACGGCGAGATGCCTGATGCCTATGCCGTGCATGGGTATGACACGGGTGCCATGCTCATACAAGCGCTTGATGCAGTAGAAGGTGCTACCACTGACCGCGATGCACTCATTGACGCACTCGCTGCCGTTGAGCTGCAGAGCCCACGTGGGCCATTGCGATTCTCCAAGTCCCACCACTCGATACAAAATATCTACCTGCGTGAGATCCGCGATGGTCGGCACCAGGTATTATCGGTAGCGCATGAGCTACTCGAGTCACCAGATGCTGATTGCCAGATGTAAGTGAGTTTTAAGAGAATTAGCGCCTCTTATTGTTGGCAGTATGACTAAATCGTGTGACTAGCGTCGTGCTGCCTTTCCTTTCCTTTGCTTTACGCCTCATGCCTCAATGATGTGTTTTATTCTTTTGTCGTAAAAGAGATAGCCACCCAGCTGGCTGTGGCGTGGGGGCAAGTATGCCGCCACCTTAATAGTTAGTCGCAGATATTATGTACTCACCGTGTTGCTATGCCTTACCCATCATTACACCGCTCATTTATGGGTAAACCGCCGTTAAAACGCCACCATATTTAACAAGCTATTGATTAATATATAAAATTACAGAATGTGAGTAGAGCTGGAGAAGCTGAGCAGAGGGCGGGGTGGTTAAATAAAGGTAGTTACCCGCTAAAAAAACAAGCAGTCATCTCCCTGTGTTGATACCTCCTCGGTATGGCTAAGCACCTAAACAATATTGGTTCCCTCTTCCTCGCGCAATCAAACTGACATCAAGTCAACGATTGCCAGACGCTGGAGCCTGCATGTCAACCGTCATCCAACATATTGAGACGCTGCTGGTCGACTTACCGACCATCCGCCCTCACAAACTCTCCATGACCACCATGGCCTGCCAAACCATGGTGATTGTGCGCATGCGCCACTCCGACGGTATCGAAGGGCTTGGCGAAGGCACCACGATTGGTGGCCTGGCCTATGGTCCGGAAAGCCCGGAGAGCATTAAGCGCAATATTGATACTTATCTAGCCCCCTTGCTGGTCGGCCAGCCCTCCAACAATGTCCACCAGTTGCGTGCCCGGCTTAACCGTCATGCTCGCGGTAACATGATCGCCAAATCTGCATTAGAAACGGCTCTGTTGGATGCTCAGGGCAAACGCTTGGGATTGAGCGTCGCCGAGCTGCTGGGCGGCGTACGTCAGGATCACTTGCCCGTGCTATGGACGCTAGCCAGCGGTGATACCGCCAAAGATATTGATGAGGCCATGCTGCGTTTAGAACAGCGTCAGCACTGCGCCTTCAAGTTAAAAATTGGTGCTAACCCGGTGGATCAGGACGTGCGCCATGTGGCGGCGATCAAGGAAGCGCTGGGTGATCGGGCCAGCGTGCGAGTTGATGTTAATCAGGCGTGGGATGAATCCACCGCCGTTCGCGGTATTCAGGTGCTACAGGATGCTGGCATCGAGTTAATTGAGCAGCCCATTGGCGCTCGTGAACATGCCGGCTTAGTTCGCTTGGCTAACCGCTTCAATGTGCCAATGCTCGCCGACGAGGCCGTGCAAGATGCCCGCGACGGGCTTGATCTAGTGTGCGGCGGCTTCAGTGGTGCCTTTGCGCTAAAGATCGCCAAATCCGGCGGTATTTACGGGGTACTTGAGCTGGCTCACGTCGCCCAAGCGGCTGGCATTGGCTTATATGGCGGCACCCTGCTGGAAGGCACTATCGGTACGGCTGCCTCTCTACACGCCTGGGCAACGCTGCCAGCAATGGCCTGGGGCACGGAAATGTTCGGCCCGCTGCTTTTGCAAGACGACATCGTCGTTACCCCTCTCAACTACACCGAGTTTGGAGTGGAGTTACCGCAAGGGGCTGGCCTCGGCATCACCCTGGATGAAGATAAGTTGGCGCACTACTCACGTAAGTAAAAGCCGCAGTAAATAAAGCCATCGCTTGTGATCGCCCGCGATGAAAGAGGAGAGCCATATGCTGTTTCAAGTTGAGATGACCGTTAAGTTGCCGCCCGACATGCCTGCCGAGCAGGCAGCCAAGATCAAGGCAACGGAAAAGGCGTATTCCCAAGACCTGCAGCGCCAGGGTAAGTGGCGCCATTTGTGGCGGGTGGCGGGTAGCTACTCGAACGTCAGTATTTTTGACGTGGAAGACAACGCCGAGCTGCAAGAGCTGGTCAGCAATCTGCCGCTCTTCCCCTATATGGAGATCAGCGTCAAACCGCTGTGTCGTCACCCCTCTTCAGTGCGCGATGACGATAGATAGCTCTCCACGTAACACGCCAGATCATATGACTACAACAACACCCCATAACAAACAGAGGGTTTCACCATGACTGTAAAAATATTCGACACGCCCGAGGTTCAAGACTTCCTAAAAGCCGTTGCGGGCTTTGACCAGACCGGTGGCAACGATCGCGCCAAGCAAATTGTGCACCGCCTTGTGGGCGACCTGTTCAAGCTGATCGATGATTTTGATGTCACCGAGGAAGAGTACTGGGCGGGCGTTAACCTGCTCAATGCCCTGGGCAGCCAGACCCAGTTCGGATTGCTCTCGCCCGGTCTCGGCTTTGACCACTTCCTTGATATGCGCCAGGACGCCATCGATGCCGAAGCCAAGCGCACCGGCGGCACCCCGCGCACCATCGAAGGCCCGCTCTACGTGGCCGGTGCCCCGGAAGCGGAAGGCTTCGCCCGCATGGACGACGGCAGTGATCCCGATGCCGAGGTGATGTGGCTGGCCGGTCAGGTGCGCGATGTCGAAGGTACCCCGATCCCCGGCGCTAAGGTTGAAATCTGGCACTGCAACTCCAAGGGCGGCTACTCGTTCTTTGATCCCTCCCAGGATGAGTACAACATGCGCCGCACGATCTACGCAGACAGCGACGGCCGTTACACCGCGCGCAGCATCATTCCCTCCGGCTACGGCGTACCCGAAGGCGCCCCCACCGATGTGGTGCTCAAGTCACTGGGCCGTCACGGCGAACGCCCGGCGCATATTCACTACTTCGTCTCCGCTCCCGGCCATCAGCACCTGACCACCCAGATCAACCTGGCGGGCGACCCCTACACCTTTGATGACTTTGCCTTTGCCACCCGCGAAGAGCTGGTCGTCCCCGCCGAGCGGATCGAAGACCCGGCCGAGATCGCCAAGCGTGACCTGGACGGCCCGTTCTCCCACGTCGTGTTTAACGTCGAACTGGCTAAAACCGAAGCCCCCGAGCTGCAAGTGCGTCACGCCCGTCCCCGCGCCAAGGAAGACGAGCAGGATCTAGCCAGCCAGCTCGCCGGTACTGCCAAGGTTTAACCCCTATACCTTGAGCAAGGCGGGCCCTCCCCTTGGCCCGCCTGAGCAAGACATAACAGCGCGACATAATAAATACGAGGAGAGAGATCATGACCACCCAGCTTGATCAGCTCGAAGCCCGCGTGCGCGGCGCCGTCCAAGACGACCCCGACAATGGCATCTTCCGCTGCCACCGCAGCATGTTCACCGACCCCGCCTTCTTTGAACTTGAGCTCAAGCACATCTTCGAAGGCAACTGGCTGTTCCTGGCCCACGAGAGCCAGGTCGCTGAACCAGGTGACTACATGACCGTCACCATGGGCCGCCAGCCGGTGATTATCACCCGCGATAAGCAGGGCGAGCTGCATGGCCTGATTAACGCCTGCGCCCACCGCGGCGCCACGCTGTGCCGCCGCAAGCGCGGCAACAAAGGCACCTTCACCTGCCCGTTCCACGGCTGGACGTTCAAAAACGACGGCCAACTGCTCAAAGCCAAAAACGAGAAGAACGGCGCCTACCCTGACCAGTTCAAACAGGATGGCTCCCACAATCTCAAGCGTCTACCGCGCTTTGAAAACTACAAAGGCTTCCTGTTCGGCAGCTTGAGTGACGACGTACAACCGCTCGAACAACACCTGGGCGAAACCACCAAGGTCATCGACAACATCGTCGACCAAGCCCCGAAGGCCTGGAAATCCTGCGCGGTACCTCGTCCTACACCTACACCGGTAACTGGAAGCTACAGGCCGAAAACGGCGCCGACGGCTACCACGTCAGCTCCGTGCACTGGAACTACGCCTCCACCATGGAACGCCGCAATTACGACACCGGTGGCACCAAAGCGGTGGACGCCGACGGTTGGTCGAAAAGCAAAGGCGGCTTCTACTCCTATGAAAACGGCCACATGATGCTGTGGACCCGACTGCTCAACCCGGAAGTGCGCCCGGTCTATCAGCACAAAGAGTGGATCCAGGAGCAGTTAGGCGAGGCCCGTGCCGACTCCATCGTCAACCAAACGCGCAACCTCTGCCTCTACCCCAACGTCTACCTGATGGATCAGTTCTCCACGCAAATCCGCGTGATTCGACCGATCGCCGTGGACAAAACCGAAGTCACCATCTACTGCTTCGCCCCCAAAGGTGAAGCCGCCGAGGACCGGCGTGTGCGCATCCGTCAATACGAAGACTTCTTCAACGTCTCCGGCATGGGCACCCCCGACGATCTCGAAGAGTTCCGCGCCTGCCAAGAAGGCTACAACGGTGCGTTGGCCGAATGGAACGACCTCTCCCGCGGGGCCCAACAGTGGATCGAAGGCGCCGATGAAACGGCCCAAGCCATCGACATGAAGCCCCTGCTCAGCGGTGCTTCCCCAGAAGACGAAGGGCTCTACGTGCTGCACCACAAGCACTGGGTCGACGAAATGCTGCGCGCCATCGACAAAGAGCGCAGCCAGTTTATCGCCACTGCGTCCGCCTAATTGCCCAGCGCCAGAAGAGAGGAGAAAAGTGCCATGAGCATTAGCTATCACGACATCCAAGTTTTTTTGTACCGCGAAGCGCGGCTGCTGGACGACCGGGAGTGGGACGAGTGGCTCACGCTGTACCGCCAAGACGCCGAGTTCTGGATGCCGGCCTGGGACGATGACGACCAGCTCACCCGCGATCCGCACAGCGAGATCTCGCTGATCTACTACCCCAACCGTGAAGGGTTGGAAGATCGAATGTATCGCATCAAGACCGAGCGCAGCGGGGCCAGTACGCCGGAGCCGCGCACCACCCACCAGGTTAACAACCTGGAGATCCTGTCCCAAGACGGCGATACGGTGGAGCTGCGCTTTAACTGGCACACGCTCAACCACCGCTACAAGAAGACCGACAGCTTCTTCGGCACGTCGTTTTACACCCTGGACGTATCGGGTGAGAGCCCGCTGATCACAAGAAAAGTCGTGCAGCTGAATAACGACTATATCCATCAGGTTATCGACGTGTATCACGTGTGACCTGAGGAGAGAGGAGAGTTAACCATGAGTTATACCATTGCCCTCAACTTTGAGGACGGCGTGACCCGGTTCATTGGCTGTAAAGAGGGGGAGACTGTTCTCGACGCTGCTTACCGGCAGAAAGTAAACCTACCGATGGACTGCTCTGACGGCGTATGTGGCACCTGCAAAGGCCACTGCGAACAGGGCGAATTCGACATGGGTGACGAGTATCTGGAAGATGCGCTTTCCGATGAGGAAGCCGCGGAAGGCCAGGTGCTCACGTGTCAGATGGTGCCTTCTTCGGATTGCGTTATTCAAGTGCCAGTGGCATCCACGCTATGTAAAACACAGGTGGGCAAGGTTGAGAGCACGGTAGCAGCAGTTGAGCAACTTTCCGAAGATAGTATTGAGCTCGTCGTTGATTTGGATGATGCCGAGGGCCTCGCCTTTCTGCCGGGGCAGTACATTCATATTGATGTGCCCGGTACTGAGGTGCACCGCTCCTACTCTTTCAGCTCATTGCCGGGGGATAAGCGCGCCACCTTCTTAATTCGCAACATCCCCAACGGGGTAATGAGCGGCTACCTGACCGAGCGCGCGGCGGTGGGTGAAAAGCTTACGCTGACTGGCCCGCTAGGTAGCTTCTACCTGAGGGAAGTGAAGCGCCCGGTGCTAATGCTGGCAGGTGGTACTGGGTTGGCTCCGTTTCTCTCCATGTTAGCGCAATTGGTCGAAAAGGGCTGTGATGCACCGATTCATATGATTTACGGCGTCAATAAAGATGACCACCTAGTCAAAACGGATGCGTTAGATGCCTTCGTAGAAAAAATTCCTAGCTTTACCTACGCCACCGTAGTGGTCGACGAGGCTAGCGAGCATTCGCGTAAAGGTTACGTGACGCACCACATGGACACCGAGGTAATGCATGACGGCGATGTGGACGTTTACCTGTGTGGTCCGCCCCCGATGGTAGATGCTGTGTTGAAGTACTTCGACGCTGAAGGAATCGAGCCCCAGAGCTTCCACTATGAGAAGTTCACACCTAATCAAGTGGGAGAGAGCGCATGAGCAATCAACGTTTTGACGGCCCACGTTTTCAAGATCGAGTAATGGTGGTCACGGGTGCTGCTCAAGGCAGCGGGTTGCTGAGCGCGCCGCCGTTGAAGGTGCGCGCTTGGTATTGGTAGATCGCGCTGATGATATCCACGAGATCGTTGCTGGGCTAAGCCAGCCGGGCTGCGAAGTGATTGCGGTACAAGCCGACCTAGAAAAATGGGAAGGCGCCGAGCAAGTCATGCAGGCGACGCTCTCTCACTTTGGTCGTATCGATATTCTGGTTAATAACGTTGGCGGCGCGATTAACTTCAAGCCTTTTACTGAGTTTAGCGAGGTGCAGATCGCCGCAGAGATCAACCGTTCTCTAATGCCTACACTTTGGTGCTGTCGTGCGGCGCTGCCAACAATGGTTGAGCAGGGCAGCGGTGTCATCGTCAATGTCTCTTCAGCGGCAACGCGGGGTATTCACCGTATCCCCTACTCGGCGGCAAAGGGCGGTATCAATGCGATGACTGCGTCGCTGGCGTTTGAGTATGCCGAGCACGGTATTCGTGTCGTCGCCACGGCACCCGGTGGCACCGAAGCCCCGCCACGGCGTATTTCGCGTGGAACGCCAACGCCCAGTAACGAGACTGAGAAGGCGTGGTTTCAAGCACATATCGATCAGACTAAGCAGAGCTGCTTGATGAGCCGCTATGGAACATTGGATGAAATGGTTGCGCCAATTCTATTCCTTGCTTCCGACGAGGCCAGTTATATCACCGGTAGTGTATTGCCCGTAGCGGGCGGTGACCTTGGTTAGCAATAGTGAATTCTAGATAAAACTAGCAATCACTCTAAGCACAATAATCCCCTGGAGTAGACCGTGAAACATATTGAGAAAGGCGTCAGCCTACGGCATGCGCCTCGCGATTTCCTGCGCGACCTCAATGCCGACAACGCCAGTACTGGGCTAGTGGCGGGAATTTTAGGGCTCAGCGTTGGGGTCGTTCACATTAGTGCCGGCACCTCTGCGGGCCTGGACTCCTCCTTCATCATGATCTGGGTGATCAGCTACTTGATGATCAACGGCCTGTTTGGACTCTTCATGCCGGCCTATTACCGCTTGCCGTTGCCAATGGCTAACTCCATCCCCGGTGCATTAATGTTCGCAGCGGTTATCCCTGTAATCGGCTTAGAGGCTGCATTAGGTGCAAGTTTGATTGCGGGGGCTATTACGCTAGTTGCTGGCGTGACCGGGGTGATGGGTATCGTTATGCGTTTGATACCGATGCCAATAGTGATGGGCATGGTGGGCGGTATGCTACTTAGCTTTGGCCTCAACATGGTTAAGCCGTTGGAGAGCGCTATCGTGCCAGCCTCTATCATGATCCTGGCTTTTTTCCTCTCTGCTCGCCTCTTACGTAAGGTTCCGCCTCTGGTTGTGGCGATGCTGGCGGGCATTGTGTACTTGATGGCAACCGGCGTTGACCTGTCTGGTATCGAGGCGACGATCCGTTTTCCCGAATTCATCGTTCCCGAGTTCACGCTGGGTGCCTTCCTAACCTACGGCTTACCACTTGCGATCATTTTGGTGGGTATGGAAACGCCAGCGGGCGTCGGCCTAGTGAAGGGAATGGGCTACAAAGAAGTGCCCGCTAATGCGATCACAGCAGTGGGCGGTTTAGGCACTATGGTGTCGGCTTTTTTCAATCTGCACAGTACCTGTATTGCCGCCCCCATGACCGGAGTCTGTGCCTCACCGGAAGCAGGGGCTCATGACAAACGTTGGGTAGCGGCGGTGATTGCAGGAGCTATTTTTGTGGTTGCTGCCCCTTTCTACGGCTATGTGGTTAGTCTACTGGAGGCTACGCCGCGCTACTTTATCGCCATTATCGCCGGGCTGGCACTGATGCGCGTAATCACCTCATCGATGGCTATCGCCTTTTCAGGCAAGAAGCATGAAATAGGTGCACTGTTTGCCTTTCTAATTGCCGCGTCGGGAATTCAGATTCTCGGTATTGGCGCCACGTTCTGGGCGTTAGTTCTGGGCGTGATTGTTTCGGCCATCTTTGAAACCAAGGATTTCGAGTTCATATTTACCCGCGAGGTAGCCAAAAAGAGCGGCTGATCTCACACAACTCCTGCAACTTCATAGTGGTTATCCTCCTTGACCCGTGTCTGCTTTTGCAGTGCGGGTCTTTTTTGTCCCATTTTACGTTTAACTGTCCCTTTATCCTTTTGTCGCAAGTTGAAATTAATTGTTCCTCCTTTGGAGCAGGTCAGCTGAATGTTATGCCACCCAAAAACCACGATATCGGTTTAAAGGTTAAGTTAATGATGAGTCTGGCTGGGCATTATTAGCAGGCTTAGTATTAATATTTAACGATTTTACTTTTAAAATAGAAAGTTAGCTGTTTTTTGCTGGCTCTACCTAGGAAACAAATATTCAAAATACCCCCCTCTGAGATACCTATGAAGTATGGAAAGGAACTCAAACGATATTGGTCTGGAAGTCGCGGCATGATCGATATTAGAGACGAACATAACAACAACTGTCGTCTTTAGGCCCTTGATAGGCGTATTTACTCTTCAAAACGTACTACCACTATCGCCGGGCTCCCAGACAACAAGAAAACCAACGATAGGGTTTCACCATGACCGTGAAGATATTCGATACTCCCGAAGTGCAAGACTTTGTCAAAACCGTTGCGGGCTTTGACCAGACCGGTGGCAACGATCGCGCCAAGCAAATTGTGCACCGCCTTGTGGGCGACCTGTTCAAGCTGATCGATGATTTCGATGTCACTGAGGAAGAATACTGGGCAGCGATCAACCTGCTCAACGCTCTGGGCGGCCAGACCCAGTTCGGCCTGCTTTCTCCTGGCTTGGTTTTGATCACTACCTGGACATGCGCCAGGACGCCATCGATGCCGAAGCCAAGCGCACCGGCGGCACCCCGCGTACCATCGAAGGCCCGCTCTACGTGGCCGGTGCCCCGGAAGCGGAAGGCTTCGCCCGCATGGACGACGGCAGTGATCCTGATGCCGAGGTGATGTGGCTGACCGGTCAGGTGCGCGATGTCGACGGTACCCCGATCCCCGGCGCTAAGGTTGAAATTTGGCACTGCAACTCCAAGGGCGGCTACTCGTTCTTTGATCCCTCCCGGATGAGTACAACATGCGCCGCACGATCTATGCGGACAGCGAAGGCCGCTACACCGCGCGCAGCATCATTCCCTCCGGCTACGGCGTCCCCGAAGGCGCCCCCACTGATGTAGTGCTCAAGTCCCTGGGCCGTCACGGCGAACGCCCAGCGCATATCCACTACTTTGTCTCCGCCCCGGGCCATCAGCACCTGACCACCCAGATCAACCTGGCGGGCGACCCCTACACCTTTGACGACTTCGCCTTCGCGACACGGGAAGAGCTGGTGGTGCCCGCCGAGCGGATCGAAGATCCGGCCGAGATCGCCAAGCGTGACCTGGAGGGCCCGTTCTCCACGTGGTGTTTAACGTCGAACTGGCTAAAACCGAAGCCCCCGAGCTGCAAGTGCGTCACGCCCGTCCCCGCGCCAAGGAAGACGAGCAGGATCTTGCCAGCCAGCTCGCCGGTACCGCCAAGGTATAACCCTCATGCCTTGAGCAATGTGGGTCTTCCCCTTGGTCCGCCTTAGCAAGACATAACAGCGCGACATCATCAATACGAGGAGAGAGATCATGACCACGCAGCTTGATCAGCTCGAAGCCCGCGTGCGCGGCGCTGTCCAAGATGAGCCTGATAACGGCATCTTCCGCTGCCACCGCAGCATGTTCACCGACCCCGCCTTTTTTGAGCTTGAGCTCAAGCACATCTTCGAAGGCAACTGGCTGTTCCTGGCCCACGAGAGCCAGGTCGCAGAGCCGGGTGACTACATGACCGTCACCATGGGTCGCCAGCCGGTGATTATTACCCGCGACAAGCAGGGCGAACTGCATGGCCTGATTAACGCCTGTGCCCACCGTGGCGCCACCCTGTGCCGCCGTAAGCGCGGCAACAAAGGTACCTTCACCTGCCCGTTCCACGGCTGGACGTTCAAAAACGACGGCCAACTGCTCAAAGCCAAAAATGAGAAGAACGGCGCCTACCCTGACCAGTTCAAACAGGATGGCTCCCACAACCTCAAGCGCCTGCCGCGCTTTGAAAACTACAAAGGCTTCCTGTTCGGCAGCTTGAGTGACGACGTACAACCGCTCGAACAACACCTGGGCGAAACCACCAAGGTCATCGACAACATCGTCGATCAAGCCCCCGAAGGCCTGGAAATCCTGCGCGGTACCTCGTCCTACACCTACACCGGCAACTGGAAGCTGCAGGCCGAAAACGGCGCTGATGGCTATCACGTCAGCTCCGTGCACTGGAACTACGCCTCCACCATGGAGCGTCGCAACTACGACGCCGGTGGTACCAAAGCGGTGGACGCCGACGGTTGGTCGAAGAGCAAAGGTGGCTTCTACTCCTATGAAAACGGCCACATGATGCTGTGGACCCGACTGCTTAACCCGGAAGTGCGCCCGGTCTATCAACACAAAGACTGGATCCAGGAGCAGTTGGGTGACGCGCGCGCGGACTCCATCGTCAACCAAACGCGCAACCTCTGCCTCTACCCCAACGTCTACCTGATGGATCAGTTCTCCACGCAAATCCGCGTGATCCGTCCCATCGCCGTGGACAAAACCGAAGTCACCATCTACTGCTTCGCCCCCAAAGGTGAAGCCGCCGAAGATCGGCGTGTGCGCATCCGTCAATACGAAGACTTCTTCAACGTCTCCGGCATGGGCACCCCCGACGACCTTGAAGAGTTCCGCGCCTGCCAAGAGGGCTACAACGGGGCGCTGGCCGAATGGAACGACCTCTCCCGCGGGGCCCAACAGTGGATCGAAGGCGCCGATGAAACGGCTCAAGCGATCGACATGAAGCCCCTGCTCAGCGGCGCCTCCCCGGAAGACGAAGGGCTCTACGTGCTGCACCACAAGCACTGGGTCAGCGAAATGCTGCGCGCCATCGACAAAGAGCGCAGCCAGTTTATCGCCACCGCGTCCGCCTAAGCGCCAGAAGAGAGGAGATAAGTGCCATGAGCATTAGCTATCACGATATCCAAGCTTTTTTGTACCGCGAAGCACGGCTGCTGGACGACCGGGAGTGGGACGAGTGGCTCACGTTGTACCGCAAAGACGCCGAGTTCTGGATGCCGGCCTGGGACGATGACGACCAGCTCACCCGCGATCCGCACAGCGAGATCTCGCTGATCTACTACCCCAACCGTGAAGGGTTGGAAGATCGAGTGTATCGCATCAAGACCGAGCGCAGCGGGGCCAGTACGCCGGAGCCGCGCACCACCCACCAGGTGTCCAACCTGGAGATCCTGTCCCAAGAGGGTGACACGGTGGAGCTGCGGTTCAACTGGCACACGCTCAACCACCGCTACAAGAAGACCGACAGCTTCTTCGGCACGTGCTTCTACACCCTGGACGTATCGGGAGAGAGCCCGCTGATCACAAGAAAAGTCGTGCAGTTGAATAACGACTATATCCATCAAGTCATCGATGTGTATCACGTGTAATCGATAGAGATAAGACAGGGATGTCACTTATTGCGGTATCCACCTTGCTAATAACCACCCAACAACAACTCAACCCTGGTGAAAATATAATGAAAACATTTAAAAAGACCTCTCTTGCCATGCTCCTAAGCGCTACTGCTATGCTGTCAGCAGGCAGTGCCATCGCCAATGAAGATCCGGTGAGACTAGGTTTGATGCTCCCTTACTCAGGTACCTATACGGCACTTGGAGAAGCCATTACTAACGGCCTGAAACTTGCCATTGAGCAAGAGGGCGGTCAGTTAGGTGGTCGTGATGTGGAGTACGTTGAGCTTGATTCAGAGGCTGACCCCTCCAAAGCACCTCAGAACATGAGCCGTCTAGTTAACGGAGACGATGTTGACTTCGTCATTGGGCCCGTACACTCCGGTGTTGCCATGGGCATGCTGCGAGTGGCTAAGCAGACAGGCGCGATTACAATTATTCCCAACGCGGGGCTGGGTGCCGCTACTAATGAGCTGTGCATGCCGAATGTCTTCCGCACTTCATTCAGTATGTGGCAAGACAGCTATCCCATGGGCAAAGTGGCCTACGATCAAGGGCATCGCAAAATTGTGACGATCACCTGGGATTATGCCGGTGGTAAAGAGGATCTGGCAGGTTTCGAGGAGGCTTTTACCGCTGAGGGCGGTGAGATTGTCGAGCAGATTTTAGTTCCGTTTCCCAGTACTGAGTTTCAGAGTTACTTGACGCAAATTGCTAGCCTTGAGCCTGACGCTGTTTATACCTTCTTTGCGGGCGGTGGCGGTGTCAGCTTTGTACGGGATTATGCCTCGGCAGGTCTTAAAGAGAGCATCCCGTTGCTGGGGTCAGGCTTCCTTACCGAGGGTAATTTAGCGGCCCTGGGCGACGCAGGCGAAGGGGTTATGACCACGCTGCACTACGCCGAAACCCTCGAAAATGACGCGAACCAATCCTTCGTTTCGGCCTACGAAAAAGCCTACGGTGAACTGCCCGATACTTACGCGGTACAGGGTTACGACACGGGCATGATGTTGGTTCAGGCTCTCTCAGTACTGGGTGGCGATACCTCAAATCAGGAGCGCTTGATTGATGTCTTGGCCAATGTTCAGTTGGCGAGTCCGCGTGGACCCTTGAGCTTCTCCGACTCCCACCACCCCATTCAAAATGTTTATCTGCGCGAGATTCGCGACGGCAAGCACGAAGTCGTTCGTATCGCTCATGAGAATCTAGAAGTACCCGATGAAGCCTGCCAGATGTAACAACATCTGTATGCACTCTGGGGTAGGCATGACCTGCCCCTCACTCTGATTCTCGGAGGGATCTTATGGATCTCGCATTTTTCAGCGTACAGCTACTTAATGGTCTGCAGTACGGTCTGCTGCTTTTTTTGATTGCCAGCGGTTTGACGTTGATTTTCGGCATTATGGGAATCATCAACCTAGCCCACGGCGCTATGTATATGATTGGCGCCTATTTGGCTTACGACCTGACCCTGCGCTTGGGCAATTTTTGGCTGGCCATTCTGGCGGCTATCCCCATCGCTATTGCACTGGGGCTCATCATTGAGCGGCTGTTTCTAGATACGCTCTATAAGCGCGATCACCTCTATCAAGTGCTGCTGACATTTGGACTGATTTTAGTGCTCAACGAGGCGCAGCGGATTATTTGGGGAGGGGATGTGCATCGTGTTGCGGTGCCCGCGCCGTTTGATGCCAGTATTCAACTGACCGACAACCTACAGTACTCGGTCTACCGCCTCTTTGTGATGGGCGTCTGCCTAGCATTGGCTGGGGTGATCTATTGGGTGATGCGCCATACGCGGCTGGGCATCATCATTCGGGCCGGCGCGGTTAATCGTGACATGGTTGAAGGGTTGGGAATCAATGTGCGTACCCTCTTTACGCTCATCTTCAGCGTAGGTGTTGCGCTCACTGCCTTTGCAGGGATGATCGCCGCACCGCTCACCTCCATTGCGCCAGGCATGGGCGATAGCATTCTCATCACTTGCTTTGTGGTTGTCGTCATCGGCGGTATTGGTTCCATTAAGGGGGCCTTTTGGGGGGCCATTATTATTGGCATGGCCACCACCTTTGGGGCAGTGCTCATCCCTAGCCTTGCCAGCATGGTGATCTACCTGATTATGGCAGCGGTATTGCTGGTGAAACCGCGTGGCCTTTTCGCGTGAGGAGAGTAAGAAATGTTGCATAAATATCCTAAACGCGTTGCGTTCATCATGCTGGTATTAACGGCGTTGGTGGCTGCTTTTCCTCTATGGGGAGAAGCCGTATTCGGTAATCAGGCTAATTTCATGTTAGAGAAACTAACACTGATGTTAATCCTGGCACTGTTTGCCATGAGCCTGGATCTGTTAGTTGGCATCGTGGGCTTAGTCAGCCTGGGTCATGCGCTCTTCTTCGGTTTAGGCGCTTACACCCTGGCGTTAGCCAGCCCTGACTTTAGTCCGGCGTCAATGTGGTGGATGCTGCCACTTGTCATGGGCGTCTCTGCCTGTGTGGGATTAGTGATAGGCATTTTAGTGATCCGCACTAAAGGTATCTTCTTCATCATGACAACCCTGGCATTTGGCCAGATGCTTTACTACTTCATTAGTACGTCTCAGTTCTCGGGAGGGACCGACGGTGTTTTTATTATGTTCCGACCGAGCTTGGCGTTAGGGGAGCGTACGCTGGTAGATCTTGATAACCCTTACAGCTTCTTTTACTTCTGTTTAGGGATGCTGCTTCTCGGCTACTTCTTTCTACGCTGGCTCACTCGCTCCTACTTTGGTCAAGTGCTCGACGGTATTCATGACAACGAGCACCGAATGCAGGCCTTAGGCTATGCCACCAGCGGCTATAAACTGGTTGCCTTTGTTATCGCAGGGGTGATGGCAGCGATTGCTGGCATGTTAGCGGCGATGCAGTACGGCTTCGCTAATCCGGCTCAGCTCGGCTGGCATACCTCTGGCGAAGTGCTAATGATGCTTATTTTAGGCGGCATGGGCACCATCTTTGGCCCCATTTTAGGCGCCTTCGCTTATGAGATTCTGCTCTTTACCTACGAGCATATGACTACCCACTGGCCGATACTCATGGGGCTGACTATCATCGCTGCCGTTTTAGTCCTTCCACGTGGTATTGCGGGCTTGATTATCGCACCACCCTGGAATCGCAAGCGTCAAACGACGACTGAAACCGTCGAAAACCCCAAAGCCTCTCCCTCCGTTCAACCCATTACCCACAATAAGGAGGGCTAAGCTATGCGCGATGAAGTCATCTTAGCTACGCATGGGTTGACTCGCCGATTTGGTGGTTTAGTGGCAGTCAACGACGTTGATTTTGACGTTAAATCTAATGAAATCCACGCTATTTTGGGCCCTAATGGCGCGGGTAAAAGTACGCTAATCAACCTGCTCTCTGGTGAGATCCCTCCTTCTGAAGGCCAGGTGCTCTATCGCGGTCAGCCGATCCAGGGTAAAAGCGCGCGCCAGATCGCACGCTTGGGCATTGGCCGCAGCCACCAGAAAACCAACATATTCCCACGCCTCAACTGCCTGCAGAACTGCGAACTAGCGGCGCGTATCCACATGGGCGGTGTGTTTGGCAGCTGGCGTTCGCGCCAAACCGCGCGGCAGGTAAGCGAGCGCGCTCAGGAGGTACTGGATACCTGCCAATTGAACCACCGTGCTTATACGACCGCATCCGATATGAGCTATGGCGAGCAGCGCCAGCTGCAGATCGCGATGGTATTGGCGACGGCACCATCGCTGATGCTACTTGATGAGCCAATGGCGGGAATGGGGCGTGAAGAGACCGCTCAAGTCACCGAACTGCTCGCCAGCCTAACGGATCGCTACACGCTGGTGTTGATTGAGCACGATATGGATTCGGTCTTCCGCTTGGCTGATCGCATTACCGTCATGGTCGATGGCTGTGTGTTGGAGAGTGGCCCGACAGAGCAGATACGCACCAGCGAAAAGGTACGCGATGTCTACCTGGGGCGTCATGAAGAGGGGGCAACCGCATGAGCGCAGAGCAAACCAATACGCCATTAATTGATGCCCGGGGGCTGCACACTTACTACGGTGAGAGCCATATTTTGCATGGGGTGGATTTGACCCTGATGCCTGGTGAGACGCTGAGTCTGCTGGGCCGCAACGGTATGGGCAAGACCACGACGCTGAAGTCGATACTGGGATTTGTCCCACCTCGGCGTGGCGAGGTGTTTATTAAGGGCGTCTCGGCGACCAAGCGGCGCCCCTGGCAACTGATTCGCCAAGGGATTGGCTACGTGCCGGAGGGACGCGGTATTTTTCCAGGCGTCAGTGTGCGTGAGCATCTGATTATGGCTGCACGTCCCAATGAGCGGGGGGAGTCTCCCTGGACGCTAGAGCGCGTTCTGGATACGTTCCCGCGCCTGGGCCAACGTATCAATCATGATGGCTCCTTTCTCTCAGGCGGCGAACAGCAGATGCTTTCTATTGGCCGTGCGCTGACGACCAACCCTGATCTGATGATCCTTGATGAAGCGACCGAAGGTCTTGCACCGCTGATTCGCGATGAGATTTGGAAGATCATAGGTGAGATCAAAGCGACCGGAATTTCTACCATTATCGTCGATAAAAATATCGATAACCTTCTGAAGATAGCAGAAAAACACCTGCTACTGGTCAAGGGGGAAGTGGTCTATAGCGGTGATTCTCAGGGCCTAAAAGATAATCCATCAATTCTTGAAACCCACCTCGGCGTTGCTTGATACAGCTCCGGCAAGCAGGTGCTTGCCGGAGCTGTTGGATACTCGTTAAATACTGACACGGGGAAGTGTGTTGCATGCAATTGCAAAAGGATCTGTCGATTCCAGCAATCACTGCTGGCTTTGTAGCGGTGCTGGTCTCTTATTCTGGGCCACTCGCCATCTTTTTCCAGGCGGCTCAGAGCGCCGAAATATCCAGCACCATGATGACGTCCTGGGTTTGGGCCATCTCAATCGGCGCAGCTGTCTCAGGTATTTTTTTAAGCCTGTGGTTAAAAGTGCCGGTAGTGACCGCTTGGTCGGCGCCGGGGACTGCGTTGTTGGTAACACTGTTTCCAGGGTTGACGCTTAATGAAGCGGTGGGCGCCTACCTAACGGCCGCCGTGATCATTTTTCTGATCGGCGTTACGGGCTCTTTTGACCGTATTATCCGGCTGATACCGCCGGGCATAGCTAGCGCGATGATGGCAGGCATTCTGTTCCAGTTCGGGGTGGGAGTCTTCGTTTCATTGGAGAGCGTGCCAGCACTGGCGATTGGTATGTTTATCGCTTACCTGCTCTTTAAGCGGCTTACCCCGCGCTACAGCTTGGTACTGCTTTTAATAGCCGGTATCACTATGGCAGTCTTGTTAGAGGGCGCCAGTCTGCAGGGGGTGTCTCTCCAGTTTGCCGATCCCCAGTTTATCCACCCCGAGTGGTCCTGGAATGCGACCTTGAGTCTGGCCATTCCCCTGGTATTGGTGAGTTTGACGGGACAATTCTTGCCCGGCATGGCGATTCTGCGCACTTCTGGTTACTCCACCCCAGCTAGGCCAATCGTTATCGTGGCTAGTGTAACTTCCTTTTTTACCGCCTTTTTTGGCGGTATTACCACTGTAATCGCGGCGATTACAGCAGCAATCTGTACGAGTAAGGAGGCCCACGAAGATCCTGATAAGCGCTATGTCGCCGGGGTGGCAAACGGGGTTTTCTACCTGTTTGGCGCTATTTTTGCGGGCACTATTGTGGCGCTGTTTACCTCGCTACCGAGGGAGTTTGTGGCAGTACTCGCAGGACTTGCGCTGATTGGTGCTATTACCAGCAATATTAGTGCTTTTGCGGCCGAAAAGAGCCACCTGGAAGCCTCTGTCATTACTTTCATTGCCACTGCATCGGGCGTTAGCTTTTTAGGCTTAGGCTCTGCCTTTTGGGGGGTGGTCGCTGGGTCGCTTGCCTATAACCTGCTGCATAGACGCTTTCGCTCGCTTGAACAGAAAACTCAAAAACAACAGTAGCTACTGTAGTGGTAGCCGGAGTGTAACCATGCAAAAGATCTTTGTGGCGATGGATGATAGTGAAGACTCCTTACGTGCTTTGGCATTTGGCCAGATATTTGCGGCGCAATTGGGAGCGGATGTAAACGTTATCTCAGTGGTGCCGATGCAGGGCGATATAGCAGCGCGGCGCTCTACGTTGCAGGCGCGAATTGCGGCTCATCATCTGGAGGCGGTAGTACTCGATGTGGTTGCCCATGACAGTGCCAAGGAGTATCTCGGTGATCTTGCCAGCCAAGAAAGTAGCGGTCTATGCATGATGGCGCACGGTCGGCGGCCCGTGTCAGAAATGCTAATAGGTAGCGTAACGGCGGGAGTTGTTCGCCGAGCCCACCGCCCGGTTTATTTGTGTGGCCCCCGTTATGACAGTCGAGCCCACCAGCGGGTCGACGTATTAGCCGTTTGTGTTGATGGGTCTAAGCTATCCGAGAAAATTTTGCCCTATGTAGCAACTTTATCGAAGCGTTTGGGAGCTCGTTTGCAATTGTTGCAAGTGATAGATGCCTCTGCTGCCAGAAAATCAACAGCGTTAGGTCATACCGATGTGATGGAGTCAGCCTATCTAAACGCGCTGGCACGCCGTGTCGAAAGTGAGCAAAAACTGGAAGTAGACTGGGAGGTGCTTCATGGCGACCCCGCCGACTCTATCGTCAGTTATTTAGCGGGTAGCCATAATACGATGCTTGCCATGACCACCCATGGGCGTAGCGGCCTTTCGCAGGTGGTGGCGGGCAGTGTCAGCCACGAAGTGCTGCATGAAGCTTCTTGCCCTGTGGCTGTTCTGCGACCTTGAATCACTGGCTTGCTGCCATTATGGGTAGCGCCCAGAGCGGCGATTTTCAACGAGTACCTCTAAAATAGCATTGGCTTCCTGCATAAGCGGGGAGGGTTTTTCGCCCCGCCGACGGCTGCAGATAACGGGGGATGTAATTGATTTATCGGCCAATGGTACATAGCAAATACCATCGCGTTGGACACGCTTTACCTGCTCTGGAACCAGCGTAATGCCAATGCCGGAAGCGACAAGGCTAAGTGCCGTTTGAACCTCGTTGGCTTCCTGCACAACTTCGACCTTTAATCCTTGACGGCGGAAAATTCCCAATACCATATCGGCAAGGCTAGGACGTGGTTTTGCGGGAAAAAGGATTAGAGGGTAGCGGGCCAGCTCTTCGCAGCTAGGGGTTGTGCCCTCTAGCGGGTGACCGCTAGATAGAGCTGCAATTAATGGCTCGTCGAAGAGAATTTCCTGCTCGACGTCGGGGTCATCAATACGTAAACGCCCGAAGCCCATGTCGATGCGACCCGCTTTGAGCGCCTGAATTTGTTGTACTGTCGTAAGCTCTGCCAAGGAGAGCTCGACATTATCCATGCGGCGCAAATCACGCACGAGCATTGGGAGCTGCCCGTAAAAAACGGACGGTACAAAGCCAATGCCGAATAGTGCCCGCTTGCTACGCGCCATGTGTCGAGTGGCGTCGATGGTGACTTCCACTTTCTCTAAAATCTGCAGAGCGTGCTGCTGAAAAAAGACACCTGGCGGCGTCAAACGCAATCCTCTTGAGCTTCGTTCAAACAGTTCAGCTCCCACCTCTTGTTCTAATTGTTTGATTTGGCGGGAAAGAGGCGGTTGAGACATATGCAACCGTTCAGCCGCACAGGTAAAGTTAAGCTCTTCAGCGACGACGCAGAAGTACCTCAGGTGGCGTAGTTCCATGATACCTCCAAGGTATGAGCGGCTACTTAAACAATATTGGCTTTGTCATTCGCTTGTTAGCATGCTGGTGATGCTTTTCACGTATTGAAGGCAACTTTAAAACCAGCCTAACCAAGCGCCATAACGCTACCAGCATTTAAACGTTTAAAAGCGAAATATCGACTACGACTTTAGTAATGAACGCTAGAATAAAAGGGGATAGACCTGCCATGTATGCGCGTATTTTAGTTCCTGTCGACGGCTCTGAGAGCGCTAAACAAGCTTTGAAGGTGGCTTGTAAGCTGCTGGATAGAGAAGGCTCAACGCTCTATTTATTACATGTACCTGAAACGCTTGCCTATACGACCACACTGGTGTGGGGCATTGGTGCTATTGATGCAGGCACTACGCTTGCTGAACGCGAGAAGGTGGGTGAACAGCTATTGGCCCAGGCGGTGAGTTCCGCGCAGGCAGAGGGCGCTAAGCACATTGAAGAGTTGCTGACGCAAGGTGACCCAGCCCGCGCCATTATAGAGGCTGCCAACGCCAATAATATCGATACCATTGTGATGGGAAGCCGAGGGTTAAGCGACTTGGCGGGGGTGGTGATTGGCAGCGTATCGCACAAAGTGGGCCATTCAGCCAAGTGTCCTGTGATTACGGTGAGTCAATAAAAAGCAACGTCGATATCTGCCCGCACCTCCCCCGAAATAGTCTTCAACCTGCATAAATTTACTTGCCGTCTAACACACCCTAGCCCATGCTTTTAGCAAGACGCTATAACCTAGGGTATTGGCTAAAACGAGACGTTAGGACGTTTGAACATGGCAAAATTCTTCCAGGAATTCCGAGAGTTTGCGGTAAAAGGCAACGTCGTCGATATGGCGGTGGGGATCATTATCGGTGGGGCGTTTACGCTGATTGTGCAGAGCCTGGTGGCGGATGTGATGAACCCGCTGATTGGTTTGTTGGTGGGCGGTGTGGATTTTTCCAATCTGTTTGTAGTGTTACGCCAAGGGGCGGTGGGCGGCCCTTATGCGACGCTGGCGGATGCCCAGGCGGCAGGGGCGGTAACGCTAAACCTCGGGCTTTTTATCAATGCGGTGGTCAGCTTTATGATTGTCGCCTTCGTGGTCTTCTTATTGGTACGCACCATTAACCGATTAAAGCGCGAAGAGGCGGTAGCGCCTGCGAACCCTACGGAGCAGCCGTGCCCTTACTGTTTGATGGTGGTGCCGATCAAAGCCACGCGCTGTGGCCACTGCACAGCAATGCTGGATCAGCCAGCGGAGGCTGAAACGCCGGTTGAAGTTACCTCTGCGCCACCGCAAATGCCACCCGCCAAACCTTGAGCCACTAAAAAGGGCGCCACTGCTGAAGTGGCGCCCTTTCACGTTATACCAGCAGCAACCCTAGGCGCTTTTCTTAATGGTTTTGCTGTCTTTTTGCTTACTGCCGGGCTTTTTGCTGTCGTTAGCATCGCTGGGTTGCGGCAGCGATGGCAGCGATTTGGCCAGCATTTCGACGCTGTGGCGATAGTAGAGCTGGCTCTTATTATGCTCGCCAAGGCTTGCATAGAGACGTGCAAGTTCAGCGCAAACTTCGCCATTAGGGCGCTGCCGCTGGCTGGCTTCAAAGTACTCCAACGCCTTTTGCCACTGGCCGGTGCGCAGCGAGAGGCGACCGCAGGCGAGCAGCAGCTCGGGGTCGTTGGGGCGCTCCTGCAGCCACTTCTCGGCTTTAACTAGTTGGCGACCGGCGTTCACATTCAGCAGGCCGTAGCGTTTTACTAAGCGTGCGTCCCAGTGGTGATCCAGCGAGTGGTTGAGCAAGCGCTCGGCAATGGGCTCTTCGTGGGCTTGAATCAGCGCTTCGCTGTATAGCACGATCAGCTCGGTGTTGCCGCGCAGGTAGTCGGGCATATCAGCCCAAAGGCCACGCACTCGCTCAATGTTGGTGGGGTTTTGCGCTTCAAACACGATCAGCTCGCGGTAGGCTTTAAACTCCAACTGCTCACGCTCTTGCTGGGTGATGAGCTTCTGCGCCGCCAAGCGTGGAATCAAACGCCGTAAGCCTTCCCAATCGTTGACGCTTAAATGCACCTGCTTGAGTAGCTTGAGCACCTGGGGTGGTTGGAGAGCTTCTTATCCAGGCGATTCAGAATCGCCAGGGCTTCTTCCGGCTGCTGACGCTCAATCATCATTTGCGCCTGCATCAAGCCAACGGCCGTATCGGCTCCGTCGGTGGTTAGCTGCGCCTGATTCAGGTGCTCCTGGGATTTCACGTGGTGGCCCTGATAATGGGCCGCCAGCGCTGCGGATAGGTAGTTGACCAGCGGTGTGCTGGAATCATCGGCGGCATTAACCAGGGTTTTTTCGGCTTTTTTCCAGCGCCCTTCGGTCAGTGCTACCAGGCCACGCACGGTGCGCTGCATGGCGCGACGGTTACGTGCGCGGCTGTTCCAGCTACGAAAACGCCCCATAGGGCGAATAATGCCGCTGAGCAAACGCAGTACAAAGTGTAGGACGATAAAGGCGGCAAACAGCAGCACCAGACCAAACCAAAACGATGTCTGGATGGATGAGTCGCCCACGCGGATTAGCCAATAGCCGGGCACCGACATCATCAGGTGCCCAAACAGGGCCCCGACGGCGAGGCCTGCGACAATGAGGAGAACAAGCTTTCTCATGAATCACCTCCGCTTTGGCCACGCGTCTTATAGCGGTTGTCGATAAAGCGTGCGAGTTCCTGCTGTGAAGCGCTGATATCGGGCAGCTCGGGTTTTACCTCTGCTTCCTTGAGCTCTTGAAGGCGCGTAATAACGCTTTGGGTCTCTTCACGAGTGGTGTCGTAGTAGTCGTTCAGCAGCTGTAGCGCTTTGTCGATACTCGCGTCATAAAGCTCTTTCTCTTCGTTGAGCAGGGCCAACTGCGTCTGCTCCAGCACTAAGCGCAGACTTTGGCGTAGGTAAGACTCTTGCTCTGGGGTAATCAGCGCTTCCAGCGCTTCATCGTGATGGCGAACCACCACCAGGTCTTTGAGCTCTTCACCGAAGCGCGCCAGCTGGCGCTGGAAAGTGCCGGTCGGCGGCTGCTCGATGCTGGAGGTTACCGCTTGCTCCTCAATTTCTTGAGAGAGTCGCAGAGAGGAGATGCGTTCCTGCTGGGCATTGAGCGCTAAGTAGAGGCCGGTGCGGTCAACCTGGGGCACGGCGTCCAGCGCGGCTAGCTCATTGGCAATTGCTGCGCGTACGGGCGTCAACGCCGGGTTGTCAGCATCTACTAGACGCGCATCGGCGGTACGCAGCAGCGCAGCAGCGCCGTCAACATCGCCTTCCAGCTGTAAACGCTGATTGGCCAGACGCAGCAGGTAGGCTGCTTCGGCATGCAGCCACTCGCGCTCGTCGGTGTCCTGCTCTTGAGAGAGCTGATCCAGCACTTGGCCCAGGGTCTCATCGACGTCGCTGCGGTAGCTGTCAAATTCATCACGCAGGTCACCCAGTGTGCTTTGCAGCGCTTCATCGCGCTCGGCTTCGCCGCTATCAAGGCGTGACTCGAGGTCGCTAACCGTTTGCTGTGAGGCGCTCCCCTCAGCCTGCTGTGCGACTTCGTCGAGGCGTTGCTGCTGGCTCTCCAGGCGCAGCCAGCCCTGCCAGGCGATAAATGCCAAGGCAATCGCCAGGATAATCACCAGGGCAATTGCGAGGCCGCCGCTTTTACTGCCTCCGCTTTTGCCTTCACCGCTTTGGCCGTTACCGCTGCCTTTGTGGCCGGTGGGCGGCGTAGTGCCCGCCGATGACTTGCCGCTGGTCGGCTTTGACGAGGCGGCGCTTGACGATGGCGAACTAGAAGTCGACCCGCTTGAGGAGGATGGGCTGGGTTGAGCGGCGCTCTGGGAAGGTGAGGCTGCACTGCTGGATGTGGTATCTGTCGATTTAGCCGTGCTGGTAGTACTGCTAGCAGCGGTTGAACTCGCAGTGGGCGAGCCCTTTCCACGCCGCCGCGACCGGCTATTTTTAGCGCCACTCTGAGCAGGTGTTGTTGAGCTCGGCGGCGTGTTCGGCTTGCTGGGCTCAGTCGCGTCGGTCGTGGAAGCTGCTTTGTCGGTCGTTTTAGGGACGCCTTGAGAGGCATCGGAGGACGTCGGTTGTACATCGTCCTGATCGTTTACTTGTTTGCTCATGTGTCGCTAGCCCTTAGTAAGTTCCTTGATCGACATCGGCACCCTGTGGGTCGCAGGTCTCCAACGCCGCTATCAACGCAGCTGGCGTAGCTCCGGACGCCACCTTGAGGTCACAAAAACCCAGTATGCCAGCCAGTGTAGCCAAACGGCGACTGGAAACGATTAGCGGTTGGTTCAAGGCCGCCTGATTGCACCATTTTGCCAGATGTTCCAGCAGTTCGCTGCTGGTGACGATCAACGCCCGGTAATTACCTGAACAAAGGCGCGTTTGCAGAGCGGGTTCAAGGGGGTGAAACGTGCGTCGATACACCGCTACGCGAGTCACCTGCGCGCCCCGCTCAGCAAGCGTTTCAGCGAGCAGCGGGCGGCCACCTTCTCCCGCCACCAGTAGAATACGCTGGTGCCCTAACTGTTGAAGCGAGGCAAGCGCAAGCAGTGCTTCGCTGGTATCTTCACCTGCACTGGGCGCAGGCACATGCACACGTACGCCCAACTGATCATAAAGCGTTGCCGCGGTGGCGCTGCCAACGCTGTAGTAGTCAATGCCAATGGGCAGCTGTGGCCAGAAGCGATCCAACGCTTCACTTAAGCAAGTGGCCGGAAAGGGGCTGATGACTATTATCTTATGGTACTGATCAATATCCAGCCAGATACGCCGCATTTCAGGGGTTTCTGGCAAGGCTTCGAGTTGCATCACATTGAGTGATTCAACGCTCTCGCCCCGCTCGCGCAGAGCAGCGGCCAGTGCTTCACCTCGCTCGCCAGGGCGGCAGATCAGTACCGGTTGGCTCATATGGCGCGACCGTAAACCTCAGCCAGAATATCGCCAGCGCCTTGGTCGAGCAGCTCTTCGGCAATGCGAATGCCCAGCGCTTCGGGCTCATGCATCGAGCCACGGCCTTCGGCACGCAGCACTTCGGTGCCCTCTGGGTTGCCCACTAAGCCGCGTAGCCAAAGGGTTTCATTTTCAATATCCAGCACCGCGTGGCCCGCAATAGGCACTTGGCAGCCGCCCTCTAAGCGCGTGTTCATGGCCCGTTCGGCGCGCACACGCGTCGCGGTATCCGCGTCATCCAGCGGGGCTAGCAAGGCAATCAGCTCGGGGTCATGCAGGCGGCACTCAATGCCTAGGGCTCCTTGGCCGCAGGCGGGCAGGCACACTTCCGGCGGCAGTGCCTGGGCAATCCGCTCATCCAAGCCCAACCGCTTAAGGCCTGAGGTCGCCAGGATGATGGCGTCAAATTCTCCCGCGTCTAATTTACCTAGCCGCGTTTGTACGTTGCCGCGCAAGTTGAGAATTTGCAGGTCGGGGCGGGCTTCACGCATCTGCAGGCCACGGCGTAAGCTGGCGGTGCCAATTCGTGCCCCTTCGGGAAGCTCATCAATGCTAGAGTAGTGGTTGGATACAAACGCATCGGTAGGGTCGGCCCCTTCTAGGATGACCGACAGGCCCAGCCCTTCGGGAAGAGCATGGGTACATCTTTCATCGAGTGGACGGCAATATCGGCACGGCCATCGAGCATGCGTCCTGGCGTCTTCCAGCTCTTTAACGAACAGCCCTTTACCGCCAATTTTTGAAAGCGGTGTATCGAGAATTTTGTCGCCCTTGGTAGACAGAGCTACAAGCTCGACCTCAAGGCCGCTGTGAGCCGCCATTAAGCGGTCACGAACGTACTCAGCCTGCCACATGGCCAGTTGGCTTTTACGCGTGGCAATGCGCAGTTTGGTGATTGATAGCACGTTATTCTCCCTATACCGCAGACACGGCGAGTCAAGCTATGATAAGTGTCATCATAAAGCACCGAGCGCCACAGTAAAAATAACGGAACTGATTATGCTCCCGTAACGTGCTTTATCCGTCCCCCTAGGAAATTGTATGTCCTCAGTGTTACCCCGCGGCCAGCTTGACCAGTTTTTCCTGCTTTCACGGGATCTGTTCTGCTGTATCGACTTTAAAGGCACGCTGCTGCAAGTCAATCCAGCCTTCGAGACGCTGCTGGGATATACCTCTGAACAGTTGATCGGGCGTTCCTGTGGTGTCGTCATTAACCCCCTTGACCACCCGGTGATCGAGCGGGCGTTACAGCGAGTGCATCAAGGCGAAAAGGTCATTCCTTTTGAGGTGCGCGCTGTTTCCGCAACCGGCAAGCAGCACTGGTTAGAAATTTCGCCGTCGTTGGGAGAGGACGTGATTTACGTAATCGCCCGGGTGATTACGCGGCGTAAAGCTAGCGAACAACAGCTAAAATTATTGGAGCGTAGCGTTGAATCAAGCACCAATGGTGTTCTTATTGTCGATGCTCAGAGCAGCGATCTTCCTCTGGTTTACGTCAACGCTGCCTTTGAACGCATTACCGGCTATTCGCGCAACCAGGCACTGGGCGTAACTGCCGTTTCCTACAGGGGGAAGAGACCGACCCCGCCACCGTCAAGCAGCTACAGGTAGGGATTGCCGAGCAGCGTGAAGTACACGTGGTCATCCGTAACTATCGGCATGACGGCACGGTTTTTTGGAACGACTTGCACATTTCACCTGTACGCGATGAGAACGGCCAAGTGACCCACTTTGTCGGCGTACAGAATGATATCTCTGAACAGCGCGAATATCAGGCTCAACTCGACCATAACGCCCATCACGACGCCTTGACCGGGTTGCCCAACCGCTTGTTACTTGGTCAGCGCTTGGAAGAGGGGGGCGTGATGGCGCGCCGCTACCATCGCTATATAGCCGTGCTGTTTATCGATTTGGATGATTTCAAACCGATAAACGATACCTTGGGCCATGAAGTGGGCGACTTTATTCTGGTTGAAGTGGCCAGGCGGTTGGAGAATGAACTGCGCCCCTGGGACACCGTCGCGCGTTTTGGCAGCGATGAGTTCGTGGTGTTGTTGCCGGATCTAGCCCATCAGGACGATGTGATACAGGTGGTCGAGCGGGTTCTCCAGGGGCTTTCGCCGCCCTACTGGTACCGCGACAGCGAGCTGCGCATCACCGCCAGTATCGGGATTGCCATCAATGACGGCAGCATGGACAACCCCCGCCAGCTTATTCAGCAGGCGGATTTGGCAATGTATAAAGCCAAACGGCGCGGGCGCAATACCTACCACTGGTATACCGAAGACTTGAACCGCAAGGTGAGCGAACGGGTTAGCTTACGCAGCGCGCTACAGCAAGCCATTGAGCAGCAGCAGTTCGAGCTTCATTACCAGCCGCAGATTCACGCGCCAAGCGGTCGCGTGGTGGGGGTTGAAGCGCTGATCCGCTGGCAGCACCCTGAGCGCGGCAATATCCCACCATCTGATTTTATTAGCCTTGCCGAGGATACTAGTCAGATCATTCCCATTAGCGAGTGGGTGTTGGCTACTGCCTGTCGCGATGCCCAGCAGCTCAATGGCCTGGGGTTAGGCGAGATCACCATGGCGGTCAATATTTCGCCTATGCAGTTTCAACGCCCTGGCTTCCTCACCTCCATTGAGCAGGTGCTGGCGAGCAGCGGTCTAACGCCAGCGTTGTTAGAGCTGGAGCTTACCGAGGGGGTGCTGATGGATAGCGCCGAACAAGCAATCCAGGCGTTAAAGAATTTGCGAGCGCTGGGAGTCCTGATTGCACTAGACGATTTTGGCACCGGCTTCTCTAGCCTAAGCTATTTAAAGCGGCTGCCGATTAATCGCATCAAGATTGACCGATCCTTTGTGCGCGATGTGATTTCAGACCGCCACGATGCCGCTATTATCGACGGCGTGGTCGCCATGGCGGGGAAAATGGGGCTCGAAGTGTTGATAGAAGGCGTAGAAACGGCAGAGCAGTTTGGCTACCTGCAGCAGCGTCACTGTGACTACTATCAGGGCTACTACTTTGCCCGCCCCATGTCCCTAAGTGCCCTGCACGCGTTTCTCCACAAACCACCTGCCGTCGTAACGTCACGCTTTTAGCCGCCACAGAAATAAAAACGGCGTGCCGCTGACCGGGGCGACTCTGGTACACTTTCTGCTAACGACTCCATTGTTTTGTCAGCAGGATATATCTTCGATGAGCCAAGCCACGAATCAGTCTTGGGGCGGTCGCTTTAGCGAGCCCACCGATGCCTTTGTTGCACGCTTCACCGCGTCAGTTAATTTCGACCAGCGCCTGGCCCCCCAGGACATCCAGGGCTCCATCGCCCACGCCACTATGCTGGCTCGGGTAGGCGTGCTCACCGATGACGAGCGTGATGCGATTATTAATGGCCTGAACGAGATTCAGGGCGAGATCGAGCGCGGCGAGTTTAACTGGTCGGTGCCGCTGGAAGATGTGCATATGAACATCGAAGCGCGGCTGACTGAAAAGATCGGTATTACCGGCAAAAAACTCCACACCGGGCGCTCGCGCAACGACCAGGTCGCCACCGATATTCGCCTGTTTATGCGCGATGAGATCGACGTTATCGAAGTGGAACTCAAGCGTCTGCGTGAAGGCATGATCGAACTGGCTGATCGTGAAGCCGAGACCATTATGCCCGGCTTTACCCACCTGCAAACCGCCCAGCCGGTCACCTTTGGTCACCATATTCTGGCTTGGCAAGAGATGCTGGCCCGGGATCACGAGCGCCTGCTGGACTGCCGCAAGCGCGTCAACGTAATGCCGCTGGGTGCTGCCGCCCTGGCTGGCACTACCTATCCCATCGACCGCCACGTGACGGCGGAACTGTTAGGCTTTGATCGTCCAACGGAAAACTCTCTGGACGCGGTCTCGGATCGTGACTTCGCCATCGAATTCACCAGCTTCGCCAGCATCCTGCTGATGCACCTGTCGCGCATGAGCGAAGAACTGGTGCTATGGACCAGCGCCCAGTTCAACTTTATCGACCTGCCCGACCGCTTCTGCACCGGCTCTTCGATCATGCCGCAGAAGAAAAACCCCGACGTGCCTGAGCTGGTACGCGGCAAAACCGGGCGCGTGTACGGCCACCTGATGTCGTTGCTAACGCTGATGAAATCGCAGCCGTTGGCTTACAACAAAGACAATCAGGAAGATAAAGAGCCGCTGTTCGATGCAGTAGATACCGTGCGCGACTGCTTAAAAGCGTTTGCCGATATGGTGCCCGCCATTGAGCCCAAGAAAGCCAGCATGTATGAAGCGGCGCGGCGTGGTTTCTCTACCGCGACGGACTTGGCCGACTACCTGGTGCGCAAAGGCGTGGCCTTCCGCGACGCCCACGAAATCGTCGGGCAGTCGGTGGCGTATGGTCTTAAAAGCGAAAAAGACCTGTCTGAGATGAGCCTGGATGAGCTCAAACAGTTCTCCGATACCATCGAGCAGGATGTGTTCGAGGTGTTGACCCTGGAAGGCTCGGTAGCCGCCCGGAACCATATTGGTGGCACAGCACCCAACCAGGTGCGGGCAGCTGCACAGCGAGCGCGTGAGGCGCTGAGTGCGCTCAAGGCGGGCGCATGAAAACGCTGGCAATCATGGCCCTTTCGGCGCTGCTGTTAACCGCGGTTGTCGGCTGTGGGCAAAAAGGGCCGCTTTATCTGCCGGAAGATGCACCCGCTGACGAGCAATCTGCCCAGGCGTCTGAATAGATAGCTGCAGGCCCAGGAGAAGGGGAGAGCACCATGGACTATTTTAATTACCGCGATGGCGTGCTGTATGCCGAAGATGTACCACTGTCACGCATTGCCGACGAGTTCGGCACGCCCTGCTACGTCTACTCAAAAGCGACGTTTGAACGTCACTTTCGCGCCTATACCGAAGCACTGGGTGGCCATCCGCACCTGATTTGTTACGCGGTGAAAGCCAACTCCAACCTGGCGGTGCTGGGCCTGTTGGCCAAGCTGGGCGCGGGGTTCGATATTGTTTCCATTGGCGAGCTTGAACGGGTGCTAAAAGCCGGTGGCGACCCGGCGAAAGTAGTGTTTTCGGGCGTTGCCAAGCAGCCCCATGAAATGGTTAGTGCGCTGGACGTGGGCATTAAGTGCTTTAACGTTGAGTCACGCCCCGAACTTGAGCGCTTGAATCGTGTCGCCGGTGAGTTGGGGAAAATTGCCCCTCTCGTTGCGGGTCAACCCAGACGTGGATGCGGGTACTCATCCGTATATCTCCACTGGTTTGAAGGATAATAAGTTCGGCATCCCGGTGGATGAAGCGCTGGCGGTTTACGAACTAGCCGCAAGCCTGCCCAATTTGCAGGTGAAGGGGCTCGACTGTCACATCGGTTCACAGCTAACTGAAACCGCACCCTTCCTGGATGCCCTTGATCGCTTACTGGTGCTTATGGAGCGGCTGCGTGAGCGGGGCATCGAAATCGAGCACCTTGATTTAGGTGGCGGTTTAGGCGTGCCTTACCGCGATGAAAAACCGCCCCAGCCGTTTGATTACGCTAGCCAACTGTTGGCGCGGCTTTCGCGTTGGGAAGGTGGCGAAGCGCTTACGTTGCTGTTTGAACCCGGTCGCTCCATCGCCGCGAATGCGGGTGTCATGCTCACTCGGGTAGAGTTTCTCAAGCCCGGTGAGACCAAGAACTTCGCCATTGTCGATGCGGCCATGAACGACCTGATTCGCCCGGCGCTGTACCAGGCCTGGCAGGCGATTGTGCCGGTGGATACTCGTCAAACACGCGAAAGCGCCCTTTACGACGTAGTGGGCCCGGTGTGTGAAACGGGTGACTTCTTGGGTAAGGAGCGCGAGCTGGCGATTGACGAAGGTGATCTGCTAGCAGTGCGTTCGGCGGGGGCCTACGGTTTTGTCATGGCGTCGAACTATAACAGTCGTCCTCGCGCCGCTGAGCTAATGGTTGATGGCGACAGCTGCCATGTAGTGCGCGCGCGGGAAACCGTTGCCAGTCTGTGGGCGGGTGAAGCACTGCTGCCCGAAGGGGGGCGTTGATGCTGTTACACTTCACCAAAATGCATGGCCTGGGTAATGACTTTGTCATGGTGGACCTGGTCACTCAGCGCGCCCGGTTGGACGAAGCTCAGATTCGTGCACTGGCAGACCGACGTTTCGGCATTGGCTTTGATCAGTTGTTGCTCGTCGAACCGCCCCGGGATCCAGAGATGGATTTTCGCTACCGCATTTACAATGCTGACGGCAGTGAAGTGGAAAATTGTGGCAACGGCGCACGCTGCTTTGCCCGCTTCGTGCGCGATCAGCGATTGACCCACAAGCATGAAATCCACGTAGAAACCGCCGGGGGCCCGTTAGTGCTGACCGTGCAGCACGACGGCATGGTGCGAGTGGATATGGGTCGCCCGCGGTTTAGCCCTTTGGCGCTGCCGTTCGATGCCCCTGGGGATCAACCCCTGCATCAGTTACAAGTGGGTGATGAAACGCTGCAGATCGGCGTGGTCTCTATGGGCAACCCACATGCTGTGATGCAGGTTGAGAACGTTGATAGCGCCCCG
This sequence comes from Halomonas sp. PA16-9, assembly GCF_009728585.1. Lineage (NCBI taxonomy): Bacteria > Pseudomonadati > Pseudomonadota > Gammaproteobacteria > Oceanospirillales > Halomonadaceae > Halomonas > Halomonas sp. PA16-9. The sequence goes on along the minus strand of NZ_CP040451.1, from coordinate 3,266,475 downwards.
GTGGAACGCCTCGGGCCATTGGTCGAGGCGCATCCCCGCTTTCCCAAGCGTGTTAACGTGGGCTTTATGCAGGTACTCTCGCCCAGTGAGATTCGTTTGCGCGTGTATGAGCGCGGCAGTGGCGAAACGCTGGCCTGCGGTACTGGTGCCTGCGCTGCAGTGGCCAGCGGTATTCGCCAGGGGCTGCTGAAAAGCCCCGTAAAAGTCCATTTACCCGGTGGAGAGCTCAGCATTGAGTGGCCTGACCCTGAAGGGGCGCTAACGATGGTGGGGCCAGCTACACGCGTCTTCGATGGCCGCGTAGCACTTAATTAATTCGGGTATCCGGGTTATCTGGTTGATTGGGAGTCCTGGCCCTACATTCCAGAAGCTTGATAACCCGACGCTGTGCGATGATTATGGATGGCCCGTCCACCAGTTTTCCTGGAAGCCTCGAAATGATAGGAAAATAGATATGCCGGAAACCAAGGAGACTGAGGTGCAGGGTGTCCGCATCCACGAGCGTTTGATCCCCGTCCCCGCATCGATCAGCGCCGAGGCGCGAGGGATGCTGCAAGCCGCCGTACGCCACGACGGCACGCCACTGAATGCGCTCTATCCCTCTCCTGCACCGCAAGATCATGACGGCTGGAGACAGATGCAGGAAGCCGCCGACGTGCACTACGCGGAGGCGGTCAGGGGGCTCGCGGGCGAGGTGGAAGCCGAGATCGAGACTCAGTACATTGGCCCAGCAACCGTGCATATCGCGACGCCGCACGCTCTTCGACACGAAGGCTATGTCTGCATCGATCTCCACGGCGGCGCGCTGGTCTTTGGTGGTGGAGAAGCCTGCCGCCAAAGTGCGCGGATGCAGGCGGACCGGCATGGCATGGTGTGCTTCGGTGTTGACTACCGGATGCCCCCGGATCACCCCTATCCGGACGCTCTGGAGGATTGCATGGCAGTCTACGGACACGCGGTCGAAGCGTACGGTGCTGGTCATGTTATCCTTTGCGGACGCTCGGCCGGCGGCAACCTCGCGATGGCCACGATCCTGCGCGCGCGGGACGAGGGGCTGCCTCTGCCGGCCGCCGTCGTCCTTCTATCCCCGGAAGTCGATCTGACGGAGTCGGGAGACAGCTTCCAGACCAACCGGACCATCGATGTCGTGCTGCCGAATTCCCTGATGTCATGCAACTTGCTCTATGCGGGCGACGCGGACCTGACACATCCCTATGTCTCGCCATTGTTCGGAAAGATGACGACCGACATGCCGCCAATGTTCCTGCAGAGCGGAACCCGTGACCTCTTTCTCTCCAATACGGTACGCCTCCACCGCAAGCTGCGCCAGGCGGGAGTACCGGCAGAGCTACACGTCTTCGAGGCGATGCCACATGGCGGGTTCGGAGGTACAGCCCCCGAGGATCTCGAGCTTGTGCAGGAGGTTACCCGTTTCATCACGGACAATCTGCCTCAACGCAAAGTGTAAAGCCAGCGTCCACGTCATGCGCGATGTCTCCAATGCAGCGTTCAAGGCCCATGCGCTCGATACGGGTATCCGGACCAAATAGTTGACTGCAACATTCTGAGAGGATTAAGAGGTGGATATGCAGAAAGGTTCCATCCACCATTTAATCCGTATACCCATTAATTCGAGGAGAACGGCGATGTCACAAGCCCCCGAACCCCGCAAAACGCTCGAGCCTGATCAAGTGGCGTTCTGGCTGGCGCGCCATCCCGATTTTTTCGTCGGCCGGGAAGGGCTTCTGCAGCAACTGCAGGTTCCCCATCCGCATATCGACGGGTCGGTGTCACTGCTCGAGCGCCTGGTGTTAGATCTGCGTAAGCGCGCGGAAACCGCCGAGGGCCGCCTGGAGCACCTGCTGGAAACTGCTCGCCATAACGAGTCCCAGTACCGCCGGCTGCGGGAAACGTTGATAGCCCTGGTGGAAGCGCCGGATCGCGATGCGCTGGCGCAAGCGCTGGCCACCCAGCTTAGCGAGCGCTTTGAAACCCCGGCCATGGCGCTGTGGTGTCCGGCCACGTTAAGCGATAGTGAACCGACGCCGCCTCAACCGCCACGGCACGTGCTTGATCAACATGCCAGCACACGGCTGTCGGCGCTGCTGGATGGCCGCACCAGCCGCTGTGTGAAGCTTAGCGTCAGCGACTGGAAGTGCTTGCTGCCCCATGTCAAAGCGCCGCGCAAAGCCGGTTCCTGTGCGATTTCACGGCTCTCGGCGGGTGACCCCTTGGGCTATTTGCTGCTGGCCAGCCCCAGCCCCGATGCTTATCGGGCTAGCATGGATACGCTGTTCACTGAGTATTTGGGCGATATCGTCGCGCGCCTGCTGGTGCGCCTGGGCGACTATGGCTGAAACTCTCCCAGCGGAAATAACGATAGCCAAGCGCGTTGAGGCTTTTTTAGCGGCGCTGGCGTCCCATGCTAGCCCTGCCACGGTGGCGGCTTATCAGCATGATTTGGCCGCACTGTGTAACTTCACAGAGCGACGCGATGTGACCAATCCTGCCGCGTTAGATACCGCTCTGCTGCGGGCTTTTCTGGGGTCAGAGCGTAGCCGGGGGCTGGCGCCTAGAAGCCTGGCCCGGCGGCGGGCGGCACTTTCCCGCTTCGCTGATTACCTGGTCAAGCAGGGTGTGCTGGTCGATAACCCGGTGGGACTACTGCGTACGCCCAAACAGCCCAGCCACCTGCCGCGCCCGGTGGATGTCGACGCCCTGGCGCGCTTTCTCGATACCCCCCACGATGGCTCGCCGCTGGGCGTGCGGGATCAGGCTATTCTTGAACTGTTTTATTCCAGCGGCCTGCGCTTAGCGGAGCTGGCGGCGCTTGATTTGGGCGATTTGCAGAATAGCCGGGTAAGAGTGATCGGCAAAGGCGGCAAGCCGCGTCAGGTGCCGGTAGGGCGCCGCGCCCAGCAGGCGCTGGCTGAGTGGCTGGGATGTCGCTCAGCGCTGGCACCTATTACTGAGCAGGCGCTATTTGTGGGCCAGCGCGGGCAGCGCTTGGGCCATCGTGCCATTCAAAAGCGTTTAGCGCAGCTGTCGATTGCCCGTGGCTTGCCCGAACACCTACACCCGCACCGTTTGCGGCACTCCTTTGCCAGTCACCTGTTGGAGTCCAGCCAGGATTTGCGCGCCGTGCAGGAGTTGTTGGGGCACGCCAATCTATCGACCACGCAAATCTATACCCGGCTTGATTGGCAGCATCTGGCGACCAGCTACGACGCAGCGCACCCCCGTGCTAAACGAGGCCCCAACGACAGTAAGAATAGCCCCAGGAGCAAACCATGACGATGCTGCAGGCCATTACCTTCGATTTGGACGACACCCTATGGGACAACCACGGAGTCATGGCGCGTACCGAAGAGGGCCACTACCGCTGGCTACTGGAGGCACTTGAGGCATGGCGAGCGGCACGCCAGGAAACAGCGCTGGCGTTATCCCACGAAAGCGGCGGGCTGGATTATCTGCAGCGCCGTCAACAGTTGGCCAAAGAGGTGCCCGAACGGCGCGGCGACTTCACTTGGCTACGTTTGCGCTCACTGGAGGCCCAGTTAGAACACGCAGGTCTGCACCGCAGTGCTGCGTTGATGTGGGCAGCAGCAGCGATGAATGAGTTTCACCGCCTGCGCGTGCAGGTTACGCCCCATCCAGAAGCGGCCGGACTGCTGGCTGCCCTGGCAGAGCGCTATCAGTTGGCGGCGATCACCAACGGTAATATACATCTTAAACGTCAGCCGCTGGCTGGCTACTTTCCGGTAGCCATTGCCGCGGGCGAGTTACTGGCGCCCAAGCCTGATCCGACGCCGTTCCTCACCGCGCTGTCGCGCTTAAACGTCGCCCCCGAGTGCGCTATGCACGTGGGCGATTCGTGGCAGGAGGACGTGTTACCCGCCCAGCAGCTGGGCATGCACGCGGTATGGATTTCTGAAACAGAGGATCAACCGCTCCCCACGCGCGTGCATCGTATTGCCCATATTAAAGAGCTGCCCAGCATTCTCGAGAAGTTAGAGGCGCATCATTCTGGCGGTGTATACAGCCACTGATTGAGTTTCTGGGACAGCGTATCGACGCCGTCGCGCTTGAGTGAAGAGAACAGCTGAACAGAGACGAGGTCTTCCCACTCTTTCAAGCGTGAGCGCACTTTTTGCAACGCAGCGCTGGCAGGGCCTTTTTTCAGTTTGTCGGCTTTGGTGAGCAAAATATGCACCGGCATTCCGCGCTGGTCAGCATAATCGAGCATCATTTGGTCGAACTCGGTGAGCGGGTGGCGCACGTCCATTAGCAGTACTAAGCCGCGTAGACTGAAACGGTTGCGCAGGTACTCGGCTAGGTGCTTTTGCCACTCTAGCTTGACCGCCTCCGGTACCTTGGCGTAACCGTAGCCGGGTAGGTCGACCAAACGCCGCGACTCGTCGTTCATAACGCTGAAAAAGTTGATCAGCTGGGTGCGCCCCGGTGTGCGCGAGGTGCGCGCTAACGCATTTTGTTGCGTTAATGCGTTGATAGCACTGGATTTGCCCGCGTTTGAACGCCCGGCAAAGGCTACTTCTGCGCCGGTATCGTCCGGGCACAGGGCCAGGGTGGGGGCGCTGATAAGAAAACTTGCCGTCGGGTAGTTCAGCCGAGGGACTGGGCTATCATGGGGGGTAGTCATTGGGTTGATCCTGAAAAACGAACATAAAAGCGGCCTACTCTGCGCACTATCACCTCTCTATCGCTTCGATAAAGTAGAACGCATGATAGCGACTCATGATAGAGAATTGAGAGCAGTACCGCGACGAATTACCCCTAAAGCAGTCCAGCACTTGCATTCCCGCCGCTGGGGTGATTCGTTATAATGCAAGCGGTTTATACCTGCGACCTGGGGCGCTAGTGTACCATCGCGATACGTTGTTGGTATTAGCGAAGGTTGGTATTGGCGGAGCTAACCCTGGTAACTTGTGAAACCTGGGAAGCGCCCAGGGTGCGTACCAGTCAAACATAAAACGGCATAGTGGAATAGCAATGAGAAAGTTACTGGCAAGCCTAGCAATTACCATGGGCGCCGTTGGCATCGCCCACGCTCAAACGGACTATCAAGCTGATGCTGACGCATCCGCTGGCCAGGAAATGGCCCAAACCTGTGCCGCCTGTCATGGGCAACAGGGCATTAGCCCATCGGGCGCTTTCCCTAATCTAGCGGGTCAGCAGATGTCCTATCTGGCGAAACAGATTATGGATATCCGCGACGGCAACCGCATGGTTCCCCAAATGGCCGGTCAAGTGGATGACTTCTCCGACCAGGACGCCTGGGATGTGGCAGCACACTTTGCGCGCCAGGATGCCAACTTGGGCCAGACCAGCGACGAAGACGCTGAGTTGCTGGCTCGCGGTGAAGAGCTTTACCGCGCTGGTGATATGTCCAAGGGCATTCCCGCCTGTTCAGCCTGCCATACGCCAACGGGTGTCGGTATCGGCAGCGCCGTTTACCCCGGTCTATCTGGGCAGCACGCTCAGTACACGGTCTCAACGTTGCAGGCATTCGCCTCAGGTGATCGTAACAATAGCCCCAATAACATCATGGGCGACATCGCTTCAAAAATGAGCGACAACGATATGGAAGCAGTGGCTAACTATGTATTGGGTTTAAACTAAGTGTTGGGTTTGAACTAACGTTCTAACCCTGGGCGTTTAAAACCACACATAGACAGCCTACATACTTCCTTATGCCGTTTGCGGGTTCTCACTAGGCAACGTTCTTGGCAACGTTTGCTAACTGAGGGAACCCGCTAATGTATCCACGGTCTCACCCTTCGCTTACCCATGGAGAAACTTTTACAATGTCTAAAACGCGAGCGATGTTTAAAACGTTAATGGTCGCACTGGCCGGTTTGGGGCTTTCTGCGGCAGTGAGTGCCCAGGAAGTGGTTGAAGGCCAACATTATGAGCTGCTTGAAACGCCGGTAGAAACCCAGGTTGATGACGGGCAAATTGAAGTCACCGAAGTATTTTGGTTTGGCTGCCCGCACTGCTACCGCCTGCAAACGCCGATTAATGAGTGGTACGAGACCCTCGACGATGACGTTAGTGTCGTCAAAATGCCCGCCACCATGGGTGGGGATTGGAATACCCACGCTACAGCATTCTATGCAGCTGAGTCGCTGGGTATCGAAGAGGAGCTACACGCCGACTTCTTTAACGCCATTCATCAGGAAAATCAGTCGCTCACAGAGCCCGATGAGATTGCTGCTTTCTTTGCCAACTATGGCGTCAGCGAAGAAGAGGCCAAGCAAGCGCTGACTGACTTTAGTGTGCGTAGCGAAGTGAATGATGCCAATAACCGCATGCGCAAAATGAAGTTAATGGGTGTGCCTGCCCTGGTGATTGATGGCCGTTTTCTGGTGACGCCGAGCTCAGCCGGTAGCCTGGAAAACATGCCGAAAGTCGCTGAAGCGTTGGTTGAGCAGGTGCGTGAAGAGCGCGCAGAGTAACCGTGTTGCGTGAAGCGAGGGAGCGTGACACAACAGCCATCAATGGCTCACGCTCGACGCTGTTTGAAGATGGGCACTTGCGTTTGCTGACCTTTAATTTGCAGGTGGGCATCCAGACCTCGGCGTACCATCACTATCTTACGCGCAGTTGGCAGCACCTACTGCCCAACCCGCGTCGCCAGAAGCGGCTGGACGTGATGGGCGAAGTGCTGAGCAAGTTTGACGTGGTGGGGCTGCAAGAGGTCGATGGCGGTAGTTTTCGCTCAAGCCGCGTCAATCAGGTGGAGTATCTCGCTGCCCAAGCGGGGTTTCCCCATCATGTTCAGCAGCTCAATCGCAATCTGGGCCACATTGCCCAGCACAGTAACGGTTTACTCTCGCGCTTGGTACCCAGCCAAATAGAAGAGCACCGTTTGCCGGGGCAATGCCGGGGCGCGGTGCGATTCACGCCCGCTTTGGCGAAGGGCCTGATGCGCTGCATATCTTTGTTGCCCACCTGGCGCTAAGCCACCGCGGCCGGTGCGTCAGCTCAACTACTTAAGCGATATCATTCAACCACTGCGCCACGTGGTGGTCATGGGGGATCTCAACTGCACCCCTGACCAACTGCACGCTCACGAGCGTTTTAGTGCGTCGCTACCGCTGCACCCGGTTAAACCCCTGTTCAGTTACCCCTCCTGGCAGCCGCGCCATGCGTTGGATCATATTCTGCTTTCGCAATCGTTAGAGGCCGCCGAAGTGCGGGTGCTGGATCATCTCTTCTCTGACCACCTGCCGATTGCTGTCGATTTACCCTTGCCCGAGGCCTGTTTAGCGGCAATTCGTTCAAGCGTTTAATAATAAGCACGCTGTGCACTCCGTGAGCGCTGCATTGTCCGCGTATATGCGCTATTGTCTGGGACGCTGATCCCCTTAGCCGTTTTACGCGAGACACTCCCATGTCGGACACAACACAACTACCTGCTTTTATTGGTGCGCTGGACCGCGCTTCCGAATGGTTCGGGCGTACCCTTGCGTGGCTGATCATCCTTATGATGTTGATTCAGTTCGCGATTGTACTGCTTCGCTATGCCTTCAGTGTGAATAGCATCTTCATGCAAGAACTAGTGATGTATATGCACGCCAGCGTGTTTATGCTCGCTGCCGCCTATACGTTTCGCCACGACGGCCACGTGCGGGTGGATATCTTCTATCGAGGCATGACCCCGCGTCGCCAGGCGTTAATCAATGTGGTGGGCATTATCACGCTATTGATTCCAGTGATGGTCTTTATCATCGCTTCCAGTCTGGGCTACGTGGCCAACTCCTGGCGTATTCTGGAAACCTCCTCCGATTACGGCGGTATTCCGGCAGTCTACGCTCTGAAAACCTTGATACCGTTGTTTGCCGTGCTGATGATCGTGCAAGGCGTGATTGAAATTGTGCGCAATGGCTACGTGATGACCGGGCGGATAACGCCGGGAGCTGCCGGTGGCAATCACCTTGAGGAGCGTGTTTGATGCTGGAATTTATGCCAGTTATTTTATTTGCCGTTATCTGTATTGTGTTGATGTTCGGCTTTCCCGTGGCGCTTTCGCTGGCGGGCACGGCGCTGCTGTTTGCCGGGATGGGGCTCGGGTTGGAAGCCATCGGTATCGACGCTAACTTTGATAGTGGCTATCTTGCCGCCTTGCCCAACCGGCTCTACGGCATAATGACCAACCAAACGCTGTTGGCGGTGCCGCTATTTGTCTTGATGGGCGTGTTGCTGGAAAAATCCAAAGTGGCTGAGACGCTGCTGGATGCCATGGCCCTGCTGTTTGGTGCCATGCGCGGTGGCCTGGGTATTTCGGTGACCCTGGTGGGTATGCTGATGGCTGCCTCTACCGGTATTGGGGGGCACGGTGGTCACCATGGGGCTGATGTCGCTTCCCACCATGCTCAAGCGTGGCTACAGCACCTCGTTGGCAACCGGCACCATCTGCGCCACCGGCACACTGGGGCAGATTATTCCGCCTTCCATTGCCTTGGTACTGCTTGGTGATGTGCTGTCATCGGCGTATCAGCAAGCGCAGTTGGATATGGGGATCTTCAGCCCTAAAACGGTCTCCGTGGGCGACCTGTTTATGGGCGCGCTGGTGCCTGGGCTACTTCTGGTCGTGATGTATATGGTCTATGTGGCCCTGGTGGCCTGGTTGCGTCCGCATATGGCGCCTGCTGCCGACCGTGAAGAGTTGATGGCCGAGCTTGGTCATACCTCAGGGATTGGCATGCTACTGCTCAAAGGGCTGGTGCCACCGGTGGTGCTGATTGTGGCGGTACTGGGCTCGATTCTTAGTGGTTTTGCCACGCCGACCGAGGCCTCAGCGGTAGGCGCCTTCGGCGCTTTAGTACTGGCGCTGGCTTATCGTCAGCTCGATTGGGCGACGTTGAAGGACGTGCTGCGTTCGACCACTCACGTGACTACCATGGTGTTTTTGATCCTGATCGGTGCAGCGCTGTTTTCGCTGGTGTTTCGCGCTTACGGCGGCGAACACATGGTGACCGAACTGTTCGAGGGTATGCCTGGTGGGGTGGTCGGCGCGACGATCATCGTTATGCTGGTGATCTTTTTGCTCGGCTTTATTCTCGACTTTATCGAAATCACCTTTGTGGTGGTGCCCATTGTCGGGCCGATCTTGCTTGCCATGGGCCTTGACCCGATTTGGCTGGGCATCATGATCGCGATTAACCTACAAACGTCGTTCTTAACGCCGCCGTTCGGCTTTGCGCTGTTCTATCTGCGTGGCGTAGCGCCGCCATCTGTATCTACCTCGGCTATTTACCGTGTGGCGTTATCCCGTTTATCCTAATGCAACTGGGTATGTTGCTGATGCTAACGTTCTTCCCGCAGTTGGCAACGTGGCTGCCAGCGCAGTTTGGCTAATAAAGGGTTAGTTGAAAAACATCGCTGCTATCAACGTTAGAAGTGGCAACCTAATTAATAAGCAGTAAATAGCCATTAATGGCCTGAAGTAAACCGCCTAGTGTTTTCTACGCTAGGCGGAGTATTCCCTACTCATAATAGTAATAATAGAAAGTAAGAGGGTTATTGTATGAAAGCCAAGACACTCCCTACCGCCATCGCCATGACGACTGCACTTTCCGCCAGTTTGTTGGCAGTTTCTAGCGTTGATAATCACGCCCAGGCGCAAGAGGAAGAATTCCGTTGGAAAATGGTCACCTCCTGGCCGAAAAATTTCCCAGGTGTTGGTCAGGGGCCCGAGCGGTTATCCCAGCTGGTCGATGAAATGTCGGATGCCGCCTGACCATTGAAGTCTTCGGTGCTGGCCAGTGGTGCCGGGGTTTGAGGTGTTTGACGCTGTTTCTGACGGTACCGCTGAGCTAGGCCACTCCGCCTCCTACTACTGGAAGGGCAAAGCGCCTGCCGCACAGTTCTTCGCCGCTGTGCCGTTTGGGATGAATGCTCAAGAGATGAACGCCTGCTAAGCTATGGCGGCGGTATGGAGCTGTGGAACGAGCTCTACGATGACTTCGGCGTGACGTCATGGTGGCGGGTGCCTCAGGCGTGCAGATGGGCGGCTGGTACAACAAAGAGATCAACTCGGTTGACGATCTCGACGGACTGAAAATGCGCATGCCTGGCCTGGGCGGCGAAGTAATGAGCCGCATGGGGGTCGCGATTGTGAATATGCCGGGCGGCGAGATCTTTACTTCGCTGCAATCCGGTGCGATTGACGCAACAGAGTGGATTGGCCCTTACAACGACCTGGCATTCGGACTACATCAAGCCGCCGACTATTATTACTACCCAGGCTGGCACGAGCCGACGGTCATGTTTGAGGCAATCGTTAACGAAGAGGCTTTCGCGGAGCTGCCAGCGGATTTGCAGGCGATCCTGCGTACCGCTATTAGCGACATTAACCAGAGCGTACTGGATGAGTACACCGCACGTAACAACGATGCGCTGGAAACCCTGGTGAACGAGCACGATGTTGAGCTACGCCGCATTCCCGATGACGTACTGGCCCAGGCGCGTGAGCACTCTCAAGATGTGGTCGCCGAGCTGGCTGAATCGAGCGAATTAGCTACGCGTATCTATGACTCCTATCAAGCGTTCCAGGAGAAGGTCGAGGATTACCACGCCATCTCCGAGCAGGCGTATTACAACGCCCGCAACCCGGAAGGTGACACCGCGCAATAGTTTGCCGTGCTTGATGCACACTAACGAGCCGCCTTCGGCGGCTTTTGTGTGTCTGGCATGTACGTTTTCGGCAGCATAAGGCGCGCAGCTTGGGTATCCTAGGAGTACAGTGACGTTTTGCCGTGAAGGAGCCCCATGTCTACCCATTCCCCGTCTTCGCAATGTGCTTACCATCGCCGGCTCCGATCCTTCGGGGGCGCCGGGCTGCAGGGGATCTAAAAACCTTTTCAGCCCTTGGCGTTTACGGCACCAACGTGATTACCGCGGTGATTGCCCAGAATACTGCAGGGTGGCCTCGTGTACCCGTTTCGCCCCAGGCCATACGCGAGCAGTTGGAACACTGCTGGATGTTGGGTGATAGACGCGGTTAAAATTGGCATGGTGGCGAGCCGTGAAGTCGCCGAGGTTATTGCTGATGTGCTGCGTCAGCGCCGCCCACGCTGGATTGTGCTCGACCCTGTGATGGTCGCCAAGAGCGGGATGTTCTGGTCGACGACGCCGGTATTCATGCAGTGCGCGATATTCTCGTGCCGCTAGCCGATGTGATTACCCCAATCTGCCGGAAGCCGCGGTATTGCTCGACACGCCGTCGCCCACCAGTTTAGACGCCATGGAAGCGATGCTGCCGGGGTTAACGCAATTGGGCGCGCCCTATGTGGTGCTGAAAGGCGGCCATCTGCGCGGGGCAACCTGCCCAGACTTGCTGGCAACCCCCAATGGTCATGAGTGGTTGCCCGCCTCGCGAATCGATACCGACAATTTGCACGGTACCGCTGTGCGCTCTCCTCAGCGATCGCCGCCTGCTTGGCGAAGCTACCCGGGATGCGAAGGGGACGCCCCGGTAGCCGCTATCAGTGATGCAAGCAGTGGCTGCATGCAGCCCTGGAGGCGAGCGTGCGCTTAAACGTGGGGAAAGGACGCGGCCGGTGCACCATTTTCACGCTTGGTGGTGATGCTAGCTGTAGCCAGTGGCATTTGGGCAACAGTGCTTGCGAGAATGGACATTGCACACCATGCTAAGAGTGTTTGCTTAACGGCTTGTAAGGCTGAGCTGCTCAGCCGAGGAGCGTTTCGCCATGCCTCGCACCATTCTGTTTGCCACCGATCTTTCCGCTGATAATCGCGCCGCTTTTGCTCGGGCGTTACGTTTGGCCTATGCCCAGGGTGTTCAGCTAGACGTGCTGCACGTGTTGGATCCTTACCTACCCAGACGTGTGCTGCTGGATGTCGAGAGCGCGGTAGTGGAAGACATCACTACCATGTTGACGGATCTACGCGAAGACTACGCCCTAGAGGCGCCGAAAACGCTGATCCAGACCGTGACCGGCTCGCCTCACGTTGAAATCGTCCGCGAAGCTCATGAGCGCAACGCCGAGCTGATTGTGTGGGCATGCATCGCAAGCGCGGGCAAAAAGACCTGCTGGCGGGTACCACGGTAATGCGCGTGCTGCGCAGTGCACCATGCCCTGTGGTGGTCTCTTCTCACCAGCCGACCCAGCCCTGGCAGCATATTTGGTGCCCATCGATTTTTCACTGACGGCGCGGCATACCTTGAAAGAGGCGCTGATTCGCTTCCCTGAAGCCACGCTGACCCTGCTGCACGCCTGGACACTGCCCGGCGAGCGCGAGTTGGGTTCGCAAGCCTATTACGCTCACTGGCGTGAACATGAAGTGCAGCGCCTGCGCGAGCAGTTGAGTAACGAAGTCGATAGCCTGATGCGCGAGTTAGAAGGAGTGCCTGATGTGGAGTTGGTGTTAGAACAAGGCGCGCCCTGTGATGTGCTGCAAGCATATATGAAGCGCCACACGCCCGATCTCGTGATGATCGGCAGTCGCGGTCAGCCCCATCACACCAGCCAGCTAACCGAGATGCTGCTGTGTGAACCGCACTGCGATCTAATGCTCTGCCGTGCTTGGTAACTCTGGGTGAAGCGTTTCGCGATGCCCTGCTAGGGAAAAATTAACGAACGGTCGTTATAATGGCCGTTTGCTAGTGGGGAGAGGCGTTTTGAAGGCACTCATTCAGCGCGTGAAGCGCGCCAGCGTGGAAGTGGAGGGCGAAATCGTCGGCAGTATCGACCATGGACTGCTGGCGCTGATAGGAGTGGAGAAGCACGATGACGGGACTAGCGTGGAAAAACTGCTGCACAAGCTCCTCCACTACAGGGTATTCAGCGACGCCGAAGGTAAAATGAATCACAACCTGCAGCAGGTGAACGGTGGTCTGTTGCTCGTCTCCCAGTTCACCCTGGCGGCGGATACCCGTAAGGGGCTGCGGCCGGGCTTCTCCAGCGCCGCTCCTCCCGCCCAGGGTGAAGAGCTGTTCAACTTGCTGGTTACCCAGACCCGTACTGCCTGGCCGCACGTCGCCACCGGTGAATTTGGCGCTGATATGCAGGTGGCGCTAATTAACGATGGCCCGGTAACGTTTTTGTTGGAAAGCTAGCCCTATTGTTGAGTATTCGCTTTCCGCTAACTAGCCGCCTCTTCACTGGCGAGCAGCTCTGCTTCCATTGTCTCCAACGCCTCTTCGGCGCTGAGCCACTGCCGCTCTGATTCATCCAGGCGCGCTTTAATCTCTGCCTGCTGACTCAGCGTCTTGGTCAGTTCGGCTTTGCGGCTGCTGTCGGTGTAGAGCTCTGGGTCTGCCAGCACTTGTTCAACCTTATCAAGCTCGTGTTGGGCCTTCTCCATGGCTTTTTCTGCTTGGTCGCGCTGCTTTTTCAGTGGGCGCAGCTTCTCGCGCAGTTCGGCAGCCGCTTTGCGGGATGCTTTGCGCGCTTCTCGGCTGTCGCCGCTAGGCTGCTGGTTCTGGCGCTCGGCTTTTTCACCGCGGGAATCCCGACGGCTCTCTTCCAGGCGCGCTTTAAGCCAAGCCCGGTAATCTTCCAAATCACCATCGAAGGGCTCGACACGGTGATCCGCCACCCGCCAGAACTCATCGACCGTGGCGCGCAGTAAGTGACGGTCGTGGGAGACCAGAATAACCGTGCCTTCGAAGCTTGCCAGCGCTTGGGTCAGCGCCTCGCGCATCTCTAAGTCCAGGTGGTTGGTGGGCTCATCGAGCAGCAGCAGGTTGGGTTTTTGCCAAGCGACGAGGGCCAGCGCCAGGCGGGCTTTCTCACCTCCAGAGTAGTTGGCGACTGTGCCGAAGGCGTCATCACCCTTAAAGCCAAAGCCGCCCAGGAAGTTGCGGATATCCTGATCGCTGGCGGTGGGTGAGAGGCGCTGGATATGCACAAAGGGCGTCGATGAAACATCCAGGCTCTCAAGCTGATGCTGAGCAAAATACCCAATCGCCAAATGCTCGCCGGGTACACGCTTGCCGTTAAGCAGCTCAAGCTCCCCGGTGAGCGACTTAATCAGCGTTGATTTACCTGCCCCGTTGGGGCCTAGCAAGCCAATGCGGCTACCGGGCAGCAGGGTGATGTTGACCTTGTCTAGCTGGATGTTGTCGTCACTGCCGTCGCCCTTTTTACCGCGATAGCCTAGCTGCGCCTGGTCAAGCACCAGCAGAGGATGCGAGGTTTTATCGGCGGCGGGCAGTGTAAAGTGGAAGGGGGAGTCCACATGGGCGACGGCGATATCTTCCATGCGCTCGAGCATTTTTACCCGGCTTTGTGCCTGCTTGGCCTTGGTCGCCTTGGCTTTAAAGCGGGCGATAAAGCGCTCGATCTCTTCCCGGCGGGCTTGCTGCTTGGCGGCTTCAGCCTGTTGCAGAGCAAGCTTTTCGGCGCGAGTGCGCTCGAACTGGGAGTAATTGCCGCGGTATAGCTCCAGGGTTTGTGGTGCATATGCACGATGTGATCGCATACGGCATCTAAAAAGTCACGGTCGTGGGAAATCAGCAGCAGGGTGCCAGGATAGCGGGTTAGCCACTGCTCCAGCCACAGCAGGGCATCTAGATCCAGGTGGTTGGTAGGCTCATCCAGCAGCAGTAGGTCGGAAGGCATAAACAGCGTACGAGCAAGATTGACCCGCATCCGCCAGCCGCCGGAAAACGCCGAGAGCGGGCGGGCGAGGTCAGCCTGGACGAAGCCCAGCCCCACCAGCAATTGCGCCGCACGCGACTCCGCACGGTAGCCATCCAGGGTCTCAATCAAACCGTGCAGTTCGGCTTCGCGGTGGGCTTGCCCGGCTTCCTGGGCGGCCAATAAGTCAGCTTCTGCTTGGCGTAGCGCCAAGTCGCCATCGAGTACATACTCGATAATCGGGCGGTCGAGGGCGTCAACTTCCTGGGCCATATGCGCAATGCGCTGGCCGCCACTCATCTCGACATCGCCCTGGTCGGGCGCAAGCTCGCCGAGCAGCAGTTTGAATAGGCTCGATTTACCGGCGCCGTTTGCCCCGATAATCCCGGCCTTTACCCCGTTATTAAGGGTAATGTCCGCGTTGTCGAGTAGCGTTTGCGTGCCGCGTTGCAGGGCGACTTGGCGCAGTGCGATCATGCCTTCTCCCGAAGAAAGTGGGTCATTTGATGCGATATTCTATTACGCTTGATTCTACCCGATTGCAGCGCCTACAGCAGACACCGTTATGGGATTTTGCACTGACGCTCTACGCTAGACCCGGCGTTGAAGCAGCCTGTCTGAAGCTTCAAGAGGAGGCCGGGCTGGATGTGTGCGAGATGCTGTTTCATTGCTGGCTCTACTCTTGCGGTCTGGAAGCCGAGCCTAGAGCGCTGGCTTACCAGCGTGAGCAGCGTCACCTTTGGCAGTGCCATGTAACGGAGGTATTGCGTGGGTTACGCCAAGACTTAAAAGCCTCAGCGGCAGAAAGCGAGTCCGTAAAAGCGCTGCGCGAGACCATCAAACAGGCCGAACTGATGGCTGAGCGTGAGAACCTTCAACGTTGGCAAGCGTGGGCTTCGGCCTCGCCCAGCGATGAGGAACGTGTGGTTAACGTTGTTGAAATGTCGCTAGATGTAGATAAGTGGCTGCTAAAACAACTGTTTTTAGGACGGTGTGCCCGTCAAGGCGAGGGTGGCATAAAGGAGCAAAATGAGTGGCTTGATTCGCTACAAACGCTTACTTGCCAGCTTGACCCTCACCAAGGAGCGCGCTAGCCTGAAATTAAGCTGTATTTGAAATACCTAGCGCTATTCGCCCGCTAGAACGCAGTATAGAGCAGCACCATTGCCGGTTGGCGAACACCGGTTAGCGAACAACAGTGTCGTGTTGAGATACGCGAGGCTTATCCAGGTTCTTGCGCACTCGTAAAGCGCGCTTACCACTGCAAGGGGAACACCGCATGAAGGCAAGCAAATTCGTTTCTACACGTTCTGTAACTACAAAGTTAATGACCACGGCAAGTGTGGGTGCACTGCTGTTTGGTCTAAGCGCCGCTGCTCAAGCAGACAACTGGCGCTATGCTCACGAGGAGTATGAAGGCGACGTTCAAGACGTCTTTGCCTATGCTTTTAAAGAGTACATTGAAGATAACTCAGACCACACCGTGCAGGTTTACCGCTTTGGTGAGCTGGGCGAGTCTGATGACATTATGGAGCAGACTCAGAACGGTATTCTGCAGTTTGTAAACCAGTCGCCTGGCTTTACCGGTGCGCTTATTCCGGAAGCGCAAATCTTCTTTATTCCTTACCTGCTACCGACCGACGAAGAGACCGTACTGACGTTCTTCGACGAAAGTAAGGCTATCAACGAGATGTTTCCTGAGCTTTACGCCGAGCAAGGCCTAGAGCTGCTGAAGATGTATCCGGAAGGCGAAATGGTCGTGACGACCGACGAGCCTATTAGCTCACCGGAAGATATGGATAATAAGAAAATCCGTACCATGACCAACCCGCTGCTGTCGGAGACCTACGACGCCTTTGGTGCAACGCCGACACCGTTGCCTTGGGGTGAAGTCTACGGTGGTCTGCAGACCGGCATCATTGATGGTCAAGAGAACCCGATTTTCTGGATCGAGTCTGGCGGTTTGTACGAAGTCTCTCCGCACCTGACGTTTACCGGTCACGGCTGGTTCACTACTGCGATGATGGCCAACCAAGACTTCTACGAAGGTTTGTCTGAAGAAGATCAAACGTTGGTGAATGAAGCCTCTGAAGCTGCCTATGACCACACTATTGAGCATATCAAAGGCTTAGCTGAAGAATCATTAGCGAAAATTCAGGAAGCATCTGATGAAGTGACGGTGACACGTCTCGACGAAGAGCAAATTCAAGCTTTCCGTGAGCGTGCCCCGCAGGTCGAAGCCTTCCTGGAAATGACCGGTGAAGGTGGTCAAGAGCTGCTCGAGCAGTTTAAAGCTGACCTTGAAGCCGTAACAAACGAGTAATTAACCTCAAAGCCGCATTGGCGAATGGTTGATTGATCAAGGGGCAGCAAAGGCTGCCCCTTTTTGTTTTGCGGCGGTTAGGCGGGGGCTACTCGGGCTGGGGTTTGACATCGTTACCGTTGGGTTACGTACATCTAGCGTTGAATCATCGGCGGCCGCAAGCCGTTACGCTTTAGTTAACTCCTCGCCTTGCACGAGGTAAGACTTGTCTAGCAGCTCTGGTTTAGGCAAGTTGGGAAATAGGCGGGTTTGACGAGATAGCTTGGATTGAGATAGCTCTGGAATAACGCTGGTGTTTTTGTGCCTACGGCACGAACTGTTGCCGTTAGAGCCGTCAAAAGGAGTCCGGCCATGACCGATGACGAGATGGAAAAGAGTTACCGTTCCGGCTTGCCGGGGGTACTAGGCGTGATCGACACTGCAATTAGCAAAATAGAAGCCGTGATTCTCGCGATGGGTGTTTTGCTAATGGCGCTGAATACGGTCACCAACGTGGTTGCCCGCTTTGTATTTGGCAACAGCATCATGTTCTCCGGTGAGCTAAACCGCATTTTGATCATCATGATTACCTTTGCGGGTATTGGCTATGCAGCCCGTCATGGTCGTCATATTCGCATGTCGGCTATCTATGATGCGCTGCCGGTAGGTGGGCGCAGAGCGCTAATGATCTGCATCGCGCTGTTCACATCGCTAGTGATGTTTTTCCTCCTCTACTACTCGATCGTTTATATCCTGGATCTGCATAGCAAAGGCAGGGTGTTGCCCTCCTTGGGCTTGCCGGTGTGGATCATTTACCTATGGGTGCCGATGGGCTTTTAATCACCGGTATTCAATACTTGCTGACCGCGGTTAAAAACTTCACGTCCCACGATGTCTATCTCTCGACGGGCGTGGTGGATGGATATAAAGACACCGAAACAGAAGTCTAACGCGGGGCACTGCACCCTAGGGGAACAGCTATGACGACAATAATGGTCACCACCATGATTGCCCTGCTGCTGCTGGGCTTTCCAATGATGATTCCGCTGATTACCGCTGCGGTAATCGGCTTCTATATGATGTTTAACGGCTTCGGCCAGATGGATACGCTGATCCAGCAGATGATGGCGGGTATACGCCCAGCCTCACTTATTGCGGTTCCCATGTTTATCCTTGCCGCTGATATCATGACCCGCGGGCAGTCCGCTAACCGATTGATTGATATGGTGATGGCGTTTATCGGCCATATTAAAGGTGGCTTGGCGGTGAGCACGGCGGCTTCGTGCACGCTGTTCGGTGCTGTATCCGGTTCTACCCAGGCAACCGTGGTCGCTGTTGGCTCGCCGCTGCGTCCGAAAATGCTTAAAGCGGGCTACTCAGACTCTTTCACGCTGGCGCTGATTATCAATTCTAGCGATTGCTTTTTTGATTCCCCCAGTATCGGCATGATCATTTATGGGGTTATTTCAGGTACTTCCATCGGCGAGCTATTTATTGCCGGGATCGGCCCAGGGTTAATGATCCTGTGTATGTTCTCGATTTACTGCATTATCTACGCCATCGTTAAAGATGTACCTACTGAAGCAAAATCGAGCTGGAAAGAGCGCGCAGTAGCGGTTCAGCAGGCTCTTTGGCCGCTTGGCTTTCCGGTCATTATTGTCGGTGGTATTTACGGCGGTATCTTCAGCCCGACTGAAGCTGCTGCAGCCTGTGTGCTGTATGCCATTTTGCTTGAGTTTGTGGTCTTCCGCTCACTTAAGATGAACGACATTTATGCCATCGCCAAATCTACCGGCTTGATTACCGCCGTTGTCTTTATCCTGGTCGCGGTGGGTAATGGCTTCTCGTGGATCATTTCGTTTGCTCAGATTCCGCAAATGATTCTGGAGGCGGTGGGTGTCAACGAAGCTGGCCCCACGGGCGTATTGATTGCCATCTGTATCTCCTTCTTTGTGGCCTGTATGTTTGTGGATCCGATCGTGGTCATTCTGGTGCTAACGCCCATCTTCGCACCCGCCATTGCGGCGACAGGCCTGGATCCTGTGTTGGTGGGTATTTTGATTACCTTGCAGGTGGCGATAGGTTCGGCAACTCCGCCCTTTGGGTGCGATATTTTCACCGCTATTGCGATTTTCAAGCGCCCCTATTGGGATGTGATCAAAGGCACCCGCCGTTTATTTTCATGCTGATTTTAGCGGCTGCACTGCTGATCATGTTCCCGCAAATTGCGCTGTTCCTGCGCGATGTCGCCTTCCGCTAAACAGCCACAAGGAGTACGCGAATGTTTAATCGCATTTTAGTCCCGGTGGATGGTTCAAAAGGCGCCTTAAGGGCGCTGGAAAAAGCGGTGGGTCTGCATATGCTAACCGGCGCTGAGCTCTATTTGCTGTGCGTGTTTAAACACCACAGCTTGCTGGAGGCCTCGCTCTCTATGGTGCGGCCCAACCAGTTGGATATTCCCGACGATGCGCTAAAAGAGTACGCCACCGAGATCGCTGTGCACGCAAAATCTCATGCGATTGAGCTGGGCGCTGACAGTGCTCGCGTGCGCGCTTTTGTGAAGGGCGGGCGACCCTCTCGCATTATTGTGCGCTTTGCCCGTAAGCGGGAGTGCGATCTAATCGTGATTGGCGCCCAGGGCACCAATGGCGAGAAGAACCCGCTGCTAGGCAGCGTTTCTCAGCGGGTGGCGGGTGCAGCACACTGCCCCACGCTGGTGGTCTAAATCCGCTAAAACCTCTCTCTCATTTTGTGGTCTTATTGGCACCCACCTCCTCGAAGATGCAGCTCGGGGCGGTGGGTGTTAGTCTTTGTGTCACATTGATTGGCGTACGGCGCCGCTATAAAAAGGATCTTTCATGAAACAACTGCTCTCTACTACGGCTCTGACAGGTTTGCTTTTGGTTGCCCCTTTTGCCGCGGCAGCGCCCGAAACCGATGAACAGCGCTTGGCTTACAGCCTGGGTGTGACCCTGGGTGAAAGCATGCAGGCAGACATCGAAGACCTCGACTTGGATGCGTTTCACGACGGCATGAGCGATGTGTTTGAAGGTAATGACCTGGCGCTCAGTGAAGAAGAGATGACCGAAGCGTTGATGGCGTTCCAAGAGCAGTCAATGCAAGCGCGGCAAGCGGAAGCCGAAGAGATAGCGCAGAACAATCTCGAAGAGGGGGAAGCCTTCCTAGCCGAGAACGCTGAGCGCGAGGAAGTGACGGTAACTGACTCTGGCCTGCAGTATGAAGTGCTTGAATCTGGCGATGGCGCCACGCCTGGCCCTGAAGATACCGTCGAAGTGAATTACGAAGGCATGCTGCTGGATGGCACCGTTTTCGATAGCTCTTTTGAGCGCGGTGAGTCCGTCAGCTTCCAGACCAATCAGGTGATCGAAGGCTGGCAGGAAGCGCTGCAGATGATGAGCGTTGGCGATAGCTGGATGCTCTATATCCCTGCGGATATTGCTTACGGCAAAAATGGTCAAGGGCCGATCGGGCCTAACGAAGTACTGACCTTCCGCGTTGAACTGCTAGGCGTCGAATAAGGGATGACTTCAACCCCCTCTTCTAACCTGCATTCTCTCGCTCAGGCACTGGTTTGCTTAGGTCTATGCACGCCGCTGCTAGCGCAGGCAGAGACGGACAGTGAGCCTGAGGATTTGCCCGCCCTGAGTGCTGCGAGTGAGCAGGCCAGCGTAGTGGGAGTATCGTCGGGCGGTTATATGGCGACCCAGCTAGCGGTGGCTTGGCCCGAGCGGTTTAGTGGCCTAGGTGTACTGGCAGCAGGGCCCTGGAGTTGCGCGCAGGGCTCGCTGAGTTTGGCGCTTAATCAATGCATGATGACCCGCCGTGGCGTGCCTTCGCTGGATGAATTGGAGGCTCGCCACCAGCGCTATATTGAGCTTGAACAGGTTGGCAGCACTGAGGCGCTTAGCCAGCTCAGGGCCTACTTATGGCACGGTGAAGAGGATGAAGTGGTTGAGCCACTGCTCGGCGACCTGCTTGCTGAGCAGTGGCAGCAGTGGCTTGCTTCGCCTGATCAGCTACGCGTTGCGCGCAGTGAAAATGCGGGACATGGCTGGCCGATACGCTTACCCAGTGAAGCGGCTCCCGGGCCCCAGGAGTGGGGCGATTGCCGACAGGGTGGCGGTAGTTTCCTGTTATCCTGCGATGATGATATTGCTGGAGAAATGCTGGATTGGCTCTACCCCGAACGAGCAGCCTCGGACGCTGGCGAGTCTAGTCGTGAGCCAGAGGATGAGCAAGGGGGCGAACTAGTCGCGTTTGATCAGTCAGAGTTTGCGGTCAAGGGCCTAGCGGACACCGGCTATGTGTTTATACCTGAAGGCTGTGATGCGGGGGAGTGCCCGGTAACGCTGGCGCTGCACGGCTGCCAAATGAACGCAGAGGCCATTGGCGATACGTTCATACGCTACACCGGGCTTAATGCCTGGGCGGCAGCGCATCAGCAAATCGTGCTCTATCCTCAGGCAGAAAGCAGTATGGCGAACCCCCAGGGCTGCTGGGATTGGTGGGGGTTTGCTGAAAGTACCTGGCAGTTAAGCCCCCAGCACGATACCCGTAGCGGTACCCAAATTGGCGCGCTGCTGGCGATGCTGGATCATTTACAGGCAGCACCTGAACAAGCCGATTAGCTTAACCGTCTAGTTCGCTCTCTAATGCGGAAACTAAACCATGCGGGGTCGGTGAGTAGAGCACTCGCTGAAGAATATCGCCCTCGCGATTAACCAAAAAGAGCGAGGCGCTGTGATCAATGGTGTAGTCCATTGCTGAATCCGGCGCTTCGACTTTCCGCCATATCACCCCATAGCGTGAGGCGACATCCTCAAGCTGTTCCTGACTGCCCACCGCGCCGATAAACTCCTCGCCGAAAAAGCCCATGTACTCCTGCATGCGCGCGATGGTGTCGCGTTCGGGGTCAACGGTGACCATCACCGGCACTACACGCTCGCGCTGCTCCTCAGAGAGCTGGGCCAGGGCTTGACGCTTAACCGATTGGGTCATGGGACAAATGTCGGGACAGTAGGTGTAGCCAAAGGAGAGTATCGCGACTTGATCTTCATCTAACTGGGTTAACGAGAAATCACCCTGGGTAGAGGGCAGTTCAACTGGGCCTCCTACCGGTTCGCCCTCTTTGGGGGCGAAGGCATACTGATAGAGGCCTATACCGCTGACCACCAGTAAAGCCGCGACTAAACCGGTGCCTAGCCATAAGGGTTTCCTTGCCATATGCGTTAACTCCGAATTACGTCAAAATCGAACCAACTGCCTACCTTGCCTTCTGCGGTTTCCAGTATGACACGTGCACGCCAAGGCATAACGCTTTGAGTGCAAATCCCTACTTGACCGTGACCTTGAAAATGGCCGGGTGCACCTGCGCTAAGGGCAAAACGGTGTAGCCCCAAATCCATATCTCGACCAATAAAATCTACCTCGACCTGGGTGGCCGTTACACCATCGACTTCCACTTCCAGTGGTAATATCTCCAGTGCATCGATTCGCCCATTTGCCTGAACCGCGAGCGTGATGCGGCCCTTATCGCCCAAAGTGGCGGAGCAGGGCGCTGCATGCAGGTTACAGCTTGATGTGGGTGGAAACCATGTCACATCACTGTCGCGGTGGAGCCAATGTGAAAAGGCATACCACGCGCAGGCCGCTAGCGCCAAGCCAGTGACCAATATCAGTACCCTTAAGGCAGGAAAGCCCGCTGAGTGTGCAGGTTTTGATGTCATCTTCATGGCAGAATAATCGCTACGCAAGCCGTGGGGCGGGGAATCATTGCCATGGTAACAGTAATCGCACCGATATCGCTGTGCTGGGATGTCGCAGGCAAAAGGGACATAAATGGAGAGTATCACTGGCGCTTTAGGCCCACTATTTCTGTTGATCTTACTGGGCGCCGTGCTTGGCTATTGGCGCTGGCCCAGCGACACCTTTTGGCCGCAGATGGAGCGGCTGATCTACTTTGTGCTGTTTCCCGCCATGCTGGTAAGCACCTTGGCCACTGCGGATGTAAGCCGAGTGCCGGTCGGCCGCTTGGCGCTGGTTGCTGGGCGCGATGGCGCTGTTTGGCTTGCTGCTCTGGCGTTTACGTGGCTGGCTACAGCTAACGCCTGCGGCGTTTACGTCGGTATTTCAAGGCGCGGTACGTTTTAATACCTATGTGGGCGTTGCTGGCGCCGCCGCGCTACACGGCAGCTTAGGAGCGACCACCGCAGCCGTCGCCGTGGCACTAATGGTGCCAGTAGTTAACGTGATGTGTGTGGCCAGCTTTGTCGCCGCTGGCACACTCGGCGGTGCTAGCGTAGGTAAAAGTGCCATGGCGCTGATTAAAAACCCATTGATCCTTGCCTGCTTGGCGGGCATTGGTCTGAACCTTACGAACGTTGGTTTGCCCGGCTGGAGTCAAGATACGGTAGAGCTACTGGGGCGTGCGGCGCTGCCGTTGGGGTTGGTGGCCGTGGGTGTGGCGCTGCGCCCAGCGGCACTGCTACGCATTGACCGCGGCGTGCTGGCCACCAATGGCGTTAAACTGCTGCTCATGCCCGCGCTGGTATTGGCATTCACCTGGATCTTGCAGCTGGATCCCGTAAGCCGCGACGTAGCGCTGCTGTTTGCAGCACTGCCCACCGCCACCTCGGCGTATATCCTAGCCCGTCAACTGGGTGGCGATGCCGAGTTGATGGCGGCGATCATTACGGGCCAAACCCTATTGGCCATGCTCACCCTGCCTTTTTGGCTGCAGCTGGTTAGTTGACAGCGAGGCTGCAAAGTTAAATAAAAAACATTCGCATTTGTATTGACGGGGTAAATGAGAACCATTACAGTGTGGTTGTCAGCGTTTGATGAGACGCTGACAACCAGGACAGCTGTTGATTTCAGAATCAGCGCCAGTTTACTGTCATGGTTTCTCCCTCTCATTGCTAGTCACGGTCTTTTTGCCGCTCCAATGGAGCGGCTTTCTTTTTTATGGGTTCCAGTTTCTTATTCATCTCCTGCGGGTGCGATCTTTGCTATCAGCAAGTGATAATAAAAAATATTCGTATTTGTATTGACGCGGTAAATGAGAACTATTACATTGTGGTTGTCAGCGTTTGATGAGACGCTGGCAACCACGACAGCTGTTGATTTCAGAATCAGCGCCAGTTTACTGTCATGGTTTCTCCCTCTCATTGCTAGTCACGGTCTTTTTGCCGCTCCATTGGAGCGGCTTTCTTTTTTCTACCCCTCTATCATTCATCATCCCGTTTCTAGTGCCCTAGATTAAAAGGTACTGACCGTTAACGCCTGAGACTCACCATTTGATTGATGCTGACGCCATCGCGCAAATCGTGATCACCGGTCATCAAACGTTCTTCACTGCCGAGGCGCTGACTAATATCGCCGAGACCACGCTGGCGAATATCGACGCTTTTGAAAGCGGAAGTGGCACCATGCATCGGGTAGTTAACGCTAAACTGGACTAGCCTTAAGTCGCTTAGCGATCTTTTTAAAATAAACATGAGGCCGTCATGCAGCTCTATTTAAATACTTCTTCTCCCTATGCACGCGTTGTGCGCGTGTGCCTCTATGAAAAGCAACTGATTGAGCGCACCGAGCTTTGCTGGTGCGACCCTTGGGCGGCAGATAGCGAACTGTTGCAGATTACGCCGCTGAGTCGTATTCCAACACTGGTCACAGACGAGGGCGATGTACTCACCGAGTCGTTGTTGATTGCTCACTATCTGGATGCAGTGGGTGAAGGGCCATCTCTGATGCCCAGTAAAGCACTAGCTGAAACCCTGGCGCTGGCAGGGTTGGGGCAGGGCTTGATGGACGCCGCTTTCAACGTGGTGATCGGCCGTAAGTATGCTGGTAATGAAGTGGATACGACGCTGTTGGGGCAGCGCCGTTTAAAAGCGATCGAACGCACTTTGATAACACTCAATGCCCACCCCAGCGTGCTGGCAGGTAGTGCCCAGCGTACCCTGGGGGCGATTACCGTTGCCGTTGCACTGGCTTATATCAGTTTCCGCCTACCGGCCTTTGATTGGCAAAACCGCTACCCGACGCTACATGCCTGGCAGGCGAAGGTGGTGGAGGGCGAGAGCTTTGCGCTTACCACGTTTGAATAGCGCAGGTTAATCACGCCGCTCGTAGATCAAATCCCAAACCCCGTGACCAAGTTTTTCACCGCGGGCTTCAAACTTGGTCAACGGTCGGAAGGCCGGGCGCGGCACGTAGGGGGCGGTTTCTGCGCTGGCGGTGTTGGCATAACCGGGGGCCGCTTCCATTACCTCGGCCATCCACTCCGCGTAGGCTTCCCAGTCGGTGGCCATATGGAAGGTGCCGCCGGGCATTAGGCGAGTGCGGATCAGCTCAACGAATGCGGGCTGCACGATGCGCCGTTTGTGGTGCTTCTTCTTCGGCCAGGGGTCGGGGAAGAACAGCTGCAGCGTGGTCAGCGAGCCTTCGGGAAGGCACTGTTCGAGCACCGCCAGGGCATCTTCACGATAAACGCGCAGGTTGGTGAGGCCGCGCTTATCAACTTCATCGAGTAATTTACCCACACCAGGGGCGTGGACTTCGATGCCGATAAAGTCGGTGTCCGGATGGGCCTCGGCTTGCTCAATCAGCGAGTTGCCCATGCCAAAACCGATTTCCACTACCCGCGGTGCCTGACGGCCAAACAGCGCGTCCAAATCTTGGCGGCCGTCTGCGATGGTCAGGCCAAAACGCGGCCAAATATCTTCTAAGCCACGGTTTTGCGCCTGGGTCATACGGCCCGCGCGGATCACATAGCTTTTAATGCCGCGGCGATGCAGCGGTGCATCCGTACCTTCCGGCCCTGTAGTGGCGTTGCTTTCGGGCGTGACGTGACGTTCGGGTACGGTATCGTTGGGTTCAGTCATGGGGTCTCGAATCAATTAACCGTTAATACGGCCAGCGAAAGGTGAAGAAGGATCGGCGGCTTGGCGGCGCGGCATACGGCCGGCTAGAAACGCATCGCGCCCGGCTTCCACGGCCAGCTTCATGGCGTTGGCCATGCGTAGCGGGTCGCGGGCGTGGGCAATGGCCGTATTGAGCAGTACGCCATCACAGCCTAGCTCCATCGCCATGGCAGCATCTGACGCCGTGCCAATGCCTGCATCTACCAGCACCGGTACGCTGCTCTGCTCAACAATCAGCGCACGTTGTGTGGGTTCTGAATGCCATGGCCCGAACCATCAGTGAGCCCAGCGGCATGATGGCGCAGCAACCCATAGCTTCTAATTCGCGTGCCACAATAGGATCGTCGCTGGTGTACACCATGACGTCAAAGCCATCGGCGAGCAGCGTTTCAGCGGCTTTTAGCGTCTCGACCACATTGGGGTAAAGCGTGTGATCGTCGCCGAGCACTTCCAGCTTGACCAGGCTATGACCGTCGAGCAGCTCGCGAGCCAAGCGGCAGGTGCGCACCGCATCTTTCGCGGTGTAGCAACCGGCGGTATTGGGCAGCAGGGTGTAGCGATCGGGGGAAATAGCGTCTAACAGGTTGGGCGCATCGGCGTCCTGGCCTAAATTAGTACGGCGCACCGCAAAGGTCACAATCTCAGCGCCGCTTTGGGCAATGGCGGCGCCGGTTTCGGTAAAGTCTTTGTACTTGCCTGTGCCCACCAGCAGGCGCGATTGAAAATCGCGTCCGGCGATGGTTAGCGGGGTATCGGCTAGCGCTACATGCGTTTGTTGGGTCATAGTGTTTCCTCTAACCGCCGCCAATCGCGTGGACAACTTCTACGTGGTCGCCATCGACCAGGCGGGTGTCGGCGTGCTGGCTGCGGGGGACGATCTCTTCGTTAATTTCGACGGCGATACGACGACCGCTAAGGCCCAGCTGTTCAACTAAGTCAGCGGCGGTTAGGCCGGTCGACAGCGTATGGGGTTCACCGTTTAGACGTATCTGGATAGACATAGATAGGCGTGTCTCATTCGTCGTGGTAGTTCGTTCTCTAAGGCATTCTCTATTGTAGCGGTTTCACACCGCGCAAGGTAAGCCGTAGGTGCAAACAGCGTGATGTATGCCAACCATAATAGGAGTAGGAGAGCAGCGTGCAGCGAACAGATAAAGTGTGGTGGTGTATAGCGGCCCTTTCAGGCGCCATACTGGTGATGCTAGGCGCCTATGCAGCCCATGGTTTGGCGGCGCGCACCACAGAAGCGATGGTGAGTGCCGTTGAAACCGGTGTGCGTTACCAGGCCTGGCACACGCTGGCCATCATGATCGTGCTGGTATGGCGCCAAGTGCAGCCGCTTGCCGGACAGCGTTGGGTGCTGGCGCTGTGGGCGCTAGGCATGGGCTTTTCAGGCTCGCTCTACCTGATGGTGCTGGCAGGACTGAATCTTGGCATTGTCACTCCTATTGGCGGGCTGCTGTTGATGGCCGGTTGGCTGGCGCTTGGGGTGATAGCGTTATTATGCAGCCGCACTTAACAGGTAGCAGTTAGATTAAAAGATATAAAACAACCACAGTACCAACGCCTGCCATACCTATCGCGTCCAGTGTCTCTATCACCTCGCCCCGTAAAGGGTAAATACGGCTACACATAGCTGTGCTTGTATTGCCTAACCTCAATAGCTGCGCTGTGCTGCTAACCCCAATACTGAAAATAGCGATAATGACTTCAAGTGACTCTATCTCAAATAGCATAAGGAGAGCGCTTAGCAAGCTGATTAAAACTACGCATAACCGAAATGAAAACCATTGCTTGAAAATGAGAGCAGTATCATCCTTATTTATCGAATCCTCAGGTGCTGTCTTTTTTGTTGATAAGAGCCGCCTTTCAAAAAACGGGTGAGTCTTTGATAAAAGAGTTATGAGCATGCCGACGCACCTGAGTTGTGATGAAGCTGAATCAATTTTGCCACTGAATAATTACCGATTACTTACGCGTTTAACTGCTGTTGGGTTGTCGGCACGTTTGGCTAATATCTTGTTCCTGCTGGTAGACAGTACTTGATACGCCAAGCAAACCCAACACGCTGTGAAATAGGTTGTCGTGTGAGGCGGCTTTGTCGGAAATCTGGTGTAAGCAGTCCGTATCTAGCCCTTGCTGCTGTGAAAAGGTGCTGGAAAGCCACCAAACCATAGGCACATGCGTCTGTTCGTCGGGGGCAATGGCGTAGGGAATGCCGTGCAAATAAAGCCCTTTTTCACCCAGTGATTCACCATGATCAGAGAGATAGATCATCGCAGCTGCGTAGTCATCCTGACGCTTTAACGTCTCAATTACCTGATTCAACACAGTGTCGGTATATAGAATGGCATTGTCGTAGCTATTGGTAATGGCATCTCTTGAGCACTTCGCTAAATCAGCGGTGGTGCAAGCAGGAACAAAACGTTCGTAGTCAGCAGGGTAACGCTGGTAATAGCTGGGGCCATGGTTGCCTAGCTGATGCAGCACTATCACCTGATCAGTTGGGGTGCTGCTAATTTGCATGGTTAAGGCTTGAACCAGTGCCTCGTCCAAGCAGCGCCCATCTTGGCATAAAGAAGCGTAGTCCTCTGGAGAGAGTGCTTTTGTCGTCACTCCTTTCGCAGACGCCTTTGCAGCCCGACTGGTTATCAAGCCAGGTGACCTCTAAACCGGCGTGTGCTAATACGTCCAGTAAGGATTCATGTTGCTGAGCATAGAATTTAACGTAATCGGCACGCCCCGGTAATGAAAACATGCAGGGTAATGAGGCAGCCGTGCTGGTGCCGCATGCGGTAACGTCTGAAAAATTAATAACGTCGGGCTGTTGGGCAAGTTTGGGCGTGGTTTGACGTTCATAACCATTTAACCCCCAATTCACCGCCCGCGCCGTTTCGCCCACCACGATGACGAGCAGCGTGGGTTTGTCACCCACTTGTGAACTGATACGGGCATCTTCTCCCACTGGGGAGCGCACCGTATTTGCGGAAGCGTGCTGGCTGAAAACTGCCTGCGCCATCGAAACAATATAATTGCCTGGAGTCACCAAGTAGCGAAGCTCTTTATTGTTGCGCATGAGTGACGATACTTCTTGATAAGATAAGACTATCGCTAACAGCAATATAGTCGTACTGGCGAGGTAATAAGCTGAGCGGCGCAAAACAGCCTTCTTCCAGGTTGAAGGCGCGATTTTAACTCTCCAAATGATAAGGGTAGGCAAACCAAAAAAGATTGCCAAATGAATCAGCAAGCCAGCTGTAAGAAGCTCCCGTGCTTCGTTAGTATCCGTTTGAAGCACATTGTCTAACATTGAAGTATCAAAATAGGTGCCATAGTAAGTGGTAAAGTAGCTGACGAAGGCGGCTATTAGAAACAGTAAGATTAATAGGGGTTTTACCAATGTTCGAACAGCAAGGCTAACGAAGACCAAAAAATGAATGCAGGTCATTACCAAAAACATATTGGCGAAGGTAAGCCACGTCTGAACTGCAAGAAGATCATAGCCAACAAGGGCTTGTTGCCAAAAAGGCGCATTGTAAAAAACACTGAATATGACAACGGCCCATAAGACAAGTTGCTCCGTGCTCAATATGGGACGATAATGCCCGCGGTGTAAACAATTTTTAAAGGCAAGGACAACAAAGGGGGCATCGAAAGGCTCTCTGTGTGAAAAAATTAATGCACTCTGGGAGGTAATAAAAATCTTGAAAGGGCAAAGCTTACAGTCCAGCAAATCATGATGGTCCAGAGGTCGTGGGACAGAAAGTGCGCCCCGCGTAACTGTTGAGTGATCCCAAACGTAAGGCCAAGCCCTAAACCCAGCACAAGCCCTGCCCATCGCCAGCGGGGCAGTGTGGCGGCCAAAAAGAAGTAAAGTGCTATCCACGTATATCCTGCGCTGGCATGCCCGGCTGGAAAGCAAGCGGACGCTGGCATTACAGGAGGGCGTATGTCGAGCAAGCCAATAAAGTTTCGTTCCCCTCCATAGCGAATTAAATCCCAAGGGCATTCCATGCTCACCAGGTGCTTAATAGTCGCCACAAGTAATGCCGAAACAAGCGTTGCAGAAAAAAGATAAAAAAGTGGAGTGCGATAGTCTTTAAGACGAGTAGCAGTGGTGCTTAGTATCAATAGAAGAAGTGTGGCTAATCCCATAGCCAGACTTAGCCACTTACCGCCTTTGTGAAGAATATCTTGGGTAATTAAGGTGTCTTTCCATGCCCAAGTATTACCCTGAAGATGATATATAAAATCAGCTAGCGAAAAATCTATGCCTAAAACACTAAAAACTGACATGGCTGCCAAAAATAAAGCCAAACAGTTACCAAGGGTTTGAGGGAGTTTAGTTTAGCAGTACGCATAGCCACACACCGACCATCATGAGAATTGTCAACATGACGGCGGCTGCTCCCATGTCTTTAGCTCGCCCACTAAGTTCGTTATTTTCAAGTCCGATGCGGTCAATAGTGTTTTCGATGGCGGAGTTGATGAGTTCCACTATCAATACAGATGTAAGTGAAAAAAACAGCAACGCTTTTTCCACGCAAGTGACATTAACAAAAAATATAAAGGGGTAGAGGATGAGGCATAGCAATACCTCTTGCCTAAAAGCGGATTCATTTTTCCAGCAAGCTTCTAAACCAGAAACTGCATTAATAGAAGCACGGAAAATACGTTTAAAACCCTTGCCATTGGGTTTTGGCGTAGTGGAAATATGCAAGGCGGTAGACTCGGTGACGTAATATTAGGGCCACTATAAAGCGCAAAACTTAACGAATAGTTATGCGCTTTCATTCATTAACGGGCGTACGTATGGACTGCACTAGGTGGTGGTGTTACGTACTGTTTTGGATAGTATTTTACAGAGGTCGGCTGACCGGGGGGCGTTGAGGCTTGCCCGTCAACATTAGCTTGTATGGCTTCTACTACCGTGTTGATCTCTGGGCGCCAAAGGATGGTGTCATAGGATTCTCGAGGTACGAAGGCGAGAGATTTTTGCTGGCGTACCAGGGATATTGTGGGGACGTCGAGCGCTGCCGCTAAATGCATAGGCCCTGAGTCTGGTGTCACGAGTAATTGGGCACGCTCCAAAACGGCGGCAAAGTGACGGATAGGAAGAGGTGGGCATAAGCTGCCGTAGAGGGAGGACTTTAAACGCTGCTCAATAGGTGCTAGAAGCCTAAACTCCTCGGGCCCAAGGAAAACGACATAGCGTATTTTGTGGGCTTCCATGGCATCGATGAGCATTAGCCAAAATGCCAACGGCCAACGTTTGTTTTGATGCCCACCTACGAAGATAGCAATAAAGTCAGTATCTGATGGGTGATCGCTATGAAGACTGGTTAGCTGTCTTATCTTCGTCATTGCCTGAGAGCGCTCCTGCTTCGTTAGCTGGAGCAATGGCCGATTACGGCAAGCGACACCGAGCTGATGTGTTAAATTAATGATGGCATCGTAGGCATGTGATGACTTCCCTTCCGCCTCAATGCTGTACCATCGCTGGTGACCTTTACGTGAACCCATGCTATACCGTGCCCCTATTAACTGGGTCACTATAAAACCGCTCGTTGATCCTCCGCTCACTTGTACCGCTAGATCATAACGTTGAGCCCTTAGGCGTCGTAATAATGTCACACACTTCCAAGGACGAAGGATCGCGGATCTCGACAGTAAATAAAAATGGTCAATAGGTCGTTGTTGCAACAGTGGAAAAGTTTTATCCGTCGCTAGATAGTCTATGCGTGCGGAAGGAAAACGTTCACGAAAAGCATCAATGACAGGGGTGCTGATTAGCGCATTTCCCAGACGAAAATTGGGGCGAATAATTAGAATTTTTTCTATACCCACAAGGCTGTCGATGGTTTCTGGCGCAGGCGGTTTGACGATATACCGTATACCTCTCAGTAAATATCGTTTCATTCCTTTTTCTAAACCACGAGCCATTATTTTTAAGTAATAGTTTGTTCTAATGAGGGTTAGTAAATGCATGCTCTGGCGCTCTTTTGGCTTTTCCCACGTCGGAAGAGGCAGCATGAGCCTAATAACTTAAAGAAGAGTTAAACTGTGTAAGAGCTTTACAAAAATAGGGTGGTAGGCTTACTGGTTTAGTTTAGACGAAACTACTTTGTGGGTTATAAGTCTCCGTATTTAAGAAAAGCTTAAGTTTTGGCATCCACGATAAAGGTTTGACGATTGAGGAAGCAAAATGCGCGCACTGCTGATAGAAGACGATCCCCTGCTTGGGGATGGCATTAAGAC
Organism: Halomonas sp. PA16-9; assembly: GCF_009728585.1. Lineage (NCBI taxonomy): Bacteria > Pseudomonadati > Pseudomonadota > Gammaproteobacteria > Oceanospirillales > Halomonadaceae > Halomonas > Halomonas sp. PA16-9. Next base: position 3,234,340 of record NZ_CP040451.1, on the reverse strand, counting down.
AGCCCTGGAGCGAGAGGGGTATACAGTCGATTGGTTTATGCTTGGGCGTGAAGCAATCAATGCTGTCAATAGCGAGACCTTCAGTGTGATTATTTTGGATCTTGGGCTGCCCGATATGGACGGTATGCAGGTACTGCATTTACTCCGTCAGCAATCGACTATGCCTATTCTGATTTTGACGGCCCGTGATGCGATGGAAGACCGTATTGGCGGCTTAGATGCCGGGGCGGATGACTATGTACTCAAGCCATTTAATTTGCAGGAGTTACTTGCCCGTTTGCGTGTCGTAATGCGGCGCGCTGAGGGACGCGCCTCGCAGATGTTGACGCTGGGTGCACTGAGTATTGATGAGGCTCGTCATGCGGTGAGTTGGCGGGGCAAAGACGTAAAGTTGGGCCGACGGGAGTATGCCTTGTTGTTAGAGCTAGCTAGGCATCCCGACAGAGTGCTATCTCGTCCTCGTTTAGAAAGTTTGCTTTACGGTTGGGGCGATGAGATAGAGTCCAATGCGGTGGAAGTTCACATCATCTGCGTAAAAAACTTGAAAAACATTTGATCATTAATGTGCGCGGAATTGGCTACCGGCTGGATAGCCAAGCACAATGATATCGATACGGCGTTATCTACTTCGTACCCTGGCCATTACCATGGTTGTCGCCGGGGTCGCGGTTACCGCGGCCTACTTAATTACGGATCACGAGCTAGAAGAAATTCTCGATACACAGCTTAGTCTGCATAGCCGGATTGTGGCTGGCCAACTCGACCCCAACGCGACCATTGACGACTATGCTCGACTGGCTTCGCGCATGGGCCTTCCAGAACATCCGGCTCAGCTATATCGCGACGGTAACACAGTGCCCGACAGCAGCTTTGAATCAGGTATCAAGCTTTACCACGAGGAAGAGCTTAAATTAGTACTGGGTTTTTGGAATGCCGATGGCTCACCCAGGCTTCTAGGGGGCAAATGGAATGATGCCGGGCCTTTCCCCGCGCCTTTAGAGGAGGGTTTTCGCTGGGAAAGCTACGATGGTCATCGTTGGCGGGTTTTCAGCATGTTCGATGTTGCCAGCAATACCTGGATCAGCATGGGGCTGCGAGGTTCGTTTCATGATGAAGTGGTGGAGCGCATCACCTGGAACAATTTATTGCCGATGCTCTTTTGCTTCCACTCCTCCTTTGGCTGATGAGTCGTATTATCCGGCGAGGTATTGCGCCCATTCAAGCGCTTTCCAACCAAGTACAAGGCCGCTCCGCCCACGACCTGCGTAAAATTGATGACCCGGTTCCTCAAGAGCTTAATGAATTACGCCAATCGCTAAACGACTTTATCGCCCGGTTGAAAGAAACGTTAGAGCGCGAGAGGCGCTTTACAGCAGATGCGGCCCATGAATTACGTACTCCCTTAGCAGCGCTGAGAATTCATCTGGATAACGCGCAGGAGGGGGGAGAGCAATCATTAAAAAAGGCTTATATCGGAGTAGAACGGCTGCAGCGGGTGGTAGAACAACTGCTTATTTTGGCTCGTTTGGATCAAGTAGCCACAACCTCACCGGCCACTATCGATCTCTATCCTATTGTTGCTGAATTGGTAGCAGAGCTATGGCCACTCGCTGAAGAGCGAGATCAGCATTTGAGGCTAACAGGATTAACCCGGCTGGAGGTTCGCGCCGACGAAGTCGAGGTGGGCATTCTCTTTCGTAACTTACTGGATAATGCCTTGCGCTATACGCCAGAAGGCGGCTGGGTGGAGGTAGAATTGGCGCTTGAGGAGGGTTTTCCTCAACTTATTGTGAAAGATACTGGCCCCGGACTCCCCGAGGCACTATTGGATAAAGTCACTGAGCGCTTTAGGCGCGCGTCTGGTCAGGGTACTACCGGCAGCGGATTGGGTTTGTCGATTGTTTCGGAGTTGGCTCAGCGCCAAAACGCACGCCTTGCACTTAGTAACCGCATGCCCAACGGGCTAGCGGTCAGTGTTACGTGGGGAAAAAACAAGCTGCAAGCCATCTAAGGTAGGTGAGGGCTGTGGGTTATATTTTCCTCTATGCATGCGCCCAAAGTCAGATTTGCGTCTATTTTGCCGCTTGACCTTGGGGCTACCTATAGGTTGTAAGATAAAAAGTTAATGGATGCCACTAACTTTTTTGTTGATAGAGCTTATGACTGAGGGCCTATGGCTGATAGAGCTGGGTATAGTCCTGCTGGCCAGCTATTGGTTTAGTCACACACCTCAAGGAGATCGCTCATGAAACGTTTTACCGCTACGGTTTTATCTAGTGCTTTACTCCTAGGAGCCGCCTCGGCTCAAGCTGCGTTGCCGGACGAGGCCACATTGTATAAAAACCCCAGTGCGGTTGCTGTGACGAATATGCGCGCCATCTTGAAGAGCTTGGTGTAGAAGTGACGATTGTAGATGACGTAGAGCTGGGGGATATCAAGCAGCAGGCGGGTGTGCCCTATGGTTTGGGGTCGTGTCATACCATCGAAATAGGTGACTACTGGATTGAAGGCCATGTGCCGATGGGAGCGGTTACCAAGCTGTTTGAAGAGCAACCCGACATAGATGGCATTGGCCTGGCGGGGATGCCCATCGGTACGCCGGGTATGCCGGGGCCTCAGAGCGAGCCCTATAACGTTTACGCCTTTAGCGACCAACAAGATGAGCCGTTTATGACGTTGGCGCCGTAATTGACGGTCCCTTAAGGCTTTTCGGGCAGCGCATAGCTGGCGGTGACATGCACCACGGGGCGCGTTTCGTCGCTGACTGAGAAGAGTTGAACTTCGCCCACCGCTAAGCGGCGGCCGAGTTTGATCAGCTTGGCGTGGGCGATAATGTCATGATCACCTGACGCTGCGCGGAGGAAGTGGCAGTTTAAGTCGCTGGTCACCGCCATGGGTTCGGGGCCAATCTGCGCCAATATCGCCACATACATAGCTACATCCGCAAAGCCCATCATGGTGGGCCCGGAAACCCGCGGGCCGGGGCGCAGATGCTCGTTGCCGATCTTCAAGCGCAGGGTCGCCGTCATTTCGCCCACGCTCTCTATCTTGCCCATCCGCTGGGGAAACACTTCGTCTAAAAAGTGTTCGATTTGCTCGGCAGTCATTATGGTCATTGTTGTTTTCCTTTATAAAAAAGCCCCGAGGGATGAACCTCGAGGCTGATTACACCATAAAACGAACTTACTATGCCTTATGCACCTGGGCCTTATGCACCTGACGCCACTCGTGGAGTAGCGGCTCGGTGTAGCCGGAAGGCTGGACGCGGCCTTTGAAGATCAGGTCGGAGGCGGCTTTGAAAGCGGTGGAGCCTTCAAAATCGGCGCTCATGGCGGTGTAGGTGGGGTCGCCTGCGTTCTGCTCATCCACTACCTTGGCCATGCGCTTGAGGGTCTCTTCCACCCGCGGTGCATCGACAATGCCGTGGAGCAGCCAGTTAGCAATGTGCTGGCTGGAGATACGCAGCGTGGCGCGGTCTTCCATCAAGCCCACATTGTGGATATCCGGCACTTTCGAACAGCCCACGCCGTGCTCTACCCAGCGTACTACGTAGCCGAGAATGCCCTGGCAGTTGTTATCCAGCTCCTGCTGCTTCTCTTCATCCGACCAGTTGGCGTTTTCCGCCACCGGCACGGTGAGTAGGTCATCCAGGTAGTCAGGTTCACCTAAACCTTCCAGCTCGCGCTGAACGTCGGTGACGTTGACCTGATGGTAGTGCAATGCGTGCAGCGCCGCCGGTAGGAGAGGGCACCCAAGCAGTGTTGGCACCCGCTTTCGGGTGGCCAATTTTCTGCTCCAGCATGTTGTGCATCAGGTCAGGCATGGCCCACATGCCTTTACCGATCTGAGCGCGTCCACGTAGGCCGCAAGCAAGACCCACTTGCACATTGCTCTTCTCGTAGGCCTGAATCCACGCGGCGCCTTTCATATCGCCCTTGCGTACCATGGGCCCGGCTTCCATGGCGGTATGCATTTCGTCGCCGGTACGGTCGAGGAAGCCGGTATTGATAAACGCCACCCGTGAAGCGGCCTCGGCAATACACGCCTTGAGGTTAACCGTGGTGCGGCGCTCTTCGTCCATAATGCCCATTTTCAGGGTATCGCGGCTCATGCCGAGAATATCTTCGACGCGTCCAAACAGTTCGTTGGCGAAAGCAACTTCTTTAGGGCCGTGCATTTTCGGCTTAACGATATACACAGATCCCGTGCGCGAGTTGCGTGGCTGGTCGGCGTCTTTCTTGAGGTCGTGCAGCGCGAGCAGCGAGGTGACCACCGCATCCAGGATACCTTCCGGTAGCTCGTTGCCTTTCTCATCCAAAATCGCTGGTGTGGTCATTAAGTGACCCACATTACGCACGAACATCAGCGAACGACCGGGTAGCGTGACGCTGCTGCCATCGGTGGTTTGCCAGGTGCGGTCGGCGTTAAGTTTACGAGTAAACGTCTTGCCGCCTTTTTCGATTTTCTCTTCCAGATCGCCCTTCATTAGACCCAGCCAGTTGCTGTAAACACCGACCTTGTCTTCTGAGTCCACGGCGGCAACGGAGTCTTCGCAATCCATGATGGCGGTTAGAGCGGCTTCTACCACGACATCTTTAACGCCTGCCGGGTCGGTTTTGCCGATAGAGTCGCTGGGGTCAATCTGAATTTCCAGGTGCAGACCGTTGTTACCCAGCAGAATCGCGTCGGGTTTGGCCGCTTCGCCGCTAAAACCAATTAGCTTGCCGGAATCCTTAAGGCCGGTTTCACGACCGCCTTCCAGCGTCACTACCAAGTGCTCATCACGAATGGCGTAGTTCACCGCATCACGGTGCGAACCAGTCGCCAGCGGTGCCGCGCGGTCAAGCACGCCCCGGGCGTAGGCAATCACTTTGGCGCCGCGCTTCGGGTTGAAACTGGTGCCTTTTTCGGCGCCGTCGTCTTCGGAAATGGCATCGGTACCGTACAGGGCGTCGTAAAGGCTGCCCCAGCGGGCGTTCGCCGCATTCAGCGCATAGCGTGCGTTGCTAACCGGTACGACCAACTGCGGGCCTGCCTGAACGGCGACTTCCCGGTCAACGTTGGCGGTGGTCGCTTTGACGTTAGCCGGCGCTTCTGCCAAGTAGCCAACCTCTTTTAAGAAGCGGCGGTATCCCGGCATATCGGTCACCGGGCCGGGGTTTTCCCGGTGCCATACGTCGAGTTTCTCTTGCAGCGTGTCGCGCTCTTCAAGTAATTGACGGTTTTTCGGGGTCAAATCATGAAACAGGGCATCCACACCGGCCCAAAAGGCATTTTCATCAACGCCTGTTCCCGGTAGCGCCTGCTCATTGATAAAACGATCTAAATCGGCTGCCACCTGTAAACGGTGGCGCGTGATACGCTCGCTCATGGGGTTTCTCCTGTGAGGATGCCCGTGGGTGATGTGTTTGCTACGGTCAGCGTAAAATGTATTTATGGAAAATAATTCCACACCTGGCCGGGCATGTAAACAGCGTAGACCCTAATGCGCTAAAATGCTCGACCAAATGACTAGGCATTTGGTTCTGAAAGCGCGAAACATCAGCCGTGCCTAGGTCAAAGGACAATGGCGTTATGGAGAAACATCGATGAGTGATTTCCAACATCTGGAAGGCTTGTTTCGCCACGCCTCGGGCGATACCGCCCTTAGCCGCCTGTTGCCTGGGGAAGTATTGGCAAACGCCATGCAAGACTATTTCCACCACTATGGCTTGGAAGCACTGCTGTTAGATACCAGTGAAGTGCATGCAGGCTTTATCGATACGGGGCGCTTTGCGCTGTGGTGCCAAGTGTGGAGCCCCCGCAGCCGGTGGGCACTGCCTTTGTGGTACATGGCTATTTCGATCATATGGGGTTATATCGCCATTTGCTTGAACGCCTGCTGGCTAAGGGCTGGCGAGTGGTGCTGTGGGATCTTCCCGGCCACGGCCTTTCCAGCGGTGCGCGGGCGGCAATAGAAGATTTCGATGATTATCAGCACTGCCTGGCTCACTTGCAGATGACTCTAAAGAGCCAAGGCATGGCGCCTGAGCCGTGGTTAGGCGTGGGCCAGAGTACCGGTGGGGCGATTCTGGCTACCGATGCACTCACCCGTCGTGGGGCTTCCGGCTGGTCGGGTTTGGTGCTGCTGGCGCCCTGGTGCGGCCTTGGGGATGGAGCCAAACCAGCTGGCTGCACTTGATTGCCAGCCCGTTTGTAAAAGAGTTGCCGCGTAAATATCGCCCCAACTCTACCGACGAGCAGTTCACCGAGTTTCTACGCGAGGGTGACCCGCTGCAGCCCGAGCGTTTGAGCGTTGCCTGGGTGAGCGCCATGCGCCGCTGGATGCCTCGCCTACTGGCCCAGGAGCCCAACCCGCTGCCTACCCTGATACTTCAGGGCGAGCAGGATTTGACCGTTGATTGGGAGTGGAATTTAGCGATTTTGGCGAAGAAGTTTCCCAATGCCGAAATTCACCGCCACCCGGAAGCTCGCCACCACTTGGTAAATGAGGCAGATCCCATTCGTGAAGTGCTGTTTGAAGCGCTGGATAATTTTGTAGATGGGTTTGTCGATAGTGTTAGTAAATAACGTCGGCAATTCCAGACCCTAGAGGCATCCCTGGATCTAGGGCCCTGTTCTACCCTCTCAATGAGCCCTGCTTTACCCCCAGGGCGGTGTGCCGCCGAGCTGATTTACCATGAAGTCTACAAAGCAGCGTACCTTTGGCGAGAGGTAGCGGCTGGCTGGATAGAGAATATAGAGGCCTTGCTCAGGGGGGCGGTATGTCGGCATTATTTCAATCAAGCGCCCAGCCTTGAGATCCGCACTGACTACGAAGGTCGGGGTTAGAGAAATGCCCATGCCCGCAAGCAGCGCTTCTCGCAGGGCGATGCTGCTATTGGCGGTCAGGGTTGCTTTCACTCGCTGTTCGATAGTCTGCCCTGCATAGCCAAGGCGCCACACTTCCGGTGCGGCGCCCAGGCTGTAGAGCAGGCATTTATGCTCAGAAAGTGCTTGAGGTGTTGTCGGTTCGCCGAATCGCTCAAGATAGCCTGGCGAGGCGCACAATACGCGATGAATGCTTTGTAGTCGGCGTGCGATCAGTGATGAATCTTCCAGTGGGTCACCGGCACGTAAGGCGACGTCGAATCCTTCCTCCACCAACGCTACGCGGCGGTCATTCATAACCAGTTCGATGTTGATTTCCGGGTAGCGCTCGGCAAATACGGGGATCAAAGGCGCGATATGCAAAAGCCCCAGCGACATGGGGCAGTTGATCTTAAGAGATCCCCGCGGGATTGCTTGGTGAACTCCCAACGCTAGCTCGGTTTCTTCAATGTCGTCGAGGATGCAGGCGCAGCGTTCGTAGTACGCCCGCCCCGCATCGGTAAGGCTCAGCCGCCGGGTGGTACGCGTCAACAGCGTTACCCCAAGGCTGGCCTCCAGTTCCGCTACCTGTTTACTCACAGCGCCGTTGGAGAGCCGCTGGTCGTTCGCGGCCGCAGAAAAGCTCTGCAGCTCTACGACTCGCCGAAAGGTGCGCATTGCCGTCAGCTTATCCATGCATTGTTTCCAGTAAGGAAAATATCATTTTCGAATACTACTGATTATCTCTATTTAAACAAAGCTTATCCTGGGATTCATGGCGTCGACGAGATCGCCTACTCAGAACGTATTCGAATAGCAACGCATGGAGAATCACGATGACCCGGGTACTAGTCCTTTATTATTCAACCTATGGCCATATCGAGACGATGGCTGACGCTGTAGCGAAAGGCGCGGCCAGCATCCCTGGCACTGAAGTGACCATCAAGCGCGTGCCAGAACTGATGCCAGAAGAGGTCGCCCTCAAGGCGGGGGCTAAATTGGATCAGTCTGCGCCTATCGCCGAGCCGAGTGAACTGGCTGATTACGATGCCATTATTTTCGGCACGCCCACTCGCTTTGGCAATATGGCCTCCCAGATGCGCAATTTCTTAGATCAAACCGGTGGACTCTGGGCTAAGGGGGCGCTTATCGGCAAAGTTGGTGCAGCATTCACTTCCACCGCGAGTCAGCATGGAGGTCAAGAGAGCACCCTATTGTCCTTCCATACCACCTTGTTACACCACGGCATGGTCATCGTGGGGGTACCTTATTCTTGTCCCGACCTTACGACGATGGACGAGATCAGCGGAGGCACACCCTATGGCGCATCAACCTTGGCGGCGACAGATGGCTCGCGGCAGCCGTCGGCGGTAGAGCTGCGCATTGCTGAATTTCAGGGTCAGCACGTGGCATCCATTGCGCGTTCGCTCAGTTCACACAACGATTAGAGGGGGAGGTGAGACATGCATCCATTAAAGGTGGTGTTTGTGCACGATGTTGTTTGCGGTTGGTGTTACCTTCTCTCTCCCCGGCTGCACTCGCTTGCCAAGCAGTTGAACCTGGATGTGCATCACCAGTGCTTTACGCTTCAAGCAAGTAGAGAAGCCATGCTAGAAGCCTTCGGCTCTATGGGTGATGCCAAAGAAACAATTCTCGGTCATTGGGAAAAATGCGTTGCCGCAGAGGATACCCCGCGTATCAACATTGATGGTATGCGTGCCCAAACCTTCGAGTATCCTCACGGGATGCCTGGCGCGCTGGCGTGTAAGGCGGCTGAAATGCAGGCAGGTCAACAAGGGCACTGGCGTATGTTTGATCGTGTTCAGTACGCGCACCTGACGGAGAGCCGCAATATCGGTGATAGCCAGGTGCTGCGATCACTGGCTGAAGAAATCGGGCTCGACATGGTTCGTTATGATCTAGACGTGCTCTCGGAAACAACTCAGCAGGCGGTGGAAAAGGATCACCACCTCGCGTCCAAGTTGGGAGTTCAGTCGGTGCCGACATTGATTGTTGAAGACAGATGGCTGATTAATGGTGCGCAACCGATAGAAAGCCTGCGTCTCCAGTTACAGGAAGTCCGCCAGCATATTGGCTGAATTTGTCGAGAGATTGCTGACGTTTTAACGTGAGGCTAGGGTCATAATTGAGCGCCCCAGCCCCACGCTTGCTCACATTACTGGGCGTTCAGGAAGTCCTCTACATCGAGCAGTATTAGCTCATTATCATCGGCGCGGCCTTGCTGGCGGCCAATCGAGAAAGGGTAGTTGTTGTCATTGGCGACCACGATGGTGCTCTCATCGACACGATCCACGTTCTCAATGGTCACAAAGGGAAAGTTAAAGGTGCCGTTGATCGTGCCGCGCGGTGCAAGGCCCTCTGGATCCTGGATGTCCATCAAGTCGATATAGGCGATTTTCTCAAGCACACCCTGCTCGTCCGTACGTTCGAGATCGACGAGATAGATGCGTTTGAACTCGGCAGGGTTGTCTGCCCACTCTTCTCGCGGGTCGCCCTGGCGGCTATCACGCTCGATGATCAAGCCGCGAGTTCCGCCAATGAGGTTGAAATCGCCGATGGCGTGATCCGCTGATTCCAAGGGGTAGTAGCGGGTTGTGTCGCCCCATTCGCCGGTTTTAGTGTTGAGCTCGAACATTCTTAATACGGGGGTGCCATCAATCGTTTCCGGGGCGTTGGCGTTGCTATCCCAGATGGGCTTTTCCAGTAAGGGGTAGAGGGTTGTTTGGTCTTCGGAGAGCGCCATGCCCTCATAACCACCGGAGCGAAACACCCTCACATCATCAGCGAGAGGCGCGCCAGGGTTCGGGGTGAGGGCAAAGGCATTGTCGGGGGAGCGCATCAGCGTCCCACCAGGATTGGTGGCCAGCACTTGCAGAACTTCGCCCTGATTATCCACCTGGATAATCCACGGGCCAAACTCATCGCCAATCCAGTAGCTATCGCCCACCGGCTGTATCGATTCAATATCGAAATCAGCCCCGGTTAAAAAACGACCAGGAGTGGCTTCATTCATAATCGGGAAGGGCACCTTGCGGTTTGGATCCGAGAGTTGAACGGTTTCCTCGATGATGACACGCCCAGTGTCCCAGTCGGTCTTTATGATGTTAAACATCAGAATGACGTCGGAGGAGTTCGCCTTGGAGCCAAAGCCGTTATCGGTCAACACCAGGAAACGGTCATTGCCAAGTGAGCGAATACCTGAAAAACCCTGCAGGGGCTGGCTGGGGAAGGGTAGCGCTAAGCCGGTGGCTTGCATGTTCGTATACAACTGCTCAACGCGGCCCTCTTGGCCAGTAAAACGGCCTGAGACGTTATAGTGCTCAGCGGCACCGGAAGGAGCTGCCACAAAGGTGCTGCCGGGTAGCTGGGCATGGCCGGACAATGTGGCGGGAAAACTCTGCTGGGCGTGTGCCGCACTGGTAAACGCAAAGGCGAGTAGAGCAGTCGCTAGTAACGGCTTTGTCATCACTATTTCACCATTTCGGAGGAAAAATTAGGGCAGGTGCAGCTTTTGCTAATTTTCATCCGTAATAGTGATAGTTGAATGACAAAGTGCAGACGTTTTAATGGCAGCAGGGTTTCACGTCGAGTCTGGCCCTGAGTCGTAAAATACGTCTTGCTCAACAGGCGTAAATATTAATAAATGGTGTGGCTTTCAAATACATTATTCAAAGAGGAAATGGCAATGGGATCATCGGTCAAAAAGGTACTGGTCTTTGCAGGCAGTGCCCGAGAAGCGTCACTGAACAAGCAGCTAGCCAAGCTGGCCGCCAAGCGTATTGAGGCGCTTGGCGGGGAAGCAACCTTTATCGATTTAAAAGATTATCCCTGCCCACTGTTTGATGAAGATATTGAAGCCCGGGGCGTGCCGGAGAATGTGCTCAAGCTGCGTGAGATTCTGGCGGATCACCAGGCAGTGATGATCGCTTCGCCAGAGTACAACGGCTTTATCACGCCGCTGCTGAAAAACACACTGGACTGGCTGTCACGACCTTATCAGGATACGCCGGGGCTCAAGTTATTTGCCGGTAAGTGGGCAGCGCTGGTGGCGGCTTCCCCTGGTGGGCTAGGTGGCATCCGTGCGCTACCGCTTGGTCAGCAACTGTTAGCCAATCTGGGGTTGGTCGTGCTGCCACAGCCATTGTCGCTGGCGAAAGCTGGCAGCGCCTTCAACGATAGCGGCGCGTTACATGATGAAACCACGGGGCAGAAGCTGGATGCGCTGTGTCAGCGCCTAGTGGACTCACTGGCCGCCACCCACTAACCGTCCGGCTTTCGGGGGCTTACGCCCCCCTTTAGCATCCGATCCAGCTGGCGGTATCCAATGGCCTCAATGTAAGTACGGGTGTTTGAGTCGTTAAATGAGAGAGCTGGTCATGCCACTTGGTGACGGCGGGCTTCTTCCAGGTCGTAGGCGTTCTGCAAACGAAGCTAGTAACCTTCGCTCGTGCCGAAGACCTTGGCTAGACGTAAGTCAGTATCTGCCGTAATCGCTCGGCGGCCCAAGGTGATTTCACCAATGCGGGTCGCTGGGACGCCCATCTGCTTAGCCAGCGCATTTTTACTCAGCGCCATTGGCTGCATGAAATCTTCGTACAAAATTTCACCGGGATGGATATTAGGAAGTTTTGCCATTTTGTCACCTCCCTTTATGAGTGGTAATCGACTATTTCAATGCTAAGTCCCTTTTAGCATCCGATCCAGCTGTCGGTATCCAATCGCCTCAATTAGATGCGGCTGGGTGGGTTTGGGTTCGCCCTGAAGGTCGGCAAGGGTCAGGGCTACACGTAGTACGCGGTGATAGGCACGGGCGGAGAGCTTGAGCTTTTCGAGTACGCCCGCCAGCCAAGCGCGCTCTTCATCGTTAAGTGCGCAGGCGGCCTCCAGGGCTTTGCCGCTTAGCTGGCTATTTAATGCGCCACGGGCCATTTGGCGTTCTCGGGCGGCCATCACCCGCTCACGCACGGCTTCTGACGACTCGCCTTGGGTTTGTGCGGTGAGCTGCTCTGGCGGCAGTGCGGGCACTTCTACCTGTAGATCGATACGGTCCAGCAGCGGCCCGGAGAGCCGCGCTTGATAGCGCTGGATTTGGCTGGCGGTGCACTGGCAGCGTTGGCGTGGGTCGCCCAAGTGGCCGCAGGGGCAGGGATTCATAGCAGCTACCAATTGAAATTGAGCAGGGTAGCGACGTTCATGACTGGCGCGTGCGAGATGAATCTCGCCGGTTTCCAGCGGTTGCCGAAGTACCTCTAGCACATGGCGGGAAAACTCCGGCAGCTCATCCAAGAACAGCACGCCGTGGTGGGCCAGCGAAATCTCACCGGGTTTGGGTTTTGAGCCGCTGTCATTTTCAGCAATTGATGCGACCCTCAGGGCGTAATATCGGGCTATTATGGTAGTCTGTACAGGATTGAGTGCGACAGAATTAATAGCAATTGATGCGACAGGCCTTGTTTTATTCAACATTTGGTGCGACTACCCATGCCACTGCCTACATCCGTTCGTAAAATCGGCCCTACCCGACGAAGTGTGTCTGGCTACTATGCCTTTCGCGGGGAGGAGTCTATTGCGTTCGAGTCGACGCTCGAACGTGATTTCCTCATCAAGGCTGACTTTGATGTGAGCGTCCTTGGTGTGATTTCCCAGCCGTGCGAGATCCCGTTTCATCATCCCGTGACCGGTAGGCGCTACACCTACACACCTGACTATTTGGTTTATTACCGTCTCGGTAACCGTCATTACAGGGATTACCCAAAACCTCTCCTGGTGGAGGTCAAACCACGGGAAAAGTGGCAAGCACATTGGCGTGAATGGTCGCCTAAATGGAAGGCGGCGATACGGCATGCCAACAATGAGGGCTGGGCGTTTCGCATTCATGATGAAAGCCGCATTCGTGATAAGACCTTGGACAACATTACCTTCCTAGCGCGCTACAAGCGGATGGTGTTTCCCTCTGTCGAAAGCCAGGCAGTCCTCAACACGGTGAGGGAAATGGGGGTGGCGACCTTGGATTACCTGCTTTCTCGGCACTTTATGGGCGATATTTACCGGGCAGAGGGGATTGCGCATTTATGGCATCTACTGGCGACTCGGCAGTTAGATTGCGATATGGCCCAATCCTTCAGTCCTCTATCGGAGGTATGGGTACCCGATCATGAATAATCATCGTGGCAGCGCAACTGAACCCAATAACGGCGTCGCCCAAACACGCCAACACTTGCAGATTATGGTGGGTGAGCAGGTTCAGAAAGATGGCACCGTTTACCGAATTTCCCAGGTGCTCGATTTTGAGACGGTCATTGGCATTGCCGTTGAGTCCGGGCGTAGTTGCCCGCTTCGCATCAAAGAACTAGCGCCTCTCAATAGCGGGTCCGTATCCCCTGAGCAGGATATGTCCGAGATTGGGGATGCCGATTGGCGGGAGGCCGAGCATCGCTTTTCCATCATTAAGCCCTTGGTGGATCGCCATACGGTGGGGCGGGATGCAGCGGAGGAGCGTGCTAAACAAACGGGGGTTGATACGGCTACGATCTACCGTTGGTTGAAGCGGTATAAAGCGACGGGCTCGGTGCTTGCATTAATTCCTCAAAAGCCAGGGTGGAAGAAAGGAAAGTCGCGTATCCCCGCGCATGCCGAGGCGGTGATTCAGGAAGTCATCAAAGAGGTGTATTTGACGCTGCAGCGTCCGTCCGCACAAAAAGCGGTACAGGAAGTCATGCGGCGCTGCCATGAGCGGCGCATCGACCCGCCGAGCCCTGGTACCGTTCGTTCTCGTCTGCGCGACATCCCAGAGCGCGACCGATTGCGTGGGCATGGCTTTAGAGAAAAAGCGATTAATAAGTTTCAGCCGGCGGCCGGAAAATTTCCCAATGCGGACTATCCGTTAGCCGTCATGCAGATTGACCACACGCCTGCCGATATTATTTTGGTCGATGACGTATATCGCAAACCGATTGGCCGTCCATGGATTACGCTGGCCATGGACGTGTGTACTCGCATGGTCACGGGGTATTACTTATCGTTTGACCCGCCCTCTGAAACATCTGTCGGCATGTGTGTGGCGCACTCCATGCTTCCTAAAGATGAGTGGTTGCTACTGCATAATGTGGAGGCTGAGTGGCCGGTATGGGGCACACCCGCCACGATTCATGTCGATAACGGCCCAGATTTTCGCTCTGAGACGTTTAGGCGCTCATGCCTAGCCTATGGGATCAACCTTGAGTTTCGGCCTGTTAAGCAGCCTCGTTACGGTGGCCACATTGAGCGGGTGCTGGGGTCTCTTCTCAAAGAAATTCATAACCTGCCTGGGACGACTTTCTCCTCCATTAAAGAGAAAGAGGGGTACGATCCAGAGAAACACGCGGCCATGACGAAAAGCGAGTTTGAAGAGTGGCTGGTGACGTTGATCTGCAAGGTTTACCACCAGCGCCTTCATTCTGGGATTGGTATGTCGCCGATGAAGAAGTGGGAAATTGGTGTGTTTGGCAATGCGGATGTGCAGGGAGTGGGATTAGCGCCGAGGCCTGCTGACAGGCTCTCTGTATTGCTCGATTTTTTGCCCAGCTTTCAGCGTACGATCCAGACCTTTGGTGTGACCATCGATGGCATAAACTATTACGATGAAGCGCTAAGACCTTGGATCAATGCCAAAGATCCAGACATGCCAGACAAGAAACGCACCTTTGTTTTCCGGCGCGACCCTCGCGACATTAGTGTCATTTGGTTCAAAGACCCGGAGCTCGGGCACTATTTTCGCGTGCCCTTTGCCAATCTTGCCCTCCCCTCGATGAGTGTTTGGGAGTATGCCCAAGCTAAAGCGCGCCTTCGGCAGGAAGGAAGAAACTCGGTCAATGAGACTGAAATTCTACGCGCTATTAGTGAGCTGCGAACCCATGTGGAGGAGTCGCAAGCACGTACTAAGCGAAGTCGCCGTCAGGCACAACGACGTAAAGAGCATGAGAAGAAGGTGACGCCTGCAGATCCCCTTTTACATGCGCCCTCAACTGCGGCCCCTAAAGAGACACCCGCTCAAGGGGACGGTCTTTTAACGGGTGATATCGATGTGAACTGGGACATAGCATGAGCACACACCTTCATCCTGATCTTCGTCACGTCTTGGGGCTGTCCGCTAAAGAGCGAATGGAGTTTATGGATCAACCGCGCTGGTTGGGCTATCCATTGGCCAATCGTGTCATTGAGGTCATGCGTGGGTTGATGGAGAAGCCCAGTCGTCCTCGTATGCCTAACCTCTTGCTCGTGGGTGACTCCAACAACGGAAAGACAACCATCGTTCAACGGTTTCGTAAGCAGTACGGTGAAGGCTACGTGAATGAAGACGTAGAGCCCGTGAAGCCTGTTGTTGTCACTCAGGCTCCCCCGAGTGCCGATGAGAAAAGTCTGTATATCGCAGT
The DNA here is from genome assembly GCF_009728585.1 of Halomonas sp. PA16-9. NCBI lineage: Bacteria > Pseudomonadati > Pseudomonadota > Gammaproteobacteria > Oceanospirillales > Halomonadaceae > Halomonas > Halomonas sp. PA16-9. The sequence continues at coordinate 3,219,059 of NZ_CP040451.1, read as the reverse complement.
GCTAGAGAGTTTCTGGGCTCCCTACCGGCCTACAGATCCTGTTCCCAAGCTGCGCTACCAGGTGATTCATCAACTGCGTGCTTGCCATACGCGCTTACTGATCATCGATGAGTTTCACTCTCTGTTAACCGGTGGTGCTGTTAAGCAGCGCGAAACGATGAATGCCATTAAGCTTTTATGCAATGAGCTAATGATTCCCATCGTTGGTGTGGGGACGCAAGACGCTGTGCGTGTGCTGCATTCAGACCCACAGCATGCGAGTCGCTTTGATGTGGTCGCGTTACCAAAGTGGGAGCTCAATCAGGAGTTTCAGAAGCTGCTCGCTGGCTTTGAGAAGATATTACCTCTCAAACATCCTTCCCAACTGCATGAGCCCCAATTGGCGACCCAGCTCCACGCGATCTCTGGCGGCAATTTTGGCGACCTGCACCGGCTGCTGATTGAGTGTGCCAATGCCGCTATTTTGTCCGGGGCTGAGCGCATCGATGAGAAAATTATTCAGAGTAAATCATGGGTGCGACCTACCCGTGGCATTAGGGAAGTGATGCTGTAATGCCCTGGGCGCTGAGTGTGCCTCTGTTGCCTGAAGAGTCGCTTTCTTCATGGCTGGTACGGGCGGCGTTGAGACAGGGGTGTGATCCCTTGTCGCTCACTGGGGCTATCTGGCCAACATGGCGTATATGGACGAGAGATATTGACAGGGAAATTCCCCTCGTCAGAATGCGCCCATTAGCCAATGCATCGGGGATATCTTCCGCTGAGTTTCAGAAAGCTGGGATGCGGGACGATTGTGAGAAAGTGGCCGGTTACTCATTACCCGAAACGCGTACTTGGCCCTGGTTGTTGGCACTCGGCAGCCGAAATCGAAATCGCCATGGAGGACAACAGGTATGTACGTTGTGCTTGGGAGAGGACTCGACCCCGTACTTACGCCGACACTGGCGATTCGCTTGGCACACTGGGTGTCGCTCTCATGGGGTGCAGTTGGTAGACGAGTGCCCGGTATGCAAGGCCCCTATAGAGCCCCATCGCTTGTCAGCGGAAGGTCAACATTTAGCTCAGTGCAGCCGGTGTCATAACGATTTTAGAAAGGCGGTATGCACGTCGCCTTTACCTGAAGCGTTCAGTGTTCAAGTGATGGCTGATCGTGTGTTAGAACAGGATAAGGTGACGTTTAGGCAGGCCTCTATCGCACCCGCCGATTGGTTTTCTATGGTGGCCTTTTTTATTGGCGTTATACGGCGTGCAAGTCGGCGGCCTGTGTCACCCCTGGCCGATGCGCTTCTTTCATTGGGCATTTCGGTTACGGATTGCCGAATGCCTGTGTCTGGCCTGGCGTTTGAGCTGCTGGCTGTCAGCGAGCGTAGTGCCTTATTGGTAGCGTTGGAACGCTTGCTCAGTATTGGCCTTGAAGAAACGTTTAGCGCTCTGGTCGCTTGTAATGTCAAAACGAGCGCGCTTCATGATCCCCGAAAGTCACCCCCCGTTATGTTGTTGCCGTTGTTATCGCGGTTATCTCATCACCCCCATGGGCCGCATCGCCGCCGTGCTCTACCGGCTCATCGCCCCATGTCGGAACGCGCAGTGAGAGCCTCATGGGCGCGCTTAAAACGGAGAATGAAAGCGGAGCCAACCTCTTGAAGCAACACAAAACGGTCGACTGCGATGAGTGTGGTCGAGAAGTCTCCAAATTGTGGCGACGCCATAAAGGGCATGGTTACTGTTCAACTTGCTATGCTCGTGTGTTTAAGCGGCGAATGTGCCCACGATGTGGTGAGTTAGCCCGTCTGCCTAAGAATGACCCAGACGCCGTCTGTCGTCAGTGCAACGTCGACAAACCGTGTGCACGATGTGGAAAAGCCCGTTCAGACTACAACATCGGCAAGGTCACTCCCTACGGCCCTGTCTGTATCGCCTGCGCTCCCTATTTCAAAGAACCAGAGCCCTGCGAGGCGTGTGGGAAAGCATCTCAACGTCTTACCCGAGTGGCGCGTATGGGGCATGATCATCGCTTATGTCCACGCTGTTCGACAGCAGACCACGGTACCTGTTCTGCATGTCGTCGACATCGCTTATTGGTCATGACATCCAGCGGTGACGCATTGTGCAAAGCCTGTAATGAGCAAGGGGAAATTGCCTGTCCATTGTGTGGTAATCCCATGCCAGCGGGTCGAGGCGATGCCTGTGAGCCCTGCTATTGGACGCGCACATGTCGTAAGCGGATCATCATTGGCCAAGCCGGTATCACCACCAAAGCGTTACGTGAGGCCTTTGGGGAATTTGGTGAATGGCTGATTCGTACCACAGGGCCGCATAAGGCTGCCCTCAAGATCAATCATTTCTTCTCGTTCTTCCTTGAGATCGACCAGGCATGGTCACGGATACCGAGCTATTCGGAGCTGCTTCATCACTTCGGTGCGGAGGGGTTGCGGCGTGTAAGACTTCCTATGCGATGGCTGCATGAAGAGCAAGGGGTAGAGCCGGATCACCAAGCAAAGAAGATCGACTCAGAGAAACGACGTATCAAAGCGTGTCTCAGGTCTATGCCGTCCGCTTCTTTATCAGAAAAAGCGCTGCATGCTTATTGGCAGCAATTGGAAACCCGTATAGAGGCGGGCAAACGTCCCACACCTCCGCACGACTTGCACTAAGAGCGGCAGCCGCATTGCTACTCGCTACTGACCGGGAGGGGCAGCGACTGCCTCAACAGGGCGATGTGGACAACTATTTGCAGGCGGTGCCCGGACAAGCAGCCTCGGTCACGGGGTTTACTAATTTCTTAAATCGCCAACATGCCACCACGTTGGCTCCTCGGGTGGATGTAAAACGGGCAAGAAAGCGGCGAAAAGAAACACTAGCCCGCACCCTGATGACGATGGCCCGGTGTGCTGATCAAGGAGAGGCCTGGAGGGAGGCATGGATCGTTGCTGCCATGGAGTATTTCCATGACACAAAATTAACGCAGAAAATGCTTCGACAACAGACCGTAGAGCGGACGACAGACGGGATACAGGTGGTAGTGGGTGGCGTTACCTACTGGCTGCCTCTGGATATTGAGTGCTAAGACACTGATAGCGCGCAGTCACTTGGAGGGCCCCGCGACTCTGTAGGCGAATGTCGCCCCGCCGTTTGGACGGGGCTATGGCTCTCTACCTATATGCCAGGGCTCAACGGGGTGCCAAAAGGCGTGTCATGACCGTTGAGATGACGTCAAAACCAGGTCTTCATAAATGCCCTTGATAGCCTTCTCTTCTGGGCTGTGGCGCTGTGGCTCCTGTTCCTGCTTTGGATGTAGTGGGGTTATAAGCCCGTTAGAGAGTGACAGGACATCGCTGAGCTGCTCGTAATCGAGGTTTACGTTATCGACATTGTATTGGTTAAGGCGTGTCATGGTCTCTGTGAGTGCGGTCATACTGTGCTCTTCTTCTCCAAGCGGCGGAAAGGCTTGAATCAGCGGCTGACCGCCTTCCCAACCTATCTTGATCGGCTGATTGATGATGTTGACTTGGTGCCGGGTGGAATGCGGTCAAATATAGATTCGATGTCTTTGGGTAACATGCGGATACAACCTCGGCTTGCGCGCATGCCAATGCCATCGGGCTGGTTGGTGCCGTGAATCAAATAGCCATCGAAGCCTAGGATGATGGCATGGTCTCCTAGCGGGTTATCGGGGCCGGGTGGCACAACGCTGGGCGCGGTTTCACCGCGTGCTTCCGCTTCGCGTTTTACCGACTCAGGCGGGTACCACGCGGGGTTTTTAATGTTCATGGTGGTCTCGGTCACGCCTAGAGGAGTATCAAACCCTTCGCGACCAATGCCAATAGGATAGGTCTCAACACGCGGTGTCTCACCGTTTTTGACATCTGGGTAGTAGTAAAGCCGCAGCTCGGCGATATTGATGACGATCCCAGTACGCTCCACATTCGGCAGAATAAAACGTCCCGGAATAGTCACTTCCGTGCCCACCCCTGGAACCCAGATGCTAACCTCTGGGTTTGCACGGATCATCTCCAAATAGCCAAGGTTGTGACGCCTGGCAATATCTATCAAGGTATCGTCGTAATCCTTTACGATAAAGGTGTCAGCCTCTCCGATAATATTACCTTCCTCTGGTAGCGGGTAATGCCCTTTGGGCCATTCCGTCTCCTGGGCAGTGGAAGGTTGTGCCGCCATGGCGACAGGGAGCCATGCCAGAAACGAAACCATCACACTCACGATGAAGCCGATCTGCATTGGCCATGGGAGGAATCTCTTAAGTATTGCTGCGTTCTTTGCCAAGAGCATCGCTAGGTTCCTTTTTCATCTAATGCGTCGTTTTTTGATCGAGATAAGTTCAGTTGTAACCCGAGCAGTGTCAGCACCGCAGCGAGTATCCAAGCGGGGCCACTACCGGTGCGTGTGAAAGGAGTTAGGCCCTGCATCGGGGTCACCTCGCCAGTTAAACTGGCCGGTTCAAACTGTGGGGCACGGGCTGTGACGTGGCCTTGTGAATCGATGATGGCCGTCACGCCATTACTGGTAGCTCGAAGTAGGTGACGACCATTTTCTAAGGCACGTAGACGCGCCATTTGAAGATGTTGGTGTGGGCCAATGGAGCGCCCAAACCACGTATCGTTGGAAACCGTTAATAGCAGCTCGGCATTACGCGCCTGTTGGGCGACATGGTCGGCAAAAATGATTTCGTAACAAATGGCATTGCCAATGGTGGCTCCAGCCACGTGTAACGGAGCCTGTTCGCCTGTCCCTGGGGTCAGGCGAGGTACTGGCAAGTCGAAAAAAGCAAGGGTGCCAGCGAGGAGACTTTGGAATGGCAAATACTCGCCAAAGGGCACCAAGTGCGCCTTCTGGTATTCGCCCTGCACATCATTTAGCCCTATGACGCTGTTATAAGAGCGCCCTTCACTGTCGCGTTGCAAAATGCCGGTCAACAAGGCGGTGTCAGGCCCCAGGTCGGACGCTACTTGCTCAAGTATTTGCTGTGCTTCCTGCTCAAGCATGGGAAGGGCTGCCTCGGGCCAAACGATGAGATCGATATCCCTTGCTTGCTCCCGTGTCATCGCCGTGTAGATACTGATCGCCTCGCGCTGCCCTTGGGCAGTCCACTTAATGCGCTGGTCAAGATTCCCTTGCAGCAATGCCACCCGGATGGGCTTGCCAGCCGGGGTTGTCCATTGGGCGGGCAATAGGAATGGAACGATCCACAAGGCGGCCATTGGGACAAGGAAACCCCAGCGGCGACGCAGTACCTCTACCCCTAACGTACCTGTCAGCGCGGTCATGAGTGACAGCAAGTACACACCACCAACGGGCGCCCATGGGGCTAGTGGAGAATCTACCTGAGAGGTGCCCAGCAATAACCAGGGAAAGCCGGTGAGCAACCAGGTGCGTAGCCATTCGCTCACCACCCACATACCGGCAAAGCTAAGACAGGCTAACCGTGGCCCCGTGATGCGCCGATAGAGCCCAAAGGGGATTGCAAAGAAGAGCGCCAGGGCGCTGACAAAAAGAGTGGTGAGGAGCATCGCCACCAAGGCCCCGGTGCCACTGAAATCGTGAATAGCAACGAAGACCCATGATGTGCCAGAACCGAACAGGCCTACCCCATAGCACCACCCACGCAGGGTGGCCATGGCGGGCGTTAGCGACTGTATCTTCCAATAGACCAGTGCCACGGCCACTGGGCCAAGCCACCATAGGGAAAAGGGGGCGGCACTCAAGGTGGTCATTACCCCAGCGGCGAGCGCTACAACGCAATCGACTATTGGTGAGGAGCGCCCAGCAAAAAGCGTATATTCTTTATCTTTATCGACCACATCCATAGCGTTACTCAGAGCGCTTAAAAGCAGGACTTTCACGCCATAACGCCACTGCGAACATCAATACACCTGCAAACAGAGCGATATCGGCCATGTTAAAGGCGGGCCAATGCCATTCGCCCCAGTAAATGTCCAGATAGTCGACGACGTACCCTCGCGCTAAGCGATCAACAGTATTACCGAGCGCGCCGCCAAGAATCAGGCTGTACGCACAGGCCTCCAAGCGCGACAGGGGTTTGCATAGCTGCACAACCAATACGACGACCACCACCAACGCTAAACCAAGAAAGAGGTAGCGCTGCCAACCCCCTGCTTCTGCGAGAAAGCTGAAAGCGGCTCCTGTGTTCCCGGTATAAACCCAGTTAAAAAACGGCGTTAGCGGAATGACTTGGCCAAACGACATCTGGGCGTGCACGATTTCTTTGACCAGTTGATCGGCTAGAGCCAATACGCAAGCAAATGTGAACCATGGCCAACGTCGTGAAGGGCTATCGTTTGGCGCTGTTCTCATGACGTTGTTTTTCCTTGTGACAGGCCTGTCATTGCGGTACTGGGCGAAAAGCGGTAACCCAGCAGTCGCATGGCGTTCAACGTCACCAGGACGGTAGCACCGGTATCGGCCATCACCGCAATCCACATGCCGGTAATACCCAGCGCCGTTGTAACTAGGAAAATGGCTTTTAAGCCAAGGGCGAGAACAACGTTGGTTTTCACATTGCGCAGTGTGGCACGAGAGAGGTCTATCAGCTCAGCGATGCCGGTAACGCGGTTCTTGAGCAAGGCTGCATCGGCGGTTTCCAACGCCACATCCGTGCCGCCCCCCATCGCGATACCCACATCGGCTGCCGCGAGTGCCGGTGCATCGTTGATGCCATCGCCTACTTTACCGATGGGGCCACGGCCAGCCGCTTGCCAGTCTCGAACATACGCTGCCTTGTCTTCAGGCATTAGTTCGCCGTACGCTTCAATGCCTAAGCGACCCCCCGTGGCAGCGACGGTGCGGGCATTATCACCGCTGAGCATGACCGCCTGTACGCCCAAACGGGATAGCGCCGCTAGGCCTTCAATGGCATCTTCGCGTGGCTCATCGCGAACCGCGATCAAGCCCAGTAAACGCTCGCCTTCGACGAGGAGAGCGAGGCTCTTACCGGCTTCTTCTAACGCGACAATCCGAGCACTGAGACTTTCCTCAAGGATGACTTTCTCGTGAAGGTGACGAGGCGTCATTAAGCTCAGCTCGCGACCCTCCACCTGGCCGGAAACACCGCGCCCCGCCAGAGCGCGGCCGCCGGTGACGGTGGGGAGGTTGATGCCCGACTGTCGGGCATGCTCAACGATAGCCGTGGCGATAGGGTGACTGGAATCCCGCTCTATTGCGGCGGCGAGCCGCAATACGCTGTTATCGTCTTCCTCAGCAATCCAAGACTCCACATCTGTGACTCTTGGGGTACCCGCAGTGAGGGTGCCCGTTTTATCTAATGCCACCAAGCGAAGCTTACCTAACTGTTCAAGAACGGCTCCCCCTTTGATCAGTAGTCCGCGCCGAGCTCCCGCCGAGAGACCGGCGGCGATGGCGGCTGGGGTGGAAATGACTAACGCGCAGGGGCATGCGATTAACAGCAATGCTAACGCACGGTAAATCGACTCCGACCATGCCATGGTCGATACCAGCGGTGGCACTATCGCCATCAGTAGGGCGAGTAAGACGACGGCGGGCATATAGTAATACGCAAAACGATCAATAAAGCGTGCTATCGGTGCCTTGGCGGCCTGTGCTTCTTCAACCAGACGAATAACGCGTGCGATCGTATTGTCATCAGCGCCTCGTGTTACCTCCACCTCCAGGGCGGCATCAAGATTCACTGTGCCAGCAAAAATGTCATCACCAGGCGCTCGCGAACGGGGTATGGACTCGCCGTTTACCGGCGACTCGTCAATGTCGGAGGTGCCCACCAGGATGCGTCCATCGCAGGGTACGCGATCACCGGGCCGCACCAGCACACGCTGCCCGGGTTTAAGTGACTCCGCCGAGACGTCACGCAGATGGCCATTGTCCATCAGCCTCGCCGTTGAGGGTGTTAAATTTGCCAAGGCTGAGATACTGCGGCGCGCTCGTGAAGCAGCTACCCCTTCGAGTAGCTCACCTACGGCGAACAAGAACACGACCATCGCAGCTTCAGCGGCAGCATTGATGGCCAATGCGCCAAGCGCAGCGATGCACATCAGCATCTCTATGGTAAAGGGATTGCGCATTTTGAGGGCGCCCCAGGCACTCTGCGCAATGGGTATTAAGCCGACTAGCGTGGCCAAAATGAAAGGCATATTACCCAGCGCAGGCCATGCTAAACGAAGCGCGAAGGCTACGATCAGCAAATTGCCTGTGATAATGACCAAGCGCCCTTTAGCGGTTTGCCACCAAGAGGATGAAGCACCAGGTGCGCGTGTTTGGCCATCATGGGAAGCCACTTGATAGCCTAGTTCGTTCAGGATGCCCTCAATGGTCTTTCGCGAGGGGGCCCCGTGATCGTGGTGGTGAATCTTCACTGATCCCGTGACCGAGCTTGCCGTGACTTCCTCAATGCCTTCCAGTCGCTCTAGCGCCGATACAACCTTGCGCTCACAACCGCCGCAGTCCATGCCTTCAACACGCAGCGTCAAGGTGGTAGGCGCTGTTGTCGGCGTTGATGTTTTCATGGTGCCTCTCCTGCCAATGGGCTATGGTTTTTAAGTGTAAACCTTGTGCAACTACAGCTTCAAGCCCTGCCTAAGGAGTTTTACCATGTCGATGATCGGCCAAAGTATCAGCATTGGTGAGTTAGCACGACGAGCCGATTGCAAACCTGAAACGGTTCGCTATTACGAGCGTATTGGGCTGTTGCGCGATGCGACACGAACCGGTGGGGGGCAGCGCCGCTATGGAGACGACGCTGTGCGGCGCTTGACCTTTATTCGTCATGCCCGTGACTTTGGCTTTTCGGTGGAGTCAGTGCGAGAGCTTTTGGCCATGTCAGATCAACCTGATATGCCTTGCCAAGAAGTCGATGCCATCGCCACGCATCACCTAAAGAAAGTGGAGTCCCGCCTTCAACGACTGTCCATACTGCGTGAGGAGCTTCAACGGATGGTCACGCAGTGTGCCGGTGGTAAAGTGGAAAGCTGCCGAATCATTGAGGTCATCAGTGATCATCAACTCTGTATCACTGAAAAATCGCACGGAGGGGCTCTCGACTTGGGTTAGCACTAACGCTACGCCCCACGCCCAATGGTCAGCCCAGCGAAACATCCAAAAACAGCATGAGTACCAATCCGATGGAGAGGCCCAGCGTGGCCTTTTTTTGGTGCCCGCTTCGATGAGTTTCGGGAATAATCTCATGACTGATCACATACAACATCGCCCCCGCTGCAAAGGCCAACCCCCAGGGCAGTAGCGCTTGTGACATGCTGATGACTCCAGCGCCTAATAAGCCACCCAACGGCTCAACAAGCCCCGTAAGGGCGGCAATCGTCCATGACCGCCAACGTGAATAGCCCACGCCTAGCAGTGATACTGCTACGGCCAGTCCTTCTGGGGCATTCTGAAGTCCAATGCCAATCGCTAGTGGAATGCCTCCTTCGCTTCCCCCTGCGCCGAAGGCCACGCCAACGGCTAGCCCTTCTGGCAGGTTGTGTATCGTAATGGCAATAATAAACAACCAGATACGACGTAGTGAGGCAGCCTCTGGCCCTTCTCGCCCCTGTTCGAAGTGCTCATGAGGTAAGAGTTCGTTCAGTAGTGCGACCATTCCAATCCCTAGCAAGATGGCCGCACAGGCAATGGCAGCAGGTACCACGCTACCTCCGTAACGCAGCTCCGAGGCTTCTAAGGAGGGTATGATCAGTGAGAAGAAAGAGGCCGCTAGCATGACGCCAGCGGCGAACCCCAACGCTAAATCGCGAACACCACGATTCGGTCTTTTGGTAAACAAGATAGGAAGCGCCCCGACAGCCGTCATCAAGCCCGCGGCAAGGCTTCCCAATACCCCCATTGTGACGAGAGAAACCTCTTCCATACCGATTACCTGTCTTGTGGTAGATGAGTGATCACAGCGCTAGGGTTCCATAACGAGGCAAGCACACGTTCACGTTACTAACAATCCATGCAACGTTGCTAAGCACGGGTGGTTACGGCTCGTTAAACGAGATCAAGTCATAAATGGACGCCGTGCCGATAGCTTGTTCCAAGCGATCTCTTGCCTCGTAAAGTGACGCTTGATATTCACCTTGAGTCGGCTGCTCACCCAACATGATGCGTTGACCTTGACCAAGGGGATCAACAGGCTGGTTATTGACTCTCACTTCGTAATGCAGGTTGGGGCCCGTGGCGACCCCGGAGGAACCTACCTCTCCGAGCGACTCTCCCGCATTGACTAAATCCCCAACCACTAGCTGTGGGGAGAATCGGCTAAGGTGTGTGTAGCGACTAATGGCCCCTGTGTCGTGCTCCACCTCGATCACCTGCCCATATCCCCCTTGGCGACCCATAAAGAATACGCGCCCAGGTGCGGTGGCAATGACCGGCGTTCCTGTCGGCGCAGCCAAGTCAATTCCATTATGAGGACGCATCCCTCCATACACAGGATGTCGCCGATTCCCAAAGCGAGACGTTAAGCGGGCACTAAGCACGGGCAACCGCAACGTGCCTAGCAGGGTGTCGCTTTTGAAAAGAGCTACGTCCCCCTTTTGGGTGACCGGCCATATGACCTCCAAGGGCTCTGCCTGATCAGGCAGAGCGGCATAACTGAGGCGTGGTGGCCCAACACGGGCGCCGTCCTGGCGTCGATCTTCCTCCCACACTAATTGAATACGTTCACTGCCAGAAAACTCCAGCGGCGCTGCGATAAACTCGCTGAGCAGTGTTTCCAGTTTAGTGGCGAAACGCGTTGGGACACCTTCTGCTGCCAAGGCCTCGTAGAGGGTGGTATCAATGACGACATCACGCCCAAAGGTTAGGGTATCAACGCTATCGAGCGGTAATGTGCCTTCTTGCTCGCTAGCCGCCTGTAACTTGACAGGGCTAAGTTCAGACGGAGGCAATGACAGATGCGTTTGCCAATTGGCTTCGGCTAGCAAGGGGTAAAAGCCCACAAAGCCTAGTAACCACCAGCGCTGCATCACTGGCCATCCTCTTCCCCAGAGATCTCCGCTACTTCACTCTCAACGGCATCAATCAGCTCTTGCATACCAAAGGGGTCTAAAGGCTCGCCATTGACAAAAAAGGTAGGTGTTTGGCGAATCTGATTGGCTCTGACATCCGCCATGTCTTGGTCAATCACCGCCTGCACCTCAGCAGAAGTCAGTTGCTCTTCGGCAGCCGCTAAATCAAGGCCTCCTTGGCTCGCGATATCGAGGATAGCGGATTCATCAAAACTGCCATGTGAAGCCCATTGATCCTGGCGAGCCAGCAGCCTCTCCAGTACCGGTTCAAAGACGCCCTGACGACGAGCAACTTCTAATACCCGAATGGCCTTATCAGATACGTCGCCGTGGAAAGGAGTGTAGCGCACGATGAGCCGCACTTTTTCTGGGTAGGTTTCCAGAATACTTTTTGTCAGGGGATAGAAAGCACGGCAGGCTTCGCAAGCCGGATCGAAGAATTCCACAATCGTCACCGGCGCGTCTTCTCGTCCCAAGATGGGGGAGTGTGAGCGCACCAAGGAGTCCTCTGTCTGGACACTGCTCTCCTTTGCTGCCTGAGCTTGCATATCTAAGAGGGCAGGTTTCGATACGGCGACGATCGCAGCGGTCAGCATTAACGTACCGGCCAATATAAAAGACGCTTTTTTGAACATGTTCTCTCTCTTTCTCAACGATGGGGTGGAAAAGTAGGGTTGAAAAATAAGCCAATCGCTATGGGAGTAAGCCGCTCGCTACCTACCTGAGCCGGGAGTCGGCCTCGGTCTATCACTCGTGCCCATATAGATTGGCATTTTGATGCGCGTGGTCACTATGCTCAAACTCTAGGCTGGAATGAGCAATACTGAAGCGCATTTTAAGCTGCTCCTTGATCTCTGCTTTGACGGATTCAAGCTGCTGCCAGCCGGTTTCTGTCAGAACCACGTGGCAGTCAAGGGCTGCCATGTTTTCCTGCATCTGCCATAGATGCACATGGTGAATATCCTGGACTCCCTCGATATCTCGTACGGTCTCAACGACTGCCTGCCGTCAATGTCCGGGGGAGATCCCAGCATTAGCGTACGGATAGGGCCGCCAATTTCAGAGAAGGCTAGGTAAAGAATATATAGCGCAATCCCTATCGTGATCGCGGGGTCCACCCAGCGCATGTCGTACAGTAAAATAAGCGAACCACCGATAATCACGGCGATGGAGGCAAACGCATCCGATAAGTTATGCAGAAAAAGGGCGCGGATATTGACACTCTCTTTTTGCATTGACCACGTGAGCATGGCGGTAAGGGCATCGACGACGAGCGCGACGCCACCAATAATCACGATCGTCCATCCCTCTATCTCAGGGGGATCGACCATCCGCATAGCGCCTTCGTAAATCAGGTAGACACCGACAATAATGAGGGTGGTGTAATTGATGAGTGCTGCCACTATCTCGATGCGGCCATAGCCAAAGGTCATATGCGCATCGGCAGGCCGTCTGGCGATTTTACGAGCAGCAAAGGCAATGACTAATGCTGCCATGTCAGAAAAGTTATGTAACGCATCAGCGATCAGCGATAGGCTCCCCGCCATAATGCCACCGACGATTTGAGCGATGGTTAAGAGCCCATTGGCCCAAATGGAGATGCTGACGCGCCGGTCGCCAGAGGCAGGATCAATGTGGGGATGATCATGATGATGTCCCATCTGTTACCTTCTCTCGAATTATCTGTTCTTGGTACTATAAAACCTCTAGCAACTAAAGCTTCAACCCTTGAGCATTATCTATTTGCATCGCTGGATTGGGAAGCACGTCCCTAGCTACCAAGGAGCCTTTGTGTGCTGGGCCGAAGGTGATCATGTTTTAGGTGCGGGGCTCAATCCACTTCAACCGGTAACGTCCAATCCACCATGGGTAGATTCATTTATTTTGTCGAGGCGCACCTTGTCTGGTTTGTAATCGTCGTCGCGGGGGGAGGCTTACTCTTTCCGGCCACCGGAATAATGCTTAAGTTCGCGATTGGGCCATTACTGGCATTACTGATGTTGATTATCAGCCTCACATTCGATGCGCATGCAGTGCGCATCGTGTTCCGAAAGCCGTCACGGCAGTTGTTGGCATTGGGGCTGGTCTATGGGCCTATGTCGATTGCCGGGTGGCTAACGGGCCGTCTATTTTTTGGAAGCGGCCCGCTGGCTGCTGGCCAAACCTTGCTCGGCACGCTGCCGACAGATGTGTCTTCTCCTCTTTTGGTACTGATGGCGAAAGGCAATGTGGCGCTTGCCGCTGTTTTCAACGCAGTCAACACCGCGTTATGTCCGTTTATTGTTCCCTTCCTGTTTTTATGGCTCACCGGCCTTCAGTTAGACGTGCCGCTTGGATCAATTATTCTTGAATTAACACTAATCGTGCTTCTTCCTACCGTGATTGGGGTCAGCTTGCGTACAAGGTTCTCGGCTTTCTTTGCACGGCATGATTCAGCGTATGCAGGGATAGGGTCGATTCTGTATCTGCTGATCCTACTCGCCGTGGTCGGGCCGAATGCCACCACGATCATTGGCTATGGCTGGTATGCGTTTGTGATTGCGGGCGCGGCCCTGTGCCTCAATTTGATTGGGTACCTGGTAGGTATGTCCTCACGGTTACTCACCTCTGATCGCAAAGAGGTGATTACCTATCTTTTCACGGTCAGTAAAAAGGAATTCAGCATCGCTGCAGCGTTTGTCGCTGCTTCTGGCTTGCCATCAGAGATCGCAATTCCAGCCGCTTTTTTTGCCGTGATTCAAATGATCACTTCGCCCATCGCAGCGAAGATCCTCGCCCGCCACTGAAGGGATGGCCGTATCGGCTCTTCGTCAGAAGAGCAACCTGCACACGGGGTGTACAGGTTGCTCTTACCGACAAAACAGACACCGCTACTCATAAAGGTGGCAAATAGTACCTATGCTAAGTCACTGCGACCAATACTGACCTTGCTAAAAGCATTTAACACAGAGGCTTCGCAGGGTATCTGTTCCTTTTTGGATTTAGGGTGCTTGAACGTATCGGCGAATCCTGGGCAGTGACCAACTAGTTTTTGGACAACACCTTCTACGTGCCGCACGTTAGACAGCACTTGGCGTAACCACTGCTCGAAGCTGCCTTGGTGGCTCAGCGTGAAGACTAAACCTTTATAGGAAGGAGGCTTGGATGCCTCCTCGCTACCGCCAGCTCTGGGTTTTGGAGGGCGTCGTTGGATCTCCATGAGATAGAGCGTTTGATCTAACACATGCACCCGAACGACGAGCACCCCGCGAGGTACCTTGGTCTGAGTATCAATGTAAACCCAATTAGCGACTGACGTTTCCACCTCCTCGTCTATTTCGAAAGGTTCGAGGCTGATTAACCGAGGGTCAGGAGAAGTGCTGAATCCGTCTTCAAAGGTAAACCAGCTAACGCCACGAATCGTTGCGGGATAGGCCGATTGTAAATAGAGAAGCGCATTCCACATATCACGTAGAAAGCCCTGTGATTCCAGTGTAATAGGAGCATGAATAGACGCTTGTCCCACTCCCTTCCCTGACCCATGTGGCTCCCCAGTGGAGAAAATGGTTTCGTCACCCGGAACGGGGACGCCTCGTGTATCGGGCACGTTTTTTCGGGTATATCGTTTATCCAAGACGGCGCGAGGCTTACCTAAAATAACGAATTCGTCCTCAGTAAGGTCTAGCCAGGAAGAACCATGGTCGGGCTCGTCATCATCCGTCAGGTCAATGACATCGGGGATGTCTTGAAGCTGATGATAGGGGAACTGAGAGGGGGCATCGTCGCCATCGGTGGCTGGTACTGTCGTTGATTTCTCTCTTTCACGGTGGATCGTGGCACCATCGGGCTGCGTACAGCCTAATATCTGCAAGCCTAGGAATGTGTTGCCACCATCAATTGGAACGCCAGAAACAGAGATTTCCCCGCTGCCTTGAAACCATGGAGTGACTTTTAAAAGCATCTTATCTTGGGGGAAGCTGGCTTCAGTCTGCGCATAAATATCTCTGGCAGCTTGTTCGGCATAGGGGTCGTACAGCATGTGCGCGAGCAAAATCGCATCGTGCCTATGAACACGATATGTAAATCTGACAGGCCAGGTACCTGGCGATGGGGGCGCATTAAGCGGTCGATAAAGCCGTTCTTTGACCTCCTCCCAACAGTAAGTGGCGAGCACACGCTTGATTTCAGATGATCGACCGTAAACGCGTGCAAAAAATTCGGTGCAAGGGATGAGCAGATGTTTGCCATCTGGGAGGTCAAATTCAATCAGGTACGATTTGTGTTTTCTGTCCAGCGGTAAATAGCTTGCCTCATGAAAGGAGGTATAGAGGCTGCGCCCTGCTTTGTGCAAGTCGTCTAAGGAGACAATCCGCCAGCCGCCCGGAGAGAACGAAACAGGGAATGTTTTCTCCTCAAATGCGATGCGGGAGTTGCTCACGCCCTTTTCCCAGACGGAGCCGATTCTCAATAGTCCGACATGCGTTAAGACCGTCGTTCGCTTAATCACGTCTCCTAATTTGTTCTCCTGATCAATAGGTCTTAAAAATACATAAATTTTAGGGACGCTTTGTGAGCGGATATTTTTGAAGATAGGCCCGTACCACCAAACGACCAAGCGCTCAGTTTCGTCTTTAAGGGTGCCATCTTGAAAGCTAAAGGTTCTGGATTGTTTGAGAGAAACGGTCACAAGGGCGTGCTCTATGTAAACTCAACATAGAGATTGTCGCAGCAATTATTGTTTAGTCGCAACAATTGTTGAAAATGACACTTGGACATCAATACCGTTGCGGATCGCATAGGCCCGGCCGAAGATGCCCAAAGAAACGGCACCAATCAGCGAGATGAGCATCCAGCCCATGCCAATGTTGCGGGCAATGGGCACATCCTTGAGTGTGCGGATCGCCATGAAGCGCACGATGATGTGTGGTTGTCCGAAATAACCCAGCCCCCAGGTCACCGCAGAAAGCCAGCCGATAAAGGTCAGCCCCGACGTCCAGGAAAGCAGGGTGGGATCGACTTCATTCAGGGTCTGTGTTGCCTGCGATAAGCCGCCGCCACCTTCGCCAAACAGCACCACCGCTGGCATGATCACCAACGCTAGCATCATGATGCAGCCTTGCACGAAGTCCGTCATGCTCACTGCCAGGAAGCCGCCGACAACCGTATAAATAAGCACCACGCCCAGGGTGATCATGACCCCCATGGCGTAGTTGCTCATATCGCCGAAGTTGTAAATGCCAGTAAACGCGCTTTCAAACAGCTTGCCGCCTGCCACTAGGCCTGACGCGGTATAGACTGCGAAAAAGATCACGATGACGACAGCGGAGACTGTCCGCAGTGACATTGACCGCGTTGGGAAGCGGTTTGCCAGGAAAGCCGGAATGGTGATCGCGTTGCCGTAGTGAACCGTCTGTTCACGTAGACGAGGGGCGACTAGAATCCAGTTGAATAACGCCCCCACGAGCAAACCAATACCGATCCACGCCGAGCCTAAACCCGAGACGAACATTGCACCGGGCAAGCCCAGCAGCAACCAGCCGCTCATATCTGACGCACCGGCCGACAGGGCCGCTACTTTTGGGCTGAGGGTACGACCACCCAGCATGTAATCTTCAGAGGAAGAGGTGGATTTGCGCATCGCATAAATACCGATGGCAACCATTAGCGCAAAGTACGCAATGAGACTGATCCAAACACCTATAGCCATGTAACTTCTCCAATTATTCAGGACGGAGCTAGCTCCGACAGGTTAGTGCGCATACCGAGAAGAGTACGGTAGTGGCGCAGTCTTGTTGTTGTTAGCCCCTTTTCATATCCATGTTATTGGCCCTGGTGAGCCCGCTATAGATGAAGACAGAAAGGTCTGTGGTGCCTTTGTATGTAACGATCCCTATATTATTTTCGACCATGAGATAGTTTCCTGTTCAGGAGTTCAGGTTAGTGATGTTGATGAGTAGTTCACTCATCGCCTAGCGCCAACAGCGACGCATTCCCGCCTAAGGCGGCGGTGTTATTAGTAATCGTTTTCTCGGTGACAAAGCGCTGCAGATAGTGAGGGCCGCCGGCTTTTGGGCCAGTGCCTGAAAGGCCTTGACCACCAAACGGCTGCACGCCCACCACGGCACCGATGATATTACGGTTGATGTACACGTTACCCACGCGCATTTTCTGGGCGACTTCAGCGGCAAACGATTCGTTGCGGCTGTGCACGCCAAACGTCAGGCCGTAGTTGCGACCGTTGATGTCGTTGATGACCTTATCAAGCTGGCTAGATTTGTAGCGCACGATATGCAGGATTGGCCCGAACTGCTCGCGGGTCAGCGCATCGATGCTGTCGATAGTGAAAGCGACGGGGGCTACAAAAGTACCCTCCTGGGTATGCTCAGCGGCCATTGGCGTTTCAGCGACAAGGCGATTTTCAGCCTTGAGTTTTTCGATATGCTCCAGCAGGCCTTTGCGGGCGTCTTCGTCGATGACAGGACCAACATCGGTTCCCAGTTCGCGGGGGTCGCCAATGTGTAGCTCGTTCATGGCGCCTTTGAGAATTTCGATCACTCGGTCGGCAACATCGTCTTGCAGATACAATACGCGCAGTGCCGAACAGCGCTGCCCGGCGCTCTGGAAGGCTGATTGAACCACATCCACCACGACCTGCTCGGGCAGGGCAGTGGAGTCGACAATCATGGCGTTCATGCCGCCGGTTTCGGCGATTAACGTGGGCAGCGGGGCGTTCTCCCTTGCCGCCAGGGCGCGGTTGATAATTTGTGCGGTGTCAGTGCCACCCGTAAAGACCACGCCGGTAATCCGCGAGTCGGAGGTCAACACGCTGCCTACCGTCGGGCCATCGCCGGGCAGTAGCTGAACCACATCCCGGGGCATACCGGCTTCGTAGAGCAGCTCTATGACCCGGTGGGCAATAATGGAGGTCTGCTCCGCCGGTTTGGCCAGTACGGTGTTACCAGCCACTGCCGCGGCCACTATCTGGCCACAGAAAATTGCCACTGGAAAGTTCCAGGGGCTAATCGCCGCGAATACGCCTTTGCCGCCCATCATCAAGCGGTTGGATTCGCCGGTGGGGCCGGGCAGCACAATCGCTTCGCCAAAGTCCTCTTCTGCGCGCATGGCATAGAAGCGGCAGAAGTCGACGGCTTCTCTGATCTCATCGACGCCATCGGTAAGTAGCTTGCCACCTTCCCGGGAGCAGAGTGCCATTAGTTCCGCCATATGCTCTTCCATCAAATCGCCCAGGCGACGCACGATAGCGGCACGTTCAGCCACGGGCGTAGCATCCCAGCGGGGGAAGGCGGCCCAGGCAGCATCCAGGGCCTTGGTTGCCTGCTCTTTGCTAGTCCACTGCACGCTGCCCACGGTTTTGCGGCGGTCATAAGGGCTGGTGACGCTATGGGTATTAGCCGTGTCGTCGGCAACATCAAAGGCCAGCAGCGGCTTGGCCGGGTACTGCCTGTCCATAAACGCGGCCATCTTCTCCATCAGCGGGTAGTAGTGGCTGCGAATGTTCAGGTTGACCCCGCGAGAGTTGCGTCGTTTAGGGCCGTAAATATCTTTGGGCAATGGAATGTTCGCATTGGCCAGGTTTTTCTGCTGATGCAGGGTCTCAACCGGGTGCTGACACAGCGACTTGACCGGTACATCCGGGTCGACCAACTGGTGAACAAACGATGAGTTGGCACCGTTCTCAAGCAGGCGACGAACCAGGTAGGGCAGTAGGTCTTTATGTGCTCCCACCGGGGCATAAATGCGGCAGTAGGTGCCTTTCGGTGCGCGCTCAAGCGCGGCGTCATAAAGGGCTTCACCCATGCCGTGTAGGCGTTGAAATTCGAACGGACGGCTGTCGCGGTTGGCGAACTCCAGGATCGTCGTCACCGTGTGAGCGTTGTGGGTCGCGAACTGAGGGAAAATACGCCCACGGGTATCGTTAGAAAGCAGGAACTGTGCACAGGCGAGGTAGGCAACATCGGTGCCCGCTTTGCGGGTAAACACCGGGTAGCCGTCAACCCCGAGCTGCTGGGACTCTTTGATTTCAGTATCCCAATAGGCGCCTTTGACCAAGCGTAGCGGAATCTCATCCCCCTGCTGGTCGGCCAAACGATTGATGTAGTGCAGCACCGGCAGGGCGCGCTTGGAGTAAGCTTGGACAACCAAGCCAAAGTGTCCCCAGCCTTTGGCGGCTGCGCTTTCGTAAACCGCGCGGAAGACTTCCAGGGAAATTTCCAGGCGATCAACTTCTTCAGCGTCAATCGTAACGGCCACATCCAGCTCGCGCGCCTTGCTCACTAGCTTGATAACGGTGTCGACCAGCTCAGCTAGCACCTGCTCGCGGCGGCCAAACTCATAACGGGGGTGGAGCGCAGAGAGCTTGATGGAGACCGACGGCGCCGGGGTCTTATCGCTTAAGGTTTTGCAGGTTTTTCCCACTTGCTCGATCGCGCGTGCGTAGTCGTCAAAATAGCGCTGTGCGTCGTCCCGGGTGCGCGCAGCTTCACCCAGCATATCGTAAGAGTAGGTGTAGCCTTTATTGAACAGTGGTTTGGAGCGCTTGAGGGCTTCATTGATATCGCGGCCCAGTACAAACTGTTTGCCCATGATCTTCATCGCTTCGTACATGGCACGGCGAATAACCGGCTCGCCCATGCGATTGACCATGCGATTAATAAAGCTGGCGGGCTGACCCTCCTTAGGGTGATCCATTTTCAGCACACGTCCAGTCATCAATAAGCCCCAGGTAGAGGCATTGACCATCCAGGATTCGCTCTTACCTAGGTGAGACTGCCAATCGGCGGGGCCGAGTTTGTCCTCGATCAAGGCGTCGGCGGTGGCTTTATCGGGGATGCGCAGCATAGCTTCCGCAAGGCACATCAGCATCAGGCCTTCATGGGTATCCAGGCTGTACTGCTGTAACAGTTCGTCGATGGTATCGACAGCCGTGTCCATCTTACGGACGTCCTCAACCAGCGCAGCGGTATTGGCTTCAATGCGGGCGAAATCTTCGCGGTTGGCATTCAGCACCTCGATCAGTTCACTGACGTAACTATTTTCGTCCACTAGGTAGTGGTCGCTAACGCGCGCCATGAGGGTGTCGAGATCGGTTTGCCAGATGGCAGGGTCACGCATGTGGTTGGCATTGAGCATTGAAGCCCCCGAAAGTCTGAACAGAACAAATGGGTAACAGGGCATTTCGCCCAAGCAAATAAGCGAATGTAGAGTGCAGCTACCTTTGGTGTATGTTGATTTCAGGGCAAAACGTGTCAATTCCGCGGCAAGAGTAGCCTTTATACGACTTTAGTAGAGTTTTTACTGGCCTGCTACTGACCCTAAAGCAGCGTTTGATGGGTTAATCGAGATCGGTGGTACATCTGCCTGGCGTAATTTCCGCGGCGATAATCCGTAACTGCGGCGAAATGCATGAGAGAGCGCGCTTTGGTTGGCAAAGCCGGTTTGAATCGCAATATCGGTGAGGGGCAAGCGGCTTTGCAGGATCAGTTGACGGGCCGCATGTAGACGTTGGCGCTTGACGTACTGCCAGGGCGAAAGCCCCGTTTGAGCGCGGAAGCAGTCGGAAAAATGCGCTTCGCTTAGACAGGCGAGCCGCGCTAGATCAGCGACGCGGAGCTCTTCAGCGAGATGTTGACGAATAAAACGGTTAATCCGCGTCAAATCCAGGCGCTGCTGAGTACTGCTGGCGGCAGTGCCTAGTCGGGCCTTTAGTGAGCCCAGTAACGTGGCGGCTAAACGGTCTTGCTGAAAGGAGTTAGTCGACGCATCAAACCCTTGAGCAAGTTCGCTCTGCATAAACTCCAGGTAGTGGCGCAGTGCGTTATCCAGGCCAAAAAAGCGTGGGGCATCGAATAGTGCTACCAGTTCGCGGTTCTCACCGGTTAGCGCAGGGGCGTCTTCGGGAAGATCGAAAATTAACTGCCGGTTATGGCCGTAACCTGAGTAGTAGTGCTCGTGGTTAGCGGGCACGATACAGCCCGAGAATGCATTTACTCGCCCACCCAAGCCTTCAATTTCAAATTCTGAAGAGCCGCATAGCGTAATCACAATCTGATGAAAATCATGTGTGTGGTGATGTGTAGCGCTAGCTAGTGGTATTTGTCGAATGGTACTGGGCATGCAGTTCTCCTGAATTGCATTAGGTCTCCTGAACCGCAATACGCCTTCAAAACACAACAGCTACTGCTGGCGAAGGGCAGTGTGGGCGGATAAATGGTCGCGAAGGGCCTGAAGCTCTGCCTGTCCCTCTTGATTGAGCAACGGCTTGCCCTGGGCAACCATCCAACGGCGGCCGTGCTGTTCCATCAGGTGTGCGGCACGGCGTCTGATGCCGTCCAAGTACTCGTTGTGCCGAATAGGGTAACCGATTATCGCGTTCCACTCGGTTTCGCTCACTTGGCTGCTGAGCGCTTTATCAAACAGCGCCAGTAAATCTTTAGGCTCAGTACGGTAACGTGGGGTGCTTGACGTCATCAGCACCAGCATTACCGCACCAATCACGAGTAAGCAGACTCCAAACACTAATAAATACAGCGCCATTCGCTCTGCTCCTGGGCGTCGTCCGTTAATAAATAGCTACGTTATTATACGCTTGGCGCCGCTAGGGTCGAAAATTTTACTTTTTTGCGAACTTTTACTTCATAGCGTGTCTGAGTATGTACAGGCAGCATCGCGATAGCAGTCGCTAAAGTTGTTGTCCTGGCTCTTTGTTTTGATCCCTTGCTTCCGCTACTTCTTGAGTAGCGGCTTTTTTTTGTCTAAAGCTCAACTGTTCTTCGACACCTGATTTGAAACCGTTAAGCACTCTGCTAGTGGCGACGTATAGCCAGCAGCGCTACCAGGATATCACGTCGTGTCACAATTCCTATTAGACGCTGCTGTTCCACTACTGGGTAGACTTTGGGTTTAGGGCCTAGCATCTCCTGGGCTAGGTCGGTAATGCTTTTATTGGGAGAGACGCTGAGCACTTCGTGGCGCATCATCTCTTTCACCAGGGGCGCTTCATCGTCATGATAAATGCTGTCCAGCACACGTCCCATGACATCCTGCTCCGAAATAAAGCCGATTAAACGATCACTCTCATCCACAACCGGTGCGCCAGGCAGGCGATGCAGTGCCAGCCCCTTGGCCAAGGTTGTTATCGAGGCGTTGGGTGAAACGCGGTAGCAATCACGGGACATGATATCGCGGACGATGCTAGGGGTTGCTCTATTCATGGTGGGCGCTCCTCGCTCATCGTATTCAGCGCTATGGCAAATCGGGTATCGCAAATTATGCGAACTGATAAGTCGTCGCTAAGTGCTAAAGTAGCTTCAACACTTTCACTGTAGGCGATTTAAGCCGCTGTGTTCTAACTGCAAGCCGTGTTTTTTCAACGCTATAAGTACTGAATTTTCTAAGCTGTTAATTTTCTAACTGCTCAAATGACCTGCAAGTTAACGAAATAAGGAGCTACTCATGGATGCACGTGAGTACTTAAACCGCAAAGGGGTAGGGCTCGACCGCGACCCTGACCGGCCAAATACCTTGGAAGAGAAGGCCTGGGAGCGTGCGCGGGGTTCCGGTCACCAGCGGCCAAAATCGGGGACGCCTCACGACTGGGAGGATTGGGAGCGTTATCACGATGACCTGGCAGAAGGGGCTGAAACCCTAGAGCAAAAAATTGATAAAGAAGCCCACCGACTTGCCCAGGAGCGGGCAGCTAAGGCCGCGGCTGAACCAGCCTCCAGCTCAGTGGAGCACTTCACTCCGACGCCTAACGTTGATCCAGCGCCTGCCGAAGCCGCGTCTGCCAAAGCCACGCCGCCTAAAGCGACGCCCTTAGAGCAAGCGGAACAAACTGTCCCGGAGCCTGGAGCGTTAAAATTCGCCTACTATGCTCTTGCGTTACTATTGCCGCCGCTGGCGGTAGGGCTAACTGATGGTGGTCGTAAGCGAGTAGGGGTAGCTGTGTTGCTAACCCTAGCGGGCTGGCTGCCCGGTGTCGTGTATGCTTTTTGGTGGTTGCAGCAGCGTTAACTAAAGACCCTTGCAGACGTTAACTACTTGGCAGCCTGATCCAGGTGCGTATAATCCCGGTAAACTAATTTACAAGTCGGGGTTTACGATGGGTTATTTGATAGGCGTCACGGCGCTATGGGCGTTCTCATTTTCGCTGATAGGCGTCTACTTGGCGGGCCAGGTCGACAGCTACTTTGCAGTGCTTTTGCGGGTAACGCTTGCTACCCTGGTCTTCCTGCCTTTTTTAAGACCCAGCCTTCTGCGGGGTAAGCACCGGCTGGCGCTTATGGGCTTAGGTGCTATACAGCTGGGAGTAATGTACACCTTCTTCTATCAATCCTTTCTGCTGCTGTCGGTACCTGAAGTGCTGCTGTTTACTATCTTCACGCCTATTTATATCGCGCTACTGGATGATCTGCTGTTTGGGCGTTTTACGCCGATTTATATCGTGACTGCACTGCTCGCCGTCGTTGGGGCGGGGTGATTCGCTATGACGGCGTTGATAGCGGTTTCTGGGCAGGCTTTTTAGTTGTGCAGGGGGCCAACCTCTGTTTCGCGCTTGGTCAGGTAGGCTATCGCCGTTTAGCCGCTGATTTGCCACCTACCCTGGCGTGGCACAACGTGTTTGGTTGGTTCTTTATTGGCGCGATGGTCGTGGCCCTGCCTGCTTATTTACTCTTTGGTAACAGCGCAGCACTGCCTACCACGTCACTACAGTGGGGCGTGCTCGCATGGTTGGGGCTAGTGGCTTCTGGCGTGGGCTATTTTGCCTGGAACCAGGGCGCCACCAAAGTAGATGCAGGCACTTTAGCGATTATGAATAATGCGCTGGTGCCGGCGGGGCTAATCGTCAATCTAGTGATTTGGAACCGCGATGCGGATATTCCGCGTTTGCTGTTGGGGGCACTTATCATGGCCGCCTCCCTATGGCTCAATCACTGGTGGTGCCAGCGTCGTCAGGTAGCCGTTAGCTAAGCCTATTTGCCCGATAGCTGAGGTGTCCCCATAATGGCGACTTATGTTAGCGAGAGTCGGCCCATGAGCAACACCTTATCAGCAGACGCTAAGTCAGCGCCCTCCAGCGATCCATCAAGCAGAACCTTTAAAACTATTGGGCTGATTGGTCGGCTGGGGAGTGACAAAGTGGTCGACTCCCTTCAGCGGTTGGTAACCTACCTAGTCGCCCATGACTACTCGGTATTAGTGGAAGATCGCACCGCTACTGTCATACCGCACCATGGTCAGCCGGAAGCCAGCCGCCGCATGCTGGGCGAGCTGTGTGACTTGGTGATTGTGGTAGGGGGCGATGGCAGTCTATTGGCGCGGCGCGTGCGCTATGCCGCAGCGGTACGCTGATTTTAGGCGTTAATCGGGGCCGCTTGGGGTTTCTTACCGATATCTCCCCAGATGAGTTGGAAACCCGCGTCAGTGAAGTGCTGGCGGGGGAGTTTGAGGTTGAACAGCGTTTTTTGCTCGATACTGTGCTCTACCGTAATGGCGTTGCCGTAGGTAATGGCGATGCCTTGAACGAAGTCGTGCTGCACCCCGGTAAAGCGGTGCGCATGATAGAGTTTGAGCTGTTTATCGATGGTCAGTTTGTGTATAGCCAGCGCAGCGATGGCTTGATCGTTGCCACTCCCACCGGTTCTACGGCCTATGCGCTCTCTGGCGGCGGGCCGATCATGCACCCCAAACTGGATGTTGTGACGCTGGTGCCGATGTTCCCGCATACGCTGTCGAGTCGCCCCATTGTGATCGATGCCGCTAGTGAAATACGTATTCACATTGGCGAAACCAACCAGTCCTACCCGCATATCAGCTGCGATGGACAAACTCGCGCGGTAGCCAAGCCCAACGATGTGCTGGTGATTACCCGCAAGCCTGAGCGTATCCAGCTGGTGCACCCCATCGGGCATAATTTTTACGAAGTGCTGCGCAGCAAATTAGGCTGGAGCCATCGGTTGGGGGATTGAGTATGGAGGGATACGACCTCATTGGCGATGTCCACGGCTGCGGTGCTACGCTGGCCTCACTACTGGAAAAATTGGGTTACCACCAGCGCAACGGCGTCTATCGCCACCCGCGTCGCAAAGTGATTTTCCTCGGTGATTTGATTGATCGTGGCCCGAGAATTCGCCTGGCAGTGACCATTGCCCGGCGAATGGTCGAGCAGGGCGAAGCGTATATCGTCATGGGTAATCACGAGTATAACGCCCTGGCGTATACCCATCCTGGGCCTGCAGGTAGCCACAAACGCTGGTTGCGCGAACATACGCCGCGGCATAATCGTATTATTCAGGACACCCTAGAGCAGTATCGCGACTACACCAACGAGTGGGAAGACACCCTGGCGTGGTTTAAAACCATCCCTTTGTGCTTGGAAATCGATGGTATCCGCGTGGTGCATGCCTGCTGGGATGAGGCGCTGATTGAAGAGCTGAAACAGCGCCGCCCTGATTACTGCATGGACACACAGTTTCTGATTGAGTCCACCAACTCCAAAACCCAGGCGTTTCGAATTTTAGACCGCCTCACCCGGGGCCCTCATGTCTCACTACCCAAAGGTATTGCGATACACTCTGGCGATGGCTTTACAAGACAAAGCTTTCGCGCCCACTTTTGGGCCCAGGCACCTCAGCAGTGGGGTGATGTCGTCTTTCAACCGGATAACTTGCCCGGCGACCTTGAAACGCGCGCATTGACCCACGAAGAGCGCCAGAAACTTAGCTACTACGGGCCAGAGCAGCCGCCGTTGTTTATCGGCCACTACTGGTGTGAAGGCATACCGGCACTGCCGACACATAATATTGCCTGCCTAGATTACAGTGCCGTGAAATATGGGCGTTTAGTGGCTTATCGCTGGAGTGGTGAGAGAGTATTAAATGCCGACCATTTTGTGTGGATTAAGGTACCAAAAGAGGAAAGGGCGCTGCCCAAACCCTGGGAAATCGACTTTGATTAACAGTTGTTTCTTTTTATTACATAAAATTACATATTTTTTTCAAAACGGCTGAACTAACCCTGCCGCCGGCCATCTGAGTAAGTGTTCCCTTGAATGATCCCTTGCTTTTATTCTCCGGCGGTTCCCACCGCCGGTTTTTTTTGCCTGTTTGTTGGCAACCGTGTGGTTCATTCAGTAGTTGTCTTCAATAGCTACCCGCTGCGGTCAGCATGCCGCAAGCGCTTTGATTAGAGGGATGTCATGCATCCAGTGATGCTTCTGCCCGATCACGCGGATACCAGTGAACTTCGCCAGGCACTCTGGCGCCACCGCATTGGTCACCGCATTACCGATGAAGCGGACGGCCAACTGCTATGGATAGCCGACCCACGCCAGCTTGGCGAACTTAAAGCACTGCTAGAGCGCTGGCAGCGGGGCGAACCCCTGGTGCTTCATCAGGCTGCTCAGCGCCCGCGCACCATGACCAACTTCTTGGCATCGCTAAAGCAAGTGCCGGTAACGGCGCTGATGATTGTCATTAGTCTGGTGGTATTTGCCCTGATTGGTGTTTTTGGTGACCAGTTGATTGTCACTCTAACCATCGTGCCGATAGGTATTTCAGGGGGTGAGCTGGTCTTCGGTAATCTGTCTCAAACGCTTACGTCAGGACAAGTATGGCGCTTTTTATCGCCTGCTTTTCTGCACTTTGGCTGGATGCATTTAATATTTAACCTGATGTGGGTGTGGTACTTCGGACGTCAGATTGAAGCACTCCAAGGCAGCCGTACCATGTTACTGCTGTTGATTGTGGCGGGCGTTGGCGCGAATGTGGCGCAGTACGCGACCGGCACCGTGCTATTCGGTGGCATGTCCGGGGTGGTATATGCCTTACTGGCTCACGTTTGGTTGATGTCACGCAGGGTGCCCCAAAGCGGCTTCTTTGTACCGCAAATGCTGGTGGTCTTTATGCTCGGCTGGATGGTGTTCACCATGACTGATATGGCGGGCAGCGTTGGTTTTGGCAATGTCGCTAATGAAGCACATTTGGGCGGTCTACTCGTGGGGCTTGTCACAGGCTGGTATTATTCATCCCGCCGTTTGAAAAACCGTTAAGAGGCCTGCAATGAGCGAAATGACGTTCGAAAAAATGATCAACCAGATGACCCCAGCGATTTATGAAAGCCTTAAACAGGCGGTATCGCTGCGCAAATGGCCCGACGGTCGCCGCTTAACGCCGGAACAGACCGAACTCTGCTTGGAAGCCGTCATGCGCTTTGAGGTGGAGAACAACGTGCCGGAAGAGAGTCGCGTAGGGTATTTAGAGCAGCGTACCTGCGGTGCAGCGGCTAGCGGTGCTGGCGTAACGCCTGAAATGGCGGGTTTGGCACGGGATGCCACGCGTGATTGAAGCGGCAGTACCGGGCTTTTCAGTACAGGGCTGTTTAAGCAAAATGGCGGCAGCGCTACCTGGCCGCCAAGATCAGCCGGTGGTTTACCACTTACGCGCGGGTGAGCACCGTGTTGCGCTTAACGAGCGTATCGGTGAGCCGCTTAGTTTGCGGTGGACGGGAGCAATTGCCTGTACCCACTGCGGGCGAGCAACCAAGAAGAGCTTTGCCCAAGGCCACTGTTACCCCTGCTTCAAGCGGCTAGCCCAGTGCGATACCTGCATTATGAAGCCGGAAACCTGCCACTTTTTCCAAGGCACTTGCCGTGAGCCGGAGTGGGGCGAGCGGCACTGCTTCCAGCCCCATATCGTCTATTTGGCTAACTCGTCGGGGCTTAAAGTCGGCATCACTCGCAAAACCCAAATGCCTACCCGCTGGCTGGATCAAGGCGCGATCCAGGCGCTGCCGATTCTTGAAGTGGATACTCGTCAGCAGTCCGGTTTTGTCGAAATGCTGTTTAAAGAGCAGGTGGCCGACCGCACCAATTGGCGTGCGATGCTCAAGGGCGACGTCGAAACCATGGATTTAAGTGCCGAGCGTGACCGTTTGCTAACCCTGCTAGCCGATGGGTTGCACCAACTGCGCGAAACCCATGGTGCGGACGCCATTCGCTTGTTGGAACAGCCAGCGCAACATTTTCACTACCCCGTCAGCGTTTTTCCCAAAAAAGTGGTGTCGCATAACTTTGATAAACAGCCTGGTAGAAGGCGTGCTGCAAGGCGTCAAAGGGCAGTATTTGATCCTTGATAGTGGGGTCATTAATCTCCGCAAATTCACTGGTTATGAGATCCAGGTAAGTTGAACGGCTAGCCATAAAGGGGTGCTTTGACTAAGGTTAGGGTGATCTGCCCCCGCCTTACGCAACGCAAGGAAGCCCCGATGCCTTGGCTTAAACTGCTTCACATTGCCGCGCTAGTGATCTGGTGCGGCTCACTGCTTTATCTGCCCGCCTTGCTTAGCCAGGCACTGCAGCTTCGCAAAGACGCGGGCTTCGCTCAGGGCACACCGCCCATGCCGCGGTTTTTTTATAACTCAGTCGCTACCCCGGCCGCTTTAGTCGCTATTGCCTCGGGCACGCTGCTATTTCTCATCCATGGTGTGTTGGGCGGCTGGCTGATCTTAAAGCTGGGTGCCGTGGTGGCCATGGTCGCCGCTCATGGCAGCTTTGGCTGGTTAATCTTGCGCCTTGAGATGGGCCACTACCGCTGGGTAAAACCCGCCAACTGGACGGCGCTATGTGTTGCGTTAGCGGGCATTATAGGTGTGTTGGGGCTTGTGTTAGCTAAGCCACTGGATTGGAGCTAACGCCGTGTCTTTTAACAGCTTAGTTTTAATCCTCAACGTCGACCCCCACGGCGTGCTCATACACCAACTGCCCACCCAGCCAGCCTGCCAAAGCGATCAACGCGGCGGTGAGCAGCGATACGGCCAGCCCCCAAGGCAAAATCGCACTCGGGTCGTTGAAGCGCAGCAGCCAGTTCAGCGACGCCAACGAGAGCATCACCACCGCGACGATAGCGTGGCTCCAGCCGGTAATCAGGCGGCGAATGCGCGGCACAGTGACCAGGTCAATAATGCCTGCCGTGCTGGCAATCCAACCGCCAAATGCGCCGACACCGGCCAGCCACAAGCTGGCGCGCAACCAGAATGGGTCGCCGCTAAGCAGGAAACCGATATCGCTTGCCACCAGCGCCATCAGGGCCGCGACGGGAAAGTGAATCATCACGGGATGAAGCGGATGGCCGGCGAGAGATGCGTGGCTTTTAATCGAGCGCTGGCGAGGCTTTGCCATGATCACTTCCTGTGGGCAGAAAAAGGAATTCAAGGGATGAGGCTGATAATTCAACGCTTAACCAAGCAGCGGGTCAACTCACTTGACACACCGCTAGCGCTGTTAGTCGGCTTGCTATTAGCCGGTTGCGCGGGGGATAAGTCTATTCTAGACCCGGCAGGCCAAGCCGCGCGAGACGTGGCGATGATTTGGTGGGTAATGCTGAGTTTTGGCACTGTGGTATTGGTGCTGGTGACTGCTTTTTGGCTGTATACCTTCAAGCGCAAGGAGGTTGTACGTACGCCTGCCGAGGAGCGAAAAATAGCGCGTCGCTGGATTATTGGCGGTGGCATTGTGCTGCCGGTGGCCAGCATTACCGCACTACTGGCCTTTGGTGTGCCCACCGGCCAGCGGCTTTTACCGTTGCCCCTGGCAGAACCGCCGGAGGTAATTGAAGTGATTGGCCACCAGTGGTGGTGGGAAGTGCGCTACCCCGGCGCAGAAGGGGAGAGGTGGTGACTTCAAATCAGCTCATCATGCCCGCTGGTGAGCCAGTCGATTTTCACGTTACTGGTGCGGACGTTATTCACGCTTTCTGGGTGCCTCGCCTGGGCGGCAAGATCGATATGATCCCAGGGCGAGTGAACAAAATACGCTTGGAAGCGGACGAACCGGCGGTATTTGGTGCTCAGTGCGCAGAGTTCTGCGGCGCCCAACATGCCCAGATGCAACTCTATGTGGAAGCCGTCGGGCGTGACGAGTACGACGCTTGGCTGGCCGCCCGTCAAACGGAAGCATTATCGTCGCTAGCTGCAAACGATCAGCAGCATGAGCCTGCCAGGGAGGCATTTATGACCCATTGCGCGAGCTGCCACCGGTAGCGGGACTATCCTCTGGGGAGGAGGGGCCGGATCTTTCTGATCTTGGCAGTCGGACTAGCCTAGGGGCAGGGATAATAGCCATGAAGGAGGGCGCAGTTACCCACTGGCTTAAGCACCACCAACGCTTAAAACCGGGCAACAAAATGCCGCCCCACGATGATATTGAGACGGCCACCTTGGCGTCCCTGGGGGCTTGGCTGGAGACGCTAACCCCATGACCACCATTAACCGTGAAGCGACCCCAGAAGGCGATAACATCGCAGGCCCCAACCAGTTGCACAGTGACTTGCACGATATCTGGGGCAATCCGCGTGGCTTAAAAGCCCTCACCATTGTGAATCACACCACTCTCGGCCTGCGCTTTATGGTGACCGGGATGGCGTTCTTCTTGCTCGGCGGGCTGTTAGCCATGCTGGTGCGAACCCAGCTGGCGCTCCCTGATCAAGACTTTATGTCGCCGGATATCTATAGCCAAGTCACCACCATGCATGGCACGGGATGATGTTTCTGTTCGCCATCCCCATGCTGGAAGGGTTGGCGATTTATATGATTCCCAAGATGATCGGCGCCCGAGATCTGGTCTGCCCACGGCTAACATCCCTGGGTTACTGGTGCTATCTGTTTGGCGGTATCATCCTATCGTTTAGTTTGATTCTGGAGATGGCGCCTAATAGCGGCTGGTTTATGTATACCCCGCTTAGTGGCAGCGAGTATTCACCGGGTTTGGGCTCAGATTTCTGGCTGTTAGGGATCACCTTCGTTGAGATCTCCGCGCTCTCTGCCGGGGTCGAATTGGTGGTCTCGATACTGCGTACACGCACTCAGGGCATGGCGCTGCACAAAATGCCGCTGTTTGCCTGGTATATCCTTGCCATGGCGCTGATGATCGTGGTCGGTTTCCCGCCGCTGATTCTGGGCAGTATTCTACTGGAGCTTGAGCGCGCAGTGGGGATGCCCTTTTTTGAAGTGACCGGTGGCGGTGATCCGATTCTATGGCAGCACCTATTTTGGCTGTTCGGCCATCCCGAGGTTTACATCATTTTCCTGCCTGCGGCGGGCATTGTCTCCACGCTGATACCAGTGTTTGCTGGCCGTCCGATCGTTGGTTACGGCTGGGTGGTCTTCGCGATTACCGTGACAGGCTTTATCAGTTTCGGACTATGGGTTCACCACATGTTTACCGTGGGGATTCCGCAACTGGCTCAAGCATTCTTCTCCGCGGCCAGTATGCTGGTGGCGGTACCTACCGCGATTCAGGTGTTTGTCTGGCTGGCTACGCTATGGCTGGGTAAGCCCAAAATGAAGCTTCCAATGCTATGGATCATGGGCTTCCTGATTATCTTCGTGTGTGGAGGTTTGACTGGAGTAATGCTGGCGCTGGTGCCCTTTAACTGGCAGGTGCACGATACCCACTTTGTGGTGGCGCATATGCACTATGTGTTGGTGGGGGGCATGTTCTTCCCGCTGATTGCCGGACTCTACTACTGGCTGCCGCTGTTTTCAGGGCGAATGCCTTCTGAAACCCTGGCAAATGGGGCTTTTGGCTCACCTTTTTGGGCTTTAATGGCACTTTCTTGATCATGCACTGGACTGGCCTTTTGGGGATGCCGCGGCGGGTCTACTCTTATGAAACGGGCATGGGCTGGGATATTTTCAACCTGCTGTCATCCATGAGTAGCTTTATTATGTCGGCGGGGATTGCCATGGTGCTGCTGGATTTTGCGCTGCACTTCCGTTTTGGGCAAACCCGCTAAGCATAATCCCTGGAACGCGGATACCCTGGAGTGGGCCAACAGTATGCCACCCAGCGCCTATAACTTTGTCAGCCTGCCAAAGATCGATACGCGCCACCCACTATGGGATGACCCGGATCTACCGCGCACCATGGCAGAAGGGCAACATAGCTTGGCGGTGGCTACCCATGGCCGGCGGGAGATGTGGGGCACCGACCCATTAACGGGCAAAGTGCGGAAATCATTCACCTGCCGGGTAACTCCTGGTGGCCGCTGTTCGCCGCAATGGCATTGGCCGTGGTGTGTTTAAGCCTGCTGACGCGGCTATATCCGCTGGCGGGTATAGCCGTTGTCGTGGCCGGACTATTTCTACTGCGCTGGTCTTGGGAGAATGGTGCGCATCCAAAAGCGGCGCCAGATGCAGAGGTAGCCCCCGGTGATCCACCGCTGCACTCGCGCACCATGGATGGTCCAGGCTTATGGGCCATGTCGATCACGCTGCTGGCCAATGGTTCGTTCTTTCTCTCTTACCTGTTTGGCTGGTTCTATCTATGGACGGTGTCCCCTGAGTGGCGGATGCCTGAGACCTCACCGCTCTCCTTGGTGGGGCTGATCCTTGCCGGGGTGGCGCTAACTGCTGGCGTGGGAATTCTCGAAAAACTGGTGCACGGTTTGCGCCAGGGTAAGGATGCGGGGCTGGCTGTGGGCATGTATTGCATCAGTGCCCTAGGCTTTGTTCAGGTTGCGATAACGCTTTGGGTGCTGTTGAGTGCAGACTTGGCGGTGACCGAAACCTCCCATGATGCGATCATTATGGTCGGGCTGGCCTATGCGCTGCTACACGGCGGTTTAGGCGCGGTGCTGACCCTGCTTCAGGCCTGCGGGTAGGTTATGGCTATGTGGGTGCCCATGCGCCTTTCGAGCCTGCCGTGGTTGCCCAGTGGTGGCGCTATAACCTGGTGACGTTCTGGATACTCGTGGGCGCGCTTGCCGTGTTGCCGCGTGTGATAGGGAGCTAAGTTAATGTCCATCACGATGCAGCGGTTACATCTTACCCATCCCTTACATTTCGTCA
Source organism: Halomonas sp. PA16-9 (assembly GCF_009728585.1). NCBI lineage: Bacteria > Pseudomonadati > Pseudomonadota > Gammaproteobacteria > Oceanospirillales > Halomonadaceae > Halomonas > Halomonas sp. PA16-9. The sequence goes on along the minus strand of NZ_CP040451.1, from coordinate 3,186,207 downwards.
TTGGCTTAACGCTATGGTGTATCTGGTTCGTAGCCGTTTACGGCGGGCACGCAATAGTCTGCTCAGTTGCGCCGCCTGCTCCCGAGCAGGGCGTATTCACCCTGGTAAACGCTATGTTGCTGGTGGTTAGTATCGCGGCGATTGCGTTACTGGCGGGTGCTAACAGTGGGTTGTTGCCGCATGGCTAGGCGCCATGAAGGGCGGCTGCGCTTTAATGCCACTGTTTCCGCCGGGCTGTATCTTTTCTCTACCTTAAGCGTTGTGTTTGCTGCAATGCCGATTATTGGTATCCGCCTTGCCTGTAAGCGATGCGCTTAACAAAGAGGAAGAGCAGCTCTATACCCTCCACGGTATGTGGTGCACCAGCTGTGCCCTGGCCGTGGAGGGCTCGCTTAAGAGGCTCGAAGGCGTGCATGAGGTTAGCGTCCACTACCCAAGTGCAGCCCTCTGCATCAGCGGTACACCCGCCGCTGTCCAGCTCCCAACGCTCGCCCCAAAGGTTAAACGTTTGGGCTATCGGCTTACGGAACTTGAGCCGGTGGCAGATGCCCATGGACGTTTAGAAGAGGAGAGCCGCTACCTGACGCTGAGGTTAATGGTCGGTTCGCTGTTCGGCATGTGGACGATGCTCGCTTCACTATTGATATATGCGGGTGCATTGCCTTCGGAGCGGATTGAACTGGTGGTGGCGTGGGTATCGGGGCATTCTCCTTACCTGTCGTGCTGTTCGCAGGCGTGCCGTTTTACCGGGCCGGGTGGCGAACGCTGCTCGCCAAGCGCCCCGGCATGGATGTTTTAGTTAGCCTGGGTGTTATCGGCGCGGTGGTGGTCTCGGCTTGGCTACTAGGGCGCGGCTCTAACGAGGTCTATTTCGACACGGCGGTGATGCTTATTGTGCTTTTACTGGTTGGTCGGTGGTGGAAACGCTGTGCCGTCACCGTGGGCTAAAAGCGCTCGATGCCCTGGCGCTTCCTAATGATGACATAACGGTTTGGCAGAACGAGCGCTGGGATCGGTTCCTGTAGATGAAGTGACAAAGGGAACGCGTGTCGAGCTAGCGCCCGGTGAGTTGATAGCCCTTGATGGGATCCTGGAAGCCCCAGGTTGGATCGATACTGCCTCGCTTACTGGCGAAAGCCAGCCTCGCTACTTTAATGCAGGACAGAAGGTCTACGCGGGCTGCCGCTACCTGGGGACAACGCCGCTGGTAATGCAGGTGAGTGCTGGGTAGGCAAGCGGCGAGGATCGGCTGTGTGACGAAATGCGCCGCTATCAGGCCAAAAAAGGCGAATTGCAGAAACTCGCTGACCGTTTTGCCGCATGGCTAAGCCCACTAGCGCTAGTGCTAGCGATGCTAACGCTGCCCACTGCGCTGCTACTTGGGTTGGGCTGGGAGGATGCCTTTGTGCGCGCACTGTCGGTGTTAGTGGTTGCTTGCCCCTGTGCCGTGGGGCTTGCAGTGCCGCTGGCAAGTCTTGCCGGTAGTGGCCAGGCCATGCAGCAGGGTGTTGCGCTACGCGACCCGGCAGCGCTCGAAACCTTGGCTCACATTCGCTCGGTAGCGCTGGATAAAACCGGCACCTTAACCACTGGCAGCCACTCGGTGCTGCACTGGCAGGCCCGGGAGGGCATTGATAAGCACACTTTGCAGCGCAAGCTCAGAGCCGCTGTTGCTGGCAGCGAACACCCCTTGGCACAAGCGTTAGCGTGCTGGTCGGGCAGCCAACATGATCAACATCACGAGCAATGCGTGGACGTAAACGAAGCGCCTGGGGAAGGGCGCCATGTGCGCTTGAGCAACGGTGAATGGCTGATGGTAGGCAGCGCCGGTTGGCTTTCTCGCCATCAGATAGCGCTGCCAGACCACGAGGAGGACACAGCGCTGGCCTTTGCTACTCAAGTGATGGTAGCTGATGGTGCAGGCTGGCTAGCCACGCTCTATCTTACTGATCAGCCAGTGGAAGATGCTGAAAAAAGCGTGAAACACCTGCTAGATGCAGGGTATGTGGTGGCAATGATCAGCGGCGATCGGCAGGGGCGGTTAGTTGGTTAGGTGAACGGGTGGGGCTTGGAAGAGAAGCTTGCTATGCCCAGCGCTCGCCTGAAGCCAAAGCGCGGCTTTTGCAGGGGGTGCCATCGCCAACGCTCTACGGGGTGATGGCTTAAACGATACCTTGAGCCTAGCCGCGGCAGATGTTGGCATCGCTCCATTAAATGCCAGCGAAGCCGCCCGCGAAGGGGCTTCCGCACAGCTAATGACGCCGGGGATGGGTGGGGTAGTCAAACTGCTCAGTATTGCTAAACGTACGCGACGCATCATGATTCAGAATCTGTTCTTTTCAGCGCTCTACAATACCTTGGCACTCGGGCTGGTGGTGCTGATGGCGATCCCCCCGCTAGTAGCGGTACTCGCCATGGCGGCAAGTTCGCTGACGGTTACCCTCAACGCTGCACGGCTGGCCTGGGCAGAGTCTAATGATAATGGCTAAATAGCATAGCCAAGCGCCTGTTTAAGCCGCTCGGCGTGTGTGGCCACCCAACGTGGATCTATCGCCCCCAATCACGTATCTGGTAGCGGCCGATGTTGTGACGCTCGCCCTCATCTTTCGTAAATACGCACTCGATATCCAGCTCGGCAAGAGATGCAATCGTATCCTGTGCGGTGCGCCGGGGCATACCGGTGGCCTCGATCAACGTCGGCACACTGGCGACACCTTGTTCGATCAAATGGGCGACGTATAAGCGGCGGTAAAAACTCGATTTGGTTTTGCTTAGAGCAGGCATTCGGCTTCCTTTGCAGCTGATTTATGCGCGTGCTGCTTAGCTTAAATGAATAAATCCTGCTGCGCTCGTGGTGGGCGAAAATCCCGGTGTTCAAGCCCTGCTCGGTGCGATCCTGCATGTTCCACTGACGGCTGGCGCGGGCAAAGCGTTGTGCAATTAAATCGGCAAATACCCCTTCACCGCGAAAGCGCTTACCAAACTTGGCATCGTACGCTTTACCGCCACGGCACTGACGCATTAGGCTCATCACTTTTGCGGCGCGCTCAGGGTAGTGCGCTTCTAACCACGCTTCAAACAGCGGTGCCACTTCATAGGGTAAACGTAGCAGCATCCAGGCGGCGGTTCTCGCCCCTGCACGGCTGGCGGCTTCCAAGAGCTTTTCGATTTCATGATCGGTTAGCCCCGGAATAACCGGTGAAATCAGCGCACCAACTGGAACACCTGCGGTATTCAGTTCACGAATGGCCCGCAAGCGCGCCTGAGGCGATGCCGCCCGTGGTTCTAATGTGCGTTTCAAGTTGGCATCCAGGCTGGTCAAACTGACAAACACGCGCACCAGCCGGTGTTCGGCCATCTCCGCCAGGAGTTCCAAATCGCGCAGCACTAAGGTGCTTTTAGTCACCAGCGTTACCGGATGGCGACACTCCAGTAGCAGCTCCAGCAGGCGGCGAGTGGTTTTGTAGGTAGCTTCTAACGGTTGATAACAGTCGGTGTTGCCGGAAAGGTTGATCGGGCGGCACACGTAATTAGGGTGGCACAGTTCTTCGGATAACCGCTCTACCAATCCGCTGCGGGCAATCAACTTGGTTTCAAAATCCAGCCCTGGGGATAAGTCCCAGTAGGCGTGAGAAGGACGGGCATAGCAGTAAACGCAGCCGTGCTCACAGCCGCGATACGGGTTCAGCGAGCGATCAAAAGGTAAATCTGGCGAGCGATTCCACGACAAAGCACTTTTGCTCACCTCCTCACGCACTTCGGTGGCGATAGTCGTAGAGGCCTCTTCACGCCACCAGCCGTCATCTTCCTCCTCGCTGCGGGTAGGCGCAAAACGATTGTGCGGATCGTACGTTGCCCCGCGACCCTTATAGGAGCTTGGTGTTCCAAGAGATGTCATGGTTCACCTCTTTTGATATGGTTTTATATACAGTAGTTGTAAGGTGGCAAGAAATCAATAGCCAGCCAATTAATTAACTTGCAGTAGCGAAAAGGGCGCTACCCAATGAACTATCGTGGGTTTAATGTGCAAGGTGGGTTTGTGACTAAAGAGCCAGCGAGGAAACGTTATGTCGAAAGTGGTCATCGTGACAGGGGGAAGCCGAGGTATCGGAGCGGCCACCGCAAAATTGCTGGGCGCAAAAGGCTATGCAGTGTGCGTGAACTATCTTGCTAATAGGGAGCTGGCAGATGATGTGGCTGATTGCATTATTCGAGCGGGTGGTCGAGCGTTTGCCTATCAAGCGGATGTTAGCAGTGAAGCTGACGTTATCCACCTGTTTGATGCAGCAGAAGAGCGCTTTGGCAAGGTGACGCATTTGGTTAACAATGCAGGCATTCTTTTTACTCAATCCAAGCTGGTCGATATCGACCTTGAGCGCTTCAACCAAGTGCTTAATAGCAATGTGGTCAGCTGTTTTCTGTGCTCCAGAGAAGCCGTCAGGCGCTTCCCAGCAGGTAGTGCAATCGTCAATGTCTCATCGCTTGCCTCGCAAACAGGCTCGCCCTTTGAATATGTTGACTACGCTGCATCGAAAGGTGCCATGGATACCCTAACCAAGGGGTTGTCTCGCGAAGTTGCTGGCTCGGGGATTCGTGTTAACGCCGTTCGCCCCGGTTTTATCTACACTGATATGCATGCCGATGGTGGAGAACCAGGGCGGGTTGATCGTTTAGCTCCCCAGATTCCTATGCAGCGTGGCGGTAGCGCTGAAGAAGTGGCTAATACCATCGCTTGGTTGCTCTCGGACGAAGCCTCTTATGTAACGGGGTCATTCATTGATGTAGCAGGCGGGCGGTGATGCTGTTCTTCCCCCATATTTCAAACGTTCTAAATAGATGCTGCTTTTGGGTCTTAACTCATGACACTTCAACAACACTTCGAACAGTTAGCCACTTATAACCAGTGGATGAACACTAACCTCTATGATGCCGCCGGTAAGCTGAGCGCCTCTGAACTAGCTGAAGAGCGTGGCGCGTTCTTCGGCTCGATTTTTGGCACACTGAACCACATCGCGGTAGCCGACACGATTTGGCTCAAACGGTTTGCAACACACGCCTCTTCTTCCGCAAAGACGCTTGAAGTAATGGTGGCACTACCTACGCCAGAGCGTCTTGATCAGATTCTCTTTGATGACTTGAAGGGATTGAAAGCGCATCGCCAATGGCTCGATACCGTGATTATTAACTGGGTAGCGGCGCTGACAGACGACGATTTGAATACCACGTTGAGTTATCACAACATAAAAGGAGTGGCCTCAAAACGGCGCTACTCAAGCCTGATCGTTCACTTCTTCAATCACCAAACCCACCACCGCGGGCAGGCATCTACTTTATTCTCCCAAGCCGGTGTAGATATTGGTGTCACCGATCTGCTGGCGTTGATTCCGGATGAAGTGGAAGGATGAGTATTATTTTGTCTGGTGAAAACCCAGGTAAGTTAGGTGACGTATGCTAAAGATCATTGATGTCGATTTGATTGGGCCATATAAACTAGAGCTAATTTTTAGCGATGGTTTCCAGGGGATTGCTGATTTGTCAGCATATTTTAGCAAAACTCCTCACTGACCGCGGATGGGGCTCTCAACTGGAGCGGTAATGAACTTTCTGCGAGCACCCTACGTGCAGTGACAAAAGGTGTGCAAAAAACAGCAGCTCTTAGCTTCAACGTGCAGGAAATGGAGGACGTCATTAAGCAAGCTTCTTGGGACTCTATACAGGAAGGGCGCCCCGACATTTTGCAGGCTGCCATTCGCTCTTATGTGGGGCAGTTTGGGCATAGCCAAGTCATTGCCAAAGCAGGTATCAAAAGCCGTACCAGCGCCTATCGTTCCCTAAAGCCACAAACGACACCCAATTTCGCCACCTCGGTTCAGTTAGGGCATGCGGTTATTGAGCTAGCGAAAGAAAATGCAAATGAGCGTTCTGAAGCCCCCTGTAAGGCTGTAATAATTAGATGATCAAGCTAGAAAAACTTAATGCATCGGATATCGCCATGGTGCGCAGTATCACAGTGCACGATGACCAAGTGAAGTTTGTGGGAACTGCTAAAGACTTTCTCGCTGATAAAAATGAATCTACGCATCTGCATGTGATTAAACACAATGATCAGGTGATAGGGTGCTTCAAAATCGATATAGCCTACGCTGATGACTATGATTTTTGCACGGAAGGCAGCATAGGCTTACGCGCGTTTCTCATTGATGCCAAGCAGCAGGGCAGAGGACTCGGAACATCGGCGGTAAAAGCGCTGTTTCCCTATCTAAAAGAAAACTATGCGAACTACCCCCGCATCTATCTAACCGTAAACTGTAAGAACCCAGCGGCATACACCTGTTACCAAAAGGCGGGCTTTCATGAGACAGGTGAGCACTACCTGGGAGGGGCTGCGGGGCCTCAGCATATTATGTACTGGGACATCCAATGATCAGTACGTCTACCACAAGCGGTAAAAAGTTCGTTCTGACTCTCTAGTTTATTGTAGTTATGTAGCTTGCCCTAAATATGCAAAAACAAACGCCTTGGCTCTCTAAAACCAAGGCATTGCTTTTCTATCGATTTACTAACCTACCCGTTCAACGCTTCTTCCGTGATGGCTTCTTCTCGGCACTGTCCGGTGCGTTTTCCTTTTCGCCGCTGCCGCCATTGGGGAAGTGAGCGCGAACCAGTTCCAGCAGACCTTGAGTGGAGGTGTCGAAGTCAGCTGCGTTGGTGTCGATGCGCTCGCTGATTTCACCGGCGATGCGCTTGCCAAGCTGCACGCCCCACTGGTCAAAGGAGTTGATGTTCCAGATCACCCCTTGCACAAACACCTTGTGCTCGTAGAGCGCGATTAGCGCGCCCAGGTTTTTTGGCGTTAGCTCATCCAGCAGTAGGGTGCTGGAAGGGCGGTTGCCGGGGCAACTGTAGGGGTCGTGTTGACTGAGCTCTTTGCTGTCCCCTTGGCTGCCTTCCATAAAGGCGTTGGCCTGGGCGAGCATATTGGTCAGTAGGGCGAAGTGGTGGTCTTCCACGCCGGGCTCGGGCTTGAGCGAGGCAATAAAATCAATCGGCACGTAGCGGGTGCCCTGGTGCAGTAGCTGAAAGAAGGCGTGCTGGCCGTTGGAACCGGTTTGGCCCCATACAATCGGGCCGGTTTTATAGTTCACCGGGTGGCCGAAAATATCCACCGACTTACCGTTTGACTCCATATCCAGCTGCTGCAGAAACGAAGGCAGTTGGTTCAGCGCCTGGTCGTAAGGCACGATGGCTTGGGTCTCAGCGCCAATAAAGTTGATGTACCAAATACCAATCAGCGCCATTAGCACGGGCATGTTTTGCGAGAAGGGCGCGTTGATGAAATGGTTATCCATCTCATGAGCACCTTCCAGCAGTTCGATAAAGCCTTCGAAACCGATCGACAGCGCAATCGGCAGCCCGATGGACGACCACATGGAGTAACGGCCGCCCACCCAAGCCCAGAATTCGAACACGTTCTCTTCGCGAATGCCGAACTCCATGGCCGCTTTGCGGTTGGTGGAGGCGGCAATAAAGTGCGCGCCTACGTCGGCGTCTTCGCCAGCGTTCTCCAGGAACCAGCGCCGCGCGGTTTTGGCGTTTAGCAGTGTCTCCTGGGTAGAGAAGGTCTTGGTAGAGACGATAAACAGCGTAGTCGCCGGATCAAGGCGCGAGAGCACTTTTTGAATATGGGTACCGTCCACATTGGAGACGAAGTGGAAGTGGAGCTCCGGGTGGCGGTATTTGAGCAGCGCGCGAACCGCCATATTGGGCCCAAGATCCGAGCCACCAATGCCGATATTGACCACATCTTTAATGCGTTTGCCGTTGTAGCCTTTCCATTCACCGCTGCGCACCGCTTCCGAGAACAGCTTGATCTGCTCGCGGGTGCGGGTTATCTCCGGCATAACGTCTTCGCCGTCCACATAGACCGGCTCATCGCCTAAGTGACGCAGAGCCGTATGCAGTACCGGGCGGTTTTCCGTAACGTTGATAATATCCCCGGAGAACATCTGTGCCCGGCGCTGTACCAGTGCGGAGTGGTCGGCTAGCTCAATCAGCTTGGTAAGCACTTCATCGGAGACATGGTGCTTGGAGTAGTCGAGAAACAGACCGCCCACCCGTAAACTCATTTTCTCAAAGCGCTGCGGGTCATTGGTGAAGTAGTCACGAATGCGGTCGTTTGCGGTTTTGTCGCGCAAGCGTTCAAGTGCCTGCCAGGTAACACTGCGAGTGAGCTGAAACATAGGATGATCCGTTTGTTATAGGTGAATTGGTGATCAAAAGTAGGTTATGTAAAAATACTACATAAAAAATGACAAAGAGTAGAGGGTATAAGTGGCGTAAAGAGGTATTAAATGCGTAAAGCGACGTATTTAAAAGGGCAGGCATGTTCGCCTGCCCTCATTTTTTGGGTAACAGCGGTTAGGTGGCGAGTGCTACCTGGGCCGCATCACGTTTGATAAACGCATAGCTTAAACCCGTCACCAACGAGCCAGCCACAATAGCGCCAAGGTAGAGCAGTACCGGGGTAATGGCGTTGGGAATCAGCAGTACGAAGATACCACCGTGAGGAGCCATGAGTTGCGCGCCTACCAGCATCGAGAGTGCGCCTGTGAGTGCGCCGCCCACCATGCAAGCGGGGATAACGCGTAGGGGATCTTTCGCCGCAAAGGGAATCGCGCCTTCGCTGATAAAACAGAGACCCAGTACAAAAGAGGCTTTGCCCGCTTCCCGCTCCGGTGCCGAGAACTTGTTGCGCGCTACAAAGCTGGCAATCCCCATACCAATGGCAGGTACCATCCCAGCCGCCATGATCGCCGCCATGGGGCCGTAAGTTTCAGAGGCTAGCAGGCCTACGCCAAAGGTGTAAGCCGCTTTGTTGACCGGGCCACCCAGATCGAAACACATCATCGCGCCGAGCAGAATACCCAGCAGCACCGCATTAGTGGAGCCCATGGACTCCAGGAAACTGGTCAGAGCATTAAGCAGCGCCGCGACCGGTTCGCCAATCACATAGATCATGGTCAGGCCGGTGACCAAACTGGCGACTAGCGGAATGATCAGAATCGGCTTCAGGGATTCAACGCTAGAGGGCAGTTTGACGTAGCGAGTAACCGCCAGCGCCACGTAGCCCGCCAGGAAACCCGCCAAAATACCGCCGATAAAGCCTGAGCCGATATTGGCCGCCAGCATGCCACCAATCATACCCGGTGCGATGCCGGGGCGGTCGGCGATGGAGTAGGCAATATAACCTGCCAGCACTGGAATCATCAGTGCAAAGGCGGTGCCGCCACCGATCTGCATCAGCGCGGCGGCCAGGGTGCCTTCCTGCTCAAAGGCCTCAATACCGAACACAAAGGAGAGCGCAATTAGCAGGCCGCCCGCTACGACCATCGGCAACATAAAGGAAACGCCGGTGAGCAGGTGCTTATAAACGCCTTTCTCTTTGACGCTCTTATTTGCTGTGCCCGCATTGCTGCTGCCGTTCTCTATGGCGGCCTCGCTGAGCGCAGCTTCAAGCGTGGGGCGTGGTTTTTTAGCGCGTTGCCAGTAGAAGTGCGGTAGATGCGCTTACCAGCGAACCGCGACGGATCAACGTCGATATCGCAGGCCAATACGACTATGTCGGCGTCGGCGATCTCTTCTTCGGTCAATTTATCTTGTGCGCCCACCGAGCCTTGGGTTTCCACGCGAATGGCGTGGCCCATGGCTTTGCCCGCCTCTGCGAGTGCTTCGGCGGCCATAAAGGTATGCGCCACGCCGGTGGGGCAGGCAGTGACAGCAACGATTTTCTTGCCACCCGCGCTGTTTGCAGCGGTAGATGTGCTAGTAGTAGAGGCGGCAGGTGCGCTATAAATCGGCGCTTCACGCTTAGCCTGGGCTAGAAAAGCGCTGGGGTCGGGGAGTGCGCTGGCAATCGGCGCTTGGAATAGCCGCTTGCCTTCAAAGCGCTCTGGGGCAGGCACGTGATCGGCGGCGACCACGATCAAATCGGCATTGGCGATCTGCTCGGCAGTAGCGGCCTGGAGAGGCGCGACTTCGCCGTGCATTTCCACATGCGCCGACCAGCCTTGGCGCTGGGCGGCTTGTTCCAGGCGCTTAGCCGCGAGGAAGGTGGTCGCCATGCCGCTGGGGCAGGCGGTAATCAGAATAATATTCATAGCGTGGCTCCCTCGGTGATGGTGTCATCAAGACGCCGTATCCGGGTGTGTTGTTGGAGTGAATCGAAATCGGCAGCGTGGGGGGTGCCCACGCCAACGTGGCGAACGGCCTCGGCCGAGAGCGCGGTGGCAAAGCGCAGCGTCTGTTCAGCGTCTTGCTGGTTAAGCAAGCCGTGGAGCATACCCGCAACAAAGGTATCGCCAGCGCAAACGGTATTCGTCGCGGTAACCTTAGGAGGTGTGGCGTGCCAGGCACCTTGAGCGTTAACCCACAAGACCCCTTCGGCACCCGCTGAAATCAGCGCATTGGCGATGCCGCTTTTATGCAGCCGCTTGGCCGCATTCAAGCGCATATCGGAGGAGGTCATATCTTCGCCCGCCCACTCTGCCAGTTCATTTTCATTAGGCTTAACACCGGCGGGGTGAGTCGCTATGGCCGCATTGAGTGCCGGGCCACTGGTATCTACCCAGAGCGGTACGCCGCTGGCGTTTAAGTGGTTTAACAGCGCGCTGAAATCGTCCAGTGACAGCCCCGGGGGGAGGCTGCCTGCCACAACGACCGCCTGGGGTGGCGTCGCGCTGGAAAGCTCGGTATTTAGCGTGTCGATCAGCACTTGCAGATGCGTGGCGTCAATGGGCATGCCGGGGCCGTTAATATCGGTAACGCGACCGCTCTGTTCAGCAATTTTGGCATTGATACGAGTTTCCCCCGGCACACGCACAAAAGCGTCGGTCAGGGAGTACTGGGTAAATGCCAATTGAAAGGGAGCGTCGTTATCGGCACCTAAAAAGCCGCTGACGGTGACGTCGTGGCCAAGGCCTGCCAATACGCGGGCAACGTTAACGCCTTTGCCTGCCGCTTCTAGCTGCGCGCTGGTGGGACGGTTGACGCTGCCCAGCACCAAGGCGTCAAGATTAAATGCCAAATCCAGCGCCGGATTCAGGGTAATGCATAGCACGCGGGCCATTAGCGCGCCTCCAGTGCATCGCGCACTTCATCGCTAGTCGCCTGATTCAGCGCTAACTGAGCGCTGGCTTGGGCATCAGCGAAGTCAAACTCGCGCAGGCGGGCTTTGACCAGCGGGATCTGCCGCGCGCTGACGGAGAGCTCGTCCACGCCAAGGCCTACCAGTACCGGAATGGCCACGGCGTCTGAAGCCAATTCGCCGCACACACCGACCCATTTGCCTTGGGTATGGGCAGCCGCCACGGTCATCTGAATCAAACGCAGCACAGCAGGGTGTAAGCCATCGGCTTGAGCAGAGAGCTCTGGGTGGCCGCGGTCGATAGCCAGGGTGTACTGGGTTAAGTCATTAGTGCCTACTGAGAAAAAATCCACCTCGGCGGCGAGGCTGGGTGCCAGCAGCGCGCTAGAGGGTATTTCAATCATCACCCCCAACTGCACATCGGTGGCGCGCTGGGAAGTAGGGACCTCTTTGAGTAGGCGATCGTAGATGGCTTTTACAGCGCGGAACTCAGCGATATCTTTGACCATCGGCAGCATAATCCGCAGGGGACTATCCTTACCTGCCATCAATAACGCACGCAATTGGGTCTCGAGCACTTCGGGTTGTGTCAGCGCTAAGCGAATACCGCGTAGGCCCAGGAAGGGGTTGTCTTCTTGGGGTACCGGCCAGTAGGGGAGTGGCTTGTCGCCGCCGACATCTAATGTGCGCGCTACCAGCGGGCGGCCATCCAGGGCGTCAATTGCCTGACGGTACTCGCTAATCTGAGTGGCTAAGTCTGGTGCGCTGGCGTGGGCCATGAACAGGAATTCAGTACGCAGCAGGCCAACGGCCTCAGCGCCACGCTCTACTGCATCAGCGGCGTGGGCAGTGTTGCCCAGGTTGGCGGCAACTTCGACACGGTGCCCATCGCGAGTTTGGGCGACCTCGAAGCGGCTTTCCCAGGCATCGGCTTCGCGCTGCTGGAGGTCTAGTAACTGCTGCTCGGCACGCTGTAGGCGCTCTTCGGAAGGTTGCGACGTCACTCGGCCACGCTCGCCATCCAGAATCATCATGCTGGCGTTGTTAAGCGCCATCACCGCTTGACCCGCGCCCACCACGGCGGGAATGCCCAGTGCACGGGCCAGAATAGCGCTGTGTGCCGTGGCGCCACCGCGCACGGTAAGCAGGCCGCGGACACGGGAAGTATCCAGCCGGGCCACATCGGAAGGGCCGATATCGTCCATCACCAGAATATAAGGGTGATCCGGCGGTTCGGGGAGCGTCACATCGCAGAGTACGCCCAACACCCGGCGACCTACGTCGCGCAGGTCGGCAGCGCGTTCGGCCAGCAGGCGGTCAGCGAGCATCTCCTGGGCGTGGGCCGCGGTTTCAATCGCTTCCCACCAGCCCGCTTCCGCCGAGCGCCCTTCACGAATGGCATCCGTCGCCGCGTGATGGAGCTCCGGGTCGTCGAGCATCTCTTCGTGCATTGAAAGAATATCGGCGACTTCGCCACCGGGGGCGTTATGCACCAATGTCTGCAGCTGGGCGGCACCCTCTTTCAGCGCGCTATTTAAACGGCTGATTTCGTGTTCAGCGTCGCTGGCGTGTTCGGCGTACTCGAACTGCATCGGGCGAATGACAAATACTGGCGCAATGGCCAAGCCCGGCGAGGCGGCCACGCCGGCGTGGGGCGTATCGGCAGCGAGAGGCTCAACGGCCGGTGTAGCGGTGCTCGCTTCCTGCGTGCTATCAAAGCCGCCGTCAAAGGGCGTTACTTTTTCTCCCAGGCCCGATTCAACAGCCTCGGCGACGGCCTCTAGCGCCGCGTTTGCCTGCTCACCCTCGGCTGACAGCACCAGCCACTGGCCGCGGCGTGCGCCCAGGCCAATCACTTTGGTTAGACTGGCGGCGGAAACCGGGGTGGCGCTGCCTTCTTCCAAGCGTGCCTGAATCGGCATGGCCTGAGCGCGCGCTATCTGTACCAACTGTTTGGCGGGGCGAGCGTGCAGCCCATGGGGGTTGAGCACCCGTACCCGACGGGTTTGGGTATTTGCGGTTTCGCCCGCCAGGGTGGCTAACAGCTGATCGCTGGTTTTGCCCACCAGGCTTTGGCTTTCGCTGTTTTCCAACACCGCCATCAGTTGCTCTAGCAGGGGGCGGTGGGCATCGCCATGGGCGGCCAGGCAGAACAACGCATGCACCGGATGACCAGCACTTTCCAGGGTTTGTTCAGCAGGTGTGGCCACCCCAAGCGCGGGCTGGTTAACGCCCTGGGCGCTGCTAGCCAGCCACAGCCCTTTACCTAACCAGGTCGGCTGTGCCGCGGCGACGGCGGAAATAAAACTGTTATCGACACAGCCGCTTTGGCGTAAGCGGGCGGCTGCAGCCAGAGCGAGTTCTTGTGGGTCGCGTGCCGGAAAGTTGACGCATAGGGTGTCGGCATCCAGGCGCGGTTCTAATGCTGGTTTCGAAAGCAGCCGCGCTACATCTGCCGCGGAGGTGGCGTTTGCCAGTTGCTCGGAAACGCCTTCGCGATCCAGTACATGGGTGAGCTGGCGCAGAATATCCAGGTGCTCATCATTCTGGGCGGCAATCGTTACCAGTACGTGCACCTGCTGGCCGTCGTGCCACTCGATCCCTTGTGGAAACTGCAACACGCGCACGCCCGTCTGCTTCACATACTGACGGCTTTCCGGTGTACCGTGGGGTATTGCGATGGCGTTGCCTAGAAACGTTGATGATTGTGCCTCGCGGGCGTGTAGGCCGTCGCGGTACTCGGCCTCAACCAATCCGGCCTCAACCAGCGCCTCAGCGGCACTGTCCAAAGCGGTTTGCCAGCTGTCGGCGTGGCGGCCTAGCAAGATGTCATCGGGGCCGAGTGTCAACATAGTATTCTCCTGTAAACGCGCACTGTCGGCATTTTAATGGGGTAGCGTCGACACAGCGTCGTGTACATAAAGTGATCGTCGTTAAATGATCATGGTAATGGCGTTGATGCCAATGAGATGAACCGTGTCGTTTCAGTCGGTTTATCCTTGCCATTAAATCTGGGTATGGTGCTATTAAATCTGCACATAGTGCTATGCTGAATCATGCTGAATCGATTCACTGAATGACACAAGGTTTGAGCTTTTAGACTTTGGTCTGGTAGGCGCTAACTTGCTGATAAACTGCCCGGTCACACCAGGGGGAAACCGCATGACACTTGCCGATATTGCCCGGCTAGCCGGCGTCTCGCGCACCACTGCTAGCTACGTCATTAATGGTCAGGCCGAGCAGCGCCGCATTAGCTCAGCGACAATTGAAAAAGTGATGGCGGTGGTGCGGCAACACCGCTATCACATTGACCCTCAGGCGGCTGCGCTGCGCCGGGGCGCAAGCCGCTTGCTGGGGCTTATCGTGCCGGATTTGGAGAACATTAGTTATGCTCGCCTAGCCAAACGCCTGGAGCGGGGTGCACGGGAGCAGGGTTATCAGCTGTTGATCGTAAGCTCAGATGACTGTGCAGAGAGTGAACGGACACTCGCGTTGGCGCTGCGTGCGCAACGCTGTGAGGTGTTGATAACCGCCAGTTGCTTGCCTAGCGACGATACTTTTTATGCCGACCTGGTAGACGAGGGATGGTGCGTGGTGGGATGGACCGTGGCCTCAACCCGACGCGCTTTGCCAGTGTCGTGAGTAACGATCAGGAGGCGGCTAAGACGTTGACCCGTTCGGTGATCGGAGCGGCGACCAAGCGTATTGCCTGGTTGGAAGCGATGCCGGAGCTGTCGGTTAGCTGTGAGCGGCGGGTGGGTTTTCAGGCGGCCCTTGAAGGCAGCATGATTGAACCGCTTTATCTTACCGGGTCGCACTATGAACGTAGCGAAGGGGCGCGTTTAGCGATTCAATTGCTGGATGAACAGGGCGGTGCCGACGCACTGGTGACAGCGTCCTATACGCTGATGGAAGGGGTGTTTGATGTATTCTTGGAGCGTGGCGGTCTGCCGGAAAATATTCGTCTGGCCACCTTTGGTGATCACCGGCTGCTGGATTTCCTTCCTCAGCCAGTGAACTCGGCGCTACAGGATTATGACCGTATTGCCGAGTTAACATTGCGCTGTGCCCTAGCTGCTATGAACGGCCACTATGAGAGCGGGCTGCAGGTGGTGGCGCGTCATCTGCACCGGCGTTAAACCGTGCGCGCCTGGGCCCAAGCTGCTGCATCTGGTATCGACATATCGTAACTCTCGCTCAAGTAGGGCGAGGAGAGCACGAAGTCGGCGCTCGCCGCATTGCAGGCAACGGGGACATTCCACAGCGCCGCTAAACGCAGCAACGCTTTGACATCCGGGTCGTGGGGCTGGGGCGAGAAGGGATCCCAGAAGAAGATCAGCACATCCAGCCGCTGCTCCGCAATCCGAGCGCCAATCTGCTGGTCACCGCCCAGGGGGCCGCTCATTAGACCCTCGACTTCTAACCCTAACGCGGTTTTAAGCCGCTTAGACGTTGTTCCCGTGCCAATCAATTCGTGCTGGCTCAGCGTATCCTTCCAGCGAGTTGCCCACTCAAGCATTTCGCTCTTCTTGCCATCGTGGGCAATTAGCGCAATACGCTTGCGCGCTTGCAGCGTACGGATGGCTTGGCGGGGCGGTTGCGCGTCACTCATTTCGTCACTTCCCTCATGGTTCTATTGCCTTTCGGTCTTATGGCCGAATGGTTTTTTTTTAAAGGTCGTAAAAGCTAAAAGCTCGCTACAAAGGTTAGACCGTTACTCGCTATCAAAGGCAAGGATTTTCATCGTATTGGTGCCCCCATGGGCATTCATATGGTCGCCGCGAGTGAGAATGACATGCTCGCCAGGGTGGATAAATCCCTGTGCCTGCAAGCATTTCAATGCTTCTTGGTTAAGGTTGGCCGGATCCATATCGGTGGTGTTGAAAGGAATGGAAACCACGCCACGATAGAGCGCCATACGCCGCTGGGCGATAGGGCTGTGAGCCAACCCTACGATAGGCAGGCCGGAACGAATGCGCGATGCAATCAGCGGTGTATAACCGGTGGAGGTCATGCAAGCGATGGCGCTGACGCCGGATAAGTGATTCGCTGCATACATCGCCGATAGCGCGATGGTTTCATCGATGCGCTCAAAGCCCTCATGAATACGGTGGCCTGACTCCTGAGCGAGACGCTCACGCTCGGCACCAGACACACACGGTTCATCGCTTCGATGGTTTCCACCGGGTAGTCACCTGCGGCGGTTTCCGCAGAGAGCATCACTGCATCGGTGGCGTCGAGCACCGCATTAGCCACGTCGAAGACCTCGGCGCGGGTGGGTAGCGGCGACTCGATCATCGATTCCATCATTTGGGTGGCGGTAATGACGGCACGGTTGAGTGTGCGTGCGTGCTTGATAATGCGCTTCTGAGTACCGATCAGCGCGGCGTCGCCAATCTCAACGCCCAGGTCGCCCCTGGCCACCATGACCGCCTCAGAGGCTTCAATGATGCCATCCAGCGTAGCATCGTCGGCAACCGCTTCGGCGCGTTCAAGCTTAGCCACCAGGCCGATCTCTTTCCCGGCTTCGCCAAGCAGCTCGCGGGCTTCTTGCATATCTGCGGCGCTGCGCGGGAAGGAGACGGCTAAGTAGTCAACGCCAATCTCAATAGCGGTTTTTAGATCGGCCTTATCTTTCTCAGTAAGGGCGGGCGCTGAGAGTCCTCCTCCCTGCTTGTTAATGCCCTTATTGTTGGAGAGCTTGCCACCTACGTGAACGCGGGTATGCACTTCTTGTCCAATTACACGGGTGACATCGAGTACCAAACGGCCATCGTCGAGCAGTAGGCGGTCGCCCTCAACGACATCATCGGCCAGTGTTTGATAGTCGCAGCCGACGCGTTCTGCAGTGCCGCTATTGGCGTCCAGCGCCATGTCCAAGACAAATGCCTGGCCGACATTGAGGTTGACGGCGCCTTCGACAAAACGCGCAATACGAATTTTCGGCCCTTGCAGGTCGCCCAGCGCAGCAACGCTGCGGCCAAGGCGCTCGGCGATCTCGCGGACTTCGTTTAAGCGACGGCGGTGGTCATCTGCCGAGCCGTGGGAGAAGTTAAGCCGCACCACATCCACACCGGCTTTTAGCATCGCTTCCAGCACGCCGGGGCGATCACTGGCGGGCCGAGTGTGGCAACAATTTTGGTGCGCCTTAAAGGCGTATGGGAATGAGGGTTGGTAGACGCCGGTGCTGCTGTATTCGAGGTTGCATTCGTCATGGGCGCTCTCCTTGAGTAAGGGGATTGTGGGCAATTTAGTATTGGACTACGATAGCGTTTATATAGTAATTTTACTACATATTGGATATTTACTAGCCTTTTGGGGCGGTTGAAACGCTGTTTATCGGCCTCATGACGCTTAAATACGTATTTTTAGTAATTTTTTTACTAAAGGTGCAGATTGTTACTATTGGTCAATTGAGGAGCTATCATGACAATAAGAGTTGCGATTAACGGATTTGGCCGTATTGGCCGCAATGTACTGCGCGCCCTTTACGAAAACAGCTACCGTGACCGCGTACAGGTCGTCGCCATTAACGATCTCGGCGACCCCTCGCTAAATTCCCACCTGCTGCGTCACGATACCGTGCATGGCCACTTCCCCTTTAAGGTAGAACACGACGCCGAGAGCATCACGGTGGATGGTGATCGTATCGCCATCTCCTCAGAGCGCGATCCAGCGGAGTTGCCGTGGGCATCGATGAATATCGATCTGGTGATGGAGTGCACCGGGTTGTTTACCAAGCGCGAGGCGGCGGCCAAGCATATCGAAGCGGGTGCCAAGCGCGTGCTGATTTCCGCACCTAGCCCCGACGCTGATGCGACGATTGTGTATGGCGTTAATGACCAAGTGTTGACCGCTGAGCACACGGTGGTCTCTAACGCTTCTTGCACCACCAACTGCCTAGCGCCGGTGGCCAAAGCGTTGAACGATGCAGTCGGTATCGAAAACGGCTTGATGACCACGGTGCACGCTTACACTAACGATCAGAACCTCTCGGATGTTTACCACTCTGACCCCTACCGGGCGCGCAGTGCAACGCACTCCATGATCCCGACCAAAACCGGCGCTGCCGCAGCGGTAGGCTTGGTGCTTCCAGAGCTGGCGGGTAAATTTGACGGCTTGGCCGTCCGCGTGCCGGTGATCAACGTCTCGCTGGTGGATCTGACCTTTACTGCCAGTCGCGATACCACTAAAGAAGAGATTAATGCCATCGTTGAGAAGGCCGCGGCTAACTCTCCGGTATTGGCTGTTAACGCTGAACCGCTGGTCTCTATTGATTTCAATCATGATGCCAACTCATCGACCTTCGATGCTAATCACACCCGCGTGAATGGCCGTCTGGTTAAAATCATGGCGTGGTACGACAACGAGTGGGGCTTCTCCAACCGTATGCTGGATACTGCGCTTGCCATGCAGGCGACTGCTAAGTAATACCCTCCTAAGGGCTAAGGGCAGGTGTCGCCCAGCAGCAGCTCAGTTTGCAGCAACTGCTGGGCGAGGGGGATGCGGCCAAGAATCATCTGCGCTGCGACTCGCCCTTTGCCCACGCTATCCTGGCGCACCGTGGTTAAACGCGGTGCGCGGTACTGTCCTTCAGCAATGCCATCGAACCCGGTAATGCGTAACTCTTCCGGCACCCGTATACCGCGCTGCTCGGCCAGCGTTAGCGCCGTGAGTGCAATACGGTCAGACATGCACAGCAGCAGGTCTGGCCGTTGTTCTAGTGGCTGGTCGAGAATCTCGGCAATCACCGGCGAGCACACCTCAAAGGTATTCTCCTCGATATTCCAGAGCGGCACTTGCGCCACATCCACACCTTGCTCACTCAGCGCGTTATGAAAGCCCTCAAGGCGGGCACGGCTAATGGTGCTGGTGTTGGGCAGCAGCGTGTGCTCGGCCGTCACGCGGCCGTTGCAGACCTCTTTGGTTAAGCGCAGGTTGATAATCGCCGGGCGTTTGGGCAACTGGTTAAGCGCATGCTGGGCGATTTTATAGCTAGCAGCTGTATCATCGATATGCACCGTCGGGCAGCCTTCAATATCAAAATCGACGGCCACCAGGGTGCGTTGGGCGGGCAGTTCATCGAGCAGCTTATTGTTGGGCATTAATCCATAAACGATAAAGCCATCGGCGATATTGGCGGAGCCCGGCGGCTGTGAGGCATGGCCGCGACCCGGCAATAACAGCAGCGTGTGGCCGTGGGCATCAAGAACTTCGGCAACCCTGATAAAAACTCGCTGGCCACGGCATCGTTCAAACTGTAGGTCAGGCTTTCCGCAAGAATCACCGCAATAATCCGCGAGCGGCCGGTGCGCAGGCTGCGCGCTTTGGCGTCAGGGCCGCTGTACCCCAGCCTTTTCGCCTCTTTGAGTATGCGTTCGCGCAGGGCTGGAGAAAGCTGATCCGGCCGGTTAAAGGCATTGGAAATCGTGGCAGTGGAGACGTTGAGTTCCTGCGCAAGATCCTTGAGTGTCATACGGCGCTGATCAGTCACGGTACTTCCTTATACAGGCTTTTTTAATAATTGAAGATTAGCTATTCAAAGGATGTGCATAATAAAATCGACCCGCTGTGTGCTGCCACTCCCCATGATAAGCGAAGGGAAGGTTAGGCACACACAGAGGGTCGTTAAAGCGGGTATCTTGGTTGACTCTTGTGCTTAAGCCGCTGCTTGTTGAGTGGATAACATCAGTGCTGCACCGCTCTCATCAAACAGGTGTACTTTTTCCCAGTCCGCTGCCAGTGATACCTGCTGACCCTCCTGCCACTGACTGGGTGCTTCGCTGCGATGGATCAACAGCGTGTCGCCCTGTTTGGGCTCAAGGTAGACGTAAACTTCGTTACCTAAATACTCGACATTGACGATATCGAAGCAGTTGTTATCAGTGGGTGCCGCTAAGCATAGGTGCTCTGGGCGAATGCCGAGGGTCAATGCTTCGCCGCTTTGCCGCTGCTGGGCATTCTGGGGCAGGGCGAGCTCGCCAACTCCTACGGCTCGCACACGACAGCCGTTGGCGTCACCAGCAAGTAACTCTGCGGGCATGAAGTTCATGGTGGGCGAGCCGATAAACCCGGCAACGAATTTCGTCGCCGGGCGCTGGTACAACTCGTGGGGGCTGCCTACCTGCTCAACGTGTCCGCCATTGAGCACCACAATTTTGTCGGCCAGGGTCATGGCCTCCACCTGGTCGTGGGTCACGTAAATCATGGTGGAACCAAGGCGGTTATGCAGCCGTGCGATCTCGTTACGCATTTGTACCCGCAGCGAGGCATCCAGGTTGGAGAGTGGCTCGTCAAACAGCAGAATACGCGGTTCACGCGCCATGGCACGGCCCATAGCCACCCGCTGGCGTTGGCCCCCGGAAAGGGCTTTTGGCTTACGGTGCAGCAGCTCTTCAAGCTGCAAAATCTTTGCCGTGCTCATGACCCGCTCGTGCACGGTCTCTTTGGCGGTCTTGGCCAGTTTCAGGCCAAACGCCATATTGTCGTAAACGGTCATATGCGGGTAGAGCGCATAGGATTGAAACACCATGCCCACACCGCGTTCCCGCGGTGGCAAGTCATTGACCACGGTGTCATCCATGCTCAGGTCGCCATCGCTAATCGATTCCAAACCGGCGATCAGGCGCAAAAGGGTCGACTTGCCGCAGCCGGAGGGGCCAACGAAAACCACAAATTCGCCGTCGCCAATATGTAGGTCCACATCGTTAATAATGTGATCGCTGCCAAACACTTTGTTGATCTTGCTAAGCGTAACACTTGCCATAGGTAACTCCTTGCCGACCTCAATGCTTATGTCTTCTGGGTCGGCCTGTTGTTGTTTAGAGCTTATGAGACGACGCGCATAAAGGCCGCTTGATACCCCGGTAGCGTCAGGCTGTCACCATCGCGCTGGGTGATAAAGCCGTGGCCCTGCAAATCGCTGTCTATCGCTAGCGGCAGGTTAACCGTCTGCTTCTCAGCGGTGAGGTTGAAAACGCACAACAGCTTCTCATCCGCTTTTTGGCGGGTAAAACCGAGCAGCGTTTCACCCACATCGACCAGCGTTAAGTCGCCATCGAACAGCGCCGGGTGCTGGCGACGGAAAGCCAGCATGTTGCGCAGCGCGTTCAAGGTGGAGTTGGCATCATCCTGTTGGCGGCTTACCGCTAGATCGCGATGATGGGTCTCTATGGGGAGCCAGGGTTCAACGCTGGAAAAACCGCCATGTTCGCTACCGTTCCAGGGCATTGGCGTGCGGCAACCGTCGCGACCTTTGAATTCCGGCCAGAGCACTTTGCCGTAGGGGTCTTGGACGCGCTCAAAGGGCACGTCGGCTTCCGGCAGGCCGAGCTCTTCGCCTTGGTACAGGCAGACGCTACCGCGCAGCGAGCAGAGCATGGCCAGCGCCACTTTAGGGTAGGCGCTAGGGTCTTTGCCTGCGCCCCAGCGGGTGGCACTGCGTACGACGTCATGATTGGAGGTTGCCCAGCAGGGCCAGGCGTCGCCCGCTAGGCGCTGAAAGCGCTCCAGCACTTCATGAATATAGCGCGCAGAGTGGGGCGTGTTGAGCAAGTCGAAGGTGTAGGCCATATGCAGCTTGTCGCCACCGGCGGTGTACTCGGCCATGCGCTCCAGCGGGTTATCGTCGCCAATTTCGCCCACGGTCGTGGTGCCGGGGTATTCGTTCATCAGCGCCCGCAGATCTTTCAAGAATTCGAGGTTTTCGGGGCGGCTCAGGTCGTAGACGTGGCGCTGCCAAGTGTAGGGATTGCTATCCGGTGCGCCCAGGGTTTTAGCTTCGCCTTTGGGAACCGGCGGATTGTCGCGCAGCTCGGCGTCGTGGAAGTAGAAATTGACGGTATCCAAGCGGAAACCGTCTACGCCCAGATCCAGCCAGAAACGCATATTGTCCAACTGCGCCTGACGTGCTTCCGGGTTATGGAAGTTAACGTCCGGCTGGCTGGTCAGGAAGTTATGCATATAGTACTGCTGGCGGCGGGAATCAAACGTCCACGCCGGGCCGCCGAAAATCGATAGCCAGTTGTTGGGTGGCGTGCCGTCCGGTTTGGGGTCGGCCCATACAAACCAGTCGGCTTTAGGATTGTTGCGGTTTTGGCGACTCTCCTGAAACCAGGCGTGTTGATCCGAGGTGTGGCTAATCACCTGGTCGATCATCACCTTCAGGCCCAGCGAGTGGGCTTTTGCC
The DNA here is from genome assembly GCF_009728585.1 of Halomonas sp. PA16-9. Taxonomy (NCBI): domain Bacteria; kingdom Pseudomonadati; phylum Pseudomonadota; class Gammaproteobacteria; order Oceanospirillales; family Halomonadaceae; genus Halomonas; species Halomonas sp. PA16-9. Next base: position 3,163,876 of record NZ_CP040451.1, on the reverse strand, counting down.
AGCAGCGCTTTAAAGTCTTCCAGGGTGCCGAACATGGGGTCGACGTCGCAATAATCGCTAATATCGTAGCCAAAATCGAGCATCGGCGAGGTGAAAAATGGCGATAACCAAATGCCGTCCACATTGAGGGAGGCAACGTAATCGAGTTTTTCGGTAATACCGTTAAGATCGCCAATACCGTCACCGCGGCTATCCATAAAGCTGCGCGGGTAGATCTGGTAGATAACCCCGCCGCGCCACCAGAGTGTGTTGTCTTGCATCGTAGAGTCCAACGTTGACATAAAAATTCCTTATCCTTTAACGGCGCCTGCGGTAAGGCCTGACACAATGCGGCGCTGGAAGATAATCACTAATACGACCAGTGGCACCGTGACCACCACAGAAGCGGCCATAATCGGCCCCCAGGGCAGTTCGTAGGCACTGCCGCCTGACAGCAGCGCAATAGCGACGGGCACCGTGCGCTGGGCGTCGGTCAGCGTGAAGGTGAGGGCAAACAGAAACTCGTTCCACGCGGCGATAAATGCCAACAGGCCGGTGGTTGCCATGGCGGGCCACATCAGCGGCAGAAATACTTTCGTGATGGTTATCCAGGGCGTGGCGCCGTCCATGATGGCGGCCTCTTCCAGCTCCATGGGCAACTGCTTCATAAAGGTGGTCAATACCCATACGGTGAAGGGCAGGGTGAAGATGGTGTAGCTTAAAATCAGCCCGGCGGGGTTGTTGTAAAGGTTGAGCGCACGAATCACTTCAAACAGCCCGGAAAGCACCGCTACCTGGGGGAACATCGACACCCCGAGAATTACCAGCAGCACCGTGGAGCGGCCCCGAAAGCGCACCCGGCCCAGGGCGTAAGAGGCGGTAATGCCGAGTAGCAGGGCAATAAACACCACGCTAAACGCCACCACGATGGAGTTGAAAATAGCGCGCAGAAAGCTGGTCTGGCTAAAAATGCTGATGTAGTTATCGAAGTTCCAGTTCGAAGGCCATAGCTCAACCCGGAACAGGTCGCTCGACGGTTTTAACGAGGTGACCACCGCGTAGTAGAAGGGAAAAACGGCGTACACCATAATCAGCACAATCAACGCCCAAAACCCGATGCGCTTGGCTATTTTGGCCAACTGACGCGTATTCATTAGTCGCCTCCCAATTGGATTTGTTTACGCCCAAGGTAGAGGTAAGCCACGGTAGCCAGGGCAATGATCAAGAACAGCAGGGTAGAAGCGGCGCTGCCGTAACCGACATCCTGGAACTCGACCAGCTGTTGGCGGGCATAGACCGACATCGACATGGTGCTGGTGGAGTTGGAGGTGAGTACGTAGATAACATCGAAGACACGCAGCGCATCCAGCAGGCGGAAGATCACCGCGACCATTAACGCCGGGGTAATCAACGGTAGGGTAACTTTGAAGAACACCCGCAGCGGGTGAATGCCGTCTACCTCGGCGGCCTCATAGCAATCCTTGGGCAGCATCTGCAGAGCCGCAAGCACCAGCAGCGCCACGAAGGGAATGGTTTTCCATACATCGACCATAATTACCGCCCACATGGAGTAGGTGGCGTTAGCCGTCCAGGCGATGGGAGCGTCAATCACACCCAGGCCCATCAGCATATGGTTGATGATGCCGAACTGGTCGTTGAGCATCCATGCCCACATTTGCGCGGAAACAATGGTTGGGATTGCCCAGGGAATCAGCACCGCAGCGCGCACAATTACACGCCCCTTGAACTCGGCGTTCAAAATCAGCGCCACAATGACCCCGAAAACCACTTCCAGCGATACCGACACCACCGAGAAGTAGACGGTGTTCCATACCGACTGCCACCACACCGAGTCGGCCAGTACCCCATACCAGCGGCCATCGTCATAGACGAGATAATTCTCAAAGCCAATCAGATTGGCAGCGCCTAAATCTGACAGTGATGCATCGGTGAAGCTGAGAAAAAAGGTGCGCACCAGTGGCCAGCCAGCGACCAGGGTTAACGCAATCAGCATGGGGGCTAAAAAAAGCCAGGCGGCTTTAACCCGCTGTCGGCGAACCTTAGTGCCCCGGCGCGGCTTGGTAGTGAAAGAACGCGCCCCGGCGGGCGCGTCATCATGCTTGATGGAGGTCGACATGGAAAGGCTCCAGGGTTACCAGTTGCGACGCTTCAGGCGAGCCAATTCGTCTTCAAGATCAGCGACCGCTTGAGTGCCATCTTTAGTGCCGGAAAGCACGTCATGGGAGGTGCTGAAGAAGGCGTTACTCACCCGGCCATAAGCATCACCGGTGGGGGCAGAGGGGCGAGCGACCGCATTGACGAAGGTGTCGTAAAGGGTGCCAAAGAAGGGCACGGCTTCAAGCACTTCGTCATCCTGGTAGAGGGCGTCGATAGTGGGGTTGTAAGAGGCCTGTATGGCGCGACGCTTCTGTTCCTCTTCACCGGTCAGGAAGGCGACCAGGTCGGCGGCCAGCTCGGGGTGTTCGCTGTAGCGCGATACCGCCAGGTTCCAGCCGCCCAGGCCAGCGGCACTTTGGCCGTTTTCGCCACCTGCGGGCAGTTGGGTAACACCTACTTTGCCGCGAACGTCACTGTCTTCGCTTTGGGCCAGTGCCCAGGCGTAGGGCCAATTGCGCATAAACACGGCACCGCCGCTTTGGAAGACGCCGCGCGCTTCCTCTTCGGTGTAATTGAGCACACCGTTAGGCGAAATATCACCAATCCACGATGCGGCTAGGTCGAGTGCTTCTGCGGCGTGTTCGTTGTTAATGCTAATTTCGCCATCGGCTTCCACCACTGTGCCGCCGCCAAAGCTGGCTACCCACTCAAGGGCGTTAACGGTCAAACCTTCATAAGAGCGCCCCTGGAAGACATAGCCCTGCATACCGTCTTGGCCCTCAGCGCGCTCGGCGTCTTTGATCTCGCGGGCAATTTCGGTGAGTTCTTGCCAGGTTTTTGGCACGTCATGGCCATACTTTTCCAGCAAGTCTTCGCGGTAGTAGAGCACGCCCGCATCGGTGAACCACGGCATGGCGACTAAACGGTCATCGATGGTGTGTTGGTGACAATGGTGTCAAAGTGCCCGGCAGCGGCGTCATCGCCAAGCACTTCTTTGAGGTCGAGTAGGTGATTGGCGAGTAGGCCGGGCCACACCACGTCAATCTGCATCACATCGATATCGCTGGAGTTAGCCGAAAGGATCTGCTGGTAGAGCGAAAGGCGCTCGGTGGAGGAGTTAGGCGTTGAAACCACATCGACGCTATGGCCGGTTTTCTCTTCCCAGGCGCGTACGCCTTCCTGGCACAGCGTCAGCTCTGCGCCGACTGCGCCACAGGAAATGGTGAGTTCTTCAGCCTGAGCTTGGCTTGTTGCACTCAGCGTGCTGGCTACTGCGATGGCGGTAGTGATTAAAGTCTTTTTCATAACGGCGTACCTCGACGTTTATTGTTGTGGATGGTGTGGCTTCTAAATTAGCGTTAATTCACAAACTCAACGTTTGTTCAATGGCTCTCTTAATCTTTATCTTAATCGATTAAGATTGTGCTGCTCAGTTAGCCGCTTTGATCGAGGAAGTTCAATAGCGACTTTTGTCTAACGGCATTGTTCAGTTTTCACTAAATAAAATCGTTCCTTAGACATTAGTCGCTAATTAGCAACTAGCCGTTGGTAAAAAGAGACTTAATCGATTAAGTTTTGGCTACCTTTCCTTAAGCGCCGTGGCGTTTAGCAGCAAAGCCACTACCCCTGGGTGAACCGTGCAAGGGAAGTGTTATCGATTCGATCTTAATCGATTTAGGCAAAAGCGCTTACAGGCAGACGCTTAAAAACAGGCGCTAATAAACAACCGCTTGCCAATAACAATAGGGTACTCAAAACAATGCATAAAATGACATTTAAAACGCCGTTAGCAATTGCTATTGCCACCGCCAGCTTGGAATGAGCGGTGTTGCTTCGGCACAAATGACCATGGAACAACGCTTTGCCGAGCTTGAAGCCCGCATTGAAGCCGCGGAACAGCGCGCTGATGCCGCCGAGCGCCGTGCCGAGATTGCCGAGCAATCACAGTCGACTGCCGTGGCGACAGAGAGCGACGCGGAGATCGAAGAGCGTCTGGCTCGGGTGGAGCGTTACGCCGATGGCGAAGAGGGTTTCTCGTTCAACGTTTATGCGCGTTCAGGCTTGTTGATTGGCGAAGATGGTAAAAGCGAGAATGCTGGCCCTTACCTGACACCCGCGGGTGGAGAGGGCGGCGCCGTTGGCCGTTTAGGCAATGAGCCGGACACCTACGCTGAAGCTATTTTCAACTACCGCATGCAGTTCGATAACGGCGCCAAAGCGCTTTATCGCACCATGATTGCTGACGGCACGACCTCCAGCAATGACTGGACTGGTGGCGAGTCCGATCTCAACGTGCGCCAAGTGTTTGCTGAATTCAGCGATCTTCCCAGCTTTACCGGCGCATTTGAAAACGCCTCTATCTGGGCCGGTAAGCGCTTTGACCGCGATAACTTCGATATCCATTGGCTCGACAGTGATGTGATTTTCCTGGCCGGTACCGGTGGCGGTATCTACGACATGCAGTTGGCAGACAACTGGAAATCTAACCTCTCGATTTATGGCCGTAGTTTTTCTGACTATCCGATTGTTGACCGCGAGAACCCCGGTCTTGAAGGCGACACCGACAACCTGATCCTGACCTCCAACAACTACTTCGGCAACTGGCAGTGGATGGTCAACGGTATGTCCGCTGCAGACAACGACGAGCGCGACATTGATGTCGGCCAAACTGCTGCCGATACTGGTTTCCACACCATGATTGCTTATCATGGCGACAGCTTCTTCGGCATGGGCGAGGGTAGTTTCAAAGCGGCCGTGCTGCATGGTCAGGGGTTAGGCGCCGAGACCAAAAGTATTGGTTCACGGGGTGATCTAACTGATGACGCTACCGCCACGCGCCTAGCGCTCTATGGCACCACTTATATTGCCCCGCAGTGGCGCGTTGCCCCCTCCATTCTGGCTGAAACCAGCGAAGACCGTTATGCCCAGGGCGATAAGTACAACTGGGCAGGGCTCAACGTGCGCCTAGCCAACGAGTTAACGCAGAACTTCGAAATGCAGTACGAAGCGGGCTATCAGTGGATGGATCTCGATCCCCAGGGTTATAGCGGTCGTAACGCCGTGGATGGTGGCTTCAGCAAATTCACGATTGCGCCCACCTTCAAGCCTGAAGTCGGCGGCTTCTGGCAGCGTCCTGAGATTCGTCTGTTCACCACCTTCAGCGATTGGGATGACGACCTTAACAACTACGGTGCCAGCTCACTGGGCAACGAAGGCTTTACCGGTGGTCAGTGGACTTTCGGCGTTCAGACCGAGGTATGGTTCTAAACCGATGTAAGTTGGTTAGCGTTTAACTGTTTCTTCTCCAATGCACTTTGCCCGCGACATGTCGCGGGCTTTTTTATAGCTTTAAAAGAATTTGTGAATAGTATTTATGGAGGGCTAGCAGGGTTGCTCAGGAGCGTTTATGTCACTACTGCAAGAGAAATTAAAAGCGCCGCCGCTACCGCTTGGTGTAGTGGCCCGGCCGCGCCTTAATGACCGTTTCGGGTTAGATGAACGTGTCCGCTTACTGATGGTGCAGGCGCCTCCAGGCTATGGCAAAACCACGCTGCTGGCTGAGCGGCTGACCGCGCTGGAGCAAGAGGCCACTTGGCTAGGCTTGGATCAGCGCGACAACCAACCCGCGCGGTTTTTAGCCTACTGGCAGGCAGCGCTCGATGGACTGTTAATCGAGCACATACGGCTTTCACCCGTGGCAGACGATGGAGACTGCGTGGAGCAGTTAGAGCGCTGGCTTGGCGAATTGCCTGAGCAGCGCTCGCCGTGTCGTTTGGTAGTGGATAATTTTGAGCACCTTAGCCACCCGGATATCTTAGCTGGGATCGCCCACTGGCTGCGTCATCAGCCGCCTTGGCTAACGTTAACGCTGGCCAGCCGCTCAAGGCCAGCATTGGGTTTGGCAAGCCTGCGGCTAAGAGGTGAACTCGAAGAGATCGACCTTCACGCGTTGGCCTTTGACAGCGAGGAGGCGCAAACCCTGTGTGCCGAACAGTTGAGCTTTCCCCCCACGCGAGTCAGCCTGGAACGTGCACTGCGCAGAAGCGGTGGCTGGGTAATGGCGTTGAGCTGGCTGGTAGAGCGCACCACCACGCGGGCAGGGTTTGACGCCCTGGTTGACCGGTTAAGTGGTGCCCACCCAGACTTTGCCGCTTGGTTTGACGAACTGCTCTCCGCTGCACTGCCATTGGAAGAGCGAGAGCTAATGCTGCAACTGGGGGTACTGGAGCGCTTTTCCCCCGAGCTTATGGCCCGACTACTGGAAGGGGAGCGCTTGACCCAGCGCCTGGAGGCCTTTGAACAAGCGGGGCTATTTATTGAACGCCCAGACCCGCATGCTCAGTGGTACCGCTTTCAACGACTGTTTGGCGAGTACCTCCGTCATCGCCGTCATGAGCTTAGTTTGGCCACCCAGCGCGTGCTGCACCAGCGCGCAAGCCAGGCGTGGTTAGCCTTGAACGATCCGGTGATGGCTCTGCGCCAGGCGATACTCGCCGAGGCCCCCGATGATGTGGCAAGCCTACTGACCGCCCATGGACCCGCCTTGCTGGCAAGCGGCGCCTATTCACTGTTGGCCAAGGGCTTCGCCCTGCTCGGTGAGCCGCGGCTCTCTACCTGTCCGGAACACACGCTGCTCTATGGCTGGGTCTCCCATGCTCAGTTTCAGTTTGATATTACCGCACGCGTAATTGGCTGGATTGAAGCACAGTTGCACGCGTCAGAGTGGCAGTTGCTCAGCGCTGAATTCGCTACGCTGCGCGCCCAGTTAGCGATTAACCAGGGCGATGCCGAGCGAGCCGCACCGCTGGCCGAGCAAGCGCTAGCCGTGCCCGCCCGCTATTTAGCTTCCACGCCGCTGACTGCCACTGCCATCTTAAGCGAGGCGCGCTTTGTGCTGGGCTATTTGGAAGAGTCGCTGCAGCGGGTGCGCGAGGTAGAGCGTCAGGCCCGCCAGCGTGGCGATCATCAACTGCTGCTCTGGTCGTTTTGCCATCAGTCGGAGACGCTGGTGGCTCAGGGCGCCTACAGGCCGCCTACGATATTCAGGAGCGCGCCTTTGCCCACCTGGAGCGCGCGGAGCTTGAGCACCTGCCCGTGGCGGAGTTTCTCTACCGCATTCGCAGTCAGGTACTCTGGGAGTGGCACCGGCTGGATGAAGCCGAGCAGGCCGCGCTGAAAGGCATCGCCGTGCTGGATAACCAGGGGGAGCGCTGGACACTTCAGTGTCATATCCAACTGGCCAAAATCGCCCAAAGCCGTGGCGACCAAGCCCAGTGCGCTGACCATATTCGGCGGCTGCGCAAAATTCTCGCAGAAGGGGATTACCATATTGACTGGGTGGCGAATGCTCACGCTACCCTGTTGGCCTGGTGGCACTCCACCCAGGATCTTGATGCGGTAGAGCGCTGGCGCCAGGAAGCGCCGTCCCCCATTACTGAAGGGGCCACCAACCACTTTTCCCAGTGCAATGTGCGCAACCACGCCCGGGCGCTCACGCTACTGGGACGCTTTGATGAAGCCTGCATGCTATTAGAGGCCCTTGAAGTGCACACTCAGCGCTTGGGGCTGGTCACGGATGCCAACCGCAACCAGATCTGTCTCGCGGCAGCGGCGTGGTATGCAGGAAGAGAAGAGCATGCCTGCCAGCATATGCATCAAGCGCTGAGCTTGGCTTCCCGCACCGCCCTGGTGGGCAGCTTTCTGCGACTGGGCAAACCCCTTGGGGAGTTGCTCAATCGGTTGCTCGACAGCGGCACCTTGGATGCCTTAGAGCAGGCGAGGGCAGAGCGGTTGCTGTCGCTTGCGGGGCGCCAGAAGGATTTTGGCAGCGCCCGACGCTTAATGCTGGATGAAACGGTGATCGCTGATATTGTCGCCCGGCCAGATGTCCCCGAGCTGATCCGCACTTCGCCGCTCACTCGCCGGGAGTGGCAAATCCTGGGCTGATTCATGCCGGGCTTTCCAATGAGCAGATCGCCGAGCAGCTGTCGGTGGCGCCTACCACCATCAAAACCCATATCCGCAGCCTCTATCAAAAGCAGAATATTCGACGCCGCGACGAAGCGATTGCCCTGGCGGGACAGTTGCTGGCGCATATTCAGGGGGAATAAGTCGACAGACGGGCTACTCCTAACGCCTACGCCCAGAGTCACCCTGGGGGGAGGATTTTATCTTGTGAGCAACCCTGCATCATGCCAAGTAACCAGCAAGAACTATGTCAAGAACTGTGACAAGAACTATGGCAAGGACAAAACAATGATGCAGACAACCTCTACTTCCCACTACGTTGGCAGCCAAGGGGCCGACTGGTGGCGCGGCGCCGTGATTTATCAAATCTACCCGCGCAGCTTTATGGACAGCAACGGCGATGGCATTGGCGACTTAAAAGGCGTGATCGACAAGCTCGATTACATCGCCTCGCTTAACGTCGATGCGATTTGGCTGTCGCCATTCTTTACCTCACCGATGAAAGACTTCGGCTACGACATCAGCAACTATCGCGATGTTGATCCGATGTTTGGCACCCTGGATGATTTCGACCGTTTGGTGGAGGCCGCCCATGCCAGGGGGCTGAAGGTGACGATCGATCAGGTGATGTCCCACACCTCCGACCAGCACGCCTGGTTTGAAGAGAGCCGCCAGAGCCGCGATAACCCCAAGGCTGACTGGTACGTATGGGCCGACCCCCAAGCCGACGGCGCACCGCCGACCAACTGGCAGTCGGTATTTGGCGGCAGTGCCTGGCAGTGGGACACTCGTCGCTGCCAGTATTACCTGCATAACTTCCTGGCCAGCCAGCCGGATCTTAACTTCCGCACGCCAGCCGTGGTAGATGCCATGCTGGAGGAAGTGCGCTTTTGGCTAGAGCGGGGAGTGGATGGCTTTCGGTTGGATGCGGTTAATTTCTGCACCCATGGCGAGCTAAAGGATAACCCGCCGCGCCAGGAGATTACCGAAAGTTTTCTAGGCGTTCGCCCCGACAACCCCTACGGCTACCAGCTCCACCAGTACGACAAAACCCAGCCGGAGAATCTTGTGTTTCTGGAGCGGCTGCGCGCTCTGTTGGATGAATACCCGGCACCACCAGCGTGGGCGAAGTCGGTGATGACGACGCGCTGGGCGTGATGGCAGAGTACTCCCAGGGCGGCAAGCGGCTGCACATGTGTTACTCGTTTAACCTGCTGACCGATAAAGCCGACCCCAGTTATCTGCATGAAACGCTGACCGAAATGGAAGCGCGTATTGGCGATGGCTGGCCCTGCTGGGCGCTGGGTAATCACGATGTCACACGGTTGGCGACCCGCTGGCAGGCGGAAGGGCAGCTGGATAAGCTGCGCCTGTATATGGTGTTTCTACTCACCCAACGGGGTAGCGTATGCCTTTATCAAGGTGAAGAGTTGGGCCTGCCCGAAGCTCAGCTAACCTTTGAGCAGTTGGTTGATCCTGCCGGTATTACTTCTGGCCGGCCTATAAAGGTCGTGATGGCTGCCGCACCCCGCATCCATGGGGCGGACGCTCGCCATGCAGGCTTCAGCAGCGCCGCGCCATGGCTGCCGGTGCCTGAAGCCATGCAAGTCTTGCGGTTGATCAGCAGGATGATGATGTTGACTCGCTGCTCAATGCTTACCGTGGTTTTTAGCCTTCCGCCGCACCCAGTCTGCGCTGGTAAAAGGCGATGTGCTCTACCACCCGGTGCGAGATGAGGTGCTTTGCCTGGAGCGCACTTACCAGCAAACGCGCTTACTGATTGCACTCAATTTTAGCGGTCAAACGGTACCCGTGCAGCACCTGAGGGCGCTGAAGCTATCGCCGGTGCTCCCACGTGGCTTAACGGTGAGTGGCAGGAGGGTGCGCTGACGCTACCTCAACTGTCCCTTCCGCCCTATGGCGTGGCGATTGCCCGTTGCCCGCAATCCCAGGAGGACACGCCATGGGACGTTTAACCCTAAGCGGCATCGGTAAATCCTTTGACGGAGTGGAAATCTCCCGGGATATCGATCTCACCATCGAAGATGGCGAGTTTGTGGTGTTTGTCGGGCCTTCCGGCTGCGGTAAATCCACCCTGTTGCGCATGATTGCGGGCCTGGAGGATATTACCGAAGGGGATATGCAGCTGGATGATCAGCGGATCAACGAGATTCCGCCCCAGGAGCGGGACATCGGCATGGTGTTCCAATCTTACGCGCTCTACCCACATATGAGCGTGGCAGAGAACATGGCGTTTGGCCTGAAGCTGGCGCGGACTGACAAGGCGGAGATTCGCCGCCGCGTCCAGCATGCCGCTGAGATGCTGCACCTCACCGAGCTCCTGGAGCGAAAGCCCAAAGACCTCTCCGGTGGCCAGCGCCAGCGGTAGCCATTGGCCGCACCCTGGTAAAAGAACCGGCGGTGTTTCTATTTGATGAACCGCTCTCCAACCTGGACGCCGCGCTGCGGGTGGATATGCGGGTGCAGATTGCCGCGCTGCATAAGCGCTTGAACGCCACCATGATCTACGTGACTCACGACCAAGTGGAGGCGATGACGCTGGCTGACCGCATTGTGCTGCTTTCCCGGGGAAGAATCGCCCAGGTAGGCGCGCCGCTCTCGCTTTATCACTTTCCCAAAACCTTAGAGGTAGCGGAGTTTATCGGCTCGCCGCGCATCAATACCTTCCCGGTCACGGTAGTCGACTCAGGTGAGCGCCAAACGGTGGTGCGTCTGCCTAACGGGGAGACACTGACGGTGGCGGTCAATGGCAAGCACCTCCATTCAGGAGATGGCGCCACTTTGGGATTGCGGGCGGAAGATTTTGTATCGCCTGAACAGGCAGAGGCTCGGCTGACAGCGAGATTAATGGTGGCGGAAAAGCTGGGTTACGAAACCCTGGCGCATCTGCAGGTAGACGGTATAGACGCTACCTTAACCCAGCGTTTGGATGGCTTAACGCAACTAACCGAAGGCCAAACGATCGACTTGGGTTTAGCGGGCCAGCATTGCCATCTTTTTGATCTACAGGGGTGCCTGCCCGCGGCAGGTGGTGGTAGATGGGGTAAGCCAATAATCGCCCATCTTATTTTTTTCAATAAAAGTGCATCCAATACGTCTCCTCGCGGGTAATCCCTATACAGGCGCTATTTAAGGCGGCTGATAAAAAACCTTTTAGGAGACTGAAAATGACCATCCAACCTCTTACGCGTGCAGCACTTGCCGCTACCTTGATTGCATCCTTCAGTCACGTCGCGCTGGCAGACATGACGCCCGCGGAAGTTCAGGTGCCGGACGGTAATGCTGTCGCCCTCGAAACCGTTGGCGTTGGCGCTATTACCTACATGTGCGAAGCCAAAGACGACGGCAACATGGGCTGGGTATTCAAAGGCCCCCACGCGGCGCTTAACGACAGCGAAGGCACACAAGTAGGAAGCTACTACGGCCCGCCAGCCACCTGGGAAGCGTTGGATGGCTCAAAAATTACCGGCACTCAGCTAGCCACGGCTGCCAATGGTGATGGCAACATCCCGCTTCAACTGGTGGAAGCCAATCCGGCTGAAGGCGAAGGCGCTATGAGCGGTGTTAGTTATATTCAGCGCCTGAACACCCAGGGTGGCGTTGCCCCGGACGTCACCTGCGATATGGATCACGACGGAGCCACCGCGGTAGTGACCTACCAGGCGGACTATATCTTCTGGGTTGCTGAATAAGTCGACTGGAATGTTAATTCCGCTGGGGGCTCGTCTGTCGAGTCCCCAGCGGCTATGCTGTCTCTGAGAACGACGACTGGCGTCGGTGCCGTCACCAGGGAGCTAGGGTTTGACTGACGTGTATTCAGAATTTGATCATGCTGCGGCATTAGCCAACTGTGCCCGTGGCGAGCATGACGCCTTGCAGCAACTCTATGTTCATGAAGGTGCCCGACTATTAGGCGTCGTCATAAGAATCGTCAAGGATCGTGGTATGGCCGAGGATATTGTCCACGATGCCTGTCTTAATATTTGGCAGCATGCCGATAGTTTTGATCCCGCCAAAGGATCCGCGCGGACGTGGATATTTAGCGTGGCGCGTCACCTGGCACTGAACGCTATCCGTTATCGCGACCGTGAAGTCACTTTTGATAATCACGATCCCACCGAATTAGATCTCGATGAACATTTTCAGCACGCCTCCGTTGCCGATGAAGCTTTCGATTGGCAAACCGGCCAGCGGATGGATAGCTGTTTGGAAGCGCTTGAGCCGGAGCGGCGTAACTGCGTACTCCATGCCTATGTTGACGGCCTGAGTCATGCGGAAATTGCGGCGCATACCGGCGCGCCGCTGGGAACCGTAAAAGCCTGGATCAAACGCAGTTTGCTGCGCCTACGGGAGTGTATGGCATGAGCCGCCCCAGTCAGCACGAACACCAAGACGACCATACTTTAGCGGGTGAATACGTGCTGGGTACGCTTTCGTTAGAGCAGCGTAAGGCGCTAGAGGCCCGGCTACCTAACGAGCCTGAATTGCAACAAGCCGTGATGGCTTGGGAAGAGCGTTTCTTGCCCTATACCGCTATCACCGACCCGGTAACGCCTTCTGACAATTTATGGCCGCGTATTGAGCGCAGCTTAGCGTCACGGGAAGCGCTTGCTAAGCGTGCTCGACCTGCCTCTGTCGTGCCGCCAAGACCTCGCCGCATGCTGCACAGCCTGCCGCTTTGGCGCGGCGCTGCCGGGTTTGGCTTAGCGGCGGCGTTAGTATTGGGCGTGATGCTGGCCAATGAAGTAACTGAACCGACGACCCCCGAGTACATGGTGGTTCTGCTTGCTCCGCAAACGCAGTCAGCGGGTTGGGTAGTGCAGGCCTCATCACGCCAGGAAATCGAGCTGATCCCATTGGGTACTTTCGAAGTACCTGAAGGTAAAGCGCTTGAGTTTTGGACCAAAGCAGATGAGTGGCAGGCCCCGGTATCGCTGGGTTTAGTGGAGCCAGGGCAGCCGATCCGTTTGCGCTTGGATGAACTGCCGCCTCTTGAGGATAACCAGCTATTTGAGCTAACGCTGGAAGACGAAACCGGCTCACCAACCGGCCTGCCCACCGGGCCGATTGAGTTTATTGGCCGCGCGGTCGAGATTTAGCCACTCAAAAGCGCCAGTTAAAAGAACGTCAAGCCGACCTGGAACAGGCGCTCCACATCGCGAATGCGGCGCTTGTCGATCACAAATAGAATCACGTGGTCACCGCTCTCAACCATCACGTCGCCGTGGGCGATAATGACTTCCTTGCCGCGCACAATCGCACCGATGGTGGTGCCCTCGGGCAGGTCGATCTCGCGGATGGTACGCCCGACCACCTTGGAGGACTGCTTATCGCCGTGGGCGATGGCTTCAATGGCCTCGGCGGCGCCCGGCGCAGCGAGTGAACGTTGACGATATCACCCCGACGCACGTGGGTGAGCAAGCTGCCGATGGTCGCCTGCTGGGGAGAAATAGCGATATCGATCTCGCCCCCCTGCACCAAATCCACGTAAGCGGCGTTGTTAATCAGCGTCAGCACCTTCTTCGCCCCCAAACGCTTGGCGAGCAGCGACGACATGATATTGACTTCGTCGTCGTTGGTCAGCGCGCAGAAGATATCGCACTCTTCGATATTCTCCTCTTCCAGCAGACGCTTGCTGGTGGCACTGCCATGGAGCACCACGGTGCGATCCAGCCGCTCAGAGAGGGTAGTGCAGCGCTCCAGGCTGTGCTCGATGATCTTGACCTGGTGGCTATGCTCCAGGTGTCCCAGCCGCTCGCCGATATTGCCACCCCCGGCGATCACTACCCGGCGGAAGTCCCGCTCGACCCGGCGTAGCTCGCTCATTACCGCGCGAATATCCCGGCGGGCGGCAAGGAAGAACACCTCGTCGTCAGCCTCGATGACCGTATCGCCACGGGGGATAATTGGTCGGTTACGACGGTAAATGGCGGCTACGCGGGTATCCACGTTGGGCATATGGCGGCGCAAAAAGGCCAAGTCCTGACCCACCAGCGGGCCACCGTAGAACGCCTTCACCGCCACCAGCTGTACCAGGCCACCGGCAAACTCCAGCACCTGCAGGGCACCGGGATGCTCAATCAGGCGACGTACATGATCGGTGACCACCTGCTCGGGGCTGATCAGTACATCAATGGGGATCGCTTCATGGGCAAAAAGGCCTTTACGGGTCAAATACGCGGTGGCGCGCACCCGGGCAATTTTGGTCGGGGTGCGAAACAGCGTATGGGCGACCTGGCAGGCGATCATATTGATCTCGTCGCTGTTGGTACGCGATCAACATATCGGCGTCTTCGCAGCCAGCCTGACGCAACACATCGGGTAGGAACCTGCCCCGTGACGGTGCGGATATCGATTTTGGTGTGCAGCTCGCGCAGTTTTTTGGCGTCGGTGTCAACGACGGTGATGTCGTTCTCCTCGCGGGCGAGGTGTTCAGCCAGTGTGCCGCCGACCTGGCCGGCGCCGAGAATAATAATTTTCATTAGTCGTTAGGTCACTCCGGCGACATGTTAATGCAGATACTCACCTATCCAAGGGGAAGCTGTCGAGGGTAGTGAGCTTCAGATCTACTTTTGGCCGACGAAAAAGGCTTTTTTTACGTCTTTTTGACGGCTAACGCCTTAAACGCCATCGAATTTTTACGCCTGCAATCTCTAAGCTCAAGGTGCCAATCAAAGGAGGCACTTTCATGAATATTGCATTGCTAATTATCGCGACCGGCACAGCGGCGTATCTATTTTACGCACTTATCTGCCCGAGCGTTTTTAGGAGATCACCATGAACGATATGATCGCTATTTACGCCCTCGTGGCTCTGCTTAGCGTACCACTGGGTATCTACATTGCCCATTCGCTAGGTGCCCAGTCGAACCGTCTCGACACGCTATTTGGCGTGATCGAAAAGCCAATCTATCGGTTGGCGGGCGTTAACAGTCAACATGCCATGACGTGGCAAGTGTACGCGTTAGCCATCCTGAAGCTGCATGTGGGCTTGATACTGCTGGCATGGCTAGTGTTTATGTGTCAGGGCCTACTGCCACTCAACCCGGACGGCATACCTGGCATGCCTTGGGACACGGCGCTGCATACAGCGGTGTCCTTTGCTACCAACACCAACCAGCAGCATTATTCTGGCCAAGCGCAGCTTTCGCATTTAAGCCAAACCTTCGCCATTGTCACGCTGCAGTTCTTAACCCCGCCACGGGGCTCGCAGTGTTGGTCGCCATTGCCCGCACTTTATTAGTCGCTAAACCTGCCAAGGTGTTAAAAGGCGTTGGCAACTACTACCACGACCTTACCCGTACCCTGGTGCGCGTTATGTTGCCACTGGCAGCGGTAGTCGCACTGTTGCTCACATGGCAGGGCGTACCGGCCAGCTATCAGGCCGCCCACCAGGTAGAGATGCTGGATCCCCAGGTGGAAGAAGTGCAGTCGATTCCCTTAGGCCCGGTGGCATCCATGGTGGCGATCAAGCAGTTGGGTACCAACGGGGTGGCTGGTACGGGCCCAACTCAAGCGTGCCGCTTGAGAACCCCACGCCGCTGGCGAACGTTATCGAAACCGCTTCACTGACGATTATCCCCGTGGCGCTGCTCATTGCGATTGCTCTGATTAGTGGCCGACGCCGACTAATGACGGGCATTGGCGCCGTAATGATCGCGTTCTCACTGATCTCCACGTCTGTGGTGGTCTATTCAGAACGCATGCCCAATGCTGCTTTGACCGAGCTCTCTCAGCCGGGGCCAATTTAGAAGGCAAGGAGCTGCGTTTTGGCACTGACCTTTCCGCCCTGTGGGGCAGTTGGACAACGCAAACCTCCAACGGCTCAGTCAATGCCATGCACGATAGCTTCAATCCCATGGGCGGCATGATGCTGCTGATGGATATGTTCGTGAACGTGACCTTCGGTGGCGTGGGCGTCGGGTTAATTGGTTTCTTCCTCTACCTGATGTTGGCGGCCTTTGTTGGCTCACTGATGGTAGGTAGGTCGCCCGAGCTTTTTGGCAAACCGTTAGAAACCCGCGAGATGCGCTGGATTTCACTGGCGATTCTGGCTCAGCCGCTGGTCATCCTAGGGTTGAGTGCGCTGACCGTGGCGATGCCAAGCGCGGCAGCCAATTCAAACCCGGGGTTTCACGGTTTATCCCAAGTGCTTTACGAATTTACCTCCGCGTTTGCCAATAACGGCTCTGGTTTTGAAGGGCTGGGCGATGACACAACCTGGTGGAATATTGCCTGCGTGGTCGCCCTGTTGATTGGCCGCTTCTTACCCATGCTAGTGCCATTAGCGGTAGCCGGTTGGTTGGCCGCTAAGCGCACGGCACCGGCGGGGCGTGGAACCCTGCCCATGGATAGCCCCGCCTTTATGGGCTTAACCGCAGGGGTGATTGTGATCGTCAACCTGCTTGGCTTCTTACCGGCGTTAGTGCTTGGCCCAATTGCAGAATCCGTCGTGCAAGGCTTCTAGGAGAAAAGAGATGTCACATACAGAGCTTGCTAAACAGCCGCGTCGTTCGCTGCCCATTGGCCAGGTTGTCACCGGCGCGGTGAAAGGGCTTGCGCCCCATCTACTGGCGCGCAACCCGGTTATGGCGGTGGTCGCCATTGGTACGGTGGTGTGTTTCGGGCTAACGCCGATTGCTTTCGCCCAGGGCGAAAACGGCGGCTTTGCGCTCACCATTGCGCTACTGCTGCTCGCCACCGTGCTGTTTGCCACCGGTGCGGAGTCACTGGCCGAGTCCCGGGGTAAGGCTCATGCTGGCGCGCTGCGCAAAACCAAAGGGGAGCTCAAGGCGGCTAAGCTAAACGCTGACGGCACCACCAGCGCCGTGACCGCCGACTCACTGCGTAAAGGCGACCGAGTGAAAGTGGTGGCGGGTGAGCTGATTCCGGCAGATGGCGATATCGTCGAGGGTGCGGCGTCTATCAACGAGTCGGCGGTAACCGGTGAGTCCGCGCCGGTGCTGCGTGAAGCGGGCACCGATAACAGCGGCGTCAGTGCGGGCACCAAAGTGCTCTCGGATCAGCTGATTATTGAAGTCAGTGCCAATCCCGGTGAATCCCTGCTGGATCGTATGATTGCCTTGGTAGAGGGCGCTAGCCGTCAGAAAACGCCTTCCGAGCTGGCGCTTTCGGTGCTGCTGGCGATGCTGACCCTGGTGTTCCTGATCGTGGTGGTCACGCTGGTGCCCATGGCCGCTTTCGTAGGAGTAGAAACCTCGACGGTCATGCTGGTAGCACTATTAGTGTGTTTGATTCCTACCACCATTGGCGGTCTTTTGCCCGCCATTGGTATTGCCGGTATGGAGCGCGCCATGCGGGCCAACCTGGTCGCCAAGTCAGGTAAGGCGGTGGAGATTGCCGGCAGCATCGACACGCTGTTGCTGGATAAAACCGGCACGATTACCCTGGGTGACCGCCGCGCGACGGAGTTCGCACCCTGTCAGCAGGTGCCGCGGGACAAGGTACGCGACGCGGCGTTCCTGACCTCCCTGGAAGACCCCACGCCGGAAGGCCGCTCGATTGTGGCGCTCGCCACCGAGCAGGGTGTGGATATGCAGCTCAGTGAAGAAGCCGATGGCGCTACCTTTGAAGCCTTCAGCGCTGAAACCCGGCTTTCAGGGGTTGACCTAACCAGCGGTAAAAAAATACGTAAAGGTGCCCCTAATGCCATCGCCGAGTGGGTAAGGGCGCAGGGCGGCGATATCCCCAGCGATTATAACCAGGTCATTGAGCGCATATCCCGGGATGGTGCCACCCCCATTGCGGTAGCGGAAAACCAGCAGATCCTGGGCGTGGTAGCGCTGTCTGACGTGATCAAAAGCGGTATCGCGGAGAAGTTTGCCGAGCTGCGTGCCATGGGCATCAAAACCGTGATGATCACCGGTGACAACCCGATTACCGCCTCGGCCATAGCCGCCACGGCAGGAGTCGATGACTACATTGCTGAGGCCACGCCTGAGCGTAAGCTGGCGCTGATTCGCGAAGAGCAAGCCAGTGGCCGACTGGTGGCCATGGTCGGTGACGGCACCAATGACGCACCGGCGCTGGCCCAGGCTGACCTTGGTCTGGCCATGAATTCCGGCACCCAAGCCGCCCGCGAAGCGGCCAATATGGTCGACCTGGACTCCGATCCCGGCAAGCTAATCAGCGCGGTGGAAATTGGTAAGCAACTGCTGGTGACACGAGGCGCACTGACCACGTTCTCGTTGGCGAACGATGTTGCTAAGTACTTCGTGATTCTACCGGCACTCTTTGCGGCAAGTTTCCCGGCGCTGGGCGTGCTGGATGTAATGAACCTGCATTCACCCACTACGGCGGTGCTGGCAGCCGTGCTGTTCAATGCGCTGATTATCCCTGCATTGATTCCCTTTGCGCTGCGTGGCGTGTCCGTAAAGGCCGCTTCGGCGACGGTACTATTGCGCCGCAATCTGCTGATCTACGGTCTTGGTGGTCTGCTACTACCGTTTCCTGCCATCAAGCTGTTCGACATGCTGATTGCGCTGTTTATCTAGGAGAAGCGTCATGAATATAGGTATTAAAGATCCCACGGCGATTAATGACGAAGCGCAGCAGGCACCAACGTTTGAGGCAAAAGCCACTTGGGGCAATGCGCTGCGCTTTATGATGGTGATGGCCGTTCTGCTTGGGCTGGTGTACCCCTTAGTGACGACAACGGTCGGTGGCTGGTTGTTTCCTGAGCAGGCGCAAGGCAGCTTGGTTCGCGACGCCGGTGGTCGGGTAGTGGGTTCAAGCCTGGTGTCGCAAACCTTTGTCAGCGATGAATACTTTATCGGTCGCCCGTCAGCGGCGGGTAATGATGCGGGCGGGGTTTCGGGCTCTAATCTGGCACCTAGCAACGAAGCGCTTCGTGAGCGTGCCCAGGCCGATGCCCAGGCAATTGCTCAGCGGGAAGGCGTCAGCGTCGATCAAATCCCGGTTGATCTGATCACCGCGTCGGGCTCCGGGGTTGACCCGCATATCTCGTTACCAGCCGCCGAATTACAGGTCGCAAGGGTAGCGCAGGCGCGTGAAATCGACGAAGCTAGCGTCACTGAGCTGATCGACCAAGCGCTTGAAAACACGGGCTGGCTGGGGTCGCCAGTGGTCAACGTTTTGCGATTGAATGTGAGTTTGGATGAGCGTTTTCCCGTCGCCACCACGTCGTCCGTTACCCCTGTGGAGTAGCTAAATGTATTCAGCGGATCAGCGACCCGATCCCAATGCATTGCTAAAAGCCGCGCGCCGAGAGGCGCGCGGCTGTTTGCGTGTATTTTTGGGAGCCGCCCCCGGCGTAGGCAAAACTTACACCATGCTACGCACGGCCCGGGAGCGGGCAGAAGAGGGGGACGATATCGTCATTGGCGTGGTGGAGTCCCACGGGCGCGCCGACACCGAAGCTCTCTGTGATGGGCTGTCACGTATTCCACTGGCCCCTTTACAGCACCATGGCCGAACGTTTTATGAATTCGATATCGATGCGGCTCTAGAGCGGAAGCCCGCTATTCTGCTGGTAGACGAGTTGGCCCATCGCAATATCCCCGGCAGCCGACATCCACGGCGTTATCAGGATATCGAGGAGTTGCTGGATGCGGGGATCGATGTCTGGACAACGGTGAACGTCCAACATTTGGAAAGCCTCAACGACGATGTGGCCCGGATTACCGGCATACGCATGCGCGAAACCGTTCCCGATGCTCTGCTCGAGCGCGCCCGGGATGTATCGCTGGTGGATTTAACCCCCGAGGAGCTGCTCGAACGCTTAAGACGCGGCAAGGTATATATCCCGGAACAGGCACGCGCCGCCATGGAGGGCTACTTTAACGAGTCGAACCTTAATGCGCTGCGCGAACTGGCGATTCAAACCATGGCTGAGCGGGTGGATGCCGATGTAAAAGTGGCCATGGATGCCAGCGGTAGGGCAGGCCCTTGGCCGGTAAGGCCACACCTGCTGGTGGTCGTTAACGGGAGTGAAGACGATGTGTCCCTCGTGCGCGCAGCCCACCGAATGGCCGAGAGGCGACTGGCCGTATGGCGGGCGGTCTATGTAGATAAAGGTGTCGCCTCGCCCGAGCAGCAGCTAACGGTTGAGAAAATATTTAGCCTAGTGACCCGCCTGGGAGGCGATTCACTTCGCTTGCAGGGGCATAGCCAGCTAGGTGAAGTGATCAACTACGCCCGCTCGATTAATGCCACCACAATTATGGTGGGCCGCGACGGCAAGCGCCGCTGGTGGCCCTGGTCGCGGCCGCTTGCCCAACGCTTGATCGGGCATACCGATGTCTTTGATATCGTGGTAGTAGCGCAGGGGAGCGTGAAGCAAGGTAGGCGTAAGCGGCAGCCTGGCTGGAGAGTGCGTCCACCTCAACTACTCGCCACCAGCTTGGCGGTGATGGCCTCATTGGGAATCGCCCACCTGCTAGAACCTTGGCTGGAGCTTGCCAATCTGTCGCTGGTGTTTTTAGCCGCCGTGCTGTTCAGCGCTATCTGGGCGGGCACCGCTATGGCCATGTTGAGTGCCGTGGTGGGCTTTTTGGTGTTTAACTTCTTCTTTACAGAGCCGCGTTTGACCTTTGCCATGGTGGAGCGGGGGCAACTATTGACGGTGGTGTTCTTCTTTTTGGTAGCGCTAGTGGTGGGGCAACTGGCGGGTCGTGGTCGCCAGCGCTTAGTCGCACTGCGGGCCAGCCGCGACCAGACCCAGCTTCTGTTGCGCTACGCCGAGCAGCTTTCCACCGCCACCGACAGTGCCAGCGCCGCTAAAGTGGGTGTCGATACGCTGGTGCAGTGTTTTGAAGTCCCCGTTATCTTTATTGAAACGGCGGAAAGCGCTAGCGAGGTGCGCGTGGTCTACGCACTGCCGGATGCCGAGCGTTTGGACATGACTGCCAAGCAGGCAGCGGTATGGAGTTGGCAGCACCAAAAAACCAGCGGTCAGGGCACTCAAACGTTGAGCCAGCAGGCGTGGCGCTTACTTCCGCTGGCGGTGCAGGGAGAAAAAGTGGGGATGCTGGCACTCAAACTGTCGGCAAGCCCAAAGGCGCTCAACCATGAGCGTGAGTCGCTGATTGACACCCTGGTGCGCCAACTCAGCATGGCGCTTGAGCGCACACGTTTGGTGGCCGAATTGAATACAACGCGCGTGTCCGAGGAGAACGAGCGCTTACGCTCCGCGTTACTCTCGTCGGTTTCTCATGACTTGCGCACGCCGCTGTCATCTATTATTGGCGCCACCAGCTCATTGATTGAGCTAAAACCCCAGCTCAGTGAAGACGATCAGCGGGAACTGCTGGACGGTATCTTATCCGAGAGCGAGCGGCTCAACCGCTATATTCAAAACCTGCTCGATATGACGCGGCTGGGGCATGGCACGTTGAAAATAGAGCGTGACTGGGTGTCGTTTGACGACGTCATCAACTCAGCGCTGAAGCGACTGGGGCAATCGCTAAAACACGTCGTGGTGCGCAAACAGTGGCCCACCACGCTGCCACTGTTGTACGTTCATCCCGCGCTGGTGGAACAGGCGCTGGTTAACGTGCTGGATAACGCCCAGCGCTTCTCGCCCCCCGGGGGCGAGCTGCTGATCAAGGCCCACCTTAATGAAAGTGAGCCAGCCACATTGGTGATCACCATTGAAGACCAAGGCCCAGGAATTTCCCCCGAGCTGCGTGAGCAGGTATTTGATATGTTTTACAGCGGCGGCGACGGCGACCGCAGTGCCCATGGCAGTGGCCTCGGTTTGGCCATTTGTCGTGGCATGATTGGCGCCCATGGCGGCACGATTAACGCTGACACCGGCGAAAGCGGACGGGGCACAGCGATTATTATTACCCTGCCACTGTTGGGCGCAGATATTAGGAGTGTAGATGAAGAGTGAAGGCAGTGGGCGCATTCTGATTGTTGACGACGAACAGCAAATACGCCGTTTTCTGCGTATCAGCCTAGCTTCCCAAGGTTACGCTGTACTGGAGGCAGAGAACGGTGAGCAGGCCTTGGCGGCGGTCTATACCCAAGCGCCCGACGTCGTGCTACTCGACCTTGGCCTACCCGATATGGATGGCCATGAGGTGCTACAGGGTATCCGGGAGCACAGCGCTGTACCGGTAATTGTCGTATCCGTGCGGGATAGGAGGAGGAGAAAGTTTTATCGCTGGATAACGGCGCCAATGATTACGTTACCAAACCTTTTGGCATCCAAGAACTGCTTGCCCGCGTCAGGGCCGTACAGCGACAGGCGCAACAAGCGAGGGGAGAGGTGGCCGCTAGCTACTATGTTAGCCAGGGGCTGGTGATCGATCTTGAGTTAAGGCAGGTTTCTCTACACCAGGAAGGTGTCCATTTGACCCGCAAAGAGTTCGCCGTGCTTACCCGTCTTTGCCGCTATGCCGGGCGTGTTGTTACTCAGACCCAGTTGCTTAAAGAAGTATGGGGGCCGACCCATGTAGACGACACCCATTACCTGCGTATTGTGGTCAGCCGCCTGCGCCAAAAGCTCGGCGATGACCCCCAAACACCCGTACTGCTACAAACAGAAGCCGGGGTCGGCTATCGGCTGTTGGTAGAGCCAGCGCAGCGACCCGCAACGTCCTAGGTGCCTGAAAAAAACAATAGGTGCCTGAAAAAACTAGCGGCGCCAGAACATCGGCGTCATCAGCACGACCACCGTCAAGATTTCCAGGCGGCCATCAACATACCGATACACAGCAGCCATTTTGCCGCCTCGGGTAGCGACGAAAAGTTACCCGCTGGGCCAATGATATCGCCCAGGCCGGGGCCAACGTTGGCCACCGCAGTGGCTGCACCAGAAATAGCGGTAACTAAATCCAGCCCAAGTGCCGAAAGGCTAAGGGCCAGTGCCGCAATGGTAATAAAGAAGAAGAACGAGAAGGCCACCACGCTTCTGGAAATGTCGCTGGTGACCGGCTGGTGGTTGTAGCGAGTAGTAAACACGCCGTTGGCATGAATGAGATAACGCAATTGGTTGAGCAGCATCAGCATGGCAATTTGAAAGCGGAAGATCTTCATACCTCCACTGGTAGAGCCACTACAGCCGCCCACAAAAGTGAGGTAGAAAAAAGCAGTCACCGGTAACGCGCCCCATAGCGTGTAGTCGTCAGAGGCGTATCCGGTGGTGGTCACCACTGAAATCACGTTAAACGTGACGTGGGTAAGGGAAACAAACCAATCATCGCCTTGCAGCACCCGCCACCCGCTAAGCACTACAATCGCGGCCAGTAACAGCTTTAAAAGTCCGCGTACCTGCTGGTCTTTCCACAGAGCGGTGCGGGATGTACGAATAAAGCGGATATATAAAACAAACGGCAGCGCCCCGCTTAGCATAAAAAAGCTGCCCATCCACAGTAGCCATGGCTGCTCGGCGTAAGCCCCAAAGCATCCGAGTTAGCAAAACCACCGGTAGCCAGGGACGTCATGCCGTGCACAACGGCATCAAGCGGTAGCATGCCTCCCGCCCAATAACTCACCATGGCCGCAAGCGTTAGGGCTACATAAATACTGAGCGTCGCTTTGGCAATGCCGCCTGTGCGGGGCATGACTTTGTCCGACCAGTCGGAAGACTCGGTATGAAATAGCCGCATACCGCCCACTTTCAGAAACGGCAGAATGGCAATGCCCATGACGATGATGCCGATGCCGCCCATCCACTGCATTAAGCCACGCCACAGTTTTAATCCGTCGGATAAATGCTCAATCCCCACCATTACCGTCGAACCGGTGGTGGTAATGGCGGAGACGGATTCAAAGACGGCGTTATTGATGCTTAGCTGAGGCGCGCCTAAAATCAGCGGTAGGCTCGCAAAGCCAGTAATACTTACCCAACTAGCCGCAGTGAGTACAAACATTTGCCAGGGCTTGAGCTCTAGCGACACCTTGCGCGTGAGAAACCAGGTGGTGAGAGTGGCGCTGAGGACAATCAAAATAGACACACCAAAGGCAGGTGCATCTGGGTCATTTTCTACCAGCAATACGACCCAGGGGATCGCCATAAACATGGCAAGCACTAACCACAATACCGCCATGATTTTAAATATTTGCGACCAGTTACGGTAAGCGTCTCGGTAGTAAAGCTTGCTGGGAAAAATGGTCATATTTCCGCTCTTAAATTGCCCTAATGTTCAGGGGGGTATCTCACCATGGCAATTACGAAAAGTCTGTAAAATTCTCCTAAAAAAATGATGTTAGGCTAAAAAACCGGCCCCAAAGGAGCCGGTCGTCAGCATATCGTCCAAGCGAGAGTAGCTTTGTTGTCACCGGGTACTAAATTAACCTTTAACGCCCCCGGCGGTTAACCCGCCAATAATCCAACGCTGGCAGATCAGGAAGGCCACAGTGATTGGCAGCCCCGAGAGCACGGCAGCAGCGGCGAAGTCGCCCCAGCGCTGATTATGGTCGGCCAGGTACTGCTGGGCGCCCACCGCCAGGGTGAGCTTATGCTCATCCACTAGCAGCACCGACGCCATGGGGTACTCCATGATGCTCATCACAAAGGCCAGGATGAACACCACCATCAGAATCGGCACCGACAGCGGCAGCAGGATGTAGCGAAACGCCTGCCAGGTGCTTGCCCCGTCCACCATGGCGGCTTCTTCGAGCGACCCGTCGATGGATTCGAAGTAGCCCTTAATCGTCCATATATGCAGCGCTACCGCGCCGAGCGAGGCGACAATCAGCGCGCCATGGGTGTTGATCCCCAGCCAGCCGACGAACTGACCCAGCCGGTCGAACAGCGCGTAGAGCGCCACCAGCGAGAGCACGGCGGGGAACATCTGGAAAATCAGCATGCCTTTCAACAGCGGCTCCTTGCCCTTAAAGCGCATACGGGCAAAAGCGTAGGCGCTGGTGGTTGCTAACATAAGAATTAATACCGATGACACGACTGCTACTTTGATGGAGTTCCACAGCCACAGCAGTACCGGAAAGGGGGGCTGGACGATGCTACCGTCCGGGCGCTCCCAGGGAATGCCCAGCGCCAGTGACCAGTGCTCCAACGAGAAGCGCTCGGGGATCAAGCTCCCCGAGGCAAAGTTGCCCTCACGAAACGAGATCGAAATCACCAACAGCAGCGGAAACACGATCAGTGACACAAAGCCGATCAGCGCCATATGGGCGCCCCATCGCCTTGCGCGAATGGAGCGGGGTTGAACCATCGCCATCGTAAACCTCCTAAACCTTAACCTTGGAAAGGCGTAAATTAAGCAGCGACATGCCTACCACCAGCAGGAAAATCAGCGTGGCAATCGCCGCTGCCAGGCCGAAGTTCTGGCCGGCATCCTGGAAGGCGATGCGGTAGGTATAGCTCACCAGCAGGTCGGTGGTGCCCGCGGGCGTGCTGGCACCCAGAATGTCCGGGCTGCCCCCGGTGAGCAGCGCAATCAACACGAAATTATTGAAGTTAAAAGCAAAGGCGGCGATTAACAGCGGCGTGAGCGGTTTGATGATCAGCGGCAGGGTGATCTTCATCAGGTTGGTGATCGGCCCGCCGCCGTCTACCGCCGAGGCCTCGTAAAGATCGCCGGGGATCGACTGAATCAGCCCCATGCACAGCAGAAGCATATAGGGTAGCCCAGCCAGGTGTTGACGATCAGCAGCATGGTTCGCGCGAGCCAGGGGTCGGTAAACCATGCCGGGCTGATGCCGAACAGCGCCTCCAGAATCATGTTCACTTCGCCAAAATGCTGATTGAACATGCCTTTGAAAATCAGGATCGAAATGAACGCTGGAACCGCGTAGGGCAGTATCAGCAGCGTGCGGTATACCGCCTTGCCCTTTAGCTGATCCCACTGCAGCAGCGAGGCGAGGACAAACCCCACGGCCAGGGTGAACAGTACGGTGAGCCCGGCAAATACGAAGGTCCAGACAAAAATCTGCATAAACGGCCCGCGAATATCCGGGTCGGTGAAAATCTTGGTGTAGTTGGTGAAGCCCACGTTCACCGGCCACCCGGGGGTGATGCGTTCTCCGTTTTCGGTGACGAAAAAGCCGATATCGTTGTCCGGCGTCAGCACCTGATCCTCCTGCCGATCGTAGAGGCTGCCGTTGTCACGAATCTCATAGCGGTCGATCATTGGCGCGAACTGGCGCAGGCCCGCCATGCGCAGCTCGGTGCCCCGGGCGTTTGCAGGCGCAGCGCCTGGAGGGCGTCGCGGGCCTGGATGGCTGCGCGCATGGGAAGCGGCTCACCTTCGGGCGGGGTGTCTACGGCTTGGGTTGGAACGTGACGAACTTCGCTGTTAGTTAGGTTGAGCGCGGCGGATAGTAGCCGGTCGTTGTCGCCCGCAGGGGCGTCGCTTTCCAGGTAAAGGCGCACCAGCTCGCCTTCCTGGTAAAGCGAATAGGAAAAGCAGCGCCTTCTGCCTGGTAGGTTTGATTGGTCAGTTGTGCGCGTACGCGCTCCTGGCTAAGCAGATTGTCCGAGCTGTAGTTGCTGAAGCTGATGCCGACGGTATACACCAGCGGGAAAATGACAAACACGCCAAGCCCGGCCACGGCAGGGAAAATATACCGGTGGCTCATCAGCGAACGTCGGCTGAACACCACGCCCAGCGACGTGCCAAGCACCAAAAAAAGCAGCGCAAATACCCACTGGCCGTGCATGTAAAAGGCCATCACCAGCCAAAGCAGGGCCAGTACCATCAGCCCGATCAAGCTGCGCATTGCCCAGCGGGAATAGCGTTCGGCCACATGGCGGGAGCGGTGGCGGGGCAAGCCCCGCGAAGCATTCGTGGTAAACATGAAAGATGTCCTGCGAAACTGCCCGGCCTTGCCAGCGGTGTGCCATGGCCGGGCAGTGAAGGAAAGGCGAGTGGCTACTGACGCATACGCCGCGCGGCGGCATCCAACGCTTCTTGGGGTGATTGACGCCCGCTGCCGATGTTTTGCAGCGCGGGCTCCATGGCTGCCCAGAAGGCGCCCATTTCGGGAATGTTCGGCATCGGCATACCGACTTCGGCGTTCTTGAGGGTGGCCGCGATGTTGGGGTTATTGGCCAGTTCCGCCTGATAGTCGATGTGGGCCACGGCCCCCAGCGACCCATCGCTGTTGAAGGTGCGCATACCCTCTTCGCTAAGCAGGTAGTTTTCCAGGAACTCGACGGCCAGAAAGTCATTGGGTGAGGCCGAGTTGATCATTGCCGTCATAACGCCAAACATGGGCTTGGCACGTTCATCGCCCACCTTGGGCAGCAAGGCGACGCCGTAATCAATGCCGCTGCGCTCAAGGTTTGGCCAGGCCCAGGGGCCGCTGATCATGGTTGCTACTTCGCCCTTGTTAAAGCGGTTATCCATGATGCTATAGTCGGTTCCCCGCGGTATCACGTCGCTTTCGATCAGCTCGACTAGCAGCTCTGCACCTTGCACGGCGCCTTCGTTGTTAACGCCAATATCGGTAACGTCGTAGCCTGCGTCAGTTCGTTTAAACGGGTAGCCCCCGTTAGCGGCTAGCAGCGTCCAACCGTAGTAGGGTTCGCTGTAGTCGAACAGGATGGCTTTTTTACCCTCTTGGGAAAGCGTCTCGTCCAGCTGCATTAACTCGGCAAAGCTATCCGGCGGGGTGTCCACCAGGGCTTTGTTATAAATGAGACCGAGTGATTCCACTGAAATGGGGTAGCCATAGGTTTCGCCATTCCACAGGGCAGCTTCCCAAGAGAAGTCATAAAAAGACTCACGGAAGCTGTCACTAGGCGCTATCTGTTTTAATAGGCCGCTTTGTGCCCACTCGCCAATCCGGTCGTGGGCCCAAATCACGATATCCGGCCCTTGGCCACTGCCTGCCGCCTGTTGAAAACGATCGGTCAGGTTGTCCGGGAAGACTACCTCAACCGCTATCCCCGTCTCTTCAAGAAACTGATCGGCCAGCAGCTGAATGCCTTGCTGGCCCTTGTTGTCGCCCATCCAGATGGTTAAGCGGTCATCTTCGAACGCGAAGGCTGGCAAAGTTGCTCCTGCAAGCAGGGTGGCGGTGATTAAAGGCGTAAATCTGGGCCGATGTCTTGCCATCATTTAAAAAGCCTCAATTTTTGTTATAAAGGATGGTGGCGTTGCCACCTGAACAGGCTTAGCCTCGCCAATTCAGTCGGCAGCCACCTCATCCTTAAGGGGCGTAGTGATGGCGTATATCAGGGGCGTAGAAACATTAAATAGAAGTAGGGGGCTAAAAACCTGTTACAGGCTCTACCAAATGCGCTTTTGAGGGCTTGAGCGTTCCCTCGCTCAAGCTAAATGCAAAACATACGCCATGCATAATTAGCCAACTGGAAATTCAGTTGTCGCATATTTGACATGCGATTTGTGACGTACAGTCAGCGTATAACCTAGCGTTAGGGGGCCAAGGCGGCCAATAAGCATTACGGCCATGATAATTAGCTGGCCCGCGGTACCCAGCTCACTTGTAGTGCCACGCGATAATCCTACGGTGCCAAAAGCAGAGACAACCTCGAACGCTATATCTAAGAAGTCGTCTTTTACAAAATCGTCAGCATAAAAACAGCTATGAAAATGGTTGCCATACCGATAGTCGCGGTAGCTAAAGCTTTTAGTAATGTTTCTCGACTTAGTGAGCGACCAAAGAAGCTTACGTTTAAATTTCCTTGGAGAAAAGATTTTGTCGCCGTGATTAAAATGAAAAAAGTAGAAATCTTAATGCCGCTAGCGGTTGAGTTCGGTGCGCCGCCAATAAACATAAGTAGAAGCATTAGAACACTAGTGCCTGCTGTTAGAGCACCAATCTCGAGCGTGTTGAATCCAGCCGTTCTAGGAGTGACACCTTGAAACCATGCGGCCAGTAGCTTGCTCCAAAAGCCTTCTAGCATGCCTAGCGTGTTGGGGTTGTTAAATTCCAAAATCAAAACCGCCGCGGTAGCGAACAAGTTGAGAAATAAAGTGGTGGTTAAGATAATTTTTACGTATACCGAAAGCCGAGGCCATGAACGCTTTTCCAATAATTCCATAATGACGATATAGCCAAGTCCTCCAGTAACAAAAAGTGCTGTGACAGATAGCGTGATGCCGGGATGAGAAACGTAATTTGATAAGCTATCTGGAGATAGCGCAAAGCCCGCATTATTAAATGCGGAAATGGTATAAAAAAGCGCATTATATAGCCCGTCACCCCAGCCGAGTTCGGGAATAAAAAAGTAGCTAAGTACAATAATTCCAATGGCTTCGCTGGCAATGGCAAATAGCGCAATAGAACTTCCCGCTTTTCTGGCCGTTTGAAGGGATACTTCATTAAAGGCTTCTTGTGCCACCAGCTGCTGCTTTAGGCGTAACTTAAAGCCAAGCGCTAGAGCAGTCAGTACTGCAAAAGTCATCAACCCTAGTCCGCCTAATTGAATCAGGCATAGGATGACGAGCTGACCGAAGGTCGTGTACTGACTGCCTGTATCGACAACCACAAGGCCCGTTACCGTCACGGCGGAGGTGGCAGTAAATGCGGCCTCCATCCAAGAAACCGGAGTGACGGTGGCAAATGGCAGTTTTAGTAAGCATGTTCCAATGAAAATTAATATGAGAAAAGACTCAAGCAATAGCCAAGGGGGCTTAATGCTACGTTTACGCTTTGGCCCTTTGACGATCGTTTGGTGAGGCGTCTGGTCTTGTAAGCTTGCTTTCATAAGTTTTTAACGAGTTTTCTTAATTCATCAAGCCAGCCGCCAAGTACTAAGCGATCACCTCTGCGTATTTCCCAATCGAGGCCAGGGTGTGCATGCACTTCTGTATTTCTTTTGACCACTAAAGCCGCTACATCAACATCTTCGATGATTTTTCCAATGGTTTTTCCAATTAAGTCCTCTGTTGTATGGAATTCTACGACAACATAATCCTTCCCCAGGTTTAAGTAATCATGAACCATTGGGTAATTCAATTCCTGAGAGATTCGTACACCCATTTCATATTCAGGTGCAATAATACGTGTTGCACCAAGCCGTTCAAGGACTCTGTGGTGTTGATTTGTCAGTGCTTTCGTCCATACCTTTGTCACACCTAATTCTTGCAGCTGAAGGGTTGCCAACATCGCTGCCTCTACGTTTCTGCCTATCGCTACCACCGCTGCGTCATAATTGCCCGCATTTAGCTCTATAAGCGCGTTTTCATCTGTTACGTCAGCAATGACTGCGTGAGTGATCTCATCTGCTAATCGATTGACACGCAGCTCATCAGCGTCGATCCCCAAAACCTCATGACCAAGCTGAGTTAGCTCACGGGCAATAGTCGCGCCGAATATGCCCAGACCAATGACGATAAATTGCTGTTTTTCAATCATGATAAAGCGTGGCTCCACAGCTTTGAATTACGTAAATTTATATGCTGTAGCTCTATTGCACAATAGCTATTTAATCCTACGTTAGCAGACGTAAAAATTGCGTAAAAATTGCTTCAATTGAGTCGCATGTCCCTGCATATGGTTAAATTATAAATAAATACTCTTTTAATGGGGCAATAAGACTGTGGGGTTATTTCAAACAAATCCCAATTCGTATTTTCGTATTTTCGTGTTACTCACTTGGCTATGGGGTCTGGCAGTATATAATTATCAGGCGGAAAATCCTGTTATATCCATATTTCCGTATCTTATACCAGTCATTTTGATTGCATGGGGGCATGGTGTTAAGTGGGGATTCGTAGTTGCAGCTTTGGCAACATTGTCTGCTATGTGTGCAGATTATGCGGAAATTTACACTCAAACCGAGCTGATCTATTCTGGTATTGCCACCTATGCGAAATTAACAGGCGCCGCTATTGGTTTCTCTTTGGCAAAAATAATTCATAAAAACATAAACCCAATGTGATGCCTCTACCTTTGGCATCAGCCCAAGCTGATGCTTTATGCACTGCCTGATGAATTAAAGCATACTTCATTATTGGCTCATCTAGCTCGCCTCCTCCTTAGTGGGCGTAGCAGTGGCGTATATCAAGGGCGTAGAGTGAGAGAGGAAATTCATTCACCAATCACAGCCGTAAACGCATCGAAAGAGAAGCGGTAGATGCTATTTTGTAGTAAAATTACACGAATTATTGCGTACAATACCCGTATTACGGTAAATTTTAGGTAATCTAACTACATTAGATGCCTAATTATAAACAGGAGTGACGATGAGCCAGTCCACTGCTTCCCAAGGTGCACCGCTGGGCGATCCGAATCACGCTATTGATTTAGCGCTGTTTGGGCGCTGGGTGATCTTGCCATGCGCAAGCTATTTCCTGCCTTATACCATCTTGATCGCGAAGGCTTGATGCCTGAAAGCACGCGCATTATGGGGCTGGCTCGCCATGAGCACGACGCTGCATCGTTCCGGAAAATGGTTAACGATGCGTTGCAGAAACGGCTGAAAAGCAGCGAGCAGGATAAGCAGAGCCTCGAGCGTTTTCTCGCCCGCCTAGATTATTTGAAACTCGATTTTTCCAGCGTTGAAGGTTACGACGCCATTCGCCAGTGGCGAAAGGGCTCACCGCGCCCAATGGTGGTCTATCTTTCCGTTGGAGCACCTATTTATGGCGATATCTGTCGTCATCTGCAGGCTAGTAAAAGCCTGGACGATGAGTCCCGCGTGGTGGTTGAGAAACCCATCGGTTACGACCTGCACTCCTCGGTTGAAATTAACGACGCTATCGGTGAAGTGTTCCCCGAGTCGCGGATTTACCGCATCGACCACTATTTGGGCAAAGAGACCGTACAGAACCTGATTGCCCTGCGTTTTGCCAACCCGCTGTTTGGCACCCAGTGGAACCAGAACAATATCTCACATGTGGAAATTACCGTTGCCGAAAAGGTCGGTATCGAAGGGCGCTGGGGCTATTTCGATGAGGCGGGTCAGCTACGCGATATGGTGCAAAACCACCTGCTGCAGCTGCTGTGCTTAATCGCCATGGATCCGCCCTCTAACCTGGATGCCGATGCCATTCGCGATGAAAAGGTCAAGGTGCTTAAAGCACTTAAACCGTTTGTGGGCGAGGCGCTTGGTCGCGATGTAGTACGAGGTCAATATATCGCGGGCACCAGCGATGGCCAGTCGGTGCCGGGTTACCTAGAAGAAGAGGGCGCCAACACCCAGAGCCAGACCGAAACCTTTGTGGCCATGAAAACCGAAGTGGCTAACTGGCGCTGGGCAGGCGTGCCGTTCTACCTGCGCACCGGTAAACGGATGCCGGAGAAGCTCTCGCAGATCGTCATTCACTTCCGTCAGCAGCCCCACTATATCTTCGACCCGGATCAGCGCGGCATCGCCTCTAATAAGTTGATTATTCGCCTGCAGCCGGAGGAGGGTATTGCCCTGCAAGTATTGACCAAAGATAGCGGTTTGGATAAAGGCATGCGCCTGCGCCCGGGTCCGCTGCATTTGGACTTCAACAGCGCATTTCCCAAATCGCGGATACCCGATGCTTACGAACGCCTGCTGCTCGAAGTCATGAAAGGCCAGCAGTACCTGTTCGTGCGTCGCGATGAAATTGAACACGCCTGGCGTTGGTGCGACCAGCTCATCGGTGGCTGGAAAAAACGCGACATGCCCCCGCGTCGTTATCCCGCAGGCTCTTGGGGGCCAGTCGCCTCCATCGCCATGATTACCCAGGATGGCCGCAGCTGGTACGAGGATTATTAATATGAGTCAAGCACGCCAACAGTTGGCCGAGCAGCTTGCCGAAGCCGTGTTTCAGGGTCTGCAAGACGATTTAAACCACCAGGAGCGTGTCTTGCTGGTGGTTTCTGGTGGCTCTACGCCAGTGCCTTTTTTAAGGCGCTGGCGGCCAAATCCCTGCCCTGGGAGCGGGTAGATGTAACGCTGGCCGATGAGCGTTGGGTAGACGAGCAGAGCAGCGATAGCAACGCCAAGCTGGTGCGTGAGCATCTGCTCCAGGGCGAGGCATCGGCGGCCACTTTTATACCGTTAACTTGCAGCGCGGCTACACCTGAAGAGGGCGTCGATGAAGTTGCCAAGCAAGCAGAAACGCTAGCGTGGCCTGCCAGCGTGGTGATTCTAGGCATGGGTGGTGATGGTCATACGGCGTCACTGTTTCCCGACAGCCCTGAATTGACCCTGGCACTTGCCACGGAGGAGCTGTTAGTGGCGGTCAGAACGCCTAGTCAGCCGCAACCCCGGATTACTTTTTCGGCCGATCGCCTGCATCAGGCGCGGCGGCATATCCTGCATATTACCGGCGATGATAAACGCGCCGTATTGGCCAAGGCACTAAGTGGCGACGATGTTCGTCAACTGCCTATTCGTGCCTTTTTAACCTGCCCACTGGCCATTTATTGGGCGCCTTGAGCGCTAACTGCCTTAGCCAATAATAAGTTGCTTGGAGACTCACTAATGACTATCGACAAACAGTTACCTTCTACACGCACTGCAGAGCTGGATAGCATCTGCTTGAAAGCCGAGGTGATTCCGGTCATCACTATCGAGCGTTTGGAAGATGCGGTACCGCTAGGCCGCGCCCTGGTAGAGGGTGGCTTAACCGTATTGGAAATTACCCTGCGCACTGACTGCGCGCTTGAAGCAGTGAAGCGTATGCGTGAAGCGTTGCCCGGTGCCAGCATTGGCGTGGGCACGGTACTGACGCCCGCCCAGTACCGCCAGGCCGAGCAGGTTGGCGCTGACTTTGTAGTAACACCAGGCGCAACGGAAGCCCTCTATCGTTACGGCGTTGAAAGCCCGTGCCCATGCTGCCGGGGGTCTCGACAGTTTCTGAACTAATGACCGGCTGGCAGTACGGCTACCGTCGGTTCAAGTTCTTCCCGGCGGAATCCAGCGGTGGAGCCAAAGCCATCAAAGCGTTTGGCGCGCCGATTCCTGAAGCGCGCTTCTGTCCCACCGGCGGTATCACCGTCGACAACGCCGATGATTATCTATCGCTGCCCAATGTGATGTGCGTAGGTGGCTCCTGGCTAACACCCAAAGCAATGGTGGAGGCGGAAGATTGGGATGGCATCCGTGAGCTGGCCCGCCAGTCCGCGGAGCGCTTTCATCACTAAATAGGCATCCACTAGCAATCCGTCGCGGGCCGTATAAATGCATACCCTAGTTATGGTTTTAACCATTGCTAGGTTTTTTTATAGTGAAGTTTTGTCATTCGCGTATCGTAACCGCCTGCGTACGACCAAAAGATATAACGGGCTATATTCAGCTCAATTAAAATGACGGCAAGATTTGTCTGACATTTCGCTATTCGCGCATACATAAACGTGCGTGCCACTTACAATGATGATGAGGTGAGTCAAAATGCACGCGTTGACCTTGGCGTCCTTCCTGTTTTTTACAGGGCTTGTCGCCTTTATCACTTGGCGGATCACCCGCCGAGATGATCACTCAAGCACCAGCGGCTACTTTCTTGCCGGACGTACGCTAACCTTCCCGCTGATTGCCGGCTCTCTATTGATGACCAACCTCTCCACCGAGCAAATGGTGGGGCTCAATGGGGCAGCCTTTTCTGATGGTTTAAGCGTAATGGCCTGGGAAGTGGTCGCGGTTATCGCCCTAGTGGCGTTGGCGCTATTCTTCCTTCCGCGGTTTTTGAAAAGTGGTATTGCCACGCTGCCGCAGCTTCTCGAAATTCGTTTCGATAAAACGACTCAGCTAATCACCAATATCATCTTCTTGATTGCTTACGCGGTGATTCTGCTACCGATCATTCTCTATTCAGGTGCCATCGGTCTGCAGGGAATGCTCGACCTACAGGGATTAACTGGCATTGAGTCGTCTACGACGCTGCTTTGGCTAACGGTGTGGATCGTCGGCATTATCGGTTCCGTGTATGCCCTGTTTGGTGGCCTGCGCACGGTTGCAGTTTCCGACACGCTCAACGGCGTCGGGCTGTTGATCGGCGGTTTCGTGATCGTCTATTTCGGCCTGCAGGCCGTGAGTGACGGCAGCGGCATCATGGAGGGTTGGAGCATCCTTAAAGAGGCTGACCCGGATAAGCTTAATTCGATTGGCGGTGCTGAACAGCAGGTGCCGTTCTTTACCCTGTTTACCGGCGTTTTCCTGATTAACCTGTTCTACTGGAGCACCAACCAGCAGATTATTCAGCGTACCTTTGCAGCCAAAAACCTTGCCGAAGGTCAGAAGGGCGTGCTGCTGACCGGTCTCTTCAAGCTGCTGGGACCGCTCTACCTAGTACTGCCCGGCATCATTGCTTATCACCTTTATGCCGATCAGGGCGTGCGTGCCGATGAAGCCTACGGTCATTTGGTTTTTAACGTACTGCCGCCGTACCTCACCGGGTTTTTCGCTGCGGTGATGGTCGGTGCGATCCTGTCGTCGTTTAACTCAGCGCTTAACAGCACTACCACGATTTTCAGCCTGGGCATCTATAAAGGTGTGCTGAATAAAGAGGCCACGGAAGAGCAGGTGGTTAAGTCGGGTAAAGTGTTTGGCTGGATCATGGCCATTCTCACCATGATCATTGCGCCACTGCTGGCAGGTCAGGAGAGCCTGTTTGGCTACCTGCAGAAGATGAACGCGATTTACTTTATTCCGATTCTTGCCGTGGTGCTGGTCGGGCTGCTAACCAAACGTGTTCCGCCAATGGCGGCCAAAATCGCCCTGATCGGCGGCTGCTTATTGATCGCCGCCGGTTACTTTGTGCCACCGTTTACATTGCTGCCGCAGATCATGCACGAGTTCCACTTCGTGGCGCTGGTCTTTGTATTACTGGTGGCGGTGATGCTGATTATCGGCAAGGTGCGCCCAAGGGAAACCGACTGGATTCAGGAGCACAGCGGCGATGTGGATCTAACACCCTGGAAAGGCGCGGTACCCGCCGGTATCGTTTTGGTCGTGTTAGTGATCGTTATGTATATCAGCTTTGCTGGCTGATCGCTCACCTTGTAGGTAATAGGTGAAGCCGTAACAGAAAGGCCCCGCTAGTATCCGCTAGTGGGGCCTTTTGCTGGGAGAGGTTTGTGGGTGAGTTATACCAAGCGTAGCGGCGGTTCGGCTAGGCCTTTAATGCCGGTTTCGACCACATAGAGCGAGCCTGCGGTGGGCTCTTGGGCCAGCTGCTCAGCACTGAATCCCTCTTGCGCCGTGGTGATATACAGCGTTTTCATATCAGGGCCTGCAAACGCCGGGCAGGAGGGTTGGCTGACCGGCAGCTCGACGCGGCCTATTATTTCACCGTTAGGATCCAGACGAACGACCTGCCCAGCCCCCCACAGCGCTAGCCATAGGCAGCCTTCGCTATCCATCACCGCCCCATCCGGATTACCTTGGCTGGAGAAAAAGTCCGCCCAAGGCTGTGGCTCGCCTTGCGGCCAGCCGTCGCTATCCAGCGCCCAGCGCATCACCACACCCGTCACGGTATCGGTAAACCACGCAAACTCACCATCTGCGGAGAAGCAAATGGCATTGGGAATCGTTAGGCCTGAACGCAGCCGCGAGAGCTCGCCGCGATGCAGGCGGTAAAGGCTTCCAGCGTTTCTTTCAGCGCTTTTCCCCATGCTGGAGAGCCACAGGCTGCCGTGGCGATCAATGCGTGCGTCATTGCTGCGGGTGATAGGATTATCGGCCTCGAAATCACACAGTTTTTCGATACTGCCACTGCTTGGTTCAAAGCGGCTTAAGCGGTCTTCGCCGACTAACAGCAGGCCACCTTCTTCAAGGGGAGCTGCCAGTGACACCCGATGGTCAAGCTGATAGTGGCCGCTTTCCCCGGTGGCGGGGGATAGCCAGTGCAGCTGTTTTTCAAGAATGTCGCACCAATAAAGGCGCTGATTTTTGGCGTCCCACTGCGGGCCTTCACCCAGGGTGCAGCGGCAATCGACCGCTAACTCGGCCTGCCACGTTGAAACACTCATATCGGTATTCATTATTGTTGGTTCTCCTTATTGTTCTCCTGCTAACCAGGCATCGACAAGGGCTTGAGCCTGTTTCCCCACCTGAGAGGCGCTTTGGCCAGGTTTGTATAATGCGCTGCCCAGACCTGCACCATCGACACCCGCTGCGCGCCATTCGGCGAAGTTATCGACTCCAGCGCCGCCGACGGCATACAAAAGCGTGCCTGCCGGTAGCACGGCGCGTACTGCTTTCATTCCTTCTAAGCCTACCTGCACGCGGGGAAGAGTTTAAGCCCGGTAGCACCTGCATCCAGCGCATCGAATGCTTCTGAAGGCGTCACAATGCCCGGCCAGCTGGCCATGCCGAGCTTATGCGTTTCTTCAATCACCGCTGGCCGACAGTTGGGAGAAACGATTAAGCGCCCACCAGCAGCGTGAACTTCACGCACCTGAGCTGGGGTGAGCACCGTGCCTGCTCCAATGACCGCGCGCTCGCCAAATGCGTCGACCAAGCGGCGAATGCTCCAGCGGGTTGGGTGAGTTAAGCGGCACCTCAATCTGGGTGATACCCGCGGCCAGCACCGCTTCCGCGATATCCACGGCCTCATCAGGCGTTACACCGCGTAAAATTCCAATCAGTGGCAGTGACATAGCCAATTTCTCCAAGCTTAATTTATTTTAACGCGTGATGGGCAAGGCGCAGGCCCGCTAAGACGGCGGTGTCGCCATTCACATGTGTCTGATAGCCGATCGCATTGAGTGCCAACGTATAGCGCTGACTAAGCGCTTGGTTGCCAATCAGCATGATGGGCTTATCGAGGGGGCACTCACGACAGGCGCCAGCAAGCTCAAGGCCAATGGCGAGTCCAGAGAGCCTGGCCGCAAGAACGGCCCCGCGCGTGTCGCCAGCAGGTAGCCGGCCATCGAGTAAATCTTGCGCGCGCAGGCCGAACAGGCGGCTACTAAAGGTTTCGGGGGCTTGATGAATCTCGCTGACGGCCGAAATAAAAGTCTCACGGCAAGCTGCATCGTTAAGATCATCCTTAGCCGCTGAAGGTGATAAAACGGAATGCTTCAGCACCGACTGGTTGGCTAGCAGTTGGTAAAGCTCGCCGGTCAGGTAGGTCGAAAACCCGCTCACCGCGCCCGCTTCCAGGGTTGCCCATTTGGCGTGAGTGCCGGGCAGGCAGGCGAGGCCAGTAAAATCTGGCGAATCAGCGACGAGTCCTGCCAACTGTGTCTCTTCACCGCGCATCACATCAAAGTGAGTCGCGGTACCGCGGGTTTGGCTTAGACCAGGCAGCAGGTACACACCTAGCCGGTCACCCGTAAGCGTTGGCGTTACTGCGCCTTGGCTAAGCTGGTCAAGCCGCGTGGGTACCGGCAAATAGGCGGCTTCCATCCAGCCCTGGCGAGCGCCTGCCATGCCGCACACCATCACCTTAGTCGTGCCGGTGGCGGGTAGCCAGTCGCCCACCAGTCGCAGCAGCTCGGCTTCGTACTCGTCGGCCTTTAGCGACAGCATGCCCTTGTCACTACTGGCTTGGGCAATCACTTGATCGTGTTGATCCAGCCCCCAGGCACGCAGGTTGCTGGAGCCCCAGTCAACCGCAATCCAGGTTAATTGATCTGCAATGTCAGGTGTTTCACTCATCTCGGTTGATCCCATGGCTTACCACTCCGCAATAGAGCCATCTTCATGAGTCCAGACCGGGTTGCGCCAGCGGTGGCCCACTTTCGCGCGCTCCTCAACGAACTCCTCGTTGATCTCGACACCAAGGCCTGGGCCTTGGGGAATGGCGCAGAATCCATCTTCAATGGCGAGGGCGGATTTATCGACCAGGTAATCGAGGACGTCGTTGCCCTGGTTGTA
This sequence comes from Halomonas sp. PA16-9, assembly GCF_009728585.1. NCBI lineage: Bacteria > Pseudomonadati > Pseudomonadota > Gammaproteobacteria > Oceanospirillales > Halomonadaceae > Halomonas > Halomonas sp. PA16-9. The sequence goes on along the minus strand of NZ_CP040451.1, from coordinate 3,125,131 downwards.
GTGAATGCCCATGCTCTGTTCTTGGATAAAGGCGTTGTGGCTGACTGCATCCAGCTGTAGCGACGCGGCCAGGGTTAATGGGCCGAGCGGGCAGTGGGGCGCTAAGGCGACGTCATAAGCGGAGGCCAGGGCGGCGATTTTGAGGCCTTCACTGATGCCGCCGCAGTGGGAAATATCCGGCTGAATAATGTCGATCATGCCGTCGGCCAGCAAATCGCGGAACTGGAAGCGGGTATGCAGCCGCTCGCCAGTTGCCAATGGGTAGCCCAAACCACCGGCGATATCTTTCAAGCAGGGCAGATGTTCGGGGGCGACCGGCTCTTCCACAAACATCGGGTGAAAGGGCTCCAGCTCGCGCAGCAGAGCTTTGGCCATGGGGCGGTGCACGCGGCCATGAAAGTCGATGCCGATGCCTACATCTGGCCCAACGGCGTTGCGGGCTTCTGCCACCCGGGCAACGGCTTCATCGACCTTGCGGTGTGAGTCGACGATTTGCATTTCGGGGGTGCCGTTCATTTTAAAAGCCGTGAAGCCTTTTTCGACCAGCGCTTTGGCACCAGCGCCTACGTCGCTTGGGCGGTCGCCACCCGTCCAGGCATACATGCGCATTTTGTCGCGCACGGCACCGCCTAACAACTGATGAACGGGCACACCCAGGTCGCGGCCTTTAAGATCCCACAGCGCCTGGTCAATACCGGCAATTGCACTCATCAGAATAGGGCCACCGCGATAAAAACCGGCGCGATACATGATGTTCCAAAGATGCTCGATGCGGTGCGGGTCTTGGCCGATCAAGTAGTCGGAAAGCTCGTGTACGGCGGCTTCAACGGTTGCCGCGCGGCCTTCAATTACCGGTTCACCCCAGCCGTAGCAGCCTTCATCGGTTTCGATCTTGAGAAACAGCCAGCGCGGGGGGACTTGCCAGGTCTTGAGTTTGGTAATTTTCATGTTCAGTCATCCTTCTGAATAGATAGTATTCATTGAGTAATTGTTAGCTGACGATGCCAAGGTCGATGGCCGTGCGGCGCAGCACTTCTCTCGCGGCGGTTTCTGCGGCGCTGGCATCGTGGCTGCGGATAGCGTCAAGTACCTGGCGGTGGCGCGCGAGACTGTCGTCCAGGGTGTCCGTGCGGTGTTGCGAGCGATGTATCAGCGCCATGATCGAAGGGCGCAATAAATGGCCCATTTGCCGCCAGACTAAATTGTGGCTGGCCCGGTAGGTGGCGTCGTGAAAGGCGACATCGTACTCGGCATGCTCAGCACGCGCTTCAACACTGCCTGCGCTGCTCTCCATGCCTGCATAGGCGCTCTCCAGGCGCTCTATGTCTTCAGCCTGGGCTGCCTGGGCAGCGAGTCCTGCGACCACCGGTTCAGCAGAAAAACGAAAGGCGTAAATGGCCCTTACCAACTGTGGGTCAAGGTTGACCAGCCCGGTCATCCATTCGCTCATTAGTGGGTCGAGTAGATGCCAATCGCCCATCTCGCGAACCAGCGTGCCACGGCCCGCGGTGCGCTCTAATAAACCCGCAGCGGTGAGGCTGGTGAGTGCGTTACGCACTTGGTTTCGGCTAATGGCAAAGTGTTTGCCGATATCCAGCTCACGGGGGAAAACATCACCTGGCTGCCAGTGGCCTGCCAGCAGGGCCTGGGCGAGTAAACGCGCTAACTGTTCAGCGCCACCCTGGTGGGGCGGTAGAGCGTCCAGCGTCATCGGTCATCTCTTGTTCTTTATTGGATGACCCCTAGTCTAGTAAATGTCTGACATTTCCACAAGCGAGCCGCTTTAGACATAAGTACGAATTAGATTGGCGACCCTAAGAAGCATAAAAAAAGCGCGCCTGTGTGGGGCGCGCCATTTGTTAATGGGTTATAGCTCTACTTAGTTAGCCAATAATATCCGCTCGCGTTGGCAGCGCTGCGTAAGCGCCTGGCCGGGTGACCGCATGGGCGCCACAGCGGCAGGCGGTATTTACAGCACTGAGTAGAAAATCCGTATCGCTCTGCCAGTGTTCATTGATGCCATGGGCCGAGAGCTCCGCCAACAGCCCGCCAATAAAGGCGTCCCCTCCGGCGGTGGTGTCGACCGCTTCCACTCTGGGTGGCGCAATGCGCTGGTCGATGCCGACGCCTTTGATTACGACATCATTGGGGCCGTCAGTAATCAAAATAACTTTTACCCCTGCCGCAAGCCGCTCTGAAAGCCACGATTCTGCAGGATGATCGGCGCGCAAGTAGTCGAGCTCTTCCTGGGAGAGCTTGAGCAGCTCAGCGCCGTCTAGCAGTTGCGTGACTAAGCTGGCATCCGCTTCGCCGCCGGGCCACAGGTTGTGGCGTAGGTTGGCATCTACACTAACCAGGCAGCCTGCGCGCTTGGCCATGGTGGCCATCGCCAGGGTAACGTCGGCGATCTCTGGGTCGGTTAGGCTGTTACTGCACAAGTGCAGAATGGCAGGGTTCTCGAATACGCCATGGGGTAAATGCTCAAGGCGATAAAGCAGGTCAGCAGCGGGCGGGCGATAGAAATCAAAAGTGCGTTCGCCCACGTCATCCCGGGAAACGAACGCCAGCGCCGTGCGGGCTTCTTGGGTAAATACCACGCCGCTGGTGTCTACACCGTGGCTTTTGAGTTCACGCACCAAAAAATGCCCGAATGTATCGTCGCCCACCATGCCTAAAAATTGGCTAGGAACGCCCAAGCGGGCGCAGGCGACCGCCACGTTAGCGGGAGCACCACCGGCGTAGGGTGTAAAAGTCTCTTGGGCATCTGTAGCCGCCCCTAAACGGCTGGAGAGCATATCAACCAGCGCTTCCCCAAACGCGATAACTGGCGTCATTATTGGCTCCTTAGTGTAATTGTTTGCAAAGACGGGTTTATGCCACGCAGTGGCCGCGGGTGGCTTCCAACAATTCATACCATACTTCTCGGGGTAGCGTGGCAGGGCCCTTTAGCATGTCGCTGATTCGGTCAGGTTTAACGCTGCCAATCACCGGTACTGGCGAGTTAGGAAGACGACGCAGCCATGCCAGCGCTAAAGCGCTGGGGGAGCTATCAAGCTCTGTCGCCCACTTAGCCAAACATTCGCCAACGGCGCCTTGCATCAGCTGCCCGCCTGCCAGCGGCGACCACGCCATGGGGGCGTGGTCATCGGCACATAGTTCATCAAAGCTGCCGTCAAACAGCGGCGTTGTGTGGGCAATCGAGAGCTCGATCTGGTTGGCGGATAAGCGGTGATGCATGGCACCCTGCAAGCGCCGCCACTGGCTGGGCAGATGGTTGGAAACTCCTGCAGCGCCAATTTTGCCGGCTTCAATGGCGTCGTCCAGCGCGCGGCCGGTCGCTTCTGCGTTCATCAGCAGATCGGGGCGATGAATTAGGAAGTGATCAAGGCGTTCGACATTCAAACGCACAAGTGAGGCATCAATGGCGCTATTAAGATAAGCAGGGCTGGCGTTGTAGTGCTTTACCTTACCCGAACCGGGGGCGGGGTTGTCGTTAGCGATGCTCGCTTTAGTGACGACATTAACCCGCTGAGCCAGGGCAGGGCGCGCCCGTAGTGCGGCGCCAAAAAGCGTCTCCCCTTGGCCGCTGCCGTAAATGTCCGCATGGTCAAACCAGTTCAGGCCCTGTTCCAGGCGCGCTTCGATCCATTCTGCTAATCGCTCGGGTTCGTGCATGGCGGGTGTTTCGTGCAGACGCATCATGCCGAGTAAGAACGGCACATCAAAGGTGGCGGCGGGCATAGCAGGTTCCATATTGATGTTGTTAGAAGTTGTGATCAGAAAACCTCTTCGTTATGCAGTGCTTCGGCGGCACCTAACAGGCCCGTCCAGGGCGCAGTTACTACCCACACGGGGATGTCAGCGTTATAAGCGCCCATACGGCCTTTATTGACAAAGGCGGCGCGCAGCTCGCTTTTTGGCAGCCACTCAAGCAAGCGCGGGAGAATACCGCCGCATAGATAAACCCCACCCCTTGCGCCCATGGTTAAGGTGGCGTCGCCGCACACATCGCCAAGAATTTTTAGAAAGCGTAGCAGGGCAGTAGTGGCGAGGCTATCGCCTTCATTGGCCGCTGTGGTCACCTCAGCTGGGCTAGTTAAGTGCGGCTCAACTCCCTCAAGGGTGCAGTAGGCTTGATAAAGCTCCAATAAACCCTGGCCGCATAAGATGCGTTCTACGCTCACCCGTTTGTGGCGCTGCAGAAATACATCCAGCAGTGCCCGCTCGGTACTGTCCGTGGGGGCAAAGGTGACGTGACCGCCTTCGGTGGGCAGCGGAATCCAGGCGTGTTGCCCAGGAAAGACCCCGGCAACGCCCAGTCCGGTGCCTGGGCCGATGATTAAGCGTGTGGAGTGCGCCTGGGTTTGCCCCGGCTGAACTTCGACCAAATCACTGGCTGCCACATGGGGAACGCCCAGCGCCTGGGCGGTAAAATCGTTGATGACCTTGAATAGCGATAGATTCAACTGTTGCTGAACGTCGCTTTTCAAAAAATCCCAGTGGTTATTGGTCATTTTGACCCGTTCAGCGTGAACGGGGCAGGCGAAGGCTAAACACGCCTCTTGAGGCGAGTTTTCACCGGTGGCGCCTACGCGTCCCAGATAATCCTGCACCGCTTCCACGACGCCAGGGTAGTCGGCGCAGGGTAGGTTCAAGATGTCGTGCGGGGTTACTTCACCGGGAGAGACCAGCGCCAAGCGTGCGTTGGTTCCCCCGATATCGCCGATGAGTGCCGGTCGCATCAGGCATCCTCTTCTGAGATTTGCCCCTGTTGACGGGCGATATCGTCGGCTTCAAACCCGCCAAACACGCCAGCGCCTTCTTCGCCACGCATGGCCAGATGGCGGAAGCCCCCAAACAGCTCGCGACCCAAGCCCACGTGGTAGTGATCCAGGTTGCCAATGGCCAGTTCCCGTTTAGCCCAGGTGGCGGGGTCGACTTTGGCTTCGAGCGTACCGGCGTTGGCATCCAAACGTACAATATCGCCATCACGCAGTTTGGCCAGCGGGCCGCCGTCCAGGGCTTCGGGGCTCATGTGAATGGAGGCGGGTACTTTGCCTGATGCACCCGACATGCGGCCATCGGTGACCAGTGCCACTTTAAAGCCACGATCCTGCAGCACGCCCAGGAAGGGGGTTAGCTTATGCAGCTCGGGCATGCCGTTGGCTTTGGGTCCCTGGAAGCGAACCACCACAATCACGTCGCGATCCAAGTCGCCGGATTCGAAGGAGGCTTTCATTTCGTTTTGATCTTCGAAGATCTTCACCGGCGCTTCTACCACGCGATGCTCTTCCGTCACTGCGGAGACTTTGATCACACCGCGACCCAGATTGCCTTTCATGACCGTCAAGCCACCCGTCGGCGCGAACGGTGTCGCTACCGGGCTGAGCACGTCTTCATCAAGGCTTTTTCGGGGCCTTCGTGCCAAACGATTTTGCCATCTTCAAGGAACGGCTCTTGGGTGTAGGCGGTTAGGTCGGTGCCGAATACGGTGGGAATATCGCCGTGAATCAAGCCCGCGCCCAGCAGTTCGCGGAACAGATAGCTCATGCCACCTGCCGCTTGGAAGTGATTGATATCGGCTTGGCCGTTGGGATACACCCTCATCAGGCTGGGGGTGACCGCTGAAAGGTCGGTGAAGTCGTCCCAGTTCAGGGTAATGCCCGCAGCGGCGGCCATGGCGATCAGGTGCATCGTGTGGTTGGTTGAACCACCGGAAGCCAGCAAGCCCACCACGGCGTTAACAATCGCACGCTCATCAATCTGCTTGTAGAACGGACGGTAGTCGCCACCGGGTTCGGTGTTGCGGATCGCCTGCTCGGTGGCATAGCGCGTCAATGCTTCACGCATTTCGGTGCCAGGGTTTACAAAAGAAGTGCCGGGCAGGTGTAGCCCCATCATCTCCATCATTAGCTGGTTGGAGTTGGCGGTGCCGTAGAACGTACAGGTGCCGGGGCTGTGGTAAGAGTCAGACTCGGCTTCGAGTAGCTCAGCGCGGCCGACCTTGCCCTCGGCATAGAGCTGGCGAATGCGCGCCTTCTCTTTATTGGGTAAGCCGCTGGGCATGGGGCCCGCGGGTACAAACATGGCGGGCAGGTGACCAAAGCGCGCCGCGCCAATAAACAGGCCCGGTACGATCTTGTCGCACACGCCCAGATACAGCGCGGCATCAAACATATTATGCGAGAGACCTACGGCGGTGGCCATGGCAATCACATCCCGGGAAAACAGCGATAGCTCCATGCCCGGCTGGCCCTGGGTGACACCGTCACACATGGCCGGAACGCCACCGGCAAACTGGGCGGTAGAACCCATGGCACTGGCGGCTGCTTTAATCGTTTCAGGAAACGTCTCAAACGGCTGGTGCGCCGAGAGCATATCGTTGTAGGACGAGATAATGCCCAGGTTGGCGCTATTCATTAGCTTGAGTTCGTTTTTATCACGCGGGTTACAGGCCGCGAAACCGTGAGCCAGGTTGCCGCAGCTTAGCTCAGCACGGTGCACGCCACGTTTGTGCTGGTCAGCCATGCGCCGCTCGTAGAGGGCGCGACGCTCAGCAGAACGCTCACGAATGCGCTGGGTAACCTCAGCAACGGTGGGGTTTAACGTAGCAGGTGTTGAGCTCGGCATAGGGACCTCTGCATGATAGAGACGGTGAGTGAAGCTTGTAGTTATTTTACATTTTTTGGCGTCGAAATAAGAGACTTTACGGCAATAAAAACCACATTTGTAGTTTTATTACTCGAATGTGAGGTGGCAAATATGCCACGCCAAATATCTAAATAAAGCCTTAACATACTGACAGGGTGGAAGACCCGCTAATGAAATAGCAAGTATAGCACTCAGGCTTTTGCTACCATTTTGCGCTTTGCCTTTGAATGTTTGATGACCCCTAGTGGGCTGGAGCCTGCATGCACGCCATTGTTGACCACATTCAGTCAGTTGATCTCAATGCCGGTGAAGAAACGCGTCGTTACTTGGATACGTTGACCAAGCCGCCAGGTAGTTTGGGTGCCTTGGAAGAACTGGCTATTCAACTGAGCGCTATCACCGGTGAACTCAAGCCCAGCGTGGCGCCGCCTGCGGTGGTTGTGTTTGCCGCCGATCACGGGGTTGCTGATGAGGGGGTGTCAGCTTTCCCCCAAGCAGTGACCGCCCAGATGGTGGTCAACTTTGCCAACGGAGGGGCGGCGATTAATGTCTTCGCCCGTCAGATAGGCGCGCTGGTCGAGATTGTGGATGTGGGCGTCGCTTCGCCTTTAACAATGCCTGGGGTGACCTCCGCCAAGGTGCGCCATGGCACCGCCAATATGGTGTTAGAAGACGCGATGCAATGTGATCAAGCCATAGCCGCGATTGATGTGGGTATTGCGGCCGTTAAGCGAGCAAAAAGGGCAGGTGCAAAGTGCATTATGGTGGGTGAAATGGGCATCGCCAATACCACTGCCAGCAGCGCAATGCTGGCGGTACTGACGGGTCAGACCGTGGCAAGCGTGGTGGGCGCCGGAACCGGAATTGACCCTCAGCAACAGGCGCACAAAGTGGCGGTGATTGAACGCGCTATCGCTGCGCGCAGCGCTGACCCTCAGGCGCCTTTAGAGGCACTGGCCAAGCTGGGTGGCCTGGAAATAGCCGCTATGACCGGTGCTTATCTGGAAGCAGCAGCCCAGCGCTTGCCCGCTATTGTGGATGGCTTTATTGCCACCGTCGCAGCGCTAACCGCCTGCCGTCTATGCCCCGCCGTTCGTGGCTATCTGATTTTTGGTCATCGCTCCCAGGAGCCAGGCCATGATGTGGCATTAAAAGCGTTGGAGGCCAAGCCGCTGCTCGATATGGGCATGCGGCTAGGCGAAGGCAGTGGTGCTGCGCTGGCGTATCCATTGCTGCAAGCGGCGACAGCGATGGTGGCGGAAATGGCTACCTTTGCCGATGCCGGTGTTAGCGATAAGGCATCACCATGATCCCAGGCGCCACTTTTGGCGGTATTGTTCTGATCATTTTAGCGATCGTTATTGATTTAGTGGTTGGCGATCCGCGCTCACTGCCACACCCGGTGGTGTTGATCGGGCGCTTTATCAGCGCTTTTGAGCGGCTGTGGAATCGTGGCACGGCGCAGCAGCGAAGAATTAGTGGCTTTCTGCTAACCATTATTGTCGTCGGTGGCGTATGGGGTATTAGCTGGCTAACGCTGGCGCTGCTGGAACGCTTGCACCCAGGGCTAGCGCTGATCGCCGAGCTTTGGCTGCTCTCTACTACGCTTGCGATCAAAGGTCTGGGCGATGCGGCCCGCGCCGTGATCCAACCGCTTACTCAAGGCGATTTGCCTGCTGCCCGCAAGGCGCTGGGGATGATTGTCGGCCGCGATACGCACAATTTAGACGAAGCTGAGATTACTCGGGGCACGGTGGAAACCGTGGCGGAAAATACCGTTGACGGCATCACCGCGCCGCTATTTTTTGCGCTTATCGGCGGGGCGCCGCTAGCGCTGGCGTACAAGGCAGTCAATACTCTTGATTCGATGGTAGGCTACAAAAACCAGCGCTATGCCAATTTTGGCTTTGCCTCTGCCAAGCTGGACGATCTAGCTAATTGGGTACCGGCACGCTTAACCGCGCTGTGTCTATGGCTCGCAGGCTTGCTATTAAGCCTTTCAGGTGTTGTACGATTGCGCTGGCAAGGCGCACTGTGGGGCACCTTCCGCGATGCACCGCGCCACCCCAGCCCCAACGCCGGTTGGCCAGAAGCCATAGTGGCCCGTTTGCTCGGCGTGCAGCTGGGCGGCACCAATTTCTATGCAGGCGAGGCCTCACACCGTGCGACCTTGGGCGAGCCGCTTGAGCAACTGCGTGTTGCCCATATCAGCGCCACACTTCGTTTAATGCACGGCGCCTGGATACTGTTTATGTTGCTGCTTGCTGGGGTAATAGCTGGATTGATGTTTATGCTGCGAGGATCGCTATGAGTACTCCTCTATTGCCCAACGCTCCATGGCCCAGCTCCCCATGGCCCAGCCATGGCGGCCAGGCGGAGACACTGCTGGCCCATTTCGGCTTGCCCGCCGATCACCGCCTGGACGACTTTAGCGCCAACCTTAACCCCTTGGGGCCTCCGGCGTGGGTTAGCGATTGGCTGGCTAAGCAACTGGCAGGTCTTGAACGCTACCCCGCGCCGGATTATGCCGCTGCACGTCAGGCCATCGCCACCCATCACCAGCTTCAGCCCGAACAGGTATTGCTCACCAACGGTGGCGCTGAGGCCATTTTCCTCGCCGCCGCGCTGCATGCGGGTAAGCGAGCGGCGGTTATTACCCCGAGCTTTGGCGAGTATGCCCGCGCTTGTCGCGCCCATCGGCTTTCAATCAGTGAGATCGCGCTGCCCGCGCCGCACTTCATGCTGGACATAGACGCGCTAACGGCTGGGCTTAACGACATTGATGTGCTGTTTCTATGCCGCCCCAATAATCCGACCGCTACGCTTATCGATATGTCAGCAATGGAAGACCTGTTGAATTACACCGCTGCGATGGGTTGCCGCGTTGTGGTCGACGAAGCCTTTATCGATATGGTGGGTGAGACGCTGGGCGAGACGTCACAAGAGGCGTCGTTGGCACCGCTACTGGCGCGCTACCCGCATCTGATACTACTCCACTCAATGACCAAGTTTTATACCCTGCCGGGGCTTCGGTTGGGCTACCTGCTGGCGGATACGAACACGGTTCAAGCGGCACAGGATCACCAGCCACCTTGGAGTGTCAACCACCTCGCGGCTGAACTGGTGGCGCCACTATTGGCAGATGATGCCTTTGCCCGGCGCACCCAGCGGTGGTTGGCCAGCGAGCGCTCGCGCATGGCGGAGGCGCTTGCTCAACTAGGGCTGGAAGTCGTACCCAGCCAGGCGTGTTTTTTTCTTATCCGGCCCAGTGCCGCGCAGGCAATCACCAGCGATGCGTTATTTGAGCAGCTGCTGCGCCGGGGGATTTTAGTGCGTCATACCCATAATTTTGCCGGGCTCAATGGTGAATGGCTGCGGGTAGCGCTGCGCGATGCCCCTGCTAATCGACGGCTGATAAGCGTGTTGAAACATGTTTTAGAAAATGTTTTGGAAAAAGGAACTGCATGATTGTCTTCGTTAGCGGCGGGGCGCGTTCTGGCAAAAGTGATATCGCCGAGCAGCTAGCAGTTAGTGCAGCAGGCAGTTCGCCCTGTTACTACTTAGCCACCGCAGACATATACGACGACGAGATGGCTGAGCGGGTGGCGCGTCATCGTCAATCCAGGCAAGGGCAGTGGCACACCGTTCAATGGAAAACGCTAGAGGCACCGCTGCATATTGATCAATCGATTGCCAAGGTGCCTGATGGTGGCGCCGTGCTGCTGGACTGCGTAACCCTCTGGGCCAGCCAAGTCCTATACGCCAGTCAACTAAGCGAAGAAGAAGGCTTAGCGTTGCTAGCAAACGCACTGGCTGATGCCCGCGCGCGCAGCCTTTATCTAGTGATTGTCTCCAATGATATCAACGAAGCTCTGCCGCCTACGGATGCTGAAACCTGGCGCTATCTGGCGTTTCTACAGCGGGCTCACTGCTGGGTAGCGCAAGAGGCCGATTCCGTGCTCGAAGTAGTCGCAGGCTGCGCCATTAAGTGGAAGCATCAGGAGTGTAAGCATGAGAAGGAGGTAAACGTTTGAAAAATGCCTTGTTCGGTGTGTTGCTGGCGCTGCAGTTTCTGACCCGATTCCCGATTCCAATAGCCGTTCCCTGGACGCCCGACACCCGTCGCTGGGCAGTGCGGGCTTATCCATTAGTGGGGGTGATGATAGGGGGCTTGCTGGCGCTAGTAGCGCTGGGGATGCAGAACGTTCCTGCGCCGGTCACCGCGTTGACGGTGCTAAGCCTCTGGGTGGCGCTTTCGGGCGGCTTGCATCTAGACGGCGTCATGGACATCGCCGATGCCCTGGGCAGTAATCAGCCCATGGCGCGCCGCTGGAAGATCATGAAAGATCCGCAAATCGGCAGCTTTGGAATGCTGGCGCTAGTGTTTTTGCTCGCCTGGAAGGGCGTTCTGCTATGGGCGTTGCTGGCCTATCAGGCTCCCTTGTGGTGGCTGTTGATGTTACCTGCACTAGGGCGCTGGGCTGGCGTTGCATTACTGGTGCTAACGCCATGCGCCCAGCAGAAGGGCTTGGCGTGGAGCTGGCAGCAATCGCTTAGCGGTCAGGATGTGGCACTAGCGTTGGTGCCGATCATGCTGATAGCCCTGTTAGCGCCCGCGATAGTGTTGATGATGCTAACGGTTATTGTTTTCGTATTACTAATCCGCTGGCTAATGTTACGACTATTTAACGGCATTAACGGCGATATGGTCGGTGCCACCATTGAAGGAGGAGAGCTTTGGCTACTGATCTTACTGTGGAGCTGGTGGCAGTTCGCCACGGTATCACCGCTTGGAATTTAGAGCGCCGTTACCAAGGCCAGCAGGACATTCCGCTGTTGTTTCCTGATGCTGAAGCAGGGTTGCTGGCACTGCGTGACGCACTGGCGAATGAGCGGTTTGATGCTATCTATTCAAGCGATCTTAGCCGCTGCCAGCAAACCCTGGAGTGGGCTGACGTCGCCAAGGCTGGCGTGCCGCTTGTCCTTGAGCAACGCCTGCGTGAACTTGATTTTGGCGAGTACGAAGGCAAAGTTTACGATGAGCTGAAAGACTTACCCCATTACCGTGCCTGGATTGATAGCGTGGGCGAACTGCAAATTCCCGGCGGAGAATCGGCGGCCCAACTGCGTGAGCGTTTAGACGCTTGGTTGCATGATCTGGCTACGAATGGCCGCGTCGACGGCCATAAAAAGATTCTGGCCGTCACCCATGGTGGCGTGATTCGTGAGCTGCGCCGCCGCTTTGAAACGATTCATTTCTGGGACGGTACCGTGCTCCAAGCCCAAGGCAGGCGCTGGCAGCTTATTTATCAGCAAGACGACCATGGAAAAGGGGAATGGCAATGCAGCTCTTCATCGGCGGTGCCTGCGCTGGCAAACGTGACGCTGTAACCGCACGCTTTCCCACCGCAAACGGGTGGCGGCTTGATGCTGCTAAGCCCTTCAGCGATAGCCAGCAAGCGCTCGTAGCCGACATGCCGCTTGTTATCACAGGTGTGCTTGAATGGCTTAGCGTTGCGCTTGAGCGTGACGATAACGATACCCTGCGCCAGCAGTGGCAGAACGGTATGGCAGGGCTCTGCCAGCGCGCCGAAGAGCTAAATGCGCCGTTAATCATCATCGCCAACGAAGTTGGCCGTGGGATTGTGCCTATGCAGCCCGAACAGCGCCGCCTGCGCGATCTTAATGGCTGGTTTGTTCAGGATTCCACTACTCAAGCTGAGCATGTGTGGTATGTCCGGCATGGGTTGGTGATGGCGGTTAAGTAGTTAGCTAAGCTTGGCTCCGCCAGCGCTGCCAGCCAATCATCAGCAAATGCACTGGCAGGTAGACTATTACGGGCCAGAGTAGCGAGAGTAGAAACAGATAGAGCAACGGGTTGAGGCTGTCCTGGGGTTGGCCGAAGGGCCCATGCACCCAATTGATATTGCGCTCGGCCTCGGTGAGCAGGTAGCTCAACGGCACCACTATCCAGGTCAGCAGGGTCTGCCACAGTAGGGCGCGGCGCGCATAGCCCAGCTTGGCGACGCCAATGCCAGCCACCAGCGGCAGTACCACGTGGTAGAGCGACATGGCTCGCGCCATGGGGGGATGCTCCGGGTCAAACATATACTCGGTGCCGCCGATAGGATGCACGCCAGTGAGCGCAGCCGTGGCGACGTCCAGGCTCCATAAACTGCCGACCAGTGCCACCGCTAGCCATTGCATCGACATCAGAGTGCGATGCTCGCTCCACAGTGCCACCAATAGCAGAAAACTCGCCACGTTACACAGCCAAAAGAAGTTCTGCGCTCCCAGCAGCACTACGTAGCTTGGTGCCCAGACCAGGACCCACAGTGTAAAAGCCAGCTTTAACCAGCGTGGCACACCGGCTGCCGAGAAATCGATCATGGCCGTCTCCTGTTCCGTGCACTGCCTTTACTCTAGCAGCTCATCATGAATTGACCTCTCTTGGGCAAGTTGCTAGCTTACGCCCACTCTCAGGTGCTGGCGGTGGATTAAAGCCGCTAGTGAAACGGGAAGTTGGTGAACGCCTTGCGTGATTCCAACGCTGCCCCCGCAACGGTGATCGAGATAAGAACGGCTAAGACGCCACTGTGCTAACGCACGGGAAGGTGGCCGTTCGGAAAGAATGAAGACGTCTTTCGCTCGTCAGCCCGGAGACCGGCCCGAGAGTAATGGTTCAACCTGAACCGATATATGCCGAGGCGCGGTGGGTGCTCTCAGGGCGATTAACGGTGGCGCGATGCGATCATACAGCGCGACCGAGACTCCCTTGTTTGATCCTCCGTTCGGTCAAAAAAATGCGCTGTGCGGGTGAGCACACGAGCAAGGGGTCTCACATGAACCACCGTTTCCACACCACCGCCAAACGGGCGGCGTTTAGTATGGCTGCTTTACCGCTAGCCTTTCACATCCAAGCCGAAGCCCAATACGCCGAAACAACGACCGATTTGGCCACGCTTGATCCTGTCGTCGTTACCGCTGCGTTAGCGCCCCGCACTGCTAATGAAAGCCTCTCTTCCGTTAGCGTGCTGGATGAAGCCACTTTCCGCCGCCAAGACCCCACCAGCCTGACGGATCTTCTGCGCGGCCAGCCGGGCGTTGATGTCACGAGTAACGGCAGCTTTGGCAAAAGTAGCAGCGTTTATCTACGCGGTGCGCCCAGCGATGCCTCCGTGCTCATGATTGATGGTATCCGGCTACGATCCGCCACGGCGGGCGGTGCTGCATTTCAGTACTTGGATCCGCGTATGTTTGATCGTGCGGAAATCGTGCGCGGCCCCCGCGGTAGTCTTTACGGAGCGGATGCCGTCGGCGGCGTGATACAGCTTTTTACCCCTGATGGTGACGAAGAGGGGCCGCAACCGAGAATTTCAGTCGGCGGTGGTTCATTCAATACCCAGCGGTTAAGCGCAGGCGTTTCAGGGCGCGAGGGGGGCACGCGTTACAGCTTTGCCGCTAGCCATTTCAATACCGATGGCCAGCCCATTCGTTGGGGTGGTGAGGACAAAGGCTACGACAATACCTCAGCGCTAGCCCGCGTTGCGCATACCTTTGAGAGTGGCGCTGAAGTTGGCGTGCTGGCACTGCGCGCTCGCGGTAACAACGAGTATGACGGTGGGGAGAATGACTTCGTCCAGCAGGTAGCAGGCGTCTACGCTGAGTTGCCGGTAACTGATACGTGGCAGAGCCGACTGACCCTTAGCGAAGCCCGCGATGAGCTGGACACGTTGGATAATTTCGGCGACTCAGTCATTGATACCCGCACGCAAACCGCCCGTTGGCAGAACAACATTCAGTTTGGTGCCCATGAGTTGATCGCTGGCGCTGAAATCAGCGAAGACCGCGTTTCAAGCACCAACGATTTTGACGTTACCAGCCGTGATAACAAAGCAGTGTTTACCCAAGGGTTACTCGACTTTTCGCCGTTCGCCATTCAAGCAAGCCTGCGTTATGACGATAACGAAGCCTATGGTGATGAAGTCACCGGCAGCTTGGCGCTGGGCTACGATCTGGATAACTACCACACGCTGCGTGCCAGTGTAGGTACTGCGTTTAAAGCACCGAGCTTCAATGACCTTTATTGGCCGGATTCGGGTAACCCTGATCTCAATCCGGAAACCTCTGAAACCGTCGAGGTGGGCGTTCGCGGCCAATACAGCCAGTGGTTCTGGGACTTGGCCGCCTTTCAAAACGACTACGACGACATGATTGCCTGGGCGCCAACGTCGAGTGGCTTATGGGCGCCGCAAAACGTTAACAGCGCGCGTATACGCGGGGCTGAGCTGTCAAGCGGCGTAGAGGTCAACGACTGGACACTCCAAGCTGCCTTCACCTACCTGGATCCGGAAGACCGGGCAACCGGCAATCGATTAGCCCGCCGGGCCACTCAAAGTGTGCGATTGGATGCAGATCGGGAACTTGGCGATTGGTCGTTGGGCGGCTCACTTGTAGCGCAGAGTTACCGTTACGATAACACCACCAATACCCAGCGTTTAGGAGGCTATGGGCTGGTTAACCTGCGCGCTGGCTGGCAGTTTGCGCCACTCTGGAGCGCTCGTGTTACGCTAGAAAATGCCTTTGATAAAGAGTATTCAACCACCCGTGATTACATCAACGCTGGCCGGGCAGGGTTCTTGAGTGTTCACTTTGGTCAATAGAAAAAGTGGTTTTGCGCGCGGAGCCCTGGGCCTCGCACTACTGCTGATGGCGTCCGCTGCCCTGGCACACGAGCACTCGCGCTGCGCAGTGGATGATCGTGACCGTGAGGTTTGTCTGTATAATGCTGCTCAGCGCATTGCTACGCTCTCGCCTGGCGCAACCGAGCTGACTTATGCGGCTGGCGCAGGAGATCAAGTGGTCGCCGTCGTCTCGTATAGCGACTATCCCCCGGAAGCCAAACAAGTGGCGTCAGTGGGCAGCCATACCCGAATTGATTTAGAAAAGCTGGTGGGGCTGGCACCCGATATAGTGATTGGTTGGGTGACGGGTAACCCCGCCGAACAGCTTGAAACCCTTGAAGCCCTGGGCATGCCAGTGTTCTATATCGAGCCCCGCGATGTAGAAGGCGTGGCCAGCGCCATTGAGCGCTTGGCAAGGTTGGCAGGTACAGAAACAGCGGGACAAGCAGTGGCCGACAATTTCCGCAATACCATGAACGCCCTTGAAGAGCGCTATCGAGACCGGGAGCCGGTACCCACGTTTTACCAAGTGTGGGATGAGCCGCTAATGAGCGTTAACGACCAGCACCTGATCGGCCAAGTGGTTGAGATTTGTGGCGGTGAGAATGTGTTTGGCGATCAGGCACGCCTTGTGCCGCGTATCGATGATGAAGCCGTGTTGGCAGCCAATCCTGAAGCGATTGTTGCCGGTGGCATGGGGGAAGAGAATCGCCACTGGCTGACGCACTGGGAACAGTATCCCAACTTGACGGCGGTTGCGGAAGATAACCTCCTTTTTGTGCCGCCCTCATTGATTCAGCGCGCCCACGCCGCGACTGATGGAGGGCACCCAGATCCTCTGTGAGAAGCTCGACATCGCCCGCCAAAAACGTGAGCGCAGTTAATGCTCGCACGCCTGGGACTGCCGCTTAGCCTGCTATTACTAGCGGCCTTGGCTTCGCTGGTCATCGCCATTGGTGTCGGTAGCGCGCAGATTTCACCGGCTCAAATCTGGCAGGTGGTGGTGGGTAACAGTATCCAGGGCGAAGGCGATGCGCTAGCGCACACCATGGTGATCGACCTGCGCTTGCCCAGAGCGCTCAGTGCCTTTGCGGTGGGTGGCTTGCTGGCGGTAGCCGGTGCGTTGATGCAGGTGTTGCTGCGTAACCCCCTGGCAGACCCTTACGTGCTTGGGCTTTCCGGTGGCGCCTCGATTGGCGCACTGGCGGCCATGCTAGGAGGGCTTGGCGGGCTGGCGATTTCAGGCTCGGCATTTGGCGGCGCACTGTTCTCGACGTTTTTAGTCTTTGGTTTGGCCCACGGCAGCGGCGGCTGGACGCCTTCGCGACTGCTGCTCACCGGTGTGGTGGTCGCGGCGGGGTGGGGCGCGGTGATTACCTTGATGCTGGCGTTGAGCCCCGCCGAACGTCTGCCGGGTATGCTTTACTGGCTCATGGGCGATCTCTCCTATGCGCGCACGCCTTGGCCGCCGCTACTGCTGTTACTGGCCACTTGCGTGGTGCTGATTCCGCTCGGGCGTAGCCTGAATGTGCTGGCCCGTGGACCGCAGCAAGCTGCCGCGCTGGGCGTTGCGGTCAGGCCGCTTGAGTGGTGTATCTATATTGCCGCCAGCTTGCTGACTGCTGCTGCCGTTACTACCGCAGGCAGCATTGGCTTTGTTGGTCTAGTAGTACCTCACATGCTGCGTTTGCTGCTAGGCAATGATCAGCGGCTGATACTGCCCGCCTGCGCACTGGCGGGTGGCACGCTGTTGGTGCTGGCCGATACCCTAGCACGCACGATGATCGCTCCGGAGCAGTTGCCCGTAGGGGTAATCACCGCGCTATTGGGTGTGCCTACCTTCCTGTTTCTGCTCTACCGGAGCCGCTGATGAGCGTACTGGCTACCCGTGATCTCATCATCGATGTGCCTGGTCGCGAAGTCGGTACGCCGCTTAATATAACCATCGAACCTGGGCAAGTGTGGGGTGTGTTAGGGCCTAATGGTGCGGGTAAAACGACGCTATTACACACCTTAGCTGGCCTGCATGCGCCACGTTCAGGCAGTGTTCAGCTCAACGATTCAGCGCTTGGCCAGCTGCGCCGCCGCCATGTTGCTCAGTGCTTGGGGTTAGTGTTTCAAGATCGCCAAGATGGGTTTCCAGCAACGGTGTTGGAAACCGCGCTGATTGGCCGTCACCCTTATCTATCGCCGTGGCAGATGGAAGGGGCTGAAGACTACGCCCGCGCGGAAGCCGCCCTTGAGCGCCTGGATGTTGCGCACCTCCGTGACCGCTTGGTAAGTACACTTTCCGGTGGCGAGCGCCAGCGGGTGGCGATTGCCACGGTGATGACGCAAGCGCCCAATGTGTGGCTAGCGGATGAACCCACCAACCATCTGGATCTTCATCACCAGAGTGCCGTGATGGCGCTAATGGCAGAACAGGCCATTCAGGGGCAGGCGGTCATCATGTGTTTACACGACCTAAACCTTGCTGCCCGCTGGTGCGACCATGTGCTGTTGCTTTATCCCAATGGTGAGGCGTGCTGGGGCCCACGGGATAGCATGCTGGTGCCCAGCGCGCTGGAAGACCTCTACCGCCAAAAGCTAGCGGTAGTAGAGGTGGATGGCGCACCGGTGTTCGTGCCGATAAAGGGGTGATACAAGCTTAATCTAGCCGTAATCTCGATTAGGACCCGTCATTCAAGTTTATTCTTAGATACATAGAAACCAAGCGTCATATTGGCCGGAGTAATGGTAATGATTTCATCACTTTCTCAGTCATACTGCATCACTGTAAGGCTTTTTACTTATTGCGTGGAGTGAAAAAGTTGAAAAGAATCATTAATTATTAGCTAATTTATTTACACATATTTTTCCTTTTCTAAACAATTTATGTCTCAAATGGAAAAGTCATTCGTCGAACCTGCGGAGGATAATGTGAACTATGTTATCAACCTGTATAAAGAAGGCGTCACGAATGGAAAAAATCATCATCACCGCTGCAGTAAATAGTGGAACAACTTCACGTCGAAAAAATCCAAACGTTTCTTATACACCTGAAGAAGTTGTGCTTGACGTTTCAAACCCCGATGAAGCCAGAAAGGCCATGGGTCTTAATTTTGTAAGGGCAGTTGCATGAGTATGGTTCATCGTCCCCGCCGATTGCGTCAAAATAATGAATTTCGTCAACTTGTTAAAGAAAACGTTTTAACTTTGAGTGATTTGGTACAACCTATATTTATCGAAGAGGGTACAATTGAGCGTGCTCCTATAAAGGAGCTACCAGGTATTTATCGAATACCTGAAGCATTACTTTGTGAAGAGGTAGAGTCACTCTATGGCCTAGGTATTCGTTGCGTCATGCCATTTGGTATATCTCATAATAAAGATAGTCTTGGCAGTGATACCCTTTCCGATAATGGATTGCTGGCACGCATGATCCGTATCATTAAAGAATGTAGATCCGATATGCTGGTTATTCCAGATATTTGTTTCTGTGAATACACCACACATGGTCATTGTGGAGTAGTTGTAGAAGGAAAAGTTGACAACGACAAAACTGTTGAAAATTTAGTTAAGCAGTCCCTTGTTGCTGCTCAAGCAGGTGCTGACATGTTAGCGCCATCATCTATGATGGATGGACAGGTGGGGGCAATACGGCATGCACTGGATAAATCTGGTTATTCTGAGGTTGCCATACTGTCCCATGCAGTAAAGTTTTCATCCGCTTTTTATGGCCCTTTTCGCTCCGCAGTTGACTGTAAGCTTGAAGGTGATCGTCTAGGTTATCAAGCGGATAATGCAAATGGCCGTCAGGCTATGATTGAAGCCCGTCTAGATGAGGAACAAGGGGCTGACATTCTGATGGTGAAACCTGGTATGCCATATTTAGACGTTGTTAGCCAACTTCGAAATCGCACTGACCTTCCTTTAGCTATTTACCAAGTAGCAGGTGAATATGCCGCTATCAAATTTGGTTCGCTAGCTGGTGCTTTAGATGAAAAAGAAACCGTCATGGAGGTCATGACAGGTTTCAAACGTGCAGGTGCTGACATCATAGTTAGTTATTATGCACACCAAATAGCTCAGTGGCTAAGTGAAAGAAACGTGGACGCGATTATCAGAAAGTAATAGTGTTCAGTCAGCGGTTTTAACGAAAGCTTCATATATTCCTCTACCTGTTATTTCAATAAGTAGAGGAACAATATCAATCTCATTCGAACTTTATTCTTCCATACACGACAATTTTATTTGAGAACGGGACAGGTCGTTCAAATACTCTCGTGGGGATTTTCCCGTTACACGCTTGAACATAACAGTAAAAGCACCTTGAGAAGCATATCCTAGCTCTTCAGCAACTTGACTAACACGTTCTCCAGTGCTTAAACCCGAAATTGCACTGACGATGCGTACCTGCTCCCTCCATTGAATGAAAGAAATACCTGTTTCGCTGCGAAATAGCCGGGTTAACGTCCGAGTGGTTGCTCCGACTTCATTGGCCCAATCTGCCAATGAACGTACATCCCCAGGATTTTCCATTAACGTATCGCATATTTTTTTTAAACGCTTATCTCTACCCATAGGAAGCTTTAATCCACACTCGAATGCATGCTTCGTTTCTTCCAATGCTAGTCTCAGTAAACGTTCTTCAAAACTGTCAGGATGGTAAGTTATCGGGAAATAAGAGGCTCTGATCAGCAGTTCCCGCAAAAGGGGAGTGATACCAATACCTACAGGGTGATTAGGTAAGCTTAAGGTGAATGATTCGACATTTACATATAATGTCCGTAAAGAAACCGATGTGCTGGCAGTCATTTCATGCTCTACGTAAGGGGGCATCCATACGCCACGAAAGGGAGGTAACAACCAATACTCATCGCAAGTTCTCAGTCTCATAGTACCTGCGCTGGCATATATCAATTGTCCACGCTGATGTTGGTGCGGAAGAATATGATGGCCCGCAGGGTATTCTTTGGACATTGATACCACTGGGTTTTTTGCATTTTCCCATTGACCAAGGTGCGCATTTGGTGAGTGGTCAGTATTCATTCATTCGGGGCTCAACATTTGAAAAGAAATAGATGGTAATACCTCTGTGATCGCACCAACTTCAATTAGTTTTTATATAGAGTCTGTTGATGCTTCCGCGTGAGCCACGATGAAGTGTTCACAGAACCTGACATGACCACTTATTTCTCAGGTTGGCTTCACTGCTCCAGCTCTTCCCGCCAGGAGTGGCGTGGTTCAAAGCCGACCAGACGACGGGCCTTTTCGATGCAGTAGAAGGTTTCGAATTCGCCCATTTCGCGCTTGATGGGTACGCCGGAGTAGAAGCGCTCTATCACTTGTGCGTTGGTCAGGCCCACTGACAGTTCGTTATTGGCGACGTTAAATACCTGGTAGCCAAGGCCATCCGTTTTCAGGCAGCAATCGACCATCTGGCCCAGGTCGCGGGCGTCGATGTAGGCGAATATATTGCGGCGGCGCAGGGCAGGGTCGTCCATGTAGGCTGGGAAATTCTGGCGGTATTCGTGGGGCTCGATAACGTTGTTGATGCGCAGGCCGTAGATGTCGATGCCCGAGCGCGCCTGGAAGGAGCGTGCCGTTACTTCGTTTACCACCTTGCTCATGGCGTAGCTATCTTGAGGCACGGTGGGGTGCTCTTCATCGACGGGCAAGTAGTCGGGCTTTTGCTCGCCATCAGCGAAGCAGACACCGTAGGTGGTCTCGCTAGAGGCGAAGATGATCTTGGGAATACCTAACTTAGTGGCAGCATCAAGAACGTTGTAGGTACTTAGGGTATTGATGCGGTAGGTCTCGTTGTCCGGCCGATGCAGGATGGCTGGTATGGCCGCAAAGTGGACAATCGCATCATAACGCGGCACGCCGGTGCCGGCTTCCAGCTCATCGAACCCAGCGTAGGCCTGGCAAGCATTAAACACTTGCCCAGCATCGGTCAGATCGGTTTTCAGGGTAGTAATACCGGGCGCATCAGACGCCACCCAATCCAGATTAGTGACTCGATGGCCTTGATCGCGCAGGTAGGCAGTTGCATGACGGCCCGCTTTGCCACTGCCGCCGGTGAACAGAATACGCATATGAACTCCACCAATGAATAGAATGAGCTCCTCCACCTTAGCAAAGAAAAATCCTCACCTCCGAAAATGATTTTGTGTTCTACACTAAAAATGATTCGGAACCTTGTTGATCCGATCGATCATCGTCTGATCCTAACAAAAGCGTGTCCACAAAAACGGGAGGTCGTTATGGTCAATCATGTTTGGGGGCTTCTCCATCATCCTGAACGGGAGTGGTATAAGATCAGTGAGGAGCATGAGTCTGTCAGTCATCTCTATGCTCACCATGTCCTGTTACTCGCTGCCGTTCCTGTTGTCTGTGCCCTGATAGGTACCACCCAGGTAGGCTGGACTTATGGTGGTTCGGCAACCTATAAAGTCTCCCTTGCCAACGGTATTGCCTTAGGCGTGGCTTTTTATGCGCTGATGCTAATGGCTGTGGGGGTGGTGGGGAGTGTGATCCATTGGATGGCCCGCCGTATTGAGAATCGACCTAGCCGCCGCGACTGTATTATCTTCGCAGGTTATATTGCGACCCCGATGTTCCTCAGCGGTGTTTTTGCGCTATATCCGGTTTTCTGGTTGTGTGTGCTAGGGATGGTGATCGGTCTGCTCTATAGCACCTATCTGCTCTACAAGGGAACGCCCAGCTTTCTGGGAATCAGTCATAAGCAGGGGTTTATTCTGTCGACCACGACGCTGGGTATCGGTGTTTTGGTGCTGGAGGCGCTGCTTGTCGTCGTTGTACTTCTGTGGAGTATGGGCACGGACCACAGCGTGGTTTGGCATTTTTTCCGGTGAATGGGCACTGTAGCGCCGGGGACACGAAAGTTTGCGCTGTCGGTAACCGGGCATTTTTCCTAGCAGACTAGGAGCTAGCTAAATCGCACTGTGAAAACGCATGACTTGCTTGCCATCGACAGGATCATCGATCACATGGGCATATACCCCAAAGGTCTGTTGTAGCCTGTTAGGAGTGAGTATGTCTTGGGGGAGGCCGCTATCGATCAGGCGGCCGCCATCCATGACGCCGATGCGGTCACACTCCATGGCTTGGTTAAGATCATGCAGCGAGATAACCACCGTGATCGGTAGTTGCCTGACCAATTCAAGAATCGACAGCTGGTGGCGAATATCCAGATGATTGGTGGGTTCATCCAACAGCAGAATTTTAGGCTGTTGTGCCAGCGCCCGAGCAATATGCACTCGCTGGCGCTCACCGCCAGAGAGGGTATGCCAAAGGCGATCGGCCATGTGCGCCATATCCACATCTGCCAGCGCCTGCGCCACGATGGCATCATCTTCCGTTGACCAGGGACGCAACGCGGAAAGGAAAGGTGTACGACCCAGTGATACCACTTGGTACACGGTAATACGGTCGGTAGTGTCCGCTTGCTGTTCCACCAGGGCGATGGACTGGGCGATCGCCCGTTGCTTGAGCGTGTGCATCGGCTGGTGGTCGATCAGCACCCGGCCTGCCTTGGGTTTGTTCAACCCCGCCAGCAGGCGCAGCAGGGAGGTTTTCCCCGAGCCGTTCGGCCCCACCAGTCCAAAGGTCTGGCCGGGCTCGACGGTAAGATTGACGTCAGCAAGCAGTGGCGTGCCGTGTACTGACCACGCAAGCTGTTCAGCCGTTAATCGCATTAAGACCTCTTGCCGCGAACCAGAATCAGCGCAAAAGCGGGCGCGCCGATCAGTGAGGTAATCACCCCGATGGGGAGTACTTGGCCGGAGATCAGCACCCGGGAAAGAATATCCGAGCCGATCAAGAACACGGCGCCTGCCAGAGCGGTTGCTGGTACCAGTCGGGTATGGCGGCTCCCCACGATAAAACGCATCGCGTGAGGGATCACCAGACCCACAAACCCAATCGCTCCCACGATAGACACCATCACGGCCGTGACCAGTGCCATGGCGATAATCAGCATTCCACGCACCGGGCGCACCGCGATGCCCATGGAGGCGGCGCTGTCGGCGCCGAAGGTAAATGCATCCAGGGAGCGCCGGTGCCACAGGCAAACCAGCAGCCCGAATAGCGCAGCAGGCACCGCCAAGGATACATCGGCCCAGCGTACCCCGGATAGATTGCCCATCAGCCAAAACATGATGCCCCGGGCCTGCTCGGCGCTTGCTGACTTGGTGATGATAAAAGCGGTCAGCGCATTGAACAGCTGCGAGCCTGCGATGCCCGCCAAAATAATCGCCCCCGCGGCCTGAACACCGCGGCCGCCACCCACACCGCTATTGGCCGCATGGGCGAGCATCACCACGATACCAAAGGAGAGCAGGGCGCCGATAAAGGCGCCTAGGGAGAGTGAAAGCGCTCCAGCGCCCAGTCCGGCGACGGCCACCGCGACTGCCCCGGTAGAAGCCCCAGCGGAAATACCCATCAAGTAGGGGTCAGCCAAGGGGTTACGCAGCAGCGCCTGTAGCACGACCCCGGCCAGGGCCAAGCTGGTGCCGCAACAGGCGGCAACCACGGCGCGACTGAGACGATAGTTCCAAATAATGCCCGCGTCGATTCGGTCAACCGGGTAATCCATTCCTATCAGCTGGTTGGCGAGCACTTTGACAATGGTATCCACGGGAATCGGCGTCTCGCCGATGGCGGTGCCCGCGATCAGTGCCGTCACAAGCACGAGCGGCGTTATCCATAGCCAGCGCAACCCGAAGTGTGCGGAGGAAGCCCTCGTTAGCGCTATGCTCATTCGTTAAACGACATATTGGATAGTGCCTCGGCAAGTGATTCAAGGCCGTAAATAGTGCGCATAGTGGCGCTCATGGCGTGGGCGTCCATCTCGACGATACGGTTATTTTTAACCGCGTTCATCTCCCGGGTGACCGGGTCACTATGTAAAAACTCACGTTTTGCTTCAATGTCATCGGCAGGAAAACGGCGGCGATCCATACTGGCGATGACAAGCACATCGGGGTCGGCTCTGGCGATGCTTTCCCAGCCCACCGTGGGCCACTCTTCGTCAGACTCGATGACATTACGAATGCCGATTTTTTCCATCATATACCCTGGTGCACCCAGTTGCCCCGCCACGAAAGGGCTAACCCCCAGATCTGTCGATGAAAACCAGAATGCCGCCGACAAGTCTTCCGGTAAATCAAGGCTGCTCGCCAAGTCGATAGCGCGCTGTTCGCGGGCGGTAAGGTCGGTTATCAGCGCCTCGCCAGCGTCTTGAACATCGTAGATCTCGGCTAACTCGGTGATCCCTTTATAGATGGAGTCAGTCGAGAAGGCGTCGGTGCGGGTGCCATCGCCGCCGGTAGAGTTATCCTTGGTGTCGCAATCGGCGGGCATAATATAGGTATTAATACCCAGCTCATGAAACTGCTCACGGGTGGCGACACTGCCGGTGGGGCCCACGTGCCACTCATACTGCACCGCCACCAGATCAGGCCGTTTATTGACCACGGCCTCGAAGCTCGGGTCGTCGTTGGCGATCCGCTCGATCGCTTCATTGGCATCAGCAAACTGGGGAAGAACCGGATTAAACCAAACCGAGGTGCCATTCACTCGATCAGCGAGCCCCAGCGAATAGAGAATCTCCGTGGCTGACTGGCCAACCGTCACCGTCCGCTCCGGGGGGGACGTCACACTGAAGTCAACGCCGCAATTGGTTAGCGTAAGGGGGTAGTCGGTGGAGGCGTAAGCCGCCTGTGCAAGGCCAACAGCGCTCGCGGCGATGGCCGTGGTCAATCTCAACATCATGTACACTCCCGTGCATGATGAGCTCCGCATTCGGGCAGAAAATACTGACCGAGCCACTTCGCTCGATGTAAGTAATATATCGGCAGTTCTCCTGACTGACGGGTCATGGCTAGCTCGCCTTCCCAGACTCTGTGTCCAGTGGCATTAAAGAGCATCGCTCGCCGCCTACAGTTGCGGGGGCAGTTCCGGTTCGCGGCAAGCCGCGGCGGATTCTCTATTAAGTTCCGTGGGAACACCGACACTGGCCATTCTAGGTTGCAGGCGGATAGCGAACAACAGAAAGCCTAAGGATCTTATGAGTTCTTGTTTAAAATGAAATGTTATAACATTGTATTATGTAGGGGCGTAAAAATCCAACTGTATCCTTAGTGTAAGTGATATATGCCCTCGCAAAGTTAATAGCTTGCAACAAATTGGCCTCGCCGCCACCCCTTCCTCTATACTGAACGCCTTTTCTGTTCCCGCTTCTTTATGAATGATTTTATTAACATTTAGCTAGTTGCCATGAATCATATTCAAGTTCCATGCTCCCCAGATCAGTTGGCTAGTAGTGATCGGTTAGCGGGCTTGGCCAGCACGGGAGGTGCCGGTGAGTGAGTTCCCCTTTGCGGCGGTGGTCGGCCAGGAGTCGCTGAAGACCGCGCTGCTCCTTAACGCCATTAACCCGCGCATCGGCGGGGTATTGATTAGTGGGCCAAGGGGCAGCGCTAAATCCACCTTAGCTCGGGCGCTGGCCGCCATTCTGCCCAGCGATAGCGAAGGAAAACATGCCCCTTTTGTCACTCTGCCGCTGGGTGCCAGCGAAGACCGGCTGGTTGGCAGTCTGGATCTGCAAAAGGTACTGGCCAATGGCGAAGCTACCTTTCATGCCGGGCTGCTTGCTAAAGCCGACGGCGGGGTGCTCTATGTGGATGAAGTCAATCTGCTACCGGATACCCTGGTTGATTTGCTGCTGGACGTGGCCGCCAGCGGTACCAATATTGTTGAGCGCGATGGCATTAGCCACTCCCACTCGGCGCGCTTTAGCCTGATCGGCACCATGAATCCGGACGAAGGCGAGCTGCGCCCTCAGTTGCTTGACCGCTTTGGCCTCTGCCTTGAACAGGCTGGAACCATAAGCATCGACGAGCGCATTGCCATTGTGCAGCAACGGGAAGCCTTTGACCGCGACCCCACTGGCACGCTCGAACGCGTTGAGGATGCCCAGGCCGCTCTGGCCGGGCGCATTGCTAAAGCGCAGTGCTTGCTCAAAGAGATCACCACCGACACCTGGGTGTATCGAACGATTGCCAACTGCTGTGAAGC
The DNA here is from genome assembly GCF_009728585.1 of Halomonas sp. PA16-9. Lineage (NCBI taxonomy): Bacteria > Pseudomonadati > Pseudomonadota > Gammaproteobacteria > Oceanospirillales > Halomonadaceae > Halomonas > Halomonas sp. PA16-9. The sequence continues at coordinate 3,098,711 of NZ_CP040451.1, read as the reverse complement.
CGCGGGCGTTGAAGGCCTGCGGGCAGACGTTACCTGGCACCGCGCCGCCCAGGCCCATGCTGCCTGGCGTGGTGTGGCTAGCGTGGAGCAGCAGGATATCGACACCGTTGAACCCTGGGTGTTGGCTCATCGGCGTACCCAACCGCCTGAGCAGAGTCCGCCATCATCTCCACCTAATGGGACACCTTCGAAAGACGAGAGCGGTTCGTCGTCGGGCAATAACGCATCGACCGCTGGTTCATCCCAACAGAGCGCTGAACAGGGCCAGTGGGGCGCGATGCCTCCCATAGCCCAGGAAGCGATTATCCAGCCAGCGGTGAAATTGCCCGATAGCGAAGATCTTTTTAAGCTGGCCAACCGCACCGATACCACCGCTAGCGCGGGAAAAGGGGGGGCGTTGGGCTGGGGGCGTTCTCAAGTGGCAACTTCACGGCTGGACGGGTTCGCAACGCTGATCGCCAATCGCGGCCAGTGGCCCTGGCAGCAGCTAAAGATGCGCAAGTCCCGCGCCGGGCAGGCGACGGCACACCTGGTACTTCTGGATACGTCGGGTTCCACCCTGGGGAAGCGCCTGCTGGGCCAGGCAAAGGGGCTGGTCGAATCGCTGATCAACCAAGCCTACGCCGCGCGGGAGCAGGTCGCGGTGCTGGGGTTTGGCAATGGCGGCGTGGTGCCGATACTCTCCCGTCGCCGGGCGCCGAAAAATGCGCGGGGTACGCTTGAGGCGGCCAAAGGCGGTGGCGGCACCCCGCTGCGAGAGGCGATTATTGAAGCCAAGCGGCTGATCCGCCAGTGGCAGCGCCGCGAGCCCGGTCTGAAGGTGCGTACCTATCTGATCACCGATGGCCGCACCCGGGAAACCGTTGACGATCTCGCCCCGCTGGAGGACTGTCTGCTGATAGACACCGAACAGTCCAAAGTCAAACGCGGGCAGGGCGCACGGATCGCCCAGCAGCTGGGCGCGCGTTACTGGCCAGCCTCGTTTGGCAAACCCTCTATGGCGCCTACAGTCTCTGCACATCAACCTGGGAACCTCTCATGAGCGACGCAAGCCATTTAGATCGCATGCAGCGTAAAAAAGACGTGGTCGACGAGCGTATCAGCCGGGCCACCGAAGAACGCGGCGTGCTGATCCTGCTGAAAGGCAACGGCAAGGGCAAAAGCAGCTCCGCCTTCGGCACCATGGCGCGCTCACTGGGGCACGGCCAGCAGTGCGCTGTGATCCAGTTCATCAAAGGCCGTCGCGAAACCGGCGAGTACCTGTTCTTTCGCGATCATCCCAAGCTTGACTGGCACATCATGGGCCACGGTTTTACCTGGGAAACCCAGAACCGCGAGCGGGATATCGAAGCCGCCGAGGCCGCCTGGGCAGTCGCCAAAGGGCTGCTGGAGAACCCCGCCTATCATATGATCGTGCTGGACGAGATGAGCTATATGTTCAAGTACGGCTATCTCGACCCCGCGCCGGTGGTGGAGGCGTTGCAGCGCCGCCCGGCGCACCAGAACGTCATCATTACCGGGCGCACCATGGCCACGCCGCTGCAGGAAATCGCCGATACCATCAGCGTTGTCCAGGACGAGCGCCACGCTTTTCGCGGCGGCGTCAAAGCCCAGGCGGGGATCGAATACTGATGACGACGCCAACCGCTCGCTGCCCCGCGCTGTTTATCGCCGCCCCAGCCTCAGGCCAGGGCAAAACCACCGTCACGGCGGGCCTGGCGCGCCTGCTGCGCAACCAGGGCAAAGTGGTGCGGGTGTTCAAGACCGGCCCGGACTACCTGGATCCGCAGATACTCGCCCAGGCCTCCGGCCAGCCGGTGGATCAGTTGGATCTATGGATGGCAGGTGAGGCCTACTGTCGCCAGCGCTTTTATGACGCCGCCTGTGAAGCGGACTTGATCCTGGTGGAAGGCGCCATGGGGCTGTTCGACGGCGAACCCTCCAGCGCCGATCTGGCAGCCTTGTTCGATATTCCCATGGCGATCGTCATGGATGTAAAAGGCATGGCCCAGACCGCCGCCGCATTGGTCTCGGGGTTGGTCGGCTTTCGCGACGACATCCATATCGCCGGGCTAATTGCCAATGCCTGCGGCTCGCAGCGCCACCGCGAACTGATCGAAGGCGCGCTGCCAGCGACGATTCCTTTGCTGGCCGCCATGCCCCGCGACCCCGCGCTGTCGCTCCCCGAGCGCCACCTGGGCCTCGTCCAGGCGGCGGAAATTCGTGAGGATCTGGAAGCCCGCTTCGAGGCGGGTGCCAAAGCGCTGGAAGCCGCCGGGCTGCTGGACGCGCTCGCCGAGCTTTCACCCGTGATCTTTACCCCCCCCCAGGAACAGCTTGCGGCCGTTAAGCCGTTGCTCAAAGGCCACACCATTGGCGTGGCCCGGGATGCCGCCTTCAGCTTCGTCTATCAGGCCAACCTTGATCTGCTGGAGCAGATGGGCGCCACGCTGCGCTTCTTTTCGCCGCTGACGGATAGCCGCCTGCCCGAATGCGACGCCCTCTGGCTGCCGGGGGGCTACCCGGAGCTTCACGCTCAAACGCTGGCGGATAACGGCGCCATGCGTTCGGCTATTGAGGCTTTCTACCGCGCCGACAAGCCCATTCTGGCCGAGTGTGGCGGGCTGCTGTACTGCCTGGAAACCCTGACCGACTACGACGATATTACTCATACCATGCTGGGCCTGCTGCCCGGGCAGGGGGCCATGCGCGGGCGCCGCGGCTGCCAGGGGATGCAAACCGCCGAGCTGCCGGAAGGCCCGGTTCGCGGTCACGCGCACCACCGCTCCATGGCGGAAGGCACCCCCGAGCCGATTGGCCACGGCCGCCGCCAGCGGCACCCCGCGCCGGGGGAGGCGATTTACCGTCAAAAGCGCTTGACGGCGACCTATTTACATCTGTTTTTCCCTAATAATCCTGACGCTGTGGCAAGGCTCTTTTCTGCCAGCCCGGCGTACTGCGAACCGCAAAACAGCGAGGCATTTACCCATGCAGCCCAATAACGTACAGCTGAATAAGATTCCTGCCACGGTCGTGACCGGTTTTCTCGGCAGCGGCAAAACCACGCTGCTGGCCAATATTCTGCGCCAAGTCACCGGCAAGCGGATTGCCGTGATCGTCAATGAGTTCGGCGAGCAGGATATCGACTCGAGCCTGCTGCGCAGCTGCGCGCTGGGGTGTGAAGAGGGTAGCGAAGGCGGGCAGCTAGACGGGGAAGACGGCAGCATCTATGAGCTGGCCAACGGCTGTATCTGCTGCACCGTGGAAGAAGAGTTTCTGCCGGTCATGAAAAAGCTGGTCGCCCGCCGCGACGATATCGACCACATCCTGATCGAAACCAGCGGCCTGGCGCTGCCCAAGCCGCTGGTGCAGGCGTTCAACTGGCCCGACGTGCGCCAGCACTGCACCGTGGATGCGATTATTACCGTGATCGACGGCCCCGCCGTGGCCGCCGGCCGCTATGCCAGCGACGTGGATAAGGTGGCCGCCCAGCGCCTCGCCGACGAGAGCCTGGATCACGACCCCAGCCTGCGCGAGCTGCTCGATGACCAGCTCAGCGCGGCGGATCTGGTGCTGGTCAGCAAGGCCGACCTGCTCAGCCCGGAAGAGCGCACAAAGGTGGAAGCAGTGATTCAGGCGCGGGTGACGGCCTCGGTGAAAACGCTGTTTATCGATCAGACCCTGACCACCGACACCACTCAGTTAGAAGCGCTGATGGGCATCGGTGCGGCCAGCGAAAAAAATATCGATAGCATCACCAATCACCACGACAAGCACCACGCCGAAGGCGCGCACCACGACCATGCCCACGATAACTTTGATTCCTGCGTGATCACCCTGGGCGAAGTCGATGGCGACATCCTGGCCGACAAGCTCCAGCAGCTGCTGAAAAGCCACGAGATCTACCGCGCCAAGGGCTTCGCGGCGATTCCCGGCAAGCCCATGCGCCGGGTCATTCAGGCGGTGGGCGAGCGCCTGGAAGGCTACTTCGACCGGCTGTGGGCTCAGGACGAAATCCGCCAAACCCAATTAGTGATTATTGGCAAACACCTGGATAGCGCAGCGCTGCGTGACGCGCTGGCTGAAGCAGAGGTTCAAACGGCTACCTAATGCACTTATTTGCCGCCAAGCCCGGAGGCTTTGTCGATGATGAAGGCATCATCGACCTGCAACAGAGCCCCGCCGAGGTCGTGATACTCTCCGCCGCCGATAGCAATCTGTCGGCGCTGGCCCAGGCGGTTGACCGTCTGGGTGAGGCGTACCCCTCGGTGCGGCTGGCCAACTGGATGAACCTGGTAAAACCGGCCGCCTACGATCTCTACGAAGACAGGGTGCTGGAAAAGGCTCAGCTGGTCATCGTCTCGCTGCTGGGCGGCAAGGCCTACTGGCAGTATGGTCACGAACGCCTGCTGGCCTGGGCGGCGGCGAAACCCGAGCGCCAGTTGATACTGGTGCCGGGCTGCGATGCCCCGGATGACGCCCTGCTGGAAGACTCCACCATCGCTTTCGATGATGCGTACCGCGTATGGCGCTACCTGCGAGAGGGCGGCACCGATAACGCCGAGCAGCTGCTGCGCTTTGTCGCCAATGAGTATATGGGCAGCCAGTGTATAGATAGCCAGCTGGGCGACTGGCAGGAGCCCAAGGTCATTCCGCCCGCGGTGATTTATGCGTCGCAGGAGCAACAGGCGTCCAGCCTCAGCGAGTGGCGCAATCGCCAGGTGCCTGGGCGCCCGGTGTGCTTGCTGCTGTTTTATCGTAGCCATTTGCAGGGGGCGAATACCGCCGTACCCGACGGTATGATCTCGGCGCTCAAAGACCAGGGGCTTGAGCCGTTGGCGGTGGCCGTGGCGTCCCTGAAAGAAGGGCCGTGCATTGATTTTATCAATCACCTGATTGAGCAGACCGGCGCGATGCTGGTGATCAATACCACCAGCTTTGCGGTCAATCGCAATGCCGACGGGCTGGATGCTCTGGGGGAAGAATTGCCGGACAACCTTTTCGTGGGGCGTCCGGTCGTACTCCAGGCGATTCTTGCCAGCAGCACTAGTGAAGACTGGCAGGGCATGGCCGCCGGACTGCATAGCCGCGATGTGGCCATGCAGGTGGTGCTCCCCGAGATGGACGGGCGCATCATCACCCGGGCGGTGGGTTTTAAAGCCGAAGCCCACTACAACCCGCGCTGCCAGCTGGCGGTGACCCACCACGTCATCCACCCGGAGCGGGCCGCCTTTGTGGCCGAGCTGGCGCGGCGGATTTGTTCGCTGCGGCTGACCCCCAACGGGCAGAAGCGTGTCGCGCTGATCATGGCCAACTACCCCAATCGCGATGGCCGCATTGGTAACGGGGTCGGGTTGGATACCCCCGCGTCGACGCTGCAGATTCTCAGCGCCCTGAAAGAGGCGGGTTACCCGCTCAGCGAGCTGCCGGAAAACGGCAATGACTTGATCCGCCAGCTTCAGGGCGCGGTAACCAACGATCACGGCAGCCTCGACCAGCGCGCCTGCTGGCAGAGCATCAGCGTTGACGACTATCTGGCCTGGTTTCAAACTTTGCCTACCGAGCTGCAGGAAACCGTATGGACGCGCTGGGGGGCGCCTCACGAAGACCCCAAGTGCCGCCAGGGTAGGCTGATGATCGCGGGTATTCGTCTGGGTGAGACCTTTGTGGGTATCCAGCCGGAACGCGACTTTATCGACGATCTCACCCAGTCCTACCACGATATGGAGTTGGCGCCGCCGCACAGCTACCTGGCGTTTTATTTTTGGCTGCGCGCGCACTACCAGGTCGATGCGGTCATCCATGTGGGTAAGCACGGCAACCTGGAGTGGCTGCCGGGCAAAAGCATCGCCTTGAGCGTCGACTGCTGGCCGGATATTGCCCTGGGGCCGCTGCCGCACTTTTATCCGTTTATCGTCAACGACCCGGTGAGGGTGCCCAGGCCAAGCGGCGCAGTCAGGCGGTGATTATCGATCACCTGATGCCGCCGCTGGCGCGGGCCGAGCTCTATGGCCCCATGGCCGAGCTTGAAGCGCTCACCGACGAATATTATCAAGCGCTGGATATGGATCCCCGCCGGGAAGCGCTAATTCGCAGCCAAATTCTCGCTCACCTGCGTGATACCGGCATCGACCAGGAGCTTGCTCACAGCAGTGACGATGCAGAGCTTCTCAACGAGCTAGATACCTTTCTGTGCGACATCAAGGAATCGCAGATTCGTCACGGCCTGCACATACTCGGCACACTGCCGCCGGAAGAGAAGCGGGCGGGCACCTTGGTGGCGCTATTGCGACTACCCCGTGGCGAAGCGGTGGCAAGCCGCGGCCTGCTGCACAACCTGGCCAGCGATTTAGGCTTGGATTTTGACCCGTTAGCCGCGGGCAACGAGCCCTGGTATGGGCCCGAACCGGCTATTTTAAGCCAGCAGCTCGATACCCCTTGGCGCACCGGCGCCGATGCCCGTGAGCGCCTGGAATTGCTGGCCGAGCGCTGGGTAGCCGACTACGTCTTGGCCAACGGCAGCCTGGATGACCTGACCCAGGATTATCCCGATACGGCAGCGCAGCTGCGCTACGCCCGCGACCAGCTATGGGTCACCATGCAGCGCGGCGTGAAGATGGAGATTCAATCGCTGCTCGACGGCCTTGAAGGCATCTTCGTGCCCGCCGGGCCCAGCGGCGCCCCCAGCCGAGGGCGGCTGGATACGCTGCCCACCGGGCGCAACTTTTTCAGCGTCGATAACCGCTCGATCCCATCGCCCGCCGCCTGGACGCTGGGCGAAAAATCCGCCCAGGCGTTTGTCGAACGCTATCTGCAGGATCACGGCGACTATCCGCGGCGGCTGGGGCTATCCATCTGGGGCACCGCCACCATGCGCACCGGCGGTGATGACATCGCCCAGGCCTTCGCGCTGATGGGCGTGCGTCCCATCTGGTCGCTGGGCTCCCAGCGGGTAAGTGACTTTGAAGTCATTCCCTCGATGCTGCTTAATCGCCCACGGGTCGATGTCACGCTGCGAGTCTCCGGGTTCTTCCGCGACGCCTTCCCCAACGTGATTCGCCTGTTTGACGCTGCCGTGCAGGCGGTGGCGCGCTATGAAGAGCCGGGCAACAGCAACACCATCCGCGAGGCGGTGCTTTCCCGCCAGCAAGCACTGGAAGACCAGGGGCTAAGCCCGGAGATGGCCGCCCAGGAGGCGAGCTACCGCATCTTTGGCAGCAAGCCCGGCGAATACGGCGCGGGCCTCAACCGGCTGATTGAAAACCGCGCCTGGGATAGCTCCGACGATCTGGCCGAGGCCTACATGGAGACAGGCGCCTACGCCTACGGCCAGTTCAAGGCCTCCGGCACCGCCGCGCGGGCGGCGTTCGAGCAGCAGCTCCAGGGGCTGGATGCGGTGATGCAAAACCAGGATAACCGCGAGCACGACATTCTTGATTCCAACAGCTATTACGCTTTTCAGGGCGGCATGGCCAATGCCACCCGCTCGCTGAGTGGAAAGGCGCCGGAGATTTACCACGCCGACCACGCCAACCCCGCGATGCCCAAGATTCGCACCCTGAAAGAAGAACTGGCGAAGGTGATTCGCTCGCGCGTGCTGAACCCCAAGTGGATCAACGCCATGCGCGAGCACGGCTACAAAGGCGCCTTTGAGATGGCCGCCACGGTGGACTACCTGTTCGCCTACGATGCCACCACCGACCTGATTGCCGACTACCAGTACGCCCAGGTGAGCGACGCCCTGGTACTCGACGCCGCCAATCAGCTGTTCCTGCGCGAGCACAATCCGGCCGCCCTGGAAGAGATGGCCGAGCGATTACTCGAAGCCGCCCAGCGGGGCATGTGGCAAGCCCCCGGCGAGCACGGCCAGGCGCTTCAGGATCTGCTGCTGGAAATGGACGAGGCCAAAGAGACCAATGGTCATGCCGCCCAGCCCGCGCATTAAAGGCTGGTGCCCCGGCGCGTGGCGACCCATGGCCACCGGCGATGGCCTACTGGTGCGTGTACGCCCGCCGCTGGGTCAGCTTTCCCGCGAGCAGACGCTGGCACTGTGCGACGCCGCCGAGACCTTCGGCAGCGGTTTGATCGAACTGACCAGCCGGGCCAACCTGCAGCTGCGTGGGGTGACCGACGAAAGCTGGCCGCCGCTGATGGCGTTTCTGGTCGAGCATCAACTGGTAAGCGACGACCCGGAAGCAGAACGCCAGCCACAGATGCTGCTGGCGCCCGCCTGGCAAAAAGGCGATGCTACCCATACCATTGCCCGCCTGTTGCAGGCGCGGGGTAGCGAATTAGCCGCCATGCCCGGCAAGGTCGGCATCGCCATCGATGCGGGAAACGCTCCGGTGCTTGGCGACAGCGCCGCCGACTTTCGTATCGAGCGCTCAACGAAAGGCAGCCTGCTGGTACGCACCGATGGCTACGCGCTAGGCACAACGGTGAGCGATACCGAGGCTGTCATCGAGCAGCTGATACGCCTGACCCACTGGTTCGTAGATACCGGCGGCTGGGAGTCAGGCCGCATGCGGCGGCATACAGCACCGCTGCCCGATTGGGCGCCCGCTGATACCGCCCCCGCATCCCCAGGCGAGAAGCTGGCGCTGGGCGAACATCGCGAGGGCATGGTGGTTGGCCTGCCTTTTGGCCGGGTGGCCGCTACACGCTACGTAATGCTGTCTCGCAAACAGTCAGCAGCGTGCAGGTCACCCCCTGGCGGCGTCTGTTGTTGCAGGATTGCGATACACTACCCGCGGTGGATGGCTTGATCCGCCATAATAGCGACCCGCGGCTAGCGATGGACGCCTGCCCCGGCGCGCCCTATTGCGAAACAGGCGAGTGTCGCCACCCAGCCGCTTGCCGAGAAGCTAAGCGGCTGGGTGGAAGGAACGGTGCATATATCTGGCTGCGCTAAAGGCTGCGCCGGCGCCCCAGCCGATGTGTGCTTGGTCGGGCAAGCAGGGCGATTTAATGTTGTTGTTAACGGCCGCGCTGATAGCACGCCGGTTAAGTCAGGCCTCACTGAGAGTGAGGTGGTTGGTTTTTGAGAAAGCTCAGCGAAAACAGTTAGGTTGTTCCTCGGTAGCTGAGTGTCAGGGCAGGTTGTAGCGAGGGTCTTTTTCCACGGATGGAAAAAGTAGCGCCCAAGGATGGTTTCACAGCGCTCTCGCGGAAAACCTGCCCTGGCACGGATGCTTGCAGACCAGCAGCGAATTAGTTTATTTGGAGAGTTTGGGTGCCCTATAAGTATGAACCAGTGGCCCGGCGATTTACCGGAGTCGTTTGCGATTATTCGCAGTGAAGCCGAGCTTGGCCGCTTTTCAGTGGAAGAAGAGACCGTGGCGGTGCGCATGATTCACGCCGCCGGGCTGGTGGAATTGGCCGCCTATATTCATTTTCAAAACGACGTGGTCAATAAGGCCCGTGCCGCGCTAGAGCAGGGCGCACCGATTCTCTGTGATGCCCGCATGGTCTCGGAAGGCATCACCCGCAAGCGGCTGCCGCTGACAACGAAGTCATCTGCACCCTCAACGATGAGCGCACGCCCGGCCTCGCCAGGAAATGGCCAATACCCGCTCGGCGGCGGCGCTGGAAACTGTGGCGGCCACACCTGGAAGGCGCCGTGGTCGCCATTGGCAATGCACCCACCGCGCTGTTTCATCTGCTCAATATGTTCGAAGACCCGGCGTGCCCGCGCCCAGCGGCGATTATCGGCTGCCCGGTAGGCTTTGTCGGCGCGGCGGAATCCAAAGAAGCGCTGTTGGCTAACCCGGCGCTGCCCAGCTGTATCGTCCGCGGTCGCCTGGGCGGCAGCGCCGTGACGGTTGCGGCCATCAACGCCATGGCGGATCGCATCGAATGACCCAGGGAACGGTATACGGCGTTGGGCTGGGCCCCGGCAGCCAAGACTTGATGAGCGTGCGCGCCGACGCGCTGATACGCGGGGCGACCCACGTGGTCGTATTTTCGTAAAAAGGGCCGCTGCGGCCATGCGCGCACTATCGTGGAGGGCATGATCCCGCACGGCGCAATCGAGCTGCCTATGGAATACCCGGTTACCACGGAAATTCCCTTCGACGACCCGCGCTACAATGAGCTGCTGGCGGCCTTTTACGAACGCAGCGTGGCTCAGCTGATCGAGATGGCGGAGGCCGGGTGTGATGTGGTGGTGCTTTGTGAAGGTGACCCGTTCTTCTACGGCTCCTTCATGCATCTCTACACGCGACTGCTAAACCGCGTGCCTGTCTCGGTGGTGCCGGGGATTACCGGCATGTCAGCGGCGTGGACGGCCACTGGGCAGCCCATTACCTGGGCGATGACATCATGACCGTGCTGATGGCCACGCTACCCGAAGAGGCATTGGCCGAGCGCATCGCCCAGACCGATGCGCTGGTGGTGATGAAGATTGGCCGCAACCTGGCCAAGCTACGCCGGGCCCTGGTTCCGCTGGCCGCGAAGGCGAAGCCTGGCTGATCGAGTACGCCGCCATGTCGCAACAACGGGTATTGCCGCTGGCGGACGTGGGCGAGAGCGTGCCGTACTTCTCGATTGTGCTGATCCATGGCCACGGAGGCGGCCATGAGCGGCTGGCTGAAAATCGTCGGCCTGGGGCCGGGCTCAGAGGCCATGATTACCCCCGAGGTAACCGCTGCGCTTCAGGAAGCCACCGACGTGGTGGGCTATGTGCCCTACGTTAACCGGGTTGCGCCACGTGATGGTTAGTCCGCCACGGCTCGGATAACCGCGAAGAGACCCGCCGGGCGGAGCAGGCGCTACAGTTGGCGCTTGAAGGCCATAGGGTCGTGGTGGTGTCTTCCGGCGACCCGGCGTCTTTGCCATGGCCGCCGCGGTGTTCGAGGCCCTGGAAGCGGGCGATGCCCAGTGGCGCGCGCTTGATATTCAGGTGCTGCCGGGCATTTCTGCGATGCTGGCCGCCAGCGCAAGCGTCGGCGCACCGCTGGGGCATGACTTCTGCTGCATTAATTTATCCGACAATTTGAAGCCCTGGGCGCTGATTGAAAAGCGCCTGCGCCTGGCTGCCGAGGCCGACTTCGCCATGGCGTTTCTACAACCCGCGCTCCATTGCGCGCCCGGTGGGTTTCGAGCGCACGCTAGAGGTGCTGCGGGAAGTCTGCGGGCTTGATCGATTGATTATTTTCGCCCGGGCGGTTTCCACGCCTGAAGAGTCGGTTCGCGTTACCACGCTAGGTGAGGCGACGCCGGACATGGCCGATATGCGCACTCTGGTGATTGTCGGCTCCAGCAGACGCGATTGATCGAGCGAGCTGGGGTACCGCTGGTTTATACGCCGCGCTCGCTGATTAAGCGTATTGAAGATTAAGAGTGGCTATCGAGCCAGCTAAGAACGTCATCGATCCGATGAACCTCATGGCGTGGCGGCAGTGCTGGCCGTTCGATCATCACAATGGGCAGGCCGAGGGTTCTTGCCGCGGTGAGTTTGGATGCCGCCCCTTCGCCGCCGGAATTTTTACACACGATGCGCTGGATGCGCTGCGTTTCCAGCAGGGCGAGATCGCCTTCCAGCGTAAAGGGGCCTCTATCGATCACGGTGCTGGCATCCGGCAGCGGCGGCGGGCTGGCAGGCCGGTCTACCAAACGCAGCACGTAATGGTGCTGGGCTGTGTGGTAAAGGCGCTAAGGTGCATCCGGCCGATAGCAAGCAGCACGCGCTGGGGCGGGCCAGCCAAAGCGCTAACCGCTGCATCAATACTTGCCACGCTGTGCCACTGGTCACCCTCAACGGGTTGCCAGGCTGGCCGAGTAAGGGCAATGGCTTTTACGCCGCACTGGGTCGCGGCGGCTAACACGTTCGTACTCATCTGCGCGGCAAAGGGGTGAGTGGCATCGACTATATGGGTGATGCGCTCGTGGGCCACAAAGGCGGCAAGGCCTCTAACGCCGCCAAAACCGCCAATGCGGGTTGGCAGCGGCTGGGGTTTAGGCGTGGCAACACGTCCCGCATAGCTGAAAATGGCGGGAAGCCCGTGCTTGGCAACAGCACTGGCCAGAGCGCTGGCCTCGCTGGTTCCCCCGAGAATTAGGATCTTGATCATGGTTGAAATTTCTCACGCTCCAGTGGGTCAGGCTCCCTGGCTGACCCTTTTAGGCTGGGGGGAGGGTGGCACACAGGGGCTAACGGCGGCAAGCTGCGCAGCACTGGAAAGTGCCGAGGTGGTATTCGGCGCGCGCCGCCACCTGCGCCTTTTGCCGCCCCTAAACGCCGAGGTGATTGAGTGGCCGGTGCCCTTTGCCGATGGCATTCCTGAACTGCTCAATCAGCGCGGACGCCGGGTGGTCATGTTGGTCTCGAACGACCCGTTCTGGTTTGGGGCGGGTAGCACCCTGGCGCAGCATCTCAGCGCTGACGAGTGGCTGGCATTGCCAGCACCTTCCACCTTCAGCCTGGCGGCTTCCCGCCTGGGCTGGCCGTTGGAGTGCTGCAGCTGCCTGGGCCTGCACGCCAAACCGCTGACGCGCATTCGGCCTTACCTGCATGCCGGCAGGCATTTGCTGGTGCTGGTAAGAGACGGCGCGGCGGTGGCAGAACTCGCCTCTCTGGTCAGCCGATTCGGCTTTGTGGATTCCCAGCTAACGGTGCTGGAAGCCCTGGGCGGCAATAACGAGCGCATTCGCCATTGTCGTGTCGACGCCAGCTTGCCAAAGGATATCGCCCACCCGGTGGCGGTAGCGCTGGAAGTAGCAGGCACCAGCCCCGCCTTGCCCCTGACGCCCGGCCTGCCGGATCATTTTTTTGACCACGACGGCCAGATCACCAAACAGACCATTCGCGCCATTACTCTATCGGCGTTAGCTCCCATACCCGGCGAGCGGCTGTGGGATATCGGCACCGGTTCAGGTTCTGTTGCCATTGAGTGGCTGCTCGCTCACCCGGATAATCAGGCGGTAGGCTTCGAGCAAAACGCGGAACGGGCAGCGCGGGCGCGCAGCAATGCAGAGAACCTGGGTGTCGATTGGCTTGAGGTAAAAGAGGGCAGCGCGCCGGAAGTGCTGAACGATACACCGCTGCCGGATGCGGTATTTATCGGCGGCGGGTTATCCCAAGCGCAGTTAGATGATTTATGGCAGCGCTTGCCCGAAGGCGTGCGCGTCGTCGCCAATGCCGTCACCCTGGAATCCGAAGCGCTGCTGGCCCACTGGCAGCACAAGGTAGGTGGCGAACTGATGCGCCTGGAACTTGCCAACGCCGCCCCCATCGGCGCCCGGCGGGGCTGGAAGGCCAGCTACCCCATCGTTCAGTGGCGGGGCGTTCGATGAAGCAATCGGCGTTGAGAATAGCGGGATTTGGTTTTCGCCGTGAGGCAACGCCTGCTTCGCTCGCTCAGGCGCTTGATCAGCTTGTCGAGCAGTACGGGGCTATCGATAAGCTCGCGGCGGCTCGCTCGATGCTGCCGTTAGTTGAAGAGCTGGGACAACTGCGAGGCATCGAGGTTATCGCCGTGGCGGACGCCAAGCTACCGACGGTGACAACGCTGACTCATTCAGCGCAAAGTTTGCAGGCCCGCGGCACGGGCAGCGTGGCCGAGGCCGTGGCGCTATTAGCGGCGGGCCCAGGGGCAACGCTGTTAGGGCCTCGGATAATTTCAGCGGATCGCAAGGCCACTGCCGCGTTGGCAGAAGGAGCCATAGAATGACTGTACACTTCATTGGCGCAGGCCCCGGCGCGCCGGATCTGCTTACCCTGCGCGGGCGCGACCTGATCGCCGCCTGCCCGGTGTGCCTGTATGCGGGCTCATTAGTGCCGGAGCAAATCCTTGAACACTGCCCGGCAGGGGCAAGGGTGATTAACACCGCGCCGCTCTCTCTGGATGACATCATGCAGGAGATCAGTCGCGCCCACGCCGAAGGCCAGGATGTCGCCCGGCTGCATTCGGGGGATCTATCCGTGTGGTCGGCCATGGGCGAGCAGTTGCGCCGTCTGCGCGAACTGGATATCCCCTACAGCATTACCCCCGGTGTGCCAGCCTTCGCGGCAGCGTCGGCAACCTTGGGTCAGGAGCTGACGCTACCCGGTGTGGCCCAGTCGGTAGTACTCACCCGCACGCCGGGGCGTGCCAGCGCCATGCCCAGCGACGAGACGCTAGCCAATTTCGCCCGCACCGGCGCCACGCTGGCCATCCATCTCTCTATTCATAACCTTACCCAGGTGGTCGAAAGCCTGACGCCTTACTACGGGGGGCAGTGCCCGGTGGCGATTGTGTGGCGGGCAAGCTGGCCCGATGAGCGGGTAGTGCGTGGGCGGCTAGCCACCATAGAAGCGTTGATTGATGACGCCATGCAGCGCACCGCGCTAATTCTGGTAGGGCCGGTGCTGGAGAGCGACGACTTCCAAGAGAGTAGCCTCTACGCCGTGGGCTACGACCGACGCTTTCGCCCCCAGTCGGCGGATTCGCCTTTTGCCACGGCAAGCCAAGACCAAGAGAGCGAGTCATGATCACGCTGTCGCTCATAGGCATCGGTACCGGCAACCTTGACCACGTCACCCTGGCCGCCGTGCGCGCCCTCAATAACGCTGATTTGATTCTGCTGCCCCGAAAGGGCGAGGCCAAGTCGGATCTTATCGATCTACGCCGCTTGCTCTGCGAACGGCTGCTGGAAGCGCCGGTGACCACCAAGATCGTCGAGTTCGATCTCCCCAGTCGAGATGGCCGTGATGACTACCTGGGCGCGGTGGACGACTGGCACGCTGCCATCGCTGGCGTCTGGGCGCAGTTAATCGATGAACATCTCCCTAAAGGTGGGCGGGTAGGTATGCTGGTGTGGGGCGACCCCTCGCTTTACGACAGCAGCCTGCGCATTACCCAGCGCCTGGGTGCTGCGGGCAAGCAGGTTGATGTAGAGGTAGTGCCCGGCATCACCAGCCTGCAAGTGCTCACCGCCGAGCATAAAATCCCCCTCAACGCGCTCGCAGAACCAGTTCAAATCACCACCGGCCGCCGCCTACGCGAGCGCGGCTGGCCAAGCGATGCTGCCACGGTAGCCGTGATGCTGGATAGCGGCGGGGCGTTTATCACTCTGCCACAAGATGACACCTACATCTGGTGGGGCGCGTACCTGGGCATGGAGAAACAGTGCCTAATCAAAGGCTGGCTAAGCGACGTCGGCGACCAGATCCTCCAGCGCCGGGCAGCGCTACGCGACACCCACGGCTGGATAATGGATATTTATCTGCTGGCCAGGCAGCCCTTGCTATAACGCCGGTATGAATATGGAATATTTTTCCATAAAATAACGCGACATACCCCTAGCAAACAGTAAGGAAAAATCATGAGCTTCTACGTTTATCTTTCTGGCGAGATCCACACCGATTGGCGCGAAGAAATCCAGCGCGGTGCCGAGGCCGCGGGCCTGGATATCGTATTTACCGCCCCAGTCACCGACCACGCCGCCTCTGACGCCGCCGGCGACCACCTGGGCAAGCCGGAAAATAGCTTCTGGCGCGACCACCAGTCATCCAAGGTCAACGCTATCCGCACCCGCACGATGATCGAGCAGGCGGATCTGGTCGTTGTACGCTTCGGCGACCAGTACAAACAGTGGAACGCCGCCTTCGATGCGGGCTACTGCGCCGCTCTCGCCAAGCCCTACTCACCCTGCACAGTGAAGATATCGTCCACCCGCTGAAAGAAGTGGATGCCGGTGCTCAAGCTTGGTGCACCACCCCGACCAAGTCGTCGAAACTCTACGTTACGTCCTGAAAGCTTAAACCAAAGGCGCCTCCCACAAACCCTGTCACTGCATTAGTGCTGTTACACTGGTGTTGTGGTAGGGCGCTTCAGCGCGCGAATACCCTGCCACATAAACAATCCAGCCCAATAGAGCCAGGCCACTATTGCGAGTGCGCTTCGCTTACCACGCACTACAAAAACCCTAAAATCAAACGATTGCACATTTTAGCACGGCGTAACGCTTGGCGAGAACGAGCCAAAGGCATCCGCGAAGGCAGCTCTAGCTGCTCAAAAGCCTGCTCGCTCAATTTTTCTGCAAGTCTCGTGACCTAAGCAATTTTATAGAGAGTGTAATTAGAACTTAAAAAAACGCGTATTGATTTTAAAAATACTGTCAAATTGTTTTAATTTTATTAAATATCAGATGGTTAGGGATGTTTCGGCCACGCGCGATAGAGTGCTGAAGTAGGCGCGTTTATTCAATATCAGAACGCGCAGTCTAATCACTGTTATAGCCGCATCAAGTTAGTTCTCGATATTGAAGTCTAAAAGAAAAATAGGAGCGATTTTTTTGTATACCTTCAAAAACACGGAAATCAACAATAAGAAGGCTTCAGATTTTGAGACTAAATCGTTGCTCTATTTGTTGGGAATGAGAGGTGATAGTGAGGAGATTGAAATAGTCACTGTGGATTGCTTCAATGACGTTACAGGATCTAATACGGACTTTAGCAAACTTTGGGATGTCCAAAGTAAAAACCATAGTAACCTTCCACCCTCTAAAATTGGCGAGAGCCTGTTTACGCTGTACGACAACTACATTTCCACTATTAACTTTTATGATTATGTATTATTTATTCCTAAGCTAAATAGAGAGTATTTGAAAGACCCATCGCTAAATATCTACAGTTATGAAAATATTAATGAAAAGCAGAAAAAAGGAATAGAAAAAAAGCTAAAAGAGAAAATAAATGGAGATAAATCAGGAAATACTCCTACTCTATTCTCAGATTTTCTCTCGAAGATATGCTTTGTTGAGGATAACTACAAAATTAGTAATTACATAAAAAATATGTCGAAGTTTAAGAATAAGAAATCTATTTCTGAAGACATATATGAACGTATATTTGTTGAAATTAGAAATGCCCAGTCGGCTCTAAAGAATTCATACATAGAAAAAGAAATGATAAAAAATCCAGTTGAAGTTCTTAAGTTTAATCGACATATTAAAAAGTCTGAAATAAAAACTCTTCTAATAAGCAGATTTGTTGTGGATCGATTTTTTCCTTTCCAGGCATACCCCTGAGTTTTTTTGATGTTTTAAATGGATTGGATGAGGAAGAAAGGAAAGACTTACTTCAAGAATGCAATGAGAACCTAAGTCGTGCTTTTTTTGACAAAAATGGCTGCAAGGAATTTTGGAGAATAACCGAAATAATTATCAAGCTAGTGAAAGAAAAAACTGATAATCACATTTCAGTTGTGTATGGAAATTTAATTTTATTAATTAATATTAAAACTCAGTATTTAACGAGGGAGACGGTACTTTATATGATTTCTCTAGTAAAGACGGGGCTGACAAATGAAAATTAATAAAATTGCATTTGGTGATACAGAAGAGGCGTTTGTCGAAAACAGGTTGCAGAGCGGACTGAATGTCATTTTTAGTGATGACAATAACAGGGGTAAAACACTTGTTATGCAAGGGCTAATGTTTTCATTAGGATATGAGTCTATTTTTCCTAGCTCATTTAATTACAAAGACAAATATTTCTATTCAGAAATAGAAGTGGGTGGGGTTACCTACGAGTTCTTACGTAAAAGGAACTCCATTGCCATAAAATCTGAAGATGCGATGCAGATTTTTAATTCAGTCGGAGAGGCTAGATACTTTTTGGATAAATTTGTTTTTTCAGTGCCTAAGGTTTTAAAAGATGGCAGGAATACACTTGTAGATTTAAGTTTGCTATACGAATTTTTTTATCGGGCAGGATGACAGGAATCCATCTGGCCTTATTAGCAAGGGGCAATTTAATAAATCAGACTACAAATCTATGATTTATTATTTGGCTGGATTGTCAGGAGTGAATTTAAATAATGAAGATATAAAAGCTGTAAAAGACAAAATTAGTAACCTAAAGCTTAAATTAAAAGAGCTTGTTAAAAAAATATCTATTATCCGGCAAAATCCCAATATTGCTGAAATTGCGTCAAAAACGTATGACTCTGAAGCTGTGCAAGAGAAAATTAAAAAAATATCGTATCTAAATGAAAATATATCAAAACTGAAAAGATCCCGACAAAGAGAGATAAACAGGAAGTCAAAATTAGAGCAGCTTGTTTCTGAACTCGTTTCACTCAATAGAGAGTTAAATGAAGGCAATGTTAAGTGTGGCGAGTGTGGAAGTGATAAGATAATTTATTCAAATGTCGATTTGACATTCGAGATCAGCAATATTGATGTAAGAAATGGCATTTTGAACTCCATCGACCAAAACATAAAACAGAAGATCGAAATAATAATGGATTACTCTAAGGATATTAATTCTTTGCAGGGGAGTCTAAATGATGAAATGAAAGATACACCTCCTAATTTTCAACAAGTCATTCTTTACCAAGAACAGGTATTGTCAGAAAGGAATTACGATGAAGATTCATTTGCGCTTATCAACCAAATAAAGGTTCTTGAAGAGCAACTCAGGTCACACGAGAAAGTCGATGAGTCCTTAAAGGAAGAAAGAAAGCGTTTCGATGATAAAATATTGTTTGCAATGAACGGGTTGTATAAGTCAATTGATCCAGGCGGAAACTTAGTTTTCGAAGATATATTTACTAAGAAGGGATCAACTTTTTCTGGTAGTGAAGGGCAGGAATTTTATTTTTGCAAGGTTGTTGCTCTGAAAAAAATGCTCAAGCATGATTTTCCGCTAATAATCGACTCATTTCGGGATGGGGAGTTGTCTACAAAAAAAGAGGAGAAAATGCTTAATATTTATAAAGGGATAGATAGTCAGATAATATTAACTTCGACATTGAAAGCAGAAGAATATAGTAGTGATAAATATTCCAGAATAGAAGGTGCGAATGCGCTGGATTACAGCAAACATCAAGATTGTAAGATATTGAGCCAATATCAAAAAGCTGAATTTTTGGAATTAATTTCAAATTTTGATGGTATTGTTCTATAGCTATAATAAGCGCAGTTGGTGGACTGTTTTTTCGCTGCGCTCCAAACCAGCCGCAAATGCGGGCTTTATACCTCCTAGGAGACGAACTTGACCAGAGGATATTTTCATCGGTTGCTGATATCGACACCTACAAGCAAGCTGAAAAAGTGTGGGTAGTTGAACTCCAACGGTATCATAAATATTGGTACGATCTAGTGGTTAACCCTAATGAGGTGGCCGACTATTTTGATACAAGAAAACTCATAGTTGACTATCTCAGAGGGGTAAAAAAGCAAGTAGAAGAGAATTTAGAAAAGCGCTTCGTGTACTTTATTTGCTCAAGAACGAAAATACGTTTCAATACAGGCAAGAAGACTACTTATAACCCTATAACAAAAAAGGTCAAAATACATGTATTGATTGGCAAAGAAAAAATTAGAAAATCCATAACTTGTAAATTCTACGACATTCACGAAAATAAGTTTTGCCGCCCTAAAGTTGATATGTCTGAGAAGTATATAACTATTACTGATTCTAGTGGAGACTTAACTACAACTTCTATCCATGATTTTCTTGAAGATGCAAATGTTTTTTTAGGTATCGATAGTAAGGTTGAGTATGTCGGGTATACAAAAAATCCACATACGCGACCAACTAATGGCTCTCATACAGGCTTAAGTGATGTCTTGTACAAGATTGCTGATGAGAATCATGATGCTTTAATATATTTTAATGTGTTTAAGGTTTCGACTCGTGCTATCAGTCAAAATTCTATGATTAACTTCATGATTGCTAATGCAATGACTGATGAAGTGGATGTTGAATTTGAAGGCAGTCTTTTAGAAAAGTGCTTCATATTTTACTTTGACTCAGTAAGCCAAAGTAGGAATAAGGAGAAAGAGCTGATTGAGTTGAAGAAGGCATTGCATAAAATCTCGGTTGAAAATAATATTAACTCAATTCACATATCTTACGAGTTTGAAAAAACAAATGAGTATGGCATTTTTTCGTCTTCGAAAGTTTCGCCAAAGATAGGACATATTTTTACAATTAGGAAGACCGGAGAGGATGTCGAAATAACTAGTGGATCAGAAATATTCGAGAGCGTGGTATAATAAACGCGTTTATGAGGACGCTCGCGAGTTCGCGCCTATTACGCGGGCTTTTATATGGCATTGCCAACATCCGAGCTCTATTCGCAAAGGAATACAAATGAATGAAGATCAAAACCCCATGACGGGGTTCAAAACACTTGAAATAGCATTCTCGCAAGGCTTCAGGATGAAGCGCGTTCCATTGGCTGATAACATATTTAGAGAAGTAGATATGGCATTAGGAGCTGAGCGTTACACGTACGCACGTCTAAAAAAAATGAAAGTACAACAATTAGCTGTCTTGAATGGAAATCAGCCCTTGAATGGCTTTCCATGCTTTTGTCTATTTTACGGAACGCTTAAAGAGTTAAGAGGGAAAGGATTGACATTAGCTTTCGTCGAGAAAATCCTTGAGCAATTTAAGAAAGATTTGCCCAAGCGTTATGGGCGAGAATACTACATAGAAGCATTGGTTGAAACTGACATCGAAGCTTCTTTGGCCATTGCGGCGAAACTGTTTGGTGAGCCTAGTCATGACGGCGTTGATGAAATGTCTGGCATGCCTACTAGAGTATGGCAGTATAAGGTCACAAGGTAATGCGTCTTACATAGCGGTCATATAACAAATTGCTATACTCGGAAAAATTACTTGCTTCGCTCCCGATTTTTCGGTGAGAAAAGTGCTCGGTTTTTATAAATGTGAAGGTTCATCTAAATGAATTATTTTAGTTTGTTTAAAAAATTTGGGAGAAAGAAAGCTTTAGAAATTATTAAACAAGCCTTGAGAAATGGAAAAGATCATGGTTTAGAAAGGTCTTTTAATGTTAATAAGGTAGCAATAGCCAATAATACTATTCTTGTTTCATATGAATCAAAAGTTAGTAATAGGTTTTTTATTTACAACGACTTTGCTTTGATAATTGGCTTTATCTACTCATTTTTATTAGATGAGTTTAAAGAGCAAAGAATACATAATATAGGAGTCAAGTCGAATTTTCCAGATAATGGTGATCTCTATATTCTTTCCCCAATCGACTCTGCAAAAGCAATAGCAGAGGGGAATGCAATTTACTGGCTTAAAAACTCAATAGTCAATGAGCATCTGACATACCTGCAGATAGTTACCTTCTTGTAGAAGGTGAATCAGAAATGGAAGCATTCCCCATACTTTTTAGGTCTATAAATGTTGAAATAGAGCAGTATAAAATCAAGCTGCTCCCCTATTCGAAACACAATTTAAAAACTATGCTTGCAGTATTAAAGTTAAAAAAAGAACCTTTTTTTCTGGTTTGTGATCAAGATAAAGAAAATGAAATGATGGATCTTAAAAGAGAAGGTTTGTTAAGTGAGAATTTTCATATACTTAAAAGGGGAGAGCTTGAGGACTACATAAATCCTGAGGCACTTATTAGTATACTGAAAAATATTACTCCTGATATTGATATGAAACCTGATTACATAGAAGAAAATCGGAGTAGAAGATTAGGTACGTCTAAAATAATTGCAAAATATTATCATCAAGAATCTATACAAAACCAAAATCCAACAAAACCATTAGTTGCTATTAAAATTGCTCAATTTTGGGTTGAAAATGAGATACCTTCAGAGTTTTTTGATATCATGAACAGAACAATAAATCTTACAAATAACTAAATAAAGATTTACCTAACCAGCCGCTACACAAGGGTTGCGGGGTCGGCCCGCAACCTGTGAGCTAAATATTGAGGCTGTAGAGGATCGAGAAAACAGACGGGAAGCAACCAGCATTCCACACTTCCAGCCCTATCACCACAATCAGAACATTATGGTGGTGGTCAACTACTAAGACCAGCTCCAACCCGATACCTTTGCGCACAAGTTAGACTTATCCGTTTTCCATGCCAAGTACCGCAACGATGCGATCAGTCGGCTGACCTATGATTCAGCTATTTTAATAAATTCAATTTATTCAAGGCGATCCATCCATATTATGACGAGAAAAACACTAGGTTTGAAGGCGAAAAGAGAGATAGATGCCAAGCCCGCCGACGAAGTTGACGATCAATTCCCTAATGATCCCGAACAACGGTTTTTAAATGGCGTCGCTATTCATCCTTCCCCACGTATTTACTTAGAGCCTGGCTCTCAAGAGCGTACTGTGCGGGCGATGGATTTGATTACGCCCATTGGGATGGGTCAACGTGGGTTGATTGTTGCGCCGCCAGGCTCTGGCAAAACGACGATGTTAAAACATATCTGTCAGGCCGTGGCTGAGGCTCATCCGGAAATAAAGCTGTATGCCTTGCTGATTGATGAGCGCCCTGAAGAAGTGACAGATTTTAAGCGCAGTGTTTCGGCAGAAGTGCATGCATCGTCTTCAGACGAAAGCTATACACACCATGTAAAAATGGCAGACAAGCTTCTTGAGACGGCGCGTAAGCAAGCAGGCGACGGTCATAACGTGATGATTGTGATCGATTCTTTGACGAGACTCTCGCGCGTTCATAATGCCGAGCAGCGGGGCAATGGTCGCACTATGTCGGTGGGCTGGATTCCCGAGCGATGGAAATACCGCGAAAACTGTTTGGCGTCGCGAAAAGATCGAAAATGGCGGATCGCTCACT
This sequence comes from Halomonas sp. PA16-9, assembly GCF_009728585.1. NCBI lineage: Bacteria > Pseudomonadati > Pseudomonadota > Gammaproteobacteria > Oceanospirillales > Halomonadaceae > Halomonas > Halomonas sp. PA16-9. The sequence continues at coordinate 3,076,143 of NZ_CP040451.1, read as the reverse complement.
ATTATGGCCACGGTGCTGGTGGATACGGGAAGCCGCATGGATCAGGTGATTTTCGAGGAGTTCAAGGGCGGGCAATATGGAACTGGTGTTATCCCGGGATGTGGCCAATCAACGGATTTTCCCTGCAATCGATATTGCCAAAAGCAGTACCCGTCGCGAAGAGCTTTTGATTGATGCAAAAGATATTGAAAAAGTAAGAACATTGCGTAGAGGTTTGACAACGCTTAAGCCAGTAGAAGGCGCGCAGAAGTTACTTGAGTTATTGGATAAATATCCCACTAATGCCGAGCTATTAGATGCGTTTTTGCCAGATTCGTGAAATATAGATAATAAAGAAGCCCACCCTTTTAAAAGGTGAGCTTCTTGGGTAAGTTTTAACGATTACTTTTTACTGAAATTCAAGTTTGATTCAGGCACTGCTTTTCGAACCGGAAACCTGCAATCTCTTTGCGCTCAATAATGCTTTTTAACCGTCTTTCAATGGCACAAAGGTTTTTAAAGTCACTCATGTCGACTAAAGAGATGGCTTCCCCTGAGGCGCCCGCGCGGCCGGTTCGGCCAATGCGGTGGATGTACTCTTCTGGCTTAAAGGGTAAATCATAATTCACCACACGGCTCAGTTCGCCAATATCCAAACCTCGCGCGGCAACTCCCGTGGCGACCAAGTACTTTAGCTCGCCAGATTTGAACTGAGCCAGAATCTTTTCGCGCATTGCTTGGCTTCTATCGCCATGGATAGAGTCCGCTGTGATGCCGCGTTTTTCCAGTTGAGCAACAAGCTTGGCCGCATTGTGTTTTTCTCGGTAAAAATGAGCGCCTGATCCCATTGTTGCTCGTTGATCAAGTGGCTCAACAAGGCGGACTTAGTGTCTTTGTCGACGGTGATGAGCCATTGTTTGACATTAGCGGCGGCGCGGACGTTGGGAGAAATGGATATTTCAGCCGCCAGATCGGTCATCTGGCGATCCGAAAAATCGTAGGCGAGGGCGCGAACGTCGTCTGTGATGGTGGCCGAAAACAGTAGGTTCTGACGGTCTTCAGGCAGGCGATCTATGATTTTATGGATATCGTCGGCAAACCCCATGTCGACCATTCTGTCCGCTTCGTCCAGTACCATGACTTTAAGTTCGTCAAAATGCAGCGCACGCTGATGCGCCAAATCAAGCAATCTGCCCGGCGTGGCGACTAGAATATCCACTCCTTTGATTAGGCGCTCTTTTTGCGCTTCGGTATCCACACCGCCATACATCGCCATAGAGGTTAGGTGCGTGTGTTTAGCGTATTGAGCCACATTGGCTTCGACCTGAACCGCTAGCTCACGGGTCGGCACGAGAATCAGCGCCCGTATGCGCTTGCCGCGTAACTTTCCCGCGTTGCTGAACCGTTCTAGCAGAGGCAGAACAAAGGCAGCGGTTTTGCCCGTGCCTGTTTGGGCGGTGGCGATTAAGTCCTTACCCGAAAGAATGGCAGGAATCGCTTGTTCCTGGATGGGCGTTGGCGTTTGGTAACCTAGTTCGGTAATCGCTTGAACAAGAGGACTGGATAATCCTAGTTTTGAAAAGGGCATAAGGCGCTCTGACAGATGGTCGTAAGGTGCGTCGAAAAGAAAAGATGACACATTATAGCGTAAAAGCAGCCGCTCGTTGCTCGAGCAGGGCAATTAGCTTCATAGTGCTGAACGGCGACTTTTGTGATGAAATTAAAGGCATTTATTAAATGAATGGTAAGTGATGCTTTATAGTACGCTAATATTGGTCAGAATTAGCTTTAAAATTGGAGAGATAACATGGGCGATATAGGATTCGTTTTTGGAATTATGGGAATGTCGATGGGCATCTTGGGGTTTGTTTTTGGCATTATTTCATTTTTTAAAGTTGTTAAGCTAGAGAAGAAATTGGCGAAAGTGGAGTCTCAGGGTAATTGAAGTTAGATCGTGAGTGAGCGAAATAAAAATGCAATTTAATTCAATTATTTAGGTCGTGCACGCTTTTTCCTCGCACCATTTATAGCAAACGTTAATCAATATGCAAATGAACCCCGTCATTCAAGAAGAAATATCCGGCTGTGGCATCGCAGCATGCGCTGCTCTTGCGGGCATTAGCTATGCGCAGGCCAAAGAAAAAGCAAACGCTTTGGGTATCTATGCCGAAGACACAGCGCTTTGGTCAGACACCGAGTACGTCCGTAAACTCTTGCGTGCCTTGGGAATCACGGCTGCACCCACGGAGACGCCATTCGATACCTGGGAGCGCCTTCCAGACAAGGCGCTGTTGGCGTTCAAATGGCGCATGGAGCAGGGCAAACCTTTCTGGCATTGGGTGGTGTTTGTTAGAAGTGAGCAGGATGCATTGGTGCTGGATTCCAAGAAAGCCTTGAAAACCAATGCCCGTCGCGACTTTGGGCGCATCAAGCCTAAGTGGTTAATTCGTGTAGATTAAGGCTCGATAGCTATTCTTAAGGCCTACTATTAAGGGCTATGAGCTAGCGCTTGGTTCTTGCTGGGCTCTCGCTTTCTGTTCTGCCTGATCCAGCAGGACTGGGCCGCTACCTGATTCCGCTAGCTTGTCGTCCGGGTTATAGAGCGGGCAACTGGTCATGCTTAGACAGCCGCAGCCGATACAGCCTGCCAGGTTATTACGCAGCTTTTGCAGATAAGCAATCCGGCCATCGAGCATCTGTTGCCAGTTTTTTGAAAGCTGTTGCCAGTCTTCAACCGTCGGTGTGCGGTTATTGGGCAGTGATTCAAAAGCTCGCTTGATCTCTTCCAGGCTGACGCCGACTTTCTGCGCGGCTTTAATCACCGAAATCCGTCTTAGCACTTCCGGTTTGTAACGGCGCTGGTTGCCGGCTGGGGGGCCACTTTGGATCAGGCCTTGCTGTTCGTAAAAGTGCAAGGTACTGACTTTAATGCCGCAGCGCTTTGCCACCTTGCCCACACTCCAAATTGCCTCTGCCATCACGCACTCCTGAATCTTTTTTGCCATTTTTTCCCAAAAAACACTTTACCTCAAGTGAAGTTGAGGTTTTATCCTGCCATTTCACTTAACGCAAGGAGACTCTTATGTACTTGGAACACGTTAATCTGGTCGTTGATGATATGGATGCCATGCTGGATTTTTACCGCGCGGTATTCCCGCATTGGCGGGTACGCGATGAAGGCCGTGGCGAGTGGTATGGCAAACCGCGTAAATGGGTGCACTTTGGTGACGATGAGCATTACCTGGCGTTAAGCGATCACGGCGAAGGGGAGAACCGCGATCTGAAAGGCCACAGCGTTGGCTTGGCCCATTTTGCCTACGTGACTGATAACCTGGATGCCGTTGTGGCCAGGTTGAATAACGCGGGTTATGCCATTGCGAAACCAGGAGCTGTAGAGCCGTTTCGCAAGAATGTCTATTTTGTCGATCCGGCTGGGTTTGAGGTGGAGTTTGTCGAGTATCTAAGCGATATCCCGGCCGAGCGGAATTTAAATCAAGATGCCACTTAATAAGCAGTTCAGCACCTTCCAGGGTGCTGAACCGTAATAGATTTAGCTTTGATGCACCATGAAATATCTTTAGAATAACCTGTTAAAATTCCTGGATCTTTCAGTGGGACTTGGAAGCAAAAAGGCTTTCAGGAAGTGATGAGAGCTAATTACTCCTATGGAAGGAACGGATTGACCCTAAGGAAGACAAAGCATACCGGCCTAAATTTATGAAGCTGCCTAGCGCTGGTTCAGGTGCAACCTTATCCAGGGCTAGGCAGCTTTTCAGTACCGCCTTTGGCGCCATTGACCATCGTTAGGAACATTTAGATGATTCGTAAATACCGTGAGGCGGATATTGAACAAATTTTGGATATCTGGCTTTCAGCTTCGATTAAAGCCCACTCCTTTATTGGTTCTGAATTTTGGCAGTCAAAAGTTAGCGATATGCGGGATATATACATCCCTGCATCAGAGACCTTTGTATTTGAGGCTGATGAGCAGATTACAGGGTTTTATTGCCTCTATGGAAATACGTTAGCAGCAGTTTTTGTGCTACCAAGCCTGCAGGGAAATGGTATAGGGTCAGCGTTGATTGAAGATGCTAAGAGCAGAAGGGCGTGTTTACAGCTAAGTGTCTATAGGCAGAACGCTTCCAGCATCAGTTTTTATCAAAAACATGGCTTCATTGCATTAAGTGAGCAGATTGACGAACAAACTGGCTATCCTGAATTCATCATGGAGCACTACTGTTAACAACGTGTAGCGATTAGCAGCGGTTTGTGATCGAGGGTGTATAGCATTAAGGAATATTCAATGAAAGGTGAATGTCTGTGTGGGGAGATTAAGTTCAAAATCGAAGGGGAACTGCCGAACTTCTATCAATGTCACTGCTCTCTGTGTCGCAAAGCGACAGGGTCTGCGTCAAATACGGCCACTTTTGTAAAAGCGGATAGCTTCCGTTGGCTTTCCGGCCAATCCAAAATCAGTACCTTTCAGAAGCCAACCGGCTATCGGAATGATTTTTGTTCGGTCTGCGGTAGTCTGGTACCCAACCAACTGAGAGACACGGAGTTGGTATGGGTTCCCGCTGGTTTGCTGAATGATGAGACTGCGTCGCAAATATCTATTCATCTTCACCTTTCTTCATCGGCTTCTTGGGCGTCAGAATCAGATGGTTGTGTTCGTTTGGATGGTGGCCCTGATAGTTTGGAGTCACTTAACCAGGCATTGCAGAAGCCAAGTCGTTGAATGCAGGTCGAATCTTTGCCATTGGTAGCTGAAATGTCCTCCAATGCCTCTAAGGAGTGGTCTGATGGCGCGAGCAGCTAGGACGACCACTCAAGCAAAACATACCAACACCCCAGCACAAAAACCGTAAAATGATCGCCCGTAGAGCCATCCCCAAAGGGTATAATGCCACCGGTGACGGTGGGGTGGCTTCGTTACATACGTTGATTTTCAGCAGGTTTGTTTACTTGTTACTATATTTTAAATAGAGAAAAGGCAGTCGTTCATGATTAACACCAAAATATACAAGGCGGTTTACGAACTCGCTGAAAAGCTCATGAAGGCTGCCGATAAAGAGGATAGAGAGGCTTTTGATGCGCTCTATGCGCAGTTGGAAGCTATTTGCACCGAGAATGAGAGCACCGATAAAGATCATCCAGAGCAGTGGGAAACCTTGGCTGACTTCACGGAAGAGCTGGATGAGGCGCTGGCAGTCTACGAAAAAGCCTTTGAAAAGGCCGTCGCCGTTAACTCAAAAGATCACATGTCATCCATTGCGTTCTCCATGGCGAAGTTGCAGGTTGAACTGGGCCAAACCGATGCGGCTATCAGTAATCTTGAAAATGCCCAAGTCACTGCCAATAAAATTGAAGATGGCGAGCTTAAAGACGAAATTGACGAGCTGCTTGGGAAACTGACCACAGGTTAGGGTTTGTACGAAAAGTCGGCGAGCGAAGGCTAGACAAGGCAAAAATCAACGAAAAAAGGATCGATTCGCGTGCGAATTTACAGGTTGTAAATGAGCATTTTGATCGGACTCGCGCACGAGGTGATTTTTAACGCCGTATTGGCGAGCGCAGGCAGTTTTCGTACAAAGCCTAGTTTATTTAAGCTGCTGATTTTAATCATATATCACGATAAACGTAGATGCACATAAAGCCTGATTGTGCTGGGTTTGCCTAAGACTAGGGACACTATTTTGACCAATAACGATATTTTTCGCCGTATACGTTACACCTTTGATTTAAAAGACAGCACCATCGTGGATATCTTCGCCTTGGCAGAGGTCAGCGTGGCTCAAGAGCAGGTAACGGCCTGGCTGAAAAAGGATGACGACGACGCCTTTGTCACCATGAAGAACAAAGAGCTAGCGGCGTTTTTGAACGGCTTCATTAGCTTTAAGCGTGGTAAGCGCGAAGGGCCACAGCCCGTGCCAGAGTCGCAGTTGAACAACAATATGGTGTTCCAGAAGCTGCGCATTGCGCTGAATTTAAAGGCTGAAGATATTTTGGCTGCTTTTGAACTGGCTGGCTTCAACCTAAGTAACCATGAGTTAAGTGCTTTTTTCCGCAAGCCCAGCCATAAGAATTATCGAGAGTGTAAAGATCAGGTACTGCGAAATTTCTTACTCGGCATCCAGCTTCAGTTGCGGCCAAACCAGGACGCTTCAAGCTCTGAGTCCTGAGCTTCATGGCCTGAATTCATATAATAGCTGCAGCACTTTGTATCATACGGTATAAGCCAGCTGCAGCTTCGATGTGACGTTTTAACAGCTGTCGAATCGAGCGGTCATTGGCGGTCTAACAGGAGAGTGTAATGTCTATAGATCCAATGGCGGTATGGGCGAATATGACATTGAAAATCTGGTCTGAACGCTACTGGATGCTCGATCTTAGCGACACGTCCGCTCAAGATGTGGCTAACGTGTTCGTGGCAAGCGATGCTCGGTACAGCTGTTTAATTCGCGATCAGGCAGGTGTATCCGCGATAGTCGACGAGGCAGCCGTTGAACGCTTAAAAACTGAGGTCTCGATAAGAGATAGCTTCGGCCCGTTTCAAGTTATATCAACGGATGGCGAGCTTCCCTTCGATGTAATTGGTTTTCTCGGCCCTGTTTTGCGAGTGTTAAATGAACACGGCATTAAAGCTGGCCCGCAGTGTGGTGCCGTATTCGATCACTTGTTTATTTACGAGCGGGATATCGAGCGAGCGAATGCTCTTTTAGAGGATTTCATTAGCCAAGCTAGGGCGTGTCAATAAGTTGCTTTGATATGTCGCTCAACGGGGCGTTTGATGGCTATTAGCTTGGCCGAAGGCATGAAACAGTGATCAGGCTACCCGATTTCGCTACCCACTATTATTTGCGAGAGACAGGCCCGTTTCGGAGTCTCTCAGAGCTTCCTGCTGGCTCGGAAGATCCTGTATTTCAAGATATCCTAACTCGTCATCAGCGTGATCCCGGTTACCGGCGGCGCTACGGTAGGAATTACATAGGAGTCCGACGTGAGGTTGAGGCTCGGCTGCGTGAACTCTTCGTTGCGCGTGGAGGTAAACCGCGCCGCGATCATCCCTTCTATCTAGTGCTTGGAGAATCCCCTTGGTTTCGTGACCTGAACGCAAACCAAGGTGAGCTTAGAATCCCTCTCTCTGAGCTCGTCCCGAAGTAACGTCTTTGACTTACCCGGATAGCTTTATTGCGCTAACCCGAGACGACAAGCCTTACTACAATCAAGTGTTTCTGCTTAATGAGGTGAGTAGGCTCGTTACACGCTTCGGAATCCCTGTCAATGATTACGAGATTCCTTACGAGCGCTATTGGGAAACAGATTTTGAGCTCTATATCGAGGTGCAGCTTTGGGACACTCCACCCAACTTCAAAGCCTAGAAAACAATTAATTCAATTTTTTGGGAATGAAGGCAGCAAAATTGCGCTATATAAGCATCGGTGAAGGTAGGCTTTAGCGTTAGGCTTTGTACGAAAACTGCCTGTGCTCGGCCATGCTGCGTTAAAAAACGGCTCAAAATGCTCATTTACACTCCGTAAACTCCGCTTTTTCGCCGTTTTTTGCCTTGCCTGACCTTCGCTCGCCGACTTTTCGTACAAAGTCTAGTGCCTTTCTCGAAATGGGAAGCAGTGGTGCCTTCGTGTCGCATTTTATCCTGAAGATGAAGGACGGATTCTAATTCTCTTTGTCATGAATTAGGAGAGTCAGCCTCGTGCATACATGCATGAGAGCAGCTAACCTGGCATTTCACTCGGTCATCAATAACCGCTAACGACCATTTGCTTGCAATATGTTTGACTGCGCAATCATTTGAGTATATATTTGTGAGATCAACCATCGCGCAAGAGTAATGACTATGTCGGAAAATATAGAGGCAAGATTGGTGTTAAGTGTCATCAACCTGCAAAGTAAAATCCAAAAACGGATTGGCAGTGCGCTTTCCGCGCATGGTATTGGCCTGTCCGATTATCTGGTTCTCAATCAGCTATACACCGCACCCAATCAAAAAGTACGCCGTAGCGATCTTGCTGAACAGGTTGGGTTGAGCCCATCAGGGGTTACTCGCCTTTTAAATCCTATGGAGAAAATAGGGCTGGTTAAGAAGCAGGAAAACCCTCGTGATGCCAGAGTCAGCCTGGTGGCACTTACCACAGCTGGGACAAAAATTTATGAAGATGCGCAAGTTTCGTTTAAACACGCTTCTGCCGCATTGCTCGAACCACTTGATAAAAAAGAGTTGGATGAGTTTTATAAGCTGTTAAAGGAAGTGTTGTAGTTTTGCTTGCCCACTGGGCATTGACTCTTGATAGACCAGCCAGCAGATTTCAAGGGTTTGCACCGAACGAAAGCGGCGGAGGCACTTACCATGGCCAGAAATATTGAGATCAAAGCACGTATCGACAACATCGAAGCGCTCGAGTCCAGGGTGGCTAAGATCGCGGACAATGGGCCTACTGAGATAGTGCAAGACGATACCTTCTTCCATTGTGAGGCTGGTCGGCTGAAGCTTCGGGTGTTTTCAGAAAAGCACGGCGAACTCATTTTTTACCGGCGCGCCAATCAGGCAGGCCCGAAAGAATCGTTTTACGTTCGCTCGCAAACTGATGAGCCTGAGGCGTTGCGAGAGACGCTTTCGCTGGCTTATGGTGAAGTTGGTCGTGTTCGGAAACATCGCACGCTGTATCTTGTTGACAGGACACGTGTACATCTCGATAGAGTGGAGGTCCTTGGGCACTTTCTTGAACTTGAAGTGGTACTTTCCTCCAGTGAGTCATCACAGCCCGGTGTGGAAGTCGCGCACCGCCTATTGGATCAGCTCGGTATCGAGTCATCCCAGCTCATTGAAGGCGCTTATGTCGACTTGCTCGAGGAACAGGGGAGCTAACCATTGATTCTATAGGCTCTAACCAAGGAGCCACGAAGGTTGTCGAGTTCATACGTTAGGGTAATCAGCTATGGAAATCGAAGCGGATCTGATAGAAAAGGAGAGAGCCTTGCTTAGCTTCGAGGTGCGCAGGTCACCGGCGAAGCTGTGGTCTTTACTATCCTCGGATTTCCTGGAGATCGGCGCATCAGGCGATTTTGTCGGGTTAGATAGTGTCCTTGATTGTTTGCCGCAGGAATCCGCATGGTCGGCTATATCTCAGGACTTTGAGCACCGGAGATTGAGCTCTGATCTTATTCAGCTCTTTTATAGGGTTGCTATCAGTCGTCAAAACGGCTTAGGTACAAGCTATTCTCGGCGAACGTCAATATGGCGGAAAGAGGGGAGCGAATGGAAAATGGTTTACAACCAAGGTACGGCTATTTCTCCTTTTGAGGTGCAGCCTTAATTCGTCGAGCCTGTGGGCGTAGCACACTTCAATTTTGCAAAGTGAGGAGCTATGGGAACGGAAATTTGGCTTCTGTATGTCAGCACCGTATTCATTTTGATGAGTACACCGGGCCCTAGCCAGCTTTTGATGCTTTCCAATAGCGTCAGCAATGGCTTCCAACGGTCGCTATTTACCGCTGCTGGCGATTTGTCAGCCAATTTTTTACAAATGATTGTCGCCTCGATAGGTTTGGTGAGCATTGTTCAGCAATCCAGTGATTTTTTTATCGTTGTGAAGTGGGCGGGGGTGGCATATTTATCGTACTTAGGCCTAAGGTTGATCTTCTCAAAGAGTGGGGGCCATGTAGGTGTGGCGAATCAGGGGCGGTCGAAACAAAGCTTGTTTTGGCAAGGTTTTATCACTTCAGCCGCAAACCCTAAAGCCGTTATTTTTTTCGCTGCTCTTTTTCCACAGTTCATTAACCCATCTGAGCCCCTTCTGCATCAGTTTGCGATACTGAGTGCCACGTATCTCATCATGGATGCGGTTTTCTTGTTTTCCTACGGTAAATCAGCTGAATGGGTTAGTACGAAACTAAAGTCATCAGCGCGCCAGTACTTAGGTAAGGTATCTGGATCGTTTTTGATTGGCGCAGCGGTGCTTCTAGGTCTGAAGGAAGTTGATGCTAACTTATAAAATGCCTCGCCAGCGATAGATACGAGGGAGAAGGCTGTGGTCAAGCAAGTGGGCGGAGTTAACATTCAACCTAGGCACAGGGCTACATGCCACTGCGGCATGGTGGAGCTCGAACTCGATCTACCTGGGGGTCTTGTTGACCCGACAAGGTGTAACTGCTCTATTTGCAGGCGCAAAGGCGCTGTTATGGCCTATGTACCATTGAACGGTCTTCGCATTCTCCGTGGCGCTGAGCATCTAAAGCTTTATCGGTTCAATTCAGGTGTCGCAAAGCATTACTTCTGCTCAAACTGCGGCATCTACACCCACCACCAAACACGCTCGAACCCCAATGTGTATGGATTCAATATCGGGTGTCTGGAAGGCGTTAACCCCTGTGATTTGGATGATGTACCGGTTAGCGACGGTATCAACCATGAATCTGATCTGTAGCAGCAGGGATAGGGAGACTATAACGTGTCCAGCGTTGGATGGTTCAGCACCACCCAGCAATTCAAAATAGGCGCATTGGTAGTAAGGTATTGAGATGGAGCATGAAGCGCTGGTCAAAAAATGGCTGATGAGTGATCAGGCCCGTATGGAGGCGCTGACAATAGGCTGCGCGGAAGCTGCCGGGGTGGTGTCTCGCTGCTGGATTCGTTAGAAACTTGGTGTGGGACAAGCTGCATAATTTTTCGAAGAATACGGCCCTTAACGACATCGATTTAATTTACTTCGATCCTGACGACATAAGCGATTCCCGCGATCATGAGATCGAGCAAGGATTAAGGGAAGTCTCAACGTTTCCCTGGTCGGTAAAGAACCAGGCAAGAATGCACGAGAGAAATAATGACTGTCCGTATACGTCCACTGAAGATGCCATGAGTTTCTGGGTAGAAGTAGAAACTGCTGTAGGCGCTGCTTTGGATGATGATGGAGACGTTATTCTTGTAGCTCCCTTTGGTGTTAAGCCTCTGTTTGACTATACCATTACCTTAAATCCCAAACGACCAAAGCGAACAGATTTTGATGCCCGAATATGCGCTAAGCGATGGCTACAAACCTGGCCAAGGTTGGTGGTAAAGGTCTTATAGATGATTGTTGTATCGGCAGGGCTTAGCACTGCACCGAGATCAACTATTTTCTTTACCGTGAAAATTGGTTGAAAATTAATAGGAAATGAAGCTATGGAACTTGCTAGAGTAAATGATGAAAATATCAACGATCTTTATGACTTGAATGTCAAGCTTGCTGAGTCTGAAAATCAAAAGCACCTGTTTACTGCTGATAGAACAAGTTACGCCGACGCTTTTTTGGCCTCTACGCCTGCTTGTTTTGGATTGTTGGCTTATCAAGACAACCAGCCCATTGGCTTCTATATATATAATTTTAAGTTTGCGAGTTACGTTGGATCCCGCGTTCTTTATATTGAGGATCTGTACTTGATCGATGGTTTTGATGGCGATGAAAATAAAAGTATTTTACTACAGCATGCTGTAAATGAGTCACAGTCTGAGAATTGTTGTAGAGCTGAGATGCGTGTTCTTAAAGAGTTCAATATTGGGTATGATCTTATAAGTAGCTTTGGTTTCAGTGAGATCAAGAAGTGGAATGTTTATCGTCTAGATCTTTAATAAACAGCACCAGTGCGCGTTGTCATTAAAACCTTAACAGCATATACGTGGAGCCTGTAATGAAATCAACCGTGGAAGAGCGTATCCGTTCGCTGGGCTTGGAACTGCCCGTCGTTACCACGCCAAGGGCAGCTTTCGTTCCTATGCCATTTCGGACAACATGCTCTATCTGTCAGGTAAGGGTGCTCCGTTGCGAGAAGAGGGAGTTGTTGTCCCAAAAGTTGGGCAGGAAGTCACTGTTGAGCAGGCTCGGATGTACGCTCAAGAGGTTGGCCTGTATCTCCTTGCGCTCATTAAAGAAGCGCTGGGTGACTTTGATCGGGTTCAGCGTGTCGTGAAGGTGTTTGGTATGGTCAATGCTGATCCTAATTTTACTTCTCACACTGAAGTCATCAACGGTTGTTCCGACCTGTTTGTGGCCGTTCTTGGTGAGCGCGGTGAGCATGCACGCTCTGCCATTGGGGTTGGCTCATTGCCGAAGGGGTTTGCTGTGGAAATTGAAGCCATCGTTGAGTTTTCAGACTCTTCGCCACACCATCGCGACGCTTAACCTCTTCCTTGAGCTGTCCCCACTTTTGGTAGCTTTTGCCAAACGCCGAGGCTTAGGCTCAGTAAAGGCACACTCCTGCCGGAAATCAATCGGGTTCGGAGCTAGCGCTTGCCGAGAGCATCATCAACAAGGAGGAAAGGGTGCAAATTTGTGAAACGGAGAGGCTGGTTATAAGAACGTTGTCCTTAGACGATGTTCCCGAGTTGACCAATATCCTCAGCGACCCTGAGGTGATGAAATATTCGATTCGAGGCGTTTGCGATGAAACGGCGACTCGGCGGTTTATCGAGTGGTGTTTGGAGAGATATGCAGCTCACAGCATCGGGCCGTGGGCCTTAGTAGAGAAGGATTCTGGAAATCTTGTTGGCTTTTGTGGTATCAGCCCCGAAGAGGTCAATGGTGTTGAGGAGATGGGGCTAGGCTATCGGCTAGCCAAACGGTACTGGGGGCAGGGGCTGGCGTCTGAGTCAGTGCAAGCGGTACTCCATAATGCACTTAATCAAAAGCAGCTATCGTCGTGGTGGTTATTATTGAGCCTGAGAATGTTGCGTCGCTTAAGGTTGCAGAGAAAGCCGGTTTTTCTGCGTTCGATAATCTTGAATTTCATGGCCGTCCGGTGAGGCAGTATCGGTTAACTCAGCAGTAGAGGGGCGTACTTCATACTAATGAAATGAAAGCGATAGGTGCGCGATGAGTGGCATTATGGGCTAACCCGATTATGCCAGTAGCCCGGCTTTCTCGAGTGATGGGCGAAAGCAACAATGGTAATTGTTTGGTTATTGGAAACAGTCACAAGGGAAAACGGGAATTGTTGAAGGATGAAGCGCTTTGCGCCACGTTTGCGTGCTTCGCCTATTACAGGAACCAGTGGTGGATTTGGTGCGCTTAGCTTTGTGGTAGCTTGTTCAAAGGTATCAATAAGCTGTTCACCAAGCCCCGGTGATTCGAGTTCATACCAAGCTGCGGCTTCCATCAGTTCTTCTGAAGCCTCTGGACTAACCTTTACTATCAAAATCAGTTCCTTAACCGAGCTCTGGCACGCTCAAGGACTTCACTGACATCTAAAGATTTGATTTTGCCAGATTCAATCTCATTGATTCTGCGACATATCTCCGCGTCCCAAGCTTCCGATACACTGATTTCAGCCATACCATCCAGGCTTGCTACCAAATCATGAGCGAGTTTAGCTCGCTCTTTCTCCGATAGGGTCATTGCTTCGTTCGTGATGGTTTCAAGTTGCGCTGTATTCATCTATTTACCCAGCTCATGGAAACGGCAATGTCAAAATCATGCAGTAAATTACACTTGATAACAAGGCCATCATGCCTGCCTATGGACTGTTGCGGAACCATATCATTAGCGCAGTTGGCAGATTCTGCGCCGAGGAAATCAATGCCAAAGGTCATACTGAAAGGATTTATCATCGTCCCCGAGCCGGATCTGAACGCTGTTAAAGCAGAGCTCATCAACCATAAGCGGTTAACCCTGTCTGAGCCCGGCTGCCTCGTTTTTGAGGTTGTTCAAGGCACTATTAACCCCTATCGATTTGATGTGTATGAAGAGTTCATTGACCGAGACTCTTTTGAGCGACATCAAGCTAGAGTGAAATCCTCCGCCTGGGGTAAGGTTTCAGCCAATATTGAAAGGCATTACAGTCAGCAATCCGCTGGGTAGCTAACCCAGCGGCTATAACCGACGTTTCTTACTTTCGTATGTGTGCTCTATTAGCCGCGCTTCTTACCAGTATCTCTCATACTCATCACGTAAATAATGAACATGATCAGTGAGCCCATTACAAAACACCATACGCCTACGGTTGCGTAGCTCGCAAAAGCGGGAAGAAACAAAAGACTGCCAAAGAAGAAAAATAAGCTTGATAAGAGACCGAGTAGGTTGGGTAGCTGTTGATGCTGCGCTATCTCACTGTTCATTTTATTTCCTTATCTGAACTATTACTTTCAAGAGCCTCACAGTGCTTAAATACTGATGTCCGGTGCAAACTGAAAGCCCACCGATACCCGATTCCAACTGTTGATTTGGACAATAATGGCGGTGAGGTCAATTAGCCCCTGCTCACCAAACGCAGCTAGGGCGTTTTGATAGTCGTTGTCACTCACCGCTTGCTGGCTGACCAGTGTTAGTGCTTCGGCCCAGGCGAGTGCGGCGCGCTCTTGTGTGCTGAAGCAGGGGGCTTCACGCCAAGCAGGCAATACGTCTAAGCGAACCTGGTGTTCGCCATCGTCTCTGGCCTCTTGCGAATGCATGTGCTGACAAAAGCAGCAGTGATTAATTTGCGAAACACGTAGGTTGACCAAGTGGATTATCGAGCGATCAACCGTTGAGTCTGGGGCAACGTCGCCTAGTGCCGTCAGGTGCTTAGCTAGGCGGGGGCAAAGGCGATACACAGACTGTTGAGAGATACGAGTAGACATGTGGGTGACCTCGGTGAGTAAGTTGAGAGCTCAGCTTAACGTCGAGGTTTTTTTACGCCTTGTAAATTTGCGACAGTTTGCGCTTGCGATAGGCGGCGGGCGTTTCATAGGCGAGTGATTGGAAGGCATGGGTGAAGTGAGCTTGGTCATAGTAGCCGCATTGCAGGGCTATTTCCGTTAGGGGCAGCGTGGTTGCAAGCAGTCCATGGCGGGCTCGGTTCAGCCGGGCATAGGCCACTAATTGGCCTGGGGTAACGCCCACCTCGCGTTTTAATTTGCGCTCCAGGGTACGTCGAGTAAACCCTAGCGTGGCGCCTAACTGTTGGGGCGGAAGCTGAAGTGCTCCAATGGCTTGAACAATCTTAGTGATACGGCTATTGGCGGGTGGCTGGCTTTCTAGTCGATGTAACAACCATGTTTCCAGCAGCCGTAAACCCTGTTGCGAGTCCGACTGGTAGAGGCGCTCTACCACAGGTATTAATCCTTGCAATCCTAATGGTTCAAGCTCGTTATCCAAGCGGTAGTGTGTATCTGTGAATGCTTCGGGTAGCAAACCCAGCAAGCAGTGGGTGCCGGCTGCCTTAAAACGAATGCCCAGACAGGGTGCGGTGGTGTCGAGTGTCTCTATCAACGTGGTTTTGTTGAAACAGAGCGTGATAATGGGGTGGGGGCTGGTGAGCTTGATGCTGAGGCTAGCACCGGCATCAGGGTAGAACTTTTCGGTTCTTGATTCAGTGAGATGCCCTGGGCGCCCCATTGACCAAAGGCACTGAACCCACGGGGCTAAGCGTTTATCAGGCAGGCGATGCCGAAAATTTAGATCGTTAGCGTTGCTTGGCAAGATGAACTCGGTCATGGCGTTAACCAATGGTATGTTTTTTAATGATGGCTCACATTAACTCAATCACGCAGCATCTGGGAGCTGGCCCGGCGCCATACACTAGGCGGCGCTTTTTCCTGGCGAGCCCAGTTGCGCCTTAGCTGCCGCTCATCCCCGAATCCGGATGCTTCGGCGATACGCGCTAGCGTCCATGTCGTTTCGGTCATTAACGCTTTGGCTCGCTGCAGGCGCAACCCCATAATGTAGTCGCCCACCAGCATGCCGGTGAGGCTTTTGAATTGGCGCCGGAAATGACGCTCGCTCATGGCTGCCTGAGCCGCCAATGTCTCGATACGCCAGGTTTGCGAAGGGGCGGCACATATTGCATCTTGAACGCGATGCAGCCGTTCATCCACATGATTGCGGCCCTCAAGCCATGCACCCAATTGAGGCTCCTGACCACTGCGACGAAGATACAGCACCATCTCTCGCGCTACCGCCAAGGCCAGTGAATGGCCACAAGCACGGGTAAGCCAGTACAGCATGGTATCAATGCCGGTCGAAATCCCCGCGCTGGTTAAATAGCGCCCGTCCTCGGTAAAGATACAATCACTTTGTACCTTTGCTTGTGGGGCTTTGGCTTGTAACTGCTCGATTAGCGCGTGGTGGGTGGTACAGCGTCTTCCCTTTAACAGGCCCGCGTCTGCCAGTAATAGCGTGCCTGAGCAAACGGTCATCAGCGTATCTGCATAGTGGGCATTCGCTTTGAGCCAAGCAACACACTCTTGCTGCGCTGGCTCAAGGCTATTGCGGTACTGCCCAGGAATAAGCAGTAAATCTTGAGTAGGAAGCTGTTCAGGCAAGGGATCGATGCCGCTAAGGGTCAGCGGCCCTAGCCACTGCATGGCCGCTTTGGGGCCGAGATAGCGCACCTGAATGTCTATCGAAAGCCGGTCAGCACACTGTAAGACCTGAAGTGGGCCAACCAAATCAAGTGGCACTTGGCCGGGCATCATCAGTACCGCCACCCGCAAGGTGGTGGCTCTTGTGGATGGCGGTTGGCTATTGTGTTGCTCTTCACTCACGGGGGTTTTGCCATTCGTTGATCATGTCTTGTGTGCTGATAATACGCGCAAAGCGGTCTTCAAGTACCAGTTCGGTGCGCGCCTTAATATCATCTGCTGACCAGGTGATGCCGTGGCGTGTCATGGGGAACGTTAGGGTAGCATCGCTGATAAAGTCGACGCTAAACCCTAAATCCGACGCCACCCGTGCGGTGGTTTCGCAGCATTGCTCGGTACGAATACCGCTAATCGCCAGCCGTTCAATGCCTCGCTCCCGTAACCAGCTTTCTAGTGAGGTATCGCTGAACGCGTTATGCGCACGTTTATGAAAGGTTACCGCCACTTCATCGTTAAAGTCATCAAGCGGACGAATAAGGCCACCGTCAGGGTCGAAAGCCCCTTGGCTGCCAGGTGCCTCATGCAGAATGCGCACAACCGGTATATCGTTGGTCTGGGCTGCGTTCAGCACCGCACGCTGCTTGGGACGCCACGCCTGAGCCAGTGATTCTACCCAGTAATCGCGGGCAGGGAACGAGGCTTGAACATCAATTAATAGTAATGCGGTTTTAGGCTGGGTCATGGCTAATCTCATCGTGTTGAAGTGAGGTTACAGATTAGCTGTTACGCATTCTGCCAACGATGCGTTAAGCGGTCACAAAGGGGGCAATTTCGGCCATGTGTGGCCGAAGGGTAATATCTGACAATGGCGATTATGAATGAACATCTAGGCGCCAGGCTCTCACCTCTGAAGGGATATGCTTTCGAGAGGGCGAGCATTGTCTGCTAAGTTAAACTTGCTACCTTCAACACCATGGTTGTTGACCCAGAAAAGCCGATTAACCATTTCAAGTAGGGAAAATGCTCTTCGTTTACGGCGATAAATCCCTTGGACTCGTACAGCCTCCTTGCTCTCGGGTTGCTATCGATAACGTCTAAGCGGATCGTCTCGAAACCATTATCCACGGCATGTGCAATAATGCTATCCAAGAGTCTGGAACCTATGCCTCGCCCTCGGAATCGGCTATCGACAGAAATCCCATCCATCACCAATTCTTGAGATTTTGGCTTGCGCTCGAATAAGCTGAACACCAGACATGCCCAGAGCCCTTTCAATGTTCCAAGCTTGCCTATCAGCTGTTTCATCCCGATTCCGCTCGTTAGCGAACCATTGGGCTGCTGAAACCCTGCTAGCCCAATGACCTCATCTTCAAAGATGGCAGTAAAGGAAAATTCAGGGACAAAACAGTCGGAGAGTAATTGAATGCGCTTAGCCTTGTCAGGTATTGCGCTCGCGAATTTAGCGCCGAAAGCTTCTTCATATAGCTTAGCGACAGGCCCAGCCTTCTCAAGGTTAAAGCCTTTCTGAATCAGAACGTTCATATACTGGCTCCTAGATTCAAAGAGAAATGACTATTGGTCACAGACGCAGTGAATTAATTTTTATTTGCAGGGATGAGGCAACTTCAGTAGTGGATGAGGAATTGCCGCGGGTCTTTGGTTCAATATCATAAAGGGGGGATGCATCGTTAGTACCTTCACTGATAATGGCATGATGGGTACCTGTACCGTAAATATGTGTGCTAATTTGAATTGGTCTGGTCGACCGCATGCAATCATTGAAAATGTGATTGTTTCCAAGGATCACCGCAAGCAACGTATCGGTAAGGCCAATCTTAGGTGTGCTATAGACTTTGCCCAGCAAGCTGGCTGTTATAAAGCGGCGCTTATGACGAGGTCTAAAGACCCCGCGACACAGGTTCTACGAGTCTTCAGGATTCAGCCCAAGCAAGCAGAGGTATCAGGTAGGGTTCAATGCATAACGCCCCATCCGATGCGCACGCACGGTTTTGCCATTAATACGGGTAAGCGTAAGTTTTGGGATAGGAGAGAGACATGATACCAATCGAAACATGGATGGCTTTCACTGCCGCATGCGTTTTAATAATTCTAGTGCCGGGGCCTGATAATATACTCGCCGTTAGTCGTGGACTTAGCCAGGGGCGTCTAGCGGCTTGTGTCTCCAGCGTAGGAGCTGGAATGGGGCTGATGGTGCATGTGGTTGTCGCTTTTCTTGGTTTGGCGGCTCTTATCCAGACCTCTGCCGTTGCCTTTAGCGCCGTTAAATTGATTGGGGCCGGGTATTTGATTTGGTTAGGTATTAAAGCATTACGTTCCAGAGACTTGATTGCATTTTCATCGCATCGTCGTTTGTCTTACCGCGTGGTTTTAACCACTGGGTTTCTAACCAACGTGCTTAATCCGAAGCCCGCGCTATTTATCTTGGCATTTATTCCTCAATTTGTATCGCCGGCGCAGGGATCGATTGCGTTGCAAACGCTATTGCTAGGTGCTTGGTTTGCTTTTATGGCATTCGCTATATTCGCCGTGCTGGGTCTCTTTTCATCTATGTTTGCGCGCTGGTTGGAGAGTCGTCCGCGCGTAATTCAAGGCCTGAATATGGGCGCTGGAGCAATGTTCATTGCAGCGGGGTTATCAGTGATATTTCTTGAGAAAGTGGAGAACCGCTAGTCGAAGACGACTAAACCTTCACACAGACAAAAATAGCGTTTCCAGAGGCGTTATCCCAGGGATGATTTTTTCATAGTTGTGCTCAAACACATGAACCTCAAAGTGAGGCGCTAAGAGTGCGCTTAACTCCGCAAAGCTGACGGCTACCATGGGGTGTTCGTCGTTCCATAGCTGTGTTCCTTCAGCGTTGGCTTTTTCAATGCTGAGCCTACGCGACTGCTTTTCACCTTGGCCACTGTAGTGCCATCCCGAGCGGAACGTGAATAAATCGCTTTCTTGTTGGGCGCTGTGTTTAACAGATAAAGCGTTATCGATTTTGTCTTTATCGACTGCGTTAAAACAGAAATACCACCAGACTTGAGGGCACAATGAGCACTGGATATACACGCTTTTAGCTTTTCAATCCCATCGTTGTAGTGGATTGAGTATAAAAAGCAGGTGATTAAGTCTTGAGGCTCGTTGGCCTTGAAGTCACTCATGTCTTGCAACGTGAAGTGTGCTTCTGAGCAACGCGTGGTGGCAATATCCAGCATGGGTTGATTAATATCAAGCCCGCTACTGGCGTATCCAAAATCAATAAAATGGCGCACGTGTGGGCCGGTGCCACAGGCTAAATCTAGGTGTGTCGTTCCGCCGTTACCGAAAATCTGATGCAGCTGCGAATGGCGTGGCTTTGCGCTTGATAGTCGATATCCACGCACATCAAATCGTAGTAGCCAGAAAGGTCGGTATAGAGGGCATTGACGGACATAGTGACCTAATAGTGGCTACTGAAATAGGGTGGGTGGCGCATAGTAAACGAGCGAGTAGGGTTTGAGAAGCAGGCACAGCTTGGAGTTTAACGATTACGCAAATACATCTTGCAGCCCTAAAGAAACTCTGACGATGACCGATATATACCTAAGACCATCGAGATTTCTCTGGTCGTTGCTAAATGCCGAGAGTGCCCGTTATGCCGAAAATGCTGATCTTTATCATCACCTTGCTTCTCATTCTGTCTAACCAAGCGCAGGCAAACTCGAGTGCGGCAGAGGCGGCGGCGTTGGCGTGGCTAGAAGCCATCGATAGTGGTCAGTATGAGCAGGCATGGGAATCGTCATCTTCACTACTAAAAAAGCCGCTTTCACCGCACATGTTAGAACGGACGATTGGTGCAGCGCGTCGTGACTTTGGTGCGGTTCAGTCGCGTCGGCGAGTAAGCGTTGTCCGCGAAACCTCTATGCCTGGGGCTCCAAGAGATGACTACGCGGTTTTGACGTTCCAAACACGTTTTGAAAACAGATCATCGCAGATTACGGAAACCATCACTCCTCACTTGGAAGAGGGCACGTGGAAAGTTAGTGGTTATTACTTGAACTAACCGACTCCTCAAAATATTGCAACCACCTCTGGTTTGCAGCATCGCCTTGGTTCAGGCTCCTTTTCCCCTCGAATCCTGCCATCACGTTGTTCATGACGAAGCTCAATTTGGCTGCTACGTTGAGTAGATAGCCTTGTGTATGTTGCTATGGATAGGCTGCAGATTCAGACGGGAATGTTCAAGGCGTTGAATGCGAGGAGTGGGTATGCAAACCCTTTCTCTCAAACCGCACTGGCTCTGGTTGATGGTTGCCGGTTTGCTAATGGCTACTATGTCGTTTACATGGCAGGCCATGGCACAAAGCGCTTCACCAAGCGTTCTGGTGCTTAATATTGAAGGCGCCATCGGCCCGGCTACCAAGGACTACTTTGAGCGTGGGCTGGATAAAGCCCGCGAGCAGGGCAGTGAGGTGGTGATCGTCGAGCTCGATACCCCCGGCGGGTTGGTCGACACCACCCGCGACATGATTCGCGAGATGCTCAACGCTGACATTCCCGTGGTGATGTACGTTTTCCCCAGTGGTGCGCGAGCGGCAAGCGCGGGCACCTATCTACTTTACGGTAGCCACGTGGCTGCCATGGCCCCCTCGACGCATCTCGGCTCGGCCACGCCGGTACAGATGGGCGGTGGGCTGCTCGGCAGCGATGAAGACGAAGAAGATAATTCGGCTGAGGAGTCGGATGGCGAGGGCAGCGCCATGGAACGCAAGGTGATGGAAGATGCGGTGAGCTTTATCCGCAGCCTAGCGGAACGCCATGATCGCAATGCCGATTGGGCTGAAGAGGCCGTGCGCAATGCGGTCAATTTCACTGCCAGCGAGGCGCTGGAGCAGAACGTCATCAATGTGGTGGCGCGCGATCTTGACGATCTCCTTGAGCAGATTGACGGCATGAGCGTGGTCATGGAAAGTGGCGATGCTACGCTTGAGACCGCAGGCCTCACCATTGAACGCTTCGACCCTGATTGGCGCACCCAGGTGCTATCGCTGATCACTAATCCCAACATAGCCTTCTTCTTGATGGTCATCGGCTTTTACGGGCTGGTTTTCGAGCTGGCCAATCCCGGCAGCCTGTTCCCGGCACCATTGGCTTGATTTGCTTGCTGCTCGCCCTGTTTGCGTTTCAGGTGCTGCCGATTAACTACGCCGGGCTTGCGCTGATGGTGGTCGGGCTGGCGTTGATGGTGGGTGAGGCATTTAGCCTAGCTTCGGCGTGCTGGGGGTTGGCGGCATCATTGCCTTTGTACTTGGTTCGGTAATGCTGATGGACGCGGAGCATCTTGCCATTTCGCTACCACTAATCGGTGGTGTGGCATTGGTGTCCGGGGGGCTAATGCTATGGACGTTAACACGCTTTGCAACGCTGCGCCGTCGTCCGGCACACACTGGCGCGGAGCAGTTAATCGGCGCAGATGCGGTTGCACTGGATGATTTTGAGACCAGCGGCCATGTAAGGCTGCATGGCGAGCGCTGGAACGCAGTGAGCGATGTGCCAGTCAAACGAGGTGAAAAGCTTGTGGTGGTGCGCCTTGATGGCTTAACGGTATATGTGACGCCCCGCTAGTGCCCACTTTCTGACATAACCGACCCACAGCTAAACGAGGTGTCCAATGATTATTTCGTATTTAGTTCCTGTCGTGCTGGTGGTGATGTTGATCGCCGCCTCTATTCGCATACTGCCAGAATATAAACGCGGCGTAGTGTTCTTTCTGGGGCGTTATCAGATAGTGAAAGGGCCTGGGCTAGTCATTGTGATCCCCGCCATTCAGAAGATGGAGGTGGTGGATCTGCGCGTCATTACCATGGATGTGCCGGAACAGGACGTAATCTCTCAGGATAACGTCACCGTTAAAGTTAATGCGGTGCTTTTTTCCGCGTCGTCGATCCAGAAAAGGCAATCATTCAAGTCGAGAATTTTACCCAGGCGACCAGTCAACTGGCGCAGACCACTTTGCGCTCCGTGCTGGGTAAGCATGATCTGGATGAGATGCTTTCCGAGCGCGATAAGCTCAACGACGATATCCAGGAAATCATCGATACCCAAACCGAAGCGTGGGGTATCAAGGTCGCCAATGTTGAAATTAAGCATGTAGATTTGGATGAGAGCATGATTCGCGCCATTGCGCGCCAGGCAGAGGCGGAGCGTGAGCGTCGCGCTAAGGTGATTCACGCCGAAGGGGAACTGCAAGCATCCAAGAAACTGGTCGAGGCGGCCAATGTCATGCAGGAAAACTCTGCCGCGCTGCAACTGCGCTACCTGCAAACCATGAGCGACATGAGCAATAAAAACGCGTCAACCATTGTCTTCCCATTACCAATGGACATTATGGAAGCGTTCAAGGATATGAAAGCCAAGCATACGGCAGCGACGCCTGGTAAGGCGCAGGATGACGCCTAGGCTCACAGCTCTTCCCACTGCCTGTGGTACGGTTTGGCAGCAACTGGCAGTGGGCTCCCTGAATACATTTTTTGTTTCATGGGATATGCTTCGAAGCCTCTGATCCAAGGATCCCGGTGATGCCATGTCCCTGATTGCCACTACCCTTGAACCGCCTTACTACGCCGTTATTTTCACTTCACTACGCACCGAGGTCGATAACGGCTATGACGCAATGGCCGCAAGAATGGTTGAGCTTGCAGCACAGCAGCCGGGGTTTTTAGGGGTGGAGTCTGCCCGTAATGAGGTGGGTGTAACAGTTTCTTACTGGGCCGATTTGGCATCTATTAAAGCGTGGAAAGCCCATGCTGAGCATCAAGAAGCTCAGCGGCTAGGCCATCAGCAGTGGTACCAGCACTTCAAAACCCGTATCGCCAAAGTCGAGCGAGATTACGGTATTTAGCTGGTTGCCACCGATTCACGGCTTACACCACCAGCAACAGGAGTGTCAATACCAGTTCAATAGGAATGGACAGAAGAATAGTCTCCAGAAAGGAGAGGGTGGCGAGTAGACACAGCATATTCTTCGAGCGGTTAATGCGCTCAAACCACTACTTAGTGCATTTGGATGTTATGGCCATGCAGGTCTTACACTTCGGGATTAATGCGGCGATAGACAGCCGCTAATAGGCTGTAAAGGCCAAACGCAAAAAGTCCCAGCGCGACAAAACCAAGCAACCACTGACCGAAGGGCTGGCTTCGCAGGGTGCTAAACACCTCGCTCATACCGCCTGCTTGATTGGGATTGATTTGATAAGCGGCGATGATAAAAAAGCTACCCACGATCACAAACACAGCACCACGAATCACTAAGCCGAAACGGCAAATAGGGTAGGCCCATTGTTGCGTTTGTGGTGGCATAGCGAAGTGTTTGTCGAATTTGGCCTTGTAGCCTTTAAGCGCGTGGGCCATACCTACCCCTATCATGATTAGGCCAACCCCAGCGACCAGCCAGCGCCCGAAAGGCTGCTGCATCAGCCAGCCCGCGACACCTTGCGAACCGCCACCAGAATCACCTGAAGAGCCCGCAAATTGAAAGATGAGCGTGGCGGCAAAAAAAGACAACAACGTGTGGGTAATGGCGCTCGCCAATAAGCCCGCACGAATTGCCAGCCCCTTGGCGCCGTTGCCGTGATGGTCAGTGTCTTTAACCGCCTGGATGATTCGCCACATAGCGTAGCCCACCAAGCCGATGGCCATAATGGCTAACAAGACTTTACCGAAGGGAGCGGTGAGCAAACGTTCTAAGGCGCCACGACTGCCTTCTGTTTGGCCGCCTTGTCCAAATGCTGCCAGCGCTGCTAGGCTACCCACTAATACATACACAATGCCGCGGGAGGCATAACCCATGCGGGCATAAAGGGTAATCGCATCCCAGTGGTTGCGGTTTTTCATACTGTTGGCCATGGCGTCCTCCTGACTAATATGGCGTTGCGCATTCCTATGCAATCTAGCGTATAGAGCAGTATAGCGGCCCATACTGTGCTTGTGCTGTGCTATTGTTCAGCGTAGGTAATGAATCGCTATTTTTAACTATTGCGAGCAGAGCATGAGTACCATTTCGTCACCTATCTTCTGGCGCGATGCGCGTATGCCCTATGTGGAGCTGCGCAAGATTAGCGACGCGCGACAAGTTTGCTATGCGCCGCACAGCCATACGCATTGGTCGCTGGGGGCCATTACCGCAGGTAAAAGCACTTTTTGCTATCGCGATGCGACGCATCAGATTAGCGGGTGACATCGTTATGATGAACCCCTACTGGGTGCATGCCTGCAACCCCATCGAGAACCAGCCCTGGGCGTACATGATGCTCTACGTCGATACCGAGTGGCTGAGTGAATTGCGTTACCAATTGGGCCTGTTGAATACGCCGTATTGGCAAGATATCGCCACCGCCGTCATTACCCAGCCAGCGCTTTATGCCGGGTACTGCGATATGGCTGCTTGTTTGCTGGATGAACATCGCGAGATTAGCGATAAGCAAACGGCGCTAGTCGAATACTTGTCCATCATGATGCAAGTGCTTGCTCAGGAATCCCCCGCGGTATTGCCCCAAGCGCCCAGTGCGCTAGAACAGGTCGCGGCCTATTTGCGTGCCAATTGTAGCGCTGATATATCGCTAGAACGCCTATGTGAGCAGTCCGGCTATAGTGCTGGGCACCTGATTCGCGCCTTTAAACAGCACTTCGGACTAACACCCCATGCTTACCTGATTAATCAGCGCATTCAGCTGGGGCAGCAAGCGTTAAAACAAGGGCAACCTATCGTTGAGGCGGCTTTGAACGCTGGCTTTAATGACCAGCCCCACTTTCAAAGGACGTTCAAGCGGCTGGTAGCAGCGACACCCAACCAGTACCGCTACCCGCTACTCAACCAGTAAGACAATAGCGCTAGCCGCCAGGCAGATAGCGAGTGCGCGGTTAATCGTCAGTAAGACAATCGGACGATGAACATAGCGTTTCAGAAAAGCGCCTGCATATACCCAACTGGCCAGCGATAGCCAGCAAATAGGCAGATAGAGGCCGGCGAACAGCCATAGCAGATGGGGCTCATTAGCAGTGGTGTAGGCGCCAATGCCAGCGGCAGACGCCAGCCACGCCTTGGGGTTGAGCCACTGCATCATGGCACCTGTCATAAACCCTGGCGCTTTGACGCCGCCTCGCTCCTGCAAGCGCCCATCGTGCTGTAAAAGTTGATAGCTGAGATAGAGTAAAAACAGAATGCCTGCCCAGCGCAAAAACTCTTCCAGCAGCGGCAGCACATTCAGCAGGGAGTAAAGCCCCGCGCCGATGGCTAAAAATAGCGCGATAAACCCGAGCGTGGCGCCGGTTACAAAAACAAGCCCTTTAGCAATAGGGTAGTGCGTACCGCTACTCAAACAAACGATGTTGACCGGCCCCGGCGAAATAGACGCTGCGAGGGCAAAGGCGGACATGGGTAGCAGCAAAGATAGCAGGGGTGAAGCGCTCATTGTCATTCTCCTCAGATAATGCAAGGAGAATGCAGTAGCGCTTGTGGGCGGTATTGAACAAAATTGAGATCGTTGCTTAAAGCGTTGCCCTGCTAATGCCCAAAAACCGACCAGCCGGTGCGCTGCACAAACATTTCGAGCGCCTGGGTGCCCAGAAAACTGTTGCCGTAGGCATCCAGCCCCGGCGACCAAACTGCGATGGAGCCATGGCCGGGTGCAATCGCCAGAATGCCACCGCCCACGCCACTTTTGCCAGGCAGGCCGACGCGAAATGCGAACTCTCCCGAGGCGTCGTAGTGCCCGCACATCATCATTAGTGAATTGATACGCCGTGCGCGCTGGGGGGCTACCACGCGAATGCCACTGGGTTTGTTGATACCATCCGAGGCCAAAAATAGCCCGGCATGGGCCAACTGCTCACAGCTCATGGCGATAGCGCACTGGTGAAAATAGGTGCCTAGCACCTTATCGACATCATGGCGTAGGCGGCCAAAGGCTTTCATAAAGTGCGCCAGTGAGGCGTTGCGGTCGCGGTGGGCCATTTCTGAAGCGGCCACCGCGTGGTCGAAGTAAATGCTGTCGTCATCGGCGATATAGCGCACAAAGCTAAGAATCTCGCCAAGTGTCTCTTTGGGCTCGTGGCCCATCATGATCGCATCGACTACCGCAATGGCCCCGGCATTGATAAACGGGTTACGCGGTTTGCCGCTTTCATGCTCTAGTTGCACGATGGAGTTGAAGGGATCCCTGAGGGCTCGCGGCCTACTTTTGACCACAGCGAATCACCCACTTGCCCTAGTGCAATGGTCAGCGTAAATACTTTCGAGATACTCTGAATCGAGAAGGGCGTGGTAGCACAACCCGCCGAGTACACTTTGCCATCCACCGTGGCGAGCGAAATGGCAAACTGCTGTGGGTCAACATGGCCAAGCTCGGGAATATAGTCTGCGACCTTACCGCGTTCTTCGGCGTTTACCATGGCTGCGGCAATGTCATTGATCAAGTCTTGCATGGGCGTATCGTGTACCGTCAATGGAGGCGGGGCATTACCCTAGCGAAAACGAGTGGAAATGTCTGTTAAACATAGCGTCTCTTTTAAACATAAACTGTCTGAACACCCGCCAGTGCGCAAGATTCGGGTCGGCAGCTCGCCCGTGAAGGCTTAGGCTGAAAGGAACTAAGCAGCCCCGACCCCGACGGCCAGAGAGATAACCCAATGAATGACTATGAGCGTATCGAAAAAGCCATGGCCTATATGGTGGCTCATGCGGCGGAACAGCCCAACCTGGAAACGGTAGCTGCTCATGTTCATTTGAGTGCCTTCCACTTCCAGCGGCTGTTTTGTCGCTATGCGGGGATTAGTCCCAAACGCTTTTTGCAGGCACTCACCTTAGAGCGCGGTAAGCAGTTGATGCATTCGTCCACTTCTTTGCTGGATATCGCCCATACCCTTGGGCTGAGCGGTGGCTCGCGGCTTTACGACCACTTTGTTCAGTTAGAGGCGGTCACGCCCGGCGAGTATAAGCGCCAGGGTGAAGGAGTGGAGATCGCTTATGGCGTTCACGAAACACCTTTAGGTCGCCTATTCGTCGCGGTAACGCCCCGGGGTATCTGCCGAATGGGGTTTGTCGATATGACTAATTCGGAGGAGTTACTGGCAAGGTTGGCCAAGGAGTGGCCGCGCAGCACCTTTCAACATAACACTGCGTCCACTCGCTATGCGGTGGAAAGGCTGTTTACTGAGCCTGAAGAGGGGGCTACCGCTGTCTCGCTACACGTCACTGGCACCAACTTCCAAATAGCGGTTTGGCGAGCGCTGTTAACGATCCCCGAGGGGCAATTTGCCAGCTATTCCCATATTGCTCAGGCGCTGGGATCACCTAAATCGTCCCGAGCAGTGGGCAATGCGGTGGGGGCTAATCCCATCGCGCTATGGATCCCCTGCCATCGGGTGATTCAACAAAGCGGCGCGCTTGGCGGCTACCGTTGGGGATTAGAGAAAAAGCAGATGGTACAAGCCTGGGAGCTGGCGCTGGCTAACACAGACAGCGCAGCGCTCGCCCCCAGTTTAACGACCTAATCAATCAGCCCATTAGCATCATAAAACGGGAAAGGGCCAGGGTAGCGCTCAATAAACCCTTGGTGAGTCACCATGCCGTTAGCCGCCGACCACTGATGCAACAGGTAACCGGGAGGCTCTAGCTGGAAGTGCGCGGGGCCGTCTGGAGTGAGATCCAGGCTAACCTGATGGGAAACCCCAGGGCAGCTCATCGCCAGAGTATTAGCAAAGCGCGCTTGGATCGAACGGTGTAGGTGCCCGCAGAGCACGCGATCGACCTGGGGGTGCTTGCCAATGACGTCGGCGAGCGCCTCTGGTCGCTTCAGCGGCTGGCGATCCATATGGTCGATGCCACTCACGAACGGGTGGTGATGCACCATGACCAGCGTCGGTTTATCGGGCTGCTCCGCCAGCGTCGTATCCAACCACGCCAGGCTCTCATCGCTTAGCTCCCCATGAGGTTTGTCCGGCACCGATGAGTCGAGCCCCACTAGGCGTACCGGGTAGTCATCCACGACCCAGTGTAAATAGTCGCGGTGCTGAAACAGATAACGGTGCTCGGGAAAGGCGGCGCGCAGAGGCTCGCGGTCATCATGATTGCCAGGTATCAAGTACACCGGAAGCGTCAGGTCGGCCAGGATTTGCTTAAAGGTGGCGTACTCGTCGGGGTGGCCAAAATCCACCAAGTCACCGCTAATCAGCACCAGGTCGGGCCGCGGTGCTAGGTGATTGAGCGTGCTGATTGCCTGGCGCAGCGCACTGGCGGTGTCCACCTGGCGGTAAGAGAGTTTACCGCCCGCCTTGATGTGCGGATCGCTAATCTGGGCGATAAGGCATTGCTGGGCATGAGGGGCTTTTTGAATGTTCAAACCTTGATCAGCCATTGGCCGCCTCCTTGGCATCAACCGGGGCAGTGGGCTTATCTGGGTGAAAAAGCACGCGGGAGGGGAGTGCCAGGCCAATCGCGGTACCGTTTGGCCACTGCTGGCGAGAAGGAGCCTCAATCTGGAGTGGTGAGGCGTCGCCAGTATCGACCATTAGGCGTTGGCTCTGCCCTAGGAAAATGCTTTGCACTACAGTACCTCTTACATCGGCTTGGTCAAGCGGCACTACCTGAATATCTTCTGGTCGGCAGTAGACCGTAGGTGCGCCCAGCAAGTGAGAGGCAGAGAGTTCCCCACCATGTACCAACAACCTTCCCTCTTCTCGGCTGCCGATCACGTCCAGGCAGTTAACCGCGCCAATAAAATCGGCCACAAAGGCATTGGCTGGCTGGTGGTAAATCTCTTGGGGCGTGCCCAACTGCGCAATGCGTCCGGCTTGCATTACCGCGATGCGGTCACCCAAGGCCATCGCCTCGTCTTGATCGTGGGTGACGTAGACCGCAGTAGTGCCCAATTCACGCAGCAGTTGGCCAATCTCGATGCGTAGGCGGTCGCGCAGTTTAGCGTCGAGGGCCGCCAATGGCTCGTCAAACAGCAGTACCTTGGGGCGCACGGCGATGGCGGGCGAGGGCGACGCGCTGCTTCTGCCCGCCGGAGAGGGCGTCGATGCGCCGATCGCCAAAGCCTTGTAAGTCGACCATGCGCATGATTTCGTCAAGCCTTTGGGCAATTTCTGCCCGTGGCAAACGCTGTATTTTCAAGCCGTAGGCAATGTTGTCGGCAACGCTCATGTTGGGAAATAACGCATAGTTTTGAAACACCATCCCTACGTCGCGCTTCTCGATTGGCAGGGCAGTGACATCGCGCTCGCCAAACAGCACTTGCCCGCCTTTGTCGGGGCTTTCCAGGCCGCTAATAATGCGCAGGGTGGTGGTTTTACCGCAGCCGGAAGGGCCCAGCAGTACCAGGGTTTCGCCCGCATCGACCTGTAAATCAAGCGGCTGGAGCGCTGTGTTGCCGCCAGCGAAGGTGCGGCTGCATTGGTGTAGCGTAATGCTGACAGATGAACTCATAACGGATTCTCAAATAATAAAACTTAGCGGCGCTGCTCGGTGAGTCGGCCTGCCCACTGAATCGCCACTAGCAAGGGCACCACCATCACCAGAAATATCAGCGTGTAGGCTGAGCCGATTTCAAGGCGCATCGAGGCATAGCTGTCGGCTAAGCCGACCGGTAGCGTTTTGGTTAATGGGGTATGCAGCATCCAGGTAATGTTGAATTCACCGATCGATAGGGTGACCACCATCAGCGCCCCCGCCAAAATACCGCTCATACAGTTGGGGATGACCACCCCGAAAAAGCGTTGCCGAAAACTGGCGCCTAAGCTGGCGGCGGCTTCTTCCAGTTGGGGAAGCTTGGCGGTTTGCATCACGGAGAGCACTGCGCGCACCATAAAGGGCAAGGTAAACAGCACATGGCCAACAAGAATAAATAGCCAGCTGCCACGAAATTCACGGTAGCTGCCATAGGCAAGCAGTAGGGCAAGCGCGGTGGCCAGCCCAGGCACGGCAACTGGTAGCAGTAGGAGTTCTTCAAGCGCATTGGCCCAGCGGCGACGGCTGCGCAGCAGGCCATAGGCGGCGGGTACGCCAATCAGGATAGTGATCAATAAGCAGGCCAGCGCCAGTTTAATTGAGAGCCAGATGGTATCGGCGTAGAGCTGCCACACCTCATCCACCCAGCGCAGGGTCAGGCCACTCTCAAGGCCGACAAAGTAGTTTTCGGTCAGCCCCGCCATGACCGACATGGCGACGGGCACGATCATGAACAGGCACACCAGCAGGGTGAAGCCCAATTGCAGCGTGAAGCGTAGGCGAGATTTCATACCGAGGCTCCCAAGTTGCCGCCAGCCAGCCTGCGGGCAAGACTCAATGCCATCCAGGTGATCACGCCCAATACCACTGAAAGCGCGGCTGCCATGGCGAAGTTAGCGTAGTTGGTGAATTCGCCGTAGATATTGAGCGGTAGAATGCTCAACTGCGTGCCCAGGGTAAACGCCGTACCAAAGGCGCCCATACTGGTGGCAAAGCAGATGGCACCGGTTGAGAGCAGCGCGGGTGCAATGCCGGGCACGATAACGTCTTTGGTGACCTGCCAGGTGTTAGCGCCTAACGAGCGAGCTGCCTCTTCAAGGCTTTGATCCAGGTTGTCGCAGGCTGCCATCACCGTGGTAATAACACGAGGAATGGAGAAGTAGAGGTAGCCAATAAAGAGTCCGGCCAGTGAGTAAGCGAACATCCAACGCTCGCCAAACAGCCACAGGCTGGTCTGCGCCAAGGCGCCTTGGCGTCCCCCAGCATGATGACCAAAAAGCCCACCACCACGCCTGGAAAAGCCAGCGGAAAGGTGAGGATAGCCACTAGTATGGATTTGCCAAAAAAGCGCTGACGGGCGAGAAAAAAACCGGCAACGCCCGCAATGGCAACCGCTACCAGTGACACTACCAGCGAGAGACCCACGGTGGTCGCTAGACTAATTAAGTACTGACGATGGGTAAGAATGGTCAGGTAGGCGCTAATACCACTGCTCGGATCAGGCTCGGCGCCCATCATGATCAGACGCGAAAAAGGCAGTAGCCAAAAGGCGCAGAAAATCACCAGGGCAGGCAGTAAGGCAAGCATTGCGATAAGGCTTTTTCGACGCGCGGGCCCCACCATGATCTGACGACTATTAACGTAAGAAGCAGCCCGGAGGGCTGCTTGGATGCCGCTGTCATGATTAACGAACCTCCGACAGATACCGCTCAGAGAAGCTACGTTGAGCAGCCGCCATAGCGGGGTAGTCAAGTGCTTCGGCGCGGGCATACTCGCTATCGGGCAGAAAGACTTCGCGTGCTTCAGGGGAAATGGCGCTGGCACGCACGGGACGTAGATAAGCATCTGCCCATACCGCTTGGCCTTGGTCAGAGAGCACGAAATCAAGCACTTGCTGACCGTTTTCGGGGTTAGGGCCATCTTTTACCAGGCTCATAACATAGGGCACTACCACGCTGCCCTCCTCGGGAATCACAAACTCTACGTTGGCACCATCGCTATGGCGTGCGCGGTAAGCGTTGAAGTCGTAATCGAGAAGAATCGGGATCTCACCAGAAAGTACTCGAGCGTAGCTGGTTTGCTTGGGCACAATCGGGTCGTTGTCGGCGAGCTGATTGAAGTAGTCGATCGCCGGAGTGAAGTCATTAAGATCGCCACCCATGGCTAGGTTGACCGCCACAGCACCGACGTAGCCAACAAAGGCGCTGGCCGGGTCAAGGTAACCCACCATGCCGCGATACTCGGGCTTGAGCAGATCTTCCCAGGAAGTGGGCACCGGCGCGCCATCCAAGGCATCAACGTTGACCATAAAACCGAGGGTGCCAGAGTGAATGGCAAACCAGTTGCCTTCGGGGTCTTTTAGACCTTCAGGAATCTCATCCCAGTGTTCGGGCTGGTAGGGCGTCACTACGTCCTCTTCCATGGCTTGAATGCCGAAGGTCACCCCGTAGTAAACGACATCGGCCACCGGGCTACTGGCTTCGGCAACTAACTGAGCTAATGACTGGCCGGAATTTTTATTGTCCTGCGGCACGCGAATGCCGGTCTCCTGTTCGATCAAACGCAACTGAGTGCCCCAGTCCGCCCACTCAGGCGGGCAGTTGTAGCAGATAGCGTTGTCGCCTGACTGGGCAGTGGCGACCCCTGACGCACTGATAACAGCCGTGGCCAACAACGCTTGATAAAGACGCTTAAGGTTCATGCGTTTAAGACTCATACCGTGTTCCTCTAGGAAGTGCTTAACGTGGACTTACGGGATGTCGGGATTCCGACACTTTCGCCCTTACGCAGTGCGTGGGGCAGGGGAGCAGGTGTGCATTCTTCTCCCCGAATCATGGTTAGCAAGGTGTGAACCGCCGCGCGCCCGATCTCGGCGCGAGGCTGCTCAATGGTGCAGAGCGATGGATATAGATGCTTGCCTAAGGCAATACCATCAAAGCCCATCACGGAAAGGTCGCCAGGCACGCTAAAGCCTGCGCGTTGCAGTTCGCCCATCAGGCTGATGGCGAGCAGGTCATTGGTACAAATCACCGCACTTAGAGAGTCTGGCCCTTGCAGTGCTGGTGTTAGGCTTGCCAGGTCAGCTTGGGTATGGCGCGCCATCTCAACCAGTGGGCGGGCGATCAGGCCGGCCTTGCGCATAGCGAGGCAGTAACCCTCAAAGCGCTGTTGGGCTCGGTCTGACTGGAGCAACGGGCCAGCAACCATGCCAATTCGCTCATGACCCAGGGTGATTAAGTGGCGGGTGGCATCAGCGCTGGCGGCACGGTTATCGACGCCGATTGAGGGGAAACCACTATTACCGGGTGGGTTGTAGACCAGTAAGCAGGGCGTCTTTTCCAAACGCAGCTTCTCCAGCACGGCGCTGCTATCCGCTTCAGCCACGGTAAGCACTAAGCCGTCCACGCGCTGGCGCAGCATCTCCTCAACAATGTCACCCTCGCGGCTGGGCGAGTATTCGCTGGTGGTCACGATCAGTGAGTAACCAGACGCACGGGCAGCCACTTCCATGGCTTGTAGCTGCTCGGCAAACACCGGGTTATCAAGGCTGGGCACCATCACGCCAATCATCTGGGTGGCTTGCGAGCGCAGCTGCTGTGCGACTTTATTCGGCCTAAACGCCAGCTGCTGTGCAGCGTTAAAAACGCGTTCTCGGGTAGCGGGTCGTACCAAGTCGGGGCTTGAAAAAGCCCGCGCCGCGGTTGCCCGAGAGACTCCTGCGAGTTTGGCTACACTGAGTAAATCTGCCATGTGAATACCTGTCATTAATGCAATGAATGAGATCGATCTCATTTATTAGGTATCAGCCTAAAGATGGCGTATGACGAATTGATGGCAATAAAAAGTATTTTGATTATTAAGGGCAGCAGCGTGCTTAAGCGGAGATTGAACACATTGCACCGCTTAGCCCCTCCCGCTAAAGTCTCGCTCTTGTTCACCTGGACGAGACTTCTTTATGGCTACACTGATGATTCAAGGCACCACCTCGGATGCGGGTAAAAGCACTGTGGTGGCTGCCCTTTGCCGCGCGCTGGCAAGGCGTGGAGTATCGGTGGCGCCATTTAAACCCCAGAATATGGCATTGAATAGCGCCGTGACTGAGGACGGCGGCGAGATTGGCCGTTCCACGGCGTTACAGGCGCAAGCCTGCTATTTAGCGCCCCACAGTGTATGAACCCGGTACTGTTAAAGCCGGAAACCGATCGTGGCGCCCAGGTGATTTTGCGCGGCAAGGTACATGGTCATATGGATGCCCTGGATTACCACGCTTTTAAACGCACCGCCAAAGAGAGTGTAATGGCCGCGTGGCATGCGTTAGAAAGCCGCTTTGATGTGATTATTGCCGAAGGCGCGGGCAGCCCGGCTGAAATCAATTTGCGTAAAGGCGATATCGCCAATATGGGCTTTGCCGAAGCGGCTGACTGTTCAGTGATACTGGTGGGCGATATTGACCGCGGTGGGGTATTTGCCCAACTGGTAGGTACGCTGGCGCTGTTGAGCGAGAGCGAACAGGCGCGCACCAAGGGTTTTATTATCAACCGCTTTCGGGGTGATATTGCACTGCTCAATCCTGGGCTCGAATGGTTGGAGGAGCGCACTGGAAAACCCGTGTTTGGAACATTGCCTTATCTGCAGGGGCTGGTACTCGATGCAGAAGACAGCATTGGCTTAACCCAAGGCGAAAAAGCCAGCCAGACGCTTAAGGTGATCGTTCCCGCGCTACCGCGCATCAGTAATCACACTGACTTTGACCCCCTGCGGTTACATCCCCAGGTCTCGTTGTCGTTTATCCGGGCCGACCAGCCGATTCCTGCCGCCGATGTGATTATGCTGCCCGGCAGTAAAAGTACCGCAAGCGACTGGCGTGGTTAAAGCAACAGGGCTGGGATAATGCCATTCAGCGCCACCTGCGCTACGGCGGCAAGGTGTTAGGTATTTGCGGTGGCTTTCAAATGCTGGGCGAATGGGTGGATGACCCTGATGGCCTGGAGGGTAAGCCAGTAAAAGTGGCGGGCTTGGGCTTGTTGCCGCTGACCACCCGAATGGTGGCAGGCAAAAAGCTACGCAATGTTCGCGGCGTGACCGTTGCTGAAGGGGTAACCGTCACCGGATATGAAATTCATAACGGCGTAAGTGAAGGGCAGGCGCTTAACGCGCCATTATTTGACATAGAAGGCCGACCAGAAGGCGCCGTCAGTGAGGATGGCCAAATAATCGGTACTTACCTGCACGGGTTATTTGACCACCGGAGGCCTGCCAAGCCCTACTGAAGCAGTTGGGACTCGTTAATGGAGAGCAGAGCGATTATCAAGCTCACCGAGAACGTGAGCTTGACCGTTTAGCCGATATGCTGGAAGCCCATATCGACATTGAGGCGGTTATTGCGCTGATTGATGCGGGCGCTTCGCCATCACAGTGATTTCAATACTGCTTCCGCCGTAGAGGTTAGGGGATTCGGTGCAGGTGCGGGCAGGGTAGCGGCCAGGTTCAAAGTACTCCGCGTAAACAGTGTCCATGTCTTGGATAGCGTGTAGATCCGTGAGGTGGATATCCACCCGCACTATATCCGCTAAGCTGCCGCCTTCCATTTCAAGCATGCGCGATAGTGCGCGCATCACAAGGCGAGTCTCTTCTTTAACGTCGCCTTTGACTGCGTGGCCGTTAGAGAGATCGCCAACGGTCAGTCCTGAAATAAACACATAGTGATCATCGACTACCATGTGGCTACCGGGGAAGCTTGGTGTGGGCATGGTAGGGTCATTCATAAAGGTGGGCATACTAGCTCCTTCTAGGTGATGTTCACACTTACAGTTCTTTTCGACAGATTGTTAACAGTAGTGTTCAGTATCAGTAAAAATGAATGGACGTCGTGGTGAGGCACGTCGCGCTGTCAAAACGGTGATGTTTGCTCTAGGCTTGCGGGTTTTTAGTCGGTGAGGATGATTCAAATGAAGGTCGTACACGTTAACGCAGAGGCCCAGCGCAACGCCTGTCTGGCGCGATTATGCGCTGAGGTTTACGGACAAGAGGCGGGTCTTACGCCGCTGGTCGTGTTCACCGGCACCTGCAGTGTGTTTTTTCCGCAAGAAGCAGCGCGGCTGTTTGCTGCTGTTGATAGACAGGGTAAACCTCAAGCGCTGGCACTACTAGTGCTGGACGAGGAGGGCGAGGGCATGACGGTGACTCACGCCTGCGCGCTTGACCAGGCAGATGCCCAGCAGCGGTTAATCAGCGAACTTACTCTGAAAGCGCCGCTACGTGTCGAAGTGGATAACGCCGAACGAGAAGCGTTCTATCAAAAAAGTGGCATTAAGCGCTGGTTCGGCGGGGTGGATGGAAAGCGTATTGGCTTGGGCGCTCGCCACCCTGCCAAGAGTATTCGCGAATTAGCGCCTACCCTAGTGTTGGATGAAGCGCTTATCCTGCGTCGCTTTAAACATGACCCTAAGGCGTTTGAAACGGCCAAACAGGCATTTTTGAAGGGCTTAAACGATTTCCCGCAGTCGCTTTAATAGCCCTTAGGAAACGCTGCGTTCCAGTTTGTGCAACTAAGTTGCACGTTGTTGCCATGTTATTTACGTGTTGCCCCTATAAAATAAGCATCACGACTAGCTTATTAAAAGAAGGGAGAAGCTGCATGGCATTACCGATAATGGATAACAGTCAACGTTACGGTGCGATTAGCCGCTTGTTGCATTGGGGGATGGCGCTACTGTTTGCTTGGCAGTTTACGAGTGCCACGGCGCACTGGCTTTTTCCGGACACACCCTTTGAAGAGTTCTTCTGGGGAACCCATTACCCAGTGGGTGTATTGCTACTGACCTTAGTCGTACTGAGAGCGATATGGGCGTTGGCCAATGCATCGCGCCGCCCGCCATCGGTGAGCGTTATGGCAAAGTTGGGCCATCTTGCCCTCTACGGCTTGATGATGGTGATTCCGACGATTGCGCTTATTCGCCAGTACGGTTCGGGCCGCTCGCTTGAGGTGTTTGGCTTTACGCTGATGTCAGGTTTTGAAGGCGAGGAAATCACCTGGATGACAGATCTGGGCGGTTTGCTCCACGGTGAGCTAGGCTGGACATTGTTAGCGTTGATCGTAGGGCACATCGTGATGGCCATTTTGCATCGCAAGCTGACTCACCACGACGTGCTGACGCGCATGGCCAGATAATCAGACTACTTCTTTGCTAGCTCGCGCATGGCGGTTTCCAAACCCTCCATGGTCATGGGGTACATGCGGTCATCAATGATCTCGCGGATTAGTTGAGTAGAGTAGTGTACTCCCATGCCCGGGGTGGCATCGGGTTAAGCCACGCCAGGCGGGGAAACGTTTCGCATAAACGCTTCAGCCACACGCCGCCCGCTTCGTCGTTAAAGTGCTCTACGCTACCGCCGGGGTGGGTGACCTCATAGGGCGACATGGCCGCGTCACCGACAATCACGACCTGGTAATCCGCACCGTAGGTGTGCAAAACATCCATGGTCGGGATCCGCTCGTTACCCCGACGCATATTGTTTCGCCAAACCCCTTCGTAAAGGCAGTTATGAAAGTAGTAGTGCTCAAGATGCTTGAACTCTGAACGGGCGGCAGAGAACAGTTCTTCGCAGACGCGAATATGATCATCCATCGAGCCGCCCACATCCAAAAATAGCAGCACTTTAACGGCGTTATGGCGCTCCGGGCGCATCTGAACGTTGAGTAGCCCGGCGTCCTTGGCAGTTTCGCGAATAGTGCTATCCACGTCAAACTCATCTAGCGCCCCTTGGCGGGCAAACTTGCGCAGGCGACGCAGCGCCATTTTGATATTGCGCGTGCCTAATTCCAGAGAATCATCGTAATCGCGGAAGCGTCGCTCGTCCCAGACCTTGGTGGCGCGGCGGTGGCGGGAGCCATCCTGACCAATGCGAATGCCTTCCGGGTTGTAGCCGTAGGCGCCAAAGGGGCTGGTGCCGCCGGTGCCGATCCATTTATTGCCGCCCGCGTGGCGCTCTTTTTGCTCCTCCAGGCGTTTTTTGAACGTCTCAATGAGTTCTTCGAGGCCGCCCAGGGATTCGATCTTGGCTTTCTCTTCATCCGTTAGCTGCTTCTCAAATTCCCGGCGTAGCCAGTCATCGGGGATCAGCGCTTCAATGGCGGCGTCCATGTCCTCCAGGCCTTTAAACCAGGCGGCAAAGGCACGATCAAAGCGGTCAAAGTGGCGTTCGTCTTTGACCATCACCGTGCGGGCCACCTGATAGAAGGCTTCCATATCGGCGAACACCACACCGCGTTCCACCACGGCGTGAAGATCCAGCAGCTCACGTAGCGATACCGGAACGCCCGCACGCTTTAGTGTTTCGAATAGGCCAATAAACATGGCTTAGCGGCCTGTGCCTTTTTGGCGACGGATCATAAACGCCAGGCGTTCCAGCAGTTGGGTGTCCTGCTCGTTTTTGACCAAGGCGCCGGCCATGGGTGGAAGTTTGGACGGATCGCGGTTGTAGAGCGCCTCTTGAGCAATATTGTCAGCCATCAGTAGCTTGAGCCAGTCGACTAGTTCAGATGTGGAAGGCTTTTTCTTGAGGCCTGGCGCTTTACGTAGCTCGAAAAATACCTCTAAGGCCTCGCTGACCAGCTTGGGGGCGATATCCGGGAAGTGCACATCGACAATCGCCTGCATGGTCTCGCGGTCGGGGAACTCAATGTAGTGGAAAAAGCAGCGGCGCAGGAACGCATCTGGCAGCTCTTTTTCGTTGTTTGAGGTGATGATGATAATCGGGCGCTGTTCGGCGCGTATGGTTTCGCCGGTTTCGTAAACGTGAAACTCCATACGATCCAGCTCTTGAAGCAGGTCGTTGGGGAATTCGATATCGGCCTTGTCGATCTCGTCGATCAATAACACTACGCGCTCGTTGGCGGTAAAGGCTTCCCACAGCTTGCCGGGCTTGATGTAGTTGGCGACGTTCTCGACCCCTTCTACACCCAGCTGTGAATCGCGCAGGCGGCTGACCGCATCGTACTCGTACAGACCCTGGGCCGCCTTGGTGCTGGATTTGATATGCCAGGTAATTAACTGGGTATCGAGAGATTCAGCCAACTCTTCGGCCAATAGGGTTTTGCCGGTACCCGGCTCGCCTTTGATTAACAGCGGCCGCTCGAGCACCACGGCAGCATTCACCGCCTGCTTAAGCGCATCGGTTGCGATATAGGAAGAAGTGGAGTCAAACGCCATGGGAGGGCCTCGGCTTGTCGAAAGCGGGTTTATAAAAGGATAAACGGATTCAAACAAGTGTACGTGAGGGTCACCCTCAAGGCCAAGAGGTAGTGGTAGCTGGCATTCTGCACAACACTGTGCCGAGTGCAGGTTTCCGCGAGGGCGCTGTTAACCCATCCGTGGGCGCTACTTTCGCCATCCATGGCGAAAGACCCTCGCTTCAACCTGCCCTCGCACCGTGTTCTCAAGATATGTTGCAGTTATTTCCCAATCAAAAGCTTTGAAGTAGCTTTTTATCACCCCTGCCAATTCGGCGGCACGATGCCCTGGCGCTGCATTTGCCGGTATATCGTGGGCCTTGAAACCCCGAGAGCGCGAGCCACGGCGCTAATGTTCCAGTGCTGCTCCTTGAGCATTTCCAGCAATGTGTGATCGCTGTCGCTACCAGCGTCT
The DNA here is from genome assembly GCF_009728585.1 of Halomonas sp. PA16-9. Lineage (NCBI taxonomy): Bacteria > Pseudomonadati > Pseudomonadota > Gammaproteobacteria > Oceanospirillales > Halomonadaceae > Halomonas > Halomonas sp. PA16-9. The sequence goes on along the minus strand of NZ_CP040451.1, from coordinate 3,036,692 downwards.
GCAGGCAGGGGAGTTGCTTGCCGAGTGATGCGTTGGCTTAGGCACTGCTCAGGTAAGTCATGAACGGTGATTTCTTCGTTTTCTGAGGTGGCCAGTGCAAAGGCCAGCGCATTCTTTAGCTGACGGATATTACCGGGCCAGGCGTAAGCTAGTAGGGCGCTAATGGCATCGGCCCGCAGGCGCGGTGATTGGCTGGAGGCTCGCTCCTGGATGATGTCATCAAATACGCGGCGGATAACGTAGAGCTTATCGGCGCGGTCGCGTAGCGCGGGCAGGCGCAGTTGAGCCCCGTTAAGGCGGTAATAGAGGTCTTCGCGGAACTCACCCTGCTGGATCATCGAATCGATATTGCGATGAGTGGCGGTAATCACCCGAATATCAACCTTTTCAGGCTTATTGGCCCCAAGAGGCATCACTTCTCGCTCGGCCAGTACGCGCAGTAGGCGGGTTTGCAGGGCCAGCGGCATATCGCCGATTTCATCTAAAAACAGTGTGCCGCCGTGGGCTTGGGGAATCAGCCCGCGCATGCCTTTGGCGCGCCCGCCGGTAAAGGCGCCGGGCTCGTAACCAAACAGCTCGCTTTCGATCAGCGCTTCGGGAATGGCGGCACAGTTTACTGCGATAAAGGGGCCTTTAGATCGGTTGCCGCTGTCATGCAGAGCACGGGCAACGACCTCTTTGCCGGTGCCGGTTTCTCCGCTAATCAGCACATTGACGCTGGCTTCGTTGCGCAACCGTTCAGCCAGTTTCTGCACTTTGCGCATGGCGGGGTCGTCGGCGCCGAGGCGTACTAGTGGTTCCGGCAGGCTGGAGGCGAGAGGTTGTGCTTGCTGAGCAGGGCGCGGGCGGCGTGGCTCCAGCAGGCTAATAAAGTAGATCGTGTTATCGACCCTGGCGCGAAAAGCACGCAGTTGATCGTCGGTGGCGCTATTAATGCTGAGTACATCGGCGATCTCGCACTCGAATAGCTCCCCCAGCATTGGGGTGTGATGGGCTGACCAGGGTGGCCAACGGCGCTGGTGTTCACTTATCAGATCACGACCCACTGCGTTGGCAGCAATCACTTGCCCGTTCTCTTCAATGGCGATGAGTCCGCGCCCGTTTACATGCACAAACTCTCGTGAGGTATCCAGCCGCACCATCAGGCAGTCACGGTAGCGCTGAAGAAAATAGGCGTCCTCGATCATGCGCGCGTAGAGCGTTACCAGAGAGAGACTAAAATTTTGACTCTCATGCTGGGTAGGCGATTGCAGCGCGGAGATGTCCAGTACGGCCATGACGTTGCCTTGCGGGTCGGCGATGGGCGCGGCAGTGCAGGTAAGCGAAATATGCGAGGCGTCGAAGTGCTCCTGGCGGTGGCAAATAATCGCTTGGCGGTCATGCAGGCAGGTGCCTACGGCACAGGTACCCGCAAAGCGTTCGTCCCAGTCGGCACCGAGGTATAGGCCTGCTTTGCGCAGTTGCTGGTCTTGGTTGGGATCGCCACGAAACTCAACGGTTATCCCACGGTGGTCGGTGAGCAGTAGCACGTAGCCTAGTTGAGCAATTTGCTGATAAAGCTGGTCAACCCGGCTCTTGCCACGTGCAGTAGTTCATCCACGGATTCCCGGTGCTCGATCAGGATTTGTTGAGGCACCACCCGGGCTGGGCGTGGCTGGGTGGGATCGAGTTGGTACTCGTTTAGGCAGCGCAGCCAGGAGCGTCGAATAGTCGGCTGGGCGGGTAGCTGGGGCATTTCCAAGCCTTCGCCGAGCTGGAAAATATGCTCGATATGCTGGCGCTGGACGGATTGCAGCCGTGCAGGCAGGGACGATTGAGTGGGCATGGCGTGGTTCACCGTGGGGCTTGTTATTGTCCTTCCAGCCTATGCGCTCTGGCGTGGGTGTCAACGCAGCGCTATTACGCCGTTAGTCGTGCGTTACACCTGTAACGTTGTTTACAACTAGATGTGACAGGTGTACGCCTTGGGCAACGCCTAATCGACAACTGTTTTTTAAATTTATTTATATTTTTCATATGCTTGTGGTTTATCTGAAATGATTGGCACGGCGGGTGCTTAGAGTTGGGTGTCTCACCAGCAATTCAACAATAACAAACGATGGAGTACTCACTATGTCCGAGATACCGGCACAAACCCAGCAAACCGCCACGGCTATTGTCCAAGGGTGGCTAAGTGATTTTGATAAAGCGCTGCAAGCCCAGGATATTCAGCGTGTTTTGTCGCTATTTAATGAGGAATGCTACTGGCGCGACTTTGTAACCTTTACCTGGAATTTAAAAACCTGTGAGGGAAAAGATGCTATTCAGGCCATGCTCAATGCGACCCTGGAGAACGTGCGTCCTTCGAACTGGCAGCTAGAAGGCGAAGCTACCCAGAACGGCGATACCAGTGAGGCGTGGTTTACCTTTGAAACAGCGGTCGCCAGCGGCAAAGGCTACTTGCGTCTAAAAGACGGCAAATGCTGGACGCTACTAACCACTATGCAGTCGCTTCATGACTACCCCGAACCGCGTAACCACAACCGCCCAAAGGAGCTGAGCACGGGGCCAATAAACAGCGTGAAACCTGGTTAGAGTCACGGGAGCGCGAAGAGGCAGAGCTTGGCTATACCCAACAACCTTACTGCGTGATCATCGGTGGAGGCCAAGGTGGGATTGGCCTTGGGGCCCGGCTGAAGCAGATGGGCGTGCCGACCATTATTATCGAGCGCAACGAGCGAGCCGGGGACTCCTGGCGCAAGCGCTATAAGTCGCTCTGCCTGCATGATCCAGTCTGGTACGACCACCTTCCCTATATTCCTTTCCCTGAAAACTGGCCGGTGTTTGCCCCCAAAGACAAGGTGGGCGATTGGCTGGAGATGTACACAAAAGTGATGGAGCTCAATTATTGGAGTTCCACTGAGTGTCAGAATGCACGTTATGACGACGCCGCAGGCGAGTGGGTGGTTAACGTTAAGCGCAACGGCGAAGAGATCACGCTACGCCCGAAACAGCTGGTAATGGCCACCGGGATGTCGGGCATGCCCAATGTGCCGACATTTCCGGGCGCAGAGAGCTTCGCAGGCGAACAGCAGCACTCTAGCCAGCACCCAGGGCCGGATGCTTATGCGGGTAAAAAGTGTGTGATTGTGGGTTCGAATAACTCTGCTCACGATATTGCCGCGGCACTCTGGGAGCACGACGCCGATGTGACCATGCTGCAGCGTTCATCCACCCATATTGTGAAGTCGGACTCTTTGATGGAGGAAGTGCTGGGGCCGCTCTACTCCGAAGAGGCGGTGGCCAATGGCTTAACCCACGACAAGGCTGATCTGATTTTTGCCTCGATCCCCTACAAGGTGCTTCCGGACTTTCAGCGCCCGGCGTTTGAGGCAATCAAACAGCGCGACGCCGAGTTTTATCAGAAGCTGGAAGACGCGGGCTTTCTGCTCGATTTCGGTGACGATGACTCGGGGCTGTTTTTGAAGTATCTACGCCGGGGCTCAGGTTATTACATCGACGTAGGCGCCTGCGACTTGGTGGCTAACGGTGATATCAAGTTGCGAAGCGGTGTGGGCATTGAGCGCATTAACCCCCACTCCATCACACTTACCGATGGCAGTGAGCTAGAGGCAGATTTGATCGTCTACGCCACCGGCTATGGCTCCATGAATGGCTGGGCGGCGCGGCTTATCTCTCAGGAAGTGGCGGATAAAGTCGGCAAGTGCTGGGGCCTGGGCTCTGACACCACCAAAGACCCCGGCCCTTGGGAGGGCGAACTGCGTAATATGTGGAAACCCACCCAGCAAGAGGCGCTGTGGTTCCACGGCGGCAACCTGCACCAGTCGCGGCACTACTCACACTATTTAGCGCTGCAGTTAAAGGCACGCATGGAGGGGCTGGAAACGCCTGTCTATGGGCTGCAGCCGGTTCATCATACGTCTTAACAGGAAGGGTAACCCATGAGTCAGTCAAGCATGCAGGCAGCGGTTTGGTACGCAGCAAAAGATTTACGCGTTGAGCAAGTTTCGGTTCCCTCTATGAGCGACCCCCATGAAGTGAAAGTGAAAGTGGCTGCCTGTGGTATTTGCGGCAGTGACTTACACGAGTATGCTGCCGGGCCGATTTTTATTCCGGTGGGCAAGCCGCACCCCATTAGCGGCGAACAGGCGCCGATCATTATGGGCCATGAGTTCGCTGGGGAAGTGGTAGAGGTCGGCGAGAAAGTCACGCGGGTGAAGGTAGGCGACCGCGTGGCGATTGAGCCGATCCTTTCCCCCAACAAGGATGGCGCTTATCAGATGGAGCGCTACAACCTCACGCCCTTGCTGGGCTTTCACGGCCTTTCGGGCGGTGGCGGCGGCTTTTCCGAGTTCACCGTGATGGGGGAACATATGGTGCACAAGCTGCCGGATGACCTCAGCTTCGAGCAGGGTGCACTGGTAGAGCCCGCGGCGGTAGCGCTGCATGCGGTGCGCCAAAGCTGCCTGAAAGCCGGGGATAGCGCGGTAGTTTTTGGCGCGGGGCCAATTGGCTTGATGACCATTGAAGCGCTAAAAGCCGCAGGCGCTGCTCAAATATATGCCGTTGAGGTCGCGCCTTCACGGAAAGCCAAAGCCGAAGCGTTAGGGGCCATTGTGGTTGACCCACAGCAGGAGGATGCGGTTACGAAGCTACAAGCCTTGAGTGGTGGCGGGGTAGACGTGGCGTTTGAAGTCACCGGCATTCCTGACGTGCTGAATCAGGCGTTGCACAGCACCCACGAAGGGGGCGAAGTGGTGGTGGTGAGTATCTGGGAAGGAGAGGCCAGCTTCCAGCCTAACGACCTAGTCATCAAAGAGCGCACCATGAAGGGCATTATTGCCTATCGCCATGTTTACCCAGCGGTAATGGCACTGATGCAGCGGGGCTACTTCCGCGCCGAGGACATGGTGACCCAGCGCATTCCACTGGCGGATATCGTGGAGGAGGGCTTTGAGGCGCTTCTAAACGACAAAGCCCAAGTGAAAATCATCGTGACACCCAACCACTAATCTGAGGATTCCGAAGCGTAAACAAACGCATATGATGCTTTGTGATGCAAAAAGGCCTCAAAGTGCGCAATGCTGGTGCATTTTGTTTGCTGCAGTGCGTCGGAGGTTGATGTCAGTGAAGAGGTTTTTATTAACCATATGATTTTTAATGATATTTAAAAAATTGGCACGCAGATCGCAGTGTATATGGCAAAGGATGAGTGAATAGAGAGGCGTAATTAACTATCTGGCTTCTTTTCCTTCTTCATCCACGTTGCTACCGGCTGGTAGCAACAAACCGAGTGAGCTGGCGTGCTCCACCTGGTCCCCTTCGGGGGACTTTTTTTGTGCCCGGATTTTATGCCTGAGTTTTATGCCAGAACTTTACGCATAGGAAAAACTATCAGGGTGCAGTTTCTTATAACAATATTTTACAAGCAATTTGGAAACAGTGTTCGTATACTATACCCTGTACAGGTAAGTTGGATAGCAAGTACCGCAATCCCCAAGCGCAAGGAACTGCGCGCTGCATAGAGGATGACCCTTATGAGTAATATGAAACTGATTTCTGCTGCTGTAATCACTGCCGGTTTCGCACTGGCAAGCCAAGCGGCTCTCGCTTATAACGCTGGCGATGTATTCGTTCGTGGTGGTGTTGCCCAAACGGATACGGGGTCAGGTAATGGCAATCTGAATGGTGATTCACTGAACGTGCAGAGCGCTCGCGGCTTCACTTTTGGTGCTGGTTACCTGTTTACTGATAAGGTTGGCGTTGAACTCAACAGCTCTGAGAAGTTCGAGCACGATCTGAACACCTCTGCCTTAGGCGATGTGGGTAGTGTTGATCGTCTACCTGTTAATCTACTCGTGAATTACTACCCGATGGGTGGCCTGGATTCACGTGTACAGCCTTACGTTGGTGCTGGCCTTAACTACACACGCTTCTCTGGTGAGCCGAGTGGTGTGAATGTTGATGAAAGCTACGGCGCGATCGGCCAAGTAGGGGTTGATCTGGCTGTGACTGATAATATTATGCTCAATGGTTACGCAAGCTACGCTGACGTGAACGCAGACATCAACGTCGGTGGTGAAGTTGACATCGAACCCGTCACCATTGGCGGTGGTGTTACTTACCGCTTCTAAGTTTTACTAGACATTAGCTTTACTGGATTTTAGCTTTGCCTAGGTTTTAGCTTTGTTAAGTCTTCTGAAATATCACTACGCCCGGCCTTGAGCCGGGCGTAGTGCGTTGTAGAGTGTCGATTAGCACGACGTTACAGAGGGCTTATGGTGTTAAGTTATCAAAGCCGCTCTCTGTCACTGCTACGTTATCTTCGATACGAATACCGCCACAGGATGAGAGTTGGTCGACCAACGGCCAGTTAATGGGCAGTGAGGTGTTGCGCAGCGGGTCGAGCAGCATGGTGATAAAATAGAGCCCAGGTTCAATGGTAACGACCATGCCAGGGCGCAGCGTGCGCGTCAGCCGTAGCGCTGGGTGCTGCTCTGGCGCAGGGGCGGGAGTGCCATCCGGGTGGCGTAACCCGGCCACATCATGCACTTGAAGGCCCAGCGAGTGGCCCAGTCCATGAGGGCAGAATACCCGCGTAACGCCCTCGGCAACCGCTTGTTCTGCGGTGCCTTTAAACAGATCATTAGCCACCAATATTTCACCCAGGTGGTGATGCATCTGCTCGTGCAGTGCTAAAAAGTTAATGCCTGGGGCTACGCCTTTGACTAACTCATCTTTCAGCCCATGCATGGCGGTGACCAGTTCGCCAAACGCGACGGGGGCATCGGGGCCAGCGTATGTGCGGGTAATATCGGCGCAGTAACCCCGAAAGCGGCGACCCGCATCCACTAGCAAGCTATAGCGCTGTTTAGGTGCATTAAGGTCGTAGTGTTGATAATGCAGTACGCCAGCATGCTCATTTAAACCAATAATATTTTGGTAGGGAACGTTTGACTCGCGCTGGCGACTCGCTGCTAAGTACGCCAGCTGAATATCCAGCTCACCGGCGGCGCCGATAAAGGCGGCCTGGGATGCCTGATGGCCCGCTATCGCTAAACGGTTGGCTTCACGGATACAGGCGATCTCATAGGGCGTCTTAAACAGCCGTAATTCATCAAGGGCATGCACTATGCGTTCAGGGTGATGTTCAGCTTTTAGCGCCTGCTGGGTGCTGATGGGAAGGCGCTCGATATCGCCAATAACGGCGGCATTTCCCAAAAGCGGTGGGGAGATTTTCTCGCTGCATAAGTGGATATCAAACGCCTCTACCCAGGGCTCATCGGGTAGCTGAGTGGGCAAGTGCCAAAAGTCGGCGGGCGCATACAAGTAGAGCTGGGGGCGCTCTCCCGGCTGAATAATCAGCCAGCTATGCTGCACATCGGCTAAACCCACCCAGTGCATGAAATGCCCGTAAGCCTGAAAAGGAGGAGCGTGGTCATCTGCAAAATGGTGCTGGCATGGCCACTGTAAATTGCCAGGCTATCGAGCCCGTGGTCGGTCAAAATATCCGAATAAGCACGCTGTAGGTGCGCTATATGCTCACGTTGCAGGTTAAATAGGGTGGTTGACATACAAAGCTGTGCCCTCTCTTAAGTAAGGTTTCTCAAATGGGGGTCATACACGGGGTGGCGCAAGTTCGCTCCATAGGCTATCCAGCTCAGCGTGGCGATGATTTTGATGACGGTATAGCCGTAGCTCCATGGGCACATCCCAGCGACTATCGCCCGCTCTTACCAGCGTGCCTTGAGCAAGCTCTGCCGCGACGTTGCGTTCAGGCAGCCAACTCATGCCGTAGCCAAGTAGCACCAGCTCTTTAATACCGGCCGCGTAGAGATTTTCACTCTGTGCAGTTAAATAGGTGGTTTGGGGGAGCCTGGCTAGGTGTGCTTTAACCGCAGACCCCAACAACCCACGCTTGGGGTAGGCAAGCCAAGGCAGCGGTTGATGGCGCGAGCCAGGCAGCAGTGCGTGAGGTTCTCCCTCTGGGTTTAACCCAGTCACTGGAATCAGCCGTTCATGCCCAATCACACGATAATTGCAGGCGCTGGTGTCGATCTCCAGGTCGCAGCGCCCAATTGGCCAGTAACAGATAGCCAGGTCGCACTCGGCACGCGCTAAGGCTTGAAAGTAGTCATTGGCCACCCAGCCGGTCGCCCGCAAATACGGCTGTACGCGATCTTGCCACCCTGTAGACGCCAACCATTCCGGTAAAAAATGCGGCAATAGGCTCTGCGGTGCTGCGACCATAATGCGCCGCTGCTGGCCAGCGTTAATTTCGCGCACCCGGTCACGGGTCAGCCGCACCCGGTCGGTCACCTGTTCGCACAGGGTCAAAAACTCCTCCCCGGCCGGGGTGAGTGAGAGCGGCAGCGTTTGACGATTAATCAGCGTTACGCCCATCTCCTCCTCAAGCAGTTTAATCCGCCGGGAGAAGGTGGGTTGCGTAACGTTTTGATCATCTGCTGCGCGTGAGAAGTGCCGCGTTCTGGCCAGGGCGATAAAATCTTCTAGCCAGCGAATTTCCATGCTCTACCTCTCAGCGCCTGGGGTCGCTGTATCGAATACGACGCCCGCTTCATAGGCGTCCCTCCTCAACAGCGTGGCACGCCACTCGGGTTCCGTCATCCTGTGTTTGCAGCAAGGGGATCTCTTGCTTACAGCGCGCATTGGCATGGGGGCAGCGGCCATGAAACACGCAGCCGCTAGGCAGGTTAACCGGGGTCGGCACTTCGCCGGTGAGACGAATATGCTGGGGCCGGTCATCCTTCAAGCGTGGAATGGCCGAGAGCAGCGCCTGGGTATAGGGGTGGCGCGGCTTATCGAACAGTGTCGCGGTGGTGGCAACTTCACACACCGTGCCTAAGTACATCACCGCCACGCGGGTGCCAAAGTGCTCCACGACGGCTAGGTCGTGAGTAATGAACAGGTAGGTCAGATTGCGCTCTTGCTGGGCTTCCATCAGCAGGTTGAGCACCTGGGCTTGAATCGAGACGTCCAGTGCGGAGATAGGCTCGTCGGCAACGATGAACTCAGGGTCAACGGCCAGGGCGCGGGCAATGGCAATACGCTGCCGCTGGCCGCCGGAGAACTCGTGGCCAAAGCGTTTGCCCCAGTCCGGGTCGATGCCCACTGAGCGCATCACTTCCTCTACCTTGTCGAGAATTTGCGGCCGCTTCCAATCAGGGTGGTGCAGGCGTAGCGGTTCTTCCAGGGTTTGCTGAATAGTCATGCGCGGGTTGAGCGACGCATAAGGGTTCTGGAAGATCATCTGCATCCGCTTGCGATACGGCAGCAGTTGGCGCGAGCTTAAGTTATCGATGCGGTTGCCGTCGTAGCGAATCTCACCCTCTGTTGGGGTCAGCAGCCCCATGACAGTTCGCGCCACGGTGGACTTACCGCAGCCCGACTCACCGACCACGCACAGCGCTTCACCGTTTGATATCCAGATTCACACCATTAATGGCGTGAACGTGCTCTTGGTGGCGACCAGCTTACCGCCCTTAAAGCGCAGCTGATCGAGAAAATCCCCAGAGAGCGAGAAGCGCTTTTTTAGATCGCGAATCTGGAGTAGCGAATCAGCGCTCTGTTCGTTCTGACGTGGAGTAGGATTATGGCTGTCCGTTATAGCCTCAGCGTGCGCACTCATGAGGTTTCCTCTTCAAACGGCGATCTTCGAGCATTTCAGCGACCATATGACACGCCACACGGCAATTGCCGGATTCGACAAATTCAGGCACCTGCTGGGTGCAGGCGGGGCGGGCTGGCCATCGGCACGATTGATAAAATCGCAGCGCGGATGAAACGCGCAGCCGCTGGGCAGGTTAGAGAGTGACGGCATGCTGCCGCGAATCTGATTGAGCTTTTCACCCGGCGTTGCCATCTGAGGCAGGGCGTTGATTAACCCCTGGGTGTAAGGGTGCTGCGGGTCGTTGATAATCTCCCGTGTTGGCCCTTGCTCAATGACTCGGCCAGCGTACATGACCAGCATGCGCTGGGTGACCTGGCTGACCACGCCCAGGTCGTGGGTGATCAGAATAAGCCCCACATTGTGCTGCTCGCAGAGATCAAGCAGCAGCGCCATGATCTCGGCTTGAATGGTCACATCAAGTGCCGTGGTGGGCTCGTCGGCAATGATAATGTCCGGTCGAGGAGCAGCGCAATGGCAATAATAATCCGCTGACGCATACCGCCTGAAAGCTCGTGAGGGTACTGATCCAGGCGCGTTTCCGGCGAAGGGATTTGCACCTGTTGGAGTTTGTCCAGGGCGATCGCACGGGCTTCTTTGGAAGAGATGCGCCGGTGGCTTTTAAGCACTCGACCATCTGCTCGCCAATGGAGAGCACCGGATTAAGCGTCATCATTGGGTCTTGGAAGATCATCGAAACGCGGTTGCCGCGTACTTTACGCAGGCCACGCTCAGACATGCGGTTAAGCACCTGACCGTCAAACGTCACCGTACCGCCGGCGATAAAGCCCGTTTGGCGATCAAGTTGAGCAGCGAAAACGCGGCAACCGATTTGCCTGCGCCGGACTCACCGACAATACCCAGGCGCTCACCGCGCTCAAGGCTGAAACAGATATCGCGCAGGGCGTGCACTTCACCCTGGCGCAGCGCAAAGCGTACATCGAGGTTGTTGACTTCAAGTAGTGCCATGTGTCCTCAGCCTTTGTAGAGTCGTGGGTTCATGACATCACGCAGCCAATCGCCGAGTAGATTGATCGACAGCACCAGTACCACCAGAACTGCACCCGGGATCAAGGTGATCCACCAGGAGCCGGACTGAATGTAGTCAAAGCCCGATTTGATCAGTGAGCCAAGCGAGGGGTGGTCTCTGGCATCCCAGTCCCAGAAACGAAAGCGCCGCTTCAGAGATAATCGCGTTGGCAATCTGCACGGTAGAGATAACGAATATCGTGACATGGTGTTGGGCAGCACGTGGCGGAACATAATCCGTTTGCTGCGTAGGCCCATCACGCGGGGGCATCAACGTACTCTTTGTTTTTCTCTGCCAGCACTGAGGCGCGCACGGTACGGGCATACTGAGGCCATTCGGCCAGGCCGATAATCAGAATCAGCATCATCACCGCGTACTGGCTATAGAAGGCGCTACCCATGGTCGCTTTGACCAAAGCGCCCACCACGATAGCGACCATAAGTGTCGAGAATGACAGCTGAATGTCTGCCAGGCGCATCAAAATCGTATCGACACGGCCGCCCAGGTAGCCCGCCATTAGGCCGAAGGTGACCCCTAGCAGCGCCTGCAAAATAACCGCACCGAAACCAATCAGCAGCGATACGCGGGTGCCATATAGCACAATCGACCATAAGTCGCGCCCCTGGGCATCGGTACCTAGCGCGTAACGCTCATCGGCACCGTCAATCCAGAAGGGCGGCAGTTCAGATGACATAATGTCTATCTGGATAGGTCGTAAGGGTTCGTGGGCGCCAGCAGCGGTGAGGCAAAGGCGGCGATAACCATGCAGATAAACACAGCCAGGCAGAGCTGGGCGGTGCGGTCACGCTTGAAGCTGTACCATATATAGGAGTCGCGCAGGCGTTCCCAGCGGCTGGGTGAGGCGCTCGCTGGGGAGGAATTGTTGGTGGTGCTCATGCGGGCTTCCCAGTCAGTTTAACGGTGGGGTTCACCATGCCGTAGATGAGATCCACGATGGTGTTAGTGACGACAAAGATCACGCCGACGATCATCAGGTAGGTCACAATCAGCGGTATATCGGCGCGGTTGATCGCATCCAAAAACATCAAACCCATGCCGGGCCATTGGAAAACGGTCTCAGTCAAAATGGTGTAGGCCACCATGGTGCCGATCTGTACGCCGCCCACGGTAATCACCGGTAGCATGGTGTTTTTAAGGGCGTGAACGAAATAGACCCGGCGCATAGAGATGCCTTTAGCGCGGGCATACTTGACGTACTCCGACTGCAGGACTTCCATCATTTCGGCGCGAATCAGACGGATAAACAGCGGTAGCATAATGGAGGCCAGTGAGACCGCCGGCAGCACTAGATGCTGTAAACCGTTCCAAGTTGCCAGGTTGGTGTCCCAGTTGCCCACCACGTTAACGAGATCATAACCACGGCCGAAGGAGGGCATATTGCCTTCGGTGGAGAAGAAGTCATTCAGCCATGCGCCCCAGACGGTACTTTCGGGGAACAGTGTGACAGTGACGCCGATGGCGAAGATTTGAATCAGTACGATCGCGGTCAAGAACACTGGAATCGAGATACCGATAATCGATATACCCATAAACAGGCGTGAAATCGGTGAGCGCGGTTTGATGGCGCTATATACCCCAATGGGTACCGAAAGCAGCACAATAATCAGCGTCGCGGCAAATACCAGCTCCAGGGTGGCTGGTAAGTGGCGAGCAATTACTTCTAACGCCGGTTCGCGATAAAAGTACGAGTAGCCGAAATCGCCTTGAACGGCGTTTTTAGCAAAACGAGCGTACTGCACCAGGAAGGGGTCATTGAGGCCAAAGCGCTCGCGAATCTCTTCACGCTCGCTCTCCGCACTGACTGGCCAACCATCTGCTGTATGGGGTCACCCAGGTTATCCTGAATGGCGAAGGCCAGCACGCTGATGACAAACATCACCAAAATCGCGTGCATCAGCCGCTTGATTAAAAAGGCAATCATGGCGTACGCCACCTATATGAGGGGTTCATCAAAGGGAGTAGGGCATGTTATGCAGAGTTCTCACAGACGCGAACTGCCAGCTAAAAGGCTTCGCCCCCTAAACGCTTAGGGAGCGAAGCATCCTTGCGGTTTACTTGTTGGCTGTTAACGCTGTAGTGACTCTTTTCTAGGCATTTAATCAATCAGCGCTGTGAGCGCTTAATCGTCGCTGCGATTAATGACCAAGTCACCCAGGTAGGGTTGATCAAGAGCATTGACCACCGGCTCAATATCGATACCGTCAGCGGCAGCGTAGGCGAGGTTCTGCCAGTGCAGCGTGATATAACCGACGTCTTCATAAAGCATGGCTTCGGCTTCACGCAGCATTTCGTTGCGTTTTTCCAGATCGTTTCGCTGTCGGCTTCAGTGATGAGTGCGTCGATCTCTTCGTTGCAGTAGCCACCGTAGTTGTACTGGCCAGCACCGGTCTCTTCATCGAAGCAGAAGGTTAGATACTGGAAGAAGTTAGCGGTATCTTCGGTATCCGCGTGCCAGCCGATCATCGCCATATCCGATTGGCGGGTATCGTACTCAGGCCAGTACTGCGCCAGGGGCATGGTACGCAGGTCAACGTCAATATTGATTTGTGCCAACATGTTCGATACCGCCTGGGCAATCTGGGCATCGTTTACGTAGCGGTTGTTGGGGGCAATCATTTCAACGCTGAAGCCGTCTGCGTAGCCTGCTTCAGCCATTAGCTCTTTGGCGCGTTCAATATCGTAGCGTGGCGTTAAGTCTGGGTTGTGACCGGAGTAACCTTTGGGTGATATCTGTCCGGCGGGCGTCGCGAAGCCGCGCATTAAGCGGTCGGCAATGGCTTCCTGGTTAATAGCCAGATCAACCGCTTGGCGAACGCGGGCATCCTGAAAGGCTTCAACGCGGTCTTCGTTCATTTGGAAGCCAATGATACGCGTACCGTCAACCTCAACCAGATTAACGCCGTCGGCCTCGCGTACGCGATCCAAATCGTTGGGAGGCACGGCATCAATAAAGTCGACACCGCCAGAGAGCAGGGCGGCAACCCGTGAGGCGTTCTCAGCGATGGGCGTCAGCACGATATTAGAGACGTTGCCTTCGCTTTCGGTGTCCCAGTAGTCTTCAAAGCGCTCAAAATCTACCCGCACACCCTGACGGCGGTCAGTCACCATGAACGGGCCAGTACCGGAAACATTGCGCGAGGCAAATGAGTTGCCTGCTTTAACAATTTCAGCTTTGTCGTTGCCGTCGTCGGTTTCACCGCTATAGAACTCGCTATCCATCGGGAAGATGTAGGTAGCCAGGTTGAGCAGCAGCGGGTAAGGTTCGGTGGTGACGATCTCAACGGTGTAGTCGTCAACGGCTTCGGCGCTGGCAACCGGCTCAAAAATAGCGCGATAGTCAGGGCTCTCTTTTAGACGCTCAATGGTCCATACCACGTCTTTGGCGGTGAATTCGTTACCTGAGTGGAAAGTAACGCCTTCACGCAAGGTCATGCGCATGGTGGTTTCGTCGACCTGTTCCCACTCGGTGGCTAAGCGCGGCTCAAACTCAAAATCTTTTGTCCAGCGAACAGCGGATCAAATGCCATATGAGAAAGCGCAGCACGCCGCCAGAAAGCTGCTCATGGAGGTCGAGTGTTTCAGGGTCGGCGGAGTAGCCAATACGCAGCGTTTCAGCACTTGCGGTCATCGGTAGTAACGTCGTACCCGCAACCACTGCACCATAACGGAAGCCAGTAAGGTTTTCTTGAGCGTCATCATCGTTCCCTTAAATCATTGTTTATTTTTCGTTTTACCGCCGTTTTCTTGGCTAGAAGCACCCTTCCCGCCAGGAAAGCGTCGGCAAAACAGACACGGTCAGTTGTTAAGCCTATTTACAACACAAGCGCACAACCTAGGCTTACAACATAGAGAGTGCCTATCGCGTCATACAATCGAAATAATGACAGGCATCATTCGTCTACTGAATGATGAGGCTAATAGCGCACGCTGAAGGCTCTATTTAAGACTAAAGTAGTAAGCGAAAAGCGACGTATAAATAGGACGGAAAATCTTATGTGGAAAAAAATTGGGATAGCGTTGATGGGGTCTTGGCTACCTATCACTGGTTTTGCCACTGAGCCTGTGGGGCAAAGTCCCCTGATCAAGGTGGCTCTGAGCGCGCGGCGCCTGAAATAGCAGGGTCGTTGGATGATGAGCTGCGGGAGTGGTTTATTTTACGCCATGGTAATGACTCAAATGCCTCATTCGTAGAGCTAGGCGACGATATCAATATTGATATCGCTGGCTCTGTTGACGATGAGAAGTGGGACGGCGAGGAGCGCTCTCTATTAGCCTGACCGTGAACGAAGGGCAGTTGATCAATGCAGTGGTTATTTATTCCATTGGGGCTTCTATTGCCCCGCCGCTGTTCACCTCTGAAGGGGGGGAAGTAGTAGTAACACTGACTCACTATGACCGTACCAGCCAAACGGTTCGCGTAGCTGGGAAAATTGAGGGGGCGCTGGGACTGCAAGTCGAGCTAGGTGAACCGCCAAGCCAGGAAGAGGGCATTGAGATCGACGTGGCGTTCGATGTAGAGGCGCAAAAAGTAGAGTTCTAATGCCCAGGTCGACGTTTGCCGACCTGGTGACAAGACCTCAGTGGCTATCCATGTCCATCAAAAGCGCTTAACCGAACTGCTGGTGCAGCCAGGCATTAATAGTGTCAGATTCGTACATCCACTCTTCACGCCCATCGTCGTGGGTGATTCTCAAGCAGGGCACTTTGACTTTCCCGCCCCCTTCCTGCAGCGCCTGTTTATGCGCAGGGTCAAGCTGGGCATCGCGTCGTTCAATGTTCAGGCCTAAGCGTGCCATTTCTTTGCGCACCTTGATGCAAAAAGGGCAGGTGCGAAATTGGTATAGCGCCAGCTTCTGGCAGGCTTGATCCACGCTAGCTTGCTCTTCAGGCGTACGCTCTACGGACTTGGGTGTGGAGAGCTTCTCGGAGACCAGCATGACCGGGGTAAGCACCAGACGAAGACCACGGAAAAAATAGCGAATTAAAACGCGCATCGAAAGACTCCTTTGCTGATGTGTCGGCTTACACCAGCGTGACGAGTGGGAAGGAAGTGATAGCCACTATTCATAAACAGTGGCCGCATCCTGCAACAACTGGAAGGATTTGTCACTTGAGCGGCGTTTTGCCAGCGTTTATAGCGATGAGGTGATGAGCAAATAGCGTCAACATGCTAGGCTAGTCAGCTATTTTTACGCCATTTTTTGGCTTTTAGTAAATTAGTTTATGGGCGATTAACGGGGCGAGAGCCATGCATCTGCATATTATGGGTATCTGCGGCACCTTTATGGGTAGCCTGGCACTGCTGGCGCGTGAAATGGGGCACCAGGTGAGTGGCTCCGATCAGAATGTTTACCCACCCATGAGCACCCAGTTGGTTGATGCGGGCATCACCTTAATGGAGGGCTACCACGCCGAGCATCTGTCGCCAGCGCCGGATCTTGTCGTGGTGGGCAATGCCTTGTCACGGGGCAATGAAGAGGTTGAAGCGTTACTCAATAGCGGCCTGCCGTATACCTCGGGGGCGCAGTGGTTGGCGGAGCACGTGCTGCCCGGCCGACGCGTCATTGCCGTGGCAGGTACCCATGGTAAAACCACCACCGCCAGCGTATTAGCCTGGCTTTTAGAGAGTGCCGGCTTAGCGCCGGGGTTTTTAATCGGTGGCGTGCCACGTAATTTTGGCGTATCGGCGCGTTTGGGTGATCCTCAGGCGCCGTTCGTGGTGGAAGCTGATGAGTACGACACGGCTTTCTTCGATAAGCGTTCCAAGTTTGTTCATTATCGTCCGCATATCGCCATCCTCAACAATCTTGAGTTTGACCACGCCGATATCTTCCCCGACTTGGCAGCCATCGAGCGCCAGTTCCATCACCTGGTGCGCACCGTGCCTAGTCGTGGCCACTTATTAGTTGCTGATGAGCAGCCTGCCCTTGAACGTGTGCTGAGCCAGGGCACCTGGACGCCGGTAGCGCATTTTGGCGATCAGGCCGCGAGCGAATGGCAGCTTAAACTAGAGCGCGCCGATGCCAGTCGCTTCCAGGTGATTTATAGCGGTGGCGAGCCCGGCCTGGATGAAGACGGAGTCGTTGAGTGGGCGCTTACCGGCGAGCATAACGCACGCAATGCGCTGGCAGCGCTGGCAGCGGCGCATTTGTGTGGGGTTGATCTAGCCCGTGGCTGTGCGGCGCTGGCGCGTTTTGAAACACCCAGAAGGCGCCAGGAGGTGCGCGGCGAAATCAATGGCATTCAGGTGATCGATGATTTCGCCCACCACCCCACGGCGATTGCCGCGACGCTCAAAGGTCTACGTGCGGCCACCACGAAAGGACGCCTGCTGGCGGTCATCGAGCCGCGCTCCAATACCATGCGTTTAGGTGCTCTGCGCGAGCGGTTACTCGAGAGCGTGGCTGACGCTGATGGCGTTTTTTGGTTTCAGCCCGCCGGGCTCGACTGGTCGATGGACGAGCTGGTTGCCACGCAAGGTGCGCATGCCCAGCTGTTTAGCGATATTGATACGCTGGTGGCGGCAGTGGTCACCCAAGCGTCACCGTTGGATCGCATTGTGGTGATGTCCAACGGTGGCTTTGAAGGGGTGCATGAACGCTTGCTCGCCGCATTAGCCACAGCCAAGGAGGGGAATGCGTGACAGATAGAGCCGACGCATCGTTCAAAAAGCCGATTACCGTGGCACTCACCGGCGCATCCGGGGCTCAATACGGTTTGCGCTTGATCGATGTACTAGTCGCCGCAGGTCATGAAGTGTGGGTCATGATTTCGAAAGCCGCCCACATGGTCATCGCCACAGAAACAGATATTGAGCTACCCGCCCAGCCCCAGCGTTTAGCCGAGGCGCTGAGTGAGCGCAGTGGGGCACAGCCTGGTCAGATCCGCTGCTTTGGCCGCGAAGACTGGATGGCGCCGGTGGCATCAGGCTCTGGCGCGCCCTCCGCCATGGTGGTGTGCCCGTGCTCTACCGGCACGCTTTCTGCCGTCGCAACGGGGGCTAGCAATAACCTGATTGAGCGGGCGGCGGACGTGGCGATTAAAGAGCGCCGAACGCTGGTTCTGGTGCCACGAGAAAGCCCGTTTTCGCCGATTCACTTGGAGCACATGCTGACATTGAGTCGCTTGGGAGTGGTCATCTTACCGGCAGCCCCAGGATTTTATCACTGTCCACAAACCATTGATGATCTGATTGATTTTATTGTCGCGCGTATCCTCAACCAGCTAGGAATCGAACATTCACTAGTGCCTCGCTGGGGAGAAGTCGGAGAGAAGGATGACTGATCTATGATGTCGTGGGCCACGCTGTCGGTTTTTGTGCCAACGTTTCTGTTTGTCTCGCTAACCCCAGGTATGTGCATGACCCTCGCCATGGTGCTGGGCATGACCCAAGGCGTCAAACGCACGCTGTGGATGATGATTGGCGAGTTGCTCGGCGTGGGCTTGGTGGCGGCGGCCGCTGGCGCAGGCGTGGCGGCGTTAATGCTGCGTCAGCCAGAGCTGTTTGTGCTGTTTAAGTGGGTGGGCGGCGCTTACCTGGGTTATTTGGGTATTATGATGTGGCGTTCCCGTGGGCGCATGGCGATTCCTAGCGAGCTTGATGCGGGCCCACCCGCTAGCCCCCTGCAGTTAGCCATGCAAGGGTTTGTTACCGCGGTGGCAAACCCTAAAGGGTGGGCATTTTTTATGGTGCTGCTGCCGCCTTTTTTGGATAGTAGTCGCCCATTGCCGGGGCAGCTCAGCCTGCTGATAGCTGTCATTTTGACCATTGAGTTTGTCAGCATGCTGGTCTATGCCACCGGCGGCAAAACGCTACGCAATGTGCTCGGTAAAAGCGGCAATGTCCGGCTCCTGAATCGCATCGCCGGAACACTGATGATTGGGGTAGGCCTGTGGCTTGCCTTGGGGTAAAGCGGTGTCGATTTAAAGCTAAACCGGTGGGAAGAAGCCGACGCGAGCGCTGATAAGCACTAGCGATGCCAGGCTGAGCAGAAGCCACGGGCAGGGGCGCATCGACGGGCGCGACTGCTGCTGCCAATGAAGTAGCGTGAGTGCGCAAACGACCAAGCCGAGTAGCGCGCCTCCCACCAGATCACTGAACCAGTGCACGCCCACCACCAGTCTTGATAGCGCCATGGGCAGTGCAAGCGCTAGTGCTATCCAGTACACCCAAAAGCGTTTTTGACGGGGTATCTCGGCCGCAACGAACGCCGCTGTAAGGCCAACGAGCACCACGGCGGTGGAAGTGTGGGCGCTGGGGTAGGAGAACGAGCCCATTAAGTAGTCCGGTGTCTCTGGGCGAGCACGACCAAACAGCCCTTTGCCTACTGTGTTTAGCAGGGCGACGCTGGCAAAGGCGCCACTCCAGTGCAGTAAAGCCTCCCATCTCTTGCTCACCAGCATCCATGCTGCCCAGGGCAGTGTTAAAGCGATAATGCCTAGGGTGTCGCCAATGCGTGCAAAAACATTCCCCGCTCGGTACAAAACATCGCTCTGCAGCCAGGAGAACAGTTGCTGAATGAACAGATCAATCTCAAGCGGTTCATGGTGGGCGATGACCAGCAGTGTCCAGCCAGACAGACTGCCTAGCGCTATGACCAGTAACAGTAGTGAAGCCAAGGGAACATCGCCGGTTTGGCTCATGGCCAGCCATGGCCTGCGTAGTAGCGGCATACGGCGAACGCTGCCAGCAATAGCCCGGTAAAGTCGCCCATGCCGTGTCGCCTGATGCCGACCCCAGGAGAAAATCACCGCGAGCACGACAATGATCGCTGCGAGGATAAGCAGCGCAGCCTCTATGCCTGGCGGTAGATTCAAATGGTGCTGCCAGGTACGCCCCAACAAATAGCCGGGCAGTATATAGGCAGGCGCCCACAGCGCTGCAGAAGTGACATTAGCCCAAATAAAGGTGCGTGGTGGCATACGCATCATGCCTGCTACCAAGGGAATAATCGGTCGCACCGGACCGACAAAGCGGCCGATAAACACCGACCAGATGCCATAGCGCTCAAAGAACCGTGCCCCGCGGCCCAACCATTCGGGATGCAGGGAAAGGGGCCATCTCTGAGTGACCTGCTCGTGATGTTTAAAGCCCAGCGAAAAACTGACGCCGTCGCCTAAAATAGCGCCTATGAAGGCAGCACCGATTAACCATGCCAAGCCAAGATCCTGGTGTCCCGCCAGGGAGGCTGCGGTAGTGATTAACACCACGCCCGGCACCAGCAGCCCGATCAAGGCAAGTGATTCGACTAATGAAATCACCAGCACCAGACAGACGATCAACGCAGGCGATGGCGTTAATGAGTGGAGCAGATCGGCTAGCGGCAAGGAGAGTACTCCAGCATCAGATAAGAGACATTGAAAAGGCAGACTAGAGGTTGGCGAGGGCGGCGCCGCGGGTTTCCAGGCGCTTTACATAGTGCGCAAAGTGCTCGATGCGACTGGGTAAGCAGGCGGCAATGCGCGCTTCCAGTTGACCGGTTTCTACCAGTACGCGCTGTGAAAGAGCTCTTTGTAAACGCTCGCGTACCAACAGAGCGCCGCTTTCACTAGTATCAGGTAGAACCAGCCAAAAAGTGGCGCTGTCCGCGCGCCCCAGCACGTCATGATCGCGACAACGGCTATTCACTTCACCGCATAGCGCTCCCAGCAGCGCCGTTTGCGCACGATGGCCAAACTGCTCTGCTGCCATATCCAACTGCGGTAAATGCAGTACCAGTACTGCCAGTTGCTGATTGAGCATGGCAGCGCGCTGGAACTCGCTGTGTAAACGCTCTTTTAGCGTGTCCATATGGAAAGCTTCGCAGTCGCTGTCGTTGGGGTCGGTAGCTCTTAAGAGTGCGCGGCGACGAGCATGCTCCCAGCGGGGGAGGGCAAGTAACAGTGTTAAAGCAGCATAGCCCACGATAATCGCCGGTGGTGCGGAGGCGACCGAAGGAAGCAGCCACCACAATGGCCCAATGGCAATATTAATCAGCATTGCGATCCATAGCGGTAGCAGTAAAAACGCGGCGGTAATCGGCAGGCCTAACCATAGAGGTGATACCTGCGGCTGAAAATAGAAAGCGCCGAGCACTACCGAGTAGGTACTGCAGAGTAGAATAATGCGCGGCAGGTAGCTTTTTACGCCCTGCCCTATATGCATCAGCAGGGCGGCCATTAGCAGCAGGGTCATAAAGGTGGGAATCAGCAGGTCGCGGTAGTCACCCATGGCATACAGCCATAGCGCGTAACCCACCATCAACGCGATACTGGAAGTATAAGCCAGGGTCATTAATCGTTTGGGGAGGTACTCGATCATACCGTCTCCCGCACCCGCTCAGCCGGAAGTTTGCTGATCTCAAACACCGAAAGCGTTGCCGGTTCGATATCGATTAATTCAAGGTGTTCACTGGTAATATTGTCGGGTAAGTCGGCGAGTAGTAGGCTGCGTCGTTGAGCGGCTTCTCTAGGTGAGCGGGCAAGAATGAGTGTCACCAGCGTTGTGCTGCTTAAGCGGTAAACGTTTTCAAAATCATAGGTTAATTCGCACAGCTTTTGCGCCATTGGCCACAGTTGGTGGCGTTTTACGTGCAGAATAAGCAGTTCCGCATGAACGCCTTCACGCTCGCAGCGCGTTTGTTCCCGGGCGATATCGCGCAGCAACTGCTCACCGGCCCAAAGGTTAAGGCCGGGAATCAATCGCAGGCGTTGGCGAATGGAACCGTTCATATCAATAAGCTGCTGTGCTCTGGATAAGGCCAGCAGGCCAAGCACCAGCAGTGAACAAATCAGCAGCACAAGCGCTGACGCCTCCAATTGAGGTGCTACTATTACAGCGCTAATCAGTGCAGCGCTGAGGTTAAAAGCGGCGACCCCATTGTTTTGGGGCAGCATCAGCATTGCGGCCCACGCCCAGATTAAAATGCCGTGTCGTTCTGGAGCAGTGGCAATTAAACCCAATAGCAGTGCACCCGGTACAATTTGCCATGGCAATCCTCGCGAACGACGGTGGCTAAAATCAAGCATCAGCGCGGTGATGAGTAACCAGCCGACTGATAGCCACAGCACTAGGGCAGCAGCAGGGGGTGTAGCGGGTGTCCATAGTGCCAAAGCGATGGCAGCCGCTAAAAGATTGGCACGTAGCAGGCGGATTTTGTACTTGCTTTGCATGGTGACTTACTATTCGTCCTGAATGACCAGATGTATCTCATCAAGTAAAGTAATTGTAGGATAATAAATGTACGCGAGACATATTAGTGCCTTAATCGTCCCCAGTATAACGATGAAATGACGTAACATAAGCAAAACATGTAAAACGCGATACATGGTTAATTAAAAAATTAAAGTATCCTTCCGTACGGAGACACTATGAGCGCTTCAACACCGTTCCAAGACGAGGCCCATCAGCACTTAATTGCCGGGAATGTGCCCGCCTACATGCAGGCCTTGGGCAAGCGGCGCGCCGTGCCTCCAGTGAACTGCGGCGGGCGGATACCGGGTTGAAAAACCGTGCGCTAATGGCTATGGCGCAGCGCTTGACCGAGGCGCGAGCCAAAATACTGGATGCCAACACCGAGGATTTACAGCGTGGCCGCGAGAACGGTTTGGAAAGCGCGCTGCTGGATCGCTTAGCTCTGAACGACGCGCGTATCGACGCCATGATTGAAGGGCTACAGCAGGTAGCGGGCTTGCCTGACCCGGTGGGCGAAATTGGCGATATGCGTTATCGGCCTAGCGGCATCCAAGTGGGCAAAATGCGCGTCCCGCTGGGCGTCATCGGGATTATTTACGAGTCGCGCCCAAATGTAACCCTGGAAGCCGCCAGCCTATGTTTGAAGTCGGGCAACGCCTGTATTTTGCGCGGCGGGTCGGAAGCCAGCCAGTCAAATGCCGCCATTAGCGCCTGTATCCAAACGGGGTTAGCTGATGTAGGCCTGCCAGCGGGTAGTGTGCAGGTAGTCGCCACCACTGATCGCGCGGCGGTGGGTGAAATGATTAGCATGCCGGAATATGTCGACGTGATTATCCCCCGCGGTGGAAAGTCGTTGATTGAGCGTATCAGCCGTGATGCCCGCGTACCGGTTATCAAACATCTCGACGGTGTTTGTCATGTGTATATCGATACCACCGCTGATCCCGCCAAAGCGCTAGCCATCGCCGTCAATGCGAAAACTCATCGCTACGGCACCTGTAACACCATGGAAACGTTGCTGGTTGATGCGCCGATTGCTGACCTGCTGCTGCCGGAACTGGCCCGCGCTTATGCCGAACATGAAGTTGAACTGCGTGGCTGCCAGCGTACGCAGGCATTGTTGCCACAGGCGGCAGCTGCTGAAGAAGCCGATTGGTATGCCGAGTATTTGGCCCCCGTGCTGGCAATCAAAGTGGTCGATGGTATCGATGAAGCGATTGCCCATATTGAACAGTACGGCTCTCACCACACTGATGCGATTGTCACCCAGGATTATTCACTCGCACGCCGCTTTATGGCGGAAGTCGACTCCAGTTCGGTGATTGTGAATGCCTCTACCCGGTTTGCCGATGGTTTTGAGTACGGGCTTGGCGCTGAGATCGGAATTTCAACCGATAAGCTTCACGCCCGTGGGCCTGTCGGTTTGGAAGGGCTAACCACTCAGAAATACGTCGTATTTGGCGATGGCCAGGTGCGTGAATAGGGTGGTGGCATGAGTCAAACGGAGCAGCGTATCGGCATGTTGGGCGGCACCTTTGACCCTGTTCATCTGGGGCATTTGCGCAGCGCGGTAGAGTTGCATGAGGCGCTGTCGCTTGATCGGCTACATATGATACCGGCTCAACAGCCACCGCTACGTGGGCGACCCCAAGTCTCGGCGAAACAGAGATTGGCGTTATTAGAAGCGGGTATCGGTGCGACGCCTGGGCTGATCGCCGATGACCGCGAGCTGCGCCGTGACGGCCCCTCTTATAGCGTCGATACACTGGCTGAGCTGCGTGGGGAAGTTGGCGAACAGGCCCGTCTGGTGATGGCGATTGGTTTTGATGCCTTTTTGCGGCTCGCCCAGTGGCACCAGCCGGAGCGCTTGTTTGAGTTTGCTCATCTAGTGGTGATTGCCAGACCGGGCTATGACGATCCGTTACCGGCATCATTAATGGAACTGGTAGCGCATCGCAGAGTCGATAGCGTAGACGCATTGATGCAGCGGCCTTGCGGCGGCTATCTGCCATTGGAACTGCCATCACTGATGGCGATCTCGGCGACGTATATCCGCGAGCGTTTGGAGGCCGGGAAAAGCGTGCGCTATTTACTGCCAGAAGCCGTTGAATTGGCCATTACGCAGGACGGACTTTATCGACAACGCGAATAGCGCTGGCAGTCATCAAAGAAGCCGTTACAATGGCCGGCTTTATTGACCGATTAACCAATAAGGTTGTCTTTAGGAGTCATGCACATCGATACATTGAAAAATCTAGCGGTTGACGCGCTAGAAGAACTGAAAGCACGTGACATTACACAGTTGGATGTTGCCAAATTAACCGAGGTTACCGACCTCATGCTGATTGCCAGTGGCACTTCGACCCGCCATGTGGCTGCCCTGGCGCAAAACGTCGTGGAAAAAGCCAAGGCTGCAGGGCTTGGCCCGCTGGGCGTTGAAGGTGGCGATAACGCCGATTGGGTACTGGTCGACCTGGGGGATGTCGTTGTCCACGTGATGATGCCCGAGGCACGCACCCTGTATGACTTAGAGCGGCTGTGGGCCGATCTGCCCAGCGACTCGGGTGCCATTGGCGACTCTCTTGAGCGCTTCCAAGAGCGAGCCGGCATGTCATGAAGATCCGGCTGTTAGCGGTAGGAAGCAAAATGCCTGGCTGGGTAGAAGAGGGCGTCAATACTTACCGCAAGCGGCTACCGAGAGATTTTAATCTCGAGATAGAAGAAATTGCCCTCGGTCAGCGTGGCAAAAATGCAGATATCGCGAAGGCGCGTGCCCAAGAGGCGCAGCGAATTCGCGATAAGTTGCGTGGCGACGAGTATCTAGTCGCGCTGGAAGTCAAAGGTAAGCCTTGGACCACCGAACAGTTAGCGCAAGAAGCCGATGCCTGGCGCATGGCCGGGCGAGATATTGTCCTGCTTGTGGGGGGGCCAGACGGTCTCGAGCCCTCACTCTCTGCGACGGCTGACAAAACCTGGTCGATCTCCCCGCTGACGCTGCCTCACCCGCTGGTGCGGATTATGCTGGCCGAGCAGCTCTACCGTGCCTGGACACTACTGGTAGGTCACCCTTATCACCGCTGACGGCTAACTGAGATGGTGAGCGATCACTGTTATGGCCTGCTGCGCCTTTTGTTTGATTTGATTGTTTGATTTGAGAGTCATCGTTACCATGCTCAAGCGCCCCAACACGCTAAAAAACTCCGAGCAAGAACTGCGTATTTTTCGTGTTAGAGCGCTACTCGCGGTGTTAGTAGTTTTTACGCTTGCAGGCTTGCTAACGAGTCGCTTGGTTTATTTGCAGATCGTCCAGCATGATATGTACAGCACGCGCTCCGAAAACAACCGGGTTCGCGTCGAGCCGCTGCCGCCGAACCGCGGTTTGATCTATGACCGTAACGGGGTGCTGCTGGCTGAAAACCGTCCCACCTACAACCTCACGCTGGTTCGCGAGCGTGTCGATAACCTAGATGAAACCCTAGCACTATTGGTCGACCTGCTTGAACTGCCTGAAGAGGAGATCGAGGCGTTCAATGTGCGTTCACGCCAACGCCAGCGTCCTTTCCAGCCAGCCCTCCTTACCAGTGACTTAAGCGAAGCACAAATTGCCCGTTTGGCGGTTAATCGTCATCGTCTGCCTGGAGTCGAAATAGAGGCTCAGCCGCTGCGCTACTATCCCGATGCCGAAATCATGGCACACACACTGGGCTACGTTGGGCGGATTAACGCCGAAGAGATGGAAACCCTGGACGCGGGTCGCTACGCAGGGACTCATTTTATCGGTAAGACGGGGGTTGAGCGTTTTTACGAAGAGGAGCTGCACGGTCAGGCAGGCTTGCGCAAAGTTGAGACAAACGCTCGCGGGCGAGTCTTGCGGGAGCTTGGGCGAACCGATCCGGTGCCTGGTAAGAACCTAACCCTAACCCTGGATAAGTCGCTGCAAACACTGGCTTACGAATTGCTGGATGGTCGTCGTGGCTCCATTGTGGCTATCGTGCCGGGCACTGGTGAGATCCTCGCCATGGTATCGACACCGGGTTTTGACAGTAACCAGTTTGTCACCGGTATTGATGTTGCGTCTTATCGCGCTTTGCAGCAAGACCTTGATCTCCCTCTGTTTAACCGCGCGACTCGCGGTCACTATCCTCCCGGCTCTACGATTAAGCCCTTTCTAGCGCTCGCGGGTTTGGTGGAAGGGGTAATCACTCCAGACAGCACCATAAACGACCCTGGTTACTACCAATTGCCTAATGATTCCCGACGCTATCGCAACTGGCTGCGTTGGGGGCACGGGCGGGTCGATTTAGAACGAGCTTTAGCGGTATCTAATAACACCTATTTTTATACCCTTGCGCACGATTTAGGCATTGATGACTTACATGATCAAATGAGTAATTTTGGCTTTGGCCGGCGTGTAGCCCATGACGTTCAGGGAGAGAGTGGTGCTTTGATGCCTTCGCGAGATTGGAAGCGTGGTCGCTTTAACCAGCCCTGGTATCCCGGGGAAACCCTCTCGGTGGGGATTGGACAAGGCTATTGGCAGGTAACACCTCTCCAGCTAGCCAGTGCTACGGCAACGCTGGCCAATCGGGGCCATTGGGTGAAACCAAGGCTGGCCCGACAGATTGGTGATACCCCTGTGCCGCGTGATCTGCCGGATACGTTAGATGATATTGTGCTCGCCAATGATAGCTGGTGGGATCGTGTATTCAGCGGCATGGAAAAGGTGGTTAGTGGCACGGAAGGCACTGCCCGGCGAACCGGTGTGGGCCTTGAGTACCGCATGGGCGGCAAATCAGGCACCGCACAAGTATTTTCGCTGGGGCAGGATCAGCGCTACAACGCCGATGAGCTGGCCGAACGACTGCGCGACCACGCTCTGTTTGTGGCCTTTGCGCCGTTGGATGACCCCCAGATTGCCGTCTCGGTTATTGTTGAGAATGCCGGTGGTGGCAGTACCCACGCAGCGCATCTGGCCCGTGCAATGACCGATGCCTGGTTACTTGAGGATGAGGCCCCCGACGTAGAGGAAGTGCGTGAAGTGTTGGAAGAAGATGATGCCAATGTGGAGGGAAACTAAGCCATGCCTTGGCATTATATAGCCCGTTCGATGCGTGGCCATCCTGTTCGCCCGCCTGAGAGTGGTATCGCCCGGCGGAAAAGTATCTGGGAGCGAATCCATCTCGACCCTTGGCTGCTAGGTTTGCTATTGCTGCTGATGGGGAGCGGTTTAATCGTTCTTTACAGCGCTTCCGGACAATCTATTGATGCAGTGATTGGCCAAGGCGTGCGTTTTCTTATCGCGCTGGTAGGCATGGTAATTATTGCCCAGTTCTCGCCCTCAACCTTTTTGCGCTTTGCACCATTGGCCTATTGCATTGGCGTAGCCATGCTGATTGCCGTTGATGTAGTGGGTGATGTGGGCATGGGGGCGAAGCGCTGGCTAGTGATTCCTGGTGTGATACGTTTTCAGCCATCGGAAATGATGAAGTTAGCAGCCCCGTTAATGGTTGCAGCCTATCTAAATCGCTGCGAACTACCGCCCCGCCTGCGCGATATTATCGTGTGCGGGGTCATTATTGGCGTGCCTGTGGTGCTAACCGCGATCCAACCTGATTTGGGTACTTCGCTGCTGGTATCTAGCGCGGCCCTGATTGTCGTGCTACTGGCGGGCTTGTCGTGGCGTTTGATTGGATTTATTACCGCGCTGGGGGCTGCCGCAGTGCCGCTGCTCTGGATGAATATGCATAACTACCAGCGTCAGCGGGTATTGACGTTTCTCAACCCTGAAAGCGATCCGTTGGGGGCAGGCTGGAATATTATTCAGTCGACCACGGCCATAGGTAGTGGAGGGCTATGGGGCAAGGGGTGGCTGCAGGGTACCCAGTCCCAACTAGAGTTTTTACCTGAGCGACACACCGATTTCATCATTGCCGTCCTGGGCGAGGAGTTTGGTTTGGTGGGTATGCTTGTGCTGCTGTTCCTATATCTATTGATTGTCAGCCGAGGTTTGTGGATGGCTAGCTCCGCGCAGGATACCTTTGGGCGTTTGGTGGCAGGCAGCATCATTTTAACTTTTTTTATCTACGTGTTCGTCAATATGGGCATGGTGAGTGGCATTTTGCCCGTGGTGGGGGTGCCGCTGCCATTGGTTAGTTATGGCGGCACCTCTAGCGTGACCTTGTTAGCGGGTTTCGGTATTCTCATGTCGATACATGCGCATCGTCGGTTACTGTCGCGCTAGCGACGCTGTCTGCTTCAGACGCTAATGTTGCTCGGTAATGGATAATTCAGGATTGAATAGCTCAGGAGTGGAGAGCCAATGAACAAGGTTCAAGGGAAGACGAGCAGCTATGTGTTGGCCGCGCTGATGTGCTGGGTGACCCCCATGGCGTTTGCTGATCAGCCTTCACCGCAGGCTCAGTTTGAGACTCCTCACCACTTTGCTCCCCAGCAAAATGCTGACAGCCAAGCGCTGGTGGAAGAGCTGGTCGAGCAAGGGTTGCCGCAAGACTGGTTGGCAGAAGCGCTGGGTCAGGCGAGCTATACCCAAAGCGTATTAGATGCCATGGAAGGAGCTGCTGAGCGGCGTCTGAAGTGGTACGAATATCGTGCTATTTTTCTGACCCAGCAGCGCATTGAAGAGGGCGTGGAGTTCATCGATGCTCATGCCGACGCCTTGGCGCGCGCGGAAAGCACCTATGGTGTGCCCGCTGAAATCATTACCGCTATTATTGGCGTTGAAACTTACTATGGTCGCCATAAAGGCCAGCATCGCGTGCTGGATTCGCTAGCCACACTGGCGTTTCATCATCCGGCAAGGGGGCCTTTTTTTCGCGGTGAGCTAGCGGCCTTTTTACGTATTGCCTACGAACAGCAGGTCGACCCTACCGAGTTGCGCGGTTCCTATGCCGGTGCGATGGGTTACCCGCAGTTTATTCCCACCAGTTATCAAGCCTATGCCGTGGATTTTGATGGCGATGGACGACGTGATCTTTGGGAGAACCCGGTTGATGCGATTGGCAGCGTCGCGAATTACTTTGCCGAGCATAACTGGAAGCCGGGAGCCGATATCTACCACCAGGCCACTGGGCCAGACGTAATGCCCGTAGAGTTACTCCAGGAACTCTCATTTAACCAAACCTCACCTCCTGCGGTGAGCATTGCTCAGTTGGCCACTCATGGGATTGGGCCCAGCGAGCCACTTGATGATAATTTGCCAGTGGTGCCGTTGGCGCTTGAGTTCGCCAATGGAGAGACCCGTTACCGGTTTGGCGAGTATAATTTTTACGTGATTACCCGCTACAACCATAGTCACCTCTATGCCATGGCCGTAGCCGAGTTGGCAGAAGCGATTGCTGAGCTGCACGAGGATGAGGGATGAAGAGCAAATTGAGGATTAGCCAGCGGGCGGTTGGCGCGATTGCCTTACTGGCGCTGGTCAGCGGCTGTGCCAGCAATGACACTCAGCGGGTAGATGCCTCCGGTTCCGCGAATCAAACGGCGGCTCCGGCTTCAACGGCGGCCAACACTAATGGTGGCCGCTATGCCATGAGTGGTGATGCCTATCCGCTCGAGCCGCCGGATGTTACCAAGGTGCCTGATGCAGAGCCCCGCATCGAGCAGCCTTCCAGAGCGGGCAATCGCTCTAGCTATGAAGTGTGGGGGAAAACCTATCAAGTGCTGCCTGATGCAACGGGTTATGAGAAACGTGGTACGGCCTCCTGGTATGGCGAAAAATTCCATGGCTACGCGACCTCAAACGGTGAAATCTACGACATGTATAAAATGTCGGCGGCACACCGTTCGCTGCCTCTACCCACCTTTGCGCGAGTCACAAACCTGGATAATGGGCGATCGGTCATTGTGCGAGTGAACGACCGTGGCCCCTTCCACAGTGACCGTGAGATCGATCTCTCCTACGCGGCAGCCGCCCGGCTAGGCTTCCTCGACAATGGTACCGGTTCCGTGAAAGTGGAAGCGATCAACCCTGAGCAGTGGCTAGCCGAGCACGGCAAGGGCGGTGGCGGCGCTTCCCCCCAGCCTCGCGTAGCCGAGGCACAGCGGGTTGCTGCAAATGCTTCTTCTATGCCCGTTCCGCCGGCGGCGTCTGCTGCATCTGCGGCTGATCCTTCACCACAGACACAAACAGCGCAGCCGCCAAACGAAGGGGAAGCTGGCGACGCAGTGTATCTGCAGATCGCGGCACTGGGTAATCCGGAAGGCGCTCAGCAGTTGCAGCAGCGTTTACAAGGTGAGCAGCCCCATGCGGTGCGTATTATGAACGACGCTGACGTTTATCGTGTTCAAGTGGGGCCCATCGCTCCGAGCCAAGAACCTCAAGCGCGAGAAACACTGCGCCAAGCAGGGTTCCCCAGGTCTTTGTTGTGCGATAATTCACCCCCTGTTTATTTCCGGTGGCGCGCCTTACGCGCCGCCGTTTTTTAAAATAAGCTTTTCAAGTAAGCTTTCAAGTAAGTGAGACTGACGTTATGAACGTGTTTACATCCATTGGTCGCTCTGCACGCCTGTGCCTCTTCGCTGCCATGGCGACGGTTGCTGTGCCTGCCAGTGCCCAGCCAACGCCTCAGCCGGTAATTCCGCAGCCGCAAACCATTATCCCTTCAGCCCCTCAGTTAGCGGCAAGTTCGTGGATTCTGATGGATGCTAACAGTGGCCGTATCTTGGCCGAGCATAACTCCGATGAGCGTCTGCCACCGGCAAGTTTAACCAAGCTGATGACCGCCTATTTGGTAGAGCGTGAGCTCAATCGTGGCACCATTAAGCTCACTGATATGGTTAATATTAGCGAGAATGCCTGGCGCACCGGCGGCTCGAAAATGTTTATTGAGGTGGGTGATCAGGTTTCGGTGGATGATTTACTCCACGGTATCATCATTGTGTCGGGCAACGATGCCAGTGTCGCCATGGCAGAGCATTTGGCGGGTGGTGAGGTGCCCTTTGCCGATCTGATGAATCAGCATGCCACGCGGTTGGGCATGAATAACACCAACTTCCAGAACGCTACTGGCTTGCCCGCCGACAATCACTACTCAACGGCCCATGACTTGGCGCGTTTATCCCGGCACATTATTAATGATTACCCTGACCACTACGAAATCTACTCCCATCGTACGTTCTCCTATGGCGGTATTGATCAGCCCAACCGCAACCGTTTGCTGTGGCGTGACCCTTCGGTGGATGGCCTGAAAACCGGCTGGACAACGGAGGCGGGGTTCTGTCTGGTGTCTTCAGCTAAGCGTGACGATATGCGCTTGATTTCCGTAGTGATGGGCACCAACTCTGATGAAGCGCGCGCTCAAGAAACCCAAAAGCTACTCAGCTACGGTTTCCGCTTTTTCGAAACCATGAAGCTCTATGAGCGCGGTGCCGTATTGGCAACGCCGCGGGTTTGGGGCGGCGATATCAATGAGCTGCGTGTTGGCGTCGATGAAGAAGTCTTTATGACCCTGCCACGCAACCGCAACGAAGAGCTGCGTGCGCGCCTAAACCTCAATCCAGACCTACAGGCACCGATTGCCATTGGCGACGAGGTTGGTACGCTGGAAGTGCATTTAGGTGATGAAGTGGTCGGTGAGCGCCGCTTAGTGGCGCTGGAAAACATCGAAGAGGGTGGTCTCTTTAAGCGCTTGTTCGATCAGGTGCAGCGCTTCTTTAGTAATCTGATTAGTAATTTTACGGATTGATTATAGACTTACAGCCGATAGGTTGATGGGTTCTAGCGTATATCTGTGATGAACCCAGTCTTTGTGAAAATCAGTCTTTACGAAATAGGTTTGTTATGAAAAAAGGTGCTCCGGGACTTCGTGATTTGCGCCAACCGGCGGCTCAGGAGTCGCCTAAAATCACTTTCCCATGTGATTACTCGTTAAAAGTCGTCGGCGATGCGGCCGAAGACTTTCCTGCCTGTGTGTGCCAGGTGATTGTGCGCCATGACCCTGACTTCGATGCAACGGCAATGCAGGTGGTCGATAGTCGCAATGGCCGTTTTCAATCGGTACGTGTGGTGATTAGAGCGACCGGAGAGCAGCATATTAAAGAGTTGTTCGACGACCTCAAGGCTACTGGCCGTGTGCATATGGTGGTGTAACCGTGGAAAACGCCGTGCCGATTGAGTTGCACGATTTGGGTCACCAGGCCTACCTGCCAGTGTGGGAAGCTATGCGCACGCTAACCGATACACGGGATGCGCAAACCCCTGATCAGTTCTGGTTGGTCGAGCATGACCCGGTGTTTACCCAAGGCCAGGCTGGCAAGCCCGAACACCTGCTGCTGCCCGGCGATATTCCGGTGGTGCACGTTGATCGGGGGGGCAAGTCACTTATCACGGGCCAGGGCAGGTGGTGCTGTACCCGCTACTGGATGTACGGCGGGGAAAAATTGGCGTGCGCGATTTAGTCACTGCATTGGAGAATGCCGTGATTGACGTCTTGAGCCACTATGGCGTGAGCGCCCGAGCTCGGCCCGATGCTCCAGGGGTTTATGTGATGACAGAAGCGGGTGAGGCGAAGATTGCCTCACTGGGTCTGCGTATTCGGCGGGGGGCGAGCTTTCACGGCGTGGCGCTGAATGTAAACGGTGACCTGACGCCTTTTTTGCGCATTAACCCCTGCGGCTATGCAGGTATGCCCATGGCGAAGTTGGCTGACCTCGTCTCGTTGCCAGGGGATCATCGGGTGGGTGAGCAGCTGGCCGAGGCGCTGGCTAAACGGCTAAACCGCGAATTGGTCAGTGTCGAGAACACGCCACTGTAAAAATTGGGTCACCGTTATTAAAAAAACGGTTCAAAAAAACGAGGCTTATAAAGCGGGTCTTAAAACCCGCTCCATACATAGTAGCAAGCCCCGTAGAACGCTTAATTTAAGCCTATCCTACGTTGAGCGCTGGAATAATATTGGGGTTTGCTTCTTGCTCCTGACCGGGAATCGCGGCAGGTGAGGCGAGCCCCAGGTTGTTTTTCTCAAACACGCGATCAGCGCGGTAGCTTGAACGTACCAGCGGGCCAGAGGGCACTTCCATAAAGCCTTTTTCCAGGCCAATCACGCGGTAGCGATCAAACTCTTCAGGCGTTACCCAGCGCTCCACCGACAGGTGATTTTTGGTCGGGCGAAGGTACTGGCCAAGCGTGACAATATCGACGCCGATCTCACGTAAATCATCAAACGTTTGCAAAATCTCTTCGTCGGTTTCACCCAAGCCCAGCATCAGGCTGGTTTTGGTGATGATATCTGGGCGGTAGCGCTTGGCATGAGCAAGGACATCGAGGGTTTTGCGGTAACCTGCCCGCCGGTCACGCACTCGGCCTGTCAGGCGTTCCACGGTCTCCACATTTTGGGCAAATACCTGTAGGCCTGAATCGACGACGCGTTCGATAGCGGCAAGGTCACCATCAAAGTCGGGCGTCAAGGCTTCGACTACCACCTCGGGTGTGCGCGCTTTGATCGCGCGAATGCAGTTGGCGTAGTGGGTTGCGCCGCCATCGTCGAGGTCGTCACGGTCAACTGAAGTCAGTACGATATAACGCAGCCCCATGAGCTCTACAGATTTGGCCGTGTTTTCAGGCTCTTCGTGGTCAAGCCAGCCCTGGGGGTTGCCGGTGTCTACTGCGCAGAACCGACAGGCGCGGGTACATACCGAGCCCATCAGCATGATAGTGGCCGTGCCGTTGCTCCAGCACTCGCCCATATTGGGGCAGTGGGATTCAGCGCAAACAGTGCTTAATCGATGGGTCGCGACGTTTTTCTTGACCGCTTCAAAACGCTCGCCACCTGGAATCTGTGCTCGCAGCCACTTGGGTTTGCGCTCAAGCTCAACAGAAGGGGCCTCTGGCTGCGCTTTGCGCTGCTTCATGCCATCCTTGATCACCGACATGCCATGTTCATTACGGTATTTTTCACCGCTGGACACGCGCTGCGAGGGGTTATTGCTCATAGTGACAGAGCCTCTCTTCTGTGCGGTAGGCCGAAGGCGTAAAAAAGGTTTAACCCTGTTCCAAGCCTGCCTATTGATACCTGGTTAATACGAAGTTTGCTCAATATTTTATCGCGCTAATGATGGCTAATGTAACATATCTCGCTGCCAACAAGACACCGTAAGCCATCACTCGCCTTCAGGAGGGAAGTATCGGCAAACAGGCTACCCCATGGCTGGGTAAGGGGCTGGCGGGCGCCTGAAAGTGACGGCGATAGTCGGGTAAGTGTTCACGGATGAAACTCAAAAATAGCTCGGCGACCGGAGTGGGTAAGCGCTCCCGCGTATAGACCGTGCACCAAGAGCGGTGGATGGGAAAGTCGGGCAACCCCAGCTCAAACAGTAACCCCTGCTCAAGCTCCAGCTGCACCGCCAAACGCGGCAGCACGGCAACACCTAAGTGAGCCATGACGCCCCCTTTAATCGCTTCATTGGTACCTAACTCTATACAGTGGGGAAGGGCGACCTGCTGACTGGCCGCCATCTGCTCAAAAGCGTTGCGTACGCCGGAACCGGGTTCGCGCATTAGCACGTAATGGCGCGCAAAGTCTGCTAAGGAGGGTTGCGGCATCGAAAGTAGCGGATGCTCGGGCCAGACGACGGCGATCAGTTCGTTATCAATAATCGGCATCACTACCAAGCGATCGTCTTCAGGCACCATGGCCATGATAACCAAGTCGTCCTGCTGCTCAGCCAATCGATCGAGTGCCTGGCAGCGATTGCATACCTTTAAGCGGACATGTACTTCGGGATAGTGAGCACGGAAGCGGGCAAGTAAATAAGGCACCACATATTGGGCTGAGGAAACCGCTGCGATGTTGAGTTCGCCGCTTATTTTGCCGTTAATATCCGATAGGTTCATTTCCAGCCGTGACAGTTGGCCAAAAATTTCGCGCGCTGAGTGGGCGAGGGTATCGGCGGCGGGAAGCGTGTGAAGCGTTTTACCCGCATAATTAAACAGAGGCTGACCCAGTGCCAACTCAAGCTGCCGTATTTGCGCGCTGACTGCTGGCTGGGTCAGTCCCAGTTGCTCAGCTGCACGAGAGTAGGAGCGCTGCCGATGCACCGCCTGGAAGACCTGGAGTTGCCGAAATGTTAGGCGATTGAGCAGATTGGGGGATGACATAAAAACCTCGTAGTGAGCACCCTTTAACTAATATCAAAATCAGGCTTCATCGCCAGGGCAAAGCATGCTAACACTGAATCTTTTAGACTGCCTAAACAGGACTTCATTAGTCACATAAGGCGTAATTGCCAGGGTTAAAGATCGACGCCGTGCGCATAGTGGCCTAGACTATATTGCATTGCAGCATCATTGCTTTCGGGTCTGATGCCTGTGCATCAACCCAACGGGAGACCCTATGAACTTTCTTGCTAACCCACTCGCCAAGACTATGTTTCCTGCTAACGCTTTCACTAGCGCATGGTTGAAGCAACAAAATGATTCCACAGCCATACCTGGAAGTGAGGCGATCGCTTCATTATTCGATCCTTTCGGGTTTGGGCGTGCAGCCTTTGGTTACTGGCGCGATAGCATGGAGCGCAGCGTTCTCTATCTGGACGTTATGCGCGAACGCGGTAATCAGTACCTCGAGCATATGGAGCAAACCAAGCCCAATGTGTTGGGGTTCGATACCGAAGTGCTGATGGATGGTCGGACGCTGCCGCGGCCAACCAACTACGAACTGTTGCGTGTGTTGCCCCACGAAGGGACAGAAATTGATCTGCAAAAGCGCCCGTTTGTAGTGGTTGACCCACGTGCGGGGCATGGGCCAGGGATTGGAGGGTTTAAGCCGGACAGTGAGTTGGGCGTGGCGCTTAAAGCGGGGCACCCCTGCTACTTTATTGGTTTTTTGCCGTTTCCTGAGCCAGGCCAAACCGTTGAGGATGTGGTCGAGTCGGAGATCGCTTTTTTGCGCCATGTGATTGAGCTGCATCCCGAAACGACTGAAAAACCGATGGTGGTGGGCAATTGCCAGGCGGGCTGGCAGATCATGATGGCGGCTGCCTTGGAGCCTGACGTTTTTGGCCCTATCCTGATTGCTGGCGCGCCACTCTCCTACTGGGCGGGTGAGCACGGCAAAGCCCCCATGCGCTATACCGGCGGGATGGCGGGAGGTAGCTGGATTACGGCACTCACCAGTGATATTGGCGACGGCCTGTTTGACGGGGCGTGGCTGGTGCAGAACTTCGAGCGCCTCAACCCGGCTAATACCTACTGGAAAAAGCAGTATCACCTTTACGACAATATCGATACCGAAGCGGGCCGATACCTCGATTTTGAGCGTTGGTGGGGTGGTCACGTCGTATTAGGCGGTGAAGAGATTCAGTATATCGTCGATAATCTGTTTGTCGGTAATCGGCTCTCTACCGCGCAGCTGGTCACCCATGATGGCCGCCGAATCGACCTGCGTAATGTGCGTTCGCCGGTGGTTGTGTTCTGTTCGCGTGGGGATGACATTACTCCGCCGCCTCAAGCATTGGGGTGGATTCGTGATTTATATGCAAACACCGATGACATCATTGCCAATGAGCAAACCATCGTCTATTGCCAGCATGATACGACCGGCCATCTAGGTATATTTGTTTCGGGCAGCGTATCGCGCAAAGAGCATACCGAATTCACCGCCAATATGGATTACATCGACGTACTGCCGCCTGGGCTGTACGAAACCTCCATATCTCCGGCAGAGAAGGGTGAAGACGCTGAGCTGTTCGAGCGGGATTATCTGCTCGAATTTATGCCGCGTAACTTTGAAGAGTTAGACCAGGCAGTAATGCACAAGCCGGAGGATGATCGTCGTTTTGCCACCGTGGCGCGGATCTCAGAAATCAATTTGGGGATGTATCGGCTCTTTTTGCAGCCGTGGCTAAAAGCCATCATGACACCGGAGGCTGCCCGCTTGATCCGTCGTATGCACCCTATCCGTTTGGGCTACAAACTGCTTTCTGATCGTAATCCACTTTCGGTGCCGCTACCGGTAATGGCGGAAGCAGTGCGCAAAAATCGTCACCCAGTATCAAAAGATAATCTGTTCAAAACGCTTGAAACCATGGGGTCTGATCAACTGGTCGCCAGCCTCAATGCGATGCGCGATTTGCGGGATAGCAGCACCGAAAAAATGTTTATGGATATCTACGGCCAGCCGCTATTGCAGGCTGCTGTCGGTCTGTATGGCGATGCCCATGTACACCGCCGCCGTCCAGGGGCAGAGCCCGAGCACCGTCGCTTTATTGAGCAGCGTCAGGAAGAGCTGCGAGAGAAAATTGCTAAGGGCAGTGCCCATGAAGCGGTTATGCGCTCGCTTATCTATGTGCTCGGTGGCGCCCCAGCTACAGATGAGCGTAACTTTAAGCGGCTACGCGCCTCCCGTGCGGAGCTTGAGCCTGGTATCGAACTGAGTGATTTTAAAAACTTGGTGCGCGAGCAGTTCTTTATCTTGAAGCTGGATCGTGAGCAGGCGTTGAATTCGCTGCCTACTTTGCTAGCAGGTAGCAGCAACGATGATGTCGATGGCTATATTAGCCACCTTGAGCATGTGTTTGCCGCCAGCGGCGATCTTTCAGAGCATGCTGCTGAGCGCTTTGCTCAAATTAAAGTGTTGTTTGATAAG
Organism: Halomonas sp. PA16-9; assembly: GCF_009728585.1. Lineage (NCBI taxonomy): Bacteria > Pseudomonadati > Pseudomonadota > Gammaproteobacteria > Oceanospirillales > Halomonadaceae > Halomonas > Halomonas sp. PA16-9. Next base: position 2,999,178 of record NZ_CP040451.1, on the reverse strand, counting down.
GCAAGACCCCGCAAATCGGTAGCGAATAAGCCGGCTGCGAGCAAGCCGACGGCCAGCAAAGCGGCTTCGACAACTAAGCCTGCCGCTAAGCCCAAAGCTGCTACTGCTAAGCTGGCCGAAACGCAAACGACTTCGTCTGCGCCAGTGGCCAAGGAGCAGCCCGTGGTGAATGAGGAGTCCGTGGTTAAGGAGTCATCGCCTAAATCTGCTGCGACTAGCGAGTCGGCCAGTGAGCCGGTGGCTAAACCCACCAGCACTACCAGACGTAAAAAGACGCCGCCTAAACGCTAAATCAGTACATTAGCTCATTGCGCCCCCGCCTATTTGGTGGGGGCGCTTTGTTTGCCTGATTACCTTTTGGGTTGCTGTAATGTCGGTGGCAGTCTAGTGTCTAGCTACTATTTGTCTGAAATATAACCCTGGTTGTCTAAAGTCTATGGATTCTCCCTACGGCTTGGTTGCCACTGGCGCTTAGCTAAGGGCTGGGGTAGGGTAGGCGCATTTTTTCATCCGTATCTTTTTTAACGGGCAGTTTCAGCCCGTCGATACGGCACCGAATTCAGAGCACGCGCTAGACAGTCCGTGCATTAGGAAAGTGGAGCACTATGGGCAAGTCACTGGTCATCGTCGAGTCGCCAGCGAAAGCGAAGACGATTAACAAATATCTCGGCAACGATTTCATCGTGAAGTCGAGCGTGGGCCACATTCGTGACCTGCCGACCAGCGGCTCAGGTAAGGCAGCCTCCGACCCCAAGGAGCGCGCGCGCCAGGCCGCAGCGACACGCAAGATGTCGGCGGAAGAGAAAGTAGAATATAAAAAACGTAAAAGCCAAGATCAGCTGATTCGGCGGATGGGGATTGACCCCAACAACGGCTGGGAAGCCCGCTATGAGGTGCTGCCCGGAAAAGAGAAAGTCGTTGCCGAGCTAAAGAAGCTGGCTGAGAAGGCTGACGCTGTCTACCTCGCAACGGATTTGGATCGCGAAGGGGAAGCCATTGCTTGGCACCTGCGCGAGACCATCGGTGGCGATGACAGCCGCTACAAGCGCGTGGTGTTCAACGAAATCACCAAAAACGCGATTCAAGACGCTTTCAAGGCGCCTGGCGCGCTCAATATCCCCCGGGTAGAGGCGCAGCAGGCAAGGCGTTTCCTGGATCGCGTTGTGGGCTTTATGCTTTCGCCTCTACTGTGGGCGAAAGTAGCGCGCGGGCTGTCGGCTGGCCGCGTACAGTCAGTCGCGGTACGTCTAATTGTTGAGCGCGAGCGCGAAATCCGTGCCTTTATTCCTGAAGAGTTTTGGGATGTGCACGCGGATTTGGCCTCTCCTGAGGGTGAGCTGGTGCGTTTTGCCCTGGTTCGTCAGGATGGCAAGGCCTTTAAGCCTACCTCCGAAAAAGACACCCTTGCGCGTATTGAGCAGCTTAGAAAAGCCAAGCTGGCGATTACCTCACGGGAAGACAAGCCCACCAGCTCAAAGCCCACGGCACCCTTTATTACCTCTACGCTGCAGCAAGCGGCGAGTGGCCGGTTAGGTTTTTCTGTGAAGAAAACCATGACCATGGCTCAGCGCCTCTATGAGGCGGGTTACATCACCTATATGCGTACCGACTCCACCAACTTATCGAAAGATGCGGTTGAGGGTGTGCGTAGCTATATCGGTGAAGAGTTCGGCGAACGCTACCTGCCCGAAGCACCTAATCGTTATAGCAGCAAAGAGAGTGCTCAAGAGGCCCATGAGGCGATTCGCCCTTCCAGTGTCGAGCGTAAGGCTTCCGATCTGGCCGGAATGGAGCGGGATGCCGAGCGTCTCTACGAGCTGATCTGGCGTCAATTTGTGGCCTGCCAAATGACCCCTGCAGAGTACCTTTCAAGCACGCTGAGTGTTGAAGTCGATGGCTACGAGCTACGTGCCAAAGGACGTGTACTGAAGTTTGATGGTTATACCCGGGTGATGAAGCCTAGTGGTAAAAATGAAGATCAGAGCTTACCGGACTTGCCAAAAGGTACGCCTATGGCACTGGAAGCGCTCGATCCTCAGCAGCACTTTACCAAGCCAGCACCACGCTACACCGAAGCAAGCCTGGTCAAAGAGCTTGAAAAGCAGGGCATTGGCCGACCGTCAACCTACGCTTCAATCATCTCAACGATCCAGGATCGCGGCTATGTGAAGCTGGAAAACCGTCGTTTCTATGCCGAAAAGCTGGGCGATATCGTCACCGAGCGGTTGAAAGAGTCCTTCCCTGATTTGATGGACTTCTCGTTCACTGCCCGCATGGAAGATAGTCTGGATGAGGTCGCCGAAGGCGAACGCAACTGGCAGGCGCTGCTGGATGCCTTCTACGAAGAATTCCGTGAAGAGCTGGCCAAGGCTGAGAGCGAAGATGGCATGCGCCCCAATCAGCCGGTGCCAACGGATATCGACTGCCCAAGCTGTGGTCGTCATATGCAAATTCGTACCGCTTCCACCGGGGTTTTCCTGGGTTGTAGTGGCTACAATTTGCCGCCCAAAGAGCGTTGTAAAACCACCATTGACCTGATTCCTGGTGAAGAGGCGGTGGCCGAAGACGCGGGAGAAGAGGCCGAAACCAATGCGCTGCGTGCCAAGCGTCGCTGCCCCAAGTGTGGCACGGCGATGGACAACTACCTAATCGATGAAACGCGTAAGCTGCACATCTGTGGTAACAGCCCCGATTGTGACGGCTACGAAGTTGAAGGCGGCAAATTCAAGATCAAAGGCTACGACGGCCCGATCATCGAGTGCGATAAGTGCGGCTCTGAGATGCAGTTGAAGTCAGGCCGCTTTGGCAAGTATTTTGGCTGTACCAATAGCGAATGTAAAAACCCCGTAAGCTATTGAAAAGCGGCGAAGTGGCGCCGCCAAAAATGGACCCGATCCCGATGCCGGAACTGGCTTGCCAAAAAGTTGACGACCATTACGTGCTGCGTGATGGCGCAAGCGGGCTGTTTTTGGCTGCCAGCAAGTTCCCTAAAAATCGTGAAACACGGCCGCCGCTGGTGAAAGAGCTGAAAGCGCACGCCGATGAGCTGCCCGAAAAGTATCACTTCATTCTTAAAGCGCCGAGTGAAGATCCGGATGGTCGCCCGGCGCAAATCCGCTACTCGCGGAAGAGCAAAGAGCAGTACGTGATGACCGACGAGGAGGGCAAGGCCACAGGCTGGAAAGCCATGTTTGATGCCGGTAAATGGCACGTGGAGGACAAACGCAAGTGAATGCACGGTCACGAACCAACCAGCTGCTCTATCAGGCGGAGCTATTAGTCACCTTGCCCGCGGGAAGTGATGAGCATGCTTCTGCGCGGCAGATGGCGTTGGAAGAGAGTGCGCTGGCGCTTTTTGAGCTGGCGCTTGAGTCGTTACTGCGCGAAGTTACTGAACACGCTCGGCTGTCGGAGCATCGCTGGACTGTATTGCTGGCCCAGGATGGCCCTGCCTTGGCCGAGCTGCAACGTCTGCGCGACTTGAAAGCCCAGCCGGAAAGCTGGCTGAACTGGTTGGAGGGGCAACTTGAGCGCCTACATAGTGACGAAGGTGCTGTGCGGCGCGAAACTCACAACCCCGCTATGATTGCCGTGGGTAATCAGGCCGGTTTGCGCCAGCAGTTACTGGATAATCTTCAGGCGGCCAAGCGTGAAATAGGCGCGCTGCGCGAAACCAGCCTGGAGTGGTAGTGTTTATTGTTATGCATCGCTCAAGTCGTTAAGAAAGGAGATCATGATGCGCTATAACCAGGTGAAAGATTTAATCGAATGGGCGGCGGGTTTTCATGCCCGGATGGCGCGACAGTATAGCGAAGCCGCTGAGGATGCTGAGAATCAGCGCTTAGAGATGGCGTTTAATTACTTGGCCAGCCGTGAGCTAAAAATGAAAACGGGGCTTGAAGATCTCTTCCACGATGGCTCTGACCATTCAGAAGTGCTGGAGTTATGGTTCGATGATTCCAGCGATTTCCCCCAGCCGCCTGAGTTGGATCGCTTGTCGGAACAAACCATCACCGGCTCGATAGAGGATGCGATGAGAACTGCCACATCGTCGCATCAGCGCCTTCAAGCGCTCTACGAGCATCGCGCGGCACGAGCGAAAATTGAGCCTGAAGAGGAGTTTTTTCAATGCCCTGGCTCAAGGACATAATTCCGAGATACGCAATATAATGGCGAGTATGGAAGAGTTTCAGGGCGTTTGATGGGGTCTCTACTAGTGGATTATCGTTACTGCTCTTCGGGGCGTCAGTCGTGTACATGACGAAATTGCTAACGGCGAATGTGGGAATAGGGTATAACAGCCACCAGATGCGCCGAGTCGGTCAATCGCGGGCTAACTTGTTTCGAGAGCTGTCATGTTTTTAGTTAATCGCCGTCGATTTTTAGCCATGGTGTTGAGCTTGCCAGCCGTGGCCAGTGCTGCTGTTACTGCGCCCAGTCAGGATACCGCCACCGATCTCGTAGAAACGATACTGAGTCGCGCTCATGTGCCGCGTCATAGCAACGAACTGTGGGTGCTGGTGGACGACAAAGAGGCCACCCTTAGCGTGTTTCGGGGTAACGCGCTGCTGGAGCGGTTTGCGCCCATATCACTTGGCCGTGCTGGGGCTAAAACCCAACGGGTTCGCGGCGATAATGTGACTCCCATGGGGGAGTTTCATGTCAACCGTTTTAATTACGAAAGCCAGTGGCGTACCTTCATAGGCATTGATTACCCAACCCCAGCGCACGCTAGAATGGCGCTGGAAAAAGGGATTTATTCCCAAGCTGATTATGATGACTACTTCGACTACTATCGACGTTACGTCGCCCCCGCAAGATACCGCACTGGGTGGGGCGATTGGAATTCATGGCCTGGGTAGCGCAGACCCCGATATTCATGGGCGCTATCACTGGACTCAGGGTGTGTTGCCGTTACCAACGATCAAATCGATCGCCTGGCAGCGCTAGTGGGTGTTGGCACTCGGGTAGTGATCCGTTAAGCTAACGCCGTTGATGGAAGTTCGAGGTTTTAAACAAGTGGCTATAGACAACCGCTGTGGTCTATTATAAAACAGCGTTTGACTTGCGTGCTTTGCAGCACAAGTCACTGAAAAGAACCTGCACCGCAGGTAGACAAATTTAAGCTAAGAACTTATTCTAATTTAAGTGACTAGCCTTACCTTTGTCATACCCTTAACGTAGTACCCAAGGACGACTCAAGGAGAACATTATGACTCTGAAAACTACTCTGAAGATGACTGCTGCTGCCGCTTCTCTGGCAATTCTTGCTGGTTGTGCTTCTACCAGCGCGCTGGAAGAAGTTCGCATGACTGCAGAATCTGCACAGGCTGACGCTGCAGAAGCACGCAGCATGGCTTCACAAGCTATGAACACTGCAAACCAAGCCCAGCGCGACGCGCAGGCTGCTCTGCAGATGTCTGAGCAGAACCGTGAAGAAATGAACCGTATGTTCCAGCGTTCCATGCAGAAGTAATTCTGCTTGGGCTGCTGAGGGAGTCGTCTGACTCTCTCAGCAGCTGGAAGAAAGCTGTAGTTAGTTAATATGCCGTAGTAAGGCGCTGTACGTTAAAGCGTCAGACCAGTAGGTTTTGATACTAGCTACGCAAAAACCCGCCTTGGCGGGGTTTTTTGTTGCTAGGTGTTCGGTTAAGCGTCTTTATCGTCGTCGGTGGCGGTGCTGAGCTTAAGCTCGTCAATCAGCTCAACAGGCTCTGGTTCTGGCTCGGGAGCCTGAGGGCCATATAGTGCGATAAATTGGCCGTCAGGAGCTTCTACGGCGCGCTGAATCTGATCCGCGTCTATTTCAACGTCACTGCCAGTTAGCTCAGTGACGCGTTCAAGGGCATTAAGCAGTGGCTCAAAGCCTTCCGCGTTCTCTTCCAGCTGTGGGAAAGATTGCACAAACAGCGTGCCATCGGCTGCAAAGCCCGCTTTGAACGGTGCATCCATCAGGTTGACCTGAGTACCGCTAGGCAAACGCTCGTAGAGCGATTTGATATCTTCCGGGTACATGCGGATACAGCCACGGCTAACGCGCATACCGACGCCATCAGGGCGGTTGGTACCGTGAATGAGATAGCTCGGCATGGCCAGCAGAATTGCGTGCTCGCCCAAGGGGTTGTTAGGGCCGGGCGGTACCACGGAAGGCGCTGGTTCGCCGCGTTCGGCTGCTTCGCGACGCATAGATGCCGGTGGAGCCCAGGCGGGGTCTTTAACCTTAACCGTGGTGCGGGTGATGCCTACGGGGGTAGCGAACTCTTCACGCCCCACGCTAACCGGGTAGGTTTCGACGATGCCGGGTTTGTCGGCAGGGTAGTAGTAGAGACGTAGCTCAGAAAGGTTAATGACAACGCCTTCCCGCGGCGCAGGCGGAAGAATGTATTGGGCGGGGATCACCACTTCGGTACCTACGCCAGGTACCCAGAGGCTGACACCCGGGTTGGCCATGCGAATCTCTTCATAGCCAATGTTGTGGCGTCGGGCGATATCGATCAGCGTCTGCTTGGGGTCTTCGACAACGATGGTGTAGCGCTCACCAATGACATCGCCTTCTTCGGGTAGGCGGAAGTGACCACGGGGTAGCTCATCCTGATCAGCAACCTGAGCGGCGCTATCGACGGCGTCTATGCTGATTTCCTGTGCTTGCGCCTGTGGCGATTCTTCTGAGCTTTCTTGAGTCTGTTGCTCTTGCGCCTGTGTTGGGCTGTCGGCTTGCTCGTTAGCTGGTTGCGCAAAAGCGGGGCTCACCAGGCTAGCGGCGAGTAGCACGGCCAAGCTGGTAGGGCCCCAAAGGGTAAAGGTATCGCGAATGTTCATGATCGTTCCTAATGTGTTAATTCACTGCTGATGCGCGTTGCTGGGCCACTGGGATCAATAAACGGCTGTTGATCAACTGGGCCATGGCTACTGGCAAGTTTGCCCCAAGCTTCACGCCGCCGCTACTTTTGGTTAAGGGTGCTAAGTAGGTTTTCAAGTTGCTGGAAGCGCTTGTCGACACTTTCCATTGGTAATTCAAACCGTAAGGTGTCAGAGCCATCTAAACGATAGTGCTTTGGTGACGTCTGAATGAGGGTCACCAGGGTTAAGGGATCCACCTGGGTGTGCTATCAAACAATACTCTACCGCGGCTCTCGCCAGCCTCGATTTTGCTGATTCCCAGTTGCTCGGCACGGTGGCGCAGCTTGGTCTGGCGAATCAGGTTTTTCACCGGGTTGGGCAGCAAGCCAAAGCGGTCGATCAGCTCAACCTGTAACTCTTTAAGTTCGCTATCGCTCTGGGTGTTGGCAATCCGCTTGTACATCACCAGGCGCTGCTGAACATCGTGAATATAATCACTTGGAATCAGCGCAGGCAGGTTGAGGTTGATTTCCACGCCGGTATTGAAGGGCGCATCGATATTGGGCGTTTTACCCGCGCGAATGGCCTTCACCGCTCGATCCAGCATCTCCATATAGAGGGTGTAGCCGATGGTTTCCATCTGGCCGCTCTGTTCATCCCCCAGCAGTTCACCCCGCCACGGATTTCCATATCGTGGCTGGCCAGGGTAAAGCCAGCGCCTAGATCATCCGAAGCGCTAATTGCTTCCAGACGCTTGATAGCATCACGGGTCATCGCTTTGGGCGGTGGCGTTAATAGGTAGGCGTACGCCTGATGGTGACTACGGCCGACCCGGCCCCGCAGTTGGTGTAGCTGTGCCAAGCCAAATTTATCAGCACGTTCGATAATAATGGTGTTGGCGCTGGGTACATCAATGCCGGTTTCAATGATGGTCGAACACACCAGCACGTTAAAGCGTCGGTGGTAGAAGTCCGACATAATGCGTTCCAGGCTGCGCTCGGGAAGCTGGCCGTGGGCAACCGCTACCCGCGCTTCGGGGATTAGTTCACGAATCTGTTCGGCACTGTTTTCAATGGTTTTGACTTCGTTATGCAGTACATAGACCTGCCCACCACGCAGTATTTCACGTAGCAGGGCTTCCTTGATGATACTGGTGTCGTGCTGCTGAACAAAGGTTTTAACCGACAGACGGCGGGCGGGCGGCGTAGCGATAATCGACAGATCACGGATGCCGCTCATGGCCATATTGAGCGTGCGCGGAATAGGGGTCGCGGTCAGCGTCAAAATATCGACTTCGGCACGCAGCGTTTTGAGCTTCTCTTTTTGCGCCACCCCGAAGCGGTGCTCCTCATCGATGATCAGCAGGCCCATTTGGGCAGCTCAACGCTTTTGGCGAGCAGTTTATGGGTGCCGATGACGATATCCGTTTGGCCGCTTTAATGCTCTCTAGTGTCTGGGTGACCTCTTTGCCGCTGGTAAAGCGCGAGATCAGGCCAATATTGACGGCGGTGTCAGAAAGCGGTCGCGGAAGTTCTCGAAGTGCTGGCGCGCCAACAACGTAGTGGGCACCAATACCACCACTTGGCGGCCAGACTGTACGGCCAAAAATGCCGCGCGCATGGCCACTTCGGTTTTTGCCGAAGCCGACATCGCCGCACACCACGCGATCCATGGGCTGCGGGGAGGTCATATCGCTGATGACCGCTTCAATTGCCGCGTGCTGGTCAGCGGTCTCTTCAAATGGGAAGTTACCCGCAAAACGCAGATACTCCTCGCCTGGCGCCTCATAGACCACCCCTTGCTGGGCTTCCCGGCGGGCGTAGACATCCAGCAGTTCTGCAGCGGTATCGCGAATTTTTTCGGCGGCTTTGCGGGGGCTTTTTCCCACTGGTCCGAACCGAGCTTATGCAGCGGGGCCAGTTCGTCACCGGCCCCGCTGTAACGGGAGATCATATGCAGGCTGTCGACAGGCACATAAAGCTTGGCACCATCGGCGTAGGAGAGCGCCAGGAACTCATTTGCCTGGCCACCGGCCTCTAAGGTTTCCAGCCCTAAATAGCGGCCCACGCCGTGGGCCTGGTGAACCACTGGCGCACCTTCGCGCAGCTCCGACAAGTGGCGTACTGCAAGCTCATTGTCATCCGTGGCTTTTTCGCGCCGACGGCTCTGACGTACCACGTCACCAAACAGCTCGGTTTCACTAATTACCGCAATATTTGGATTATTTAGCCATAAGCCGCTGTCGACCAAACCTTCCGTAATTGCATAGGTATGATCGCTAGCGAGAAAGTCGTGGAAGCTATCGGTATGCGGAAGCGAGAGCTGAAGTGGCGACAGGATCTCTTCCAGGGCTTCCCGGCGACCCCGCGACTCCGCCACAAACAGCACCCGGGTTTGGGCATGGGAGTGCAAAAATGCTGACAGCTCCGCCAATGGCTGCTTGGCGCGGGCATTAATAGAGAGTGTGGGAAGCGGTGCGGCTTCAGGCTGTTGCGCATGGCGCTGCTCGCTATCCTCGGTTAACTCTATTCGCGGGCAGGCTTTGATTGCCGAGAATACATCGTTGACCGGGAAAAACGCTCGGTGTGGTGGCAGCAGCGGGCGGGTTGGGTCAACGCCCAAATTTACGTAGCGAGCGTCGATCGACTGCCAGTGCTGCTCGGCGGCAGCAAAAACTCCCGGCAGCAGTGCGACTCGTGTATCGTCGGTCAGGTGGTCAAACAGCGATGCGGTGTGTTCAAAAAACAGTGGTAGATAGTGCTCAAGCCCCGGTGAAGGAATGCCTTTCAACGCATCGTTATAAAGAGGGCATTGCCGCGGATCAACGTCGAACAGGGTTTCAAACTGCTCACGAAAACAGGCAATTGCGCTGCGGCTTAGCGAGTACTCGTGGGCGGGTAGCAATTCTAGCGATTCCAGCTTATCAGTCGAGCGCTGGCTGCCAGGGTCGAAGTGGCGCAGCGAATCGATCTCGTCGTCGAACAGATCAATACGGATCGGCTCATCCATACCCATCGCAAACAGGTCAATCAGCGCGCCGCGCATGGCGTATTCGCCGGGCTCATAGACCGTTTCGACAGTACGATAGCCCGCTCGGGAGAGCGATTCCCGAAACGCTTCGCGATTCAAGCGCTCGCCAGTTTTGAGTGTCATGACCCGCCCGGCAATGTACTCAACCGGGGGCAAGCGCTGCATCAGCGTGTTGATCGGCACCAGCACAATGCCGCGCACGCCATCTTGCAGTTGGCGCAGGGTGCGCAGCCTCGCAGAAACAATGTCCTGATGGGGTGAAAAGCTGTCGTAGGGCAGCGTTTCCCAGTCGGGGAAGGGCAGTACCGGTACGTCGCTATAAAAATAGAGATCTTGTTCAAGACGCTGCGCGCTGGCCGTATTGGGAGTGATCACCAATAGCGGAGCTTTCGCAGCAACGCGGGAGAGTGCCAGCGCAGTCGCGCTACCCGGCGGCGATGTCCAGTAGAGCGTATCGCGAGTCCCTTGGGGCTGGGGCGGTTCGAGCAGAGAGAATGTCGGCATAAGCAAGATATCGTTTTGCGCTGAAACGGAAGGGAGATCATACACGATCACCCGTTTCAGTTAGAGTGCCGCGGCTTAAGGTAGCGGGTTAATCTGTACTGAAAGAGGTTTTGTAGTGAGATTGGCATTTCTGTAATACCCCTACATGTTGTGCGACTATCCAGTCATTGCGACCGCTGCGCTTGCCCCGGATAATACACTCTCCGTTCCCACTACCTGATGAGGCCGCACGTGAGTCAGCAAGCGCTCGAAAACGTTTTTCAAGAATGGCAAGGCAACGAAGCCTTGGCGGAGCAGATGATCCCGTTAGTAGGGCAGCTCTATCGTCAGAATAACGTCGTTGCCACCATGTTCGGGCGTTCACTTATTAAACGGTCGGTCATCCGCATTCTTAAAGACCACCGCTTCGTGCGTAAAATAGAAGGGACTGAGCTCTCCGTTGAGGATACCTACTCTATCGTGAAGGGGATGGTCGCTTTGAACCTTGGCCCCGCCCATGTGGATGTAGGGAAGCTGGCGGTGATGTTCAAGAACCGGGGCGGTGGCGATGTCGAAGCCTTCCTGCGTAAAGAGCTGCAAGAGATTATTGATGGCTACCAGCCGGGTGCTAGCACCGGGGAGCCGCAAGACGTGGTGCTCTACGGTTTTGGCCGCATTGGTCGTTTACTGGCACGAGTGATGATAGAGAAGGCCGGGGGCGGTAATCTGCTGCGTTTGCGCGCTATTGTGGTGCGTGGCCGTGGCGATGTGGCTAAAGATCTTGAGAAGCGCGCCAGCCTGCTGCGTCGTGACTCAGTACATGGGCCTTTTGACGGCACCATCATGGTCGATGCAGAGGCCCGCACGCTGACGGTCAACGGCAATGTTATTCAGGTTATTTACGCCGATTCGCCCAGCGAGATTGACTACACCGAGTATGATATCGATAACGCGGTGATTGTTGATAATACCGGTATCTGGCGCGATGAAGAGGGCTTGGGCCAGCATCTGCAGTGTAAAGGTGTTGCCAAAGCGCTGCTAACGGCACCGGGTAAAGGCGATATTAAAAACATCGTTTACGGTATTAACCACGAATCCATTGGCGACAGCGATCTCATCGTCTCTGCTGCCTCTTGCACTACCAATGCGATCGTTCCGGTATTGAAGGTACTCAACGACGAGTACGGTGTGGTGAATGGGCATGTGGAAACCGTGCATGCCTATACCAACGACCAGAACTTGATCGACAACTACCATAAAGGTGACCGTCGTGGCCGTAGTGCGGCGCTGAATATGGTATTGACCGAGACAGGAGCAGCCAAGGCCGTATCGAAAGCGCTACCTGAGCTAGAGGGAAAGCTGACCGGCAACGCCATTCGTGTGCCAATCCCTAATGTCTCTATGGCCATTCTCAATCTGACCCTGGATAAAGCGACAGATGCCGTAGCGCTAAATGACTACTTGCGCCGTATGTCGATCGAGTCTGCCTACCAGAAGCAAATTGACTTTGTCGATTCAGCAGAAGTGGTGTCGTCGGACTTTGTGGGCAATCGTCATGCCGGTATCGTGGATGCTAAAGCTACCATCGCCAACGGCCATCATGCGGTCATTTATGTGTGGTATGACAATGAGTTTGGTTATAGCTGCCAAGTCGTACGTATTTTGCAGCAAATGTCTAACGTACGGTTTTTAAAACTTCCTCGCTAGTTAAACTTAGCAAAGCCCGCATGCCGGGTGTTAGAGCTAAGAGAATGCGTTGACGCCACCTTCGGGTGGCGTTTTTTTGGTCTCAATCTCATCTTTTGCCAATGTATATAGCACTTTTGGTGGTCATCAGGGATGTGGTCATTGGACGCGCTTATCTTTATAATACGATGGATTTTTCGGGGTGGTTCAAGTGCTGCTTGGGCCGGACTGGTAACAATCTGAGCAGAAAATAACAATTCGCTGAGCAGAAAATAAGCATTCGAACCCCATACCTTCGTATATCCGATCCAACAACTGGGCGAGACTATGATCGAAGTCAAAAAAGGCCTGGATCTCCCCATCACGGGAGCGCCCGAGCAGCGTATTGAAGATGCGCGGCCTGTGCGCCACGTGGCAATCCTGGGTACCGACTACGTTGGCATGAAGCCGACGATGGAAGTCCAGGAAGGGGATAAGGTCAAACTGGGCCAATTGCTCTTCACCGATAAGAAAATTGCTGGTGTGCGTTATACAGCGCCCGCTGCCGGTGAAGTGCTTGCAATAAACCGTGGCGAAAAACGTCGTTTGCTGTCTGTCGTAATTAAAGTAGACGAAACTGAGGAAGCGGTCGAATTCGCTGCTCATGATCGTAATGCCTTAGCGCAGCTTGAACGTCAGGTCGTTGTCGACCAACTGGTAGAATCGGGACTCTGGACTGCATTGCGCACTCGTCCTTTCTCGCGCACCCCGGCCATTGATAGCACCCGGCGATATTTTTGTAACCGCCGTGGATACCCATCCACTTAGCCCTGACCCTGCGTTGATCATTAACGAGCAGTCGCAGGCATTCGAGGATGGCCTCAAGGTGTTAGCGGCCTGACCGAGGCAACGTCTTCTTATGTACGGGCGAAAATGCCTCAGTCCGGGTGGCGATGTTGACGGCGTAAAAACCGAAAGCTTTGCCGGCCCTCATCCTGCGGGACTTGTCGGCACGCATTCACTACTTTCTACAGTCGCACTGCACAAAAAAGTGTGGCATAATCGGCTACCAGGACGTTATTGCGTTCGGTAAGTTGTTTGTAGAAGGGAAGCTGGATATGAACCGTGTGGTTGCCATTGGTGGCCCGCGTGCTGAAAATCCGCGTCTGATTCGTACCGTGTCGGCGCTAGTACAGATGAACTCCTGACCAACGAAGTCATCAAACCCGAGGACACTCGCGTAATTTCTGGTTCGGTATTCTCTGGCTTTGCCGCTGAAGGTAAGTTGACCTACTTGGCCGCTTCAGCAATCAAGTGAGTTTGCTGGAAGAGGGCAACAAGCGCACGTTTATGGGTTGGCTGTCTCCTGGTGCTAATCGTCACTCGGTCTTGGGTATTTATATCTCCAAGATTAAGGGCTCAGCAACTATGCGCCGACGACCTCTACCAATGGTTCCGAGCGTGCTATGGTGCCGGTAGGTGCCTACGAGCAGGTGATGCCGCTAGATATCATGCCGACTCAGCTATTGCGTTCGTTGATCGTGGGCGACATTGAGGTTGCCATGCAGCTTGGGTGTTTGGAGCTGGACGAAGAGGATCTGGCGCTGTGCACGTATGTTTGCCCTGGCAAATACGAATATGGCCCATCCTGCGTGATAATCTCACCATGATCGAGAAAGAGGCCTGATAATGGGTATTCAACAGACACTCCAAAATATCGAGCCGCATTTCCACAAAGGCGGAAAGTACGAAAAGTTCTATCCGCTGTTTGAAGCGGTAGATACTATTTTTTACACGCCACCGAGCGTGGCTAAAAACCACCGCGCATGTGCGTGACGGTATCGATCTTAAACGCATCATGATTACCGTGTGGATGTGTACTTTTCCGGCGATGTTTTTCGGCATGTGGAGCGCTGGTTGGCAGGCCAACACGGCAATTGATGCGGGCTATGCCTCTATGGGAGGCTGGCGCGAAGCGATTATGATGACGCTGTCGTCCGGTCATGATGCGAATAGCCTGTGGGCTAACTTTGTCCTTGGCGCTACCTACTTCCTACCTATCTACCTGGTCACCTTTGTGGTCGGTGGTTTCTGGGAGGTGCTGTTCGCTATCAAGCGCGGTCACGAAGTCAACGAAGGCTTCTTCGTCACTTCCGTACTCTTCGCGCTGGTACTGCCCGCCACCATTCCCCTTTGGCAGGTTGCCTTGGGTATCACCTTTGGTGTGGTGATTGGTAAAGAGATCTTCGGCGGCACGGGGAAAAACTTCTTGAACCCCGCGCTGACCGGTCGTGCATTCCTTTACTTTGCCTATCCCGCGCAAATCTCTGGTGACTCTGTATGGGTTGCCGCTGATGGCTATACTGGTGCGACGGCACTCTCTCTAGCGTTCCAGGACGGTATGTCTGCGTTGACCGACACCTTTAGCTGGTGGGATGCCTTCATCGGTTTTATCCCTGGCTCGATCGGGGAGGTCTCGACACTAGCCATCTTTATCGGCGGCGCTGTGTTGCTGTGGACGGGAATTGCCTCTTGGCGAATCATGCTGGGGGTACTCCTGGGCATGGTGGTGACCAGTACGCTGTTTAATCTAATCGGCTCTGATACCAACCCAATGTTTGCCATGCCGTGGTACTGGCATCTGGTGATCGGCGGTTTCGCTTTCGGTATGGTCTTCATGGCAACCGATCCGGTGTCGGCGTCGATGACCAATCAAGGCCGTCTGCTGTTTGGTGCGCTGATTGGTGTGATGACTGTTTGATTCGCGTTGTGAACCCGGCTTTCCCGGAAGGCATCATGCTGGCGATTCTGTTCGCTAACCTGTTTGCACCGCTGATTGACCATTTCTTCGTCCAGGCCAACATCAAGCGTCGCGTGAAGCGAACCGCCGTACCGGCCGAGGAGACTGCCTAATGGCACAAGGTAACAACTCCATCAAGAAAGTCCTGATTGTGGCGTTTGCACTGTGTATCGTGTGCTCCGTCATTGTCTCGACCGCGGCGGTCGCCTTGCGACCCATGCAACAGCTTAACCAGGAACTCGACCGTAAAACCAACATCTTGAACGTTGCCAAGCTTTATGAGCCGGGTATGGACGTTGAAGAGGTGTTTAGCGATGAGATCATCGCACGGGTCGTTGACCTGGATACGGGAGTACTCCGATGAGTTCGATCCCGATACCTACGATAGTTTTGAGGCTGCCCGTGACCCGGCCTCGGGTCGCACGCTTTCTGGCGATCAAGACATCGCGGGCCTTTCACGGGTTGAAAACTACGCGACTGTTTATCTGGTCGGCAGTGAAGACGATCCGGAACAGATCGTGTTGCCGATTCGTGGTCAGGGGCTTTGGGGCTTGATGCGTGGCTTCCTGGCCGTAGAGGGTGATGGCAATACTATTGTCAGTATCACCTACTACGAGCACAGTGAAACGCCAGGTTTGGGCGCAGAAGTTAACAACCCGCGCTGGCAAGCCCAGTGGGAAGGCAAGAAAATTTACGATGAAGAGGGCGACCTCTCACCGGAGATTCACCTGACCAAAGGCGGCGCCAGTGACGAATACGAAGTCGATGCGCTATCTGGCGCTACGCTGACCAGTAACGGCGTGACTAACATGCTGCAGTTCTGGTTGAGCGAAGAAGCTTTCGGTCCCTATTTGGCTAAATTCCGCAGAGGCACTGAGCCGGAAGACGCCGAAGAGACCGATACCAACTTCGAAGACGTTGAGGGGCCTGATCATGGCGGACGTAAATGCAAAAGGCGTTTTAAACAGCGCCGATTTTCCAGAACAACCCTATTGCGCTGCAAATTCTGGGGATCTGTTCGGCACTTGCGGTAACCACCAGTATGAGCGTATCGCTCGTTATGGCGCTGGCGGTTATTTTCGTAACGGCATTCTCAAATCTGTTCGTATCGTTGATCAGGAATCATATTCCCTCTTCGATCCGTATCATCGTGCAGATGACCATTATTGCCTCGCTGGTTATCGTGGTTGATCAGATTCTCAGGCGTATGCCTATGAGATGTCTAAGCAGCTCTCGGTATTTGTGGGTTTGATCATTACTAACTGTATCGTCATGGGGCGCGCTGAAGGCTTTGCGATGTCCAATACGCCGGGCATGTCGTTTTTAGACGGTATTGGTACGGCCTCGGCTATGGCTTTGTACTCATGGTGGTGGGTTTCTTCCGTGAGCTGCTGGTTCGGGCAGCGTATTTGGCATTACCATCCTCCAGACCGTGCAAAATGGTGGCTGGTACGTGCCTAACGGCTTGCTATTACTACCGCCTTCAGCGTTCTTTATTATCGGTCTACTGATCTGGGTAATGCGTTCCGTTAACCCTGAGCAAGTAGAAGATAATGAGTTCAAAATGAAGGAAAACACCAAGCCCAAGGAGGCCGTGTAACATGGAACATTATCTGAGTCTTTTTGTTGCCTCGGTGTTTGTTGAAAACATGGCACTGGCCTTCTTCCTGGGGATGTGTACTTTCTTGGCGGTGTCCAAAAAGGTCTCCTCAGCGATTGGCTTGGGCATTGCGGTGATTGTGGTATTGACCGTCACCGTGCCGGTTAACAACCTTGTCTATACCTTCTTGCTACAGGAAGGTGCGCTGACCTGGACCGGTATTAGCGGTGCTGAAAACATCGACCTCTCCTTCCTTGGGTTGCTCTCCTACATCGGTGTCATTGCGGCGCTGGTACAGATCATGGAAATGTTCCTTGATAAGTACGTACCGTCGCTCTACAACGCGCTAGGGTCTTCCTGCCGCTGATTACCGTTAACTGCGCCATCCTGGGTGGCGTACTGTTCATGGTGGAGCGTAGCTATAACTTTGGCGAAGCCGTGGTCTATGGCTTTGGCGCGGGCACCGGTTGGGCATTGGCCATTGCCGCCCTGGCGGGTATTCGTGAAAAGCTGAAGTACAGCGATGTGCCGGGTGGCCTTCAAGGGCTGGGCATTACTTTCATCACCGTGGGGCTGATGTCGTTGGGCTTTATGTCCTTCTCGGGCATTCAGCTTTAATCGGAGCCGGTTTTTCCCGGCGGTGGCAAACATCGCCGGGTAATAGAAAACCTCCAGCAATAGGAAACCGACATGGTTGATACAACAGTCATCTTGCTCGGTGTTGTCATGTTCACGGTCATCGTTATTAGCTTGACGGCGATCATTCTGGCAGCGCGCAGCAAGCTTGTGAGTAGCGGGGACGTGACCATTGAGGTCAACGGCGACCCTGAGCACACTTTGAAGACCCAGGCCGGTGGTAAGCTGCTAAACACGCTTGCCGCTAACGGCATTTTCCTCTCGTCCGCCTGCGGTGGCGGTGGTTCTTGTGCCCAGTGTAAGTGTCGGGTTGAAGAGGGCGGCGGCTCTATTCTGCCGACTGAAGAGTCGCACTTCACGATGCGTGAGAAGAAAGAGGGCTGGCGCCTCTCTTGTCAGGTACCTGTGAAGCAGGACATGAAAGTCGAAGTGCCTGAAGAAGTCTTTGGGGTGAAGAAGTGGGAATGTGAGGTTATTGCCAACCCCAACGTTGCCACCTTTATCAAAGAGTTAAACCTGAAACTGCCAGAGGGCGAAGAAGTCGCCTTCCGCGCCGGTGGCTATGTACAGCTCGTTGCACCGCCTTACGATATCAAGTTCTCTGATTTTGATATCGACGAGGAGTATCGGGGTGATTGGGAAAAATTTGATATGTTCAAAATTTCCCACAAGAACAACGAGGAAGTGATTCGCGCATACTCCATGGCGAACTACCCAGACGAGAAGGGTATCCTCAAGTTTAACATCCGTATTGCCACGCCGCCTCCCGGCACTGACCATCCGCCTGGCTTGATGTCGACTTATGTCTTCAGCCTTAAAGAGGGCGATAAGGTCACCGTAATGGACCGTTCGGTGAGTTCTTTGCCCGTGATACTGACGCCGAGATGATCTTTATCGGTGGTGGTGCGGGTATGGCACCGATGCGTAGTCACATCTTCGATCAGTTGAAGCGCTTGAAGTCTGATCGCAAGATTACCTTCTGGTACGGTGCTCGCTCCTGGCGTGAAACCTTCTACAACGAAGAGTACGACCAGTTAGCCGAAGAGTTCCCTAACTTTGAGTGGCACCTGGCGCTATCTGATCCTCAGCCGGAAGATAATTGGGAAGGGCCGACAGGCTTTATCCATAATGTGCTGTACGAAAACTATCTGAAGGATCACCCAGCACCTGAAGATTGCGAGTACTACATGTGTGGGCCGCCGATGATGAACGCATCGGTTATCAAGTTGTTGCTTGATATGGGCGTTGAGCCGGAAAATATCCTGTTGGATGATTTCGGTGGCTAAACGGTCGGCGTAAGTCGATAGTAGCGTTAAGCGGGGCTGGCCTTTTGGGCTGGCCCCGTTTGTTTATATAACCTTGTGAAGGGAATGACTTATCACCGCGCTGATAAGAGGGGCTTGGCTAAGGTATAATCACTTTAATGATGAATGACCGTGAGGCACTTATCACGACGACTGTTGTCGTCAGGTAAGACCAATAATTTAAAGCGAAGCAATGTGAAGCGGGGAGGTTGATATGACTATTTGGCTACTGGTATTCGGTTTCATGGCACTGATTATGGGTGCGATGGCTGTGGGCGTCATCATGGGCCGCAAACCAATTGCCGGTTCTTGCGGCGGTTTGAATCAAATCGGCATGAAAGATGGCTGTGATATTTGCGGTGGCAAAGATGAGGTTTGTGAAGAAGAGAACCGCAAGCGCGGAGGTGTGCGCCGCCGTAGCGATGAAAGCCGTGGTGCCGATTTGGGCTATGATGCTACACGTCGCTAACAAGACTGCGTTGTATGCAACGGGATGATTGACCAAAAATAGCAAGGGGACGCAGAGAGCATGGCGGTTCACAATTACGATGTTGTGGTGATCGGTACGGGGCCTGCAGGAGAAAGCGCTGCTATCAACGCTGCAAAGCATGGCAAGCGTGTAGCGATTATTGAGAAGCAGGTTCAGGTAGGTGGCAATTGTACTCACTGGGGTACCATTCCTTCCAAAGCGCTGCGCCATCAGGTGAAACAGATCATGGCGTTCAACACCAACCCTATGTTCCGCGATATTGGTGAGCCGCGCTGGTTCTCCTTCCCCAAAGTGATGGAACGCTCAAGGGGTACCATCGATAAACAGGTAGAGATGCGTACCACCTTCTATGCGCGCAACCGCATTGATCTGTTTCATGGCGTCGCCCGATTTAAAGATGAGCACACCTTGTTGGTGCGTGACCGCCAGGAAGGCATGGAAGAACTGGTGGCGAAGAAAATCGTGATTGCCACTGGTTCTCGCCCTTACCGCCCGGCGGATATTAACTTCCGCCATCCGCGTATTTACTGCTCTGACACCATATTAAGCCTCTCGCATACCCCGCGCACGCTGGTAATTTTTGGCGCCGGGGTGATTGGCTGTGAATATGCATCGATCTTTTCGGGCTTGAGCGTCAAAGTTGATCTCATTAATAACCGTGACAGCCTGCTGTCGTTCCTGGACGATGAGATTAGCGATGCACTCTCCTACCATTTGCGTAAGCACGGTGTGCTGGTTCGCCATAATGAAGAATACGAGAGCGTTGAGGGCGATGAGTCAGGCGTCGTCGTGCGTCTCAAGTCAGGCAAGAAAATTCGCGCTGATGCATTTTTGTGGGCCAATGGGCGAACCGGTAATACCGACAGCTTAGGCCTTGAGAACATTGGCTTAACCGCCAATGGGCGTGGCCAGCTAAGCGTTGATGAGCACTACCGCACTGCGGTTTCCCATATCTACGCAGCGGGCGATGTAATTGGCTGGCCGAGTTTGGCGAGCGCGGCTTACGACCAAGGCTTGAACTCGTGCAATGAGTTGCTCGATAAAGAGTATCGCTTTGTGAGTGATGTACCTACCGGAATCTACACCATCCTGAGATTAGCTCGTTCGGCCCCAATGAGCGTGAACTTACCGAAGCCAAAGTGCCCTATGAAGTAGGCAAAGCTTTCTTCAAAGATACCGCCAGGGCACAAATTACCGGTGATACTGTGGGTATGCTTAAAATTCTGTTCCACCAAGACACCCTGGAAATACTCGGTATTCATTGTTTTGGCGACCAGGCGTCTGAGATTTTGCATATCGGCCAAGCGATCATGCAGCAAGAGGGCGATGCCAACACGCTCAAGTACTTTGTAAATACCACGTTTAATTACCCGACCATGGCAGAAGCGTACCGGGTGGCTGCGCAGAATGGTTTAAACCGGGTTTTCTAGCCACAGCTTTAGCGAGGGCTTTGTCAGGCGTCTAATCCGAGAAGTTGCCTTTGTCGTAGACGTTTAAGAGTCACTGGATTCGCGAATAAGCGTATGGCCGTAAGCTTGTGGTTTGTTATCAGGTGACGGCTCAGTGGGGGGCAACAGTTTTCAACGCGGTTGCGCCCAGTGCTTTAGCTTGATAGAGCGCTTTATCGGCAAACGAATAAAGCTGCTCAAACGTCAGCGAGCCGACTTGGCACGTCGTCACGCCAATGCTAATAGTCGGGTTGGTTTGCTGCTCTATACCGCTCAGCGTATTAACTTCGACCTCTCGGCGCAACCGATCTGCTACCTGAAGTGCATCATGGGTAGCGGTGTTGGGCATCAATAACAAAACTCCTCTCCACCAATCCTCGCTAATGTATCCGATGGACGGCTAAGCTCGCGAAGCTGCTTACTGATCTGGCGAAGTACCTCATCGCCGGTTGGGTGCCCGTAGGTATCATTAATTTGCTTGAAGTGATCAAGATCTAACAGCAGCAGGCTAAGCGGTGCTCGATCGCGCTGGGCTTGGGTAAGCGCAGCGGATGCTATATTGACCAAATGGCGCCGGTTATATAGCCCGGTCAGTTCATCGGTTAGCATTAGCTGATGCATGACGTTGCGCTGACGGTGGAGATGAATAACCGCTAGGCAGAGTGTAATTGCAGCGCTGACCATTAACACCAATAGCGCACTCACCGCAATCGAGAGTCGCTGCATCACCAAACGTTGCTGAACAGAGGTGTCGCGCACTTCTTCTAGCAGCTGGTTGTATAGCCAAGCCTGAGCGCCGCCTACCTCCATGGCAACCCGTTGTAACGGATCAATCAGCTCTGGGCGCTGTTGGGCTTGCTGTGACTGCTGGGTTAAGTCTGAAAGGCGATTGTTAAGCTCGCTGAAGTGATTATGCAGGTATTCAACGTCCGAGATGAGATATCGGTGGCGTTCAATACTGCTCTGTATGTTATTTAAATGCTGTTTGGAAAGTGAAATAAAATAATCGATGTATTTAATGTGTTCGCTGCTAGGCTGGCGGCTGCCTTCCTCTAATGCGGCCCGTAACTGAGGCGTGGCCTGTTGGGCTAGAACAATATCACTCACTAGCGTGGTGTAATCGGCGCTAGCTTTTTGGCACGCACTGTAAACATAGCTGCCCATTACTGCGGACATAGCGCAAAGAAGGACGGCAAAAATGGATGCTAAGCGCCCACCGGGCTGACGAAGAAAGTGGCGCATCATCATGAGATAATCAGCAAGCAGGCAGTGATGCCGCCCCTCTCTGTATACTGCCGAGCAGGCGAGAGTACGTTTGGTAAAAACACGTAATCATCAAAAGAGTGCTTCCGTTGCAAAGGGCAGTTCTGCATGGCACCTCTCCGTTAATGGGTAGGTAATCCAATGAACAGCTTAAAGACTTCATCCTTATGCAACTTAAGCACTCACCCGCCGAGTCTGCCATCCCACAACTTTACTAATTGCAGGATCATACTTGTGCTCGTTATTATTAATAACGCTGTTAGTGATTGATATTTAATCGTTATTTAGAGAGTCTAAGGCTAAGCTTGCTTTTTCTCGCCAGCTACCATCAAGGGAGGCAGCGTGGGTTAATGCTTCGCGCGCGTCTTCAGGCGCATCGCTTTGCAGTAGTAAAAGGCCTAGATTTAGCCATGCAGCGCCCATTGACTCATCCAGCTCGGTTGCCCGTTCAAACGCCTTGCGTGCGTTGCCGGGTTGTTGATCTGCGTAAAGTGCATTGCCTAACGCAAACTGCCCCATAGCGTTAGTGGGGTGGCGTTTTACAAACGCTTGCCAGCTTGAAAGCGTAGCGCGTGGCCCATGGGCCTCTTCGTAGGCGCTAAGCGCTTCTAAGGCGTTGCGGGCAGTAATACCTGTAGGCAAAGTACCTGGTTCGGCCACCACAAATCCCAGCGCTCTGTGCGTGCCCAAGTGGCATCGAAACGGCTGAACGACATGGTATGGCGCTCAATCTCGCCGCTGCGCAGAATAAGCGTTTCACTGGGCAAATCGTAACCAATGGCCACAGCGTAGTGCCACATTGGATAAATCGGCAGCGACAAATTCTGCATAACGACCACCGGGTCGCCCGCTGCCAAATGGTTTAATAGGGCGTCCATGGTGCCGCGAATAGGAAACGCGAGCTGCTCATGCCGTCTCACCGTTGCCAGCATTTCTGGCTGCACACTGCCATCGCGTCCGGGCAGAAATACTTGAGGAATCAGCTCCTCAACGTCGGTGTCGACACCCTGGTGATTGAGTACCATTGCCAGCGTGGCAGGGCCGCACTGAAATTCTGTTTGGGCGTAAAACGGTACGCTGGTGATTTCTGTATGGGGCGGTAGGGCTTGATAGGTGCTTTGCAGTAATACCGGATTACGCGCACAGCCGCTGAGCAGTAGCAGCATAATAAAAACGCCCGCAAAGCGGGCGTTGGAAAACAGGTAGGTCATGAGCGGCCTTGTATTAGCGAGTAAACGGGTAAACGTCGGTTAGGCCGAGAATGTCGGTTACCAGCAAAATAATGAAAACGGCAAATAAAGCGCCTACAACGCCGGCACCGGCTGGCAGTTGCTCAAGCTGATCGGCCATTTGCTGTGCTTCAGCATCACTGAGTGATGCAACGCGAGCCTCGACTTCGTCCAGATCAACACCCTGTTTTACCAGCTGATCTTGCACATCGGCGCGGGCCAGGATCTCGTTAATCCGTTCGCGATCAGCGCCAGCACGGTCAGCTGCCAAAACAGATTGGGTGGAGACTAAATCCATTGATTGGGGCGCAGTGGGTGCAGCGGCAACGGGTAAGCTGGTAATAACCAGCGCTGCAATCAGTAGGGTAGAGAGGTAAGCACGCAATGTTTTCATCGTCTTCTTCCTTATAGACTAGTCGGGGTGGTAAGGAATGAGTATAGAAACAAATGGTTTGATTTTTAAGCGTAATATGCAAAGTGCTAATTATTTGCACTAATGCGATAGGTCCAGGCGGATTCTGACAGCAGTCCACGGCCTCCGGCCATGGTCATGGCTAAATCGTGTAAGCCGGGCCATAGTGGCACCGCTGCTGCCCCCTTGACGGCTAAGTCGAGCCGCTGGGCCATTAATAGCAATTTATGTAAGCGCTTCATGGGCAGGCGGCCAATGGCTTTCTGGTAAGCGGGGCGGCGCTTATCAAAAATCATCGGCTTTTGGGTTTTGCAGGCGTGCTCAAAACTCTGCCCTTGATCCAGGTGCTGATGCAGCGAGAGTAGCGTGCGTAGCTCTCGGCTAAGTGCCCACAGCACGATAGGCGCCTCAACGCCTTCACTGCGTAAGCCATTCACAATGCGCGAAGCGCGGCTGGGTTCGCCTTTCAGGCAGGCATCGGCCAAATTGAAGACATCAAAGCGGGTACTGTCCTCTACCCCCTGGGCAATACTTTCCACGTTCAAGCGCGTACCTTGGGGGTGAATCAACGCCAGCTTTTGCAACTCTTGGTCAGCGGCCAAAAGATTGCCTTCGGTGCGCTCTCCCAGCAGGCGGGCGGCTTCCAGATCAATTTGTAGACCGTGCAGTGAAGCACGATCCCGTAGCCAGTAGCCCAAGCGTGAAGCGTCCACGGGCCACACGGGAACAAACAAACCGTGCTTATCCAGCGCTTTGAACCAGGCGCTTTTTTGCTGCTTGGCATCTAGCTTGCCCATACCAATCAGTAGAACATCATCGCTGTTATCCAGGGTTTCGGCGTACTGCGCTAACGCTTTACTGCCATCTTGACCCAGCTTGTGGTTGCCTAAGCGCAACTCCAGCAGCTTGCTGGTTGCAAACAGCGAGAGGTTGCTCGACATTTCCATCAAGCGACCCCAGGCAAAATTGGGCTCGACATCGAGTACTTCACGCTCCTCGACACCACCCTGGCGAGCTGCGGCCCTTACAGCATCGCAGGCGTCGCGATGCTGTAAGGGCTCATCCCCCGCTACGATCACTACGCGGGGTAGCTTTTTTGCTAACGCAGCGGGTAGCTGATCAGCAAATACCTTCACTGCATGCCCTCAACGTAAGTAAGGCGCTCAATGATTTGCTGAGACAACTGGCGTGCAAGCGTCTGTTCCGCTTCCATCATTAGCGTTTCGCGGTTAAGCAGATCGTCATCGCTAACGCGAATGCGGGTATCCGTCGACAGCGTTTCATTATTGATGTGGTAGGCATTCGATGCTCGCTCCTGAACTGAGAGTCTGGCGCTAAGCGTTAGCTCGTGCTCGCGGCTTGCTCTGCCATCACCGCCGAGTCGACGCTCGGTTAAAACAGGCGTGCCCAACGTGACCCTCCAGGGCGCATCAGCAGCTACTTGGGTGCCTAACTGCTGAAGACGTGAGGCGATCTGCTGAGCGACGGCACTGTTGGTGTCGCCTTCTAAAGCAAGGGGGGGCAGCGTAGGCAGCGATTCAGAGCCGCGTAGCCGAAACCCACAGCCGCTGAGCAGCACCGCCGCCGAGGCGGCGATGCTAGCGGTTAACAATGTGCGTCGATTCATCCACTCACCACGATATTAACCAGTTTGCCGGGCACTACGATCACTTTACGTACGGTGTTGCCCTCGAGGAAGCGCTGAACGTTTTCATGCTCCATCGCCAGCTTTTCAATAGACGCCTTATCTGCGCTTGCCGGTACTTCAAGGCGAGCACGCAGTTTACCGTTGACCTGTACCACCAGCTCAATGCTGTCGCGGGTAAGGGCGGATTCATCCACCACTGGCCAGGTCGCTTCGATGGCCGGGCCTGAATGGCCAAGCGCTTCCCAGAGACTATGGCACAGGTGCGGCGTAATCGGCGAGAGCAAGAGTACGCAGGCTTCCAGCGCTTCACGGCTAACCGCCAGGCCAAGTTCAGAGCTATCGTCGAACTTACCGATGGCATTAGAGAGCTCCATCACCGCAGCAATGGCGGTATTGAAAGTGGTGCGGCGGCCAATGTCGTCGCTGGCTTTCTTGATAGTCTCGTGGGTTTTCCGGCGCAGCGTCTTTTGATCGTCGTTAAGTGCATTGACGTCCAGAGTGCCGGGCGTGCCCGCTGCCAAGTGCTCATTCACTTGACGCCATAGGCGCTTCAAGAAGCGGTGTGCGCCCTCAACGCCTGAATCCGACCACTCCAGGGACTGCTCGGGGGGGGCGGCAAACATCATAAACAGGCGTACGGTATCGGCACCAAACTTGTCGATCATCGACTGCGGATCAACGCCGTTGTTTTTCGATTTGGACATCTTTTCGATGCCACCCATTTCCACCGGCTCGCCGTCGCTCATGAGGATAGCGCTCAGCGGGCGGCCTTTCTCATCACGCTTCACTTCCACGTCAGCGGGGTTAAACCACTGCTTGCCACCGTTATCAGTAGAGCGGTAGAAGGTTTCCGCAATGACCATGCCCTGGGTCAGAAGCTGCTGGAACGGCTCGTCGGAATCCACCAAGCCAAAGTCACGCATCAGTTTGTGGAAGAAACGCGCATACAGCAGGTGCAGAATGGCGTGCTCGATACCGCCAATGTAGAGGTCAACCGGCAGCCAGTAGTTGGCGCGCTCATCCAGCATTGCTTCGGTGTTATCCGCACAGCAGAAGCGCGCGTAGTACCAAGACGACTCCATAAAGGTGTCGAAGGTGTCGGTTTCGCGCGTCCAGCCATCGCCCAGGTCAGAAAACGCCGGCATCTTTTTCAGCGGCGAGCCGGAGGCGTCTACGGTGACTTCCATGGGTAGCGATACCGGCAGTTCATCATCGGTGAGCGGAACGGTTTGACCTTCCGGGCCGTATTTCACCGGAATTGGCGCGCCCCAGTAGCGTTGGCGGGCAACGCCCCAATCGCGCAGGCGGTAGTTGGTTTTGACTTCGCCACGACCAAGCTCCGCCAGTTTGGCGGCAATGGCATCAAAGGCTTGTTCAAAATCAAGGCCATCAAACTGACCTGAATTAACCAGCTTGCCGTATTCGGCGTAGGCCGCCTCAGAAACGTCGGCAGGCTGGCCGCTTTCATCGGCGATGACCGGTTTGATGGCAATGCCGTACTTGGTGGCAAACTCCCAGTCGCGCTGGTCGTGGCCAGGTACCGCCATGACGGCACCGGTACCAAACTCCATGAGCACGAAATTAGCCACGTAAACGGGCACTTCATCGCCCGTTAGCGGGTGAACCGCCCTATGGCCGGTGAGCATGCCTTTTTTCTCTTTGGTGGCCATTTCTGCTTCAGAGGTGCCCCCCCTGGCGCACTCATCGCAAAATGCAGCTAGCTCGCTGTTCTGCTCGGCCGCTTGCTTGGCCAGCGGGTGGCCAGCTGCAACCGCCACATAAGTAACGCCCAGCAGCGTATCCGGGCGAGTGGTATAAACCGCCAGCGGCTCATTGGCTTGGCCATCAGCGCCTTTGACATCAAAGGTCAGCTCGACACCGCGGGATTTGCCAATCCAGTTGCGCTGCATGGTTTTGACCTGTTCTGGCCACTCCACTTTATCCAGGTCAGCCAGCAGCTCATCGGCGTAATCGGTAATCTTCAAGAACCACAACGGGATCTCTTTACGCTCAACCAAGGCACCAGAGCGCCAGCCGCGGCCTTCGATAACTTGCTCATTGGCGAGCACGGTTTGATCCACGGGATCCCAGTTAACCGTCGACATCTTCTTATACACCAAGCCTTTTTCTACCAGCTTGGTGAAGAACCACTGCTCCCAGCGGTAGTAGCTGGTATCGCAGGTGGCGAACTCGCGGCTCCAGTCATAGGCAAAGCCCAATGCCTTCAACTGATTGCGCATGTAATCGATATTTTGGTAGGTCCACTTGGCAGGCGGCACCTGATTCTGAATGGCGGCGTTTTCCGCGGGCATGCCAAACGCATCCCAGCCCATGGGCTGCATGACATTTTTACCCTGCATGCGCTGGAAACGGGACACAACGTCGCCGATAGTGTAGTTACGCACGTGGCCCATGTGCAGCTTGCCGCTGGGGTAGGGGAACATGGAGAGGCAGTAGAACTTCTCGCGGTTCGCGTCCTCTACGGCTTTGAAGCACTGATGTTTGTCCCAGTACTGCTGGGCGTCGCGTTCGATATCACGAGGGCTGTAGTGTGCGTCCATCGGTTTATTAATGCCTTGGCGTATTCGCCCAAAAGGGGCGCAAAGTGAATGTTAGATGACATCTGTCAGATAAGTGAGGTCGATTGTATCCTATGCGGGTGTATCCTTGAACGGTAAGCCGATGATAGGTAACTGCACGCGTCGACAAAAGGAGAGGCACCATGAGTGAACAGCAGAATGACAATCGCCTACGCGAAGGCTATGAGCGCTTGCTAGAGCGGATGCAGGGGGGCGCCAATGAGCTAACCTGGGAAAACTTGCAGAAGGATTTGGACGACGCGGTCGAGTTTGAAGCGGAGCTAGAGGAGTACACCAAAGATGAGCTAGCCCTGCTGCGCGCCTGGGTAGAGCGTGACCTGAAAGATATGCGCTACTACATGGCAGATACCGGTAAGCAGGTAGCCAGCTGGCTGGGCATCGACATTGACGGCCTTTCGCGCCGCGTGGCGGAGTCGCTGCTTTCGATTGCTGACCGCAGCGTGGTCGAACGCGAGCGCTTCGAAGAAGATTTAGAAGCTGCCCGCGCTGACTACTGCGAAGGTGAGATGGCGGCGCCTGGCCTAATGGCCTGCACACACTGCGATGCCCAGGTGATGCTGCCTACCGTTGCGCGCCTGGAGCCTTGCCATCAGTGTGGCCATCGCTACTTCTACCGTTTTCCCAATAAAATCATTGAGACCTGATCGATTAGGTAACCAGTAAGCTGACGCCTGCGATCGCCCCTAGCGAGAGCAGGCTCATGACTGCTGCGTAGAGCAGGTTATTTTTCATCATGCGGTAGCCGCTCACCCCGTAGCGCCCCTGCAGTGACAGGTTGATCCCTGAAAGCGGGCCCACGCTGGTGCCCACTGCCCACGACGTTAATGCCACAAATGCAAATACGGTTTGCTCACCGTTCTGTAAGTTCAGTATCGAGGCCAGCACCGACACTCCAATAATGGGATGAAGCCCTGCCAGTGCGCTCAGGGTAATCGCTGCAAAGCTAAGCATCGCCTGAGGTGTGCCAAAGCGGATGAACAGCGTCCAGTCGCTGCCTGCCGCGGCTGTTACCAGTGTTGAAAGCCCAATCGTTAATAGCCCTGCGGCTAAAAACAGCGAAATTTCCCCGCGCATGGCGGGTAGCCGCGTGGTGGTGTGCTGGCGAATGCGTCGCAGGGTAAAACGGGGCCCATGGGGTAGGTTGCTCAATACCGCCACGCTGGGCAGCAGAAAGGTAATAATGCTGACAATGGTAAGGGTAGGGGTGAGCACAAAGTGAAAAAGCATCACCAACGCTGCCATACCTACCGGCATCAATAGGCTACGTGGTGCCAGTGAGTAGCCATCCACCTCGCTGAGATCAAACCGGCGCCGCAGCTCCAGCGTAGTTAACAGCCCCGACAGCATCGCCATGGGAAAACCCACCACGGCAATTTGCGCGTACTCAACGTCGGGCACCAGCGCAATCACCACGCCCATGGAGGCAAAAAACGGCGACCACAGCGCCGCGCTGCTCAGCCCACGGTTAAGCGCCAACAGCTGCGGCGTAGTGAGGGGGCCACGCCGGGCCAGCTTATCGCCCACCATAAATACGGTAGACAGATTTAAAATCGTGCCCAGAAAGTGCACCCCCAGCCAGGTACGTAAAATACCGCCCGCCCCAGTCACTCGGCTTCCCGTCGCGCCCTTATTACCTTGCTTACCAATCAGCGAAATAAAACTAACGCCCACCAGCATCGCCGCCACAAACGAATTGCCCTGCAACATAGCAGGCCAATCCACTTCGGCGCCATACACAAACCGCGCCACCAGCAGCATGCCCGCACCGAGTGCGATTAGTACGGCCGCCTGGATACGCGAACGGCGGGGAATATCCCGCCACAGCAACACAACCGCCGCCCACAGCAAATAGCTCACCGTATGCGCAGTGCTCAACCAGCCGGTAAAACCAATAATTTGTGCGATCAAACCAAGCAAAATCAGCACGCCCGCCAAGCGCTGCCGAGAAGTCGTCTCTTGCATGCCAAACCCTTAATAGTGAATTAGCAGGCTAATAGGATTTGCAAAGGAAGGCCAGTGGCAACGAGTTATGAAGCAAGAGCATTTTGTACACGTGAGAAGAATTGGCAACACTACTTGCGTAGCCACATTTTGTAGCGCGTGGTAACGAATCTGCGAGGAACGAGCAAATGAGGCACCCGCGGGAGCATCGCGCAGCGATGCCAGACCAAGGCAACCAAACTGGCCGTTGAGCCCAAGGTAAAAAACATTTTTTGCATAGCTACGTGACCTAGGGCGGACTTTTAAATAAAGTAAGGTTAATAAATTCGCGTGAGCAATTTAAGAGATTGGTTTGACTGCTTAGATCAGTGTGCTGGGTAGAAAAACAAACAGAGATGGTTGCAACTGGAGCGTTTTAACGTAACCCAAGTGCGCCGTGGCGGTAGCGTGGTTAGAGTAAATGCCTAGTAACTAAGTTATAGCATCCAGAGGGCTTGTTAAGCCCGCAAAATGTTGGCCGAGCACATGGGTATAAATCTGTGTGGTAGATACATCAGAATGCCCAAGTAACTCTTGAACCGTTCGAATATCCCTACCGTTTCTCAGCAGCTCGGTAGCAAAGCTATGACGAAATGTATGGCAAGAGATCCGCTTATTAGTCAATTTTGCAGCCGCCACGGCTTTTTTTAACGCCTTCCTAGGTACAGAATCATGCAAATGGTGGCGACACATCACGCCAGTAATGGGATGGCGAGAAATGCTGCTAGATGGAAACAAATACATCCACGCAGGCTGCCGGTAAGCAGAAGGGTATTTTTTTTGCCAAAACACCCGGAATAGAAGGGCCAATGCTTTCCTGGTTGTCTCGTTCTTGAAGTGCTAACGCATTGCTGATGATATCGCGCGTGCTTTCGTAAAGGGACGGACTAAAGATGGTCACTCTGTCTTTTGCCCCCTTACCATCTCTCACCGTTATTGATCCACGGGAGTAATCGATGTCTTTTACCCTTAAGCGCAGACACTCAGTAATTCGAAAGCCAGAGCCGTACAGAAGCGAAAAAATTAGTTTATCTCTACTGGTCATCTCCTTGAGGATACTAGCGACTTCAGCCGCCATGAGCACTTCAGGCAATGGTTGTATCGAATAAAAAAGCGAATCCAGTAAATGTATGTTTTCTAAGTCCGAATGCTCATCCCACGGACGCGAATAGACGTGCGAACGTCATTTAGGAAAGGGCTACTGGCCATTTGGGGAAACTCTCTCAATTACTGTATATAAAGTCAGTATAATCAGGTATTCTTAATCTGCAATGCGCGTTTTTCCATATCGCTAGCGGAGTAAGTGCTCAAATTTGCAGCTGTGTCTTAATAAAACCTTTAAATAACAATAATTTGTTAAATTAAATTGTATGTTTATGTGCAATTTGTAAAGATGACTTAAAGTAATTACGCGCATGCGCATTTTTCCAGCGAGTTTTTGTATGGGCATTGATGGTTTCCCAATGCAACCAACTGGTTGGTAGCTTTTGGCAGGATTGGGTCTTCCAGAAAAACGCGCATGCGCACTAATAAACTGTTAAATCTTAAGTGGTAGTAAATGACTTCACAGAAAATTAAAGTAAATGAATATACATCTGCGAGTATCACTGGGAAGTCTACTCGTGAAAGTCCTAAGTCAATTAATAGAGGTTCAAACGATCACTCAGATCTAAAAATAAATTTCTTAAAGCTCTCAACAGCAATGGTGAAGGCTAATACAACAATTGGCCAAAGCATGTTGTCTCAGGCGTATGATATCTTTCTCAGTGCCTTGACGCTACGCGGTTTACTCGATTGTAACCAGTCAGGAATATGCTTAAAAGATGGTTTTAGAGAAAAGTATCGCGATTTTTCAAAAAGTGGAAGAACCGGTGAGCTTGCTCAAGCGGTAAACTACATATTTGCGCAAGAGAAATTGGGATTTAAGTTTGTATTTGACTATGACGAATTTTTAACGGCGTACTCGATACCTCGTAAAACAATAGGTGGAACACCAGATTACGTTTTATTTGGTAAAAAAAACTCCAACTTAGCTGTGCTGGAATCAAAAGGAAGTTCTACCAAAGAGGAACTTACAAAGCCCCAACTTCGTGCGAAACTTCAAGGTGCTATGGAGAATCAATGTAACCTGGGAGTTCTGCACTTGCAGAGTGTAGGCAAGCAACGAGTTTCTAATTCTTATGCATCTGTTGTTGAGTTGGCTGAGTCTTCAGAAAGTCGAGTCAGCGCCATTCACTTTGCTGATCCTGAGTACGATGAGTTTGAATATGAAACTTATTCAGGAGCTATTAGCAATTATTATATTAGATGGCTTCTCTTTATTAATGAGGCATCACTGGATTATACTCTTGATATAAAAGAAATAATTGATACTCTTGATATTGTTACTTACGAAGGTATTGAATTCTACATTCAAATGTCATCGTATAGTGACCGATATCTGAGGGTTCCCGTTCGCTATGGTATTTCCGTAAAGGTTATTGAGCTATTGTATCAAGAAGACTATGAAGCGTTGTACTCGCTAGATTTTCCAACTAAGTCATTGAGTGGATTAGAGATATTTCCTGATGGTACAATTGCGGTCGAGGATGAAGAGATTTAACAAACGGCTCCAAGCGACAACCAACCGCCGCGTCATTTGTGCCAATGGCGCGAGCGCCAAGTTTGGCACAAATCCCGCTCTGGTTGTTTGCGCCTGAGCCGGGCGTTGAGCCTGTAGAAAAACTCCGCTGACGGCTAAGTTTTGGTAGGATCGGGAAAACAGACGAGGAGTGGTCAGCATGCCGCGCTTCAAGGCTTATAACTACGATCAGAACGCCATGGTGGTGATCAACTACCAGGATCAGCTCCAGCCAGGCACCTTTGAACACGCGGTGCACTACCTGATCGAGCACAAGCTCGACTTATCCGTTTTCCATCCCAAGTACCGCAACGATGCGACTGGTCGGCTGGCCTACGATCCGGCCATCCTGCTTAAGATTATCCTGTTTGCTTACTCAAAAGGCATCACCTCCAGTCGTGAAATGCAGTGGTGCTGCGAGACCAATATTATTTTTAAAGCTCTTTCCTGCGATACCGTTCCTCACTTCACCACACTGGCAAGCTTCGTCAGTTGCCATGCCGATGAGATTGAAGCGCTGTTCGAACAAGTGCTGCTGGTGTGCCATGAACAGAGCTTGCTGGGTAACGAACTCTTTGCCATTGACGGCTGCAAGATGTCCTCCGATGCCTCTAAGGAATGGTCGGGTACGTTCAAAGAATTGGGCGAGAAGCGGGAGAAACTGAGAGGCCTGATTCGGCATCACCTACTAGAGCACTACGCGCGTGATGAAGCCGAAACGGAAGCCGACCTGGATCGGGACATTCGCCGAGCCAAGATGATTCTCTCCCTAGATGCTGCCATGAACAAAGTGGATCGTTTCCTAAAGACGCACAGCCCAAGGATGGGCCGGGGGAAGCGAATCAAGGAAGTGAAGAGCAATCTGACCGATAACGAAAGTGCCAAAATGACCACAAGCAAGGGCACGATCCAGGGCTATAACGGCGTAGCCACGGTGGATAAAAAGCACCAGATCGTCATTGACGCTCAGGCCTTCGGCGAAGGCCAGGAACATCACACCTTGCAGCCCGTACTGGAAACGGTCGAAGCCCGTTTTAAGAAACTGGGCATTGCGGAAAACATCTACCAGAAAGGCACCGTCGTCACCGCGGATACAGGCTTTGCCAATGACAAATTTATCGGGAATAAATTTGAACAGCCGCAGGTTGGCCCGAAGGGCGAGTCTCATGGATGAGACGAGTAAACTCAATATGAAGCATCTGCACGAACAGCAGATCAACGGCTACATCCCCGATAACCAGTTCCGCAGCCGAGATCCGAAGTTCGCTAACCAGAAAGACAAATACGGCAAGCGCCATCAGAACCTGCTGGACAAAGGCTGGCGAGAGACGACGCCAGCTAGCGCGTTCCAGTTTGATCCAGTAGCGCTAACGTGTATCTGCCCAACCGGTGAAAAACTGTCCTATCGCGGGCAACAAGAAACGGACACTGGCAAGATTCGGGTACACTTTGAAGGGCGTTTGCTGCAATGTCGGCACTGCCCAAAGAAATACCGCTGCATGCAGAACCCGAGCTCGGCCGACCATCGCAACGGCGCAGGGCGACAAGTGTCTTTTATTATCGAGAACAAACGCTTACCCAATTACACGGACTGGATGAAGCATCGGGTTGATAGCCCGAAGGGCAAAGAGATTTACAGCCATCGCATGTCAGTCGTAGAGCCTGTATTCGGTAACATTGGCACGACGAAAAGGCTGAGCTGCTTTAGTCTGCGGGGCAAGAAGAAAGTACAGGGCCAGTGGCAGCTCTACTGCTTGGTACACAATATTGAGAAGTTAGCGAATTATGGCCATTTGGTCGCGTCATGAAGAGCTATGAGCGGGATAAGTCGCTACATAAGAGCCAAATAGCCCTCTTAACTGGCATTAGGCGCGCACCTTAGTGGCTGAATACCGATATTAATACTCCCCAGCCAGATGACTGGTAGGGTGAAGAAAATGAGAGCAACAGGCGGTGGAGACGGCTCTAAATCGGGTTTTTCTACAGCCTCGTTAGCTTTCAACTTAAACCAACTGTCGAGGAGCAATAATGAAAAACTATAATTACGATGAATTTTCTAGCAATACTTATGATTTAGATAATTTTTATGGACCGGAGGTTGGTAATAAAGCCCCAGATTTTTCATTATCCAATATAGCTAGTGAAGTCGTAAATTTACTAGATTTTACAGGAGAGTTTCTTGTACTTGAGCTTGGAAGTATCACTTGTCCATTATTTCAAGGGAGGCGAGAAGGTATGAGTGATTTAGTTGGTTTATTTCCTAATGTTAGCTTCTCCGTACTATATGTAAGAGAGGCACATCCTGGAAGTAATATTCCATCACACAAATCACTTGAAGGAAAAATTAGTTGTGCGAAAAACTTAAGTAAAGATGGGGAGGAAAGAAGCATCCTTATTGATGACATAAATGGCAGCGCTCATAATGGTTATGGTAGTTATCCTAATGCTGTTTTTATCATTAATAGAAATGGATGTGTTGTATTTAGAAGCGACTGGAATAGTGTGCCTGCTACCAAAGCAGCATTGACTAGACTTTTAAGTGGAAAGCCGGCTAATAATAAAAGTTATTTCTTGCCGGTTAAGCCAACTATTGCGATCAAAACATTGAAGCGAAGCGGCAAAGGTGCAATTAAGGATTTTTTTATGGGATTACCTACTTTAATATGGAAAAATGTCATTAAAAGAAATGTATTGCTTTTTCTCAATGTAGAAAAAGTCATTTCGCCTGATGCTAAGTGCTAAACAAAGCTAACAAGTTGCTGCATCGGAAAAACTACTCGCTCGCGCTCGCATTTTTCCGCTGAGCAAGGCGTTAATGCCACGAACAGTAGACGCCTTCTATAGTTGGGTTGCCCTTAACGAGGAGGTGTCAGATGGCTAGGAAAAAGTGCCTGCACTATGCACAGGAGGCGGTCACGCGAACTAATTGCTATCTGAATGCAGCTCAATGAGGCTCAATCGCAGGTGCTCCATGAATGCTTTTACTTTCGCCAGTGGATATTTTCTCCCCGAGTACAGCGCGTATAACACAAGATCCTCTGGTTCGCAGTTAAGGTCAATTTTGATAAGAGAGCCGCTGTCTATATCTGCCTGACATGCATGAATGGGTAATATGGCAAAGCCAAGTCCTTTCAGGGCAGCGGATATAGCCATATGACCGCTGTTGACCTTATAGCTGGATTGCACCTGAATGGTTTGATCCCCTTTAAATCTCCAGGGCATGCCTTGTAGTACCGATAAGGTTGTTATGCAGGGGGCTTTACTCAGTTCATCCAGCGAGCGTGGCAATGGCTGATGTTCAAGAAGTTGTGGTGAGGCCACCACGCAACTTGACCAGCGCAGGACTTCCCTGGCGACCCAGCCAGAATCGTCCAATGACCCTCGACCAAAACGTAACACCAGATCAAACCCTTCTAACAAGCCTTTCGTTGGGTCCAACTGGGTATCACAGCTTAGTTGAATCTTCGGATGCCGAATACAAAAGTCAGCGATGATTTCAGCCAGGAAGGGGAGGTCAGGCGTGATGATCTTAAGGTGGCCGGCAAGGGAATCCCCAAACAGAGAAACTTCTTCCAGCGCATCATTCATTGCTCGTGTGAGTGGCATGATGGACTGATAGAGTTGCTTGCCTGCAGCGGTTGGAATCATCTTACGGGTTGTGCGTTCCAATAATCGCAAACTAAGTTGTTGCTCCAATAAAGCGACATGGCGACTGACATTGGATGTTGGTAATTGAAGAAGCTCTGCTGCCCGCTTAAAGCTCAGTTGTTCATATACGGCCTGGAAGCTAAGCAACCACTGAAGCTCGGTTTTCTCTATCATTAATTGTCTCAAAAAATGGGATTAACAAAATAATAATAGCATATTTATCCCGAATAATGGATTTGTGACAATCTCTACCGAATGTAGTTATCGAGGTAGAGTATATGAACAGCATCAATCGTATTGCCATTGTCGGTGCAGGCGTTGCCGGAATGGCGCTGGCGATTCTCGCCAAAAAACAAGGTTTTCAGGTGACACTGTATGAGCGTGATAGTAAGGTCTCGTCCATTGGTGCCGGTGTGACATTATGGCCAAATGCCATTTTTGTTTTGCAACAGATGGGCTTGGAAAAAGAGATAAAACGCACTGGTGGTGCGCCCCGTTATATGCGCCAGTTTGATCAATATGGTGTCCAGCAGGGTGAGTTTGATATTGAGGCCGTGAACATGCTGAGTGGTTTCCCCAGTGTGACGATATTGCGCCGTGATCTCATGAGCATACTGGCCAAGGCTTTAGACGATTTAGACGTAGAAATATACTTTGGTTGCTCAATGTCAGTGCAAGATATTGACAGGTTAAAGCAAGATTTTGATCTGGTGGTGGGAGCCGATGGGCGAATGAATTCGGTGGTGCGCCATACGTTATACGCAGAAAAGGTGAATCCCTGCTATCAAGGCTTCGTTAATATTATTGGTGTTAGTCAGCTAAAGGAGGACGTTCTAGATAACGCCATTCATGATTTTCGCGGCTCTGGTGAGCGCTTTGGAATTGTCCCTGTTAAAGCTGGCTTATGTTTTTGGGCTGGAGCATGGAATGCAAACATTGATAAAGAACGGCCCCTATCCACTTGGTATGATGAAATGCATCAGCGTTTTCGGAGCTGGCCTGACCCGGTACAAAGTGTACTGAAATCCTATGATAAAGCACCGCTCAATCGCATTTTTGTTCATGATCTTGATCCTCTGCCCTATTGGCATCAGGACAATGTTTTAATTATTGGAGATGCTGCACATGCATCTTTGCCGACTTCAGGGCAGGGGGCGTGCCAGGCGCTGGAAGATGCATGGTATCTTGCCCGGCTTTTGGAAGAACAAGATGAGCTGGAAAACGTCCTGACAGATTTTTATCAACAGCGCATCGCCAAGACTTCTGCAGCGCAAATCGTTGGAAGGCAGTTAGCCCAGAGTATTTTTGGGGGGCAATCTGAACCTCAGTCGTTTGCTTCAGGTATTTCCGCTGAGCAATTAAGCCAGCTCTGGATGCAGGGGTTGGAAATGAAATAAGTGGAAATTTATCGATTCTGTATACTAGAAGTTAACAAGCAAAGGCAGAGGATAAACGGCTGCTTTGGACGTTAACCGTCTGTTGAGGTTTCGTTGCACGTTATGCAAGAGCGGATCAGATGATCGAATCGACATATTGGCGCCAAGAGTTGCGCGCAGAGTTGGCGTGGCTCAAAAAGAATCGCAAATACCGTAGGTGGTCGGATAAACAGCTTGTGCTGTATGAACGCCGCCTGATGTTGGTGGCATTCCAGGTACGCTCTCTACTTGAGCGTCCGAAAGTAAATGATTGCGCTCGTAGCGCTAGAATTCCTGTAGTTCGATATAAAAAGATCGGGAGCAAGCCCTTCACGTATGTTGGTGCGGGATTCCCGGAGGACCGATTTGACATGGAGAGTCCTGAGCAGTCAGAACTTGGCGTCCTCGATGTCTGCAACCAGCTCATTCACTATTACTGGATGCAAACATGGTCAGAAGGAACCGCTTTCAAGGAAATGCTTGTCTTCTCCGACTTCATGCGCCATAAGTGGGCTTACCAGTTCCTTATCGAGGACCTTATAAGCCTCTTCAGCATCTTTGCCAACGATGCTTCGGCAGTCACTGAACTGAGGTTTCATTGGAGCGACAAGAAGAAGGACTATGTGGCACAGTGCGCACGTTGAAGGTTTGAAGGTTAACACCTATGAGCCTTCTGCCTGTCAATAGGCCGCAGCATTTTTTATTGGCCGCGTAAGCGGTCAATATCAAGTCCCTGAGCCAGTGATCCTACTTCACCTGTCATCGTTGGCTGTTGGTGGCTTACAGCAAACACCTATTGAGGCTCTCTAACGTGGTGATTCACCACTGCCAAACCGGGTTGCTCCTTGCAGGTGGGTCTGGGGCACTAGACATTCATCGGTTCACCAGCATCTATCCTATTCAAACAGCGGGTTACTTTATAGTCCCAGTTAGTTTCAGGTTCAGCGCCGGTGTAAGCCCACTCGCTCAGGGTGTTGATGCACGCCAGCAGGATGGATAATCAAAGCGACGGGCTTCGAGTTGGGTGTAGAAGTCGGGTTTCAGATCTGAAGATTAGTCAGCAGACACCCGGTTTCAGCACACTCCATGATGATCCAGTTAGACGATGATCATCATCCTGCTGCGTGACTAACTCGTTAAAAAGCGTTGTTCATCAAATACCTTTTCGTTCTTTAACATGAAATAGACCGCACGCCCCAGCTTGTGGGCCAAAGCCGATAAAGCTTTGGCTTTACTCATGCGTTTCTGGAAGTGTTGCAGCAGCTTTTGTGCACCTGGATTGCCGCGCAGATAAAGCACAGCAGCCTCAGAAAAAGCCCACTTCAGATGGGCATTACCAATCTTGTTGCCCTGGGTGCCATAGGTCTTACCAGCCGATTCGGCTTTGTACTTGAT
Organism: Halomonas sp. PA16-9; assembly: GCF_009728585.1. Classification (NCBI taxonomy): domain Bacteria; kingdom Pseudomonadati; phylum Pseudomonadota; class Gammaproteobacteria; order Oceanospirillales; family Halomonadaceae; genus Halomonas; species Halomonas sp. PA16-9. The sequence continues at coordinate 2,960,672 of NZ_CP040451.1, read as the reverse complement.
TAGTCGGGAGTAGGAGGCAAACTTCTGGACAGATTCAAAGCGTCGAATATCCCCCACTTCATACAGAATAGTGAGAGCCAGAATACGGCCAACGCCGGGAATGGTGGTTAATAAGTGGTAGTAGGTTGGCTGATGCTTTTTGGCCTGTTTTTCCAATAGCCATTCCACCTGGCTTAGTTCTCGGTGGTAGCACTCTAAAACGGCCATATCTAGATCGATATTGCGCTGAGCAAGCGGGTCATCAAAGGTTCTGCCCAATTGTTCTCTGGCACTGACATTTTTTAAATTGACCTTGTTGGGTGGCAGGTTGTACTGACTCGTTGTGTTGACAACATGAGCTTTAAGATCAGCGCCGTGGCGAACGAGCCCAGTTCGGCGGCGAAGCAAGTCACGGGTAGCTCGCATGCTGCGTGGGTAGACATAAGCGAGGGGGAAATTACCGCCTCGAATAAGCGCCGCGATTTTGTAAGAATCCACGCGGTCATTTTTTTTTACCGCCATGAATGGCCTTCATATAAAGAGCATGACCGAGAATGAAAGCAATGCCCTGGTCTTCACAGAAATCAGCGATCCAGTACCAGCAGTGCATGCATTCGGCGCCGATGACCAGATCGTCCAGGTAAGGTTCGATCAGATGAAGCAGAGGTTCTGGTTTGGCTGGAATCTCTTTATGCAGAAGGGTATCGCCCTGCTGATCCAGTATGCAGACATACAGGCTACGGGCATGCAGATCAATTCCACAGTAGTGACGATGAGTGCTATTGTAAAAGTTCATTGAGTCTTCTCCTGTTAGGTTTGGTCGCCTTTTCAGCTTAGCCAAACGGGCTGAGCTGGGGGAGAAGGCTCAATGAGTATCAAGGCACTCCAGCCGACCACTGAAGCGGCGGCTGAGTTTTGTCGTTATGTTTTGGGTAGACTCCATGGCTTTCAATGAGTTTCAGATAAAAGTACTTGAAAAATCATCGAAAACGACTGGGCATGGAGGCTTTGCCTCAAAATCTTGCGTAAGGCATCTGAATCGAGCTTTTGAACTTAAGTCGAGTATGCCTGAAGTGGCTGCATTTTTAGCAATCACGGCCGAGGAGGAGGCTGCGACGGCTATATTTGCTGCTTTACTCAAAAGAAAGTATAACCATGCATCAAGTTTCAAAGTGCGGGATCATAAACACAAGGCAGGGGTCTATCCCTTTCTGAAATTACTTGGTGAAGTCTTAGGCCCACTGAAGCATGGTCTGTCGTTGAACCTATTCTTTGACGAAAAAGATGACGCTTTGCGCGTTCGGATGCCAATTGGAATCCAAGGCGACAGACAAATATGTATTGTACCCGACCCGCCATTAAATCTTGTTTCTGTCGATCGTGGCGGTAACCAAACTGACTATTTAAAGCAAGTGCGTAGCATCGCATCTAATCAAGGTATTGGCTCAACATTCAAGTATGTGCAAGACCTTGCAAATGAACGGAACACGATGCTGTATGCGTCTGATTCAGGAATACCAAAGATACTAGATATTGATCATACTCTGAAACGTCATTCTGAGGCTGCACTTCTTAACTTAATTATTTATCTTCTCATCGAGCCATACAAAGTACAAAATCTTGTACAAGAATCGGTTGATACATATATTAAGATTCTTCACCGTATAGACGAAGAGAAAACATAACCAAGTCAAGCACGGCGACGCCTTTTTCGTTGCGGCTTCGCCTCCACTTCAAAGCCGCGCGTGTTGGCGGCGCTATGTGCTCTACAGTGGCCTGCTGTCAAGTCCTGGGCTCGGGATGAGTGAAGGCGCTAACCATATTGAACTTGAAGGTAGAGTATAGTGAACAGTACATCACATAAGGTTAAAGGTCATTGCCGTTGCGGGCAGGTAGAATTTGAGGTTAGCGCAAAGCCAATGATCACAATGGCTTGTCACTGCACAGGGTGTCAGCAAATGACGTCTAGCGCATTTAGCTTGAGCTCGCTATTTCCGAGCGCTGCATTCTCAATTACATCCGGGGAGCCTGTTATCGGTGGACTGCATGGGAGCACATGCCACTTTTTCTGCGGGCATTGTATGAGCTGGCTATTCACACGCCCCGAAGGTATGGATGATTTTGTAAATGTACGCTCAACGATGCTAGAGGACTCTCGAACCTACAAGCCATTCATTGAAACTTACACGGATGAAAAGCTGGAGTGGGCTTTTACCGGTGCAGTGCATAGTTTCTGTAAGTTTCCACCGGAGCAAAAGTTTCCGGAGCTTCTCCAAGAATATGCGCAGAAACAAGAATAAACACAGCATCGGAGAGTATGTTGCAGCACATAACAATCAGTTGCAGCGGAGCAGTTTACGCTGCGCTTCAATTGCCCAGCTGAGCTGGGTATTAAAAAGTTTCAGCTTAGGCTCTTGAAAATATCGTGAGCTGTACTTATATACAGAGATTCACTCATGAAGAGAATCTAAGCTTATGAATCCAGACACATACTTACGACGGAATCTTGTAATAACCTGCGTGGGAATTGCAGGTTTCCTAGCTACTGCTTGGTACATCGTGGCCTGCTTTCTGCTCACAATGCACAATCAACTGCCCCACAATTCTTCGATTCCACTTTTATCTGGTCTCGCAAGTTTGCCATCCCTTGTGTATCAGTATACTAACTACCCTATTGTGAATTTAGCCTGGAGGTACGCAATAGAAATGCCCAGTGGTAGTGAGGGATTAGTATTAAACCATGCCATATTAATTGGCACCGCTTTAGCCAGCGGTTTATTCGCGGCTTTATCAGGTGAATATCCCAAGGCTCGGGCTACAGTTAGGCGATATGAGCACGAAATAGAGCAAGAAAAGCTTCGTGAGGGTGTGCGAACAAAAAATGGCTACGTTAAGAAGCCGAGCGATCCAAAAGAGGAGTTTGTAATCAGCCTTCAGCCCCATAAGCCTTGGCATGACAAGTGGTGGGGGAAGCTTTTTGTTATAGTCGTTGGTGGGTTACTACTTGCTATTTGTCTCCAGATTTTTGGGCTCAAATAATTTTTAACAATGCCATGCACCGGATGCCAAAACTTCCACTTCGCTGCGGTTCTGGCACCGGTGATGGCTGGCGTGAGGCTGTAGAAAAACCCTTTGAAGCCTAAGTTTGGTAGGATCGGGAAAAACAGCTGAAGAGTGGTCAGCATGCCGCGCTTCAAGGCTTATAACTACGATCAGAACGCCATGGTGGTGATCAACTACAGAGATCAGCCCCAGCCAGGCACCTTTGAACACGCTGTGCACTACCTGATTGAGCACAAGCTCGACTTATCCGTTTTCCATCCCAAGTACCGCAACGATGCGACCGGTCGGCTGGCCTATGATCCGGCTATCCTGCTTAAGATTATCCTGTCTGCTTACTCAAAAGGCATCACCTCCAGTCGTGAAATGCAGTGGTGCTGCGAGACCAATATTATTTTTAAAGCTCTTTCCTGCGATACCGTTCCTCACTTCACCACACTGGCCAGCTTTGTCAGTCGGCATGCCGATGAGATTGAAGCGCTGTTCGAACAAGTGCTGCTGGTATGCCACGAACAAGGCTTGCTGGGTAACGAACTCTTTGCGATTGATGGCTGCAAGATGTCCTCCGATGCCTCTAAGGAGTGTTCGGGTACGTTCAAAGAATTGGGCGAGAAGCGGGAGAAACTAAGAGGACTGATTCGGCATCATTTATTGGAGCACTACGCGCGTGATGAAGCCGAAACGGAAGCTGACCTGGATCGGGACATTCGCCGAGCCAAGACGATTCTCTCGCTAGATGCCGCCATGAATAAAGTAGATCGTTTCCTAACACAGCCCAAGGATGGGCCGGGGGAAGCGAATCAAGGAAGTGAAGAGCAATCTGACCGATAACGAAAGTGCCAAAATGACCACCAGCAAGGGCACGATCCAGGGCTATAACGGCGTAGCCACGGTGGATAAAAAGCACCAGATCGTCATTGACGCTCAGGCCTTCGGCGAAGGCCAGGAGCATCATACCCTGAAGCCAGTTCTGGAGCAGGTAGAAACGCGTTTTAAGAAGCTGGGCATCGCCCTACCAGAAAGGCACCGTCGTGACCGCCGACACTGGCTTTGCCAATGAAGCTAACATGAAGTATCTGTACGAACAGCAGATCAACGGCTACATCCCCGATAACCAGTTCCGCAGCCGAGATCCGAAGTTCGCCGACCAGAAAGACAAATACGGCAAGCGCCACCAGAACCTACCGGATAAAGGCTGGCGAGAGACGACGCCCGCCAGCGCGTTCCAGTTTGATCCTGTAAGCCTAACGTGTATCTGCCCCACCGGTGAAAAGCTGTCCTATCGTGGGCAACGAGAAACAGACAATGGCAAGATCCGGGTACACTTTGAAGGGCGTTTGCTGCAATGTCGGCACTGCCCAAAGAAATACCGATGCATGCAGAACCCAAGCTCGGCTGACCATCGCAACGGTGCTGGGCGACAGGTGTCTTTTATCATCGAGAACAAACGTTTACCCAATTATACTGACTGGATGAAGCACCGAGTCGATAGCCCCCAGGGCAAAGAAATTTACAGCCATCGCATGTCAGTTGTAGAACCGGTATTCGGGAATTCTGCACGACGAAAAGGCTGAGCCGCTTTAGTCTGCGGGGCAAGAAGAAAGTACAGGGCCAGTGGCAGCTTTACTGCCCGGTGCACAATATTGAGAAGTTAGCGAATTATGGCCACATGGCCGCGTCATGAAGGGCTTAGAGTGGGGTAAGTTGCTTTTTAAGAGCAAAAGGCCGTCTTCAACAAGCTTTAGCTGGGCGCTCAAGTGGCTAAATGCCGATATTAAGATTACTCAGCCAGATGACTGGCTGGGTAAATGAATAAGGACAACAGGCGGTGGAGACGGCTCGAAATCGGTTTTTTCTACAGCCTCGTTGAGGCTGTTGAATTACTCTTTTTTAATAAAAACAGCTTGTTTTATGGGGTCCAAATGCATTACCTAGTGCCTTAAAAGTTCTTAGGATAGATTTCAGGAGCTTGATTTTTAGTTAAATTTGGCTGTCAGAGTTATTCTACAGCCTCGTTAGGAAAACCAAGGAATTTCGGAGTATATGAATATCAAAATGAATTTGAAACCTAGCATTTTGTTATTCTTTATCGGATTTTTGGGCATAATTTCTATTGTTCCTTTAATACCTCAATTATTATCGTTCCAATCAGAGGCATTACCTTTATCAGTAGAGATGATTCAAATAATATCAGTGGCACAGTCATCAGTTTTGCTGCTGCTTATGGTTTGGATTGGTTCCGTTTTTTCCAAAAAGGTAGGTTTAACAGCGCCAGTTATTTTTGCTTTAGCTCGCTCGGAAAGTGCTTTAAAGGAATTAAAGCAACAAATAATACCCGCACTGATCGGCGGGATCATCGGTGGAATATTTATACTTGTATTTCTAGGTGCATTGTCTAGTTATCTTCCAAAAGAGTTTCTCAGTGCTGGTGAGAAGCTGGCACCACCTTGGTATACCAAAATGTTATACGGTGGTATCACAGAAGAGTTGCTCATTCGTTGGGGCTTAATGTCATTTTTCGTTTGGGGGGCATATCGCTTGACTCAAAAAAATGGTTCGAATATTCGTGCGCATAACTACATTTTTTCAATTATCATATCAGCTTTAATTTTTGGCCTTGCTCATTTGCCTGTAGCTTTTGCGCTCTCGTCAGAGATTACTACTCCGCTTGTTGCTTATATTATTTTAGGTAATTCCGCTTTTGGTTTTATAGCGGGTTACTTGTATTGGAAGTATGGTTTAGAGTGTGCCATCGGTGCACATATGATTGCTCATATAACAATGATTGTTGGTGCAGGTTTTGCCTAACAATACGTGCCAGCTGACATTTTGGTCGGCGCTCCGTTTGTGTATGGCTTTGCCATTTTACACAAAACTCCACACCAACCAAAATGCAGCTACACTCTGCGTTATGCAGGGTATGTCCTATGCCTCGAGGCCTTAGAATGAGAGAGTCAAGTTTGTCATTTAGATTGGCTACTGATCATGATGTTGAAAGAATATATTCATGGCTTTTAGAGCACGATCATCGGGAAGTGCATGGCTCATTTTTATGCAACTGGAATTTAACGCATCAAGTCCATGAAGACCGCCAGCTTTTCGTGGCCATACTCGAGGGTGAGCCAATTGCCTACATATGGGAAGATTTTGGCATACTGGAGGTTCGTGAAGACTTAAGAAAGAAGGGGGTCGGCAAACAGCTAGTAGAATATGCAATGAAACGTGCCATCAGCAATGGCAGAATTGCTGTTTCCATTGAATGCAAACCCGAATCGTCTATTCCTTTTTGGGAAAAAATGGGATTCGAATTCCACAATGAAAAAGAGGCGTCATATGTTTTTGAAAAATCCTTTGATATTCCTGTCGATAGCTCGCCGATAAACGTAGAGATAATGTTTTACCCAGAACATGCAAAATGGACCCCCCAGACACCACCGATAAAGTCCTATTCTCTGCCTGCTGTGCTAGACAATCAGGGTGTCATACATCTTCGACATCGTGTGGCCGCTTACGTCGGTAGCGAAAATTATCACGGCGATGCGATGATTAAAATCAGCTTAGATGGTGAGGCTGTCTATTTTGATAAAGCCAGGTACTCTAAAGCAAGGGCAATAGGGGTGACCTATGGTTCAGGTGCTTTCTATATAGACAAGGTGCATAACCAAGCATTGCACCGGACAAGCCGGTGAATGCGGCGTTATGTTCCGGGAGGAGGCTTGGTTGACCACTCGAGTCATTGAAGTAGCCAAGTTCAGAGCTAGGTATAGATATTCATTTGATGATGAGTATTTTTACTTGTTTTGGAAGAAGGGCTTGCGAACGTTAGTTCACGATAGATATCCGTTGAATGAGATGTCTGCTGAGTTAGATCACTGGCGTGGACGGCCTCACTCCACCGTGTCTAATATAAAGAAGTCTATATTCTGGTTTGTAGTGGCGGTCGTGGTGTTCATTCTGTCTTCTTCCCCTTTGGCGGTGCTGGTTGCGGCAATTGCCTTCATCGTATCTAGTCTTTTGTTCTTCAATGAAGTTGGCTTTCTGTTTCCAGTGAGTGCAACCATATTGGATTACGAAGACCTCAGTGGAAGTGTTTATATGTTTCATGGGAGAAAAGGGCTTGAGGATTGGCCAGCCTTTGAGAGAGGGCTTTCGGATGCGATTAGAGCCTCTAAGCTGTCCAGAACATGACAATCGGATGCACAGCGACCGATTCTCCGCCGCTTCGCGGCTCCAAACCGGCGCGTGAGCCGGGCGTTGAGCCTGTAGAACCCCCCGCTGACGGCTAAGTTTTGGTAGGATCGAGAAAATAGACGAGGAGTGGTCAGCATGCCGCGCTTCAAGGCTTATAACTACGATCAAAATGCCATGGTGGTGATCAACTACCAAGATCAGCTCCAACCCGGCACCTTTGAGCACGCAGTGCATTACCTGATCGAGCATAAACTCGACTTGTCGGTTTTCCATCCTAAGTATCGCAACGACGCGACAGGTCGGCTGGCATACGATCCGGAATGGTGTGGCTACGGTGGATAAGAAACATCAGATCATCATTGATGCTAAGGCCTTTGATGAAGGCCAGGAACATCACACCCTGAAGCCAGTTCTGGAGAAGGTTGAAGCGCGTTTTAAGCAGTTGGGCATCGCTGAGAACATCTACCGGAAAGGCTCGTCGTGACCGCCGATACTGGCTTAGCTAACGACAATTTATCGGGAATAAATTTGCCCAGCCGCGCCCAAAGAAATACCGATGCACTTTAGTGGCTGAATGCCGATATTAATATTATCCAGCCAGATGACTGGCTGGGTAAATAAATTAGGATCACAGGCGGTGGAGATGGCTCAAAATCGGGTTTTTCTACAGCCTCGTTAGGCTATCCAGAGGATACGATGACAGATTTAAAGAATAATGCGCACTATTTCGACGTTTCTTTTGCGAGGCTTTCTTCACCTGATGAACACTACAACGGTATCGAGTTTGAAGATTGCCAATTCTCCGATTGTGATTTCTCAGCATCTAAATTTCAGAAATGTAAGTTTACCAACTGCATATTTGAAAACTGTAATTTAAGCTTGGTCGATTTTTCAAATTCAAAGCTATTTGGGCTTAAGTTTCAAGATAGTAAGCTAGTTGGGGTTGATTGGACGAAAGCGATTTGGGCAGTTTATCACTCAGACTTTGAGTTAGTTTTTAAACGTTGTATTTTGAATGACTCTTCTTTCTTTGGTTTGACCTTAAATGAATTGGTTTTTGAAGAATGTAAGTTGCATGATGTTGATTTTCGTGGAGGTGATTTTTTAGGTTCGACAATGACTTATAGTGACTTTAGGAATAGTTTGTTCATGAGAACAAATTTGCAAGGTGTCGATTTTAGCGAATCAACGGCATACGCAATTGATGTACTAGAAAATAATGTCAAAAAGGCTAAGTTTTCAAGATATGAGGCATTGAACTTGTTAGAAAGCTTAGGTGTTGAGTTGGTTGACTAATATCCTAACAAACCCTTCAAGAGGGGCATGGACTTCCCCCAGTTCAGTGGACACGCATCGATAACTTCGCAGGAGGAGAAATACGATGCCGGAGATGATCACGGGAAGAAAACTCAGCAGTACAGCACTGAGTTCAAGGTCAAAGCGGTGGAGTGGAGTCACCAGGCCCACCGGAGTGTGAAAAGCGTCGCCGAAGCGCTGGATATTCACCCTTTCATGCTGTCACGCTGGCGTAAGGAATACCGAGAGGGAAAGTTCGCCATGAAACGGGTAAAGAAAGCGCCAGCAGACGCCAAGAAGAAGATCCAGGAACAGGATGAGGTTGCCCGCCTGAAACGCCGGATATCGGAGCTTCAGGAGGAAAACGACATTCTAAAAAAGTTTCAACGTTTTCAGGCCGAGGAACGACGGAAGCGTTCCGGTTCATCTGGAAACACCGACGAGACTACAGTGTAAAAGCGCTGTGCAGACATCTGAAGGTGTCGCGGTCTGGATACTATGCCTGGGCCAACCGGGAGCCCAGAAAGAGAGCCACTGACAAGGCAGACTTGTTGTTGAAGATCAGGAAGATCTACGACAACAGTAAAGGCCGTTATGGTAGTCCTCGCGTTTACCAGACGCTGCGCCGAGAAGGCCTGGTGGTCGGAGAGAATCGGGTCGCGAAAATTATGCGGGAGTGGGGCATGAAGGCCCGCTCTGCTCGTGTGCACCGCCGATTGAGGAAGCTCAGGAATGATCTGAAAGCCCTGCCAAATTATCGACTTGAGGCAGCGAGGCCGACTGCGGAAAACCAGCAGTGGAGCAGTGACGTCACGTATATCAAGCTTGGCAAGAAGTGCGTGTTCCTGGCGGTAGTGTTGGACCTGTACTCACGCCGCATCATCAGTTGGCGCTTGGGGGCGAGTCTGAGCGCAAACTTTACCAGAGCAACGTTGCGGGAGGCCTTCACAAGCCGTAAGCCGGATTCTGGCCTGTTGTTCCATACGGATCGCGGCATCGAATACCGAGCTCATAAGACACAAGCGCTGCTGAAGCAGTACCAAGTAAAACACAGCATGAACCGACCTGGTCAGTGTACCGACAATGCCGAGGTTGAATCGTTCTTCAAGACCCTCAAGGGAGAATTGCTGCACGCCACCAGCTTCGTGACGATGCGCCAATTACGGAAACATATAAAAGCCTATATTGAGGGTTTTTATAATACCCAACGGCTGCACAGTGGCCTTGGTTACCGGACTCCGCTAGAGTTCGAAGGAATCAACTGATGGGGCGTGTCCATTTTATTGGGGAAGTCCAGCAGCCAATGCGTGGTATCCTCAGTTCAAATAAGCGTTTGTGGTTACGGCTGTTATGTTCGAGTTCAGTGTTTTGCTTTGTCTGCCCCTCAAGCGGGCGTTGAGTTTGTAGAAAACCGCCTCTGACGCCTAAGTGTTGGCCGGATCGAAAAAATAGACAAGAAGTGGTCACATGCTCCGCTTCAAGCTCTATAATCACGATCAAAACGCCATAGTGGTGATCAACTACCAAGATCAGCTTTAGTCAGGCACCGTTGAGCCGGACACAAGCTAGACCTGACGGTTTTCCATTCGCTTATAGCTGGATAATGTCACCATAATCATGCGCCACTTTGGGAACAGCTCAGACGAATGTCCAGGCCAATATCCGCGTAACCTTATTTCCCTGTTTCATCTCTATTTCCCGACTATCAACGGCACCGAGCTTACGAATCAACTTCTTTGCAGGCTTAACATTGTCGGCTTTCGAAACCAGGCTGCTAAACCAGCGGCATTGAGTTGAATACACTTGGCTTTCTCTTATTAGCTTTTTAAGAAACAGCTGTTCGCCTCCCTTACACCAAAGCTCTGCCTCCAGCCCACCAAAATTTAGGGTGGGAGATTTAGCTTTTGCTTTTTGTTCACCGCGGCTACGAGCAAGGTTATTGAGTTTAAGCTGGCTACCTTTAAGTGCTTCATCAAGCGAGGCGTGGAAGGGTGGGTTGCATACGCTGACGTCAAAGAACTCCCCAGCTTGAATGATTCCTTCAAATATGTGGTTTTTATCGTGCTGCGTGCGCAGCGTGAAGCGATCTTTGAGTGTGGGGTTGTTGGTGATAATCGTGGCCACGTTCTCAAGCGATTGAGGGTTAATGTCACTACCAACACACTGCCAGCCGTAAATTTGGCAGGCCAGTAGTGGGTAGATGCCATTTGCTCCAGTCCCTATATCAAGCAGCTTGATGCTGGACTGTTCATGTCCAACCCCAAGCTCCAATAAATCCGCCATGTAATGGATATAGTCGGCTCTGCCTGGAATGGGAGGGCAAAGCGCGCCCTCTGGAATATCCCAGTCGACAATGTTGTAGTATCGGCTTAATAACGCGGCGTTGAGCGTTTTTACGGCCAATGGGTCTGCGAAATCGATGGAAAGGTCGCCATAAGCGTTCGCTTTCACATGGGGGGCTAGTGCTGGGTGGCTTTTTACGAGAGCTGGGAAGTCATAGCCTTGGTTGTGTAGATTCTTCGGGTGCAGGCCTTTGCGAACAGGCTTGGCTCGGCTATTTTTACTTCGATGGACGGTGTTCACAGTATTAGGCCTGAGGCTTGGCGCTCAATAGTCGAATGGGCTTGTCTTAGTCCGTGATTATAATCTTAATAGCTGTGTTGAGCATACTCGGCAGTTCGAGGGTGGTGTGAGAGCTCCAGCTATCCGTGTTTTGCCTAACAAAATCACGGAAGGCGGACGCGTGAGATGCGCTGCTTTGTTTTAACGTTATGAGAGCTCAAAGAGGTTCGGATTTTGATTCATGATTGCTCTTCTTGCTCACTCGCTGAGGTATGGTTTGAAGAAGGTGATTCCGATGTTTACCTAAACCTGAATGGGGTGGTGACAGAGGAGAGGAAGACTCTGAGTCGATCCATTATCTAGAGTACGAGGGACAGACGATCGAGTCTGTAAGAATCAGCGTGGCTTTCTGCCCACTTTGCGGCCAAAAGCTCGCACCGGTATGCGCGGCATTAAATTTTCAATCGGGTTTAGTGATGTATATTGAGATCGTAGAAAAAGCAGATCACCTTAAGCTAATAGAAATTTGGGAAGCATCGGTTAGAGCAACCCACGATTTTTTGGCTGAAGATGATCTACAGGAGCTAAAGCCTTTAATTCTGGAACAGTACTTTGACGCTGTTGATTTAAGGTGTGCCAAAAATGGCAATGGTGAAATACTGGGTTTCTGCGGTGTACATGACGGTAATATTGAAATGTTGTTCATCTCTCCTGATGCGCGCGGAAAAGGTATTGGTTCACTGTTAGCTGCCCATGCTCTCAAAGAGCAGGGAGCCTCAAAGGTTGATGTTAATGAACAGAATGAGCAAGCGCTAGGTTTTTACCAGCATATTGGCTTTAAAGTGACGGGGCGCTCTCCGGTTGATGGGCAGGGTAAAGCCTATCCGCTGCTGCATATGGTGCTATAAAGATTTATCAAGGCTAGGCACGGCGAATCAATATCGAAGTAACCTTAGTAGGAAGTCGAAACATGCAGCAATATCTAGAGTCAACGGAATACATAGATTGGAGAACACCAGAGGTGTTGGCCAAGGCGCACTCGCTGGCTGACGGAACGGAGAGCCTTGAACTAATCGCAGAGAAGTGTTTTGTATTCGTTCGAGATCAGATTAAGCATAGCTGGGATTACGAGTGTGATCCTGTGACGTGTAAGGCTTCCGATGTTCTGAGATACGGTACGGGCTACTGCTATGCGAAGAGCCACTTACTTGCGGCATTGCTGCGTGCGAACGGCATTCCTGCGGGCTTATGCTATCAGCGGTTGACTATTAGCAATGATAAACCGCCGTTTTGTCTGCATGGCCTAAATGCCGTATACCTTGAAAGGCATGGCTGGTATCGAGTTGATCCCAGGGGGAACAAGACCGGTGTTGCTGCTGAGTTTTGTCCCCCGACTGAGCATTTGGCATTTCCGTTGGTCTCAGATGGGGAAGCCGACCTTCCGGAGATATGGGCAAAGCCCATATGGCCTGTTCTTGAAGTGCTTCAAACAAAAAAGACGTATAAAGAGGTGGCAGATAATCTGCCGGATATTCAGCTGGCGTTGGCTAACAAAGCAATGCACGCAACAAGTGCGTGATTGTGGTGTTATATGCAAAAAATGATTCGGGTTCAAGGAGGAGTGTTTTGTTCGATGAAAAAGTAAAAATAGAAAAATGTGACCTTAAAAATCTTGATGAGCTAGTTGAAATTGGAAAGGTGACATATCTTGATACGTTTCAGGGGTCTTGTTCAGATGATGTGATGAAAAAATATTTGGAGGAGACATTTGAACGAAATAAAATACGTGAAGAAATTATGAATAAAGATAGCGAGTTCTTTTTCATATATGTAGATAATGAAGTCTCTGGTTACCTTAAGCTAAACATCAATAGTGCCCAGTCTGATTTAAAGAGTGAAAATGGTCTAGAGATAGAAAGGATATATAAAGTATAAATATAAATCGATAGGGTTGGGTAAGCTTCTGATAAGGTATGGGCTCAAAAGGGCAGAACAATTAAGGAAAGGCTTTGTATGGTTAGGTGTCTGGGAGAAAAATTCGGCCGCGATAGGCTTTTACATGAAAAATGGTTTTTCCGAAATTGGAGTTCATGACTTTAGAATGGGTGATGAAGTGCAAAATGACTTAATCATGAGAAAGGATGTTATTTACTGAATAAGTATACGGAAGTGGAGGTTTTATATCACAAAGCATGAAAGGGTGCCTCCAAACGAGTGCCATTTTCGCTTTGCTCAAAAAGGTAGAGATATACATCAATGCAATCAGACGTAGTTAATTTGGCCGAAAAGTTCAGTAAGTTTTCGGAACACTGGTCGCCACGCGTCGTCGCGGAGATGAGCGACTATCAGCTCATACTGGCAAAACTTCAGGGCGATTTTTTTTGGCATGATCATTAAAGATACTGACGAGGTTTTCCTGATTGTTAAAGGAACACAGAGAAGCACACTCTGGGATGGTGCCGCTCATCTACCCGAAAGAGAGATGAATGTTGTTCCCAAAGGTGTGGAGCGTAGGGCCCTTCGCTGAAGGTGAATGCCATGTTCTCCTTATTGAGCTCCGAGGCGTGGTCAATACCGGAGACTTCGGCAGCGAGCTTCAGACCGAAAATGATGTCTCGGTATAGCGTTAGGCCATCTTTCGCTAACAAGGCCAGGCACGGCGACGTCTTTTCCGTTGCGGCTTCGCCTTCACTACAATGCCACGCGTGTTGGCTGCTTTAGGGCGTCAGAACACTCACTCCGTTCCATCAAACTTCCCGTAGTTACCTCTTGACTCATTAGGTCAGTTGTCCTAGGTTTAAAAAATAGGTCGACTGTCCTATAGCTCTGAATAGTTGCCGGGAGGCGCTTCGGTGGTCAATAAGCTAACAAAAGATCGAATTGTCGATCAGGCAGATCACCTGTTCTATGAGCAGGGGTTTGAGCACACATCTTTCGCGCAAATTGCGGAAGCTCTAGGCATTTCACGAGGAAATTTCTACTACCACTTCAAGACCAAGGACGAAATCCTGGATGCCGTAATCAATCATCGTCTTATTCGCACGAACTCAATGCTCGATAATTGGGAGCTAGAAGGCGACACGCCAACGGATCGTATCCGCTGTTTCATCAATATTCTGGTAATGAATCGCGCCAAAATTAAGCGTTATGGCTGTCCGGTAGGGACGCTCTGCACGGAACTTGCCAAGCTGGATCACCCCGCAAGAAGCCACGCAAACGAGTTGTTTACGTTATTTAGAACTTGGTTGCGCCGACAATTCGAACAACTTGGCCGTTCTGATGACGCCGATGAGTTGGCAATGCACCTACTCGCTTTCAGTCAAGGAATAGCGACACTTTCTAGTGCATTCCAGGATGAGAAATTCATTCACATGGAGGTAAGCCGCCTGGATGACTGGTTGGCCTCCATTACAACTGCAACCAACAATCAATCGGAGGTGCTTTAATGTTTGTCGTTCTTTTGCGGTTCTCAGAAAACAAGGATCAAGCCAGTGATTTTATGGAAGGTCATAATCAATGGATCAGGCGGGGGTTTGAGGATAAGGTTTTCTTAGTGGTTGGCAGTCTTCAACCCGGTCTTGGAGGTTCTGTTCTTGCTCATGGTGAGTCAAGGGAAGCTCTTGAGAGCCGAGTTAATCAAGACCCATTTGTGGCCGAGAATGTCGTTACGGCAGAAATACTTGAAATTGAACCAAAAAAAGCAGATGAGCGTCTGGGCTTTCTTCTGGCCAAGTGAGGGGGGGGGCGATGAACTCTACTGTTCAAGGCCCTGACGGAGAATTGCGTTGCAGCTGGTGTTCGGCTGCTCCTGAGTTCTTTGAATACCACGATAATGAGTGGGGCTATCCAGTTGATGACGATATCAGGTTGTTTGAAAAGCTGTGCCTCGAAAGCTTTCAATCCGGTCTGAGTTGGCGAACAATTCTAGCTAAACGAGAGAATTTCCGTGCTGCTTTTTCCAATTTCGATTTCAATATAGTGGCAAAATACAATAATTCTGATATCGAGCGGCTATTGAAGGATGAAAGGATTGTCAGGCATCGAGGAAAGATCGAAGCTGTGATCAACAATGCAAGAAGGGCCAGAGAGCTCGTGGAGCAGGAAGGTTCACTGGCTGCTTACTTCTGGCAATTCGAGCCAGACGAAAATAGTTTGCCTGAGCCACAGACAGCATCAACTTCGGAGGAATCCGTTGCGCTATCGAAGGCTTTGAAAAAGCAAGGCTGGAAGTTCGTTGGCCCCACGACCATCTATGCTTTTATGCAGGCAATGGGGCTTGTAAATGACCACTCTGATGGATGCGTCTTCAGAGCAAAAGTGGAACAAGCACGCAAGCGCTTTAGGCGTCCTGGGCGAGTATAATGGCTTAAAAAAGCCAAGCACAGCGACAGCCTTTCCGTTGCAGTTTCGCCTCCAGTCGCGAGATGAGGTGGTGCTGAGATACCGTGCCCCACTTCATCATGCTGAGAAGCTTCGTCAACTGCCATGCTGACGAGATTGAGGAGGCATTAGGCAAGTTCTGACGCCGCAGAGTTTTGATGTGCAGTAAATATGCGCATATAATTAGTGCATGATCCTGCGTGAGAAATGAACCATGCAAGCTGTTGAAGCTACCAAATCCATACGAAAGCCCACGAACCTATCGCTTGATAGTGCTCTTCTCAAAGAGGCAAAAACTCTGGGCATCAATATTTCACGATCAGCAGAAGCGGGGATCGCGGAGGCTGTGAAGCTTCACAAGCAGAAGAAGTGGCTGGAAGATAATGCCAGTGCCCTCGCAAGCTCGAATGAATACGTTGAAGCTAATGGTTTGCCTCTTGCACGGCACCGTCAGTTCTGATGGCCCGTTTCGATATTTTTGAAAATCAGGATGGGGCGGGCTATCTGCTGGATGTGCAATCAGACCTGCTCAGTGGTTTGAACACCCGAGTTGTCGTGCCACTGTTGCCCAAACCCTCGGCGCCGTCCCCTGCCCAGAGGCTGAATCCTATATTTAACATTGAGGGTCAAGAGGTGGTAATGGCTCCTCAGTACATGGCTGCTGTGCCTGAAAGCGAATTGTGTTTTGGTGCCGGTAGCCTTGTTGAGCAGCAAGACGAAATTTCCACAGCGTTGGACATGCTGTTTTTGGGCTTCTGAAGCAAAGAGGGATACTTTTCCGTAGCCGCGGATGCTGGCTGGCGTTAGATTGCACACGAACCCTTCCAGTCTGATCTTGTGGAGCCTCAAATGACGGCCTCAGCAATTACCTCCCTAGCGCATGCCTTCGACTCCCGACTCGCCACTCTTGAACATCTTCTGAATGCTGGCACTGGTCGCTAATCAGGCAATCGACCACGAGAACGTGCCCGAACACAAGCACCTGGAATTGGGTGGCGGAATATACGTAGACCTAACAGGCGAGGAGTATGTCGCGGATTTCTTGCTGCCCAACTTCTACTTTCACCTGGTCACGACTTACTCGATATTGCGCAGTGTCGGAGTGCCGATCGGTAAAAAAGATTATATGCTTCACCTGATGCCAAAAGTGAAACAAAGTACAATCTAACCAGCGCTTCGAACTGATTACTGCGCGCTTCTGCGCAGCTCAAGCTCCGGTATGTGCTGATGGAGAAGTAACTTGAACATTACAGATTTATCTTTCGGGGTCACGGATTGGTCTGAAGTTGAGAGGACTGAGCACTCCGGAGAATACGGTGTTGCTTATTGGAAGACTCGAAATTTCGGGGATATCCGGGTTCGTATGGTTGAGTACAGTCCTGGCTATCTGGCGGATCATTGGTGTGCTAAAGGGCACATATTGCTCTGCCTCGAAGGTGAGCTTCATACTGAGCTAGACGATGGTCGTTGTTTTGTTCTCACGCCTGGTTCGAGCTATCAAGTTGCCGACAATGCTGAACTTCATCGTTCTTCGACGGAGCAGGGGGCTACGTTGTTCGTCGTCGATTAGCATCGCATAATCACTGTTATGGATAGGGAGTAAACGTATGGTCTTCGACTTACCTGCACCAGAACAGCAAGGCTCCAAGTCATTGGTTGGCAGTATTGCGGCTCGGCGCAGCGTGAGGGAGTACACGAATGCACCGCTCCCTATCGGTGTTTTGTCTCAATTGCTTTGGTCGGCCCAGGGCGTAACAGGGCTGGATAAAAAAAGAGCAACGCCATCGGCAGGTGGATTATACCCGCTGCACCTAAAAATTTTGGTGCAACGGGTATCGGAACTTGAGCCCGGTATCTATGAGTATCAGGCTGATAACCATTCGTTAAAGTTAATTGGGAACCGTGTTCCGGAAGGGGCAGTGCAAGCGCTAGGGATTGGCGATCAACCATGGTTGAAAGAAGCGGCTCTCATCATCGGAGTTGCCGCGAAACTGGGAGAGGCAATTCAGCACTTTGAAGCTCAGCCACCCCAGGGAGCGCGCGGCGCTCGCTATGTATATATGGAAACTGGTGCTCTAGCACAAAATGTCCACCTTCAGAGCACTGCTCTCGGAGTTGGTTGTGTTCTAGTGGCAGGTTTCGACGATCCAAGGGTGAAAGAAGTATTGAGATTGCCTGCGGACTTGGACCCTACTGCGTTGCTTTGCATTGGGCAGCGGCGTGCCTGATAGAGGAGCCGTCATTCATGTTCTCTGCTGAATTCTTGCTTACCTCGTTGGTTGTCGTACTTATTCCAGGCACAGGTGTTATCTTTACCGTTTCCATTGGCTTAATGTATGGGCGTCTGGCAAGTCTCTATGCTTCTCTCGGCTGTACACTTGGTATTGTGCCGCACCTGCTGGCTACTGTTCTGGGCCTGGCGGCCATCATGCATACGAGCGCGATAGCATTTCAGGTACTCAAGTATGCGGGTGTCGCGTATCTTCTTTACCTTGCCGTTGTTACTTGGCGTGATCGAAGCGCTTTCTCTGTTCATGAGGTGAAGCGAAAGGGCGATGCCGTTTCGCTTATGAGCAAGGCGTTTCTGCTGAATATCCTCAACCCCAAGCTGACCATTTTCTTCTTGGCCTTCTTGCCGCAGTTCGTTGCAACTGACGCCCAGTCATCATTAGGACAATTGTTCGGGCTGAGCGCTATTTTCATGGCGATGACATTTGTTGTCTTCGTCATCTACGGGCAGCTTGCCCATGCGTTTAGAGCAGCCGTTATTGAGTCACCGAAGATTCAGAATTGGTTGCGCAGAAGCTTCTCAGCGGCGTTCGCGGGATTAGGCTTACAGCTCGCTCTGACTGAGCGGTAAGGTTTAATAATTCATTTAAACCGATGCCGCAAAGCAGTTCGGTTTAATTCAGCGCTAGGTACAAAGAGAGAAGGGATGAGCGCGATACGAATAATGATCTTCGGAGGCCTTGGCGCAGGTAAATCCAGGTTGGCTCTTAGACTGTCGAGAGTTCTTGACATAGCTGTTTATTGTGTTGATGAGGCCGTTCATGACGAGAAGGGGAAGCTTCGGCCAAACTCTGAAATTGATTGCACAGTAAGGTCCTGGGCATCAAAACATCAATGGATCATTGAAGGAGGAAACTCCAGAACCTATTCGGATAGAGCATCTAGAGCTACCGTTCTTGTATGTATGAAGCCGCCACGTTGGCTAAGAGTCTATCGAGTAGCTATTCGAGATAAGCTTAATTTTTCATCGCTTTATTGGTCTTTTATGTATGATGAGGTGTTTGGGTTTAAAGATGATCTAACCTTGAACTCAGTAGGAAGAGATATTGACATCTATATGATTAGAACAAATAAAGGTGCAGATGAATTATTAAAAATACTGGCGCGGAAAAATTGCTCTTCATTGCTATGAATGAATAATACGCTGTGGTCATGGGTATAAAATGTTCAGTGTGCGAAATTAAGGAGCACCAAATTGGCCAGCATGTTAGAGAAAGGAAAAGAAATTCTATCCCAGCAGCCCTTCAGCTTGCTGTTGGGTGCAAACTTGGAAGTATTTGAAACTGGCTTTGCTGAAATAAGCCTTAAAATGAGAGAAGAGTTTAAGCAAAACAACGGTTTTGCGCATGGTGGTATCGTTAGCTATTTGGCTGATAACTGCATCACCTTTGCTGGCGCGTCAGTACTAGGAAGCTGCGTTACCTCAGAATACAAAGTAAACTATGTCCGGCCTGCTGTCGGAGATCGGTTGGTTGCTAGATCTACAGTTTTATACTCAGGTGAGCACCAGTCTACTTGTGAGTGTAAAGTATACTCGCAAGGAAATGGCGAGGAGAAGCTGGTTGCGGTTTCTCTTGGAACCATAAGCAAGACCGGTGCGTTGTAATCTAACCATTCATTCCGAAGGCCAGCTTACAACATGCACATTTTTTGTGTGGTCGCTGTGCTCCTAGCTGTGCACAAAAAAAACTGCACATTGCAGGCTGCCCTTACACTCAGCTTTAGCCATTGGAAGGAGGAATTGAGATGTGTGAGACTCTAGAGAAAAGCGTTTCGTTTCGCGTGGCCACTCGCCAAGATCTGCAAGCTATCGTTCAGATGCTAGCCGATGATAGCCTTGGTCTAAAGCGTGAAGATCCTTCAAGTCCTCTGTCTCGTTCCTATCATATGGCCTTCGAAGCTATCGATGCTGATCCTAACAATGAGTTGGTAGTTGCAGTTACAGATCATCATATTGTGGGCGTGCTTCAAATTACCTTCATTCCATATCTAACCTACCAGGGGGGATGGCGAGCACTGATAGAGGGCGTTCGCGTATCCAAGGAAATCCGGTCATCTGGAATTGGTCGCGCTATGTTTGAGTGGGCCATAAATCGCGCTAAAGAAAGAGGGTGTGTTCTGGTTCAGCTCACAACTGACAAGTTGAGGCCGGATGCATTACGCTTTTATGAGGGCTTTGGCTTTGTAGCGTCTCACGAAGGAATGAAACTCAAGCTGTAATCCTACAAGCAGACGAGGATTCTTTAAGGCCTCCCAATGCTTGGCCTCTTTGGTTAATAAAAACGTCAATGCGACCTGGCTGCTTTAAATCCAGCTGTTTACGCTCATCGTTCAGCTTCTCCCTTGACCGCCTACAGAAGATATTTGAGTACACATATGGCCTTTATTGAACCCGTCACCCTATCTGCGCGCGGCGTAAAAATCGTGCCACTTACACTCAACCACGAAGCCGGTCTGCGCGCTGCCGCAGCGGACGGGGAGCTATGGAACCTGCGCATTACATCGGTACCAGCGCCTGACGAGACGCACCGCTATATTGATACTGCTTTGAAAGCCCGAGAGGAAGGCCACCGCTTTGCCTTTACCGTCATTGAAGAGGCCAGTGGTACGGTGCTTGGCTCTACTAGTTACCATGATATTTTGCCTGACGTAAAAAGAGTGGAAATTGGCTACACGTGGTACGCCAAGCGAGTGCAGCACACGCATGTCAACACCACTTGCAAGCTGCTGCTATTGACACACGCTTTCGAGACGCTGGGATGTAATGTAGTCGGCTGGCGTACTGACAACTTCAATTTTGCCAGTCAGCGTGCAATTGAGCGACTAGGCGCGAAAAAGGACGGCGTGATCCGTGGCAACGTGTTGCGCCGAGACGGTACTATTCGCGATACGGTGATGTATAGCCTGCATAAGGGCGAATGGCCAGAGGTGCGTGCGCATCTCGACTATCTGTTGAGCCGACCCCGCACGTAGTGAGGAAAGCGTCGTGGCTTAGTCATGCTTAAACGCCATACAAGCATGATTGGATCCGTTTATTCTGGTGTTATGGCACGTGTTGAGGAGGTGGTATGTCGTTCGAAGAGTTACGGTCTGAAGTGCATAAAACTTACATGGAATACTATGTTGCTGGGTTTAAGAGCAACGACGTAACGCTGATCGATAAAATGGTCAAATATCCAATCGCATATATTAAAAATGGCTCGGTGACAATGTGTGATTCCTATCCGATAGATCCCAAAAGCCTTAAAAAAGAAAAGGGTTGGGATCATTCTGTCGACTGGAAGTTTGAGGTGACAGCTGTCAATGATAGTGAGGCTCATGCAGTTGCCTCTGCTGTCAGATGCAGAAAAGATGGTTCAAAAATTGAGAGTGTTCATGGGTTCTATGCTTTCACCAAGACGGCCGATGGATGGAAAATGTATGCCGTTGCGGATACTACCTTTTGATCATAACAATGCGCAGCAGTGCGCGGCTTGCATCCAATGTGCGTCTTTGACAGAGCATCGCTTTGCTTCAAATTAAGTTTCTAGAGTCACAGTTTTCAGGTAATAAGGATCGTTAATGAAGAAAATGTTTCTAACTTCATCGTTTGCGGATGGCGGATCTATTTTTAAAATTTACCGGGGGGAAATGCGCTGGCAAAACGGCTACCTTCATTCCTACTGCGAGCCTCGTGGAAGAGGTGAGGTTTTATGTGTCCGCTGGCAAGGAAGCCCTCGAAAAGCTGGGTGTTATCGTTGATGAGCTTGAAATTTCAACGGCGTCTAAAGATGAAATAGAGAGCAAGCTTCAAAAAATGATTATATCTATATCACTGGTGGAAATACTTTCTTTTTACTTCAAGAGCTAAAAAGAACAGGTGCAGATAAAGCCATAATAGAACAAATAAATTCAGGGAAGATGTATGTAGGTGAGTCAGCCGGTTCTATTGTTGTGTCGCGCGATATTGAGTATGTGAAGGACATGGATGATTTTACGGCAGCACCTAACGTAGGCTCTTTTTCCTCGCTAGGTCTCGTTGATTTTTATCCAGTCCCACACCATACCAACTTTCCATTCAAAGAATCCGTTGAGAGCATCATCTCCAGTTATAAAGAGAAAATAGGCCTTTGTCCAATTAGTAATGCACAAGCAATTATCGTAAATGATAATAAGTTTGAAGTATGGCCTGACGAGGCTTAACAAATCTTAATAAAGCGAAACAGCACGTGGCTTACGGCCTCCGAACGCTTCTAAACTGCGCGACGCAGTGCTTGGCATTATAAGTATCCATATGGGTAAAAGGAGTCGTAAGTGTTTGAGGTAAAAGCAACCCAACATGTGCTGGCGGTTAACGATCTTGAGAAGACCGAGAGTTACTTGCTCGACAAACGTTCGACGCAGCGGGCCGATATCCCCTCTACCAAGCCCTGGCTCAACATTTAACCATCGATCCAACAAACTATCTGCCGCGCCCATACCTTAAATGGAGAGTCTAATTTTGAGCTATCTTGGTGGATGTTGCTGAGAAACCTCGTAGCTATTTTGGCTTTTGACGGTTAAACACGATCAGAACTGAAGGAGAGACACATGGTAACCAACACAGAGCTTCATGGGGCTTGTCTTTGCGGGATTGTCAGCGTCACCGTTACCACCAAAAGTAACCATGTCGGCGTTTGTCACTGCTCGATGTGCAGAAAGTGGGGTGGGGGGCCGCTGTTTGCGGTGGAGTTTGCCGGTGATGTGGATTTTAACGGCTCGGAGCATATAACTACCTTCAGTTCCTCAGAATGGGCTGAGCGTGGTTTCTGCCAACAGTGTGGCACCCACCTTTTCTATCGCTTAAAGCAGGGTGGACATTACGCGCTTCCCGTTGGCCTTCTTGATAGCGCGGATGATTGGAAAATAACCGAACAGATATTTATCGACCAAAAGCCCCTTACTATTCACTAGCAGAAAAAACCAAGCAACTGACGGGGAAGAAGTGTTTGCTCAATTTGGGGAGCAGTAGAGGCTCAGTTCATGGTGCACCAATTCCACTCTCTTACTAATGCTGGCTTGAACCGGAGCTTGGGTTTGCCAAAATGAGGGTTATAACCGGCATCACTTGACTTGGCAAGGAGAGAGCCTTCATCAGCGGGCGCTACGTAATGTGTGGTAATCGACGGGGGAGCTTATGAGCGACAAGAGCAGAATCAGCTTGCAGTGCGTGGTGGGCGATATCGCTCGACAGTCCGATGTAGATGCCGTGGTTAATGCCGCCAATGCACAATTGAGAACCGGTGGGGGCGTTGCCGGGGCACTTCATCGCGCTGCTGGGTCCGGCTTGGCCGAAGAGGGGCAGTCAATGGCGCCCATCAACCCGGGCCAAGCGGTACTCACCGGCGGTCATAATCTGCCCAACCGCTGGGTGATTCACTGCCTGGGCCCGGTATACGGCGTCGACAAGCCGGAGGATCAACTGCTGGCGGACTGTTACCGCAATGCGCTGAAACTGGCCGACGAGCACGGTATTGAACGGCTTGCTTTCCCGGCACTGTCTACCGGTGCTTTCGGCTACCCGGCGGAAGAAGCCGCTCAGGTGTGTGCGGCTACCCTCGAAGCCATACTGCCCAGCTTGCATAAAGTGCGCCTGATCCGCTTTGTGCTGTTCGACGAAGCAGCCCGGCATACCCTCCACCAAGCTCTGGCTCAACGCTTAACCATTGATCCAGTAGACTAGCTGTAGCGCCAATTGTTTAGCTGACGCATGCATGAGAGCTGAGTGGAGGCTGCTGCTTCTGCTTAGTAGGGGGCAGCTTTAGCACCGCTGCGCTGCCGCGGGTGCACTTGAGCTTATTTTATAGCACTATCACGCCGCGTATTCTCCAGTTCCTCAATCATTCGGCGCGCTGCATTAGAAAGCGTTCGATTGGTATGCACCAAATAGCCCAGCGGTCGGTAAATAGGCGGGGTGTCTACCTTTAGCTCTACCAGTTCGCTGTCGATCATCTTTTCCGGCAGCAGGCTCCAGCCTAATCCTACGCTGCACATCATTTTTAGCGTTTCTAAATAGTTGGTCGCCATGCTTACAGGCAATTGAAGTCCAGCTTCGTTAAAACGTTTCGCAATAAGTGACCCTGTAAAGGTCTTCGCCCCCGGCATTACACAGTTGAATTCACACAGGTCGGCCAATGACCGGAGGCTTTGAGGTGCCGGGTCTTGGTTGGCAAGTGGGTGGTCAATCGCACAGGTAAAACAGAGCCGATCACGCCAAAGCTCTACGACCTGCAGTTGTTCATGAGGGTGGGGGGCGAGAGTCACCACCGCCATTTCCAGAGTGCCATCCAGCACCCCCTGGTAAGCCTGCTCAGAATCCAGAAAGTGCAGGTCGAGTTCGACTTCCGGATGGCGCTGAGTGTACTGCTTTAATAGTGGTGGTAAGCGGTGCAGGCCAATATGGTGGCTGGTGGCCAGGGTAAGCTTGCCGCCCACTTGGCCAGAAAGGTTGGCTAGTGCCCGGCGGCTGTCCTCAACGGTAAACAGGATGCGCCTCGCTTGGGGCAGTAAGACATTACCGGCTTCGGTTAGCGCAATACGCCGACCAATGCGGTCAAACAGCCGTGCACCTACCTGAGACTCCAAGGTAGCGATGCGTTTGCTAACGGCGGGCTGGGTAAGATAAAGCTGCTCCGCCGCGCGGGAGAAACTTTGCGTATCGGCGACAGCCAGAAAGGCTTGTAGGCTTTGGGTATCCACTTACGAATCCTTGATTAAGTATTCCTGTTTGGAATCTAATCTATGAATAACATGAATTGCTTTTATGCGCGAGTCGCGTAACACTCGTGCTATCGCCATATAAGCAGCACGAAGAGGCTGCCATACCGAACTAGCAGGGCACTGCCCAGGAGAGCCACATGTCAGGTCAAACCCTTTACGACAAACTCTGGAACCAGCACTTGGTCAAGCAGCGCGACGACGGTACTGCCTTGATCTACATCGACCGCCAACTGCTTCACGAGGTGACTTCGCCTCAAGCGTTTGAAGGCCTGCGTTTAGCTAATCGCAAGCCGTGGCGTTTAGATGCCAACTTGGCCACGCCCGACCATAACGTGCCGACGACCATTAAAGAGCGCGCCGAGGGCAACAGCGGTATTAAAGACCCGGTGTCGCTGATTCAGGTGCAAACCCTGGACGACAACTGCCTTGAGTACGGCATCGAAGAGTTCAAAATCAACGACCCGCGCCAGGGCATCGTGCACGTAGTGGGCCCCGAACAGGGCGCAACGCTGCCAGGAATGACCGTGGTGTGTGGCGACTCCCACACCGCGACCCACGGTGCCTTTGGCGCTTTGGCCCACGGTATTGGTACCTCGGAAGTCGAGCATGTAATGGCGACCCAGTGCTTGCTGGCGCAAAAAATGAAGAATATGCAGGTGCGCGTGGAAGGTGAGCTTGGCCTGGGCGTAACAGCAAAAGATGTGGTGCTGGCGATTATCGGCAAGATTGGCACCGCTGGCGGTACCGGTTATGCCATTGAATTTGCCGGTAGCGCGATTGCTTCGCTCTCTATGGAAGGGCGCATGACCGTGTGCAACATGGCCATTGAAGCGGGCGCACGGGTTGGTTTGATCGCCGTTGACGACACCACGATTGATTACCTCGCCAAGCGTCCTTTCGCGCCCACGGCAGAGCAGTGGGAAGCCGCCGTGGCAGATTGGCGCAATCTGGTGTCTGACGACGATGCGCAGTTCGATAAAGTTGTTACTTTGCAGGCTGAAGAGATCGAGCCACAGGTGAGCTGGGGCACCAGCCCGGAAATGGTCACCGGTATTTCCGGCCAAGTGCCTGATCCCAGCGCTGCGCTGGATGAAACCGTGCAGCGCAGCCACACTCGTGCCTTAGAGTACATGGGCCTTCACGCCAATCAGAAAATCACTGATATCAAGCTGGATAAAATCTTTATCGGCTCCTGCACCAACTCGCGCATTGAAGATTTACGCGAAGCCGCCAAAGTCGCCAAAGGTAAGAAAGTGGCTGATTCCATCAAGCTGGCCATGGTGGTGCCGGGTTCTGGCTTGGTGAAGCGTCAAGCCGAGGCGGAAGGTTTGGATAAGATCTTTATTGAAGCAGGTTTTGAGTGGCGAGAGCCGGGCTGCTCCATGTGTTTGGCCATGAACGCGGATAAGTTGGGTGCCGGTGAACACTGCGCTTCGACCTCTAACCGCAACTTTGAAGGGCGGCAGGGCTACGGTGGCCGCACCCACTTGGTCAGCCCCGCTATGGCAGCGGCAGCGGCAATCGCCGGTCACTTTGTTGATGTCCGCAGCTTGCCCGCTAACGACGCCACTCACGCTCAGGAGGCCTAAGCCATGAAAAAATTTGAACGTTTTGAAGGTGTGGTTGCGCCCCTTGATCGCGCCAACGTCGATACCGATCTGATTATCCCGAAGCAGTTTTTGAAATCAATCAAGCGCACCGGCTTTGGCGTTAATCTGTTTGACGAACTGCGCTATTTGGATGAAGGCCAGCCGGGGCAGGACTGCTCACAGCGCCCGCTGAACCCTGATTTTGTCTTGAACCAGCCGCGCTTCAAAGGCGCGGAAGTGTTACTTGCGCGGCGCAACTTTGGCTGCGGCAGCTCTCGTGAGCACGCGCCTTGGGCGCTGGAAGATTTCGGTTTCAAGGTAGTGATTGCGCCTAGCTTTGCCGATATCTTCTACAACAACTCGTTCAAGAACGGCATTTTGCTGATTACCTTCCCAGAAGACGTGGTCGACCGCCTGTTTGCTGAGGTAGAAGCCAACGAAGGCTACCAGTTGGATGTGGACTTGGAGAACCAGCGGGTCATTACTCCCAGCGGTGAGATTTTAGAGTTTGAAGTGGATGAGTTCCGCAAACACTGCCTGCTGGAAGGGCTGGACGATATTGGCCTGACGCTAAAAGACGAAGACGCCATTCGTGCTTTTGAGCAGAAACATAAAGCCGCGCGTCCCTGGTTGTTCCGGCAGTCTGCGTAAGTATTTTTGAGATCTCCCAATGCGTGGGCAAGGGCAGGTCGACGTCACACAGGCCTGCCGTTGACCCTAAGTTATTTAGTTGTAAGTGCTAAGGATTCAGCATGACTCATAAGGTATTACTGCTGCCGGGTGACGGTATTGGCCCCGAGATTGCCGCCCAGGCGGCACGTTTGTTGAAGGCGTGCCAAGAAGCGGGCTTGGATATTGAAGTGGACGAAGGTTTGGTGGGCGGCTCTGCCTATGATGTACACGGCGAGCCGCTGCCCGCGGAAACTTTGGAGAAAGCCAAAGCCGCTAGCGCTATTTTGCTGGGTGCCGTGGGTGGCCCAAAGTGGGACAAAATTGAAGACCTCGCCAAGCGTCCTGAAAAAGGCCTGCTGGGGCTGCGTAAAAACCTTGGATTGTTCGGCAATCTGCGCCCGGCAATGCTCTACCCGCAGTTGGCCAGCGCCTCTAGTCTGAAGCCGGAACTGGTGGCTGGGCTAGATATTATGATCGTCCGCGAACTCACCGGCGGTATCTACTTCGGCCAGCCCCGTGGCATTGAAGTACGAAATGGCGAGCGGGTCGGTTTTAACACCTATATCTATTCTGAAAGCGAAATTGAGCGTATTGGCCGCGTCGCCTTTGAAATGGCCCAGAAGCGTGGCAAGAAACTTTGCTCAGTAGATAAAGCTAACGTGCTGGAAGTGACCATCTTGTGGCGTGAAGTGATGGAGCGTTTAGCGCCGGAATACCCGGACGTTGAGCTTTCCCATATGTACGTTGATAACGCTGCCATGCAGCTGGTGCGCGCACCCAAGCAGTTTGACGTGGTGGTGACTGGCAATATGTTTGGCGACATTCTCTCTGACGCTGCCGCTATGCTGACCGGTTCCATTGGTATGCTGCCTTCTGCTTCGCTAAACGAAAGCGGGCAGGGCATGTACGAGCCATGCCACGGTAGCGCGCCGGATATCGCCGGTCAGAATGTAGCTAACCCACTGGCCATGATGCTTTCGGTAGCCATGATGCTGCGTTATTCGTTGGGTGAAAATACCATGGCGGAGCGTATTGAAGCCGCCGTCGGCAGCGTGCTGGATGACGGTCTGCGCACTGCGGATATTGCCTCTGAAGGTATGCAGACTATCGGCACTGATGCCATGGGCGATGCGGTGTTGGCTGCGTTTGCTAAGCAGTGAGTAAAATCGTCGGGCTACGCCGGCGATAGGTCTACGAGGGGGCGCTGTAAACCCCTCCCTGGGCGCTACATTTGCCACTGACCGCCATGGATGGCGGAAATGCCGTGATTGCATGGACGCATTTCATGGCCATGGCAAATGACCCCCTCTATGACCTATCCCCGGCGCCTTTGTTTGCTCAGCCATTAACATTAGCCGTTCAGTGCGGCTTCAAAATCACCGTAAAGAAGTGTGTATAATGTGAGTACTCATTCTTTGCAGGAGGACTTCATATGTTGAAAGTCGGTTTCGTGGGATGGCGTGGCATGGTGGGCTCAGTGCTGATGCAGCGCATGCAGGAAGATGGTGATTTCAACGGCATCGAGCCGGTGTTCTTCACCACCTCCCAGGTAGGCCAGCCCGGCCCCGACATCGGTGTCGACGTACCTCCGCTGAAAGATGCCTTTGATATTGAAGCGCTCAAAGCGTTGGATGTTGTTGTCACCTGCCAGGGCGGTGACTACACCAAGCCAGTTTATAAAGATCTTCGCAGTGCAGGTTGGAAGGGCTACTGGATTGACGCCGCCAGTACCCTGCGCATGGAAGATGAAGCGACTATCGTGCTGGATCCGGTCAACCGCAAGGTTATCGATGACCAGCTAGCCAAGGGCGCTAAAACCTTTGTGGGCGGCAACTGTACCGTGAGCCTAATGCTGATGGGCTTGGGCGGTCTGTTTGAAGCCGATATGGTCGAGTGGATGACCTCCATGACCTATCAGGCGGCTTCTGGTTCGGGCGCTAAGCACATGCGTGAGCTGCTCAACCAAATGGGCCAACTGCGCGACAGCGTCGGCGAAGAGCTAAAAGATCCGTCAAGCGCGATTCTGGATATCGACCGCAAAGTAACGGCTGCCATGCGCAGCGGTGACTTCCCGACCGATAACTTTGCCGCGCCGCTGGCAGGTAGCCTGCTGCCGTGGATCGATACCAAGCTGGATAACGGCCAGAGCCGCGAAGAGTGGAAGGGCAGTGTTGAGACCAATAAAATTCTCGGGCTCGACAACAACCCGATTCCCATCGATGGCCTGTGTGTGCGTATCGGTGCGATGCGTTCGCACAGCCAGGCGTTCACTATCAAGCTGAAGCACGATGTGCCGCTTGATGAGATCGAAGATCGCATCGCCAAGCACAACGAGTGGGTCAAGCTGATTCCTAACGATAAAGACGCCACCATTGCCGGCCTAACGCCTGCGGCTGCTACTGGCACGCTGCAAGTGCCGGTTGGGCGCCTGCGTAAACTGCAAATGGGCGGCGAATACCTCTCAGCATTTAGCGTGGGTGACCAGTTGTTGTGGGGCGCCGCAGAGCCGCTGAAGCGTATGTTGAAGATTCTTCGCGAACAGTAATTGTTTATTGTTGTACGCCAGTCGAAAACGGGAAGCTGTTCGCAGCTTCCCGTTTTTTTTGCGGCTAGTCATCTTGATAGTGGGAATAACGCCGTTATTTCGTTAAGTTATGACAAAAAAGACTTAGTAAAATTATTTGGTATCAGTCGTTAAAAGTAAGTAGGTGATCAGGGAACATTCATGAAAAAATCACTGACATGGATTACATGGCTCTCGTTGAGTGCAGTAAGTCCGATTGCGCTGGCCGTTGGTTTTGGGCAGGCGAGTGTCAGCTCATATCTGGATGCGCCTTTGGATGCTTCGATCCCTCTACTCGAAAGCAGTGATTACGCCCTCGACGAGATTCATATCAGCGTTGCCGAGCCACCAGCCTTTGCCTCAGCAGGCCTTGAGTGGACGCCATTAGCGGACAGCGTGCGCGTCCAGATTCAAGAGCAGCAGGGGCGCCGACAGGTACGCTTAAGCTCTGATAAAACGATCCAGGAGCCCTGGCTTGATTTGCTGTTAACGGTGGAGTTGCCAGACGGGCAGCAGTTTTGCGACATAACGCTACTGTTTGATCCCCAAGGCTATGCTCAGAATCAAGCGCTTGCTCAAAATGCTGCCCCCAGCTCGTCAGCAGTAAGCAGTGCCGTCACGTCTCCGCTTGCTCAGCCCAGTTCGACGCCGCCATCGAGTGCCTATGTGGGGAGCGGCGATACCCTATGGAGCGTTGCCGAGCGTATTAAACCTGACGAGGTGAGCGTACAGCAGATGATGGTGGCGCTGCTGGAGGCCAACTCAGAGGTCTTTCCATCGGGCAATATAAATGACATGCGTGCAGAGCAAACGCTTCGGGTACCTAATACTGAACGCATTCTGGCGCGCTCTCACGGTGATGCCGATGCTGCTATCAAAGCGATGAATGAAGCCTGGCAGCAACGCCGCAATGGCTCATTGCAAGCAGTGGCGCTACCGAAGGTTGAAGCCGCCACGCCTGTTTCTGCTACTTCCATAGCCGCCGACCAAGCTGGGGTTGAAGAGGAAGTCGACGAGCCTGAAGCATTATCTCGTTCGGAACTGACCGAGCAACTGCACCTAAGCCAAACGACATTACAGCAGGTTCTCGAAGAACGTGAGCTGATGCGCGCTGAGCTTGACGAGCTGCGTGGTGGGGTTGCCTCCTTAACGCAGGCGCTAAGCGATACGTTGGCTGCTCAAGAGCCACCTCCAGCGCCACTCATTGCTAGCATGGATGAGACGAAGAGCCCGGGTGTGGCTGGCTTAATTGAGCGCTACCAGTGGACGTTGGCTTTGGCCGCCATCACACTGCTGCTAGTGCTGTTGGCATGGTTACGTAAGCGCCGAGAGGAGACCTGGGAAGACATTTCGCTGGCTGAACCCGTGGTTAAGCCAGCGGCTTCGCCTCGCGTAGAACCCAAGGCTGAGAACGATGCTCTTGCCACTAACGCCGCACCGACATTAGATACCGATCAGTGGCTGGTCGACGATCAAGGGCAGACGCCGTCGCAAGACGACACACTACGCTATGAAAAAAGTCAGGCATCGGGACTCGCTGAGCAGGGGCGCCAGCGACGGTTAGGGCTACATGCTGTTGCCGCTGACAGTTCTCAAAATGTCTCTTTAGTACCGCCGCCGAGTTCTATGCCCATGAGCCAATGCTGGCTTCTATCCGTGCCGGTATGCCTGCCTCTGAGCCTGCGGCTGCTAATGCTCATGTGCAGCAAACCGACAAGCCTTCTGAAACAGCTGAGGATCCAGGCCATCGCTTTATCGATTACCACCCGCCGATCTTAAACAGCGCCTCACCCACCCATGATGGTCAGCGCACCGAGACCCCAATGCAGCCCACGGTGGAGTTCTTCAGTGAGTCGCATGCCGAACCGGTGCCTCCCGCGAAACAGCCACGTAGGCCAGTTGAAGAGGAATGGGAAATTGAAGAGGTAGCATTCAAGCCTCGAGGCCTGGATAATAGCGATCCTTCAAAATCTTCAAAATGATGTGGCTTGATGACGCTGTTCTATCACTTCGATGAGAAAATTCCGCTTACCGGCCGCTTGGCAATGGGTATCGAGTACGACGGTACCCGCTACTGCGGTTTTCAGCGCTTAAACCACGCCGCATCGGTTCAGGCATCGTTAGAGGATGCGCTGTCCAAGGTGGCCAATGAGCCTATCCGGGTGAATGCCAGCGGGCGCACCGATTCGGGGGTGCATGCGACCCGTCAGATCGTCCATTTTGACCCGCCGGTAGGGCGCTCCGAAAAAGCCTGGATCTTTGGCGCTAATACCCATTTGCCCCGTGACGTTGCTGTACGCTGGGTGAAGCCAGTGGGCGATGACTTTCATTCACGTCTATGCGCCCTGGGTCGCCGCTACCGCTACGTGCTGCTGAACCAGATCAGTCGCCCGGTATTGGAACGGGCCAATGTGACCTGGTGCCGTGACCCGTTAGACGCCGATGCCATGCACCGGGCCGCCCAGGCGCTGGTAGGCGAGCACGATTTTTCCAGCTTCCGTGCCGCTGGGTGTCAGTCCAAAACCCCCTGGCGACATATGCACTTTGTGGACGTAAAGCGCTACGGCCAGTTGGTGATGATCGATATTCAAGGCAACGCGTTCTTACACCACATGATTCGCAACATTGCCGGGGCGCTGGTGAGCGTCGGACGTGGTGCCCAGGATGAAGCTTATATCGGTGAACTTTTAGCGCTTAAAAACCGTCGCAAAGGGGATGTGACGGCACCCGCCTGTGGGCTGCATTTTGTCGATTCGGTCTACGATGAGCGCTTTGATCTGCCTAAAGAGCCGTTGGGGCCGCATCTGCTCTCATTTACTGGCGAGTGGACGGGAGAGCGCGAACTTCCTGATACGCCACGTGTGGCCTATCGACGCAATCGCTCGTTGTGTAACCCGGCAGCCACCCCTAAACAGGAGGCGTCGTCATGAGTGCTGCTCCGCAAACCCGCACCCGAATAAAGTTCTGTGGTTTTACGCGTGGTGAGGATATTGACCTCGCCGTGGCGCTGGGCGTGGATGCTTTGGGTTTCGTGATGTGGCCAAAAAGTGCGCGCAGCGTGAATGTCGAACAACTGGCGGCGCTCTCTGCCCGCGTGCCTGCCTTTGTGACCCGCGTGGGGCTGTTTGTCGACCAGCCTGCTGAGCTCATTGAGCAGTGCTTGCCCTATCTCGATATGCTTCAGTTTCATGGCAATGAAACACCCGATGAGTGCCAGCGCTTTTCGCTACCCTGGATGAAAGCGCTGCGCATGCGCGATGAGATAGATCTTACCCATGAGGCAGAGCGCTATCATCATGCTCAGGCGCTGCTGCTAGACGCGTATCGACCGGGGACGCCGGGGGGCACGGGAGAGACCTTTGATTGGTCTAGAATCCCCGCAAATCTTGCAAAACCTGTTATCCTCGCCGGTGGGTTGAGTGCTGATAACATTGCTGACGCTGTGCGTCAGGTAGCGCCTTATGCAGTGGATGTGTCCGGCGGTATTGAAGCTTCCCACGGCTGTAAAGATGCTGACAAGATGGCGTCTTCGTGCGTCATGTGGCGTTAGCCGACACCCGCTAGCGCTCGCCGCATAAGTTTATGTGAGCCTAGTTTTTGTGTAATTTATGCGTATTGCTTATGGGTATTTTATCGAGCTACGTGTTTACGTCGATTCATTTATTGTTTGCCTGCTCTGGCGATCTTGTGAGGTATCCCTGTGACTGTTTCTGCGACGCCTACACCAAAAACCAAGTTCAGCGATCTGACCCGAATGCCGGATGCCCGTGGTCATTTTGGCCCTTACGGCGGTCGGTTTGTGTCAGAAACCCTGAGCTTTGCGTTGGAAGAGTTGGAGAAAACGTACTTAAGCCTGCGTGATGATCCCGACTTTCAGGCCGAGTTTGACTACGATCTTGCCCACTATGTGGGGCGTCCATCACCGCTCTACCACGCCAAGCGCTGGTCGGCGAGCCTTGGGGGTGCTCAGATTTGGTTGAAGCGGGAAGATCTGAATCACACCGGCGCTCACAAGGTAAACAACACCATTGGTCAGGCCCTGCTGGCCAAAAAAGCGGGCAAGCCACGTATTATCGCTGAAACCGGGGCGGGCCAGCATGGCGTCGCCTCGGCGACCGTTGCTGCTCGCTTAGGGCTTGAGTGCGACGTGTATATGGGGGCTGAAGACGTCCAGCGCCAAAAGCTAAACGTTTACCGTATGCGCCTATTGGGCGCTCGGGTCATTCCGGTAGAGTCCGGTACCCGCACTCTCAAAGACGCCATGAACGAGGCGCTGCGTGACTGGGTCACCAACGTTGACAACACCTTCTATATCATCGGTACCGTGGCGGGCCCGCACCCTTATCCGCTGCTGGTGCGCGATTTCAACGCGGTGGTGGGGCGTGAAGCGCGCCGCCAGTCACTGGAGCAAATCGGCCGTCTACCTGACGCATTGATTGCCTGCGTGGGCGGTGGCTCTAACGCTTTGGGGCTGTTCTACCCCTTCGTGGAAGATGACGACGTGGCTATGTATGGCGTGGAGGCCGGTGGCGATGGCGTCGAAACCGGCCGCCACGCGGCGCCGCTGTCATCCAATGCGCCGCGCGGCGTACTCCACGGTAATCGCACCTACTTAATGTCAGATGAAGCCGGGCAGGTGTCGGATACGCACTCCATTTCAGCTGGCCTGGATTATCCTGGCGTAGGCCCCGAACACGCGCTTTGGAAAGACGTGGGTCGGGTCTCCTATGTGGCCGCTAACGATAAAGAAGTGCTCGAAGCGTTTCGCGAACTGACCCACATGGAAGGCATTATGCCGGCCCTTGAGTCGGCCCATGCGCTGGCCCATGCCAAGGTATTGGCGCCTACCATGCGTCCTGACCAGCATATCGTGGTCAACCTCTCCGGGCGTGGCGACAAAGACATCATGACCGTAGCTAAGATTGATGGCATCGAATTTTAAGGTCAGCTTTTTTTAAGGGCGAGCATGAACCGTATTGATCAGCGTTTCAGTGAACTTAAGCAGCAGAGCCGCAAGGCCCTGATTCCTTACATCACCGCAGGTGATCCAGCACCTCAGTACACCGTTGGTTTTATGCATGCTTTGGTGGAAGCAGGCGCCGATGTGATTGAGCTAGGCGTGCCTTTTTCCGACCCCATGGCGGATGGCCCGGTGATTCAAAAAGCCTGTGAGCGTGCGTTAAAGCAGGGCACACGGCTGGTCGACCTTATGCAGATGGTCAAAGAGTTCCGCCAAACCGATACCACCACACCGGTTGTGTTGATGGGCTACTTGAATCCGATTGAACGAATTGGCTACGAAAACTTTGCCGATCAAGCTGCCAGCGTGGGCGTTGATGGTGTGCTGATTGTAGATATGCCGCCTGAAGAGGCCGAAGAGATTGGGCCACTGCTAAAATCGCGGGATTTAGCGGCGATTTTTTTGGTTGCGCCTACCACTTCTAACCAGCGTGCCGCTACAATATGCGCCCATGGCGAGGGCTACCTCTACTACGTTTCGCTGAAAGGCGTGACCGGTGCCGCCACCCTGAACGCAGACGATGTGGCCGAGCACTTGGCGCCGCTGCGGGGGATGACCGATTTACCGCTATGTGTTGGTTTCGGTATCCGCGATGGCGTGACGGCCGCTGAAGTAGCTAAAGTCGCCGATGGTGTGATTGTAGGTAGCGCTTTGGTTAACCGCATCGCTGAAAGTGTCGATGCGCCGGAAACCATTGCGGGCCAGTTGAAAAGTGTATTAGCAGAGATGCGTACGGCGATGGATGCCTAAAGCGAATTGCTTTATCGCCTATACTGAATAGATTCATGACACTCATCGAGCCTGGTTCTGCCAGGCGTTGACGTATAACGGAAGCCTTTTTGATATGAGCTGGTTAGACAAGATCGTACCCTCCATGGGTCGCATCCAGCGTAAAGACCGTCGCGCTAGCGTGCCCGACGGCCTCTGGCGTAAATGTCCCAAGTGCGAAGCGGTTCTCTACCTCCCTGAGCTAGAGAAACATAACAGCGTCTGTCCCAAGTGCGATCACCATCTGCGCTTGACGGCACGCAAACGCTTGGACTGGTTCTTGGATAAAGCAGAACGCCAAGAGATCGCGGCGGAAATCGAACCCAATGATCGGTTGAAGTTTCGCGACTCTAAAAAATACAAAGACCGCCTGACCGCGGCGCAAAAAGATACTGGCGAGAAAGATGCGCTGGTCGCAATGCGCGGTGAGTTGGATGGTCTTCCGGTCGTTGCCGTTGCCTTTGAGTTCACCTTTATGGGCGGCTCAATGGGGGCAGTGGTCGGCGAGAAATTTGTTCGCGCCGCTACCGTGGCGCTGGAAGAGAACATCCCGTTAGTGTGCTTTGCCGCCTCCGGTGGGGCACGTATGCAGGAAGCGCTCTTCTCGTTGATGCAGATGGCTAAAACATCCGCTGCGCTTGAAAAGCTCAAACAAGCGGGTGTGCCGTATATTTCTGTGCTTACGGATCCCGTCTTTGGCGGTGTTTCAGCCTCACTAGCCATGTTGGGTGACTTGAATATTGCCGAACCCAATGCCTTGATTGGTTTCGCCGGCCCGCGGGTCATCGAGCAAACGGTACGTGAAACCTTGCCAGAAGGGTTCCAGCGCAGCGAGTTCCTGCTTGAGCACGGTACCGTCGACATGATCGTTCATCGTCATGAAAGCGTGCCCGCGTGGGTAGTGTACTGCGTAAGTTAACCCACCACGACGCAACGCCGGTGAGTTCGACCAATCCTGATGATGCTGAGGTCGTTGAGCCTATCGTTGAGGAAGATAGCTTGGCGGAAACCACTGACGTCACGTTCGAGAAAGTTGAGGCGCCTAAGAAGGACACCGCTTTCGTTAAGAGTGATGACCATTCGCGCAATGCCTGACTCTCTACAGACACCTTCTTTGCCGCTCTACTCTTTGCAACAGTGGCTCCAGCATTTGGAAACGCTGCATCCGGTAGGGATTGATATGGGCCTGGAGCGGGTCTCGCAGGTGGCTAAACGGATGGGGCTGCTTTCAAGCCCCATCGCCCCTCGCATTATTACGGTAGCAGGCACCAACGGCAAGGGCTCAACCCTTGCCATGATTGATAGCGTTGCCCGTGCCCATGGTTGGCGAGTGGGTACCTACACTTCCCCCATTTATTGCGCTACAACGAACGCGTTAAAATCGATGGTCAGGAAACCGACGACCAACTGCTGGTGCAAGGCTTTGAGCAGGTTGAGCAGGCGCGATTGCAGGGCAGTGAAATCAGCCTGACCTATTTTGAAGCGGGGACACTGTGCGGGCTGTGGTGCTTGTCCAATGCAAAGCTTGATCTTGCGGTACTAGAGGTGGGGCTGGGTGGTCGCCTTGATGCGGTCAATATTATTGATGCGGACGTGGCCATTGTTACCACTATTGCTCAGGATCACGCTAACTTTTTAGGCACCGATTTAGCCCAGATTGGGCGTGAAAAAGCCGGCATTTTTCGCGCCAATCGTCCCGCCGTGCTAGGTAGCCAAACGTTACCCTCCAGTGTCGCTGAATGTGCTCAGGTGCTGGCGGCGCCTATATTTTGTTTGGGCCAGCAATTTGCCCATCAGGCGATGGCCTCTGAGCCTTCGCAATGGCGCTGGCAGGGGCAGCATCCGGATGGTCAACGCATTGTTATTGACGAGCTTCCCGAGCCGGGGCTGCCTATCGATAACGCCGCCACTGCTTTGCAGGCGCTTGTGCTTGCAGGGCTTGGGTTGGAAGCGGTGCGCGTGCAAGCTGCGTTGAGTTCTGTTCAGTTGCCGGGGCGGCTGCAATGGATTGGGCCTTGGTGCCTGGATGTAGGTCATAATCCTCATGCTGCCGAGTATGTCGTTCGCCATTTGCCGCAACCTCCGGAAGGTGGTCGGCAGTGGGGCCTTATTGGCATGTTGAATGATAAGGATATTGACGGTGTCATACAGACGTTAGCGTCTCGCATTAGTGATTGGGTGTGCGTGTCGTTGAGCGGAGAGCGAGGTTGCCAGGCAAGCGAGTTGTCGCAACGTATTATAGCTCAGGGAGGGCGGGTGCATTTTAGTGCTGATTCGCCGCAAGCAGGCGTCGATTGGCTCGCTAACATGTTAACGCCCAATGATCGTGTCTTGGCCACCGGGTCGTTCTTTACAGTAGCGGCACTGTTAGCTCGGCCACTGCCAACAGGCGCTGCGTCGCTTGATGGAGACGGAAATGAAATACGGTAAAACGGAACGCATTAGCGGTATTGTGATTCTGCTCGCGCTACTGGCGATCTTTGTGCCGTGGCTAATGAGCGACCCCGCACCAAGGGAAGAACGTCCCCAGCCGAACTTTGTGATCGAGCAGCCCGTTGAAGTGGAGCGCCGTGACGTTCCTGCACCGGAAAGGCCTTCAACCATCGGCGAGCCGTCTCTATCGTCAGCGCCCCGTAATGAAGAGGGCGATATGCCTATTGACGTCGATCCGAGGTTGCCGGAAACCGATCAAATTACTGCTGCTAATCAGTCGCCCTCGAGTCCCGAGGCGGCGGGATCCAGTGAACCGGATGAAGAGCCGGCGACCTCCGATAGCGACCCTATTGCTGACCTGATTGCCAGCAATAGTGGCAGCGGTCAAAACAGCAGTGAAGGCTCTTCACAGGGCTCTTCACAACGTTCATCGCAAAGCTCCTCATCTAGCTCATCCACCCCCTCAGCAAGTGCTCAGGGAGAGTGGGCGGTGCAAGTCGGCAGCTTTGGAGAGCCCGGTAATGCGCAGCGCCTTAGCGAGCAGCTTTCGGGTGAAGGGTTTACTGTTTATCAGCGTGAGCGCGATAACAATATGACCACTGTCTTTGTGGGCCCTTATGCCACTTCTGAGGAGGGGGAGTCTGCCATGTCCTCGATTAAAGAGCGGGCCAATGTGCAGGGCCTGCTTGTTCGGGTAAGAGACTAAACGATGGCATTAACCTGGATTGATGCGGTGTTCTTGGCCGTGCTGGCGCTATCAATGCTAGCC
This sequence comes from Halomonas sp. PA16-9, assembly GCF_009728585.1. Lineage (NCBI taxonomy): Bacteria > Pseudomonadati > Pseudomonadota > Gammaproteobacteria > Oceanospirillales > Halomonadaceae > Halomonas > Halomonas sp. PA16-9. The sequence continues at coordinate 2,922,363 of NZ_CP040451.1, read as the reverse complement.
GGATTCGTCCGGGGATTTGTTCGCGAGGCATTGGGTTTGGCCGCCTGGGTCGTTGCCTTAATGGTTGCCCGAGTCCTCGCCGAACCGGTGGCCGAACTGATGAGGGGGTTTATCGATAGCTTTGATGCCCGCCTAGTGCTCGCTTTTATACTGGTGATCTTTGCCGTTATTTTGCTTTGCGGCATAGTCATTCGCTTGGTGCATGCGGCGATTGAGTGGGTAGGTATGGGGCTTTTGAACCGCGTGGCAGGGGCGGCTTTTGGTGTTGCTCGTGGGGCGGTTATTTTGCTTATTGCTACCGTGCTGATTACCCTCACACCGCTGGCGGAACTGCAGGCGTGGCAACAAGCCGAGCTGCGACCGACCTTTATTCAACTGCGCGATTGGGCGGTGAGCCAGTTAGATCAGTGGGATCGTGAGCTGCCTGAGGCGCCATCGTCGCTGCGCGACATCTCTCTACCTGAACTGCGTCTGCCTAGTGCGACGGAGCGTGAGGTTATCCCGGCAGGTGATTGACCTGCTACTGAAGTCGATTCTACGAACGTTCGGGCTTTCTTAGGTATGTGACTTAGGTAAGCCATGGCATTAAGCGAGGTAACGTGAATGTGCGGTATAGTGGGCCTTCTGGGCAAGCAGGCGGTAAATCAGGGAATCTACGATGCCCTGACCGTACTTCAGCATCGTGGCCAGGACGCTGCCGGCATGATGACATGGAGCGAGGGACGCTTCCTACTGCGCAAGAGTAACGGCTTGGTACGTGATGTATTTCACACCCGTCATATGGCCCGTCTAAAAGGTAACCTAGGCATTGGTCACGTGCGTTACCCGACGGCAGGCTCTTCAAGTGAAGCTGAGTCACAGCCGTTCTATGTTAACTCTCCTTACGGCATTGCGCTGGCGCATAACGGCAACCTGACCAACTCTGAGCAGTTGAAGCAGGAGCTGTTCTCTACCGATCTGCGTCACATCAACACCAGCTCCGATTCTGAAGTGCTGCTCAACGTCTTCGCTCACGAGCTGGGCAAGCAGGGTTTGCACCTGGAAGCGGAAGATATCTTCGACGCCGTGCGTCGCGTTCACCGTCGCTGCAAGGGTGGTTATGCCGCTGTCGCGATTATTAACGGCTTTGGCATGGTGGCATTTCGTGACCCCTTCGGTATTCGCCCTGTGGTGTTTGGTACCCGCGAAGAGGAGAACGGGCAGGCGGTGATGATTGCCTCCGAATCCGTTGCCTTGGATGTGGGTGGTTTTGAACTGGAGCGTGACCTATCGCCCGGCGAAGCCATCTTTGTCGATATCGAAGGCAATATTCACACCCAGGTATGTGCTGACCGCCCCGAGCTACGTTCGTGTATCTTTGAGCACGTTTATCTAGCGCGTCCCGATTCACTGTTGGACGGCGCCTATGTTTACGGCACCCGGATGCAGATGGGACGTAAGCTGGGGGATCGCATTCTCAACGAGTGGCCGGATCACGATATCGACGTGGTCATCCCGATCCCTGATACATCGCGTACCTCCGCCCTTGAAATGGCGCAGCACCTCGGGGTGACCTACCGCGAAGGGTTCATGAAGAACCGCTATATTGGCCGTACCTTTATTATGCCGGGGCAAACTCAGCGTAAAAAATCGGTACGCCAAAAGCTCAATGCTATTGACGTTGAGTTTAAAGGCAAAAACGTTTTGCTGGTGGACGACTCCATTGTGCGCGGCACGACCTGTAAGCAGATCATTCAAATGGCCCGCGATGCCGGGGCACGCAAGGTCTATTTTGCCTCAGCGGCGCCCCCGGTACGTTTCCCCAACGTGTATGGCATCGATATGCCAGCAGCGTCTGAGCTGATTGCTCATGGCCGCAGCGAAGAGGAAGTAGGGGATTTGATTGGCGCTGACCGTATCTTCTATCAAAACCTAGAGGATCTAAAAGCGGCCTGCCGCGAAGTGAACCCGGAAATGGAAGAGTTTGATTGCTCGGTGTTTGACGGCAATTACGTGACTGGTGATATCGACGACGCCTACCTGGCCGCCTTGGAAGCTAGCCGTAATGATTCCGCCAAGGATCAAAGTGCCGGTGATCATGCCCTGGTCGATATGCACAATCAGGACGATGACCTGGACGATTAGGAGAGAAGTCTTATGCATGATGATAATCATCAGGAAGACGGTCACCAGGATGAGTGGTCATTAGAGACGCTGGCTATCCGTGCGGGCCATCAGCGCACCTTCGAGCAAGAACACTCGGAGCCTATTTTTCCGACCTCAAGCTTTGTCTACGAAAGCGCTGCAGAAGCGGCGCGTAAATTTGGTGGGCAGGAGCCGGGCAACGTCTACTCGCGCTTTACCAACCCGACAGTGCATACCTTTGAGCGCCGCCTGGCGGCCCTTGAAGGTGGCGAGCGTTGTGTGGCCACCAGCTCGGGTATGTCCGCTATTCTCTCCACTGCGCTGGCATTGCTTTCCGCAGGGGACGAGATTGTGGCCTCCCGGTCGCTATTTGGCTCGACGGTTAGTCTGTTCGATAAGTATCTAGGTAAGTTGGGTATTACCACGCGCTATGTGGAACTTTCCAGCGTTGCTGCCTGGGAAGCGGCGATTACTCCCAAAACGCGGCTACTGTTTGCCGAAACGCCCTCAAATCCACTGTCAGAAATTGCCGATATTTCGGCCCTGTCTGCGTTGGCAAAACGTCACGATGCGCTACTGGCGATAGATAACTGCTTCCTTACCCCGGCACTTCAGCAGCCCTTGGCGTTAGGTGCTGACTTGGTTATTCACTCAGCGACCAAGTATTTGGACGGCCAAGGCCGTGCAGTTGGTGGTGCCGTGGTAGGTAGTCATGCGCTGCTTGAGGAAGTGTTCGGCGTGGTGCGCACCTGCGGGCCTTGCTTGAGCCCCTTCAACGCGTGGATTTTTACCAAGGGCCTGGAAACCCTGTCGCTGCGTATGAAAGCTCACTGTGAAAACGCCTTGACCCTGGCGCGTTGGCTGGATGCCCACCCGGCGGTTAAGCATGTGTTTTATAGCGGCCTGGAGAATCATCCTCAGCACGCTTTGGCTAAACAGCAGCAGAAAGGGTTTGGCGCGGTGCTGGGTTTTGAAGTGAAAGGAGGACAAGAGGGTGCGTGGCAGGTGATCGATGCAACCCGAATGCTTTCGATAACAGGGAATTTGGGTGACGTTAAATCCACTATTACTCATCCGGCCACCACTACCCATGGGCGTTTGTCTGATGCTCAGAAAGAAGCGGCGGGTATTGCGCCAGGGCTGATCCGCGTGGCGGTAGGGCTTGAGAGTCAGCAGGATATCCAGCGCGATCTTGCTCGTGGCTTGGATGTTCTGGCTGGCTAATTGATGTTAAGCAATCCTGTACAGTCACGAAAACCCACCTTTGAAAGGTGGGTTTTTCGTACTTTTGAAACCTAATGGGTCATATGCTGTGCAAACAAAGCACCCTTATTTGTTTCAAGAAGCGTTGCGGTGAGGCAGGTCTGACAGCGCAACCTGGTCTTCATTGCTGGAAGAGTGATTGATGTGAGAGCTCGGAGCAACAACGGTGTTGTTCTTTGCATCGCCGTTGACCAAAGGCAAATCAGCTGGTGTCAGGTGCACGCTGTCAGTGCTGTAATTCGCTGAAGAGCTAGGCTGAATAATCTGGTTAAGCTCGCCAGATCCCTGTTCAGCTAGAACGGCAGTAGAAGTCAATGTCATGGCAATAGCGGTGATAAGGGTCATTTTTTTCATGATTGGCGCTCTCTAATAGAAAGTTTATGTACCGTTTTTCGGTCATTGCTGGATGTCCTTTAGGACATGCATTAATATTAAGCGTGCAAACAAAATTATAAAATTGGTTATATTTGCTTTTTTTGTTCGATTTTATAGAATGGATTGGCTTTGTCTTTTTAGAAAGACGAACTGCGTAAAAATTGTTACCTGGTTATTCAATGGTTTTTACGAATGAAATATCCTGCTTTTTTCAGCGGTTTTTATTAGCTTCTAGCGGTAAGGTTCTGGGCGTGGACGAATAGCGTAATCCAAGATCTGATAAGCGCGTTGGCTAAGTTGAAGCAGCCATAGATAAAATGAGGAATAGCACAATGTGGCGTAACAGTCGCAACGGTTGGGGATTGATTAGTATTCTGTTTCATTGGCTAAGCGCGCTGGCCATTATTGGTCTGTTTGCACTGGGCTGGTGGATGACTGACCTGGGCTATTATGACCCTTGGTATAATCAGGGGCCGTGGGTACACCGCTCGATTGGCATCTTGCTATTGTTTGCTACCTTTGCGCGTTTGGTATGGCGCTTCGTACAGCCGACGCCCTACGCCGAGGGGAGTCGATTAGAAACTATTGCTGCCCATCTCGGTCATATTGCGCTCTATGTGCTTCTAATAGTCGTTATGGTGAGCGGTTATTTAATTTCTACTGCTGATGGACGTGGTATTAGTGTGTTTGGTTGGTTTGAGGTGCCGGCGTTGCTATATGACTTGCCCAATCAGGCAAGCCAGGCGGGCACCGTACACTGGTACAGCGCCCTGGCGTTGATGATCCTGGCAGCGGGCCACGCCCTTGCTGCTGTTAAGCACCATTGGTTAGGTCGGCATAAAACCTTGGTACGCATGTTAAACCCAGCGCATAGCCAAGCTGGCAATTAAAACGCACCAAGTTAATGACGTTGTCTGTATACACGTTTTTCTAAACACTGCGGGTAAGATAATTGACTGCCCGCGGTGCCTATTAAGTAAAGCAAGGAGCAATTCAATATGTTCAAGAAGACAGCATTTGCATCCGCGATCGCCGCTGTAGCGCTGGTACCTTTGAGCCAAGCGCAGGCAGCTGATTATCAGATTGATACCGAAGGTCAGCACGCTTTTGTCCAGTTTAAAATTTCACATCTGGGCTTCTCCTACATTCTCGGCAGCTTTGAAGAGTTCGATGGTCAGTTTGCCTATGATCCTGAAGATCTCGACGCGTCTTCTGCTGAAATCGAAGTGCAGGTTGATAGCCTGACCAGCAATCACGCCGAGCGTGATCGCCATATCTTGAGCGAAGATTTCCTTAATGCCGGTGAGTTCCCTACCGCCACATTTAGCTCCACAGGCTTTGAATCAACGGGTGAAAATGAAGGCGTCTTGACTGGTGATCTGACCCTGCATGGCGAAACCCAAGAGATTGAAATGCCGGTTACACTGATGGGTGAGGGTGATGACCCTTGGGGTAACTACCGCGCTGGTTTCGAAGGCAGCACTACGCTGACGTTGAGTGATTACGGAATCGACATGAGCGATTTTCCAGAATCCATGCATGAGCTTGAGCTGTACGTCACGTTTGAAGGTATTCGTCAGTAAAGAGTACTTTTAGTTAAGCGCCATCACTCCGCTAGGGGTGGTGGCGTTTTTGCGTTTAAGGCGAATAAAAGGAGAGTTGGCTTGGCAATTGTGATGCAGCAACGCGAGTTGGCGATAACCCTATGGCGGCAAACCTGGCCAATGGCCATCGGGGTGTTGGCGCTATTGGGTTTTCAACTTGTTGATAGCGCCTTTATTGCCCGTTTGGGTACCGCACAGCTAGCGGCGCAGTCGTTCACCTTTCCGCTGTCATTTCTGATTATCGGCATTCAAGTGGGTATGGGTATCGCCATTGCGGCACTTATTTCCCGGGCGCTCGGCGCAGGGGAAGGGGAGCGAGCGAGGCGCTTGAGCAGCCTGGTATTAATGGCAGGTGGCGGAGTGATTGGTCTGTTGGCGTTTGCCTTGTGGGTGTTCCATGTGCCCGTTTTTCAGCTCCTTGGCGCCGATGAAACGACGCTTTCCTATATCCATATTTACTGGGGGCCGCAACTGTTGTCCGCCTGGCTGGGAGCACTGCTCTATTTCAGCTACAGCATTTTCCGTGCCCATGGCGATACCCGTTTACCAGGTAAAATGATGGTTCTCAGTAGTGTTGTGAACCTGGTGCTCGATCCACTACTGATTTTTGGTGTCGGCGATTGGGAGGGTTGGGGATTGCCCGGTGCTGCCTGGGCAACTGCAATTGCCTTCTCAGTGGGTCTGTTGGTCACTACACGTAAACTGCTCAAACGCCAGTGGGCATCGCAGCAAGGCCTATGGCTAGAGGCGAGGCAGTCGTGGCGGCCGTTTACTGGCATTGCCGCCCCCGCGATGGTCAGCCAACTGATGCCGCCCTTGGCTGCGATGCTGGCAATCTCAGTGGTGGCGGGTCTGGGTGAAAGTGAAGTAGCGGCCTGGGGGTTGGCGAGCCGTTTGGAAACGCTTTCCCTGATGGTTATTCTGGCTATGACCATGTCGCTACCGCCGTGGTTAGGACGCTGCTATGGTGCCGGAGATTGGGGGCAAATTCAGCAGCTTATGCGTTTGGCGGTAAAGGTCGCGCTGGTTTGGCAGCTTAGTCTGGGCGTGCTACTGGCCCTGGGGGCTCCCTGGCTAGCCATGGCCTTAGCAGGCAATCCAGAGGTACAAAACGAGCTGACCCTGCTGATTCGCTTTCTGCTGCCAAGCTACGCAGCGCTGGGCGTTTGTATGTTAGTGGTTTCGGCGGGCAATGCTCTAGGTTGGCCGCTGCGAGCGATGCTGCTATCCAGCGCACGGCTGTTTATCTGCTATTTACCCTGCCTGTGGTTAGGTTCACAGTTCTTCGGTTGGTGGGGGCTGGCGGCGGGCGCCGCCGTAGGCAACCTGCTGGCAGGATTGATGGCGTGGCAAGTCATGCGGCGCATTCTTTCCCGCCCGCATCGGCAGGCGGGATTCGTTAATTAACGCAGGCGCCCAGCTTCCTGAAAGGAGAAGTAGATAAACAGCAGCGCCATCCCTAAGTAGCCCATCACGAACTCTGGGGCAGCATTGAATGACAGTTCGGGGGCGTGCATCAGCCCAACGAAGGAAAAGCCCGCGGCAATGGCAGCGAAGGCGGCCGCGCGTCGGAACTGGTGATCAATCACCGATACCGTCATAGCGCCCAACAGAATGGCCATAAACATAGCCCCTTGGCCCATCACCACAATGGCACTGGATATATCGGTGACGACCTCACCAGCCCCGCGGTTAAAGCGCGTCATCACGTAGTTGGCGAAGTAGGGTAGCATGGCCAACGCCACGGCAGGATAGTAGCGTGTGTCGTTGGACTGAAACGCGGTGGCAATCATCGACATACCGACAAAGACCAAAATCGGTGCGACCACTGAAACGGGAATGATTGCGGCTAGGGCAGCGATTAAGCCGAACATGGTAGCCAGCGCATATACCGCGCCGTTGAGAAGGCTGTAGCCCCGGCCTGCGCCCATCCACTTGGCCCCTACGGTGGCAATATAGACCGTGGTAGGAAAGACGCCGCCAAACAGCGCGCCAATCATGGTGCCTGCGCCATCGACCGCCTGACACTCCCGCACATCGTACTTATCGCCTGCGGCCTCCATCGCCTCGACGTTGTTCATCGTCTCAATGGCGTTATAGAGCGTAATCGGCAGCACCACGGTGAGTACCGCCAGCATACTGGTCAGCAGTAATCCCAGCCCTTCAAACCAGGCTAGGTTGGGAAGTAATGGATAAAAGCCCAAGTGCGTGAACGCATCGCTAAAGCGCTCGGTGCCGGCGTCGCCAATCAAATAGGCCATGGTGGTGCCGACGATAATGGCGAATAGTGAGGTGGGGAGTTTAAACGGCATACTCACTCGTGCGACCAGCCCAACAATAATGATCGCTAGCACCAGTAGACCAATAATCGGCATTTCCAGCGTTTTGAACAGCATTTCACCGGCGATAAACGTCAGTGCGACACCCGCAACGGCGCCCAGCATGGCAGCGCGCGGTAGGTGGTACTGCACCCAGCGGCCAATTATGCTGATTGCGGCTTCGATGGCGCCGCTGATAAAGCAGGCGGCGACGGCTACTTTCCAGGCCATTTCTGCATCACCGGTGAGCTGTTTGGCGGGTAGCAGTACGCCGAATAGAAACACAAACATAACCGGCGTTGAGATACCGTAAGAGAGCGCCGTTACATCGGCACGGTTCTCCTTGCGGGCCAGTCTTGCCGCGCTCCAGGCATAGTAGAAATTACCGACCATTACCGCTACTGCCGCGCCTGGCAGCACCTGCCCATAGACAATGGAAGAGGGGAATCCCATGCCCAGCATGGTGATGGCAATAATGACAAAGTTGGCAATATTGTTTTGGAACAGGGCGAAGAACGCGTCGGTGTCTTCTTTTTTGTACCAGGGGTAGTGGGTGCTGGCAGCCGCCATGTTAGGCCTCTTGATTATGGTGTGTTGTATACAAGGCAACGCTGAGTGTGCCGAAGTGTTGACTAATCGGTCAAGTGTTCAGCACACAAAAACGCCCAGGTAGGCCTGGGCGTTTGTAGTGCGGCAATGCTTGCTAGCTAGTCGTTGACAGCGGCAATCGCTTTGGCCAGGTAGGGCAGGTTCTCATGGGAGAAGCCCGCTACGTTAGCGCGACCCGAGCGTACCATGTAGATGCCAAACTCATCGCGCAACCGATCTACCTGTTCCGGCGTTAAGCCTGTGTAGGAGAACATACCGCGCTGTTCAGCTACGCAGGCGTACTTCTCGTCCAGGCCATAGGGTTTCAGTGCTTCAACGAAATCGCGACGCAGAGTATTGATACGGTCACGCATTTCGGTGAGCTCTTCACGCCATAGCGCAGTCAGCTCTGGATCGTGGAGGATCTCACTGACGATAGCGCCGCCGTGTGCAGGCGGGTTTGAGTAGTTTTCCCGTGCCACGATCGCGACCTGTGAGCGAATGTTGCCCATCTGCTCGCTGTCTTTTGCCACCATGATCAAGCAGCCGGTACGCTCACAATAAATACCGAAGTTCTTGGAGCAGGAGCTGGTGATGATCGCTTCGTCGAGGTTTTCCGCCAGTAAGCGAACGCCGTAAGCATCCTCGTCCAGCCCTTCGCCAAAGCCCTGATAGGCAAAGTCGATCAGCGGCAGCAGCTTGCGCTCACGGACGATCTCTAATACTTCCTGCCACTGGTCGTGGGAAAGGTCAAACCCGGTCGGGTTATGGCAGCAGGCGTGGAGTACGACTACATCGCCTTCTGGAATGCTTTTTAGCGCTGCACGCATACCGTCGAAGTCGAGACGGTTGTCGGGGTCAACGTAGGGGTACTTGTGCAGCTCAATACCCGCGGCGGTAAAAATACCGTGGTGGTTGGGCCATGTTGGGTCGCTTACCCAGATACCTTTGCCCGGCAACTGAGTGGAAATGAAGTCGGCTGCCAGGCGCAGGGCGCCGGTGCCGCCAGGCGACTGGGTAGCGCTGGCACGGTTGGCTTTGAGTACCGGTGACTCAGCACCGAAAACCATGGGAAGTACTACTTCACCATAGCTGGGCGCGCCGTGAGAACCGATATAGGTTTTCGTCGTTTCATTCTTGAGCAGGCGAGCTTCTGCTTCCTTAACGGCGCGCATTACCGGCGTATTGCCTTGGGTATCGCGGTAAACACCAACACCTAAATCCACCTTTTGCGGATTGGTATCTTTCTTGAAAGCTTCGATCAGCCCGAGAATGGCATCTCCTGGGACTCGCTCAATATGCTCAAACATTTATTCGGCTACCTCGTCGGTTCTGGCGGCAAGAATGAAGTCATTAAGATGCAGGCCTTTAATAGCGTGAGACCACCACGTGACGGTGGCTTTGCCCCACTCGGTCACGATAACGGGGTGATGGCCAGCCTGCTCTGCAATATCGCCAACGCCTTGGGTAAATGCCAATGCGCTGGCAAAGTCACGGAATTTAAAACTTCGCGACAGCTTCATGATGCCATCGTGCTCGACAATCTGCCACTGGCTGAGGCTTTTTAGCCGCTCTTGGGCTTCATCTTTACTTAAAGGTTGAGCATCTTTGCTGCACGGTTCACAAATGGCGTCGGCTAGCCTTGTCATTGTTTGGCTCCTGCAATTGAGTATGCTTTATCAGCGTAGATGGCAAACGCAGTCACGACCAACGTCTTTGGCGCCATACAGCGCCTGGTCGGCCCGCTCGATCAGACTCGTGAGGGGTTCGCCACAGCGATATTCGGCAACCCCAATACTCAGCGTCACTTGGCCTGGCCCCATGCCGAAGTCGCGTACACTGATAGCCTGGCGTAAGCGGTCGGCAAGTGCATGGCATTGCTGCAGCGGAGTAAGCGGCAGCACGACCATAAACTCTTCTCCTCCCAACCGAGCCACCATGTCTTCGCAACGCAGCAGCGACTGGGCGTAGGTTGCCAACTGTTTAAGCACATCATCCCCGTGCAGATGTCCCCAACGATCATTAAGCCGCTTAAAGTGATCAATATCGATCATCATGATGGAGAGCGGTGTGCCGTGGCGGGCGCTAAGCGATGCAACATGGGTTAAGTGCATCATGAGCTTGCGTCGATTGGGGAGTTGAGTCAGGGGGTCTGTATCGCATAGTTTGCGCAGCCGCTGCTCTTCGCTGACTTGATCGCTAATATCCATCATTATGCCGTTCCACTGCACGCCATCGACGACGGGCTTGGGTTTGGCGCTAACCGCAATCCAGTGTGGTTTGTCTTGTGGAAACGGTAGCCTAAAGCGTGTGGTGAGAGGCAACATCCAGCGGGCTGAGCGTTCGATAGCGGACATTATCTTGGGGTGGTCGTTGCCGGTCAGTTGCTCAACTAGCTGCCCTGCATTTTCGGCGAGCAGTTCCCGGTCAATATGTTTGAGAGCCACGCCGCCGCCCTCCAAGTAGGGGAACCGCATATGGCCATTGCGCGCGCGATGAAACTGAAAGATAACGCCGGGTATGTGGGGTACGAGGTGGTCTGCACTGACTCGCTCTGGTGCGTCTATATCATTCACGGGCATGCGTGAATCTCCAAACATATGCCAATTTAAATTCGATCGTGAAGATTAGCCCTAAATACGTAATCAGGATGTAAGCCATTGCAGACAAAATGGCTATTATCTATATTTTTTTAGAATATATATGTTCTATTTATATATATTCGATTGCATTATAAGCAATAGACAAGGTGTTATTGGCATTTAGTGGTAAAATTAATTACTTTTTTGCATATTAAAAAACTTTTTTATTCCTGGGGTGGATTCTTGGAAGCAGGACGAGAGCAAACGGCTCAGCCATACGGCCTGGTAAGTCTAGTGGGCGCGGGCCCTGGCGACCCGGAGTTATTGACGCTAAAAGCGTATAAGCGACTGCAGTCCGCTGAAGTGGTGCTGTACGACCGCTTGGTTAGCGGTGAAATAGTCGCCTTTATACCGCCACAGGCGCAGCGATTTTATGTGGGTAAAGCACGCTCTCTGCACAGCGTCCCTCAAGAGGGGATTAATCAAGCGCTTGTAAAGTGGGCTCAGCAGGGTAAGCGTGTCGTGCGCCTTAAAGGTGGTGATCCGTTTATTTTTGGCCGGGGCGGAGAGGAGCTTGAGGCGCTGGTGGCAGCACAAGTGAGCGTGGAAGTCATCCCAGGGGTGACGGCGGCATCAGGCTGCGCGGCGTATGCGGGCATTCCTTTGACCCATCGCGACCATGCCCAGTCGGTGCGTTTCATCACCGGGCATTTACAGCAGGGGGAGTGTGAGCTTGATTGGGATGCGTTAGCGCGGCCTGGGCAAACCTTGGTGTTTTATATGGGGCTGGGCACCGTAAAGGTGATCAGCCAGGCGCTGGTTAAGCATGGTTTAGCGCCAGACACACCGCTGGCGCTGATTGAACAGGGCACGACCCGCCGACAGCGTACCCACGTGGGGACGTTATCTGGATTACCAGATACTTTCTTGGCGGGCCACATTAAACCGCCTACGCTGCTAATAGTGGGCAGCGTAGTGTCACTGCATACCACACTGGATTGGTTTGATGCGCTGAGCGGAGAGGCCTCTGGTTTTCATGAGGGAAAGCATCCTCCTTCTGGCTAAAATAATAATCGTTCCTGCTTGTCTTGTAACGCAGTAGCAACATTTGTACACGATTTTGCAAACAGACTGGCTAGATACAGTGAGCTGTGTATGCTGAAGGGGGAGAGCATTCACGGTTAGCGCATTACCTATGTACTTGATCATCGCGCAACTGATTGTTGTTAGCTTGGACAAACGTTAGCTAAGACCATAGAGGAACGCATAATGTCGGAAGCAAACCACTCGGATCACCAGTCGCCTGCCAACAAGCCAGAACCGGCTAAAAAGTCGGACATGAAAACCCTCTTTCAAGATAACCGGGTAAAAGCGATTGCTGGTATCGCCGCCATTGCCGTTATCTGGGCCATTATGGCGCAGTCTAATGCAGGTTCTCGCCAGGATCGTGTCAATAGCTTAGAAGAGCAGCTCGCCAGCGCTGAGCAGGAAAATAGCCAAATGAGCCAGCGCATTAGCGAAATTGAGGAAGCTGAAACCAATTTAGCCGCGCTGCAAGAGGAGATGGCGTCCCTTGAGGCTCAACAGCAAGAGGCCAGCTCGTCGCTTGAGAGTGCCCAAGGCAATGTCAGCGATGTGCAGTCGCGTTTAGAAGAGCTTGAGTCCGAGCGCGATGCGCTGGAAGAAGAAATTGCCTCTCTTAATGAGCAGGTAGAGAGCGCTGAAAGCGAGATGACTGCGTTGCGCGAAGAGCGTGATCAAATCACCAGCACTCGGGATGAGGCGGAAAGTGCCCTCCAGCAAGTAGAAGAAGCGCGTTCTAGTGCTGAAGAAGCCCGACAGGAGGCTGAGGCTGCCCGTCAGGAAGCGGAGCAGCAGCGTCAGCAAGCGATCGAAGAGCTGGGCAATACCGAAGATGAGTTGTCCTCGCTGGAAGATCAGATTAGCCAGTCAAATGAACAGCTAAGTGGCTTAGAAGAGGAAATTTCGAGTGTCCAGAGCGAGCTTGGTGAGCTAAAAAATGAGCGTGACTCACTCACCAGCGAACGCGATGAGCTGCAAAGTGATGTTGATTCGCTAACGGCGCTGCGCGAAGAAGAAGAGCAGAGCTTGAGTCAGGTGCGCAGTGAGCTGGATGACGTCATGGTTGCCCTGGATATTGGGCGTGAAGAAGTGGCCAGCGTTGAGAGTGATATCGAAAAGCGTGAAAGCCAGCTAGAGCGTTTAGAGAGCCAGTTAAGTGAATGGCGCGATGAGCTGTCGACGTTAGACAGCCGTTTGGCCGATGCAGAAGAGTCAGCGGGTGAGGCTGCATCATCTTCCCAGAGCAGCTCTTCTGATAGCTCGTCGAATGGGGGCTCGTCAGATGGGAACTCTTCAAGTGAGAGTGCCAATGACAGTGATGGTGGCAGTGAAGAGTCGCAGCAAAACGCTGGCTAATAAGTGGCGGGATAGTAATGCTGTAACGCACCTTTCGCGTTAGAAAAGTAAGGGCGGATGTCGGGGAACCGGCATCCGCCCACTTGTTGTTGGTTTATGATTTTGGCTGTGAGGCGTATCATTCACTCAACGTTAATTCAGTTATTAAGAGCTTAAAACGAGGAGTGCCATTGAATGGATGGGGTTAAACATATTATTGCAGTGGCATCGGGCAAGGGAGGCGTGGGAAAATCCACCGTCACCGTGAATTTGGCATTAGCGCTGGCAGCACAGGGCTATCGCGTGGGTGTCCTGGATGCGGATATCTATGGACCCAGCCAGGCACAAATGCTCGGTGTTAAAGAGGGTACGCGCCCCCAGGCGGCAAGTAATGACAAATTCCTTCCGCTCCAGGCCCATGGCATTCAGGCCATGTCGATGGCATTTATGGTCAATACCCGTGAGCCAATGGTGTGGCGCGGGCCGATGGTAGTGGGCGCGTTTCAGCAGATGCTGACGCAAACCCAATGGGATAATCTCGATTTTCTATTGATCGACATGCCCCCAGGTACTGGCGATATCCAACTGACCCTGGCCCAGAAAGTGCCGGTGGCAGGGGCGGTGATTGTGACCACCCCACAGGATATTGCGCTGTTAGATGCCCGTAAAGGGATCGAAATGTTCCGCAAGGTCAACGTGCCGGTGCTTGGCGTGGTGGAAAATATGAGCCTCTACCACTGCGAAAAGTGCGGCCATGAAGCGGCTATTTTCGGCACAGGTGGTGGCGATAATATCGCCCAGGAGTACGATACCCAAGTACTTGGACGCCTGCCGCTGACGCTCTCCATCCGAGAGCTGACAGATTCGGGACGCCCGAGTGTGGTATCCGAACCTGACGGGGCGGTGAGTCAAACCTTTGCGACTATTGCCCAAAAAGTCGCTGAAGCGGTTAGCGCGAATCAAGGCGACGGCCCAACTATTTCCTTTAGTGAGTGATAACGACATAAATGAGTATCAAATCTGATAATTGGATTCGTCGCATGGCCAAAAGCGACGCGATGATTGAGCCGTTTGAAGCCGAGCAAGTGCGCTACGTGAACGAACAGCGCGTGATTTCCTACGGCACCTCAAGCTACGGTTACGATGTGCGCTGCTCAGACGAATTCAAAGTCTTCACCAATATTCACTCAGCGATTGTTGATCCCAAAGCGTTTGACGCGAACAGCTTCGTCGATATTAAAGGCGATGTTTGTATTATTCCGCCGAACTCTTTTGCGCTGGCGCGCACGGTGGAGTATTTCCGTATTCCCCGTAACGTGCTGACTATTTGCCTGGGGAAATCCACCTACGCGCGCTGCGGCATTATTGTCAACGTGACGCCGCTGGAGCCCGAGTGGGAGGGCCACGTTACGCTGGAATTCTCTAACACCACCAACCTGCCGGCAAAAATCTACGCTCATGAGGGCGTCGCCCAGATGTTGTTCTTAGAGTCCGACGAAGTATGCGAAACCTCGTATAAAGACCGGGGCGGAAAGTATATGGGGCAGCGTGGGGTAACCTTGCCGCGTACCTAGTTATACGAAGTACATTGCTACAAAAAAGCGCCTTACGGCAAAAACGTAAGGCGCTTTTCAATGCTTATGATGACGTTTTCATGCTAATCCTGCGACTCTTCGTCGAGCTCCTCATCAAGCTCTTCTGCAGCATCAGCGTGGGAAAGCCGCATACCGTGTTCCGGTAGCAGATGACCGTCCATTTTGGCGCCTTCGGCACTGAACTGCAGCCTGCCTTCCAAAAACCACTGCACTGCAATCGGGTAGATTAGGTGTTCCCGGGAGCGAACCTTCTCTTGCAGTGTTTCAGCCGTGTCGTCCGCGTTGACCAGCAGCTCCGCTTGCAGTACCACTGGGCCACCGTCTAGCTCTTCGGTGACGAAGTGAACGCTACAGCCGTGGCTGGCAACACCGTCTGCCAGGGCGCGGGCGTGAGTGTTGAGCCCTTGGTAGTCTGGCAGCAATGAAGGATGGATATTCAGCATACGGCCCAGGAAGCGCTGCACAAAGCGAGGCGTCAAAATGCGCATAAAGCCCGCCAGTACAATCAGATCCGGCTCGTGACGCTCAATGACTTTGATCAAGGCGCCGTCGTAGGCTTCGCGACTATCATACTCCCTGTGGGGGAGGGCAACCGCTTCAATGCCCGCTTCGTGTGCGCGTTTCAAACCATAGGCGTCAGCAATATTGGAAATCACTGCGACAATCTCACCGCCGCCTAAGCGGTCGTGGGACTGAGCATCAATCAGCGCCTGAAGATTGCTACCGCTGCCAGAGATAAGCACGACAATGCGGCGTGCACCGAGAGGCTCTGGTGTTACGTCTTTAATGGTATCGCTCTGGTAGTCCGTATTGGTCATGCCGAGAGGTTCTCCAAAATAACGGCGTCCCTTGGCGTTCAACGATCTGCCCTAGACGATAAACGGATTCGCCTTCGGCTTCCAGGTGAGCCATTGCCTGTTTTGCTTGATGCTGCGGCACCACAACGACCATCCCAATACCGCAATTGAGCACGCGGTGCATTTCAGTTTCATTCACGTTTCCATTGGCCTGTAGCCAATCAAACACGGCTGGTCGCTGCCAACTGGCAATATCAATATGCGCAGCGAGGTTGTCCGGCAGTACGCGAGGAATGTTTTCAAGCAAACCGCCACCGGTGATGTGTGATAACGCATGCACGGCAATCTCGCTACCGCGCATCAAGGAGAGCAGTGATTTGACATAGATGCGGGTGGGGCCATCAGCGCATCGCCAAGGGTTTTACCGGCGATGTCGGTCTCTAGCGAAGCGTCGCTGACCTCAAGGATTTTACGAATCAATGAGTAGCCGTTGGAGTGTGGCCCGGATGAGGCAAGCCCCAATATGACGTCGCCTTCGGCCACTTTGCTGCCATCTAAAATATCTGCTTTTTCAACCACGCCCACGCAAAAGCCCGCTAAATCGTAGTCGCTGCCTTCGTACATACCCGGCATTTCGGCGGTTTCGCCGCCTACCAGGGCGCAGCCAGCCAATTCGCAACCAGCGCCAATGCCGGTGACAACGTCAGCAGCAATATCCACATCGAGCTTACCCGTGGCATAGTAGTCAAGAAATAGCAGCGGTTCGGCGCCAGCCACGATAAGGTCGTTGACACACATGGCGACCAAATCAATACCAATGGTGTCGTGCTTGCCAAGATCCATTGCCAGGCGCAGCTTGGTGCCGACGCCATCGGTACCTGAGACGAGCACGGGCTGCCGATAGCCCGCGGGGATCTCGCATAGCGCGCCAAAGCCGCCAAGCCCGCCCATGACTTCGGGGCGAGTCGTGCGTTTGGCAACGTGTTTAATGCGGTCAACAAGGGCGTTACCGGCATCGATATCGACGCCTGCATCCTTATAGCTGAGGGAAGGAGTAGCCGAAGAAGAAGAGGTCTCGGTCATGACAGATCCTGTGAAGCAAATAGCGGTGCTGGTAGTGCTGGCGAATTGGCCAGTGCTGGGCTTAACTTTGGCGGATTGTAACACTCAGCGACGCTGGCCGCACCGCCGTCGCGCAGGATGAAAAGCAGACGCGCGACTTTCGTTCATTTGCGGCATAGTAGTGGCGGATGAAAGTTAGTAGTGGCGAGTGAAAGTTAGTAGTGATAAGTAAAGTGTGTCGTGATCAGTGCCATAGTAACGATAAGTGATATTTAGCGGATTAAATCCACGTTTGAGAGGGAACTATGCGGAATTCTTGGTGGGGCGTCCTATTTTTGGTGGTAATAGGCGGTTTAATTTATTTGTTAGACGCGGCGCTGATGCCTTTTATTGCTGGGATGATTCTCGCTTACTTAGCTGACCCGCTGGCTAACCGTTTCCAGCGCTGGGGCATGAATCGGCCGTTCGCGGTGAGCAGTGTGTTTTTAGTACTGTTGGTCGTCCTCGTGGCGAGCCTGTTGATATTGATCCCGCTGCTTGTTCAGCAGCTTAAACAGCTGGGCGAAGCTATTCCGGGTATCTTCAATTGGGTAGAAAATACGCTTGCTCCTCAGGTACAAGAGTGGACAGGTTATGACTTGACCGCGGAGTTAACCAACGCGCGCGAGACGCTGGTCGAAAACTGGCGCGATGCTGGTGGCTACCTAGCCCAGGCGCTAGGCCAAATTGGCCGCTCCGGTATGGCGTTTGCCTCTTGGATCACCTATGTGGCACTTATTCCTGTGGTGACCTTCTATTTGCTTTTGGACTGGAACCGCCTGCTGACCAATATTGCCAATCTCGTGCCACGCCAGTGGGCGGATGATACCTTCCGGTTGGCGCGTCGCTGTGATGAAGTGTTGTCATCGTTTCTACGCGGCCAGCTGCTGGTAATGCTCTGTTTAGGGATTATTTATGCGGTGGGCTTAACGTTGATGGGGCTCAACTTTGGCCTATTGATCGGCTTTGTGTCCGGACTGGTGAGCATTGTCCCGTTCCTGGGTTTTATTGTCGGCTTGGTGATTGCCCTTGTTGTGGCGCTGTTCCAGTACGCCACCTGGTGGGCGGTGTTAGGCGTTATCCTGGTGTTTAGTATTGGCCAAATGGCCGAGAGTGTGATTCTCCAGCCTAAATTGTTGGGCGATAAGATTGGCCTGCATCCGGTCGCGGTTATATTCGCCGTGCTGGCGGGGGGGAATCTGTTTGGCCTAACAGGGGTGTTGTTGGCTCTGCCTGTTGCCGCGGTGATTCTAGTGCTGCTAAAAGAAGTAAAAGTTCGCTATCAGCATAGCGAGTTATACGACGAACAAAATACTGATAAACATACGCCAATCATTGAGGTCAGCTCTTCACATAACGATGAGCTGGGCCATCATGATGGACGGGAGTCACCATGAGCCGAGCACCGGCACAGCTTCCCTTGGGAATTGGTCTGCGTGATGACGCGACCTTTGATAATTATTATGTGGCGCGTGCAAATACGCCGCTGGTAGAACACCTTACCCAGCAGCTTAACCCGGAGGGGGAGCAGTTCCTCTATCTGTGGGGCGCGCCAGGGGTAGGGCGTAGCCATCTTTTACAGGCGGCGTGTCATGCGGCGTCCGATGCAGATAAACGAGCACTGTATCTCCCCCTGGATGACTTGGGCCACTTTCCGCCATTAATGCTGGAAGACATCGAGCGCCTGGATCTGGTCGCCATTGATGACCTGGAGTGTGTGATTGGTCGCAAGCGCTGGGAGGAAGCGCTGTTCCATGCTTTTAACCGGCTAAGAGATGCTGGCAAGAAATTAGTGATTGCCGCCAGTGCTTCACCGCGTCAATTAAACGTGGTGCTACCGGACTTGGCTTCGCGCCTGACCTGGGGGGTAACGTTTCATGTTCACCCTTTGGAGGATGACGAAGAGCGTTTGGCAGCGCTAAAGCTGCGCGCCAGTGTGAGAGGGATGCAGCTCCCCGATGATGTTGGGCGCTATATCTTGCATCGTGGCCCCCGCGAGTTAGGTGAGCTGTGTCGCGCGGTGGAGACTCTGGATAAAGCATCGCTCTCAGCCAAGCGCAAGCTTACTATTCCCTTTGTGAAATCCGCCCTCGGTTGGTGAAACGGCTGGTACAGAAATGCTAAAGGCAACGACTAAAACGCCCCTGTCAGCGAAGAGCCGACAGGGGCGTTTTATAAAACATGCTTGCTAGCTTACTGTTTCAATAAGCGATTAAGCGGTTTTGTTCAACTTGCTAGCAGCGGTTTGCGCCTGCTTAACGTTGTCTTCGGTAATTTTCTGGCTTTTCTGGATAAAGTCCTGCTGCAGAGATACGACTTTATCGGCATCGCCTTTAACACGCTCAGCCAACTCTTTAGCTACCTTTTGCTGGCCTTCCATGTAGCTACGCAGGCCCTCTGCGTCTTTTACTTCCATCATTTGGCGCATTTGCGCAATGCCGGTGTCGGCATAAGCTTTGCTGGCGTCCATCTGAGCGTTAATCATTTTTTCGCTGTAATCGATGCTCAGCGCCATGTAAGCGCGTACTGGCGCCATGAACATGTTGTCAAACTGCTGAGTCATTTCGTTAGTATTTAATGTACGCATCGTCATACCCTCCTGGGGTTAGTCTTACCAAAAGCAGCTATCCAGAGGTTGGCGCTGCTTATTTAATTGGGTAGCTTTATTTATAAGCTATCTTGCAGTGCAGCATAGCAACTGTTTTTTGTGCAGTGCAACATTTGGTTTTTGGCATTTTAAAGTGCACGGGGCAAGAGCCTGTTTACCCCTATGGTCTAACCAGCTAGCTTGAAGGCAGTGGATGTGGCTTTAGCGAGTGAACGATAGGTTGGCTATGCGCTCAGATAAGCATCACCATTAATCTTACTGATGGGAGAAAGAGCAATGGCAACACGGATGGAACGCGATAGCATGGGCGAGTTGGAAGTGCCTTCTGAGGCTCTTTATGGGGCACAAACCCAGCGAGCAATCAATAACTTCCCTGTCTCTCATTCGCCCATGCCCCCGGCCTTTATTCACGCAGTCACGCGTATCAAGCTAGCGGCAGCCCGGGCTAATCAATCGCTAGGAGGGCTTGATAGTGCGCGGGGGGAAGCGATTCAAAAAGCGGCGCGGGAAGTGTTAACGGGCAAGCATGACCAGCACTTTCCTATCGATGTGTTTCAAACTGGCTCAGGTACCTCCACCAATATGAATGTCAACGAGGTGTTGGCTACATTAGCAAGCCGTGAAGGCGTTGAGGTAACCCCGAACGATCACGTCAATATGGGGCAGTCCAGCAATGATGTGATTCCCACGGCCATTCACCTGTCGGCTGCCATCGCGGTGCACGAATCGTTGCGCCCAGCCCTTGTCCACCTGCGTGACACTATCGACAAGCGGGCCAGTGAGCTGAGCCATGTGGTAAAAACCGGTCGTACTCACCTCATGGACGCCATGCCGCTGCGTATGGATCAAGAGCTGGGTGCTTGGTCTAGCCAACTAGGTCAGGCCATTGAGCGCTTTGATAGTGCCATGAAACGGCTGTGCCGATTAGCTCAAGGTGGCACGGCCGTGGGGACCGGCATTAACGCTCCTATCGGTTTTGCTGAGCAGGTCGCCCAAGAGCTGAGCGAACAGACCGGGTTGATGTTTACCCCTAATGACAGCTTCTTTGCCAGCCTCTCGTCTCAGGATGCGGCGGTAGAGCTCTCGGGGCAGTTGAAAGGCTTAGCCTGCGTGATTATGAAAATAGCCAACGACCTGCGCTGGATGAATTCGGGGCCGCTGGCGGGGCTGGGCGAGATTGAGCTCGAGGCGTTACAGCCCTAGCTCAATTATGCCTGGGAAGGTTAATCCTGTTATTCCTGAGTCAGCCGCCCAGGCCGCTGCACAGGTTATTGGCCTGGATACCGCGATTACCGTGGCCGGGCAGAGTGGTAACTTTCAACTGAACGTGATGTTGCCGTTGGTGGCTTCCAACTTATTAACGTCTATAAGCTTGATGAGTAATACCGCTCGATTGCTGGCTGATCGTGCGATTGCCACCTTTAAGGTTCGTGAAGATAACCTGGAAGGCCCGCTGGCCAGAAATCCCATTTTGGTAACGGCGCTAAATGGCGTGATTGGCTATAACGCCGCCGCCGCTGTCGCCAAAGAGGCTTACCAGGCGGGGAGGCCAATTATTGATGTGGCGGAGGAGAAAACTGACCTTGACCGGGAGACGCTAGAGCGGCTGCTGGATCCGGTCGCGTTAACGCACGGAGGCATTCCTGAGTAACACGTTTAAGGTCAGCTATCTTTAGGCCAACCGCGTTCAGGTTTCCTGCTTTTCGGTTTTACCTTCCTGAATCGTTTCGCTGGCCTCACTGCGCTCCTCAGCATCGGCTTCGGGCGTTTCATGCTCGTCTTGACGCGAAGGGCGGTAGCAAAAGGTGGCCAGTATCGGGAAGTGGTCGGAGCCGAAGTAACTCAGGCGCTGCATGCCGACTAAGGTGAAGTGTTCGGTCACAAAAATGTGGTCAAGGGGCCAGCGCAACACGGGATATTTGGCGTGGAAGGTGCTGAATAAACCACGTCCCCGGCGTGGGTCGAGCATGCCGCCAACGCGGCAGAAAAGTCGCGTAGTGCGCGACCACGCTACATCGTTCAGATCCCCGGCGACCAACGTTGCTTGGGGATCTTCATGAATTTTCTTGCCGACCAATAGCAGTTCAGCATCCCGCCAAAGGGATTTTTCACTCTCACTGGGGGCCGGTGGACGGGGATGTAACGCGTAAAAGCGAATGCTATCGCCGTTAGCAAGCGTCACTCGGGTGTGAATAGACGGGATGTCGTCCTGAATTAGCCACTCCACCGAGGTGTTAGAGAGCTCCAGGTGCGAGTAAAGGTGCATGCCGTAAAGGTTGTCGAGCGGGATTTTAACGCTGTGCGGCCACTGCTCTGCGAGAGCCGGATCTAACTGATCTTGCCACCACTGGTCTGACTCCAGGGTCAGTACTATGTCGGGCTGATGCTGTTTAATCATATCGATCAGCGCTTGGGCCTGCCGGTTAGGGGTCAGTACGTTAGCGATCAGTAGCGTGATCGTTTTATCTGAATCGTTACTCTTCGCCGCCTTGACCTGCACCGGCCACAGCGGTGTCCAGGGCAGAATATAGTAGACTTGAAACAGTAAAGTGATGCCTGAGGCGAGCAGGGCTACCCATAGCCAAGGGCCAGGCTCAACGAAGATAGCGGCTAATAGCCAAGTGATTAAAGCTAGGCAAGCGATCTGCAGGCGTGGAAATTCAAAACTGCGGATCCACCACCAGTGTAAATGTATTCTTGCAATCAGCGTCGCCAATAACAGTACGATCGCTATGCTTCCTAGCAAAATACCCAGCATGGTTTATCTCCCTATAGAACACCCAGCACCTTGAAGCGCTAAGCCTAGCGCTAGAAGGTCACAGGTGTCGAATTGAGCCTCTATTCGTAATGGGTTTAAGGCTGGCGGGAGAGGGCGCGCAATGGAAAAGAACTTGCAATTCAGTGATAAGAGCGTAAGATATGCATCCGTTGCAAGGCGCGCGGCTATCCAATAGCCCATCTCAGAAAGTGCAATAGAACAGATAGCGCAATAGAACCATAGCTCAGTTGGTTAGAGCGCCACGTTGACATCGTGGAGGTCGGCGGTTCAAATCCGCCTGGTTCTACCAGCCTTATGCCACACCTCTTTTCAGGACCATAGCTCAGTTGGTTAGAGCGCCACGTTGACATCGTGGAGGTCGGCGGTTCAAATCCGCCTGGTCCTACCAGCTTTTATCAGAAACGCCCCAGGCAGTGATGCTTGGGGCGTTTTTGTGTGGGTGTTATATGGCGTTTTTTATTTTGTAGACTATAGCTTTTAACTAGCTCTTTTGAATTAGGTCGGGTAGGTCAGTTTGGCGCATAAACGTTGCTACCAGGGCCTCAATGCCTGCTTGGTCTTGTTGTGTGAAGCGCGCCTCCAGCGGGCTATCCAAATCCAGTACGCCCCATAGGTTGCCATCGACTACGATGGGAATCACCAGTTCAGAGCGAGAGTTGGCGTCGCAGGCAATATGGTCGGCAACCGCGTGTACGTCGTCCACTCGCTGGGTAGTTTGTTGGCGAGCAGCCGCGCCGCATACGCCTTTGCTAAAGGGAATCGGGTGGCAGGCGGGCTGCCCCTGAAAAGGGCCTAGACCTAACACATCAGGCTGGCGTTGAAGGTAAAAGCCTACCCAGTTTAAGTCGCTAAGCTGTTGGTGAATAAACGCACAGGTTTGCGCGCTGTTGGTGAGCCAATCACGTGTATCGAGCAGCGCTTCAAGCTGTCGATTGAGAAGAGGGTAGTCAACACTGTTTTGCATGAGGGATCCTTTGCTACAAACGCAACAGGCCGACACTTTTGCATTTGGGGTTACCTATGCGTGTCGGCCTGATGTCATCTATTGATGGCTTGCGGTATTACTCGATCCAGCCAGGAACTGCTGCGCCTTTGAATAGTTCTTCGGCTTTCTCGATCACTTCATCACGCTGATAGGCGTCGACCAGTTGACGAATCTCTTCACGCTCTTCGTCACCGCCGCGAACCGCGATCAGGTTGACGTAAGGAGACTCGGGGCCCTCTTTGATCAAGGCGTCATCCAGGCTTAGGCCAGCAGGCTGAGCGAAGGTGTTGTTGATGAACGCCATGTCGACATCGGGCAGCACGCGGGGGAGTTGGGCGGCTTCTATTTCGCGGAAACGGAAGTCGCGGGGGTTTTCAGCGATATCGATCGGTGTTGATTCGAGAAATTCTGGATCGTTAAGGGTGATCAGGCCTTCGTTGTGCATCAGGATCAGCGCGCGACCTTCATTTGAAGGGTCATTGGGCAGTGCGATTTGTGCGCCGTCAGGCAGGTCGTCGATACTGTCGTATTTTTCTGAGTAAGCACCAATCGGGTACACGAAGGTGTAACCAGCGATTGCCAGGTCATAGCCACGATCGTCGACCATCGACTGCAAATAGGGCTCATGCTGGTAGGCATTGGCATCTAGGCTGCCGTCTGCAAGGGCTGCGTTCGGGGTAACGTAGTCAGTGAACTCGATGATTTCTACATCAAGGTCGTACTCTTCTTTGGCAATGCGCGCTGCAACTTCCATCACTTCTGTTTCAGGGCCCGCAACGGTGCCCATTTTGATGCTGCGCGTTTCAGCATTGGCGACGTTAACGGCAAGCGCCAGGGCGGTAAGGCTGCCAATAATCAGTTTTTGCATGAATCTCTCCAGTGGCATTTTGATAGATGGTGCAATGATGCGGCAATAAAAAACTGTTGTCTAATGCATTTTAGTTATAATGGATGACAAATAAACGAGTGGCTACTTGCGATCGCTTTTGCGTACCAAGTAGTCGCCCAAGCTCTGAAAACCCTGCACCATGACGACCAAAATAACCACGGTAATCAGCATGATGGTTGGGTTGAAGCGGTTGTAGCCGTAGCGGATACCTAAGTCGCCGAGACCACCGCCGCCCACTGCGCCGGCCATGGCGGAGTAACTTACCAGCGTGACAACGGTAATGGTTAAACCCGTCATGATCCCGCCGCGAGCTTCCGGAATCAGCACCTTGCGAATAATTTGCCAAGGCGTTGCGCCCATGGCTTGGGCGGCTTCAATTAACCCTGGCGAGATTTCATTAAGTGCAGCCTCGACAAGCCGAGCGACAAACGGAATAGCGGCAATTGTGAGCGGTACCGACGCGGCATTAATGCCAATCGAGGTGCCCACCAACATGCGCGTAAAAGGAATGATCGCTACCATCAAAATAATAAACGGGATGGAGCGACCAACGTTGGTAATAATGCTCAGTACTTGATTAAGTACGGGCTTCGCCAATATTTGCCGTGGGCGTGTAACGTACAGCATTACCCCAAGGGGCAAGCCGACGAGGGTAGAAATAAGTCCTGAAACGGCCACCATATAAAGGGTATCCAGCGTGGCCTGTAAAATGAGATCAATCATTGCGCTGGACATGGCCGAGTACCTCCACTTGCAGTTGATGAGATTCGAGATAGTGCATGGCTTGCTGGGTTTGCGTCGGAGAACCGAGTAGTTCCGCAATCATCAGGCCCAGGGTGCGCTCCTGAATCGACTCTACTTTTGCTTGTAAAATGCTGACATCGACCCCGCATTCTCGAGCAAGGCGGGAAATCAGCGGCGTCGAGACTGCATCGCCAGAGAAGGTTAGGCGTACCACAGGGTGGGTGTTTTCGCCTGGGGCATCAAGGAGCCTCTCAATCAGCTCTTTGGGCGGTGTTAGCTGGAGGAAGTCGTTAAGAAACTCACGACCAAGCTGGGTACGCGGAGCGGTAAAGAAGTCGCCGACTTCCGCGTCTTCCACCAGTTCGCCGTCCGAGATCAAACTCACCCGGTGGCAAATCGATTTGACCACTTCCATCTCGTGGGTGATCAGCAGGATGGTAATGCCCAGTTGGTGGTTAATATCGCGCAGCAGTTCCAGTATTGAACTGGTGGTTTGTGGGTCTAGCGCAGAGGTTGCCTCATCACAGAGCAACACCTGCGGCTTGCTGGCTAGCGCCCGGGCGATCGCCACACGCTGTTTTTGACCGCCGGAAAGCTGAGCAGGGTACTGGTTGGCCTTATCTGCCAGGCCTACCATCTCCAGGAGTGGAATAACGCGATCGCGGACGGTGTGGCGTTTTTGCCCCATTAGTTCTAGAGGCAGGGCAACGTTGTCGAACACCGTGCGTGTGGTCAATAGATTAAAGTGTTGAAAAATCATGCCAATACGGTGACGCGCATGATTAAGCGCGGCGTTACTCAGCTGGGTCATTTCCTGACCATCGACCGTGACGCTGCCGCTCGTGGGGCGCTCTAAGAGATTAACGCAGCGAATTAGCGTTGATTTACCTGCGCCGGAGAGGCCGATGACGCCGTGAATAGTGCCTTTGGGCACACTGAGAGTGGCATTTTTGAGTGCATGGACGGCATTTGCGCCGCTGCCCTTGTTGTTACTGAAATAGGTTTTACTGACGTTGCTAAGTTCAATCATAGCGTCTGCCTTAACGGTAGGCCGAAGACGGAGTGCGGGATGCGAGCTGGGGGAGGGCCAGTATCGAATAGAAAATAAAAAAGCCACCCCAATGGGTGGCCATCAACGCTGGACACACCCGTTTAGCTGCACTTCACTCAATCAGTAGGCTAAATACTAAGCCATAGACTAGGTGGACGCCCGCAATCTGGGTACAAATCGGCGTCATTACATTTGCGGCAAAATTTTAGAGATAGGTCGCTGCCTTGTCAATTTTATCCATCTGATTTTATGTTGTAAGTCGCCGAGTCAGCATTATTTTCTGATTTTTATAAATATTTAAGTTTTTAGTTCTGTGCGTGCGTTTTTAAAGATGTGCAGCTGGATGAAGTTACCTTGAGTTGAAAGCAGCCATAGAAAAGTCAATGGCGTAGAATGGCGGGATCAAGAAACCCTCAAGGCAGAATGCACGGCGGTGAGGGAGCATAGGA
Source organism: Halomonas sp. PA16-9 (assembly GCF_009728585.1). NCBI lineage: Bacteria > Pseudomonadati > Pseudomonadota > Gammaproteobacteria > Oceanospirillales > Halomonadaceae > Halomonas > Halomonas sp. PA16-9. The sequence continues at coordinate 2,896,093 of NZ_CP040451.1, read as the reverse complement.
AGCTTGCGCCATTCATTGAGCGCTTTTGCTACTTGCTCTTTACGACTTATTTGAATTACACGGCTTTTTTTTAGATGAGGAGAAAGCGCCTTATGTTTACTGGCATTGTGCAAGGGGTAGCCAGGGTTGTGGCAGTACGCGAGCTGGATGATTTTCGTGTGCATGTGGTGGAGTTGCCGCCCTCGATGCGTGAGGGGCTTGAGATCGGAGCGTCCGTTGCTCATAACGGCGTTTGCTTAACAGTAACGGCGATTGAGGGCAGCAACGTTAGTTTTGATTTGATGCGTGAAACGTTGCGATTGACTAATCTTGGTGCAATTACCCCTGGGCAATGCGTCAATATAGAGCGCGCTGCGCGTTTTGGTGATGAAATTGGTGGGCACTCCATGTCGGGCCATATTATATCCATGGCAGAAGTGGTGGCCATCGAAGAGGCACCCAACAACCGTCGGTTGTGGTTCTCGCTGCCGGAAAGGCTGGGCCGATTTGTGTTTGAAAAGGGCTACATCGGGGTAGACGGTATCAGCTTGACCATTGGGGATGTACGCTCCACTGAAAGTGGGGATGTGGAGTTCAGCGTCAATTTAATTCCTGAGACACTTTCGCGTACCACGCTTCAAGATCGAGCCCCCGGGGATCAGGTCAATATTGAAATTGACCCGCAAACCCAGGTGATCGTTGAAACCGTTGAGCGAGTGCTTTCTCAAAAAAGCGGCGTTTAGTAAGTGACGCGGCAATGGCAATAATCAGCTTTTTTGGTTAATGGGTTGACCGATCGGTTAGTTCATGGCCTAAAGATTGCTAGACATTAGGCGGCGGGCGATTTCCGCCAACATTGGTCGCTACGCTGAGGCGCTCGCATCACAGCGAGCGTTTCGGTAGTATGTGCGGCTTTTCTCAGCACCAGAACGCATACTCATGCGGCGTTAGCGCTAAGGATAAAAAGATTCATGAAACTTCTGGATAACTATTTCAAGCTCTCCGAGCACAAAACCAACGTGAAGACAGAAGTTATCGCCGGGATCACCACCTTCCTGACGATGGCCTATATCATCTTTGTCAACCCGAGCATTTTGTCTGAAGCGGGGATGGACTACGGCGCAGTGTTCGTCGCCACTTGCCTAGCGGCAGCGATTGGCTGTTTCGTCATGGGGATGTGGGCTAACTACCCGATAGCTCAGGCGCCAGGCATGGGTTTGAATGCCTTTTTCACCTACGGCGTGGTGCTGGGGATGGGCTATACCTGGGAAGCTGCGCTGGGGGCGGTGTTCTTCTCAGGTCTAACGTTCTTCTTGTTGAGTATTTTTAAAATTCGCGAGTGGATCATTAACTCCATTCCTATGACGTTACGGTTGGGGATCGCCGCTGGTATTGGCCTTTTCCTGGCAATGATAGCGCTTAAGAACGCCGGTATCGTGGTTGCCAACCCCGCGACCTTTGTTTCCTTAGGTGATCTTTCCCAACCCGCGGCTATTTATGCGCTGCTGGGCTTCTTTGTGATTACCGCGCTCTCTTACTTGCGAGTGACTGGTGCCGTCATGATCGGGATTTTGGGGATTACTATTGTTGCAATGGTGCTCGGCCATAATGAGTATGGGGGCCTGATGTCGATGCCACCCTCTATTGCACCTACCTTTATGGCGATGGATTTGATGGGCGCGCTGGATGTGGCGATGCTTAGCGTGATCTTTGCCTTCCTGTTTGTGGATCTATTTGATACCTCCGGCACCCTGGTAGGCGTTGCTCACCGCGGCAAGCTGTTGGACAAGGATGGCAAGTTACCGCGCATTGGTCGCGCCATGATGGCCGACAGCACCGCGTCAATGGCGGGTGCCGCCTTGGGTACTTCCACCACCACAAGCTACATTGAATCGACGGCGGGTATCGCTTCGGGTGGCCGTACTGGGTTAACGGCGGTAGTGGTTGGTGTTCTGTTCCTGATCAGCCTGTTCTTCGCTCCGCTGGCGGGTTCTATTCCGGCCTACGCTACCGCAGGTGCGCTGCTGTATGTGGCGGTATTGATGGCAGGAAGTTTGGCTCACGCGAACTGGGAAGACCCCACCGACGCCGCGCCGGTACTGATTGCCGCCCTGGCGATGCCGCTGACGTTCTCGATTGCCGAAGGTATTGCGCTTGGCTTTATTAGCTATGTAGCGATCAAGGCGTTGTCGGGCCGTTTTGCCGACCTGAATCCGGCGGATGATTATTTTGGCGTTGCTGTTTGCGACAAGATACCTTTTCTTGGTTTGATTGATCATTACCACTTTTTATTACTCAATGAGAGACGCGATGAGCATCTACGGCGACTACATTAAGTCCGTCATTCGCACGGTTCCCGATTGGCCTGAACAGGGCGTGAACTTTCGCGACATCACCCCGTTGCTGCAAAATAGCGCGGCCTTTCGCAAGCTGATCGATAGCTTCGTTCACCGCTATCAGGAAATGAACCTGGATGCCATCGCGGCCATTGATGCGCGTGGCTTTATTATTGGTGCGCCGCTCGCTTATGAGTTGGGTTGCAGCTTTGTACCGGTGCGTAAGAAGGGCAAGCTGCCTTTCAAGACCATCAGCGAGACTTATAAGCTGGAGTACGGACATTCAGAAGTGGAGCTGCACTCCGATGCGTTCCAGAAAGATGACCGTATCCTGCTGATGGATGACCTCATCGCCACCGGCGGCACCATGCTGGCCGCGGCCAACCTCATTCAGCGCAGCGGTGGTCAGGTGGTTGAGACCGCCACCATTATTGATCTGCCTGAGCTGGGCGGATCGCAGAAAATTCGCGATGCTGGTTTCAGTGTATTCGCAGTTTGTTCTTTCAACGAAGACGAGTAATGCCCCATGAGCAGCGATCGCTACCACCAACACTTCACTGTCTCCTGGGATCAGTTGCACCGTGATGTGCGCACCCTATGCCATCAAATGATCGAGCGTGATTTTAAAGGCATCGTAGCGATTACCCGCGGCGGTTTAATTCCCGCCGCGCTGATTGCTCGGGAGCTTAATATCCGGCTGATCGATACCGTGTGTATTAAAAGCTACGACCATATGGATCAGGGCGGTCTGGATATCATGAAGGGCGTCGATCATGACGGTGAAGGTTGGTTGCTGGTCGATGACTTGGTGGATACTGGCAAAACAGCGCGGGCAGTACGTAAAATGCTGCCTAAAGCTCACTTTGTGACTATCTATGCCAAGCCGGATGGTCGTCCCTTGGTGGATCAATACCTGACCGAAGTTGCCCAGCAGTGCTGGATTCAGTTCCCCTGGGATATGGGTGTTGCATACGTTGAGCCGCTTGTTGATCAAATGAAGAGGTAATAATGGCCAATCCACTTCCCGACGATTGGAGTCAGTGGCTGGGTAATGAGTTTCAGGCTGACTATATGCTGGCGCTAAAAGATTTTTTGGCGCAGCAAAAAGCTGCGAAGAAGATCATATATCCCCACTCAACGCAGTGGTTTCGTGCCTTTGAACTGACCCCATTGAACGAAGTGAAGGTGGTTATTTTAGGCCAGGATCCCTATCACGGGCCCAATCAGGCTCACGGTTTATGCTTTTCCGTGCAGCCCGGCGTACCCGTGCCACCGTCGCTGGTCAATATCTACAAGGAGTTGGCCACTGATGTTGGTTTTACCCCCGTGCGCCACGGCCATCTGGAAGCATGGGCCAAGCAGGGCGTGTTGTTGTTAAACACTTCGCTGACTGTGGAGCAGGGCAATGCGGCATCTCATCGCGGTAAGGGATGGGAGCCCTTCACTGACCGCGCGATTGAAACCGTCAGCCAGCACGCGCCGCCGTGTGTGTTTCTGCTGTGGGGCAGTCATGCGCGCCAGAAGAAGGCGTTAATCGACCAAAGGCGCCATTTAATACTGGAAGCCCCGCACCCATCACCGCTCTCTGCGCATCGGGGCTTTTTTGGTACCCGGCATTTTTCCCAAGCCAATCAATTTCTTCAGGCGCAAGGGCGAGCACCTATCGAATGGCAATTGCCTGAAACCCCTTAACCTCGTAAGTGGTTGCGGGTAGAATACGCGCAATTTTGTGCCTAGCTGATGCAACCTTGGTTGCCATTCTGAATCCCCTGCAGTGAGGAAGTCCCATGAGTGTTTACGCCATTAACCATCCGCTTGTACAACATAAGCTGGGTCTGATGCGCGAAGTTGACCTGAGCACTAAGAGCTTTCGTGAACTGGCAGGTGAAGTCGCCAAGCTGCTGACCTATGAAGCAACCAAAGGTCTTGAACTGGAAGATCATGAAATCCAGGGATGGAACGGTGAGCCAATTGCAACGCGCCGATTAAAAGGTAAAAAAGTCACCGTCGTACCGATTCTGCGTGCCGGGCTCGGCATGCTGGAAGGCGTAACGGATCTAATCCCGAGTGCACGGGTGAGCGTCGTAGGTCTGTATCGTGATGAAGAGACGCTGCAACCGGTGCCTTACTTTGCCAAGTTTGCCAACGATATCGAAGAGCGCATGGCGATCGTGATAGATCCCATGCTGGCCACCGGTGGTTCGATGGTCGCAACACTGGATATGCTCCGTGAGCGTGGCTGTGAGCATATGAAGGTGATCGTTCTCGTCGCCGCCCCTGAGGGTATCAAACGGGTGCAGGACGCTTACCCCGATATCGAAATTTACACCGCCTCGATCGATGACCGCCTCGACGAAAATGGCTACATCGTCCCCGGACTAGGTGACGCTGGCGATAAGATTTTCGGAACGCGCTAAGCATCGTTATTGACATTGCCCTTACGCCCAGCGTCAGGGGCATTTTTTTGTATACCTGCTATCAAATCAATAATCACTAGGAATTCACTTATGCGTGAAGCTGCCAGTCAGGCTGAGTCGTGGCCAAAAGTCATTTTAACCGGCGCACAAATGCTATTTGTGGCGTTTGGCGCCTTGGTGTTAGTGCCGCTTTTGACAGGACTCGACCCAAGCGTTGCGCTGTTCACGGCTGGGGTGGGAACCTTGGTATTTCATGGGGTCACCAAGCAGAGCGTGCCGGTGTTTTTAGCCTCATCGTTTGCCTTTATAGCGCCTATTCAAGGCTCTGTGGCGAGCTTTGGCGTTTCGGCAACCATGGGCGGGCTAATGGCAGCGGGGCTGGTCTATGTGGCGATCTCTCAGGTTGTGCGCTTAAAAGGCACCGCTTGGCTGCATCGCTTGCTGCCCGCTGTGGTGGTGGGGCCGGTGATTATGGTGATTGGCCTGGCGCTGGCGCCGGTGGCCGTAAGTATGGCGACCGGTGAAACCAGCGACAATATCGGCTATGGCGCGGCGATTTTCTTATCAATGACCAGCTTGCTAGTCACGCTTGTGCTGGCCGTTTTTGGTCGCGGGCTACTTCGCCTAGTGCCGATTATGGGGGGCATTATCACCGGCTATTTTTTAGCGTTGCTGATGGGGGTAGTCGACTTTACGCCAGTGCATGAGGCGGCGTGGTTATCGATACCCAGCTTTACCGCACCCAGTTTTCACTGGGCTGCCATTCTGTTTATGATTCCGGTCGCGATTGCCCCAGCGGTAGAACACATTGGTGATATGGTGGCCATTGGTTCGGTGACCCGCAAAAACTACCTGGAAAAGCCTGGCCTGCATCGAACTCTGTTAGGCGATGGGCTGGCGACCAGCGTAGCAGCGCTGGTCGGCGGGCCGCCGAATACTACTTACTCGGAAGTCACCGGGGCGGTAACGCTTACTCGGGCATTTAATCCCAAGTACATGATTGTTGCCGCGATTATTGCCATTGTGCTGGCGTTTGTGTCCAAGCTTGGCGCGTTGCTGCAGACCATTCCTGGCCCGGTAATGGGCGGTATAATGACGCTGTTGTTTGGCTCCATTGCGGTGGTCGGTATGAACACACTGGTACGTGCAGGACAGTCGCTGACGGCGCCGCGCAACTTGGTCGTGGTTTCGCTGATACTGGTGTTCGGGATTGGCGGCATGCAGTTTGGTGGAGGCCAGTTTACGCTGCAGGGCGTTAGCCTGGCCGCTTTGGTGGGTATTGCGTTGAACTGGCTATTACCCCGTGAGCAAGAGGGCGAGTAGAGTCATCCTCTATAACGCTGTGTGAATCGTTAGAATGGTAGCGTGAGTGATCATCAGGAGTTTCGGCAGCATGGAAAACGAACTAACCGCACCTTTTCCCATACTGGGGATTGCTGCCTGGAGCGGTACCGGAAAAACGACGCTGCTAGAGAAGCTGTTGCCACGATTAGGGGAGTATGGCTTGAGCGTCGCTGTCATCAAGCATGCGCACCACTCGTTTGATGTCGACCAGCCCGGCAAGGATAGCTATAAGCTGCGTAGCGCAGGTGCCGCACCGATACTGGTGGCTTCCCGTCAGCGCTTTGCGCTGATGCAGGAAACCCCTGACCAGGAAGAGCCTGATTTAGCCCAGCTAATTGCCATGATGGCGCCGCACGATCCCGATTTGGTGATTGTCGAAGGCTTCAAGGCTTGGCCGATTCCCAAGCTGGTGCTATACCGCGATGGGATTGGCGATGCGGCTATTTTAACCGGCCGATGGGTTGAGGCAGTCGCGCTCAGTGCGCCACCGCCTATCGACCTGGCGGCTTCGGTGGCTCAGTTAGATCTAGACGATAGCGAAGCGGTTGCACAATGGGTAGTGACCTGGTTAAGCGCTAAAAACGATACGATGTCTTCAAAAAATATGTCTTCAAAACAGCAATGGTGACAACATGCATCTGACCCACCTTAACACCCGTGGCGAAGCCAATATGGTGGACGTCGGCGATAAGCTGGAAACCCGCCGCGAAGCAGTCGCCTCCGGGCGCATTATAATGCAGCCTGAAACGCTGAAATTGCTTAGCGATGGTGAACTGCCCAAGGGTGATGTGCTGGCCACCGCGCGTATCGCTGGTATTCAGGCGGCCAAACGTACTCATGAGCTGATTCCTCTCTGTCACTCACTGGCGCTCTCCAAGGTTTCTGTTGAGTTCGATATTGATGTGGCCGAATCCTGCGTTCATGTGACCTCGCTGTGTCGCTTGAATGGACGCACTGGGGTCGAAATGGAAGCTCTTACCGCTGTTTCGGTAGCCTGTTTGACGCTTTACGATATGTGCAAAGCGGTCGATAAAGGTATGCGTATCGAGGCTATACAACTCGACAGCAAGCAAGGTGGTCAGCGTGGCGACTACCAGCGTATGAGCACCCAGGCGCCGATTGTTACCGGTGACGGCGTAGCCGGAGAAGTCAGCTTGGGCGAGCGCTGCCCTTCACCCTGCGTGCGGGTTAAGTTTTTAGCCGAACTGCGCGAGCGGGTAGGCGAAAGTGAGACCGTCGTGAGTCTCGATCAACTGGCTAGCCGCGACATTAGTGGATTAAAAGCCGCGCTGGCCGAGCAGGATAGTCGCTTTAAACAACTCACCGACCAGCGTACGCTGTGTGCGATTAATCAGGTCATGGCCAATGACGAGGCGTTAGTGACCGATGATGACGAAGTGGCGTTTTTCCCGCAGTAACAGGGGGGTGAGGGTGGATAATAAGCTGGATATTAAAGTAACGATTCAAGCAGCCCCGTTTCCAATGGACTACGGCTATGACGATGCCTTGGCGGGGCGTAGTGATATTGGCGCGGTGGTGTGTTTTACCGGCTTAGTGCGTGATTTTAATGAAACGCCGGACGTCACAGGGTTAACGCTGGAACACTATCCGGGAATGACCGAGCGTACGCTGACGGAGATTGGTGAACAGGCTTGGCAGCGCTGGTCGCTCCAAGCGGTGCGGATTATTCATCGTGTCGGTTACCTGGGGCCAGGCGATCCGATTGTGCGCGTACTCGTGGCCAGCGCACACCGGCGTGAGGCGTTCGAAGCCTGCGATTTTATTATGGATTATCTGAAAACCCAGGCGCCTTTCTGGAAGAAAGAGCACTCTGCCCAGGGCGAGTATTGGGTCAAAGAGCGTCACTCTGATCAACAAGATGCAGCGCGCTGGGAGTGAGACGGCCGCGTTGCTGCGCTTTTTTTCACAATAATGCGCAGCTCTAACGATTGGCGGCGTTGTCCAGGGGGATAGTCTCTGGCATTTCGGCGGCCATAATCTGTAGATGTACATCGGGCAGGTGCTGCATATGCTCCGCCAGCCACTGCACCATGCGAGGCTGTAATGCTTGGCGCAAGTCGGCAAGCGTCTCTGCTGCAATCTCCTCAAGCTGATCATCCAGCCAATCATTAAAGCTATCTTCATCCAGCGGGCTGGCCCCCGAGGCATCCAGCATCAAACGGCCAATACGCGCCCATCCAGTGTCAGTAGCCGTCACCGGCAGCGCTAAGTATAAGCTGCCGCGACGGGCCTTGTTGGCGTCGTGCACCTCAAGGCCAGGGTGGGGCACCACGCTGTTTTGACTGACTATGCAGGGCGGCTGCGGATAGCGCGACTCACAGCGCAGCCCGTGACTGTCAAAGCAAATTAGATCGCCGTTCACCGGCGTCAATGGAGCGCTAATGCCTAGCTGTTTGGCAATAGTCTGATGAGCCTGTTGGTGGCGGGCTTCGCCATGCACCGGTATGAGATGTTTTGGCCTGACCCACTGATACAGCTTGATCAGTTCATCCTGAGCGGGGTGCCCGGTAGCGTGCAGTTCAGGGTGGTTGAACTCGTCGTAGAGGTTGACACCTAAGTGCGCCAAACGCTTTTTAAGCTGTTCAATGGGGCGTTCATTGCCAGGAATGGCTTTAGCCGAAAAAATAACGTTATCGCCCGGCTGAAGATCCACAAAAGGGTGGCGACCCTGGGCGAGGCGCTGTAGCGCAGCTCGGGGCTCACCCTGGCTACCGGTGGCGATAATCACCACTTCATCCGGGGAAGATAGCCTAAGTCATGATTGGGCACCAAAGGCGGTAAATCATCCATATAGCCGAGCCCCCGGGCAACGCTGACCATGCGCTCCATTGAACGGCCCATCAAGCTAATGCGTCGGCCACACTTCTGAGCGGCGCGCCCTATCGCTAACACCCGGGCAAGGTTACTGGCAAAGCAGGAGACCACCACCCGGCCCTGGCAGTTGCTGAGGGTTTTTGTCAGGGCGCGGGCGACGTCCCCCTCGCTGCCGGAGTGCCCGGGCATGGGGGCGTTAGTGGAATCGCCCACTACCAAGTCAACCGGGGCAAGCGCCTTGAAGAGGGCTGCACTGATCGGCGTGCCGATAATCGGTTCAGGGTCGAGTTTCCAGTCGCCGGTATGTAAAACGCGATAGCCACCGGCCATCATTATTAGCGCACAGCTTTCGGGAATGGAGTGGGTTAAAAGTAAATAGCGCAGCGTGAATGGCCCGCTCTCTAGGGCCTCGCCAGGTTCAATGACATGGATAGCCGCACCGCTAAGCTGATGCTCGGCAAATTTTAGCCGCAACAGGCCTGCCGCCAGCGGGTGGCGTAAATGGGGCAGTTCCACATCGGCCATAGCCAGGCTGCGGCACCAATGTGGTCTTCGTGACCATGGGTGATAAATAGCGCTTTGGGCACGATCCCTAGTGCTTTCGGCGTATCAAGATTGGGTACCTGCAGCGGCGAGTTGGGAAGATCCTGGCGGATCATCATGCCGCAGTCCACGGCTATCCAGTGATCGTCATAGCCGTATAGCGTTAGATTCATTCCAATCTCACCGCATCCCCCAGCGGCAAAATGCGCAGCGGTGGACGACGACGGGGGCGAATTTGAACGCGTGGTGAATGCATCTGTTATGAAAAACCTAAAAAGTAGTGTCTTAACTATACGGGAAGGCAGGGGCAGCTAACAATCATCCACGGCCTTCCGATACACTATGCGACCTAAGCCGCTGGTTTGTCATAATTAACTTAGCAATAGGTCAAGAGTAGCTCACATGTCTCATTATTATCGTTTAGTAGTTTCCTGTCCTGACCGGGTGGGTATTGTTGCACGGGTATCGAGCTTTATTGCCCAGCAGGGCGGCTCCATTACCGAAGCTAGCCAGCACTCCGATTTAGAAACCGGCTGCTTTTTATGCGCTACGAAATTCTGGCGGATTCGGTAGGTATGTCGGCGGAAGCGCTGAGCGCGGCATTTGAACCGATAGCCAGCGAATTCAATATGCAGTGGTCGCTGGTGGATACCCAGCAGCGTAGGCGCGTCGTGCTGATGGTGTCGCGGGAGTCACATTGCTTGGTAGATCTACTTTACCGCTGGCAGGCGGGGGAACTGGATTGCGACATTGTCGGGGTTATCTCCAACCATGATGATATGCGTTCGCTGACGGAGTGGTACGGTATTCCTTATCACCATGTACCGGTCGACCCCGACGATAAGCAAGCATCGTTTGCCAAGGTTCAGGCCGAAATCGACAGTGCCCGCGCCGACTGCGTGGTGCTGGCGCGCTATATGCAAATACTGCCCCCTGAGCTGTGCGCGCGCTATGCGGGGCGAGTGATCAATATTCACCACAGCTTTTTGCCCTCTTTTGCCGGGGCTAAGCCCTACCACCAGGCCTACCAGCGGGGGGTTAAGCTGATTGGCGCTACCTGCCACTATGTGACCGAGGAACTCGACGCAGGCCCCATCATCGAACAGGATATCCATCGCGTTAGCCACTGTCATACGCCTACTGATCTAGTCCGCTTTGGTCGTGATGTGGAGAAAGCCGTGCTCGCTCGCGGTTTGCGTTGGCACTTAGAGGATCGTGTGTTGGTGCATGGCAACAAGACAGTGGTATTTAGCTAAGTACTCTATAATGCCCGCCCATCAACCTGAGAGGCCGCCATGTCATTTGCGCAAAGTGTATTAGCGCCCTGGGCGCTGCTGCTCACCTGGCTACTCTCGTTAGCAGTGATCGCATGGGCGCTTTGGGGCGGCCCTGGCAGGTGTTGATAGCGGATTCAGCGCTTCAGCACCGCTGGCTGGGTGCTACGCTGGCGGTGATGCTGATGTGGCAGCTTCGTGCCCAGGCTGTTGATTGGCTAACGCTACACCTTGTTTTTACAGTATTGATGACACTCGTTTTTAAAGCGCCATTAGCGCTGATTAGCAACGTGCTGATCAACATTGCCATGGTGGTGATTGGCCGCAATGAGTGGATGTTGCTGGGGGCAAATGTGCTGGTTACCGGGATCGTCCCGGCGGCCGTTATTGGCACGGTATGGCGGCTGGTAGATCGCCGCCTGCCGGATAACTTGATGGTATTTCTGTTTGCCTGCGGCTTTTTTGGCGCGGCGCTGGCAACGCTGGGAGGAGGCTTGGCGGCGGTAGTGCTGATTATCGTCGCGGGTACAGACCCTGAGGCGATCTATCTCGCCCAGGAGTATGCGCGTTTTTTACCACTGCTAATGCCTTCAGAGGCATTTATTACTGGCATGCTGCTGAGCATCCTGCTGGTCTATCACCCAAACTGGGTGGCCACCTTCAATGACCACCGCTATATCGACCTGCAGTAGCGGATTTATTAGCCGAGTGCCTGGCCGTTGCCACCACGAATTACGCCGACTCCAACGCCTTCAATATCGAGCGCTTGAGAGCGCAGGTCGATTTCAATGGGCGCAAAATCAGGGTTCTCTGCAAACAGCGTCACTTGATGCCCCTGGCGTTTGAAGCGTTTAACCGTTACTTCATCGTCCAGGCGGGCAACCACGATCTGGCCATCGCGAACCCGGTCAGTGCGATGAACCGCCAGTAAATCACCTTCCAAAATGCCAATATCCTTCATGGAAAGGCCGCGTACGCGCAGCAGATAGTCAGCTTTGGGAGTGAAGTACTCGGCCGGTAGCGGGCAGTAGCGATCAATATGTTCGGCGGCCAAAATGGGGCTGCCGGCAGCTACTTCCCCGATCACAGGCAGGCCAGTGGGTGGGGCTTCCACGTTGGTTGTGGGTAAGGCGGGGACTGCGCTATCCAGGACTTCTTGAGGTTCCTGGTTGGGCAGGCGGATGCCGCGAGAGGTGTTGCGGATAATGCGAATAACGCCTTTGCGTTCCAGCGCGCGCAGGTGCTCTTCAGCCGCATTGGGTGAGCGGAAGCCAAGTGCTTTGGCAATCTCGGCGCGGGTAGGAGGGTAGCCAAATTCGCCCATGGTCTTAACGATAAAATCAAACACGTGCTGTTGGCGAGCGGTTAGCGGACGCGACATACCAGACTCCATAAATAGTGAATAGACAGTAACAAGTTAAATGTCGACTTAATCAATAAGTGTTTAAGTATACAGTATGTTCCTCTGTCCAGTATATGGCTTGTCAGTGCCTATTGCCGATGTCTATGCAATTTTTCTAATCGTTTGAAACTAAGTTTCTGCTTATTTAATACGTCACATTTTGTCAATAAATCAAGCGTTGAGCCCGCCTACGTTATGGCATAGTATTTTGCTATGTTTTAAACACCTGTTTCCCTGGAGAGCGACATGGCTCAATCTGATACGGTGACCCGTATACTCGACACCGCCGAGGTGCTGTTTGCAGAGCGGGGTTTTGCTGAAACTTCGCTGCGCAACATCACTAGCAAAGCGCGGGTTAACTTAGCCGCTGTTAATTACCATTTTGGTTCCAAAAAAGCCTTGATTCAGGCCGTTTTTGCCCGCTACCTGGATCCGTTTAGTCAGCGCTTTCATACTGCGCTAGATGAGCTCGAGGGCCAACACGCCGGGCGCGTTATCCCGCTGGAAACACTGCTCGAGACCATGGCAACTACCGTTCTCGCGGTGCCCGCCGAGCGCAATAGTTTGAAAGTGTTTATGCGCCTGCTGGGTCTTGCCTACAGTCAAGCACAGGGACATCTAAGACGTTATATCCAGGAAGAGTATGGCGATGTGTTTACACGCTTCACCGAGCTTGTGCGCAAAGCAACGCCGGATCTGCCTGACGCCGAGCGTTTTTGGCGGCTACACTTTGTGCTCGGCACGGTAATCTTTACCCTGTCTGGCCTTGATGCGCTACGCGATATCGCGGAGAAGGATTACCACGAGCAGGTCTCTGTGCGTGATTTGGTCAGGCGATTGCTCCCGGTAGTGGTGGCTGCTATGAATGCGCCGTTACCCATAGCCCTTGACGGTGCCAAGCCAGAAGAAGGAAAACATGCGAACTCCTACGCTAGCTGAGCTACCTCCAACGGAACATATCTGGCTGGAGATTGATACTACCGAACAGTTGCTGCGCTGTTGGCGAGGGCCAAAAGTGCTCCATGAGTGTTCTATTTCATCCGGTGCTGCCGGAAGCGGGGAGCGCAATGGCAGTGGTAAAACCCCCCGCGGGTGGCACTATGTGCGCGCGGCCATTGGCGGAGATATGCCCGAAAATGCGGTGTTTCGAGGTCGCCGCTGGACGGGCGAGACATTTTCGCCCGAACTCGCCGAAGAGCATCCAGAGCGTGACTGGATTCTGACCCGCATACTGTGGCTGTGTGGCTTGGAAAAGGGCGTGAACCGCGGTGGTCAGGTGGACTCGCAACGGCGCTATATTTACCTGCACGGGACGCCGCCTGACGAGCCCATGGGCGTTGCTGCGTCCCACGGCTGTATTCGTTTACGCAATCCTGATCTGCTCTATATCTTTTCGTTAGCGTTGCCGGGTACCCCTGTTTGGTTGCACGGTGGCCGCCAGTCCTTTGATTGATCAGATTTTGACACCGCTAGACGATCGTCTAGAATCATCGCCCCTTTTCATGGACCTATCACGATGACTCAACCGTTAGGCCCGGTCATGCTTGACCTTGAAGGCACCAAATTGACGGCTGCAGAAAAGCGCTTGCTGCTAGAACCGACGGTCGGAGGCGTTATTCTGTTTGCCCGCAATGTCGAAAATGGCTATCAGGTTCGCCAGCTCTGCAGCGATATTCGCCGCGTGCGTGCTGATTTACTGCTCGCCGTGGATCAAGAGGGCGGTCGCGTTCAACGCATAAAAGAGGGGTTAACACGCCTGCCTGCCATGGCGCGTATCGGTGAGAGCTACCGCACCACCCCGGAAGAGGGGCTGGCGTTAGCCAAAGATGCCGGCTGGTTGTTAGGGATGGAGATGGCTGCCTGCGGTCTGGATCTGAGCTTCGCCCCGGTATTAGATGTTGAGAGCGGTCTGTCCAGCGTTATCGGCGATCGTAGTTTTAGTAATGACCCCCAGCACGTGGCTCAACTAGGTAGCGCGTTTATTCAAGGGCTTCATGATGCCGGTATGGCTGCTGTGGGCAAGCACTTTCCCGGCCACGGCGGGGTTGCGGCGGACTCCCACGTTGCCTTGCCAGTAGACGATCGCCCGCTGGACGTGATTAAACAGCACGATCTTGTGCCCTTTACCCAATTAGCCTCGCAGTTAGATGGGGTCATGCCGGCGCACGTTATTTATAGTGCTTTCGATACACGCCCAGCAGGATTTTCACCCAGTTGGTTGGGCATGTTGCGGGAATCGCTCGGCTTCAAAGGCTGCGTTTTTTCTGATGATCTGAGTATGGCAGGCGCCCACGAAGCGGGAGACCCCAAAGCGCGTGCCCAGGCAGCGCTGGCAGCAGGCTGCGATATGCTGCTGGTATGTAATGACCGAGCCTCCGCGCTTGAAGTGATGGAGGCATGCCACGGAATCAATTCTAAGCGCCCCGCTAAGTTGCGCTATAGCCGTGCGCGCCCAGACCTAGATGCGCTGAGTGCATTGGGCCGTTGGCGTCGTACTCACGCTAAGCTGGAAGCGCTAGCGGATAAGCCCAAGTCCAGTGCGGAAGCAGAGTAAGCCCAGCGCTGAATAAATCTCTTACTTAAATAAATGAAGTTTTAACCCGCCGTGGAGTTGGTAGATGTCAAAGTTGGATAAAGAAGCATTAGAGTCGCTGGACTCGATGCGTGAGCTGATGGATAACGCCGACTGCCTAATTTCTCAGCAAGAGGTAGAGCGGGCGCTGGATCGTATGGCGGAAGAGATTACTCGGGATTTAGGCGATAAACTGCCGGTTTTTTACTGCGTAATGAATGGTGGCTTGATTACCACCGGTCATCTGCTTACCCGCTTGGGCTTTCCGTTGGAAGTAGATTATTTGCATGCCACTCGCTACCGCAACGAGCTGCGCGGCGGCGAGCTTTTTTGGCGCGTTTCCCCTGAAGTGCCCATGGCGGGCCGTCACGTAGTGATTGTTGACGATATCCTGGATGAGGGGGCGACCCTGGCGGCCATTTTGGCTTACTGCGAAGAGGCCCAGGCCGCCAGCGTTACCACAGCGGTGTTGGTCGATAAACAGCACAACCGCAAAGCAGTGCCTGGGTTGAAAGCCGACTACTGCAGCCTGGAAGTTGCCGACCGTTATGTGTTTGGCTTTGGTATGGATTACAAAGGCTACTGGCGCAACGCGCCGGGAATTTTTGCCCCCAAAGGCATGTAATCCACTGGGGGCTTGCGTAGTTTTTGTAGTAGTTTTTACATTAGCGGGGGCGAGAAACGCCTCGCTAAGCCGGTTTCAGCAATCATCCGCGTTGAAATCTCCTCCACCGAGAAGCGTGTCGCATCGATGAAGGGAATGTGCATGGTGCGGTAGAGCGACTCGGCCTGTTCCACTTCTTGTAGGCACTGATCCATCGAGCTATAGCGGCTATTGGGGCGTCTCTCGTTGCGAATTGCCGACAAGCGTCGCGCATCGATGGTTAACCCAAACAGCTTTTGCGATGGGGCACGAGCGCCTTGGGTAGCTTCAGCATGCCATCTTCGTCTAAATCGTCTTCCGTCAGCGGGTAGTTAGCCGCCCGAATGCCAAACTGCAGCGCCAGATAAAGCGAGGTAGGTGTTTTGCCGCAGCGCGAGACGCCAACCAGGATGATATCCGCTTTATCGTATTGGTGGGTGCGTGCACCGTCATCATTATCCAGCGCGAAGTGGACGGAGTGGATACGATCCATGTAGACATCATCGCTGCCTATCGAGTGAGTGCGCCCAACGCTGTAGGAGGAGTGGGTCTCTAGTTCTTGCTCTAAGGGCTCCAGAAAGGTGGAAAAAATATCGACCTTAAAGCCGGACGCCTTACGAATAACGTCGCGTATTTGTTGATCCACAATGGTGTCAATGATAATGGGGCGATGACCATCCCGGTTGGCTGTCGACTCAATAATCGCTGCTAACGCCTGCGCTTTTTCCAACGTATCGATATAGGGCTTGGTCTGCATATCGATCTCAACATCGCTGAACTGGGCCAGCAAGCTACGTCCTAAACTTTCCGCCGTGATGCCGGTACCATCTGAAATAAAAAAAGCCGTACGTTTCATAACTAAGTCCACGGGTGAGTGATACGGCTATTGTGAGCCGAGCTGTTTGTCAGCACAACGTGTCATCATTGGGCGTTTTGGCGGGCTCAAATGTATCTGACTACATAAATAGCCCAAAAAGCCCTGCTGTTGTAAAAATCCTCCACTCTCTTCGCTATTAGACCAATGGCGAATATATTGGCGTGGTGCTAGGGTGTCTCAATCAATTATCCATGATCGTCAAGGTCATGCAGATATCTATGAGCGAGGGGGTTACGTGGAAGAGTACATTCTGTGGTTCGATCAGCTGGGCATGGCGGACGTCGAACGCGTAGGTGGTAAAAACGCCTCGCTGGGTGAAATGATTTCTAACCTGTCCGGTGCTGGCGTGACGGTTCCTGGCGGTTTTGCCACCACCGCCCACGCTTATCGTGAATTTCTCTCCCACGAAGGATTAAACGAGCGCATTAATGCCACCCTGGCCCGTCTGGACGTCGATGACGTTAAAGCGCTGGCTGAGGCGGGCCGCAATATACGCCAATGGATCATCGATACGCCGCTACCTCCTACCTTTGAATCGGCCCTGCGCGATGCCTACGGCCAGCTGCAGCAACAGCACCCGCAACTGAAAGTAGCCGTGCGCAGCTCAGCCACCGCGGAAGATCTACCCGACGCTTCCTTTGCAGGCCAACAGGAAACCTTCCTGAATATCGAAGGCTTCGACAATATCAAGCGTGCAGTGCACGAGGTTTTTGCCTCGCTGTTTAACGATCGTGCGATCTCCTACCGAGTGCACCGTGGCTACGCCCACGAAATGTCGCCTTGTCGGCGGGCGTTCAGAAAATGGTGCGTTCAGAGACCGGTGCGGCAGGCGTTATGTTTACCCTGGACACCGAATCCGGCTTTAAAGACGCCGTTTTTGTCACTGGCTCCTGGGGCTTGGGCGAAACCGTGGTGCAGGGTGCAGTCAATCCCGACGAGTTCTACGTGCACAAGCCGACCCTGGCGGCGGGCCGCCCGGCGGTGCTGCGCCGTAATTTAGGTTCCAAGCTGATCAAGATGGTTTATGGGCAGGATGCCAGCGCCGGTAAATCGGTTGAGACCGTCGATGTGCCCCATGCCGACCGCGGCCGCTTCTGTATCAACGATCAGCAAGTGATGGATCTGGCCCGTCAGGCGATGACTATCGAGCAGCACTACCAGCGGCCCATGGATATTGAGTGGGCGTTAGATGGCGATGATGGTCGGCTTTACATCGTCCAGGCGCGTCCTGAAACGGTGGTCTCTCAGCAGGAGGGCGGTAAACTCGAGCGCTTCCAGCTGCGTGAAAAGGGTCGTACGTTAATAACCGGCCGAGCGATTGGTCAACGTATTGGCCGGGGTACCGTCAAAGTCGTGCTCAGCCCTGATGACATGGATAAGATCCATGATGGCGATATCCTGGTCACCGATATGACCGACCCGGATTGGGAGCCGATCATGAAACGTGCTTCCGCGATCGTCACCAATCGCGGTGGGCGTACCTGTCATGCGGCGATTATCGCCCGTGAGTTGGGTATTCCCGCTGTCGTTGGCTGTGGTGATGCGACTACCCAGTTAAAAGAGGGTATCGATGTCACGGTTTCTTGTGCGGAAGGCGACACCGGCAATGTGTATGAAGGGCTGTTGGAGTTTGATTGCAAAGTCTCCAGCGTCGATGCGATGCCGGAAATCCCCTTTAAAATTATGATGAATGTGGGCAACCCTGACCGCGCCTTTGGGTTTGCCAGTCTGCCTCACGCAGGCGTGGGTTTAGCGCGTTTGGAATTTATCATTAACCGCATGATCGGCGTCCACCCTAAAGCGCTGTTGGAGTACGACACGCTGCCGGTTGATTTACAGCAGGTGATCGATTTACGTACTGCGGGTTACACCGACCCGGTCAGCTTCTATGTCGATAAACTGGTTGAAGGTATCTCCACGCTAGCGGCAGCGTTTCATCCCCAGCGCGTCATCGTGCGGCTGTCCGACTTTAAATCCAACGAATACGAAAACCTGATTGGCGGCAAACTCTATGAGCCGGGGGAAGAGAACCCCATGCTCGGTTTCCGGGGGGCATCGCGCTACATTTCAGAGGCGTTCAGGCCCTGCTTTGAACTCGAGTGCCGAGCGCTCAAGCGGGTGCGTGAAGAGATGGGCTTCGAGAATATCGAAATCATGGTGCCCTTTGTGCGTACCACCGACGAAGCACGTGAGGTGGTAGAGCTGTTGGCGGCTAATGGCCTCGAACGTGGCGGCCCCACAGGGCTTAAAGTGATTATGATGTGCGAGCTGCCCGCCAACGCACTGCTGGCCGATGAGTTCCTTGAGTATTTTGATGGTTTCTCCATTGGTTCAAACGACCTGACCCAGCTAACGTTAGGTTTGGATCGTGATTCCGGCATCGTGGCGCATCTGTTTGACGAGCGTAATGGGGCGGTTAAAAAGCTCCTGGCCATGGCCATTCAAGCCTGTAAGGCGAAGGGCAAATATGTTGGTATCTGCGGACAGGGGCCGTCAGACCATCCTGACTTGGCTAAATGGTTGATGGAGCAGGGTATCGATTCTGTATCACTCAACCCCGATGCGGTGCTGGAAACCTGGTTTATGCTGGCAGGGCAAAAAATCGACTAATCGAGCCTACCCTAGTTTTTACTTTACGCCCGGCCATTGTGCCGGGCGTTGATGTTTTAATAGGCTACTCTTTTGGAGTGGTTTTTTAACTTGTCATGGAGAGCGCTGAGATGTCACCAAAATCGGTTAAGTATGCGCTACCTGTTCTGCTGGTAGCGCCATTGTATAGTTGGGGGTTTAGCTATGAGACACCCTCCATTTCCCCTGAAAGCGAATCGGGCTATGAAGAGAAGCCCGGCTGGGAAGCCGAGTCATTTGCGGTGGCAGCAGCTAACCCGCTCGCCACCGATGCCGGTTACCAAGTACTTAAAGCCGGTGGTAACGCCATTGATGCGGCCATTGCGGTGCAGATGGTGTTGAACCTGGTTGAGCCTCAGTCCAGTGGTATTGGTGGTGGTGCTTTTTTGATGTACTTCGATGGCGATGAAGTGCGTGCCTACGATGGTCGTGAAACCGCGCCCCAAGGCGTTAACGGTGAGCTGTTTATGCAGGATGGCGAGCCGCTGGCGTTTAATGAAGCAGTGGTTAGCGGCCTCTCAGTGGGAGTGCCAGGCACGCTGCGTATGCTTGAGAAAGCCCACGCTGAGCACGGTGAGCTGGCCTGGGAAGAGCTGTTTATCCCGGCAATCACCCTGGCCGAGGAGGGCTTTGAGGTTAGCAATCGGTTGCATACCAGCTTGGCTGGTGATGAGTTTCTGCGCCAAGACCCAGTAGCGAGCCAGTTTTATTATGATTCAGACGGTGAGCCTATCGCCGTTGGTGAAACGCTCAAAAACCCAGCGTTGGCAGCCGTTCTTCGCCGCGTCGCTGAGCAAGGCAGCGTCGCCTTGTACGAAGGAGCCGTGGCACAAGACATCGTTGAGCGCGTTCAGAACCACCCTGAGCGTCCAGGCAGTTTGACGCTTGAGGATATGAGTGGCTACCAGGCGCTTAACCGAGAACCGCTGTGTACGCCTTGGCAACAGTGGGAAGTATGTGGTTTCCCGCCACCCTCATCGGGTCATCTGACCGTGATGCAGATTTTAGGCATGCTTGATCAGCAGCCACTGCTTGAAGCCCCGTTAGACAGTGGTGCTGCAAGCAGTGGGTGGCTGCATCAATTCTTGGAAGCCTCACGCCTGGCCTTTGCGGATCGTGGCCGTTACATCGCCGATCCTGACTTTGTCGAGGCGCCGGGAGGCGATTGGTCATTGATGCTAGCCCCGGAATACTTGGAGCAGCGCAGTGCACTTATCGAAGAGATGAGCATGGGCGACAGCGCTGAACCGGGTAACCCTGGGGAGCTTGACGTGAGCTGGGCTAGCCAGCCCGAACAGCCCGAGTACGGTACTAGCCATATCAGTATTGTCGATGAGGAGGGCACCGCGGTGGCTATGACCACCACCATCGAGCAGGCGTTTGGCTCGCGAATTATGTCCGACGGTGGCACGGGGCTAGCGGGTGGTTTCCTGCTCAATAACGAGCTCACCGATTTTTCATTTACCCCTGAAGTGGATGGCGAGCCCGTAGCGAACCGGGTAGAGCCCGGCAAGCGTCCCCGCTCCAGCATGAGCCCGACCCTGGTATTTGATCAAGAAACCGGCGAGCTGGTAGCCAGCTTGGGCTCCCCAGGTGGCGCCGCCATTATTCATTACACCGCCCGTACATTAGTCGCACTGCGCGACTGGGGTTAAGCGCTCAAGAGGCGCTCAACCTTCCCCATGCTATTACTTTGGGTGGGGATGTCTATGTGGAAGAGGGGCGTTTTCCTGAGGCAACCATAGAATCACTGCGTGAGCGTGGTCATACGGTCAGCGAGCGGGAGCTAACCAGCGGCCTTCAGGCCATTATGCGCCTTGAAGATGGCACTCTGTTTGGTGGTGCTGACCCTCGGCGCGAAGGGGTGGTAATGGGCGATTAGTCCAACCTCTATTGGCGAAGCCAGTTGCGCAGCTTCACTAGCATTAGTGCACCGTCGCTTAATTCGCGGCGGACTTGAATAAGTTCGTTTAAACGATCTGGGTAGTCGGTGATAATCGCATCGACCCCCAGATCAATCAGCGTTGACATACGAGCTCGGTCATTGACGGTCCAGGCGTGTATTTCGTAACCATATAGTCGCGCTAAGCGAACTTCCCCTTCCGTGATGCGGTTATGGCGTAGCCCAAGGGCATCAAAGTCACGCCGGTTTAGCGTGCCGGGCAGTATAAGCTGGGCCAGTAAGGTAACGCGCAATTCAGGTGCTTGGGCTTTGATATGTTTAAGTAATGATGGGGACATGGTAGCCATGCGCATATCCATTAGCGCATTGGGAAAACCGCACGCTGTATAGCCGTCAAAAGCGCTTTGTTGGGTTGCCCAGCAGCGATAGCGCACGTCACTCTCTGCATTCAAAGTCTCGATAACGGCATCGGCTAGCGCCTGTTCTTGCCCCGGCAGAGGCTTGATGTCGATCATTAGTCCGGCTTTTCCGCGCACTCTTTGCAGCGCTTCATCCAAGCCTGGAATGTTCTCACCTTGATAAGCATCACCAAACCAGCTTCCTACATCGAATTGGCTGAGTTCTTCTCTGGTTAGCTCGCCAAACTCACGAGGATCGCCGGTTAGCCGCGCCATGCTGCGATCGTGGTAAAGCATAACCTGTTGGTCACGGCTCAAGCGTACGTCTATTTCGATATAGTCGGCGCCATCAAGTAGTGACTGCTCCAGCGCGGCAAGGGTATTTTCGGGGGCCACCATGGAGCTTCCACGGTGGGCAATCACCGCGACGTTGTCATGTATCTCAAAGCTATTGAGTATCCACCATGCTTGAAGGCCGGCAAAAATGAGTACGCTAAGCTCTACCGCCCAGGCCAGTTTGCCTGCATTAAAATCCTCAGGTGGCGGTGCGGGTCGAGCTTCTCTGTGGGCCAGCTGCATATAGAGGCAGGCGGAAAGCAGCGCATTGGTGGCAATACCGATGAAGGTAATGGCCAGGGTGATCAGCACATAGCCGAGTAAGTAGGCCAGCATGGCTGGGATGAGCACGGCATTATGCTCAGGCAGCCACCACAGAAGTGGCGTGAATAGGCGGTCAAAGAGCAGTGTCACCAGTAGCGGCAGGCTAACGATCACGACCAATAGCAGAAGTACCGCAGCGCCAATGGAGCGGCGCCAGCCGCGGGTTAAGCTAACGCTTCGTTTAAGTGCCTGCCAGGGGTTACAGCTTTCCAACGCAACGAGGGGGAGCGCCAATAGCCAGCGCAGGTAGAGCCATGACGCTACCCATACCCAGGCAATAATCAGTGGCAGCGCGCACGCCATGAAATACCACAGTGCAGGGGGACGCACGCGCTGAAGATAGTAGGGGTCTATACCACTCAGCCAGAAATCGTAAAGCCACGCGAGCCCAGCCATAAAGGGCACGAGCAGTAGTAAGTGGGTGCCTACCTGGAGTATGACAAGACCCGCGAGGGCAGGTAGCCGACGGGTGCTTAGCCAGAGTGCTTCAAGGGCCAGCCGATAGTGATTGTCACGGGGCCTGACGGCGACCTGCAGCATGCCTGCCTGCTGCCAGTAAATAATCAAAAAAGCGAACCCAAGCCCTACCAGCATGCCTACCAAACCCAGCGGGCTAAACAGTAGTGCGATCAATTCATCGTTGGTGACCACTGTACGGTTGAGTTGGGCAAGCAGCCAGCGTGTCATCCAGGTGATCGCTGGCAGCAGCAAGGCTGA
Organism: Halomonas sp. PA16-9; assembly: GCF_009728585.1. Classification (NCBI taxonomy): domain Bacteria; kingdom Pseudomonadati; phylum Pseudomonadota; class Gammaproteobacteria; order Oceanospirillales; family Halomonadaceae; genus Halomonas; species Halomonas sp. PA16-9. The sequence goes on along the minus strand of NZ_CP040451.1, from coordinate 2,873,565 downwards.
GGCAAGCAGGGTAAAAAACAGGTGGTAGGCGATCAGTGGGCGAAGATGATCGCGCAGCGTGCGTAGTAAGGCAGAGCCAAGGTAGGTCAAAGGCTGCATCGTCATTAAACGGTAAGAATGAGCCACCAGGGTGGCAGTAACCGCCACACCTGGCAAGAGGCTCTTTTAAGACAAATTTAATGACTACGGAGGTCTTTGTTAGGAAAGTGGCAGCTCTTGCTCGGCAACAATAATGCCGTTGTTATCTGCATACAGCCACTGTCCAGGCTGAAGAGTAACACCAGCAAAGGTGACGTCAATATCGCGTTGTCCTTCGCCGCGTTTTTCGCTTTTGCGCGGATGGCTGCCTAGCGCCTGAACGCCAATCGGCAGGGCGGCGAGTATATCCACATCGCGCACGCAGCCGTACATAACGATCCCTGCCCAGCCGTTGGCGACGGCCTGCTCGGCGAGCATATCCCCCAGCATGGCGCAGCGGTGCGAACCACCCGCATCCACCACCAGCACCGCGCCGTTACCCGGCTCGGCAACGGCCTGTTTCACCATGGAGTTATCTTCAAAGCATTTGATTGTACGAATAGGGCCATAGAAAGCTTCAAGCCCGCCAAAATTGGCAAATAACGGGTCAAGCACCGCAACCTCTGGATGCGCATCGCAGAGATCGGGCGTCACTATATCAATCGACTTCGTCATCACAAGCTCCTAAGGGTAAACACTGTTGGATTACCGGACAGTTTAGAAAGGTAGAGCATAAAAAAACGCCCCGCCCTGTAAAACAGTGGCGGGGCGTTCGGTCATCGACTCAGAAAATGCAACGTGTCACATCTTCTGCGATGGTGCGAGCATCGGCGATGGGGCGGTCTATCTCAAGTGCTTAACAAGCGTTAGGCTTCTTGAGCGACCGGAATCACGTTTGAGGCTATCTTTTGATACTCCTCAATCTCGTGAAAGTTCATATAACGATAAATCTCGCCCGCCATAGCGTCAAACTCACCCATATAGCGTTGATACTCTTCAACGCTGGGTAGGCGTCCTTCTACTGCGGCAACGGCCGCCAGTTCCGCAGAGGCGAGGTACACATTGGCACCGTCACCCAAACGGTTCGGGAAGTTACGTGTAGACGTAGACACCACGGTGCTCTTAGCGGCAACGCGGGCCTGGTTACCCATACACAATGAACAACCCGGCATCTCCATACGGGCACCGGCACGGCCATAAATACCGTAGTAGCCCTCTTCGGTCAGCTGATGCTGATCCATTTTCGTCGGTGGTGCCAGCCACAGCCGGGTTTTTAAGCTACCGGCAGGCTGCTTCTCAAGCAGTTTGCCAGCAGCCCGGAAGTGGCCGATGTTGGTCATGCATGAACCGATAAAGACTTCGTCGATTTTCTGGCCAGCGACTTCAGACAGCAGGCGCGCATCGTCCGGGTCATTCGGTGCACAAAGAACCGGCTCTTTAATTTCAGCCAGATCAATTTCGATAACTTCGGTGTACTCGGCATCCTGGTCGGCACGCATCAAGCTGGGGTTGGCCAGCCACGCTTCCATGCCTTCAATACGACGGCTAATGGTGCGTTCATCGCCATAACCGTTGCCCATCATCCACTTCAACAGGGTGATGTTGGACTTCAAGTACTCGGCAACGCTCTCTTCAGACAGCGTAATGGTACAGCCAGCGGCGGAGCGCTCGGCGGATGCATCAGAAAGCTCGAAGGCTTGCTCAACGGTTAAATCTTCAAGTCCTTCGATTTCCAACACACGCCCGGAGAAGGCATTTTTCTTGTTGGATTTATCAACGGTCAGCAAGCCTTGCTTGATGGCGTAGAGCGGAATAGCGTGAACCAAATCGCGTAGCGTAACACCAGGCTGGCGCTTGCCCTTGAAGCGAACCAGTACCGACTCCGGCATATCCAGCGGCATAACGCCGGTGGCCGCGGCAAACGCTACCAGGCCTGAACCCGCCGGGAATGAGATGCCGAGCGGGAAACGGGTGTGCGAGTCACCGCCGGTGCCCACCGTATCAGGCAGCAGCATGCGGTTGAGCCAGCTGTGGATGATACCGTCACCGGGGCGCAGCGAAACGCCGCCACGGTTCATGATGAAGTCGGGCAGGGTGTGGTGAGTATCCACATCTACGGGCTTCGGATAAGCCGCGGTGTGGCAGAACGACTGCATGACTAGGTCGGCTTGGAAGCCCAGGCAGGCAAGGTCTTTCAGCTCATCACGGGTCATCGGGCCGGTGGTGTCTTGCGAGCCAACGGTAGTCATCTTGGGCTCGCAGTACATGCCGGGACGAACGCCCTCTAAACCGCACGCTTTACCGACCATTTTCTGCGCTAAGGTGAAGCCTTTGCTGGTATCTTTAGGCTGGTCAGGTAGGCGGAAAACGTCAGAGGTGGGCAGGCCCAGTGACTCACGCGCCTTGCCAGTCAAACCACGGCCAATGATCAGGGGAATACGGCCGCCAGCGCGTACTTCATCCAGAATCAGCTGCGTTTTAAGCTCGAAGGTGGTGATTACCTCGTCGCTATCGTGCTTGCACACTTTACCTGCGTAGGGGTAAACATCGATGACATCGCCCATATTCAGGTTGGTGACGTCCATCTCAATCGGCAAGGCGCCCGAATCTTCCATGGTGTTAAAGAAAATAGGCGCAATTTTACTACCAAAGCAGAAACCGCCAGCGCGCTTGTTAGGAGCGTAGGGGATATCGTCGCCGAAGAACCACAGTACCGAGTTAGTGGCTGACTTACGCGATGAGCCGGTGCCGACCACGTCGCCTACATAAACGACGGGAAAGCCTTTGGCTTTAACGTCTTCGATCTGCTTGAGCGGGCCAGTGGTACCTGGAACCACTGGCTCAATGCCGTCGCGCTCGTTTTTGAGCATGGCGTTGGCATGGAGCGGAATATCCGGACGTGACCAGGCATCCGGCGCGGGAGACAGGTCATCGGTATTGGTTTCGCCCGGGACTTTAAACACGCTCAAGGTGATTTTTTCAGCCAGTGCCGGCTTAGACAGGAACCACTCGGCGTCTGCCCAGGACTGAATAACCTCTTTAGCGACGCTGTTGCCGTTCTTGGCGCGGCTTTCCACATCATGGAAGGCGTCAAACATCAGCAGTGTGTGCTTGAGCTGCTCGCCTGCTTCTCGGGCAAGCTCCTCGTTATCGAGTAGCTCTACCATTGAAACGATGTTGTAGCCACCCTGCATGGTACCCAGTAGCTTGACGGCGTGAATCTTGTCGATCAGCGGAGAGCTCGCTTCACCTTTCGCAATGGCGGTAAGAAAGCCTGCTTTTACATAAGCTGCCTCGTCAACGCCCGGCGGAACGCGGTTGGTGATTAAGTCGAGGATAAACTCCTCTTCACCGGCCGGTGGCGTCTTCAGCAGCTCAACCAGTAAGGCTACTTGTTCGGCGTTTAGGGGTTTGGGCGGGACGCCCTCAGCTGCACGTTCCTCGACATGTTGGCGGTAAGCTTCAAGCACGTTGGGGCCCTCTCATTCACGTTTCATTTACTTTATGGTGATGGCCTGCACGGTGCACGGTGGTGGCCGCGCAGTGGGTGTAGAGTGGAGCCGATCACATATGACATACGCTTGACAAACAGCGTGTGGTTGGATGGCTGCGATTCTACGGCAAACTGTCGACAATGTTAAGCTGGCAAGCAAAGACGACTCTTGTACTTTATGTTGATACCTTGATTTAAACGGATCAAAAAACGCTTTTTATTAGCCTATTGGCGTAAAAACAGGAAAGTTTTTTCCCCATTTACGGGCTAACCACAGGTTGTGCAGGTGTGATTGTCTTTACAGCGCGTTACCATAGTCCTCACTTTATGACCTTAGTGCTATCTAACTGCTGTGGTACTTACGTAAGCGAGCTGATTAAAAGTGTGTGGAGCATTTTTAAGCGCGCAACTACATTAGTAATAAGCGATTCAGGGTATGAAGAACGCAATTCAACAGGGAACTGTAAGCGCCTTGCGCGCTTATATGTTGTACAATAGTGAGATATAAGCTCGGTAATGGTGTTATGTTGATACAACCCGGTACACTTCCGCCCTCTAAACAAAAGAATGCCTTACAAACGGCAGATCATGCGGTGAAAGCGGATGATCTGCTGCCGGAAAGTTTGCACCAGTTTTTGGCCTGTGCAACACCTGAGGCGTGGCTGCAATGGGCGTTAGAGAATCCTGAAACGCTGCTGGTCGACCACGCTCAGTGTGAAAAAAAAGCCGCTTCCACCGCCATGAGTTTGCTCTATCGCTACGTTGATCAGCCACTTCTGATAAGCAAAATGTCGCAATTGGCGCGCGAAGAGTTGCTCCATTTCGAGCAAGTGGTTGCGCTCATGGAGACGCGTGGGGTGACCTACCAACACTTGACCGCTTCACGCTACGCGGAAGGCCTTAGGCGACACCTGCGCAGCAATGATCCCGAACGGTTAATCGATGTGCTCATCATTGGCGCCCTTATCGAAGCGCGTAGCTGCGAACGATTCGCTTGCTTGATTCCGTATTTAGATGAAGAGCTCGCCAAGTTTTATCGCACCCTGGTGAAGTCAGAAGGCCGTCACTTTGAGGACTACCTATTACTGGCTCGCCAGCAGACATCGGGCTCTATTGATGAGCGGATCGCTTTTTTTGTAGCGCGTGAAGCGGAGCTGATTACTACGCCCGATACGGCTTTTCGTTTCCATAGCGGTGTGCCAGCTTAACCCGCTTAGCCCGGCAGGATGTTTATCATGCGCGATGCTCGTGAGACAGACCAGTTAACTCTCTTTGGTCACTTTTCGCTTACCCAGGGCGAAGACGTATTAACCCACTTTAGCTACGACAAAGTGAAGGCGCTGCTCGTTTATCTGCTGCTGCATCGTCAGCCGGTTAATCGCGCCGCGCTGGCGGAACTGCTGTGGCCTGACCAAGGGTTATCCTCAGGCAGAACTAACCTGCGTCACGCGCTGCACTGTTTACGCCAGTCGTTGGGGAGAGCGCCGACCAAGTATTAAGCGTCTCCCGGCAAACGATTGCCTTCCAGCTTCCGGCCAATTGGAAAGTCGACCTGCATACACTGCAACAGCTGCTTGAAGGGCCGCGCGACTTGGATACCCTGGAAGCACTGATGACCTGTTACCAAGGTGACCTGATCGAAGAACTTCAATTGGCCACCTGTAGTGAGTTTCAGCGCTGGTTAGTCCAGGTGCGCAATGAGTGGCGCCAGCGCGTCATTCGTTTTGCTGAACAAGTACTCGAAGCACATACCGATGTGCCTGATCTGATCCTGGAAACACTGGTGAGTCGCTTTTCCGGCTATGGCCCGTTTCATGAGCGCTTGGTTCGCCAACTGGCTGAACAGAATCAAATGGCCGCCGCGCACGAGCAGTATAATAGCTACTTGCAGCTATTGGCGTTGTCAGGCCAGCAGCCTGAACCTAGCTTCTTACAGTTGGCAAGCTACTGGTCTGACGGCCACCATGACCCGCGCATGATGAGTCCCCAGGGCGCGTTTTCCCGCGCGCTGGCGGCAGACAGTAAACCGCTGCGTGAAGATGAGATTGAGCTGCGCCAACTTTCCGTGATGGCTATCCGGCTGCGCCTGAAAGGGGAGTGGCAAGACCGAGCCGCGACCCGACATTGCCTCACTCTGCAGTTAGAGCTGTTGCGATGGCTAGAGCAGCAGTGCCATCACTTGGGCGGCTTCTGGCTGCCTGGCGCCACTGGCGGCTTGGGGCTGGCGTGTTTCGGTACCCATGGGCCTGCTCACCAACTGGCTGAGTTAGTGGCGCTCTATGAGCACTGCCGTCAGGCGCTTCCCCAGGAGAGTGCTCGCCATTGGTCTGGCGAAGGCGAAGTGCCGCAATTTGAGTTAGCTGCTGGTTTGCACAGTGGGCAAGTCGTCTACTTGCCCGAGCGGCAATTGGCGGATCCGCTGGGGCAAGTCACCCAAACCTCGCTGGAGCTAATGAGCGCAGCTGAAGGCAGTGAGCTGGTTATCTCACAAGAAGCCAGTCAGCACATGCCGCCCGCGCTTGATCTACAGCCACGCTTGGTATCGCGTTTGGTGGCTAGCGACGGTCGCGTTCGACTGCGCGCTTTAGTGCTGGGCCTAAACGAAGGCGGTCGCGATGCACTGCCGCCTAGCCTGGTCGGGCGTGAAACCTCGCTGCGTACGCTGCGCGACGCGTTGGCGCGGGCAGGTATAGGTTTGCGTCAAAGCGTGTTAGTTCGCGGGGCATCTGGCATGGGAAAATCGGCGCTGATGGTCGGTTTCCGCCAGTTAGAACTTAGTCGCGATGCGGCAATTTGCTGGCAGCCCACCACGAGGCTGTCGGTGCTAGATCCCTACGGCGTTGCCCGGACTCTGGTGGGCTGGTATCTCAAGCAACCGCTGACTATCGAGGCGATTCACGAGCTACAGGCAACGCTTGAGTTTGACCAGCTTACGCCCGAGCGTCAGCACCTGTTGGAAGAGGCGCTTGGGGTGCACGAAGTTCAGGAGATCACCCAGCTTGCCCAAAGCGGTGAAGCCGTTGAATTGGTGGTGATGTTGCTGCACCGCTTAATCGAGCGCCAGGCGACCACTCATACCCTGGTGCTGATGGTCGATGATTTACAGTGGCTTGATGAGCCGTCGTTTAAAGTGCTCGCGGGGCTGCAGGCACGTTTACCTATCAATACCGCCTTTATGTTGGTGGCTAGCCACCACGGCCGAGAACTGCTGCCGGTGAAGCTGCATTGGGATCAGCAGATTAGTTTGGGGAATCTGGATCCGCAGCAGTCTTCACGGCTATTGTCACAGCTGTCACGGCGCTACCGCATTCATTTGAGCCCACGGTTACGTAACCAGATTATTGAGCGCTGCGATGGCGTGCCGCTCTATATGCAGGAAATTTGTCGGCGTCTGGATATGGATCGTCGCGAAGGGCGTAGTGTCCAGTTCGATGAACTGCCCAAAGGATTGTTAGGGTTGCTGGCAAGCCGTATTGATCAGCTTGAGGGTGACCGCGAAATTGCCCACGTAGCGGCAGTGCTGGGTAAGCGTTTCCGGTTGGATTTCCTACTGGAGTGTAGCGGCTGGGAAAAAGGGCGACTTAACCAGGCGCTCGAACATATGCGGGCGCTGGAGATTGTCGAGCCGGTCGATAAAGAGAGCGGCGAGCACGAATATCAGTTTAGCCACCAGTTGCTGCAAGAAGCTGCCTACCTTTCTTGCCCGCGGGATGTGCGGGTCAAGCTGCACCAACAGGTAGTGACCCTAATAGAGGAGCGCTTCCCTGTCTGGATTAGTCGCCACCCCGGCGATTTTGCCACTCACCTGCGCCGGAGCGGTCATTATGCCCGTGGTGCACGCTATTTCGAATTGGCCGCCCGTGAAGCGCTCAAGGTGAGCGCCAACCGAACCGCGCTACGCATGGCCGATTTCGGTTTGGCGAGCTTGCGCCACGTTGAGCATGAGATTGAGCGTGAAGTAAGTCTGCTCACCGTGCGTGGTCAGGCGGCGTTCTCACTTGAGGGCCACGGCTCGCCTACCGCTCACGAAAGCTTTGTGCGTGCGAGGGAACTGCTGCGCGAATCGGGTACCGATAGATTGGAGGATCCAGAAGATCTTGAGCAGATATTCCTAGTCAAATGGGGGCTTTGGGTGGGGCGTAGCCAGCGCTATGCTCATGCCGATGCCTTTGCACTGGCGTCGACGCTCGCTGATCTTGCTTCACGCCTTGAAGACCCTCGCTATCGTCGGTTGGCCGATTATGCCCGGGCCAACTGTGAGTACTGGGCGGGTCGCATTCAGCAGGCTCACGACCATTTAGATGAAATCGATCCGCTCAATGCGCAAATGATGATCGAGTGGCTACCGTTCTCTGATCATCCACAAGTTTCAGCCGCCTGCTTTCAGGGCTGGGCGCTCTGCCTGCGTGGTGATTATCAGCGTGCCGAGCGGCAAGTTTCGGCGGCGATTCGGCTGGCGGAGAAGATTGCTCACCCCGGTACCTTGGCGCTGGCGCTGCTATTTGCCGCTGCGCTCTATCGTCAGCTAGGCCACGTCCATTTGGCCGCGCGGCATGCGGAGCGGGCGGCGGCAATGACCGGAACGCCCGATTTACAGCTGTGGCAAATATCCAGCCAGTGTATTCTTGGTTGGCAACGAGCTTTGGCAGGTGATACTACCGGGTTGACTCAGTTACGCGAGAGCCTGGATCAGATGGCGGAGCTGAACGGCCGTGACCGCTACCAGAGGCCGGTGCTGTGGTACTCGGATGCCTGCATTGAACTAGGCGAGTTAAATGCCGCAGAGGAGTACCTCGATCAGTGCTTGGTGATTGCCCGTGAGCGTACCACGCTATTTTTGCCCGAATTAGCCACCCAACTGGCTAAAGTGCGTGATCTGCTTGGACACCCCGCCAATGAAGTCAAGGCATTGGCTGAGATGGCGATAAACCAGTCCCGCGAGCACGGCAATCGCCACCAGGAGCTAGCGGCCCTTGAACTATGGCTGACGCGTATTGAGCCCAACGACCAGCAGGCGAAAGAGAGTTTTAGGCAGCTATTGAGCGAAGTTAGCCACAGCGATGCGCCGGTGCTAACCCGTTGGATCAGCTTGTTGGATCGCCGTTTGCCTCGGCCGGTAGGCGCTGAAGGTTGATAAGCTAAAGCAGAGTGCTCTTTAACGGGTGTCCTGCTCCAGCCACGTCAACGTGGCGAGCGCCTCTTCCCGGTTCTCGCCGCACACACTAGCGTCAAAGTTAAACCGCTCGCAGACCCTGGGGCGGCTCGGATCCCCGAACAAACGGCACAGGTTATCCTCGTCTAACTGCACGCAGCGAACGCCCGCCGGCTTGCCCTCAGGCATGCCGGGGATAGCTGAGCTAATTGAAGGCGCGATGCAGCAGGCGCCACACCCCGCACGACACCCTTCACTCATAGCCTAGCACTTGGACTAGGTGAACATACGGCAATCGCGCCCTTGTTGATGCCCTCAAAGGCCTGGATACGCGTGGTTACGCCGCTTTGCGTGGCAACCTCTTTTGCCAGCCAGGCGGCGATATTTTCTACCGTAGTGGGGCCGGGGAGGACTGCGCATAGCGACTGTGGCAGCGTAATGGAGAAATCACCTTGGGCGGCGCGATAGCCGCAGGTAAGGAAATCGTTATCCCGTGAGGTGATATCCGCCTCTTCAAGCAGGTAGCGATTTTCCAGCCATGCGGCCCACTGTTGTTCGAGCGTAGGTTGACGCAGCTCTTGCTGAAAGATGTGTAGCCGTGAACGGTGGCCGTGAGCGATACGCTGGCAGTTGCCTAAATGGCGCTTCAGGCCGTGCGAGTAGCCATAGGCAGCGCCATCTATGGCCTCGTCGCTAAGCGTAAGGGTAACCTGATGGACATTCTCAGGCCGTTCTTCAGTCAGCTGCTGACTTAAGTGCTCCGCGACCGTGTCAAGCTCAATGGTTTGCCACGGCAGCAGGCTAAACGCCTCCTTGGGGCCGCGCACTTCCATCGGATAGGGCGTGGTGGTTCGCACGCACACACCTTCGGGGCATCCCGTCACCGTGACCCCAGGCGCCTGAGTAGGTACCAGCAGAGTATGATCGAGGCCGCTGTCTAGCGTGCGCTTGATCCACGGCTTGACTTCCCCAAAATCGAACAGCATGCCATCTTCGCCCAGCTCGCCATCCAGCACTGCGTCCACCTGCCAGCTACAGCCCACTAAGCCGCGCTCGGAACACCAAAGGGAAACGTCAATATGGGTCAGTTGGTTTACGAATAGGGACATTAATCAAAACCTGCTAATTTGTGCATTTGTAGCGATAGGCGCCACTGGGGGTTAGCCATGCAGTAGGCGGTCGCTTCAGCCACGGTGGTCTTATCCTGATTGAGAGGGGTAAGATCCATCGGCTGTAGAAAGAAGTGGCGAAACCCTAGGCCTGAAAACTGCTCCGGGGGAGCGTCCACCTGAGGGTAGACAAGCTTTAACTCGTCGCCTTGGGTAATGGCTAGCGGATTGCTACCCTTAGGGCTGACACATAGCCAGTCAATACCTGGTGGCGGAGCCAGCGTACCGTTGGTCTCGACGGCCACCTCAAACCCATGGCTATGCAGTGTGGCAATCAGCGCTGCGTCAAGCTGCAGCAGTGGCTCGCCGCCGGTAAACACCACATAGGGCGTCGCATGCGACTTGGCGTCACCGAGTTGGCTGGGCCAGAGTCCGGCAATGTGTTCAGCGAGGGCGGTGGCAGTGGCAAACTTGCCGCCATTGATGCCGTTAGTGCCAATAAAGTCAGTATCGCAAAAGGTGCATTTAGCCGTCGCCCGATCAATTTCACGGCCCGACCACAGATTGCAGCCACTGAAACGACAGAAAACGCTCGCTCTGCCCGCTTGGGCACCTTCCCCCTGGAGGGTGTAAAAGGCTTCTTTGACCTGATACATCAGCGCTGACCTACTGCGCTGTCTACGCTGTAAGCCAATGGATCGGTAACACCGTTGGCGGCAAAGGCGTCCAGCCGCTCGCGGCAGCTGCCGCATACGCCGCAGGCAAGTTCACGGCCTTCGTAGCAGGTCCAGGTATGGCGGTAATCCAATCCCATTGCCAGGCCTTCACGCAGTATGTCGGCCTTGCTTACTTTGAGATAAGGGGCGTGTAGCTTCACTGGCTCGAAGTTGGCGATGCCCGCGACATGGTTCATTGCCTCGACGAACTCGGGGCGGCAGTCGGGGTAGAGAATGTGGTCGCCGCCATGGGCACCGTAGTCGACTCGTTCTGCGCCAATGTTCACAGCCTTGGCAATCGCCAGGGAGAGCAAAATCATATTGCGATTGGGTACGACGGTAGCGCGCAGGTTGTCCGCATCATAGTCGCCCTGGGGCATTGCTTGGTCTGGATTGGTGAGCGCCGAATTATCAATCAGGCCGTGTATGGCGCGAATATCGACTACTTGATGGGTAGCCCCAGCGAGGCGCACACTTGGCGTGCAGTGTCGAGTTCGCGGGCATGCCGCTGACCATAGTCAAACGAAAGCGCGTGTACGCTAAGCCCTTCTCGCAGCGCGCGATGAAGCACGGTAAAAGAGTCCATTCCACCGGAATAGATAACGACGGTTGTGGTGGCTGTATCAGCCGCCACTGGGGGTATTGATGACATGAGAAAACACTCTTTGTCGGAGAATTTATTAATCGCGAGCAGCGTTTAGCTGACGCGGCGTTCCGGGGTCCGGTCCGGAAGGGCGGCAGTTTACGCAATAGCCGTTAGTCTGACCAGTTCTAGCGCTGACCATGTACCTGATTGAAGTAAAAAAGTGCGTAGGCGGGCAGCATGAATATCAACATGCTACGCTATCCATCCATGTCGTTAGAGGCGAACCAATGGCAACTATTGAACATAGTGAAATCATTAACGCTCCGCCCGAACGAGTGTTTGAACTATTGCGTCGTGTCGAGGATTTTGCCGATTACTCGGATCTGATTCGCTCAATAGAAACGCTGGGCGAAAACCGTTACCGCTGGCACGTACGTGCCGTGGGCATGGACTGGGCGTTTGATGTCATGGTTACCGAGGTTCAGCCGCCTTATGTGCTTGCCTGGGAGTCCTTGGATGGTGTGAAGAACCAGGGACGTTATCGCCTTCGCGAGGTGCCAGAAGGTACCGAAGTGGCATTAACGTTGAGCTATGAAATTCGCAACCGCTTAATGGAGAAAGCCGTCAACAAAGCGGCCAAGCCACTAGTCGGCAAAGTCAGCCGACAAATTCTTGAGCGCGTTGAGGCACGTTTAAATCAGTAGCGCCGCTTAGCAGCGCATTGGTGATCAGGCCACCGACTTATTGTGGTTTATGCATTGAGGCGTCAAGGTGGTCAACGACCTCTGCCCAGTCGGCATCGTCATCTACGGCTTCTTTCAGAAATTCTGCCTGGCCCTCGTTCCAGCAGGGAGCTTCAGACAATGGCATCGTTTCCGGAAGTGGGGCGTTGCGCTGGATAAAGCGCTCGATTGAAGCTGCATCAGATGCCAATCCCAACTGCTCGAATAGTTCACTGAAATGGTGTACCGGCTTTTCCATAATCTGTTGCTCCTTCAAACGGTTAGAATGCTCCCTATAACATAGCTTGATTCTCAGTCTGCGCCAGCACACAAAAGCCTTTGTTTGATCAACGTTCGCCAACCAGTGGTGTTAAAAAGCGCTGTCGTTGATCTTCTAACGCGAGTGGCTGGGCCAGTAAATGGGCTAGCTTGGTGAACGCCGCCTCCGGCGTCATATCATCGCCTGCCACAACGCCTGCATCGCTCAGGCCGTGACCTGCCGCATAAGCACCCAGGTGGACACTGCCCTGCGGGCACTGGCTAATGGCGGCAAGCAGTTTGCCTTCGCCGGTGGCTCTGGCAAGTACGTTAAGCAAGTGGGGATCGTCGGGGAGGTTACCCGCGCCCCAGAGCTGAAGTAACGCCCCTTTTACCCGTGAATCACTCAACCAAGCATCCAGCTGCCAGGCTGCTACGCCCGGCCAAAGAGCGATGCGCACGATCTCTCCCTGATTGACCTGGCGGTAGTCGGGGAGCTCGAAACGTGGCGCGCCACGCTGCTGCAGGCCAAGCCCACGGCTGGGGTAATAAACGAAATCATCGCCTACCCGCTCACCGAGCAGTGGGTAGTTGGGGCTTGCGAAGGCGTTGGCTGCTTCGCTGTGCTGCTTAATGCGCGGGCCCCGCAGCAATTGTCCTGCAAAGTAAATCGCCACTTCTTGGAGCTCAGGCTTGTCAGCGAACTGCAGCGCGCCGTGCAAATTGTGCAAGGAATCGCTGTCGGGCGATTCTAGTGGCAACATCGAGCCCGTGACGACCACTGGCCGATCTAGCCCCTGGAGTTGATAGGCGAGGCTGGAAGCGGTCCAGCTGAGTGTGTCAGTGCCGTGAATAATCACGAAACCGGCGAAGGCCGTTAGCCGGTCGTCGATATCCTGGGCGAGCTGTTGCCAAGTGAGCGGGGTGGCCGCACTTGAGTCAATCAACGTGGTGTAGCTGACGACCTTATAAGGTGGAAGGGATTGCTGTTGGGCAAGCGGTAGCTGGCTCAGGGCCTTTGCCATGCGAGTGGCAAAGTCACCGCTAGGCGCAAGCCCTTCAGCATGCTGTTGCATACCGATAGTGCCGCCGGTGTAAATGACTAATATTCGCTCTTGGGCGGGAACGCTGCTGGCAAGAGGGGAGTGAGGGATCATCGCCATCTCCTGGGGCTTTGTGCGAAACCTGCTAAGTGGGTCTTACGCGCTGTATCAAAAGTTCGCCGCTCTGGTCATCTAGACGCTGATTACGGCCCGCCAGTAGCGCAAAGCCACAACAAACCGTGATCAGAATAATCAATAACCAAGCGATTTGTGATGTGTTGGCGCCTGTTTGCAGCATAACTCCCACACCAAAAGGCCCAAGTGCTGCCAGTGTATAACCACCGCCCTGAACCAGCCCAGAAAGCTGACCGGCAAGGCGGGAGTTGGCCGTGCGTAAGACGAGTAGGCTCAGCGCCAGGCTAAAGCTGCCGCCTTGACCGATACTCAGTAAAGCGGCGCCTGGCCATTGCCACACTAATGGCGCAATAAGTAGCATCCATAGGCCAATGGCGGTGCTAAGCAGCACAGCCAATAGCGCGGGACGCTGGTCACGCCCCATTCGTGCAAGCCAGGGCGCGCCTAGCGCGGAGGCTAGCTGGCACATAATCGACACCGCCATTGTCCAGCCCGCATCGGCCTCGTTATAACCGCGATCAACCAGCAGAGTAGGCAGCCAGCCAAATACGATGTACGCCATGGACGATTGAATGCCCATGAACAGCATGACGTGCCAGGTAAGCGGTTGCTTAAGAAGCCGTAAAATACCGCTTTTGGGCGCTGTCGGCGTGTTGGTCATTGTGGTTCGGGGCATTTGGAAGTGCCAAAGCACCAGTGCGAACAGCGCCAGCAGTGACCAGCTCATCAAACTCGCCTGCCAACTGCCGAGCAGTTGCGTTAATGGGACGCTAAACCCAGCCCCTAAGGCGCCACCTAAGCAGAGCGCCATGGTGTATAAACCGGTAAGCAGGTCGGCACTATCGGGAAGTTCACGCTTAACCAGGGCCGGTAGCAGGGTGCCGCCAATGCCGATCGCACAGCCTGCCATCGCCGAGCCAATAAAGAGCCCACCGGGGAAAGGTAAACCACGTAAAACCAACCCCGCAGCCAGTAGTGCCAATGCCGAACTTAGCGCCCGTTCACTGCCTATACGTCTAGCCAGGGCAGGGGCAAGCGGGGCGGAGAGGCCTAAAAACAGCACGGGTAGCGTGGTGAGTAACCCCGCAGCGGTAGCGGAAAGCCCCGCGCTTTCTTGCAGGCGAGTAAGCAGTGGGGCAACCGAAGACATGGCGGGGCGTAAATTAAGCCCCACCACGACCATCAGCAAAATAAACGTAATCGAGCGACGCGTTGCCATACGAGTACTTACTTAAGGTGGGGACGCAAGTCTCCGCGAACGGCATCGAGTAGCGTAATAAAGTGGTAATCCTGGGGAGTGTCCAGACAGTCGACCCTGACGTTTGTGCGCATGCCTTTATCCATATTCAACTGGTCAAATATTTCTAAAGTAAGCTTGCGAGCAGGTTTATCGCCTGGCGCCATGATGCCATCTTCAAGGGTAAAAGTTTCAAGCAGGGTGACACGTACGCGGGTGCTATTGCCTTCGCTCAGTACTCGGCGTACAAAAAGCCAGCCTTCGCAGGGGAGGGCGTGGTTGTCATCCCGTTGGCGCAAGAAAATCGTGCGGTAGCAGGCCCCTTCGATCGAGGCCTTTTCAGCCATACTGCGGTAGGCTTGAAGCACCTGATTAGCTGACGCACGGGCGTCCTCTAAACGCTGCACGATCCCTTGATGTTCGCGGCTGAGCTGCTCTTGACGTTGGAACGTCAGCCATTGGCGATACTCGGCCATCAGTTGAGAAGACGCCATAATCACTCCGTGAAAAGTATTGGCTAAAATAGCTGCTGGAAACAGCGGCTTGGAATATGCAAAGGCGACACCTTCGCATATTCCTGCGCTCTGAGCTAGCGCCGCGCGCGGCGTTTACGCTCGCCGCCGGTATTGGCACTCTGGCCTTCGGGCTTGCGTTTGGCGCGAGGCTGACGTTGGTTGCGTCGACCATTCTCGATGGGCTCAGGTTTGATACTGGGGTCGGGCTCAAAGCCAGGTTCAATGTGCTTTGTTAGCTTCTGCTTGATTAGCCGCTCAATATTGCCCAGCAGGGCATCTTCATCGACACACACCAACGAAACGGCTTCGCCATTGCTGCCCGCACGGCCGGTGCGGCCAATGCGGTGGACATAATCTTCCGCTACGTTGGGCAGGTCAAAATTGACGACGTGGGGCAACTCATTGATATCCAGGCCGCGAGCAGCGATATCGGTGGCCACGAGTACCTGCAGGTCGCCGCTCTTGAATGCCGTTAGCGCGCGAGTGCGAGCTCCCTGGCTTTTATTTCCATGGATCGCCATGGAAGGAATGTCCTGCTTGGAGAGCTGCTCTGCAAGGCGGTTAGCGCCATGTTTGGTGCGCGTAAATACCAGAACCTGGAACCAGCCGTTCTGTTGAATTAAGTGAGCCAGCAGTTCGCGCTTCTTCTCGCGGTCGACACGGTAAATGGCCTGCTCAATTTTGTCGGCTGTGGCATTCCGTGGCGCTACCTCAATCATCGCCGGGTTATCCAGCAACTGTTGTGCCAGGGTTTGGATCTCGTTAGAGAATGTCGCCGAGAACAGCAGGTTTTGGCGCTTTTTAGGCACCAGGCGCAGCAGGCGCTTAATGTCGTGAATGAAGCCCATATCCAGCATACGGTCAGCTTCATCAAGCACTAAAATCTCAACGCAGGAGAGATCCACATGCCCCTGCTGGTGAAGATCCAGCAGGCGGCCAGGGGTAGCTACAAGTACATCCAAACCGGCTTTTAGGGCATCGATTTGAGGCTGCTGGCCAACGCCACCAAAAATAATGTGGGAGCGCAGTGCCAGATGTTGACCGTAGGTCGACACGCTTTCGCCTACTTGAGCGGCAAGCTCACGGGTAGGGGTTAGCACCAGTGCACGTACCTGACGCTTTGTAGGTCGTTTGCCGGTATTTAGACGTTGCAGCATTGGCAGCGTAAAACCAGCGGTTTTACCCGTGCCGGTTTGGGCGCTGGCCAGCATGTCACGACCTTCTAGTACGACGGGGATAGCCTGTCGTTGTATCGGGGTAGGCTCGGTGTAACCTTGCGCTGTAACAGCGCGTAATAAATCGGCGTGCAGGCCAAGTTCAGAAAAGCTCATGCGTTCTCCGCAGTCACCTAGTGAGTTAATACCGGTAAGTGGCTGTTATCACTAGATGTAATGTTCAAAAAGCGAGGTTGATTCACCTTCGCGGCAGCGAAGTGTGCCAGATAATTCAGTGTGCCGCGATGGTCGTTGGGTAGCCGTGGATGACCGTGACAGGAGACGTGAAGGTTATAGCGCCAAGCAGCACTATCATTCTGGTGTGCACGGACACACCAGAAAACTACGTGTCAGTAATAAGCCGAGTAGTGTAACACGGTTATAGGGCCTCAGCTTGTTTCGCTGAATCGTTCCAGCGATGGGGCCTGGGCATGCAGTGGGATTAACCGCGCTAAAGTAGCCGCAGGCAAATCAAGCTGGGCCACTTCCTTGGGGGCTAATGTAAAAAAGTGCTCAGGGGTGAAAACACCAAGTTGAAACAGTTGGCGGGCCGTGGCTGGTCCTATGCCGTCGAGCCCCAGTAGTTGTCGCGCAAAGAGGGTGAGAAAACGACTGTTTTGCTGTTCATCAAAATCGACGCTAGCCATTTGATAATAGTGCCCAGCTTGAATAGTAATAAACTGCTCAATGCGCTGAAGCGCAGCTAGCGTTGTGGCATCGTGAGCCTGGGCTGCTAACTGATCGCGCAGAGCATCGTGGCTATTTAAAGCCGTTTCGAGGACTCCTTGAGTCGGTTCGCCCTCAAGCAGTGCCGTTACGGTATGCATTAGGGCGTTAATGGCATCGCGTAGTTGTTCAGCGGGCAGACCCGTGTCTGGCTTGGTTCAGCTGGCATATTGACATCCCTGAGAGGGTTAGCATTAAGCGTAGTGCAGCAAACTCAGTTTAGAAAAGCACTGATTAATCAAAATAATCGCCCTGACGTATTTTAGTGGCGATAAGTTCGGCAGCTTGATCCCAGCTATCACTTAATGCACGCACCAGGGCGGGATAGCCATCTTCTGCAAGAGGCGTTTCGGCATAGAAAGTTTCCATCTCTAACAGCTCGCCGGCATCGTTTAGCAATTGCCATTGGCCGCTAGCCACGGCGATACCATCAAAGCGGCCCTGGAATTGATCTACGTTCAGGCGCAGGGTGAGGGCGTTGGATTGATCACCTTCACCACGCATAACCCTAAGTGTTGGCAACGCTTTGGATAGATTGGCGCGCACTCTCCGCTCTAATTGCCTGCCTAAGCCTTCTGCCCACTGGTGTTCCCGAGCGGCATTCAGTGTAATGTCGTCTAGCTGCATCACAATGCCGTCGACATCCAGGTAGTGGGCTAGCCGTGGTGCGCTCACTATAAGCGTACCCTCGGGCTGGCGGGGTGTGCTAGCCAATGGGTCGCTTGGCAGCATATAGCGAGCGGGGGGCGTGACACTGCTGGCGCAGGCGGATAGCAACAAGCAGATCAGCAGCAGTGAATATCTCATCCATGTAAACATCGTTCGCTCCTTAATCACGTGGCGCACGCGGTATGGGGTCTTGAGCATCCAGATTATCAAACAACAGTGCTCTGGGATTGTCGTTGAGCGTGCGAGTCAAAGGCTGCAGGTCACGCATCAAGCGATCCAGTCGCTCAATGGCGGTTGTCAGCTCTTGATAGGCCGGCGATGACGGCGATAGCCCTGTAGCGTGCTGCGCAATTCCTCCAGGGTTGCGTTGAGGTTGCCGCCCACAGCCTGGGTTTCAGGATCATTGAGCAATTGATTAAGAGAGGCG
This sequence comes from Halomonas sp. PA16-9, assembly GCF_009728585.1. Lineage (NCBI taxonomy): Bacteria > Pseudomonadati > Pseudomonadota > Gammaproteobacteria > Oceanospirillales > Halomonadaceae > Halomonas > Halomonas sp. PA16-9. The sequence continues at coordinate 2,855,545 of NZ_CP040451.1, read as the reverse complement.
CTCACGTCGCGAACCTCATTCAGCATGCTCTCAGAAGCTTGAAGGTTACTATCCAAACCGGTTAACAGCGGTTCAACCTCAAGGGCGTTTAGTTTCTCAAGTAGATCGGTTACCTGGGCCTGTATCTGAGCAAAGCCGCCTGCTACGGTGGGGAAGACATCTCGATCTGAGAAGCGCTCGGCGACATACTCATCGGCAAGGTCGCGGTGGAAGTTCAAGTCTACAAACAGAGCGCCCGTTAACAGGCTGCCACTTTTTAGCGAGGCGCGTAGTCCGAGGCCGAACATGCGTTGGAATCTCGCCTTCCACTCTTCCAGGTTAATATCGCTATTTTCGATCCCTAGGCGCTGAGGTTCGACTCTGATCAGTACGGGGATGGCAAAGCGTGCCCGTGAGTCGGGCTGCGGAGCGGTAAAGTTCCAGGGTACGGCGGCAACGGTGCCCATGCGTACCCCGCGAAACTCTACCGGTGCGCCTTTGGAGAGTCCGCGTACCGTTTCATCGACCAGCAGTACATACTCCAAATAACGATTAAAGGTTCCTTCCCGAGCGGCATCCTCATCAGCGTAGAGAGTGAACCGTGTGTTGGCTTCAACCGGCTGACCCATGGGCAGATCTTCGGGCACGCCGAAAGTAACGCCGCCACCCAGCAGCGCTTCCAATGACTCAACGTTAACCCGAACGCCGTCGGCGTCTAAGCGGAAATCGACACCACTAGAGGTCCAGAAGCGAGTGCTGTCGGTGACTAAGTCTGTATATGGCTCCTCAATAAATAGCTGATGTTGCATGGTGCGTGACTCAGGCTCGAAACTATTTTCTTCGATGCGTCCCACTGTGTAGCCCTGATAGGAGACCGGGTCACCGACGCGTAGTGAGTTACCTAACTGGCTCGTCAAGCTAAGACGCAGTCCCGCTTGGCCAGCGGGTGCAACAGGGGGATATCGCTAACGGGGAATTCTCGCCGTGGTGCTTCCTCTGTGCCTGGCTCAAGCTGTATATAAGCGCCAGAGAGCACGGTACCCAACCCACTAATACCTTCACGGCCAATGCGCGGTTTAACCACCCAAAAGCGGGTATCTTCGCGCAGAAGATCCTCCACTTCCGGCTGAATACGAGCGGTCAGCACTGCATGGGAAAGGTCGTCAGACAGGCGCACGCTTTGTACGCGGCCTACTTCAACATTACGGCTGCGAATCAGCGTATTGCCCGCCTCAATGCCTTCAGCACTCTCCATGGTCAGCGTCACCTGAGTTCCACGACTAGCGTAATTGTCGTAAACCAGCCATAACCCAATAGCAATCGCGACGATCGGTACCACCCAAATGGGCGATAACCTGGTCTGGCGCGATGTTTTAGCCTTATTTAGCTCCTGATCGTTAATCGGGTCAGTGTTTGACGATTCTGTTTCGTTAGCCATCAACAGGTTCCTTGGTGGCCGCTTTACGGCGAAGAAGAGGGTGACGATGTGGAAGAGGGGTATCCCAAATTAAGCGCGGGTCAAAGGTCATTGCTGCAAGCATGGTTAACACAACCACGGCGCCGAAGGCGAGCGACGCAGGGCCTGGCGTAATCGACATCAGGGAGCCTGCGCGAATCAGTGCCACTAAGATAGCCACCACGAAGACATCGACCATTGACCAGCGACCAATAAACTCTGTTAGACGATACAGCCGCGTGCGACTTTGAGCATTGAGCGCACTGCTACGTTTAACCACCAAACAAAGCCAAGTTAGCGCAACGAGTTTACCTACAGGTACGATAACACTGGCGATAAAGATAACCGCTGCGATCGGCCAGGAGCCCATCTGGATCAGTTGAACAACGCCACCAATAATCGTAGAAGGCGAGGAGTTGCCTAGGCTAGTAGTGGTCATAATGGGGTAGATATGGCTGGAATATACATAATGGCAGAGGCGCCCAGCAGTGCCCAAGTACGTTGCAAGCTGTTAGGAAGACGCTGATGAAGCTTTTCATGGCAGCGAATGCAATGCCCACGGCCCTGGGCGATAGGCGGTTAATCAGTCCGCAGGTTGGGCAGCCGGTCAGCCCTTGTTCACCAGCGGGTAGGCCTGTCCGGGTACCTTCGGGAGCCAGTGGTTCTCCCTCAAGCGAGAACCACATCCAATCGGCATCCAGGGACTGGCTTGTCATCAGCAACAGCAGCGCAAATGCACAAAACGCCCAGAAGGAGATACCTATTTCCACATCGGCCAGGCCCGCTATTTTTATCAGGCTCACCAAGGCGCCAATAATAAAGACATCGGCCATCATCCACGGCGTTAAATGCGCCAGTGAGCGTGCAATATCGCGACTAAAGGGCAGGGGGCGATCGCGAAGTAGTCCAAATTGAAGCCAAAGAACGCCAAGCAAATACACGGCTGGCAGCACCACTATGGTCATAATAACGGCGATAGCCACCACGGGTTGGTGAAAGCCAATCAGTGTGGTGGCGGTCTGGGTCAGCTCGATGCGGTTGCTTACTCCGCTGACCGTAAAGCTAATAAACGGAAACGACACTGCCAGCATTAGTGCGACAAGCGAGGCGATGGCCAGGGCCATACTGCGCTGAGCGGGGTAGCGATGGCGCTTAACCAACACGTGTGAGCAGCGTGGGCAGCTTGCTTTCTCGCCAGAATTTAACGGCGGTAGCGCGGATACCCAGTCGCATTCGTGGCAGGCACGCAAACGCCGTCGCTGAGTTCTAACCTCAGGCGGCAAGCTGTCAACAAGGGGGGCGTTGACGGGCAGTGGACGGCGCTTAATCAATTTTTGTGGGCGCAAAAACCAAAACTCTCAGTGCGAACCCCTAGCAAAACTACTAGGATGTGGCGGATTAAGCATGTCAAACACGCATTTTAGCAAGTCTATGTCACTGAAATAATGTTTAAAAACATAGTCTGGCCGCTTGACCAATGGGTTAGTTTAGACAACGATGCTGCGGCGCAATGGCGAACAGTTAGATTCGACCTGATTGGCCGCGTACTTCCGCGTCAGGTTTACGTGCTAGTGTCGCCATATAGTGGCAGGCATTGCTAGTAATAGCATCTTACTGCCGTTGCAATGAAGTGTTGCTCAGAAGCACAACCTATAAAACAGTACCGATCATTATGTCATGAAGGAAATGAAATGTTGCTTCCCACATTAGCAGTTGTAGTTGGATTGATCTTACTGGTTTGGAGCGCTGAGAAATTTATCGACGGCGCGGCGGCAACCTCTCGTTGGCTTGGTTTGTCACCCCTATTGATCGGTATGCTGGTGATTGGGTTTGGTACTTCGGCGCCGGAAATGATGGTATCCGTGCTGGCGGCGCTGGATGGAAACCCAGGTTTGGCGGTGGGGAATGCTTATGGCTCAAATATTGCCAATATCGGTTTAATTCTCGGCTTGGTAGCCCTTGTTGCACCACTGTCGGTGCACTCTAGCGTTATCCGTAAAGAGATGCCGATATTGATGCTGGTCATGTTAGCAACGGGCCTAATGCTGCTGGATGGATTCGTCGCGCGTTGGGAGGCCGTTGGCCTGTTGCTGGCATTGGTTGTCTTTATCGTTGTGAGCATTCTGCGTTCTCGCAATCAGTCCGACGATGCGCTGGTGTCTGAGGTCGCTGAAACCCTGGATAGCAAGCCGATGTCTCGCGGTAAAGCCATCATGTGGACGCTGGTGGGGTTGGTGCTGCTTATCGCTAGTTCGCGGCTTCTGGTGTGGGGAGCCGTTGAAATTGCACTGCGCTTTGGTGTGAGCGATTTGATTATTGGTTTGACCGTAGTCGCCATCGGGACGTCGCTCCCTGAGCTTGCTTCCTCGATTACTGCCCTGCGTCGAAAAGAGCACGATATGGTGCTAGGCAACGTGGTTGGGTCTAACCTGTTTAATAGCTTGGCGGTGGTCGGCCTCGCCGGTGTCATTGCGCCGATTGAGGCGGGGCGAGAGGTGCTCGTGCGCGACTGGAGCGTGATGACCGGTATGACGCTGCTGATGATCCTGTTTGCGTTTCTTGGCGTGGTCGTCCGCGGCGCATTAATCGCTTGGAGGGGGGGATTCTGCTGGCGCTGTTTGTCGCGTACACCAGCTATATGGTCAGCGTCGTTATTATGTCGCGATAGTGCCTACTTTGCCATACCGCACCGCAAGGGTAATTGGTGCGTCAATGCGACCCATCTTAGACATCCGGCTACTGTAATACAATGGCTGTCCAAGAGGGGCGCTAGTGACGGAAGCTAAGTTGCGTGAAGCAAAGTAACGCAGGAATAAGTAGTGTAAAAAACTAGCGTAAAGAAATAAGCTTAGTGCTTATAACTAAAAGTGCACTGCCATAAAGGCTCAACTAAGCTTGTGTTAGCCCATTGATGGGATATCGATTCAGGTCTTAGGAGAGTGAAATGGAACTTGATCCGCTGGTTTTATCGCGATTGCAATTTGCATTCGTTGTGTCGTTTCACGCTATCTTCCCCGTATTTACGATTGGTCTAGCGTCTTATATTGCGCTGCTCCATGGTCTGTTCTTCACAACGAAGAACCCTGCATGGGATCGTCTCTCGCTATTCTGGACAAAGGTGTTTGCCGTTGTCTTTGGGATGGGGGTGGTGTCAGGCATCGTTATGTCATTCCAGTTTGGCACTAACTGGAGCAACTTTTCCCAGGCCTCTTCGAATTTCCTCGGCCCCATGCTCAGCTATGAAGTTGTCACCGCGTTCTTCTTAGAGGCAGCCTTCCTGGGCGTCCTGCTATTCGGCCGCGTAAGGTGCCTCAAGGGGTTCATTTATTTGCTGCCATTATGGTGGCGGTGGGCACCTTTATTTCTTCTTTCTGGATTCTATCCGCTAACAGCTGGTTGCATACCCCTGCGGGCGTAGAGTTAGTTGACTTCCGCTTCCACGTGACCTCCTGGAGCGAGGCGATCTTTAATCCGTCGTTTCCTTACCGCTTTATGCATATGGCCGTTGCCTCATTCTTGACCGGTGGCTTCGTTGTCGCTGGGGTGAGTGCTTGGTTTCTGTTGCGCGATCGAGACCCGGAAGCGAATCGCCGAGCTCTCTCTATGTGCCTCTGGCTGCTGCTTTTTTTGGCACCGACTCAGGCCGTCATCGGCGATTTTCATGGCATAAACACCCTGGAGCACCAGCCGACTAAAGTGGCTGCCATGGAAGGGCACTGGGAAACCTCTGGCAATGTGCCGCTGCTGCTGTTTGCCATTCCTGACCAGGAAGCACAAACCAACCACTTTGAGCTGGCTATTCCGAACTTGGCCAGCATTATCTTGACTCACTCTGTTGATGGGGAGGTGCCGGGGATTAATGAAGCGGCGCCTGAAGAGCAGCCGCCAGTGCTGATCGTCTTCTGGGGCTTCCGAGTTATGGTAGGGATTGGTCTGCTAATGATTGCGGTGGCGCTGACGGGGCTGGTGTTGCGCCGCAAAGGGCGTATCTATGACAAACGTCTATTCTTAAAAGGCCTGACGGCAATGATTCCCATGCCGTTTGTGGCTGTTTTGGCGGGCTGGATCGTCACAGAGTCAGGCCGTTCTCCTTGGTTGGTGTACGGCATGATGACCCATGCCGAGGGCTTAACCCCGTCGCTCACCGGCCCTATGGCGCTGTTTACGCTGATTGGCTATGCCTTGGTCTACGGCGTGGTGTTTTACGCGGGCATTTATTACCTCACCCGTGTGGTGCGTAACGGCATGCTGCCGGAAGAGGAACGCGAAACCACCGACGAGAACTTCAAGCGCCCCATGCGGCCTATGTCGGCGGCGCATACACCTTTTGACGATGACGTTGACCCGGTGAGGAGCTAGACATGGAAATGTTTGATCTAACGTTAGTTTGGGCCTTCATCATCGTTTCGGCATCATGATGTATGTGCTTATGGATGGGTTTGATTTGGGGTTGGGTATTCTCTACCCCTTTGCTCCCGATGAAGATGCCCGGGATGTGATGATGAATTCGGTGGCGCCAATTTGGGACGGCAATGAAACATGGCTAGTGCTCGGCGGGCTGGGCTATTAGGCGCTTTCCCACTGGTCTACTCGGTGTTCTTGCCTGCGCTTTACATCGGCGTTTTCTTAATGTTAGCAGGCTTGATCTTCCGTGGCGTGGCCTTTGAGTTTCGCTTTAAATCTCGCCGTAACCGCCGCTGGTGGAACCGCGCTTTTTGCTGGGGGTCGGCGGTTGCCGCCTTTGCGCAAGGTGCCGTGGTAGGAGCCTATATCCAGGGCTTTCCGGTTGAAGATTTTGCCTATGTGGGCGGTGCCTTTGACTGGCTAACGCCTTTCTCGGTACTAACGGGGCTTGGCTTGATGGCAGGCTACGCGCTGTTAGGAGCAACTTGGCTAATACTGAAATCAGAGGGGCATGTGCAGGATTGGGCCTATAAAATCACTCCACTGCTGCTGGCACTGGTGCTGTTTGTTTTTGCGGTGATTAGCCTCTGGACGCCGTTTGTGAATCCTTTGGTCTGGGAGCGCTGGTTCGGCAATATTCAACTGATTTGGGTTTTCCCATTTGCTGCCTTGGCTTGCGCTTTTGTGGTTTTCCGTTCGGTGCAAAAACGGCGTGAAGGGGTGCCTTTCCTGGCCACTATCGGCATTTATGTCTTCACCTATTTAGGCCTGATCGTCAGTAAATGGCCGGTGATCGTGCCGCCGGATTATACGCTGTGGGATGCGGCTTCTTCGCCGGAGTCACAGCTGTTCCTGCTGGTAGGTATGGTATTCGTTATCCCGATTATATTGACCTATACCGCCTGGACCTATTGGGTGTTCCGCGGCAAGGTACGTGTAGGCGAGGGATACCACTGATTCATGGTAACTGAAGACACGCTTTCTCTTACGCCGCGCAGTTGGCTGCAAGCGTTGGCTAAGGGAGAGCGTAAACGCCTGCTTGGTTCAGCGCTTTGTGGCGTGTTGGCAGGTAGTCAAACGATAGTCGTGGTGGTTGGGCTTGCGTGGCTTATTGATCAGCTAGTGGTGCATCATCGATCACCCATTTCTCTATTACCGATATTTTCCCTTCTGGTGGGCAGTGTGCTGTTACGCGCTGCCTTTCAGTGGGGCATGAAACATTAAGCCTGGAGGCGAGCCTGCGAATTCGACAGCGTGCCAGAGCTCAGCTGTTGGATAAACTGTCTGCCTTGGGCCCGGTGTGGCTTACCAATCAGCATAGCGGCTCGCTGGCAAATCAGGCGGTTGAGCATATAGATGCGCTGGAAGGTTATTTTGCGCGTTTTTACCCTCAACTGCGCATTACGTTCTGTTTGCCGCTATTGATTCTGGCGGTGGCGGGTTGGCTGGATTATCTGGTGGCGCTGTTCCTGCTGCTTTCTGCACCGCTTATTCCACTTTTTATGGCATTGGTTGGCATGGGAGCTGAGCGCCTTAATCGCGACCAGTTCGTTGCGGTATCGCGATTGTCAGCGCATTTTATTGACCGTGTGCGCGGTATGACCACACTGCAGCTTTTTGGCCGTACGTCAGCCGCACAGCAGGATGTTTGGTATGCCACGGATGGTTATCGGCGTCTTAGCATGCGTACCCTTCGGTTAGCTTTTCTCTCATCAGCGGTGCTGGAGTTTTTTCCTCGGTCGCGATTGCGGTTGTGGCTATGTATGTCGGTTTCGGCCTGCTGGGCTACATCGAGTACGGGCCGGCAGCATCGTTGACGCTTTTTTCGGGCTTAGCGGTGTTACTGCTCGCGCCTGAATTTTTCCAACCGCTGCGTACGCTTTCTCAGCATTACCATGATCGCGCGGCGGCACTCGGTGCCGCCGAGAGCGTGGTGAATATCCTCAATCAGCCAAGTTTGGTGAGTGGGCATCACTATATGGCTCCGCGGTCAGATAGGTCGGCCATTGAGTTAAAGGCTGCTTGCGTTGCTTATCCTAGCCGTGGGCAAGTGATAGGCCCTATCGATCTCACCATTCAGCAGGGTGAGGTAGTGGTGCTTAGCGGTGTCTCCGGTAGCGGCAAGTCAACGCTGTTAGCGCTGCTCGCGGGCTTTATCGCCCCAAGCGCTGGCAAGTACCTTCGACAAGAAAGTAGCCGCTATGCCTGGCTGGATCAGCAGCCCTGTCTCTTGCACGGCAGTTTGATCGATAACCTACGGTTGGCGGCGCCCGAAGCTTCCCGTGGAGAAATGCTTGCCGCACTCCATCGCGCTGGTTTTGGGCCTCTGTTAACTCAGCTACCCGAGGGTCTGGATACGTTAATCGGCGAGCGTGGGGTAGGGTTATCGGGTGGCCAAGCTCAACGCCTTGCCCTCGCGCGAGTGTATCTTAGCAATGCGCCGTTGGTGCTGTTAGATGAGCCGACGGCGAGTTTAGATCAAGAGACAGAGCAGTTCGTGATGGCTGCTTTGCTTGAGCTTGCCCAAGAGGGGCGCACCCTGGTCATAGCGACCCACCATCCGGCCGTGATCGCCGCCGCTCAACGCCATCTGGCTTTTGAACAGGGTGAACTGGTAGAGGTGGACTCATGATGGCTATTTACCGTGACTTCCGCCCTTGGCTGCTGCTCTTAGTGCGCCGCCGCAGGCGCTTTTTGGTGGGCGCCTTGCTGGTTTGGGTCACCCTGATGGCCGGGCTTGCGCTGCTGGGGTTGTCGGGTTGGTTTATTACCGCTAGTGCTTTGACCGGTATCGCTTTAGCGCTGGGTATTCCTGCGCGGCTCGATGTTTATGTTCCCGGTGGTGGCATTCGTTTCTTCGCCTTGGCGCGCACTATCGCGCGCTATGTTGAGCGTCTGTATAACCATAATACGGTGTTAACGCTGCTTGCCGACTTGCGTTATCGGGTATTCGGCCATTTAACACGCTTCGACGACGCTCGCTTGCAGGGTGAGCGTGCCAGCGACTGGCTGAGCCGTTTAACGGCTGATATCGACACCCTGGATAATTTTTATCTGCGACTCTTGGTGCCACCATTGGTGGCGCTGCTTGGTGTATTGGCTGTGTCGCTTTTTGTGGCTATTTGGTTACCCAGCATTGCCGTGCTGATGGCGGTGACGCTGGGCTTGCTCTGGCTGGTAGCGACCTTGTTAGCGGCTGCCTGGGGATTTTCGCAAAGCTATCAGCAGGTGGTTGACCAGCAGTCGTTGCGCCGCCTAGTGGTCGACCAAGTACAGGCCTCGGCCGAGTTGATGAGCTATCAAACGACCCAGTGGCACCGGACGATGATCGCGACTCAAGAGCAGCAAGCGTTCGGCAATCAGCGCCGCTTGGGGCGTAAAGCGGCGCTAATAAACTGCCTGGTGAGTGTCATAAGCGGATTAATGGTAGTGGCAGTTATGTGGTTCGCTAGCCTGGTATTTAGCCAGCAGCTGGTCACGGGCCCTGTTTTGGTGATGGTTGCATTGATAGTGCTGGGGGTGAATGAGGCGTTTATCGCACTACCTGCTAGCTTTATCAAGCTGGGCGCTAGCTATGCAGCGGTGCGTCGGTTAAATGCGCTAACCAGCGATTCATCGTCGGCTGCCCCTGTTGTTACGCTACCTGAAGATGTTGATCTCAGCGTTCAGGTTAATCAGCTCTCTCTGCGCTATGCGCAAACATTAGAGCCCGCGCTAAGGTGTATTAATTTTCAACTACCCGCTGGAAAGCGAGCGGTGATTACCGGCAATTCTGGTGCCGGAAAATCGTCTTTAGCCAGTGTGTTGATGGGACGCTTACAAGCAACTCAGGGTGAGGCGATGGTGGGTGGCGTGCCAGTGTGGCAGCTCTCGGTCGAAAGCCGTGCTAATCACTTTGCTATGCTCACTCAGCAGGTGGATCTGTTTGATGCCTCTATTGCTGAGAACCTGCGTATTGCCAACCCCACCGCAAGCGATGAAAACCTCTGGGAGGTATTGAAGGCCGTTGCCTTGGATGGTTGGGTTGAGCAACTGCCGAAAGGCTTAGCCACGTCGGTGGGCGAAAAAGGCCAGCAGCTATCGGGTGGTCAAGGTCGGCGTTTGGCATTAGCACGGCTAATGCTTTGCAGTCCTCAAGTGGTGATTCTTGACGAGCCATTTGCAGGCGTTGATGCGGTGACGGCAAACCACCTTGCGGCTTCCCTGGATCAATGGCTGCTTAATCGAACGGTTATATTCTTTGTCCATCAAGTTGGTTCACTGAACCCATTGCCTGGGGTCGAGTACCACTGGCATTTAGATGCCGGTAGACTTAGCCAGTTCGCACTTAAAGAATCGGTAATGAGCGATATTGATTAATTGATAAGAGATAGCCAGGAGCCCTCCATGCACGAATTTTTACGCAATCTTCCTAAAGTAGAGCTCCATTTGCATATCGAAGGCTCGCTGGAACCAGAGCTAATGTTTGCACTAGCACAGCGTAATGGGATTGAGCTGCCCTATACGACAGTTCAAGAAGCCAAAGATGCTTACCACTTCAATGATCTGCAGGGGTTCCTGAATCTCTATTTTCAGGGCATGAGCGTGCTGCGTAACGAGGAAGATTTTTACGACCTGGCGATGGATTATTTCAAGCGCGCGCGGGAGGAGGGTGTTGTGCATATCGACATGCACTTTGACCCCCAGGCGCACCTACAGCGTGGTGTGCCGCTTGAAGTGGTAATGGCTGGGCTATTAAAAGCTAAGCAGGAGGCAGAGGATAACCTCGACCTCTCTATCGGCATGATTATGGCTTTTCTCCGCGACCGTCCCGCAGAGGAGGCGTTGCATGTACTTGAGCAAGCCGCTCCCTATTGGAAAATGCTAGATGCCATCGGTCTGGATAGCGCTGAACAAAACAACCCACCGGTAAAATTTGTTGAGGTGTTTAAGCGCGCTAAGCAGCTTGGGCTTGTGCGCGTGGCCCATGCCGGGGAGGAAGGCCCCGCAGACTATATTAAAGAAGCCCTGGATATCCTTGATGTTCAGCGCATTGATCACGGGGTGCGCTGTTTAGAAAGTGATGTGCTAGTTGAGCGTTTGCGCAGTGAACAGATTGTTCTAACGGTTTGCCCACTTTCAAACGTCAGCTTAAAGGTAGTAGAGGATTTGCGTGATCATCCGCTGCCCAAGCTTTTGGCTGAAGGGCTCAAAGTAACCATTAGTTCGGATGACCCCGCCTATTTTGGTGGCGGTATGTTGACCAATCACATTGCTTGCGCCGATGCGTTTGACTGGGATGAGGCGGTTTTCGTCAGATAACCCGCAACGCCATTGAGGAAGCCTTTACTAGCCCAGGCCGACGCGAAGAACTTCTCGCTCGTTTAGCTGGGGTATAGCATTACAGCGCCTAGTCACACAGACTAGGCGCTGTTTTAATCAGATGCAGTGCTAGGTTTTTACTCATAAATATTCAAATCGCTGTTGACCCTGGCGGTGAATCGGGTAGTATACGCACACGTCAACGGGGCACGGCCTCATCGACTAGCTCTTTAACAATTTGATCAGGTAATTCATGTGGGCGCTTGCTGATGTTGGTGACAAATCACCAAATATCAAGGCAAGCGACTCAAGCAATAAGGTTTTAAAGGATTCGTCCTTTGGGATCTGTTTTGAATGAATTCGTTTGAACCTTGAGCCAAGTTTGGTTCGCTTCTGTCGCTTTCGGGTGGCAGGTAAGAACCGCATAGATCTTAAACTGAAGAGTTTGATCATGGCTCAGATTGAACGCTGGCGGCAGGCCTAACACATGCAAGTCGAGCGGTAACAGGGGTAGCTTGCTACCCGCTGACGAGCGGCGGACGGGTGAGTAATGCATAGGAATCTGCCCGATAGTGGGGGATAACCTGGGGAAACCCAGGCTAATACCGCATACGTCCTACGGGAGAAAGGGGGCTCCGGCTCCCGCTATTGGATGAGCCTATGTCGGATTAGCTAGTTGGTAAGGTAATGGCTTACCAAGGCAACGATCCGTAGCTGGTCTGAGAGGATGATCAGCCACATCGGGACTGAGACACGGCCCGAACTCCTACGGGAGGCAGCAGTGGGGAATATTGGACAATGGGGGCAACCCTGATCCAGCCATGCCGCGTGTGTGAAGAAGGCCCTCGGGTTGTAAAGCACTTTCAGCGAGGAAGAACGCCTATCGGTTAATACCCGGTAGGAAAGACATCACTCGCAGAAGAAGCACCGGCTAACTCCGTGCCAGCAGCCGCGGTAATACGGAGGGTGCAAGCGTTAATCGGAATTACTGGGCGTAAAGCGCGCGTAGGTGGCTTGATAAGCCGGTTGTGAAAGCCCCGGGCTCAACCTGGGAACGGCATCCGGAACTGTCAGGCTAGAGTGCAGGAGAGGAAGGTAGAATTCCCGGTGTAGCGGTGAAATGCGTAGAGATCGGGAGGAATACCAGTGGCGAAGGCGGCCTTCTGGACTGACACTGACACTGAGGTGCGAAAGCGTGGGTAGCAAACAGGATTAGATACCCTGGTAGTCCACGCCGTAAACGATGTCGACCAGCCGTTGGGTGCCTAGAGCACTTTGTGGCGAAGTTAACGCGATAAGTCGACCGCCTGGGGAGTACGGCCGCAAGGTTAAAACTCAAATGAATTGACGGGGGCCCGCACAAGCGGTGGAGCATGTGGTTTAATTCGATGCAACGCGAAGAACCTTACCTACCCTTGACATCTACAGAAGCCGGAAGAGATTCTGGTGTGCCTTCGGGAACTGTAAGACAGGTGCTGCATGGCTGTCGTCAGCTCGTGTTGTGAAATGTTGGGTTAAGTCCCGTAACGAGCGCAACCCTTGTCCTTATTTGCCAGCACGTAATGGGGAACTCTAAGGAGACTGCCGGTGACAAACCGGAGGAAGGTGGGGACGACGTCAAGTCATCATGGCCCTTACGGGTAGGGCTACACACGTGCTACAATGGCCGGTACAAAGGGCTGCGAGCTCGCGAGAGTCAGCGAATCCCTTAAAGCCGGTCTCAGTCCGGATCGGAGTCTGCAACTCGACTCCGTGAAGTCGGAATCGCTAGTAATCGTGAATCAGAATGTCACGGTGAATACGTTCCCGGGCCTTGTACACACCGCCCGTCACACCATGGGAGTGGACTGCACCAGAAGTGGTTAGCCTAACGCAAGAGGGCGATCACCACGGTGTGGTTCATGACTGGGGTGAAGTCGTAACAAGGTAGCCGTAGGGGAACCTGCGGCTGGATCACCTCCTTAAACGATGCGTCACGCGTTAGTAAGCGTCCACAATGAATTACCTGATCAGATATAGAGCAAACGGTAAAAGCACGATCCCCTCTTGGGTCTGTAGCTCAGTTGGTTAGAGCGCACCCCTGATAAGGGTGAGGTCGGCAGTTCAAGTCTGCCCAGACCCACCAAATTTTATCTATCGCTGCGTTATTTTATAACTCGCATAGCAGGCTATGCGTCGTCATAAAATGCCTTGCGCTAAATAAAGTTGGCCAGAGGTGAGTGTGACTAAGAGTGACTAGATGGGGCCATAGCTCAGCTGGGAGAGCGCCTGCCTTGCACGCAGGAGGTCAGCGGTTCGATCCCGCTTGGCTCCACCATTACGTTACTACCCTGTTTAATCTTCAATACCGTTTGTGAATGTTTCGTGACCATTGATAAGTCGCTGCGCTGTAGTCGCTATAAGTGTTGTTATAGCTACAGAATGCCGCTTATCACTGTTCATTGAACAGCTGCTCTTTAACAATGTATATCATGCTGACAAGAACACTTCGCAAGAAGTGGTCTTAAATTGTGATACGTCTCAAGCGTATCCGGCAAAATGAAACGTGATCATTGCGAGATCCAGACTCCTTCGGGTTATAGGGTCAAGCAATGAAGCGCACACGGTGGATGCCTAGGCAGCCAGAGGCGATGAAAGACGTGGTAGCCTGCGATAAGGCTCGGTGAGGTGGCAACAACCTGTGACCCGGGCATTTCTGAATGGGGAAACCCACTCATCATAAGATGAGTATCGTGCACTGAATACATAGGTGTACGAGGCGAACCAGGGGAACTGAAACATCTAAGTACCCTGAGGAAAAGAAATCAACCGAGATTCCCCTAGTAGCGGCGAGCGAACGGGGACCAGCCCTTAAGCATGAGACTGATTAGGCGAACACGCTGGGAAGCGTGGCCGTAGCGGGTGATAGCCCCGTAGTCGAAAATCTGATCATGTGAAATCGAGTAGGTCGGGGCACGAGAAACCTTGACTGAAGACGGGGGGACCATCCTCCAAGGCTAAATACTCCTGGCTGACCGATAGTGAACCAGTACCGTGAGGGAAAGGCGAAAAGAACCCCGGAGAGGGGAGTGAAATAGATCCTGAAACCGTGTGCGTACAAGCAGTAGGAGCAGACTTGTTCTGTGACTGCGTACCTTTTGTATAATGGGTCAGCGACTTATATTCAGTGGCGAGGTTAACCGTATAGGGGAGCCGTAGGGAAACCGAGTCTTAACTGGGCGACACAGTCGCTGGATATAGACCCGAAACCGAGCGATCTATCCATGAGCAGGGTGAAGATTGAGTAACATCAATTGGAGGCCCGAACCAGGATCTGTTGAAAAAGATTTGGATGACTTGTGGATCGGAGTGAAAGGCTAATCAAGCTCGGAGATAGCTGGTTCTCCTCGAAAGCTATTTAGGTAGCGCCTCACGTAGTACCGCCGGGGGTAGAGCACTGTTTCGGCTAGGGGGTCATCCCGACTTACCAACCCGAGGCAAACTCCGAATACCGGTGAGTAGAGCGTGGGAGACACACGGCGGGTGCTAACGTCCGTCGTGAAAAGGGAAACAACCCAGACCGTCAGCTAAGGTCCCGAAATCCTGGTTAAGTGGGAAACGATGTGGGAAGGCTCAGACAGCTAGGAGGTTGGCTTAGAAGCAGCCATCCTTTAAAGAAAGCGTAATAGCTCACTAGTCGAGTCGGCCTGCGCGGAAGATGTAACGGGGCTAAACCAGGTACCGAAGCTACGGGTTCATTCTTAGGAATGAGCGGTAGAGGAGCGTCGTGTAAGCCAATGAAGGTGAATTGAGAAGTTCGCTGGAGGTATCACGAGTGCGAATGCTGACATGAGTAACGATAAAGGGAGTGAAAAACTCCCTCGCCGGAAGACCAAGGGTTTCTGTTCGACGCTAATCGGAGCAGAGTGAGTCGGCCCCTAAGGCGAGGCCGAAAGGCGTAGTCGATGGGAAACGGGTCAATATTCCCGTACCGGACATGGTTGCGATGGGGGGACGAAGAAGGCTAGGTGAGCCAGGCGTTGGTAGTCCTGGTGAAAGTGAGTAGGCCGAGACCTTAGGTAAATCCGGGGTCTTAAAGCCGAGACACGAGACGAACTGACCACGGTCAGGAAGTCACTGATGCCACGCTTCCAGGAAAAGCCTCTAAGCTTCAGATCATGTGCGACCGTACCCCAAACCGACACAGGTGGTCAGGGTGAGAATCCCAAGGCGCTTGAGAGAACTCGGGTGAAGGAACTAGGCAAAATGGTGCCGTAACTTCGGGAGAAGGCACGCCGGCATAGGGTGAAGAGACTTGCTCTCCTAGCCCGAACCGGTCGAAGATACCAGGTGGCTGCAACTGTTTATTAAAAACACAGCACTCTGCTAACGCGCAAGCGGACGTATAGGGTGTGACGCCTGCCCGGTGCCGGAAGGTTAAATGATGGTGTTAGCCGCAAGGCGAAGCTCTTGATTGAAGCCCCGGTAAACGGCGGCCGTAACTATAACGGTCCTAAGGTAGCGAAATTCCTTGTCGGGTAAGTTCCGACCTGCACGAATGGCGTAATGATGGCCACGCTGTCTCCACCCGAGACTCAGTGAAATTGAAATCGCCGTGAAGATGCGGTGTACCCGCGGCTAGACGGAAAGACCCCGTGAACCTTTACTATAGCTTCACACTGGACGCTGATGTTGCCTGTGTAGGATAGCTGGGAGGCTTTGAACTCTGGACGCCAGTTCGGAGGGAGCCAACCTTGAAATACCAGCCTGGCATCATTGGCGTTCTCACTCAGGTCCGTTATCCGGATCGAGGACAGTGTGTGGTGGGTAGTTTGACTGGGGCGGTCTCCTCCTAAAGAGTAACGGAGGAGCACGAAGGTACCCTCAGCACGGTCGGACATCGTGCATTGAGTGCAAGAGCATAAGGGTGCTTGACTGCGAGACAGACACGTCGAGCAGGTGCGAAAGCAGGTTCTAGTGATCCGGTGGTTCTGTATGGAAGGGCCATCGCTCAACGGATAAAAGGTACTCCGGGGATAACAGGCTGATACCGCCCAAGAGTTCACATCGACGGCGGTGTTTGGCACCTCGATGTCGGCTCATCACATCCTGGGGCTGAAGTCGGTCCCAAGGGTATGGCTGTTCGCCATTTAAAGTGGTACGCGAGCTGGGTTTAGAACGTCGTGAGACAGTTCGGTCCCTATCTGCCGTGGGCGTTGGATGTTTGAGAAGGGCTGCTCCTAGTACGAGAGGACCGGAGTGGACGACCCTCTGGTGTTCCGGTTGTCACGCCAGTGGCATTGCCGGGTAGCTATGGTCGGACGGGATAACCGCTGAAAGCATCTAAGCGGGAAGCCCCCTTCAAGATGAGACATCCCTGAGGCCTAGAGCCTCCTGAAGGGCCCAGCGAGACCAGCTGGTTGATAGGCACGGTGTGGAAGCGCTGCAAGGCGTTGAGCTAACGTGTACTAATGGCCCGTGAGGCTTGACCCTATAACACCCAAGGGGTCTGGTCGTAATGATGACGAACATTAAACGCCGGATACGCAGCGTGTGGCCCAAGCGACATAACGCCAGGGCGCAGGCGATGAGACGATCACAAGATAGCAAAACGCTAGTCAGCATGATGTACATTAACAGTTACGCCTGACGACCATAGCACGCGTGAACCACCTGATCCCTTGCCGAACTCAGAAGTGAAACCGCTTAGCGCCGATGGTAGTGTGGGGTCTCCCCATGCGAGAGTAGGTCATCGTCAGGCACTTATTATGAAAAATCCCCCAGGGCTGATGCCTTGGGGGATTTTTTTTTGCGTGAGGGGGAGGTTGTGAGGGGTAAACGGTGAGGTGTGAGGAGTATATGGTGAGCAGTAAAGGGTAAGTCGTGAATCGTGAGCAGGAAACGTTGGTGAATGGCTATCGCCCAGAATATCCTGTTCCGCCTCACGCCTCACGCCTCACGCCTCACGCCTCACGCCTCACGCCTCACGCCTCACGCCTCACGCCTCACGCCTCACTTTTATACATCCCTTCGATGCTGGCACTGCCCGCCTGCCCAGGTTTCATAAATAGCGCGGTCGTCCGCCAGCATCATGAGTGCAAACAGCCGCTCACCAAGCGTGGTGCAGTGATTGATTCGTCGAGAGAGTAGCGATGTTGCCTGGGTGTCAATCACCACAAAGTCAGCCTCAAGGGTAGGCGCCAACTGACCGATGTGGCTATCCAACGAGAGAGCTTTTGCATTACCCATGGTTAAGCCATAAAAGCCCTGCCATGCGGTAAGGGGCTGTCCGCCTAGTTGACCCACTTGATAGGCCGCTTTAAGCGTTCCAAATCCTGATAAATCAGTGCCTGCGCCGATATCGCTGGCAAACGTATATGCCATGCCCGTCTGTTTGGCTGCTTCGCGGTCGAATAACCCGCTACCCAGAAAAAGATTGGAGCTGGGGCAAAAGGCAATATTGGCTCCTCGATCCGCCAAGCGTTTGCGCATGCCGTTATCGAGGTGAATACCATGAGCGAAGGTGCTGCGGGGCCCGACTAAGCCTGCCTCCTCATACACAGCCAAGTAGTCGCGGCTACCAGGAAAAAGTTCGGCTACCCAGTCTAACTCGCCACTGTTTTCAGCTAAGTGGGTCTGTAACCAAAGGCTAGGATCATTACGTAAGAGAGCGCCGGCAGCGTCCATTTGCGTCTTAGTTGAAGTCGGCGCAAAACGCGGTGACGCTATAGCCCAGGCGGTCATTGCCGTGCCAGTCTTCAATCAGTCGCTCGCTGTCAGCAATGCCAGATGCACCGTCCATCAGCGCCTCTGGCGCATTACGATCCATCAATACCTTACCCACCAGCATGCGCAGCTGGCGTTTTTGGCAGGCGGTGAAAAATGCATCTACGGAGCCGGGGTGGCTAGAGCCGAATACCTGGGCAGTGGTAGTGCCCGCACGTAGCATTTCATCCAAAAAAGCATTAGACAGCGCTTCAGCATGGACATGATTAGCAAAGCGACACTCTTCAGGAAAGGTGTAGTCGTTTAGCCAGTCAAGCAGTTGGCGGCCATAAGAAGCCATGATATCCAGCTGCACATAGTGCACATGGGTATCGATAAACCCCGGCATAATCAGCTTGTCACGATAATCAAGAACGTCAGCCCCTTTGGGTAGCAAAGGTGAGAGTTCGGTGAAATGGCCGACGGCATGAATATGCTGGCCTTTCAACCAGAGCAGTCCGTCGCCGTAATGCTCTAAGCTGCCCGGTTCAGGTGTATTGCCATCGCCAGGGTCACGGGCAAAACTAATCAATTCAGCACGAATGAACGTATCGGTAGAAGAAGTCATATCAACTCGGGGTCGTCGGAGAATCGGTCATTAGCGTTCGCACTGCCTGGGGGTCAAGGCCACGGTTTTCTTGCGAAGAGGGCGTGTCCGTTAGCCAAAGCAGTTCAGCCACCACCGTTAAAGCAATCGCATAGGGCGTTTTATTACTCAGCTTAGTGGCGTGGATGTGGCCGATAGGGCATCGCACCTGCGCAATTTGATCGGCGGAGTAACCATCGCGCTTAAGGCGTCCTTCAAAGCTTGCCCATTTGCTGTCAGAACCAATTAGCCCAATCGACGCGATGTCATCGCGCGCGATCAGCGCTTTGATCAGCGCATAGTCTTCGTCATGGTTGTGCGTCAATACCAGTGCGTGGCTATCAGCAGGTAAGGCGGCAACACTTTGCTGTGCATCTTGGAGTGAATAACAGCTAAGTCGCGGCTGCTGCTGATGGTACTGCTCGGCAAACGCATCGCTTCGGCTATCGTACCAGTGTAATTGCCAGGGAAGCGGCGCACTTAGCTTTACCAGTTGCTGCCCTACGTGCCCTGCACCAAAGATCGCTATGTGCGTTGTAGTGCCTGGAAAGGCTTCCAATAGGATATTAACGAACCCACCACAGCACTGGCCGCTTCGTCCGCCCAAAGAGAAGGCTTCCAAACTGAGGCCATAGCGTTTTTCTGTCAAACAAGCACGTGCAGCGGTAATGGTTTGCCACTCAAAGGTACCGCCACCTAGTGTATCGAAGATCGCATCGTTGGTGATCACCATGCGTGCGCCAGGCTCCCGGGGAGTGGAGCCTGCGCTGGTTACCTGAGTGGCTAATACATGCGGTATGCCGTCGCGCTGTAGGCGGTGTAACGCCGCATGCCAGCTTTCTGGGTTTTGACTAGAACTCACAGCACTTTCTTCCTGATAGCGTTGGCTGCCAGCATGACCCGCTCTGGTGTGGCCGGTGTATCTAAGTGAGGAGAGATGGCGTAACCAGTAAGGCTGGATAGCGCATCACGCAGCGCTGACCACACACTGATGCCGAGCATTAAAGGGGGCTCACCGACTGCTTTTGAACGGTAGAGACTGGCCATCGAATTGGGATGGCCTTCCATTAGCGCGACATTGAAGACGGGCGGTAGGTCGCCAAAGGTAGGGATTTTATAGGTCGCCGGGCCATCGCTGACAAGCACGCCTTTGTCGTTCCACTTAAGCTCTTCACTGGTCAACCAGCCCATTCCTTGAATAAAACCGCCCTCCACCTGACCAATATCAATGGCTGGGTTTAGTGAGTCTCCCACGTCGTGCAAGATATCGACACGATCGACCTGATACTCCCCACTCAAGGTATCCACGCTTACTTCTGCCACTGCCGCGCCAAATGCGTAGTAGTAGAAGGGCCGACCTTGACCAACTGAACGATCATAGTGAATAAGCGGTGTGGCGTAGAAGCCTTTTTCAGATAGCGATATGCGATTGAGGTAGGCTGTTTGCACCAACTCACCCCAAGGTATGCGGCGCTCGCTTTCGCTGAACCCGGCCACTAGCATGCCATCTTCCAGGCGCATCCCTTCGCGATCCAAGCCCTCTGAATAGTGCTCGGCGGCAAAATCAAACAGACGTTCTCGCAGTTTGCTGGCGGCATCCCGCGCGGCCATACCGTTTAAGTCAGCACCGCTAGAGGCAGCGGTAGGGGAGGTATTGGGGACTTTATCGGTTCGCGTAGCGGTAATGCGTACCTTCTCCAGATCCAGGCCCAGCTCCCGAGCCACTACCTGACAAATTTTAGTATGTAGCCCTTGGCCCATCTCGGTACCGCCGTGATTGATCATCACGCTGCCGTCAGTGTAAACATGCAGAAGAGCACCCGCCTGATTAAGGTGCTGGGCGGTAAACGAAATGCCAAATTTAACCGGGGTAAGTGCCAGTCCTTTTTTAATGATAGGGCTGGTGGCGTTGAAGTCACTGACCGCTTTGCGCCGTGTCCAGTAATCGCTGTCGCTTTCGAGGGTTTCAACGAGCGTATGTAGGAGTTGTCGCTGGTCGACCTGCTGGCCGTAATGGGTCACCTCGCGGCCATCGCGGTAGAAGTTGCGCTTACGTACGGTCAGTGGATCTTCGCCAATCTGGCGGGCAATATCATCCATGGCCGCTTCGATAATCATCATCCCTTGGGGGCCACCGAAGCCCGGAATGCGGTATTAGAGGCGGTATGGGTTTTTGCTCGATGACCGACTACCTGAGCGTCCCCCAGCGAGTAGGTGTTGTCGGCGTGGAACATAGCGCGATCAACGATAGCGTCGGAAAGATCCGGCGAGTAGCCGCAGTCACCGATCACCGTAATCTCACCACCCTGAATAACGCCCTCAGCATCAATGGCGAGTCGATAGCGGTTATGGAAAGGGTGGCGTTTACCCGTGGCGCGCATATCTTCACTGCGCGGTAAGCGGAGTCGCACCGTCTTGCCTGTGCGGTGGGCAATAATCGCGGCTATACACGCCCAGGGGGAGGCCTGAGTCTCTTTGCCACCAAAGCCACCACCCATACGGCGCACTTCTACGGTCACGGCATGAAAAGGAATATCGAGCACCTCCGCCACCAGCTTCTGGGTTTCGCTGGGGTGCTGGTTGGAGGTATGGACGACAACGCCCTCATCCTCGGTGGGGTGAACCACGCAGGCCTGGCCTTCCAGATAGAAGTGCTCTTGGCCACCGACGAATAGCTCACCCTCAATCAGTTGTTCCGCTTGATCAAGCGCCTGCTGCCAATCACCACGGGTCTGCACATGAGTCGGGCGCACAAACTCCTCACGCTCCGTTGCGGCCACCGGATCTAAACTGGCAGGTTGCTCGTCTATGCTAATGGCGGCTAGCTTGACGGCACGACGTGCGGCCTGCAGCGACGTTGCGGCAACGGCGAAGAGGCATTGGCCTGCGTAGCTGATCGCTTGATCGACAAAAATGGGATCGCCCGGAAAGACCGGCCCGATATCGGTATGCCCTGGCACTTCATGAAAGGTAATCACATCGACTACCCCTGGTGCCTCTTTCACCTTGCTGAGATCAAGCTGCGTTAAGGTGCCGTGGGCGACGGGCGATAGGCCAAGCGCCACATGCAGGGCATCTGCGGGGAGTACCAAGTCGTCAATATAAGCGGCCTTGCCGGTGACGTGCTTTTCAGCACTTTCGTGAAAACTTGCGCTTCCCGCCTGTCGCTGGTCATTACTGTCCACCGTATGACGTGCCAGGGGCCCTGAGCCTTGGATGTGGTCGTGTAGTTCACGGCGAGCACGGCTGCTATCGCCGTCCAGTTTAGTGAGCGTACGCATGGAGCATCACCTCGTGGTCGGGCGCTAAGAGAGAAAGATAGAGACGTTCAAGCAGGTTCTTGGCAGCTTGCCGGCGATAATGCTGACTGCCCCGCACATCACTCATGGGCTGGAAGTCGTCATCAAGTGCCTGCTGAGCGGCGCGAAAAGCTTCCACGCTGATGGTGCACCCTTCCAGCGCAGCTTCGGCAGCTTGTGCGCGCTTGGGAATAGCGGCCATTCCCCCAAAAGCGATGCGTACATCGTGCAAGGTGCCTTGTTCAATGCGGTAGCTAAAGGCACCGAGTAGCGCGGAGATATCATCTTCGCGACGCTTGGATAACTTCCAAACGCGTAATTGACTGTCCTCAACCGGCTGCGGAATGAAAATCCGCGAAACGACTTCATCAGCCGCTAAAGCGGTCTTTTTGTAATCGAGGAAGAAATCCTCCAGCGCTAAGCAACGCTTGCCGTTTGTGCTGGCAAGTTCCACCTGAGCTCCCAAGGCAAGTAGCACGGGTGGCGTATCACCAATAGGTGAGGCATTGGCGATATTGCCACCCAGCGTTCCCCGATTACGAATTTGCTGGGAGCCAAGCCGGTGCAGCAGGTGAGCAAACGCAGGAAAGTGCTTTTCAAATAGCGGTTCGAGCTGGGTATAGGTAACCCGGCGCCTATCCACCAGCCGGTTTGATGTCCATGGGTAGCCTCTTCAACCGTCAATAGCTCGGCAACCCGGGAAACGTCAATCAACTGATCAAGCGGCGCCAAGCGCTGAGTGATCTCCAACCAAAGATCAGTACCGCCTGCCACCAAGCGCGCCTGGGGAGTTGCGCGACGCAATTGCGTTAGCTCTTCCAAAGACGCTGGCTGAGCAAAAAATGGCGCAGTTCCTGCCGAATCAGCGGTCTGAGTGTCGCTTTCTGACGCTGGCAACGTCGCGTCGAACCACTGAGGGCGCTCATAGGGCGTATCATTCATACGCAGCGCCGCATCGCGGATAGGACGATAGCCGGTGCAGCGGCACAAATTACCGCCCAGAGCGGCTTCTAGGCGTTCAGGTGATAGTTCTTGTAAAAGGGGAGTAGGGCGTTGAGTAAGATCGCTATGCAAGGTGAAAAGTGACATAACTATACCTGGCGTACAAAAACCACACTGACTGCCATGGCATTCGATCATCGCTTCCTGGGCTGGGTGTAGGCGACCTTTTTCCGATAACCCTTCAACGGTGACCAAGTGCCTGCCCTGTAGCTGGTGAGCGGGCGTAATACAGGCGTTAGCGCTGGTAAACTTTTGGCTACCAGCCGTTGACTCGCCAATCGCCACGGTGCAGGCGCCACAGTCACCGGAAGCGCAGCCCTCTTTGGTGCCCGTTAGGGCCAAATGCTCGCGCAGTAGCGTTAAAATACTGGCGTCGGGTGAAACGTTACACCGCTGAGGGGTACCATTGAGCAGGAACGTCATCGTTGCCATGCCGAACTCCACTGTTATTGTATAGACCGGAATTTTTTTGACCGATCGGTCAATATAGGTTGAGCTTGGGACAAAACGCCCTACCTTGCAAGTATTTGCTCACTGCACAGGAGTGGGGCAAGCTGGTGTGAAATGCTAACTTTTGGGGCAGTCCAGTCTATCTTCTCACCCAGCTAAGCATTCATGTGTAATTAAACATTCAAGCTAACAATCACTCACGCTATTGGGGAATACTGTTAATGACCGCCGTCTCTGCCACTCATGAAAGCCCTAGCCGGGAAAGAATAGAAACAAGTATTCTGGTGGCCGCTGAGGAGGTGTTCTCTCAGCACGGCTACCGCGGGGCGAGCTTGCAAATGATCGCTGATCGAGTCGGTCTCCCCAAAGCCAATATTTTGTACTACATGGGCAGTAAGCAAGCGCTTTATGTGCGACTGCTTAACCGCATGATGCGCCGCTGGAACGAAGTGCTTGAAGACATTACTCCTGATAGTGATCCCGCGACGGTACTCAGTGACTTTATTCGCACTAAAATGGTGCTGGGGCAGCGCTATCCCGAAGGCTCAAAACTTTTTGCGGCGGAAATTTTAGCCGGTGCTCCCTTCTTAAGTGATTATCTGGGCGGCGAGTTACGCGATTGGGTCTCCTCTCGTGCCGCGATCATTCGCCAGTGGTCAGCCCAGGGAAAAATGGATGCTGTCGATCCGCGCTGGCTTATTTTCCTGATTTGGTCTGCCACCCAGCACTACACTGAATATAGTGCCCAGGTCAGCGGTATTCTAGGCCGCGATGCGTTAACCGAGGATGACCTTGAATCCATCTCCAGCTTTCTTGAGCACGTTATTCTAAAAGGCTGCGGCGTTACTTCACCCGCGCCCAATAATTCTGCACCTAAAAGCAGTGCAGACGCTCACAGTGTGGAAAAGTGACCTTCACATGAGCGCTTTGCCTATTGATCAGTATCTTGATCCGCTTAAAACCATCTTGACTACCCATAATCGGCTGATGCTGATTGCCCAGCCGGGGCGGGTAAAACCACCCGCGTGCCGCTCTGTTTACTTGAAGAAGAGTGGGTCAAAGGGCAAAAACTACTGTTACTTGAGCCTCGTCGTGTAGCTGCGCGTTTGGCAGCCAGCTTTATGGCCCGGCAATTGGGTGAAGACGTTGGCCAAACGGTGGGGTATCGCATGCGCGGTGATAGCTGTGTGAGCGCGCAAACCCGCTTGGAAGTAGTCACCCAGGGCGTACTCACTCGCATGCTGCAAGATGACCCGCTGTTAGAAGGCGTTGCCGGGATCATTTTTGATGAGTTCCATGAACGCAGTTTAGAAGCTGATGTGGGATTGGCGCTAACGCTGGATGTGCAGACCAGTATTCGCGATGATTTGCGCCTACTGGTGATGTCTGCAACCTTGGATGTCGAAGCGCTCAAGCGGGTGTTGGGCGAGCAAGTACCTGTTATTGAGTGCCATGGGCGTCAGTATCCTGTGGCGACGGCTTATCGTCCTTCCCTGAGTGGTGAGGAGAGCATTAGCCACGCACTTCGGGTGGTTGAGGAAGCGCTATCACTGCCTGGTACTCAAGGCATACTGGTAATCTTGCCCGGTGTCGCCGAAATTAATCGCTTGGTTCAGGCGCTGGAAAAAAAGCTGCCCCATCTGGCGATTCGGCCGCTGCACGGCAGAATGAGTATTGCTGAACAGCAGGCAGCCTTGGCGGCGAATACATCGAAACAGCGCATTATCGTCTCCACCGCCATCACCGAATCGAGCATTACCGTGGATGGTGTGAATGTGGTGATTGACGGTGGCCTGGAGCGGGTGCCACTTTTTCAGCCGCGTACCGGGCTAACCCGTTTAACGACCCGGCGGATCAATCGCGCCAGTGCCGATCAGCGTCGGGGGCGTGCAGGGCGTCAGCGGGAAGGCAGTTGTTTTCGGCTCTGGGCCCAGGAGCAGACGTTGGCGCCTTATGGTGAGCCTGAAATTCAGCAAGCGGATCTCTCATCGCTAGTGCTCGAACTGGCGTGCTGGGGCATCGCATCACCCCAATCGCTAAGCTGGGTAACGCCGCCGCCGGAGGGAGCCTGGCGCAGTGGCCAATCGCTGCTCCAGCAACTAGGCGTGTTAGATCATGAGCATAAGCTTACTCCTCTAGGTAGCCGCTGTGCCAAATGGCCAGTTGAACCGAGAGTTGCCGTGATGCTGGAGCGGGCTTCAGAGTTTAATACTGTACCACTAGCCTGTGGAATAGCGGCACTCCTTGAAGAGCGCGACAGCAACGAGCGATCCCTGCATGATGCGTTAGCACTGCGTCTTCGTCAGCCTAAACGCTTCCCCAGTTGGCATCGCGAAGCGCTTAGGCTGGCTAAGCGAGCAGGAGTGGCACTTAATGACGCCGTGCTAGTACCGCTTGGGCCGCTCTTAGCGCTGGCGTACCCTGAGCGCCTTGGCCAGTCAATTGAGCCGGGTAAGTTTCGGCTTGCCAATGGCAAAACCGCTACGCTGCCGTTAAACGATACGTTGGCGCATCAAGACTACGTTGTCGCTGTCGCATTAAATAGTGCGGCTGGCGACCAGGCGCGGATCATCTCAGGCGAACCGCTATCACTTGAGTCGCTGCTTTCGCTATATCCTGGTATTCGCCAATGGCAGCCACGAGTGGCGTGGTCGCAAGAACAGGGCCGTTTAATTGGTGAAGAGGTGCAAGCTCACGGCAGCCTCGTCATTGCCAAACGACCTCTAGCACACTTACCCGAGGAGGCGGTGAAAGAGGCGCTATTGAATGCACTACGCCAGCGGCCCGAGCAGTTATTTGGCGATAATTTACAGCAGTTGCGCGGGCGAATGGCGCTACTTCGCGAGTACCAGGGGGACGAGTGGCCCGACTGGTCCGAGCCAGCGCTATTAGCCTCATTAGAGAACTGGCTAACCCCTTACCTAATCGGTATTAAACGGTTGAGTCAAATTGAGAAATTGCCGCTAGAGCGCTATTTGCTCAATTCACTGAGCTGGGAAGCACAACGTGAATTCGAGCAGTTAACCCCATTAGCGCTTGAGGTTCCTAGCGGCAAACAGGTTGGCTTAGACTACCTGCCGTGCCTTTCCCAGCGGCCACCTGTGTTAGCGTTGAAACTGCAAGAGGCCTTTGGCTGGCGGGTAACGCCCACCGTTGTCGATGGTGCCGTTGCCGTAATGATTCACCTGCTTTCTCCCGCGCGTCGGCCGTTGCAAGTCACCCAGGACTTGGTTAGCTTTTGGCAGAAGGGTTATCCTGAAGTACGCAAAGAGATGCGCGGTCGCTATCCAAAGCATCCCTGGCCTGAAGACCCACTGACAGCACCCGCCACTGCGCATACCAAGCGAAAGGCGTGACCGGTTTCGCTGCTTCGACTCCGATAATTACTCGCTGCGCTTTTCCGGGATTTCATCGGGAATGCGATAGCGCACGCCATCTACGCGTTCTTCCTCATAGCGTTGATTCTCTTCTTCAGGCACTACGCCGATGACGGTTTCCTTAGACCCATCCGGCCAAGTGTAAGTCGTGCAGCCTGCCAGCAGCAGTGGAATGATCAAAAACAGTGTGATGGGTAAGGCGAGGTGGCGCTTGAGCATAAGGCACTCCATTGGGTGGCGCTGATCCTGAGAATTGGCTGAGTATCTCACATTGAGAAACTATAGGTGGTCATTTACGTGGCTGTAAATGCTTATGTAGGTCTATGATAATAGTGGCTAACCCTTCAGCCTTAGACTGATACGAGAGCCAAAGAAAACCGGAGGTGGTATGTGGTCTGTAGTCAAGTCAGTGTTAGCAGCCCTACTAGGCGTTCAAAGTAATCAAAAGCGGGAAGAGGACTTTAGCAGTGGCAGGCCCGCAGCCTACCTCGTTACGGGGGTGGTGATCACGCTACTGTTCGTTTTGATGCTTGTTTTTTTGGCCATGTTTGCGGCCCGCTGAAAAGCGTTGATAGCGTTAAATAAGCAAAGCGTGACGAATCGCACATATTTTCTATACTGCTAATATCTAATTTCATCCTACCCTAATCTAACGATAAGAAATAACAACAATAAAACTGGAGGTCTCTATGCGTTCACGGTGGTGGCTAATGGCCGTATCCCTTGCTGCAAGTGGATCGCAGGCTCAAACGAACGGTTGGAACATGCCTGTCGGCGTTACCGATGTGAGTAGCGATATTTACGGCCTGCACATGACCATATTCTGGATATGTGTCGTGATTGGATTGGTGGTATTTGGGGCAATGTTCTACTCCCTGTTTCGCTATCGCCATTCCAAAGGTGCAAAGGCCGCCCACTTTCATGAGCACACTAGTGTGGAAGTGTTATGGACAGCTATCCCTATCTTGATCCTGGTAGGTATGGCGGTGCCCGCCACCGCAACTTTAAAAAACATGTATGACTCATCAGACGCCGAGTTGGATGTAATGATTACCGGCCAGCAGTGGCGTTGGCGCTATGAATACCTGGGGGAAGATGTGGCATTCACCTCTAATATGAGTACGCCGAGAACGCAAATCAGCGGAGAAGAAACTCGCGGAGAGCACTACCTATTAGAGGTTGATGAGCCGCTGGTGCTGCCGATAAATCGTAAAGTGCGCTTTCTAATGACCTCAGATGACGTTATTCACTCTTGGTGGGTGCCGGATTTAGCGGTTAAGCAGGATACGATTCCCGGCTTTATCAATGAGAATTGGGTGAAGATCAACGAGCCGGGGATTTACCGCGGGCAGTGCGCTGAGCTGTGCGGTATCGACCACGGCTTTATGCCTGTGGTGGTGCACGCTGTGGAGGAGGAGGAGTTTGATGGCTGGCTAGCTGAGCGCAAAGAGGCTGCTGAGCAGGAAGCCATGGGGGTTGACCGTGAATGGGCAATGGATGAGCTAGTTGAGCGCGGCGAATCAGTGTATCAATCGATCTGCTCCTCTTGTCATCAGGCCGAAGGCCAAGGTTCTCCACCCGCCTTTCCCGCGTTGGCAAATAACGAACAGCTCATCAATGATGTGGATTGGCATCTAGATAGGGTCGTCAACGGTGTATCGGGTGCTGCTATGCCTGCTTTCCGTAGCACCTTAAACCCTGTTGAGATAGCGGCTGTGGTCACCTATACGCGTAACGCCTGGGGTAATGATACGGGTGATGTCGTGCAGCCCTCTGCAGTAGCTGAGTTAATTGCCCAGTGATGTTGGTTTGCCACTCAATTAGACAACAATATTTCGGAGAGACACATGGCGCCCAAACTACCTCCTCAGCCACCGCTGCAACATAGCACCACGGCCGTCGCCGATGGGCAGTCCCATGGTCATGCTGCGCCGCCGAAAGGCATTTTTCGCTGGCTACTGACCACCAATCATAAAGAGATTGGCTCCCTTTATTTGATTTTTTCGCTGACGATGTTTTTCATCGGAGGGATATTTGCCCTGGTGGTCAGGGCCGAGCTTTTCCAGCCCGGCCTGCAGCTGGTCGAGCCTGAATTTTTCAATCAGATGACCACCATGCATGGCTTGATCATGGTGTTTGGTGCGGTAATGCCTGCTTTTACCGGCTTAGCCAACTGGATGATACCGCTACAGATTGGCGCGCCAGATATGGCGTTACCTCGGTTGAATAACTTCAGTTTTTGGCTTCTTCCTGTGTCATTCACACTGCTACTTTCAACGCTACTCATGCCCGGCGGCCCTAATTTTGGTTGGACGTTTTATGCACCGCTGTCGACGAATTTTGCTCCACCTTCGACAACTTTCTTTATTCTTGCGCTACATATTGCCGGTATTAGTTCTATTCTCGGTGCCATCAACATCATCGCGACCATTTTAAATATGCGTGCGCCGGGTATGCGTTTAATGGATATGCCGCTATTCGTATGGACATGGCTGATTACCGCTTTCCTATTAATTGCGGTAATGCCGGTGCTAGCGGGTGTCATCACGATGATGTTGATGGATATCAACTTTGGCACCAGCTTCTTTGATGCGGCAGGTGGTGGGGATCCGGTGTTGTTCCAGCATCTATTCTGGTTCTTTGGGCATCCCGAAGTATACATTATGATTCTGCCAGCTTTTGGTATTGTCTCAGCGATTATCCCCACCTTCGCGCGTAAGCCTTTGTTTGGTTACGCTTCCATGGTGTACGCCACTGCGGCCATTGCACTGCTGTCATTTTTAGTCTGGGCCCACCATATGTTTATAGTGGGTCTACCTTTGGTGGCAGAGTTGTTCTTTATGTATTCCACCATGCTGATCGCCGTGCCAACCGGCGTGAAGGTATTTAACTGGGTAACCACACTGTTTCGCGGCTCGATTAGTTTTGAATCGCCGATGCTGTTTGCTCTGGCTTTCGTGGTGCTGTTTACCATTGGTGGTTTTTCAGGGCTTATGTTGGCGATTGCACCGGCGGATTTTCAGTATCACGATACCTACTTCGTCGTTGCCCACTTTCACTATGTGCTAGTCCCGGGGGCAATCTTTGCGATTATGGCGGGGGTCTATTACTGGCTGCCTAAATGGACCGGGCATTACCCCAATGAGAAGCTGGCCCAGTGGCACTTCTGGTTCTCGATTATTGGTGTCAATCTAACCTTCTTCCCCATGCACTTCGCAGGCTTGGCGGGAATGCCGCGGCGGATCCCTGACTACGCCCTTCAGTTTGCGGACTTTAATTTACTCTCAAGCATCGGTGCCTTCTTCTTTGGCGCATCTCAACTGCTCTTTGTATTGGGCGTCATACTGTGCGTGCGCGGTGGCAAAAAAGCGCCAGCAAAAGCCTGGGAGGGGGCCGAGGATTTAGAATGGACGGTGCCTAGTCCAGCACCACTGCATACGTTTGAAACGCCGCCAGTGTTTCATCGTACGTCCCACTAGCAATGACATAAAGCACATGGGTCACTGGCCTAAGAGGTGTTATGGATAGCCAAGAGCAGGCAAAGGTAGGTGTGCGCCGCACGGTTATTAGAACAATCGCCGTATTGATAGGCATGTTTGGCTTTGCCTTTGCACTAGTGCCGCTTTATGACGTTTTTTGTAGCATTACTGGTATTAACGGCAAGGTGGACGCCACTGCGAAGAGCGTCGTGCACGAAGAAGTCGATGAGTCGCGCTATATAAATGTGCAATTTATCACGCGTGGTAGCCCGGGCCTGCCGTGGCAAATGAGCGTTGAAATGCGCCAGATGAGTGTGCACCCCGGGCAAATGGCGGAAGTCGATTTTACCTTCACCAATAATAGCAGTAGCGAAAGCTGGGGGAGAGCAGTGCCCAGTGTGTCTCCCTCTACTGCCACGACGCATCTACGTAAAATCAGCTGTTTCTGCTTTCAGGAGCAGCAGTTGCAGGGTAATGAGCGGTTAACCATACCGTTGGTATTCCAGCTAGCGCGTGATCTGCCCGACGATATTAATACTATTACACTGGTGTATACCCTCTACCCGATAGAGCATGTGATTCAAAATGCTGCATTGGATAATACGCTTAAGAGCAGCGCTAACAACGAGCTTGTAAACGACCCTATAAACAATCTCAGTAACACGCCTAAAAACAATAAAGCGGCGGGAGAAGCGATATGAGCAGTGGTAGCTATTATGTTCCGGCGAGTAGCCGATGGCCTGTTCTCGGCTCGGTTGCCCTAGGCGCCATGATGGTCGGCACGGGCATTAAACTCGTTTATGACACCGGGTTACCGCTGGTGTTAATCGGTGTGGTAGGCATTCTTGCGGTGATGGGGCTCTGGTTCCGTGACGTCATTAGTGAGTCTCGGGGAGGGCTTTATGATGAGCAGATGGATCGCTCATTTCGTTGGGGATGGGCTGGTTCATTTTTTCGGAAGTAATTTTTTTGCCGCCTTTTTTGGCGCGCTGTTTTACGTACGCATGTTTGCTATTCCATGGTTAGGGGGAGAGGGGGCAAAAGGTGTTTCCGCATTACTATGGCCTGACTTTGTCGCCACTTGGCCGTTGTTGAATCCACCGGACTCATCCATTGCCGGCCCTGAACAAGTCTTTAGCCCGTGGCAACTGCCTCTCGTCAACACGCTGATTTTGATAACTTCCAGCATCACGCTCACCGTTGCACACGAAGCTTTAAAAGTGGGTGACCGGAAGACTTGCCGCAACTGGCTAACGGGAACGGTGCTATTGGGTTGCTGCTTTATCATGATCCAGGGTGTCGAATACTACGAGGCCTACGCCCATTATGGCATTACCTTGGAAGCCGGAATTTTCGGGGCAACATTCTTTATTTTGACCGGCTTTCATGGTGTGCACGTGATTATCGGCACGCTGATTTTAGCCACCATGTTGGTACGCATTATCAAGGGCCACTTTGGCGACGAAAACCATTTTGGTTTTGAAGCCTCTTGCTGGTACTGGCACTTTGTTGATGTGGTGTGGGTTGGGCTGTTTATTTTTGTCTACGTCTTATAACCGCATTAGCCTAACTGGCCCGACCAATAGCCGAAAATAATGAGGGCCATGAGCAGACAGGCTAATCCAATTCTCCATTTGAGAGAGAGTAGTAGGCGGCGGAAGAGACGTTATCTCTAATCAGGAAAATGGCGCCTACGGCCAAGCTGATAACCATCGCAATAAACACGGCGGCAATGAGTAGTTGTAACCACATGATGAATCCCTCTCGGCAATGGCGTTTTTATAGTTGGTATCTGTTTTGGAGTTTGCTGGTGGCGTTAGGTATTAGTTTAGGACTATGGCAGTGGGAACGGGCAGATGACAAGCGGTTGGCCATCGCCGTTCGCGATGCAGCCCCTACCTTAGTGCAGCCTACCGAGCAGCCAGCGCAAGGCGCCCAGGTAACGTTGCGTGGGCAGTATTTGGCGGAGCAAACGCTCTATTTGGATAATCGCGTTGTAGACGGAAGAGTGGGGGTGGCCGTACTAACCCCGCTGCGTGATAGTTTCGGGCAGCTTTGGCTGGTACAGCGTGGCTTTTTAGCCACCGGGCCGCGTCGCGAAACGCCGCAGACAACCACACCCAGCGGTACGGTCGAAGTGATTGGCGAGTGGCAGGAGGTACAGTCTGGCGGGCCGCTATATGGGGAAAATAGAGAAGGGGCAAGGCTGCAGCAGCTTAGCCTTGAACCCTGGCACGCTTCGCTAGGCACGTTTAGTTACCCAGGCTGGTTGCACGCCAGCGAAGGCGATGGGGTCTTAATCCCATGGTGGGAAGCCAATGTGATGCCGCCCAGTCGGCATATGGGCTATGCCTTTCAATGGTGGGGGCTGGCACTGGCGGCCTTGATGGTGATGTTTATTGGCGGATATAAACTGCGTCGCGATGGCGCTGATAAAAAAGCTTTAGTTAATAAAAATAAACAGAGGTGAAAAGTATGCAGGACGCCAGACATATTCGCCGTCAGCGGCTCAAGTTAATCCTTATTTTTGTCGTTTTTGCGGCGCCCATGGTCGCTGCTTGGGGAATGGTCGAGTTACGCATCGGTATTCCCGATCGCCATACTGCTCACGGAAATGTGGAGCTGGAATTGCCCATGCTTGACGAGTGGCCTTTAACAATAGCTGCGGTCAATAGCCAAGAGGAGTGGGTCTTGGCCTTTGACTGCTCTCAGCAGTGTGAGCAGCGTAAAGATGAGTTTTGGCGTTTACACCGTGCTTTAGGGCGCGAAGCGCCGAGGTTAACTCGCTTACGGATTGGTGGGGATCCCGAATCGCTGCCAGGAGAAATGACCAGCGAATGGCAGCACTTACCTCCGTGGCGTCAAGCCAACTCGGCTTGGCTGCTTGATCCAATGGGGCGACCAGCACTGGCCTTTGAGGCCAACGTAGCCACTGAGGATGTGCTCGAGGATATCCAGCATCTACTTAAAGTGAATCCTCAATAAAGCGCGCTAGCCTCTGCTGTTAAGGAAACGCCATGCACGATTCATTTGAGCGCCGCTTGCGCTGGTTAGTGCGATTAACGCTGGTAGGTACTCTATTTACTGCCGTAGTGATGCTGGTAGGCGCCTGGACGCGTTTAGTCGATGCTGGTTTAGGCTGCCCTGACTGGCCGGGTTGCTACGGCAAGCTATTAGTTCCTGATAATGATCTTGCCACGCTTCATCATCCCGATGTCCCGTTGGAGCCCTTTAAAGCGTGGGTAGAAATGGTACATCGCTATATCGCGACGCTGCTGGGATTGGTGATCGTTAGCGTTGTAGCCTTGGGCTGGCCGTTGCGTCATCGTCGCGATTACCCATGGCACCTAAGCTTGATGCTGCTGGTGGTTATTTTGCTCCAGGGCGCCTTTGGTGCCTTCACCGTTACGCTCAAGTTATGGCCTCAAGTCGTTACCCTTCACCTCCTGGGCGGGTTGAGTGTGCTGCTGCTGCTCTTTTGGCTGCATCTTCGCTTACGCCTCGCTGTGGCGCCAAAGCCAACAAGTGAGCCGCGGCGAGTGAATGCGTGGTGGGGTATTGCGGCATGTTTGCTGGTAGTGCAATTGGCTCTAGGTGGGTGGGTGTCCAGCAATTATGCCGGTATTGCCTGCCAAGGTTTTCCTACTTGTAATGGCCAGTGGATGCCCGCGATGGATATCAGCGAGGGCTTCCATCTTACCCAGACCGTGGGGCCCAATTACCTACATGGGCATTTACATGCCGATGCACGTACCGCGATTCAAGTGGTACATCGCCTGGGGGCATTGTTGCTTGGTGTCGGGCTAATAGTGCTCTGGTGGCGTTATCGACAGTGGCAGAATGTGGTAAGGCCGCTAGCGATTGTCGTCGGTTTGTATGTGCTGCAGGCTGCATTGGGGTGGCCAATGTGGTGCTTTGGTTGCCGCTTTGGCTGGCGCTACTGCACACAGCGGGCGCCATTGCGTTGGCCGTTGGGCTCGTTTGGGCCTGGTGGCGTTGGCGCTATCATGAGGCTGGCGTTTACTCAACGACGACTCATTCACCTTATAACAACGTTATCGTTCAATAAAAGGGAAGCATGCCATGCGAAATATAACAATGACGCTACCCACGGCAGTGCCTTCTATGGTGTGGGGCTGGAAAGAGCTCCTTGGTCTGTGCAAGATGAAAGTTGTTGCCGTTATGTTGGTGTGTGCTGCCGTAGGAATGGCATTAGCCACCCCGGGCCTACCACCATTGACGAACGTAGTCCTTGGGCTAGCCGGTATCGGCTTGGCCTCTTGCGGTGCGGCGGCTTTTAACCATGTCATCGACCGCCACTTGGACGCGGTAATGACACGAACGTCTCGTCGTCCTTTGGCAAGTAAACGTCTACCCGTGGCAATCGCTCTAGGTTGGGCGTGCTTGCTTTCAGTCGCAGGTGTTGCGCTATTGGTGTGGCAGGTTAACCATTTAACGGCTGCGCTAACCTTTGCCTCCCTAATTGGTTATGCGCTGATTTATACCGCTTTTTTAAAGCGGGCGACACCGCAAAATATCGTCATTGGAGGCGTTGCTGGCGCTGCGCCGCCACTGCTGGGGTGGGTCGCTATTACTGGGCAAATTACCCCCGAGCCTTTGCTTTTAATGCTGATTATTTTTGCCTGGACGCCGCCCCATTTTTGGGCGCTGGCCATTCACAAGCGCGATGATTATGCCCGGGCTGGTATCCCTATGCTGCCCGTTACCCACGGCATTCCTTTTACGCGGCTGCAAATTTGGCTGTATGGGTGGTTAACGGTGTTAGCCACCTTACTGCCGGTGATGATAGGCATGAGCGGCGCGCTCTACCTAGTGGTCGTGCTGTGCCTGAATGCGCGCTTCATGGTGTGGAATTGGCGAGTGTGGCGTGGTCAGGATCCTGCTGCTCCTATCGGCGCATTCTGGTTCTCAATTCGCTATTTATTAGGTGTTTTTGGGGCGCTATTACTTGATCACTACGCTGCGGCGCTTGCTTGGTGATCCAAACAAGAGTTGGACCGCTATGCAGTCAGAAGAGAAGCAAGCCTAGATGCTATTGGCAGAATAGTGGTATAAGGGTGTACAATTTTCGTCAAGCAATTTATCCGCTGAATGAGGAGTTTCATGAGCTCAACGGTAGCGCTGGTATTACTCGCCGTGGCGATTGCAGTCATTGTAGGGTTGTGTTTCTACGCATGGTCGTTACGCAAAGAGGTGAGTCGTCGAGAAGCTTATCGTCGCGATGAAGACGCTCGCGCCCAACAAAATAGCTTAGAAAACCTCGATTATGTAGCAAGCGCACTGGTTCAGGAGCAGGTCGATATTACCGAAGGCGCCTGGCGGTGCAAGGTGTTACTGGAAATCATTGATCCTAGTTTAACGGAACGAACTGAATTTAAGGCATTTGCCGAGCACTACAGCCGCACTCAACACCTGAATACCCATACCGCTCGTCAACAGTTGTCCCCCCGAGAGCGTATGCAGGAAGACAAAGAGCGGCTGATGGTAGAAAATGATATGCGCGATGCCGTATTGGAGGCAGCTCGGGCAGTGCTGAAATGGCGTGCCCAAGGCAGAAAAGCGCTGCATTAATGACAGGTTTTGAGCGGTTTAAAC
The DNA here is from genome assembly GCF_009728585.1 of Halomonas sp. PA16-9. Taxonomy (NCBI): domain Bacteria; kingdom Pseudomonadati; phylum Pseudomonadota; class Gammaproteobacteria; order Oceanospirillales; family Halomonadaceae; genus Halomonas; species Halomonas sp. PA16-9. The sequence goes on along the minus strand of NZ_CP040451.1, from coordinate 2,819,852 downwards.
CGCCCAAAAGCATAGCAAGCTAATTTTTAGTGCCCATTGCGGCAATTTTGCTATGCTGAAGGATGTCGGTATTGGCAAGAAGTTGATATCTTGGCATTGTTGCCTTCCTGCGCTTAAGCGTGAATGATAGGCACATCGCTCTATATCGACTGGGTGTTGAGTAATTAGTACGTGATTATTGGTACTGGGAGCTTGATACTATCAACAGCGATATGGAGCAGGCGAAAAATGGATGCTCTCGCAATAAGAAGCATTGGATAGATTTGGTCACTTATGGCCATTTCAGCATTGGATCAAGAAGGAGTCTTGCATGAAAAAATCAACGACTGGCTTGCTCATCGGTTCCGCACTGGTAGTAGGTCTATCTGGCTGTGCCAGCTCGGCCTCACAGTCTTCCGGCCAAGCAAGCGCTAGCAGCGACCGCAGCTGGTACCAGCACCCTGCGGTATGTGGTCTGGCAGGCGGCGTTATCGGTGGCAGCATTGGCTACGCCACCAGCAGTAGTTCTGATGAAGAGAGCGGTGCTGCTACTGGTGCCGCAGCTGGTGCTGCTATCGGCGGTCTGCTATGTGCTGATCGTACGCCTGAGCCGGTTGCACCTCAGTGCCCGAGCTATGGCGAAGTGCCTGCTGGTGTCGCAGTTGACGCCGAGGGATGCCCGTTAGATTCTGACGGTGATGGCGTGCCGGACTACCGCGATCAGTGCCCAGGCACTCCCGCTGGCGTTGAAGTTAATGCCAACGGTTGCCCGCTTGACTCCGATAACGACGGTGTGCCCGATTACCGTGATCAGTGCCCGAACACTCCTGCTGGTGTAGAAGTGAACGCCCTGGGTTGCCCGGATAGCGTAGTTCTGGAAGATGTTAACTTCGAGTTTGATTCTGCTCAGTTAACCTCTAACGCTCAGAGCGTGCTTAACGGTGTTGCAGAGCGCTTGGTCAGCAACCCTGATGTTCGCGTAAGCATCGAAGGCCACACTGATTCACGCGGTTCTGACGAGTACAACAAAAACTTGTCACAAGAGCGTGCTCAATCTGTTGCTAACTACTTGGCGAGCCGTGGCGTAGAAGCTAACCGCATGCGTGCGGTAGGTTACGGTGAAGAGCGTCCGGTCGCCTCTAACGAGACTGAAGAAGGTCGCTTCCAGAACCGTCGCGTTGAACTGGATGAGTGGAACTAAGTTCACTTATCATCTGAGGTTTGCGGTTTGGTTATAAAGTGCTAGCGGCAATCCACAGGTAAAGAAACGGGAGGCTTATGCCTCCCGTTTTTATTTTAAGCGGTCGGCAAGTCTGCTAGTCTTGCTGCTGTTTTATGTTGGTACATTTACACCTCTCCCAAGACCATTGATAGCGATATGTGATCCTTGGTATGGATCACCACTGCGCTCAAGGAATCTGAATGCCTATTGTTACTCTGCCTGACGGCAGTCAAAAGACGTTTGAAGCACCGCTAACCATTATGCAGCTCGCAGAATCCATTGGCCCTGGTTTGGCTAAGGCCTGTATCGCTGGAAAGATCGATGGTGTGCTGGTAGATGCCGCTGACCTGATCGAGCAAGACGCAACGGTGGCGATAATTACTGCCCGTGACGCTGAAGGGCTGGAAATTATTCGCCACTCCTGCGCTCACCTCATTGGTCATGCGGTTAAGCAGATGTACCCCGAGGCCAAAATGGCCATCGGGCCAGTTATTGAAGATGGTTTCTACTACGATATTGAGTTTGGTCAATCTGTCACACCGGAAGACCTGGAAGCCATCGAAGCGCGTATGCAGTCACTGATAGAGCGTGAGTACGATGTGGTACGCGAGTATGTTGATCGTGACCAGGCAATGCTGACTTTTTTACACCGCGATGAACCTTATAAGCAGGAAATTGTTCGCGATATTCCCGATGACGCGACCATCCGGCTTTATCATCACGAAGAATACACCGATATGTGCCGCGGGCCTCATGTGCCAAATACCCGCCACTTAAAAGCCTTTAAGTTGACCAAGTTGGCCGGTGCTTATTGGCGCGGTGACGCTGCAAATACTATGTTGACGCGTATCTACGGCACCGCGTGGGGTGATAAAAAACAGCTGAAGGCTTACGTCAAACGTCTCGAAGAGGCGGAGAAACGCGATCACCGTAAGTTGGCGCGTCGGTTGGATCTCTTCCACATGCAGGAAGAGGCGCCGGGGATGATATTCTGGCATCCAAACGGCTGGGCGCTATGGCAGCAGATCGAACAATATATGCGGGGCGTCTATAAAGAGGGTGGTTATCAAGAAATACGCTGTCCTCAGATTATGGACGTATCGCTTTGGAAAAAATCAGGGCACTGGGATAACTACGCGGACGGCATGTTCTTTACTGAATCCGAAAAGCGTGAGTATGCTCTTAAGCCGATGAACTGCCCTGGACATGTTCAGGTGTTTAATTCTGGTTTGCGTAGCTATCGCGAATTGCCCGTTCGTTTTGGTGAGTTTGGTGGATGCCACCGTAACGAGCCTTCAGGTGCTTTACACGGCATTATGCGTGTGCGGGCATTTACGCAAGATGATGGCCATGTTTTCTGTACTGAAGCTCAGGTTGAGCCTGAAGTGACTGATTTCCATCGCCAAGCGCTAAAGGTGTATAGTGATTTCGGCTTTGAAGATATAGCTATTAAAATTGCTCTTCGCCCGGAAAAGCGCATTGGAAGTGATGAGGTTTGGGATCGGGCAGAAGATGCGCTGCGTAGCGCATTGAAAACTTGTGGCGTCGAGTGGCAGGAACTTCCTGGCGAAGGCGCGTTCTACGGCCCCAAGATTGAATATCATATGAAAGACTGTCTGGGGCGTGAATGGCAGGTCGGCACTATGCAGGTCGATTTTATGATGCCAGAGCGGCTTGGGGCTCAGTATGTGACTGAAGAAGGTCAGCGTAAGTCGCCGGTAATGCTGCATCGTGCTATTGTAGGCTCCATGGAGCGCTTCATTGGCATCTTGATTGAACATTATGCGGGCGCTATGCCATTATGGCTTGCGCCTCAGCAGGCGGTTGTCATGACTATCACCGATTCGCAGCGTGAATATGCGCTCGAATTGGAGAAACGTCTGCAAAAAAGTGGCTTGCGTGTTAAAGCGGACTTGAGGAACGAGAAGATCGGCTTTAAAATCCGTGAGCATACATTACAGAAAGTTCCCTATCTCCTTGTGGTGGGAGATAAGGAAGTCGAAGCTGACTCAGTGGCCGTGCGAACACGCAGCGGCGAAAACCTCGGTACAATGACGGTCGATGAATTTATTGAACGCCATACTGCCGAGAGAGCAGCCCTGGCGACATCGTCAATGGCCTAAGGAGACGGAACGATCAAGAGAAGCAACCAGCGCGGGCGTCCAGCAGACAAACGCCCACCAATGAACGAGCGAATTGTCGAAGAAGAAGTACGCCTTATTGGTAGCGACGGTGAGCAGTTGGGCGTTGTGCCCACCACCGAAGCGCTAGAGCGTGCTGAATCTGAAAGCTTAGATCTCGTGCAAATTTCGAATGCCGATCCCATCGTCTGTAAGATTATGGATTACGGCAAATTCGTTTTTGAGACCAAGAAGCAGAAAGCGGCTCAAAAGAAGAAGCAGAAGCAAATCCAGGTTAAGGAAGTCAAATTCCGTCCTGGCACCGATGAAGGCGATTATCAGGTCAAGCTTAAAAACCTGACGCGCTTTTTGGAAGGTGGTGACAAGGGCAAAGTCACACTGCGCTTCCGTGGTCGTGAAATGGCGCACCAGGATATCGGCCGTAAGCTGATGGAAAGGATCGCGGCAGACCTGGAAGAGATCGGAGTGGTAGAGGCCTTTCCTAAAATGGAAGGCCGCCAGATGATCATGATTATTGCCCCGAAAAAGAAGTGATCCAACGGCGATGTCAACGGGCCACCGTTAAACCGGTGGTCGGCCCTGGGTTTTCTAAAAAATATCGAGCGGAGTTTTCCTCATGCCGAAAATCAAAAGCAACAGCGGCGCTGCCAAGCGCTTCAAGAAGACTGCTAATGGCTTTAAGCACAAGCAGTCTCACCGTAGCCACATCTTGACCAAGAAATCGACCAAGCGTAAGCGTCAATTGCGTGGAATGAAGCAGATCCACGCGTCTGATAAAGCGCTCATCCAGCGTATGCTGCCGAATCTATAAGTCGGGTTTTCGTTTTTCTGAGTGCACAATTTTTTTGCCTCAGCCTTAAAGTCAGGAGTGTGTTATGACTCGAGTTAAACGTGGCGTAGTAGCGCGTCGTCGCCATAAAAAAGTATTGAAGCTTGCCAAAGGTTACTACGGTGCCCGTTCACGCGTTTTCCGTGTTGCCAAGCAAGCTGTTATCAAAGCTGGTCAGTACGCTTACCGTGACCGTCGCAATCGTAAGCGCCAGTTCCGCGCGCTATGGATCCAGCGTATTAACGCTGGTGCGCGTGTTAACGGTATGTCTTACAGCCGCTTTGTTGGCGGTCTTAAGAAAGCCGGTATCGAAATCGACCGTAAAGTATTGGCCGATTTGGCAGTACACGAGAAGGCTGCATTTGCTGCCATCGTGGAAAAAGCCAAGGCTGCCCAATAAGGTAATATGCATAGGGCTTGTGCCCGTGTTACGTGCCTGAGGTCATTTCAGAGTGACCCATCCAGGGGAAGAGCAGCCGCTCTTCCCCTGTTTTTTTGTCACCTTCAACGTGCCACGCCATCTTCACGGATGGACACCGCTTAATTCGGAGTGAAACGGATGGATCACCTTCCTACTCTGGTATCTGAGGCTCGCGACGCCATTCAGGCTGCGCAGAGTGTCGCCGCACTAGACGAGTTACGAGTACGCTACTTAGGTAAGAAAGGTGAGGTAACTGCCTTGCTGAAGGGCCTGGGGAAGCTGTCAGCCGAAGAACGCCCGGCAGCAGGCGAGCGTATTAATCAAGCCAAGCAAACGCTGGCCGACGAAATTGATGCTAAGCGCGAACAGCTTGAAAGTGAGGCGCTGAATGCCCGTTTGGCCGCTGAAAGTATCGATGTCACATTGCCAGGGCGTGGTCAGGCCAGCGGTGGGTTGCATCCCGTCACGCGTACGCTTGAGCGCATAGAGGGGCTGTTCACACGTATTGGTTATGACGTGGCGGTAGGGCCTGAAATTGAAGACGATTATCACAACTTCGAAGCCCTCAACATTCCCGCGCACCATCCCGCTCGCGGTATGGCTGATACCTTCTATTTTGACGCCACGCGCTTGCTGCGTACTCACACCTCGCCGGTGCAAGTGCGTACTATGAAAAGTAGTGAGCCACCTATCCGTATCGTTTGCCCGGGGCGGGTCTATCGCAGCGATTCAGATTTGACTCACACCCCCATGTTCCACCAAGTGGAGGGCTTGCTGGTCGATGAGGGGGTTAGCTTTGCCGACCTTAAAGGAACGGTCGAAGACTTTCTGCAGGCATTTTTTGAGCGCGACGACCTTTCGGTGCGTTTCCGTCCATCCTACTTTCCATTCACTGAGCCCTCCGCCGAAGTGGATATTCAGTGTGTGATGTGTAGTGGATCAGGTTGTCGTGTCTGTTCCCACAGCGGCTGGCTGGAAGTGATGGGATGCGGCATGGTGCATCCTGAAGTCTTTCGTCACTCGGGTATTGATACCGAGCGCTATACCGGTTTTGCCTTCGGAATGGGGGCTGAGCGTTTGGCAATGCTGCGCTACGGCGTGAATGATTTACGCCTGTTCTTTGAAAACGATCTGCGTTTTTTACGTCAATTCGCTTAAGACCGCCGCCGAATACAGGATCAACGATGAAATTTTCAGAACAGTGGCTGCGTGAGTGGGTTTCGCCGCAGCTTGAAACGCAGGCAATGGCCGACCAAATCACCATGGCGGGCTTGGAAGTCGACGCTATTGAGCCGGTAGCCGCCGCATTCAGCGGTGTAGTGGTGGCTGAGGTGCTGAGTAAAGAGAAGCACCCTGACGCGGATAAGCTCAATGTGTGCACCGTTGATGACGGTAGTGGCGAGCCTGTGCAGGTTGTCTGCGGTGCACCCAATGTTGATGTTGGTCAGAAGATCCCCTTTGCCCAGGTGGGTGGCGTGCTGCCAGGTGATTTTAAAATCAAAAAAGCCAAGCTACGCGGCGTTGAATCGCGCGGGATGATTTGTTCTGCATCGGAGCTGGGGCTTGAAGAAGAGACCTCGCCCGGCATCCTGGTGCTGTCGTCATCTGCGCCGGTGGGGGGCGATTTCAGAGAGTTCATGCATCTTAATGACATGACGATTGAGGTCGATCTGACGCCCAACCGGGGAGACTGCCTGAGTATTAAGGGGATGGCGCGAGAGGTCGGCGTGCTTAACCGTTTGCCGGTTAACGGGCCCGTAATCGCACCGGTGGCCGCGGAGGTTGAGGATAGCTTCGCGGTGAGCGTAGAGGCACCAGAGCAGTGCCCGCGCTATATTGGTCGCGTAATCAAGGGCGTTAATGTTAAGGCTGAAACACCGCTGTGGATGGTAGAACGTCTTCGCCGCAGTGGCGTGCGCTCGATTGACCCAGTGGTGGATATTACCAACTACGTCATGCTGGAATTGGGCCAGCCGATGCACGCCTTTGACCGCCACAACCTGCAAGAGGGCATAGTGGTTCGCATGGCCAAGCCGGGCGAACGGCTAACACTGCTTGATGGTAGTGATATGGCGCTGCGCCCCGAAACGTTGATCATTGCCGACAGCTCAGGCCCGCTAGCCATGGCAGGTGTGATGGGTGGGGAAAACTCCGGCGTTAATGAAAATACCCAGACTATTTTCCTTGAATCAGCGTTCTTCACTCCGCTTGCCATTGCGGGGCAGGCGCGCTCCTACGGGCTACACACAGATGCATCGCACCGTTTTGAGCGCGGCGTCGATCCGCAATTGACACCAGTTGCCGTTGAGCGCGCCACACAGCTTTTGATTGATATCTGCGGCGGCCAAGCAGGGCCTCTTGTTGAAGCGCAAAGTGCTGAGCGTATGCCTGCTGAGCGCGCTATTTTCTTGCGCAGTGAACGGTTAGAAAAAGCGCTTTCCAAGGCTCTCGATAGTGATGATGTAACTGATATCTTGCAACGCCTAGGGCTTGAAGTCAGCGTGCAGGATGCCGGCTGGGCAGTCACTGCGCCGAGTTGGCGTTTTGATCTGGCCATCGAAGAGGATCTCATCGAAGAAGTAGCGCGTATCCATGGCTACAATAATTTGCCGGTGCGCCGGCCGGCGGCACGCTTGGCGCTCCGTTCAGCAGACGAGGCAACGCTTACCCAGGCACAGCTGCGCCGCCAGATGGTTGCCCGCGGCTTCCAAGAGGCGATTACCTACAGCTTTGTGGCTCCTGAGCTGCAAGCGACCATGCTGCCCGATGCTGTAAGCCCCGCGCTAGCTAACCCTATCTCGGCTGATTTGTCTGTGATGCGTGCTAGTTTGTTTCCCGGCTTGGTGCGCGCCATGGAGTATAATCTTAACCGTCAGCAAACCCGCGTGCGGCTGTTTGAAACCGGGCTGGTTTTCAACGGCGAACTGGATGAGTTGTCACAAGTCCCGATGCTTGGTGCTCTGGTCTGTGGTGCGCGGGAAGCAGAGGGCTGGAGTGATGCGAAAGGGCGGGTGGATTTCTACGATCTAAAGGGCGATTTGGAGAGTGTCCTGGCCTTGGGCGGTGACGCTGACGCATGGCGCTTTGAGCCTGCAGAGCACCCGGCCCTTCATCCGGGGCAGTGTGCGCAGCTGCTGCATCGTGGAGAGCCTGCGGGTTGGATCGGTACCCTGCACCCTCAGGTGCGCGCAACGCTTGGCTTGAAGATGGATGCGGTGCTCTTCGAAGTGCGTCTGGATGCGCTTAGCCAAGGCCGTATTCCTGCCTTTGAACCGTTATCACGCTTTCCTGAGGTGCGCCGTGATTTGGCGTTTATACTCAAAGAGGCGACTCCTGTGCAGGCGCTGTTGGATTGCGCCAAGCAGCAAGCAGGTGAGTATCTGCAAGATATCAAGCTATTTGACGTCTATTCAGGTAAAGGTGTGGCCGAAGAGCACAAGAGTATTGCTTTGGGCTTGACCTGGCAGCATCCATCGCGCACGCTAAACGACGAGGAAATCAATCAGTTGGTTGATTCAATTGTGACACAAGTGCGTGTCAAGTTAGATGCTGAGCTGCGCGGCTAATTAAGTAGCTATGTGAGTGCCTGGGCTACGCCACGATGCTTATCACGTTCTTGGCAATGCGTTTGCTACTGTACGTTTGGTACAGAGCGTTTGTTGCTGTGTTTGCTTCAAGGATAAGGAGAAGCCTTATGGGTGCGTTGACCAAAGCAGAGCTAGCCGAACATTTGCATGCAGAGCTAGCCCTGTCCAAACGAGAAGCGAAGGCTATGGTCGAAGCTTTTTTTGAAGAGATTAGAGCCTGCCTTCGTGAGAACGAACAGGTAAAACTATCGGGTTTTGGTAACTTTGATCTGCGAGATAAGCGCGAGCGACCAGGGCGTAACCCCAAAACCGGTGAAGAAATTCCCATTTCTGCTCGAAGAGTCGTGACGTTTCGCCCAGGGCAAAAGCTTAAGCAGCAGGTTGAACACTATGAAGGCGGTGAATAGTCTTTTGGTTTGAGAAATGCTGGTACTCTCAGTTCAGTAGCTGCTCTCGTGTCATGCAAGACTCCCCTTCATAAAAAAGGAGTGCCTTCGGGCGCTCCTTTTCTCTTTTATGATGGGCGTTGTTGTGATGAGTATAGTGATAAGCGCGCCTGTGGAGTGATGGCTTTTGCTACCCCTGCATGCCGCCACCTTCGATTAGCCAGGTAATCACCACCTTAATGACGTAACCCAGCATGCCTGCGCCGAGCACCACAAACAGCATGATGGTACCAAATTTGCCTGCGTTCGATTTTTTGGCCAAATCCCAGATAATAAAACACATAAATATGATCAGGCCGCTAATCATTAGCGGGGTGATCCAAGCCTCGAAGGTTTGCTGCATAGCCACTCCTGTGCGCTGCGTGTGGGTCACCCGTTTGGGCGATGTGTCTCATTCTAACCAGCCATGTTAATATTTGAGCAAATTCATCAGGTATTTGTCGACTTGACGGTTGGCACTGTGACACTTTGACAGGGAGTGACGATGCCGAAGCTAAATATTTTGGTGGGTACCATGTATGGCGGTGCCCTTGATGTGGCAGAGCAGGTGAAACCCCTATTTGAACAGGCCGGTTACGCTGTGGAGATTATTGAACAGCCATCTGTTGATGATATTGTCAGCGGTGACGCCGATTTGGCGCTTTTTTGTGTATCGACCACTGGTAGTGGTGATTTTCCCGGCAGCTTTGTGCCCTTTGTCCGGCAGTTGCGTGACCAAAGTCCTGCGCTTACCACACTTCGCTACGGACTCATTGCACTCGGTGATAGCTCGTATGGTGATACATTTTGTGGCGCTGGCCGCGCGCTTGATGAGCTGCTGGCGGATCATGGCGCGACGCGTTTAGGGGAGCGCCTAGAGATCGATGCCATGGAGACCTTTATGGCCGACGATGCTGCTGTGCCCTGGGTGGAAGAGTGGATCGTTGCCCAGCAATTAGAGGTGGCTTGAGCGATGCAGCGAGCCCCCACCTCGCCTGAGCGCATCAGCGTTGCGCTGGGCTTATGTGTCGTTATGCTGGCAACTTTGCCGCGCTACATGGCGGGAGGGCATGAAACCCGCCAGACGCTGATTATCTTCGCCTTAGCGCTGGTGGCTTTTGCGGCTATTGTTCAGTGGCGCTTACTGGCCGTGGAGGCGCGTCGTCGTCTGCCACAACTATGTAAACGGTTAGTCGTTATGCTGCTGCTGGGAATGGTGGTGATGGGTGGCTGGCATGCGCTGTTTACGGACTGGATCAGTTGGCAGGTATTCATTTCTCATGGTGCTACGCTTGGGTGCTTCTTCATGCGCTGAGCTTATGGTGGTCGGGTGAGCGTCATGCAGGTTAGCTTTTTTTGCGGTAGTGATTGAAAAAGTCGCTGCAAGACGCACAAAGCAGTAGAATGGTAAAAATTACGCAACGTGGGGCGAATAATGAAGCTAAACACGCCTTAAAGTGGTTAATTGCTCGCTTATTGCCTTGTTTTTAAAATCACTGCCCCCATGTTGCGAGCATGGCGCTTGCCACTATGCGTTGGGGTTCTTAAAATTGCCCCCTTGAACTTATTATATGCAATCAACACAACGCCCAGCCGTTAGAGGACAATTCATGCAAGTTTCTGTCGAGACGACCTCCCAGATCGAACGCCGCATTACCATTCAAGTGCCGGCGGCCGAAATTGACGGGGCCGTTAGCGCTCGCTTGAAAGACACTGCGAAGAACGTTCGCTTGAATGGTTTTCGCCAGGGCCGGGTGCCAATGGCAGTAGTCCAGCAGCGCTACGGCCAAGACGTACGTAACGAGGTTGTCAGCGAAGTAATGCGTGAGCGTTATGTGCGCGCTATTACCGAAGAAGGGTTGAACCCTGCTGGCTTCCCGCAAATTGAGCCATCGGTCAATGAGTCTGGTAAAGACCTAGAGTTCGTTGCGGTTATGGAGATCTACCCGCAGGTTGAGCTTAACTCTATCGAAGGTACAGAGATTGAGCGCCCGGTGGTTTCGGTGAGTGATGCGGATGTCGATGAGATGATCGATACGCTGCGTAAGCAAAATGCAGCCTGGGAAGAAGTGGACGCTGCTGCAGCTGACGGCGATCAAGTCACTATCGATTTCCAGGGTTACATCGGTGACGAGCCTTTTGAAGGCGGTAGTGCCGAAGGCCACACGCTGGTCATTGGTTCCAATAGCTTTATTCCTGGTTTTGAAGAGCAGTTAATTGGCGCTAAAGCGGGCGAAGAGAAGACCCTTAACGTCACCTTCCCTGAGGATTACCAGGCCGAACATTTAGCCGGTAAAGAAGCCACCTTCAAGGTAACCGTACATAAGGTCAGCAGCCAGAAGTTGCCCGAAGTAGACGCTGAGTTTATCGAGCGTTTTGGCGTTGAAGGCGGCGATCAGGAAAAATTCCGCGCTGAAATCAAGAAGAACATGACCCGTGAAGCGTCGCAAGCCGTTGATAACCGGGTTAAGCAGCAAGTGCTCGATGCGCTGAAAAAGGTTAACGAAATTCCTGTGCCTAGCGCGCTCGTTCAGCAAGAGACTGACGGCATGAAGCGCCAAGCGGCGCAGCAGTTTGGTCTAGGCGAAGATTTTGATGTCAGCCAGTTGCCCAACGAACTCTTTGAAGAGCAGGCCAAAGGCCGCGTTCAGGTCGGCTTGTTGCTGGCTGAAGTAATCAAAGCTAACGAACTCGATGCTGACGATGATGCTATCAAAGCAAAAGTGACCGAGCTTGCTGAGCAGTACCAAGATCCTGATGAGGTGGTTAGCTACTACATGGGTAACGAGCAGATGAAAACCCAAGTAAAATCTGCCATTCTCGAAGAGAAAGCGGTAGCTAAGCTGCTCGAACAAACGAACATTAAAGACGTTGAAATGTCTTATCAGCAAGCCCTTGCCGCTGCGCAACAGCAGGCAGAGCAAGATGAGGGTGCTGAAGAGGGCGAGCAAGCGAGCGCCTAACACCCTGGAACGCGGCGCACCTAATATGTCGGTGCGCCTTTCCCTTCCCGGACGCAAGGAATCACCTGAATGAGTGAGTTTGATATTCAAAACGCCGGCGGTTTAGTGCCCATGGTGGTTGAGCAGAGCGCCAAAGGGGAAAGAGCCTACGACATTTACTCACGCCTGTTAAAAGAGCGTGTGATCTTTTTGGTAGGCCCTGTAGAAGACTACATGGCTAATTTGGTTGTTGCCCAACTGCTGTTCCTGGAATCGGAAAACCCCGATAAAGATATTCACCTGTATATTAACTCGCCAGGTGGATCGGTCACTGCGGGTATGTCGATTTATGACACTATGCAGTTTGTGAAACCAGATGTCTCTACGGTGTGTATTGGTCAGGCGGCCAGCATGGGTGCGCTGTTATTGACAGCGGGTGCTGCTGGCAAGCGTTATTGCCTTCCCAACTCACGCGTCATGATTCACCAGCCGCTGGGTGGTTACCAAGGCCAAGCGTCTGACATTGAAATTCATACCCGTGAGATTCTGGGTATTCGCGAGAAACTGAACCAAATTCTTGCCCACCACACGGGTCAGGAAATTGAAGCTGTCTCACGTGATACTGATCGGGATAATTTCATGAGCGCCAATCAAGCCAAAGAGTATGGCCTGATTGATGCAGTGCTGGATAAGCGGCCTACATCCTGATAGCGTGATAGGATTCTGCTTTTCTAACGAGCTTTTCCGGCGGCGAAAGCCGCCGCAGTGATAGAGGTATGCGAATGGCCGACGGCAAAGGCAAAGACGAAGGTGGCAAACTGCTCTACTGCTCGTTTTGCGGCAAAAACCAAAACGAAGTACGTAAGCTGATTGCGGGCCCATCCGTCTATATCTGCGATGAGTGTGTCGACTTGTGTAATGACATCATTCGCGAGGAAGTTCTCGAAGCCGATGCCGAGAGCGATGAGGAGCGTTTACCTACGCCACGCGAAATACGTCATACGCTTGATGACTACGTTATCGGACAGGATCGCGCCAAGATGGTGCTTTCCGTAGCGGTATATAACCACTACAAGCGTTTGAAAACAGATGTACGCGACGGCGATGTAGAGCTAGGTAAATCAAACATTCTGCTGATTGGCCCCACCGGTAGCGGTAAAACGCTGCTTGCGGAAACCATGGCACGGTTACTGAATGTACCTTTTACCATTGCGGATGCAACCACGCTGACGGAAGCCGGCTATGTCGGTGAAGATGTCGAAAACATCATCCAGAAGCTGTTGCAGAAGTGCGACTACGACGTCGAGAAAGCCGAGCGTGGCATTGTTTACATCGATGAAATCGACAAGATTTCACGCAAGTCGGATAACCCTTCTATTACCCGTGATGTCTCGGGTGAAGGCGTTCAGCAAGCACTGCTGAAGCTTATTGAAGGTACGACGGCTTCCGTGCCGCCTCAAGGCGGACGCAAACACCCCCAGCAGGAGTTTGTCCAAGTCAATACGGGCAACATTCTGTTTATCGTAGGCGGTGCTTTTGCAGGGCTGGATAAAGTTATCCGTGACCGTGCTGAGAAAGGCGGCATCGGCTTCAATGCGGCGGTGAAAAGCAAAGAGTCTTCCCGTGGGGTGGGTGAACTGCTGGCCGACGTAGAGCCTGATGATCTGGTTAAATTTGGCTTGATTCCAGAGTTTGTGGGTCGTTTGCCCATCATCGCAACACTGATGGAGCTCACTGAAGACGCCCTGGTGCAGATTCTTACAGAACCGAAGAATTCGCTAGTTAAGCAGTACGCCAAGCTGTTTGAAATGGAAGATGTAACGCTAGAGTTCAGAGATGAAGCGTTACGTGCAGTGGCTGAAAAAGCCATGGAGCGTAAGACAGGTGCTCGCGGACTGCGCTCTATTCTAGAGTCGGTACTGTTGGATACCATGTACGAAATTCCTTCGCTTGAAGGTGTTAGCAAGGTCGTCATCGACGGATCTGTGATAGCCGGAGAAAGCGAACCTCTGTTGATCTACTCTCAGCAGGAAGATGCACGTGTCGACGGCACTGATGGTTAGTGGCTAGTCGAGTATCGCGGCCCAGCTTCAACCGCTTGCGCTAAATCAAGGGGTCGCCAAGGCGACCCCTTGTTGTTGTAGATGTTCTAGGGCTCTGCTGTAGAGAGCCCTTATAAAGCGTGTTGTGAAGCCTGGTTATCTAGCGAGAGAGTTATAAAGCCTAATTCGTGAAGTGTTACTGCCTAGCCTATTCAATGCTAACGTCTAAACGCCAGCATTTTGAAAAGTGTGCAGTACTTTTCTAAGTACTCTTTTAAGTACTCATCCGATTTGTCGAGGAACGTCTGCGATGCAGCAGAACGCCGAACAGACACAATGTCTACCCCTTTTGCCATTGCGCGATGTGGTTGTTTATCCGCAAATGGTCATCCCCCTTTTTGTAGGTCGTGAAAAGTCTATCCAGGCGCTCGAAGCGGCGATGGAGGCTGATAAACGTGTGCTACTGGTGGCTCAGCGTGAAGCGTCTCAAGATGAGCCTGACAATGCGGATCTTTACGCTATGGGCACCGTGGCCGATATCATGCAACTGCTTAAGTTGCCTGATGGCACGGTCAAGGTACTCATTGAGGGGAATTTCCGAGCGGATGTTCTCAATGTCGAAGAGAATGCCGCAGGCTACACCCAGGCGTATTTAACGCCCCGAGAGAGTGAACCGCTGACCAGTCGTGAGCAGGAAGCACTGGTACGCGTGTTGCTCAATCAGTTCGAGCAGTACGTCAAACTCTCCAAAAAAGTCCCCAACGAAGTGCTTAATTCGCTGTCGGGGATTGAAGATCCAAGCCGCTTGGTGGACACCATTTGTGCCCACCTGTCGCTTAAAATTGGCGACAAGCAAGAGCTGCTTGAGATGGATCGGGTGCGCGATCGTATTGAGCACCTGATGGCGCTGATCGAATCTGAAATCGACCTACTGCAAGTAGAGAAGCGCATCCGCTCGCGGGTCAAAGAGCAGATGGAGAAGACTCAGCGCGAGTACTACCTCAATGAGCAGATGAAAGCTATCCAGAAAGAGATGGGTGAGCTGGATAATGTGCCCAACGAGGCTGAGAAGTATGAGCTGGCGATTAAAGAGTCCGGTATGCCGAAAGAGGCGTCCGAGAAAGCGACTCAAGAGCTCAATAAGCTTAAAATGATGGCCTCAAACTCCGCTGAAGCGACCGTAGTGCGCTCCTACCTGGATTGGTTAGTCGCTGTTCCATGGAAAAAGCGTACCCGGGTAAAGCATGATCTCGTCAAAGCGCAGCAGGTGCTCGATGAAGATCATTACGGCCTGGAGGAGGTTAAGGCGCGCATCCTGGAATATCTTGCCGTACAGAAGCGCGTGCGCAAGATGAAAGGCCCAGTGCTATGTCTCGTTGGGCCGCCCGGGTGGGCAAGACCTCGCTTGGCCAGTCCATTGCCCGTGCCACCAATCGCAAATATGTGCGTTTGGCCCTGGGTGGGGTACGCGATGAGTCGGAAATTCGCGGCCATCGGCGCACCTATATTGGTTCATTGCCAGGCAAGTTGATGCAGCGGATGAGCAGAGCAGGGGTTAAAAACCCGTTATTTCTTTTGGATGAGGTCGACAAACTGGGCATGGATCATCGCGGTGACCCTGCCTCTGCGCTGCTCGAAGTGCTTGATCCTGAGCAGAACAACAGCTTTAGCGATCACTATCTGGAGCTTGACTACGATCTCTCCGAGACGCTGTTCATCTGTACCGCTAACTCGATGAATATCCCTAGCGCCTTGCTTGACCGTATGGAGATTATTCGTCTGCCGGGTTACACCGAGGATGAGAAGCTGGCGATCGCTAAGCGCTACTTATTGCCTAAGCAACTAGCCGCGAACGGTTTAAAAGGCGATGAGTTAACGCTCGAAGACAGCGCGCTTTTAGAGCTTATTCGCTACTATACCCGCGAAGCGGGTGTGCGTGAGCTGGAGCGGCAGATTGCCAAAGTGTCGCGGAAGGTACTGCGTGAGCGGCTTGAGAAAGAGCGTGACCCGCAAGCCGCCCAAACAGGGCAGAGCTTAACGGCTGAGCAAATTGAGCACTACGCGGGCGTACGTCGCTATAGTTACGGTTTGGCAGAGCAAGACGACCAGATCGGCCGAGTGACAGGCCTTGCCTGGACATCGGTGGGCGGCGAGTTACTCAACATCGAGTCTGTCGTGACGCCGGGTAAAGGGCGAATTAACAAGACCGGTTCACTTGGCGATGTAATGAAAGAGTCGGTGAGTGCCGCTCATACGGTAGTGCGCGCCAGGGCAGAAGCGTATGGCATTGACCCCGAACGGTTCGAAAAAGAGGACCTGCATATCCACGTTCCTGAAGGGGCAACACCTAAAGATGGGCCCAGTGCAGGTATTGCCATGGTGACGGCGATTGTTTCCGCATACACCCAGCGTGCGGTACGCTGCGACGTGGCAATGACCGGTGAAGTCAATCTGCGCGGTGAGGTATTACCGATAGGCGGATTGAAGGAGAAATTGCTGGCAGCCCGCCGCGGTGGTATAAAGACAGTGCTAATTCCTGAGGAAAACCGCCGTGATCTCAAGGAAGTACCTGACAATATCAAAGGTGCATTGGATATTCGTCCGGTACGTTGGATAGATGATGTCTTAGCCGTAGCGCTAGCTGATAAGGTAGAAGACGGTGCGCCATTGAAAAGTACCGAAGCATCGTTTAGTAATACCGTTGTTGCTAGTACCCATTAAGCTGTTAAAGTCCTCGCTGGTCTTTAATTTTACTTAATATGTGCCCGCTGCTTTGGGTAGCGGGTATCTCGCGGCATGGTTGCTTGACAGATGTTTCAAGGCATTGCTATAAAACGCAGCTATGCTTTGATCGTCGTATCCATCGGTGACCATGCCGTTCAGAGCCATTTTTTGAAACAGTCAAGGGGTGAAGAGTGAATAAGTCCGAGCTGATTGAAGCCATTGCCGCGTCTGCAGATATTCCGAAAGCAGCGGCAACCCGCGCATTGGATGCCATGGTGGAGTCTGTCACCGATAGCCTTAAGAAAGGCGAAAGCGTATCTCTGGTAGGTTTTGGTACCTTCGCGATCAAAGAGCGTGCTGCTCGTACTGGCCGTAACCCACAAACGGGTCAGCCAATCCAGATCAGTGCCGCCAAAGTACCCAGCTTCAAAGCAGGTAAAGCGCTGAAAGACGCCGTCAACTAATTTGACCGCGTTTGCTGTAACCTAATGGGCGCATCGCATTGGCGATGCGCCCATGTTATTTTCTGGCCCACTTTTTATTTGGGTTGAGCGGGCCGATCTGTTTGGCTGTGACTATCTGAGGCTAGCATGCTGCAAAGTATTCGAGATGGCTCCAGGAGCTGGGGTGCCAAAATTATTATCGGTGTCATGGTCGCGGCCATGGCACTTTTCGGGATTGAGTCACTGTTTGGGCTTTTTGGCAGCGATCCGGACGAAGTGGCGAGCGTCAACGGACAGCCGATTATGCGTCAGCAAGTTGAGCTAGAGGTTCAGCGCGCGCTGCGTTCAGGACAAGTGCCGCCTGAGCAAGAGCGTGCCTTGCGCAACGATATACTTGACCAGCTTATCACGCAGCAACTGCTGTCCCAGTATGCAGAAGAGGGTGGTTTTGCCGTTTCTGAACAGCAGTTGGATCAGTTAATTGTCAGCCTGCCGGAATTTCATGATCAGGATGGCCGTTTCTCTGCAGAGGTGTTCCGAAATCGTCTCGCCGGTGCTGGCTATACGCCGATCTCCTTTCGTGAAGAGTTGCGCGTCGATATCCAGCGCCAGCATTTACAGCAAGGCTTAGCCTTCAGTGATTTTAGCCTGCCGAACGAGCAAGAGCGCCTGGCCGAATTACAGCGCCAGCAGCGTAGTTTCCGCTATATAGTTTTGGATGGCGACGATGTGGACGCTGATATCAGCGTTAGCGATGACGATCTCCAAGCATATTACGATGCCCACCAGGAGCGCTATGAACGCCCGGAACAGGTGCGTCTTGAGTATGTGCTGATTGACCGTCAGGCCATGGCAGAGGGCCGTGACGTGGATGAAGAGGCCCTGCGTGACGCCTGGCGTGAGAAAAATCGCAATGCTGACCGCCGTGTGTCGCATATCATGATCACCTTTGGTAATGAGCGCACCCGCGATGAAGCGCAGCAATTAGCCGAGACCGCTCGGGAAGCACTGGACAGCGGTGATTCGTTTACAGATACCGCCTTGCGCTATTCTGACGACACGGCCAGCGCAGAAGAGGGCGGTGATCTTGGTGTGATCAGCCGTGGCTTCTTTGGTGAGGCCTTTGATGAAGCGGCCTTTGGTCTCGAAGAGGGTGATGTATCCCAGCCTGTTGAGTTGGATAACGCTTTCCACATTATCCAGGTGACGGATATTCAGGGCCCTACTTTTGAAGAGCAGCGCGATGAGCTAGCGCGGGAAGTGGCACTACGTGACATTGATGATGAGTTTAACCAGCGGGTTCAACAACTGATCGATGAGAGCTTCGCTGCCGACGACTTGCAGAGCGTTGCCGATGAGCTCGGTCTAACGCTGCAGGAGAGCGATTGGCTTGCTCGTGATGATGAGGCTGACGGAGTGCTATCTGAGCCTGGGGTAATGTCGGCGGCCTTTAGCAACGACGTATTTGAAGAGGGCTACAACAGCGAAGTGATTGAGCTGGATCAGGATCGTCGCCTGGTACTGCGGGTTGCTGAGCAGCGTGATGCGACTCTGCTGCCGCTTGATGAAGTGCGCGAGGACGTTGAAATGTCAGTGGCCGCAGAACAGCAGCAAGCGGCGCTGCGTGAAGAGGCACAGACACTGGTTGCAAGTTTGCGAGACAGTCAGTCGGCAGATGTTGATTGGCTAGAAGCCAACAGCGTAAGCCGCCAAGCCGATAGCACTGTGCCTCAGCTGATTGTTCAGGAAGCCTTCCGCATGGAGCGCCCTGAAGAGGGTGAGAGCGTCTATCGCACGGTTGAACTGCCGCAAGGAGTGGCTGTGGTAGCGCTTGATAGCGTCAGTGTAGGTGAGGTCGATGAGCAGATGGAGACATTTGTTGCGCAAATGGCCGAGCAGTTGCGTGCCCAATCGGTATTGCAGGGATTGATTGATGACCTGCGCAGCGATGCCGATATAGAGCGCTAGAGTCGCTTAAGCCCAAGTTAAAAACAGCAAGAGCAAAAAAGCCGATCACATGATCGGCTTTTTTATACTCGTAAATTGCGGTCAGGAATCAGGTAATTCCGTTAAAGAGAACTGACGTAGTCGGGGCGCAGTATGGTCGGCGCGCTCAATGATAATATCCCAGCCGTGCTGGGCATCCCAGTCGCCTAGTACATAGCGCTTGGCAGGCACGTCTTCAACCGTCAAGTCATGTACTCTGGGGCGGTGGGTGTGACCGTGGATCATGGTAGTCAAGCCATGGTGCTCCATCAGCGCAATGACTTCTTGTGGCGTCACATCCATAATCGCTTCAGCTTTATTAGCATTGGCTTCGCCAGATTGAGTACGCAAGCTTTGCGCAAGTGCTACACGTTGTTCCAAAGGTAGCGCAAGCATCTGCGCCTGCCACTCTGGATTGCGCGACTGCTTGCGGAAAGCCATATACGCTTCATCCTGAGTACACAAACTATCGCCATGTAGCAGTAAAACGGGAATGCCTTGGATTTCCACTTCCTCAATATCCGGTAGCAGAAATGCCTGGCACGCATTTATAAAGCGTTCGCCCAGCAGAAAGTCTCGGTTGCCGTGCATTAGGTACACCGCAGTACCGTCGCTGCTAAGTCTGCGCAAATGGCGAATTACTTCATGTGCAACAACGCTAAGCGGATGTGTATTGGCGTCCAGTAGATCATCGCCAATCCAGGCATCGAAAAGATCCCCAAGAATATAAAGCGCGTCGGCTCCTGGAGCAGTGTGCTCTAGGTAGCGGTAAAACCCCTGATTGATCTCGGGGGTATCGCTACTTAGATGAAGGTCGGCAACAAGCAGTGTGCGCATAAGGCTCCCGGCGTTATTCCGCGTCTTTGACGTACGCGCGCTCGATAATGACATCTTCGGAGGGGACGTCGGCGTGCATGCCGCGGCGAGACGTGGCTACGTTTTTAATCTCATTGACCACATCCATCCCGTCAACGACTTCGCCAAATACCGCATAGCCCCAGCCTTGAAGGCTTTTACCGCTGTGATCAAGAAAACTATTATCGCCCACATTGATAAAAAACTGCGCAGTGGCAGAGTGGGGATCCTGGGTGCGTGCCATGGCCAGGGTGCCAACGGTATTTTTCAAGCCGTTGTCGGCTTCGTTGTCGATAGGGTCGCGGGTCGGCTTTTGGTTGAACTCCTTATCGAAACCACCCCCTTGCACCATGAAGCCGTCAATGACGCGATGGAACAGGGTGCCATCATAAAACCCGTCGCGCACATACTGTTCAAAATTCGCCGCACTAATTGGCGCTTTTTCGTGGTTAAGAGCGATGGTGATGTCACCGTGGTTCGTTTGTAATACGATCATAGATAAATTCCTGTTCAATAAAGGCGTTCGCCTTGGCGCTGTGCATCGGCGTCACGTTATAATAGCGGTTTTGCCCTGCACCGCGAAGGGCCATAGGAGTATCCTATGTCCTCACGGCGCAGCACGCCATCCACCACGAGGTTATCAACACCATCATGACCAACGAGACCACCCCAGCGCCGAACTTCATTCGCAACCAAGTACGCGACGAAATCGAGGGCGGCCAGGTCACTAAAATCGTGACGCGCTTCCCCCCGGAGCCCAATGGCTTCCTGCATATCGGCCATGCGAAGTCGATCTGTCTAAATTTCGGGTTGGCGGAGCAACTGGGTGGCGAGTGTCATCTACGTTTTGACGACACCAACCCTGCCAAAGAAGAGCAGGCTTACATCGATGCGATCAAAGAGGACGTCAGCTGGCTAGGCTTTGAATGGGCAGGCCCGGTGCGTTTTGCGTCTGACTACTTCGATCAGCTCTATGCCTGGGCGCAGCACTTAATGCGAGAAGGCAAAGCCTACGTTGACGACCTGTCGCCGGATGAAATCCGCGAGTATCGCGGCACCCTGACAGCGCCGGGTAAGCCTAGCCCTTACCGCGAACGCAGCGCCGAAGAGAACCTGGATCTACTCGCGCGTATGCGTGAAGGTGAGTTTGGCGAAAGTGAAAAGGTCGTGCGCGCCAAGATTGACATGGCCTCACCCAATATCAATCTACGCGACCCGATTATTTACCGTATTCGTCATGCCAGCCATCACCAGACTGGCGACAAGTGGAAAATCTATCCCTCTTACGACTTCACCCATGGTCAGTCGGATGCTATTGAAGGTATTACCCACTCGATCTGCACCCTGGAATTC
Organism: Halomonas sp. PA16-9; assembly: GCF_009728585.1. NCBI lineage: Bacteria > Pseudomonadati > Pseudomonadota > Gammaproteobacteria > Oceanospirillales > Halomonadaceae > Halomonas > Halomonas sp. PA16-9. The sequence continues at coordinate 2,798,903 of NZ_CP040451.1, read as the reverse complement.
GAAGATCACCGCCCGCTGTACGAGTGGTTTTTAAATAATCTGCCGGTTCCCGCGAAACCGCGCCAGATCGAGTTTGCACGGCTGAATCTCGACTACACCCTGACCTCCAAGCGCAAACTGAAACTGCTGGTTGACGAAAAAATTGTCGATGGCTGGGACGATCCGCGTATGCCGACGATCTCCGGCATGCGTCGCCGTGGCTATACGCCAGCGTCAATTCGTAAATTCTGCGAGATGATTGGCGTTACTCGTGCCGACGGTGGCTTGGTGGATATCGCCATGTTGACCCACGCCATTCGCTCGGATCTTGAAGACAATGCCCCGCGCGCCATGTGTGTGTTAAAGCCGCTGAAAGTCGTGCTCACCAACGTGCCGGAAGATCACCAGGAGGTGTACGAAGTCCCTGGTCACCCCGCCGTGAAGATATGACGGTGCGTCAGGTGCCGTTCAGCCGCGAGCTGTATATCGACCAAGACGACTTTATGGAAGACGCGCCTAAAAAGTTCTTCCGCTTGGCACCAGGTAAAGAAGTACGCCTGCGCAATAGCTACGTGATTCGTTGTGACGAAGTGATCAAAGACGCCGCCGGTGAGATCAGCGAACTGCACTGTTCGGTGGATTTCGATACGCTGGGTAAAAATCCCGAAGGACGTAAGGTCAAAGGTGTTATTCACTGGGTTAGCGCTGCACACGGCGTGCCGATGGAAGTGCGTCTTTACGACAATCTGTTCACCGTTGAACAGCCGGATCGCGATAAAGATGTCGATTTTCTAGAGCATCTTAATCCGGAGTCGCTGGTCGTTTGCCAAGCCATCGGAGAGCCAAGCTTAGCCTTCGCAACGCCCGAGTCACGCTTCCAGTTCGAGCGCGTCGGCTACTTCTGCGCTGACCGTCACGACTCTACGCCAGAGCATTTGGTGTTTAACCGGACCGTGGGGTTGAAAGATAGCTGGGCTAAAATCAAGCAGAAGGGCTAAAACAAACATGGATAGCCATATGCATATTTACAATACGCTGACGCGCCGCAAAGAACCTTTCACCCCACTGGAAGCGGGTAAAGTGAGCATGTATGTCTGCGGCATGACGGTGTATGACTACTGCCACCTAGGGCACGCTCGCGTCATGGTCGCCTTTGATGTCATCACCCGCTATCTTCGAGAACGCGGCTATGACGTTAACTACGTGCGCAACATTACCGATATCGACGACAAGATCCTCAAGCGCGCCGACGAAAATGGCGAAAGTATCACTGCGCTGACAGAGCGCATGATTGATGCCATGCACGAAGACGAGGCGCGCCTATTTGTATTGCCGCCCAGCCATGAGCCCCGCGCCACCGGCCATATCGACGATATCGTGGCAATGATTGAAACGCTGATTGAAAAAGACTTTGCCTACGCGGCCGATAACGGTGATGTCTACTATCGGGTGCGCAAATTCGCTGATTACGGCAAGCTCAATAACCGCCAGTTAGACGATATGCGTGCAGGCAGCCGGGTTGATGTGGATGTTCATAAAGAAGACCCGCTCGATTTCGTGCTCTGGAAGGCAGCCAAACCGGGGGAGGCGCACTGGGCGTCGCCCTGGGGTAACGGCCGGCCTGGCTGGCACATCGAGTGCTCGGCGATGTCGACCTGCTGCCTGGGTGACACTTTCGATATTCATGGCGGCGGGCCGGATTTAACCTTTCCACACCATGAAAATGAGATCGCTCAATCCGAGGCGGCCACTGGCAAAACCTACGTCAATACCTGGATGCACGCAGGCGCTGTGCGGGTGAATCAGGAAAAGATGTCCAAATCCCTGGGCAACTTTTTCACCATTCGCGACGTGCTGGCCGAGCACGACCCAGAAGTGGTGCGTTTTCTGCTGGTGGCGAGTCACTACCGTAGCCCGATCAACTACTCGGTTGATTCACTGACCGAGGCGCGTAAATCGCTAACGCGCTTGTACACCGCGCTGGAAGGTCTTGAGCTAGGCGCGGCAAATAGTGATGACGCTTCGGCTTACCGTGAGCGCTTTACTCAGGTAATGGATGATGACTTCAATACCCCCGAAGCTTTGGCGGTGATGTTTGAGCTGGCTCGCGAGGTCAATCGCGCCAAGCAAGAACAGCCTAATGAAGCTGCCAAGCTGGCGGGCGAGTTAAAGCAGCTTGGGTCAGTTTTGGGGCTTCTTCAGCAAGAGCCACAAACGTTCTTAAAAGGCACGCAGCAGCAGGGTATGCCGCTCAGCGAGAGCGAGATCGAAGCGAAAATTGCTCAGCGCATTGAGGCTAAGGCGAATAAAGACTTCGCCCAAGCGGATGCGATCCGCGATGAGCTTGCCGCTTTAGGGATTATTCTCAAGGACTCCCGAGAAGGCACGTCTTGGGTATTAGAAGCACCTTAACCCAAAAACCTTCATCTCTCGTTGGTGGCTTATGCGCTAACTTAAACGCTGATGGCTCTTATAATGACTATAAGAGCCTCGGTCGTTTAAAGCCCACTTCAAAAGGAATTCAAAGATGCGCTTTTCAGCCAATTCTTTCATTGCTAAGCCCTTAATCGCTGCTTGTGCCGTATCCCTCGCGGCATTCTCCCAAGTCAGCGCTAACGAGCCTGTGGTGGTGTCATCCAAAATCGATACAGAAGGATCTGTTCTGGGCGAGCTGATTATTCAGACCCTGGAGCGCAATGACATTGCGACCGAAAACCGCTTACAGCTGGGCGGCACTAGCGTTGTCCGCACTGCGCTTGAAGCGGGCGAGATTGACCTTTATCCAGAATACACGGGTAATGGCGCGTTCTTTTTCGATATGACCGACAGTTCAGTATGGAATAATGCAGATCAGGCTTATGAAACAGTGCGCGAGCGTGATGCGCAGCAAGGCTTGATATGGCTGCAGCCTGCCAGCGCTAATAACACTTGGGCAATGAGCGTCCGCGAGGATGTTGCCGAGGAAAATGAGCTGGTGAGTCTAGAAGATCTAGCCGCCTATTTGGCTGACGGCGGCGAGTTCAAATTTGCTGCAAGCGCTGAGTTTGTTGAGTCTTCACAAGCACTGCCCGCATTTCAGGAAGCCTACGGTTTTGAGTTGAGTGATGATCAACTGTTGGTGCTCTCTGGTGGTAATACCGCTGCTACCATGCGTGCTGCCGCCCAACAGACCAGCGGCGTTAATGGCGCCATGACCTATGGCACGGACGGTGGCTTAAGTGCGCTGGGGCTGGTCGTGCTGGAAGATACCAAGGGCGTGCAACCGGTGTATCAGCCTGCCCCCGTGGTGCGTGAAAGCGTACTTGAAGCCTATCCAGAAATAGAAGCGCTGCTCAATGAGGTTTTCACTAGCCTTGATCTGGTCACTCTGCAAACGCTCAATGCCGATGTCGCCGTTAACGGGCTGTCTCCATCCCAAGTGGCCAGCGACTACCTCGATACGCTTAATAATTAATGCCTGGTAATCTTATAATTTAATGCTAACGCTCGGGATAACTAATTAATGTCGTTGATGGATGCACTGCCCACCCCGCGGCTTCGTTGGGAAGGGTGGCACCCTAACGTTGTGCTCGTTAGCCTGAGCCTTATTATGTTGGCTGCATTCTGGTTACTTGATGTGGTCAGCATGGCCCCCAACCGGATTGTGTTAGGGACGGGGCATGGCGCACTGGAGGCTTTTGGCTGGCCAGGTGCGCTATTGGCAACGCTATTGCTCTCCTTTATCGGTATTCTCGCGTGCCAGCCAACCCATCGTCACTACCGAGCGCTGTTAGCGGCGGTGATAGTGATCATGGCGCTAATGCCAGTGGGGTTGATGGCGAGCAGCTATTTACTGATTGACCCTGAGATGCCTCAAGCGCGTTTAGGCATGGGAGCGGCGTATTGGGTTGTTCTATTTGTACTGCTGCTGTGTTTAGTAGAACTACGCTTGCGCTTAAACCTCACGCGGGCATGGCCCACGCTATTGCTATGTGGTGTCGCGCTGATGTGGTGGCTCTGTGCAGCTTTTGGGCTGGAGACGCTTGCCCTCGTTCAAGAATTTAAAGCCCGTGATCAACAGTTTCTCAGCGCCGTCGCGCAGCACATTAAGCTGGTCAGTATCGCCGTCAGTGTCAGCATTGTGCTTGGGCTGGCACTTGCCATGCTGATGCGCCGCTATGCCCGGCTGCAGAAGGGCGCGTTTGCTGTGCTCAATTTTCTTCAAACCATTCCCAGTTTGGCGCTATTCGGTCTACTGCTGGCGCCGCTAGCCTGGCTTGCCACCAACGTGCCTTTTTTAGCCCAGCTTGGCGTTAGCGGTATTGGCACTACGCCCGCCTTAATTGCACTGATTGGCTACAGCCTGCTGCCCATTGTGCGCAACACCTATACCGCGCTTGAACAAGTCAGTCCCGATACATTAGAAGCCGCCAAAGGTATGGGCATGCGTGCCGGGCAGCGTTTTTGGCAGGTACGGTTACCGCTGGCGCTGCCGGTGCTGTTGGAAGGGGTGAGAATTACCACTGTTCAGGCCATTGGGCTTACCGCCGTTGCCGCTCTGATTGGTGCGGGCGGGTTAGGTACTTTTATTTTTCAAGGCTTAGGTCAGGCCGCCATGGATATGGTGCTGCTTGGCGCACTGCCTATTTTAATGCTGGCTCTGGTGGTGGATGCGGGCTTAGGTGCCTTGGCAGAAGCGCTGCGCCCCGGAGGAACAAGATGATCGAACTATCCCACGTATCCAAGCGGTTTGGGGATGAAACCGCGGTGGACGATATTTCTCTACGGGTGGCGAAGGGTAAATTCTGTGCGTTAGTGGGTACCTCGGGCTGTGGTAAATCGACCACCTTGCGCATGATCAATCGCTTAATTGAGCACAGCGAAGGCGACATCATCCTCGATGGGCAGGCGATAGACGCGTATGACCCTGTAAAACTACGTCGCCGGATTGGCTATGTGATACAGCACACCGGGCTGTTTCCCCACTGGAACGTTGCGCGCAACATCGGTCTGGTGCCACGGTTATTGAAGTGGTCAGCAACGGACGTCCAGTCACGGGTGGCCGAGCTAATGCATTTGCTCGGTTTGCCAGTGGATGAGTTTGGGCATAAATATCCGCATCAGCTTTCAGGGGGGCAGGCGCAGCGAGTGGGTGTTGCGCGTGCCCTGGCGGCAGACCCGGATATTTTGTTGATGGATGAACCCTTCGGCGCGCTTGATCCTATTACCCGTGAAAAGCTACAGGATGAGCTGGCCAAGCTACAAGCACGGCTGCATAAAACCGTAGTGTTTGTGACCCATGATATGGATGAAGCGCTTAAGCTGGCGGATCACTTAGTGGTGATGCGCGAAGGTCGAATCGTGCAACAAGGTTCACCGCTGGCGCTATTACAAAGCCCTGCCGACCCTTTTGTCGAGTCGCTTTTAGGTGGGCTGGAAAGAGGCCTGAAACAAGCCGCGTTAACCCGTGTGAAAGATCATATGACCTCTATGGGGCCTACCTTGCCCGCGCAGTCGCGCATCCCTGGGACTTTCTCGCTACGTCAGGCGCTTTCCATGATGCTGCGCGATCATAGCGACCGGTTGACCGTTGTTGACCAACATGATGTGCCGGTCGGTGAGCTATCGTTGCGGAGAATTATCAAGGAGGCTCAACTGGACAATGGAAACCCGCGTGAGTAACTCGCTAAGCGTCGCCCAGCCCCACAAAAAAGCCCTGCAATGGCTATGGCCACTGCTTTGGGGGGCGCTGCTAATGATGAGCGTCTTTGCCATGTCGGCTGCCGAGCCCCTATTTCGCTGGATTGAGCCCGATGCCCGGCAAGTCATCTACGATCGCGCCGGTTTTGTCACTTTGCTAGGCCGCCACCTCTTTGTCGTCGGCATTGCAGCGGTGGTGACCATTATCGTGGGAGTCGCGGCGGGTATCGCCGTTACCCGCAGGTGGGGGAGTGATTTTCTACCACTGGTGGCCCAGTTGGCATCACTAGGGCAAACGTTTCCTCCAGTGGCGGTTCTGGCGCTGGCGGTACCCGTTCTGGGGTTTGGCACCTTGCCCATTATTGTCGCTTTAATGCTCTACGGGCTATTGCCTATCGTGCGCAATACTCTTGCTGGTTTGCAGGGCGTCGAAGGCGATATTAAAACGGCTGCTCACGCTATGGGCATGAAGCCAACGCAAATCCTGTGTCAAGTTGAGCTCCCTCTGGCAGCACCGGTCATTCTGGCGGGCATCCGAACCTCGGTGACCATCAATATTGCCACTGCCGCGTTAGGGGCTACCGTGGGAGCAAGTAACCTTGGTGACCCGATTATCTCCGGCATCGTGAACGGCAATATGGCCTATGTGGTTCAAGGGGCGCTGACCATTGCATTGTTGGCCCTGACGATTGATAGCTTGTTCGAAGTGTTGCAGCGTCAACTACGTGCGCGTATCTCTGATGACTGATTTTTCTGCGTTTTAACCTCTCTGCATCTTAAGTAGCATCCCTAAAGTCCTTGCGCTGCGTTATTGTCCTAAATGTTGTGGTAGATAGATGTTGCGTTGACCTATGACAGATAAATCCACTGGCATAAACGGTCAATACCAACAACACTGCCCTCAAAAGGGGCAAAACAAGGACAATAATGATGACACAGTACGTACACCAGCCGGACTTCATGACCGGCGACGAATTTTCAATTCCTACTTTCAGCCTGCTTAACCCAGAAGGTGAGCTGCATAGCGACGCTGATGAGCCCGCGCTTGAGCGTGATCACGCCCGGCGTATCTATCAGGCGATGCTGGCCACGCGTATTCTCGATGAACGTATGATGGCTGCTCAGCGCCAGGGGCGGTTGAGCTTTTATATGCAGTGTACCGGGGAAGAGGCCGCTGTAGTGGGCGCCACTGCTGCGCTAAATGACGCCGATATGATTATGGCGCAGTACCGCGAGCAGGGCGCTTTAATGTATCGCGGCTTCTCGATCGACGAATTCATGAATCAGCTGTTCGGCAACGAGCTGGACTACGGCAAAGGCCGCCAAATGCCGATTCACTATGGGTCGCGCAAGCTGCACTACATGACCATCTCGTCCCCCTTAGCGACTCAGATTCCTCAGGCCACGGGCTACGCCTACGGCCAAAAATTGGCTGGTAACGGTCACTGCACGTTAACGTTTTTTGGTGAAGGCGCCGCCTCCGAGGGAGACTTCCACGCCGCGCTGAATATGGCCTCAGTGCATCAGGTGCCGGTGATATTCTTCTGCCGTAACAATGGCTATGCCATTTCCACGCCTGCCGTCGAGCAGTTTGCCGCCGACGGTATCGCCCCCCGAGCCTTTGGCTACCACATGCACGTGATCCGGGTAGATGGTAACGATGTGCTGGCGGTCTACGAAGCGACGCGGCAGGCACGCAAGATCGCCGTTGAGAAAAATCAGCCGGTATTGATCGAGGCCATGAGCTATCGCCTTGCCGCGCACTCCTCTTCCGACGACCCCTCTGGCTATCGCTCGAAAGATGAGGAGGAGGTGTGGCGCGCCAAAGACCCACTGCTGCGGCTGCAAAAATGGCTCTTGAAGAAACAGTGGTGGAGCGAAGAGGAGGAGGCTACCCAGCAGGAAACCCTGCGCCGTGAAGTACTGGAAACCATGAAGCGGGCTGAGAAGCGCTCATCGCCGCCGCTAGAGAGCCTGATCAGCGATGTGTATGCCGATATAACCCCATCGCTGCAGCGCCAATTCGATCAGTTAAAACGCCATATCCGTCGCTACCCAGAGGCTTATCCCCGCGGGGCGCAGTCGTTGGATTTAGACGTGGGCACCGAGACTGATACTCAGGGAGAGGCGTAACATGGCTACCATGAACATGCTCCAGGCAATTAATAATGCACTGGATATCGCCATGGCAGAGGATGAAAAAGTCATCTGCTTTGGTGAAGATGTGGGTATTTTTGGCGGCGTATTTCGGGCCACCAGTCACCTGCAGGAGAAGTACGGCAAAGCGCGCTGTTTCAATACGCCACTTGTCGAACAGGGCATTATCGGCTTTGCCAATGGCTTGGCGGCCCAGGGCTCGGTGCCTGTGGCAGAAATACAGTTTGCCGACTATATCTTTCCGGCGTTTGACCAGATCGTTAACGAAACCGCCAAGTTCCGGTACCGCTCAGGCGATCTGTTTAACGTTGGTGGTTTGACGATTCGCACTCCTTACGGTGGCGGTATCGCTGGTGGCCTTTATCACTCTCAATCACCGGAAGCTTATTTCACCCATACACCTGGATTAAAGGTGGTGGTGCCGCGCAACCCATACCAGGCTAAAGGGCTACTGCTTGCCGCTATTCGCGACCCGGATCCGGTGCTTTTTCTGGAGCCTAAGCGTCTTTATCGTGCTTCAGTCGGTGAAGTGCCCGAAGAGGATTACCAGCTTCCCATTGGCGAAGCCGAAATCACCAAGGAGGGCACGGATATTACCGTGGTAGGCTGGGGCGCGCAGATGGAGGTGATCGGCAAAGCGGTCGAGCTAGCCGAAGAGCAGGGCATCGCCTGTGAAGTGATCGACCTGCGCTCACTGCTGCCCTGGGATGCGGATACGGTGGCTGAATCGGTGTTAAAAACCGGCCGACTGGTGGTGAGCCATGAAGCCCCGTTAACCGGTGGCTTTGCCGGTGAAATCGCTGCCACTATTCAAGAGCGTTGTTTTCTCTACCTGGAATCGCCCATTGCCCGGGTGACGGGTCTGGATACGCCTTTTCCACTGGTGCTGGAAAAAGAGTATCTGCCTGATCACCTGAAGATTTTTGAAGCGATTCGCGAAAGCGTCAACTTTTAGTGGCTATTAATGCCTAAGTACGCATGGGGAGAAAAACAATGAGCGATTTTTTATTGCCTGATATTGGCGAAGGCATCGTCGAGTGTGAAGTCGTCGAATGGCGCGTCGCTGAAGGCGATCAAATTGAAGAAGATCAGCCTATCGTTGAAGTCATGACCGACAAGGCGCTGGTGGAGATTACCGCCCCCGAAGCCGGTGTGGTGACCAAACTGTATGTGGCCCAGGGCCAAATTGCCAAAGTGCATGCGCCGCTGTATGCCTATCAAGTGATGGGGCTAGTAACAATAATAGTGAGGCCGAACCAGACGGTGCGCAATCGGCCGCCAGTGAAAAGCCAATGGCACAGACGACAGAATCGTCCAACCCTACAGGTATTCCGGCTGCTGGCCGCTTATATGACAAGGTGCCAGCCAGCCCCGCCGTTAGACGCCTAGTGCGTGAACACTCTCTACAGCTCACGGAGATCGCTGGCAGCGGCAAAGACGGTCGGGTGCTAAAAGAGGACGTGTTGGCGCATCTGGATCAAGCACTCCAAGCTTCAGCTTCATCTAGCCAAACCGTTGTTAACAACCAAGCTGAAACTCAGGCACCCAGAGTGGAGCCCCTCCGCGGTGTGCGGGCGGTCATGGCCAAGCGCATGGTCGAGGCAGCCAGCACCATTCCCCATTTTCACTACGGTGAAGAGATCGACGTTACTGCACTGTTGGCGCTGCGGGAGCGCTTAAAGCCGCTAGCCGAGGCTCAGGGCGAACGGCTGACGCTAATGCCGTTTTTTATGAAAGCCATGGCGCTAGCCGTCGCCGAAGAGCCTATCGTTAATGCCCAGTTAAATGCGGCTGGGGATGAGCTGCACTACTACCCCCATTGTAATATCGGTATGGCGGTGGATAGCAAAGCGGGTTTGATGGTGCCCAATGTCAAAAACGTTGAGCGCTTAACCCTGTTGGAAATTGCCCGGGAAGTCGGCCGGCTAACCACCTCGGCGCGGGAGGGGCGGGTTGATCAGGCGGATCTAAAAGGCGGCACCATTAGTATTTCCAATATTGGGGCGTTGGGAGGTACCTACGCCGCGCCGATCATTAACGCCCCCGAGGCCGCTATTGTGGCGATTGGTAAAACCCAGTGGCTACCACGCTTTGATGAGCAGGGTGCGGTACAGCGCCGGGCGATCATGACCATCACCTGGGCGGGCGATCACCGTTTTATCGACGGCGGTACCATTGCGCGTTTCTGTAATGCCTGGAAGGGCTTTCTCGAAGCCCCAGAGACCATGCTGCTTCACTTAGGCTAGCAAGCAAGGTGACTTATGTCCCAGGCACCGCTTCAGCAGTTTTATATACCTGAAGAGCAGTCGGTCTATCTGCTGAGCCATCACGATGCCCGTAAGCTTAAAGACTGGGTAGCGCTATGCCAGGCGCAGCTCTCCCAGTTGGGCTATCAGGGCATCGAGCTCATTGGCAAGGGTGCCTACGGTTTTGTATTTGCCGGCAGCACCGTCCACCAAGGCGCTAAAGCGCATTATGTCTTTAAATTCTCCCGCATTACCCTACCTGTGCACTTGCAGGAGCGCCTCGAAGAAGAGGCGTTTATGCTGGAACAGGTGTCCCATCCACGCATTCCAGGTCTTATTGCTTACCAGCGCTCCCGGGGGCAGTCCATTCTGGTAATGGAGCGTGCCCCCGGCTGGAATTTAGAGCAGGTATCGCTTAAGCAGGGGCGCCTCTCTCCACGCTTGATTGTGCGCATTGCGGCGCAGTTGGCCGACATCCTGCTTGCCCTGCGGCGGGAGTCAGGGTCCCAGGCACGTCCGGTGGTGCATGGCGATATTAAGCCTTCTAACTTGGTGTATGACGCCGAGCAGGAGTCTATTGCGCTAATCGACTGGGGCTCATCGGTATTTGCCCAACTAGACGCGCAACTGCAGTTTGTGGGCGCCAACGTCATGGAGCTGATGTCGGATAATCTGCAGCAAACCAATGCCCGCCTGGGCGATGTTTACTTTATCGGCGAAGAGCAGTTGAACGGCGCACTGTCATCGCCGCGATTCGATGAGCAGGGAGCGGCGGGAACCCTGTATGCGCTGGCGTCGGCGCAGTCGTGTCGATTTGGCCATCGGGCGATTCCCGCCAGTTCGCTGGGGTTGCCGATGGAGTTTGCCCGCACCCTGGATGGCATGCTCGACCCCGACCCTCAGGTGCGGCGCAAAGCGGGCGACTACTTTTTAAAAAACATGCCGCGAATGGCCAAGGTAGTAATGATCGATCTGCCTACATCGCTCAGTGTACCGCTGGTACCGGTATGGGCGCGTCCTGCGCATCAGGAGATCGATACCGTGGTATATAGCTCGCGCAAAGCCTTTCTACGCGAAGTCTTTTCACAGGAAGAGCATGCCCAAGAAACCCTGAATGATGTCAATGATGTGCAGTTAGACCGCTACTACAAGCAGTTTATGCAGGGTATGGGTGAAACCGAAAAGGCCTTTTTGGCGTCGGTGAGCCGCCTGGGCAAATATCCGGTAGTGGGGGGCTTGGCGGTTCGCTGGGAGCGTGAGGGTGTGTATATCGACTCGTCGTTAAATTTACACGACCCGACGCTGAAGCCCGCCTTTATTGAAGCGGTCAATAATATGGTGCACTTGGCGCGGGCGATTCATCGTCAGGGCGTGTTTAAAAGCTGCTTGTTTAATGCCCGGCAAACACTGCACTTAGAACGTACTTCCGTGGATGAAGCCTTCGTAAGCGAACCCAGCATGGCGATAGGCTACGAGTTGAGCGCAGTACCGGAGCTTGAAGATCGCACCCGTCAGCACAGCTACTTCGAAGATGGCCCCGACCCAGAAGAACTATTGGTGCTGCCCGAGGCGATTATGCATGTGCTGCAGCAGCTCAATGACATTCACCATACCGGCATGATCATTTTTGAAGCGCTGCCACAACACCTCAAAATACATAGCTACTATCGTCTGCTGGATCCGGCTCGAGAGGGCGAGTTCCGCACGCTGCTGGCGCGCATTCTCGCCTCGGTAGACCAAATCGAGGGCCTAGGCGTTTCGGGCTACATGAAAATGCCCTACAAGGACACGCGCTACTTCACTCATCTTGAAAGCCAGCCGGAACGCTACTACCCCCGCGACCCGCGGGAGTATGCCCGCCGGGCAACAACGTCCTAATCACGCTGGCTTAGTCAATGCTAGCTTAATCAAGGGTATTAGCTTCCTGCTGATTGGCCAGCCAGTTGACCAGCTGTTCAGTAAGGTCGTCACTAGCAGCGCCAAACGCATTAACCACCTCTGGAATATCAGTGCTGATAGCTTGCGCGCTGGTGGTAAAACTCTGAGTGGCGATTGAAGCACGGTTTTGAGTGCTGACGAGCTGTACATCGAGCTGTACTTTTACCGTGGGCGGATGGGTGGCGTAGTCGCTCTGAAAGTGACGTAGCTCACTCAGCAGCAATCGCTCGGAAGGCAGGCTATCGCTACCCACGCTGGCGAATAGGCGGCTCTGCTGTAACCCAGTGATCAAGCGCGATTGGAGTAAAGCAGGGGCATTCTCTTGCCAGCGGGCAGCTTCGTACACATTAACCACATTACCTTCTGGGTAAACCACAATGCGGTTGCTACTCAGTAAATGCCCCGCCTGTGGAGCAGCCACAGCAAGGCGTTGTCGGGTGGTCATAGAATCTGATGTGACGGGCTGTATATCGCTACTGGGCAGACGATACAGGGTCGCTGGCTCACTTTCGGGCAATATTGAGCAGCCACTGCTGGGTAGCAGCGCAGCGCTAACTAAAGCGATGGCGGTGGAGCGTAATGTCATGGGCGGAACTCCTCTACCTGATCACGGCCCAGGAAAAAGTCCGTTGGGCTCTCCTCTAGCTGGCGGGTAATACGATCCAGTGTATCAAGCGTGGAGCGTAGCGAAGAGAGCGCCGGAGCAATATCTTGCGCCCCCTGCAGGCTGCCTTCGATGGCACCAGCGTTAGTCTCCACTAATTGCTCAATGCGTTGAGCCGCCCGGGCCACATCGTGGCTCGCATCAGCGGCACTCTCCATTACCAGCTGGCCATCTTGACGCAGTAGCTGTGTCGCTTCCTGGCTAAGTTCGTCGATGCTGCTAAGCGTGTTAGTTGCCTGGCGAGTGGCTTCGCCGAAAAGCGCCATATTTTGATCTAGGGCGTCCTGCTGGGCGGCAATCATTTCGGTAATCTGAGCAATGTTGGTTAAAATACTGCCTGCCTGCTCACGGTTATTATCGTCAAACAGTTCGTTGACGTTTTGCAGGATTGAATTGATGTTTTCGATCATATCTTCGCCCTCATCAAACAGCGTAGCGATGGGCGAAGGGTCTGCGGTTATAAATGGTGCTTCGATATCGGTTTGGTCAATCAGCAGTGGGGCTTCAGGGGTGCCGCCGTGGAGTTGCACAGACATGCTGCCGGTGATGCTAGCAAAGGCAAGTTTTGCCCGGGTGTCTGTCTTGATCGGTGCGTCATCGTAGACGCGGATATTGGCAATCACTTGCCGAGGGTCATCAGGATTAAGGTTAAGCTCGGTGACGTCCCCCACCTCAATACCGTTATACTGCACTCGGCTGCCGACCGATAAGCCGCTAACGCTGCGCTCAAATAGAATACGATAAGGCTGGTAGCTACGTTCGCCCGCTGCATGGCTCATCCAAAGTGCAAACAGCAGCGCGCCAGCGGCAGTGGCCAGCGTGAAGAGACCGATTAAAACGTGATGCGCCCGTGTTTCCATGTGCAGTCACTCCTGGACGTTAGCGTTATTTGAAGAGCCGGTATGAGCACGCTGAGCGGCTCGACCTCGCGGGCCGTGAAAGTAGTCTTGAACCCATTCATCGTCGGTATCCGCCACTTTATCGATGGTATCCACCACCAGCACACGTTTCTGTGAAAGTACCGCGACCCGATCGCAGGCAGCGTAGAGCGTATCCAGGTCATGGGTGACCAGGAAAACGCTGAAACCCAGCGCATCGCGAAGGGTGACCAGCAACTGATCGAAGGCCGCAGCGCCAATAGGGTCAAGCCCCGCCGTGGGCTCATCAAGAAACAGGATGTCAGGATCAAGCGCTAAGGCACGGGCAAGGGCGGCGCGCTTGACCATGCCGCCAGACAGCGACTCAGGAAACTGCAGCGCGGCCTGTGGCGGCAGCCCGACCAACGCTAGCTTTACCCTGGCAAGATGCTCGGCGTCTTCACGGGGTAGCCTGGCGTGTTCAATTAGCGGTAGGGCAATATTTTCTTGCAGGTTCAACGAGCTGAACAGCGCACCGCGTTGAAACAGTACACCAAAGCGCCGCTCTATTTGACTGCGCTGTGCCTCGCTAAGCTCGTTAAGGGTTGTGCCTAGGACTTCAACCGTGCCGTCATTGGGGCGCTTCAAACCAACGATGCTGCGTAACAGCACTGATTTGCCGGTACCAGAACCGCCTACAACGCCGAGGATTTCCCCGCGTTCAAGGGTCAGATCTAAATTTTCGTGAACCACATGAGCGCCAAAGCGGTTCACCAAGCCTCGAACCTTAATGACCGGTAGGTCGTTTTGCTCTGTCGGTTTATCTGAATTGATCACCAGCCCATCTCCATAAAGAATAGCGCGGCGACGGCATCAATCAGAATCACCATAAAAATCGACTGAACGACGCTTGACGTAGTGTGTTCTCCCACCGACTGCGCACTGCCGCTGACCTTAAAGCCTTCAAGGCAGCCGATAACGGCGATCACAAAGGCAAACACCGGTGCTTTGCTAAGCCCTACCAAAAAGTGTGTCACCGATACGTCTTTTTGCAGCGTGGCCATGAACTGGGTAAGTGAAATATCCAGTGACAAAGAGGTGACCATGGCACCACCCGCTAAGCCGCTGAGCATGCCCACAAACGCTAGCATGGGCAGGCTAATTAACATCGCCATTACCCGTGGCAGCACCAAAAGCTCGATAGGATCTAGCCCTTGGGCCTGCAGGGCATCAATCTCTTCATTGGATTTCATGGCGCCGATCTGGGCAGTAAAGGCGCTGGCGGTTCGTCCCGCTAATAAAATTGCAGCAAGCAGAACGCCGAACTCTCGTAAGAATGAGAACGCAACAAGATCGATGGTATAAATCGTGGCGCCAAAATCCTGCAAAACGGTAGCGCCAAGGAAAGCCACAACGGCACCCACCATAAAGGTGAGTAGCGCGACGATGGGTACGGCATTAAGACCGCTCTGCTGAATATGGGCAACGGTGGCCGTTAGGCGCCAGTGGCGTGGCCGCAATGCCAGATGGAATAGGGTAGCCACGACGAGACCAATAAAGGCCAGCAGCTGGCGCTGCTGAGACCAAAGCCCCGCCATGTGTTGGCCCACGCTGGCAAGCGCTTGGCTAATACGCGAATAGGAGGGGGGATCAACGTCAAGCGGCGCTTCCATGGCTTCGGCAATACGCACCAGCAGCGCCTGCTGCTCTTTCGGCAGTTCTGCTGCCCAATCCGCTACCGCCTGTGCTTTCTCAACGCCAATCAGCTCTACAATGAGTATGGCACCGGCGGTATCAAGGCGAGTTATTGCGTCTAACGAAACCGTCGCACCCGTTGGCTTGCCAAGTTCGGTTCGAGTTTCACTGTGATTAAGCGCCGCTTTGATATAGCGGTAATTGGCAAGTGTCCACTCGCCTTTAAGGGTGACTGTTTGATCATGACGCGCTATCCACTCGCTTGGCATCCCCACTCCTCGGCGCTCTTGGTATCGCTGCGCTTGTTTAGAAGTCTATGATGCATTCAAACGGGCGTTAGTTAAAGTCTCCCTAGCTTGAATCTACCTTGCCGAGCGGTTTCTTGGCGCTAGTTCCTGCTTAATCTGATTAGCGACTTCTTTGAGACGTGGGCCTAAGTTATTAACCAAGCGGTCGTGATCCAAGCGCAGGCTGGAGCCGCCGCAGTTAATCGCCATGACCTCGGCGCCATCTTCTAAAATTAGCGGCATCGCCACCGCGCTAATATCGCGCTGCCAATCCTGCTCAGAGAGACAAAAACCGTACTGTGCATAGTCTTTGAAACTCTGTTGTATACCCGCTTCATAACGCGGCCAGTCGCTACCATACTCGCTGGCCAACTCTTGGAGCACCTGCTGGCGCCGTTCGTCAGACAAACCGCATAGCCAGGCACGACCAATGGCGGAAGTGGCAATGGGCAGGCGGGAGCCCGTGTCCAGGCGAATGATTAGCGGGCCATGGCCGTGGCAGGTTTCCAAATAAACCATGTCACTGCGGTCGGCCCCGCCCAGGCTAACGTTACAGTCGGTGGCATCAGCAAATTTCTGCAGATGCGGGCGAGCAATTTCGCGAATGCCCATATTGGCGAGAAAGCGATATCCCAAGGCTAAGACACCTGGCCCAAGGCGGTACTTTTCCAGGTGGGTATTGTGTTGGAGATAGCCCAACTGCGTCAGGGTATAGGTTAAACGTGACACCGTCGAGGGATACTCGTACGGTTGGAGAGCTCAGCATTGCCTAAATACTCTTCACCTGCGCCAAAGGCGCGCAGTAACTCTAAACCGCGCGCGAGGGCAGTCACAAAGTTACGATCTTTTCCTGGCAACTGCGGGTCGTCAGCATCAGTGTCGGTGGGGTGCATTCAATATCCCAACAATAGGTGGCTTATGGCGCCCAGTATCGCATATCTACTTAGACGCAGCGTTCATGCCTCTCAACGAAATAGCGGCTGTTTGACACTAAATCAGCTGTCCAGACGCTCGATAATCGTGGCAATGCCCTGACCGACGCCGATGCACATGGTAACCAACGCATAGCGCCCACCGGTCGCTTCAAGCTGTCGGAGAGCCGTAAGCGCCAAGCGTGCTCCTGATGCCCCAGAGGATGACCAATGGCGATAGCGCCGCCGTTGGCGTTCAAGCGTGGATCATCAACGGAGAGACCCAACTGCTGCACGCAGCCAAGCACCTGAACGGCAAACGCTTCGTTGATTTCAATCACATCCATCTGCTCAAGGGTAAGCCCTGCACGCGCCAACGCCTTTTGTGAAGCGGGTACTGGCCCTAACCCCATAACCCGCGGAGCCACACCGGCAACGGCGCTGGCGACAATGCGCGCGCGCGCGCGCTAGGCCCACACGTTCACCGGCGGCCTTGGTGCCGACAATCATGGCAGCGGCGCCGTCATTCAGGCCCGAGGCATTTCCGGCGGTGACCACGCCACCCTCGAATAGCGAGCCCAGTCGGGCCAGTTTGTCTTCGGTGCTTTGTGGGCGGGGGTGTTCGTCTTTTTCCACCAACAGTGGCGGCTGTTTACGCCCTTGGGGCACCTCTACGCCAAACATCTCGCCGTCGTAGAAACCTGAGGCCAGCGCTTGGGCGTAGCGGGCCTGAGAGCGGGCGGCAAAGGTGTCGCTTTCATCGCGGCTAATATTCAGGTCGTGGGCAATGTTATCAGCAGTTTCCGGCATGCTATGGCTGCCGTACTCCTTAGCAATCCAGGGGTTGGGAAAGCGTGAGCCAATCACCGTGTCGTACAGCGGCTGGTTGCGGGCATAGGGAGAGTCCGCTTTACCCACACATAAGGTGCACGGGACATGGACTCAACGCCGCCTGCTAAAAACAGCTCGCCTTCACCTAGCCGTGCCGCCCGGGCCGCATCCATCATCGCTGCCAAGCCACTGCCGCAAAGCCGGTTAACGGTTTGCCCTGCCACTTCGATGGGCAGACCTGCCAACAGTGCGCCGTGACGGGCTACGTTTCGGGAGTCTTCCCCCGCTTGGTTGGTGCAGCCTGCCAGCACCTCTTCATAGCTTGCTGGCGCGAATGGGTTGCGGGCTACCAGTGTTTTAAGCGTCAGCCCCAACAGCTCATCTGGGCGAATAGCCGCTAAGCTGCCACCGTGGCGACCAAAAGGGGTACGTAAACCGTCGTAAATATAGGCGTCTTGCATGGTGATGCTCCTTGTTATTGGTAGGTTAAGCGGCGGTTAACGACATTTGCAGCGCGGCGCGGCGGCGCAGCCAGGGGCTAGGCCGATAGCGTGGGTCGCCGGTGGCCTCAAGCAGGTTGGTCAATATCGTCATGATGCGCGTGGCGCCGTAATGGTCGCCCATGCGTAGCGGGCCGAAAGGGTAGCCCAAACCCAGCTCAACCGCTCGGTCGATAGTCGTGGGTTCTGCCACGCCTTGCTGGGCAATGTCGGCACCGACGTTGACGATGCAGGCAATAATGCGCTGAAGAACGAAGCCGTTGCTGTCCTGCAGAGTACTTACCGGCGTGCCGTCATGATTGAGCAGGCTTTGCGCTGCTTGAATGAAAGCGGAGTGGGTGATTGGCGTGGCCATGAGGCTGCGGCGTTTATCGAGCCCTGCGAGCATATCCACCGCTACACACTGCTCAGCGTCTAGCCCCTGGCGCAGGGCGCAGCTAGTGGCATCTTCTCCAAAGGGAGTCAGCAGGCATAGCGCTTGGGCAGTGGGTAGTGGGTCAGTTTCTAATGGCCAGCCCGCCGCATGCACCAGCGCGGTGAGTGCCTTGGCACTCTCGGGGTCTTCCTGGCTAATCCATACCGGGCAAGGTGAGGCAGGCTTGATGACCGGCTCATCCGGCATCTGCTGTTTGCCTTCCACATAGCGGTAAAAGCCTTCGCCGGTTTTACGCCCCAGCAAGCCCGCGGCCAAGCGCTGTCGGGTTAACGGTGAAGGGCGAAAACGCGCTTCTTCATAATACTGGTGATACACCGACTCCATCACGGCGTGGGAAACGTCCAGCCCGGTAAGATCAAGCAGGGTAAAGGGCCCCATCCGGAATCCGCCCTGATCAACCATAATACGGTCAATAGTGGCCGGGTCAGCGACGCTTTCGCCTAGCAGTCGCAGCGCTTCAGTGCCGAAGGCACGACCGCATGGTTAACCAGAAACCCAGGTGTATCGGTGGTTTGGGCCGTAAAGTGGCCCATGGCTTGTCCTAGAGCATTGACCCGCTGAGTCACCTCATCGGTGGTACGCAAGCCAGGGATGACCTCGGCAATCTTCATCAGCGGCACGGGATTAAAGAAGTGAAAGCCAATAACCCGCTCAGGGTGCTGGCAGGCGGCGGCAATGGCCGTGACGGAGAGTGAAGAGGTATTGGTCGCCAACACAGCCTGCTGGCTGAGGATTGCTTCTAAATCGCTAAACAGCCCCTGCTTGGCCTCCAGCTTCTCGACAATGGCTTCCACCACAATATCGCAGGGAGCGAGCGCGGCAAGCTCGCTGGCTTCAATCAACCGTTCACTATAGTGCTGCGCCTGTTCTGCGTTAATGCGCTGCTTTTCGACACTTCTCTGCCATAAGCCATTAATAAAGGCTTTCGCTTCTTGTGCGGCACCCTCTTTAACGTCAAAAAGCATGACGTCTAGACCGGCCTGGGCAGCCAACTGTGCGATGCCACGCCCCATGGCGCCGGTGCCGACGATGCCAAGCGTGGTAAAGGGGGAAGGTGTTGATTCGCTAGCCATACGCTAAGTCCTCTCTGCAAATGGGTGTATATTTAGCATTGTGATTCTGCATTGCAAAATGGTGTTTCAATTATTGACTGCCATCCTAGGCTATGCAAAAGTGCCTGACAAGAATAGTGGACAATAGTTTTGCTATGCAAAATGCATGTACTGTCCACGCCCAGCGCTACTTCGAATGATAACTCTAACCATAAAACCCGTTGCCACCAGGAGCCGTCATGATTCGCGATCCCGAATTGATTAACCAGCTTGTCGATACCATCGCCCGCTTTGTCCGTGAGCGCTTAATTCCTAATGAGGCACGCCTAGCCGAAGAGGATGCGGTGCCCCCGGAAATTCTTGCGGAAATGAAAGAGATGGGGCTTTTCGGGCTATCGATTCCAGAAGAGTACGGCGGCCTAGGCCTGACCATGGAGGAAGAAGCGCTGGTGGCGATGGAGATTGGTAAAACCTCGCCTGCCTTTCGCTCGGTGTTTGGCACTAATAATGGCATTGGCGCCCAGGGTATTTTGATTGATGGTACTGATGAGCAGAAAGCCAAGTATGTGCCACGCTTGGCCACGGGCGAGATTCTTAGCTCGTTTTGTCTCACCGAGCCCGATTCCGGCTCCGACGCCGCCAGCCTGCGCACGACGGCGGTGCGGGATGGCGATGACTATATCTTGAACGGCACCAAGCGCTATATCACCAACGGCCCAGAAGCCGATCTGTTTACCGTGATGGCGCGTACTGACCCAGAGAATAAAGGTGCGGGTGGGATCTCAGCCTTTATCGTCGAAGGTAACACGCCAGGGCTGGTACGCGGCCCTGCGGATAACAAGATGGGCCAGAAGGGCGCCCATACCTGCGATATTATTTTCGACAACTGCCGGGTGCCCGCTGAAAATATTATTGGCGGGAAAGAGGGACAAGGGTTTAAAACGGCGATGAAGGTGCTGGATCGTGGGCGGCTGCATATTTCGGCGGTCTGTGTAGGCGTGGCCGAGCGCTTAGTGGAAGAGTCGCTGCGCTACACCATGGAGCGTAAGCAGTTTGGCGCGGCGCTTGCCGAGCATCAGCTGATCCAAGCCATGTTGGCGGATAGCAAAACCGAAGCCTATGCAGGCAAAACCATGGTGATGGACGCTGCACGGCGTAAAGACAATGGCGAAAATGTTTCGACACTGGCCTCCTGCTGCAAACTGTTCTGCGCCGAAATGGTGGGCCGTGTCGCAGACCGCGCGGTGCAGGTTCACGGTGGGGCGGGTTACATGTCGGAATACGCGGTTGAGCGTTTCTACCGCGATGTGCGGCTATTCCGTATTTACGAAGGCACCACCCAGATTCAACAAATCGTCATTGCTCGCAACATGGTGCGGGAGGCGTCCTAATGGCTTTATCGGTTTCCTACCAAGCGCCGGACGAGGCTATTTTTGGGCGCCTTGCCAGCGAGCTGGTGGCCGAGCTTCCCGAGCGCCTCAGTACCCGCGTGCTTGAAAATGCCAAGCTGCTTGGCGAGCACCCGGCTATAGTGGATGGCACTGTGCGCTGGAGTTATGCGGAGCTTGGTCAAGAAATACACGCCGCTTATGGCTGGTTAAGCGCATTGGGCATTCGCCCTGGCGACCGGATTATGACGGTGAGTGAAAACTGTCGCGCTCTGGTCGTGCTGCTGCTGGCCGCCAGTGAATTGGATGTCTGGGTAGCGATTGTGAACTCGCGCCTGTCAGCACAGGAAGTTGACCTGATTCAGGGCAACTGCCTGCCCCGGCGAGTCTTCTATACCTGTGAAGCATCCCCAGAGGCGTGCCAGCACGCCGAGCGCCACGCGGCTGACCGCTACCAACACCCTCAGTTGGGTGGGCTGGCCATTTCGCCGCTGTATGACAGTGAGCCCGAACCGGTCTGCGCGAGCGGGGCCGAGCAGGTGGCGGCGATGATCTACACCTCAGGCACCACTGGCACACCTAAAGGCGTCATGCTAACCCATCGTGGCATTCTGTATATTGCCTCAATCTCTGGGGGCATGCGTCATTTAAGCGAAGGGCAGCGGGTCTACGGCGTGCTGCCCATGTCTCATGTGTTTGGCCTCTCTTCGGTATGTATGGGGTCGCTCTATAACGGCGCCTGCCTGTATACCGTGCCGCGCTTCGATGCCGCCCATATGTTGGCGACGCTAAAGCAGGAGCACATTACCGTTCTCCAGGGAGTGCCGGCGATGTATGCCCGGGCGTTAGAGTTTTTAAAACGTGAACAGCGCCCGTTAGAAGCGCCTGATCTAATTTATATGTCAGCAGGAGGTTCACCGTTAGATAGCGACACCAAAGTGCGGGTAGAGGCAGCCTTTGGGCTGACGCTGCATAACGGCTACGGTTTAACCGAGGCCAGCCCTACCATCAGCCAGACCCGCATCGATGACCACCATGCAACTAGCACCGTTGGCCGGGTATTGCCTTTACTTGAGTACCGCCTGGAACCGCTTAGCGACAGCGGAACTGCCGAGCAGCCTGGAGATGAAGTGGGTGAACTATGGGTGCGCGGGCCTAATATTATGAAGGGTTACTTCCGCCAGCCGGAAGCTACCCGCGCCACCCTAACCGAAGATGGTTGGCTCAATACCGGTGATATCGCCAAACTCGATCACCATGACCAACTCTATATTGTAGGGCGTAGCAAAGAGCTGATTATCCGCTCTGGCTTCAATATCTACCCGCCGGATGTGGAAGCGGTGATTAACGAGCACCCTGCGGTAACGCTTACCGCCGTAGTGGGGCGTCAAATCGCCGGTAATGAAGAAGTCGTGGCGTTTGTGCAGTGCGAGCCGGGTGTTGACGTTGATATGGCGGAGCTCAAGGCGTTTATTGCCGAGCGGTTGGCGCCTTACAAACGGCCTACTCAAATTGTATTGATGGATACGCTACCTTCCACCGCCAGCGGCAAAATTCTTAAAGGACGATTGCGCGATTTAGCCCAGCAGGAGAGCGGCTCATGAGTCATTCACCTCAGCAAGCGTTAATGGGCTACCACGAACTGCTGGGCATGCACGTCGTTGAGTGGGAAGAGGGTCGAGTAGTCGTTGAACTGACCATTGAGCCAAAACATCTTAACCGCAGCGGCAATGTACATGGCGGTGTATTAGCTTCCATGTTGGATAGCGCTTTAAGCCTTGCCGGTCTGCACTGCGATGTACCGGGCAATATTCGCCGAGGAATGACACTCTCATTAACCACGACCTTTGTGGGCCCTGCCCGGCAAGGTGTGTTGAAGGCAATCGGCACGGTTCGCGGCGGCGGACAGAAAACCTATATGAGCAGCGGTGAGATAGTCGATGAGCAGGGCAGCTTAGTGGCCATGGGAGAAGGCTCCTTTCGGCGTCGCAGTGGCAGTGAATCCACAGAGGGATTTCCAGAAAACAAACCCCGGGAGCCAACTGAGTGAGCCCAGCCCGCCTGCGGGTTTCTCTGTTACTGCTGGTCACCTTGGCAACGCTGTTTCATCTGGTGGTTGGCAGCCTGTTTTGGCAAGCCGTCGGCATTGCCGCGCTGGCGCTCTATCTATTAACGCTTGTTGGCAAGCTAACGCGGATGGCCAAAGGGTTACTGCTAGCCGCGGGGATAGTGTCGCTGCTAGCGCTCTGGCACTCGTCGAACCCAGGCCAACTGCTGTTTGAAGCCAGTGGGCGTTTTGCGTTTTTTGCTACCTTTGTGGTGGCGTTGAGCATGCTACGTTTGCCTGCCTACCGTTCACGCCTGGTGCGCCGCTGTGGGCAAAGCATGCTGCTTCAACCGCCTAGCCGCCGCTACCCAATTTTATCGCTCGGTTCAGCACTGTTTGGCATTATTCTCAATATCGGCGTGCTTAACTTGTTTGCTGCCATGATTGAGAAGAGTAACACCCTAGGCGCGGCCCAGGGGCGTGCCTGGGTGCGAGAGGCTCGTCAGCGGCGCATGATGTTGGCGCTGCTGCGCGGGTTTTCACTGGCGCCGCTTATTTCGCCCATGGGTATCGGCGTTGCCGTCGTACTGTCGAGCCTTCCCCAGGTCACTTGGCTTGAGCTTGCGCCGTATATTTTGGGTGCCGCTGTGCTAATTTTTCTGGCCGGATGGGCGGTAGATTTTCTCACCGGCCCGCATCCACCTGCCAATAAAGCCCCGGTAGCTGCTCCTTCGTTACGCCCGCTGGCTCAGTTCAGCGTGTTGCTGCTGGGAATTGTGGCGCTAGTGTTTAGCCTTGCCTGGCTATTAGAGCTGCGCTTACCCATTGCCGCGCTGTTAGGTGCGCCCACGGGGGCGCTGATTTGGCTTGCCTGGCAGCGGCGCAGGCTTGGTTTCTGTGGGCTGCCTGCCGCGGTTAGCGCGGTGCATCGCCAGTTACCGTGGCTACTTTCGCCCAGTGCCAATGAGATCGTGGTGCTAGGGGCGGCGGGCTATTTGGGGCACTTATGCGTTGGACTGGTTGACACTCAGCAGTTGGCGCCGCTACTAACCGTGTTGAACCAGTGGGGCGCCTTCAATGCTGTACTGGCGATGCTGATGGTGGTAGGGCTGGCCCAGGTCGGCGTTAATCCTATCGTGACGGTAACGCTGCTGGTGGGGCTGCTACCGCAGTTAGCTATCGAGGGACTAACACCCGCACTGATAGGTGCATCGCTGATGGTGGGTTGGGCGCTGGCGCTAATGTCGTCGCCGATGACGGCATCAATGCTGATTTTATCCCGATTTACCGGTGTGCCCGCCACGCGTATCGGCTACCGCTGGAACGGCAAATTTCTGGTCGCCTCGATTCCGCTATTGGCAGCGTGGTTTGTATGGGCACCCTTTTAAATATTGCACGCCTTAGTGGTGAGGCTAGGTCTACGCGAGGGCGCTGTAAACCCGTCCTTGGGAGCTACTTTTGCCATCTGACCGCCATGGATGGCGGAAATGCCGGAAACGTCTGGAACTATTTTCCGGCCGTGGCAAAAGACCCTCGCTTCTACCTACCCTCCCACGCGTTATCGGATATTCGTAAAGGTAGTGACCAACTGCTCTAGATCTGGCAAGAATGAGGAAGTGCTTGACCTTTGTGCAGTGTTTTTTTATTGTTCTTTTTATAAAGTGAAACATAATTCTGCTATGCGAAATTATCTAGGTTAAATATTTTTAATCGCCAGGAGCACGCCTTATGAAAGTACTCGTCGCGGTGAAACGCGTCATCGACTATAACGTCAAAATCCGCGTTAAGGCGGATCATTCGGACGTCGATCTTACCAACGTCAAAATGGCCATGAACCCCTTCTGCGAAATTGCCGTGGAAGAGGCGGTACGCCTGAAAGAGAAGGGCGTGGCGACAGAAGTCGTCGCCGTCACGGTAGGGCCCAAAGCCGCCCAAGAGCAGCTGCGTACCGCGCTGGCGCTGGGCGCTGACCGCGCCATTCATATCGAAACCGACGAGCGCGCCGAATCCCTGGCCGTGGCCAAGCTGCTGGCCAAAGTGGTCGAAGAGAGCAGCCGGGGTTGGTGGTGCTGGGCAAGCAGGCCATCGACACCGACAACAACCAGACCGGCCAAATGCTCGCCGCGCTGACCGGCTGCCCAAGGCACTTTTGCTCGGAAGTTGCAGTGGACGGTGACAAGGTGAACGTGACGCGTGAAATCGACGGCGGCCTGCAAACCATCGCACTGACGCTACCGGCGATCGTCACCACCGACCTGCGCCTCAACGAGCCGCGCTACGCCAAGCTCCCGATATCATGAAGGCCAAGAAGAAGCCGCTGGAAGTGAAAACCCCCGCCGACTACGGCGTCGAGGTTGCCTCCAAGGTCAGTCTGCTCAAAGTCGAGTCGCCCGCCGAGCGCAAAGGCGGCGTCAAAGTCGCCTCGGTAGACGAGCTGATCGACAAACTGAAAAACGAAGCCAAAGTTCTTTGAGACAAGTACTTTGCTACAAGCGCTTTGAAAGGAGTTGATGCCATGAGCATTCTGGTACTTGCGGATCTACACGAAGGCCAGCTGGCCGGCGCCACCGCCCACGTCCGTGCGGCCCGCCCAAGCCATCGGTGGCGATATTGACGTTCTGGTGGCCGGTGAAGGCGTTCAAGCCGCCGCCGAGGCCGCCGCCAAGCTCGACGGCGTAAGCAAAGTCCGCGTCGCGGATAACGCCGTTTACGCCCACCAGCTCGCCGAGCCCATGGCGCGCTGCTGGTCGAACTGGCCGATGGCTACACCCACGTGCTGGCCAGCGCCTCCACCACCGGCAAAACGTCCTGCCGCGTTTAGCCGCGCTAAAAGACGTCAGCCAGCTGTCGGACGTTATCGCCGTGGACAGTGCCGATACCTTCAAGCGTCCTATCTACGCCGGTAACGCCATTGCGACGGTGAAAAGCGACGATGTGCTCAAGGTCATCACCGTGCGTTCCACCGGCTTTGATGCGGTCGGCACCAGCGGCAGCGCAACGGTGGAAGCCGTCGACGTAATGGTGGACACAACCAGTCCAGCTTTGTGAAAGAAGAACTTGCGCAGTCAGATCGTCCCGAATTGGGCGGAGCCAAGGTGGTGATCTCCGGTGGCCGCGGCATGGGCAACGGCGAAAACTTCAAGCTGCTCGACGGCATTGCCGACAAGCTGGGGGCTGCCATTGGTGCTTCCCGGGCCGCGGTAGACGCAGGCTTTGTGCCCAACGATATGCAGGTTGGCCAGACCGGCAAGATCGTTGCCCCAGATCTGTATATCGCCGTGGGTATTTCCGGTGCCATTCAGCACCTGGCGGGCATGAAAGACTCCAAGGTGATCGTCGCGATCAATAAAGACGACGAAGCACCGATTTTCCAGGTGGCGGATTACGGCCTGGTGGGGGATCTGTTTGAGATCCTGCCCGAGCTTGAGAGCAAGCTGTAAATGCTTCTGGCATCCACGTATTGGTCGGAACAACCCGTAGCGGGGGTCTTTCGCCAGGGATGGCGAAAGTAGCGCCCATGGATGGGTTCACAGCGCCCCCGCGTAGGGTTGTTCCGACCATGCCATTGTAGTGTGACATCTTCTTGAAAGGCTCAGTGGAGCCTTTTGCAGTATTGCCTCACAATAACAACCAGCGAGTTTCCCATGCTAACGCGTCTAACCGCTTCATTAAACCTGCCGGTGATCGGTTCACCCATGTTTATCGTCTCCGGGCCAGAACTGGTGATTGCCCAGTGCCAAGCGGGCATTCTGGGTGCTTTCCCCGCGCTCAACGCCCGACCTGCTGACGTATTACGTGAGTGGTTACAGCAGATCACTCAAACCCTGGCCGACTATGACGCGCAGCACCCCGAACAACCCTCAGCGCCCTTTGCGGTGAACCAAATTGTGCACCCCACCAATGATCGTCTAGAGCACGATGTCGCGTTATGCGCCGAGTTCAAGGTGCCGCTGGTCATCACTAGTCTGCACGCGCCTAATCAAGTGGTGGAAAAGGTGCATGCCTATGGCGGGCTGGTGTTTCACGATGTGACCACGTTGAGGCACGCCAAGAAAGCGATCGATGCGGGAGTTGATGGGCTGATACTGGTCTGCCACGGCGCGGGCGGCCATGCCGGGCGGTTAAACCCCTTTGCGTTTGTGGCGGAGGTGCGCCGCTTTTACGATGGCCCGTTAGTGCTGGCGGGGGCGATTAGCAAAGGTGAACAGATCGTTGCCGCCCAGGCGCTAGGCGTGGACTTGGTGTATATGGGCACGCGCTTTATCGCCACCCAAGAGGCAAACGCTCAAGCGGCCTATAAACTGATGGTGCTGGACGCAGCGGCAGGCGACATTGTCTATACCAACCTGTTTACCGGCGTGCACGGTAACTATCTGCGGCAAAGTATCGAGCAGGCGGGATTGGATCCTGATGCGCTGCCTGAAGGTGATAAAACCGCTATGCGTTATGGCTCAGGGGGGAGCAGTAAGGCAAAAGCGTGGCGGGATATCTGGGGCGCGGGGCAGGGCGTAGGCGCTATTGCCTCTATGCACAGCGTGGCCGAAGAAGTGGCCACGCTGCGCCAGGATTACCAGAAAGCGTTAGATCATTTACGGCGGCTTTGACGAAACGCCGCCACCCGGGTGTGAAAATCTTCCGACGCCTTGCACTGATCTTGAAGCTCGCCCTCTAATTGCATCGTGTCATTTAGCTGGCGCTGGGCAGCTTCCCGTAAGGCGCGTTTGGTAGCGCTTAACGCCTGGGACGATTGACTCACCAGTGCTTGCGCCAACGACCAAGCTTCGTCTAGCACTTGGTTATCTTCGACGACGCGGTTAGCCAATCCGAGTTCGACGCAGCGCTCACCCGAAATGGGGGTTGCCAAGGCGGCCATTTCAAACGCCTGAGCATGGCCAAGCTGGCGCACCAGATGCCAGCAGGCACCGCCGTCAGGGATGAGCCCAATATTGATAAAGGCAAGCTTCAGGTAGGCGGAGTGGCCCATCACCACCATATCGCTGGCGAGCACATAGGAAACACCGATGCCCGCAGCCGCACCGCTAACCGCTGCAATCACCGGCTTATTCATTGCCATTAGGCTACGCAGGGCAGGCAGAAAGAGCGTTTCCAGCCGTTCGCTCGCAGGCTGAGACGTTGCCTTCTCAAACTCTGCCAGGTCAGCGCCGGCGCAAAATGCACTACCTTCACCGCGTAGAATCACACAGCGAACTTGCTCATTGTCCGCCACCGCCGCCAGCGCTTCATTGAGTGCCAGAGCGGTGGCTTCATTCAGAGCGTTGCGTACTTCTGGACGTGCAATGGCGACTTCGACGATACCGTTTTCAATAGCGCTGACAGTCACTAACTTGCCGACGTAATCTGACATGTATCGCTCCCTAATTAACTTTTCTGGCAACGTTCTCAGGCAACCTTTAACAGCTCGCTGACCGTTTCGAGATGGTAGTCGCTGTCGCCCAGGTAGTGATCGAACATCACCAGATGCTTGGCGTAGCTAGCGACATAGCACTCTTCGGTCATACCCATCGCCCCATGCAGCTGGATCGCCTGTTCGGCAATAAAGCGAGCTGATTCACCACAGTAGGCTTTGGCCGCGGCAATTTTGTAATCCCGTTCGCTTGCAGGGAGCGCGAGGCTAGTGGCGGCTAAAATCGCCATGGAGCGGGACTGCTCCAGGTGCAAGTGCATATCCACCATGCGGTACTGCAGGGCCTGAAAGGTCGAAAGCGGTACGCCAAACTGCTTGCGCTCTTTTAAATAAGCGAGCGTTTGGTCGCAGGCCTCCTCCATTGCGCCGATGGCTTGGGCGCAGAGCGCTGCGCGACCAACAGCCAGTACCTCCGCTAGCACATCGCTAACATCTTTACTCAGGCAGTTGGTTAACGGCAGCGTGACGCTGTCCAGGGTCAGATCGCCGGCGGGCTGGTCGTCGATAGTGCGATATAGGTGCGTAGATGTCCGGTGCATCCGCTGGCACAATAAATAACCCTAGCTTGCCGCTGGCTAATTGAGCGGTGACCAGCGTAGCCGCAGCGGCTTCAAGGTTCAGTACCACGTGTTTTCTACCATTTAACTGCCATTGGCCGTCTTGCTGGGTAGCTTGGGTAGCTACCGTAAAGCGCGTCGTAGCGGGCGCCAACCTCCTGCCAGGCAAGCGCCAACTGATGCTCACCTTCAAGTAGTGGTGCTAGCCATCGGGTTTGCTGTTCGCTGTTGGCGGTAACGGCCAGCAGTTGGCCGGGCAGCACTAGGCCAGCCAGATAGGGCTCGGGCACTAAGCCTCGTCCCAATGCCTGCATAATAATCATCAGGTCGGTGCCATCGCCCCCTAGCCCGCCCACGTCTTCGCTGAAGGGCATATGCAGCAAACCCAGCTCGGCAAAGGTGCGCCATAGTGCAGAAGCGCCGTTTGGAGCAGCGGCAAGCATAGCGCGGCGCTGCTCGGGGGAAACCTGGTCGGCCACCAAGCGGGTGAGCGTCTCTTCGAGCATGCGCTGCTCGTCGGTTAAAGCAAAATCCATGGTGACCTCACATATTTAGAATGGTTTTGGCGACGATACTTTTTTGTATTTCGTTGGCGCCGCCATAAATCGACAGCTTGCGACGATTGAAGTACTGAGCGCTGGCGTAAGCGTTTTGGGCGCGTTCGTCATCCAGGCTGTCGTCGCCATACAGGAAGTCGGGGAAGAACGGCAGCGCAGCAGGGCCCAGGGCGCGCCGGGTAAGCTCGCTTAGCTCCTGGCGAAGCTCCGAGCCGCGCACTTTAAGCAGCGAGCTCTCTGCGCCGGGCACACCGCCATCTCGGGCAGCGGCAATCACGCGCAGGTTGGTCACTTCCAGCGCCATTAGTTCGAGTTCCGCTTTCACCACCCGCTGACGGAAGCTGGCTAGCTCCAGCAGCGGTTTGCCACGATGTTGAATCCGGCTCGCCAGGGACTTCAAGTGGCGCAGCGCCTGCTTGGCGTGACCAAGGCCTGCAATCCCGGTACGTTCGTGGGTGAGCAGGAACTTAGCGCAGGTCCAGCCTTGGCCCTCTTCACCGACACGGTTGTCTACGGGTACGCGTACGTTGTCTAAAAAAATTTCGTTAACTTCGTGGGCACCATCAAGGGTAATAATTGGCCGCACGGTGATACCGGGGGTTTGCATATCAATCAGCAGAAAGCTGATGCCCGCCTGCTTCTTGGCGTCTGGGTCAGTACGTACCAGGCAGAACAGCATGTTGGCGTGCTGGCCCAGGGTAGTCCAGGTCTTCTGGCCATTAACGACATAGTGGTCGCCATCGCGAACCGCGCGGGTATTTAAACCCGCCAAATCGGAGCCGGCGCCGGGCTCTGAGTAGCCTTGGCACCACCAATCCTGGTTGCTCAAAATGCGCGGCAGATAGTGCTGTTGCTGCTCGACACTGCCGAACTTCATGATGACGGGAGCCACCATGTTAACGCCGAAGGGTACGACTGTAGGCGCATGGGCAGCAGCACACTCTTCGTCGAAAATATGCCGCTGTACCGGCCCCCAGCCTGGGCCACCGAACTCTTTTGGCCAGTTAGACGCCAACCAACCCTGTTCGCTAAGAATATTCTGCCAGCGCAGGTAGTCATCAGCGCGCAGATGGCGGCCCAAGCGCACGCGCTGGCTAATATCGCTGGGCAGTGCATCGGCTAGAAAGCGGCGTACCTGTTCGCGAAATGCCTGCTCTTCGGGGCTAAAGGTGAGGTTCATGGGCTATACATCCTTAGCAGCAGTTGAGAGCGTGGCCTGGCGGTGTGGCCCTCCTAGGTGACGCGGGTAGCCAAACGCTTCCACCGCGAGTAAATCGATGTCACTTTCCCGGTAGCAGAAGCTCTGTTCCGCTATATTGATACTTGCCTGTTCAAGCGCTGACTGCTTTTCACTGGCTGAAGCTTGCTGAATGGCAGCATGCATCGCGCGAAGTATGCTTTTTTGTTGGCTGACCACGATGTTTAGCCGCAACGCTTTAAGGGTCAGTGCGGCTCGCTGCTGAGTAAGTGGCTCTGCGCTTACATTGACTAACTCACCTATTTGGCCATTTTCAGCAATGATCAGGCTTAGTGCCGTATCGCTGTCGCTGCCAATTTCTTCCAGTGCGACAACAGGGTAATTCGCGAGGGAATCCTGAGTAGCATTTGGCGCCAGTAGGCAAAGTTCGGTGGCCTCGTTGGACGCGCTGGTTAAGCTAATGCCTGCCTTTTGCGCGGCCTTTTGCAGGCGTTCAAAGAGCGGATGCTCACCAATCAGCGCAACGTGTTTAAAAGCACTGGCTTTCTCAACGTCGGGCACTAGGTGCGGGCTGCGTGCGGCAAAAAACAGATGAATAAGCCCGGCGCGCTGGGGGGAGTCCATACAGGCTAGAAACAGTTCTCGCTCGCGGCGTAATCCAGCCTCAAGTGATTCGGCTTCCACGCAGGCCTGAATCGCTTCGACAATGCGAAACGGCGAGAACAGCTCGGGAGATTGTTGGTTAAGCCAATCCAACATCGCAGTGACGGTCTGGGGATTCGCCGCCGGGGCAGGAAGCTGGCCGGTGATGCGGGGCGTTTGGGCGTCTGCCAGCACTTCCTGGGCGGCGGCTAAACCCGCTTCAAGGGGCGTTTGAGCGTTGCTGATAGCATCGATAATACCTGCCTCAAGCGCCTCTTCTGCTTCCACAAAACGCCCGCTGGTGATCATCTCTAAGGCGCGCTCAACGCCTACTAAACGCGGCAAACGCTGGGTGCCACCAGCGCCGGGCAGTAGACCCAGCTTAACCTCCGGAAGACCCACCCGGGTTCCCGCTAGTGCCACTCGATAGTGGCAGCCCAAAGCCACTTCCAATCCACCGCCCAGGGCTGTGCCGTGCAGGGCGGCAATCAGCGGTTTTGGGCAGGCTTCCAGTTGGTTAATCACATCGGGCAGCAGAGGGGCTTGAGGCGGCTTACCAAACTCACGAATATCTGCCCCGGCAATAAAGGTGCGGCCATCGGCGAGCACGACCAGCGCTTTAGCATCTGTGTCAGCAACACCCTCTTTAAGCGCATCGACTAAGCCACTGCGTACCGCGTGACTTAAGGCATTGACCGGCGGATTGGCTATTTGAATAACGCCTACATCGCCGTGACGCTGATAATGAACGGACATAGTTAGGCTCTCGTATTTCGCATGATAGTGAATTGAAAAGAGTACGCTTGGCGCCCATCTGTTACGCAACAGAGGCGCTTTGCGAACGCCGATGGTGGCGCTGGCTTAAGCGTGCCATCAAAACACCGGGTACCAGCGCGGCTGCGGCCAGACCGATCAATTCCCACTGGCTAAGCGGCACCATCCCACCACCCGGTAGCGCCAGTAGTAGGCCAGCGATCAGTATCAAGGCACGAATCACGATCTCTTGCAGTGCGCCATAGCCCAGTCGACCAACCCCCATCAGGTAACCCTGCATGGCAGAGGCAAACAGGATGATGCCGATGACCGCCTGGATAAAGACAGCCACGATCATCAGCGGCGCGCCCTGCATAATCAGCGCGGGTTGAGTACGAATAGGAAGGGAATAAAGTAGATCACGCTACCCAGACGCATCGCCTGCAGGCCCGTTTCCATGGGTCGGGCTCCGGCCACGGTAGCCGCGGCAAAGGCACCCAGTGCCACGGGGGGTAATAAAGCTCAGCATGCCCCAATAGAGAATGAACATATGTACGGCCATGGGATCCAGTCCGCCGCCTTGAATCAGTGCAGGGGCTAGAGCAACGGCGAGGAAGATATAGGCAGCCGTCACGGTCATGCCAATACCCAGCACAAAACTGGTAACTGCGCCCATAATCAGCAGCAGCGGCACGCTGCCACCGGCAATATTGATAAAGTCGTTAGCGATGGTGCCGGAAAGGCCGGTCATCGAAAGTGCACCCACCAGCATGCCCACGCCAGCCAAAATAGCGATTAACTCGGCAAACAGCTTGGCCGCAGACGACAGCGTATCGGCTACATCCTTCCAGCCCCAGCGGTTATGTTTGGAAAGCTGGTTCAGCACCAACAGCAGCGCGGTGGCGTAGAAAGGTGCCACGGCTTCGCGCTGCATAATCAGCAGCATCCAAACTAATAAAGCAAAGACAAAAATAAAGTACCAACCCTCTTTGAGGGTTTGCCATAGCGAAGGCAGTTCAACGGCGGGTAAGCCTTTAATGTCGTGGCGGGCAGCGTAGGCATCAATCTGAATAAACAGACCCAGGAAATACAGAATTGATGGAATCACGGCGGCCAGCGCCACAGCGGAGTAGGGGATGTCCAGAAACATCGCCATGACAAAGGCGGTGGCGCCCATAACAGGGGGCATCAATACGCCGCCGGTTGAGGCGCAGGCTTCTACACCGCCCGCAAAGGAGCGGCTCATACCGATACGACGCATGGCGGGAATCGACAGCACGCCGGTGGTGAGTACGTTACTGATCACGCTGCCGCTCATGGAGCCCATCAGGCCACTGGAGAAAATCGACACCTTAGCAGGGCCGCCCCGTACATGGCCCAGCAGCGCAAAGGCCAGATTAATAAAAAACTTACCGCCGCCGCTTTTCTGCAGCACGACACCAAACACCAAAAAGCCAATCACCAGGCCCGCGAATGCCTGCAGCGGCACCCCCATGATGCTTTCGGTACTCATGGTGTGGTACATGGCGGTTTGTTCAAGGGTGGAAGGAAACGCCTGGATAGGGCCGGGGACGATATCGGCCACCAGCGGATAGAGCGAGAATACCCCGGCAATAATCGCAATGGGTAAACCACCCGCCCGGCGTGCTGCTTCGATAATCAGCAGCCAGTAGGCGTAGCTGGCATAAATGGCGATTTCGGGTGCAGAAAAGGCCCAGCCGCGCTCCAAAATGGGCACTGCGTTGTAAACAAAATAGCCGCCAACGATAAGCGTGATGGCGCTCAGCGTGTAGTCATACCAGGGAATGGGCTGCTCTTGTTGGCGACTTCGCATGGGCCAAAGCAAAAACACCAGCGGTAGCAGCAGCGCCACAACGGCGTAGTAGAACTGCGTCTCCAGACCCGTAACGAAAGTCAGTAAGCCAACGTTAAACAGATAATCCAGGGTCATCGCCATCAAAATGACGGTGACCGTGGCGGGAATCCAGCGTAGCGCAGGAGGAAGCTGACGAATTTGGCTGATCTTTTCTTTAACCTGCTGATTATTGGCAGGCGAGGTATCTGTGGTCATGGGGGACATCCGTCAATCAGCAGGGGGCGGCAAGTGCCGCCCCGTGGTGTATCACTCGAAGATCGGTTCGAAACCGGCATCGCTCAGCGCGGTGGCACGGGCTTCCATCCAGCCGGTAGTAAATGCCTCGTCCTCACTGGGTGCGTCCTGCATAAAGCTTTCCCAGGCGGTTAAAAGCACGTTCTGACGCTCAACGAGCTTGTCCTGATGAGCCTGCATTTCATCAGTCCATACATCGATTTCTTTGTAGTACTCCACGACCGCATCGTGGAACGGCACTACCCACTGAAGGTCTTGCTGCTCCAAGGCGTAGCCAAGAGCCCCTGGGGCGTTATCTTTATAGTCGTCGAAATTTTCCTGCATGGCCTTGATCAGACCATAAGCCACGTTGTCATCCAGGTCTTGGTTGGCGACCACGATAGGGTAAGGGTAGCTAGCGCTAGGCACCGGATTTTCGGCGCTGATGCCGCCTGCCCCGGAAGTGACTTCGTGAGGGCGGAAGTAGGGCGCCACCGCAGCCATACGCTCCCAGCCGGCTTCGTCGTTGGGGTCTAGCACTGGCCAGCTAATGCCGCGAGGGCTACTGGCCAACTGCTGGGCGGGCGGGGTGACCGTTGTGGTAAAGGAGGCATCCACATCGCCAGCGATAATGCCGTCGAACGAGCGGCCGTAGCCGGGGTAATCAACCCGCTCTACGTCATCCCAGGTTAAACCGCCAAAGGCGAGGTACGCCTCTGTGCCTTTATTGAGCGCATCGTCGCCACGGATATAGGCGATGCGTTTGCCCGCCAAGTCAGCGGGCGTTTCAACGTCCAGGTCGCCCGCGACCGCAAGAGAGAGGCCAAAAGAGGCGGTGGAAGTGGTAATCACGCGTAGCGGCTGAGGGCCCCAGTCACGGTCGGCAAACATCATTACACCTTCCGCGCCGTAGTAGCTGGCGATCCCGCAGGCACAAAGGTCAACGCGGCCCTGCTTGAGCGGCGTCATGCGTGATACATCGTTATCACCCGGCAGAATACGTACAGACGAATCGTATTTGTTCTGCAGCATATTGCCGATGGCGACGGCCTGAGCATAGCCACTTGAGTTGGTGCCATAGGCTGTCCAGGCCATGGTGCCGGGCAGTTCAATTTCGTTGGCGTGGCTGACGGCTGCGCCGAGTAGCGATAGAGGTAAGGCGGCAATAAGTAGGCGTTGAGCGAAGGGACGCATTGGGATGCTCCTTTATTGTGGTTGTAGTGACGTTGATGGTGACGTTTAGTTGCTGGTTATTTGATTGAATGTGTTTTGCTATGCGGTATTGTATTTTGCTTAATGGTCGGGTGATAGTAGAGAAGCCGCTGGGTGGCTGTCAATGCCGTTGTCATCAGAGGTGTCCGTTAGTAAACAACAGGCATAAAAAAACCAGGCAAAAGCCTGGTTTTTCAGAGCGGTAGCGAGAGCAATACTGTTAAGAAAACTCACGCCAAGCGGCGTAGGTGCTTAGAAATACCCGTCCGGTCAGTGCATCCAGAAAGTCACTCTTCTTAAGCTGATCCATTACTGGGCCTTTGACCTCGGATAAATGCAGTTTTACATCGGAGTCTTTTAAACGGGCGTTGATCGCATCCAGGCTCTCTAGCGCCGAGGCATCGATCAGGTTGACCGCCGAACAGATCAGCACAACGTGCTCAAGCTCGGGTTGGCTCGCCACCAGGTTATAAACGGTGTCTTCCAAATAGCGTGCATTGGCAAAGTAGAGGCTCTCATCGATGCGCAAGAGGGCAACGGTATTGACCGTTTCGACATCGTGGCGGGTAGTGTTTCTAAAATGTTCGGTACCGGGCACACGACCTACCAAGGCGCTATGGGGGCGGCTGGTGCGGTACAAAAATAGCGCAATAGAAAGTGTCACACCGCTAATGATGCCGGCTTCAACGCCTTCGCACAGCGTGAGTAGAATCGTCACCGCCATGGCGGCAAAGTCGCTGCGGGAGTAGCGCCAGGTTTGGCGCAGCATGGGGATGTCTACCAGTGTCAAAATCGAGACGGTGATTGTTGCGGCCAGGGTCGCGATGGGCAGATAGTAGAGCCAACCGGTAAACGACATGGTGACCAGCGCAATACCTAGCGCCGCAAAGGCACCGGCGGCAGGTGTTTGCGCACCCGCATCGTAGTTAATAACGGTGCGGGACAGACCACCGGTTACCGGCATACCACTGGAAAACCCGGCGGCTAAATTGCTGGCGCCCAGGCCCACTAGTTCCTGATTGGGAGAGATGCGCTGGCGCCGTTTAGCGGCCAACATCTGGCCCATGGAGACCGACTCCACAAAGCCGACCAGGCTAATCAGCAGCGCTGGGATTAGCAGTGCCCGCCATAGCGAGTAGTCCGCCCAAGGAAAGCTTAACGAGGGTAAACCACCGGGAATTTGCCCTACTACGGAGACGCCTTTATCGGCCAACTGCCAATGCCAGGTCACCAGGGTGGTAATCACGACCGCAAAGACTGGCCCCGCTTTGGCGATCAAGTCCGCCAGAGTGCGTGGCAGGCCCAGCGTGAGCAGGGCGGCTTTACCGTGGCGCCGCATGGCAATCAAAAACAGCAGGGTTCCACTGCCAATCAGTAGGGTGGGTAAGTTAAAGGTGGTTAAGTTTGGTACCAGGGTGATAAGACGTTCCACCAGGGTAAAGCCACTGCTCTCAACCCCCAGTAGGCTGCCAAGCTGGCTGGCCGCAATCAAAATACCCGACGCCGTTAAGAAGCCGGAGATAACCGGATGGCTTAAAAAGTTGCTGAAAAAGCCCATTTTCAGCAGCCCCATCACGACCAGCATGCCACCGGAAAGCAGTGACAGGATCAGCGCTGCCTGTAAGTAGGTCTCCGTACCCGCGGCTGCTACTGAGGAGAGTGCGGCACCGGTCATCAGCGCGATGATTGCCACCGGCCCGACCGCGAGGGTTTTACTGGTGCCAAACAGGGTATAGATCAGTTGAGGCAGGATGCTGGCGTAGAGCCCCACTACGCGGGTAGCCCGGCTAGCAGCGCATAGGCCAGCGATTGGGGAATGACCATCACGGTGACGATCAAGCCCGCCAAAAGGTCTGCCCCCAATAGGCGTTTATGGTAGTGGGGGAGCCATGTCAGGATCGGCAAGTAGCGCTTTAGCATGGGGTCCTGGTGTTGTAGAAGTGGCAGAACCAAGAGAGTAAGGGATATTCCATTTCATTGCAGTGCTTATATTCATTTTTACTGCGGTAACCCAATGATGACCAAGCGCTTATAGGATTTGTGTCTTCTCCAAAAGTGCTACTTCCTTCCCCCAAAGTGCTACTTCTTTCATAAGCGTTACACGCTAAGCTTAGTCGCAAAGGGGGGTGAACCCCTCAGAAGTAGTATTTTCGATACTCAATAACATCAATAAAAGAGTACAGCTCATGCGCTTACTGCGATTGTGTGTTCCGGTGCTGTTTGTAGTGCTGTCGATAGGGCTTGCCATACAAGGAGGGCTCTGGCGTTATCTGGCACTTCTATTCGCCGCGCTAGGCGGTGGCGCTATGCTACTCAGCGTACTGGAAGGCGTCTACCGAGCCGACCAACGTCGCCTGGAACAGCATCGGCTTGGCTTTAAGCCGCTGCGTGATTACCGTTCGCTTCGCGCCATGGCCTACAGGTTAATGAACCGCGCTAGCAGCACAGCGATTGCCTCGGCAGAAGTGTCGCACTATGCCGATCTGATGGATCAGCGCCTCTCAAAGCAAGAAACCATGGCTCGTGAAGCTTCATCGAGCATGACGGCCATTAATGCAGCCATTATGCAGGTGAGTGCCAGCGCCAGCCAAGTGGCAGCGCTGGCAGAGAGCGCCCGGGAGGCCAGTCATCACAACCATGCTGAACTGGACGATATTATTCAGGACATGAGCGATGTTGCCGACCGCTCAAACCAAGCGCTGGAAATGCTGACCGCGCTGAACGATAAAATTGAGCGTGTACGTAACGTTACTTCCATGATTGAGGATATCGCCGAACAAACCCATCTGCTGTCGCTCAATGCGTCAATTGAAGCGGCCCGAGCGGGTGAACACGGGCGAGGGTTTGCAGTCGTCGCCGGCGAAGTGCGCAACCTGGCACTCAAGACCTCTACCGCAACGCAAAGTGTCGATGAGCTGGTTAAGGATATGCATCAGAGCGGCCAGTCGGTCGTCGCCACTATGGGCCAGTTAATAACCCGTATCAGCAAGCGCTCCAAGGGGCTACAAGTGGTCGGCAACAGTCTGGGTACGATGACTCAAGAATTCGACCAAGTGCAGAGGGAAATTACCCGTGTTGCCGATGCCATGGAAAACACACGCCAGCATAGCCAAACCGTGGCGGATGGCCTTAGCCAGCTAGAAGATGATGTGGATGAAGGCAACCGCAATATGCATGATTTGGCCGAGCAGGCGCGGGCGCTGATGGAAGCCGCAGAAGGCGTCGATGGGGAACTGGCTCAACAGCATTTAGAAGGGCGCCACCAGCAGGTTTCCGCGCGGCACGCTCAACGGCCAATAAATTGGGCAAGTTGCTGGAAAAAGCGATAGCCAGCGGGGAGCTTTCAGATACCCACCTGTTCCAGCCCCAGTATGAACAGATTCCGGGTACGCAGCCGCCACAGTATACAACCGGCTTTGATAGTTTCACCGATAGGTATCTACCTGATCTGCAGGAGCCTTTGCTCACTCAGCTAGGTTTGAGCTACGCAATTGCCTGTGACCGTAAAGGCTATGTGCCTACCCATAACAAGGCAGTTAGCCTCGCGCCAACCGGTGATTACGCCCACGATCTAAAATTCTGCCGCAACAAACGCATTTTCGATGACCCAACCGGCAGCCGCTGTGGCGCTCATGAAAAGCCGTTACTGCTGCAAACCTACAAGCGCGACACCGGCGAGATCATGCACGACCTCTCGGTACCGGTGTATGTCCAGGGTAAGCACTGGGGCGGTTTCCGGGTTGGCTACCAGCCTGAGCGTGATATAGCGGCTCCCCCTGCGTTGCAGTCAGAGACCGCTCCAGCGCCACCGCTTGCACTAACTAGCCGCAGCGTAGCGCGGGCGTGACTGCCACGCCGACCAGGAGTAAAGCGCGAGCCCGATCCAAATAAGCACAAAAGTGGCCAACTGGATAATGCCCAGGGGCTCGCCGAACACGGTTAAGGCAATCAGAAACTGAATGCTGGGGTTGATGTACATCAAAAAGCCCAGGGTTGCCAAACGCAACCGGCGTGCCGCGCCGGCAAAGGCCATTAACGGCAGCGCGGTCAAAGCCCCACTGGCGATCAGCAGGCCAGTCGATGACGTATCTTGAAGAAAATGCGAACTGCCGTTCCAGCTTAGCCAAGTCAAGGCGATCAGGGCGAGGGGAAATAGCAACAGGGTTTCTACAAACAGTCCTGATAAGCCGTCCAGCGGCACCTGCTTACGAAACAGGCCATAACTGCCGAAGCTTAACGCCAGCATCAGGCTAATCCAAGGCAGTTCACCCAGCATCACAAACTGGATGGCAATGGCCACGCTGGCCAGCCCCAAGGCGACCAACTGCAACTTTGCCATCACTTCCCGCAGCACCAGCATGCCCAGGGCGACATTCACTAGCGGCGTTAAGAAGTAGCCCAAACTTGCCTGCAGTACCTGCTTAGACTCCACTGCATAAATATAGATACCCCAGTTAAACGCAATCAATAGCGCGCAGGCCAACACGCGGCCAAGCCGCTTGGGTTCACCCAGTGCAGTGACCACCGGCGGCCAGCGGCGCAGTAAGGTAATCAAGCCGACCAAGAAAAGACACGCCCAAATGATACGGTGAATCAATATTTCAAAGGCGGGAACGCCGTCAAACAGGGCAAAAAAGAGCGGAAAGCAGCCCCACATGGTGTAGGCGGTTAGCCCAAACATAACGCCTTTGACGGCAGCGGGATCGCGTGTTGGAGTAGGAAGCATAGCAGCCTCATTATTTAAAGATGCTAATCTAGCATAAACGTTGTCTTGAGACTGACGAATTGGAGGTGTTAAGTGAGTCAACTTAGGAACACGCTAGTGCAGTGTGATCTGCGCTGGGAAGATCCCCAGGCCAACCACGCTCATCTTGAGAAGTTGCTGGGCGAGCTGGATAGCCGCGACACGGATCTTATTGTATTGCCTGAGATGTTTGCCACTGGCTTTACCATGAATTCCCGCGAAATGGCCCAGCCGATGGCGGAAAGTCAAAGCGTTGCCTGGCTACAGGCCCAAGCGAAGGCACGCAACTGTGTGATGACCGGCAGCGTGGCGATCGAAGAGGACGGTGAGTTTTATAACCGCTTGATTTGGGCAACGCCGGAGGGGGTGTTAACCCACTACGATAAGCGTCACCTATTCCGTATGGCCGGTGAGCATGAGCGCTACGGTATGGGCAGTGAGCGTAAAGTGGTAGAGCTCAATGGCTTTAAGCTGCTGCTGAGCGTTTGCTACGACCTGCGTTTTCCGGTCTGGATGCGCCAGCAGCCAGCAGAAGGGGAGCATTTCGAGTATGATGCGCTGCTGTGTATCGCCAACTGGCCAGCACCCCGTCGTCACCCTTGGCGCACGCTGCTGCAGGCCCGTGCGGTCGAGAACCTAAGCTATGTCATTGGCGTAAACCGCGTTGGAGAAGATGCCAAAGGGCTTGCCTATAGTGGCGATTCCCTGTTGGTGGACTTCAAAGGCGAACCGCTCATTGATCAACCTGCCCATACCCCGTTTATAGAAACGGGCACGCTGGATAAAACTGCCCTTGATGCTTTTCGTGAAAAATTTCCTGCCTGGCAAGATGCCGACCACTTTCAACTGCTGCCAGGAGTGGGTTAATGATGCGCCTTGATCGCTTTTTGAGTGAAACCACGCCATTAACCCGTAGCCTGGCTAAGCGGGCACTCAAAAATGGTGAGGTAACCCTCAACGGCGAGCCGATCAAGCAGTCGGCGACCCAGATCGATACCGATAACGATGTGGTGGTGCTCAACGGCGAGCGGTTGGCGCTGGTAGGGTTGCGCTACATTATGCTGCATAAGCCCGTTGACGTTGAGTGTAACGCCCGTCGCGGGCTCTATCAAAGAGCAATCGACCTGATTGATCTACCCAAAGCTGATCGATTACAGCCGGTAGGGCGGTTGGATGTGGATACCACGGGACTGCTGCTATTAACCGATGATGGCCAGTGGTCGCACCGTGTCACGTCACCGCGCCATCGCTGCGCCAAGGTGTATATCGCCGAGCTAGCGGAACCGATGGAAGGCGCGACGGCGGAGTGGGCGATTGGTCAAGTCGCCGATGGCCTGATGCTGGATGGAGAGGAGACCCCGACGCAGCCCGCAACACTTAGGCTGCTTTCGCCCACCCAGGCAGAACTCACCATTACCGAAGGGCGCTATCACCAGGTGAAGCGTATGTTTGCCGCCTTGGGCAATCACGTGAACTCACTGCACCGCAGCTCTATCGGTGATTTGGCTTTGGATGCCAACCTGGCGCCCGGCGAGTGGCGAGAATTAACCGCCGACGAAATCGCGCTTTTCTGAGTCCTTGCTTAAGGTCTCTATTAGCCGCTTCCCAAAAGGGTAAGCGGCTTTATTTTATCTGAATATTTATACCGTTATCCTTGTTCTGACACCAACAATAGCAAGTACCGTGGCTGGTTAAAGTTAGTTAGTCAGATGCGCAGCGGCAATCAAACGCTTGAGTATAAGCGTGCTGTGGCGCTGAAAGCACCTCTAGGCAGGGGCCTTGTTCGACCACTTCGCCATCCTTGAGCACCATAATACGGTGTGCCATGGCACGCACAACGGCTAAGTCATGGCTTATGAATAAATAACTTAGCTGACGGCGTGCCTGCAAATCGCGCAACAGGGCGACTAGCTGCTTCTGCACGGTACGGTCTAACGCCGAGGTTGGCTCATCCAGCACCAATAGTTCCGGTTCTAAGATAATCGCTCTTGCCACGGCAATGCGCTGGCGCTGACCGCCGGAGAACTCGTGGGGGTAGCGCGCGGCACAGCTCTCGGGCAAACCTACCTCGTGCAGCGTTTGATTAACCCGCTGGGTGACTTCTTCAGTGGTGAGATGGGGGTAGTGAAAGCGCAGCCCCTCGCTGACGATATCAAACACTGGCATACGCGGTGAAAGCGCGCCATAGGGGTCTTGAAACACCATTTGCAGGCGATGGCGGTGGCGGCGTAACGCATCGCCGGTTAGGGCGCTTAGTTTATCCTTGCCAAGGGTAACATCGCCTTGGCTAGTGACCAGCCGCATGACCGCTGACGCCAGCGTGGTTTTACCTGAGCCGGATTCACCGACAATGCCCAGGGTTTCCCCTGGCGCGATTTGGAAATCTATTGGATGCACCGCCACAAAAGCAGGGGGCTGGCGCTTAAATAAGCCGGTCTTAGGGCGCTTAAAGCTCACGCTTAATTGACGAGCGGTCAGTAGCGGCGCTGTATGCTCTATAGCTTGGGGCCTACCTTCCGGCTCAGCGGCCAGTAGCGCTTTAGTGTAATCGCTTTGAGGGTGCTGAAAGACCTGCTCCACCGGGCCGATTTCTTGAATACGTCCCTGGTACATCACGCAAATGCGATCGGCATGGCGGCGCACCAGGTTTAAGTCGTGGCTGATAAACAGCATGCCCATGCCATGATGATCGCGTAGTTCACGCAGCAGGGCGAGAATCTCCTGCTGTACCGTGACGTCCAGCGCGGTGGTGGGCTCATCGGCAATCAGCAGTGAGGGATTGTTGGCAATCGCCATGGCAATCATCACCCGCTGGCGCTGCCCACCCGAGAGCTGGTGGGGCCAGGCATCCAACAATTCGTCCGGGCGCGGTAGTTTCACTTGTTCCAACAGTTCTTTGCAGCGTTCCCGGGCCGCCTGGCCCCGCAGTCCTTGATGCAGCCGCAAGGCCTCACCAATCTGCTTGCCCACCCGATGCAGGGGGTTGAGCGAGGTCATCGGCTCCTGGAAGATAAACCGACGCGATTGCCACGCACCGTGTTCCACTCAGTTTCCGTTAAAGTGGCCAGATTGGTATCACCTAGCCAGCGTTCGCCTTGAACGCTGGCATTACTGGGCAGCAAATTCACCATGCCCAGCGCCGATACCGATTTACCCGAGCCGGACTCACCGACAATGGCCAGGGTTTCACCTGCATGGAGGGTGAGTGAGAGTGAGTGAACCACCGGGGTGCTATCAAAAGTGACATCAAGGTGTTCAATGCGCAGCAGGGGATTAGGCATGCTGAGTCTCCTGAGCTGGGCCTGCTTGGCGCTGTTGTACGTGGCGGGGATCAAAGGCGTCGCGCAAGCCCTCGCCGATAAATACCAGCAGTGACAGCATGATAGCCAAGGTCATAAACGCCGTGATGCCCAGCCAAGGGGCGTGTAGATTATTTTTGCCTTGGGCAGCAAGCTCACCCAGCGAGGGAGCACCCGGCGGCAGGCCGAAGCCGAGAAAATCCAGAGCGGTCAAGGTGCCAATGGCGCCGGTAAACAGAAACGGAATAAACGTCAGCGTGGCGACCATGGCATTGGGTAGCACGTGACGCCACATGATTAAACGTGACGGCAAGCCCATGGCTTTGGCCGCGCGCACATACTCCAAATTGCGTGCACGCAGGAAACTCGGCACGCACGATATCGACCAGGCCCAGCCACGAAAAGAGCAGCATAATCCCCAGCAGCCACCAAAATCCCGGCTGAACAAAGCTGGCTAAAATAATCAGCAGGAAGAGCACCGGTAAGCCGGACCAAATTTCAGTGAATCGCTGACCGATCAAATCAATTTTGCCGCCAAAGTAGCCCTGCACACCGCCCACTACCACACCGACGACTAGTGATCCTGCGGTGAGTGCCAGTGCAAAGGCTACCGAGAGTCGAAAGCCATAAATCACCCGTGCGTCACATCCCGCCCTTGGTCATCGGTGCCCAGCCAGTGGCGGCTATCCGGCGGGGCCGGAGAAGGGCGGGTCATATTCATGTCCAGGGTCTGATATGAAAACGGAATAATGGGCCATAGCGCCCAGCCATGATCATCAATTTGTTGCTGAACAAAGGGATCCAGATAGTCCGTTCGGGTCGGTAGAAAGCCGTCAAACTCGGTTTCTGGGTAGTCCACCAGCATGGGAAAGTACCACTGGCCGTCGTACTGCATGATGATCGGTTTGTCGTTGGCAATTAGCTCGGCAAACAGGCTAAGAATAAACAGCGTGGCAAATAACCAAAGTGACACCCGGCACGGCATTGGCTTTAAAAGCGGACAGTCGACGGCGAGTGATAGGCGATAAACGTGATGATAAAGAGGCCATTATCACGACTCCCGAGTCGAAAAATCGATACGCGGGTCTACCCACACGTCAAATCGGAAATCAGCTTGAGGATTAAGCCGATCACGGTATGGAGGGTGCCGAAAATCACCGGGTAATCCCGCTGCATGACCGCTTCGAAACCGAGCAGGCCCAGCCCATCCAGGGAGAAGATCACTTCGATAAGCAGCGCGCCGGTGAAGAAAATACCGATCATGGCGGCGGGTAGGCCCGCGATAATAATCAGCATGGCATTGCGAAACACATGGCCGTAAAGCACGCGCCGCTCGTCGGCCCCCTTGGCGCGGGCGGTAATTACATACTGCTTGTGAATCTCATCGAGAAAGCTGTTTTTGGTTAGCATCGTCAGCGTGGCAAAGCTGCCAATCGAGGCGGCGATAACCGGCAGTGTGATATGCCAGAAGTAGTCTTTGACCTTGCCCCAGGCTGAAAGCTGG
This sequence comes from Halomonas sp. PA16-9, assembly GCF_009728585.1. NCBI lineage: Bacteria > Pseudomonadati > Pseudomonadota > Gammaproteobacteria > Oceanospirillales > Halomonadaceae > Halomonas > Halomonas sp. PA16-9. Next base: position 2,754,256 of record NZ_CP040451.1, on the reverse strand, counting down.
TCGAAGTCGGGTGAGGTCAAACCGCGTAAAGGGAATAAGTCCCAGTAGGTGCCCCCGGCAAACAGGACAATGAGCAGGATGGCAAACAGGAAGCCCGGAATGGCATAGCCGACAATCACTAACCCCGACGACCAGACGTCAAACCGGGAGCCGTGGCGTAGCGCTTTTTTAATGCCTAACGGGATAGAGATTAAATAGACCAGCAGTGTCGTCCAGAGCCCTGATATGGAAACCGGCAGCCGCTCGATCATCAGCTCTGTGACCGGGCGGTCGCGGAAGAAACTGGTGCCAAAATCGAGGGAGGTAATCCGCCATCATGCCGATAAAGCGTTCGTGGGCGGGTTTGTCAAAACCAAACTGCTGCTCCAGCTGCTCGATAAAGCGTGGGTCAATACCTCGGGCTCCCCGGGAGTCATCGCTGACCTGGACATCGGCGCCCCCCATATCCAAGCGAGTGCTGGCCATGGCGTCGGCGCCTTCAAAACGCGCCAGCATCTGATCAATTGGCCCACCCGGCGCCGCCTGAACAATAATAAAATTGAGTAGCATGATCCCGAAAAGGGTCGGAATCATTAGCAGCAGTCGGCGTAGGGTATAACGGGCCACAGAGCACTCCGAGGTTTATGACGATGAAACCGTTGAGGACAAGCCGTTGCATTTAAGAAGTTGTAATCGGGCCAAAGTTAACGGCCGCGCTGGCGGCGCTGCAGTTCTGCTTCACGGTCAGTGTCTACCCACCACGCATCCAGATCCATGGCGTATTTGGGGAAGGGTTCGGGGTAACCAAACTTATCCCAAATGGCGATGCGGGTCTCCCCAGAGTGGTAGTGGGGAATCACATAGAACCCCCAGCGCAGCACCCGATCCAACGCGCGCGTGGCGGTATCCAACTCTTCACGGCCCTCAGCACTAATGATCTCCTCCACCAGTGCATCGACCGCCGGATGTGCCAGCGCCATCCGGTTACGGCTTTGCGGTGCTTCGGCGGCGGCGCTGGTCCAGAAGTCGCGCTGTTCATTGCCCGGGTTGTTCGACTGAGGGAAATGACTGATCACTATGTCATAGTCATAATTACGCTGTCGGTTTAAATACTGATTAATATCAACGATACGCAGCGACGTCTGTACCCCTAAACGGGCCATGTTGCGGAGCATTGGCTGCACCACCCGTTCAAGCCCTGAGTCGTAGAGCAGCACTTCCAGGCTTAAAGGCCGCCCGGTTTGTTGGTTAACCAGTATGCCGTCTTCAACGCTATAACCTGCCTCGCGGAGGAGATCGAGCGCTTTACGAAGCCGCTCACGCAGCTCGATGGGCTGATCGATAGGCAGGGGCTGAGTGAACAAACGGTCAGAACCATGAGAGGCAATCAACTCCTCCCGAAAGGGCTCCAACAGCGCCAGTTCCTCCTCAGAGGGTAAGCCGGTGGCTTCCATCTCTGAATTTTGGAAAAAGCTCTCGGTGCGCTGATAGGTACCGTAAAAAATATTGGTGTTGAGCCACGGGAAGTCGAAGGTCAGGCTCAACGCTTCCCGCACCCTGGGGTCTTGGAACTTCTCTTTACGCAGGTTGAAAACAAACGCCTGCATCATCGAAGGGTTAACGTCCGGTACCGTTAGCCGCTTTACCAAGCCCTCTTCATAAGCTGGGAAGTCGTAGCCAATTGCCCAGGTGGCGGCGCGGGCATCGGTACGAAAGTCGGTGAGACCCGCTTTAAACGCTTCCCAGGCAATATCCCGATCACGGTAGTAGTCGTAAATGATGCGATCAATATTGTATCGGCCAACGTTGACCGGCAAATCTTTACCCCAATAATCTTCATCGCGCTGATAAACAATTCGCCTACCTGGGTCTACTTCGCTAATGCGATAGGGCCCGGAGCCTGGGTGTGCCGCAAGGGTGGGGGAGGTGAATTCGCGGGGTTCCCAGTAGTGGCGGGGGAGTATGGGTAACTGGGCGACGATTAACGGCAGCTCTCGGGATTGAGTGTCGTTGAAGGTGAACCGTACCTGATGCTCATTGAGGGCAATGGCTTCTTCCACTCCCGCGTAGTAACTGGCGTAAAACGGATTTCCCTCTTCGCGGAGCAGGTTAAGCGAGAACACTACATCGTAGGCCGTGACAGGTTCCCCGTCTTGAAAAACGCGCTTCAGGGCGCAGGTCGAACTCAATCCACTCCCTGTCAGGGTCAAGGCGCACGCCTTCGGCCAGCAAGCCGTAGAGGCTAAAGGGCTCATTGGGGTTGCTGGCCATAAGGGTGTCATAAATTTGTGAAATGCCGGTAACTGGCGTGCCGCGAATAATAAACGGATTGGTCGAGTCAAAGCTGCTCCCCACGGCGGTATGGGTAATGGTGCCGCCTTTGGGGGCCTGTGGGTTTACGTGAGGGAAGTAGGGGAAGTCAGCTGGCAGCTCGGGGCTATCGTAAAGCGATAACCCATGAACTGTTTCAATAGGAACCACGTTGTTTGCGTCGGTGTTCAAATCACCCACCACATTAGTGTTGGTGGCGGTGATAGACGTCGACTCTGACGCTATTGTTTCGGCGTCTGAAGCCAGTATTGAAACGTTGGACAGCAGGCCACTGATGAGTAGAAGCGTTTTCGCAAAAAACAAACCACGCGGCATTTGAGACATCCCATGTGAACAAAGCCAACTAGTTAACCCGGTTTAACGCCCTGAAAGTGTCAGCAGTTGGCCTGGTTGCAGAGTGCTGGGGCGGTCAATCGCATTCCAGCGTATAAGGTCTTGCTGGTCAATATTATACCGGGCCGCAATCGCAGAGAGACTGTCGCCTCTTTCAACGCGGTGGGTATTGCCACGGCTGTTTTGCGCAAGCGCTTGGTTGCTGTCTTGTGTTTGACTGCCGCCTTGAGAAAGCTGCGCTAGCATCTGGGTATCCACTTCTTCAGGTACCAGCAGTGTCTGAGCACTACGGGGGTCAATGCTGCCATTGAGCAAGCCAGGGTTTAATTCGGCTAACGCGGTTTGGCTGACACCCAGAAGTTGAGAGGCTTCTGAGAGCGTCACTGCTTGGGCCAACTTAACTTTAGCGAAGGCCGGATCAACATGTATTTCCGGCAAGCTGACACCGTACTGCTCAGGGTCGTTAATGATGGTCGCGATGGCTTTCAGTTTGGGCACATACTGCATGGTTTCATAGGGCAGCGAGAGATCCCAGTAATCACCGTTTAGGCCTTGGCTTTGGGCCTGGCGTCGAGCGCGGTTAACGGTGCCTGCGCCGGCGTTATAAGCCGCTAATGAAAGCATCAGATCGCCTTCATACCACTGATCGGCCTGCATTTCCAAGTAGTCCAGCGCCGCTTCGGTGGAGGTTAAAACGTCTAACCGGCCATCGTAGTTTCCGTTGCGTACCAAACCCAATGCATCACCAGTGCCGGGCATAAACTGCCATAGCCCAGCAGCGCCGCGATGACTTCGCGCGCCTGGGTCAAAGGAGCTCTCGACGAAGGGGATTAACGCGACTTCACCAGGCAGGCCACGCTCGCTAACTTGCTGGGTAATCCAGGCAAGCCAGGGAGAGGCGCGTTCGGTGATAGTAGCAATGTTTTCGGGGCTGGAACGGTAGTGCTCAATCCATTCGTCTACCCGTGCTTGGGCCTCGTCTGGCAGTGACTTCTCTTGCCACTGAAAGCTTTTACGCAGCGTTGTCCAAGCGTCCTGAGGTTCCAGCTCCAGCGCCTCCCAAAAATGGATTCGGAACGGCGTGGGGCGTGGTTTTGTAGCGTCTACTGATTTACTGGTTGATGCCGTAGATCCTTCATAGGCTGTCGCAGAGGCTTGTGAGCTTGCCGCAGCGGCTAACATTAGGCCCATTATTACGGTACTGCCAGCGCTCAGCATCAAGCGCTGGCGAATCGTTCGATAGGTCATAGTTGCATTCGTTTGGTTTCGATAGCGTTCTTAAAAACGGTTCTTCCACTCGCGTAGAGTGGTGAACGTAGCGAGATCATCATTATTAACACCCTGGGTGCCTGCCGCTTGGCGCACGCTATCAGTGCCCACACGGAGGTAGGGATTAATTTTCAGCTCGCGTCCTATCGTGCTGGGTAAGGTGGGGCGATCCAATGCCCGCGCCTTTTCACACTCCTGCAAGGCGTGTTTGACGTCTTCGTTTTCAGGATCCGCAGCACGGGCAAACGTTAGGTTTGCCTGAGTGTACTCATGGGCTGCAAAGACCAGTGTATCTTCAGGGAGTTCCGCAAATTTTTTCAGCGCGGTGTACATTTGCTCCGGGGTACCCTCGAATAAACGACCGCAACCCGCGCAAAAAAGGGTATCACCGCAGAACAGTAGTGCAGGGATACCCGCTGTGAAGTAGCTGATATGATCCAGCGTATGGCCGGGGGTCGCCATGACGTCAAACAAGCGACCCATAATGCGGACTTCGTCGCCATCACCCACGGTTTCATCGATGCCTTCAATCTTGGGATTGTCGGGGCCGATAACGTGCGGAGAGTAGCGTTTAATTAATTCTGCTAAACCACCGGTATGATCATGATGATGGTGAGTAATCAGAATGCAGCTGAGGGTGAGCGACTCACGCTCAAGAAACTCGATCACCGGGGCAGCTTCACCGGGATCCACCACACAAACGCTTTGACTGGTATCTTGTCTTAATAGCCAAATATAGTTGTCGCTAAGGCGGGGATCGGTGTCACGCTCATCATCGGCGAGATCCTTTAAGTTACGAAAAAACACATCAAACATTGCGCTTATTAGCGCTAAATCGGTGCGTAAAAGGCGTTAAAAAGCCGTTACTGTGGAGGGAAGCGCTGTTCATGTCAAATTCGACGATGGCCACGACACTGGCTAAGCGCTTACAAAGTAGCCAGCCTTATTGGCAAACAGAGGCGGGGCGTTCGCTGTGGGAAACACAGCGTGCCTGCTTAGGGCCCGTTGTGGAATCGCGCGTGTGGGCGGCCACAGCTTGGAAATGAGCATGGGGCCGGCACTGATGACCATGTCGGCCATTGCGCACCCCATACGCTGGTTGCCTACGCGTCAGTTAGCCGAAAACGATAGCACCTTGGTATGCCCACCGGATCAGCTTGCGCTGCCGGATCGCTGTTTAGATGTGATGGTCATCCACCACTGGCTTGAGCACTTAACCGATGCCCACTTTACGCTTCAGGAGGCTGCGCGTGTCACTGCTGACAACGGCATTATGGTGCTGTTTGGTTTTAACCCTGTCGGTGTGAGTGGTCTTACCCGGCAGTTGCGAAAGCGCCAACAGACGTTTCCCTTGAGCGGTACCTGGCGCTCGGCTAGCCGCCTGCGGGACTGGTTGGCGTTTGTCGACTTTGAGGTGGAGCGGGTAGACTATTGCTGTTTCAGGGGGCGGATGAACGCCAAGTGCGGTGAGTATTGGGAGTCGTTAGGGCGGCGGCATAACCTGCCGCTGGGCGAAAGTTATATGATTCAAGCACGCCGACAGCAGCGCCAAGCGCCAGTGCAGCGTTTGAAATTTGGTTTGAAGGCGCCAGTGTCCCCGGCGTCGTTGGGTGTTACCCGCTCAGGCTCATCCGCCCACTATCAAACGCCTCCGCTAGAACATCGCAAGCCAAAACACGGCAAACGGATAGGCACACAGCTGATTCAAATAAAGTTGATCCACAGAAGCCTGTTTTACATAAATCTGTTCTACATAGACCGGGGGATCAGGAGATTGACTAAAGAGGCGGCGGGAGATCTACCTCGGGTAACGGTGTATACCGATGGGGCTTGTAGGGGTAACCCAGGGCCCGGCGGATGGGGTGTTGTACTGGCGAGTGGCGAGCATGAGAAAACCTTGAAAGGCTATGAAGCAGATACCACTAATAATCGCATGGAGTTAATGGCTGCGATTATGGCGCTACGCACCCTCAATACCCCTTGTGAAGTGGCGCTTTGGACTGACTCCCAATATGTACGCCAGGGGATTACCCAGTGGATTCATAACTGGATCAAGCGCGGCTGGAAAACCGCTGCCAAGCAGCCGGTCAAAAATGCCGAACTGTGGAAGACCCTGCACGAAGAGACCCAGCGCCACCAAGTCGAGTGGCACTGGGTAAAAGGGCATAGCGGCCACCCTGGCAACGAGCGCGCCGATGCGCTGGCCAATGAAGCGATTGATGAGCACCAAAAGAGGAGAGCATGATGCGTCAGGTGATCTTGGATACTGAAACCACGGGTATTGACCCCAAAGATGGCCATCGCCTAGTCGAAATTGGTGCTATTGAGATGGTCAATCGACGCTTCACTGGTCGCACTTATCACCAATACATCAATCCTGAGCGGCATATCGATGCTGAAGTAGTCGCCGTTCACGGGATTGATGACGCCAAAGTCGCTAACGAGCCGGTCTTCGCGGCAATTGCCGATGAGTTTTGGGCATTTATTGAAGGCGCAGAGCTGGTGATTCATAACGCCCCCTTCGATGTGGGCTTTATTGACCACGAGCTGGGCATGTTGAATCGGCAGCGTAAATCCCCTGTGTTGGGGCCGGTAAGCGATCATTGTGGCGTATTAGATACGCTGACCATGGCGCGGAAGATGCACCCCGGTCAGCGCAACAGTCTTGATGCATTGTGCAAACGCTACGATATCGACAATGGGCACCGGGTACTGCACGGCGCACTGTTAGATTCTGAAATCCTCGCCGAAGTCTACCTGGCGATGACCGGTGGACAGACCGCGCTGACCTTGGACGCGGCCTCCGCAGCGGAACAGGAGCAGGCGGATACCTCCAATGAGGGGATGTCGATTCAGCGGCTTTCTTTAACGCCGGGCCAGTTGCGCGTGGTGCGGCCAACAGACGAAGAGCGAGCGGCCCATCAGGCCAAGTGCGAGGCGCATCAATTGAACTGGTTTGAGGAGGGTGCGGCCAGCGATGCTTAGGCGAGAAATCCCCCATCACGAACAAGCTGGTCGGGTTATTCGGCTGTCGCGTAGCCTATTGGCGCCCGCACCGTTAAACGGTAGTGAAGAGTTGACCCCGCTGCAGCCCTATCAACCCTGGACAGAGCAGATGCAGCCGCTGTGTTACTGGGATGATGAACCGGTGGCGCTGCTTGTGGAATCCCAAGCTGGAAACGATTGGATTGATGGTCGTCAATGGATGAGCGAGCTTTCAACCGTTTGGTTTAGCCTGCTTTCCACGGCGCTGCAGGTAGGTGCTTGGTTAGAGAATCACCGTTTCTGCGGCCGCTGTGGTGCACCGGCCACCAAGCTAACTGCGGAATTTGCTATGCACTGCCACGCCTGTGGGCACCGCAACTATCCGCGTATCTCACCGTGTATTATCACGCTGGTGACCAGCGGGGAGGCGATGCTGCTTGCCCGCAGTCCGCGCTTTCCACCCGGGCGCTACTCCACCTTGGCGGGTTTTATCGAGCCTGGGGAGTCAGCGGAAGAGGCGGTGCATCGTGAAGTGTTTGAGGAAGTGGGCGTGCATATCGATCAACTGCGTTATCACCAAAGTCAAGCGTGGCCATTCCCGCACTCGTTGATGTTTGGTTACTTCGCCGAAGCCACCACCCGGCGCATTCGCATCGATGGGGTGGAAATTAGCGATGCGGCGTGGTTTTCACCCCGTCAGTTGCCCTCTCTGCCGCCGCCTTACTCGATATCCCGCGAACTAATCGAAACCCATTTGGCACGCTGGCGCGAAGAGTAAGCGGCGCCGCGTGCCGATATGACGATTACTCGCTAGGGAATAAGCTAGTCAGCTTAGTGGCCAGCATGACATTACCAGTCGCTTTTAGCTTACCGGTCATAAAGGCCGTCATACCATTGATCTCACCGCTCATAATGCCTTTTAGCGTGTCAGTGGTTAGGCTTAAGCTGACAGAAGGATCGTCGTGCTCACCTTCTTGTACGTCCAGCGTGCCATCTTGGATATTTAAGTAGTAGCTGCCCGCATCGGTAAAGTGAAACTGGAAAACTTCATCCATGCCCTTTGCCGCTTCCGGATTAAAACGCGCTTTTAACTTCTCAAGGGTGTTGTTTGACATAACATATCTCTCGGTTAAGTAGATCAGGCTAAGGCTAGCGACCAGAGCCAAAAGAAACAATCGTAAAGGCAAGCGAGGTTATTTCATACGGGCGTTCCAATCAAGCGCGCTAGTCACTATCAGCATACGCATATACAACGCACGAGCTATAAAGGAATTAATCCTCTAATGGAGAACGTCAATGAGTGAATGGGTAGCAGAGATAGGCACCTTTGTTGTGCAAACCACCATCGTGATGGCGCTGATAGGCTTTGGCCTGCTGCTGATTGCACGAACCAAGCAGGACAAAGAGAGCGAGCTGAAACTCACGATCGAGCCACTTAACGATCAACGACGCCGCCGTGTCCGGCGTTTGCGGCTGGCTGCCACGCTCCCTGGTGCGCGCAAAAAGCTGCTGAAACTATTTCGCAGTGAAGATAAAAAGCGTCACAAGGAGCACAAAACGGAGCAAGACGGCGCCTCAGCGCCAAGGGTTTGGGTGCTCGACTTCCATGGCGATCTGAAAGCCTCGCAAACCGAGCATTTTGCTCAAGAGGTATCGGCCATCATCGGTGTCGCCGCTAAGGAAGACGAGGTAGTGGTGCGTCTTGAGTCCGCGGGTGGCCTGGTGCATGCCTATGGGTTGGCAGCGGCGCAGTTAGACCGGCTGCGTACGGCGGGGTTAAACACAACCGTCTGTATCGACAAGGTGGCGGCAAGCGGTGGTTACCTGATGGCCTGTACTGCACAGCACATCAAGGCCGCGCCTTTCGCAGTGATTGGTTCCATCGGCGTGGTGGCACAAGTTCCCAATATTCATCGCCTGCTTAAGCGCCATGATGTTGACGTCGAACTGCTTACCGCCGGTAAATACAAACGTACCTTAACCGTGCTGGGTGAAAATACCGAAGAGGGTAAAGCGAAGTTCTTGGAGGATTTAGAGAATACGCACCGCTTGTTTAAAGGCTATGTGGCAGAACGGCGTCCCAGCATGGATATTGACACCCTCGCCACAGGCGAGATTTGGTATGGTAGCGAGGCGCTATCTTTACAGCTTGTCGACAGCGTAGGGACTAGCGAAGCCTATCTGGTAGAACGTATGACCGAGGCGCAAGTATTCACAGTGAAGCTAGAAGCCCCTAAAACCGTCAGTCGTAAACTGGGGTTGGCCATTTCAGAAGGTGTTGAAAAAGCAGCGCTGAAAGCGCTTGGTCTAATCGACGCCGCTGGGTGGCAGCGGCGCTGAGATTAAACCCTGAAGCGTTATGCAGCGTAATGGTGTGCCAAGGTGTCAATCACGGCCTTGGCGCTTTCGCTGCTTAACGAATAATAGATGGTTTGTGACTCCCGTCGGGTATCGACGAGCTCATCACGCCGCAAAATAGCCAGATGTTGCGAAAGTGCCGACTGACTTAACGCAAGCTGTTGATTAATTTGCGTCACTGACAGCTCTTTCTCGGCAAGAAGGCAGAGGATTTGCAGCCGTTTTTCATTGGCCAACGCTTTTAGCAGGTTGGTTCCCGCCTCAATAGCGCGACAGTTATGTTCAAGCAGGCGTGTAGCGGCGCTTGTAGAAGCAGACATAATGATCTCCTTGCCTACACTGTTACATCAGCGTTTTATAAGCATTGTTTTAAAGGCGTCGTTTTAAAGGCATTGCTGTACGTTGTCGAGGCATCGTCGCGTCGCGAGGACCATGTTGTTTAATGATCAGTAATTTAGCGAGTTTTGTCCAAACTTCTGTTTAACGGTTAATCAATGGTAGTCATTCGACATCTTGTCGACAATGTTGGTACCTGTCTACCGCTTTGGTCGCTATTTAGCCCATAGTATGAGGGCGAAATATCGGTTTCCTTTATAAAGTGTCAACAATTCTCCTTGATCGTTACTACAAAAAAGATAGGGATACCATGAACCGCTACCAACACACCTTCCAACGCTCCATCGAACACCCTGAATCGTTCTGGGCCGAGCAGGCCAAACGTATTCCCTGGTATACGCCGCCTAAAACCATTCTCAGCTACGATAAGCAGAGCCCTGGGAAAGAGCATGCTCGTTGGTTCAGCGACGGTGAAATGAATCTTAGCTACGCTGCACTGGATTATCATGTCGAAAATGGGCGCGGTGATCAGGCGGCGATTTTCTGGGATTCGCCTGCCGCACAAGCCAAACTCACCCTTAGCTACCGCGAAATGCGCGATAAAGTGGCGTATTTTGCGGGGGCGCTAACGCAACTAGGCGTCACTAAGGGGGATCGTGTGGTGATTTATATGCCAATGATCCCCGAAGCGCTGGTGGCCATGTACGCCTGCGCGCGGCTTGGCGCTATTCACTCGGTGGTATTTGGTGGCTTCGCCCCCCATGAGCTGGCGGCGCGGATTGAAGACGCCGAGCCTAAAGTGGTGGTTGCCGCTTCCTGCGGTATCGAGCTGGGCAAGGTGTTGCCCTATAAGCCAATGGTAGACCAAGCCGTTGAATTAAGCGCCCATAAGCCGGATGCCTGCGTCGTTTATCAGCGTGAAGCGCACCGGGCTGAACTGGAGGAGGGCGATTACGACTGGGAAGAGTTGGTTGCGAAGGCGCCGTTTGCTGAATGCGTGCCGGTGAAGGGAACCGACCCGCTGTATATCCTCTATACCTCAGGCACCACCGGAAAACCCAAAGGTGTTATGCGCGATACGGGTGGCTACGCGGTAGCGCTGGCCTATTCGATGCAGGCGATCTACGCCATGGAGCCCGGTGAAGTGTTCTTTACCGCCTCGGATGTGGGCTGGGTCGTTGGGCATTCCTACATTGTTTACGCCCCCTTGCTACTTGGTTGCACCACGGTGGTATACGAAGGGAAGCCGGTAAAAACCCCCGATGCGGGCAGCTTCTGGCGCTTGATCGAGGAGTACCGGGTGAAGAGTTTCTTCACTGCGCCCACGGCCTTCCGTGCGATTAAGAAAGAGGATCCTGATGCTAAACTGTTACTGAACTACGATATCAGCAGCCTAAAGCACCTCTATGTGGCCGGAGAACGCCTCGATCCACCCACGTTTCACTGGCTGGATGACCTTTTGGACGTGCCGGTGATTGATCACTGGTGGCAAACTGAAACCGGCTGGCCCATCGCCGCCAACTTGCCCGGCATAGAGGCCGTGCCCACCAAAGCGGGATCCGCAACGTTCCCCGTTCCTGGCTTCAATGTGCAGGTGCTCAACCGTGATGGTGAACAGGCCAAACCCATGGAGCAGGGCAGTGTAGTGATCAAACAGCCCATGCCGCCAGGTTGTTTGACCGGCGTTTGGCGCGACGAGAAGCGTTTTCATAGCGCTTATATGGCGGCGTTCCCCGGTTATTATTTGACCGGCGATGGCGGTTATTTTGATGAGCAGGGTTATCTGTTCATTATGGGCCGTACCGATGACGTTATTAACGTGGCAGGGCACAGACTCTCGACCGGTGAAATGGAAGAGGTGGTTGGCGCCCATCCCGCGGTGGCCGAGTGCGCGGTGATTGGGATTCATGACGATCTTAAAGGGCAATTGCCGATTGGCCTGGTGATTCCTAAAGATGGTTTTAATGGCGATGAAGCGACACTGGAGGCCGAGCTCATTGCGTGGGTTCGCGAGCATATTGGCCCAATTGCCTGCTTCAAGCAGGTGTTAGTGGTCGACCGCTTACCCAAAACCCGTTCGGGTAAAATTCTGCGCAAGCTACTGCGCACGATTGCCGATGGCAAAGAGTTTGGTATTCCCTCCACCATTGATGACCCCACCAGCCTGACCGATGTTCACGCCGTCATGCGTGAACGCTCGGTAGGTGCCGCTGATAGAGCCACACCGCTGGATTGATGCGGCTACTTTTTATTAGCCAAGTGCGAGGGCATGCAGATTGCCAAGGGGTGGCGGCTTCCATCCCTTGGCTTTTAATATCATGTATAAGCCGTATAATGCGCTCCCCAGAACAGCGCCAGTTTTATCAACGTTGATTTGGCGATGCGCTTACTACCCCGAGGGTTCCCTAACCCCTCTTATCTATTAAAAAAAGGTCTACCCGCATGTTTGCATTGAGTGAGACTCAACACCGCCGTTGCCTAATGGTGATGGTGGCTTTCCATATCGGCATTATTGCCGCCAGTAACTATCTCGTTCAGCTGCCGTTTACGCTGTTTGGCTTTCATACCACCTGGGGCGCGTTTAGCTTCCCGTTTATTTTTCTAGCCACCGACCTAACGGTACGTCTGTTTGGCAAAGGGCCGGCGCGATCGATTATTCTGCGCGTTATGCTTCCCGCACTGCTGGTCTCCTATGTGGTATCCGTGGTATTTCCCCGCGGCAGCTTTGCCGGGATTGAGGCACTTTCGGAGTGGAACCTGTTTGTCGCCCGTATCGCCCTCGCCAGCTTCCTGGCCTATGTGATTGGCCAGTTGCTGGATGTACAAGTGTTTGACCGTTTGCGCCAGTGGGCATGGTGGGTAGCACCCGTTTGCTCAACGGTGTTGGGTAACCTGGCTGACACCTTTGCATTCTTCTCGGCGGCGTTCTATAACAGCCCAGACCCCTTTATGGCCGCCAATTGGATAGAAATCGCCGCCGTCGACTATGCCATTAAGCTCGCTATCAGCCTGCTGTTTTTCCTTCCGCTGTATGGCTTGCTGCTTGCCTGGCTAACGCGCCGCTTGGTGGTTTGGACAGGCCAGGTGGATGCCGAGCCCCGTACGGCGTAATCGCGTAAACACACAGAGTCCGCAAGGCTGAGGAGCTAGCATGACTGACGTTGCCACCGTTGATCTCCACTTTATCGATATGCCCGCCGACGAAGCCGCCGCAGATACACCTCCGCTGGTGGTGATTCATGGTTTGCTGGGGAGTGCCGATAATTGGCGTTCGCACTTAAAAGTGTGGCAGGGCAGCCGCCGGGTGATTGCGCTGGATCTGCGTAACCATGGCCGCTCACCCCATGCAGAGGGAATGCGTTACGCCACCATGGCGGATGACGTGATAGCGCTATTGGACAAGCTCTCGATCAAGCGCGCTCATGTGCTGGGCCACTCCATGGGTGGCAAAGTGGCGATCAGTTTGGCGCGCTTGGCGCCTGAGCGGGTGGCGTCGTTGATTGTGGCGGATATTGCCCCGGTGGCTTATGAGCATGGCCACGATGATGTGTTTGCCGCGCTCGATAATGTGCGGGAAGGCCAGCCCAAAAATCGTCGTGAAGCCGATGATCTGTTGGGCGAGCATGTAGAGTCGCGACCCACACGGCTGTTCTTGGCCACTAATCTGGTGCGCAATGACGATAACGTGATGGCGATTCGGGTAGGCTTAGATCAGATCAAGCGCGGTTATAGCGACATTATCGGCGTGCCCGATGGCGAGCAGCCTTTTGAAGGCCCGGTGCTGGTGCTGCGTGGCGGCGATTCCCACTATGTGGCTGACGATATGATCCCCGCGCTGCGTGAGGTGCTGCCTTGTGCCCGTGTGGTAACGCTCAAAAATGCCGGTCACTGGCTACACGCCGACCAGCCGGAAGCCTTCCAGCAGGCAGTGACGGCGTTTCTAGACGCGCAGTAGATGCGTGTTTAGTAAATGCTTAAGAAACGCGCTGTTTTATCAGAGTGGCGTGACAGTTAATCCGTGCTGCTCTGGGTAACGCAAGAAACGGTTCAAAATTCGGTAGCTATATCCACATCAAAGCTTGCGGGCGCTGCTGTAGCGCCCGCTGACTGCCCCTCAATAGCAATGCTGCCCGGCCACGGCCAAACATTGACCTGAAGCTGGGTGAGCGCTTCCTGCGCCCCCTGGGTATGCGCTGCTATCGACTCCTGACCATTGCACGCGCCACGGCACTTGCCCACCTGATTGGCAAAACAACGCCCCTTACCTTTTGCAAAAATTAAAGCTGTTTCGCTCATGGGCCGCCATGGTAGTGGATGGAGAGCTATTAATACTTGGTTATAAAGTGTGTGGATCTACTGCTAAACGCGATACGGCAGCGTCTCGTCAGTAAGGCCCATTTTGTGTAGAAAGGTTTCAAAGTCAGCGTAACGGCGGCTATCTAACGCCGCGGGCTCAGCGCCATGCGGCGCAGGATGTCCTCCCAGGCGTTGGCGTTAATGTCATTATCGAGCACAGGGTGCGCGCTAATCAGCAGCTCCCAGGCGGCGTCAGGGTTGTCGATAATCCAGTGGCTGGCTTGCTCAACGGCAAGCACGAAGCGAGACCAGGTATCAGCGCGGCGCGCAAGCGTATCGCTATTGGCCAATACCACCAGGCCGTCATTACGGGGGATATCTAACTCATCGAAGCGAATGACGTGGGTGTTAATGCCTTCAGTCGCCAACTGCTGAGGAAGGTAGTGGTAAAAGCCATCGGCGACCGCGTCAATCTGACCCTCCCGCATTGCTCGAATGGGGTCGAAGTGCAGGTTGATGGGCGGGGTGAAATCATCGGTTTGTTGTACCGAGCGGGGGAGTAAACGCGGGATGCTCAGGTCGCGACCTTCTCCGGTGGTATAACCATAGTGTAACCCTGCCAAGGTATTTTCGGTTTCCGCCTGCTCCTCGCCCGCCACAATGACCGCCGTCAGCGAGGTTTCGATCAGTGTCGCGATGCGGACGATTGGCGCGCCGTTATGAGCCTGCATATGAAGCAGCGGCTGGCGGGTCAGCGCCAAATCGACTTCACCTGCGGTTAGCAGCTTGATAGCGATGGAGGGGTCGGCCGGTGACTGAATCTCCACTTCAAGTCCTTGGGCAGCGTACAGCCCTCGCTCTTTAGCAATCACCAAGGCTGCGTGCTGCGGGCTCAAGTACCAATCCAGCATTAGCGTGATGTGTTTAACCGGCGGTGGTTCGAGCGGCGGTGCCGGGGTTTGCGCCGTGGTGGGCACTTCCTCGACGCTTTCGCTGTCAATGTTTCGCCAAAATGCTTCCGGCACCTCAACATCTGTATCTAGCGTCAGCGGCGCCGTTTCTGAAGGGCTTTCTTCGCGCTCTTCATTTGCGTAAATAACTGAATTAGAAAACAATAAGGTGACGATAAGACTCAACAGGATAGGGTGCCAACAGCGTAAGAGGCAACGCAACATAGTCAGTAACTCCAGGGGTTGTAACGGCGAAGTGTAGCCGCCTGGGAAAGCTTCTGACCAGCCCCTTGAGCATAAGGGGGCGCTGAGAAGAGACAGTAAATTCAACGGTTACATGCAATAATAGCGCTGTATTGATGTAGAGACGGAGAGTCATGGACACAATTTATACGTTCTTTTTGGTAGGCGGTTCTCTTATGGCCCTCAGCATTTTGGCCAGCCGCTTATCGTCGATGATGGGTGTGCCGCTGCTGCTGATCTTCCTTGGGCTAGGCATGCTAGCAGGTGAAGAGGGCGTACTGGGCGTAGTGTTTGACGATTACTCCATGGCCTTTGCCATCGGCCACCTCGCGCTGGCCATGATTTTGTTAGACGGTGGCTTACGTACTCGCCTCAAAACCTTCCGAGTGGGTTTTAAACCCGCGCTTTCCCTCGCGACCTTTGGCGTCTTTATCACCAGCGCCATTGTTGGCGTTATCGCGATGTGGATTTTTGACCTAACGATAGTACAGGGCCTGCTGGTTGGCGCCATCGTAGGTTCAACCGATGCCGCTGCGGTTTTCTCCATGCTTAGCGGTCGCGGCGTTAATCTCAACGAACGGTAGGGGCGACGCTGGAGATCGAGTCGGGTACCAACGACCCGATGGCAATTTTCCTGACCCTGATGCTGGTTGAGCTGCTTGTTGGTGATATTGGTGGCCCCGTTGAAACCCTGCTGTTTTTCCTTTCCCAGTTTGGTATTGGTTTGGTTGTCGGCCTAGGGGGCGGTTGGCTGAGTGCCAAGCTGCTTCGCTGGCTCGATTTAGCCCCAGGCCTTTATGCCATGCTGGCGCTGGCGCTGGGGTTCAGCGTATTCGGTTTAACCAGTGTGCTGGGCGGTAGCGGATTTTTGGCCATCTACCTTGCTGGTTTGATGATTGGTAACCAGCCTGGGCGCCACCTTAACTTTATTCTGCCGGTGCACGACGGCTTGGCGTGGCTAAGCCAAATCGGCCTGTTCCTGGTACTTGGCCTGCTGGTTACACCCAGTGAGTTATGGGACGTGGCACTGCCCGCGGGTTTGGTGGCACTGGCGCTCATCTTTATTGCCCGCCCGTTGGCGGTGCTGATCACCATCAAACCGTTCTTTAAATTCCGTTGGCGGGAAACCTTCTTCATTGCCTGGGTGGGCTTGAGAGGGGCGGTGCCTATCGTGCTGGCTATTTTCCCGGTTATCGGTGGGGTAGAAAACGCCTCGCTCTACTTTAATGTGGCCTTCGCCGTGGTATTGATGTCGCTACTGATTCAGGGCGGCTCACTGACGCTGATGGCCAAGTGGTTGAAGGTGGAAGTGCCGGTAGGCACCGTGCCTAACCGGCGCGGCCCGCTGGGCATCCTGCCGGAAAACGACTTTGAGCTGTTTGTGTACGGGGTCGAAAACCAGGATTTAGAGGATGTGCCCATCCGGCTGCTGCGTTTTCCTTCAGGTGCTTTGATTTCCGCGCTGTTCCGCGACCACGCCATGCTGCACCCCAAGGGCAGCACGCGCTTGAAGCTGGGCGATGTGATTTGTGTGATCGGCCGCTCAGAGGACTTGTACGCGCTTAACCGACTATTCAATGGCGATGCCAAGCTCAAGCAGGAGCGCGCCTTCTTCGGTACCTTTACCCTGGATGGCAGCGCGCAAATGCAGGATATCGCCCAAGCCTATGGCCTAACGCTCAGCCCCGGTGAGCAGGACATGACACTGGCGGAATTTATCGCCCTGCGCGTGGGCGGCCACCCGGTTATCGGGGACGACGTCGATTGGCATGGTATTCATTGGGTGGTCAGCGATATGGAAGGCGGAAAGATTACCCGCGTCGGGTTACGTTTGTACTAAAAGGCGTTGACTTCCAAGGAAAAGCTGTTAGTATACGCACCCATAAGCCGGAGGGATGGCAGAGCGGTTGAATGCACCGGTCTTGAAAACCGGCATAGGTTAATAGCCTATCCAGGGTTCGAATCCCTGTCCCTCCGCCATATACTACGATTAAGCCGCTGATTTCAGCGGCTTTTTTGTGTCTAATATTTAGTCGGCCCCCCAATTAGTCCCCCAATTAAATGTTTAACATTTCGATAAATTTCTTGTTAGAAATATTTTCATATTTGGTGCTACGTCAGTGTAAGAGGTGCATGTAGAGCTTTTGCCACAACTCTCAGCTTTGCAATAGGTAATGACAAAGGGGAGGAAAGCGCTTTTAGCTAGCGTAATCATTCATTGCAGTTAAGGGGGAAAGAAATTCCAGGCTAGTTTTAAACAATGAGCGCATTTCTCTTGGCGTAGACTATGACCTAGCAGACGCACCATGAGCGCTCGAAGGCACTAACTGTAGGCGATAAGGCTTTACAGTAAGCCGGTATCTGATTCTTCAATACCATTTATTATTGCCTGTTCTCGCATCCGCATGCGAAGAGTAGGGAAAGCATAACAGTTTAACGATTTAAGCTTGCTAGTATTCAACTCTGCATGGGAGACACGTTTTTCTACCAAGTCGTGATATGTCTGCTTATCATTGCTTTCCAGAGGTGAGTCATCCCACCCTCCCACAAACGCTTCTAGACGACAGCGATAGCTTAATTCCTCTGCCAGGGTATTCATTAAGCTGTTTACCACTGTCATGTAGTCATGCTCTATTTGCTGAGCTTTTTCATGCTGTTTATTCAGTTGGGCTCTCAGTTTTTCTCGATCTCCTCTAGCTTGCGCTGTGTCGCGCTTTTGATCATTAATCGCGTCGTTGATGATTTGACTAAGGGTATTGCCCTGGGATTGCCCATGGTTTTTGGCCAAAGCATTAAGTTTCTTCAAAGACTCTTTTGGCATCTGAAGGGATACTGGATTGCCATGTTTTTTCCGGTGTTGGCGAGTTTGCCAAGCACTTTTCATCTGTCTGCTGGCCTCTCGATACTCTGCATTATCTGGAAGCAAATTTAAGCTTTTAGCCATTTCTTGATAGCCAAATTGATTGTGATTCTTCACTAATGTGAACAGAGAAGAACCGGCAATCGCCTTACGGCCCATGTAAGAAGCGATCCAAGCCAACTGGTCATTATTACTCTTATTTATCCAATCAAACGGCTGTGTCATTAGCGCTAACCAATAATGATGTTGCTTATAAATTGAGTGAGCATCATAGCTGCACTCACATGTAAAAACCAGCTGTCACGTTGTAATATCACAACGTGCTGGCACTGTATGAGCACAATGTGATCAAACAATGTCATGAATTTATTTTTTATAAGTAAACAAATAGGATTTTAATTATCTTGTGAAACGCCTAAATATTAGCAATGAATACAACATTGCTGACTTACCAAAACCCTGAATTGCCTCCTGAAGCACGATGGTTGGTGATGCAGTGGGCTTTGCTTATCGGCCCTGAAAATAGTGTCGAAAGCTCACTTCAGACACTTTTTGCCCGTCTGGGCTTAACCTATGCGCAGGGTCGTCGTGCTTGGGGGGTACTCACTGGTAAGCAGGGAGATAATCAAGAGCGATTTGTTGATATAGAACGACTGCCACGTCAGGGGCCTGGGAGACCAGGCTCGCGATATCGCTTATCAGCTAAGCTGGTAAAGGCAATTGCAACTATCCCTGCACATGCTTGTGAGCAACATGTTGAAGAAATCAACACTCTGGCAAAACGACACGTTTATCTACCACTGATCATAAAGTCGGTTTGATTGAGGGTAGCCGTCTCCGAGCCACTAGTTTGTCGCTACCTAATCGCTGGCTGCTGATGGTGCTATTAGCGCATGCAGACTCACCAGGCGTCGTTACCTGTTTAAGCGTATCAGCGATGCGCCGCCTAACAGGGATGTCGCGCTATCGCATTACGAGTCAGTTGAAGAAGCTAAGTGACTTGGGGCTCATTACGCATCACGAGCCAGGTCGCTACGCCCCCCATGCCAGTGTTCGAAAGACCTCCATATACTTGCTTGACCTAGCCCATCCGTTGCTGGGTAACGGTGGCAGAGAGTCAGTAAATATTCTATTACCGACCTCAAACTCTGAGCATAAGAGAACGGAGTTAGTAGATGGCATAGTTGATGCAGCTTTGGCCGCAGGAGTAAGTAGTCTAAAAATCGCGGCATTGATAGAGGAGTATAAAGCTATTGAAGCTGCTAACAGACATGCATCAACCGAGATGGAAGAGGCAACCCTATCAAAAGAGCCTTTAGATAGGGTTGCCAAAGTTTATAAAGCTAACGTTAAAAAAGCTCAGAACGTATACCACTCTGCTATGGAGTTACTGCCTAGCTCTTATCCCCTAGAAGATGGCATAGAAGCTTTGCTTACGGCTTACGATGCCGATGACGCTGCTTGGCTGTTGACTAGTGTACATGTAGATGCAATGTGGCTGCTCTCATCAGCCTGGACTGAAATGATTGAAGGCGGGGTAGGCCTGAGAGACCCACACCCAGAAATCATCGCGAGTATTGCACGCCGCTTAGGTTCTTTGCCTAATGACTTCAAAAATGACGATTTTAATGGTGAGATGGATACCGTGGCTGGCGGAAATGTTGACTGCCTCCAGGATGAAGAAGACAAAGCACTAAGCGAGACCGAACCAACTACTGCGAGGAATCCTGATTCTTACTCTCACCTTGTTAAATTTTGTTATGCATTATCCCATCATTTGGCTAAACACCTTCAATATGCGCTGCGGAGCCATGCCCACATTCACGGGGAGATGGATTATGAATCAATGGACTTTATGTTGATTCCCATTTTTCATAAAAAGCCTGCTAATAAAAGCTTGGCCATGTTTCAGCTTCGTGGTTATGGCTCCTCAGGTCAAAAACTCATACAAGAAGTATGCACATTCCCATTAAGTGTACGTGAAGATCTAAAAGCTTATTGGCAAACTCATTACCACGAATATTTTCCAGAAAAAAATGAGCCTGATGAGGCCCTTGGTGGCTCCGCTCTCTAACGTCTTCTAGTTAAATACGTAGGTTTTATGGCCACTTTCCAATTAAAAATACTCAGCTTCCTCATGTCATGAACGAATAACAGGAGTTCGTCATGAGCATGAAACTGATCCGCATCAAAGACGTCATGGATCGTACTGGCTTGGCCAAATCAACGATCTACAAGTACATAAGCCTTGGGCAGTTCCCTCAACCTACTAAACTAGGCACCCGTGCCGTGGCCTGGGTTGATAGTGAGATCGAGGCTTGGATTAATGAAAGCATTAGGCGTAGGGATGAAGAGGTTGCTTAATGCTTGTTTATTTAGGAAACTCTAATTTAATTAAAGAGTTGATAGTCCAGTACCTATCACCTGCTCACACCACAGTCCATTTAGGTTGATGATCATTAAATCAGCCTTTTCGACCCTTGTTTAAATTATATAAGTCTAGGTAATTTCTGTAAGTAAACCAATAGATCTTATTTAGAGAGTAATTGACTAATCAAAGGGTAAGGGAAGGGGCCTCAAGCCCCGTACCTAACCAAACAAGCCGATACTCCATCAATATTCGTTTGAATCCAGATATCGCTGGAGGATTCATCGTGCCTGCCACTAAAGCCCATGCCTTGTCGGTAATGGGCAATTATCCACGTGCCGGAGATTGAAAATGACACACTTGCACTATGACTCCTTGTTTAACGGTATGCCCGTTCAAGAAGAATATTTGCCGATGGTGAGTGAATACCTTCAAGCGCTAAACGAAACAATGCAGAAGGCGATATGTGAATATCCTCGAGTATTGGCTTTGCGTGTTGATCCAGTAATACCAACCGATATAAGCGATAGGATGACGCTAGAGGATTATAAAGGCCTAATCTCAAGGTTCATTGCTTCTCTGAAGGCTATTATCAAACACGACCGGCAGCATAAGCGTCAGAGCGGCTGGGTGCCAGATACCAAAGTGCGCTATGTGTGGTGCTGCGAGGTAGGCAATAATGGTAAACCTCACTATCACTTCTTTTTGCTACTTAACCGCGATGCTTATCACATGCCCGGTAGGGCATGCTCTCCCAATGAAAACCTTATTAGCCGCGTGTCCCGCGCTTGGTACAGCGCGCTAGGTATTGCTTGGAATCCTCAAGAGCCATGGGTTCACGTACCAGCCCATCCGTATTATTGGATCGACAGGGATGATCTAAACAGCTTTCAGGAGGCGTTCTATCGCGCCTCTTATCTTTGCAAAGCTGAGACTAAGCATTATGGGCTTGGGGTCAGAGCATTTGGCACTAGTCGCAGCTAAGCCGCAGTTCAAGGTAGCAACTAGCAGCCTGTCATCATTATGTTTTGTTTACATTGGTTAAGCCTTTGCGTTAGCCGGTCTGCTTGAGATACCACCTCTTCGTCAAATTACGATCGTGAAGTGTTGACCAAGGCACCGGCTAATCAGAGACGCCCCCCATTAAAAAGCGTGGTTCCTAGCCACACGGCCTCGACAGTTAGGAATTTCGATGAGTCATCATTGCAGACATCTCACTACAATAGTGCCTTCTTCCTCAATGATATTGATGAGGAGTTGGAAGGTTGGGAAGACGGTGATGACCTCCTCGCTGAAGTAGATATCTTAGGCAGGGCCCCCAGGCGTTGCCCGCGACAGATACACATAAGCGAGAGCCACCCTGAACGGCCGACTACTGCGTGACGGATCGACATCGGATGGAAATGCCGAGGTCAAGAAGGGCTGTAGTGGAAATTGAACCTGATAGCACTGCTTACGCTTCAACCATGCCTTCAGGATCTTGTTTTGCTGCTAAAGTAGCCCCAAAGCCAAGCAATACCGCGCCTAAATTGTAATAAAAGGAATAATATTTCAGCTAATTACCATTTAAGTAACGATATTACTTGAAAAGTAATATTCGCCAACCTACACTCTCTTCCATCACGGTGGAGGACTCTTTAATGGCACGTACACGACACATGCATCAGCGTATGGGGCAGCGCGGTATTACTAGCCGCCTAGTGGATCTGACCAGCCAATACGGCATAGACAATGGTGGCCATATCGTCCTGGATCGCAAAAATATTGATGAATTACTGGCGGGACTGGACGGCTTTCGCAAGGAGCTTCTCAAGGCTCATGAGAAAGGTGGCTTTGTAGTCGTCGAAAGTGGAGATACGCAAATTACTGCCTATCGCATCAACAGCTATAACCGTAAAAGGCCGGCTACCAATGTTAAGCACTAAGCCAAAGCACATGCTTGCATCACTGGTTGACACGCTGAAAAGCCAAGGCTTGAGCAGCCACAACATCGTATACCAAGCTTCCTTACTGGCTGCCTGGTCCTGGTGTTTTCAACACCGACCGGAGCTCGGGCTCCCGGCCCCTAAAGATCGCCCTGGTATTACCTTGGCCATGAAAGCGATGAGGGAAGCTCTAGATACTGCGGTAGGCTCATCGAACATGGATACAGGCTTCCTGGAAATGAATTGCACAGGCCGAGCCGTTCAGGAGCTGCAGGAAAAGACGGCGCATCTAGAATGGCCCGACGCTGAATCCTTGATCAAGGAGCTTGCAAACCTGGCTGAACAAACTCTGGGGCAACAAGCAGGTGAACACACTCTTCCCCTGAAGCTGGCTGAGCTGATGGTAGCGCTAGGCCGTACAGCCGAAAAGCGGGTGATCGCAGCCTATCATCGAGGTGATCTGCTGATGGCTTTATCAGATAGAGCAGCAGAACGCACCTACGTAAGCCAGTCGCACACCTTGCTGTCTGAAGCCTTGGTATTGATATGTGGCGCATCCATGGTGAGCAAGGATCGTAGTGAACAATTACTACATGCAGAAGTGGTGCTGTCTGCTCCTCCAATGGGTGTCAAAGTTCTTTACTCAGAGAGCTCTGGTAAGCAGCGATCTCGCCGATCGGATGCTGTTGGTTTTCAAGAAGCATATGAGCTTGCTACTAGCCGAGCAGTTGTTCTGTTGCCTCCCGGTACGCTTTACGACATGGCGGAGTACGCCCTTAGAGAAGAACTTGTAAGTGACAACGTCATCGACATGGTAATTCAAATGCCAGACCAAACGCTTTTAGGTACCACTATTCCACCGGTGCTGGTCGTGTTAGATAAAAAGCGTCAGCAGGGAGATTTCATTACCTTCGTAGATGCCTCTCGTCTGATGAAAGATGCCCCTACGAAAAGCAGCAAAAAGCTCCAATTGCGTAGCGACTTCTGGGAAAAACTAAATCAGGTTGTGATAAACCCCATAAATGAAGCAACCTGCCGACAGGTTAGCCAAAGCGAAATAGAGAGTAACGACTTCGACCTCTCGGTTAATCGCTATGTGATGGGTATTGCCACCCAGAAAATTAACAGCCAAGAGAGCATCCACCCACTTAGTGAAGTTGCTGAAATTGTGCGCGCACAAACGCTCAAGGGTGAAGGGGGCGAGGATGGCAAGCTCTTCATCGAAATTGGTGGTCGCGACATCGATGTTAGCGGGCAAATAAGCATCCAGGAGCCTGGAAAGGAACTCAATGTGGCTGGGCGTACCCGCAAGCGCGCTGAGCAACAACAATTACGACCAGGAGATGTGCTGCTTATCAGTAAGGGGAGTATCGGGCGAGTTGCTCTGGTAGGAAATAACTGCGGCAACAATTGGATAGCAGGCCAAGTCTTTTTCATCCTCCGAGCCAAAGAGCACATAGTAAGGCCAGAATACCTCTATCGTTACCTCTCTTCACCCATGGTGCAGCAATATCTTGAGGAGATCGCCAGTGGGACGGGAATCCCCATACTCAAGGCGAATGACATCAAATATCTATCGGTGCCTCTGCCTAGCTTGCAGGATCAAGAAAGGGTGATCGACGTGCATCACCAGATCATGGAAGAGTACGCAGCCATTTGGGCTCATCAGAAAAAGATTGAAGAACTGTCACAGCAGCATTGGCCCATCTGAAGAAACCAGCTGTCTAGATCACACTATATTTAGAAAAGGAAAGTCATGATTACTGGCGAACTTAAGACCCAGGTCAACAGCATCTGGAACACGATGTGGTCGGGTGGCGTATCGAACCCTCTTACTGTTATTGAACAGCTCACCTATCTGCTGTTTATCAAACGTCTGGATGAGATACACACACTCAAGGAGCGTAAGGCTGCTCGTACCGCCGCCCCCCTTGAAGAGCCCGTTTTCGATGCTAGCCAAGACCACCTGCGCTGGTCGCGCTTCAAGGAGCTCGCTCCGGAGCTGATGTTTAACACTATACGCGATGAGGTATTCCCGTTCATAAAGTCCCTAGGGCAGAAGGGTGATGCCGATGGTGAAGGTGGGTCAACCTATACTAACCACATGAAGGATGCTCTGTTCCTCATGCCGAACCCGAGGGTGTTGGCCAATGTGGTGGATCAGCTCGACGGCATCGATATGAGTGACGCTGACACAAAGGCGACCTCTACGAGTTTATGCTCGGTAAGATCGCTAGCGCTGGGCAAAATGGTCAGTTCCGTACTCCTCGGCACATCATCAAACTAATGGTGGAGATGACCGCTCCGACACCTAAAGACGTGATTTGTGACCCCGCTTGTGGTACCGCGGGCTTTCTGATCGCTGCCTCCGAGCACCTGCGTGAGCATCATAGTGGCGAAATCTATCGAGACGAAGCGTCTCGCCGACGCTTCAATGAAGGGACATTCCACGGCTACGACTTTGACTCCACCATGCTCCGCATTGGCAGCATGAACATGCTGCTGCATGGCGTGGAGAACCCTGATATCCGCTATAAGGACTCTCTGGCCCAGGCGGATGAAAACGATGCGGAGCAATATTCCCTTATCCTGGCCAACCCTCCTTTCGCAGGCAGTCTTGATTACGAGTCCACTGCTAAGGATTTACTGCAGATCGTCAAGACCAAGAAGACGGAGCTGCTATTTCTGACGCTGTTCCTGCGCATGCTTCAGACCGGTGGCCGTGCAGCTGTTATTGTGCCGGACGGCGTACTGTTCGGTTCCAGCAACGCGCACAAGGCACTGCGCAAGATATTGGTCGAGGACCAGAAGTTGGACGCCGTCATCTCTATGCCTTCAGGTGTTTTTAAGCCCTACGCCGGTGTTTCTACAGCCATTCTTTTCTTTACCAAGACAAACTCTGGAGGCACCGACAGGGTCTGGTTTTACGATATGCAAGCTGATGGCTTCTCTCTTGACGATAAGCGAACTGAACAGCCTGATAAAAGCGACCTGCCCGACATTCTAGCTCGCTGGCAAAACCAGGCGTTGGAGATGGGCCGCAAGCGCACAGACAAGAGTTTCCTTATTCCCAAATCGGAAATTGTGGGTAATGACTACGATCTCTCCATTAATCGCTATAAGGAGGTGGAGTACCAAGCAGTCGAGCATGAATCACCACAAGACATTCTTCAACGGCTGACGGAGTTGGAGGCGAAGATTACCGAGGGACATGAGGCGCTGGAGGCGATGTTAGGATGAATTGGCCTATGATTAGTCTTCCAGAAATTTGCCGTCCTAAACAATGGCCCACGGTTCCCAAAAGTCAAATGCTTGAATCGGGGTTTCCGGTCTATGGGGCAAATGGAAAAATCGGTTATTTTTCCACTTATAATCATGAGTATCCAACTATCCTTATAACTTGCCGCGGAGCCACTTGCGGAACGATCAACGTATGCGAGCCCAAGTCATATGTGACTGGAAATGCAATGGCTCTTGATGAGCTGGATTCGAGTCGTGTGGATTTGAGATTTCTCAGTCGCGTACTGGAGAGCGCAGATTTCGGTAAAGTTATAACAGGTGTGGCCCAACCGCAGATAACAAGGCAAACCCTGTCGCGTCTCCAGTTTCCTCTTCCTCCCTTGGCAGAACAAAAACGAATCGCGGCCATTCTCGATGCTGCAGATGACTTGCGAGCCAAACGCCGCGATGCCCTCGCCCAGCTCGACTCCTTCCTTCAATCAACCTTCATCGATATGTTTGGCGATCCTATTACCAATCCGATGGAGTGGGATATGGGCGTTATTGGTGATCTTTTAGCCTCCGCCAATTACGGTACAAGCAAGAAAGCAAGCCAAGATGAAGGCCAGTACCCCGTGCTGCGGATGAACAACATTACTTATACGGGTGAATGGGACTTTAGAAGTATTAAGTTTATCGATTTGGATGAAAAGGAACTGCTAAAGCATCTTGTCCATAACGGGCAGATTCTGTTCAATCGGACTAACAGTAAAGAGATGGTCGGTAAAACTGCGGTTTATCGAAGGAAAGAGCCGATGGCCTTCGCTGGTTACCTTGTGAGAGGAGTGGTGAATGATTCTGCCGACCCCGAGTATATTGGCGCCTTCATGAACACGCCACAAATGAAACTATATCTCCAAAGTAAATGTAAAAGTATTGTCGGAATGGCCAACATTAATGCAAAGGAATTTCAAGCAATTCCAATTCCTAAGCCTCCGGTCAAGCTCCAACGCAGCTTCGCTTCCATCGTGGAATCTGTCGAGCAGCAGAAATCTCGCATGCGCGCACATCTTGCCGAGCTGGATGCTCTATTTGCCTCACTCCAACACCGCGCCTTCAACGGAGAGCTGTAACTTATGACCAACTTTGCCTTTCTGCCACGTGAGTTTAGCACCGTTGCCGAGTCCGCTACCCGGGCGGAAGGCTATATCTTAGGTGATCCGCGGGCGGCCTGCTTTCATGCCCGCTTTGCGCTGGAAGCGGCTGTTCACTGGCTATATCGGCACGATGCTGAGCTGCGCATGCCCTATGACCGCAACCTGGGTGCACTCCTCCATGAGCCAAGCTTCAAGAATCTGCTGCCGGAGGCGGTGTTTCAGAAAGCACGGGTTATCCAGAAGATGGGCAACCAAGCGGTGCATGAAACGCGTCCTGTAAAAGAGAACGATGCCCGTCAAGTAGTTAAAGAGCTACATCATCTCTGCTATTGGCTGACTCGCACCTATGCACCCGAAGCTTCTCGCGACGGTGCGGCCTGGAAAGATGAGCGAATTCCTCAGCCTGTCAGCCACGAGGACGTTGTGCCTCGCCTGGAATTGGAAGCGTTGGAGAAGCAGCTGGCCGAACAGAACAAGGCAGCACTAAAGCAGCAGAAGGCGCGTGACGCACTGGATGCCGAAGTACAGCAACTGCGTGAGCAGGTGGCCAAAGCGCGGCAGAAGGCGGAACAGCAGCCGGATACACACGACTATTCAGAGGCCGAAACGCGGGACTACCTGATCGATGTCGAACTACGTCGTGCTGGCTGGCCACTGGAGAACCTTGAAGATCGGGAATACAAAGTCAGTGGTATGCCTAATAACAAGGGCGTGGGGTACGTCGACTACGTACTCTGGGGGGACGATGGTAAGCCATTAGCAGTTGTGGAGGCGAAGCGAACAACGTCAGACCCGAAGGCTGGCCGCCAGCAAGCCAAACTCTATGCCGACTGCCTAGAGAAAATGCATGGCCAGCGGCCACTCATCTTCTACACCAATGGCTACAAGACATGGTTGTGGGACGATACTTTCTACTCCCCCGCCGCGCAGCGGGTTTCTACAAGAAGGATGAGCTCGCCAGCCTGATTCGTCGTCGCACCCAGCGCGACAAGCTAAACATAGCCGAGGTGAAAGACGAGATCGCGGGGCGTTATTACCAGAAACGAGCCATTGCGAGCATCTTCGAGCAGTTTGCCAAGGCCCAGCGTAAATCCCTGCTGGTAATGGCCACAGGCACCGGCAAGACCCGTACTGCCGTCGCTTTAGTTGATGTATTGCAACGAGCTGGCTGGGTGAAGCGAGCTCTATTCCTAGCCGACCGTGTCTCTTTGGTCAACCAAGCGGCCAATGCTTTCAAGACACACCTACCTGACTCAAGCCCCGTTAACCTGGTGACAGAGAAGAATACCGAGGGGCGGGTGTACGTCTGTACCTATCCGACCATGATGGGGCTAATCGATGATACCCAAGGTAATGAAGCCCGTTTTGGGGTGGGTCATTTCGATCTGGTGATCATCGACGAAGCCCACCGCTCGGTATACCAGAAGTACGGCGAGATCTTTCGCTATTTCGATTCACTCCTTGTCGGCCTGACTGCAACGCCACGTGAGCAAGTAGATAAGAATACCTATGACCTGTTCGGCCTCGAACCCGGTGTTCCCACCGATGCCTACGAGCTGGATCGAGCAGTACAAGATGGCTTCCTTGTTCCACCCAAGGTTCAACAAGTTGATCTTAGGTTTCCAAGGGAAGGGATAGACTATGAGGATCTTAGCGATGAGGAGAAAGCCGAATGGGAAAGCCTCGACTGGGGCGATGAGGCTGAAGAGGTGGGCATGCCAACAGAGGTGAATGCCTCCGCCATCAATAATTGGCTATTCAATACAGACACTGTAGACAAGATGCTGCAGCACCTAATGGAGCAGGGCCATCGCGTGGAAGGAGGCGACCGTCTGGCTAAAACCCTCATCTTCGCTCGTAATCACAGGCATGCTGAGTTTATTGAGGGTCGGTTCAACCATCACTATCCGCACTATGCTGGCCACTTCGCTAGAGTCATCGACAATCAGGCCAAGTATCCCCAAAGCCTGATTGATGACTTTTCACAGGCTGACAAGGCGCCTCATATCGCCATTTCCGTCGATATGCTGGATACCGGGATCGATGTGCCTGAGGTTGCTAACTTGGTTTTCTTCAAACCTGTATTCTCGAAGATCAAGTTCTGGCAGATGATTGGACGTGGCACCCGGCTCTGTCCAGGTCTTTATGGGCCAGTTGGGGATGAAGATGATAAGCAGGACTTTCGGGTGTTTGATTTCTGCTTTAACTTCGACTTCTTCCGTGAGAACCCCGACGGCATTGAAGCCAGTGGCGGCGTCCCGCTGGGAACACGACTATTCCGGTCTCGTGTACAGTTACTCAGTTACCTGCAGTCAACTCCCGATCTAGACCCTGATAGCACTCTGACTCCTAGCCTCGCTAAAGGCCTGCATAGTGAGGTGGTCACCATGAACCCAGACAACTTCATTGTGCGGATGCATCTGGAGGCCGTGGAGCGGTTTCAAGACCGTCAGACTTGGGATCAGCTGGGCTCAGACGAATGCGAGGTCTTGCTGAATGAAGTGGCTGGACTCCCTAGCGCGCAGGAGACTGACGACATTGAGTCTCGCATGTTCGACCTAACGGCACTGCGCATGCAGCTATCTCTAATCGAAACCGATGCCAACGGCTTCGAAAGGCTGCGAAGGCGAGTAATGGAAATTGCCGAAATCCTGGTGGAGAAGACCAGCATACCAATGATCAAGGAGCAGCTTGGTTACCTGCAGGCCATGCAAGAGCAAGGCTTTTGGGAGGGGATTAATATCCCACTGCTAGAGGAAATGCGCCTGCGTCTTAGAGGATTGGTGCCTTTTATTGATAAGAAGAGCCGCGAGATCGTTTACACCGACTTCAAGGATGAAGTACTGGGCGTTCGAGAAGAGGCTGTCTTTGAGATGCCCAAGATGACTGGCGTGCAGTACGCCAAGAAAGTCGAGGCTTATCTGAATAGCCACCTCAACAATATCGTGATTCACAGGCTCCGCACTAACCAACCACTAACCGTGACCGACCTAGAAAGCCTTGAAGCCGCCCTAAAACAGATCGGGGAGGAGAATGGCGAGGCGTTACTGTCCAACCTATTGGAGCAACGCCAGGCTCCCTCATTGGCTTATTTCATCCGCAGCTTGGTCGGTATGGACCGTGAGGCGGCGCATACCGCATTTTCAGAGTTCCTTTCTGACCGCAGCCTCTCTTCATCGCAGGTTCGGTTCATCGAAATGATCATTGATCAGCTGACTACACGAGGAGTAATAGAGGCTAAAGCGCTGTATGAGCCTCCATTTAGCCACCTTCATACAGGCGGACCCGAAGAGCTGTTCTCGGGAAAGGAAAACGTCATCAATGGCATTTTTGGTGCACTTAAGGCAACACAGCCGAAAGTCATCACAAAAGCAGGGTAAGGCAATTCGTTTACGCTGGAAAAAAGGAGGTGTTTACGAATTCATTATAGCGTTATGTCTGACGCATACATCTCAGTGGCATTCCAACTGGCCGATACCCTATCAAAACTTGGTAGCACCACCGGGCAGCTAAAATATCGCGATAGTTAACAGGAGCAGTGCTTCTAAACAACCATCAGAATGTAAGCCTATGATGAAGAACTTTGCTTGTTTAGAAGTTCTGGCCAATGTTCTCGAATAAGAGCTTTTGTCACCTGTTCGCCACGGCGACTCAACTTTTCTACCCACTCATCAGGCATAGCTGAAAAATCAGTGGGGTAATCATGCGTCTCTTCTCGCGTCACCAAGTCTTCGGGTGGAAATTTAAGGCGACTGTCACTTTGGCCAAGATAAGGTACCAAGATGTTTTTCAGTCGTCCGGAATCATGAAGATCATACAGGCGCTTCGTTGCGGCATTCTGTGCACGATTGTGGACACATGTGAAAGCACTTGAAAATCTGGAGAAAAAGGAAAGGCTTGGTGGATCAAAGCGTAATCCATAGCCAGCACGACAACAGATAATAGAATCGATATCGGTCACATTTAAGCTGACGTCGGGGTGACGATCAGGCCATAAAGGCGCTAGACCGAGATTATCGTAGACGCCACCATCAGTCAGCGACACTCTTTCAACTCGACGCGAACCATCTTTTTATCAAACGCCAATTTTTCGTCCAAAGCTGGCAAAAAAATAGGATAGGCGGCTGAAGCGGTAACAGCTTGAGCTAAAGACACATCGTTGCTGGCCAGTTTCCCTAACCGCCAACTTCCCGAGCTGTTAGCTGAATAGTAAAAGGCTGAGCCCGTCCGAAGATCAGCTGCATTGACTATCAGTAGCGGCGCGTTTGAACAAAGATCAGAAAAGCGTTTCCCTTTAAAAACGTCCTCGTCAAATACTCGGCGCAAAATGGTTGTTCGACTGGCAAAGCGTCTTATGGGTGCTCCTGCCAAAGTAACACGCCATTCGTTGCGCCGTGTTGGCGGCATAAGAAATGAAATTACCCATGCGAGCCGTGCAACAAGAAATGTAAAAGTATTTACGATAGAGAGTAAGGCCCAGCAAAACGTGGCCCTAAGCCCTTCTGTCGTCGTCAAAATCTTATTAATAGAAGGACGGACTAAACCACGTGACAAAATATCGTGCACACTGGTTTCAAAGTCGGAAAAAGAACCCTGATTTTCTGCATATAACGCGCCGATTACACTCCCGCCCGAGACAGTAGACATAACTTTCACCTTATCCATGACACCTAGCTCGTGCAGTGCACGGAGACAGCCAAGATGGAAGGCAATCGCACGGGATCCACCACCCGATAGAGCAAGTCCGATTTTAGGTGTGCTCATAGCCTCGTTATCTCCCTTTATTCTGTAGCGTTTTGCGGTTTAACAAACCGGCGCTGCATTTGTATTGGCCAAGATGATACTAATATCGTGCTCTCCCGCGATGAGCATCAGGGCAGGCAGAGTATCCATTTCAAATAACGCGGCCAGCCAATCCATTTGCTCTATATCTGTTCGGCTCGGAGCTGAGCCAGAGCCTGGTGGGTGGGAATGCCATTCGCCAATGTAACGAACCTGCACACGCGTTCGCTCTGATACATCATCAAGGTACTCCTGAACACCGTGCGTGCCACGTATAAACCCAGTAGCACTGCTTTTGCTGTCGGTAGGGGGCGGGGCTGCGTTAATCAGATGAATACTCTTTGCTGGTATATCAACAACACCCAAAAGCACACCGCCGGTTTCTAAAGGAAGATGCTCAGCCCGTAGGCCATGTATACGTTCTATAAGGCCTTGATCGATGTTGATAACCCACTCTTCAGCTTTAAAACGTTTGACCGGCTCAGGCTTGATCTCAGTAACCGCGACTGCACCGTTCTCAGACATCGACCATATCCCAATCGCACCTTCATCCTGATCGACTGCCCTACCAAGGGCACCGGATACAAGCCCGCTCAAGGCCATCACACGAGACTCTGGGATAAGGTTTGTGATCGCACGACAGGCACCCGTATAGGCATACTTACCGTTTCCTACAGAGAGGTGACCTTCAAGTTGGTCATCTCGCGCAACAAGGCCAAGATACTGCGCTTCCAGATCGCGCAGCGTTACTGAGCGACATGCTGGCTCGGATAGCAGTACCGCCGATTTCCCTGACGGATTGAAGAAGACACTTGCACGCCGCGCTATCGCTGAATAGTCCGAAAGATAACGTGCAGCTAGGACTGATGCTGTGGCATCTATGATGATGTCAGCGCTATCGAGCGCACGATCAATTTCTTCGCGGCTATCGCCTGCTGCCATTACATTGGCAGCAATGTCACACGCAACCTGCTTGGCTTCATGAATCGTGTTTTCAATCTGCGCTGCAACCAGGCTGGCCTTGCTTTTGATGACGTCGCTGTCTCTTCCTGTGTGCCTTGCGATGTTATGTGGTAGTAGCCGATCATCGTCGATTACTGTCCAAGAAAATCGCCCCTCCCGAGTAAGACATTCAGCGACATGCGATCCGATAGCTCCTGCACCCACCATGACCGCCTTACGCTCATCAATGTTACTTCTCCCGCTTAACTTTGTTGCGAGCTGGCGGTCAAACTCGTAGTGAATCTCGGCCGACTGCGCCGTAATGGCGTGCAGTGTTTCCGTATCTTCTGGCACCTGGAGCACCGCTTTAAGGTAGCCAATACGGCTCCCTTCGTCGCTTCGCTGAGCCCTACAAGCGACGCCAAGCGCCACGGCAATTTCGCCTACCTGCTGATCAGTTATAAACGCACGCAGGTCAGTACCCTCCTGGGGAGAGCCGTCAGAGGCGATAATCGGCATTTCCACTATCACAGCAAATCGCGACAGAACTCTCCACGGTACGTCTTCCGCCTGAAGAAGCCATTCGGAAAAACAGGTTCGCAAATCTTCGAACAGGTCTATACCCCGAGTCATAAGCATGTTAGCGAGGCTTCCGAGTGTATCGGGCGCAAACTTTAGGCGCTGCATGTTTTCTGGCGGGATGCTGTATGCGAAAAAGCATATTGGCTCAATATTGGCTGTAGGCCGCTCTCCGGGTTGAGCTGGACGCACGCGCAGAATCTGTTTTTGGTCAGCGCTGTGAAGACCGACAAGATCATACTCACTTGCACGATGTAGGATGTCGCGCGAGATAATAAAGCTAAGCGAACTACCGATAAAAACAGGATCAAGGGGCTGATGAGCATCATGCAATTCCCCGTGACCTGCGCGCCGAAACCAGGAGAGGATGCGCTCTATCAGTTCCGCAGGTGTCCAAGTAAGACGCGCTTCTGCCCAGGGACG
Organism: Halomonas sp. PA16-9; assembly: GCF_009728585.1. NCBI lineage: Bacteria > Pseudomonadati > Pseudomonadota > Gammaproteobacteria > Oceanospirillales > Halomonadaceae > Halomonas > Halomonas sp. PA16-9. Next base: position 2,720,921 of record NZ_CP040451.1, on the reverse strand, counting down.
ATCATCGATACAGATAGCTCTCGGAACGTCTTCAGGCGTGAGAAGTTGATGCTCGGTGTCTGGGAAGTCCGCGCGCATCATGAAAACGACAGGCATACCAGTATCACTGGTAAAGGAGATTCCTATGCGTTCTATACGCTTTATCGGATGGACACTCTTCTGCGGTTTACCTGTCTGGAAATCGAGAACGACTAGCTCATTACCCTCGCCTTGGCGCCCTTCAATAATTTCCGCGAGGTGACTTGCGTATCTCTCAACAAAAGAAACTAGTCTCGTGGCTACTGTGTATGTAAGTTCCTTAGCAGCCACAGGGTTACCATATGCATTGAGCCAATCATCAATATCCATTAGCCAGCCCTCGGCGTTTCCGCAGCCGCGGTATTACCAACCATCGGTGCAGAAAGCTCAAGTGCGATGCCATGAGCGGTAACTTTATATACAAAAGGTTTGGGGCGTGCTTTCGAGGGCTTTTCCATCGTCACTTCAAACTCACCATCACAGTTCTTGGAGATACGCCGGTGATAGTTCGCAGCTTGTCGATGAGGCGGTTGATCACTCTTGTCATCCTCCGTTCCTTTAATTGGGATAGGGAAGGAAGGTGACACGATATAACTACCTTCTTCACGCTGATCTTCGAATAGCCAACGGACATCAGAATCGGGGACAGTCTCATCAGTTCCGCGCTCCGGCCCGAGCGACAAGTAAGAACAATGATGCGGCAACTTCATAATGTCCCAGCGCAGCCGGTCCGCATTGCCGTGCCGACGGGTCGTTTGCACAATCTGCGAAAGTATTTCGTGGTTCGCATCCGATCCGAGAAACAAGCGCGATTCGGTGCCAGCTTCCTGAAACGTAGCATGCATTACGATAGAGTCCTCGTTCCGGGACACCACGGTGTTCTCATCCTGACGCCAACCGAAAGGACTGTGAACGAAAAACTCAACCTGCTCGGGGCCGTCCTTCTCATAACCGGGAACGAGCTGTCCGGCGTCAACGATCAGATCTTTTCGGTCCTCAAGTTTGATGCCTTCGCCCTCAAGCCATTCCTTCAGTCTTCCAGGTCTTGAGAAGACCCTCACACCCTTGCCCACACGCAGGCGGTGCCGCGCTTCTGCTCGAACAATACGGGCATCGTCTTTAAGATTCTCTTCCAGGATCGCTGCCGCAGGCACCCAAAGCTCATGAATCTTGACTCGGCTGTCGCTCTGATAAGCCTTAGCATGTTCAAGCCAGAAGAAATCACCGAATCCCTTACAATGATCCGTGTCTGTATGGGTAATACACACTGCATCAAAATAGTCGCGGCTAGCCTTGTCTAGGTCACGGCGAAGCTCTACGGGAAGGTCACAACGCTTGTCTTGGGAATCGTTGCAATTTCTCATCGCAGCGTAATCAAAGAGAATCTTGCGGCCATCCACAAGGTCGAGACGCAGGGTGTCGGCATTACCAAGGGGAAAAAACTTAATACTTGCTGTCATGTGGTATTACTCCAGGTTCGTTGATGCTGTGCTGAATTAATACTTCTCATGGCAAGTACAGTTACTGGTTAGGTGCTAAGGCCTTTAGGAGCCGTATGCGCACGCTTTCTGTGCAGTAACGCCTCTCCTTTTTCCTGCTACGTCTTTTTCATACTTAATGACATAACAAGCACCCCTAGATACATCGATTTGCTATTTCAGTTGACTGCAAGCCACGGTTAGTATAAAAACTATACGCATCTACTTTCAATGTCAATATAGTTTCTATACCCATCAAGGAGCCATTGGTGAACGAAGGTCCATTAGGTTTGCGCAGGGGGGTCGAAAGACGGCTAAGGTTTATAGAGTTTCGTCTGTACTGGGAGGGTGGGATTAACCGCGGAGATATCATTGGTTTCTTCGGCGTGTCAGTACCCCAGGCCTCTAAGGATCTGAGCCAGTACCAGGAATTAGCTCCCGGTAACATGGCATACGACAAGAGTGAAAAGCGCTATTTTGCTGCTGACACCTTCCAGCCCCGTTTTCTGACGCCCGACCCGAACCAGTACTTGTCACAGCTGCGCCAGATCGCAGAGAAAGACAAGACGGTAGAAGAGACATGGCTGTCGAATTTTCCAAATCTTGACTGCCTGCCTATACCTCATCGCAGGATCGATCCCGAGGTGTTACGAAAGATACTCTCAGCTGTTCGCAACAATGAAGCTATTGAGATTCATTATCAGTCCATGAACCCAAATCGGCCCGATCCTGTTTGGCGTAGTATTTCACCACATGCGCTAGCGAGTGATGGTTTCCGCTGGCATGTCCGTGCCTATTGCCATATTGATCACAAGTTTAAAGACTTCTTGTTGTCTCGTTGCCTTGATTGTCGTCAGAGCGGAAAAGCTAAAGCAGGTGGAAAGGATGATCAGATGTGGCAAACTTTCTTTATAGTAAAACTTACGCCGAATCCCAAACTTTCGAAATCACAGCAAGCGATTATCGCTTCTGACTATGCAATGGATGATCACGTAATAGATATCCCGGTAAGAAAATCTTTTTTATATTACTTCAAGAAGCGCTTGCGTCTGGATATAGCTGATCTAATTGATAGGCCGGAAGAAATTCCAGTAGTAGTCGCTAATAGGGAGGAGTTTGAGCAAGCGATGAAGCAGACATTATTGTGACCCGATACCCTTCACTTTCATTTTCGGACGGCAGTTTTTTCTGGATAGAGAGTGCGTGCAATTCGGTAAGAAATATGTAAAAGATCGATGCTAGGGCATATAAGCTGCCCAACACAGGCAGTTTATATGTTATGCGTTGCTTACATACCCCCATCCGCTTAGGATAAGCCTCGTATCCTCCCGCTTATTCAGTGTACCAGTCGCTGAGTATTTTACTCAGAAGTCATTGCACTAAAGAATCCAAGTTTCTGCCGCTTATCTTTTTCCTTTAATCCGTAACAAGGGCCTGGTGTTTATGGTTCAGGATCATTTTCCACTTTAAATAAAGCAGTCAAGTTAGACAAAGACGGAGGGTAGTACTCCTCCACCTTTTCGACTTTGGTTCCATCGGGTAATGTAACCTTAGTAGTCTTGCGCTTTAGGTTACCCGTCTCTACCAGATACATTCCATACATAGCTACCAACGACAGAAGGCCAACCTCAATAACAGGGAGTTTTTGTTTCGCGGCATCAACTGCACGCTCTACCCGAATTGCTTCTTCAGGTTGATCCCAAGCCCAAGCCAATACTGAATGAGAGGCAGCATCAAGCGCGAGAGGCTCCTGGGTCAGGCGATCGAGGCCAGCATCGACTGCATTGGGATTTCCGGTCGCTTTATAAAGCTTTTCGCGCATTTCAGTAGCGGTTGGGTCGCCGTATCTCTCTGAAAGGTAGTAAAGAGCCGCCTGTGCTAAGTCGTTGTCATTAAGCCCTTTGTCAGCAATATAGTCTTCAAACGTCTCGTTCATCGCCAGTCCCCTTCGATACAAATTGTCCATGCTATCCAACGTGGCTCATTTGCCTGTGCTTCTTGGCATGCCACCCGTACCGCTGCAGCCAGTGTCATTCCTCCAAGATAGAGCTGTAATGCTTCGTCTAGGACGGGCAGGACCGAACTCGCCACTGCATCCCAGCGCGGTGCAACCAAAGCCCGAGTTCCTGCATTGTTCAGGCCAGCCAGTAGACTCACTCGCTCGCCTACGCCGACGACATGAGCTAGGCCAGTGGAACATGCGGCAGTAAAAAGTATTGGTGAGGAAATTCTTAGTTTGCGGCCATCGCGCCACCCGAATCGATGTTGGTACGCTACCGTGCTTTTAGCTGCAAGCGGGTCGACAGAGGGAAGCGTACCTTTGTGGGCGAGCATCAGATCAATTTCGTGCCCGAACAAACTGACGTGACCATGGCAAAGTAATTTGCATACATCAACTTCGGCAAGTAATTCGATCAGTCCTTCTCGATCGCATTCTTTACCCTCGCGTGTGACCAGCTTAAGGCCAAGCTGTCCTGAAAGGTTCTTGGAGTGAGCAAGAGATTTATGATAAGACATTAGAACCTCTTCGGATTCCCGAAAAACGGGCACTAACGCCACTCCGAGCCTTGTTGTCGCAGGTTCTGTTCTTACTTTGCCTGGCAAGGTGAGGATTGAAGCCCAGCCGCCAGCATACGAGCAAGACCAATACTGAGCTGCGGCCACATGCCAAGGTAGACCGGAAAATCGTTCGTGCTCAAAGATTACGAGGTGGTCGTCTTCCTGAAGGTGGGGAGCAAGTTCGCGTATTAGCCAATCCTCTAATTCGCGCCATTGCGGGATGTCGAAGGGGTCGCCTGGGCGCTCTCGATGCCAAGCGCGAAGCGAAGTATCCATTTTCTCCAATAGCCAATCTAGGTCAGTCTCAGGATATTCAAGCATTTGGGCATGCACTTCGCCAGTCGAGTCAATCACCGTAACAAAGCATGAAATCCATTCGGGGCCGGTGATCCACTCTAGAATGCCGACGCGCCCGCTAATTGGTGCCAGAGCGGCGAGTACTTCGTTGCTTATACCTTCTTTCAACATCTTTAGCTCGAGAGGAGATAAGCTCTCCCGCAGCTGTCGTTGGGAGCGGCTGACCAAGTTGCGTCGCATCTCCGCTATAAAGCGGAGATCATCAAAGGTTTCCGCTTTGTCCCAAGCAACCGCGGCTATTTCGTCCAATCCTCGTCGAATGTTCGGCTCTAGGCCTATTGCTACAGCCGCAATATCGGTGGCTTGACCTCCATGCGTGGCGATTACCCCTGGTAACTGCAACAGCAAGTCATGCGCTAAATTAATGTCATTTTTTAGGTAGGCATAGCCTGCAAGGCGCAGAAGTTCGCTTGGTGACAACGATTGATCATACTCGCTGCAGATTTGGGCGACCCTTTCCCAAATACGCTGGGCCATCTCTCTGTTATCAGATAGCTCTGTAAAACCTCCCAATATTCGGAGAGCACTAAGCCAGTCCTGGATATTCCCTTCATCTTTCGCACGCTTCGCAGTTTGTGTAAGAGCGGTCCTGAGAGCCATCCTATTGAAAGCACTTTTCGGCACGCCCTTGACGTTAGAAAGAATCGTTAACCAGGCCGAGGCAGCGGTAAGCAGAATAGTCGGATCTGTTCCGATTAACGGGTCAATATCTGTCAAAAGGGCAATGGCATTGTCGTAACGATCGTCGCAAGCTAACGATAAAGCAAGGTTGGCGCGCGAGGCGATGGCACTGTCTGAAAAAGGACCCACTGCAAGCGTTAAACTTTTTTCGTAGCAGTGAACCATGTCGGCCGGGCGACCCATTCGATGGTAGGCGAGGGCTAACGAATCCAGAACGCTGATGAGTAGTCTTCCTTTTACGGACGGTACTAACAACAGCGCTTCAAGCTCGATTATGGATAGATCGGGGGCTCCAGTTTCTCTCAGCAAGATTGCATGATTGAGGCGTGCTACACAGTAGTTTGCACTATCATTTTGGTCGTGCATTATCTCCAGCACGTTTTCAATCGTCGCTAATGCCTCGTCGAAGCGCCCAACCATACGCAACGTATTGGAGCGCTCTGTCCACAGTGCGGCCTGCTGCAGTGGTGCGAGCGAGCTTTCCCAGCCCTGTACGTTGTCGCTGATAAGTTCAAGAAATCGGTGGGGGTCGGCACGAACCGTTTTCAAGACACTGCCCAACCAGGCATACACTTTCGCTCGAACCTGCGGAGAATTTGGCACTAAAGCGATGGCTTCCTCGGCCAGCCACACCAACTCATCGATGCTGCGGGCGTCGATTAGGCCTTTTGTTGTTTGCCTGAGTATGGTGCTAAGTTCCTCGGGCTTAGCTACCATTTCATCAAGGCTGGTGCGAAGCAACTCAGCGATGTCAGCGGCGGTCGGCGATTTCGTACCAGTCATAAAAATCGTCGCTAACGCATGCCCAAGAGTTGCGGGCATCCTATTTTGACAGCGATTTCCTCGATTGCGTCGAAAATCTCTTGCGGTTGCTCCCTTCCGGCCACAATCCTTACGACTTCTTCAACCGCATCCTGTAAATGAATTGTGGAACGTGCCCGCTCTTCGGAGATAATTAGGGGGTTCATGATCTCTTTAGATGCGTCATCCCCTAAACGAAGCCTCATTTCAGCTTCGAAGAACAACATCGTCCAGCGACTGCTTTGTGAGTTGGGTATTTCCTCGAGTGCACAAATGTTCGCACGCATCGCTTGCAAGCAATATTCCACAGGACGTGAAAATGACAATTTGCTCTGCATCTCCGCAAGCAGCTCCAGAGCATAGTTCGCAGCACCCGGTATGAGGATAGATTTGCAAAATCGCCTAGACAATTGGTTATCTAGATTAAGTGCTTTGTTGCCAGGTTTGATCCAAGAGTTCAAAAGTGCACACCAAGATTCTGCCTGGAATTTCGCGAGGTGGTCGATCAACTCTTTCTCTTTGAGCCGAACGCCTTTCACAATACAACCAATTTGGATAAGATCCTGAGGAAGGTTCAGTGCGACTTTTGCAGCGGCAAAGTGGCGGGCATCGAGCTGCACTAACGCCCCCATCTGCGCGTCTTTGTCAGCCTCAATCACACTGTGGTTCAGGTGATCTATATTGTAGCGGAGTTGATACAACACTACTTTTTGTAACGAATGGATGGTCGGAAGGATATGGGGTTCCAGATCAGGGCTCAGGCTTTGGCAGTAAGCGCGAGTATTTTCGATCACTTCTTCACAATAGAGAGGTTCGTGATTACCTTCGACGAGAAAGCACGCAAGTGGAAATTGTGTAAGAAATACAACACTTCGTCGTATGCCAGTGGGCCTGTTGCATACAGTGCACTCGAAGTCATCTAAGCCACCTTTAAATAGGGCCTCTAGTTTTCTGGTATCGCACTCGACTATAAGTATCGGAATTTTCGGTTCATCTGCGAGTGAGTGACCGCAATGCTTACATTTTTCTGTAATGTTGTTCCCCGCCATACGACACCCCACATTGCGCCATGAGAACTTCAACCAGCTTTCTGAAGATTATCGAAGGCACTGTTTTATGTTTTTATAGGAAACGTAGGTGTGCATCGATGGCATCAAATTTTACTTAGCAAAATGCGGCTGTTTTTTGATGGTGTTTGCTTAAATCAAAAATAAAGCTTGCCTTCATATCGGAGTCGCCCATCTAGAGGTTCTGTAAAGACTAGGCACTTACTCACAGATATTCCACATCAGCAGCCGACTTATCGCTAGCATTCCAGGCAACCACGAGATAAATCATCCAAATTTCCATCAGCTCTATGGACTTCTTCAAGGCCCTATGTAATTCATCTGTATGAGTCTCCGGGCGTTGGGTTACCAATAGTGTGGAATGGCGAAATCAGCTTTGTAGGTGAGGGGAGCTTTCAGCACTTCTGGCGGTGTCAATGGAACTACGAAATAGCTCCTCAAAGCGGATAACACGGTTTTGGCTATCTATGAATAAAATGCTAATAACATTGTGCTCATAGTCCTGCAGAAGTAGCTTCAGGTGTTAAAAGGCTTGCGAGGGTTGGGATATATTGTGGTCTTTGGCGAGCTTACGCCATGCGAAGTGCTGGGCCATGGTGATGATGTCAGTTTCTGTAACCGGGGAGGTGACGTGATAGGAGCCTGCCACTTCACCGGGTTTGAGTTTGCTATGGGGCATGATGACCTCCAAAAAATAAAAAATGCCGGGGTGGTGGCCCGGCATTTATGTCGTTAAAATTAGATGAGTGTGGTGATTCAAGTAGTCGGTCACGCGACCATCACTAGGCTGATACGCCGCTCCATTTCTTCATGGAAGGCCTCCACCCGCTCGGCAATGGTGCGGATCATGATGTCGTCGCGATACGCGCGCTTGATAAACAACGGCATGCCGGGCCAGTAGCTCACAAAATCGATCCATTCTCGTTCACTGACCCATAGCCCTCCCTGGCATTGGGGTATGTGCTCATCAGGTATTTCACCATTTAACAGTACCTCGATTTGGAACTTTGGCAGTTTGGTTTTGATTTCCAGCAGACCGTTAGCGGCTACCAAGCTGTCAGGCGAGTAACCCACGTTGTGGTTAAGGATGATGCCCACTTCTTGTGGCTTTGGTTCACCAGTGGTATCGCAGTAGAGCGCACGGGCAACGCCTTCCAGGGTATGTCCACGACGGGTATGGGCATTGCCTTGAAACGGCTCAGCCAGTTCCCCGGTGATTCGCTCACCGATCAACTGGTGCATGTAGGTAATCGCCCCGGTACCCAACCCACCAGGGCCTTTACCCTTCACCAGCAATGCTTTCAGCTCCGACATGGTGACGCGGCCTAGCCGCGCCGCCAGCCACTCTGGGGTGCCTTGTTCCATAGTAAGCACTTGCATGGAAGCCTCCTGTCATAAGGGGAGAACGTGGATTACTTAACCGCTCGCTTAGAGAATGAGGCGCGTAGCTTGTCGAAGTCACTCTGAGGTACTTGCACGGCTGAACCGTATTTACCACTGAACCATTCCTGGGTTGTGGCAGGGCATTGGCTAATCAGTCGCTGGATCTGCCCCGCCTGAAAGGGCGTCACTAGCTTGATGCTCGCTTTGGTACTGGGCTTGCCATTGTCATCCTGGCCTCGCGTCGTGATGTTGAGTAGGGCGCTGAGTACGTAGCGCTTGCCGTAGCTGGTGGATGAGCCAAACGCCTGCACCGCGTTCTTGTTGCCGCTTATGTCGGCAGGCAGCAACATGCTGGTCTCTTCACGGTGACCATCCTTATGCATTAGCACACCGGTCACTTCAATGCCGCGCTCCTGCGTCTGAATACGAAAGCTCACCGCAAAGCCGTGTTTCTGCATAATGGGGCGCACGGTATCGACGATATCTTCCAAGGTGGCGTAACAGCCGTTATTGGTTTGTCCGCGTTCTTTAATGCTGGGAAGTTCGGTCTGCATGGCCGCCATGGCCGCGCTATAGGCCATCATGGCTTGGCGATCCATCACCCGTTCCTGCATCTGTAGCAAGCGCTCCATTTTGTCGATATCGACGTCCGGGTTGAGTGCCGCGCGCTCAATCACCTGGATAATGGCCGTGCTCTCCGCAAGATGCGTTGTGGGTGCTGCAGGAACGGCTTGTAAAGAGGATGCAGACGTCTCGTGATTTACCACATTAGTTTTGGTGGCCATGACAAGGCTCCTTCAATAGAGAGTTAAAAATCGGCGGGAAGCTCGCTGGGAGGGACGAGGCATAGGCGCAGCTCGGTGCGATACAGCTGGCCCTTTGCCATGACATAGGTCTGGGCAAAAGTTTGATCCTGGGTGAGCAGTCGCTCCGTCAACTGGGTTAATGCGATATCTAAATCAGGGCTAAGAGAGGCCATGGTGTGCTCCACGTAAAAAGCAAAAAGCCCAGCCTGTTAGGAGCTGGGCTTATCGCGCTATCCAATGAGGGGTAATACAAAAACTAAGAAAATTAGCAGTAAAATGATGAAAAACAGCATGTCAACTCACCAGGGCAAGGGCTGTTTGCAATGCCTCCTGTTTCAATTGGGCCCCTTGGCCAAACCACGCTGAATCGAGCCGGGTATCGTTGCTACGCGCACGCTTGTCATGATCCACGTACTCGGTAACGGCATTGAGTAAGCCCCAGGCGGTATCTTTGGCAGTATCGAGGTGCGAACCGCGGCCTTCGCCGTGGTAAAGCTTCTGTACCTTATTGAGTGCCCGGTAGTTAGGCAGCTTGGAGGGATCGTCTATCGGCTTATCGATACCGCAGAGCACCGACTGAAAATACTGCTGCGCCTCGCGGTGATCGATTTTACGTTCCGCCAAGGCCTTCATGCGGTACATGAAGTCGTTCCACTGGGAAACAGAAATACCCAGCTGGGTTTTAACTGCACGGGGATCAAACTCCGACCGATGGGGTACCTTCACCGTCTGCGACGTTCCATCGACGGCGATCTGCAACGTGTTGTTGCACACCACTCGCACCGTGGTAGGTGTCGCCATAGTGGCCAGCGTGCCATCACACGACGTTGCCAATAGAAGGTAATCATTGACCTCATCCTGGCCTTTCAGAGAGGTGCTTAAGCCACTTCGTGCCAACGCCCAAAACTTGCGACCGCCTTTCAGGACGCCCGCGGTTTCTAGTTCATACCCTGCGTATTCGGTGAGATCGCGATAGAACTCCAGTATCTCCTCTGGCTGGACCACCTTATAGCGCTGGGACACCACCGATAGCGGCGCCTTGGTATCCGAGCGGTAGAGCACCTTATGCTCAGGGAACGAGTGGATACTGCCCAAGTGGCTGGCACCCTCGGCAATAAAGCGCACCGGGGCTGCTTCAATATGCCAGTTCATACCGGCCTGTTGCTGCCAGACCTCTAGCGGCTGTTGACGGGATAGCTGTTGCCCCAGGCCATGCCATGGGGTAGCGCCGACGTAAGCCATTTGTTCAATGAGATGAGCCATGGTGAAAACTCCTAGCAATAAAAAAGCGCTGACGATTAACGTCAGCGCTTTATGGTTGGAAAGTAAGGGGTATATCGCTTAGTGGGAACGCATTATTGGGGTGCGGTGAAGGGACGGGGTACTTGCCGGAAGTTATGACCGCACGATATGCACAGCCAGGGCGTTCCTTCACCGGGCGGTAGCTTCTGCGTGAAAAATAATTCTGCGGCACGCGAGCCTGCTTGACTGCCAGTAACAGCTCCCATCACGGCAGCGGGCAGTTTGGCTAACGGGAAGCGGGAGGTAGCCATCGATAAAGGGGACGTTAAGAGAGACGAAGCACGCCACGCCCCAATGGCTCCACCCACAAGGCTGCTGCCCACCATGCCGATGCGTTGGGCGGTTTCGAGGTTAAGCGTGCAAGCGGCTGTACAGTGTAGGCAAGGCGGGGACATAAATAACACTCCTATAGGCGTCAAATTGATCCCGTGTGCAGGATTCATAGGAGTGATATAGATCTGTAATTTTTTGGCTTTGACTTTTGAAGGCTTACGGCGTCTCTAGTATATAAAGGTATGCTCACCACAAAGCAGGGCCCATGCTGATCGACCTTTCAATGAAGGCCAACATGCCACTGCTTCTTACAACCCCCCCAAATCGGAAAAGAGTCTAAACGATGCGAGAAGCTAATGGTCAAAATGGGCAAGCTAAATCGTGAACTCGGGAAAGGGATGATTCAATGCGGCGTTCCATCAACTCTCGCATGTCACTTTCAACATGCGTATAGCGCTCTATAAACTGAACATCATGACGCTTGGCCAAGTCCTCAATAATAGAGAGGAAGCGCACCCTACCTTACTCAGAATCGCCCTGGATATTCTAGACACTCATTAGCTTTCGAGCTCATGTAATCTCCCTTGGCCACGCCCTAACGTATTCAGCCGATTCATAAGGAAATGACCAACATAGGCACCGAGTCTGGCAGCGCTGGACCCATCGTTGTTGTAATGTTGGTCATCCTTGGACCGGTAATGATCAAGCAAATACTTGGATAACTTATGGCGCGGGAAAAACCATCAGCTATGACACAGTCACCTTGTTCATGCAGTGTTGTGATGTGACGTACACCTCATTACCTAAGAATAATAATAAGATAAAAATTGGACTTAATTGATTGTTTTAAAAAAACAAACTTCCACAGTTGATTAAGAGCTGCATATTCTCTCAAGCGCTTGACTTGACTTAGCGCTGATAAGCTCTAATCTGTATTTCATATAGTGAAAAATATTTCGTATAGTGAAAGGTGCCTCGAATGCGTATTGGAAAACAAGAACAAGCGTTTACATCGATAGCTAAGTCAGATGACACAAGTGTCACCGTTCGTGGTCGTGACCTCTGTAATGAGTTGATAGGTAAGATTGAATTCGTTGATTATTTTTGGCTGTTGGTACTTGGAAAGACACCGACCAGTGAACAGCGAATCATGACAAATGCATGCTTAGTCGCCATCGCAGAACATGGTCTGGTACCTAGCGTTCAGGCGGCGCGCATGACGCTGGCAGCGGGACCGGATAGTTGGCAGGGCGCCATCTCCGCTGGCTTGTTGGGGATGGGCACTGTTGTAGCAGGTAGCTCCGAGATTGCTGGACGTTTTGTCGTGAATATCGTCGAAAAGTGTGCTGAGGGCAGAGACATTGAAGAGGTATGCCGAGAGAGCTTGGAACGGATCAAGTCAAAGCGTCAAAAAGTTCCAGGTTTGGGGCACCCCCAGCACAGCGCAGGTGATCCACGTGCTGACGTGCTATTAGCATTGGCAGATACACATGGCATCTCCGGCGAACACGTAAATGTATTGCGCATGCTAGCGAAGCTTGCGCCCGATATTATCAATCGCCCATTGCCTATCAATGTCTCAGGCGCGATTCCTGCAGTGATGTTGGATGCTGGATGGCCGGTGGACGCCATGAAAGGAATTCCTCTCCTAGCACGAGCTGCTGGCTTAGTGGCCCATCTCTTTGAAGAATCTCAACGATCGATTGGCTTCATTATGTCTCATCAGGCGGATCAGGCCATCGCTTATGAAGAGCTGGCAAATTCCGAAGGCGCCCATGGGCCTTCGTCAGTCTAAGAGGCGATCACTATGACAAAGATGTTGAGCAATATTCGCGTTATTGAAATGGGTACCTATATCACCGGACCAGCGGCTGGTATGCACCTTGCTGACCTTGGTGCAGATGTCATTAAAATCGAGCGTCCAGGTGAAGGCGATCCGTTTCGTGCCTTTAAGGGAGGACTTTACTCTCCACACTTCCAAACTTATAACCGCAACAAACGCTCTATCGCCTTAGATTCGAAAGAATATAGTGATTTAAAAATACTTCATCAATTGATCGAGGGAGCGGACGTATTTATCCAAAATTTCCGTCCTGGCGTAGCAGAAAAATTAGGCGTCGGAGAAGCGACCTTACGTAGCATCAATCCAAAGTTGGTCTACTGCGCCATTTCAGGTTTTGGCCAAAGTGGTCCTTCTCGGGACCGGCCCTCTTTTGACACTGTCGCCCAGGCGGCGAGCGGCTATCTACGTTTATTAACCCCGCCCGATCGTCCACGGGTTATTGGCCCTGCCATTGCTGATTCTGTGACCGGTCAATACGCTGCAATGGGAATCATGGCTGCGTTGTTGGAAAGAGGTAGTACCGGTAAGGGACGACGGTTGGATATCTCCATGCTCGAAGCCATGATGCACTTTAACCTCGATAGTTTTACGCATTACCTTAGCGTAGGTGAGGTAATGGGACCGTTAAGCCGCCCTCAGGTTTCTCAGTCTTACACCTTTCAATGTGCTGATGATAAATGGATTGCATTCCATTTATCATCTCCGACTAAGTTTTGGGAGGCATTAACCGAAAGTGTTGGCAGGGCTGACTTACAGACAGATAGCCGCTTTGCGGATCGACTTGACCGAATTAAAAACCAGGACGCGTTAATTGATATTTTGACGCCGATCTTCGCCAACCAAACTCGCGATTACTGGTGTGACACCTTGAATGAACGAGGTGTGCCCAATTCTCCAGCATACGATTCTAATGAAGCTTTGGATGACCCTCAGGCAATCCACTTAAAAATTGCTGTTGAATCGGAACACCCTGAAATGGGTAAGTTTCGTACCGTACGCTCGCCATTTAGCTTTGATGGCAAACCAAGCCTGGAGGTGAATCCTCCACCCACCCTTAACGAACACGGAGATGAGATTCGACAAGAAATGAATGCAATACATGCACATCCATAATTATAAAGTTGAATGAAAATTTAGGTTTAGATAGTAAGTCACCCACCCAAAGGATGATTTGCCATCTTAAAACTTAAACGTAGTAGATAGCTTAAACCAACAATAAATGACGCCAATCCTCATAGGAGGAAATATGAAAAAGCTGACTCTCACTCATTTAGTAGCAGCAACCCTAACGGTCGCTATTAGCCAAGTATCTACGGCAAGCGCGCAGGAATTTCCTGATGGACCTGTGACCATTGTTACTCCGTTTGCAGCGGGTACCACCACAGACTTAATTTCTCGTGTCGTCGGCGAAGGCATGGCGGAAGATCTGGGCCAGCCTGTGGTCATTGAAAATCGTGCAGGTGCTGGCGGTAGTGTAGGCACACAGCAAGTCGTCCAGGCTGATCCTGACGGCTATACCCTCTCAATGGGGACTGTAGGTACGCTTGCTATCAATAAATCCATTTATCCGGACAACCCCTATGATCCGGAAACGGATGTCACGCCCATTGCCTTTATTGGGTATACGCCAACCTTATTAGTTGTGAGCGGTGACTCTGATTTTAATGACTTAGAAGATCTAATCGAAGCAGCTGCACAAGACCGCGGTGTGACATTTGCTTCAGCTGGCAATGGTACATCTGGCCACCTCGCTGGCGAGCTACTCAACATTCAGACGGAAGGGGACATGATTCATGTACCTTTCCGTTCAGGAGCTGAAGGTCTTACGGCAGTCATGTCAGGTGAAGTGGATTTTATGTTCTATCACCCAGTTGCCGCACTACCCAATATAGAAGCTGGGACGATGAAAGCTATTGGGGTAAGCGGTGCGGATGGGTCAAGTGTTGCCCCCGATGTACCATCCATTTCAGATACATTTGAGGACTTTGACCTTGTAGCGTGGTTCCTTTTAGCAGGGCCTGCCGATATGCCAGAAGATGTTACCGAACGCCTTCGTGAAGCAGCAGAAAATAGCTTGGCTTCGGATAAAGTTCGGGAGCACTTCGAGCGAACAGGCATTGAATTTGGGGACGTCGAATTTTCCGACCTTCAGCAATTCATTTCGGATGAAGTCGTAAAATGGGGCGAGATCGCCGACGCCGCAGACGCACAAGCTGACTAAAAAAGAGACGCTACTTCAGTCCTGGGGGCCCTGATGTTTGCCAGGGCTGAGGTTAGACCGCATTGGTCAAAAACAACAATAGTGCGAGAACTCCATGATTAAACATCGCCGCTTATCGGATGTTCTATTCGGTGCGCTTATCGTAATTTTTGGTCTTTATGTCGCTTATGCAGGCACCCAGCTGTCCATGGGCAGTATGAGTCGAATAGGGCCAGGGTTCTTTCCATTAGGACTTGGAGTCATTATAGCTGCCCTCGGTACAGTGGCAGCGTTAGAGCCACCAGAAAGTAAGCAGGAAACCGCTTTTAACTTCCGCAGCCTGATTTTTTTGAGCTTGGCGCTTATCACCTTTGCAATGCTGGTAGAAAGCTTGGGCCTGGTACCTGCCACCACGTCACTTGTAATTCTGACAGCTATTGGCGGAAGAGAACGCATCTCGGTGCGTACGCTCATTGGTACAGCCATAGGTCTAAGCTTGGTTGGCTACTTACTATTTATCAAACTACTTCGTTTACCACTTGAGCCATTTGCAACGGGGGTTTTTAGCTAATGGATATGCTATCGAACCTTGCATTAGGGGCTCAGACCGCTTTTACAGGTGAAGCCTTATTGTTTTGCTTCATCGGTGTATTTTTAGGCACTTTCGTAGGCGCTTTACCAGGCATAGGCCCTTTAGTAGCTATCTCAGTGGCACTGCCGCTGACGTTTGGGCTTGATCCTACGATTGCCCTTATCATGCTAGCAGGCATCTTTTACGGAGCGCAGTATGGTGGGTCGATCACCTCTATACTCTTAAATCTACCGGGCACCGCATCGACGGCCGTGACTGCCTTAGATGGCTACCCGATGACTAAAAGTGGTCGTCCCGGCTTAGCATTGTTCATTAACGCCGCTGCCTCCTTCTGCGGTGGCTCGTTCGCAATATTGCTGGTGATGGGCTTTGCGCCTGCTATTGCTAGCATTGCTCTTGATTTTAATTCGACAGAATATTTTTCTGTCATGTTACTGGGGTTGGTAGCTGCCTCAACCCTTTCCAACGGTTCAACGATTAAATCCCTGGTAATGGTGGTTTTGGGTTTGATTCTGGGCTTAGTGGGCATGGATCCGAATTCAGGTGTGCCACGTTTTACCTTCGGATTCATTAATTTTTACGATGGCATAAGTCTAATAGCGATTGCGATGGGGCTTTTTGGGGTAGCTGAGATTATCCACAAAATGACAGTGGCAGAGCCCACAAAAGTCGTAACGACTCCTGATCGTATCTCGATGAAATCGATGCTCCCATCACGCGCAGAGTTTCGCCAGCTTTGGGGCCCAATCCTTAGAGGATCAACGTTAGGGTCTATAATTGGTGCTTTACCCGGTGCCGGGCCGAGCATAGCGTCCTTCATGGCGTATGCCATGGAAAAGAAGGTCAGTAAGGAGCCAGACAAATTTGGGAAAGGGGCCGTAGAGGGGGTGGCGGCTCCTGAGGCAGCGAATAATGCATCGGTTCAAGCTGCCTTTATTCCTACCCTGAGCTTGGGTATTCCTGGTGATGTAGTCATGGCGGTATTACTGGGTGCAATGATGATGCACGGAGTAACGCCTGGCCCACAATTCATCACTAATGAGCCGGCGATGTTTTGGGGTCTTATTGTCAGCTTCTGGGTAGGTAATTTAATTCTATTAATTCTAAATATTCCGCTCATAGGTGTATTTGTGAAAATCATGAGCGTACCCAGCCGGATACTCTACCCGACCGTCATTTTCTTTATCTGCATGGGTTCATATAGCGTTAATAACAGCGAATTCGATGTGCTTGTTACGCTTTTCTTCGGCGTACTGGGCTATGTGCTTCTGCGCTTTCGCTTCCATCCTGCCCCCGTATTGCTTGGTTTTATACTCGGACCGCTTATGGAAGAGAATCTTCGTAGGTCACTAGTGATATCCAGAGGAGAGATTACTGTTTTCCTGGATCGACCCGTTAGCGTTGCACTGCTCTCATTAACCCTGCTGCTAATATTTATGCCGCTTCTCAAGCCCATGGCACGTCGCTTGCGTATGGCGTATCAAAGCAATGCAAAGTAGGGGTTGGCTTGGTCGGTCGTCAGCAGGGTATGGTATAGCGCAATATCATGTCAGGAGACACTTAAGTGGAAGAGAAGAAAGGAGAGTATGTCGAGGGATTGGCCCGAGGGCTTAAAGTACTCGAATGTTTCGATAAGGTGCATGCATTACTGACACTAAGTGAAGTCTCACGTCGTGCAGACCTGAACCCTGCTGCGGCAAGGAGAAGTCTTAATACATTAGAGCGCTTGGGATATGTCCGTCGTATCGATCGTAAATTTGTTCTAAGCGCCCGAGTGCTTACGTTGGGGTCGGTTTACTTGCGTTCAGCGAATAGTGAGGAGCTGTTATTGCCTGAGCTTAGGCGTCTTGTCGGACTGTTTGGAGAATCGGCATCTGTGGCAACCCTTGATAGGCAAGAGGTTCTGTATATTGCCAGTTATTCAGAGCAGCGTGCAAAACGAATGATGGCAACAGCGGGCACTACTTTCCCTGCGTATGCCACTTCACTTGGGAAAGTGATGCTGTCTAGCATGGGGTCTGATGAATTAGATGACTATTACAATAAGGTCAATTTACAAAAGCTGACCGATAAAACCCTTAATTCTCCGGAAGACATCTCCAAACAGGTAGCTCTTGTTCGCGAATTAGGGTATGCAACCTCTGTTGATGAGCTAGATTACGGTATCACCTCGCTCGCAGTACCTGTTAAAAATTCGGCTCACCAAACTGTGGCGGCAATTAACTGTTCTGCTTACAGCGGACGTGTAACCTCTGAAAGTCTAATTGAGGAGCGGCTTGAGGAACTTAGAGTTGCTGCCTCAAGGGTGGAGAGGGTGCTTGCTTCTCATCCTGCACTTATGCATTCCCTGTACCTCCCTCAATAGAAAGATATTTGTCTTCATTCTCCTGGGGCGCCAATACGTAATTAGTCGTTGGGTAATGAGGAGTGTACATACAGGTTAGCAAACATTTTAAAGGCGCTGAGGCACAAATATGATCGCACCATTCATCTATTCTGCGACGAAGGTAAGGGTGGTATTTGGCGCAGAGTCGTTTGCATCGCTGAGTATAGAGGCTGAGCTTCTAGGGTTAGAGAGAGTCCTTGTTATTTCAACACCCGGTCAATCATTGCTGGCTCAGCAGGTAGCTTCGAAGTTAGGAATGCGATGCGTGGGTACATGCCAACACGCCAGGATGCATGTCCCTATTGACGCTGTAAAACAAGCTTTGGAACAGGTACGTCATCTGTCTGTTGATGGCCTTGTGGCGATTGGTGGAGGATCGAGTATCGGTTTGGCAAAAGCGGTGGCTTTAGAAACAGAGCTGCCTATTATCGCCATACCTACCACTTATTCCGGTTCAGAGATGACCCCTATTTATGGCATCACTGAGCATGGAGTAAAGAAAACAGGTAAGGCTTCTCATGTACAACCCCAGGTAGTGATATATGACCCCGATTTAACGCTCAACTTACCTCGTGATGTTTCTATCACCAGTGGTATTAATGCGATAGCGCATGCGGTTGAAGGGCTATATGCCAAAGATACCAATCCTGTCGTAAACCTTATGGCAGAAGAGGGAATCAAGGCACTGGCCATTGGTCTTCCTGCAATTTATAGCGATCCCAGCGATATAGAAGCAAGAACACAGTGCCTCTATGGAGCTTGGCTTTGTGGTATCGTTCTGGGAAGTGTGGGAATGGCGCTGCATCACAAGCTTTGTCATACCTTGGGAGGGAGTTTCAACTTGCCGCATGCAGAAACCCACACTGTCATATTGCCGCATGTCATCGCTTATAACCGACAAGCTGCGCCAGATAGCATGCAACGAATTGCTAGGGCTTTAGGGGTGGATGATCCTGCGCGTGGAATACATGATTTGGCGAAAGCCAACGGTGCCAAAGTATCACTTCAGGAATTAGGTATGAAGAAGGCAGATCTTGAGGCCGCTTTGAAGTTAGCTCTTCAGAACCCATACTGGAATCCTCAGGAAGTTGAGTTTGGTCCGTTAGAGTCTTTGTTGCGAGCTGCTTATAATGGGGATCGTCCTTAGTGCTCTGACAACCCCTGGTTACTTGCTTTTTCGATCGCCATGATTCCGCCGCAGGTCTTCATAATGGCCTTGTCAACCTTCTAGAACTTCAACCCCTACAATCCTCAGAACTTACGTAGCGGCCCTTATCCGCTAGACGCAGAACTGTTTGAATCGCCGGCACTGCGCACAATGACAGCGGTGCTTAAACCCAGGTGAGTCCCGGCACAAGTATTGCTATCGTTAGGTTGATTTAAATTTATTACCGGTTGATAGGCATCGCAGAAGTAAGCTCATGGCGGACCCCTAGGGCGATAGCAAGTGTCTGGGCCAGACATAGTGATGCTGCTAACCCGCGAAAACCTTTCACTTCCGCTTCCTGCACGACGAAGTACACATCCGCTAACTGAGCCAGAGGGCTCACGTTCGAGTCGGTAATGACGACTAAGGGAATGTTGCGCTCACGCGCCGCGGCAGCCAGCTTCCGGGTCTCTTCGGCATAGGGGCTGAAGCTGATGACCATTAGCGCATCATTGTCACCAATAGATTTGACCTGTTCTCCATACATGCCCCCAAGGCCGTTTATCAGAAATGCACGTTTGTCTATATGGTGAAGTGCATAGGTCATGTAGCTGGCCACTACGAAGCTTCTTCGTGCCCCCATCACATGAATGGCTCGTGCCTCCTCGAAAATATTTAACGCCTGCTCCAGGGTGCCTGAGTCAATACGCCCTGGTAGTTGCTCAAGAGCTGCACGATTAGCGTCAGCAAATTCCCAGAGCAACTGGGTACTGCCTGGCGTCTCTCCTGTAGCGCTGCGTACTGCGCGGATACGCTCTGTATAGTTCGGCAGCTCATCGACAAGCCTAGCTCTAAAGAGGCCTTGCATTTCAGAAAAACCGGAGAAATCGAAGGTGTTGGCTAAGCGAATTAACGTCGATGGTGTAACGCCTGCACTCTCGGATATCTTGGCCACGGTGGAGAACGCGACATCTTTAGGATGATCAAGCAAATATCGAGCAGCTTGCTGAAGTCTTGGGCTTAGAGATTCGTATCTAGCAGTGACGCGCTTCCTGAGCTCGTCGAAATCTTGAGGCGGTTGCTGCTGAGTCATTGGGAAAACCAAGAGGTCGTTAGGTAAGAGGTACGCTAGCATAAATGGAATATTAATTCCATTTACACTGAATTGTGGAATAATTAGTTTGACATGGTCTGGTGATGGAACATATATTCCATCAATACCTTGTGTTACTAGGGGGCTGGTGGTGCCGCTCCCCTAGAAGAAAGGAGGGCACCTTGACCATGCAGCATGACCTTAAACGAAAGCACCCACTGGACCTGATCTGCCTGGGGCGCGTCGCTGTCGATCTTTACTCGGAGCAGCTCGGTAGCTCTTTGGAGGACGTAACGAGCTTTGCCAAGTACTTGGGTGGCAGCTCGGGCAATGTAGCGTTCGGTACGGCCCGACTCGGCTTGAAGTCCGCCATGCTTTCTCGGGTAGGTAATGAGCAACTGGGAAATTTCGTGCGTGAAGAACTGCAGCGTGCCGGTGTCGATACGATTTCTTTACAGACGGATCCCCATCGGCACACCGGTTTAGCTCTATTGGCCTTAAAGGACCGCGATACTTTTCCTCTTCTCTTTTACCGCCGTGACTGCGCGGACATGGCGATTGATGCTGAGTTGATAGACACCGATTACATTGGTACTGCACAAGCGCTTGCCATCACAGGCACTCACCTTTCGACCGACTTGACGCGAAAAGCCTGCAAGAAAGCCTTGAATGCAGCCGTACACCATGGCACCAAGCGCGTACTGGATATCGACTACCGGCCCGTCCTATGGGGGCTGACTGATCCGGGGGACGGCGAGACTAGATTCGTTGCAGATGCTCAGGTCACTGAAGGCTTGCAAGGATGGCTTTCTCATTTCGACTTAATCGTCGGCACCGAAGAAGAGTTTCACATCGCGGGGGGGAGTAATGACACATTGTCCTCACTTCGTGCCGTGCGTGACGTGAGTGACGCTACCTTGGTCTGCAAACTTGGTCCGCTTGGCTGCGTCATCTTTGAAGGGTCGATTCCCGATCAAATCGAAGAGGGAATCCTCGTCAAAGGTGTTCAAGTCGATGTCCTTAACGTGCTCGGGGCTGGCGATGCTTTCATCAGCGGCTTACTCCGGGGGTGGTTGCGGGGTGAAAGCTGGGAAACTAGCGCCACTTATGCCAATGCTTGCGGGGCGTTGGTGGTGTCACGGCATGGTTGCGCTCCGGCAATGCCGACGGAAGAAGAGCTCATGGATTACCTGGCTCGCCGTGAGGAGGTACCGCGTCCGGATAAGGATGTTCGGCTCAATCATCTTCACCGGGTCACCACCCGCATTCCCAGAGAGTGGCCGGAAGTGTGCGGGTTAGCGTTCGACCACCGCCGACAATTAACCGACATGGCGATGGCAGTCGGTGCGGACGTGTCGCGTTTGCCAACAATGAAGCGCTTGCTGGTAAAAGCAGCGGAACAAGGGGCTCGTCAGGCAGGCCTTGCGACGCCTGCCGTTCTGGTGGATGACGTCTTGGGTCAGGATGCCTTAAACGATGCTACCGGACGTGGTTGGTGGATCGGTCGCCCGGTCGAGTTGCCAAGCTCCCGCCCCCTCCGTTACCAGCATGGTGAGGATCTGGGAAGTCAATTTCGTCATTGGCCCTCCGAACACATCATCAAGTGCCTCTTCTTTTACCACCCGGACGATCCTATCGAGCTACGTCTCGAACAGGAAGCTCGTGTCCATCGCTTGTACGAAGCGGCCTGCGCTAATGGCCTGCAATTGTTGCTTGAGATCATTCCACCATCGGATCGACCTATCGACGACACAACACTGCCCCGAAGCTTGAGCCGTCTCTATGCACTAGGCATACGCCCTGACTGGTGGAAGCTGCCGTCCATGTCAGACAAGGGGTGGCAGGCTGTTGGTCAGATCATCGCGGAGCAAGACCCCCATTGCTGTGGCGTCGTTCTGCTGGGATTGGATGCGCCGATGGGCCAAGTGAAAGACAGCTTTGGCCCAGCCGCCAATCATGCGCACTGCAAGGGGTTCACGGTGGGGCGCACCTTATTTGCCCAGCCATGCCGAGAATGGCTAGCAGGGAGCATAAAAGACGAAGAGCTCGTGAGTCACGTGGCGAGTAATTATGCCGAACTTATTCGCGAATGGCATTCACTTCGCCAGTGTGTCAATGAAACCAATTTGCAGGAAAGAGGATAAGTCATGCGGACCCTGGGTAATTTTATCAATGGGCAGCACGTGGATAGCGCAAGTCATCGTGTAGCCGGCATTTACAACCCCGCGACCGGAGAGCAAACCCTCCAGGTGTCTCTTGCATCGGCTGAAGAAACACAACATGCCGTCAGGGTGGCCAACCAGGCTTTTCATGAATGGTCTAAGGTCACTCCGCTCAAGCGGGCTCGGATCCTGTTCAAATTCAAGGCGTTGGTCGAAGAGCATACTGATGAGCTGGCACGTCTGATTGCTAGCGAGCATGGGAAGGTATTTTCCGATGCGAAAGGTGAAGTCGTACGCGGGTTAGAAGTGGTGGAGTTTGCCTGCGGCATTCCTCATTTACAGAAGGGGGAGCACTCCACCAACGTAGGGTCGGGAGTGGATAGCTACTCCATGATGCAGCCATTAGGGGTTTGTGCCGGCATTTCACCCTTCAACTTTCCTGCCATGGTGCCCATGTGGATGTTCCCCATCGCATTGGCCTGCGGGAATACGTTCATTATGAAACCCTCGGAAAAAGACCCGTCCACTGCGCTGTGTTTGGCGGAGCTACTAAAAGAAGCCGGCTTACCGGACGGCGTATTCAATGTGGTCAACGGTGACAAGGAAGCCGTCGACGTACTGCTCACACATGAGTGTGTTCAGGCAGTTAGCTTCGTCGGTTCGACGCCCATCGCTGAGTATATCTATGCCACGGCATCCGCACACGGCAAACGAGTGCAGGCACTAGGTGGTGCCAAGAACCATATGGTGATCATGCCCGATGCCGACCTAGACCAAGCGGTAAGTGCTTTGATGGGAGCCGCTTTTGGCTCCGCTGGCGAACGTTGCATGGCGATCTCCGTCGCGGTACCGGTGGGCGATGAAACGGCTGAACGTCTACGTGAAAAACTTCTGGCGCAGCTCGATAAGCTTAGTGTTGGCCCAGGCCTGGTCGAAGGGCCCGATAACGACATGGGGCCCCTAATTACACGTGAGCATATGGAGAAGGTCATGGACTACATTCGCATCGGCCAGGAAGAAGGGGCCGAGCTGGTAGTAGACGGTCGCCAAATATCGGTCAAAGGGGGCGAGGGCGGTTACTTCATTGGTGGTTCACTCTTTGACCATGTCAAACCTGGGATGCGGATTCATAGCGAGGAGATTTTTGGGCCTGTGCTTTCTATCGCACGTGCGGCGAGTTTCGACGAGGCAGTGGCGATGATTAACGATCATGAGTATGGCAACGGTACAGCCATATTCACCCGAGATGGTGATGCGGCTCGCCAGTTCTGCGAGCAAATCCAGGTAGGTATGGTTGGCGTCAATGTGCCAATACCTGTACCCATGGCCTTCCATAGTTTCGGTGGTTGGAAGAGATCCCTATTTGGTCCTCTCCATATGCATGGTTCTGATGGTGTGCGGTTTTATACACGCATGAAAACCATCACGCAACGCTGGCCGAGCGGTATTCGAGAAGAGACCAATCACTTTACGATGCCGACTCTCTGAACCAAGCGAGGGGAAATGTATCCACCAAAGGGGTAAGGCATGTGAGCATTAAAACAGTATTGATTACAGGCGGGGCGACCGGCATCGGGTGCCAGACCGCTAAAAAGTTCAAGGAGCAGGGTTATCAGATCATCATCGCCGATATTCATCCCTGTGATGAGGAACCGGATCTGTACATCCAGGCTGACTTGACCAATCCACACGACATGAATGCCATTGTTAAACATATCGATCGGCTAGATGTGTTGGTGAATTGTGCTGGGGTTAACCTGCAAGAAAAAGAGTGGGAGCTTGCAGGGTTCGAAAAGTCTATGGCCATCAATTGCAATGCTGTTTTTGACCTGTCGACGCGCCTGATCGACTTACTCAGTGAAACGAGCGGTGCCATCATCAATATCGCCTCGATGTGGAGCTATTTTGGTTCACCCAAGTCTCCCGGTTACAGCGCAAGCAAAGGGGCCATTGTCGCCCTTACGCGGACAATGGCTGTTGCCTGGGCTGAGAAGGGTGTGCGTACTAATGCGGTGGCTCCTGGTTGGGTTAACACCAACATGACGGTAGCGGCGCGAGCGGATGCTCAACGCTTCGAGCAAATATCATCACGAATCCCAATGAAACGTTGGGCTGATGCCAAAGAAGTGGCCTCCGTGATCTACTTCCTCGCCTCAGTTGAGGCCTCCTACGTCAACGGCGCAGTCATCCCGGTAGATGGTGGTTACATGGCGGGTTGATATCGTTTGGGACTTAATAAATATAAGCGTTTCGACCAATGATGGTGCAAGCATGAAAGCATATGTTATCCACGGTCCTAAGGACTTACGTATTGATGAACGAACTGAGCGAGACCTGGCTGCCGATGAAGTTCGCTTAGGTCTGGCCTACGGCGGCATTTGTGGCTCCGACATGCACTACTATCAGGATGGAAAAGTCGGGCATTCGATTGTTAGGGACCCGATGGTGCTCGGACATGAGCTTGCAGCTCTCGTACTTGAAGTCGGCCAGGACGTTAAAGATGTCTCGGTGGATGATCGGGTTGCCATCAATCCTTCGTTGCCCTGCGGTACATGCATAATGTGCCAGCAGGGGGAAGAAAATGTCTGTTTCAACATGAAGTATCTCGGGAGTGCTGCCAAGCAACCCCATACTCATGGCGCGTTTGAAGAACGGCCAGTGGTCAAAGACCACCAGTGTGTCGTACTGCCCTCCAATGCCAACCTTAAACTGGCAGCTCTCGCTGAACCTTACGCTATCGCACTTCATGCCGCTAACTTAGGTGAAGTCGCTGGGAAACGTGTGTTGGTTACTGGTGCGGGCACTATTGGCACTCTCGCGGCAGTGGCCGCGCTGGATCAAGGCGCCAGTGAAGTCTTTGTATCAGACGTGCACCAAGCAGCATTAGAACGCGTACGTAAACTTGCCGATGTGCAAACGCTTACTGCCAAAGCAGTGGAAGAGTTCGTTGACTCTGGCGAGGATAAATTCTTTGACGTCGTGCTGGAGGCCTCTGGCGCACCGCAAGCATTCAATACGGCATTGAAGGTGCTCATTCCTAAAGGTCGGCTAATTCAAGTCGGTTTCTTGGCGCCAGCAGAGCTGGATATGAACTTGATCCTGACCAAGGAGCTAACCGTAAAGGGAGCATATCGATTCTTAAATGAATTCGAAAAAGCAGTCGAGTCTGTGCTAGCCAAACCGGAGCTTCTCGGTGCCGTATCGGCAACCTACGAATTTGGGGTTGCTGATGAAGCTTTCGAATCCTCATTGGATAAGCAAAAACATCTTAAAGTCATGATCCAAAATGAAAATTATGCTTCTTGAAGGCAACGACATGAGGTGGCTTGTATGTTGAACGTGCTTCGTTCAAGAACCTTTGAAGAGTGGCTTTCAGCGTCGCTGATGACAGTCGTCATCGTCTTGCTGGGAATTCAGGTTGTCTTGAGATTCGGTTTTGAACGTAACTTGAGCTGGCTTGAGGAAGTGTCCCGTTACTTCTTCGTGTGGGCGATTTATTTTGGTTTTGTCATCGCCGCAGAGCAGAACCGGCATATACGAGTCACGTTTCATATTTCAATGCTGCCCGAGACGCTTCAGAAAATCATACTGACCATCGCGGATACCGTCTGGTTGGTTTTCAACATCGTGCTCATTTGGCAAGGGGGTAAATTGTTTTATGAAACCATGCAGTTCCCCTACATTTCCCAGACAACGGGGATCAACTTGGCGTGGGTGCAAGTGATCGTTCCCTTGGGCATGTTATTCATTTCTGTGCGTGTCATTGGATGCATGATTTCTCGTTGGAAGAATGGTTTAGAAACCCACGACACACGCGTTGACTGAAGGTACCCTATGAGCCCCGCAATCATTCTTACCATTGGCTTTGTCGGTTTCTTGGTGCTCGGTGTGCCAGTCGCTATAGCCATGGGTATGGCAGCGATACTGAGCATGCTGCCATCCGGTATGCCGCTGTCTTATGTAGTTCAGAGTGCCTATTCTGCCGTCAATGATTTCACGATCATAGCGGTGCCGATGTTTATCTTAGCTGGCGCCTTGATGGAAAAAGGGGGGCTGACTGAACGACTTATCATTTTCTCGCGGGCACTGGTAGGGCCGGCCCCAGGTGGGCTCGCGACCGTGACGATTCTTGCTTGTACGATGTTCGCGGCTATTTCGGGATCTGGTCCAGCCACGACAGCTGCGATTGGTTCAATCATGATTCCCGCCATGATCAAGGAATATAAAGATCGGGGATTTTCAAGCGCCATAACTGCGAGCGCAGGCGGGATAGGTGTGGTTATCCCCCCTTCAATTCCCATCATTATTTATGGCATCACGTCAGAAACTTCGATTACAGCACTCTTCGTTGCCGGTGTCATCCCTGGGCTAATGCTGGCATTAGCGCTTTACCTGACGGTATTAGTTATCAGCAAGAAGCGCGGTTTTGTCGCCCAGAATACGAGTAAGCGAGACGTTTCTGAAATATGGCGCACAGCAAAAGAGGCGAAATGGTCGCTCTTTGCGCCGGTGATCATTCTGGGTGGTATTTATTTAGGCGTCTTTACCGTCACTGAAGCTTCCATAGTGGCTGTTTATTATGCGCTCTTTGTGGGTGTCTTGGTTCATAAAGCCATTAAGCTGCCTACTTTTATCGATAGTTTGACCTACACCGCGCGGGTAGCGGGAACTGTGATGCTGGTACTGGTGACAGGCCGTGTGGTGGGGCGGTTGCTTTCCATGTACCAGATTCCTCAGCAGGTGTCATCACTCATGCTATCTACCTTTAGTGATCCCATCACTCTTATCTTGGTGATAGTGGCGCTATTGATATTCGTGGGCATGTGGATGGAGACGCTAACGCAGATCATCATACTGACCCCACTTTTGTTACCTGTCGCCATCGGTATCGATATACACCCGATTCAATTTGGCATCATGTTCGTGATCGCGTGTGAAATAGGTTATTCGACGCCTCCCTTGGTGTGAATTTATTCGTAGCTAGTGAGATAGGGGAAACAACAATCGAGAAAGTAAGCTGGGCATCTTTACCGTTCATTGGCGCCGAGATGGTTGTACTCCTTCTCGTTGCTTTTGTACCCCAATTCAGCTTGGCATTGCCTGAGCTTCTGGGGCTGATTCGTTAACAACTAAAAAGAGGTATTAACCATGTCCTTTATAAAAATAATGGCTGGTGTGAGTGTATGTAGCCTGGGGCTCGCCAGCTCGGCTGTATTCAGTGCAGACTTCAACATGAGGTTGTCGCACGGCGATAACGAAAATAACCCTACCCACCACGCCGCCGTGAAGTTCCAGGAACTAGTGGAGGAATACAGCGATGGTCGTATTGAGGTAGAGATATATCCCTCGAACCAATTAGGGGATGAACAAGAAGTAGCTCAATCGATGCGTATGGGTACCATTGAGTCCGCGATCGTTTATACAGGGAACCTCGTTCCGCTGGCTCCCTCGGCCGGCGTATTGATGTTGCCTTATGCGTTTACATCCTCTGAGCAAGCATGGGCGGCTATGGATGCGCTGCAAGAGCCTCTCAACGAGCGTATTTCAAGTGAAGCTGGGGTTCGTGCTGTTGGCCTCCTTGAAAAAGGCTTCAGAGTACTGACTACAGCGGAACCAGTACGTACATTGGATGATCTTCAAGGTCAAAAAATCCGGGTCTCTCCAAACAACATTGCGATTGAAACGTTCAAAGCTTGGGGAATCGATCCAATTCCCATGGCGTGGGCGGAAGTCTTCTCAGCACTTCAGCAAGGCGTGATTGACGGCCAGGAAAACCCCTATACCACTGCTATCTCTAGCAATTTCTATGAAGTTCAGGATTACATCACAGAAATTCATTACATGATGTGGACTGGACCCTTGCTCGTAAGCGAACGTTTCTATCAAGGTTTACCGGAAGACCTACAGGAGGCAGTGGATAGAGCAGGTGTTGAAACGGCCAACTACGAGCGAGAACTCTCTGCCCAACTGACCGAAGAGGCTAAGAATGAGCTCGTAGAACTCGGTATGGAACTGCTTGGGCCACCCGAAGATGAAGCTGAGTGGCAAGAAAAAGCTAGGGCTAACTGGCCTTCATTCTACGAGGACATTGGTGGCGAAGAGTGGGCACTTGAAGCCCAGAAAATTATGGAAGAAGCCGTTAATAACTAGTGAGCTAGCCCAGCTGCGGTGCTCTGCACCGCAGCTGTTTAACAGTTCAATTAAAAACCGGATTTCCAGAAAGCTATGCTTTGTGCGGGCGCCCAGACCTGGGTTCTGACTCAGAAATTGAGTTTTTATAAATAAATATCACCTATTGTTGAAGGTAATACCGATTTTCTTACTTTTGCAGTTGCGCTCTGATTTCTTACCATTCGTAGGTTCTACGCTTATTGAGTGAATTCAAGATTCATAAGCGACTTCCCTGGAGTTATTGGTCTCATCATTCGTAACTTGGTTGTGAATCGCCCCAGGTTTCATAGACAGCCTCAAAGCTGCTTCCTTATTCCTTGTGTTACAAAAGAGCAAACACACTCAAGATAATTTGCGACCATGGCATCTAATTTATCAGTTAGTCGATAATACTCTGGAGTAAAGAAGTGCTGGGCCCTGTTGGGCATACCTAGTGAGCAATGGAATGCGACCAATCTTATTAAATTATTAAGTTAGATCAGAATAAAGTTCAGTGGAAAGTTACAAAACCACCAATATCTTCACGTTCAGTGATAAAGGCATTTTCTGGGGCATCGCTGTCTTCGTAGCCCAGTGAAATACCGCATAGTAGGAGTTGGTTTTCATCCAGCTTAAGCGCGTCGCGAATAAGCGAGTGGTACCAAGCAAAGGCAGCCTGCGGGCAGGTATGCAGCCCTTGGCCGCGAGCTGCCAGCATTACACTCTGGATAAACATGCCGCAGTCCATAAAACTTCCGGTCTCCAGACGACGGTCCATGGTGATAAAAAGACCCACGGGGGCATCAAAAAAATGGAAATTACGCCTAGCCTGGGCTTCGCGCATACCCTTATCTTCGCGGCCAATACCAAGCGTTGCATACAGTCCAAAGCCGCATCGACGACGTCGCTCTAGATAGGGTTCAAACCAGTTCTGCGGGTAGTAGTGATACTCGGGTGGATCGCTTTGGCCTTGATCAACGGCGGCTAAAAGCCGCTGGCAAAGTTGATCTTTAGCGGCACCCGCCACCACATGCACCTTCCACGGCTGGATATTACTGCCGCTGGGTGCTCGGCTAGCAACCTGCATTATATGCACAATGGTTGCGCGGTCGATCGGTGTATCTAGAAAGCGGCGCACCGATTTACGGCTGGTAATGGCAGTATCTACATGCATGTGGGCACTCCCAAAAAGAGTTGCGCGGCGCTGTACCGCTAGCATACCGCGGAGTGGAAAGGCGTTATTGGGGAACTAAGTAAGGGCAACTCTCTTCATATGACTGTAAGGCTTCTTCACTTCTCATTTGCATTTATCGCCGTATGCTCTAAATCGTGCTGAAGCTTGTTAAGGTAATGCAATAAGCTAACAGTCTCATCGAAAGAGAAGCTGCCAAGTCCATCACGGTAGAAGTCATGAATAGAGGGCTGCAAGCCCTCCCAGAAAGCTCTGCCTTGATCTGTCAGTAAAATAATACGGGCGCGCTTGTCATCTGGATGGGGGATGCGTTCAACATGCGCATCGCGCTCCAAGCGTTTTAGCACGCCGTCTAGGCTTTGTCGGCTAACCACCAGGTACTCGGTGAGTGCATTAAACGAAATGCCCTTCTCAAACCCTTTTCGAGAGAGGGCGCCCAATACTGCCCATTGTACGGTAGAGAGCCCCACCTCACTGACGGTCTGCTTTTGTAAAATGTTATTAACCTGAAAAAGGCGGAAAAAGAGTCGGTTGGCGACGCTTTTGTCGTCTTGAGTCATTCCAAGAAACTCCTATCCTAAAAGCAGCGCCATAGTGTAGAAAAACCCAGCGGGGTTTACCGAGCCACTAACTGACGCGCAATGATATTTTTCATAATTTGTGCCGTGCCATCACCTATCTGCAAGCCCAACACATCACGCATGCGTTGCGAAAAAGGTAAGTCCTCACCCCAGCCGGTGTGACCGTGCGCCAGCATACACTGCTTAATAACGTCGAAGGCTAGTTTCGGCCCCCACCATTTGTTCATAGCAGCCTCGGTGGTATGAGGCCGAACGATATCTTTTAGCCATAGGGCGTAGTAACACTGCAAACGTGCAGCATGAACATAGGTTTGATATTCAGCAAGAGGATGAGTCAACCCCTGAAAGGCCGCCAATGGCTGACCGAAAGCTTCACGCTCAGTGAGCCATAGCCACGTTTCGTCTAGCGATTGCTGAGCAACAGCCAAGCACTGTAAACCAATCAGCGCACGACTGTAGTCGAATCCCTGCATGACCTGCTTAAATCCTTGACCCTCGCTGCCTAGCATATGGTCTTCCGGCACGCGCACATTGTCGAAGAAAATCGAACCGCGGCCAATAGCCCGCTGTCCAGAATCCTCAAATCGGCTAGTAGTAATACCTTCCAGTCCCATAGGTACCAAGAAAGCGCTGATGCCATTGGCGCGTTGCTCTTGAGTACCGGTACGAGCAAAGACAACCGCTACATCGGCCTGATCTGCCATGGAGATAGAGGTTTTTTCGCCGTTGAGAACGAAGTGGTCACCTTGGCGGTTGGCTCTCAACTTGAGGTTGGCAGCATCTGAGCCACCATGAGGCTCAGTGAGCGCAATACAGCAGACCTTGCGCCCGGCGGTGATAGCGGTAAGCCACTCGCGGGCAAGCTCTGGTTGCGCATGGCTAGCGATGATTTGGCCGTTGAGGGAAGCCAGCAGCGGAAGGTAGCCGACATTGAAATCACCGCGAGCAATCTCTTCGACGATCACGCCGCTGGTTACGCAGTCCAGTCCACTGCCGCCATACTCTTCAGGTAGTTCACCACCCAGGCAGCCCATCTCGCCTAACTGTTCGATGATCTCGCGCTCAATACAGGCATCCGTTTCTCGCTGCCGATAGCGAGGCACTAGCCTGTCGGCCGAAAACCTGGCCACGCTTTCGCGGATAGCGTCTTGTTGTTCGGTAAAGGCAAAATTCATGATCATCTCCTTGCACATGCTGAAGCCATGGCCCCTCAAGGCGACGGCGCCTATCTCCATGCCTTAATGGCATCATTTGTTGTAGTATTTGCGGAATTCAGGTTTGCGTTTTTCCTTAAACGCGGCGACGCCTTCTTGAGACTCCTCTGTGTCGTAATAAAGGCTCAGTGCCTGCATACCCAAGCCTCCAATCCCCGCGATGTTCTCGCTGTCTGCATTAAAGGAGCGCTTGGCGATGGAAAGGGCGGTGGGGCTCTTTTCAAGGATTTCATCGCACCATTTGCGCACTTCTTCGTCGAGTTGTTCTGGTGGTACTACAGCATTAACCAAACCCCAATCCAGCGCCTGCTTGGCGCTATACTTGCGGCACAGATACCAGATCTCCCGAGCGCGCTTCTCACCGATGACGCGTGATAGATAAGCGGTACCGAAGCCGGGATCTACTGATCCTACTTTAGGTCCCACTTGGCCAAAAATGGCGGTCTCGGAGGCGATGGAGAGGTCGCAGACAACATGCAGAACATGGCCGCCGCCGATGGCAAACCCATTGACACGGGCAATAACCGGCTTGGGTACTTGTCGAATCAGTGTCTGTAACTCTTCAACGGGCAGACCAATAATTCCACGGCCATCGTACTGACCCTCATGCGCGCCTTGATCACCACCGGTGCAGAACGCTTTGTCGCCTGCGCCAGTAAGCACGATTACGCCGATTGACTTGTCCCACCCCGCTCGGTTGAAGGCGTCGAGTAACTCCATGCAGGTTTGGCCACGAAAGGCGTTGTAGCGGTCAGCTCGGTTGATGGTAATGGTGGCAACACCATCGGTGACGTCATAGAGGATGTCTTCGTAACTCATGTTGAACTCCTGGAAAAAGGCAAATAGAGGCAGCTGCGGTTAGCCCGCCATGGTAAGACCACCGGATACACTGATCACTTGGCCAGTTATGAAACTAGCCTCGTCACTGGCGAGTAGAGTGATGATGCCGGGTAGTCTTCGGGCTGGCCAATGCGACGCATGGGTACCGCATTGCGGAAAGCTTCAAGCAGTTTTTCAGGATCCCGAGCGGTGTCCGCAACACCTTTAAGCAGTGCGGTGTCGGTAGGTCCGGGGCAGACCACATTGAAGGTGATGTTCTTGCTGGCGAGCTCGCGTGCCAGCGTTTTACTCAGCCCAACTAGACCTGCCTTACAGGCGGCGTAGACAGCTTCGCCTGAAGACCCGACACGTGCAGCGTCAGAGGCGATATTGATCACACGGCCGCCACCCCCTCTACCATCTTAGGCATACATACCACATGGTGCATGTTGAGAGCACCTGTCAGATTGACGGCAATTAGGGACTCCCACATCGCAGGCTCGGTCTTGAGGAATGGCATAAAGCGGTCGAAGCCAGCGTTGTTAACCAACACTGTGGGTGTGCCTAAGTCTTGCTCAATACATGCCACCGTGGTGACGATGGCGTCGTAATCAGTGATATCGGCGCCATAAGCCTTTGCATGACCATGGCTGGTTTCGATTGCGTTAACGGTCGCTTGAGCCGCCTGTTCGTCACGGTCAAGTACCGCCACCTTGGCGCCATGTTCTGCGAAACGCTTACATACGGCTCGCCCAATGCCACCTCCGCCGCCGGTTACAATAACGGTTCTACTTTCAATCCTTTCATACTGTCTCTCCAATTGAGATCGAGGAAATATGGGGCTCGGATGAGCGAGATCAGATTCCCTTAGGAGCGTTGGTTGCCTGCTCGCGCAGTTTGAATTTTTGGATCTTGCCGGAGGGGGTTCGTGGTAGTTCGTCAACCACCTCCAGGAACTCTGGGTAGTATTGGCGGGTCATCTTGCGTTCGCTGAGAAAAGCACACACCTCTTCCAGGGTCAGTAAGTCCACGCCATCCTTGAGTGTCACGTAAGCCACCAGACGCTCACCAAGACGCTCGTCTGGTTTACCTACCAAGGCCAGCGTTTGAATTTTCGGGTGTTGATATAGTGTGTTCTCGATGTCGACGATGGGATGTTTTTCACCGCCGCGGATGACAACGTCCTTGGAGCGACCAGTAATACGTACGTAACCCTGGTCGTTGAGACGCGCAAGATCTCCCGTAGCAAACCAGCCTTCGTCATCAACTCCATAGAGTTCCGGTTGCTTAAAGTAGCCAACGAATAGACTGGCACCACGTACATATAAGAGGCCTTCCTGCCCAGGGGGGAGCGGGTTGTCCTCAATATCGGTGACTTTGAGCTCCATGTAAGGAAGCGGCACCCCATCGGTATGTATTGCGAGCGCTGGAGCATCATCAGGCAAGGTCGTGGTCACTGCGCCGTTTTCAG
Organism: Halomonas sp. PA16-9; assembly: GCF_009728585.1. Classification (NCBI taxonomy): domain Bacteria; kingdom Pseudomonadati; phylum Pseudomonadota; class Gammaproteobacteria; order Oceanospirillales; family Halomonadaceae; genus Halomonas; species Halomonas sp. PA16-9. Next base: position 2,687,346 of record NZ_CP040451.1, on the reverse strand, counting down.
TCATGCCCCAAGCAGACAGAATCCGGGTGGGCAGGTTCTTAGCTGCTTTTTCTACCAGCGGGCTTGGAATCGGCGCACCGGCACATAGGAAAAGCTTCAGCGATTGCAAATCCGGGCCGTGTTTCAGAGCGTATTCAGCAATATCGGCAAGGAAGGGAGTCGAGCCAAGCATCAGGCTAGGCTGCTCGGTGGCAATGATTCTGACCGCTTCTTCAGGTAACCAAGTGTCCTGAAGCACTACTGTAGCTTTGAGGTAAATAGGCAGCAGAAGGCCATAGAGAAAGCCCAACTGGTGTGCCAGTGGGGAGGGCATGAAGACCGTATCGTCTTCACCCAGAGCAAGTCGCGAAGCGAAGGGGCGTATATGGCTCATTAATGTATTAGAGGTATGCATCACGCCCTTGGGCTTACCGGTGGTGCCTGACGTATAGAGCACTTGTACCACGTCATCACCGGACAAACGGCGGGCCGCGAATAGGGCTTCTGTATCAACTTCGTTTTCCCAGGCGCGTTCCAGCAGTACCTTGTCAAAGCTATCTTCTTCACTACCTATTACCAGTACATGCTTTAAGGTCGGCAGCGATTTCTGTAAGTCATGCGCCATGGTGGCATGATCGAAGTTGCGGAATATTTTGGGAACAACCAACACTTTGCTTTCGGCCATGCTAAGCATGAACCTTAATTCGTGTTCGCGGAAAATAGGCATCAGTGGATTGAGTACAGCGCCAATGCGAACACAAGCTACGTGCAAGGCTGTCATTTGCCACCAGTTAGAAAGTTGGCAGGAGACAATGTCGCCTTTCTCTACTCCCAAGCCAGCAAGGCCCGCTGCCATGCGGGTGACTTGCCCATTTAGTTCTCGATAGCTGAGCGCAGTACGGCTTCCGTCAGCCATTCGATAGGTAATGATGGCCGTTTTTTCCCCCTTAGAGGCCACGGCCTTGTCCAGATAGTCGGCAATGGTCATGTCATTCCATGCGCCTAGCGCCACCATCGCCTCTCTTCTCGCGGGCGTCATATTGGTATGAATAGCCATGCAACCTCCTGAAAAATTGTTGTTATTTGCTTGTTCTGGATTTTAATTGGCCCCGCTGTCCCCGGGCGTCTTGGAATAAAGTTAGGCCACGATGAAAACTATGTCAATACGTTGTCTTTTATTTTATTTAAGAACAAGACTATCCCCATAGTCACGATATATGCTGGCAGAAATCGAGACAACGCATTGTCATTTATTGTCGATAGCAAGCTGTTAAGCGTTAATGGCGATATTGAAAGGTGTCAATCATCAAAAGCAGTCGTCTAACGTGATGTGGTGTCGGTCAGTCAACGTCAATACAGAGGTGTTTGCATCATCTACTTGTCATTAAATATCTTTTAATACATTAATTACGAGGATTAAAAGGGATTTATAAAAATTTATATGTATACATGTTGACATAAATTGATATAACTCTAGACTCATTCAACAACCCTGACGAATTTCCAATAATCACAAAGGGGGCGTGATGAGCAGCGCAATTCTTGAAGTACGCGATCTAACAAGCAGTTCCGTGGTTTCACTGCCGTGGACAATATTGAACTGCACGTAGAGGAAGGGCATATCCACGCCTTGATTGGCCCCAACGGGGCCGGCAAGACGACCGTCTTCAACCTGCTTACGAAGTTCCTGCCGCCCACTCGAGGCGAGATTCTCTACCGCGGTAAGCCGATCACCGGCATGAAGGCTAACGAAATTGCCTGCTTGGGCCTGGTGCGTTCCTTTCAAATATCTGCGGTGTTCGCGCATATGACGGCGCTTGAGAACGTGCGCGTAGCGCTGCAACGCAAGTTAGGTACCTCTTTCCACTTTTGGAAATCCGAGAAGAGTCTTGATCACCTCAACGAGCGAGCCCTTGAGCTGCTTGATGAAGTCGGTCTGCGTGAGTATGCCAACGTGCTTACTGTGGAAATGCCCTATGGCCGCAAACGGGCGTTGAAATAGCTACCACATTGGCATTGGAGCCTACGGTAATGCTTCTCGACGAGCCTACCCAAGGCATGGGCGCTGAGGACGTTGACCGTATTGTTGAGCTGATTCGTCGCGTGGCTAAGGGCCGCACGGTGCTGATGGTAGAGCACAACCTCAGTGTGGTTAGCCGACTGTGCGACCGTATCACAGTGTTGGCCCGTGGAGCGGTGCTGGCCGAAGGGAACTACCAAGAGGTCTCGCACAACCCACAGGTGCGCGAAGCCTATATGGGCAGTGAAACAGAAGAAGAAGGGGGTAAGGCATGAGCCTGTTAGCTGCAACGCCCAAGGATATCGCCCGACGAAACCAAGGCCACAACAGCACCGAGATGCTTCGGGTCAGCGACTTGCACGCTTTCTATGGCGAATCTCACATTCTCCATGGCGTTAATTTCGACGTAAAGCGAGGCGAACTGGTCACCCTGCTAGGTCGTAACGGCGCCGGGCGCAGTACTACCCTTAAAGCAATCATGAACATGGTGGGGCGACGTACTGGCTCAATTGTGATCAGTGGTAACGAAACCCTTGATATGAAGCCCCACCGCATCCCGCGATTGGGTCTCGGCTATTGCCCCGAGGAACGTGGCATTTTTGCAAGCCTTGATGTCGAGGAGAACCTAATGTTGCCGCCTACAGTGCGCTCTGGCGGCATGTCTCTCGACGAGATCTATTCGATGTTTCCGAACCTTTACGAGCGTCGCCGCAGCCAAGGCACTCGGCTTTCTGGCGGCGAGCAACAGATGCTGGCTATGGCACGCATTCTGCGCACCGGGGCGAGGATGTTGTTGCTCGACGAAATTACTGAAGGGCTGGCGCCCGTCATCGTCCAGGCTTTGGCCGAAGTACTGATCAAACTTAAGGAGCGGGGAATGACCATCGTGCTGGTAGAGCAGAATTTTCGCTTCGCAGCACCGTTGGCCGACCGCCACTTCGTGATGGAACACGGGCGAATCATTGAGGAGATCAAAGCCGCCGAGTTGTCCTCGCGGCGCGATCATCTCAATACATTGCTGGGTGTCTAAATATTGCTGACTAGCTTGGTTCAAACGCGTTGCTTAATCACGCGTGGATGTACGTTGGCAAAAACGATTAGTAACAACAACAAACGCCTCATGCCGAGGCAAAGGAGACACAAATGACCTTTAATAAGAATACTCTCACCACCGCCGTTGCCTTAGCAGCCACGGCTGTTCTGGCAAGTTCAGCCCATGCAGACATTAGCGATGAAAAAGTCGTTATTGGCTACATGGATGACATGAACGGTCCGTATAGCGATTTAGCTGGTCCCGCTGGCCTTACCGCTATCGAGATGGCGATTGAAGATTTCGGCGGCTCGGTGAATGGTAAAGCTATTGAGCTCATCAGCGCCGATCATCGCAATGATGCTGCTGTTGGCTCGAATCTAGCTAGGGAATGGATGGATGAAGAATCCGTCGACATGATTACCGGTCTGAATGCATCATCAGTGGCCATCGCGGTTTCCAAGCTTGTAGAACAGCACAATAAATTTGCCATGGTAACCACGGCAGCTGCAGACAGTATTACTGGCGAACACTGTACCCCCAACCATGTTCACTGGGTCTATGACACTTTTGCCGTGTCAGATGCTGCGGCCAGGGCCATTGTGGAGCAGGGGGGTGAAACATGGTTCATGATGAGTTCCGACTACGCCTTCGGCCACGCCATGGAGGCTGCTGTGGAACAAGCCGTAGTAGAAAGTGGCGGCACAATTGCGGGAAAAATTCGCCATCCTTTTCCTACCGATGACTTCTCTTCCTATATTCTCCAGGCCCAGGCTTCAGGGGCACAGATCATCGGTTTAGGAAGTGCAGGTTCAGACCTGAGAAACGCAATCTCAACCGCTTATCAATTCGGAGTGCCTCAGAGCGGCCAAACGCTGGCGAGTCTTATGGTTTTCATCACCGACATGAAGTCGGTGGGGCTGGATGTCGCCCAGGGAACCCAGTTTGTAACCGGCTGGTACTGGGATATGGACGATGAGTCACGCGAATGGGCCGAGCGCTTCTACGAGCGCGTGGGGAGCATGCCAACCATGGTGCAGGCGGGCAACTACTCTGCTGTCACCAATTACCTAAAAGCCATTGAGAACACGGACAGCGATGATCCTGCTGATGTTCGTACCTACCTCATGGAGAATCCCATCGAAGACTTTTTCTCACGCAATGGACGTCTGCGCGAAGATGGTCGCATGGTACACGATATGTTCTTGGCTAAAGTAAAGTCGCCCGCCGACTCATCCGGTGAGTGGGATCTATTCGAAATTATCACCACTATTCCAGCAGAAGAGGCCTTCCGTCCACTCGAAGAGAGCCAGTGTGAGTTGGTTAATAATTGAGTAGAAACGGAAATGGTGGCGGCTTAGGCATAGGCCGTCGCCACTGACGGGAGGTTGATACCATGACGATGATATTCGGGGTGCCGCTGGCGGTGTTCATGGGCCAGTTGATGCTGGGCCTAATCAATGGCGCCTTTTACGCTCTGCTGAGCTTGGGGTTGGCAGTGATCTTTGGCCTGCTGAAGATTGTCAATTTTGCCCACGGAGCCATGTACATGCTGGGCGCTTTTGCGACCTTGCTGGGCTTGCAATACCTAGGGCTCAATTATTGGGCGGCCCTGCTACTGGTACCACTGATTGTGGGTGGTCTGGGCATGTTGATTGAGCGGTTTTTATTGCGCCGTATTGCCCATCTTGACCATCTTTATGGACTGCTGCTCACCTTCGGCCTGGCGTTGATCTTTGAGGGGGTACTGCTAAATTTTTTGGTGTCTCTGGATCTAGCTATCCCACACCAGCGGCCCTGCAAGGCGGTCTCAATTTAGGCTTTATGTTCTTACCCACCTATCGCGCCTGGGTGCTAGTGGCTGCCATTGTCGTCTGCCTATTCACTTGGTTCATGATTGAGCGTACTCGCCTCGGGGCGTATCTGCGCGCTGGCACCGAGAACTCGGCGTTGATGCAAGCCTTTGGGGTTAACGTGCCCCAAATGATCACTCTCACCTATGGCTTTGGTGTGGCGCTTGCCGCCTTCGCCGGGGTGCTGGCCGCGCCGCTCTACCCAGTGTCGCCCATAATGGGCGCTAATTTACTAATCGTTGTCTTCGCTGTAGTCGTCATCGGCGGTATGGGCTCGATCCTTGGCGCGGTGATTACTGGCCTAGCCATGGGCTTGATCGAGGGTCTCACCAAGGTGTACTACCCCGAAGCTGCCAATACGGTGATCTTCTTAGTGATGATCCTAGTGCTGCTAATTCGTCCCGTCGGCCTGTTCGGCAAAGAGGCATGACCATGACAAATATAAACATTAACCATACCAACGATGACAATAATGCTCTTACCCCCAGCATGAAATTTCACCAGCGCGCCAAGATGCGACGCAATGCACTTTACTTAGCACTGATTGCCATTGGGTTCGTCGCACCTTTCGTGGCCTATCCGGTGTTCTTAATGAAGATATTGTGCTTCGCGCTGTTTGCCTGCGCATTTAACCTGCTGCTCGGCTATGCAGGTCTGCTTTCCTTTGGCCATGCAGCCTTTCTTTCGACCGGTGGCTATGTCACCGGTTATATGCTGGCAAGCTACCCGGGCCTTACCCCAGAGTTAGGCATTCTGGCAGGCACTATTGCGGCATTAGCCATAGGCGCGATATTTGGCGCAATTGCGATTCGTCGTCAAGGAATCTATTTTGCGATGATTACCCTGGCGCTATCCCAACTGGTTTATTTCATCTTCCTGCAGTCGCCTTTCACTGGAGGTGAGGATGGCCTGCATGGAGTTCCGCGCGGCGAGCTGTTTGGCTTCATTAGCCTGAGTAGCAATTTGGCGATGTATTACTTTGTATTCGCCATCTTCTTAATCGGTTTTGCCATCATACAGCGCACTGTTCACTCCCCCTATGGGCAAGTACTAAAGGCGATTCGAGAAAATGAGCCGCGCGCGGTATCACTGGGCTATAACGTTGATGCTTACAAACTGCTTGCCTTTGTACTGTCAGCTGGGCTTGCCGGGCTAGCGGGTTCCACCAAGACGCTGGTGTTCCAACTCGCTTCATTAACCGACGCGCACTGGCACATGTCCGGCGAGATAATCCTGATGACACTATTAGGCGGGGTGGGAACTCTATTCGGCCCAGTGGTAGGTGCCGGAATTGTTGTCAGCTTGCAGACCCAGTTGGCGCAATCCCCCTTGGGCAATTGGGTGAGCGTTATTCTCGGCATAATTTTCGTGCTCTGCGTAATGAGTTTCCGCAGCGGTATTGTCGGTGAGATCCAGAAGCTGGTGAAGAAAAACTTCAAGTAGCCGCGTATATCGGCCGGTTTCGGTGAGCTCGATTTGATGAAGCAGGAGAACAATACAATGACCAAACAAGCTATTTGGACACCCGATAATGCTTATTGCAAGGCGACGCGCCTGCAGCAGTGGTTAGACGAGCTGGGAGTCAAAAGTTATGACGAATTCCTGAGCAGGAGCGTTGGTGATATTGCCTGGTTCTGGGGAGAGCTAGAGCGAAAGATGAAAGTTGAGTGGCGGAAGCCGTACGCCTCGGTCATTGATAATCCAGCAGAGATCATACATCCAAACTGGTTTCCAGAAGGGCGCCTTAACATTATCGATACGCTTCTCGAACGCTGGGCGGACAGTGCCGAACACGCCTCAAAAGAGGCGCTTATTGCCCAATCCGAAGATGGCAGTGAGGTACGTTATACCTATGCCGAATTAGCTCAGGAGGTAGGGCGCTGTGCCGAGATGCTGCGCGGACTGGGTGTAAGCCGTGGTGATGTGGTTTCCCTTTATTTGCCGATGATTCCCCAGGCGATTATCTGCATGTTGGCATCAATTCGCCTCGGTGCCATCTATGCACCTGCATTTTCAGGTTATAACGCCGATGCTTTGGCGGTGCGCTTGAAGGATTCAGGCTCACATATTTTGATAACAGCTGATGGTTACTACCGCCGTGGCCGATTCATCGACATGAAGTCCAAGGCCAATGAGGCCATTGCGGAAGGAAGCTCTGTCGAGACGCTCATCGTCATCAATAATGCCAATTCAGACATATCCCTACTGGCAGATCATGAGCATGACTGGACATCGTTAATGGCTTCCACCGCAACGAGCGAAGCGCGAGCGCCAGCTTGTGAAATGGCTAGTGACGATCCTTTGCTGCTTATTTATACCTCGGGAACATCAGGCAAGCCCAAGGGAGTGGTGCATACCCATGGGGGAATACCACTCAAGGCGGCGTTAGATTTAGGGATCTGTATGGATCTCGGCGAGGATGACACCCTCTTTTGGATCACCGACATGGGCTGGCTGACGGCACCCGTAGCTGTTTTTGGTACCTTTATGAACGGTGCCACCCTGGCTATCTATGATGGAGCACCCAATTACCCGGAAGATGGTCGGCTGTGGAAGCTGGTCGAGCACTTCGACGCGACCCATGTGGGCATCTCGCCAACCTTTACCCGCAGCTTGATGAAGAGTGACATTCAACCCACGCGGCTCGGGGAGCGTGTTCGCCTTTTCCTATCGACCGGCGAACCTTGGGATGATGAAAGCTGGCACTGGCTCTTCGAGACGGTTGGTAAGCACCGCGTGCCCATCATTAATTATGCCGGGGGCACTGAGATTGGCGGTGGCATTCTGGTTAATGTGCTGCTCAGACCGATCGCTGAATCCTGCTTCAACAGCCCAATGCCAGGTATGGACATCGCTGTCGTGAATCTTGATGGGGAACGCGTCGTTGATGAGCTAGGTGAGCTGGTGATCAACAAGCCATGGGTCGGCATGACACGAAGCTTCTGGAATGATGATATCAAGTATCAAAACGAGTACTTTTCCCGATGGCCGGGGCGCTGGGTACACGGTGACATGGCGATTGCGTATCCCGACGGCATGCTGGAGATTCGAGGCCGCTCTGACGACACCATGAATGTTGCCGGTAAACGAGTAGGCCCAGCTGAAATCGAGGGTGCTGTACTGGCTTCTCCGGCCGTGGCGGAAGCCGCGGTAATCGGTGTGGCGGATGTAATGAAAGGCGAGGTGCCGCTGTGCTTTGTAGTATTAAAGCCGGAAGCCGAGAAAGAGGTATTGAGCTGATTCTCAAGACCCTGGTGGGCGATAAGCTGGGTAAGGCATTTGCCCCTCGCGACGTGTTTGTGGTGGACGAATTGCCCAAAACCAAGAATGGAAAGCTCTTACGACGTGTAGTTCGCAACGCTTTCATCGGAAAAGAAGTGGGCGATCTTTCCGCATTAGAAAGCTATGCGGCGGTGGATAATATCACCCGCCTTCGTGAGCTCAATGAGATCTCAGGGAAAACCTAATAGCCGAGTGAATCCCAATTCCGTGATTTAGGTGAAAGAGGAAAGGTAATGGGTAACAGAAACAACGGTGAGCGAATCGTCGTAATTACCGGTGGGGCTAGGGGTATCGGTATGGGGATTGCCAAGGCGTTCAGTGATAACGGCGATCAGGTGATGATCTTCGACCTGGATAAGGAAGCCGGAGACGCCACGGCAAGCAAGCTTGGAAATGCTTTTGCCTACATGGTTGATATCACCTGTGAAGAGTCTGTAGTGGCTGCGCTGACTAGTGTGAGCCAGCAACACGGTGTTGTTGATGTCCTGGTCAACAACGCTGGGATACAGTTCATAAGTCCGGTGGAAGAATTTCCCTATGATCAGTGGCAGAAATTGCTGGGCGTGATGCTTTCGGGACCATTTTTAATGACCAAGCATGTGGTCGAGGGGATGAAGCAGCAAGGCTGGGGACGCATTATCAATATTTCCTCGGTGCACGGCATGACTGCGTCACCCTATAAGTCAGCATATATAGCAGCCAAGCACGGCGTGATTGGATTAACACGAGCAGTCGCCTGTGAGACTGCAAGTCAGAGGGTGACTGCTAATGCCATACTCCCAGGGGCAGTGGAAACCGAGCTTTTGCGTAACCAGCTTGGCAAGATAGCTGAAGAAGAGGGGATCTCAATAGAACAAGCTTTGAAGCAACATATACTCTCTAAGCAACCTATTGATCGCTTAATTGATGTTGGAGAAGTCGCAGGACTGGCCCTTTACCTAGCATCAGAAGGAGCCGGCGGAGTTACAGGTGAAGCAATTCGTGTAGCGGGTGGGTGGCGTTGATTATCCCGCAGCTTAATCGTGAGGCGGATGGCTATGATGCGATTTAACAAGCGGTGGTTGGCATTGGAAGGACACAATTTTCCTGTTTTTAAGGCAAAAATTGAGCGCGATCGTGTGTTCCGCTATCTCGACTTCCTGGGGCACAAAGATGAGCGGTGGCGGGGGAGTGTTTGTGAAGATATCGGGTCTGCCTTGCCCACGTTTCCTTTTTCGCTAGAGATGGAGGCTGGCGTTGTTGTTGCCATGGCGAGCCTTCTGCAGGTCGAGGCGAGCTGCTTGCTTCATGGGGAGCAGGCCTTCACTTACCACAGCACATTATGCTGTGGCGATCTTGTTACGGTGAGATCCGTGCTAAGAGATGTGACCTGGAAGCCGGGCAGCCAAGTCTGTTTTTTCGGGAAGGAAAGCCACTTTCTTGTTGAGGAGCGTTTAGCGGTTAGTATTCGAACCGTCTACGCGATCAAGGCCTCCGAGACGAATGTTTGATGCTTTGATGGAGTGGGCGCTGGTATGGAGAGTGAAAAACGATTGAATACAGCATGGTTGCGCGAGATGCATAAAGGAGAGCTTGAGACCTATGCAACGCTGTCTGGGGACTTGAATTCCATACATTTAGACCATGCGCAGGCTGTGAAAGCTGGTCACCCTGGGATCATTTGTCATGGAATGCTCTCCATGACCGACATCGGTAACTGGTTGATTTATGAAATGAAAGGGTGGCGGTTGGTAGCTTATTCATGTCGATTCGTTGCTCCGATGAACGTCGGCACTCAACTAAAGGTATCTGGTGTTTTCACGGAGCAGATCACCATCAAGGGAATTCAAGTCGCTATCAAAATCGTCGCAGAAGACTCCGAAGGTGAAGTCAAAGTTACGGGGCGTGCAGTGTTCCAGAAGCTGTCAACTAAATAAAACTAGTAAGTCCGGCCCTTGTTAACATAACTTAATTGTAATGCCAAGTTTTTTTAAAAAAAATCATGCAATGGCTTAAGCAGAGCTCGCTGATTTTAGGGTGCATGAATTTCAAGCATTCTAGTGTGAGTTTCCATTTATTTAGATCGGTATTTTCTTGATGAAATTTGCCCAGTCTTGCATCATCGCCCGTCGTTTTTCGAAGAGATCACCACGCCGATAGGCAGCTTCAACTTTGTTTTCGATAGTGTGAGCAAGCGCCATTTCTGCTACGTCCCTAGGGTAACTGGAAACCTCGCCAGACCAGTCTCGGAAGCTAGAGCGAAAACCATGGGGGACGAAGTTACCCCGCTTGCCACCCACACCATATTCCATGCCTCGCATCAACTGAAGCATCGCCATATTGGAGAGTGGTCGCTTATGCCGGCGCCAGGGAAGATAAATTGATTACCCTGAACCTGGGGGAGACTAGAAAGTAGCTCTACTGCTTGGGTGGATAGAGGCACCCTGTGCTCCCGTCGTGCTTTCATCCTTTCGGCAGGAACCGTCCATGTCGCCTTAGCTAGATCAATCTCATGCCATTCTGCATTAAGTACTTCAGATGTTCTCGTAGCCGTGAGGATTAGAAATTGCAAAGCTTTAGATGAGATGCTGGTAAGCCTCTGCATCTCGGCGATAAATGAACTGACTTCATCGTAAGGCATAGCTGGGAGATGAGAAATCTCTTTAACACGTGAAGGTTTGGGTAGCAGCTTATCCAAGTGTCCACGCCATCTAGCAGGGTTGGCTTCATCGCGATATTTGTGAGCTGAAGCAAAGTCCAGCACATTCTCAATTCGGCCTTGAACGCGCTTAGCGGTCTCTGTTTTGGTCTTCCAAATTGGCTCAAGTATGGTTAGTAGATGATGAGTATCGACTTCATCAACTGGCATTTTACCAATAACCGGCCTTGCATAAGTTTTTAATGTGCTAACCCATTGCCGAGCATGCTTTGCATTGCGCCAACTGTGGCGATGAGACTTGATGTAACGAGCAGCGCAACTTGTAAATGTAGGCGTAGAATATTGCTGCTTTTCAAGGTCCCGGGCATTGATAGGGTCAACACCGTCCTTTGCCAGCTTTCTAAAGTTCTCTGCTTTGCGACGGGCATCAGCCAAGCCTGTATCAGGGAAGCTACCAAGCCCCATTTCTCGGCGCTTACCTTTGAAGGTAAACCTAAGCACCCATTTCTTTGCTCCGCCTTCCGAAACCACTAGGCGTAAACCACCACCATCTTCATGTTTGCCAGGCCCTGCAGTAGCTGCTTTGCGTGGGCTAAGTTTGTGAATTGCCATGGCTCACCTCGCCAAAATTTTTGGGGTAGTCCCCCAAGTAGTCCCCCATAAGTTATGGATCACCATAGACTTTGATGGACATAATAGCAATTCAAGCTCATGATTTTATTGGTTGTTGTGGTTATTTTGAGACGTTCTTGGAAAGTAAAATAACGGACTGTCCCTCCGCCACCTCGATACTAAAGCCCCTGATTCGTCAGGGGCTTTTCGTTTCTAGGCTCTGCGTTTCCTCCCAATCAAGCCTTCCACTAAACTCATCGGTCTTTCACTGTGTTCAGAATGTGTCTGGAAATGTTCGACCACCTCTGCCGGAGTACTACGCATCGAGCGATTGTCTAGCCGTTTAACCGCTCGCGGCGGGGTGTCAGGTGCGCATAGCGCTCTGTCATGTTACTGGTAGATCAGCAAATGATTCATGAGGGAGTGAAGCTACCAGGAGAGGGAAAGCCAACTGCCCCGCAACTTGAGACTCTCCGATACTTGTGCATGGCGGCTCTGTACCACCATAGTGAGGTGACTTGGCCGTATTCGCGCAAGGGTTTGCACTCGCCTAATGCGGTACGTAAGTGGTTTAATGAATACTTAGATGCTGAGAGCGATGTGCAGTTTTGGACAAAGAGGGATAGAGCTACTTGGGGGCGAGTTTGGGGGACAAGCATTGTTACTGTTCAATCAGTGAGAGCAATTAGCGCTGTTTTCACTATCTAAGCTAGTTAATATTGCAGCTTAATAATTTTTTTGATGAGGACTGCATGTGCCTGATAACGATTGGAGAGAAGCGGTATTAAAATCTACTGGGGTTTTTGAGGAGCATGAAACAGATTTAGCTTTAATGAAATTGCTAGTGCTCGAGAATAAGCCAGAATATTTTTACCGATATAGGTCAGGGCGCGACTATGATTTGAATGCATTGAAAGATGGATACGAATATTTGTCATATCCCAATGATTATAACGATCCTTTTGATGCTCGCATTTTTATAAATAAAGAGGTCGCTATAATTCCTGCTCTGAATAAATATTTTAATGAAAAGATGAAGCCAGAGTTTAGGCAAATAGTTAAATATTTAACTGGTCATGATAAGCTCGATATATTTGGTGGCCGTGCTGATAGACAGCTTTTGAAAAAGCAAGAAATAAATTTGGTTCTAGAATATCTTCATTAAAAAAAGCCTGTGATGATTTTTCTAAAGAATGTGAGGTTCTAGCAAATAAGCTTGAGGAGATTTTAGATAAAGATATAAGAGGTTTAGCTTTGATATGCTCTTTTACGACAGAGAAAAATAATTATCTAATGTGGGCGCACTATTCTAATTCTAATAAAGGATACTGCCTTGAATATAACTTTCCTGGCCCTGCAATTGACAGGGGCTTAGTTCTTCCAGTTTCCTATCGTCATAGTCCAGTTGATGTAACGAATTTTGTAAGAAAATCGGGTGCTGGCAACAGAGGTGTTTTAGTTCGGGCCGCAATGGGTAGTGCTTTAGTGAAAGGAAGCTCGTGGAAATATGAGGATGAATGGCGTTATGTGTGCTTTGCAGAAAGAGGTAATCGAGAGTTAAAGGGTCTTAAGCTAAATAGGGTGCTACTTGGTTGCAACGCTAGTGATGAACTCAACATAAAGTCATAGAGATATGTCGAGAGAGAGGGGTTGAAGTAGTCAAGCAGAAACGATCACCAAATTCTTTTGACCTGATCGAAGGCGAACGGTTGCTTTAGTTGTTGAAAGCTGCATCAATTCGTACCAAGCTGATTCTGCTAGATGATTACGCCGACCGCCCGCGCCAAAGCGTGAAAGTACGTAAAGGCCTGCACTCAACAGCAGCAGGCCGGTATCAGTAGCTAAACCGCTTTTGGCCTTATTACCGTGACCAGCTTGGCTTGCCTGATTTCGGGCCAATCAGCCAAGACCGGGGTGCCATTCAGCAAATCCGAGAACAGTGCGCCTTGCCCCTCATTCAAGCGGTCGAGATTGCCGAGGCTATTCATCGGTGCCGGAATATCTGGACGTCGCTGCCAGGTGCAGGCTACGGCCAACATGAGCATTCATTAGAGCGCCTGCCGCTGGAGTTCAAGTGCGCCCCAGGTGAGCTGTGTGCTAACGACCAAACCTGGTACGAGCGCGCCAAGTTACGAAGGGCGGCGTAATGCCCCAGGAGCGCGACGTGAAACCATCCGTATTCGAGCGGCATATGCAGACAGGAATCCAAGTGCTGCTGGTGGCACTGATCATTTGGGCGGGTACCGAGCTTGTGAAGCTGGGCCAGCAATTGGTTGTTCTTGAGGAGCGACTGACAACCCCCATGCATGGAAAGCATTAGACGGGTTCGGGATTTGAATTCGCTAGCAGTATTTCTTGATTCCTGAGTCCATAGAATAATAACTGCAGTAATACGGTAGAGATAGATACTATATCGTCAAGACGGTGATGAACTGAAAGCTTAAAAAGGGAGGTATATTGTTCTTTGCGAGTCGAGATATCTCTGTAAAAAGGCAATCAATTCATCGCTGTACTGTGCCAGGCTTGGTGTTAAGTCGTGCCCATGGCACTATGTGTAACACGGCATTAGTAGAAGGAAGAGTGATGGCGTATTGTCTCATCATGAGGCGCGAAGGTACGGTGCATCACTATATATGAGCCGTTTGACTGGGGTTAGCAAACGCTAATCTTTCACGTGCTGTCATTGGTAAGGTCATTCCTTGTCCTGAAAGCTAATCAAATAGCTCAAAGGATGCAGTATGATAAATGCAATAACACTCGTGGCAGCGGCAGCACCTATCAGCGCTATCCAGTCAAATACTGTTGCTACATAGCCAAGCGTCGAGTGAGTGAGCCAAGGAACCCAGAGTATTGCTGTTAGCCCGATTAATAGGGCTAATAGGTTGGTGAGACGGCTACGGTGGTGAGTGATCTTATAGCCGCGTAGATAAGTGAGCAGGTGCAGGGCGATAATAACGATTAATCCCATTATGAGCAGCCACTTAAAGGGTGCTAAGGCGTACATCAATATGGTCAGCATACCATCAATGGACATGTCAGCTCTCCTTATGCTTTGCCTTCAAGCACAGCATAGTAAGCGGGTTGAAGCATGCGGTCTTTCATTACCCATACGGCCCAGGACTCTTCAGTGGGATCAATGAAAGGGAATGAAGGCATAAATGCGAAGTTATCGGCGTAACCAAACTCTACCAGCATGGCCTTGCCTATGCCGGTAATCATGGGGCACGAGGTATAACCGCTATGGCTTGCAGGAAGCGCATTCCCTTGCATCACGGCAAGTAGGTTCCCTTCGACTACCGGTGCTTGCGCTTTAACGCTGGCGGCTGTTTTATTAATTGGGGCACCAATCACATCGCCAATCCCAAATACCTCGGGGTAACGGTTGTGCTGCAGCGTGTGGATATCAACATCTAACCACTCGCCCCTAAACGGGCCGTCTTGTGCGATGAGAGCACTCTGTTTGACAAAATCATGGGCACTCATGGGAGGCACGACATGAAGAAAGTCGTAGTCTGCGATGACTGTTGGCTAGTCATCGCGTCTGAATTCAGCTTCTCGAAGTTGGTGGTGGGATGTGAACTCGCTTTCAGGCCCTACAAAAGCAAATTCAGCCTGTTTGGCTTGAGGGTCAATGGCGGAGAGTCGATAGTGGTGACGTCGGTTAACGCCTTGGCTATCAAAGCGCTGTTTAACGAACTCATCGACCCAGGGTTGAGAGAAAACTAGCGCCGGGAGCCATATAGTCCACATCAAAAGCGTCACGTCGCCCGGTGTCTTCTAAACGACTTAGTGTTGTGAATGTCATTTTTAGCGGTGCCCCGGCGCACTTTACGGGTGTTGGGGCCGCGGTAAATATTCCTCTTCCATGACCGCTCTGGAGCCACGTTTGAATTGCTTGGTTAGTGCGTGATGCTCCCTCGATACCTGCATACACACTGCCAATCCCGTGCTGCCCAACCAACACTGGTGTCATACCTTCGATCAAGTGGTAATTGAGCTGAATGCCGGAGGCCACAATTAAGAAATCGTATTCCAGCGTTTCGCCACCGACGAGAGTTATACGCTTGCTGTCAGCATCAATGCTGTCTGCGTAGTCACGCAACCATTTGACTCCTCGTGGAAGAAACTGTGCATTAAGGCGCATTGTTTTTTCTGCAGCCCATATCCCAGAAGCTACCATTGTCCAGCCCGGTTGGTAGTGGTGAGTTTCGCGAGGTTCCACGAGTGTGATAGTTCCTCCCTGTAGGCGTCTGGCGAGTCGGTTCACCATTGCCATGCTGCTGCACCGCCACCAACAATCACGATATGTGCTTATGTTCGCAGAGTGCTAGCAGATAACCCGCTGAACGGTAGTAAGCTACCTACACTCAGCCCAGAGCCAACTTTCAATAACTCTCTTCGTGTCAATAACGGTGATTTTTGCATGGAAGACTCCTTCAGCGCGTGCTGATATATTTCTTTTGGGAATATCCTTATTCAATTATGTGATTTTTGCGTAAGAAAGCTATAAACATTTTGTCTTACTTAACAGAAATGCCCTTTATAAACAGTCAGAAGTAGATTTTGAAAATGTATCAATGAGCTTCATCACTCATTCGGTAGGAAGCTCTGCAGCAATTCCCACCGAATGATCCATCAGCTCTGAAAAACGATTATCAGCTAAACTCGACTAACCCTTACCGGCAAACCCTGGCGCACGCTGGCCCCGCTGATGGGCTCAAGCCAAGTGCCATCCACGTTCCTCGTGGGGTCTTTAAAGCCTAGATCGTTGATATTGATACCCGCGCGCATCCAAGGCATATCCGGTTGAGATTCACCGTCGATAATATGTGGTGTTGCGCCTAAATCCCGGTGGCCATAGCCGTGCTCAATGCCCAAGGCACCAGGTATTACGCTTTCACTGACTAGCGCCAACCCGACCACGCTTCCGCCAGGG
Organism: Halomonas sp. PA16-9; assembly: GCF_009728585.1. NCBI lineage: Bacteria > Pseudomonadati > Pseudomonadota > Gammaproteobacteria > Oceanospirillales > Halomonadaceae > Halomonas > Halomonas sp. PA16-9. The sequence continues at coordinate 2,670,996 of NZ_CP040451.1, read as the reverse complement.
CTTTCTATGCGAATGGTATCGCCGTGCTGGATACCAAAGCGCTCTGCGTCTTGGCGGTGCATCTGTATCGGGTTGTAAGTCTTGATCATACGCAGCCGCTCACTGCCGATAGCGTAAGAGTTCATCAGGTTGGATTTGAACGAGAACGCCAACAGCGGCCACTCTTGCTCCGAAAACACCTCGAGCATGGGTTGCTTGTTCGCCATCTGAGGTAGCTTATGGCAGGGGACGCCGCTATTGGGCAGGCCATTAGTGGTATCAATGCTGGTGCCGACTGATTCGTTGTAAACACATAGCGTTTGCTTCCACTGGTATTTCAATTTTTCACCTATGAAGTGCTCGCTGGCATCTTCAAAGCGTCCACCCCGGCATAGAGATAGGCTACTCGAGCGCGTTCATCAGTTTTTAGCGTTCGTGCGATTTTAGGCACCAGTGGGGCAATGCCTCCATGGGCAACATCAGCATCGTCGGCTTCTGGCAAGGGTTCTTCTTGAAAAGCGATATTGGCCGCGGCCCGCAGATAATAATCCTCTGCGCGATTGAGCGGGTGCAGATTGCCCTGGGCATCGGGAATTGCGTTGTCGCCAAAGCCGGGCAGGCCAAGCCGTTTGGCCACAGCGATAAAAAAGCTGTCCATAGACACCGGTTCGCCCTCAGCGGTTTTTTGCTGGCGCGGCTCCACCACGGGCCAGCAGGCGGTGGTCAGCTTGCCCAGGGTGCCTTTCCACGCGCCCGTAAAGCCCCACACCTCATACATCACAGAATCAGGGACGATGTAGTCGGCGTAGCGGTTGGTTTCATTGATAAAGCCATCCACGGCAACAAAGAGTCCCAGCCGTTTGGGGTCTTTCAGCTTATCGACAATGACGCCTTTTAGGCCAGCCTGACCATAAATCGGGTTAGCCATACAGCCAATCACCGCTTTGATGGGTAAGGATAGCTATCTAGTGCCGAGGGTAGGTGCTCTGTGAGCGTCGGCGGCGCCAACGAGCGCCACGGCGCTCTAGCCGGGTAAGGGTTTTCGCCTGCGGCGACTTTGCGCTGATACTCGGAAGACTTTTCGTAGGGGAAGCGCGAGCGGGATAGAAATACCCCCTGCGGCGCGCGCTTACCAGGAAAGTTGGCTAAATCGTAGCGTGGGCCCTCGCCGGTACCGCTGTAAGTGCCGCCGCCCACGGCGCTGCCACCCTTCATGTTGTAGTTGCCCGCCAGTAGGTTCAGCATTTGCACGCTAAACGCGGCGTAGAAACCGTTACCCGACATCATGCCGCCGTGACAGTTAACAGCGGCTTTTCTGCCATGGCTGGCATAGCGGCTGGCCAATTCAATAATCGTCGCCTTTGGAATGCCACAATGTTCTGCGTAGGTATCTAGGTCGTACTCGTGGGCAGATTCGCTTAGCAACGTCAGACTGCTTTTGACGGTCACGGTGGTGCCATCGGCAAGCTCAACCGGACGTTCGGCTAAGAGCTCGGCGGTCATCACCTCTTCGCTTAGCGCGAGTTCGCCATTGGCCACTACCACCGGCGAGTCAGCATCGCTACCCGCTTCCGCTAGGCCCAGGTCGCTGGCGCGAAGAAAATAACCTCTGCGCGGGTGTTCATAAGTGTCAATTACCAAATGAGTGGCGTTGGAGTGGGTGGTTTCGCCCGCTGCATCGGCGGCGGCTTTGCCGGGCAGGGCTAGGAAGTCGCTAGCATAGCCCTGGTTGTCAAGTAGCCACTGAATGATTGCCATGGCAAAAGCGCTGTCTGTCCCAGGACGAATAGGCACCCAGCGGTTGTTGTCAGCTGCGTGGGAGGTGGCAGCATTGAGCGCTGGGTCGACCACCACGTAATCCAATGTACCGGCTGCACGGGCTTGGGCAATCAAGCGGCCTTGGCGCTTAAACGGGTTGCCCGCTTGGCTGGGCGCACAGCCGATATACATGATGAAACGTGCGTTTTGGATATCTGGCTTAACGTGGGCGTTGGTGACGATATTGTTCATCACCGCGCCAGATCCCATGCGGAAAGCCAACCCGCAGTAAGCGCCATGGTGACCATAATTGCGGGTAGCAAAGGCATTGAGGGTAAAGCGCTTGAGTAGATCTGAGCGCCCGTAGTCAGTGGCTTCCATCACCATTAATTGGTTGGCCTTGGGGCCATATTCAGGATTGTCAGGGTCGATCAGTGTGTCGTGATCGCGAATATCGCGCAGTCCATCAACGTGGCCTTCGCTAAACAGGTCGCCGCCTTCGCAGATTTCTTCAATGAGTTTCTCAAAGGAGATTTTCTGCCATTGACGGCTGCCACGTTTGCCTACTCGTTTTAAACAGTGGTCGACACGGAAAGGGTTGGTAATTTGGCTCATCATGGCATTGCCACGGGCGCAGGCGGTGGAGCGGTTTATCTGGCCCTGTCCGCCATAGGCGCTAACACTGCGCAGTGCATCCGCCACCGGTGTACGCATGGGTAAATGGTCGTCGGCGGACAGCGGGTGGTAGGGATTGCCTGATACCCGCAGTACTTCGCCAAGGGTGTCATCGACCCTTACTCTCACGCCGCATCGGGTCGTACAACCGTAGCAAATAGTGAAGGCGACCCGCTGGTCGGGGGTCAAAGTGAGTTCGCCAGTGTCTAAATCGACTCGGTATTCTGGGGTCAGCGAGTTGCCATGAATATTGTGTCTGGGTTTTTCACCCGCGCTACCAGTAATGCCCTTAGCCATTTTTGCCAATGGGTCGGCATAGCCCACGGCAAAGGTGGCTGCACCACCAGCGGTGGCAGCGCCTTTTAGAAAACGGCGGCGTGACGGATCTTGAGTAGACTTAGGCATGACTAGACGCTCCTTTTTTCGCGGTGAGAGAATGAGTAGAAGCATCTTGGGTAGCGTGAGTGGGCGTTGCTATAAGGCCACCCTGTTGGGCCTGCCGCCAGGGAATAAACAGTTCAATCAGTAGAATAGCGGCGAGCCAGAGGCCGAAGGTGCCAACAATGCCTAAAATACCGGAAGAGCCCGCGGGAATGCCGTAGTGATGAAAGCCTGCGCTGTTGCGGGCCACATGCTGAACATCCATCAGCACTACCCAGCGGAACATCCAGCCCATGTGTATGGCTACGAGGCCTAGCAACCATGCCCAGGCAAACAGTGCTGGCTGGCTAGAGGTTAGGACAACGCGCGCGTGCTTCTGGCGCAGGGTAGGGCGAGTCAGTAAAAACAACACGGCGGCAAATAGCGCTAAGCCAGTAATCCCTCCCATAGGGCGGTATTGCGCCACGAGTCGCTATGGCTCACGGATTCCAATGCGGCGGCAACTGAGCCTACGTGTGCATTCACGCCATCCAAAAACCAGCTAATCGCAATCAAGCCTGCTAGCGCACAGGTCACTAGCAGCACATACAGCATCTGTCGTATAGCGGTTTGCGAGCAAAGCCTACTAACCCGGTTCAGCACTAATACCAGCCCGGAGGCAGCGATAAACCCGGTGGTCGCTAGCATAGGCGGTAGCCATACGGTGTTCCAAAGCGGGCGGGCTTTTACAATTGCCAGCTCCGCACCGGTGTAAAGCATAATGCCGCTGGAAAGCCCCAGTGCAGCCAGACCTACCACGGCGACCAGTGCTCGTGGCGTTATGCCACTGCCCAGTGAAAGCCAAGTAGCTATCATGCCGCTGAGTCCTGGTGTGCTGCGCTGCGCCTGCAGCGCGGGTCGCCATGCCAGCCAAGCAAGGCCAAGCACGCTAACCAAATAAAGCGGCAGAACAACGCTGCCAATCGACATCCACGAGTGGCTATTGGCGTAAGCGTAGAAGTGCCAGAACCGCAGCGGCTGGTGCAAATCCGCGAGTAGCGCAACGGGCGCGACCAGCGTAGTGCTAACGCAAGCGATTAGCGCCAGACGCGCGGTAGGCAGCCAGGTTTTTTTGCCGAGTACCAGTGCTGGGGCGGCTAGCCACAGGCTGGCGTAGGAAACCGCAATCATAAAAAAGTACTGCACCGCCCACGGGTACCAGGCGATGTCATAGCGCGGTGCCAGTAGCTCAATGGTGGAATTCATAGCCCATCTCCTGACCGTGGGGATCGAGTACTTCGAGCGCGACGGGTTCTGCCGTAGGACGCGTGGTGAAGCGCTCATCCATGCCTAGGTAGAACACCTGAGGAAGGGTGTGTTTTTCGGGTTGTAGCACCATCAATGCATCGCGATGTTCGTGAATCATGCGGCTGATTTGGCTTTGAGGATCGCGCATATCTCCAATCACGCGGGCACCACCTACGCAACTCTCAACGCAAGCGGGCAATAGACCGGCTTCTAGACGATGGGCACAGAAGGTGCACTTGTCGGCGGTTTGAGTGCGTTGGTTAATAAAGCGAGCATCGTAGGGGCAGGCGTTAACGCAATAGGCACATCCCACACAGCGGTCACTATCGACCACCACAATGCCATCCTGTTGCTGGTAAGTGGCTTCTACGGGGCAGACCGGGACGCAGGGCGGGTTTTCACAGTGGTTACACAGCCGGGGCAGCATAAAGGTGGCTAGCTCGCCGCTTTCCTGGTGCTGTACTTCATACTGGGAAACCGTGGTGCGGAATTGGCCCAGCGGTGCAGCGTTTTCGATATGACACGACACCGTACAGGCCTGGCAGCCAATGCACTGGCGTAAATCGACAAGCATGCCGTAGCGTTTAGTGGGATCGCCTTCACGGCGGGCAGGTTGCTGATTGATGTCAGCTTGGACAAGGCTTGAAAACGGTATCAGCGCAGCGCCGGCGCTTAAACGTGCCATTTGACCCAAGAGCGAACGGCGTATTGCGTCCATAGCGCCTCCTTGGCGAATTAAACGGCATTCGCATGGGCGAATGGTCGGAATACGCTTAGGATACGCCTTTGGTTAAAGGCAAAAATTGATACGTGTCAATGGGTTAGGGTATATCTCTTAATGCTCCCTTAATGTTAAATGGCTAAGTGTTTGTTCTGTATGCGGAGTTTCATTTAGCATTAAACAATTGAATGGCGACACGGGTAATTTTTAGCGCACATATATAAAAAAGCGCTTGCTCTAATAAACATGGCAAGCGCTATTTCTATGGTCTTGTTTGCTTAATAGGCACTATTTAGTTTTGCAGGTATTGAAGCCTATTAATCTATAAGCTGGGCAGAAGTTAAATAGCCCGGTGGCTAGCGGCAATGCGCCGATCCAGCCCCACACCCCGATAGTGCCTGTTAGGGCCAGTACGATCAGTCAATCCCAATCAGGATGCGTAAGATTTTATCGATACCACCGACATTGCGACTCATAATTGACTCCTTAATTTCAATTTGGGTACTCAAAAACTGTAAACAGGAATGGACGGATCGCGCATCATTTCCGCGATGGGGCCAGGTGCCGCCACACCCACGCCTTCAAGAAGGTCGTCTTCTTCGTTTTCGCTGTTGGGCAGGTAAATGGCACACACATCCACGGTGGCGCCATTATCTAAAAGCATATTAAGCATGCCTTCCGGTTTGACTTGGCCTGCGGGGTTGCTCGGTGGTGTGTTGATAGCGTCAGCACTTGCGTATCCCCCGACGGCCAAATCACCAGCAGCATCACAAAGCAGTATATGCAGGTGGCTGCCTTGTTGCTGCATGGCGTTGGATAGAATCATGGCCATGCTTTGGGTCTGCAGTGAATCGCTAGTAAGGATAACTAAGGCCTGATCTTCAGCTCCGTTGCTACCATGGCTGTCAGCCATTGAGAAACTAGAGAAACCGATAGCAGCAGTAGCAGCTGCCAGTACCAAGATCGTATTGCTGGTCTTATGTGTTGTAGTCATGCGGCCACCTCGTTGGGTTTGATCAATATCTTGGCCCTGCTGGTTATCAAGCAGTGGCCCATTTATCTGAATCTTAGTGGGCAGGGCGCCATGCCACATCAGGGTTAATGTCATAGCTCCATGGAAGGCCCGAGTTGCGCCAACCATCCTGCGCTCTTACGCCCTGGGAATTACCCTCCTTGAGCTTTTCACCCTCGAAACCGTCGGTCATGGAATAGACTTCGCTGTATCCCATCTCGGCGATCACATCGGCAGCGGGAGCGCTGCGGGTGGCACCGGAGCGACACATGACAATGATCGGATCTTCTTTGTTTACGCCTAGAGCGTCTATTTTTGCTCTTACTTGCTCTTCGAAGTCAGCATTTTTGACCATTGGCCAAGTCTTCGCTTCTTCATCGAAATTATCGCGCTCGGCTAGCACCCAGGGCACATGGATATCGGTGGGCTCGGCGAAGCCAGTAAACTTGATCTCAATGGGGTCGCGTACGTCGATGAGTACAGCACGACCGTTATCTTGCATGAGGTTATGAGCCTCAATGGCCGTGGCATAGAGACCTAATGTTTGTTTCCCGGTAGGCCTCGACTTCGTCTGCAATAGAGAGTGTGGCTCCTAAGGCCATCGTGATTCCGATGACGGTAGCCATTGGCACTAAAAAACTTTTCATAACTATTTCCTCTAACGTAATAACTTAAATATCATCGTTTAAGGATAGCCCTCTTTCTGCTTAAAAACACGAGGCATATGGCCGCAGCTTGATCCATATCAAGTCCATATGATTTTTCGTGGTCGTAAAATGACGTCACTATGAGGGAGTCTTTTTCTCAATGACCAGGACAAGCATTGCCCCATTGCCTAGGCCCCCGAGAAAACAGTTAGGCTTGGTGGATTCAGAAGGAGAAAACTTAAAAACAAGATGACAACTCGGATATCTTAAGGCGTTACTGGCTCACAGTACCCAAATCAAGCGCCGCTGTAGGCTGACTTTATGCGGCTACTGGTGAGGGGAATAGCCAGGCTTTGGCTAATCACCTTTTTCATATGGGTATTCGTGGGTTTAGCGTTAAATTGCATCAAACGAGCGCGCCACTATCAATAAGTTTCACAACTAGGTCTTATTGTTGTTAGCTAATGGTAAGGTGCCATACTCTTTCACGGGCTGGATAGCAAAGTTACTGCGAATATCACTCACCCAGGTAGGCGAAGCAGTGTCCCCGTTAGAAACGCCTCATAAGCCGCCAAACTAGGTACCACCACCTGCAGTAAAAAATCAGACTCCCCAGAGACTAAGTGCGCAGTGACGACTTCTGGCAGATTGACTACTGCCTCACGGAAGGCATTAGCCTGCTCTTCATGGTGACGTTCAACCTTGATACCCACAAACACCGTTAGCTCAAGCCCGACCCCTCGCCGATCAAGCTCAGCATGGTAACCACGGATAATACCGCTAGCTTCTAAGCGTCGCACTCGGCGTAAACAGGGAGATGGCGACAAGTTTACTTTCTCCGCGAGCTCCACATTCGTTAAACGGGCATCACCTTGGAGCAATGCAAGAATGCGGCGGTCGATAGCGTCTAACTGACCAATTGGCATGAGTGATTATTTTCCTGTTAAAAATTGACACAAAATACCAATAAATATCATTTTTAAAGTCAAAATGGCAAGAAAACGCTCATCTCTTTAAAGGTACCATAGCGCTTGCGAAGACACTATTTGTGACCTTAAGGAAGCAGCGATGGAAATTGGTCTTTTTATTAGTGCATTAGCCATTGTTTACCTAATTCCTGGTCCCGATATGTTGCTTGTGTTGCATACCAGTAGCTCTCAGGGCGTGGTCATGGGCTAGCCACAGCGCTAGGGCTAGGCATAGCCCGAGGGCTGCATGTGACATTAGCAGGGTTGGGTCTAGCGGCGCTATTTACCGCCGCCCCGTGGCTATTTGATGTGGTTCGTTACTTGGGCGCAGCTTACCTGGTTTGGGTAGGTGTGCAACTTATCCGTAGTCGGCATAGCTCTGATAGTAATCATCACCAAGCATCACTCAAAGGCAGCTATTATCTAGCTTGGCGTCGAGGGCTTCTAACTAATTTGCTGAACCCGAAATCGCTGCTTTTTTGTTCGGTGTTACTGCCCCAATTTATACATACCCAGCAAGGTGCCGTCGCACTTCAGTTCACTTTACTGGGGGCGGTGCTAGTGGGGGTGGGGCTGCTCTATGATGTGCTATATGCTTGCCTGGGAGCGCAGATGCAACGCTGGTTTGCCAGCCAGCAGAAACGGCAAATATTTCAGCGATGGGTGTTTGGAACGCTGCTTATTGGCTTTGCGCTGCGGTTAGCCGCTTAAAATTGCTATCCTAGTGTAATAAAGCCCCGCAAGCAGACGCAGGACTTGGCCGCCAAGATGAATGAGGCTGATTAGGGAGGGAGGTTAGTTATTTTAGTCATTTCCTTAATCGCCTGGGCCACACTCCATACAGTGCTCAGTAATGGCAGGCCCTTGTTGGAGATTTGCCTGTAAATCGCGCAACCCTGACCTTAAACCCTCTTCAAGTACCGGATGGTAAAAGGGCATAGCGAGCATCTGGCTGACGGTTAGCTTTTGCTCCAGTGCCCAGGCAAGCAAATGGGCTATGTGCTCAACCTGGGGCCCGAATAGCTCCGCGCCTAAAAACTGTCCGCTGCCGTGCTCCGCATATAGCTCGAAATAACCTTTATGTTCCCCCATGACCAGTGCACGGCCTTGATCAGCAAAGGAAACTCCGCCTTCAGCTATGCAGCCGCAGCCGCCATAACGAGTGTCTAACGTAGCGCGACTCTCACCCACAATTGCCATCTGGGGTTCGGTAAATACAATCGCCAGGGGGACGTTACGCTGACCCACTTGCACATCATCCAAATGAGCGGCATTTCGTCCTGCGATTTTGCCTTCTGTGATGGCTTCGTGCAGTAGCGGTACCGACTGATTTGCATCACCTGCGATAAAAATATGGCTTGGTGTGTTTTGTGTACTTAGGCATTGCAAAGTAAAGCGATTAAATTCAGGTACGCCGTGTTTATTCAGCTTGAGTCCGGCCTGCTCGATGGCTAGCTGATCCACGTTGGGCCGACGCCCTGTTGCGGCCAGGACATACTTGAATGTTTCGGTGAGTTTTTGCCCCCGGTCACGTTCGAAAAACGTAATGGCAACGGCGTTATCGGTATGTTCAATCTTGTCGAGATTGGCATCAGGATCCAGATACAGCTCGCGATTGAATGTCTCGTCCGCCAGTTGCCGGAGTTTTTCAGATTGAAAAGGCCCAATCGCACCCCCCACGCCAAACGTACGAGTTCTCACACCTAATCGGCTAAGCGCTTGACCAAGCTCCATGCCAATAACGCCAGGACCGATCACAGCGACTGATGCAGGCAACGTTTCCCAGTTGAACACGTCATCATTAATGATTAACCGATCGCCAGCGCCTTCCAGCAGCTTTGGCCATGTGGGCCGCGAACCCGTGGCAATGATGATGGCCTCGGCGGTAAGCCGGGTATGCTCATCTATGACCAATGTATGTGGATCAATAAAACGCGCGTGGCCACTCAGCAGGTTGGATTCAGGAATCGTTTTCATCGATTTCAGTACATTACTGACGAAGCGATCGCGCTCATGTTTGACTCTTGCCATAACAGCTTCGCCATCGATCACTACCTGATTGGCAGTGACACCAAACATCTCCGCTTTGCGCGCATTGTGTGCTGCATTGGCAGCGGCGATAAGTAGCTTAGAGGGCATGCAACCCACTCGGGCGCAGGTCGTGCCATAGGTTCCTGCTTCTATTAGTACTACCTCGTCGGTATGCTTGCGTGCAGCGTGCCACGCGCTAAGGCCAGCGCTACCTGCACCAATAATGGCTATCTTGGCGTGTCGCTGTTGCATGACGTTGTCTCCTCTCGTTGTGTTGGCAAGAGTGGTGAGTTGGCTTCGGCGGGATGGGCCAGTGCCTGCCAAGCATCAAAAGTCGTAAAAAACACCTGCCCGGTTAGCTCGCGACAGAAGTCAGTGTGTTGTAACCGATCCATCACTGGCCCTTTTACTTCCGCTAGGTGCAGCTTGGCACCTGAATCGTTTAGTCGCGCGTTGATCGCCTCTAGGCTTTCGAGCGCAGACGCATCAATCACGTTAACTGCTTGGCAAGTCAGCACAATATGCTTAAGCGAGGGTGAGCGGGCGGCCAAGGCCATGACGGTGTCTTCCAAATAACGGGCATTGGCGAAGTATAGGCTTTCATCGATGCGCAGCATCGCAACGTTCTCATCGGTTTCGACCTGATGGCGCTTGACGTTACGAAAGTGCTCGGTGCCCGGCACGCGGCCAATCACCGCGCTGTGGGGCTGGCTGGTACGGTATAGATGCAGCCCAAGCGAGAGCACTACGCCGCTTATAATGCCTAGCTCCACGCTGTGCAGCAGAGTGAGCAGTAGGGTGGCCACCATGGCCAAGCCATCGCTACGGGAGTATTGCCAAGTACGTTTCACCGCCGGTAGGTCAATCAGCGTGCCGACCGCCACAATAATGGTAGCTGCCAGGGTCGCTGTGGGTAAGAATGCCAGTAGGTCGGTTAGCAGTAGTGTGGAAAGCATAATGCCCAGCGCCGTGAATGCTCCGGCCAGCGGTGTTGCCGCGCCTGCTTCAAAGTTGACTACCGAGCGGGAAAAACCGCCAGACACCGGCGAGCCGCCGCTGATACCAGCGCCCAGATTAGCCATGCCTAGTGCCATTAACTCTTGATTAGGATCTATACGCTGGCGGCGCTTGGCAGCCAGTGTTTGCGCCACCGATACCGATTCCACAAAGCCCACCAGGCTAATCAGCAGTGCTGCGGGTAATAGGCTAAGCCACAGCGATTGATCCAGGTTGGGCAGTGCAAGGGCAGGTAGACCGCTGGGTACCGCACCAACTAGTGCTACTCCACGCTGCTCTAGGTTTAGCCCCCAGGCCAGAAATGTGGTGACAATCACCGCCGAGATCGGAGCGGCTTTCACGATGAGTCCGGCAATGCTGGCAGAAACGCCGATAGCCGTCAGCCACGTATTTAACCGCTTGCGGCACATTAGCAGAAAGCTCCACACTCCTAGTCCGATCAGCAGTGTCGTTATATTGACCTGCTGCCACTGGCTCAGTAGCGCCCCTATAAGGTCAATGACGTTATGGCCAGATGCTTCTACGCCGAGTATATGTCTAAGCTGGCTAATCGCAATCAATATGCCCGAAGCCGTTATAAATCCCGAAATTACCGGATGGCTCAAGAAATTAACTAAAAAACCCAGCCGCAGCACACCCATGGCGATCAATATCAGACCTGAAAGCGCCGCCAACACCAACGCTGCCCCAATGTATTCCGGGCTGCCAGGGGAAGCAAAATTACTCAGCGCCGAAGCGGTCATTAGTGCCGCTACGGCGACAGGCCCCACCGCTAAGCTAGCGCTGGTACCAAAAATGGCATACAGAACCAGTGGCAGCATGCTGGCATAGAGGCCCATTTCCGGCGGTAGCCCCGCCAAAAGAGCGTAGGCCAGCGCCTGCGGCACCAGCATTAGCGTAACAATTATCGCAGCCAGAGCATCCCGAGAGAGTAGCTTCCGGTTATAGCTGCGTAGCCAGCCGAACAGTGGCACCCAACGCTCAATGCTCATGTGACGTACTCGCCTGCTGATATAGCGTAATCACGACTAATGTCGTCGCACTGTTAGGTTTGTTGATCTTCGAGCCCTTGTCGGTGCTCTTCCAAATCGAAGCCTGCTGCTTTTGCAGCGTCAAATAGTTCAGCCAGGTCGCACTGCTCCGTTTGACGCTTAGCGTAGGCCCATAGATGGGTAGCCCGCTTACCGGTGCGGCAGAAAGCCAAAATAGGCCGGGGAAGTTGCTGTAACGCCTCAGCAAAGGCGGCAATATCCGCTTGGCTATAATCACCGGGTGTGACAGGAATGTGCACCCACTGAAGGCCAATGTCTGCTGCTTTTCGACGGTAGGCGTCTTCACCCGTAAACTCAGCGCTTTCTCCAGGCTTGCAGTTACAAATAACCGTCTTGAAGCCTTTTGCTTTTACTTGCTCAAGCTCTTCTACCGTGAGCGCCGAGGTAATCTCGACATCGGTCTCTAAAGGGTGCGTTTGCATGGTCATGCTCCTTCTATCGTAGAGGTTCTGAAAATTAGTGGCTTATTAATCCCAAGCGGCGTCTTCCAGGGCATCCAGAGGGATTTTTAGGTAGCGCTTACCATTAGCTTCAGGCTCCGGCAGTCTTCCACCACGCGTGTTGACCTGTAGGGCGTGCAAAATCAGTTTGGGCATGGGCAATTCACTATCGCGCTTGTGGCGTAGAGAGAGGTAACCCGTTCCACTCATGTTGACTAAGTGTGGGTTATGTTTACGCTGCTCAGCGACCGTGCTTTCCCACTGGGGCTCGCGGTCATCGGGCATATAGTCGTGCCCGGTAAACAGCCGGGTGTTAGCGGGCAGCGATAGAATCTGTTGAATGGAGTGCCACAGTTCTTTGGCATCTCCACCGGGGAAATCCGCCCGAGCGGTACCAAAGTCTGGCTGGAATAGAGTGTCGTGCACGAAGGCCGTATCGCCAATCACATAGGTAATCGAGGCCAGCGTATGGCCGGGCGAGTAAAGTACGCGAGCATTAAGTTCACCGATGTTAAAGGTGGCGCCTTCACTAAACAGTGTGTCCCACTGGCTGCCATCGGTAGGCATTTCTGGCCAGTGATAGATCTCCTTCCAAAGTGTCTGCACTTTGGTGACATGCTGCCCAATAGCCGTGGGAGCACCTGTTTTTTCTTTCAAATAGTGTGCTGCAGAGAAGTGGTCGGCGTGTGGGTGGGTATCGAGAATCCACACCACCGACAGCCCCTCTTTTTCGATATAGGTCAGCAGTTCATCGGCGCAGTGGGTCGCGGTTGCGCCGGACTTTTCGTCAAAATCCAATACGGGGTCGATAATCGCACACTGCTTGGTAGCGGGGTCGCTCACCACGTACTGGATGCTAAAGGTACGTGGGTCAAAAAACCGGCGACATCGGGCTTGCCTGTTCCAGTGTGCTTTGAAAGCTTAAAGGTATTCATGCGTAGTCCTCCTAAGAATTGAGGGATATCAGGGTGAGGAGCTTTCAGCATTCAAGTGTCTTTTTGCAGAAGTACCAGTCGGTGTATTCATAGCCTTCTGATTGACGGGCTTCCGCATCTTGCGAGGTGTGGGGCGGTGGAACGATGACTGGCTGGCCGGGCAACCAAGCTTCTGGTGTCGCCACCCCATGCTCATCGCTTGTTTGTAAGGACTTAACCAGGCGAAGCACTTCTTCCACCGAGCGGCCGTTGGTCATCGGGTAGTACAACATGGCACGCAGTACACCCTCTGGGTCAATCACAAAAGTAGCGCGAACCGCAGCGGTGTCGCTGGCACCTGGCTGAATCATTCCGTAGGCATTTGCCACTTTCATGTTGAGATCAGCAATAATCGGGAAGGTAATTTCAACCCCGAAGTTATCTTTAATGCTGCGTGTCCAGGCGATGTGTGAGTGGATGCTATCGATGGAAAGGCCCAGCAACTCCGTGTTGACCTCTTTGAACTGTTCTTCGTAATTCGCAAATGCCGAAAATTCCGTGGTGCATACAGGGGTAAAGTCCGACGGGTGGGCGAATAAAACCAGCCATTTACCTAAATAGTCAGTGAGCGACTTTTCACCATGAGTGGTTTTCGCGGTAAAAGCCGGTGCTGGACGGTTAATTTGTGGCATTACTGGTTGGGAAGTTTCGTTGTACATGTCGAGCTCCTGAGAAGTGAGTTTTTTTTCAGGAATAAGAATAGATTATTTTGTTATTAATGGGTAATAGTACAGCATTATGGCGGTGATAGGGTGAGTGGTACTCATATTTACGTTAATCGCCGCTGAGAAAGTGAGTCGCGCCGATTGTCGAAGTCAGCTTGGGGGTACTTGCACGGCTGAACCGCATTTACCGCTGAACCATTCCTGGGCGTGGTGGGTCGTTGACTTAATGATCCGCTGGATCTGATCCGCCTGATAAGGGCGCTACTAGCTTGATAAACGCTTTGATATGGATTTTACGATTATCTTCCTACCCCTAGGTGGCGAAATTTAGTATTGCGCGGAGTCTCTCGCGAGGGATATCTAAAGGCAGCCTGAGGCAAAACGCTGACTCAACGAGGGCCTAGCCGAACAGGAAGCGGATAGGCGTCGGCATGGCGGGGATAAATCATCAGACGTTAACAGAGGCCATATCTGCCAGTGACTTAGCAACAAGTAGGGCGAGCCTCATTGGGCGTGAGGGTAATTTTTTGGTTTTTTAACAGCAGCTAAATTTCAACTGTTTATATAGATGAACCAGGCTTAGGTGTAAGGCTTTCCTGCTTCATTAAGAGAGGTCAGTCAGCGCTTCAGGATGTTTTTCAGCTACTCGTAGCAGTGTACGTGCAGTACCGGTAGGCACACGACGGCCTTGTTCCCAGCCGCGAAGCGTACCAGGGCTTACATCCAGCAGCTTAGCAAACTCAGCTTGAGAGAGGTCTATTCGATGGCGAATTTCTGCGGCCTTGGGTACTTCTACTTGCGTCTCGCGAGCTGCTTTGCCTTGCTTCATTTGTCTTATTGATGCCAGCAGCGTATTGCCAAGCTCTTCACCGGTCATAAAGTCATCACTCTGCACCTTCAATCTCCTCCTCATTAATCTGTTTTAGGTCGGCAGGGGTGAGAATAGATATTTTGGGAGGCGATTGAGCGCTCCTGAACAGTTGAGCGCGTCCCTCTGCTGACGTAAGTAACAGCACGTTATGTGCCTTTTATGCCATTGAGTCACGTTGCACCAAACGAATAAACATTAAATTATCAGTTGGTTAGATTAAGTAGCAGCATAGCCTCGGTGTGTTGAAAACCGGCATAGGTTAATAGCCTATCCAGGGTTCGGATCCCTGCCGGTAGGTTACATCCATAAATCATCCCCATTTTCGTGAGCAGACCTTGCGTAGTATCCTTACGACGCTGGTGCTACTTCGTTGGGTACAGCGAGGGGTCATATCAAAACGATAAAATTCACAACAGAGTAAAGTATGGTAAGTCGCCACAAGGTTACTATCACCGACATCGCCGAACATGTGGGCATGACCAATATGACGGTGTCGCGTGCCTTGAACAATCCTGACAAGGTGAAAGTAGCGACTCGGGAGAAGATCCTCGCCGCTGCGAAGGAACTGGGGTATGTCCCTAATGCTTTTGCGAGCCATCTTCGGAGTCGTAAGAACCGGCTGATTGGCCTAGTCACAGCAAGCGTGGATAATCCCTTTTATAGCGAGGTGATCAAGGCAGTTTCTCGTGCGGCCGAGGAGCGTGACTACACCATCATTCTGATTGATACAGATGGCTCGCCACAGCGCGAGGAAGTGGCGATCGAAACCCTGCTCAGCTATCAGGTAGCCGGCATCATCCTTTCGCCCGTCTCCGACGCTGCCGCCTATCGCCCCGCTTACCTTGATCGCTTGCGTGCTACCCGCTTACCAGTGGTTATGCTGGATCGTACCTTGAACGTATCCGACTTCAGCCGTGTGGTACTGGACAACCGTCTTGCCGGGAGTCTGCTTGGTGAACTGCTTGTGAAGAAGGACATCCGCCGGGTGCTTGCGTTGACGGGGCCGCGTGACTCGCGGATCACCCAAGACCGGCTGATCGGCCTGAAGACAGCCTTTGACGTGGCGGGCGTCTCCTTAGTGTTGGAGCAGCGCCCCGGGGACTACACCTTGCAACCGGCCTATCGCGATATGGCCGATTACCTACGCCAGGGCAAACTCCCCGAAGCCGTGTTTGGGTTCAATCAGCTGATTACTTTGGGCGCCATGCGTGCCCTGCATGATGCACGTGTGTCTCGGGACGATGTGATGGTATTGGGGGTCGACCGTTTGCCTTATGCTGATATCTTCGAGGTGTCAGTGCCTTGTGCTGCGCATGACACCTACCGGTTAGGGCACGAGGCATTTCGCATACTCTTTGAACAGATTGAGGATCCCATGGCCGCCGGCCGTGAGGTCGTGATCTCCGCCACACTTATATCCTCCGGCGGTAACTGATAGTCATCAGCTTTCGTCGTGCATCATACCCTCGGAGAGCACGAAGCGGTGGCGGTTGGCCCATAGCGGGTTGGCCGGACTTGGCGTAAGGATTCCCAATCGGCGGCTAGTTGCAGTTCAGGTTACGAGCTCAGAGAGTCGCCAAACGGTCGGCGATCAGTTCCTCCAGGCGTTCCTGATCATCGGCGAAGCGCCGTATCCCCTCGGCCAGTTTGTCATTGGCCATGGCATCCTTGTTGTGATCCCAACGGAAGGCGGACTCTGAGAGTGGGGTAGGACGAGGGCCACCGTTGCGTGTCATTAACACCTTGGGTTCCACCGCGCCCGTTGCGGTAGCGAGTTCCTCAAGCAGCGTAGGTGAGATGGTTAGTCGGGACAGCCGGCGAGCGCCAGCACCTGGTCGACAGTGCGAAAGCTCGCGCCCATCACCACGGTGTCGAAGCCGCCCTGGCTGACCCGTTCGCAGACGCCGCGTACGAATTGCACCCCAGGGTCGTTCTCGGGGGGGAAATTCTGGCCAGTCTCCTTTTTGTACCAGTCAGTGACACGGCCGACGAACGGTGAGACGAGGAAAACGCCAGCATCGAAACAAGCTTTGGCCTGGGCGTCGCTGAACAGCAGCGTCAGGTTGCAGTTGATGCCCTCTTTCTCCAGCACCTCGGCGGCGCAGATGCCTTCCCAGGTTGATGCCAGCTTGATCAGCACTCGATCCTTGGACACGCCGCGTTGCTCGTAGAGCTCGATCAGCTCATGGGCCTTGCGTATGCTGGCCTGGGTGTCGAAGGACAGCTTGGCGGCTACCTCGGTGGAAACACGGCCGGGCACCAGCTTGGCGATCTCGCTACCCATGGCCACGGCAAGGCGATCTACGGCATGCGCTTCTCGCCGGCCGTTATCCTCGGACTTGACCGCCGCGAGTTCCTGATCGATCAGTGCCTGGTAGCCCGGCAGATCGAAAGCCTTGAGGATTAGCGAGGGATTGGTGGTGGCATCATGGGGTTGATAGCGTTTGATGGCGTCAAGGTCGCCGGTGTCTGCGACCACCATAGAGTGCTGACGAAGGGCGTCAAGTCGTTGGGTCATGAAGTATCTTCCTCGAATAAGTGGTCGGTTATGTAAGGCATAGGGATGGGTGTTCAGCCGTAATGGCCTGGTCATAGGCAGCGACGCGGTCGGGTTCGGGGTTCTCGTCAAGAGGCTCTGAGCACCACAGTCCACACCGATATACATGTCAGGTTCCTTTTTGGGGCTAGTGAGACGTGAAGCCTCCATCGACCGGCAGGCAGGCTCCGCTGATCATCGACGCGGCCGGGCTGAGAAGGAAGGCAACCGGAAGGGCGACTTCCCTGGGAGTGGCAAAGCGCCCTAGGGGAATGGCGGCCAGCATCGGGTTGCGCTTGGCGGGATCGGCCCAGGCACGTTCGGCCATGGGGGTCAGGGTCACCGTCGGGTTGACACTGTTGACGCGGATGCCTTTGGAACCCAGCTCGAGGCACAGCACACGAGTCATGGCATCCATGGCTGCTTTAGACGCGCAATAGCCTAGGTGGCCGGGCAGAGCGGCCATGGATGCTTGGCTTGAGACGTTGACAATGCTGCCCTGACGGCCGTGCGCGATCATGTGGCGAGCCGCTTCCCGTGCCACCACGGCACTGGCAGTGACGTTCGTGTTCATAATGTTCTCGATATCTTTCGCCTTGAAATCCAAGACGTCGTCGAGGATCGAGATACCGGCACAATTGACCAGGCCATCGAGGACGGGCATCTCGGCGAAGGCCACGACAACCGCGGCCTCATCGGTGATGTCTACGGCCAGGGTGCGTGCCCCCAGCTCTTTCTCAAGTTTGGCTAGCTGATCCCGGTTGCGACCAAACAGCACCAGTTCGGCACCGAGTTCAGCCAGAGACCGCGCGATATCGAGGCCGATGCCGCTGGTCGCTCCCGTAACGAGGATGCGTTGGTTGTGGAGTTCGAAGTTCATGATGTAGCGTCACTCGCTCGATTTGTGGTTGGCATTTAGCCGATGCATGATCGGCATGAGCAGGGTCTCAGGGAGTCCGCTTGCGGCTAATGTAGATCGCCAACAGGATAATCAGGCCCTTGATAACGTTTTGAAGGTAGGGCGATACCCCCATCAGGTTAAGGCCGTTGTTGAGCACGCCAAGTAGCATGGCGCCTACCAGTGTGCCTAGAATCATTCCTCGCCCACCGGTGATAGCGGCGCCGCCCAGTACTACGGCGGCGATGGCGTCGAGCTCGAAGCCGATCCCGGCGTTGGGTTGGCCGCTCATCAACCGAGAGGTCAAGATCAACCCGGCAATGGCCGCAGTCGTGCCACTCAGGGTGTAGACCAGCAACTTGTAGCGGGACACTCGGATACCGGATAGCCGAGTCGCTTCCTCATTGCCGCCAATGGCATACAGGTAGCGTCCGGTCGCAGTATGGTGGAGCAGCAAAAAGCCGAGTGCGTAGACGCTGATCATGATCAGTATCGGGGTTTCGATGCCGGCCAAGCTGCCGCGACCAAAGAAGGCAAATTCCGGGGGGAGGCCGGAAATTGGGTAGCCTCCGGTGTATATCAAGCCAAGCCCGCGGGCAATCCCCATAGTGGCCAAAGTGACGATGATGGGTGGCATGCCCGCAAAAGCAACAAAAAAGCCATTGAAAGCTCCGAAACCTGCACCTACCAATACGCCTAGCAGGATGGCTAGCGACGGAGGAACCCCCGCCACCATCAGCCCAGCCATTACCGTTCCCGACAAGGCCATTACCGGGCCCACGGAAAGGTCGATGCCGCCGGTGAGAATAGCTAGGCTCATCCCCACAGCTATGATGGCGATGATCGAGGTCTGACGCACCAGATTGGCTTGGTTGCTTATGGTTAGAAAGTTGTCGTTGATGGTCGACATGGCAATGAAAACGACGATGAAACCGATCAGCGGGTAGAAGATTGGAGTACGGCGCCAACTGGCCAGCCGCATCTTGAGGGGCTGGTGAGTGTTGCCGGGTATTGAGTCGAGCTGGCTCATGAGCTGAGTCCCCCCGTGGCGTGATGCATGATGGATTGTGAATTGAGATCGTTGCCTTGCAGTTCGGCGGCGATCTGTCCCTGGTAGAAGACCGCTGCGCGATCGCATAGACCAAGAATTTCCGGGAGTTCGGACGAAATCATGATGATCGACACGCCTCGGGCAGTGAGCTCTTTCATTAAGGCGTAGATCTCTGACTTGGCGCCGACGTCAATGCCGCGGGTGGGCTCATCGAAGATCAGCACCTTACACTGGTGGCCCAGCCAGCGGGCGATAACAACCTTCTGCTGGTTGCCGCCGCTGAGATTGCCCACTGGGGTTTCGGGGCTGGGAGCCTTGACACGGACTGCCTTCATCAGATCGGCGGCAGTACTGGACTCTTGGCGGCGCTTGATCAATGGCAAAGCACTCTGAAATTGTGTCAGATTGTTCAGGGTGATGTTTTCGCGACAAGAGAACGGCAGGATCAATCCCTGGATCTTTCGGCTTTCCGGTAGAAGGCCGATCCCCTGCTTCAGGGCGGTGGCGGGGTGTAGGAGTTTAGTTGGCTTGCCCTCCATAAGAATTTTGGCATGCACGGGGCGCGTCGCACCGATCAGCCCCATAGCCAGTTCTGTGCGGCCCGACCCCACTAAGCCAGCAAAGCCGAGGATCTCGCCGCGGTAGAGCTTCAATGAGTGTTCGGGGCCATTGACGTCAAGGCGCAGGGATTCAATGTCTAATACCACATCGTTATAATCGGCATCGCTACGCTGTTCGGGATAAAGATTCTCAACACGGCGGCCGACCATTTTCTCGATTAGGTCGTCGGGGGTAGTCGAGACGACGTCGCAGTCGTCGACCTTCTCACCGTCACGCATCACGGTGACACGATCACAGATGGTGAATATCTCTTCCATGTGGTGTGATATGAATACCATGCCGACCTGTTGCTCGCGCAGTTTTCGCATGATGGTGAACAGGTGATCTGCTTCGCTAGGCGTGAGGGTTGCTGTCGGCTCGTCGAGGATTAGGATGCGCGCTTTCAGTGACAGGGCCTTGGCGATCTCGATGAACTGCTGGTCGGCGACACTCAAGTCGGCGATGGGGCGGTCTAAGGGATCGAGACCTTGAGGCGGTCTAGCAGGTGCTGCGCCTCGGCGATCATGCTGCGCCGGTCTCGCAGCCCGAATCTGTTACGCAATTCACGCCCAAGGAAGATATTATCCACGGCGTCCAGGTCGGGGATCAGGCTGAATTCCTGGAAGATGATACCGATGCCCGCGTTAAGGGCGTCTTGGTAGCCATGGAAATTGCATACCTCGCCATTGATGTTGATCTCACCTTCATCTTGTCGGTAGATGCCGCAGAGAATTTTCATCAGAGTCGACTTGCCGGCTCCGTTTTCGCCAAGTAAAGCATGCACCTCGCCAGCATGGACATCGAGCGATACATCCGTGAGGGCCCTCACCCCGGGAAATGACTTCGAGATGTGTCTCAGGGAAAGTAATGGAGTCATAGGGATACCCTCGTGTGCCGCCCGTAGGGGCAGCACACGTCATCATCGTCGGTGGGAGGGGTTACCAGCTAAAGTCAGCGGCCTTGTCGCGGTCGATCAGTTGTACGTCGATGGGAATTTCCGCGGGCGCAGTTTCTGCACCCCAGTGCTTAGCCAGCGCCAGGCCGAGCCCTACACGCACCATGTCTGCGGGATATTGCGCTGAGGTGGCGATGAACGGGGAATCAGCCTTCTGGATCTCCGCTACTGCCTCGGGATGACCGTCGACGCTGACCAGCTTGATGTCCTGACCACTGGCCTCAATGGCTATCAGAGCGCCCAGCGCGCCGATATCGTTGACGCTGAAGAGACCATTTAGATCCGGGTTTGCCTGGATGATGTTCTCGGTGACTGTCATCGCATGGGTACGCTCCTGACGGCCATTCTTTTGGTTACGATCTCGATGCCATCGTACTCATTAAGCGCGTCGGAGCAGCCTTCAATACGTTGCAGGATCGGCACAACCGGAATGCCATCCAGTAGGGCTACCTGACCTTCACCATCGAGTTGTTGGGCGAGGTATTCGCAGGCTAAGTAGCCGGCGTCATAGTTCTTGGAACCCACGAAGCCATCCACTGGGCCCTCTGCCTGGGCATCGATCGCGACCGTGGTGACGCCTGCTTCTCGGGCAGACAACACCGCCGTTTCAACCCCGACGGAGTCGGCAGGGTTGAGCAGCAGGATATCGATGCCACGTTGGATCATGTCCTCTACGTCGCTGACCTGCTTGGAGACATCATGGCGTGCATCGGTGACAATCACCTCAGCCCCAGGCTCTCTGCGGCGGTCTCGAGTGCCTCCTGCATGGTCACAAAATACTCGTTGTTGAGCTCCTGGAAGGACATGCCGATTGTCAGAGTATGCTCATCGGCTGCTGCGGTTCCTGCTACAAAGGCGGCTGCGCAGGCGGCGACAAGAGCCGTTTTGCGAAAATTTGCGGTGATCTTATTAATTTTCATTGTTAACTCCGTGATTGTTATTGTTTCTCTTAAAGGTTTTTCAATGTTGACAAAGCTCTTAATGTTAACGTCAACAATTTGAAGACTATGTGCCCTTTAGAGGTTGGTCAACGGTCATACGACCAATGTCTATTCCTCTAGGATTTTACAAATGATCAAAGCGTTCATGCGAAGTGTTTATTCAAAACTGTAAGAGGTTGTAAGGCTGGTTGATCTGATTAAGCTAAAGAAACACCTTAATAGTTGCTGGATTGAATACTTCCTACATATCAAAGTTGCTAGGCAAAACAACCATATCTCGGATGGTTACATTTCGGGGGCGAGTAAGCATGAACATAATCGCATCAGATACATCCGTTGGTTCGATAATGCTGCCGGATTCTTTTGCCTTGCGTAGATTTTCTTCTGGCCAATCGGCGAGCAATGCACTATTTACAGGCCCGGGAGACACCGACGCCATGCGGATACCGTGCTTGTTGATCTGACGACGAGTAGTCTGAACGAAGCTATTGATGGCCCACTTGGAGGAAGCATAGACTGGCTCCCAGGGAACCGGAAAGTGCCCCGCAACGGAGCTTGTCACCATAATATCGCCCGTGCGACGTTCGATCATGTAGGGTAAGACGTTATGGACATTTTTAATCACCACATTAACATTGAGGTTCAGCATTCTGTCGATGGCGGCAGGGAGGTGTCGATCAAATCGCCGCCGATATAACTACCCGCATTAGCATGAAAGATATCTAACTGTCCTGCCTTCTCTAAGATTTGTGAGAGGAGAGTGTCGCAGTCCTGTGGGTCAAGTAGGTCAATAACTAGGGGAAATGCAGCTTCGCCAAGTTCTTCACAGATGGTTTTCAGCGCAGCCTCATCTCTATCAATCATGACCACTTTGGCACCAGCGTCAATCATGGCCTTGGTAGTGGCAAGCCCGATACCTGATGCTGCGCCAGTAACGGCAGCAACTTTTCCAGTGAGTTCATTGGTCATCTTATAATCTCCTATATTCAGGTTCCTCGATTGACGAGGCCGTTTGGTTTCTGGAGTGGCTTGTGAATGATCCCGAGGTAGCACGGTCTACTTTTGTGCTTACTCGTCTCTGGTTCATCTCCAAGGCGCATGCCGAGTGGGTTGAAAGCCTTTATGTTGACGTCAACATTTATAAAGCTATTCTCTATTTGAAAACGAATCAATGGGATTAAGACCAATGTCTAGGCTTTGGTATTTTGAAGAGGTGGAGCTAATCAAAGATTCAGCAGTTGCCGCTGATCAGCATACGTCGATGTTTTTCTATGGGTGGATGGGGTCGCAATTGTCACTGTACCGGGCACCAGCATGACTTCCTATTCCCGAGCGAGCGTCCGAGGGACTGATGCAGATCAACTGTCATTCATGCGGTTGAATGAGTGCTTGGTAATCTGCCTTGGGCAGTGCCTGCAGGTTCATATACGACACGTGAACGGCCATTTCTGTCAGTGTGAACGTCGCCAGCTCATCAATGAGAGAAAGGGCAAGGTCGTAGCTGGAGAGGCTGGTGGCAATCCCCGGTGTCCAGTGGTGAGCTTTGATGGCGCGGGCTATTAGTACCTCTCGATCGGAGTCAAGGGGGAACGCAGCGCCTCGGTAGGCGTCACGCCAGTGGTCGCAATAACAAGCAACGACAAACTCTCGGAAAGTGTTAACCAGCATTTTGTGCAGTGCTTCGAGGTTTTCGACGCCCGATTCTGGCAGGTTGCTGTATTCCCTCTGCATCTGCTCGAGCTGATCCCAACGCTTGTGGTAGGCGGCCTTGTCCAACGCTTTCCCCTTATCCCTAGTTTAGAAGCCACCAATATAGCGATATTGGGTGACTTTGCTCAATTCTTCTTTGGCCTGAGGCTGGGCTTTCTATTTCTGGGAATTGCTATGATAAAGGCTCCGCCTATTCACCAATATCACATGGGAAGTAATGCAATGCTCCCCAAGCGATGGAGGGTAATGTTCGTTTTAAATCAAGCTCTAAGTGATCAGCCTCAATAAGCGTTCCCACTTGTTGAGAACAACCACTCCTTTTGTGCGCCCGAGCTGCACACAGGTATCGTTAAAAGCAGGCCTACGAAGGCCTTCTATATCGGGGAAGTCGATCAAAGCGATCCTGCACGTTTCACATTCGTATTCTTCAAAGCTGTAAGCAGCTTTCTTCATGTAGAGCTTCTGAAAGCGTCTCCTTGCCTTGCGACATTGAGCTGCGTGCTTTTTGGGATCTATTACAAAATCCAGCATGGTACTTACTGCAACAATGACACCACTGGTAGCGGTCAAAACCGTGTGCTCAGTGATGACTCCTGCAAAAGCAGCACTACCGCCAAAAAGACTGGTGAACGTGAACACGTTGGCCATCCTGCTAAAAAGTCTTTGCTGCAGTTGCATGTACCTAACCATGTAACAGGTGCCATCAATAGCCTCCTCGAACGACATTGGGTCGTGCCTTTCAGGAATACTGGGAAGGCTTACATCTTTCATGTCATTAAATCCCTACTAGGAGCGTATGCAGACTTCGTCTTCAGGAAAGTCTGGATCATCAGGAAAACGAGGTTCTGGTCTGGGAATCCTGATCGGTGGAACACATGGGATTTGGCCCGGTGGATCCCATTCTCCTGCTTGGCATCTTTTTTGAAATTTCATCGTGTCTCTCCGTTACAGAATGTTAAGGAGGGAGTGATCATTTCTAGTTTAGGACTGGTTTTAAAAAACCGCCTAATGTTTGTGGCCGGAGGTACTCCATGACCGAGAAAGGTGGGCAGCAGGCGCGTCGTGCCGCGTTATTGTGCCAAAACGTGCGATTCGGTTTGTACCTCGATTGCCGCCGCCGTCAGGCAAAGGCACTTGAATACCGGCAACTGCCCGATGGTACCCACAGCCCAGAGGACTGCGCCGATTTCATCCGTCATTCGTGTGGCATCCAAAGCCGCGCCGAGCTGGATCACAACGATCGGGCGAGGGCCATGCTGGAGCGCATTGTGGCCGATTACCAGCGTTGGGAGCTCCAGCAACGGATGCTCGACCAGATCGCCGGGGGGATGGCGTGAAGAGTTCAGAGGCGGAAGGGTTTGGGAGGTGATTTATCATCGTTTTATGGATTGGGAACTCGATCAGGAGCTAGGGCTATGAGCTTGATTCAAAAGCACGGCCAGAACATGGATGGAAGAGATTTTATCGTTGGTGACATTCATGGGCAGTACGACCTGCTTCTTGAGTCCATGGCGCGCGTTGACTTCGATAAGTCAAAGGATCGGTTATTTTGTGTGGGTGACTTGATCGACCGGGGGATGGATTCTTTCGAGTGCTTATCGCTAGCCTTTGAGCCTTGGTTTTTTGGCGTGCGTGGCAATCACGAGATGTTGGCCATAGATGCGCTTGAGCATGGGGGAAGCGCAGAAGACCTTTGGATGATCAACGGCGGCACCTGGGCGATAACTGAGAACATGATCGAAGTCCGGCAAATTCTTCGTGAGGCGCTGAAGTATCTACCTTACGCCCGCCAGATAGATGTTTTGGGGCAGCAGGTGGGCATCGTTCATGCCGAGCCGCCTGCGGACTGGTCGCAGGTTGAGATGGCGGATGATGCAGGCAGAGTGGAAATGGTATGGGGCCGGACTCGTATAAAGCGTAGGGACACGACGCCAGTGGTCGGCATCGATGCTGTAGTGGTCGGGCACACCATTGTTGAGCAGCCTACTTGGCTGGGCAATGTGTTCTATATCGACACCGGTGCCTTTAATACGGGCCGGTTGACGTTGATCAATGCCCGGGAGGTGTTGGCATGAGCTGGCGCCAGCAAACCACTGCCAAAAAGCTACGCCGTCCTCGAGCACTGACCAAAAGCGGCGCGCCCCGGGCAAAGCCTGTTGATTGGGAAAGGCAGGAGCAAGCCGTGCTCATCCGCTGGCTGTATGGCGAGAAGATGCGCGGCCATCCGGTAGGCGAGTTGTTTGATGCAACCTTTCATGTACCCAACGGTGGCCATCGCAATAAGAAAACCGCGAGTGACCTCAAACGCCAGGGCGTAAAGGCAGGCGTGAGCGATCTTCCCGTGCGTCAGGCCCGCGGAGGCTGGTTTGGCCTGTACCTGGAATTCAAGGCCACCCCGCCCAAGGATGCGCCGTTAGCCGATAGCCAATTCGAGTGGCTTGAAGGCAGCGAGTACGAAGGCTATTGCGCAGTGCTGGCGCTGGGACTCGAGGAGGCCAAAGCAGTGCTCAGGGAATACGCCAGTTGGCCCCGCACCCAAATAGTGGGTGAACGGCTGGCGCTGGAAGGCGGTACCGAGTGGAGGAAGGGGTGATGGCACAGCAGAAGGGGAGCAGCATGCAGTTTGATGATTGGAAACGGGTTGCAAACCCCTGGCGTGTGATTGAGGCCGCGAAGAGCGACGAGCGTGCACGTGATGCAGCAGTATCACGCATCATCGACACCATGCTGGAGCTGCAGCTTGATTACCGCCATGAGAACCCTGGATACCAGCCGTTCAGTGTGACGGCTCTAGCAGGTGAGGTACCTGGCGGCGGTGGTCGTAGTGATCAGGCCATGCTCACCGCGCTGAGATACCACCCTCAAAGCGAGTGGCATAAAACCTGTGGTTGGTTGTTGGATCAGCTACCCAAACGCCAGGCCGCGGCCATGCTGATGCAGGCCGCCCGTATTCGTCCGGAGAAGATGGGCCATAGCATTTGGATGGTGACTGCCAGGCAGATGGTTGAGCGACAGGAGGTGTTGCTTAGGGCGCTGGGGCTGAATGAGGGCGTTAGGCCTTTTGAGAGTGTGGAGGCGTTGCAGGTGGCGAGTAAGCGTGCGCGTAAGAGGTTGTGGCAGGTGTTGGCGGTGGGGGAGGTAGGGCAGGCATAGGTTGTATTCTGTTGGCGGACAAAATCATGGTAGAAATAACTAATATGTCGACGTTCGAGATAAGTGAGTATTTATAAATGATTTCGGGGGAAAGTCTGTGACAATGCTTTGTGGAGAGTTTTTCATGTTTTGTAGAGGCGAAGTCAGCAGTACCATTCAGTGATTTAACGATTATTTTTAAGACGGCCTGCTTGCAGGCCGTTGATTGATGAATCTTGTATTTGCTAAGTTATTACAATTCTTGTTCATCATATCTGTTAATTTGTTCGTCAACATGGTTGATAAATATCTCTGCTTCTACAATGAGTTCATTTAGCTCATCATCCGTGACTAATATTATCTCGCCATCTTTATTTTTTCCTCCCCTATGAACCAAGTTGTGTCTTTGAATGACTGCTTGGAATATATTCGATAGGTCACTAGGGAAGCTGACTTCTAAAGTTGATTTATACATAGGTTTTATTTTTTTTATATTGTGCCACATAAGTCCAAGTAAGTAATCTTTGACATCGCTTTCGATTCTGTCATGCTTTATGAATACTTCGGATAAGCAGAAATTTTGCTTTTTGAACTCTGGGTTTGATTCTACGAATTTACGGAGTACGTCTTTGTTCTCAAGAACCGTACTAATGAAAGCATCAGAAAGATAAGTTTCAATTGCTGTGATGATGTTTACATATAAAAGCCCAAGCAAGTGTTGCTTAGCTTCACCGCTGATTTTGCTCTCATGTATAACTTTAACATGATTAATAGAAGTCTTGAAAGATTCAAAGTACTTATTGCCAGTTAAATATGCTTCTAAATAAGAGTCATCGTAATCATCTGGGCTTTCTCTACCTGTCCACTCTGGGCAATCAACTGATAATTCTTCTGCTAATGATTCAATTAGCTCATCATCTACGAATTCACAAAAAACAGTTAATTCGTCATGAGCATAGTATGGGCCTCCCCATATATAGATATAACCACCCTCCCTCGATTCATACGGGGTTCTCTCAACTGGGTCTTCATAATTATCAAAAAACCATTCTCTCATTAATTCAATTTTTTCTTCTTGAGAAAGCTGTTGAAAATCCTCAACCATATAAGTTGTACCAGCAATAGTAATACTTCTATCATCATTGTGCATGCTATCTCCTGTGAGCTCTAATGTTCGCTTCTACATGTATTATATTAAAAAGTTTTTTAATTTTTTCCGGTGAGATTTTTAATATCAATTATGGTGCCTTCTCCAAGACATAGGCATATTTTGTTGAATTTTTGATATATTTCAAATTGTTTAATTGTTTTTATTTCAAGATCCTTGTTAAGTGAATATGTAATTAAGTATTTTTCACCCTCTTTTATTTTTTGCTCATTGAGAGCTTTATCTGTAAAGGTAAGAGTAAATTCAAGTTCGCTGTCTATATCTTTAAATGTTACCTCAAAACCTTCCTCGTCATTTGTAGATTTCATGGTATCTACTGTTTCCGCAAATATAAAAACCAAATCTGGATTAAAGTTTTTAATAATTTCATGCATTGAGTTTTTAAATTGCTGTTTGCCTCCGAATAAATTAAGCCTTGAGACAATAGGTAGATTATTCCCTTCAAAAGTATTAGCATTACTTTCAATGTCAAAGTGCACATTAACTATATTTGTATTTTTGAATGCATCGTTATCCACTGGGTTTTTAGCAAACGGATTATGAAATATGAACAGCCCATCCGATAAGTATTCAGGGCTATCTGACGATACCAGTTGAGCTTTAAAGTGAGGAGGGGTTTTATCATGTCTAATACATAATACATAATACGGAATTAGGAATAAAATTGGATTTATTTTGAGAGATCGATAATGATGTCAGTTTTCCTAGAGTCATGGTGCAGCTAAAAATTATAGCTGATACATGTTCCATTTTATTATTTGAAAACAATCCGATTTGGATATCGGAATCAGTATCTGGTTTGATAATACTTTCTTTTCTACTAAACCTGTCATTCAGGTTGTCATAATAATTTCCATATAGAAGAGCAAGCATGGAATAATAAAAATTATTGCCATAATTGATTTGCTCGTAACCGCTTAAAGCTATTATATACGGAGCAGTTAAGTCGAAGTCGTCGTCTTCACTGTAGCCTGTGCAATATTTTTCTATTTCTGTTTCTATACCATTCTCATTTTTCTTGATTTTTTTTGTGTACCCAGTATACATTTGGCTTTTTGCTAAAATTGATCCTGAGTATCTTGTTATTGATTCTCTTAAATTCTCGTCGAACTTTTTTGCATATGTACAGGTTCTATCATAGACATGATGTCATTAAAAGTTCTTTTGTCTTCTTTTAAACCTTTATCTTTGATGTTTGCTACTGTGGCTTCGACGTAGATTTTTTTCGGCTTTATTATATTGAAGTCGGGCCTGTGTTTTGTAAAATCAATTTCGAATCCAGCTTCTTTGAAGACGGCGAATAAATAAAACTCCCAGTAAGCTGAATGAAAATTTTCCTGGAAATCTTGAACAATTTTATTGTCTCTATCTATGAAGCCTGTAACCCAATCCTCTAAAACTTCATGTTCGCCTGATAGGTATAAGTTATCTCTTACGAGTTCGAATTTAGGGTGTAGCTTTTCTTTCTCTACAACTGATGTAAAAAGATCCAACATTTTTATTTCCTTGCGCCGTAGTTTTAGAAGGTGTGAGGTCGCAGTTGACGTTTTCTGTGCAGCCATTTTTACAAAAAGTAACAGATTTCGCATTCAGATTGCAGCTTCTTATTAGGCACTTCTCAAGCTGCTAATCCAGTTAATTAATACACCTCTTGCTATGTATTCGAACATATGTAAAAGCATAGGAGTGTCTTCTGCTAGCCATACTCCACCGAGAGTTGAGCAAGCAATACCCGTCGGCTTTTCAGCCATACGCTCTTCAATCATCATTTCTCCATTGCACATTGGTGCTGGAAAGGGTATTCCTCCATGTAAAGCTTCCGAACGATACTTATATATTTTACCTAAGGCAGCCTTCATTGATGTTCGCGACCAACTTATTTGTGCCCATTCACGAGGACGATTTTCAGGTGGTTCAGGTAAAAAATTCATCACAAATTTAATGAATTTATTCGTTGCACCAAGTGAATGAACTATTTCCTTGGCTACACTTTCAGTCAGCCCTTCTATCCCAGTATTTTCCAATATGCTATATAAATCAGGCTTTGATGCTTCCAATTTCGAGACTGGCGAATCGTCACCCTTAAACCACATATTTGCACCTGCCTCTATAGCTGAAACGAACATTAACCACGAAAGAGCTGGTTCGGATTCAGCAATCCATAAAGCATCTTGATATAATCTAGCCGAACGAATAACGACAATTGCTTCCTCTTTAGAAAGCTTAGGCATTAGCTTTATT
The DNA here is from genome assembly GCF_009728585.1 of Halomonas sp. PA16-9. Taxonomy (NCBI): domain Bacteria; kingdom Pseudomonadati; phylum Pseudomonadota; class Gammaproteobacteria; order Oceanospirillales; family Halomonadaceae; genus Halomonas; species Halomonas sp. PA16-9. The sequence continues at coordinate 2,641,286 of NZ_CP040451.1, read as the reverse complement.
GGATATAAATTTTCAAGTGAATGCGCACCTACTGCATTGGGTAACTTTAATCGTCTATCGCCGAGATTCATTATTGGCTCGCTTCTGAATCTAAAAACTGTAGGACGCCCTAATGGGTCACCACCCCCATCAAAACGGCGTGATTCATCAGCTGCTTTGACTCTAATACCCAAACATAACGACACTAAAGCTGCAATTTCATCTGGAAACCATCCTCCATGATAATTAGACGTGTCAGTCTCATTCATTGGAGGAAGATCATTATTCAGATAAAATTCTGCTCTAAGTATGATGCTTGATTTAAGTAAACCGGGTCTATCTTCAGAAGGCACAGTATTCAAGAATTTGTATGGACCATAGCCTTCAGTGATCTCACCAATTATTCTGGCATCGGTATATAAGGGGTATTCTATGATAGATCTAAGATCTTGCTTATTATCGAATGCCTTCCAATTAGCACAGGATACTGGCCCAGATAGATCAAGTTCTGCTACATCCTTATCTACATCCATTTAACTAATCTCTCTAATCAGGGCTTCTGCCTAACATAGAGTATCCTGCCGGCTGGATATCATGACTGAAACAGCATACCGCTTACGCAGGGTAGGCGCTTGGCGTCGGCAAAATACTCTTAATTAACTTAATATAAGCATCATACGACGTATTGGGAAGCTCAAATTCGTCACTGCTTCTAACGAAACAAATGTTCCAAAAAAATTATTTGCCTAAGTGTCGTGATTGAGGCAGTATTTTATCTAGGCTGCGCTAGCTGCGCGATTAGCCATCACGTCTTGAAGCCCTGCCGGTCACCCGGTGGGGCTTTTGCGTTTCTGTCGCTCCAGTAATTGAGGTTCAGCTATGTCGGCTCATTCTCCTACTCATTGGTTTGAGGAGGCGGAACTGCTGCGCGTTGAGCCAGCACCGCCAAGAGATACACGTGTCGGCAACGTGGCTGCCTTCCTCGATACATTGGCCTTTGCCGAGGGCACGCCTCGCTTTGGCGATCAGGACGGTTTCAATGTGATTGTCGGCGGCAAGACGTTCAGCAGCTACGACGATCATCCGCGCCAGCTTGTTTGGCTTCCTGCTTATGAGATCCACTCAAGCGCCGCAGGGCGGTACCAGTTCCTAATACGTACATGGGATGACCTGGTCGAGCGGTTCCATCTTCCTGACTTCACGCCTGCTAGCCAAGACCTAGGCGCTGTTCACCTTATCCGCCAGTGCAAAGCGCTTGCTTTGATCCATGACGGCCGTATCCGTGACGCCATCCACGCTTGCCGCAAAATTTGGGCGAGTCTGCCAGGTGCTGGGTATGGCCAGCGGGAGCTGGCGACTGATGAGTTGCTGAGTGTTTATAAAGCGGCTGGCGGCATTTCCATCGACTAACTGACGAGGCCCGCCCGAGAGGTGCGCCATGAACCCAAGACGAAAGAGAAACGCCCCATGAATGGCAGAGACCCCAACTTCTTGCAAGGGCTGCTGGATTTCTTGCCTATCACTTTGGTGGCCATCCTGACGTTTACGATGGGCTTTATTCGTGGCGTGCACGAGGGTGGCAGCTTAAAGAAATCGCTACTGGGTGCCTTGATGTGCACGCTTCTGGCGACGCCGCTGTTCCCCGTTTTCTTATGGATAGCTGAGTCTCAGGGTTGGCCGCCCATCATTGCCTTCCCGCCGTGTGTGTTCCTGGCATTCCTGGGTACCGATTGGATTCGTAGTAAAGCAGACGATATATATGAGGTTTTCATCGGCCGGTGGCGCAAATGATCGGCCAGCTCAAGCGCAACCTGATCGGAGTGGTTATAGGTGTTCTAACCATTGCTGCTGTTTATTTCTACTGGCAGCACGTTACCGGTGAGCGTGACGCATACCAAGCAGAGGCTGAGCACCAGCGTGAACGCGCTGAGATATTGATCGAGCACCAGCGGTTACAGCGCCAGCGCATCGAGACACTGAGCTACGCCCTGGCCGATCGTGAACGCACGTTAGAAACCATTGATGACGATATAGGCGCCAGCACCGGGGCCCTCGAACCATTGGGAGAACAAGATGCGAAAGCAGGTGACTGGCTTGATAGCGATCTGCCTGATGGGGTTGTTGACTGGGTGCGCGAGCTTCAGCGATCAGACAATGCCAATGCAGTGCAGCAGCCCGGAGGTGCCGGAGTATCTAACGAATGAGCTGCCAGCGCCTACTCGACTCCTGCAGAGCAATAAAGGGCTACTTTTATTGCTCGCTGAATATGAGGGGTTACGCCGCCGGTTCAATGCTGGCCGAGCGGCGGAGGTGGATAGCGGAGCTGACGAATAAGCTCCAAAAATTAATTTAAGCCGTTAAGTCTATCGGCTTCTGCAATAGCCTCTGCTTCTGATTTGAAACGCCCTTGCACGATCTTTCCATCGCGATCTTCATCATTACGTAGGTCTACAACCCACCATTCCGGGGGAGTACCTGCAGGCTCGGTAATTATTACAGACTTCGTGACATGATAGATAAGAGCCATATTTTCATACCTTTGCATTGTATTATGTTGCTCAACCGTATCAGAAACGGCGCTTTGTTATCGGAAGAATTCTGAGCCCTGGGGCAGTCCATGAATTCTTCTAAAGTTCGACCGCAAATTCATGATCGATCTCACCGCTGGACTTGAATCCGTGTGATTGCGCGGCCCGATAAACCGGAACAGCCAAAGTTCACCACTTCTCATTGAAAAACCACTGGTTCCTCCTGAGCGGGGGCGTCTACTGTACGGGGGCGCAGAGCCACGATTTCGTGCTATTCATGAGAATTTTCTAAGGCGAGGTTGTTGTTTCGATGTCGAGCAATAGACAGCAATCTCCAGAGCCTTACTGGCTGAATAAAAGCCAGATGGCGGCAAGCCTGGGTATCAGCGTGCAAGCCATTTGATAAATGGGGCGTTAAACCAGTGGCGAAGATCGGTAGAAGCGTCTATTTCGACTGCCGTTCGGTGCTGGATTTAAAGCTGGCTGAGCTAGAGGCGAAACAACAGTCATCGCAACCTGGCGATGACGATATGGGCTTTGACTCACTGCTCGAGCATAAGCGCGAACATGAAGCGTACCTGCTGACCAAAGAGCTCCGTATTGTCCAGCAGCAGAAGAACGAACTGGCCGCTCGCAAAGTGGTACCAAGCGAGTTTGCCATCTTCACCTTATCCAAGATTGCGGCAGAGATCGCCGCCATTCTCGAAACACTGCCACTAACGATGAAGCGTAAGCATCCTGATTTAGAGACGCATCACCTAGACACTCTGATGCGGGAGCTAGCGCGCCCGTAATCAAGCCAGCGGGCTCGATAGTCTTTTGCCGGAGCTGCTGGATGACTACTTCGACAGTATCGATTCAGCAGCTTAGGGAGTGGCGGCGATCTGTCTATCAAGGTTTGTTGGCGCTGTTTCGGCCAGCGCCGCTGCCTGACTCCCATGCACAACCTTCGTCAATAAATCTGTGGGATTACTATCATAGCGTTGTTAATTCTGACGCCCTTTTCTTAGTATTTTCCAGGCCTGGGTGAATAACACCATCAACAGTAGTGCGATGATTCCCTGCGAAATAGGACGAGTAAATAGGGATCCCCAGTTATCCTGAGAAATCAGCATAGCCAAACGTAAGTTTTGTTCCGCCATTGGTCCTAATAGTACTCCCAGCACTACAGGCGCAAGCGGGAAGGCTAGTCGATGGAGTAAATAACCGAGCAACCCAAAGGCTAGCATTACATAGAGGTCTGTCATGTTCCCTTTGACGGTATAAACACCCACGGCCATGAGTACCAACGTCGTTGGTACCAAGAGTGCGGTGGGCATGCGCAAGACCTGAGCGAATAGGCGGGTGGCCACCATGCCGCCTAGTAACAGAAGTAGCATCGCAGTAAACAGCATTTGCCACATGAAACCGAAGACCACATCAGGCGACTTCGTAAACAGTTGTGGGCCGGGCTGAAGTCCATGAATCATCAGCGCGCCGAGCACTAAGGCAGCAACCAAATTGCCAGGAATCCCTAATGTTAGGGATGGAATCATTGCAGAAGCATTGTCGGCACTGTTACCTGATTCAGCTGCTGCAACACCCACAGGATTGCCCGTGCCGAAAGATTCGGGGTTCGTGGACTTGCGCTTCGCTTCGTTATAACTCAGCAATGCTGCCAAATTGCCACCGGCACCTGGCAAGATACCTACACTAACGCCTATCAGCGACGAGCGAGTCCAAGTACGCCAGTGCTGACGTATCAGTCCGAGTGCGTTGCCGCTAGCATCAACCTTGAAGCTTCCTGCATCATAGTAAGTCGCGTTGCTTTTCTCCGCCATCTCCAGCACTGGCGGTATCGCGTAGAGGCCGATGAGTACAATGATCAGGTCGAACCCCCCGCTTAAATAAAGCGAATCGAACGTATAGCGTTCCGCTCCACTGATTGTGTCAACGCCTACAAGGCCGATGATAACGCCCAACAGGGCGCTGAGCATGCCTTTGCTGATATCACTGCCCACCAATACGGCGATGCTTACAAGTCCGAAAACGGCTACCCAGAAATACTCGGTGGGCCCAAAGGCAAGCGTGACCTGTGCCAAAAGGGGGGCTAGCGTCATCAATGCTATGGCGCTAATAATTCCACCGATGGCGGACGACCAGCACGCAGTCTTGAGAGCCAGCCCGCCCTGGCCGTTACGTGTCATAGGGTAACCGTCGAATGTTGTCGCGATTGCAGCTGGCGTTCCTGGGATTTTTAGCAAGATGGCGGGAATAGCTCCACCGTACATTGAGCCGTTGTAGATACCTGCTACCAACCCCAGGGCAATTACAGGATCGAACCCATACGTCAGTGGGAGCATAAGAGCGATTGCCATGACTGGGTTGAGCCCAGGTAGGGCTCCGATCAAGATACCCACCAAGGTGCCGACGAAGAGGCTGACTACGGAGCCAAATTGCAAGGCCACAGGTAGTGCGTTGAACAGGGAATCAAACATATCGTATAACCCTATTTAGGAAACCAGGAAAAATTCGACGGGCAAGGGTCGTTTTAGCACCATCGCAAAAAGCCCGTATAAGAGGATGATGAAGCCCACCGTAATACCTAAAACCACGATGGGGCGCCTTTCACCCAGTACGAGAGCCAGCAGGATGAAAAGGGTGCTAGTGGAGTAGAACCCCACGGTTGGCATAGCTAGGTAATAGATCAGGCAACAGGCGACTGTCGCCATAAACCTTCCCGGATGATCGATTAAGGCGGCGGCGCTGCTCAAACCGCCATTTTGCTGCGTTTGCACCACGCCCTTAACGATCAGAGGAAGTGAGAAAAGGCACATCAGAATGCCAACTCCCATGGGCACGTAAGCGGCGCCGGCATCAAAGCCACTCCCCACCCAGACCACCGTGCAGCCAAAGATGAGGAAGGCGATGCCAGAGATAATATCTCTGAAGTTCATGAGCAAGTTACCGTCCATTCAGTCATGAATTAGTTTTTCTTAAGCCAAGCTTTTCGAGTGTCTCACCAATCGCTACGGTTTCCTGATGCAGACGCTCACGGAGCTCTTCACCACGCACGAGATTCAGCGTCTCGCCTTGAGATGTCAGGAACGCTTGGAACTCAGGATGCTCGACGGCGCTAGCTACGGCATCGGCGATAACGTTAACGCGCTGCTCATCCATACCCTCCGGTGCCAGCATCATGCGCCATAGCACGGTTTCCAGTTCAGGATGACCGAGTGCTGCTAGGCCTGATGCCTGGGGTAGTGCTTCGTTATCATCGGCTGAGGTCACGAGTAGGCACTTCGCCTTTCCATCCTCTACATAGGGAAGTGCGGGTGTGATGGAGCCACCGTAGATATCCACGTGTCCACCCAGGAAGTTTTGGAGGGTCTCACCAGCGCCGCCAAATGGAATAGGGCGGGCTTCAATGTCATAGGCTTCAAAGATACGCTCTGCTGCCAAGCGCATGGTTCCACCGACCCCGTCATTGCCATAGGTATATTGACCGGGGTTCTTTTGTAGCTCAGCAAGGAATTCCTCACCTGTTTCAGCTGGAAAGTCGGGGGCTACACACATGGTGTAGGCACTCTGCGAAGTGCTGGTGATCGGGGTCAATGTCTCGTAAGAGTACTGAACACGCTGCATGTGCGGTACGGTAGTAATAGGACTATTCCAGGTAGAAAGCAGCGTGTAGCCATCGGGCTTGGCACGGGCAATCTGGTTGACCCCAATAGCACCGCCTCCACCAGCGACATTAAGCACAGCAAGTGACTCTCCTAGCTCTTCCTGCAGGTACTGATTGAGCATGCGGGCAACGTTGTCAGTGCCGCCGCCGGCTGGTGCCGGTACGATTATTTCGATGGGACGATTCGGATAGTCGTCAGCCATGACAGGCATAGCGGTAAACGCTGATAGCGCAACTAAAGACGTAAGCTGTAATGTTTTCATTGTTAGTTACCTTTCTTTGAAATGCAGGGTGATGAGGTGTGCATTTAATGCGATCTCAAGCAGGTTGATCACCGAGCGTGACACGGTAGCGGAACCGCTCTGGCCTTCCGTGTACTCGTCGAAACTCGATGACTCTGCCTGCAGGATTACGGGCAATGCGTTGGATGGCGGCGACCGGTGCCCCAGTGGCTAGTTCTAGATGCTTTGCACTGGCCTTGGTGGCGGTGCCGAACGACAGCTCGTCGGTTGCCGACGAGATCAAAATCCCGAATTCCTCCAGAAATACGGGATACAACAAAGGGCCCATCGCTTTTGGATTCAGCGACATGAGCCCGTTGAAATCGGGTAAGCGTAGATAAATTTCTTCAAACAGCAGTGGGTCGCCTGACCAAAGGCGTACACGTTCCAGCTTTATACAGTGGCTGACTGATTCTTCGCCGAAGGCCTGCTGTACGTCGGCGGGAAGGGCGACTTCCTGATGACTGAGAATTCGACTTTCCGGAATAACGGGTACATCGGGATCTTCCACATCATGTACATGGAAAAAACGAAACAGATCGGCTCGGAAGGCGGGTTGCTTAACGAAAGTGCCGGTACCTCGCCGCCGATCCAGCAGCCCCTCATCGACCAGCTGCTTCAGGGCCATCCGCATAGTTGCTAAAGCAACGCCATACTCTTCGGCTAAACGGTTCTCGAGGGAATCATGTCGCCTGGTTTCCACTCACCATTGGCGATCCTTGAGCCTAATTGATCACGGAGTTTGGCGTACAGGGGTAATCTTCCGTCCGTATTAGCAGAGAACTTGGCTTGCATAGGGTCACCCAGTGGTTATCTTGATTTCTTGAGGTCATTGAAGACCCGTGTATACTTCCAGTCAACCAGTTCTCTAGAGAACTAGACTTATGTATAACAACTTAGGGATACGAAATCCCCAGTCAGAACGTAATGAGGTGCCAAAAGTGAAATTAGGTTTTGATTGTCATGCTCATGTCTACGGGACTGTTAAGGAAGCCAACGGGTCTAACTACAGTCCATCCCGTCCTGCACCACTTTTGGATTGGCAAGAAAACCTAGAAAACTGCAAATTAAGAGGCGGGGTACTGGTGCAACCGAGCTTTTTGGGAAACGACAATCGGCAACTGCTCGAAATTCTCTCCAGGCTTAATCATGCGTATCGAGGGGTCGTTCAGCTAGCCAAGGAGACGACGCTAGAGGAGATAGCCGTCCTTGATGCTGCAGGTATTGTAGGGGTGCGATGGAATCTCATTGAGGGGCGCAGCGCATTGCCAAACCTCAAGGATCCTCAATGGATAGACTTTCTAGATAATTAAAGCTATGGACTGGCATCTTGAGCTGCATCTGGAAGGGAACCGGTTACCTGAAATTTTTCCAGCATTACATGAGCATGGCGTGAAGTTAGTCATTGATCATATTGGGCTGCCAGTCGACGACGTTCCTATGCAAGACCCAGGCTGTCGTCTTCTGCTTGAGTCAGGACAGGCAGAACGAAACCTGGGTGAAGCTCTCAGCCCCCTATCGTTCCCCTGTGTTTGACCTCAGACCGCATGTCCAGGCATTGTTGAATCATCTTGGACGTGATCGGTTAGTGTGGGGCAGTGACTGGCCATGGACGCGCCATGAGAATAAACACACTTACCGCGATACTTACGGATGGCTCAATGACTGGGTTAGAGATGCTGATGATCGCCAGCACATTCTGATGCGAGTCCTAGAGCCCTGTTTCGCCTGGGTGATTCATAGCGAGGGTATACCAACTGCTAAGAGGGCTGACATATGACTCGGATTGGAAGCAGGGGGATATCCACTTCGAACTGGAGCCCGTTACTGAAGGGGAGATATCACAATGAGACAGCGTGACGAATTCGTTGAAGAAATGAAAGCCAGGCTCGACGAGTGGAATGCTGATATCGATAAGCTCACCGCCAAAGCTCGTCAGGCGAGCGACGAAGCGAGGGTCAAGTACCAAGAGGACATCGAGCGACTCAAGAAGCGCCAGGCGGAGACTCAGCAAAGGCTCGATGAGCTTCAGCATGCCAGCGAAGCGGCCTGGGAGACTGTCCGCCAAGGTATGGAAGACTCGTGGGAGTTGATGCGTAAAGCCTTCCGGGATGCCTCTTCTCGTTTCAAATAGCTTATTCAACTAACCTTGTTCAAATCATGCGTTTCACTTAAAAAAGCCTGAACAGTTAGCTGGGGTCGCGGCCCTCTTGTGGTTGCGATTCGCTGCCTTCTTGAAGACGCTCGATGGACGCATTTCCCTGCTTTGCCAGGGTGCCAGGCGGTCGATTTGCTCATCCAGGCGGGGTAGGGCTTCTTGCCGATAGCTTGATAGATCGTCGATGGCGCCCATCACCTCGCTGAAAGCTCCTCAAGCACTTGCATGTCGAGCATTGCGGAGGAGGCACGCTTCTGGATGTCCACGCCTTGCTGTCGCAGAGCCTTGGCAGTGCCGCCAATCATCTGCGATGTGGTCGTATTGAGGGCTTCGATACGATCCAGCACCAGGCGCTGATTAGCCATTGCCATGGCCACCGTGACCGCAACGGTGAGCGCCGACACGGTGACGTTAATGGCTCTGTCCACGCCGCGCATTAATTCCCGGTTGTTGCGGATGATCACCTCTAGCGCCAGTATACCTTGCTGACTTACCGCCAGTTGCTGCTGTAGGTCGACAATGCGCTGGCGAAGAGGAAAGAGCAGCTCTTCCTCAAGAAATTGACGCCGCGGATCATCGCCATCGCGAGCGGCTATTTCATCTTGTAGGCGGTGGTCAATCATCCGGCCCAGCGCAATTTGGCGGTTCAGCTCGCCAAGGATTTTAGTTAACGCCTGCTGGTCATCGTTCAGGGTGAGGTTGTCACGATGCAGCATGTCCCGTCCGCTTTCCAGATCCTCGATGATCGCATCCAAGGCCTGCTGGGTATTCTCGAACTTACGAAAGTAGCGCTGCAAGCGGCTATCCAAGCCGGGAATGACCGCCAGAACGCGATCCAATGTAGTCGGCGCCAGGCGATGGCGTGCAGGGTCGAGCCCTTCCATGCGCCCACGCAGATCGGTCAGTGCCTTGGCAACCGGCCCACCTTCGTCGCCTTGGTGGGCCAACTTACGCAGCGGTGTTTGCAGCATGGCGCTGCGATGGGCAGCCTGCTGCTGCAGTTCAAGGCCCATCTCATCCACGGCACGGCGCTGGCGAACTACTGACTCCTCATCACCTTCGGCGAGGATATCCTCGACAAAACGGTCGGCCATCGCCTCAAGCTCAGGGTCGATATCACGCTCATCGGGGGTTACCGATTCAGCCTGACTTGCACCCAATCGACTAGCTCCCAACTGGTCAGCGATCTCGTCCACCGGTGGCAGGGAGAGGCGTCGTTTGTCATCGGATTGCTGAGCCATAGAGATCTCCTGGGCTATAAAGCTATTAAAAATGCAATGAAATAAACGGTTTAAATACAACAGAGTGAAAATTGCACATTAGCATTGCCTGTCAGCTTAATCCTTGCGGCCATAACGATCGGCCCCTTCGACGAAGCGGCGCAGATCTTCCAGCGCTTTTTCGGTGGTGACCGACGCCTGGGGGCGAGCCGTCTCGATGCGCGCCATGGAAACAGCGGTATCGTCGAGCACGGTCAAGGCAGATTCGATGCGGGCAGAGAGCTTGTTCAGCCGGTGCTCGGTCTCCACTAGTAAATCGAGGCGGCGCACCAGGGCAGCACGCTCTTCATCGCTTAATCGTTTGCCCTCCCGCTCCAGTCGGCCTCGTACGTAATTACCGTCCACGCTAACCACACCACGTGCCTGGGAAGCCATGGTCGTCAACGTATCCACCGCGCCGAAACAGACTTGGGTGACCAAGCCTTGCGAGCGCTCGAAAGCCAGCTCGCCAGTATGGAATCGGTCGCCTAGTACGTCCATCACATGGCGGTAGCGGCTGTAGAGGCGGTCGGTCAGGATTGCTAAGTCGGGACGGTGCACATCGAGCAAGTTCTGCTTGGCCCGGCACATGGCCAAGACTAGATCGTCGGCTCCCACAGGTGGCCTTGCGGGGTCGAGCACCGACACACCCGTTTCATAGGCGTTGCGCTCCTCTTGAGCACGGCGCTGCTGTGCTGCGGCCTCTCGTTGAACCTCATGGCGACGCACGCGGCGGCGGGCCAGCCAGCCGCGTAGCGTTCGCTCGATAGGGAGCGCTACAGGAATGGCGACGATGCCTGTCAACCAGCCAAACAGGCTGGGGCTGAAACCACCCCATAGGGAGGTCAGCCACAGCAGCATGCTGATGAAGGGAACCACTAGGCAATAGCGGGCGATTACCTGGAGACGACTGGTAGTCGACACTGGAAGCGCCAGGCCAGGATTGAAGAGGCCGACCAGTAGCCAGGGCAGGCAGGTCATAAACAGGCCATAGGAAAATCCCTGCAGGAATCCCAACATAGATATGGCTATCCTTCAGTCATGGAACGCAAATATTGTGTTTAGAATAACTGAGATAGGTCGCTAAGCACCAACCAAGATGTACTCGACTCAGTTCAGTTGTACAAAAAAAGGCCGCCCCTTTGAGTAGGTGGCGGCCATTCTGTTCTTGCATTGTCTGCTATGCGTTAGGTTGTAGCAGGAACCATTTGACGGTCGCGTTTAGAGCTCCACACCAACGTGGCAACAAACAGTGCCAAGCCCAGGAAGTCCAGCAGCAAGGTTCCATGGGGCCATAGCATCAAGGCACCGATGGGGAACATAGCGAGACGAAGCCACCAGGGCAACGCGCTTTCTAAGTGGCCTTCCAGTCCCGCAATAATGGCGTAGATACCGAACAGCGCGAAGGCGAACACCACCAGCATCTCCATCGGTGTACCGGTGATCATTGGCGACCACACGAACAGTAGCGGAATAATGTAGAGGCCCTTGGCAATTTTCCAGGCGGTAAAGCCCGTGCGCATAGGCGGGGTTTTGGCGATAGCCGCCGCGGCGAAGGCGGTAAGGCATACCGGCGGCGTCACGTTAGAGTCCTGAGAGAGCCAGAAGATCACCATATGCGCCGCGACCAGCAGCATCGACAACGTATGCGATGAAAGCGCTTGCTCGTAAAGCTGCGAACGGAAGTTGTCCGGGACGACCGCCAAGAGTTCCTGGGCACTGGCGGCATCCATCGGTGCGTTCAACGCCTCTAGTGCTTCCGGAGCGGCAAGCATAAAGATCGCCCGTGCCTGCTCAGGCAGGTCACCGGCCATGATCAGCTCCAGCAGATGGCTTTCCGCCATCAAACCATAAAGCGCTGGTGCTGATAGCGTGCCCAATACGATATAAGCGGCCGTCACTGGCAGACCCATGCCTAGTACCAGGGAGGCCAATGCAATCAACACGATGGTGATTAACAGGCTACCGCCCGCCCAGTCGGCGATCATCAACGAAAAAATATTACCGATACCGGTCGTGGAGACCACGTTTACGATTAATCCGACCGTCAGCAGCAGAATCGCGGTGGAAATCATGTTCCGGGTACCCAGCACCAAGGCATCGATTATCGCCTGAAGTTTCATGGGGGTGCGTGACAGCCAGGAAGCACCCACCACGGATAAGATGGCGATACCTGCAGCGTAAGTAGGGGTGAAACCATTAACAAGCGCCGCGACCAGAATCACCAACGGTAGCAGGTAGTGCCAGCCACCCTTTAGCACGTCAATTAGTTTAGGTGCCTGTTCGGTTTCTACCTGCTGGGTACCGCTCCGTTTGGCTTCGATGCGCACGAACATGGCCACCGAGAGAAAGTACAGCAGCGCGGGAAGGGCGGCGACGCCGATGATGGTGAGATAGGACACCTGGGTATAGGAGGCCATAATAAAGGCACCCGCTCCCATCACTGGAGGCATGAGCTGACCACCGGTAGAAGCCGCCGCCTCAACACCGGCAGCGAAGCGTGGTGGAAAACTAGCCTTGCGCATCAGCGGAATGGTAATCACACCGGTAGAGACCGTATTTGCCACACTGGAACCCGAGACTGACCCCATCAGCCCGGATGCAAACACCGCGACGAAGCCTGGGCCGCCAACAAAACGACCAGCGGCACAGCGCGCCAACTCGATGATGAACTCTCCAGCACACCGGAACGTACCAGAAAGGCGCCAAAGAGAATAAACATGAAGACATAGGACCAGGAAATATTGGCTATCGAGCCTAGAATGCCATCGCCGCCGAGAAAGCTGCGAAAGAGTACGGTTTCCCAATTCAGTCCGGGGAAATTGAATACCCCACCTATATAACGCCCCCACCAGGCAACGTAGGTCAACGCAATGATACAGAGCAGCGGGATGAACCAACCTGTAGTACGGCGGGCAAATTCAAGTACCAGTGCTAAAGCGGTGATCGAAACAATCCAGTCAGCCAAGGAAAAGCGCACCCGCGGGGCGTAGAGCGCATCTTCAAAACCAATCAAATAAAACGCACAGCCCAGGGCGGCCAGGCCGAGACACACATCGACCGCAAGTAATAGTCGTTGGCCGTTAGCAGAGCGTGCTTTAAACATAGGCACGGAAAGGGCGCACAACAGACCGAACATGCCGAAGTGAAGGGCGCTGACCCAGACCTCTGAGATTGTGCCCAGGGTATTGAAATAGATATGCGACAGGGCAACGACGATGGCGAGTAGGCTCAGAATCCGGCCAAGCCAAGGGTGTTCGAGGCGCTCCGCCGCATCGCTTGCGGATTCGTCGCGCACCGTATCAGGTGTCGAATGGCTCATGGTGTACCTCATGGAACACGGTAAGGCATAGAAAGGACATCCACCCGAACTGTGCCGGGCGGATACTAGGCGGGGGAGGCATTAGCCTTCGAGAAGATGCTCGGGTATTCCATGCCCTGCTCCTGGAAATAGCGTGCAGCACCGGGATGCAGGGGCATCGGCAGGCCATCCAGGGCTTTTTCGAGTGTCATATCGCGCGTCGCTGGGTGAATGTTATTCAGGAACGGCAGGTTCTCAAACATTGCCTTGGTGATCTGATACACGTGCTCTTCCGGAACATCGGCGTTGACCACCAGAATGTTGGGCTGAGAAATAGTGTTGATCGGCGCTTCCTGGCCGGGATAGGTGTCGGCGGGAATGTCGAAAGCGCTCCACACCGGATATTGGCCGTTGATTCGCTCAAGCTGCTCTGCGGTCACATTCAGCGTGGTAATGTCACCACCCATGTTGGCGTAAGCACTGGTCACCGCGGAAGCCGGCACGCCCGCCGGTATGTTCATGCCGTCTATATTGCCGTTCTGCATAGAATCAGCGCTGGCGCTGTAACCCAGGTAGGCGATATTCATCTGCTCCGGATCAATTTCCAGACCGGCAAGAATTTGCCGACCGGAGCCTTCGGTGCCGGAATTGCGTGCGCCGATGGAGAAGCCGCGCCCATATAGCTGGGCCAGATCGTCAATAGTACCGGTTTCGACAAGCTCGTCGCGCATCACGAAGTGTTCGACGTTCTGCCATAGCATGGAGATTGAGCGTACGTTGTCGTAGGCCTTAGGTACCGGGCCTTCACCTGACCAAGCCCAGGCGCCGTAAAGCGCTTGTAGAATGCCGAGTTGGGCTTGGCTGTCGTCCATCAGGCGCAGGTTTTCGGCCGAACCAGCCGAGCTGATGGCGGAAACAGAGATGCCATGGGTGGGCTCTAGCTTGACGCGTACCAGGGTGGAGAGCGCTACGCCTACCGGTAGAAAGTCCCGCCGGTGGTCGCGGTGCCCATGATGTACTGGCCGCCTTGATCACTCTCCTGAGCGATAGCAGCGGAGGTGCTGACCCCGATTGCTGCGGCGGTAGCAAGGCACAATGTGGTTTTGAGAATAGGTGTGGTTTTGAGAAATTGACGTTTCAGCATGGAGTTGCTCCTGGCTTATTGGAATTATGGGAGTAATCGCTACTCCGTTTCCCCATAGAGCGAGAAGCTAGCCAACTTTAAATAACCAGATATTAATCAAATGTTTGCATGTTTTCGTATTCGACGAAAGGCGAAGCTGGCGGCGCGGCTATCGGCCATTTGTTGCCGATGGTTTTCGCCATCATCGGCAACAAATGGCCGATGAATAAAGCCTTCCTAAATGATGTCTAGGGAACGAGAAAATCTTCACGGCGCAACTGATGGCGCTGCATCTTCTGGTTGAGCGTGCGGCGGGGCAGGTCAAGCTCTTCCAGTACCGCTTGAATATTACCGGCATGGCGCTTTAGCGACTCTTTCAGAACCGTGGCTTCGAATGCTTCCATGCGCGCCGAAAGGGCACTGGCTTGGTATAGCGGCACACTCGACGTTTGCCAGGGCAGATCCAGTCCCAAAATAAAGCGTGTCGCAATATTGCGCAGTTCGCGCAGGTTTCCCGGCCAACGGTGATTACCCAGGGCGGCAAGTAGCTCCGTTGTAGGCTCGAGGAGAGGCCTTTCATGAACCTCGGCGGCTTGGTGACAGAAGTGGCGAAACAGTAAGGGAATATCTTCGCGCCGCTCACGCAAGGGGGGAATCGCCAGCTCGGCAATCGCCAAGCGATAATAGAGATCCTCTCGAAAACTGCCCTCAGCGACCATCTCTAATAAGTTTTCTTTACTTGCCGCCACGACGCGAAGCTGCAGGTGAATCACCTGATTGCTACCCAGACGAGTGATTTCGCCTTCCTGTAGCGCACGCAACAGCTTGACCTGTGCAGATAGCGGCAGTGACTCAATTTCATCCAGGAACAGGGTGCCGTGGCTAGCGGCTTCCAGACGCCCGATGCGCTGCTCTCCGGCCCCGGTAAAGGCGCCTTTCTCATGCCCGAAAAGCTCCGACTCGATCAACTCGCTGTTCATTGCACCGCAGTTCAAAGCCACGAAAGCGCCTTGATTGCCGGTACCGAAATCGTGGAGAGCTCGGGCCACGACCTCTTTGCCGCTACCAGTTTCGCCATTGATAACTATGTTGGCGCGGCTGGCGGCCAGGTTTTCCACTTGGCGTCGTAGCTCCTGCATCAGCGCAGAGTCGCCGAGCAGCCGAGTGTTCAAATAGTTATGCCGCAGTGCCTGCTGCAACTGCAAATTTTCCAGCGCCAGGGCGCGATGCTCCAGCGCTCGACGCGCGCACTCTTCCAAGCGCTCAGGATCGAAGGGCTTTTGTACAAAATCCCAAGCCCCCTGCTGAATTGCGGCCACCGCCATGGGCACGTCACCGTGGCCCGTAATCAGAATCACAGGCGGCGGCGTGTCGAGTTCTTGCACAGCGGCAAACAGGGCCAGGCCATCCATCTCCGGCATCTTGATGTCACTGATCAATACGCCGCACTGCTGATCATCTTGAAGTGCCTTAAGCGCTTCGCGGGCACGGGAAAACGCTCGCACCGCTAGTCCTGATACTTCCAGCCATTGACTAAGCGAATCGCGTACATCTGCTTCGTCTTCCACCAACCAAACCGATAGCGTGGCGGCTGGTATGCGAGAGAAGGCGTTAGAAGATGGTTGTGTCATGACGGAGTCTCCTCTCCATGCGGTAACGCCAATCGAAACCAAGCCCCTCCAGTAGGTTGATTGCCAGCGCTAAGCTTGCCGCCAAGATCCTGAACAATACCGTAGCTGATAAACAGTCCCAGCCCTAAACCTTCCCTACTGGCTTGGTGGTGAAGAAAGGGTCAAACATGTGCTCGATAACCTCTGGGGGCAAACCCGGGCCGTTATCATGAATGGTCAAAATTACTTGCGTCGGGATTATTTCGGCGTGAAGGTAAATCACGCCGTCAGGCGTTTCGTTTAAGGCATCTAAAGCATTCCCAAGCAGATTGGTAAGTAGCTGCTCAAGGCGGACTTCATCTCCGCGTACCAGCAGTGGCTGCTGCCAGGCGCCGTTACGCTCCAGGCGTACTTTTTGTTGCTGAAAGCGTTCCTCGAGTAGCTCAAGCACGAAGTTCAGGCTGGCTTGAAGATCGACACTCTCCAGGCTGCCCCCTTTGCGGGCGAAGAGTTTGAGTTGTTCGATCAGCCGAGCCAGGCGCTTGCTCAATACCTGAATGCGTTGAAAGTTATCACTAGCCATTTCCTGACGACCCATCGCCAGCAGCCGTTTGCCGTTGGCAGCATAGGTACGTATGCCGGACAGTGGCTGGTTCAGCTCATGGGCGATACCTGCCGCCATGGTGCCCAAGGCGGCCAATTTACCTGCCTGAACCAGCTCGGTCTGGGCATCTTCCAATGCCCGGGTACGCTCCTGGACGCGCTCTTCCAGGCGTATATTGGTTTGCTGGATAATCTGCGCCTGAGCATCGCGCATGCGGTGGCGTTTTTGTCGTTCTCGTAGCCACAGGCCGAGTAACAGTAAAGCGGAAAGTGTTATCAGACCGGCCAAAAGCATGTTGCGGGCACTGGTATAAAGCGGCTGCACTGGGCTCAGGTAATGCATCGACCAGCCAAGCGTGGAAAGCGATGAGGAGGTGATCAGAAAACGCTCGTCTTCTCCTTGAGCCTCCATTACCAGGGTGTCGTCAGGAAGGCGGCGCCCCAATAGGGGGAGCGGTTCATCAAGAAATTGGCGTTGGGCATTAATCTGCTCTAAGGCGGCGTCAGAAAGTTGATCGATGTGCCCAAAACGCCACTGCTCGCGGCTGGAAAGGATAACTACGCCGTTGGCATCTGACAATATGACGTTTTCATTTGCTCGGCGCCAATCTTCCTGGAGCGCCTCCAGAGAGACCTTGACCGCAAGCACTCCTGCGGTGGCAGTGTCTGAAAAAGTGACGGCGTAAGAGTTGAAGTAACCTGGCTGTCCAGTAGTGCTGCCAACCGCAAAAAATTCACCGCTACCATCCTCCATAGCATCGAAAAAATAGGGTCGGAAGTGATAATGTGGCCGATGAAGCTTTGCTCGAGTTCGTAGTTGCTGCTGGCCAGCGTGACCCCTTGGTCATTCATGAGAAAGATCGTTTCGGCGCCGGAGCGTTCGGCCACCAAGGCCAGATGCTGGTTAGCCTGCGTCAGAAATATATCATTGGGTTCGCGAAGCGCTGCATGAATTAAAGGGTGTTGGGCGAGTAGCCCGGGCAGGTAGGTAAAACGCTCTAGCGCCCCTTGCAGGCTGCTCGTGTAGAGCGCCAAGCGATTTTCAGCGTGACGATGTGAATCGGCTTGGACTTGGCTGTATTGCCAATACCATAACCACCACAGACCCAAAAACACCAGCGCTGTCAGCGTTGGCAGAACCAGGGCACGTAGCAAGGTTTTCCTCGTCACTATGCTTACCTCAAAGGTCGAATCTATGCAGGCTGGTGAGCTTATCACCTGGGCGTGATCAGTCCCATTTTCGGTATGCGTTTTTCCGGGCTCTATCGATGTGATGATCGCTTTACCACTATGGCGGGATACGGTTTGCAGAGGGCATGCAGCTATCCAGAGAGGGGTATGCTTAAATCGTCACAATATCCGCGGCAATCTAGGCCGGTATAACCGGGATTCTCCCGGTTACCGTTGTCGCGTTTGAGAGGTTTCATGTTGTTAAAACTCCTCTCTGGGTTATCCGGTTGTTGGTGCTCTTAATGGTAGTGGTGGCCTTGCTGCCATTAATATCCAGCGGTCAGTGG
This sequence comes from Halomonas sp. PA16-9, assembly GCF_009728585.1. Taxonomy (NCBI): domain Bacteria; kingdom Pseudomonadati; phylum Pseudomonadota; class Gammaproteobacteria; order Oceanospirillales; family Halomonadaceae; genus Halomonas; species Halomonas sp. PA16-9. The sequence continues at coordinate 2,623,263 of NZ_CP040451.1, read as the reverse complement.
TGGATCAGGCTGTGGGATTTTCCACGACTGCAGCTAACGGGCGCGTTGGTCTTACCACTACTGCTGCTAGGCGTGCACGCTTGGCTAAAGCGCCCAACAAAAGAGCACGCCGTGTGGGGAGTGGTCATCCTTGCAGTGGGAGGGTGGCACTTAACGCACATCCTGCCATTTACATCCGTTTGGTCGACCGAGGTGCCCACCGCTGAGGTTCAACCCGGCGAAAACCAGACGACGTTAAAAGTGCTAACGGCAAATGTTGACTACAAAAATGATCAGTACGCTGAGGTAGTGGCAATGGTTCAGCGCGAGGATCCCGATTTACTACTGCTAATCGAAGTTAATAGCGCTTGGGCTGATGGGCTAGCGCCACTTAATGAGGAGTACGCCCATAGAGTAGGGGAGGTGCGCGATGAGGGCCTTGGGATAGTGCTATGGTCACGGATTCCGCTGCTGGAGCAGGAGGTTGAATATTTGGTCTCTGAGCGTCGGCCTTCCATTTTCGCAACGATTGATGCGCCAGACATCGGGCCAGTGCGCTTCGTTGGCGCCCATCCGGTTCCGCCAGGTCTGCAGGAACGAACCGTCAGCAACGAGGACGAACGACGGGACAGCCGAGAACGCGATGCAGAGCTCATGCTTATTGCTCGTCATGTGGAAAAAGACCCAGACAACCGCTGGATCGTCACCGGTGACTTTAATGACGTTGCGTGGTCTGACACCACCAAGCTTTTCGCTGACTTGAGTGATCTCAAAGATCCCCGCCGTGGCCGGCGATTGCTCAGCACCTACCATGCGGAATACCCATGGTGGCGATACCCAATTGACCATCTTTTCGTTTCTGACGGTTTTCATCTTATTGATATCGACATAGTGAAGGTGCAAGGCTCTGACCACTTTGGCCTCTCTACCACGCTTACCGTTGGTCGCAAAGATCAAGGAAGGCCTGAAGCTTCCGCAGAAGAGGAGCAGGAGGCCGAAGAGATGGTCGAGGAGGGAGCTGAAGACGCTGCAGAACATGATGGTGGTTAATCGATGACGCGGTAATAAAGGCTCGACCTTCTGAATTTTTTCAATGCATAGGGTTGCTGTTGATCAGCTGCGTTTTAAAAATTATCCCCATCTATCGGTGAGATAACTTCTACAGTTATTCAACAGAAGCTCTACAGTTTAATTGCCATTTGTAACCGTATCGACTAGCTTAGTTACGACGGGTGCGCTAAAAAAAACCTAATGCTGGCTTACTCAATCGTTTCTGAACACCACTGACTGCGGCTTGGCTCACTTGGTGCGCTCCAGTTTCAGCCCAGTCAATTTGGGTTAACCAGCAAGGAGGACATCAAATGTCGATAACATCAGAAAAGCAATTACCCGAAGCAGTAGCGGCCTGGCGTGACCCGGAAATGGACTCAGTGAAAGGTACCGAGACACCCAAAGATCCGAACAAAGGTTACATTGCCTTACTTGGATGGAGTATTAACGCGATTAAGGCGGCGCAAAAGTTTGACCGTCGCTATATCGTCGTTGCTCCCGAATGGGCTGAGGATTTCTGTGCTGCGAACAATATACCGTTCATTTCCTGGGATTTTATTCGCTTGAATGATCGTTCCATGGAGATTGCCGAAAAGTTGAAGGCTGAAGGCGTAGACGTCGCCATCCCACTGTTTGAAGAAACCGTTGAGTGGTCAGGTGCCATCAACTCCGTGCTTCTCGACAGCCCACGCATGTTTGGTCAGTCTATTCTATTCCGTGATAAGGCCTTGATGAAGCGCCGTGCCCAGCTTGGCGGTATCCGCGTTGGGATATTTGAAGAGGCGCACGAAAAGAAGACATCGTCCGCTTTATGAAGCGCGTCAATCAAACGCTGCTCAAGCTTGATGGTGATCCGGATGACCCGATACACGTCAAAGCATTCGATAAAGCCGGTTGTCTTGGCCACCGGATGATCCGAACGTTAGAAGAAATTGATAACATTCCGGATGAAGAGTATCCGCTGCTGATGGAGAGTCACTTGAGCGGCTGGGAGTTTGCCGTTGAAGCCTGGATACACGATGGCAAAATTCAGTTCCTGAATATTTCGGAATACGTGACGTTAGGCTACTCGGTGTTCGTGCCTGCTACCCAGGAGCTTGAGAGCTGGCGCAATGCGATCACCAAACAGATCGAGCTGTTGATCAAAACCTTCGATATCCAGTTCGGCTTGATTCACCCGAGTACTTCGTGACAGCTGACGGTGAGATGTACTTTGGCGAAGTTGCCTACCGCCCACCCGGCTTCAAAGCTTTCGAACTGATCGAAAAAGCCTACGGTTTCAACGCCTATCAAGCGTCAATGTTGGTGTTCGACCCGAAAAGCACGAAAGAAGAAGTAGCGGCGTTCTTCCCCCGCGAAGTAGTCGATGCGAAGGGTTACGCAGGTTGTTTCGGTGTCTACCCACGCCGTCGTGTTGTCAGCAAGCTGGAAATGCCTGAAGAGACGATTAATCACCCGTACTTCGAGTCACACGAACTGGTCGCACCGGCAGAAGAGACAGTGCCTGACCGGTCTGCTTTCGGGACTCATTGGGGGCTCATCTTCTTCTTTGGCGACGATCCCATCAAGATGCGCGATCTGCTAAAAGCCCAAGAGGATCTGGACTTTTACGTCTAACGTTCGATAGCGCAATACGCTGAGTTATGGGCGCGTATATAAGTGTCAGGAGTACTCCATAATCCCGATACTGATATAGGCGCCCTTTATTTTGCCAACGTTGCGGGAGTGGCTCCACCAAAAGGCCAAGGTAATTATCCCAGGCACGATTTAATAGGCAGCAGACAGCAAAATAATGACGCCTACACCAACAAGCAGGAACCCGCTGATTTGGCTAATCCGTTCTGCTTGGGGGAGTAGCTTCTCTGCTAGAAAATAAAGGGCTAGCCCCGCCATCCAAACTAGGCTCATAACGCCGCCGACAAACATCAGCAGCATCAAGGCCCAGCAGCAGCCGGTGCAGTAGGCGCCATGGCGGAGCCCCATGATCAGCGCTCCGCCGTTGCCTTCGCGCCATTCGGTCATCAGAAAGCTTAAGGGCGAACGACACTTGTTCAGGCAGGCCTGTTTAAGATCACTGAACTGGAAAGCACCTGCGGTTACCAGCAGGGCGCCTCCCAACAGTGGGGTGACGTGGCCCATGGATGAGCTTAACAGCGCACTCTGCTGCAATGCCCATTGCATGATGGCGGCTGCCACCGCAAACGCCAGCCACACGGCAAGGTAACCTGCTATGAAAACCCAGGTGGCTGCGCTGGCACCTGCCTCGCGTTCGCGCTGCTGGTGGATGCGCAGAAAAGTAAGCAGCATGGGGCTAGCGCTGGGTAGCATCATGGCCACCATCATCACGCTCCACATCAGCGTGACCGTGACCAGTAAACTCATGCCGTTGTCGCTTGCGCTGGCCATGCCCCCGTCCATTGGCATTTGCGCGTGCATGCCATGCATAATCAGGTAACCCCACGCCAGTATTGACAGGGTTATCAGCGCTAACCAGGTCAGTAAGCGTTCCCGGGCATGGAGAGTGCTCATCGTCAGTTCCATCGCCAATGCCCCCTCAAGACCCGCTGTAAGCGAAGGTTGAATAAGATGCACTGCGTTCGCTGAGATCAAAGTTGATGCCGTAAGCGCGGTGCAGCAACGATTGCGACTTGGCCACCACTAGAGACTCGCCCGGCGCCACCGCAAATGGGTGATGATGAATGGTCACCTCAGCGCCGTTCTGGCCTTCCAGAGCGGTAATTTCCGTGTTGGCGGATTGGCCAAGTTTCAAATGTCGACGCCCCTTTTCCACTTCAAACTGGATGGGAAGGTGCTCTACCGCGAGTACCTCGCCAATAAAGGTGGCCAACAGCGCCGGGTGGCCACCGGCCTGGCCGCCGAATATGCTACTTAGTGCTTCCTGTTGGGCCTCGTCTGCTCGCTGGTCGATATACAGCACGACTTTCCAGTTGCCCTCGGCCATGGGGCCGGGGGAATGCAGGGCGATGGCCACATTCCTATCGCCGAGATCCACCGCCTCGAACTGGCCTTGAGTAATGTGCCAGCCCACCAGGGCGGTACATTCACCCTCGGTAGGGCTGCCGAGGTAGATACACGGGCAGGCACCTTTGCAATTGCAGCTTTCGAGGTAGTCGCCTTTCAGGCTCCATTGGGGATTCATGTCGTCTCCTCCTAACGTCGTTGGATGGCTTTTGTGATATTTCTTTTTGGGTATCTCTTGTTATAGCGCTGAATCGCTCGCGGGATGTGAGGAACTGATGAGAATTACGTGAGAATTGCATCTGAGTGTCATCGTTCGGCGCGCAACTACTGTGTCGGGTGGTTATTTGTAGCTATGCTGAACTCAGGTATCAGCTAAGCCTGACACGTAGAGAAACCAGCCATGTGGCAATGTACGTCGGATTTGACGACCAACCGGGCCTATCAGGGTTTCGTTGGCCGCACTAATGAGCTTGATACTCTTCGCGGTGTGCTTGCGACGGCAGGGCCTCGGGTGGCGCATGTCTACGGTATTACCGGCATTGGTAAGACGGCATTGCTGGACATATTGGCGGCCGAGGCGGAGGACGCAGGTGCTAGCGTCATCCGACTGGACTGTCGCCACATAGAGCCCACCGAACCTGGATTTTTACATGCGCTAGGTGTCGCCATTGGGATGGCGGATCGGGGGTGGATACGCTGGTGGAGCGATTGGGCCTGCTGGGCCCCACAGTTCTTCTCGCGCTGGATACCTACGAAGTGTTCAGGCTGCTCGATACCTGGCTGCGTCAGGTATTTGTCCCGTTGTTGCCGGATAACGTACGCATCGTCTTCTTCAGTCGCCAACGCCCTCTGGATGTCTGGTTTGCGGCGCCGGACTGGGGGCGCCTGGTTCAGAGTGTGCCGGTACAGCCGTTGAGCCCGACGGAGGCTCAAGTGCTCCTTAATTTGCATGGCATACAGGAGGAAGATGCGGCATCCCTGATCCGGGCCGCCCATGGTCATCCGCTGGCGCTGAAACTGGCGGCCACCGCCAGCCGGGAAAACCACACCCGTTCGTGGCCGCAAGAGACAGTGCTACAGCACGCGGTTGATGAGCTGAGTCGGATGTTTCTTGCCGATGTGGAAGATTCGGCGAGCCGACATGTGCTGGAGGGCGCCGTGGTGCTACGCCGGGTGACGGTCTCTCTGTTACAGGCATTGTTTCCGGAACTCGATCCCCAGGATGCCTACGAGCGGCTGCGCAGGTTGCCCTTTGTGGATGGCATGCATGACGGGCTGATTATTCATGAGGCCGTGCGTGATCCGCTTGCGCGCTCCCTGCATGCCAGCGACCCTAGCCGCTACCTGGACTATCGTCGGTCGGCCTGGCGACAGCTGGTCAGCGAGTCGCAATCCGCGGCCAGTGACGATCTCTGGCGCTATACGGCGGACATGCTCTACCTGATTGAAAACCCCGTGGTGCGTGAGGCGTTTTCCCCACCGTGACGGCGCTTCACAGCGTGGAAGCGGCACAGCCTCAAGACGATGAAGCCCTTATCGGGATTGTCCGCGCCCATGATGGCCGTCAGGCCAGCGAGTTGCTGCTGCAATGGTGGCGGCGCATGCCGCAGGCGTTTTCCATCGTGCGAGGCGCGACCGGGGAAGTAGAAGGACTGTATTGCAAACTGCGTTCCGATCAGGTTGAGCCTAGTTGGTTACTCAACGACCCGGTGACCGCCCAGTGGTATTCCCATCTTGAACAGTCGCCTATGCGGTCGGGCGAGGTGGCGTTATTTTGTCGCCGCTGGCTAAGTCTCAATGAAGGCGATTCACCCAGTGGAATACAGGCGGCTATCTGGCTGGATCTTAAGCGAAGCTATATGGAGCTGCGCCCTGGGCTGCGACGGGTCTATCTTACGGCGACTGATCTTGGCGCCTACCAACAAGTGGCGCAGCGGTTGGGGTTTGAAGTCCTTGGCGGATGGGAGGTGGAGCTGGATGGTCTTTGCTATCCGAGTGCGGTGCTCGATTTCGGGCCGGCGTCTGTGGATGGCTGGCTGGCGGAGCTTACCGCGGCCGAGCTGGGCATAAAGCGTGATCCTGCCTTGTTAGATGTCGAAGCCCGGCAACTGATGTTGGCGGAAGGCTCCGTTGCGCTGACGCCCCTGGAGTTCGGTGTCATGCGCTATCTGGTCGAACACCAGGGTAAGGCAGTGTCCCGCCGTGAGCTGTTGCAGCATGTCTGGGGTACCCGATATCAGGGAGGCAGCAATGTAGTTGATGCCATTGTACGCACCTTGCGCCGCAAACTTGGCAGCCAGTCTGCGCGGATAGAGACGTTGACTGGAGTGGGTTATCGGCTGAGATAATCGATTATCGTCTATAAGGTAAGTGGTTACTCATACGTAGTTTCTCCTGGGAAAACATCAAGGTTTGCTGGCCCCTTGGCGTTATCGGTCAATGACTCCTATGTTGGTGGAAAGACACGGGAGGAATAATAATGGATGCACTAGCGAGAAAACTGGGCCTCAAGACGGATCCCATCATTTTTTTCACGTCCGCAGGGATCATGATCCTTTTTCTTGTGGTGCTACTGATTGCGCCGGGCCCCATCGGGGCAGCCTTTGGCGCCGGGCGGGAATGGATTGTTACCAATCTTGGCTGGTTTTTTTATTTTAGGGGTGACGAGTTGGGTAGCGTTTCTGCTGTGGGTGGCGCTTAGCCGGTTCGGGGCGATCCGCTTGGGGGGCAATGATGCAAAACCTGCCTACAATAATATCTCCTGGTTCACCATGCTGTTCGCAGGTGGCATCGGAACGGTGCTGATGTTCTGGGCGTGGCTGAACCCATTTCCCACTTTTCTAATCCACCCAGGCCGGATGTTGTGCCTTTCTCTGTGGAAGCCGCCGACGATGCCATGAGTTTTTCGATCTACCATCTGGGGCTACATACCTGGGCGATTTTCGCTATGCCCGGTCTGGCTTTTGCTTACTTTATTTACCGTTATAACCTGCCGATGCGTTTTAGTTCAGTATTCTATCCGCTGTTAGGCGAACGCATTTATGGCCCTCTCGGCAAATCTCTGGATGTCTTCGCGATACTTGGCACCCTGTTTGGCGTGGCAGTCTCTATCGGCCTGGGTACCCAACAGATCAATGCGGGCCTAACGGAGTTGTTTGGTATTCCAGACGCTGTCATCACCAAGGTGTTCATCATTGCCATACTGACGGCTGTCGCTGTGGGATCGATTGTGGCGGGGCTGGATTCAGGCGTGAAACGGCTTTCTAATATCAATATCGCCATGGCCGTCGGCCTGTTGTTGTTTGTGCTCTTTACCGGGTCGACCGTTTTCCTTTTGCGCGCGGTGGTCGAAACCTTTGGCCTCTACATAACGAACCTGCTGCCCATGGCTTTCTGGAATGACACGTTGGCAAGCTATTCCAGGGATGGCGGCGCCTGGGGGTGGCAGGGTAGCTGGACGGTATTCTATTGGGCCTGGACAGTGACGTGGTCGCCTTTCATCGGGATCTTTGTGGCGCGAATTTCACGCGGGCGCACTATCCGCGAGTTCGTCCTTGGTGTGCTTTTTGCCCCCTCTATCTTCACACTCGTCTGGTTTGCAATCTTTGGTTGGTCGGCAATGGAGATCGACGGGATTGGGCCCGATGCTCGAGAAGCACTGGGAGAGCAGGCCGGTATCTTGTCTGCCGCCGTAGGTGAAAGTATCCCTCTCGCTATGTTCGCATTCTTCGAGAGCTTCCCGGCCGCTACGTTAATCCAGGGCTTGGCCGTTGTGATCGTTGCAATCTTCTTTGCCACGTCATCAGACTCTGCGTCCCTGGTTGTCGATATGCTGTGTACCGGCAGTGCGGATCCCGGCCCATGGCATCAGCGTGTTTTCTGGGTGTTTCGGAGGGTATGCTGGCAGCGATGCTGATTGTGCTTGCGGGCGAGGCCGGGCTTACTGCTTTGCAGGAGGTGATTACCGTTGTTGGCCTACCGATGTTCATTTTGGTGTTTGCAATGATGTTTGCGTTATACCGCGGCCTGTCCCAAGAAGATCTTAGCGAAGTGCAGGTGGGGCGCCCGCCCAGACGTGAGGAGTTAGCGCCGGATGAGTAGGTAAGCGGTGGATCAGAACTATCATAAGCAAATTTCCACGCTGAGGAGTTCGCTCAGTTGCTGCTGAGAAAGCCGCCTATCAGCCATGTAGTAGAGTATGTCACCATCTTTGAGTGGGTGGTCGTTGACGGGATTGAGCATATTACCTTCGCCGTCGTCACTGCTATTAGCTAGCCCCAGTACGGTGGCGTTATAAACCTTTTTCGCTTGCATAAATAGATCGCCAAAGGTGGCGCCGGCAGGCGGTTGGCTTAACCTGGTTTGGTATTGGGTAGCGCCACGATCAACCGCGAGTAGTTCGTTGACGACCCGTGAAATTCCCGCATCAGAGGCTGAGCGTACCAGCATTTCCAACGCTAAGGCCTGGGTGCATTCGATGCCGGGCAAAGTGCGCCGTAACATCGCTGCGGTGTCGGGATTGGCGCAGTGGGCAACGATATGGGCGTTTTTTGCTTTAAGGCTGTAGGCACTTAGCGCGACGGTGGCAACTCGGTCATCGCTGGTGTCGTAAATGATGATGCGGCTGGCGCTTTCGACACCCGCTCGCTTGAGAAGCTCGGCATTGGAGAAACTTTCTCCTTTAATAAACTTTAAATCCGCAGGGCGTGGGTTGCTCATCTCTTTGGTAACGCAGAGCACGACTTCATCCGGCAGGCCCTTATCGGCTTTAAGAATGTCCAAAATGCGCTCGGTAGTTTCGCCGTGCCAGCCAATGACAAGGGTGTGACCGGACAAGTGGCTGAAATCGCCTTTACCTTGCATTTGTAATCTCCAAAAATTTGAAAGTGTGACGGTGGCTTTACCGATCAAGGCAGCGAACAGTGAAATGCCGCCTGGAATGAGATAGATCGTAGCGATCCACTTCCCGGCCACGGTTGTTGGGCTGAAATCGCCGAAACCTACGGTGCTAGAAACAACGACATAAAAATAAACCCAGTTGGTAGCGGAGTCGGCCACCGATTCGCCGACCAGTGAGAAAAGCATCCAGGTGGTGCCCATATGGGCGAGCACAATAAGAAGCAAAAATGTCCACGAAATTTGTAGCGTAGAGGCTTTAAGAACGCGGAGCAGTCGCTGAATAACAGGCATGGTGGTCTCTTACGGTGATGGTGTGTCAGCCCAGTTTTCGGCATGGGAATTGAGTGATGATAAAAGAGTGACCCGGTTCCTTCGCTGTCGCTGGCCCTATCATCACCTTTAAAATAAAAATGAGCTGTTGAAGCGAAACAATACGCGCCTGCTAGCGTACTCGTAATAAACAAAAGGGCCGCTATTCGCGACCCTTTCATATTTGCTAACTGGATTTATTAAGCAAAGTGTTTGGCAATCCAGGAAAATGCGCTATCGGTTAGCGATTTTTTACCGTGGTGTTCTCGGTGCTGGCTCCATACCATGCCACCTGACACGACCACTAGGCTCATCAACATGCCAGCAAGGATAAGTTCATTCATGGCTTATCATCCTCATCTGAGGTTTTATCACGCTCAACGTAACCATAGCCGAAAGACCCTACAAAGATCAAGATTATACCTAGCCCCACACCGAGCCAAACGTTATCGGTATTCAGGCTGGGGTTAGTGACTACCCAGCCAGCAGTGAAGCAGGTAGCGACCACAATAACCCCAACGTTGCGAGTCGCCTCTAAAAACTGTTGACGAGTCGCTCGGGCGCCGATTCTACGGCGATGGGCCGAGGCCCTGCGTTCTTGTAAGCTTTTCTTTAGCCTGGCACGCAGGGCCTCTTGTGGGTCTTTACCGCCATGAGGTTCTTTCAAGCCATCACCTGCCATTAATCCAGCAAAATCAACGTGAAAACAATGTGGTATTAAAATCCTGCCTTATTCACTTGGGTGCCGCGTATGCCGTCACCGTAGACCATGGTGTCGCCAGCCTTCTCTGCCAGTTGGCGACAGTCTGCGGTTCTTGATGAAGTGGGGCCTGAACTGCAGCCTGCAAGTATAAAGGTAACCTGGCAAAGGGCGATGAGTGCTTTCATTGATGACTCCTTGTCAGCAAATAATCCATTCGACATTTAACCTTATAGGCGTTGCATATGTCGATGTCATGCGGGGGAACATCGTGCTTAACCTGAATGTCATAGCTGAAGTTTTATTTTTTAGGATAAGCATATGGATCGTGTATTTGCATGGGATCACCACCACAGTCAGATCGTTTACCGCATTCCCGGTCATCAGTATGAAGATGGCCGGGAAGATAGCGCTCTCTCTCCCGTATGGCTGCCCGCGGAGGAATCAGATTTACCCGAGGGGGTAATGGTTGAGGATCTGCGCAAAGTATCCGTTAAGGAGTAGCCGCGGCGTGTTCTGAACAGCTGCTTTGCGCGCTATTCAACGCTTTCAAACAGAGGATTTTCAGGCGTACAAAATAGATTGTGTTTGGCTAGTGATCGGCTAATATGCGGATGTTAGTCCCACCATCTCTGGATATGCCGCCATGTTAAAAGGTTTGATCGTCTGTTTTGCGGTATTGTTTGCGCAATTGGCGGTACTGCACGTGATTGATGCTCGTATCTATAATTCTCCTCAAGATGCGCGTCAAACGGCGGTAACCTCCGTTACACCACATAAAGATGAAAAAGAAGACGAAGAAGAGGTGCAAAGCTAAGCAGTGGTTATCCTCGATCCGGTTTTTGAAGCCGGTGAAGTATAACCTAGCCTTGCTAGCAACCCTTTGGCGGCGCTGGGCGTCGCCAAAGGGGCGGTTTGAACGATCAATAAGTAGAATTTTTTTCATCTTTTGGTGTCCAAACGAAGTGCTTAACAAGCATAGACAATGCTTACAAAGCGGTTTTAACGTTGAATAACCATTGGTGAAGGGGAGTTCTCGATACAGACAAAGGCTTGCGTCTGGAACTCGGTAACGGCATGCTTGTCAGTTGTTGGAAATACCATTAGGGAGCATGAACACATGGCTTACAACGATTTACGTACGGCACGTCCTCAGTCGAGTGGCGTTGCCAATAGTGTTAGCACTAACAAGGTATTGCGTAACACCTACGCACTGCTGGCAATGACGCTGCTGTTCTCAGCAGTCACCGCGGGTGCTGCTGTAGCCCTCGGCATCCAACAGATGAACATCTTCGTGTTCTTCATTGGTGCCTACGGCTTAATGTTCCTGGTACATAAAACCGCAAATTCTGCGGCCGGCTTATTGGCAACGTTCGCCTTTACCGGCTTTATGGGGTTCACGCTTGGGCCGATTCTTTCTGCCTATCTGACTCTGCCTAATGGCGGTGCGTTGATTATGAACGCGTTGGCCATGACCGGTCTGACGTTTGTTGGTCTTTCCGCGGTAGCGCTAACCACCAAGAAAGACTTTAGCTTTTTGAGCAACTTCTTGATGGCGGGCGCCATCGTGTTGATTCTGGCCATGGTGGCTGGGTTCTTCTTTAACATCCCGGCGCTTTCATTGATGGTGTCAGCTGGCTTTGTGCTGTTTGCTTCAGCAGCCATTCTGTATCAAACCAGTGAGATTATTCATCGCGCTGGTGAAACGAACTACATTCTCGCTACGGTGACGCTCTACGTATCCATCTACAACCTGTTTGTTAGCCTGTTGTCGATTTTGGGTATTATGAGCAGCGATTGATCTAAGCAACCGATAGACGATATGACAGGCCCTATTGCTAGGGCCTGTCTTTTTTTAGGGTAACCGTTACCAGGTATTATTATGATGCAGTACGGCTTATTGGTGATGGGCGCGCCGTATAGCAGCCCAGCACCGCACTCTGCATTGCGTTTTGCCCATGCCGTTCTAGCGCGAGGGCATCAGATTGCCGGTGTTTTTTTCTATCACGACGGCGTTCATAATGCATCATCGCTGATGGCTCCTCCCCAGGATGAACTCAACCTCAGAGAAGCCTGGATTGAGCTGCATCAGCAGCATGCGATTCAGTTAGATGTCTGTATTGCCGCTGCGTTGCGGCGAGGATTGATGAGTGAATCGGAAGCACAGCGACATGGCAAGCAGGCCTTTAATGTAGCACCTCCTTTCGAGTTGACAGGGCTAGGGCAACTGCTTGAGCTACAGCAACGCGCTGATCGCCTGATTACCTTTGCTTGAAGGAGAGCCAATGGCGACACCTGATGCGCTATTAGTGATAATTCGCCACGCGCCCCACAGCTCAAACTGGTTACGTGAAGGGTTAGATGCCGCACTGGTGGCGGCGGCCTTTGGACAACCCGTGAATTTGCTGTTTATGGGGCAGGGTACAATGGCACTGCTGAAAGAACAGGGCAGTGGTGCGCCGGGGCAAAAAGCCACGCTGCCCACCATTGATATGTTGGAAATGTATGATATTGACAAGCTTTGGGTGACCGAAGAAGCGCTGCAAGGGATGCATCTATCCGCCGATGCACTGGTAGAGGGCATCACCCTGATAGCGGATCAGGAAATACCAGGGCTGTTACAGCAGCACACCCAGATACTTAACTTTTAGGCCTAGTGAGAGAATTATGATCTTACACATCCTCACCAAAGCGCCTGATAGTATTGTCGCTACTCAAATGCAGCAAGCGATAGGGGGGCAGGATGCCGTGCTGCTGATCGAAGAAGCGGTAACAGCTGCCCTTGATCCCTCCTGGCAGGCATGGCAGCAGTGTCAGTCGCGCATATTCCTTCTATCGGAAGACCTTATCCGCGGGTTTGCCAGCATTGCCACGGATAATGAGCTGCCCACACTAGAGATGGATGGCTTTGTGGCGCTCACCGAGCAGTATGAAAAGACAGTTACCTGGTACTAATGTCTGACACGAAAATATACCGTTATCTTGATTCGCAAAAAAAATATCCACTAGACCCAGAAGGATATCTCGTTAACCAGTCAGAGTGGGACGAATCTGTCGCTCATTTAATGGCTGAAGAAGAGGGTTTAACACTTACCGCTGAACACTGGGAAGTTATCAAAGTCGTGCGAGCATTTTATCAGCGTTACGAAATGGCTCCGGCGATGCGACCGCTTGTGAAAGCAACCAAAAACGCACTGGGTGAAGAGAAAGGGCGTTCTATTTACCTAATGCAGCTTTTCCCCGGCAGCCCGGCAAAGCGAATTGCCCGCTTGGCCGGTTTGCCGAAGCCTACCAACTGCCTATAACCCGTGTAAATGGCTCGCTGGTTCTCGAATAGCTTAGGCCACATCACGCGCGTACAGACCGACAAAACAACGGCATCGTCTGGACTAGTGGATACCAGTGCATGACCCATATCACTATCAAAATAGATGCTGTCGCCCTCAGCTAGCACTAATGGGCGTAAAATTCGGTGTAGAGCATAATATCGCCATGCAGCACCATCAAAACTCTTCGCCATCATGGCGTACCCACTGGTGATACTCGTCAAAGCTGCGTGCACGTACGATGGTTTTGAAGGGAATCATACGTTTTTGGGCGAGTTGATGGCCCAATAATTCGTGCTCGTACGTGGGCGGGGTGCAGTTGCCCTTTGCCTTTACGAGTTAGATCGCGCCGCCCCATGGTATAACGTTCCCGCTTGGGGGGCGTGAGCAATTGAGGCAAGTCGATGTTGAGCCCGGTAGTGAGTTTTTGCACCACGCTAAAGGTGGGGAGACTTGATCGTTCTCAATTTTAGACAGCGTTGAGCGGGCCAGCCCAGTGCGCTGGCTAACCTCTTCCAACGTCCACTGATTAGCGAGACGAATTTGTTTGAGCCGCTCGCCTAAACGCAACGGCTCAACAAAGGGTTTGCTTCCCGATGCAATACGCAGCGCGGCATGCTCTTCAGTCGTAGCGGTCATAGGTCGTCACATTGGCTGCGTTGTCTAACGGTGCGTGTCTATAGGCGCGCGTAAACGAACATCATATCACAGCAAAGAAGCGGCTAAGAACGGCTGGCAGAAGCAAGAGCGCTGACGCTTGCTTAGGGCACTTCAGCAAACGGCAGCCCCAACAGCGCTTTTAGATGTGCCTCAACGCCACTTGCCAGCGACTTCGGGTTATAGCCGCCTTCAAGCACCGATACAATGCGATTATCGGCATACAGGGTGGCGATCTCCATGGCTAGATGGGTAATCCAGTAGAAGTCTTCATCCTCTAAACAGATATCCCCCATGGGGTCATCACGGTGAGCGTCGAAACCCGCGGAGAGCATCACCAAGTCAGGTTTAAAGGCGTGCAGGGCAGGTAGCCAGTGGTTTTCGATGATGCGCCGGAACTCTGGGCCATCGGTGCCCACTTCAAGCGGGGTATTCACAACGTTTTGCCACTCGCTGCGCAAATAACGCCAGGGGTAAAACGGATACTGGAAGCTGGTGCAGATCAGTATCTCAGGATCATTTTTAAAGATATCGATGGTGCCATTGCACTGGTGAACATCAAATCCAGTATAGCGATACGCTTGGCACCATATTTGGCTCGCGCATGGGCCGCCCCCACGGCGATATTATTGTAAAAACAGAATCCCATCGCGTCGCTGGCTTCCGCATGGTGGCCTGGTGGTCTAACCGCACAAAAGACGTTATCCGCCTGACGCTTAATACCTGATCTACCCCACGAATAACCGCTCCCGCTGCAACCCGTGCGGCTTGTAAGCTGTCAGGATTCATCATGGTATCGCTATCTAGCGTAACGATGCCTTCGGTGGGCAAGCACTTCTCTAGGAGCGCAAATGGCGCAAGGGGTGTACTCTGGCAAGAGACTCCTCGCAGGCTGCCTTGGCATCGGCCTGCATGGTTTGCTGTAATAACCCAACAAGCGATAGGCGAGCGCGAATAGCCTCCAGACGCTGAGGGCTTTCAGGATGCTCCGGCCCCATGTGGTGCAATGAGCAGTCTGGGTGGGTAAGGTAGGCGGTAATCATTCCAACGCTCCATTATCATTGATGCCACCTTAATCGCCTTCAGGGCCTGGGCGACAGTGTCAATAAGTCGTACAGCCGCGATTCATGTCAGGGGAGACGCATTTTGAGTACGCGCTTTTTACACCATTTTTTCGAACCTCGCACACTAGCGGTGTTTGGCGCCTCTGAAAAACCCGCGTCGTTGGGCGGTCTAGTGCTGAGAAATATTCAGGAGGGTGGCTTTAAAGGGCCGCTCTGGGCAGTCAATCTAAAAGGCTACTCCCAAGTCTTCGGTGTGCCGTGCGTCAGCCGCGTAAGCGAGCTACCCGAAGTGCCCGACTTAGCCGTGGTCTGCTCGCCGATTGAAGGTGTGCCTAGCCTGATTAAAAAGCTTGGGCAATACGGTGTCAAAGCGGCCCTGGTGCTCTCGGGCGGGGCTTACCTGGATCGAGATAAAGGCAATCAGGGTTCCATTCGCGAACGAATGTTGAGTGCGGCACGCGTCTCGGGTATTCGTGTACTCGGCCCGAGTGCATGGGGCTAATTGTACCGGGCAAAAAGCTTAACGCCTCTTACGCCAGTCAGCCGGTGAAAGCGGGCCGCGTCGCTTACCTGGGCCAGTCCGGCATGCTGGCCAATGCGATGATTGATTGGGCCGCCGGGCGTGATGTGGGCTTTTCGCACTTGATAACCGTTGGCGACAGTGTCGATGTGCTATTGCCAGACCTGATCGATTACGTTAATCAATTCTCGCCCGCTCAGGCCATTATGCTGCACCTTGAGCGAATCAGCGACGCCCAGCACTTTATGACCGCCGTGCGTGATGCATCACGTAATCGTCTGGTACTGGCAATAAAAAGCGGCCGCACCCCAGAATCGGATATATCCGGCATGTCACCCACGCCTGGGATTGCTAACCGTGACGTGGTGTTTGATGCCGCTTTTGCTCGGCAGGGGTGGTGCGGGTAAATGATTCCGATGAGCTGCTTGATGCGCTGGAAACCCTGTCGCGCATGAAACCCCTGAAGGGCGATCGTCTGGCCATTGTCTCTAACGGTTTAGGGCCCGCCATGCTGGCGATCGATAAGCTGATTAGCGCGGGCGGTAAATTGGCTGAATTTAGCGACGAAACCCAGGCAGCGCTGCACCGTAGCGAGGTCGATATGAGCAAGCCGGGCGAGAACCCGGTGGATCTGGGCGGCAATGCCTCGCCCGAGCGGTTTGTCCAAGCGCTGGAGATTGTCGCTGCTGACGCCAACGTGGATGCAGTACTCGTGGTACACGCGCCTACCCGGATGGCGCCATCGCTGGTCACTGCCCAGGCGCTGATCGATA
This sequence comes from Halomonas sp. PA16-9, assembly GCF_009728585.1. Classification (NCBI taxonomy): domain Bacteria; kingdom Pseudomonadati; phylum Pseudomonadota; class Gammaproteobacteria; order Oceanospirillales; family Halomonadaceae; genus Halomonas; species Halomonas sp. PA16-9. Next base: position 2,607,004 of record NZ_CP040451.1, on the reverse strand, counting down.
ACCGCAAGAAGTTCCGCCGCAACCTGCTCACCAGCTGGATGGGCTTAAAAGAAGCGCTCAATGCTCGCCATATCTGCAATTTAGCCGGGATTCCAACCTATATTTCACCTGAAAAAGCCGTTAAGGCGTTTATGCATATGGTGATTTATCAGCGCGTTCAAGCGCTGCTGCAGGAGATCCCGCCCAGCCTGCCGTTTTCCACTAGCCCGGAAATACGCGCCCAGTGCCGTACGCTGATTAAGCAGGCAAAAGAGCAGGGCAGGCAAACCTTGACCCACTCAGAAACGGCCCAAGTGCTTGAAGCCTATGGCATTCCCACGGCGCCCAGCGTCTATTTGGCCACCCCCGATGAAGCGCTTGCCCGCGCTGCGGAGATCCCTGGCACCAAAGCGCTGAAAGTGGTTCATGAAGGCAACTGTCGCCCTTATCGCTACCGCAAGCATCCGCATAAAATTTCAGCGGGCTTGCTACAGGATTTGGACACGCCCGAACAGGTGGCGGATGGGGTTCGCCAGCTAGGCGAGAAGGTCGCTGAGAAATTTCCCGAGTACGCGATCCGCGAGTACTGTTTGCAGCCCATGCAGCGTGGCAAGCACTCAATGCAGATTTGTGCCGGTATTACCCGTGACCCTGTCTTCGGCCCACTTATCGTCTTTGGCATCGGCGGCTATAAGGTCAACGTGCTGGCTGACCGCCAGGTGGCGTTGCCGCCGCTCAACATGAGCCTGGCCGCCGATGTGGTAGGAAGAACCCACGCCGCCTCATTAATTCGGGAACACTCCGCCGACCCAGAGCGTGACATTCAGCACTTATGCCAAATGCTGGTCAAGTTATCGCAAATGGCCTCCGATCTGAGCGACCTGCGGGGTTTAGAGGTGAATCCACTGCTGCTGAATCGTGACGGTATGGTCGCCGTCGATTTTGCCATGGATCTCGGTACGCCATCGCGCTTTGCGATTATGCCGTACCCCGAAGAACTACGTGAATGGGTGACGTTGAAAAACGGCTGGCAGGTCGAGGTGAGGCCCATTCGTGCCGAAGATGCCACTTAATTACCACCTTCCATCGCCAGCTCTCGAAGAGAGTATTCGTTTTCGCTATTTCCATAACAAGTCCAACCTAACCCAGCGTGACTTATCGATCCTGTCACATATCAATTACGATCGTCAGATGGCCTTTATCGCAGAATATTTAGGCGATGATGGCAGTAAAGAGATGCTAGGGGTGGTGCGGGTATGGAACGATCCGGACAATATTCGTACCGAGTTTTCGGTCATTATTCGCGATGACCTTCAAGGGCTGGGCATTGGCAGCCTGCTAATGAAGAAGATGATCGATTACTGCACGAACATCGGCACTCTGGAAATGGTCGGCAAAATTATGGTCGATAACCATCCAATGCGGGCGCTAATGAAACACTTAGGCTTTAAATGCCGCTACAACATGGAGGAGCAGGTGATTGATGCTGTGCTGCGTCTCAACGAGCCCGAAAGTGAATGGCAGCGGCACCGCCTTGAGAGCCTACCGGATTAGGCATTTGAAAAGCTCTAAAAACTATAAGACCTGCGTATAAAACACAGGCCTAAATTGTGAACTTATTGCTGACGTTATGGCGCCATGCGGAAACGGCCCCATTCACCGCCGTCACGACGCTCAAAGCGTAGGCGGTCATGGAGGCGGCTAGGCTGACCCTGCCAAAACTCGATCATTTCCGGCGTGACACGATAGCCACCCCAGTGGATCGGGCGGGGAATATCCTGGCCATCATAGGCTTGCTCAAAGCGCTTTTGGCGCTCTTCGATCCAGTTGCGGTCGGGAATCACCACACTTTGAGTCGCAATCCATGCGCCCAATTGGCTACCCCGTGGTCGGCTGGCAAAGTACTCATCAGACTCATCGGCTGAAACCTGCTCAACAGGCCCTTCAATACGTACCTGTCGTGAAAGCGAAGGCCACCAGAAGGTCATGGCCGCGAAGGGCACATTGCTCAGCTCGCTCCCCTTATGACTATGGTAATTGGTGTAAAAACCATGCCGCGCTCATCAAATCCCTTTAACAGGACCACCCGAGCGTGAGGGCGGCCTTGGCTATCTACGTGGCTAGTGTCATGGCGTTGCCATCTTTGCCCTCTTTTTCCAGGGCAAGGCTAAACCACTCATCGAATAGCACGAATGGATCGTCGGGTGTCTGGGACTCATCAAGCCTGCCGCCTTCATAATCACGCCTGATATCGGCTATGTTACGTGTCATCGAATACTTCTCCCTGGAGTTTCATCCATGTTCGCCGGTCTGTCTTTAAAGCTCAAGTGACCGACATCAATGGATGTTTAATGCGTTGACTCACTGCTTATATTTTCGGCGGTGTTGCGACTAACCGTTACGACTGACGATTGCGGCTAACTGTCTCGCATTCTATGAGAAAGACTCAATTAATGCGAAGCTATCTCACCACTGGGGCTCATCACTGCTGAGAGAGGACATGTTATGCGCGACAAGGTAGCGATTGAGGTATGGGATGGCTGGCTTCGCCTGTTTCACTGGGGGTTAGTGGCGGCGGTGTTGATTTCATTTTATACACCAAGACTAGCGGAGCGCCTTTCCTATTTCCAATTGAAGTGCATGCCCAAGCGGGCTACCTCATAATCGGATTACTCGTTTTCCGATGGCTGTGGGGCCTACTGGGGAGCGTGTATGCGAGATTTAAAACGTTTTTATATCCACCCGTTGAAACAGTTGCTTATTCCCAATTGCTGCTAAAGCGTCGGCCCGGCGCTTATGCCAGCCATAATCCGCTAGGCGGGTGGATGGTACTGCTGATGCTGCTTTCGCTTAGTTTCCAAGCAGTGAGCGGCCTGTTTTTAAGTGACGATATCTTTTTTCAGGCGCCGCTCTATGGCGTATTTGGCGATGGGGTAGGTGGCCAGCTTAGAACCCTGCATCAACTCAATAGTGATCTACTCATCATTCTAATCGGTCTGCACCTGGCTGGCTTGATCGCACATCGGCTGCTAGGTGAACCGCTAGTAGCAGCAATGCTGGTAGGTACCAAGCGCTTTCGCCAGCAGCCAGTCGATGCGCGTAACGAACCGTATAATGCTGCCACGCTGCGTTTACGTGCCATCGGCAGTTTTTATTGCTGCTGGCGTCGTCCTATGGCTGTGGTTTTAAAGCACTTGTTTTTATTGCCTCGTTTTCTGTTGACGCAACTGTCGACTGCGAAAGCGTGCATAGCCCATGCAGCCAGCAAAAAGCACCAGCGCGACAACCGCCTCTAGGATTCCGCGCAGACCTTGCCCAGGCAGGGTTATTAACATCACGCCTTGGGTGAAGTAAAGCAGGCTGACAAAAGCGAGCCATGCGTGCCCGCGTGCGCGTTTACCAATGATGGAGGGTAAAAACAGCACCAGGGGAAGCACGAACGCGACCACAGGGCGCCAATTAAATTCGTCGCCTTGAAGTACAAGTCCACGGTAAACAACCAGTAGCAGCAGTATGGCAAAGCTGGCTAATACCACCTGTCGGCTTCGAAGGGTCAGTTTATCAAGCCCATGGCGTGCTTCTACATCCTCCAGCCACTGCCTCATAATGCCTCCTGACGCATGGCGTGCAGCGCTAGAGCGAGTCGTGCCAGTCGTTTGCCCTGGGCAACACACAGCGCGCGTTCGTGCTCATCAACAGAGCGGTCACTGCGCGTTCCTGCTAAGTGGCTTGCACCATAGGGCGTGCCACCAGTACGCGTTTCCAGCAAGGTGGTTTCGCTGTAAGGAACCCCTGCGTAGACCATGCCATGATGCAGTAGCGGCACCAGCATTGTGAGCAGGGTGCTCTCTTGCCCACCGTGCAGGCTGGAAGTCGAAGTGAAGGCACTGGCAGGTTTGTCGATCAAGGCACCGTTCATCCACAGACTGCTGGTGGAGTCGATAAAATACTTAAGCGGAGCGGCCATGTTGCCAAACCGGGTGGGGCTACCCAGTGCTAACGCACTGCAGTTGCGCAGGTCGTCTAGCTCAACGTAAACAGCGCCCTCTGCAGGTATTTCTGGCTCAACGGCTTCACAGGTCGTTGAAACCGGCGCCACTGTGCGTAAACGCGCTTGAATACCCGGCACGCTTTCTACACCAGCCGCAATTTGCTGTGCCATGGTGGCGGTCGCGCCAGTGCGCGAGTAGTACAGAACCAAAACGTACGGTGTCATTTCACTCATCACTATTCCTGAATGGGTTCATAAAAGCTGTCCTGGCAATAGGGCTTTGCATGAGGGTTTTGCAAAATAGGGCACAGCATGGTGTCTATGGTATCAGAGCGAACGGGAAGTCCGCGTGCTGTACAAACGTATTTTGTTGCTCAGGTAAACGCAGGTAGACCCAGGCCCGGGTACCATCGTCGAGGGTTATTGTCCTGCGCTCGTAACGAATCCCCAGTCGTTCGTAGCGATCAAGACGAGACAGCTCGTCGGCATCTACTCGTAACAGTAGCCCCTCAACGTTGCTCCCTGGCTGGGGTGAAAGGTCAAGGCCGTTACGTTGATAACCCTCTAAAACCGCATCTTTAGGTGCACCAAAACTTCCCATGACCACTAAGCGAACGGGGGCATAGCGTAGCGTGCCATACACAAAGACCTGATGGGTGCGCTGTTCGATAGTAGGAAGGTCGTCAGGTCGGTCATAAAACCACGGGCTCAGCATGGTTAACCAGAGCCACCCGGCTAAGCTAAGGAGCCCCACACCGCTTAAAATCAAAAGGCGTTTTAGCCAAACCATTTTAATCACACCAGGGCGCCTCGCAATGTAGGATGAGAATATGAATGGGGCGATAAAAAAAACGGACGTTTAGCTTGTCGCTACAGGCAGAGGATGACAAGTTCTATGTTATCGACTGTATGAATCTGCTTAAGCAAACTACCCAGGTTTGCTAGGCTATGTTGGTAAAGCCTGCATGTAAAATAGGTACTCATTAGAACCTGCCGTAGGAGCCTGCAATGAATCAGCCGCTTCGTGATGATCTGGATTTTCGTGCTCTCGTAGGTGATGTGAAACCTTTGCCACCGAGAAATCGTGCTGACCCAGGCGCTAATCGCAAAAGCCCCTCAGAATCCCAGTTGGCTCGGCGGGAGTGGGCAGAGGAAGAGATGGGGGCACGCAACTTTCTGTCCGACGACTTTGTCGATCTGCTGCCCCCCTTTGATCCCATGGAGTATCGCCGCGAGGGCATTCAGCAGGGTGTAGTCGATAAATTAAAGCACGGGGGCTATAGCGTTCAGTCGCAGCTCCACTTGCTTCGGCGCCCATTAACAGAGTGTCGCCGTATGCTGTTTCCCTTATTCAAGAAGCCTACGCCCACGATTTACGCTCCGTTATGATCGTGCATGGCCGCGGGCGAGAGATTGATAGCCCCGCCAACGTACTGCGTTCATACCTGGCCAAGTGGCTATGCCAGTTTGAGGAAGTGCAGGCGTACGTCTCCGCACAGCCTTCGGAAGGTGGGTTGGGCGCGACCTGGGTAATGCTACGTAAAAGCGATCGCGCCAAAGCCAATAACCGTGAGCGCCAGCAGAAACGGCGGGGGTGACGGTTTAATAATAGAGCCAGTCACAAATAAAAAGGGCAGCCGAAGCTGCCCTTTTGGGTTTATAACATTCACGCTCTGCGTCTACTTATTATCGGCTAAACGGCGCTCAAACAGCGCCTGTCGCTCTTCAACATCGGGTTGGTAGCGAACGCTGATAAAACTTAGCGCGCGCAGGGCATCCTCGGGATGCTGGTCATCGCGCAGCGCCATGGCAGTAAAACCACAACGGCGCATATACTCCAGCTGATCGACCAGGACATCACCCACCGCGCGCACTTCGCCGCTATAGCCGTAGCGCTCGCGCAGCAGGCGGGCGATGCTGTAGCCACGGCCATCGGTGAAGGCAGGGAAGTCAATAGCGATGGCTACGGCATTACCAAGCTGTTTGCCTAATTCGGCCGTCAGCTCGGTATCGCTGGTGAGTAGTGGTGCCAGCTCAGCGTCTTCCTGATTGGCCTGCCACAACGCCAGCGGCACAAACGCTGGGCGCTGTTCGGGCAGGGTGTCTGCATCGTAGGAAACACACCAAGCGTTTTCCGCCGCAAGCTCGCCATTGAAAATCAAGTGATCGACATGAACCGGTGTCTGTTCAACCGCTTCAGCTTGCGTCTCAGCTGTTTTATTAGGCATAGACACGCTCCTTAAAGGGTTTTAGGCCAATACGGCGGTAAGTATCCAAGAAGCGTTCGTCCTCATGGCGCTGCGACACATAGACTTCCAATACTTTTTCAACCACATCCGGCACGTCTGAGCGGAAAAAGGATGGGCCTAAAATCTTACCAAGCGAGGCATCGTCGGTGGAGTTGCCGCCAATCGATATCTGATAGAACTCTTCGCCTTTTTTATCCACGCCCAGGATGCCGATATGACCCACATGGTGGTGGCCACAAGCATTCATGCAGCCGGAGATATTCAGATCCAGCGGGCCAAGGTCATACAAGAAGTCGAGGTCTTCAAAACGTTCCTGCAGCGCCTGGGCAATGGGAATGGAGACCGCATTAGCCAAGCTGCAGTAGTCGCCTCCAGGGCAGCAGATAATGTCGTTGAGCGTGCCCACGGTGGGGTTCGCCATACCCAACGCTTCAAGCTCTTCCCACAGCGCTTCCAGTTCATCGACCGGTACGTCAGAAAGCACCAGGTTCTGTTCGTGGGTAACACGCACTTCACCAAAGCTGTAGCGATCGGCTAAATCTGCGACGGCTTCCATTTGGTCAGCTGTAACATCCCCAGGCGCGTGCTCGCGGCGTTTCAGTGACAGCGTTACGGCCTTATAGCCGGGCACTTTGTGGTCGGTCACGTTGTTGGTGACAAAGCGCGCGAAGCTGCGATTTTCGGCACGCAAACGGTCAAAATCTTCGTTAGCGCTCTCTGCAACCGGGCGACGATCAGGCTCGGGGAAGTGAACTTTGGCTGCGTCGACGGCTGCTTGGTTAAGCGTTTGCGGGCCGTCTTTCAAATGCGCCCACTCTTCTTCGACCCGACGACGGAACTCCTCAATGCCCAGGGCTTTAACCAGGATTTTAATCCGCGCCTTGAACTTGTTATCCCGGCGACCAAACTGGTTGTAAACCCGTACACAGGCTTCCAGGTAGGTGAGCAGATGCTGCCAGGGCAGATCTTCACGTACCACGTCTGCAATCATAGGAGTACGGCCAAGGCCGCCGCCGGCTAGCACTTTAACACGCAGCTCGCCGTCGTCGTTGTGCCATAGGCGCAGGCCAATATCGTGCACTTGAATCGCCGCACGGTCTTGGGCCGCACCGCTGACCGCGATTTTAAACTTACGCGGCAGATAGGCGAATTCCGGGTGCAGAGTCGACCACTGGCGGATTAATTCGCACCAGGGACGTGGATCTTCCACTTCATCGTTGGCGATGCCGGCAAACTGGTCGTGGTGGTGTTACGAATGCAGTTACCACTGGTTTGAATCGCGTGCATTTGGACTTTGGCGAGATCTGCCAAAATATCCGGCACGTCTTCAAGGGCAGGCCAGTTAAGCTGCAAATTTTGCCGGGTGGTAAAGTGGCCGTAGCCGCGGTCATAGCGGCGGGTGATCTCAGCCAGGGCACGCAGTTGGCTACCCGCCAGCATGCCGTAAGGAATCGCAATACGCAGCATAGGCGCATGGCGTTGAATATAGAGGCCGTTCTGCAACCGTAAAGGGCGAAACTCCTCTTCTCCCAAACGCCCGGCGCGGTAGCGTTCCATTTGGTCGCGGAACTGAGCGACACGCTCGTCAACCAGGGTTTGGTCGTGAATATCATAACGGTACATGTGGCACGATCCTGCTAAAAAGCGAAATGGTCACGTTGAGACGGACGTTAATGTAGCGTCACCTTAACGCGGGCGTCATATTCTTCAAAAGAATATATAATTATCTTTTTATCTCTAAAAGCTATTTAGAACACCAATTACGGGTCAGGCAGACGGTTAGAAAGCAGGGGCCAGCCAGCGGCGTCGTTGCCATACCCATAAAAAGCCGGCTGAGTTTATCAACCGGTAGAGCAGTTGCATAAGCCAGATACCTAATAAGCCCTGGTCTAAACCAATCCCGACCCACCAGGCCAGGGGTAAAAAAAGTAGCCACTGCATCCCCAGGGTCAACATCATCACCGTGCGTTGAGCGCCCGCGCCCATTAAGGCCTGGGCGAGCACTAAAGCTGCGGCATCCAGCACAATCATCACGCCGGTTATCTGCAATGGGAGTTTACCCAGCGCTACTAGCTCGCTACTGCTGAAAAATATCCCAAGTACCTGTTCAGGTATCACTAACATCGGCAGCGCCAGCACAAGTAGCAGTAACCATGCGACCCGCAGCGCATCCAGACCCCAGCGGTGGGCTTCGTGCTGAGCATCGCGGCCTAATGCCTCACCTACTAAGCTCATCGCCGCAACGCCAATCCCCACCCCCGGCAAAATTAACAGCAGTGAAAGATTAATCAATACATGGCCAACCGCGACACTGGCCGTGCCTAGCTGGCTAAGTAACCAAATGAGTACCGCATAACCCGCTGCAAATAAAAACTGCTGCAAAGAGTGAGGAGCGGCAAGTACCAAGGTCGTACGCAGGGTGGCTAAGCAAGGCATGCGTGTCAAAAAATGCTGGACAAATGGGCTTTTTATGCTCACCCAGCACCAAACAATCAAGCCAATAAACAGCGATAGCGTTGTGCCAGCACCCGCACCGCTCGCACCCATTTTGGGTAGCCCGGCGAATCCATAGATCAACCCCGCACTGGCCGCCACATTAATCAAGTGAACCGCCACGATGATACGCAAGTAGAGATGTGTTTGCTGGCGACCGTTCCAGTAGCCACGAAAGCAGAGCGTTAGCGCAATGGCCATTAGTGACACCACACGCCAACGAAAATAGTCAACGGCGACGCTTTGCACATCATCGGCTTGGCTAATCAAGCCAATCAGCAGCGGTGCTTGCCACCAAGCCCAGACGGATAGCGGCAGGCCAACCACAAGTCCAATCACCAGCCCCGAGTTAAGCGGATGGGCAATATCCGCGTGGGCAGCCCCCTCGCGCTGGGCGGTTTGTGACTGCACGCTGGAGGAGAGGCCAAATACAAGAGCACTGAGCATAAACATGGCGTAACCGCCCACGCCAACACCCGCAAGCGCTACCTCGCCTAAATGCCCTACCAGTACGGCATCGATCAAGTTAAGCATGCTCTGGGAGAGCATGCCCAACATGATCGGAAAAGCTAACCGCATGACCTTGCCATGGCGACCGGGAACAAACAGCATTAATTAGCTCGGGTCGTAGGAGAGTACTGGTGAGAGCCAGCGCTCCATTTCCTCAAGGGGCATCTGTTTACGCTCGGCAATGGCCTCGACCTGATCCCGGGTGATCTTACCGGTAGAGAAGTATTTCGACTGGGGATGGGCAAAGTACCAGCCGGAAACCGCTGCCGCAGGCCACATGGCGAAGTTTTCGGTCAACGCCAAACCGGTATTTTCGGTGGCATCGAGCAGCCGGAATAGCGTGGCTTTTTCGGTATGATCCGGGCAGGCAGGGTAGCCGGGGGCAGGGCGGATGCCCTGATACTTCTCAGCGATCAGGGCATCGTTGTCCAGCGTTTCTTCCGGTACATAGCCCCAAAACTCTTTGCGTACCCGTTCATGCATGCGCTCGGCAAAGGCCTCCGCAAGGCGATCCGTCAACGCCTGCACCATAATCGCATTGTAGTCGTCGCCTGCCGCCTCATAAGCTTTGGTGAGCTCATCGACACCGTGCCCGGTGGTGACCGCAAAGCCGCCAATCCAGTCGGCTTTGCGGCTCTCTTTGGGGGCAATAAAATCGGCCAGGCTGTAGCAGATACCGTCGCGGCCTTTGGTGGTCTGTTGACGGATATGGAAGAGACGTTCGACGACTTCGCTGCGTGACTCATCGGCGTACACCTCGATGACATCATCATCCACGCTATTGGCGGGCCACAGGCCGATAACACCGCGGGCCTGAACGCGTTTCTCATCGACCAGCTTGCGCAGCATGATCTTGGCATCTTCAAACAGGTTGCGAGCGGCTTCCCCGACGACCTTATCGTCGAGAATCTTGGGATACTTGCCCGCTAGCTGCCAGCTCATAAAGAACGGCGTCCAGTCGATGCGTTCGATCAGCTCTTTCAGGTCGTAATCATCGAAGGTTTTCAGCCCCAGCATATTGGGCTTGGCGGGAGTGTGGACGCTCCAATCGGTGCGAAAACGCCGCTTGCGCGCCTGGGTGTAGTCAAGATCTGCCGCTTTGGGGCGGCGCTTGGCATTACGCTCGCGAACCTTCTCGTACTCTTCACGTATCTCGGTGACGTAAGGTGTTTTTAAAGCAGGCGTCAATAATTTGCCCGCTACACCAACGGCCCGGGAGGCATCGGTAACGTAAATTACCGGGTGTTCGTACTGCGGCTCGATCTTTACCGCGGTATGGGCTTTAGAGGTGGTGGCACCACCAATCAGCAGCGGTAGATCCATACCGCGTCGCTGCATCTCTTTGGCAACGTGCACCATTTCATCCAGCGACGGGGTGATCAGCCCGGAAAGGCCGATAATATCGGCGTTATGTTCCTTGGCTGCCTGCAGAATTTTTTCGGTAGGCACCATGACGCCAAGGTCAATCACCTCATAATTATTACACTGCAAGACCACGCCAACGATATTCTTACCAATATCGTGGACATCGCCTTTGACCGTGGCCATCACGATCTTACCTTTGGCTTTGGTCTCTTCGCTCTTTTCGGCTTCGATATAGGGGATTAAGTAGGCCACGGCCTGTTTCATGACCCGCGCAGACTTAACTACCTGGGGCAGGAACATTTTGCCGTCGCCAAACAAATCGCCGACCACGTTCATGCCGTCCATCAGCGGGCCTTCGATCACCTCAATAGGGCGTTCGGCCTCGGCGCGGGCCTGTTCGGTGTCATCCTCGATATACACCGTAATACCTTTAACCAGCGCGTGTTCGATACGCTTGTTAACCGGCCAGCTGCGCCACTCAAGATCCTCTTTCTTAGCCGCGCCGCTGCCATCGCCTTTATATTTATCGGCGATATCCAGCAGTCGCTCGGTACCGTCGCTGCGGCGGTTGAGCACCACGTCTTCAACCGCATCGCGCAGCTCGGCGGGGAGGTCGTCGTAAACAGCGAGCTGGCCTGCGTTGACGATGCCCATGGTGAGGCCCGCACGGATGGCGTGATAGAGGAACGCCGAGTGAATCGCTTCGCGCACCGGGTTGTTGCCGCGGAACGAGAGAAAGAGACGTTTGACACCCCGCCGGAAACCATCGCGTGGGGCAGGTTTTCGCGAATCCACTGGGTCGCTTCGATAAAATCGACCGCGTAGTTATTGTGCTCCTCGATGCCGGTGGCGATGGCAAAGATATTTGGGTCAAAGATGATATCTTCGGCGGGAAAGCCGATTTCATCGACCAGTAGGCGATAGGCGCGCTGACAAATTTCGGTTTTGCGGGCGAAGGTGTCTGCCTGGCCTTCTTCGTCAAAGGCCATGACGACAATGGCAGCGCCAAAGCGGCGGCATTTGGTCGCCTGTTCGCGGAAGGCGGCTTCGCCCTCTTTAAGCGAGATGGAGTTCACCACCGCCTTACCCTGGACGCACTTGAGGCCCGCTTCGATGATCTCCCACTTGGAGGAGTCGATCATAATCGGCACACGGGCGATATCTGGCTCGCCAGCGATCAAGTTAAGGAAGCGCTCCATGGCTTCCTTAGACTCGAGCATGCCCTCGTCCATATTGATATCGATGACCTGGGCGCCGTTTTCGACTTGCTCCAGGGCGACTTCCAAGGCGGTGGTGAAGTCCTCTTCCACAATCAAGCGCTTAAAGCGTGCCGAGCCGGTGACGTTGGTGCGCTCGCCGACGTTGACGAACAGCGAGTCAGCCTCAATGTTGAACGGCTCTAGGCCTGATAGACGGCAGGCGCGGCTGCGCTCAGGAATTACCCGCGGCGTCATATCGCGAACCGAATCAGCAATGGCGCGAATGTGCTCAGGCGTGGAGCCGCAGCAGCCGCCGATAATATTCACCAACCCGCTGGCAGCAAACTCACTGACAATCTCCGACATCTCTTCCGGCGTTTGGTCGTACTCACCAAACTCGTTGGGCAGGCCCGCATTGGGGTGGGCGGAGACAAAGGTATCGGCTTTGGTAGCGAGCTCTTCCAGATAGGGGCGCAACTCCTCGGCACCCAAGGCACAGTTCAAGCCTACCGACAGCGGCTGAGCATGGCGTACCGAGTTCCAGAAGGCTTCGGTGGTTTGACCTGACAGCGTACGCCCCGAGGCATCGGTAATGGTGCCGGAGATCATTACCGGCAAGCGCTCGCCGCGGTCATCGAACAGCTCTTCCAGGGCATAGATCGCGGCCTTGGCGTTAAGCGTATCGAAGATGGTTTCGATCATGATCAGATCGGCACCGCCTGCAATCAGCGCTTCAGCGGCTTCATAGTAATTCTCACGCAGCTCATCGAAGGTGACGTTACGCTTGGCGGGATCATTCACATCCGGCGATAGCGACGCGGTGCGCGAGGTGGGGCCTAACACACCCGCAACGTAGCGGGGTACGCCGGTTTCGGCTGCCACTGCATCACACACCTCACGAGCCAGGCGCGCTGACTCGCGGTTGAGTTCAACCACCAGCGATTCCATGCCGTAATCAGACTGTGACAGCTGAGTGCTATTAAAGGTGTTGGTCTCAATAATGTCGGCACCGGCTTCCAGGTAGTCACGGTGAATCCGCGTGACCACTTCGGGGCAGGTTAGCGCGAGCAGATCATTATTGCCTTTGAGATCCGAGGGCCAGTCGCTAAACCGTTCGCCGCGAAAATCTTCCTCGCTCAACTGGGCATTCTGCAGCATGGTTCCCATGCCGCCATCCAGAATCAGGATACGTGGGCAAGGCGTTGGGTGAGGGTTGCGATCAAAGCACTATCAGCCATGGCAGGGGGAGTTCTCCAGCGTCACAGTCGTCAAAGGGGATGTTGTTATCGTCGGAAAAGCAGCATCTGTCGTTATAAGGCGCATAATGATAACAAAAGGGATGGCAAAAGGCGCCCCTACGGAGGCTATACGCAAGATAAGGAAAGATAATTAATAGTCGCTCGTAAAAAGAGCTGTTTAAAATAGCCGACTAAAACAGTCGGGATTGTGTCAGCGCGCTGTTTTGCTTACCATAGACACAAATGACATGTGAAGTGGCGCGCCACTACCACGGGAGGAAGACAGCCCTCATGACCACGACTAGCGAAAAAGAAACCAGTGTCGATACCCAAGGTATTGATATTACAAACAGTGCGCAAGAATACTTGGCAGAACTGCTGGAAAAGCAGAACGTTGAAGGTATTGCCGTACGCATTTTCATTACCCAGCCGGGCACACCCTACGCGGAAACCTGCCTGGCTTACTGTCGTCCCGGCGAAGAAGAACCCACCGACGTTCTGCTTGAGCTCGAGAAAATCAACGTCTTTCTCGATAAAAACAGCTTAGCGTTTTTGGAAGAGGCGGTGGTGGATTTCAACGCCGACCGCATGGGTGGCCAACTGACGATCAAAGCGCCCAACGCCAAGATGCCCAAGGTAAATGCGGATAGCCCGCTGGAAGACCGTATCAATTATGTGCTTTACAGCGAGATCAATCCTGGGCTGGCGGCCCACGGTGGTGAAATCAAGCTGGTGGAACTCACCGAACAACAGTACGCGGTGTTGGCCTTTGGCGGCGGCTGCCAGGGTTGTGCAGCGGTTGATTTAACCCTGAAAGATGGCGTTGAGAAAACCCTGATGGAGCGCATTCCAGAGCTTGCCGGTATTCGCGACGTTACCGATCACAGCGACACCACCAACGCTTACTACCGCTAAATAAGCGATAGTAAGGCTCAAAAGCCCAGCTTGAATCGCTGGGCTTTTTTACGTCTACTGGCCTGGCTCACTGCTCTGTTTTGAAAGCGCATCGGGCAGCGCCGTTAGCTGTGTTTGTAACGCTTCCATACGGCTCCAAAGCTTCTCTTGCCACGCTTGCTGTAGCGCAGCTTCGCGCTCGGCATGCTGTTGAGATTGGCTGTTTAGCGCGGCTTTGGCCTCATCTAGCTGCTGGGTCAGCGCTTTCTCTTGCTTCTCCAATGCCGTCATTTGCTGTTTCTGCTCACTTAGCTGTTGCTCGCGCTCACTGGCTTCCAGCTGTAGTTGATGCAGGGCCTGCTGCTTTGTCTTTAGCTCCTGACTCAATGTCTCAATGCGCTGCTCGGACTGCTGCAGACGTTTTTGGAAAGTCTTCTCTTCCTGGCACGCGTCTGCTGAGCGCTATCCAGCATCGCCATCAGCCTTCCTTCGGCCGCCTCATGGCGCTGCTCCTCTTGTGCTAAACGCTGCTCCCACGCTACCTGCTGCTCGCTGAGGGCATTGCTATGCGCATCGCGCTGTGCATCTGCCTGGCTCTCTAGCTGCTGCTGTACCTGCTTCAGTTGAGTTACTTCTTCTTGGGATGCTTCGGCCTGTTGATGCCAGTGATGTTCGCTGGTTTGACTGGCGGCTAATTCCCGGTTTAACGCTTCCATGCGCTGCTCCATATGACGCAAATGCTCGGCGAGGGCGCTTTCGCGCTGTTCGGCGTTAGCGGCCTGCTGTTTAGCGTCCTCCGCGAGCTGCTGGGCCTCTGCCACTTGGCGATTGGCATCTTCGCGATAATGGAGCAGCGTTTGATTCGCTACCTCCTGGGCCTCGCGCCATAGCTCACTGGCCATGGTCACCACGACTTCCGGCACACCCTTGGGCGGCGGCACGTCGCGATTCTGTTCCCGCTCGCTGCGCCACAGGCGAAAGTGATCACTAATCGTCGTGAAGCTGCCGGTGCCCAGAACATCTCGAATACGCTGCACGCTGGGCGTGTCGCCCCGGGCCAACAGGGCATCAATGGCTTGTTGAACATCGCTGTACTGAATGCCGTTGCGGGCCATGAAATGATCCTTCCTTGAGAGCTTCTGTAACCACCATTGTCGGGACTTGTCGTATAAAAAGCAACAATTACGTATTATGTAATACGTAATTTTATTTATGATAATGCACATAAATTCAAGATTACCCGTATTATCTTGAATTTATAGGACTACAGGAGCACACTTAAGGCCAGATAATGTAAAAATCGGCTAAAAAGAAGAGAGTAGCGACGGGCATGGCGAACGAGGTTATAACACCCACTAGTCAACTGCAGATATTGAAAGAGTCGTCAAATGGCGGACGTATTAGCGCCCAAAATGATGCCCAGGCAGTGACCGCGTGGCTTAATGAGTACGTGGATAGCCCCCAAACCTGGAAAGCGTACCGTCGCGAAGCGGAGCGGTTGCTGCTCTGGCTGGCTAGCCAAGGGCACATGCTGGCCGATATAAACCGCGAAAACCTGCGCCGCTTTGAAGCCTTTCTCGCCGACCCACAGCCAAGCGAACAATGGGTAGGGCCCTCCAAACCCCGCGCGCACCCGTCGTGGCGGCCATTTCGTGGCGGTTTATCACCCGCCAGCCAACGCCAAAGCCTGGTGATACTGCAAGGGATGTTTGCCTGGTTGGTGGAAGCAGGCTGGGTTCACCACAATCCGTTTCGCTTGATGCGCGATAAATCGCGGCGCCTGAATAATCAAACGCCGCGTGTTGAGCGCTATTTGGAAAGTGATTTGTGGGCGTGGCTGTGGGAGTGGCTGAATAGCCCGTTAGAGGCTGGGGAGGGCAGTCGTGCCCGTTTTGAACATTCACGACGGCGCTTTATCTTTGGCTTTGCCTATTTGCTGGCACCGCGCATCAGCGAGATGGCCGATGCACGTATGGGGGATTTCCAGCGCAGCGAAGGGCGCTGGTGGTGGCATGTGGTGGGCAAGGGAAACAAGATGGCGCGCATTCCGTTGCCTGACGATATGCTTGATTGTTTGCGCCAGTGGCGCCATACGCTGGGATTGCCTGAATACCCTGAGCAGTTTGAAGCTGAAGCACCGGTGCTTCGCGCTCTGGATGGACAGCGCGGCCTGGGCCATAACCAGCTTTATCGGCTTATTCGCGCAACGTTTCAGCAGGCGGCACAAGCACTTGAAGATATTAACGGAGCATCGGAACATGTGACCGCGCTTAACCTGGCAACGCCGCACTGGTTACGGCACACATCGATCACCCATCAGGCTCAATCGGGTATTAGCCTGCGTCATCTGGCCGAAAGCGCTCGACACGCACGCCTCGACACCACCTCACGCTATCTCCATAGCGAAGACAACGAGTGGCATCTTGAACAGCAGCGACATCGATTGACTGTTTCCGACACAACCTCCCTCAAGACACCTTCGAGCCGTTATAATGGCAACAATGAGTAACCCTATGACGCAAAATGTCAGTCGCCAATATTCAGCCAATTCCAATAGAGAAGGAAATAGCATGAGCACTTCCGGCGCCGAACAGGCCCAGCAAGAGCTAATCGAAGATTTCGAAATATTTGATAACTGGATGGATCGTTATCAGTACATTATCGATATGGGCAAGCAACTGCCTGACTTTCCCGAAGAGTGGAAACTCGAAGAGTTTAAGATACAGGGCTGCCAGTCAAACGTGTGGATGCGCCATGAGGAGGAGGGCGATAAGCTGGTGTTCAAAGCGACCTCCGATGCCGCCATCGTATCCGGCCTGATTGCCGTATTGCTGCGCATTTACAGCGAACGCACCGCCGCTGAGATTCGTGCTACCGAGCCACACTTTTTGGCGGATCTGGGATTGGATAAGCACCTTTCACCTACGCGCAGCAACGGCCTGCATGCCATGCTGGAGAGGATCTACGCGGTAGCGCAGCAGAAGTAGGAAAACAAGCTAGCGAGGGTGATGGTCACAGCAAGAGGGCGGCGATCCCTTTTCGTCATCCTCGCGGCAAAGCTGTTCGCTGCGGCCACCGGGCACCGGATCCATACCGCCAGGATTGCCCGGGTGGCACTTAACGATCCGCTTAACGGCCATCCAGCCGCCCTTGATGGGCCCATGCACCTGAATCGCTTCAATCGTGTAGGACGAACAGCTCGGCCAGAAGCGGCAGCGCGGGCCTAAAAGGGGGCTGAGCGTATATTGATAGACTCTAACGCAGCCAATCATCACCTTCATCAATACCCAACGCGGGCCTGAGCGCAGGGCTGATATTAACCGAGTCATAGCTTGCATAGGCAGAACTAGGTTTTTTTGCCGTACAGGTCGTCAGGATCAATCAGCGGATTGCTGGTAATTGAGGCCTGCTCTCCATCCACGGCAATATAGAAACAGCTGCGCCGCCCGGTGTGGCAAGCAGGCCCTGTTTGTTCAACTTGCAACAACAGCGTATCACCATCGCAATCCAACGCAGCAGAAACAAGTTGCTGCTGCTGGCCCGATGACTCACCCTTGCGCCACAGTTTTCCCCGCGAGCGCGAATAGTAGCAAACACGCTGGGTGGTTAACGTCTCTTCCAGCGCCTCACGGTTCATCCAGGCCATCATCAACACTTCGTTAGTATCGTGCTGTTGAGCAATGGCAGGGATCAAACCATCAGCATTAAAACGCACCGCGGCTAGCAAAGTGGCCACAGCGGGAAGACTATCTTCTGGGGCAGCACGCTCGAGTTGCTTAAACAGAGCATCCGGCGCGACGTGATCAAAACGGGACATAAATTTACTCGCTAACTGTTCGGCAGTCCTGACAAAGCCCTTGAAGCTCAATGGTTTGGCGCTCAACGTTAAAGCCCTGGCGTTTTGCCAGCGCTGCCAGTTGATCGCTTATCTCGTCCAAGTGCAGCTCTTCGACATAGCCGCAGTGACGGCAAATCAGTAGTTGAAAACCATGCGCATGCTCTGGGCAAGCGCAGGCCACGTAGGAGTTCTGCGACTCAATGCGATGCACCAAGCCTTGATCAATCAAGAACTCAAGAGCCCGATAGACCGTCGGGGGGCGGGCAGCCGCATGCTCAGTAGAGAGCTTATCGAGCAGGTCATAGGCTTTTAGCCCGCCGCCATTTTCGGCGATCATCTCCAGCACGCGTCGGCGAATAGGGGTGAAGCGGACGCCGCGGATATGGCACTGAGACTCCGCCTGCTGTAGTAGTGTACTCGCTTGGGTCATGGGCAACTCGTTGAACGTTGTTAGCCTAGGCTCTCGTTAGTAGTCTACGCGCCGGTGGAAGCGGTGTCAGAGCTTTCTACCGATTCGCTGTCTACCAGCTCACTTTGTCGCGCAAAATGGTGCTGGGCAAAAGCTACCCGTTGTTTAGCGGGCACGCCATCGGGTTGACGTTCAATCAGATCGAGGCGACGGCGCAAACCTTCACCATTGGTCATTTGAATAGCCAAGCCAGGCCTGGCGTTGAGCTCAAGCAGCATCGGCCCGTATTTACGATCCAGCACCATATCAGTACCCAGGTAACCTAGACCGGTCATTTCATAACAACCCGCCGCTAAGTTAAGCAGCGTTTCCCACTGGGGAACGACCAAACTTGCCAGATCGTGCCCCGTGTCCGGGTGACTAAAGCAAGGGCGGTCAAACTGAACGGCGCGCAGGGCAGCCCCGGTAGCGATGTTCAAGCCAACGCCTACCGCCCCTTGGTGCAGGTTTGCTTTGCCGTCGGATGCTGCGGTGGAAAGGCGCATCATGGCCATCACCGGGTAACCCTTGAAGACGATAACCCGGATATCAGGAACACCTTCATAGGTGTAATCCATCAGGCTTTCATCGAAATTAATCAGTGTTTCAATCACCGCCACATCAGGCGAGCCGCCCAATGAGTAGAGCCCTGACAGAATATTCGACACATGTCGCTCAACGTCGGTAAGAGAGAGCGTGGTACCACTAGGCTTGATAAAGGCGTTATCTTCGACCTTTTCAATCACCAGGATGCCCTTACCGCCGCTTCCCTTAGCAGGCTTGATGACGAAGCCCGCGTGCCCCGTGAGCATGGCGCCAATATGCTTAACGCCAAATTGGGTTGTTACGGTGCCAATCAGCTCGGGCGTGGTAATCCCATACTGCTGAGCCAGTAGTTTGGTTTTAAGCTTGTCATCGACAAGGGGATAGAGACGGCGGCTATTATATCGGCCAATGTAGCGAATATTACGCCGATTCATGCCGATAATACCTTTATCCCGCAAGCGCGTGGGCCACGTCCAATTCTTCAGCCAACTCATGAGGGCTTCTCATCGTCAGTGATTGGTTTGAAGCGGCGCAGCTCCAATAAACGGTAGCCGGTGTAATTGCCCAGCAGCAAGATCAACGCCATCAATATCAACTGAACACCCAGGAAGTTGAAGGTGATATGACGTACCCAGGGGTTATTCATCGCCAGGTAGGCAAGGATAGCCGTGATCAAACTGCCGCCGCCTTGGATTAGCACCTGCTTAGGGCC
Source organism: Halomonas sp. PA16-9 (assembly GCF_009728585.1). Lineage (NCBI taxonomy): Bacteria > Pseudomonadati > Pseudomonadota > Gammaproteobacteria > Oceanospirillales > Halomonadaceae > Halomonas > Halomonas sp. PA16-9. The sequence goes on along the minus strand of NZ_CP040451.1, from coordinate 2,587,542 downwards.
TTCCTCTTCCCAAAGTATCGACATCCGCTCGATGGTCCAGGCCAGGATGATCATCGGGAAGAAGGTGATCGTTAAGCCAGCACTGAGCCCCATGCGGTAGGCCAATACGGTGAAGATCGAGATAATCGCAATCACCGTTATGATCACCGCCGAGACCCTGGCCACCAGTAATAAATTCAAGTAGGAGAGATAGTTACGAATAATCAGACCGACGGCAACGATAAGCAGGAAGCCAATCAAACCCGTAGGAAGGGTGGTTTGAATGAAGGCGAGGGCGATCAGCACCGGCATAAAGGTACCGGACGTTTTGATGCCCACCAGCACACGCAAAAACACCACCATTAACGCACCAATGGGAATCAGCAAGATAGTTTGGAATAGCGCTTGCTCCTCCAGTGGCAGGCTGTGAATGGAGAAATTCAGTAGCGTATCTTCAGAGTAGTGGTTGCGCACCGCCGCCGAAGCAGGCTGGTCATGGGTCATCATTGAGAAAGAAACCCGTGAGTTGGTGCCGCCCTGAACTTCTAATACCGCTCGACCACCGGTTTCCCATAGCAGCAGGTTGTCGGGCTTACCTTGCTCACCCGTCAGTGGATGGAAAATTGACCATTCTTCGCCTGACTCGTTAAATACCTGAATCCAACTGCTAAGCGTTTGGCGACGACGACCATCTTCCAGAAGCAGGCCGCTCACTTCACGCGCTAATACGCCTGCCTGGTTTAGCAACCGCACCACCAAGGCCGCCGGATTCTCTTGCGTCAGCAGCAGACGGGCATTTTCAGATTGACGCTCGCCGTTAATATCACGTATTAACTCACGGGCGAAGGTGGCGTTATTGGCACTGCGCGCCCAGGCTTGTTCGATAAGCTGATTAGCCGCAGTGTCATAGGGGCTTTCCCAAGGCGTTGTGACGGGGATTTCAGGGGGTGTCTGCACCGGCGAGCGAGCATCTTGAGATACCAGCATCTGAACCGAGTAGTATAATGTTTGGCTACCCACTGCTTCACGAATAGTCCAGCGGGCGGTGCGGCCTAAATCATCCGCCTGATAAGCAAGCCCATACCCTGATGATGCGGTGTTTTCAGTCAGTACACGGTAGCCTGCCTGATGGGAAGGCAACGCCAAGTCGACCTGGACGGGGCCGTCCTGAGCATTAAAGGTAATGCCAGCCTCAATCTCCCACACTTGGCGCTGTTCACCAGGCAACCATGGAATTTCAAACTGCACATGGCGGTGCACGCTGGTCGCTACGCCCGCGACTAGCAACAGGCCGACAATAATATAGAACATTAACCGTGACATGGAGATTCCTTTCCTCGTGAAGCGTCAGAGCGGTTACTCTTCGCTATCGTCTTCGTCAACTGCTTCATCTTCAGCAGCTTGGTCCGCTGGTTCGCCACCAGGAAATTCGGGGCGCTCATGCAAGTAAGTATCGGCTACATCAATTACCGCAATATCCATCAAAAAGCGCCGACCTAGCAGCACTGGATAATCGAGATGAGAGCGGTCATTGAGGGTAAATTCGACATTTTCACGAATCGGCCCTAGAGTCATTAACAGAGAAATGACGGGACGTGACTCTTCGCCAGAGGCTTGAACAATGCGCACTCGGCGCACGATAGGCGCTTCAACCCACTCATCGCGCTGCGACTCAACCGCCACGTCGTCGTCGTTCAGCGCCAACTTGAAGCGCACCCAATCTTCACCGTCACGCTCGAAGCGAGTGATCTCGGCAGCAGAAAGGGACGAGGTGTTGGCTCCTGAATCGACTCGCGCTTTGAGGTAGGTGCCAAGGCTTGGTAAGCCAACCCATTCGCTGCGGCCCAGTAACGTTTTAGTGGTCAAGCTCTCATCAATCTCACACTCTTCACGTATGATGACCGGCTCTTCACCGCGAGCTTCCAATTGCTGTACGTCTTGGCGGAGGTAACGCAATAAACTGCCCACTTCACGCATATCAGCGGTCAATGCCTGCTGGTGATCAAGCTGGCGTTGCTGCAAATTAATGCGGGTGTCACATTGTTGCGTTAGCTGGCTCTCTAACTCCAGGATACGAGAATTGAATGAGGCTTCGCTTAAAGGGGGCGGTTGATTCGTTTCCGGCTGGGTTGCTGCACAGCCTGCGATCGAAAGCGACAAGCCAGCGATAAGCCACAAAACACCTGGGCGCATAACGAGAGATATCCTTGGACAATAGGTTGGGGAATGATAAGGAGATGGGGGTCTAGTGTCCAACGCCATCATCGCTTTTGGAGCACCTATTTTATCTAATTTAACATAATATATATTAAGCGAACCAGTGAGGCCGCTATGGGTAAAATTGCGCTCGTCCATTCAGATCAAAAAAGGCAGCCCGCATATTTAGCAGGCTGCCTTCTTATCTATCTCACGCTAGCACGATTTACTCTGGGGCTGCGTATGAGCCATCTTCCTGGTGAACTTCGTTGCCCGTAATCGGCGGTGTAAATACACATGCTAGGTGCATGGTTTTATGCGCACGCAGCAGATGTTCATCGTGCTGGTCGAGGATGTAGATATCACCCGGCTTGATAGGCCAAATCTTGCCATCAGCGAGTGTTTCTACCTCGCCCTCGCCTTCGATGCAGTACACAGACTCATAGTGATGTTTGTAATGAATATGAGTCTCAGTGCCTTCGAAAATTCGTGTGATATGGAAAGAAAAGTTTCCACCGTCGTTGGCCAACACCAGGCGCGTGCTGTCCCAGTTACCATTTTCGGCGGTCACTAGGCGCTCTGTTTTACGCGCTTCTTCAATATTACGAACGATCATAGGAGTACTCCTTAGCAAAGCAGCTGGTGACTACCAGCCGCTATATCCCTAACTAAAAAACTGTGAGCTACTGCTTCAGCGTAACGCTTAATCCTACCGTCAGGTTATTCGCTAGCAACAGCCTTAACGCACATTTCGAGAATATCCAAACCTTTCAGCAGATCTTCATCGCTAATGGTTAGCGGGCATAGGCACTTAACCACTTCACCATCCTGACCACTGGTTTCGATTACCAGACCATGCTCAAAGGCTTTACTGGTAATTTTATCGGCAATATCACCCGACACGACGTCAATACCGCGCATCAAGCCACGACCACGTTCAGTGGCAGGCATGCCGTGCTCCGTTAACAGCGCTGCTAACTTCTGGAAGCGCTCTTCTACAATACGCCCTTTGCGCTGAACATCACGCTCAAAGGTGTCATTAGTCCAGTATTTTTTCAACGCAGCGGTGGCAGTCACCATCGCCAGGCTGAAACCACGGAAAGTGCCGTTATATTGACCCGGTTTCCATTTATCCAGCTCTGGGCGCATCAACACATGGGCAAATGGCAGGCCAAAACCGGAGAGCGATTTCGAGTTGGTAATAATGTCAGGTGTAATACCCGCGTGTTCGAAGCTAAAGAACTTACCCGTACGGCCACAGCCTGCCTGAATATCATCAATAATCAGCAGAATGTCGTGGGCACGGCAGATCCCTTCGAGACGCTTTAACCACTCCAAGCCTGCAACGTTAATACCGCCCTCACCTTGCACGGTTTCAATGATGACACCCGCTGGAATATCCAGACCACCAGATTTGTCGCTGAGCAGCTTTTCAAAATAATCCAGGGTATCGGTATGCTCACCCATGTAGCCATCGTAAGGCAGGAAGCTAGCGCCCTGGGTGGGTATGCCACCCGTGGCTTCACGGAATTTACGATTACCCGTGGTCGCCAAAGCCCCCATGGTGACGCCGTGGAAACCATTGGTGAAGGTGACAATGTTGTGACGGCCTTTAGCCACACGAGCCAAGCGGATAGCGGCCTCTACGGCATTGGTACCGGTTGGGCCAGGCAGATGCACTTTATAATCCAGCCCGCGTGGCTTGAAAATAACTTCTTCCAGCGTTTCAAGATAATCACGCTTGGCATTGGTCCACATATCCAAACCGTGAACAACACCGTCAGTCGACAGGTAATCAATCATCGCCTGTTTCATGTGCGGATTATTGTGGCCGTAGTTCAGCGTGCCCGCGCCGGCGAGGAAATCAATGTACTCACGGCCATTCTCATCGGTTAGACGCGCATTTTGCGCTTTGGTAAACACCACCGGAAACGAACGAGAATAAGTACGTACATTGGATTCCATGCGTTCAAGCGTCTGGGTCTGCATTAGCGACCTCCTTGGTTGATCATTTTAACTTTAGGCATTACTTGCCCGAAGCAACATGAGCGGGAAAAACGGTAAGTCCGATACGTGTATCTAGCAAAACGACGTATTAGATGCGATCTGTTTGGAACGGGCCGATACGAACCAGGTTTTCCGGGTCATGCTCTCCTCCGAGCTGTTCGGTAGAGAAGTATTCGCGGCTATTGAGCGGCGCATGCCAGCGTGCCGCCAAGCGACGGAATAAGCCCCAAGAGGCTAGATTGTCAGGGGTGATGGTGGTTTCAAGGTGATGCACATCATCAAGCTCAGGGCGGGACATAATAGCCTCGACCAAGCGTCGCGCTAGCCCTGTACCACGTGCTTTTTCACCGACAGCCACTTGCCATAAAAAGTAGGTGTCTGGAGCATTATCCTTAACATAGCCAGAAACAAAACCAACGATTTCGCCCTCTTCATTGGTAGCCACTGCGCAGGTATCACGAAACTGAGTCGCCAGTAGCAAGTAAGCGTAGGCTGAATTCACATCCAGCGGAGGGCAAGCTTTGACCAGCTCGTAAACTCCCCAGCCATCATCCGCATTGGGTTTGCGAATAAACAGCGGCATCTCCGCATGACCCACAACAGCATCAGCCACCGTTGGCCTAGCAAGGTCAGCAGAGGGGGTAAAAGGTTGTGTCGGCGTACTCATAGTTATGCTTCGCTGTAGCGAATTTGATGTTCATTATAACAGCTGATTATGAGCAATTCAAAAATCATATTATTCTACACCTCGCTTTCCATAATTTTTTGTTATGATCGAGTAGCATAACCACCGCTCACCGCTATCTCTTTTAGAATAGTGCAAGTAGCCTACAAAAAAAGGCGCGCCCATGGGCACGCCTTCACTTTTAATATGCTTATCTGCGTGTCAGCGTACGCAGCGTGACGAACTCCTCGGCCCCGTTGGGTGGATGCCTACGGTGCGGTCAAAGTCCTGCTTGGTAAGGCCAGCTCTTACCGCGATAGCAATTCCCTGAATAATTTCACCCGCGTCATCTCCGACCATATGGGCCCCTACGACTACATCGGTAGCATCGTCCACGACCAGCTTCATTAAGGTGCGCTCTTGGCTACCTGATAGGGTGTGCTTCATGGCGCGAAAATCGGTGCTATACACGCGAATATGGGTGAATTTTTCCCGCGCGGCCTCCTCGGAAAGACCCACGGTACCGATGTTGGGATGGCAAAAAACGGCGGTAGGGATCGTAGTGTAGTCCAACGGCTTGGGAGCCGTATCGGCAAAGTGGGCGTCGACAAGCTGCATCGCCTCAGCCAGTGCTACCGGTGTTAATTCCGGCCCAGCCGTCAGGTCGCCCAAGGCTAAAATTGAAGGCAGCGCTGTTTCAAACCGCTCGTTTACGGGGATTTTGCCCGCCTCATCCAGGCATAGGCCCAACGCTTCAAGCCCTAGCTCACGGATATTCGCCTTGCGCCCTGTGGCTGCGAGCACCACATCGACTTCAAGCACGTTGCCGTTGGTAAGGTGAACATTGTAGCCGTCTTGGCTGCGCTCAATACGCTCGATGTTAGTGTTGAAATGGAGGTTGACTCCCTTTCTTTCCATTTCCGCGCAGGTGAACTCGCGAACCTGTTGATCAAAGCCTTTTAAAAACAGCTCGCCACGGTAGATGAGGTGCGTCTCGCTGCCCAGACCATTAAAGATACTCGAAAATTCCACCGCAATATAGCCACCGCCAAGCACTAAAAAGCGCTTAGGAAAAGTATCTAGATCAAAAATCTGATTGGAATCCAGTGCGTGTTCACTGCCAGGAAAATCGGGTACCCAGGGCCATCCACCAGTAGCCAGAACGATTTTTTGTGCAGTCACCGATATATCGCCATGCTCGCCGCTTAAGGTCACCGTGTGTGCATCGGCCAAGCGTGCTCGTGCATTGAAGAGCGTTACTCCAGCGCCTTCCAGCATGCGCTGATAAATGCCATTCAGACGTTTGATTTCACTGATTTTGTTATCGCGCAGTGTGGCCCAATCGAAGCTGGCGGGGCCAGGCAGCTGCCAGCCAAAACCTGCCGCATCATCAAAACTGTCATGGAAATGGGCAGCGTAGGAGTAAAGCTTCTTGGGCACACAGCCAACGTTGACACAGGTTCCGCCCAGGTAGCGATCTTCGGCAATGGCCACTTTGGCGCCGGTAGCCGCGGCCATACGCGCGGTGCGTACACCACCAGAGCCTGCGCCAATAACCAGAAGGTCATATTCGTATTCAGAAACGTCTGCCATGATTTGCTCCTGGGGAGTTAGAATTCGTATGAATCAATATCGGGTTGCCCATTGGTCAAGTGCAGTGGTTGACCTGACTACCCGGGAAGGTTAAAACCTTCTGCTGCTATTTGTACTGGCCTAGGTTATACAAGGCCTAATTCCACCCTGAGTAGGGCTTTGATAACCCGCTTATCTACCAGCGACTTAACGCCCTTTAACTTTTCTGGAGACGCTATGTCTGACCCTATTGCGACGCTACTCGACAATAATCGCGCCTGGGCTGAGCGTATGTGCGAAGAAGACCCCGACTACTTTAAGCGCCTTTCGAACCAGCAGAACCCCGATTATTTATGGATTGGCTGCTCCGACAGCCGAGTACCGGCGAATCAAATTATTGCACTCCCGCCTGGGGAAGTTTTCGTACACCGCAACGTCGCCAACTTGCTACACCACACCGATATGAACGCCCTCTCGGTGGTTCAGTTCGCGGTAGATGTTCTTAAAGTCAGCCATATCATGATTGTCGGTCACTATGGCTGCGGGGGCATTAAGGCCGCCATGATGGGAGGCGAATGTGGCGTGGTGGATTACTGGCTGCACTCAGTGCGCGAACAGTACAACCATCACAGGAATTCGCTTGACCACCTCCCACTGGAAGATCAAATCGATCGCATGTGCGAGCTCAACGTGAAAGCCCAGGTAAACAGTTTGTGCCGCACCAAAATTTTGCAGCGCGCTTGGCAGCGAGGTCAGCAGATTTCGGTGCATGGCTGGGTCTACGGATTAAGCGATGGCCGCGTTAAAGATCTTAACTGCACCGTAAGTGGTTTAGAACAAGTGGAAACACTTTACCGTATTGACCGCATCCAGCAAGGCGATTAAGCACTCCCCCAATGCCTACCGCTACGCTTAGTCGTAGCGGTAGGCACGATGGCAGCTCTTACAGCTCGCGCCACTTCTGAAAGCGCTCGGGCAGTGTTTCGAGTATCCTCTTGCTCGGCTACATCAATTAAATTAGCGATTTTATCCTCCAGATCGCTAAAACCGGCGGCGAACTCACCCCACTCTTCCCATATGGATGCCCGCGCTTCAGAACCACTGCCGTGGGTGCCCTCAATAAACGCAGGTAGCAAACGATCAGCGCTGGCACGCTCTTGCAGCTCAAGTAACCGCGGCATTGCAGCCTCAAGATCTTGATTATTGATTAGATCAAAGCGCAGCTGACGCACCAGACTTTCAATATCTTTAAGCTCTTCTCGGCGCCAAACCACGGCTTCGCGCTCACTTGCGAATGGCGTGTCGCTGACGGCTTGGGGCATGGCCAGGGCGCTCGTTTCCTCGCCTGCCCAAGCCAGCGGCGTGCAGAGCATTAATGCTAAAGCGCTGGCTGCCGTGCCGCGGGGGGAAGCCCACTTCAGGTAATGGCGTTGCTGCATAATGGCTTCCTGTCGATGATTCGGTAGTCAAAGGTTTAGTGCGCACGTTTTAACCTATCGGGCAGGTGACACCCGTACCTTTTAAGCCGCAGTAGCCATGAGGGTTTTTATCCAGGTACTGCTGATGGTAAGCCTCTGCGTAATAAAATGTTTCTAGCGGCTTAATCTCAGTAGTGATTGCCCCTCTGCCCGCTTTGTCGAGCGCCTGTTGGTACGCTGCCGCACTCTGCTCGGCTACCGTTTGCTGCGCTTGGCTGGTGGTAAAAATGGCGGAGCGATACTGCGAGCCAATATCGTTCCCCTGGCGATTGCCCTGGGTCGGGTCGTGCCCTTCCCAGAAAACCTGCAACAACGTTTCCAGCTCGACTTGCTGTGGGTCATAAACCACCCGTACCACTTCGGTGTGGCCAGTACGCCCCGTGCATGTCTCGTCGTAGGTGGGGTTAGGTGTCTCACCACCGGCATACCCCACCGCAGTGACATAGACTCCTGGCAACTGCCAAAACAGGCGTTCAACGCCCCAGAAACACCCCATGCCTAGCACGATCTCCTCGTGGCCTTCGGGAAACGGAGGATGTATCGAGTGCCCATTAATGGTATGCACCTGACTGGTTTCTATGGGCGTATCACGTCCAGGCAGTACACGGCCTGAACCTGAGCTAGCGTTTGAAAATAGTGACATATCACCCTCACTTATTGCTGCTGAATGATTTCAGGATTACCGGAACGGGTAAAGGTGTAGATTAAGTCCACCGCTTGGTTGGTACCCGAGACGGCCTGTACATAAAGGTTACGCCACAGCGTGTAGCGTAGTGTTAGTTCGGCAATTGGCGAGAAAATTCCCACACCGTAACTAATTCTAAGATCATCGGTGAGTTGGCCACTGACAGCGACTTGGCTATCATCGCCAGCCCCAGTGGTGTCCAGAGTTAAGTCATCAATGCCGAAGGCTTCACCAATGGAACCAACCGCCCCACCGGTGCGCCCTAACGACATGCCTATCAGCGCGGTAGTCAGTGCGCTATCCACACCGCCCCCAGAAGCATCAGGTGCGCGACCCGTAACAGGTAAGAGAGCGCACGGGATTCATCCATCGCCGGTTCAGAAAAGATCAGTACGTTCGGAGATTCGGCACTACCTGTTACCCGCAAGCCCGCAATAACGTCATCTTCGGTAATGTCAGGGTTGCGAATGGCCTCGAAGTCGAGCGTAGGTAGACCGGGTGGCCCACTAAACAGCAGTTCACCGCGGCGGATAACCAGGTCTTGGCCGAAAGCCTGGAAACGACCATCGACCAAATTAACGTCGCCGAATAACTGTAACGCGCCGCTGCTTTGGCGAATTTCCAGCGCGCCTCCCAAGCCAGATTCCAAGCCGTAGGCTGAAATTTGCATATCGCTACCCAACGTTAAGGTCACCAGTACGTCAATGGCCATACCGGTGGCGGCAAGCTCGTCCGCGGCACTTGGATCATCCTCATTGGCAGCCGCTCGCTGAGCCTCAATTTCGGCCTGGCGATCGTCGCGCTCGGTAATAATCACTTCATCGCCACTTGGGGTGACTGCTGATGAGGGCATATCGCCAATTTCAAGCCGTGCCCAGGGTAAATTCACATCCCCCCTCACTTGCAGCCTTTCCGGCGTGACCCGGATACGGATATCAGGCGCTACTTCAAGACGTCCAAACTGGGGCAAAACGACCAGGATAGGCTCCTGCACAGCATTCAGATCGACGCCAATCCGCCAATCATCACTGCTTGGCCAATATGCATCACCGGTGATTTCCAAACGCCCGCGCTCAGCGGCCAAGTAGCCGTCAATATCCCCTGTTCACCGTCGAAAGAGACCACCAGTTCGCCACCCTGAATATCGACAGGAATATCCGGGCCACTTACTCCTATACCGCACAGTCCAAGCTGGCCTTGTAAGTCAGGCGCGGCGGTGGTGCCAGTAATTTGGACGTTGCCCGTTAATTCGCCCTCCAGTCGCTCCATTCCTACCAACATGGATCGATAGGGCTGCAGCGAAACATCTTCTGCACGCAGCTCGCCAGTTAACGCGCCGGCCCCCAAGGGATCATTAACCGCTAGGTCCAAGTTGATATCGCCCGCTTCGGCAAGCGAAAGCGACACATTGGTATTCGCCTGAGCTTGGTTGGCCTCGATCTGAGCGTCGAAACTGACTTCTGGCAGTTGCACAGGCTGGCCATAATCATTAACGGCGGTAATGGCGAGTTCGCTAAGAATTTGTAGATCTGCCTGCCACTGGGCACCCCCTTGACGCCAGTTGGCAACAAGATCCGCGGTTGTATCCCCCTCTAACTGCCACTCTTCAGGCAAAAAGGGCTCCAGCATTTCCATTGGCACTTCACGTACCGAAAGCACGGCGTTGCCCTGTTGCGCAGAGGCAGTGATCTCCTCTTCAGAACAGACTAGCCCACCTTGCTCCCGGCGCAGGCAGAACGGCGATAGGCGCGCCTGACCATTGGCTAGGTCATAGCGCAGGTCTAGAGGCGCTTCAAGACGAATATCCCCCGCCTCAGAATCAACTTCCAGTGGCGTTACGCGGGCTTGGTAAAGCTGGTCTTGCTGGTCAAAGCGGCCTTCCAGGGCAATCAGCGCACGGCTTAAAACGCTGTTGTCTGTGCCCTGGGCGGTCAGTTCAAGCTGATGCTCAGAGAGCGCCCGGCCAAATTGGCCTCTATGTTTGCAAGGGCCTGCCCCCCAGCATTGACGTTTTGTAGTGCGAGCTGTACGTCGAGGGAAGGATCATCAATGCCCTGTACATCAGCATCTAGGACAAGCCGTTCAATACGATTCTGACCAAAACGCACGCCATCACCCTGTAAATTGGCGAGTAATTGCGGTTGATTAAAACTACCGCTGGCTTCTAGCGTACCGACGATAGTGCCCGCCAAGTCTGGCGATAGTGTTTGCAACTGGCGTAGTGCAATGTCCGCGTTTAACGACATGGCCTGTTCGCTAATTTGCCCCTCTGCTGTTAAGCGATTCTCCCCCTGGGTAAACAGCAACTCGTCAATCTCCAGCTCCAGGTTGCTGTTAGCATCAAAGGCCGCTTGCAGGGTTAGCGGGTAGTCGCGCAGTTCACCGTCAATCGCTAAGTTGGGTACGCTAACTGCCCACTGATCCTCTTGCTGCCTCAGCGTAAGCTCGATGTCGCCGTTTAAATTACCCTCAAGCTGATCCACGAAGTGGGCAGGGTTAAACTGATCCAGACGAATAGTGGTGTTGACCTGTAGCGGTGCAACCCAACTGATGTTCCCTTCGCTGCGCAGGGAGCTTTCGTCGACTGCGAGGGTGAGCGGTTGCCAGCTAAACTGCTCGAGATCGCCCTCTCCGGTAACGTTAATTTGAGTGCGCGGCAGGCTCGGGCCCTCAACCGCCAGAGCCAATTGAGCACTATAATCGCTCAGGCTGCCGGTGACCTGTAGATCCAGGTCATCGACTATATAGGCTTGGGCTGTCTCTTCTTCAGTGCTGTCATCGACGCTTTCATTGCTACTCTCATCTGCGCTGACAGGCAGCGGCCACTGAACTTGGTCACTTTGTAGCTGCAGTTGAAACGGCAGCGTCGGGGCGAGTGCATCGACTTGCCCCCTCAAGGACGCATTGACCGCGCCAGAGGCATCCAACTGCGCTTCAAGCGCATCCAGTGGACCAGACAGCGTTAAGGTTAAAGCTTCGCCACTTAGCTCAGGGTATATCTCAGGTAAAAATAGTTCGACGCCCAAGCGAGCTTCGAGTGGGTAGTTGCCGGTTAGAGTGGCGTTCGCGGTTAATTCCGCCTCAGCATCCGGGGTAACAACGGAAAGCTCAGTTACTTCGACGTTATCACCTTCGGTTAACAGCCCAAGCCGCAGTCGCTCGACGCGGTACTCGGTAGCCCCTTCCAATCGAAAATCGTTGAGCGTGAATTCAGGTATCTGGATATCAACCGGTAGCGTGATCTCTGGTAGTTCCAGGCGTTCGCGTTCTTCAAGCTGCTGCTCTGGAGATTCCACCGACGCCACGGCTTCTTGGGGTGGTTGGTTGAGCAAGATAGCGGCATCGATGGCTTCAGCATAAAGCGGCGTTTCAATGCCCTGGGTTAGCAGAACACCTGGGGAAGGTGGCAAATAGACACGAGGCTGCTCCAAATGGGTTGGCGAGAGGCGTACTGTGTTTCCTTCAGCGGTGGCTGCCGAGCTTAACGAGCGCCACGCTACTTCGGTACCATCGGCAAGCCTGAGGTTAACATCGTCCAGCAACAAAGAACGTAGTTCGATGGGGAAAGGAAAACGAATAGTCAGCGGGCTCTCTTCCTCTTCGGGAGGTGGCGCTTGCTCACTGGATGGGCCTAGCTGGATGTCGGCGCCCACCACACGCAGTGTGTCGATGCATAGGCGCCCTGACAGAACACAGTCATCTGCCCACTGGAGTTCGAACTCATCCACGGTTATACGGGTTTCGCCTAGCTGTAGCTGGAAATCTTCGAGCTGGAAATGGTCGAGCAAGCCGCCTTCATGATGCGTGTAGGAGAAAAAATCACGCTGCTCCCCCTGCGAGAGCAGCACCCCAGTGCCCCAGGGTGATAACGCCACCCCGACAATCAGCGCCACAATACCGAACAGCCAAATAGGCAACACGATTACAAGACGCACAAGGCTCCAGAACAGTAGCCAGGCACGATACTTTGGAGACAACATACGGCGTTTATCAGACGCAGCTGGTTCAACCTGAGACAAGTCTCTCTCCTAGAATTCCGGTCCGATAGAAAAGTGCAAACGCCAATCGTCTTCGTGGTCAAAAGGGTGGGCGATGTCAAAACGAATTGGCCCCACCGGCGAGACCCAACGTACCCCGACCCCGGCGCCCGTTTTCAAATCATTAGGCCCCCAGTTATCAAACGCATCGCCGTTATCTAAACGTGGCCCCCCACCAATCCCCCGTCACGCGACGCTGATACTCCAGGGTCGAGGTGAGCATTTGCTGCCCACCTCGCAGTCGGCCCTCGTCGTTGCGGGGAGATAAGCTCTCATAGGAGTAACCACGCACACTGCGGTCGCCACCCGCGAAAAAGCGCAGCGATGGCGGTATTTTGGCAAAATCATCGGTTTCAATGGCGCCTAAGCTAATACGTGCCAAGAAGCGGTTATCGTTGCCAATCATGCGGATCCACTCCGTATCCCCCGTGATACGAGCGAATGTCGCATCCGAACCCCAAACGGTATCCGAATACTCTAACGAGAGCTGCTGGCGATCACCCCATAACGGAAAGCGCTGAGGGCGTGTCCGCGTACGCGACCACTGAATACCTGGATAAAACAGCCATACTTGATCCGCTTCGCCGCCCTGTTCAAAGTCTTCATAAGTAGTGCGGAAATAGATCGTTTGCACCCAATCGTTATCAAACTCCCAACGCCGGGCTAGCTCGACAGTGCCTTCTAACGACTTGGTGTCGCTGTCATCGACATTACGAACCCCGTACTGAAGCCGATAGCTGTCGCGAAGCGGGTCTTCCAGTGGCACATTATATACCCCGGTAAAACGCTGCTCTGGGGCAGATAAATAGAGGTCGTGATCAAGGCTATGACCAAAGCGGTTAATCCATGGTTGATCCCAACCAAAGCGCAGCCGTGGCCCTACATCGGTGGCGTAACCAATACCCACTTCAAACTGATGGCGATCAGCAGGTTCAACACTGACATCGATAGGCAATTGGGTATCACTGGGCTTATTAAGACTTAGCGCGCTGGTCAAAGCAGCACTGGTGACTCTCGGGCGCTCCGGCTGAGAGGCGGTGGCTTCACTCCACCAGGGGGCACCACCGCCAGGAGGAGAAATAACCAACTCTTGGGCGGTCTCAAGGCGCGGACGCACCGAGACCGAGCTAAACCAGCCGGTTTCCGCAAGCGACCGATTATAGTCTGCCAGGGTCTGCGCCAAATAGGGGTCGCCCGGCTCGAAGGGCTGCATGCGACGCAATCGATCAAGCTCAATATGGCTTCCGGTAATGGAGGATTCACCAAATTGGTAGCGTGGGCCACTGTCAAAATCCATATACAGGCGCGCACTTTGCAGATACGGACGCACTTCCATGCGTCGATCGGTAAACCCCCAGTCAAAGTAACCGCGCTCAATAGCCAGCCCCGAAAACTGGCTGCTTAATCGATCCCAGGGGGCGTGCCGCAACACATCCCCTTCTTCCAAGGGAAAGTCCTCTACGGCCTGTTGGAAAGGTGGGTCTTCACTCGCCTCGCCTTCCACATTGATTGACAGAATTTCAATTTCAACCTGAGGGCCGGGCTCGATTTCCAGCCACGCACGTTTATCAGTGGCGCGCTCAAGGGTTATCTCGGGTTCGTAATAGCCGTAAACACGCATTGCTTCCTCGGTGCGTCGGCGGATCTCACCCTCTAAACGCACCTCGGTATATTGTGCCGCATCGATATTCTGTAAGTAGGCTTGGATGTTGCCTTCGACCTCATCGGAAACACCCGTGACAGTCGCTTCTAATGCCCATGCGCTAGGTGATACGCATAACAGCGGTAGCACAACAGTAACGGTGCGCTTTGTGGCTGATGTCCATCGCCGTTGTCTTCCCATACATTTTTATCCCAACCTAAATCAGCGGCTTCATCGCCTAAGCATTTCAACGCATTAGCATGTTAAAGATTAAGCAATCACACTCATACTTCCGTCGCGCCTTATTAACGCAACATCTCTAGCTGGGCACTGAAAGCAAGCTGCGCCTGGCGTACTTGGCGCACATCGCTTTCCAGCGAATTCAGCCGTTGAGACCACTCCTGCTCCAATGCTTCCAGGGCTGCTTGATCTGCGGGCGCTTCTATCTCTGCAACGGATGTTTCCAGCTCATTAAAGCGTGCCTCGAACGCTGCTCTTTGTGCTGATAGCTGCTCTTCCCAAGCGCTACTGACACTGTTGAGCTGACTATCCAGGCCATTGATGCGCCGTTCGGTCAATTGCTCCAGATGGGAGACTTCCTCAACAAGATTTTGACGACCCGAGGAACCCGTTTGTTCCAAGGCGTCAAGAGATTCCCTCACCGCCATTAATTGACTGTCGCGCAGTTCGGCTTGCTCTCTAAGTTGAGACAACTGCTGCAACAGTGTATTGATGGAATCACTAGAGACAGTATCCTCGCTAGAAGTGAGAAAACCGTACAACTCTTCCCGAGTAGCGGCCAACGACACTGACAGCTGCTCCTGCTCTTGGAAAAGCGTCGACATCTGAGCTTGTACAAAGGTTATCGTATCTTGTACATCCGTGTCATCCGAATCCAACCGAGCGTGCACATTGGAGACTTCCCCACTTACCCGGTGCAGCTCACCCAGCAGTCGTTCACGTTCATACCAAAGTCCAGCCGCCGCCGCGCCATAAGCGCAATGATCAGTAGCAAACATAGCCATAGTGGCCATAGCGTGGGCCCCTTTCGGTGACGCAAGTGTTGCGCAGTCAAGCTTTGATCCACATCGGGCACAATACGAGAGGATGCGGTAGCGTCTGGCATGACATTTCCTCAAAGAGTCTTCGGGTCGGCACGGCGGCCAATACCTCGGTACATTAATCCACAGCTGGCAACGAACTCAGGGTCGTAAATATTGCGTCCGTCTAGTACGAGCTTAGCGTTTAAAAGCGAGCCGAGTCGGTGCCAGTCCGGGTTCCAATACGTTTTCCATTCAGTCACCAGCATCAGTACATCGGCCCCCTCACAGGCTTGGTAAGGGTCATGCGTATAGGTGCGCAGGTCGTCACGTTCGCCCACCAAGGCATGAAGAGCTGGCACTGCTGCTGGGTCGTGGAGCTGAACTTTAATTCCTTGCGCCCAAAGAGCCTCAAGCAGCGTTAATACCGGGGCGTGGTCAATACGCGCTGTGCCGGGCTTAAACGCCGCACCCCATATCGCCACGGTTTTACCCGCCAGCTCACCTGCAAAGTGAGCCCACAGTTTGCGAAACAGGGTCTCTTTCTTCTGCTCGTTAATATCCATTACCTGCTCAAGCAGTGCTGAATAGCGACCACTTTGCAGTTGCACATCGGCCAAGCGCATCAAATCCCGGGAGAATTCGGCCCGCCAAACCCACATCCGGGGTAGAGATACTCAAACCCGATCCGTGAGTCAGCGCCCATTCCCTGGCGGACATGTTCAACATCCACCCCAGGGTATCAGCCAAGCCAGCAATTTCATTCATATAACTGATACGGGTAGCCAGCATGCCGTTAATTGCCAGCTTGGTGAGCTCTGCAGCGCGGCGCGGCATACACTGAAATACTTCGCTGCGGCGATTAAAGGCGCGTAATAGTTCCCTGGTCACCTGCTCACCAGTGGCATCATCGCAACCTAGCAGCCGCCTAGTGGGGCGGGTAAACGACTCCCACGCCCGCCCCTCTTCCAACGTATCTGGGAGTGCCACGCTGGTGTGCTGCATGCCCATCAGTGCATGCAGGCGCTCGGTCTCGCCGACCGGAAACGTTGAATTATTGATAAGCACTATGCCCTGCTGATCGACCAATAGCGGGTCTTCAACCAACGCACTGGCTGAACTACGCTGCGCAGGAGATAACGCCAGCCAGATCACTTCAGGCGTGCGCGCCTCTTTAAGCTGCTCAATGACCTGCAGTGTCCCATCCGCCAAACCCTGCTCCAGATGAGCCATCAGCTGAGGTTCGCTGCGCAGCCAGTCCACTCGGGAAAGTGCTGACCAGGGGGCGTCAGCGTGCGGCAACCACTGCACCTGATGCCCGACCCAGGCCAACGCAGCGGCGGCCGTCGCTGCGCTCAATTCGCTACCGTAAAGCAACACCCGCATGGGTTACTCTCCTTGTTGGTAACGTGATAACAGGGCTTGGAAACCCTCACCAAACTCGGGGTGACGCCGCGCGTAGGCAAGTGTGGCTTCAAGATAACCCAGCGGCTGGCCACAATCGTAGGTCGTGCCCTGCATACGGTATGCCTGCACCCCCGACTGTTCGCGCAGGGTCTCCAGCGCATCAGTGAGCTGAATTTCGCCACCGGCACCGGGCTTGGTGGCTTCTAAAATGGAGAAAATATGGCCTGGCAGCGCGTAGCGACCAATCACGGCTAGGTTTGAAGGCGCTGCATCGCGCTTTGGCTTTTCCACCATTCCCACAAGATCTGCCGATTGGTTAGGTGCAGGCACATCGCCAGCGGGTGCCACGATGCCATACTTCTCAACTTGCTCCCAAGCCACCTCTTCCACCATTAGCTGCGCCGTTTTCTGTTGGTCATAAGCTGCCAACATGCCGGCCAAGTCGGTAGTTTGGTTGGCGCTGTTGTCGACCAGCACATCGGGAAGCAGCACTGCAAAAGGTTCGTCGTCGCCGATGATCGGGCGAGCGCATAGCACCGCATGGCCTAACCCCAGCGGTACACCCTGACGAATACTGATAATGCTGACATCATCAGGCACCAAATTGCGCAACATCGCCAAAAGCTCGTGTTTACCTTTCGCTTCCAGGCTGGCTTCTAGCTCGGCGTGGGTGTCAAAGTGGTTTTCAATAGCGCTTTTATTACTACTGGTGACCAGCACAATCTCACGAATACCCGCGGCAATGGCTTCTTCGACCACATATTGAATAACCGGCCTATCGACAATCGTAATCATCTCCTTGGGAATAGCCTTCGAAGCCGGTAAGCAGCGGGTGCCAAACCCAGCAACAGGAAGTACGGCCTTGCGAATCATAAAGAGGTCCTTTTCATGCGTTCCGACACAGGAGTGGTTAGAATGTCCATAATACTGAAGGCGTGGATGGATGCCACCTCGCCAATGGACGATAACCAGTGCAAATGGATAATAACCAGTAACTAAGCGTCAACTCTTCGCTTAATGCGTAACGACAATGGGAGTCACAACATGCAAGCGACACCACAGGATAGCACTGCTGGTCACTATCAAGGCAATGTCGATGCAGCAGAAGTCGCCAAATTTGAAGCGCTTGCTAGCCGCTGGTGGGATCCGCAGGGTGAATTTAAACCACTCCACGAGATTAACCCTTTGCGGCTCGATTTTATTGATGCGCGTGCGGGCTTGGCAGGAAAAAAAGTGCTGGATGTGGGCTGTGGCGGCGGCATTTTGAGCGAATCAATGGCCAACCGCGGGGCTAAAGTAACCGGTATTGATCTCGGTGAAGCACCTTTAGCGGTGGCTAGGCTGCACGCGGAAGATCGCGGTGTCGAGATCGATTATCAGCACATCAGTGTGGAAGCCATGGCGGCTCAAAAGCCCGGTTTTTACGATGCAGTGACCTGCATGGAGATGCTTGAGCACGTACCCGACCCCGCCTCCGTCATTCGTGCCTGCAGCGCCCTGGTTCGCCCTGGCGGCTATGTGTTTTTCTCTACGCTGAATCGCACCGCCAAGTCCTATGCGTTTGCCATTCTAGGCGCCGAGTACGTGCTTAGACTGCTCCCCCGGGGTACGCATAACTACGCGAAATTTATTCGCCCTTCAGAAATGGCCGCCTGGTCTCGCGACTGTGGCTTAGAAGTGCGTGAGCAGACGGGGCTTACCTACAATCCGCTAACCCGGCACTATCGTTTGGTAAGCCATGATGTTTCGGTCAACTACATGATGTACTGCCGTAAGGTGAGCGATTAAATGCCGATGCAAGCGCCCCAAGCGATTCTCTTCGATCTAGACGGCACCCTGGTCGATACCGCTCCAGATTTAGCCCACGCAACCAATGCGCTACGTATTCACCACGACTTAGAGCCACTTCCCTTTGAAGTGATCCGCCGCCAGGTCTCTAACGGCGGTAGTGCGCTGGTGACGCTGGCGCTAGGGTTAGAAGCGACAGCGGATGGACATACTCAAGCACGCCAGTTCTTGCTGGATGCCTACGAGCAGGCGGTCGCGGTGCACAGCCAGGTCTTCTCGCCGCTCGATGTATGGCTGAAAGAGTGGCATGGCAACCAACGACCCTGGGGGATTGTGACCAATAAACCGCGTCGCTATACGCTACCGTTATTGGACGCATTGGCGCTTCAGCCGGGCGCCCTACTATGTGCAGATGACCTGAGTGTAAAAAAGCCAGCCCCTGAGCCGCTCTGGGAAGCTGCCCGGCGGCTAGGCGTTGAGCCGGGTCAGTGCTGGTACATCGGCGACCATGCACGGGATATCGAGGCCGCCGTCGCTGCGGGGATGACGGCCGTGGCCGTTGGCTACGGCTATATCAGCGCAGAGGATGACTATCAACAGTGGCCTGCTGACTTATGGTTTGGAGAGTGTCACGCGCTGGTCGATGCCCTTAACGGTTTCAGACGCTAGCGACAATTTCAAGCGTAAGTACCGGCGGGCATCGACGTGCTGATAAGGGGTTTAAAAGTAAGCGCTATACCCGTGGCGGCTGGGCATCAAGCTTTTGACCGTTGGTGCCTGCACTGTCTGGCCCCATAAGCCATAAGTAGGTAGGCATGATGTCTTCCGGGGTGCGTAGTGTGAAGGGATCCTCACCGGGGAACGCGGTACGCCGCATTTGAGTCCGTGTGGCACCCGGATTGAGTGAATTAACGCGTACCGTGGACTGGTTATCCAATTCGTCGGCCAACACCTCGACAAACCCTTCGGTGGCAAACTTAGAGACCGAGTACGCTCCCCAATAGGCGCGGCCTTTACGGCCAACGCTGGAGGAGGTGAATATCACCGATGCATCGTCAGACGCCTGCAGTAGCGGCAATAGTGCCTGGGTCATCCAGATGGGCCCATTGATATTCACCTGCATCACCTGCTGCCAGAGCTCAGGGTTATACTGCTCGAAAGGCGTGATGCGACCCAACAACCCAGCGTTATGCAACACCCCGTCCAAACGGCCAAACTCTTTATCCAGCGTTTCCGCCATATCATGAAAATCTTTTAGCGTAGCGCCTTCAAAGTTGAGCGGAAAAATCGCTGGCTGGGGCCCACCGGCCGCTTCGATTTCATCGTAAACGCGCTCTAACTTGGCAATAGTGCGCCCCAATAGAATCACGGTGGCTCCGTGTTGGGCATAGCTCAAAGCTGCCGCACGGCCAATCCCGTCCCCTGCGCCGGTTACCAACACGATGCGATTTTCCAATAGGTTGGGCGCTGGTTGATAGTCGATCTTGCAGCTCATGCTGATTCCTTGAAGCAAAAGATATTAACTTGCTGATTGGCGTAAAAAGTCATTGGCAAGGCCCGCGGCACTGCTTTGCGGGTAGTCATCGCGCACTTGCTCGAGTAGCTCACGGCTGCGCTCTGCTTCGCCTTTACGCGCTTTCACTAAGCCTAGCTTATAGATCGCATCCGGCACTTTACTGCTGCCGCTGTACTCCTCGATCACACGGCTAAATGCCTGGTCGGCGGCATCCAGCTCGCCTTCTGCAGCATATAGCTCGCCCAGCCAGTAGTGACCATTAGCCGTTAGACTAGTATCAGGATGGTCGCTAACAAAAGCCTCAAAGGCCGCAATCGCCTCATCAAAACGGCGCGCTTGAACATGCGCAAAAGCCGCTTGGTAATCGGCCTGGGCGTCCTCACTGACATTGCGGCTCGAAGGCGCGTTGACAACTTCTTCAGCGGCCTCAGGCTCGACTGCTGGTGTTGACTGCTCAATCTGAGTTGGGCCGCTGCTCATCAGGCGGTCTTCAATATCGAGATACTGCTGCTGGGATTGACGACGCAGCTGTTCCAACTGGTGGCGTAACTCTTCAATTTGACCACGCAGCTGCTGGATCTCCTGCTGGTGCTCCTGCACCTGGTTAAACAATACCAGGTTACCGCTGGACGCTTCCTGGCGCTGCGTTTGCTGGTAAAAGCTGCTGTTGGAAGAGTTGGAAAGATCTTGAACGAGCGGCTGTTGAGCGGTGGCCGTTAGGGGCAATACGGACAGCGGGAGCACTATGGCTCCCGCACCGCACAGCCTCTCAACGTAACGCTTGAGACTGTGATTCATGATGACTCCGTAGACGTAAACGGCGTGCGATAAGCCGCACGCCGAATTCATCAGTGGTTAAGCATTCAATCGTTAAATGCTCAGTAGTTAAATACAACACGGCGGTTCTGAGCGTAAGCGCTCTCGTCTTGGCCATTGACAGCCGGACGCTCTTCACCATAGCTAACCACGCTCATTTGTGAAGAAGAGACGCCCTGAATATTCAAGAAGCGTTCTACCGCATTAGCACGACGCTCCCCTAGCGCCATGTTGTATTCACGGGTACCGCGTTCATCAGTATGCCCGTGGAGTACCACTTGAGCGTTCGGGTTAGCACGCAGATAGCGCGCATGAGCCATTACCACGGATTCGTACTCGCTCTTAATTGTATCGCGGTCGTAATCGAAATAGATGGTGCGTACTTCTGGGATGCGTGAATCAGCCTGCTGACCAGCGCCTGAACCAGAGGTGGAACCATACTGACTACCCGTGCCTGTACCCGAGGTGCTAGACCCAGTCGTGCTGCCATCCTGGCTACCGTACGAGTCACCGTCTTGGGTTCCGCCGGTGCTGGAACAGCCAGCGATTACCACGATAGATAGCGCTGCTGCTAATGAGCGAGCCAACGGTTTAAGTTGCATAATCAGACTCCTTGCCTGAAAACTGAAATTTTGATGTTAATCAATTTAAGAAGGGTGACCAAGCTGGATCACGAACATCGCCTTGTGCTGACGGCAGCCTGAATGAAGAGCGACCATCGGCAGAAACAGCACTTAGTACCCCACTGTTACCCTGCTGGGTAGCGAAGATTACCATGGTCCCGTTCGGCGCAACACTAGGAGATTCATCTCTTGTTGATTCACTCAATACCACTAAGCGGTCACCGCTTAGGTCTTGCCTTGCTACTTGATAACCACGGCTAGAGCGATGGATCAAGAATATTTGCTCGCCATCCGGCGAGAAGCGGCCACGCGCATTATAATTACCGGTAAATGTCAGGCGCTGGGCCTCTCCGCCACCCAGTGTATATTGATAGAGCTGGGGGCCGCCGCTACGATCAGAGGTAAACAACAGGCTGCGTCCATCCGGCGCCCAAGCGGGCTCCGTATCAATACTGTTGTTATTGGTAATACGTTCTACTGAACGGTTGGCAACATCCATAATGTAAATTTCAGGCTGGCCATCTTTAGACAGTGACATGGCGATACGCCGCCCATCCGGTGACCATGCTGGCGCGCCGTTAATGCCATCGAAGGAGGTCGCCTGCACGCGCTGGCCCGTCGCCACATCCTGGATATAGATCGCCGGACGCTCAGTCTCAAAGGAGACATAGGCGAGCTTGGTGCCGTCGGGCGACCACGCCGGTGACATGATCGGTTCATCAGAGGTCAATACCTGCTCACTACGGCGGCCATCGGCGTCTGCAACGTACAGACCAAACTGCATATCGTCACCGATACCTTGGGCCGTGACATAAGCAATTTTGGTGGAGAACGCGCCGCGGATATCAGTAATCTCTTCAAAAATTTGATCGCTGATATAGTGTGCTGCACCGCGCAGGTCATTACCCCTCACTGTCACGGTTTCACCGATCATTCGACGCTGACCACTGATATCCATCAGTTCAAACTGTAGTTCAAAGCCACCGTCAGTTTGTTCTGCCTGGCCGACGACCAGATAGCGCACGTCCAGCGAACGCCAGGTACCGAACTGCACATCGTCAGATTGGCTAGGCTGCTCAAACATAGCGCTGCGCGCCAAGGGGGCAAAATAGCCACTGCGTTCAAGGTCATCTTGAACAATCTGTGCTACATCTTCGGGCAGGCCGTCTGAACCGGCAAACGGCACGACACCAATCGGCAGCGCTTGATCGCTGCCCCGCGTGATCTCAATGGTTAAGTTAGCACTTGCCACACTGCTAAAAGTGAACAGCAAGCACAATAACCAAAATTTCTTTAACACTTGAGTTTGCATCAACGGACTCCCCCTGGGGAAAAGTTCAAAGTGATATTGCGTCGGATTTCACGCTGTTGATCTTCTGATAATTGTAGTAGCTCAGAAAACGGTGCCGCTTGCTCAACCGCCTGAATAATGGATTGATCAAAGGCACTATCGCCACTCGATGATGTTACGTTTACTAATAATACCTCCCCCGAAGGCCCCAGACGCACATTGACAGAAGCCCGCATACTATCACTTGATCCACCAGGAATTATCCAGGCTTGTTCAATAGCTCGTTTCATTATGTTGCTGAAATTATTTGCAGCCTGCTCAGCCTGCTGGGCATTGGCAGCTGCTTCGGCCTCACCGTCCAGTTGGCGCTGCATAGCCGCCTCGGCAGCTTCTGCGGCTTGGCGTTGGCGCTCAGCTTCTGCTTCACGACGCTGCTGCTCTTCGGCTTCACGCTGACGCTGTGCTTCGGCCTCTCGCTCTCGCTGAGCCTCCTCTTGCTCACGCAATCGCTGTTCTTCAGCTTCGCGTTGGCGTTCAGCCTCCTCCGCTTCACGGCGCTGCTGCTCTTCAGCTTCGCGCTGACGCTCGGCTTCTTCCGCTTCACGGCGCTGCTGTTCTTCGGCTTCGCGCTGGCGTTCTGCTTCTGCCTCTTCGCGTTGCTGCTGCTCGGCGGCTTCCTGCTGGCGTTGTGCCTCTTCCACTTCACGCTGGCGCTTTGCGGCAGCTTCCGCTTCGGCTTCACGTTCAGCCGCTTCAGCAGCCTGCTGTTCGGCCTGCTCAGCCGCTTCTTCAGCTCTACGTTGGGCCTCAGCTTCCGCAGCCGCACGTGCTTCTTCTAGCGCCTGCGCCTCGGCTTCCGCCGCCTGTTGGGTGGCTTCTTCTGCGGCTTGCTGCTCGGCTGCGGCCTGCTGTTCACTAGCTGAAGGCTCTTCCGGTGCATCAGGCTCGGTGGGGGCTTCAGCAGGCGCATTCATCGCCGCCTGCTCTTCCGTTGCTTGCTGCGCCTGGTCGGTAAAGGTTTCGGTGCTTACCAGCGTTGCCTGTACGATCGAGGAGCTGTCAGGTTCTGCGTCTCGATTAGGCAGGCTGATCAAGCTAAACGCTACAATCGCTACGTGCACACCTATCGCCAGAACAGTCGGCCACTTATAGCCGACGTCTTGAGGATCGCGCGGGGATTTCAGTGCCATGTGCTGCGCCTTGCCCTTACCCATCTTTTGACGGCTCAGATAGCAGCCCCACATTAGCCACGCCAGCGCCTTGCAGAGTGCTCATCAAGACGACAATCTGACCGTAGGCCACATTACGGTCGCCGCGTACCATTACCGGTGTGCCTGGGCGACGCTCTATAATCGTTGTCACTCGTGAGGACATCTCATCCAGCGACACCGACGTGGAGTCTTCCCAAGCGTGATGAAGTACCCACCGTCGCTATCAACCGAGATAATGATCGGATCATTATCCTCCTGGATATCAATGGGCTGAGAGGTGACTTGCGGCAACTCAACTTGTACGCCCTGGGTCAACATGGGCGCGGTGATCATAAAGACCACCAGCAGTACCAGCATGATGTCAATGAAAGGGACGACGTTAATCTCCGCCATTGGCTTGCTTTTGCCGCTACGATTGAATGGTCCTTGCATGGCTCTCTCCCTTAGCTGGCGCTCGGTTTGCCGTCACGACCTTGCAAATTGCGGTGCAGGATAGCGTGAAACTCTTCGGCAAAGTCTTCATATTTGCCCAGCAGGCGAGAAGACGAGTTGGATAGGCGGTTATAGAAAATCACCGCTGGAATCGCCGCAAATAGACCCATGGCTGTGGCAATGAGCGCTTCAGCAATCCAGGGAGCCACCGTAGCAAGGGTCGCTTGCTGAGTCAGTGATAGTGCCTGAAACGACCCCATGATGCCCCATACAGTGCCGAACAAGCCGATATAGGGGCTAGCTGAGGCTACCGTGGCAAGAAACACTAAATGCTGGGTTAAGCGATCCTCTTCCCGAGACCACGCTACGCGCATGCTACGCTGAACGCCTTCCAGCACGGTATCCGGGTCACGGGTTTTAGGCATCAAACGGTTAAATTCACGAAAACCAGCTTGAAAAATATGCTCGGCGCCGTGGCGCGGGTCATCGGCAGGAATCTCACGATAGAGTTCGTTTAAGTCGACACCTGACCAAAAAGACTCCTCAAATTGGTTGTACTCTTTCTTGGCGCGGCCCAGCGCAATACTGCGCTGAAAAATCACTACCCAAGAGAGGATCGACCCCACCAGTAGCAGCAGCATTACCAGTTGCACTACAGTACTGGCATTCATTATCAAATGGGGAATGGACATGGTGTTATCGTTCACAGGTGCCCTCATCAATCTATTAGGGTCGGGATTGCCGACGCAGTGAGTGACCTCTTGGTTAAGAGGCCTGGGTCAAAACTTTAAGCGATGCTGGCCATGCTTTTGGCCGTAAACGTTCGGTGCTCAAGCAGGCTATCTCGACTGTGGCAGAGCATAGGAGTTCCTCATTACGCCAAACCTGCTGTTCAAATGTCATCCGACAGCGCCCAACGTTGGTAACGTGAGCACTAATTTCCAACGCGTCATCCAAGTAAGCCGGTTTCGCGTAGTGACAGGCCAAGCGGTATACCACTAGCTGTGTACCTTCGTCTAGCAGCGTTTGCTGATTCAGGCCCAACTGGCGGAGCCATTCACTACGCGCACGCTCCATAAACTTCAAGTAGTTAACGTAGTAGACAATGCCGCCTGCGTCAGTATCTTCCATATAAACGCGCAGCGGCAGTCGATAACCTTCTCTTGTGCAGCTACTCACGGACGGCGCTCTCCTTCCATATCGGTTGCCTGTGCGTGGGGCACGCGCTCAAAGTGCAGCCACGCCTGGCGGGTGGCCACCCGGCCGCGGGGAGTGCGCATCATCAAGCCCTGCTGAATAAGATAGGGCTCAATAACGTCTTCGATCGTGTCACGTTCTTCACTGATCGCCGCGGCGAGTGAGTCAATACCCACCGGCCCACCGTCAAATTTATCGATCATGGCCAGCAGTAGCCGCCGATCCATATGATCCAAGCCGTGGTGATCCACATTAAGCATATTGAGAGCCGCATCAGCCATGGCGACATCGACGACGCCGTTACCTTTCATTTCGGCGTAATCCCGCACCCGGCGTAGCAGTCGGTTGGCAATTCGCGGCGTGCCCCTTGAACGCCTGGCCACTTCAATGGCGCCATCATGGCTGGTTTCAACGCCTAACAAGCGCGCTGAACGCGAGACAATTTCTGTTAGCTCTTCCAGGTTATAAAACTCAAGCCGCTGCACGATACCAAATCGGTCACGCAGCGGGGAGGTCAATAATCCTGCCCGGGTCGTGGCGCCCACCAGGGTGAAGCGGGGAAGATCCAGT
The DNA here is from genome assembly GCF_009728585.1 of Halomonas sp. PA16-9. NCBI lineage: Bacteria > Pseudomonadati > Pseudomonadota > Gammaproteobacteria > Oceanospirillales > Halomonadaceae > Halomonas > Halomonas sp. PA16-9. Next base: position 2,561,391 of record NZ_CP040451.1, on the reverse strand, counting down.
TTAATCGAACGTGCCGCAGGCCCTTCGCCAATCATAATATCGAGCTGAAAATCTTCCATGGCCGGGTAGAGCACTTCTTCGACCACCGGTGACAGGCGATGAATTTCATCGATAAAGAGTACGTCGCCAGGCTCTAAATTAGTCAGCATGGCGGCTAGATCGCCTGCCCGCTCGAGTACCGGCCCGGAAGTCGACTTCATACCGACGCCCATCTCGGTGGCAATAATATGCGCAAGGGTCGTTTTACCTAACCCTGGGGGGCCAAATACCAGAGTGTGATCCAGGCTCTCTTCACGCAGCCGCGCGGCGCCGATAAAGATTTCCAGTTGTTCACGCACACGCGGCTGGCCAATATAGTCATCCAGCCGCTTGGGGCGAATCGCGTAATCAATGCGCCCCTCCCCCTGTTCAGGCTCAGCGGCGATCAGCCGATCGTGTTCTAACATAGGTGCTCTTCTTTATGGCGATTCAAAAGGTCTATTCACAAAGGTCTATCCACTACCCACAATTTCGTACTCACACCGCTGCCTGCTTAGCCACCCATGCGCTGGGTGAGCGCGGCTTTAATCAGCGCTTCGGTAGACTGATTGGGGTCAATATCGGCGAGCATTTTCGACGCCTCAGTCAGTTTATACCCCAAGCTAACTAACGCGGCTTCCGCATCGGCAAGACTATCGCGGGTAGAAGCACGGCCATTGGTGGCTTCAAGGGGCAATAGCGCGTCGCTGCCATCTTCCCACTCGGGAAAACGGTCGCGCATTTCAATAATCAGCCGCTCTGCGGTTTTCTTACCCACTCCTGGCAGGGTTGTCAGCGCTTTGCTGTCGTCATCACGGACGCAGCGCATAAAGGCGTCTTCGTCCATACCCGACAGGATGGCGAGTGCAAGCTTGGGCCCTACGCCATTGACCTTGATCAAGGCGCGGAACAGAGCACGTTCATGCTCACGGCCGAAGCCATAGAGTAAGTGGGCATCATCACGAATGGTTAAATGGGTGAATAATGAGACGCTCTCGTTAATCGCAGGAAGTGCGACCAGCGTATTCATTGAGGTTTCTAGTTCGTAACCTACGCCATGAACGTCGATCACAATCCAGGGAGGTTGCTTTGCCACTAGCTGACCACTCAGACGTCCAATCATAAATACGCTCGCACCGGAATGAAAAAAATAGAGTGAAAAACAGGTGATTACTATAAAGCGACTCTGTACAGGTGACCAGTAGTTCAGCCAGCGGTACAGCGGGAATTAAAGCCGCCAGCGTCCAGTTGAGCGACGGCGGCCCCGAGATGGCGCAGCGGGCAAGCCATGGCTGCTAAACACAGAGCCGTTATAAGCATGGGTTAACGCAATGGCTAACGCGTCGGCGGCATCGGCCTGGGGAGTAGCGGAGAGCTGCAGAATGGCGGTCACCATATGCTGCACCTGCTCTTTGTCCGCGCCGCCCTGGCCGGTCACCGCCTGCTTGATCTGCCGCGCGGCGTACTCGGCAAGGCTCAAGCCATGATTGGCCATACACACCATTGCCGCCCCCGAGCCTGGCCAAGCTTCAGCGCTGAATCGGGATTTTTGGCCATAAATACCCGCTCAATGGCCACCTGGGAGGGTCGATGCAGGCCGACGACTTCGCTAAGACCGGCGTAAATTTGCGCCAAGCGCTGCTCCAAGGCCCCTTCTGCCGTGCGGATACAGCCACTCGCTACGTAGCAGGGTTTAACGCCAATAATGTCGATCACCCCGTAACCGGTTACCCGGGAGCCAGGGTCTATGCCCAAAATGCGAATGGGTACGACGGGCTTTTGCTCTTCCATGGCGTCGATACTCGTGTGACTAGAACATACAAAAACACCGACGCCGTGGCGTCGGTGTTGAGCAGCCATCCAAACCGATTTATTCGGCGGCGGGTTCCGCTTTGACTTTCTGACGTAGGCGGATGTTCAAATCTTTCAACTGCTCGGGGCTGACTTCGCCCGGTGCATTGGTCATCAAACAGGCAGCGCTTTGGGTTTTCGGGAAGGCGATGACTTCACGAATAGTTTTGGCACCGACCATCAGCATGACCAAGCGATCCAAGCCAAAGGCTAAGCCACCATGAGGCGGTGCACCATACTGAAGTGCATCCAGCAGGAAGCCAAATTTCTCTTGGGCTTCTTCTTCACCGATGCCTAGAATCTCAAACACCGTGCTCTGCATGGTCTGATCGTGGATACGAATAGAGCCGCCGCCCAATTCGGTACCGTTGAGCACCATATCGTAAGCGCGTGAAAGCGCATTGGCGGGGTCTGCCTTGAGCTCTTCCGGTGTGCAGGAAGGCGCGGTAAAGGGGTGGTGCAGCGGGCTCAGGCGACCACTGTCGTCGGCTTCAAACATTGGGAAGTCGACTACCCACAGTGGCGCCCACTCTTGAGTATAGAGCTCCAGATCAGCACCGAGCTTGACGCGCAGCGCGCCAATGGCTTCGTTAACGATACGGGCTTTATCGGCACCGAAGAAGATGATGTCACCATCTTCTGCGCCCACGCGGTCGAGCAGCTCTTCAACGATGTTTTCCATAAACTTGACGATCGGAGACTGCAGACCTTCAAGCCCTTTGGCGCGCTCGTTGACCTTGATCCACGCCAAGCCTTTGGCGCCGTAGATGCCGACAAACTTGGTATATTCGTCGATCTCTTTGCGCGATAGCTTGGCGCCACCGGGTACTTTCAGCGCCGCTACGCGACCATCATCCGCGCTGGCGGGGCCAGAGAAGACTTTGAAATCGACTTGCTGCATCAGGTCGTCGACATCGGTCAGTTCCAGCGGGATACGCAGATCCGGCTTATCGGAACCGAAGCGATCCATCGCTTCCTGCCAGGTCATGCGCGGGAACTCAGGGAGTTCGGCTTTTAGCACGTCCTGGAAAAGCTGACGAATCATGGCTTCGGTAATGCCCATGATGTCGTTCTCTTCCACAAACGACGCCTCGATATCAATCTGGGTGAACTCAGGCTGACGGTCGGCGCGCAGGTCTTCATCGCGGAAGCACTTGGCAATTTGGTAGTAGCGGTCAAAACCCGCCACCATCAACAGCTGCTTAAACAGTTGCGGCGACTGAGGCAGTGCAAAGAAACTACCCGCGTGGGTACGGCTAGGCACCAGGTAATCACGAGCACCCTCTGGCGTAGCGCGGGTGAGTACCGGCGTTTCGATATCCAGGAAGCCTTGGTTTTCGAGGTACGCGCGCACGTTATGAGAAATACGCGAGCGCAGACGCAGCTTCTCGATCATATCCGGGCGACGCAGATCGATGTAGCGATGCTTTAAGCGCACTTCTTCGCCAACCTTGCCATGCTCATCCAGCTGGAATGGCGGGGTAACGGCGGTGTTGAGCACTTCAACGTCTTTTGCCAACACTTCAATCATACCCGTCGGCATGTTGGCGTTTGGGTGCCTTCTGGGCGCAGCCGAACGCGACCAGTGATACGCAGGACAAATTCACTGCGGGCACGGTCGGCATTAGCGAATGCCTCGGCGGTATCAGGGTCGACCACGAACTGTGCGATGCCGTCGCGATCGCGCATATCGAGGAAAATTACCCCACCGTGGTCACGGCGGCGATGAACCCATCCGCATACCGTAACCGTTTGATCCACCAAAGTTTCGTTTAGCTGGCCGCAATAATGGCTGCGCATGTCAAATCCTGTTCTGTTACGTGGCAATGAGTGTGTCGCGGGCGTCCCGACCCTGACTGCCGCGGCTATGCCGCGGCGCCCTTGTCTTTGGGAGTAACGCTCTTAGCGGTAGCGCTGGAATCGCTTGATTTACCGGCATCTGCAGAGGCAGTTTTGCCATCAGCGGCCAGGTTCTTTTTGCTACCCGTTTTGAAATCAGTTTCGTACCAACCGCCGCCAGCCAAACGGAATCCCGCTGCCGAGACAAGCCGTTCCAAGCCATCACTTTGGCATGCAGGGCAATCCTTGAGAGGATCGGCGCTAATTTTCTGCAATTTTTCCATGCGATGGCCGCAGGCCTTGCACTCATATTCATAGATGGGCATCTTAATGACTCCTAATAAGCTCAACCCTGACAAGCTTAGTTCTGACAGGCCTGATTCTAAAGACCCAGCTCTAAAGGCTCAGCTCTAAAGACCCAGCTCTGACAAATCCAGTTCTATCTAAAAGACTCGTTCTGAAAAGAAAGAACAATGGCGAACACAAACGCTGCCAGGCTGCAATATGTGGCCAGTCGGGGTAAATTCCAAGGCTGCGGTTGATAAAGCGCCGCCATTATACCCTTTTGTGCCCCCTGACGAGCAAGGTTATACAGCCCCCTGCGGTTAATGGAGAGAAGAAAATGCCCCATGCGGTGATACTGGATGCGCAAAGTCTCGGCCCCGAGATCAATTTGGCCGCCATTAAAGAGACGGTTTCAAACCTTGAGGTGTTTGAGCAGAGTACCACGCAACAAGCGCGGGAACGCCTTGCTAACGCCGATGTAGCGATCGTGAACAAGGTAGTGCTGGACGCCGAAACGCTGCAGCAACTGCCAAAACTGCGGCTAATATGCGTATTGGCGACAGGTCTCAATAATATCGATCTTGAAAGCGCAAAAGAACACAACATTGACGTTAAAAACGTCGCGGCTTACGGCACTGCCAGCGTTTCCCAACACACTTTGATGCTCATGCTCGCGTTAGCCAATCGTCTTCCCCAATATCAGCGCGATGTCGCCGCAGGCGAGTGGCAGCGTAGCGCCTTCTTCTGTTTGCAGGATTACCCAACGCTCCAACTGGCAGGTAAACAGCTAGTGATGGTCGGACAAGGCGAGTTAGGTACCGAAGTAGCACGCTTGGCGGAAGCCTTTGGCATGCAAGTCACCTTCGCCGCCCGCCCCGGCAACGAAGCTAATGATAAGCGCCCTGCCCTGGACGACCTGCTTCCCGATGCCGATGTTATCAGCCTGCACTGCCCGTTGAGCGAGGCCACCAAGCACTTGATCAATCGGGAGCGCTTAACGCGCGCCAAGAACTCACTGCTACTGGTCAACTGCGCCCGCGGCGGAGTTATCGATGAAGTGGCAGCGTTAGAGGCGCTGCGTAGCGGCAAGCTGGGTGGATTAGGCGTTGATGTACTGCCCACTGAACCACCCAGAGATGGGCACCCACTGCTGGATGCACTCAGCGAGCCGCTAAACTTAATTGTCACGCCTCACAACGCCTGGATTACACCAGAAGCGCGCCAGAATATTGTTAGCCTGACAGCTAACAATATTCTTGAATGGAAGGGCGCCCAATAGAAACTTGCCGACGAACCAGAGATTCCTAAAAGACCTTACTGGGTGGCAAAGTGGCTCGGGGCGCGGCAGTTATCCAGCACCTCGAGCTCTACATGGGTAACTTGTGCACCTTCTGAGCCCTGCCATAGCCATTCGCTTAGCAGCTTGACTGCGTCGGAGTGACCACACATCAACACTTCAACCCGGCCATCGGGCAAGTTTTTGGCATAGCCGGTGATACTGTGCTGAAGAGCTTTCTCTTGGTGGCACGGCGATACCAACACCTGCACCTTACGGTTACCAGGGCACGTACACAGCAATCACTCATACTTACCTCCTTACCTTGGCGCTTCTGAACGGAGTGTTAAACAAACTCACGTTGACAATCACTGCACTGTTACGAAGATCAGCGGGCGGCCACGGCGTAACAGCATGAGCGGGTGAACGCCGCCCCAAACAGCAATATTAGTGAATGTAGTAGACCCAGAGCAAAATCATGACCACCGACCCGCGGCACCATAGGTAGATGCTGTAGCCGTATACGCCAGGTAAATCGCGATTACACTGCGCCCAATAGTAACAGTACGGCAGTGACGACAGCACCAATCAACACATCTTGCCAGCGCAACACAACGTCGGGAAGCACTTTAAAAATGGTGGCAAATAGTAAGGTAACGACAGCCAGCGAGACCAGCGACTCAACTGACGTTGTCAGCAAGCTGGCATAAGGCACCAAATTATCGGCGGCCTGGAGCATACCGCGCAAAACGACACCTAATACCAGCGATACCATCAGTATAATCCGATGGAGAGCACCACTGTTAACGATAGCAATCGACTTTTAAGAAAGCGTAAAGCGCTATTAGAAGTGGGCTTTGCCGTTACGCCCCAAATGGTATTGAGCGAAAATTGCATCTGGCGAAACGTTGTTGCACCAATCACCAGGGCTCCTACGCCCAATAGCGTTGGCAGGATACCCGACTCCTCAATCCTGGATTGAGCGACGGCGTCTTGAATAGCGACAGCTGCGTCACCCCTAAGGTACCTTGCAGTTGCGCTACAATTGTCCCTGACCGCCTCTTCTCCCATCACGACACCGATAACTGTGACAGCGATAATAATGGTAGGCGCCAATGAGAAAAGTGTATAGAACGCTAGCGAACCTGCGTAGCTAAAGGCATTACGCTCCAACCATAGTGACGTGGCGTCTTGGACTACTTTCCACCAAAAGATAGCGGCGCGTTTAATCATATTCACTCCCTGTGCTCTGGGTAACGGGCTTTTTATAAGCGTTATCAACATCCTATTTTTCTAGCATACCTAACCACAGCGTTTAGCGCAGTGGTAGGTTGCATCTCTGAGTTCACCAAACGAAAAAGGAAGCTTGGATGGCCACTGATACTTCGCGCGCTCACTGCCTGCGATTTCGACTGTTTGGTGTTTATTGGCCGTTTTCAGCCGCCACATCTGGGGCATCTCGCGTCATTCGTGAAGCGCTCAACGCGCACGCAGGTCATTGTGTTGTAGGCTCTTCTTGGCAGGCTCGCTCACTGCGTAACCCCTGGCGATTCGACGAACGACAAGCCATGCTTCGCGCGGGATTTGACGACGCCGATAATCAACGCTTGGAGATCACCCCGCTACTCGACGCCCTCTATAACGACGATGTTTGGGTGCGCGATGTGCAGCGCAAAGTGCGCGATTTAGCTGCACCTGCCAATGCTCGCCTACCACGTATTGGCTTGATCGGAGCCAGCCGCGGCCAGTCAAGCTACTACCTTTCACTGTTTCCTCAGTGGGAGTCTGCCAGCGTGCCGTCGGTGGAGGGGATTTCAGCCAGCCAAATACGTGAGCGACTATTTCGCTCGCCGAGCTCAACGAATGACTACCTGAGTACCGGCGCTTACCACGATTTACCGCCAGGGGTGGTGGAGAGCGTCAAACACTTTTGCAATGAGGGCGCCTATCAGCGCCTGATCGAAGAGCAGCAGTTGTTGGATCAGTACCGTCAGGCCTGGGCTCACGCGCCCTACCCGCCTATTTTTGTCACGGTCAACGCAGTGGTCGTGCAGTCAGGCCATGTGCTGCTGGTACGACGCACGGCGGCACCGGGCAAAGGCCTTTATGCCCTGCCGGGAGGGTTTATTAACCCCCATGAACGGCTGCTGGATGCTTGCTTGCGTGAACTTCGCGAACGCATTCGCTTAAAGGTTCCTGAGCCTGTACTCAAAGGCTCGCTGCGTGGGCAACGCCTGTTTGATGAACCCCACCGCAGCTGGCGCGGGCGCACCTTGGCGGAAGCTTTCTATTTTGCGCTACGCCCCGATCAGCAGCTGCCACGCCTGAAGCCTGTTAAAGGCGGTGATCATGCGCGCTGGGTAGCGCTCGCCGATCTCGAGCCCGACAGCCTGTTTGAAGATCACTTCTTCATCATTCAGAACTTTTTAGGGCTACCCGCCGATTTTGGCAGTAGCTAAACGCTCACTGACGAGCGCTATGCTTGTAGGAAATCCCGCGGCAGCTTCATCATCTGCCGCCATAAACGCTCTACGCCGGGCTTATGCACCATTGAGCAGCGATATAAGCGGATTTCCAGGGGGATATCCCAGCTAGGGTCGCCCGCCCTCACCAAACGGCCACTTTTCAGCTCTTCACGAATACAAAAATCGGGTATCCACGCCACCCCAACGCCCTGTAATACCATTCCTTTCAGGCCTTCAGCCATGGCCGTTTCATATACCGTACGCAGCTTCATTCGTAGCGGATCATTTTTCAGTAGCATGCGCACACTGCGCCCTAAAAAGGCCCCTTGAGTGTACGAAAGATAGGGAATGGAAGTGTCGTGCTGGAGTGAAAATTTTGCTTTGCCATGCTCGTCGGGTAACGAAACGGGCAACATATTGACCTTACCAATCGAAAACGAGGGAAACACCTCGGCATCGAGCTGCATAGTTGCAAAAGGGTCGTAGTAGGCGAGCATCAGATCGCAGTTGCCCTCTCGCAGCACATGTATTGCCTCGCCCACATTCATGGCCACCAAGCGGGTCGGCAGCTCGCCCAAGCCTTGCTGCAGGCGGGAGATCCAAGGCGGATAAAAACTCAATGCCAAGGAGTGCGCCGCGACAATATCCAGCGCCTCATTGGCGATAGAGAGACCGCGCAAATGGCTAAGCGATTCGTTTAATTGCTCGACCAAATTGCGCGCAGTAACCAAAAACAGCTGCCCTTCGGGCGTTAACCCTACGGGGGTGGTTGAACGATCCACCAGGGTGACATCAACGGCCTGCTCCAACGCGCGAATACGGCGACTAAAGGCCGGCTGGGTCACGTGTCGCTGGCGTGCTGACGCAGAGAAGCTGCGCGTATTGGCTAGCGCTACAAAATCTTCCAGCCATTTTGTTTCAAGATTCACCCCATGACTCCTTGTCTCACCCTGCGTTTGAGCATCTCGATTTTCCTTTTAGGCTGACGTATCTATTGAACCGGGGCCATTAAATAGGCCGCCCGCGAAACGACTTTCATCCATACCGGGCGCTGGTTAATTTCATCGATGGTGACACGCCGACAGTGAGCAAAGTCTTTTTCCAGCATTGCCTCAACGCTGGTAGCAAAATCACGACTTGGAATAAACGCGGTAATCTCAAAATTTAACCGAAATGAGCGATTATCCAAATTGACTGTCCCTACCGTGGCTGCTTCGTTATCCACCAGCATGACTTTTTGATGTAAAAAACCGGGGAGATAACGGTATATTTTAACTCCTGCTCTTAGCATATCGGGCAGAAATGAAAACGCAGAGAGGAAAACCAACAAGTGATCGGGGCGCTCCGGAATCATCACCCGAACGTCGACGCCGCGCATCGCTGCAAGCCGCAGCGCATCCTGAACTCCCTGGTCAGGGACGAAATAGGGGCTAGTCACCCACAGCCGCTGCTTGGCGCTATGAATGACCTGCTGGACGAGCAGGCTGGCGGTGTCCTGACGATCGGCGGGCCCAGAAGGCACAATCACCACATGATGGTCGGTGGCAGAGGATGACGTGTCGGCCATCCAGTTCAAGCTAATCACTTCATCCGTCGCCCAGTGCCAATCCTCCCAAAATGCTTCCTGCAAGCCCAGCACGCTGGGCCCTTCAAGTTTGAGATGAGTATCACGCCAAGGCCCGTGCCGCGGATTTTCGCCGAGATATTCGACCCCGACATTAAAGCCCCCTATCCAGCCCTCCTTGCCGTCTATTACCGTTACCTTGCGATGGTTACGGAAGTTAAGCTGAAAACGGTGTTTAAAGCCTCGCGATGAACGGAAGGCACTGACGGCCACCCCATCGCTGATTAAATCATTGAGGTAGCTATCGGCTAACTTGCGGCTACCCACTTCATCGTAAAGAAAATAGGCCCTCACGCCGCGCCGGGCAGCGCGCTGTAAATGGTGCTTCAAACGTTGGCCGAGGGCGTCGTTACGAACAATGAAGAACTGCACCAACGCATACTGTTCCGCACGGTCAATACCATCAAACAGGCTTTCAAACGTTGCTGGCCCATCAATCAGCAGTGTGGCTTGATTGCCATGGGTTAGCGGCATCATGGCAAGCTGTTCGACCGCCTGAATATCGGCATTGGTAGAGGGCGCAACGTAGGGTTGAACATTAGCCCGGTAACGCACTAGAACCCGGCGTAGAACGGTGTCCCGCTGACCGCGGGCAGATACATAGCCATAAAACCTTGGCCGCCCGAAAAACCAGTACGCTGGAAGCGCGACATAAGGGAACGTCAGCAGCGAGATGATCCATGCCACGGCACCCTGGGAGGTGCGACTGGACATCAGCGCCATAATGGCTGAAACGATGCCAAGCAGGTGTATCAGTAAGATGCTGGTCCCTAGCAACCAGGAGGTCATAGTCACGTCCTTATAAAGCCCTCACATAGAACAAGGCCTCGCCGTCAGCGAGGCCCTTATGCGTCTAAAGCCTAATCAACCTTACCACTCCATTACGCCGATTGGGCAATAATCTCTTTCCACTTCGCAGGCCCGGTTTGATGTACCGATGTGCCCAGGCTATCAACGGCGACGGTCACCGGCATATCTTCAACCTCAAACTCATAGATTGCTTCCATACCTAAGTCTTCGAAGCCCACTACCCGCGATTTTTTAATCGCTTGAGCGACCAGATAAGCCGACCCACCGACCGCCATTAAGTACACCGCTTCATTGTCACGGATAGCATCAATAGCGGCTTGGCCACGCTCTGCTTTGCCGACCATGCCTAACAGGCCAGTCTCTTCCAGCATAGTGCGGGTAAATTTATCCATCCGCGTGGCGGTCGTTGGGCCAGCGGGGCCAACGACTTCGTCACCAATGGGATCAACCGGGCCCACGTAGTAGATAAAGCGACCTTTCATATCCACGGGCAGCGGCTCGCCTTTGGCCAGCATATCGACCATGCGCTTATGAGCAGCATCGCGCCCCGTGAGCAGCTTACCGTTCAACAGCAGCGTATCACCAGGCTGCCAGGTTTTAACCTCCTCAGGCGTCACCGTATCAAGATTGACACGTTTGACGTTTTCACCCGCCTCGCGAGTGATTTCCGGCCAATCCTCAAGCTTCGGCGGCTCAAGTACCGCGGGGCCAGAGCCGTCAAGCGTGAAATGGGCATGACGGGTCGCCGCACAGTTGGGAATAATCGCGACGGGCTTGTTGGCTGCATGGGTTGGATAGTCTTTGACTTTAATATCCAGCACAGTGGTTAAGCCGCCTAACCCCTGGGCACCGATACCGCTCTTGTTGACCTTGTCAAACAGTTCTAAACGCAGCTCTTCGGCACGGTTGCTGGGGCCACGGCCTGTAGATCCTGAATATTGATAGGATCGAGTAGCGCTTCTTTGGCAATCAGCATGGCCTTTTCGGCGGTGCCGCCGATGCCAATCCCCAGCATCCCGGGTGGACACCAGCCAGCGCCCATCTTCGGAAGCTGCTCCATCACCCAATCAACCACACTGTCGGAGGGATTCAGCATGGCGAACTTGGATTTTGCTTCGCTACCACCGCCCTTCGCCGCTACGTGAATATCGACCGTATCGCCGGGCACAATCGAGTGGTGAATAATCGCCGGGGTGTTGTCTTTGGTATTGGCACGCTTGCCGTCGGGATCCGCCAGCACCGAGGCGCGCAGGATATTATCGGGGAGCAAATAAGCGCGACGAACACCTTCGTTAATCATGTCGTCCAGGCTCATGTCCGCTTCCCAGGTAACGTTCATGCCCACGTGAACGAATACGGTGACGATGCCAGTGTCCTGACAGATTGGACGATGCCCGGTGGCGCACATGCGTGAGTTAATCAAAATCTGTGCGATGGCGTCTTTGGCGGCAGGGTTCTCTTCGCGCTCATAGGCGGCGGCCATGGCGTCGATGAAATCTTTAGGATGGTAGTAAGAGATGTACTGCAGAGCATCGGCAACGCTTTGAATAACGTCGTCCTGGCGAATCACGGTCATGGACTAATAGCTCCTAGGTTATCGTCTAGTCAGCGGCTTTCCTTCCGCGCTCGCGGAGGTGCCGTCTTAGCGTGCTACCAGTATACCGTATTGGCACTTACGCAGCAGCAATCCCTGGCACCTATCTGACTACTATGGTTAGGGCTTTAGTCGATGGTATCTCTTAAGCAAGATAACGGTATAACCCTACTCACGCCGCCTGACAATATGGGCATAAATAGAGCCTTCGCGACCCAACCATTGTACGCTCAATCACCGTTCCACAGCGGTGGCACTCTAGCCCTGCTCGCTCGAAAACCGCAAAACGCCACTGCCTGCGCGGCTCACCCGCTGCTTTAGCCTGAGCAATCCAGGCCTCACGATTAGTAACACCTGCGGCTTGGTAGGCTTGCCGGGTAACATCAATGATGCAGTCAGCCAGAGTTTGCTGCTGTTCTGGGGTTAAATCCACCGGTCGAGCGCTTGGCGGAAGCTGGGAGAAAAAAAGGATTTCAGAGCGCAAATAGTTGCCCAGCCCGGCGACCAACCCCTGATCGAGCAGCAGTGCCCCCAGGCTGCGTTTATGAAACTGCTTTAAATTCAGCCGCTGCTGCACATCGGAGGGAGCCACGTCTTGACTCAACAAATCAGGGCCTAGGCGGGCTAAGAAAGGATGCTCGGTGAGAGTTTCTGCGTGCCAGAGGGAAATATCGGAGGCGCTATAGAGGCTGGCGCAGTGCCCTTCTGCGCTCAATCGAACCCGCAGCGCTCGCTTGGTATTAGGCGGCTTATCCTCGCTATGCAGCTTCCAAACACCATAAAGTTGGTTGTGGGAATAAAGCACACGCTGATCGGCAAACCGGACCAGCATTGCTTTACCCCAGGTATCTACTCGGGCAACCCGAACACCAATAAATGAGGCTGCCTGCTCGGCAAGTTCTGGAAAGGCGAACCAGGCATCGTCGATCACCCGTCCACCTATCTGCTGCTCAATACGATCCGCCGCGCGGCGAATTTCTGGGCCTTCTGGCATACCGCTAGCCCAGCGCCAGCTGTTTGTCTTTCATTTGATGGAGCTGGTCGCGAAGCCGAGCCGCCTCTTCGAACTCCAGATTTTGTGCTGCCTCAAACATGGCGTCTTCGAGCTTACTGATAGCGCCCAGCAGATCTTGCTTGCTCATCGTGGTGACATCATACTCGGCGGCGCTTTCCGCCACCTTGCGCTCATTGCCACGGCGGCGACTGCTCTTCTTGCCCGGCGCCTGGGCGGCTTCAAGGATATCGGCCACTGAGCGGGTAACCGTTGTTGGCGTAATACCGTGTTCTAGGTTGTGTTCGGTCTGCTTGGCGCGACGACGCTCGGTTTCATCAATCGCCTTGCGCATCGAGTCAGTAATCCGATCACCGTAAAGAATCGCCTTGCCGTGGGCGTTACGGGCAGCACGGCCAATGGTCTGTATCAGCGAGCGCTCGGCACGCAGAAAGCCCTCTTTATCGGCGTCGAGAATCGCCACCAGCGACACTTCGGGAATATCCAGGCCTTCGCGCAGCAGGTTGATACCCACCAACACATCAAATTGCCCAGGCGTAAATCGCGAATAATCTCAACCCGCTCGACGGTGTCGATATCCGAATGTAAGTAGCGCACCGAATGCCGTGCTCATCAAATACTCGGTCAGTCTTCCGCCATACGCTTGGTTAGCGTGGTCACCAGTACTCGCTCGCCTACCGCAGTGCGCAAGCCGATTCCGAAGAAGATCGTCGACTGGGTACTGGCCGGACGCACTTCGATTTCGGATCCAGCAGCCCGGTGGGAGCACCACCTGCTCAACGGTCTGGCTTGCGTGCTCCCCCTCATAGCGGCCTGGGGTTGCGGAAACAAAGATTTGTGGTGAAATGGCCTCCCACTCTTCAAACTTCATGGGCCGGTTATCCAACGCCGAAGGCAACCGGAAACCATACTCGACTAGGGTCTCTTTACGCGAACGGTCGCCTTTGTACATACCACCTACCTGGGGCACGCTGACGTGGGACTCGTCGATAAATAGCAGGCGTCATCGGGCAGGTAATCAAGAAAGTAGGCGGTGGCTCGCCGGGGGCACGCCCAGAGAGGTAGCGGGAGTAGTTTTCGATACCGTTGCAGTAACCCAGCTCCAGCATCATCTCAATATCGTAAAGTGTGCGCTGCTCAAGACGCTGTGCTTCTACCAGCCGTTCATGCTTACGCATCCACTCCAGTCGCTCTTTGAGCTCCTCTTTAATGGCATCAATGGCGCCCAGAATCGTTTCCCGGGGGGTGACGTAGTGCGATTTTGGATAGATAGTCATCCTTGGCACCTCCCCGCGGACAGCGCCGGTGAGCGGATCAAACAGTCGGATAGTGTCGATTTCGCTGTCAAACAGCTCTACCCGCACCGCCTCCTCGTCAGAGTCGGCAGGAAAGATATCGATCACATCGCCGCGCACCCGGTAAGTACCGCGGCGGAAATCCATATCATTACGAGTGTACTGAAGCTCGGCCAAGCGCCGCAGGAAAGCGCGCTGGTCAATCAACTCGCCGCGAGTGAAGTGCAGACGCATCTTTAAGTATTGGTCGGGGTCACCCAAGCCGTAAATCGCTGACACTGATACCACAATCAGCGCATCGCGCCTTTCTAGCAGTGCCTTGGTGGCCGAAAGCCGCATCTGCTCGATATGGTCGTTTATCGAGGCATCTTTCTCGATAAAGGTATCCGAGGAAGGCACATAGGCTTCCGGCTGGTAGTAGTCGTAGTAGGAGACGAAATACTCTACGGCGTTATCCGGGAAAAACGCCTTGAATTCGCCATACAACTGGGCAGCCAGGGTCTTATTCGGCGCCATCACGATGGTCGGGCGCTGCTGTTGTTCCACAACATTGGCCATGGTGAAGGTTTTGCCCGACCCGGTCACGCCAAGCAGCGTTTGGTGAGCAAGCCCAGATTCCAGGCCACTAATCAGCCCTTTAATAGCAGCAGGCTGGTCGCCAGCGGGCTGAAATTTTGACTGCAATCGAAAGGCTTTGCTCATCGGTGCTCCTATAAAAGATATAATTTAAACTAACCGGGTGGCGATCTCGACCGTAGACTGGGTCATCAGGCGTTGAATCGGGCAGCGGTGGCTAATATCTTCCAGCCGGGCGCGCTGTTCGGGGTCTTCAATACCGTGCAGTGTTAATGCCACGTCTAGCTTGTAGATGCCCTTTTTTTCCTGACTATCGTCCCGCTGCACGGTGACGGTAATGCCCTCAAGCGGCCACTCTTTACGCTTGGCGTACATCTGCACGGTAACCGCCTTGCAGGTACCCAGAGCAATATCGAAATAGTCGTGGGGATCAGGGGCACTGCCCTCGCCACCTACTATCGGTGGCACATCGGCATATAGATCTTCCAAACCATTGACTTCAACTCGCTGCCTAAAGACATGGTTGCGTTCACTGATCACGGTAATGGGAGGGTGCATTAGGATACCTTTACGCCTAGCTTGAGTTTTTCAATGGCATTAATCAGCGTCTCGCGTTTTGCCCGGCCGTCCACATCGGCACCATGGCGCCCACTTCGGCACTATCAACGCCATCAAGCATCATGAGTGCAGTGGTGATTTTGTTCACCTGATCGACCGATTTAACACCCTGGAATGTCAACGACTGCTGTGCCATAGCGTTTCCCTACCTGTTGCCCTGTGCAAAACTGATACAAGAGAAAGAGTCTAGCACGCTAATGGTGCCTTGCAATCAGTGACGACTGCCCACACCTAATAGCATTCAAGGCACTTTTACTTTTACGTACTGAATGCATCACTATCGAACGCTTTCCCACTTTTGCAGGAGTTTTTATGGCGACCGTTACCGCTAGCACCCCCGCCCTTGGCAGCGTCCGCCTTAACCACTTAGCCGCGCTGGATGTGAAGGGGGCGGATGCAGAAAAGTTCCTACAGGGCCAGACCAGCGCCCAAGTCAGCTTGGCCGACGGGCACTTTGCGCCGCTCACCTGTTTCTGCACGCCTAAGGGCCGCATGCTGGCCAACGCCCAGCTAATGCGCTTGGGCGAAGAGCATTATCGGCTACTGCTCAGTAATACCCTATTGGATAGCCTAGAGAGTCATCTTAAAAAATTCGCCGCTTTTTACCGTGCTGAACTAACCAGCCAACGCGACCTAGTATTCATTGGTGCCAGCGATGAGGCCCAATCGCTTGCGAATCAGCTGGGCCTGACGCTAGCTGATCAAGTAGGCACCCATACTAGCAACGATCAGGCCTGCGCAATCCGCTACCCTGGTGAGACACCGCGCTGGCTATTGTGTTTCGCAAACGACAGCAAGGTCGATTTAGCGTCGGCTCAGGATGACCAAGCGGGCCGTAACGCTTGGCAGCTTGAGGATATTCGTAGCGGTTTGGCGTGGCTAACCGATACCCAACAGGATCACTTCCTGCCCCAAATGCTGAACTGGGAAGCGCTGGGCGGCATTAGCTTTAAAAAAGGCTGTTACACCGGCCAGGAAGTCGTCGCCCGAGCACACTTCCGGGGTCAGGTGAAAAAGCGCTTGATGCGTATTAGCTTAGAAGCCGACTCACTGCCCGCAGCAGGTGCTAGCGTGGTTAATAGTGACGATAAAGCGGTAGGTGAAGTGGTGGTCAGTGCGTTTAATCATCAAGGCGGCGTCGAATTACTGGCAGTCATGAGCACCAAAGTCGCCGAAGAAACTATGCAACTTTATTTAGATGGGGTGCCAGCGACACTTCTCACGTTACCCTATACGATTGAACGCGTTGACCCTGAACAGCTGGCAGTTAGCCTTAACGGCTAGGCTTACTCTAGGTTGAAGGCAAGCCAAACAGCGTCGCGGCGGTATTACTGCTCTGAGCTGCGACCTGCTCCTCTGTTTGCCCGCGCAGTGCGGCAACAACGCTGCATACCTCAGCCACTCGACATGGCTCATTACGCATGCCCTGGTAGCCGCTAAGCGGCATATCGGGGCTGTCGGTTTCCAGCACAAAGGCATCGTCAGGCAGTCCCTCAACGGTTCGCCGTAACCGCCTGGCGCGTTCATAGGTGACTGCGCCGCCCAACCCCAGCTTGAAGCCCAGATCGAGAAACTTGGTTGCTTGCTCAATGGAGCCTGAGAAGGCGTGAATCAGCCCTGCCTCTGGAAGCGCAAGCTGGCGTAGGCGCTTGGCGACCTTATCGTTGGCGTGGACACAGTGCACCACTACCGGCAGAGAATGCTGTTTCGCTAGCTTCAGCTGGACATCAAAGTAGTGCCACTGCGCTTCAAGCGTGTCGGTAAAGCGACCATCAATACCGCACTCGCCCACTGCTACTATCTCAGGGTGCTCAGCGAGCAAATGATCAAGCGCGTTGATATCCGACGCTTGATGCTCATCGACAAAGTAAGGGTGCAAGCCCAAGCATACCGACGTATCCGGCCGCTCGCCGAGCGCCAGCACCTGCTGCCAGCGCGAACGGGTCGTCCCCGGTACCACAAAGTGCACGACACCCACTGCCTTAGCGGACTCGAACACCTCAGCCCGATCATCATCGAACTGGGTAAAATCGAGATGGCAATGAGCATCTATCAGCATGGGAACGCCTGACATATAGGGATTAGTGCTCGCGGGTAGGCTGGAAGCGAATATCCGGCCAACGCTCCTGAGTCATCTGCAGGTTCACCCGGGTAGGCGCAATGTAGGTGAGATAACCACCGCCATCGATCGCCAGGTTGGCGCTGGCCTTGCGCTTGAACTCTTCCAGCTTTTTGGCATCTTCACAGTAGACCCAGCGAGCTGTCTGGACATTGACACCTTCATAGAGGCAGTCGACCTTGTACTCCTCCTTGAGACGGTGGGCGACCACATCGAACTGCAGGGTACCTACGGCGCCGAGAATCAGATCGTTGTTGTCCATCGGCATAAAGACCTGGGTAGCCCCCTCTTCGGAAAGCTGCTGCAAGCCTTTTTGTAGCGCCTTCATCTTAAGTGGATCTTTAAGCCGTACGCGCTTAAATAGCTCGGGGGCAAAGTGGGGTATGCCGGTAAAGCGCATATCTTCGCCCACGGTAAAGGTATCGCCGATCTGAATCGTGCCGTGATTATGCAGGCCAATAATATCGCCGGGCCAAGCCTCTTCTACCTGGGAGCGGTCGGAGGCCATAAAGGTCAAGGCGTCGGCAATTTTAACGTCCTTGCCGATACGCACATGGCGCATCTTCATGTTCTTTTCGTACTTACCCGAGCAGACGCGCAAAAAAGCGATGCGGTCGCGGTGATTGGGATCCATATTGGCCTGGATTTTAAACACGAAGCCGGTGAAACGCTCATCATCAGATGTAACTACCCGAGTATCGGTTTCGTGGGCCTTGGGCGGCGGTGCGTACTCGACAAAGCCATCCATCATCTCGCGCACCCCAAAGTTACCCATGGCGGTACCGAAATAGACCGGCGAAAGCTCACCCCGGCGATAAGCCTCCAGATCAAATTCATGGGAGGCGCCACGCACAAGTTCTACTTCCATACGCAGCTCTTCGGCCTGATCTTCCCCAAGCACAGCATCCACTTCGGGATTATCCAAACCCTCAATGCGCTTATCCTCGGGAATGCGGCTACCCTGCCCCTGGGTATAAAGATGAATCACGTCGTTATAAAGGTGATAAACGCCCTTAAAGTGGCGACCCATGCCAATCGGCCAGGTCATCGGCGCACACTGGATATTGAGTACCGTTTCAACTTCATCCATCACCTCAATGGGATCACGGATATCGCGATCCATTTTGTTGATGAAAGTGAGAATCGGCGTGGTGCGCAGACGACACACTTCCATCAATTTAATGGTGCGATCCTCAACACCTTTGGCGCCGTCGATCACCATCAAGGCAGAATCAACCGCCGTGAGCGTACGGTAGGTATCTTCAGAGAAGTCTTCGTGACCCGGTGTATCCAGCAGATTGACGATGCGGCCGCCGTAGGGGAACTGCATCACCGAGGTCGTTACCGAGATCCCCCGCTCCTGCTCCATCTTCATCCAGTCTGACGTTGCATGGCGATCGTTACGCTTGCTCTTCACCGAGCCGGCTAACTGGATGGCATTGCCAAATAGCAGCATTTTTTCGGTAATGGTGGTTTTACCGGCGTCGGGGTGCGAAATAATAGCGAATGTCCTGCGAAGCTCGGCTTCACGGGCTAATTGAGTCTCTTTCATTGTGCCTCTTCAAATATAGGGTCTCATTCGCAGCACTCACTCAGCAGCTTTCGCTAACTGGCCACCGCGCGTTGAGCCATGTCCATTGCGACAATTGTAACGCTTGGAGGCGGCTGTTGTCGCGGGTGGCGTCAAATGTGACGCTCTTGAAAAAGGCCAAAAAAAACGCTGAACAAGTCAGCGTTTTAATCTTACAAAGTGGCACAAGGCCGATGTTAACCACCACCAAAGCCGGGGGCTAGGCGAAGGTATTTACCTGCGTACCTAGGGTGCCCTCTTTAGCTAGATCTGGCTGCGCGCCAGTATCGGCAGAGGCCATTATTTCAGTTACTTGATCAGCTTGCGTATCCAAAGCTTCTTTGAAAACCTGCATTTGAGCCTGTTCGGCGGTTTGCGCCTGATTCATATACAGCGATGCACTGACTGAACTGCTGATGCCTACATCCATATATCCACCTCATGGTGTGCAAATGTACTTATAAACTAGCAAAGCATTAGATCACGCGCAAAGATACCGTCTCTATTACTGGTGCTAGCGTCTATTACTATCGGCCTAACTCGCCTGATCATTAATAAATAAAGCGCTAGTTAGAACCTATCAGCACGAAATGGTGCCATATCGATGGCCGTGGGCTGCCCCTCCATCATATCCGCCATTAGATGACCGGTGGCGGGCCCCAGAGTGAACCCCTGATGGCCATGGCCAAAGGCAAGCCACAACCCTGGATGCCTTGGCGCAGGCCCAATCACTGGCTTCATATCGGGCAAACAGGGGCGCGCGCCTTTCCAAGGGGCGTCATCGCGTCGCTCGCCCAAGGGGAACACGCTGCGTGCCACTTTCTCGGCGGCGCCCAGTTGATTGACATCAGCAGGCGCATCCAAGCGATCCAGCTCAGCGCCGGTAGTCAAGCGAACCCCTGCGTTCATCGGCGCCAGCAGGTAGCCCACCTCGGCATCCATAACCCAGAAATTTAGCTTGGCTGGCGCTTGAGGCGCGTAGTGCATGTGGTAGCCACGTTTTACAAAGGTAGGAAAGTGATAGCCCAATTCTTTTAGCCAGCTTCCCGCCCAGGGCCCTAGCGCCACGACGACGTCATCTACTTCTAACGCTTCAGCACGGTATTGACCTGCCAGCGATCACCCATTTGCTGAACCGACTTGATATCCGACTGCAAAATACGCCCGCCATCATTACTAAACGCTTGGGCGTAAGCCGCGACCAACCCACCTGGATCAGCAACCGTCCAGGGATCAAGCCAGTGAATTGCGCCGATAATGGTGTCACTCAAAGAGGGCTCTTTCTGCGCAAGAGCCGCCTTATCCAGTTGCTCAAACTGCACGCCATAAAGGCGCCGTGCTTCTTCGGCCTCGGTTATCCGCGCAGCAAGTTTTTCAGGCGTGCGATATAGCTCAAGCCATCCCTGCCTGCGCACCAAGTGCTCAGCGCCTGCGGCTTCAATCATCGGGCCGTGGGTTTTTAGCGAAAGCTGAATCAGTGAGGCGTATTCCGGCACGATTTTCTGGTAAGTCTTCGGCGCTGAGTTCATCCAGTAGCGCAATAGCGGGGAGGCGGCGTTGACCATACCCGCGGGGCGGTAACGAATATCTACCCGACGGTTAGGTAAAACGCTGAGGAGCGTTTTAACGTCGCGGGGAAAAGGGTAAGGCCTTACCGCTTCCCGCTGAATGATACCCGCATTGCCAAACGAGGTTTCGCGGCCAGGCTGAAGGCGATCTACCAGGGTCACCTCATGCCCACGCTGGCGCAGATGCCAGGCAATGCTGACACCGACCATGCCTGCTCCCAAAACTACCGTTTGACGCGCCATCTTGATGCACTCCCTTTTCAGCGTTTATGAACCACAATTGAAGACCTATAACTAATTGAAAAATATCACCAATCAATGCGCATTAACACAGTAGAAAACGCTATTTTATTTCTAAAAATCAGTAATTAATGCTGCCATTAGCGTTAAAAAGGATGACTTCACTATTAGCGGCATAACAATTGCTTAGTTTCTATTAGGAAACCTGAATAGCAGTCAGTTAGCACCGGTGCAACGGTTCCCCCTCCTTCCGCTTAAAACAAACAAAGCACCAAAAAGCGCACTTGCACCAAAAGATACTAAGGAAAACACCATGCCTGCCACGCTAAATTTGGACAGCTCGTTGCTCGATATGCTCTGGGTGCTCTGGGCCGCTGCTCTGGTATTTGTGATGCAAGCTGGCTTTCTCTGCCTGGAAGCGGGCACTACGCGCACCAAGAATGCTATCAACGTCGCTATGAAAAACGTAGCGGACTTTGCCATTGCCGTCAGTATTTTTTGGTTAGTCGGTTTTGGTCTCATGTTTGGCGACTCTCACCACGGCTTAATCGGCACAACGCTGTTTGGTTGGCAATTAGAAGCCTCCAGCCACTGGGTGATTACCGTTTTTATTTTCCAAGCAATGTTCTGCGCCACCGCCGCTACCATCGTGTCGGGCGCAGTGGCAGAACGTATGCCCTTTTTAGCCTATACCTGGACGGCCCTCTGGATAGCCTTGGTTATCTATCCGGTTTTTGGGCATTGGGCATGGGGCGGGCTTTTGGATGGCGCGGAAGGCTGGTTAGGGGCGCTAGGGTTTGTCGACTTTGCGGGCTCCACGGTCGTACATAGCGTAGGCGGTTGGGTCGCCCTGGCAGCGGTACTGTGTATTGGGCCACGCAGCGGACGCTTCAGCCACGGTAAACCACCTACTGCCTTCCCTTCAGGCAACTTACCCCTCGCCATGTTAGGCGCACTGTTTATGATCTTAGGCTGGTTTGGCTTTAACGGCGGTAGCACCCTGGCCGTTACCGAGCAAATACCCAGCATAATAGCCAATACTGTTTTGGGCGCCGTCGGCGGCATCCTTTCGGGCATGCTGATGGGGCTACGCACTCGGCGCTACGCCGACGTTATGTATGCGATTAATGGCGCCATTGCGGGCTTGGTCGCCGTCACCGCCAGCGCTCATGTGATCTCCTTATCGGCGGCATTTGGGCTGGGTGCGGTTAGTGGCGTACTGATGGTACTGACCAGCGAATGGCTGATAAGCAAACATATTGATGATGCAGTCAGCGCCATACCCTCGCACCTCGTCGCGGGCGTATGGGGTACGCTAGCACTGCCCTGGGTCGCTGACTTAACACTGATGGATAGTGGCTTGTCGCGATCCGCTCAGTTTGGCGTTCAGTTGATCGGTGTTGTGG
This sequence comes from Halomonas sp. PA16-9, assembly GCF_009728585.1. NCBI lineage: Bacteria > Pseudomonadati > Pseudomonadota > Gammaproteobacteria > Oceanospirillales > Halomonadaceae > Halomonas > Halomonas sp. PA16-9. Next base: position 2,539,225 of record NZ_CP040451.1, on the reverse strand, counting down.
TGTGCGGCGTTTGGAGCTTTGGCAGCGCCTGGCTACTGTTCCGCATTACCCGGCGCTTCCTGCCCATACGCGTCTCACCTGAAGCAGAAAAGATGGGCCTCAATCTCGCCGAGCATGGCGCCAAAAATGAGTTGAACCAACTGCTTGAGCATATGCGCCAGCATGAACAGCAGGGTGATATGCGCCAGCGAATTGACGCCGACCCGTTTACCGAAGTGGGCGAAATAGCGGCGAGCTATAATCGCGTAACCGCTGCCCTTGAAAGCGCCGTTGGACATACCCGCGTGATGCTTCGCAATCTCCGCGATGGCGTGATTACCTGGCAGGCAGACGGCACCCTGACCAGCCTTAACCCTGGAGCGGAGCAACTCTTCGAGGTCGACGCCAAACAGATTATTGGCCAACCTGTCTCGCAGCTATTGCCAACCCGCTCCCTCAGCCCCGGAGCACGCCATGAAATTAAACGCCGCTGCGCAGATATGCAGGTACGCCACCTGGAAATACAAGTCAGCGAAGGAGCCAGCGGTTCCGCGTCAGAGCGCTCAGGGATGGTGCGCGATATTACCGAGCGCAAACAGCTGCAGGAGCAGTTAAACCGCGAACGCGACCTTGCCCGTACTACCCTGGCATCGATCGGTGATGGCGTTATTACCTGCGACGCTAGTGGCAACGTAACGTTTATCAATGCGGAAGCTAAGCGCTTGACCGGATGGACACTCGAAGAGGCCATGGATAAACCCATTTACGTGGTGTATCAACTACTCGATGAAGCCAGTGGCCAACCGCTAAACAACCCGGCCCGGCAAGTGCTCACTCAACTAACTCCGGTGCACTCCACCGAGCACTGCCTACTGGTCAGTCGTGATCACTCGCATACCCCATCCAACACAGCGCTTCACCAATACGTTCGCGCAGCGGCATTACCTTAGGTGCAGTGGTCGTTTTTCAGGATGTTAGCCTCACTCGCCAGTTGACCGAACAGCTGAGCTATCAGGTCAGCCATGACAACCTGACCGACCTGCTCAACCGCCGCGCCTTCGAATCAGCACTGACTGCGCTACTTAATCGCGACGATGGCCACCATGTGCTGTGTTACCTGGATCTCGATCAGTTCAAAATCGTCAATGACACCTGCGGCCATCTCGCTGGAGATGAGCTGCTGCGCCAATTGGCGTTAAAATTTAAAGACCATGTGCGCAGCAGCGATATCGCCGCCCGCCTGGGTGGCGATGAATTCGCTTTGTTGCTACCGATTGCGGTATAGAGCGAGCATTGACGATTGCGGGAGCGTTACGCTGCGATATTGAGCAGTATCGTTTTTCTTGGCAGGGCCATACCTTTGGTATCGGCGTAAGCATTGGTTTGGTTGAACTCAACGCCGCTCAGCCCATGCAGTTGAGCCAGGCTCTCCACGCCTCTGACGCTGCGTGCTACGCCGCGAAAGAGGCAGGCCGCAATCGCATCCACTGCTATCAGCCTGACGATCATGCATTACTGGAGAAACACGGCGAACTGCAGTGGGTACAACGCTTGCAAAATGGCTTGGATAACGACACCTTCCGTCTTTTCGCCCAACCCATTGCAGCCATTTGCGCCACTGACCCTGGCTACCGGGAAATTCTGCTGCGACTTGAAGAGCATGGAGAGATCATCGCGCCAGGTAGCTTTCTACCCGCTGCCGAGCGTTATCACTTTATGGAGCGCATTGACCGCTGGGTGGTTCGTAACACCCTAGCCTGGCTAGGGGATCAAAACCGCCATGCGACGCTGCCACCTCACAGCTTATGGGGGATCAATCTTTCAGGTGCGTCGCTTCCGATGCGGATTTTTGTCACGACCTTATTACTCAGGTCGCCATGGCAGGCCTGCCCCACGGCACGCTCTGCTTTGAAATTACCGAAAGCACCGCCATTGCCCAACTCTCAAGCGTGAGTGAAATAATTGTCACCCTTAAAGAGTACGGCTGTCGCTTTGCACTGGATGACTTTGGTACCGGCCTCTCCTCTTTTAGTTATTTGAAGCAGTTGCCCGTCGATTATTTGAAAATTGACGGTAATTTTATCCGCAATGTGCATCAGGATCCGATTGATCGCGCTATGGTTGAGGCGATTCATGCCGTCGGCAAGGCGTTAGGAATTGAAACCATTGCTGAATTTGTGGAAACCCAGGCAACGCTGGATATTTTGCACCACATGGGAATCAACTACGCGCAGGGGTATTTGCTGGGCAGGCCTGAGCCGCTCACCCATATGGCGGGTAACCGCATTAAGGTGATGCCGCGCTAGCTACAATAAAGGGGGAGTCTAAAAGCCAGAAACACAAAAACCCCAGTTAAGGGCATACTCTCTAAAAGAAGGGGTAAACTAAAAGGAAATTAAAAGTAGCAGAAGCGATATATGCTGGGTAATGGGGTGGATGATGGGACTTGAACCCACGACCACCGGAGTCACAATCCGGGGCTCTACCACTGAGCTACACCCACCACAACCTAAAACTGGAAACGCAAATATTGTCACTGGGGTGGATGATGGGATTTGAACCCACGACCACCGGAGTCACAATCCGGGGCTCTACCCCTGAGCTACACCCACCAAAGACAATCTTACGTAGAACAAATAGCATGCGCTTGAAGATATGATTCTGACAGGTTGTTACCACTGAATTAGGTGGCACGCCCAGCAGGAATCGAACCCGCAACCTACGGCTTAGAAGGCCGTTGCTCTATCCGGTTGAGCTATGGGCGCACATATAGTATTCATATAATACGAATACCGATGAGCACTAGACCACAACTGCAGCTTGGAAAAGCAAACTACTACCTTTCATGCTAAGTGATTGGTCGGGATGGAGGGATTCGAACCCCCGACATCCTGCTCCCAAAGCAGGCGCGCTACCAGACTGCGCTACATCCCGATTTTCATCACCTTAGACGCTACCGTGCTGCCCGTCTCAAGCGAGGCATATATTACTATTTTTAATTTTAAAGTCAACCATTAAAGTGATTGTTAGTGAAGGCGCTTTGCCTGGATGCTCCAGCGTGCGAAAATTACCGCCTTTAAAGCGCTGTGGCTTGAGCGCTTTAATGCCTAGGCTATTTTTAACATTCACAGGGACTCCATTACATGACCGCCCAACTAATCGATGGCAAAGCCATCGCTGCTACTGTCCGCCAACAGGTTGCCGAAAAGATCGCTGCACGCCGTCAAACCGGCGGACGGGCACCGGGACTAGCCGTGGTTGTGGTCGGGGACGATCCCGCCTCTCATGTGTATGTCAGCAATAAGCACCGCGCCTGCGAACAAGCTGGCATTCTCTCCTTTCAGCATGCCCTACCCGCTACAACCTCACAGCATGAACTGGAAGCCCTGGTTGATCAGCTCAACAGCGACCCGACCGTTGATGGCATCTTGGTTCAACTGCCACTGCCCAAGCATCTCGATGCCGAGCCCATTTTAGAGCGTATTCTGCCTGGCAAAGACGTCGATGGGTTTCACCCCTACAACATTGGCCGCTTAGCGCAGCGTATGCCCGCCCTACGCCCCTGCACGCCGAAAGGAATCATGACCCTACTGGCACAGAGCGATATTGCGCTACGCGGCTTAGATGCCACCGTTGTGGGCGCCTCTAACATTGTAGGCCGCCCTATGGCGCTGGAGCTGATGCTGGCAGGCTGTACCACCACTGTATGTCACCGTTTTACCCGCAACCTTGAAGATCACGTAAGCCGCGCCGACATTCTGGTCGTGGCCGTCGGCAAGCCGGGTATCGTGAAAGGCGAATGGATTAAGCCGGGCGCTATCGTGATCGACGTAGGCATCAATCGTCAGGAGGATGGCACGTTAAAAGGCGACCTTGATTTTGCCACCGCCGCCGAACGCGCCAGCTTTATCACCCCCGTACCTGGCGGCGTGGGGCCGATGACCGTAGCTACTCTGCTGGAAAATACCCTTGAAGCCGCCGAGAAGCACGACTTAGCTCCCCTAGGGCACGCCTGAGTTAAAACACCACTTTTAATGTAGGAGCATGGCGCAGTGAAGCGTATTGGTATTATTGGCGCAATGGCGCAGGAAGTGAGCACCTTGGTGAGTCAGTTGGACAACCCCCAACGCTACGAGCACGCGGGTTTTGTCTTCCATACCGGCACGCGTTACGGCCTTGAGGTCATTGTGCTGCAGTCGGGGATTGGTAAGGTCAATGCCGCAGTAGGCACGGCTATTTTATTAGAGCGCCATCAACCCGATGCCATTATCAACACCGGTTCCGCCGGTGGCTTTGCCGCCGATTTAGCCATTGGCGATGTAATCATTTCAGACGAAGTACGCCATCACGACGTCGACGCCGTGGTATTTGGCTACGAGATAGGCCAAGTGCCAGGGATGCCCGCCGCCTACTTGGCCGACAAATCGCTGCGAGAGGTGGCGCGTAATGCCATCGCCTCGTTAGGTGAAGTCCAGGTACGCGAAGGCTTGATCGCCACCGGTGACGCCTTTATGGCTGACCCTGCAAGGGTAGACGCTACCCGTGCCCAGTTCCCTAGCATGCTTGCGGTAGAGATGGAGGGCGCCGCCATTGCTCAAACGTGCCACCTCTACCAGTGCCCCTTCGTGGTGATCCGCGCGCTCTCTGACATTCCTGGCAGTGGCGACAACCACCTCTCCTTCGATGAATTTCTGGAAGTGGCCGCCGACCACTCATCGCGCATGGTTGACCAAATGCTTAAGCAACTTGGCAACGTCTAACAGGGCTTACTAAGCGCTTGGAGCCGTCGACCGTTAAAGCGTCGACGGTTCTTGTTAAGACCTGGCTTGTTAAGACCTAACCGCCCAGTTAAGCGTCTCCCCCGCCAGCAATGGAATAATGTTCTCTCCCTGAGCGTAAGGATAACTCTCCGGCAGTGTCCAACCCCGTCGCTCTAGCGTAATGGTGTCTGCGTTAGCCGATAACCCATAAAAACGCGGCCCATTCAGGCTGGCGAAGGCTTCCAACTTATCCAGGGCACCCATTTCATCGAAGGCGGTGGCGTAAAGCTCAATGGCCGCGGGGGCAGTATAGGCACCGGCACAGCCGCAGCTTGACTCTTTAGCCCCCTGGGAGTGGGGCGCGCTATCGGTGCCCAAAAAGAACTTATGGCTACCGCTGGTGGCTGCTTTAAGCAGCGCCTGGCGATGCTGCTCACGCTTTAGAATGGGCAGGCAGTAGTAGTGAGGACGAATCCCACCCACCAGCATCTTATTGCGGTTAAACAGCAGGTGATGCGCAGTAATGGTGGCGGCCACATTATCCGGTGCCTGGGCAACAAACTCTGCGGCTTGCTGGGTGGTGATATGCTCACACACTACTCTCAGCGCCGGATGGCGTTCCAGCAGCGGTTTTAGCACTGTTTCAATAAACACCGCTTCGCGATCAAAAATATCGATCTCAGCATGGGTGACTTCACCGTGCACCAAAAGTGGCATGCCAACCTTAGCCATCATTTCGATAGTGGCGTCACAGTGGGCCAAATCGGTCACCCCTGAATCGGAGTTAGTCGTGGCACCCGCCGGGTAAAGCTTCACCGCTTTGACAATGCCACTTTGTGCCGCGCGCTCGATCTCTTCCGGTGGAGTTGTATCGGTGAGATAGAGCACCATTAAGGGCTCGAAGGTACTGCCCGCTGGCAAGGCAGCAAGAATACGCTGACGATACTCAAGCGCCTGGGCCGTAGTGGTAACCGGCGGGGTGAGATTGGGCATAATGATCGCCCGCCCCATCTGCGCTGCGGTATGGCCTACCACCGCGTTGAGCGCCTCATCGTCGCGCAAGTGAAGGTGCCAGTCATCGGGGCGGGTCAGTGTTACAGTGTCCACGGCATGTCCTGTAGTGGTGTTAAGTCGGGTAAAATACGCCATGTACAGTATACGCAATTGCGCGATGGGATAAATCCGCTCCTCAAGTGCCCACACCCCAGCCCAAGTATCGTATTATGGCGGCGCTGTTTTAGAGACACAGCTCTTTCAAGATCCAGATCTAACGGTTAGTTTTTGCAGTCGTTTATAAAAGTTAGTTTTTGACGCTAAGGATTCGGTTGTTTATGCAGAACGTGCGCCGCTATGCGGATATTATTGCCAGCCTGGAAGGATTGATGTGGCTAAGCCTCGCTTGGTCGATTTCGCTCTCCGTTCATATCGGCAGCACAGAACCCACTCTTGCTAGCTTATTGGTGATTGGTGCTCTAGTGGTTTTCTGCTGGGCTCATCGGCCACTGCGTTACCTGTTGCGCCGCTACCATATTCGCAAGCGGCGCACCGATATGTGGATCCATACCCTGGCTCTGCCGTTGCTGCTGGCGATGTTCCTCCACATCATGCTTGAAGCGTTATTGGGTAGCGCCTGGTTGCCGCCTAAAATGCTGCTGTTCAATATATTGGCATCGGCTGGCTGGACAACCTACGTGATGACCCTGTTGATTAAATCTGTCATTCATGGCTTTAAAGCCAAACCAAGTAAGCCCATCATGCCGACTGCCCTACCCCTCCCGCTTTCTACACCCAACCGTAACTTGGTGCGACTGACTATTGTGCGCGGCATCACCTGGACGGGTTTTTTACTGGCGATTGTGGTGGGCGTTGAACTGCTCGCCTTCGATTTACCGGTGACCGCCGTGGTGAGCGTGGTCATTTCAATGGGCGTACTCAATATTGCCACTTGGTGGCGCCTGGGCCGTCCCCGCGCGGTGACGCACCTTGAGTATTTGCTGCATTTACTTGCCGATATCACCGGCTTAACACTACTGTTCTATTTCTCGGGCGGTTCCACCAACCCTTTTATTACCTACTACCTGGTGCCGGTTACCATCGCCGCCGCCACCCTGCCCTGGCGCCATGCCTGGATCATCGCCGCATGCTCCATGGCGGGCTATACCTTTTTAATGTTCTCCTACCACCCCATCCCGCAACTGGGCCATATCAACAGTGATAGCCCCTTGAGCCTGCATATACTAGGCATGTGGCTTAACTTTGGCCTCTCTGCGGGGCTGGTAACCTTTTTTATCTACAAAATGGCTCACGCGCTGCGTAGCCGTGATCAGGCGCTCTCCCGCACTCGGGAAGCGGCCCTGCGCAATGAGCAGGTGTTGGCGGTCGCAACCCAAGCCGCGGGCACTGCCCACGAACTGGGCACACCACTCTCTACCATGGCAGTCCTCCTCAAAGAGATGCAGGCCGATGCCCCCGCCGATTCGACGCTTGATCAGGACATTAACTTATTGCGCCAGCAGGTCGACGTATGCAAATCACGTCTACAAAATTTGGTCTCCAACGCTGACCGGCGGCGTATGGCAGAACCCGAAGTGCTCGATGCAGAAGTGTGGTTAGCGGGGGTTGTTCAGCGCTGGCTGGTGCTTCGTCCTGATGTGAGCCATCAGTTCGATGTGGCAGAGAAACGCGGAAGACCTTGGCTGGCCGTCGATGCCACGCTCGACCAAGCATTGACCAATTTGCTCAATAACGCCGCTGACGCCAATCCTGAGCACATTGCCATACGCTTAGACTGGCAGAGTGAGAGCGTGGTGATCGATATTCGTGACCATGGCCCAGGTGTCGCCATGTCGATCGCCGACCAGTTGGGTGAGACGTTTATTTCGACTAAAAGCAAAGGCATGGGCATCGGCTTGTTTTTAACCCATGCCACCATCAATCGCTTTGGTGGTGGTGTAAGCCTGTATAATCACCCGGAAGGGGGTACGCTAACGGAAGTCACGCTGCCCCGCTGCGCAGCGCCAACTTAATCGCGCCCGCCCCAAGCACCGCCAGTTATGGATTGAGGACAACATGCAAACGCGAGAGCAACGCCTGCTAATCATAGATGACGATGAAATGTTTTGTCATGTGCTGAACCGTGCCCTTACGCGCCGCGGTTACGACGTTATAGTTGCCCACGATGCCGAGCAGGCCCTGACCATGGCCGCGCAGCATTCACCCACCATGGCGACCCTTGATTTAAAACTGGAAAACAGCTCAGGTTTAAAACTGCTTCCGGAGCTGCTTGCCACCGTGCCCCAGTGTCGCATTGTGGTGCTGACCGGCTACTCCAGCATTGCCACCGCAGTGGAGGCGATTAAGCTCGGCGCGGTTAACTACCTGTGTAAGCCGGTGGATGCCGACGATGTATTAACCGCATTCGAGCGCCAAAGCGGTGACCCGGATATTGAGCTTGCAGACAATCCGCCATCGATTAACCGCATCACCTGGGAACATATTCAGAAAGTGCTGCAGGAGCACGACGGCAATATATCCGCCACCGCACGAGCGCTGGGCATGCACCGCCGCACCCTGCAGCGCAAACTACAAAAACGCCCCGTACGTCGTTAAAGCCTGCAACAAAGCACCCCGCCAACCACATCAAGGTCACTGGCGGGGCCAAACTGATTAATTAATGCGCCGTCCAGCCTAAATCGATATTAAAGCTTGAGCCAGTCACAGCACCGGCTGCGTCGGATGCCAGATAAGCGACTAATTGCGCCACCTCTTCAGGTTCGATCAAGCGCTTGATGGCCGCCTGTTTGAGCATGACTTTCTCGATGACCTCCTGCTCATCCATACCGTGCAATTTAGCCTGGTCGGCGATTTGGTTGTCCACTAACGGGGTTTTCACATAGGCAGGACATACCGCATTCGCGGTGATGCCTTGTTCACCGCCCTCTAGCGCCGCCGTTTTGGTCAAACCAATCATGCCGTGTTTGGCACTGATGTACGCCGCCTTCCCTGGTGAAGCCACCTGAGCGTGTATCGAGGCCACGTTAACGATGCGTCCCCAACCCTTTTCACGCATATGCGGCCAAGCCGCCTGTGTTAGTAAGAAAGGCGCCGTTAGCATCAAGTCCATAATCTGACGCCACTTTTCCTCGGGGAAGGTCTCAATCGGGGCAACGTGCTGAATCCCAGCGTTATTGACCAATATATCAACACCGCCAAAGCGCTTGACCGCATCCGCCACCGCCGCACGGCAGGCGTCGGGATCGGTTAGATCCGCCTCAAAGAACGCCGCGCCGGATTTTTCAGCGACCGCCTTACCCGCCGGATTAAAATCGACGGCAAGCACTTGATGACCTAATTCGCAAAAGTGCTTAACCACAGCGGCACCGATCCCGCTGCTAGTACCGGTTACCAGCGCAACTCGCGGTGTTGTAACGGCTTGGGAAGTCATGGGTAATTTCCTTTTTCACTGCGTGGATGGAAGATACTGTTTGTAGAAATCCTGACAGTATAGCTGGCTGCACTTAGGCGTTGAGCTCTTCATCGGGTTGCATTAAACGCGCCATCATTTGCTGCGCCAGCCTTGCGGCCTCCTGCATGCTCTCCAGCTCGCTTAAATCTCGCAAAATGGCGCGCTTATAGAGTCCGTAGCCGCCTGGCAAGCGCTCAAGAGATAGTGGGTATGTGCCTGAAGGCAGAGAAAGCGTAAGCGTATCCGCCAGAGTCTCGGTCAGCAGGGAGTGGTCAGGCACTGCAACCAGCCACAGCTCGCAGGGCGTAATCAACGCCCCCACCATGTGCTTAGCGCCATGATGCTGGAAGCATAGCGCATCAACCCCTAAACGCGGGTTCCAGTCACTTTTTCGTTTAATGGATGGCAAGTGCCTATCTCGGTACGCTTTCGACAGATCAGTAAGAAAGGTGTATTCGTCAGCGGTGAGCGTTTGCATAGGCTTGTTGGTTTTCCCAGGTGATAACGGACATTAATGGTTCGTGTAGCGAGCTACTATTGGCGAAACGAGCTCTGCTCAGCCACAATGGGCGCGAATTTATCGCTTAGCCAAACGGCTATTTACCCTTCAGTTACTGTCTACCTGATAACTTACTCAGTTTATCGTAAAGGAGCACCACCTATGTTCGTGGTTATTTTTGGTCGGATGTCATGTCCTTTCTGCGTACGCGCAAAACAGCTGGCCGAGCATTTGGAAAAAGTCGGAAAAATTGAAGGCTATCGCTATGTGGATATGCCCTCTGAAGGCGTCACTAAAGAAGATATCGCCAAAACAGCGGGTAAACCCATTCACACTGTCCCGCAGGTATTTGTCGATCAAACCCATGTAGGCGGCTTTACTGAATTTGATCGGTTTGTCCGCGATCAACAGCTACTTGCCGTTTAACCGCTCGTTAATAGCCGTTGAACCCTTGCTTACCCCGCTTGCCTATACTGAGCAGTTATTTAATGGCTCACGCTAGGTGTGCCACTTTAGGCAAGGAGTTCACCATGCAGCGTCAGGAGTTCGTTCAGCAGCTGTGGCTTGACTATGTACATACCCATCCCGACATCGGCGCCCTTAGACTTTGGCCACTATCAACGGCGGCTGAATATTTAACGCTGGTAACGCTCAATTACGGGCCCTTTGCCGCTGCCGCGCTTACCGGCAATTTAGCTCATATGGGCTATCGCGTCATGGGCCATTACGCCATGGCCGATAAAGGCCTATTGGTGCAACTACTCGCGCCAAGCGACGGCAGTAGTTGGCTGGTGCTGGCAGAACTGCAAATAGGCACATTGTCCAAGGCGCCCCGGGAAGCCATTGAAGGGCTGGTGCAACAATCTCACCCTCAGGATTGCAAGGGGCATAATTTGCTCTGCCGCGGTCGCCCCTGGCCGATGCCTAGCTGGGCGCTTTATCAACAGCTACAGCAAGCTCACCCCTTGGCTGCCTGGATAGCGGTGATGGGCCCTCGATTGCATCACGCTGGCTTTGATTGTGGGCAGTTGGGGGAACCCTTGAAAACGCTGGATCAACGCCTAAGTGAAGTGGGCATGCCAAGCCTTGAGGGCCAGCAAAACGGTGTCTTCACGGTATCATCACTGCTTGATCACCGCTTCTACCCCACCACACCACAGAAAACAGTCTTCGCCAATGGCGATGAACATCGCCTCTGCCTAGGCGGCCTGGCGTTAGCCCAAAAGCACGTTGAAGATAATCACGAGCGTATTGCCGATTTACTGCTACCCCACCATACGCGCTGTGAAATGGCCTGAGACGCTAGCAGTAATGGCGCTAGCGTCTCACTGTGCAGTTTATTTAACCCTCTAACCTTCGGCTGTTTATCATTCGGGCTAATGGGAGCGTACTTACTCGGCATCAAACGTCATTTCGGGAACATGGTCAGGCACAATCAGCTTGCCCGCCGTCTTCTCGACGATTTCCTCAACGCTTACGCCCGGAGCGCGCTCCTTGAGAATAAAGGCACCGTCTTTGATTTCAAGATAAGCTAAATCTGTCAACACGCGGTTAATGCAGCCTGCGCCAGTCAGCGGTAGTTCGCATTTTTCCAATAGCTTGGATTCGCCGTGCTTAGGCATGGGTCATAGTGCAAATGATATTGTCGGCACCGGCAACGAGATCCATGGCACCGCCCATGCCTTTGATCAACTTCCCTGGAATCATCCAGGACGCGATATTGCCCTGCTGATCCACCTCGAAAGCCCCCAGCACGGTGAGATCCACGTGGCCACCACGAATCATCGCAAATGATTCTGCGGAAGAAAAAATCGCTGCGCCTGGGCGCGCCGTCACCGTCTCTTTACCCGCATTAATCATATCTGGATCAAGTTCGTCTTCGGTGGGGTAGCGGCCCATCCCCAGCAGACCGTTCTCGGATTGCAGCATGACATCGATGCCATCCGGAATATAGTTGGCAACCAGGGTGGGAATACCAATGCCCAGGTTGACGTAAAAACCATCTTGAAGTTCGCGGGCGACACGCTGAGCCATCTGTTCTCGTGTTAAAGCCATGGTGACTTCCTCTTGTTGAATCGTTAAATGCGAAGCTAGTGTTGCGTTTGAAGGCGCGGCGTATTAGCTGCGCACCGTGCGTTTCTCTATCCGCTTTTCAAACGTGCCTTGAATAATCCGATCCACATAAATTCCTGGGGTATGGATCTGGCTAGGCTCAAGCTCACCCGGTTCAACGATCTCTTCAACTTCCACCACGGTAATTTTCCCCGCCGTGGCGGCCATGGGGTTAAAATTCTGCGCCGTATGGCGATACATTACATTGCCATAGCGATCCGCCTTCCAGCCTTTCACTATGGCAAAATCACCTACAATGGCTTCTTCTAAAATACAGTGTCGGCCATTAAACTCGCGAACCTCTTTCCCCTCACCAATCGGCGTGCCGTAACCGGTAGCGGTGTAAAAGGCGGGAATACCAGCGCCGCCTGCGCGCATTTTTTCCGCTAATGTGCCTTGAGGCGTTAACACCACCTCTATCTCATCGTTGAGCATTTGCTTCTCGAACAAGGCATTCTCACCTACGTAAGAGGCCAGAATCTTACTGATTTGGCGGTCTTCAAGCAGTATTCCCAAGCCAAAACCATCGACACCGCAATTATTGGACACCACGGTAAGGTCAGTGACGCCGCGTCGCTTGATCTCGGCAATCAGGTTTTCGGGAATACCGCAGAGCCCGAAGCCACCGGCGATGACGGTCATACCGCTTTCGATGCCTTCCATAGCCTCTTCGTAGGAAGCTACACGCTTATCGAATCCTGCCATTGTTGTGCCTCACATTGTTGTTGATGATCAGTATTATCGTAGATGAGTGCTGTCAAAAATTCGCGAACTGAAGCTTACGATAGTGCCAGTGTTGTGCGAGATGATATATTTGTTAAGTTTGTTTTTCTTATCAATTTATTTTTTAAACTTATAAAAGGTACTTTATGACCGTCAAACAGCTGCGCGCCTTTCTGGCGGTCGCCCAAACCCTCAGCTTTACTCAAGCCTGCGAGCGCCTGCATTTATCCCAACCAGCGCTAAGCCTGGCGATTAAAGGCCTGGAAGAGTCCCTGGGTGGCAAACTGCTGATTCGTAGCACCCGCAGCGTCAGATTAACCCCAGAAGGCGAGTCGCTACTACCGCTAGCCAAACATCTGCTGGCCCAGTGGGACAATACCGAGGAGCGTTTGCGCCAGCGCTTCACCCTCCAGCTGGGGCGCCTCAGCGTGGCGGCGATGCCCGCCTTTGCCGGTAACTTACTCCCTGCGGCGCTGGTTAAATTTCGCCAACAGTACCCCAAAATCAACATAACCGTGCACGATGTCATCAACGAGGAGGTTACCGCCATGGTGCGCTCCCGACAGGTAGAGATGGGGATCGCTTTTCTCCGGAGGGTACCGGCAGCCTGCTCTTTACGCCGCTGTTTGAAGACCATTTTGTGGCGGTCGTGCCGACTGGCTCTCCGTTAACCCAGAGCACCCAGCTCGCCTGGTCGACGCTGCTAAGCCACGATTTCATTACTCTTCAGCGCCCCTCCATGGTACGTCGTTTATTGGAACAGGAGCTGAGCAAACAGGATATGGAGCTCACTGTGGCCTTTGAAAGCCACCAGCTTTCTACCGTAGGGAGGATGGTTGCCGACGGCCTGGGCGTCAGCGCTGTGCCTTCCATGTGCATTCGTCAAATGCATGAACTGGGCGCTCGCTGCATACCGCTGACAGCGCCCGCTATCTCCTGCCGGGTCGGCATTTTGACTCACCAAGAGCTCTCCGTAGCCGCCCATGCACTGCGCACCGTTCTCTTGAACACCGTCCAAGCCCCTTCACTGCCGCTCGTCTAAAACATCATCAAGCTAATGAATTGCTGTAGGTTTCTGCTGGGCAGCGTGGCTAGGATCATTTAGCATTCAGTATTACGCTATTGGTCTGACGGTAAGGAAACGTGGTATGCCTATTTTAAAGGGGCTGATTAGCGCTCTGCTGCTAACGCTCAACACGCTGTTCTGGGGCGTACCTCTCATTCTGCTGACGCTACTTAAAGTCATTGCCCCAGGGCAGCGGCTTAAGCAGTTAGTGTTGCAGGGGCTGAATGGCGTTGCGCTTAACTGGATAGGCGTCAACCTTTGGTGGATGCGGCACTGGCTCAAACCCGTGCTACACGCCAGCGTACCTGATAATTTGAGCCCACAGCAGTGGTGGCTGGTGATATCCAACCACCGCAGTTGGACGGATATCTTTATGCTGTTGATGGCGTTGCATCGGCGTATCCCCATGCCACGTTTTTTCTTAAAACGTCAATTGATCTGGATCCCCATCGTAGGGTTGGCTTTTTGGGCGCTAGAATTTCCTTTTATGCGCCGCTTTAGCCGCGAACAAGTCGCTAAAAATCCTAAGCTGGCCACCATTGATCGAGCAGCTACCGAACGGATGTGCCAGCAGGCAAGGCTCTCGCCCATTGCGATTTTTAATTTTGTCGAGGGCACCCGCTTTTCGGTTGCCAAACGCGATGCCCAGCAGAGCCCCTACCGCCACCTATTACGCCCTAAAGCGGGCGGCATTGCCCAAGTACTTAGTCTGCTAGGCAACCAATTGGATGGTATCCTGGATGTGACGATCAGCTACGCTAACCCTCGCCGACGTTTTGGGCTTTTTATGCGGCAGGGAAGCGCCCATAACATTACAGGCACGGCAACTCAGCATTCCTGAGTGGATGTACGCATCAGAAAACCACGAAGAAAAGCAGCATAAGGAACGCTTCCACACATGGATCAATGCACTCTGGTTGGAAAAAGATGGCATGCTGGACAGCCGAACCGATCACGCCTAACCAGCTGGCTCACTGTTTGGCTGTTAGCGGGACTACTGACCGGCTGTTCCAGCGCTCCTCCATCGTCATCCCAGCGAGCAGCCGCCCCTAGCGCCAGCCAGATCAGTGGCAACTGGGTGCAAGTACAGCGTGGCGACACGCTGGGTAAGCTGGCGGCCCGGGCTAACGTGCCACTGGAACGCTTGGAGCGCTTTAACCCAGGTGCCGATACGCGGCGCCTGGAAATTGGGCAACGTCTATTAATTCCTACCCAGCAGGAGCGGGCACCTTCAGGTGGCCCCTACCGCTATCAAATCCGTCCTGGTGATACGTTCTCGAGCATCGCCCGACATTTTGGCACTACCAGTGGCCGCATTCAGAGTGCCAACCCTAGTGCCTCTCCCACTAATTTGAGAATTGGCCAAATAGTCAGCCTCCCCCTTAGCGGTTCAGCGGCGCGAAGTTCATCTAGAAGCTCAGCAAACAGTAGCAGCTCTTCAAGCGCTAACAAGCCTGCCGCTGCACCTACCAGCAGCGCTCCCAGTCAGGCGCTACCCTCATCAGCCAGGCGCTGGCCCTGGCCGCTGGAGGATTATCGAGTGGTTCGCCGCTTCGGGCCAGACAGCCGAGGCACCCTGCAGCCCATGCTGCTGGCTACTCAAGCTGGCGCTCAGGCTAAAGCCGTCGCCCCTGGCGAAGTACGCTTTGCCGACGGTATGCGTCAGTTGGGTGAAGTGGTGATTGTGCACCATGCCAATAACCTCCAAACCGTATACGCCCTTTGCGAGCGCATTTTGGTCGAGGTAGGCAAACAGGTTAGCGCGGGAGACCCACTTTGTGAGGTAGGTCAAAGCAGTGCCACCCAACGCTACGATCTACTCTTTGATCTGCGCCAAGGCGGCAAACCCATCGATCCCAAGCAGGTTCTGCGCTAAAACACTCGCTTGAAACCGTCCCTCATAATAAAGCAACGGCCCCTAGCTTAAGCAGGGGCCGCGGGTAGATGGACACGCTTCTAGCCGCGATAGTAGCCCGGCTTTACAAACGGCGTGGGAGTTACCACCATAGGTAACTGTTTACCGCGTACCACCGCGAATACAGTGCTTTGCGGTGCTTCCTGCTCGCGAGTGACATAACCCATCGCCACAGGCTTACCGACGCTGGGACCAAAGCTGCCGGAGGTAACGATTCCAATCTCATTGCCTGCCTCATCCACAAGCGGCGCACCCTCACGCACCGGCGCGCGACCTTCAGCTAACAGCCCAACACGCTTGCGGGTGTGATCTTTGGCATCGACCTGATGAAATCACATCGGCGCCTGGAAAACCTCCCGGCCGATCACCACCACGGCGCCGGGGCTTGCCAATCGCCCAGATTAGACCTGCTTCTACCGGGGTGGTTTGCTCATCCATATCGTGGCCATACAGGCATAAACCCGCTTCCAAACGCAGCGAGTCCCGTGCTCCCAGGCCAATCGCTTCGACCTCAGGCTCAGCTAGCAGTTGCTCAGCGAAGGCTTCGCAAGCATCGGCGGCGACGGAAATTTCAAAACCATCTTCACCGGTATAGCCGCTGCGGCTCACCCAAACCTCCTGCCCAGCAATGGTGAAGCGGCCATGCTGCATAAACACAAGCTCACAGGCTTCAGGGCAAAGCCGCTGCATGACATCCCGCGCCTGAGGCCCTTGGAGCGCTAGTAAGCCACGATCCAAAGGTTCAATTGTATGGGTTGACGCCAAATTGAGGCGCAGGTGAGTCAAGTCCTGATCTTTACAGGCGGCATTCACTACCAGATAGAAGTGATCACCCGCATTGACCACCATCAGGTCGTCAATAATGCCGCCTTCTGTGTGGTGAACAGCCCGTAACGTTGGGCACCTTTCTCAAGGCTCATCAAATCGGCAGGAATCAAGGTTTCCAGGGCTTCGGCCACGCCGTCACCGGAAACGCTGATTTGCCCCATATGGGAGACATCGAACAGCCCGCACTTTTGACGGGTGTGTTCATGTTCTTTTTTGACCCCCAGCGGATACTGCACCGGCATATCGTAGCCAGCAAAAGGTACCATCTTGGCGCCTAGCTTGAGGTGCAGCGCATGCAGTGGCGTTTGCTTTAATTCAGACATAGGGGCTTTCCTCACTTAAAAGTGTTCGCTCAAAAAAGAGAACGGGAAGCCACTGATTAAGTGCCTTCCCGACTCTCCTGTTATTCACGTTCACCTACAGCGCCGATGAACGCGCTGCGGGTATTATTGGTCGTGATCCAGTGCTTCACCCGGCAATACGTCTTTGCCGTCGAAATAGTCCTTGGTTAGCTTAAAGACTACCGGCGAAAGCAGTGCCAAGGCAATCAGGTTCGGGATCGCCATCATGGCGTTGAAGGTATCCGCCATGAGCCAGATAAAGCCCAGTTGAGCGATGGCGCCCAGCGGGATGGCCAGTACGAACAGCACCCGATAGATCATAATAGAGCGAGTGCCAAACAGGAACTGGCAGCACTTCTCACCGTAAAATGACCAGCCTAGGATGGTGGTAAAGGCAAAAATCGCCAACGCAATGGCGACAATCTGATTGCCAAAGCCAGGCAGTGCAGCGTCAAACGAAAGCGCGGTCAGCGACGCCCCCGCTTCACCCTCTTGCCAAACCGTTGAGGTCAAAATCACCAACGCGGTAATCGTGCACACAAGAATGGTATCGATAAAAGTGCCCAACATCGCGATTAAGCCTTGGCGCACTGGATTTTTGGTTTTGGCCCGCCGCGTGCGCGATCGGCGCACTACCCAAACCCGCTTCGTTGGAGAAGATCCCGCGTGCCACACCAAAACGAATCGCCGCCATGACGGCGGCGCCCGCGAAACCACCTGCGGCCGCCATGGGGTTGAAGGCATAGTAGAAGATCAAACCAAAAGCTTCACCGATCTGCCCGGCATTGACGATCAATACCAACAAGCCAGCCACTACGTAGGCAATGCCCATAATCGGCACCAACTTGCCCGCCACTTTAGCAATACGCTTGATACCGCCCAGAATCACCGCGCCAGCCAGCACCATAATGACCACCCCCGTGAGCCAGTGCGGCACGCCGAAGGTGGCGTCCATGGCGTCAGCAACGGAGTTGGACTGAACGGTATTGCCGATCCCGAAGGCTGCGACAGCGCCAAAAAATGAGAACAGGCCGCCCAACCATAGCCACTTTTTACCCAGGCCATTCTTGATGTAAAACATCGGCCCGCCCACGTGGTAGCCAGTGCTATCGGTTTCACGATAGCGCACGGCCAGCACCGCTTCAGCAAATTTAGTGGCCATACCCACCAGTGCGGTAATCCACATCCAAAACACAGCGCCAGGGCCACCTAACGCAATGGCTGTGGCGACACCGGCAATATTACCGGTACCGATGGTCGCAGAGAGTGCGGTCATCAAGGCATTAAAAGGAGATATTTCCCCTTCGTCTCCCTCTTTGGCAACTGCCGCTTTACCCACCCCAGGTTTCGCATCACGCCCCGCCCACATTAGCTTGAAGCCCATGCCGAGCTTTCTAATCGGCATCAGTTTCAAGCCAAGCTGCAGGTAGATCCCCACACCGAGTAGCAGAATCAACATGACGGGCCCCCAGACCACGCCGTTGATCGCCCCTAAGAGGCTAGTTAATGCTTCCATGTTCATCTCCTCGCTTTGTTGGTATGCAATATTGGTGTGTATTATTGGCTTGTTGCGATTACGGGCTAGTCCTAACGACGCTATTGTTGGTTAGCGCACGATTTGAATGTTTTACACCATAAACTTAGCTAGCATCTAGGGTGATGTCGCTTGTGCATAGAGGATACCGCTTTTTTCATAACCCGATCTTCTGCACAAACCCGGCGAAAAGTAGCTGAACCGATAACGCTACCAAGCAAGCTTTGAAGCAACGAAGAAATTTGTTTCCGATTGGAAACACGTTAACATGCTTGCTTATTCGCTCGATCTACCCCAGTCACTAGTCGCCAAGGCGAACGACAACCGCTAGTATGCTCGGGCCCAGAAAACTGTTTCATATAGGAAAACACCATGAGCAATCTTCCTACCAATCTTCGTTACGCAGAAAGCCACGAGTGGGTGCTGGATAATAAGGACGGCACCGTGACCGTGGGTATAACTGATCACGCCCAGCAGGCGCTCGGCGATGTCGTGTTTGTTGAACTGCCTGAAGTGGGAACAGCGCTGAACAAAGGGCAAGAGTTTGGCGTTATCGAATCGGTAAAAGCTGCTTCTGATCTCTACTCACCGGTTGTTGGCGAAGTCATTGAGGTCAATGACGCTCTTGAAGACGCCCCAGAAACAGTCAATGAAGCGCCTTACGAAGGCGGCTGGATTATGAAAGTGCGTTTAGACAGCGACTCACTTGATGGCCTGCTCGACGCAGATGCCTATCAAGCAACGCTAAGCGCCGACGACTAAAGGCGGTAGCTGAATCATATATTAGGGCCTGCCTTTATCCTTTATGGCAGGCTCTTCGCTTAACGCCCTGCACGGTTCTCTCTTAACGTCCGGAATCTTCTTCATGTCTCTTGAAACACGCCGTCTGGCCGAGCTGGCCGATCACGATGCTTTTATCAAACGTCATAATGGTCCAAGTCAAGATGACGTGGCCACCATGTTAAAAGCGCTCAACATGCAGCACATGGAAGATCTGATTGAACAGACCGTGCCGAGCGATATCCGTCTTGGCCGTGAGCTAGCGCTTGATGAACCGCGCAGCGAATCAGAGGCGCTAGAGTACCTAGCGCAGCTCGCGCGGCAGAACCGCGTGGCTAAGAGCTATATTGGCCAGGGCTATTACGGCACCCATATGCCCGCGGTGATTCAGCGCAACGTATTGGAAAACCCAGGCTGGTACACGGCCTACACCCCCTACCAGCCGGAGATTTCTCAAGGACGCCTGGAAGGCTTGCTTAACTTCCAGCAGGTGGTCATGGATTTAACCGGCATGGAGCTGGCTAATGCGTCGCTGCTCGACGAAGCCACCGCTGCCGCCGAAGCCATGGCGCTGTGTAAGCGTGGTAATAAGAAAAGCAAATCCAACGCTTTTTTCGTCGCCGACGATGTTTTCCCGCAAACGCTGGATGTCGTTAAAACCCGTGCCGAGTTCTTTGGCTTTGAGCTGATCACCGGCCCTGCAGAAGAATTGGCCAGCCACGATGTATTTGGAGCCCTGGTTCAGTACCCCTCTGCCAGTGGTGAAGTGCGCGATCTGGCACCGCTATTAAGCGCCGCGGCTGAGCGCAATATAATGACCTGCGTGGCCAGCGATCTTTTGAGTCTGGTGCTGCTTAAAGAACCCGGCCAGCTCGGCGCGGATATTGTGGTGGGCAACTCCCAACGCTTTGGCGTACCCATGGGCTTTGGTGGCCCTCACGCGGCGTTCTTTGCTACATCCGACAAGCTCAAGCGCTCGATTCCTGGGCGTATCATCGGCGTATCAAAAGATAGCCGTGGTAACACCGCCCTGCGCATGGCAATGCAGACCCGCGAGCAGCATATCCGCCGCGAGAAAGCGACGTCCAATATCTGTACCGCCCAGGCGCTTCTGGCCAACATCGCAGGCTTTTATGCCACCTATCACGGTGCAGAAGGGTTGCGCAAAATTGCCGGCCGCGTTCATCGCCTAGCCACCCTGCTTGCCGAAGGCCTTAAGCAGGCAGGCGTATCGCTCGCTCATGACAGCTGGTTTGATACGCTACGTCTGACAGGTGTTGATGCAGGTAAGATCCATGGCCGAGCCATGACCCATGATATTAATCTGCACTACTTCGGCAATGGCGATGTCGGTATTAGCCTGGATGAAACCACCACCGCCCACGATGTAGCCACATTGTTTGATGTGCTGCTGGGCGATGAGCACGGCCTTGCCGTTGCAGTATTGGACGAGCAAGTGGTAGCTAGCGGCGCTTCCGGCATTCCCACGGCATGCCAGCGCGAAAGCGACTTCTTGAGCCATCCCACCTTTAACCGCTACCGCAGCGAAACCGAAATGCTGCGCTACTTGAAGCGTCTTGAGAACAAGGATCTGTCGCTTGCCCATGCAATGATCCCGCTCGGCTCCTGCACCATGAAGCTCAACGCCACCAGCGAAATGATCCCCGTCTCCTGGCCCTCGTTTGCGCACCTTCACCCCTTTGCACCTCGCGACCAGGTGGCTGGCTATCATCAAATGATCGACGAGCTCTCGGCCTTCCTGGTCGAAGTCACCGGTTACGATCACCTCTCGATGCAGCCTAACTCCGGCGCTCAGGGTGAATATGCTGGCCTTGTGGCAATTCGTCGTTACCAAGCGGCCCAAGGCGAAGGTCATCGCGATGTCTGCTTGATTCCAAGCTCTGCCCACGGCACCAACCCTGCCTCGGCAGCCATGGTGCAAATGAAGGTGGTGGTGGTCGAGTGCGATCAAAACGGCAATATCGACATAGCGGATTTACGCGCTAAAGCTGAACAGCATAGCGATAAGCTCTCCGCCATTATGCTGACCTACCCATCCACACACGGGGTGTTTGAAACCAGCGTACGCGAAGCGTGCAAGATCGTTCACGACAACGGTGGTCAGGTGTATATCGATGGCGCCAATATGAACGCCCAGGTAGGGTTAACCCGTCCTGGCGATTTTGGCGGCGATGTGTCTCACCTTAACCTGCACAAAACGTTCTGTATTCCCCACGGTGGCGGCGGCCCGGGCATGGGCCCTATTGGCGTTAAAGCCCACCTGGTGCCCTACGTTTCAAACCACGTGGTAACGCCCATCAACGGCGTCAACACTGATAGCGGTGCAGTCTCCGCGGCCGCCTTCGGCAGTGCTTCCATTCTGCCCATTTCCTGGGCCTACATTAAGATGATGGGTGCCCGCGGGCTGCGGGAAGCTACCGAGCTTGCCATCCTAAACGCCAATTACATTGCCAAACGATTGGAAGCGGCATTCCCGATTCTATACCGCGGTCAGAATGGTACCGTTGCCCACGAATGCATAATCGATATTCGTCCGCTCAAAGCGGCCTCTGGGATTAGCGAGGAGGATATCGCCAAGCGTTTGATGGATTACGGTTTTCACGCACCAACCATGTCGTTCCCAGTGCCGGGCACGCTGATGATCGAGCCGACTGAGTCTGAGTCGCTGTATGAAATCGACCGTTTCTGCGATGCGATGATTGCCATTCGTGACGAGATCGCCCGAGTGGAGAGCGGCGAATGGCCGTTGGATAATAATCCGCTGGTCAATGCGCCACATACCCAGGCGGATCTAATGGATAGCGACTGGCAGCGGCCTTATGACCGCCAGTTGGCCGCCTTCCCGACCGCGGCTGTTCAAGCCGCTAAATACTGGCCCGCCGTTAACCGCGTCGATAACGTTTTCGGTGACCGTCAGTTAATCTGCTCCTGCCCTAGCATCGACGAATATCGCAACTAGCGGCAAAGCTGACAAGATGTGAAGCGATAGCGCTCTAAGTAACAAGAACGCCCTTGGTGCCTAATCAATTAGATGGCATCAAGGGCGTTTTTTCTTGCAGGCGCTGAGCGTGAAAACCGTCTAGCAGCTTCGCGTAGCGCTTAGGCAGCACCGAGTCGCGGCGGCGCAGCAAATAGAGCACTTCATTGACCGCATTGGGCAGGTTCAACGCTTTTACCTGGCGCTGCCAAGGCGAAGTTTCCAATACCAATCGCGATACCACGCTAAAGCCCAACCCCCTGGCCACTGCATCCAGCACCATGCTGACTTCATTGGTAAAACCTTGATGGCGGAAATGGGTCATTGAGCGAAACTCGTCGGGGTAGTTGGCTCGCAGCAGTGCATTGGCGTGGTTAATGCCGTCGTAATAATTGAGAAAGCCGATGCCCATTAAATCTGATAGCGTGCTGCCCGCAAAATCTGCAGGCACCACCAAGCAGAGCGGCTCTTCATGCCAAATGCTGCAGCTAAGCTCAGGGTGTCGCATTGCCTCGGTGACTATCCCGATGTCATAACGCCCTTCAAGCAGGTCATTGACGATTTCGTGGTTGAACGCAAAGCTATAGTTGACCGTTAAATTGGGGTGCATTTGCTGCTGCCCCAATATATACGGATAGAACATCAGGCCAACGCTACCCGGCGAGGCAATGCGGCAGTCACCGCTATCCAAAGAGTCATCGTCTAGCCCGTGACGGAACTGTTCATGCTCAGCAAATAACTTTAAAGCGTAATCGTAAGCACGCCGCCCCGATTCGGTTAATGTAAAGCTACGCCCCTTGCGCTCTAGCAGCTCTTTATTTAAATAGTCTTCTAACTTGCGTACATGCTGGCTTACGCCCGGCTGGGTCATTTCTAAACGTTGCGCCGTACGGGTAAAACTGCCTGTTTCAACAAGCGTAATAAAGGTACGAAAATAGTGGGCATTGAACATAGTGAAGCGCCATGGTCTTTGATAACGGTCTTTAGCAGCTCTCTTTGAGAACCCGCTTTAGGCAACAGTTTAGTAACTAACAAAAAACGCTATTGCCGCCGCCCTATAAAATAGACCTCATAATAGCACACCCGGCGAGCCAGCCGCTGCGCTGTACCCACCGCTTGGGCGTGGTAATATGCCAAGAGACATCAAACGATTAGGGACAGCCCCGCTAATGACCGAAAACGTTCAACCTCGCGCCACTCTTTCCAGCATCATTTCCCCCGAGGGGAGCCTCGAAGTACTCTCTCAGCATGAAGTTAATCGACTGCATAAAACTTCTCAAAGCGGTCTACACGACCTTCTTCGGCGCTGTGCGTTGGCAGTACTCAATTGCGGTAATCCCAGCGACGATAGCCTGGCGATTTTAGAAGCCTATAAAGATTTCGATATTGAAGTGCTGCAGCAAGACCGCGGCATTCGCTTAAAGCTCACTAACGCCCCCGCCGAAGCCTTTGTAGATGGCCGCATGATTCGTGGTATCCGCGAGCATCTATCCTCGATCATTCGCGACATCGTTTACGTCTACAATGAGATTCAGCACCACAATCGTTTTGACCTTAGCACGGGTGAAGGCACCACCAATGCGGTCTTCCATATTCTGCGCAAAGCGGGCACGCTCAAACCCGGCCGCGACCCTAGCCTGGTGGTGTGCTGGGGCGGTCACTCTATCTCTCGGGAAGAGTACGAATATACCAAAGATGTGGGCTATCACTTAGGTCTGCGCGATTTAGATATTTGTACCGGCTGTGGCCCTGGCGCAATGAAAGGCCCCATGAAAGGCGCGAACGTTGCCCATGCCAAGCAGCGGCGTAAAGAAGGCCGCTATTTGGGTGTTTCAGAGCCCGGCATTATCGCTGCCGAAGCGCCTAACCCCATCGTCAATGAACTGGTTGTCATGCCAGACATTGAAAAACGCTTGGAAGCCTTTGTGCGCCTGGGCCATGGCATTATTGTGTTTCCTGGCGGGGTGGGCACCGCAGAAGAGATTCTCTATCTGCTGGGCATTCTGCTGCACCCCAGCAACCAGGATATTCCTTTTCCGTTAATTTTCACCGGCCCTGCCGATTCTGCGGCCTACTTTCAGAAAATTGATGAATTTCTGGTCTATACCCTCGGTGAGGATATCCGCCGTTACTACACCATCATTACCGGCGATCCGGTCTCGGTTGCACGCACCATGCGCCACGGCATCGATGAGATCGCTGAATTCCGGCGCACCCATCAGGATGCTTTCTACTACAACTGGCGATTGACCATTGCGCGCGACTTCCAGGCAACCTTTGAACCGACACACGACGCCATGCGTGGCTTAGCGCTGCACCGCCAGCAGCCTACCCATGAGCTCGCTGCTAATCTGCGCCGCGCTTTCTCGGGGATCGTCGCAGGCAACGTCAAAGAGGCTGGCATTCGAGCCATTGAAGCTCATGGCCCCTTTGTACTGACCGCAGAGCCCGAACTAATGCAACGCCTTGACGAGCTACTCACCTCGTTTGTAGCCCAAGGGCGCATGAAACTCGATGGCCAGCACTATGTACCCTGCTATGTGCTGAAATAACAGCGTTTAGGCTCTGCCTGAAAATTGGCTGCGCTCGACCATACGGCGTTAAAAATCGGCTCAAAGTACTCATTTACACAACGTAAACTCCGTCTTTTCGCCGATTTTTGCCTTGTCTGGCCTTCGCTCGCCGACTTTTCAGACAAAACCTAATCCTGAAGGAAATCAATACGCACAGCTGCCGGTTGCGTGGCGGCTGTGCGCTAAAAAGGACCGGTAACCTTATGCTGTTAATTGCGTTTATAGCGCTACTCGTTGCAGGTATCGTCAAAGGCGCCATCGGTTCAGGTGTCCCGGTTATTGTCGTACCCATTCTCACCATGCTGTACGACGTTCAACTCGCTATCGCTCTATTAGTCGCGCCTAACCTATTTAGTAATGCTTTACAGGTATGGCAATATCGACGCCACCTACTACCCTTGCGCTTCTTGGCAGCTTTCTCCATTGCCGGCGGGCTAGGCATCGTTCTGGGCACTTGGGGATTAGTCGTTTTATCTCCCGAAATACTGTCACTGGGTGTCGCGGGTGTGATCGTGCTTTACCTGATCATCAAAGTGATGAAACGTCGTATCGCCCTGCCTTTTAATATCGCTGCGCGACTAGTGATCCCTATTGGCCTACTCGCTGGCGTGCTTCAAGGCGCTGCAGGCATGTCGGCGCCAGCCTCGGTTACGTTTCTCAATGCGATGCAGTTGAAACGAAGCGTATTTATTGGCTCCATCTCAGTCTTCTTCGTCGCTATTACCAGTGTTCAAATACCGGCGCTTTTAAACGCGGGCATTTTAACTCTGGAACGCTTTTTGTTTAGTATTTTTGCCCTTGTGGTGATACTCGCCGCCATGCCCCTAGGCGCCCGCCTGGGCAATCGGCTGCCCCACCGCTGGTTTGATAATTTGGTTATGCTGCTGCTGGCAAGTATCGCCGGTAAAATTTTTATCGATACGCTGATGGCTGGCTAGCCCACGGAAAACCTTTTCTACGCTTTTTTTCTCACTTCAGCTAAGCAGTGTTGAGAACCAAGTCAGGTAAAAGCGGCCAGAATAGCTACACTGAGTGAGCATTACCTCACTATTGACCTTGAAAGGAACTCAACATGTCGATGATTAATCAGCTAAAAGATGTCAAAACCAAAGATTTCGCCAAGCACTGCTATGAAAGCAGCAGCGTCGATAAACTACGAGAGGCGTCGGCAGGCAGCGCCGATCAGTCAGAAATGGAGCATTGGGGGTTAACCGAAGGGCAGTGGGAAGAGGCAATTGTTGCCGCCCTCGCCGACCATGAAGCCAAAGAGTAAGTAACCCCGTTTGGCGAAAAGATAATTGGTAGAAATGTTTGCGCCCTATCGGATAACCGCTAGGGCGCTGTGGTTTTTGCACCGTTTACCCCTCAAAGAGCTTAGTCCACACGAGACTCACTCCAAACGGGAGAAAGCAATGCCACCATACTCCTTCTGCAGTTGCTCAAGCCTGGCCAGTTCGTGTTCCGTTAGCTCAGGGGAGTCCCATAATGGCTGCTCATCAAGCCCTTTCAACCCTTGCAAGGTGACCGTCAGCTCTGCATCGCTGGGTATTTGAGCATTCCCCCATGGGCCAAAGCGGTTAGGCGCAAGGCTCCACTCAAGTGTTTCACCAGGCTCAATGCCACCAGGAACAACGTAGTAAAACGTTTCGTCTACCCAAGCTGCTGAGTGATCAGAGCTCGTCACCACGCCCCTCAACAGAAGCTCAGAAATGGCCTGATCCGTGTCATTGGTCACTGTAAGATCAATCACAGGTTCCGGAGCGCCATAAGGGCTTGAGCCAATGTAATAGCGAGCACTGTCAATGGTAAACCGCGCTAACTGCTGCTGATCACTGGTGGCTTTTGCACGCTTCTCTTCCAGCCGCTTTAAGGTGCGAATAGCCTGTTCGCGTTCGCGTGCCCGACGCTCGCGCAGAATTTGATCGGCACGCTGAATCACCTGATCCCCCGTTAACCCATGCATTTGCACATTGGCAGTTTCGGCAATCTCAGCGGCATTCATGCGGTGGGGGTTGAGAATATCGATACCACTAAACGACGTCGACGTGGCGATAATAATCAAGCCTTGATCAAACTCATCGCGTTTGTAGGTGGGCAAGGAGTTACGCACTTTCTCAACCGAGACAACCGACGCAGGCATGGAGCTAGTATCAATTTTGGGATCTGAGCAACCAGCTATCATGAGTACTGATAGTGATATTGCAGACAGCCTTAGCAGGCTCCACATACAATCACCTCAACGCAACCAAAAATAAAAAATTGTCGAGGAGCTTAACGGAAAGCGCTATTCACCACTAGCCCTGTTAGCTTTGAACGCTGACCGAATCGTATTACCCGCCTGTTGCATTCATAAACCTCACTATTTGAACTTCACCATCCGTCGTGAAGTGATGACGCTCAGGTTTTTTCTTCATTGCCGCCACAATGCTCGATTTAAGCCGCTGGGTATCACCCGGATAACGTCGCATTACGGCGCGTAAATCTACCGAGTGCTCATTGCCCAAGCAAAGGAGTAGTCGCCCTTCAGCCGTCACCCGAACACGATTACAGGCAGCGCAGAAATTGTGGCTATGGGGAGAAATAAAGCCAATCCGCGACTGGCTGTCTACCATGCGGTAATAACGGGATGGCCCTAGGGTGGTCTCGGTGGTGGGTAAGAGTTGATAGTGGTTTTCTATGGTCTCGCGTACCGCATCGGTGGAAAGAAAGGTTTCACCACGGTTATGCTCGCTGATAGCGCCCAGCGGCATCTCCTCAATAAAGCTTATATCGACTTGTTCATCCCGGGCAAAGTTTACCAAGTCGATAATTTCGTCGTCATTGCGCCCCTTGAGCAGTACGGCGTTGAGCTTAATCGACTGAAAGCCAGCGCGGCGCGCTGCACGGATACCCGCGATCACCTGATCAAGATCCCCCGTCCGGGTTAATGCTTTAAAGCGTTCGGGCTTGAGCGAGTCGAGGCTAATATTGAGCCGATGTAGCCCGCCTTGCCGCAAAGCATTGGCATGCTTGACCAACCCTGAGCCGTTGGTGGTCATCGCCAGCTCGCGCAGGCCTTCCAATGCACCGAGTTTTTGCACTAGCGTGAGTACGCCCTGGCGTACCAGCGGCTCACCGCCAGTTAGACGGATTTTCTCCACGCCCAGCTCGACAAATGCCTGTGAAAGCGCGGCTATCTCCTCAAGGGTAAGCAGTTGGGCTCGTGGCAGAAAGGTCATTTCCTCAGCCATGCAGTACACACAGCGAAAATCACAACGATCAGTTACCGATATACGCAGGTAACGCACCGTACGGCCATACCCATCGACTAGCGCACTCATTCCATGGGTTCCTCTTGGGTATTGGCATTAACGGGCAGCCGTGCAATGAGTTCTTTTACTTCTGCGGTGACGTCGATGATTGTTTGCTCATCATAAAACTGGCCCCGCCGCTTGCGCAGGCCGTTTTCATATAGCTTTACGTGCTCTGTGGGTATCACATCCGCTTTGGCGAGACAGTGGCTGGCGCAGTGCATCTGGCACCCGTCAATGGCTACAATAGGGCGCCCGGAGCGGGCAATGCGCACCAGACCGGGCACACCACCGCCCACACCAGCAATGCAGGACATTTCTGCCTCTCCTGCATGGTCAAGACGCAGGGCAACGCTATTGGCAAGTTGCGCCACATCAGAGCAGCCGGAGCAGGCATAAATCAGTGTGCGGGGTTTGTGTTGTGAAGACATACCCTCTCCTATGAAAAAAAACGAGGTCAGTGGCCACGATAGGAAAAGCTGTTCAAGCGGCGAACTGATTGATGGGGTAATAGTGATAGGTGGCCCCTTCAGTTACCTCCGTGGCGGGGTTAATCATTAAATAACCATGGGCCTGGCTAGCCGCGCTGAGCATATGTGAGCCCTGCCCGCCCGCTAGCTGCGCCACGGGAGCCCCCTGTGACCAATCCATCACCACCCGTAGTAGCTCGCAGCGCCCCTGGGGGCCACGCTGAGAAAAGCCCGCTTTTACCGGATAACGCTGTAGAGCCGCTACGGCTCTACCTTGCATGGCATGGATAAACGGCAGCGCCAGCAGCTGCCAGCCCACCAGGGAGGCCACAGGATTACCCGGCAGCGCCATTAACGGTGTGGAAGAGGCAGGCTCCGCGCCCAGATAACCGAACGCAAAGGGCTTCCCTGGCTTCATGGCGACACCATGAAAATGTAAGCCACCGCGCTGCTCGATCACTGGGCGTACATGATCCTCCTCGCCTACCGAAACGCCTCCGGTGCACATCACCACATCCGCAACGGTTTGTGCGTGCTCAAAGGCCTGATGCAATGACTGCGGTGAATCAGCGATGATGCCCAAATCCAGCACGTCGCACTGAGCTTGCGCTAGCAGTACGTTAAGCATGGCGCGGTTGCTGTCGTATACCTGTCCCGGTGATCGCACTGTACCTGGGGCAATCAGCTCATCGCCGGTGGAAAGCAGCGCCACCCTCAGACGCCGTTTGACAGTCACGGCATTGATTCCATGGCTTGCCAGCAGCGCAATCGACGCGGCATCAAGAAGCTTACCCGCAGCGAGCAGCGGGGTGCCTATGCGAGTCTCCTCGCCTTGGCGACGAATGTTAGCGCCTAGCACCAAGCTACCCTCGAGGTGTATATGCCCGCGCGGATCAAGAGTCACCCGCTCTTGAGGCACCACAATATCTGCCCCCATGGGCACCGGCGCGCCGGTAAAAATACGCGCGCAGCCTCCTTCCGGTAGCAGCATGACGCCTGCGCCAGCTGGTACGCGTTGGAGAATGGGTAAGCCTGCGCCGCGAGGTGCCGCTTGGTAATCAGCCAGACACAGCGCGTAACCATCCATAGCGCTATTGTCCACGCCCGGCATATCGAGAGGAGCGACCAGCGTTTCTGCCAGCACTCGCCCTGTCGATTGTTCTAGGGTGATGGTTTCTACTGCATTAATGGGCGTGGCTGCGTCGATAAGCCGTTGGCGCGCATCAAACAGATCTAACAAGCCGGGCGTGACTATTTCTGCGCAGTGACAGTTCATAAGCGCTCCACCTCATTGGAAGAAGTCGCTGTGTGACGTCCACTGCACGGGTCGCTGAAGGCAGCACCATGGCGACGAAGTTGCAGGGCCGAGTGCGGGAGTCCAGCTGCAAAGCAATAATCCTGTCCCACGCCAAGGCACACGCTTTGGGCGAACCGGGCATCGCAAATATCATCGTTCGGTTGGCCACCCCCTACGGCGCGAGACTGGATCGTCGCTGTGCCGATTGTTTTCAGGGAGTAGTGGCGGAACAGCTCGCCATACCCCTCAATCGCTTTGTCGAACAGCGGTATCAACGCCTCGGGAGTGGTATCCCGGGCGGTAAAGCCAGTGCCGCCATTAACCAGAATCGCGTGGACATCCGTTCGAGCAATCCACTCCGAGACCACGGCACGAACCTGGTAGATATCATCAGAAACGATGCGCCTCTCGACCAGGATATGGCCGCTTTCGCTCAGATGTTCAACCAGCAGGTCACCGCTACCATCCTCGTCGAAACCACGGGTATCGGAAACCGTTAGCACCGCGATGCCGAGCGGAGTGAAAAGAGCATCTACAGGAACATGGGACATCAAGCCTCTCCTATTAGCTTTGCTATTGCTTCAAGCTATTGCATCAAGCTGCCGCCAGCATCGTCATCCAGAACAATCCCTTCGACGCCTATTTCGCTCTCTAACGCCAGCAAATAGTGACGCAGCGCACGTCGAGTTGCCTGTTCCCGTAGGCTATGGCGCACCCGGTCAATCACTTGATCGAAAGGTAACGCCCTACCGTCTCGCCGCTCGTCAATACTCACCACATGCCAACCATAGCGAGACGCCAAGGGGCGCTCGTGTAGACCTTCGGGTAAGTGCTGCAAAGCGCGATCCAACTCCGGAACAGTCTGCCCTGACACCAGCCAGCCCAAATCACCATCCAGCTCTTTTGAAGGGCACGCGGAGTGGTGTTGAGCAAATTCGGCAAACCGTTCGGGTATCTGCTTAAGCTGTTCGAGTAGCTTTTCACCAAGCTGGTAAGCGTCGTCGCGACCCTGGGAGTCATCGGGTGCGGCCGCGAGCAGGATATGCCGAACGCGTAACTGCACTGGTTCGCTGAAGCGCTCGCGGTGGGTGTCAAAAAAGCGCTGGCAATCTGTTTCCCCCGGTTCCGGCACCTCAAGCTCCTGTTCGAGCAAGGCAGCAATCGCCGCATCTTCCTGTGCTTCGTTAGTTTCCTGCCTCGACAGTAGGCCCAGGACGTTGGCTCGCTGGCGCAGCAGTTCCCTGACCACCAGGGCGCGGGCCGCCTGAAGCTGGGCCTCCCCCGACGTTTCGGCGGGGTGGTACTGCATCTCCAACGCAATCGTTGCTTCATCGATAGGGGTGTCACCGACACGTACAGGAGGCGCAGCGACGCCCCCAGGTAGCTGTTCGATATCAATCATCTGCATGTTATTTCTCCTCTAGGCCTGGCCGAGCACAAGCCAGTTTTTAGCCACGACGGCGGACAAGCTGATAGCGCCGGGTTACATAGCCGAACGGCGCGCTCCACACATGCACCAGCCGCGAAAACGGGAACAGCAGGATGATGGTTAAGCCGATAAAGATATGCAGTTTGTAGATCCACGACACTTCCTGCATGTAGTCCGCCGCACCGCCGCTGAAGAAGACAATCGACTGCGCCCAGCTGGAGAGTGTCAGCATCATCTCGCCGTCCATATGGCCCAACGAGAAGATGATGGTCACCATACCCAGGCACGCCTGTAAGACGATCAAGCCCAGGATCAAGGTATCCATCATGCTCGACGACGCCTTTACGCGTGGGTTGGCCAGGCGACGATAGAGCAACATGGCGCCGCCCACCACGCACATGGCACCGGCAATACCGCCCACCACGATAGCCACTAGCTGTTTAGTACCGGCGTGCAGGAACGGCGCATAAACCCAGTGCGGTGTGAGCATGCCCACCAGATGGCCGAAGAAAATCACGATAATACCGATATGAAACAGGTTGCTGCCCAGGCGCATATTCTTTGAAGAGAGCATCTGGCTAGAACCGGTCTTCCAGGTGTACTGACCATGATCAAAACGGAGCAGGCTGCCCAGCAGAAACACCGTGCCCGCGAGATAGGGGTAGTAACCGTAGATCAGATGGGTTAAGTAATGCGCAATCGCGTCATACATGGTGATTCTCCTATTAACGATCGGCGGAAGGAGCGGAAGAGGCATTTAAAGACGGAGCAGGCATAATGCGTACCGGCTGGCTCTGAACGGTGTGTTTGCGCTCGGCCAAGCGGCGGCCTTCGGCAGACTGCAGCGCGCAGTCTTCGTCAGAGGTTGCCGAGAAACGCACCGCTTCTTCTTCCCATACGGCGTCCAATGCTTCGGGGGTGTTATCAGGCGCCTCTTTTTTGACCTGGGGCCGATGCTCTTCGACATCGCCCTCGGCGCCGATTAACGCCAACAGTGACAACGGTACCAGCGCGTGATCCGCTCCCCGCTCCTCCAGCCGTGCCGTCAGCAACGCCAGAATATGGCGTATTTCGCCCAACCAGCGGCCGATCTCGGCTTCATCGCACAGCGAAAGATATTCAAGAAACACCGGTAGATGATCGGGCAGTTCACGGGCATCCAGCTCAAAACCGGCCGCGCTGTACTCGGCCATGAGGTCCACCATGGCCTGGCCACGGTCACGTGATTCACCGTGAACGTGCTCGAATAGCAGCAGCGACGTAGCCCGCCCCTTATCGAACATGGCAACGTACTCGGCCTGCAGCTCAAGCAGGTCGCCCTCTTGGAGACGCTGACACCACTCCATTAGCGACGATTTGAGAGCCGCCCCCAGGCGGCGTTCGGCATTGAGAATTTCGATGAGCTCGCCGCTGGCATCCTGCAGTTCCTGGGTCGGGTAATCGAGCAGGCGGGCCAGTACGCGTAGGCTACGCATACCCTGTAGCGGTTCGAACGACGGCTCTACCGGGGTCGGCGATTGGGTAGCGGCTTCAGTCATGACGAGACTCCTCAAGTTGTGGCTGTGGGTCGAAGACCTCTACCGGTTTTACCAAAACGCTGGTCTGCTTACGGCCGTTAAATAGGTTGGGCTGGCTCTCACCGTGGCAACCATCACCAAAGGTAAAGCCACATCCACCCCGCTCGGGGAAGGCTTCGGTTGCCATCTCACGATGGCTGGTGGGGATCACGAAACGATCCTCGTAGTTGGCAATGGCCAGGTAGCGGTACATTTCTTCCACCTGGGCTACGCTCAGACCTACGGCGTCGAGCACCTCGGCATTAGGGGCGCCATCCACGTGCTTGCCGCGCATGTAGACACGCATCGCCATCAAGCGCTTGAGTGCCAA
Organism: Halomonas sp. PA16-9; assembly: GCF_009728585.1. Lineage (NCBI taxonomy): Bacteria > Pseudomonadati > Pseudomonadota > Gammaproteobacteria > Oceanospirillales > Halomonadaceae > Halomonas > Halomonas sp. PA16-9. Next base: position 2,506,279 of record NZ_CP040451.1, on the reverse strand, counting down.
TACCACGGGCTCCTCTTCACCGGCTGTCAACAGGTTAGCCAGGTACTTCACCGGGATACGCAGTGATTCGATCTTGGGCAGGATGCCATCGAACTCTACATGCCCCGCCTCAGCGGCGGACTGAATCGGCGACAGCGGCGGCACGTACCACACCATCGGCAGCGTGCGGTATTCCGGGTGCAGCGGCAGCGCCAATCCCCAGTCGATAGCCATCTTGTAAACCGGTGAGGCCTGGGCGGCTTTGATGACGTTATCCTGGATGCCATCCCGCTTGGCCTGGGCAATCACTTCCGGATCGTTGGGGTCGAGGAAAATCTCGCACTGGCGGTGGTAGAGATCACGCTCGTCAGGGGAGCTGGCCACTTCTTCAATGCGATCTGCGTCATACAGCAGCACGCCGAGATAGCGAATGCGGCCCACACAGGTCTCGGAGCAGATGGTCGGCTGACCGGCCTCGATACGCGGGTAGCAGAAGATACACTTCTCGGACTTACCGCTTTTCCAGTTGTAGTAGATCTTCTTGTAGGGACAGCCGGAGATACACATACGCCAGCCACGGCACTTGTCCTGGTCGATTAGCACGATGCCGTCCTCTTCCCTCTTGTAGATGGCACCGCTCGGACAAGCCGCGACACAAGTAGGATTCAAACAGTGCTCGCACAGGCGCGGCAGATACATCATGAAGGTGTTTTCGAACTGGCCGTAAATATCTGCCTGCACCTTGTCGAAGTTGGCGTCTTTGCGCCGCTTGGCGAACTCGGTGCCAAGAATCTCTTCCCAGTTCGGGCCCCATTCGATCTTTTTCATACGCTGACCGGAAATCAGCGAGCGCGGACGCGCCACCGGCTGGTGCTCACCGATCTTGGCGGTATGCAGGTGTTGGTAGTCGAACGTGAACGGCTCATAGTAGTCATCCATCTCGGGCAGGTCGGGGTTGGCGAAAATGTTCGCCAGCACCCGCCATTTGCCACCAATACGCGGTTCAATCCGACCGTCGTTACGGCGCATCCAGCCGCCCTTCCACTTGGCCTGGTTCTCCCACTCCTTGGGATAGCCGATACCGGGCTTGGTCTCGACATTGTTGAACCAGGCGTACTCCATACCTTCGCGACTGGTCCAGACATTTTTGCAGGTCACCGAACAGGTGTGGCAACCAATACACTTATCAAGGTTGAGAACCATGCCTACCTGGGAACGAATTTTCATTTCACGGCCTCCTGAACGCTGTCATTGCCTTCACCATCCAGCCAGTCAACGTGTTTCATCTTGCGCACTAACACGAACTCATCGCGATTTGAGCCGACAGTGCCGTAATAATTAAAACTGTAAGAGAGCTGCGCGTAGCCGCCGATCATATGGGTTGGCTTGGGGCAGACACGGGTGACCGAGTTGTGAATACCGCCCCGCGTGCCGGTGACCTCAGAGCCAGGGACGTTCACGTTGCGCTCCTGGGCGTGGTACATCATCACCATGCCCGCTTTGACCCGCTGGCTGACCACTGCCCGCGCGGCAATCGAGCCGTTGGCGTTGTAGACCTCGATCCAGTCGTTGTCCTCGATATCGATCTCAGCCGCGTCCGCCTCGGAGAGCCACACCACCGGGCCGCCTCGGTTAAGCGTCAACATCAGCAGGTTGTCCGAGTAAGTAGAGTGGATGCCCCACTTCTGGTGCGGCGTGAGAAAGTTCAGCGCCTTCGTTTTAAAACCGTTGTCGGCAGGCAGCGTGAAGCCTTTGGCCGCCTTGGTATCGATGGGCGGACGATAGACCAGCAGGCTTTCGCCGAAAGCGCGCATCCAGGCATGATCCTGATAGAACTGCTGACGACCACTCACGGTGCGCCATGGAATCAGCTCGTGAACGTTGGTGTAACCGGCGTTATAGGAGACATACTCATCCTCGAGGCCGGACCAGGTCGGGCTGGAGATAATCTTGCGCGGCTGGGCGACGACATCGCGAAAGCGGATTTTTTCGTCATGTTTGGGCCTTGCCAGGTGAGTATGATCACGCCCGGTAATTTTGGAGAGTGCATCCCACGCTTTTACTGCCACGGCGCCGTTGGTTTCCGGTGCCAGGGTTAGAATCATCTCGGCAGCATCGATAGCGCTGTCGATCAACGGACGTCCTTTATGCGGGCCATCCAGCTTGCGATGGTTGAGTTTGCCCAGCAGCTCGACTTCCGCATCGGTATTCCAGGCGATGCCCTTGCCGCCGTTACCGATGCTTTCCAGCAGCGGCCCTACGGAGGTGAAGCGCTCATAGGTTTCGGGATAGTTGCGCTTAACCTCAATCAGCGATGGCATGGTCTTGCCAGGAATCGGCGCGCATTCGCCCTTCTTCCAATCCATCACCGCCGGTTGGGCCAACTCTCCTGGCGAGTCGTGCTGCATCGGCAGCGTGACCAGGTCGGTCTCTTCGCCCAGGTGGCCTACACACACCTTGGAAAACGCCTTGGCAATACCCTTGTAAATATCCCAGTCGCTGCGCGATTCCCAGGCCGGATCAGTGGCGGCAGTCAAGGGGTGAATAAAGGGGTGCATGTCAGAAGTGTTAAGGTCGTCCTTCTCATACCAGGTCGCCGTAGGCAGCACGATATCCGAGTAGAGGCAGGTGGTGGACATGCGGAAATCCAGCGTCACCAGCAGGTCGAGCTTGCCTTCCGGCGCCTCGTCACGCCATACCACTTCTTCGGGCTTCTGGCCGCCGAAGTCTCCCAGATCTTTACCCTGAATACCGTGGCGAGTACCCAGCAGGTACTTGAGCATGTACTCATGGCCCTTACCGGAGCTACCCAGCAGGTTGGAGCGCCAGATGAACATATTACGCGGGAAGTTCTCTGGCGCATCCGGGTCTTCCGCTGCAAAGCGCAGTTCACCGCTCTTGAGCTGCTGAAAGCATAGTCGGCTGTCGACATACCCGCGGCTTCGGCTTTTTTCGCTAGGCGTAGCGGGTTAGTGTCCAGTTGTGGTGCTGACGGCAGCCAGCCCATGCGCTCAGCACGCACGTTAAAGTCAATCAGGCTACCGGGGTAATCCTCGGCCTTGGCCAACGGCGAAAGAATTTCTTTAATCTCGAGCTTCTCGTAGCGCCACTGGGAGGAGTGACTATAGAAGAAGGAAGTAGAGTTCATGTGGCGCGGCGGGCGCTGCCAGTCGAGGCCAAAGGCCAAAGGCGTCCAGCCAGTCTGCGGACGCAGTTTTTCCTGACCAACATAGTGGGCCCAGCCGCCACCGCTTTGACCGATACAACCACACATGACCAGCATGTTAATCAGGCCGCGGTAGTTCATATCCATGTGGTACCAGTGGTTCATACCGGCACCGACGATGATCATGCTACGGCCGTTGGTTTTATTGGCGTTGTCGGCAAATTCACGGGCAATGCGGGTGCACTGCTCTGCTGGGACACCGGTAATTTTCTCCTGCCACGCGGGGTATAGGGGCGAATCTGATCAAACGAGGTCGCGCCATCATCTTCGCCGTCGCCGACAAAGCCACGGTCGATACCGTAGTTGGCACACATCAGATCAAAAACGGTGACCGCCAGCATTTCGCTGCCATCGGCTCTCTTTAACCGCTTGGCGGGCAAATTGTGGAACAGCAGGTCGTCAGCAGCGCCGACACCGGCCCCTTTGACGTGTTCAAAGTGTTCGTGCTCAATGCCACCGAAATAAGGAAACGCCACGCGAGCGACGCTATCGTGGTGATTGGCCAAACTCAGTAACGGCTTGATCTCGGTGCCTGCGGCATCCAGCGATTCCAGGTTCCATTTGCCCACTTCATCGCCGGTCTCACCCCAGCGGAAGCCGATGGAGCCGCGCGGTACCACCAGCTGGTCGCGGGTTTCGTCCCAGGCGACGGTTTTCCACTCGGGATTGTTTTCCTGGCCAAGGGCAGCATCAAAATCACTGGCACGCAGTTGGCGACCCGGTGCGAAGCTGCCATCTTCACGCACTTCCAGTTCCACCAGGAACGGCATGTCGGTATAGCGGCGCACATAATCAGTGAAGTAAGCACTGGGGTTCTCAAGGTGGAATTCCTTGAGGATGACATGGCCCATGGCCATCGCCAGGGCGGCATCGGTACCCTGCTTGGCGGACAGCCATTCGTCGGTGAGTTTGGAAACCTCGGCATAATCCGGGGTGATCGAAACCGTCTTGGTGCCTTTGTAACGTACTTCGGTAAAGAAGTGGGCATCCGGGGTACGCGTCTGGGCACGTTGGAGCCCCAGGCAATAATGTAGCCGGAGTTGTACCAGTCAGCGGACTCAGGTACGTCGGTCTGCTCGCCCCAGGTCATCGGTGACGCCGGCGGCAAATCGCAGTACCAGTCGTAGAAGCTCATGCAGACGCCACCAATCAGCGACAGGTAGCGACTACCTGCGGCGTAACTGACCATGGACATGGCAGGAATCGGCGAGAAGCCGAGAATACGGTCGGGGCCGTACTGCTTGGCGGTGTAAACGTTAGAAGCAGCGACCAGCTCGTTGAGCTCGTCCCAGTTACCGCGAACGAAGCCGCCCATGCCGCGAGCACGTTTGTACTGTTTGGTCTTGGCGGGGTCTCTTCGACAATAGACGCCCAGGCGTCTACCGGGTCTGGGTTAGCCTTGAGCGCTTCGCGCCATAGCGCCAGCAACGGCTTGCGAATCAACGGGTACTTGAGGCGGTTGGCGCTGTACAGATACCAGGAGTAGCTGGCGCCGCGCGGGCAGCCACGCGGCTCATGGTTAGGCAGGTCGGGACGGGTACGGGGGTAGTCAGTCTGCTGGGTTTCCCAGGTAACTAAACCGTTCTTAACGTAGATCTTCCAGCTACAGGAGCCGGTGCAGTTCACCCGTGGGTGCTACGCACTACCTTGTCGTGTTGCCAGCGGGCACGATAACTATCTTCCCACTGGCGGGATTCGCTGCGTAGCTCACCGTGTTCGTTGGCAAAAGGCTCGCGGGACTTGCGGAAGAAATTCAGCCGATCTATGAAGTGACTCATGGTCGATCTCCAGGCTCCTCGGAAATTTGCATACCCGACAGTGCGGGTTCCATGGAGTGGATTCTGCGTGATCGACAAGCGAATTACTGCGTGATTACCTCCATATACACCCTATCTACCCCCAAGGTGATAGAGCGGCCAACGTAAAGGAATAGACGGTTGGCACTGTTGAAATTACACCGTGCGCGAATAACGGTTTTCCGTTGGTTTCAGGTAGGCGTCGAACGCCATGGCCAGGTTGCGGATCATCAACCTCCCTGAAGGCAGCACCTCGATTTCATGGTCGCGCAAAGCAATTAACCCGTCGTCCGCCATCTCTTCGAGGCTCGCCAAGGCACTCGCGAAGTAGCTGCGAAAATCGATATTGTGCCGGGCCTCGATAGCGGCAAATTCAAGTCGGCCGTGACACATCAGGGTATTAATGACATCGCGGCGCAGGCGGTCGTCATCGCTAAGGCGATAGCCACGGAAGACCGGTAAATGCCCTTCATCCAAACGATGCTGATACTGGGCAGTTTCCTTGACGTTTTGGCTGTAGGTATCGCCCACCTTACCAATCGAAGTAATGCCCAGCCCAATCATGTCGCAGTCGGCGTGGGTAGAGTAGCCCTGAAAATTGCGCTGCAGAGTGCCATTTTCACGGGCCAGGCTCAGCTCGTCATTCGGAAGGGCGAAATGGTCCATGCCGATGTAGACATACCCTGCGGCCGTCAGGCGGTTAATCGTAAGCTCCAGCAGCTCCAACTTACGCTCGGGTGGCGGCATGTCTTCGGGGCTAATTAGCCGCTGAGCTTTAAACAGTTCGGGCAGATGGGCGTAGCTATAAGCGGCAATGCGATCCGGTTGCAGGTCAATAATCTTGGTTAGCGTCGTATCGAAACTCGCCACCGTCTGCAGCGGTAAACCGTAAATCAGGTCAACGCTGACCGATTCAAACCCCCCTCGCGGGCAGCCTTGACCAGGGATACCACCTGCTCTTCACTCTGGACGCGATTGACCGCTTGCTGCACGTCGTGATCGAAGTCCTGAACCCCGAAGCTCAACCGATTGAAGCCCAGCGTGTAGAGCTCGTACACCTGTTCGGGTGTCACGGTGCGAGGGTCTACCTCCAGCGAGAATTCACGCTCTTCAGGTGCGGCGAAGTGAAAGGCTTCGTCCAGCGCCGCCATCAGTTCGCGTAGCTGGGCATTGCTTAAGTAGGTTGGGGTGCCGCCGCCCAGATGCAGTTGGGTCATTTGGCGGGTGGTATCGAACAGCGCTCCCTGAACACGTATCTCCTGTTTTAACCACTGGAGGTATTCGGCAGCTCGCTCGGTATTATGAGTAATGATTTTTTGCAGGCGCAGTAGTAGCACAGGCTTTTGCAGAACGGGATATGCACATAGACCGAAAGCGGCTTGGGTACTGCGACCCGATTACTGCGCTCGGCGGCGCTACGGTAATCATCCTCGGCAAACGCGGCATGAAACTGGGGCGCAGTGGGATAAGAAGTGTACCGCGGGCCTGGGCGGTCATATTTCTCTACCAGGGGGCGATTGAAGAGCAGTTCATCTTGCATGATCGAAGTAGGTCTCTGAAAAGGGGCTCTAAAAGAGGTCTCTGAAATGGAACTCTGGAAGTGGGTGCAGCAAGCATTGGTTAATATTCATACAATATACGTTTTAAAAACTGCCTGCATCCAGCTTGCCTACTCTGCAGCGTTATCCTCTTTTGAAAGCCACCCCGATATGACCTGTGTCAAAAGCCGACAAAAAATAGGTGACTAAAATGCTCGGACTTTTCCCGCAAGGAGTCTCGCTATGGAGCTTGTATGTCCCGCTGGCAACCTGCCCGCCCTAAAGCGCGCTGTAGATGAAGGTGCCGACGCTGTCTATTTCGGTTTCCAGAACATCACCAACGCACGGCAATTCGCCGGGCTAAACTTTACCGACAAACGTGCCCGCGAGGGGATCGATTACGCCCACCGACATGGCAAACGCGTTTTTTGCGCCATTAATACCTATCCCCAGCCCGATGGCTGGGAACACTGGACTCGGGCCGTGGATCAGGCCGCCGAACTGGGCGTGGATGCGCTGATTCTCGCCGATATGGGACTGCTCGACTACGCTACTCGCCATCACCCCGAGATCTCTCGGCACCTCTCAGTGCAGGGTTCGGCGACCAGCCATGAAGCGCTACGCTTTTACCACCAGCATTTCGGCATCAAGCGCGCCGTACTGCCAAGGGTGCTGTCAATCACTCAGGTACGCGACCTGGCCAAGCAAACACCGGTAGAACTTGAGGTGTTCGCTTTCGGCAGCCTGTGCATCATGGCCGAAGGACGCTGCTATCTCTCCTCCTACCTGACCGGCGAATCGCCCAATACCCGGGGCGTCTGCTCGCCAGCGGCTCATGTCCGCTGGGAAGAAACGTCAGAGGGCTTAGAGTCGCGCCTTAACAATGTTCTTATCGACCGCTACGCCGAAGGCGAGCGCGCGGGCTACCCCACCCTATGCAAGGGTCGCTTCGAGGTGGCGGGCGAGACCTATCACGCCATTGAGGAACCCACCAGCCTCAATACCCTGGAGCTATTGCCGGAGCTACGCGACCTGGGTATTAGCGCCGTCAAAATTGAAGGTCGTCAGCGCAGCCCCGCCTATGCCTCTAAAGTGGCCGGGATCTGGCGCCAGGCGCTCAACCGCCTAGAGGCTCAGCCTGAGCGCTTTGATCCAGAACCCGCCTGGATGGCAGGCCTTGCCGAGCTTTCCGAAGGTGCCATCACTACCCTAGGCGCCTACGAACGCCGCTGGAAATAGGAGCCTACTATGCCGAACACTACACCTCCCCTATCACCGACCTTATCAACCGGCCCTCTTCAACTCTCCCTCGGGCCGGTGCTTTTTTACTGACTCGGCAACGCTACGCCGACTTCTACCGCGAGGCGGCCGACTGGCCGGTAGAGATTATTACCCTGGCGAAACCGTCTGCTCGCGGCGCCGCGATATGAAACTGGACGACTGGCTAGGCATTGGGCGCGAGCTCAGCCAGGCGGGCAAGCAGGTAGTACTCGCCAGCCAGACCTTGATCGAGTCCGAAGCCGACCTGCGTGACTTGCGCAAGCTGTGTGACAACGGTGATTTTATCGTCGAGGCCAATGACCAAAGCGCCCTGCAACGACTCTCCAGTGCCGGACTGCCGTTCATCGCCGGTGCTGCGCTCAACCTCTACAACCCGGCGACACTGGGCGTTATGGCCCGTGCCGGCATACGGCGTTGGCAAGCGCCGGTGGAAATGTCACAGCAAGACTTAGCCAAACTTATTAACGATTGCCACCGGGCAGGCGTTCCCCACCCATGCGAAGTATTCGCCTACGGGCATCTCCCCTTGTCCTGGTCGTCACGCTGTTTTACCGCCCGGCGTCACCAAACACCCAAAGACCGCTGCAAATTCGTCTGCCAAAAGTACCCCGAAGGCTTGGTGCTACGTTCACAAGAGTCCCGGGATGTTTTTAACCCTGAACGGTATTCAAACCCTTTCCAGCGCCTGCCAGGATCTGCGCCATGAAACTTACGGTCATGGCGGAGATGGGGGTATCAGTGGCACGTCTCAGCCCACGGGCGGAAGGCATGGCCGAGGTGGTCACGGCTTTCGACCAGGCCCGCCACGGCAGGTTACCTACGCCCGATCCTTTAACGCTGGTGGATGCTGAAATCTGCGACGGTTACTGGTTCGGCCGACCGGGTATGGATAACACCCGCACGATGACCAGCTAAAACATAGCCTAGGCACCACCACGCCTTACTATTTTTCCTCACCATTTTTGACCTGGATCATTTATTGCAAAATCCTGAACGCTTACCCTCTAACACCACATATAGTATTTATTTTTATTAAATCTAGCATATATAGGTGAATTAGGTGAAAAGCTCCACAAGCGTTCAGGTAGCGAAGCATCATATTGACGTCGCCTCGACGGTCAATGAGTACCTCCAACGCGCCGACTGGCGTGTTCACGCCAATGCCAACCAGGGCTATTCATTGGGCGGTTTAATCCTCAACGTCTCGGGCAAGTTGATAGCCAACTACTGGCTCGATGAGATTTACCCCCACGCCGTAGGAGAAGCTCATCGGGAAGGTGATTTGCATATTCACGACCTGGATATGCTGTGCGGCTATTGCGCCGGCTGGTCGCTGCGTACTTTGCTGCTAGAGGGATTTAATGGGGTACCGGGACGAGCCGAAAGCAACCCGCCCCGCCACCTCTCAAGTGCCCTCGGGCAAATGGTTAATTTTCTTGGCACCTTGCAGAACGAGTGGGCCGGGGCACAAGCCTTCAGCTCTTTCGATACCTATCTGGCACCCTACGTGCGCAAAGACAGCCTCACCTATGCACAAGTCAAGCAGGCACTTCAGGAATTCATCTACAACCTCAATGTGCCTTCGCGCTGGGGTAGCCAGACGCCCTTCACCAACCTAACCTTCGACTGGGTCTGCCCCGACGACTTGCGCCAACAGGTACCGGTTATCGGTGGAGAGGAGCAGCCGTTCAGCTACGGCGAACTACAGGTTGAAATGGACTTAATCAACCGGGCCTATTTGGAAGTGATGGAGGCCGGTGACCGCCACGGACGTGTGTTCACCTTCCCCATACCCACTTATAACATCACCCATGATTTCGACTGGGAAAGCGACAACGCCGAGCGGCTCTTCGCACTGACCGCCAAGTACGGCTTGCCCTACTTTCAAAACTTTCTCAATTCGGATCTGGAACCCCACATGGTGCGTTCCATGTGCTGCCGCCTGCAGCTTGATTTGAGTGAACTGCTCAAACGCGGCAACGGTCTGTTCGGCAGTGCGGAGCAAACCGGATCGTTGGGAGTAGTGACGATCAACTGTGCCCGGTTGGGTTACCGCTTTGCCGGCGACCGGGCCGGGCTGTTCAGCGAGCTGGATCGCCTTCTGTCGCTCGGGCGCGATAGCCTCGAACTCAAGCGCGAGCGCATTCAGCAACTAATGGATCAGGGGCTCTACCCCTTTACCCAGCGCTACCTGGGCACGTTACGCAATCATTTCTCTACTCTGGGTGTGAATGGGCTCAACGAAATGGTGCGCAACTTTACTGGGGATCGCTGCGATATCGCCGACGCCCAAGGGCTACAGCTGGCACTGGATCTTCTTGACCACGTTCGGGAGCGGATGCGCGAATTTCAAGAACAGACCGGCCACATGTATAACCTTGAAGCCACCCCGGCAGAGGGCACCACTCACCGCTTTGCCCGGGAGGATCTGACGCGCTTTCCTGACATTCTTCAAGCCGGTACACCCGAGGCGCCCTACTACACCAATTCTAGTCAATTGCCGGTGGGTCATACCGATGATCCCTTTGAGGCACTGAGCCATCAAGACCCCTTACAGACTCGCTACACCGGTGGCACGGTATTGCATCTCTATATGCGCGAACGGATTACCTCGGCCTCCGCCTGTCGCAAGCTGGTTAAAACGGCGCTCTCTCACTTTCGCTTACCCTACCTCACAGTCACACCCACCTTTTCGATCTGCCCGGTGCATGGCTACCTGTCGGGTGAACATGAGTTCTGCCCCAAGTGCGACGAAGCACTTTGGGCAAAAACGGCGAGCGCAATCGACGCCGCCACGGCTTGAGGCATTTGCCTCACTTTTTCTCAACTCGTTTAAGGAACACGCTAATGCAAACCTCTCAATATGCTAGCTTGCCCACTGAGCAGCGCCAGCGCTGCGAAGTCTGGACCCGCGTCATGGGCTACCACCGCCCGGTAAGTCAGTTCAATATCGGCAAACGTGCCGAACACCAGGAGCGACGCCATTTTACTGAAGCCGCCGCCTCTCGGTAGCTAGCCCTCACTTTTCTCTAACGACAGCTGGGGGGTCTGGCTACAGGCGCCCCAGCAGGGGGATATCACTATGGCTATGCAGACGACACTTGACGACATCACAACTAAATTATCTTCGGTTCGGCTGCCGATTGCCGGCCTTGTGCCCATGACCACACTGGATTATCCCGATCATCTGGCGTGTGTTGTCTTTCTCCAAGGCTGCCCGCTACGCTGCGGCTACTGCCACAATCCCAACATGATCCCGTCGCGCCGAGGTGAACCCCAGGAGTGGCAAGCGATACGGGAATTCCTGAGCACCAGGCAAGGCCTGCTGGAAGCGGTGGTTTTCAGCGGTGGTGAGCCCACCCTGAATGCCGGTTTGTCCGATGCAGTAAAGGAAGTGAAAGCATTGGGCTTTAAGGTGGGACTACATACCGCCGGCCCTTATCCTGACCGCCTCACCCAGCTATTACCGCACCTTGACTGGGTGGGGCTGGATGTAAAAGGACGCGGAAAAGAGTTTGACCGCATCTGCGGCCGTCCCGGCATCTGGCAGTTGCATGCCCGCAGCTTGGAAGCTTTGCTCGACAGCGGACTCAATTTCGAGTGCCGTACCACCATTCACTGGAAAGATTTTCAGCTTGCCGATGTGGAACGCCTGGCACTGAGTCTTGCCGACTGTGGGGTACGCCACTATGCGCTGCAGGTGGCCCGCAGCGAGCAATGCTTCGATCCCACCTATTCTCAGCCAGTTGCCAATACTCCATCTACAGCTCAGATGAATGCGCTGGTAAGCCGTTTGAAACCGTACTTTGACCAGCTTGAGCTAAGGCAATAACGCTTTCCTTCTTGACTCAGGTCAGCATTAGTACCCCCATGTTCTGATTGCAACTTACTGAACGTTCATACAACATGTTTCTTTTACAGTTGGATTACTCTCGGAGCAAAGCACACTCCATGCATCTCACTCGATTCACCGATTATTCAATACGCGTGTTGATCTTCCTCGCCGTGAAAGGCGAAGAGCGTTCTACTATCAATGAGATCGCAGAGACCTTTGATATTTCTCGCAATCACCTGATGAAAGTCGTTCAGGAGCTTAGCCAGAAGAACTACGTTACCGCTATTCGGGGCAAGAACGGTGGCCTATTGCTCACGCGAGACCCCGCTACTATCGTGCTGGGTAAACTCGTGCGCGAAATGGAACATGGCATGGAGCTAGTCGAGTGCTTTCATAGCGATAACAACTGCATCATCACCCCTTCTTGTCGGCTCCAGCCCATTCTAAACGAAGCATTGTCAGCGTTTCTGGAGGTGCTTGACCGCTATACCTTGGCAGATGTGTTGTCCAATCGTTACCCGCAGTTGGCAGGACTAATGCGTATCCCCACCGTCAATGTCTGACAATCACTAGAAACAACCCTATTAATTTCAGCTAAGGAAATTCTGCATAGTTGCTCTACAATAAATGCATTAAAAATGCATTTTAACGCGCTATTAATGGTTCCCACTTTGCCGAATGAGGTTCTCTATGGCTATTTCCCCATCCTCCATGCCCTCCGCATCTCACTCCGCGGCCACTTCAACGTCGACTTCCTCTAATACGTTTAAGAAAAACCGCGGACGTGGCACGGCTATCGTTGTCTATATGCTCTTTCTGGGTAGCGTATTAGCGGTGGTCACCGCCCCATAGGGGTACTCATTGCCCACATGAAAAGAAACGATGCCGAGGAGTGGGTCGCTTCCCATTTGCAGTTTCAGATTAGAACGTTTTGGTTAGGGCTATTAGGCGGGGTGTTGTTCACTGCCATTTGGCATCTACTGGGCTGGATCGGGCTACCGGCAGTAGCCCCCTGGGCTCTGGGCTACCTCTATTTTACAGCCTGCCTGATCTGGATGGTGGGCCGTTGCGGGGTAGGCATTACCCGCCTCACCAACAACCGTCCAGTGGCTAACCCACGCAGTCTTGCCTTTGGCGGTGCCCGGGTCACCCTGGCTGATCGCTAATGAGCGTTTGAATACCTCAATGGTTTTAATACGCCTGCATCCGGACGGATGCAGGCGCCATCTATTATTCGTTCAACCATCCTGACCATCGACTCGCGCCTGCATCAACGGCCAAGTGTAGTGCACGACGAATATTGCGTAGGCAACGCACCAGAAGATGATGCTCAGCGTATAGGTCCAGTGGGTGATCTGGGGAAATAACGCCAAGACGGGTGAGCGCACCAAGGCGGCTATTAGCATTAAGCCCAGCGCCACACCAATACCGGGCAAAGTGCGTATGGGGCGGCCCGTATGACCTAGCGAAACCCTGGCCATCATGGCCAGCATCATGGTGCCCATGCCACCAATGGTCAGGGCGTGCACGGCAAGTTCAACGCGCATCAGCCCCATGAGTGCCAAGACCCACATGATAAGCCCTAGCGGAATGCAGGCGTAGCTACCGTGCAGCCCCCAAAGTAAAGGTTCACGCCAGCTATGCAGCCCACCCCAGCGCGCCATGCGAACAGTGTTGGCCAACGCCGCCAAGAGCATCACTCCCCCCATTAATAAAGCAGGAATGGCAACCCCCAACATGATGACCAGCTGCAGCACGACTACGCCAGCCGTACTCACCAGCGTTACTCCTTCGAGTAAAGCAATAGGTTCAGGTTTTGGGCGCCCCAGACGATTGGCAGTGAACATGGCAATCACACGCCCGCCAACGACTGTCATCATCAGTGTGATTAACAGTACGGCCAAGTAGGCGGCTTGGCGGATCAGCTCGGCGTCACCCTGCATCACCCCTAAGTGCATCGCCAGGTTAGCCGTGGCAAACAGCAACAGCGCGGGAATAAAGATCAGGTTGCGCCAACGCTTTGCGGTAATGACCAGACGCGCCATAACAATGGCGACCACTGGAAGAAATGCAAGGTCAACCGCCAGCAGCAGCCATCCTGGCAAATCCATGGGAAAAGCCATCAGCACCCTACCTAATAGCCATAACGCCACCAGACCCAGTAGCGGCCCGCCGTTTAAACTTGGCAAGCCTGTCCAGTTTCGTACAGCGGTAAGCAAAAACCCTCCGATCACTGCTGCGGCAAAACCAAACAACATTTCATGCTGATGCCAGAACACCAGGCCGCCATAAGGGCGCAGCAAAATAATGCCATGCCAAAAGCCCAGCCATACCAGTAGAGATAAAATACTGAACAGCGCGGCCAACAGGAAAAAGGGCCGAAAAGCCAGACGCAGCAACGGTAGTTGCTTGAGCTTGGAGGCAGGCTGGGAAGAGGTGATGGTTGGCATAGCATAATACCCCACTGAATTACTTGGATTTGCATTGTGCGTCAGGCTAATAACAAAAACCATGACAAGTATCAAAAATGCATCTTATAGGCTCAAATAAGCTACTTCGTCACTCAATGACAGACGCTTTTGCATTGTCTTCAGGCCTTGTTATTCAAATGACTAGCAGCCCCCTCTCCTTAACAAAGCCCCTTGATGGTTGGTATTTATCGCTTTTAGCGTTAAGATGCATCTGCAATGAATCTTAACGCCTGAGGTATTATCCGTGCTAACACATGAGCAGGAAAAGCTGATCAACGCGACAGCTCCCGTCGTGGCCGAACACCTGAATGCGATTACACAGCGCTTCTATCCGCTGATGTTTACCCGCTACCCAGAGGTCAAGCCGCTCTTTAATGAGGTTCATCAGCAAAGCGGTGGTCAGCCCCGTGCCCTGGCCAACGCCGTGTTGGCCTATGTGCAACTACGCAGTAATCCAGCTCAGGCGCGTGCTACTCTGGATGTTGTGGTCAGTAAACACGTCTCGCTAGGCATTCTTCCCGAGCAGTACCCTATTGTCGGTGAATGCCTGCTGGCAGCGATTGGCGAAGTGCTGGGTGACGCCGTCACCCCGGAAATCGCCGATGCGTGGGGCGCTCTATATAACGAGCTTGCCGCCCTGTTAATCGACCTCGAAGACCAGCGCTATCGTGAGTTTGAGCAGCGCCCAGGCGGATGGCGCGGCACACGCCGTTTCAAGATTGCCAGTACCCAGCAGGAAAGTGCTTTAATTCGCTCTTTTATCCTTGAGCCCGAGGATGGTGGTCGTGTGGCTGACCATGAGCCAGGTCAGTATATCGGTGTACGTCTAACCATTAATGGCGAGCTGGTTTATCGGCATTACAGCCTCTCAGACACGCCAAATGGTCAAGGCTATCGAATCTCGATCAAACGCGAAGAACAGGGCCAAGTCAGCCGCCACTTCCACGATGTCTTACAACCCGGCGATACCTTGGAGCTGTTGCCGCCAGCAGGTGACCTCACGCTGATTGAAGGTGACGAACCTCTGCTGCTTGCCAGCGGCGGCGTTGGGCAAACGCCCCTGCTCCCCATGGCAAGACATGCCTTGTCCCTTGGGCGGCAAGTCATCTATCTACACGCTGCCCTGGATGCCGACCACCAGGCCTTTAAAGGCGAATTAGAAGCGCTGAAGAGCGAGTATCCTCAACGTCTTAAGGCTGTCCGCATTCATGAGCGCGGCAACGAAGCCGAACATATTGGTCGTATCGACCGCAGCTTATTAGCTCACTACCTGCCTGATCTTAAGGCGCGCTGCTATTTCGTCGGCCCTCAAGGATTCATGACGGCGATTAACAGCGCTTTGTCCGAACTGGGTGTCGACGAGGATCGCCGACACTTTGAGCACTTTGGCCCCTCACGCCCCCTCGACGCAGCGTAATAATGGGCGGCCTCGGCATATACCCGGGGCCGCTTGTGAACAGTTCAGAAGCCTGGGTCATTCTTTACCTACCAAACGCTCCAGCCCCAACAACAGTTCCCCCAAACGCCCTTGTGCAAGGCCTTCCTCGCAACCGTCAAGTAGATTCTTGAGCGTCAACCCCAGCTCTGTATCCCCTTCAATGATTAAGCGACGCTGGAAAAACAGGCTGTCGGGATCCTCGCGGCGCGTGGCAAGGCACAAGAATTCACGCCAACCTCCACGAATGGTTGCCTCGCCTTTCTCGCTACATAATATTAAGCGCTGCGATTCAAGCGTCAGACTTAGCGTCACACCTAAATCGGCGATGGTGAGGCTAATGCGCCGACCTTCCAAAGCATCGAATTCCCCCTCTGCGAGCGGTATAGCAAAAGTACGGTTGAGTAAAGGCTCGACTATACGTTGCTTAATTGTAAAAGGTACCCGTGGATCAAGGAGACGTATCAAATGGCTAGGCGTTATAGGAGGGGAAATTGAAAAAGAGGGCATGGAAAAAGGTAAAGACAGCAATGACATAACAGTCACTCCGAAGTAAAGGCATCATCGGCAAACACTAGGCCACTGATACTAAGCATTGCCGTGGCGCTGGGTAGTGACGCGTGTCAAATAAAAGAAATATTGCACCAAAATTAACATGTATTTAAAATGCACTTAATATATTGACGAAAACTAATGAGCCCTGATACCTCGGCACAACGCTTACCGAGTGGAGTATTAATGAGGCACGACCTGCCCAATCCCGGCTGGGGGCCGCTTTCAGCGCTACCTGGCAATCCACTGATGTGGGTATTGATACTGAGCGAAATGCTGGTTTTCACCGCCTTCTTTGCGCTCTATGCCGGTCAACGCGCCCTTGACCCTGCACTATTCAATGAATCCCAACATCAGCTTGACCCGGTGCTGGGCGGCCTCAATACCCTGGTGCTCTTGACCAGTGGGCTTTTTGTAGCCTTTGCCGTTGAGGCGATAAGCGCTAAGCGCATACAGCGCAGCCGACAGTGGTTAGGCGCCGCTATACTGTTGGGCGTACTGTTCTGTCTCATTAAGGTTTTTGAGTATACAAGTAAGTTTGCCGCTGGAATAACGCCAGAAACGAACGTTTTTTTTGGTTTTTACTATGGTTTAACCGCCTTCCATTTTGCTCACGTTGTGTTCGGCTTAGCGCTACTAGGCTTAGTGAGCTGGCGCACCTCCACCGAGAACGTAGAAACGGCGGCAGCCTTCTGGCATATGGTGGACTTGATTTGGATCCTGCTTTATCCACTGATTTATCTGCTCAGATAATTTTGTGAGGAAACAATGAGGGCACTGCCCGGTACACGACGTTTACTGATTACTTGGGGCGTATTAATGGCGCTGACCCTGGTTTCCATGGTTTCCGCTCGGCTAGATCAGACCACCGACTGGCAGGTGCTTCCCCTATGGTCAGCCGCCATGATAATGATGGCGACGGGGTTCAAAGCCCACTGTGTGCTCATGGTCTATTTAAACTTGCGCGCCGCGACCCCAGCCTGGAAGGGAGTTTTCATTGCCCTGACACTATTAACGTTAACGCTGATTGCCGCGGGCTACCTGGCCGGTCGCTTTCATTTAGTGGGGTAGCCTCACAGGATTGGATTTAGCGAAGTGCGGAATCAGTACCTCAAGGCCGCTGCGCGGCGTTTGCCCAGGCTTCCAGCGACCGACCCAACCGCATCAAACCATAAACGATAAAGGGAACCAGCAACATCAGCGCCACGCCCCAATCTCGGTTATTGATAAGCCATACCAGCGGCACGACTATCCCTAAAGCGACCAAAGACCACAGACTAATCGCCGCTACGAAGCGCAAGCGCACCATAGATAACCTCCTTAGGAAGCAACAATCTGGCGGTAGATACTCGGCAGCGCCAAGGCGAGATGCTCCGGACGCTGGACAATGGCATAACCCCCTCGCCCAAACAGATGAGGAATATAGCGCCCCGCCTCCCGGTCAATCGTTACCCCGAACACGCGCACTTCTTCCCGTCGCGCTTCAAGTACCGCTTTGCGCGTATCCTCTATACCATAGCGCCCTTCATAATAGTCGGTATCGTTAGGCTTACCGTCGGTCAGAAGTAGCAGCAACCGGTGCCGATTGGGCCGTTTGGCAAGCGCTTGGGAAAGGTGCCGAATAGCGGGCCCCATACGCGTGTAGTGGCCTGGTTTGAGCGCTGCGATCCGCCGTGACACCCGCTCGCCCATTGGCTCATCGAAACTTTTCAGCGTATTGACCCAAACACGGTGACGACGGTGGGAGGTAAAGCTGTGAATGGCATAGTCATCGCCGCACCCCGCAAGGCCGTGCCCCAATACCAGCAGCGCTTCTTT
Source organism: Halomonas sp. PA16-9 (assembly GCF_009728585.1). Classification (NCBI taxonomy): domain Bacteria; kingdom Pseudomonadati; phylum Pseudomonadota; class Gammaproteobacteria; order Oceanospirillales; family Halomonadaceae; genus Halomonas; species Halomonas sp. PA16-9. The sequence continues at coordinate 2,488,348 of NZ_CP040451.1, read as the reverse complement.
AGCCACATCCAGCACTCGCCGGTCTTCCAGCCAGGCCTCAGTGGAAAGGGATACATCGACCAGGATCGAAACCGCCAAATCCCTCGCCTGGGTACGGCTAGCTTGATAGAGACGGTCGCTGGCTTCACCGGTCGCCGCCAGATCACAGCGGGAGCGAATGACGGCGTCCATATCCAGCTCGCTGCCATCCAGCTGGCCACGTAGCGTCTCACGACGCGGCCTAAGTGCTTCAAACTCGCGTCGGACTCGTCGAATGCGCCGTTTTGTCGTTTCATCCGGCTGCCAGTTCTCCCCTCCTCGCTCTGGACATCGCTGAGTACCACACAGTGGTCAGGCATATAGATTTGCTTACGATGATTCCATTCCGGATAGGTATGGCGCCCACGCAGCCTTCCCCCACTCACCTCACCCGGCGCCAGATCAAGATCAAGCTTTAGCTTGGAAGCCGCCTTCTTACGGTTAGCACTGAGCACAATTTCATCAATCTGATCGGCCGCCTGTTTGGCCTCATCATCGTCTTCATCCTCTACATGACGATTGAGATTGACCATTTCGGCCCAGGAAAGCATCTTTTCGGATGCATTGAGCATTAAAGAGTCATCGCGGTCGGCCTGATCCTGCTCGCGCCGGTCAGCCTTACGTTTACCATGATCATCTTGTAGTGAATTCTTCCCTGCGACCGGTGCCTCATCATCTTCCTGCTCGGTTCGTGCTTTCTTATGGGTACCCAGGGCAACGGCTTGCCCCCATAGCGGCACCGGAAGTGGCGGCCGGTATCCATGCGGCGCATGAAAATTGTCCAAAGACAGGGTCTCGTCGAGGATGGCGATATGCATCACTTCGGCCCAGCCAGCCTCGGGCGGCGTTTCTCCCAGCTGGGCACAGAGAACGGATTCAAGCGCTGCTTCCATCGGCGGCAAGCGCTTGCGCTGGGGGCGAATGGCCAGCAATGCCTGACATAATCTGGCGTGGCGCTGAGCGAGCCCAGGGAAATGGGCCAACACTGCCCGAGTCGCCCGGTTTACTTCACGCAGCTGGAGAAGGTCTTGCTGTAGCGGATCTTCGACGACGTGCACATGCTGGGTCGCCGCCAGGTACGCTACCAGCCAAAGGTAGAGGTCCCGGTTCAAGGAAGCCTCGGCGAACAAGGCAATGCGTGGCGGTAACAACAGGCTTTCTTCGTCACGGCGTGCTTGATCGAGCACCTCCTCATCAAGCCCAAGCCTTTGGCGTAAGGATAAGCGATGCGACGAATTACGCCCCGCAATAGCAGCAACATCGATACCCGCCTCGCCACCTCCGGCGCGGAAAAAGACGCCGAGCATGGGCCGCAGCGTTTCAAGACGCACTGCGGCTTCGGGATGGTCAGGGTAACTTGCCGCACTGGAAGCCCAACGGTGCCAATGGCGGCCTACAAACTCCTCGACTTCAAGAAAATCAAGCATGCCGTGCCCTCACCCAAAGGTTGCTTGAATGGCTTCCATCAGCCCTTCCTGAACATCTGCGTCATCACTCAGCGGCTCCACTAAGGTAGCCCGGGCAGCTTCCAAAATGGGCACCCCGGCGGCAATCAGGGTAGCGCAGTAAACCAATAGGCGAGTAGAAACACCCTCTTCTAAATCCTGCCCCTTCATGGCCCGCAGGCTGGCGGCAAGATTGACCAGCGCGGCGCACTGCTCACCGGGCAAACCACTCTCCCGCGCGACAATATCGCGCTCGACTTTGGGTGGTGGAAAATCAAATGACATGGCCAGGAAGCGCTGGCGGGTACTCGGTTTAAGCGATTTGAGAATATGCTGATAGCCAGGGTTATAAGACACTACCAGCATGAAGTCATCCGGCGCTTCGAGCAGTTCCCCGGTACGTTCCAACGGAAGTAGTCGGCGGTCATCGGTCAGCGGGTGAAGCACCACGGTGACATCTTTACGCGCCTCCACCACCTCATCGAGATAGCAGATCCCCCCTTCGCGCACTGCTCGAGTAAGCGGGCCATCGACCCAGCGGGTCTCACCGCCCTGCAATAGATAGCGGCCTGTAAGGTCGGCTGAAGTCAGATCGTCGTGACATGAAATAGTGAATAGCGGACGGCCCAGCTTCGCGGCCATATGGCTAACAAAACGTGTTTTACCACACCCGGTGGGGCCTTTAAGTAACAGCGGCAAACGTTGACGAAAGGCGTGCTCAAACATAGCGCATTCGTTGCCGACATTCTCGTAGAAAGGTATTTCACGCTCATCGATAGGATTAGCGACAGAAGAAAGAGGCATGGGAAGACTCCATTGCCGGAAAATAAATAAATAAAGAAAGAAAGCAAAAACGGCCCCGCAGGGCCGTTAAGTTCAGGCCGAGCCTGCCCCAGCTGTAATTTGTGTGCCGCCGGCTGGCACCTGCTCTCGGGCGGGCCCGAAGAAGGAGTAGAGCAACATGATCGCCCCCACGGCCACGGCCACACCAGCGCCCAGACGCATGATGTAGAACAGGCCTAATTGATCCTGCACTTCCATGTAATTCATGCCCAGGACGCGCTGTAAGTGAGTCTGCACGACCCCGGCGAAGGTCAGGGTAAACGTCATGAAGCACATGGCACTGGTGACGATCCAGAAGCCCCACATGTTCAGCACTTGGTTATAAGGCTGCACACGGCGGATCTGCGGCATGGCGTAGGTAATCACGCCAAGAATCAGCATCACATAAGCACCATAGAAAGCTAGATGGCCATGAGCGGCGGTTACCTGAGTGCCATGGCTGTAGTAATTCACGAACGAGAGGGTATGCATAAAGCCCCACACACCAGCGCCGAAAAAGGCAATGGTTGGGCAGCCTAAGGCCCATAGCATGGCCGCTTTATTAGGATGGTTACGACTGCCCTTCCAGAACATGGTAAAGGCGAATACCACCATGGCGAAGAAAGGCGCCACTTCAAGCGTCGAGAAGATACTGCCGATGGGCTGCCAGTAGCCAGGTGCGCCAATCCAGTAGTAGTGGTGCCCGGTGCCCAGCAGGCCGGAGAACAGTGCCAATCCAACAATGATATAGAGCCATTTTTCGATCACTTCGCGATCCACACCGGTCATTTTGATCAGCAGGTAACCCAGCAAGGAAGCCATGATCAATTCCCATACGCCTTCCACCCAGAGGTGCACCACCCACCACCAGTAGAGTTTATCCACCGCTAGATTGGTCGGGTTGTAGAAAGCGAATAACCAAAATACTGCCGCTAGCCAGAGCCCCAGCATTAACACCAGATTGATAGCGGTCTTGCGGCCCTTGAGCAGCGTCATGCTGGTATTGAAAAGAAACATTAGAAAAGAAATGGTGATGAGTATTTTCACCCAGAACGGTTGCTCAAGAAACTCGCGCCCTTCATGGATACCGAACTGGTAGCCGACCAGAGCAGCGACGCCAGCAAAAGCAAAGATCGCCAGCTGGATATACGCCAGATTGGGACTATGAATTTCCCGCTCGGCTTCCTCTGGCATCAGATAGTAGGTACAGCCCATAAAACCGATTAGCAGCCACACAATCAACAGATTGGTATGGCTGACACGCATGATATGAAAGGGCATCACTTCGGCCATAAAGTTGGGCCAAGCATAGACGGTGGCGGCCAGTAGTCCGAAGACTATTTGTAGCGTAAATAGCGCCATGGCCACCATAAAAAAGGGTAAAGCAACCTTCTGGGTTTCATATTTCATTGTACGGTTCTCCTTGATTCATCCTTCGGCTGGTAGCTTCAGCCAGCGGGATGTGGGGGCCAGTCCTGGTTGTCGATACCATCGGTCCATTCGAGAAAGTCAATTAGCGAGTTCATATCCTCTTCGCTAAAGTCATACGCTGGCATTTGACGACGACCCTCTATCCCCAATGGCTGGGCGCGGATCCAGGCATTAATACCCGATCGGGCAGCCTCAGGATTTTCATGGCCTCCATAGCGTTCCCAGACGTTACCCAGTTCAGGAGCGAAATAAGCACCCTCCCCCATAATGCTATGGCAGTTGATACACATGTTTTTTTCCCACACTTCTTTGCCATGCTTAACAGAATCCGTGAGGCCTTCGCTGTCCGTGGAGACATTGACCATGTACCAATGACTATGAGCCGTTAGCGCGGCAAATAGCAGGAAGAAGAACAGCGAACCACCGTAGAAAATATTGCGGGCCGCTGATTTAGTGAGACCATCAGCCATAAGCCATACTCCCTTGCTAGTCAGATCCGACCTTAGGCTGGGAAGCCAAAAGGCATGCATTTATTAAGATGTATATTATTTACATTTTTAAGGTTAGCAGAAGAATCCCCCTAGCAACATTGCCACAGATCAATTTTTGGCAAGAGCAAAACCCAGGGTAAATTTAAGATTACTAATTAATTCGAGCCAGAATGCGGCTGGGTTTCTTAATAGTGCCTAATCACTCTGTGCGATTTGCACCAGATCATAGCCGTTCTAGAGGTAGGCTGATGCTATGACTTCTCAGATTTCACACGGGCATGCACCGCTGCCGCTGATGTGGGTTGCGCTCTCTTAAAACAGAGAGAATCAAGCTTCACACTTGACAAAATACAAACTAGCCTTAATTCTGAATATAATATCATGACATGATATTTTAAGCCCACAACGATCACAACTGACTGCGAGGCTAGACAATGAACCCTCTAACCATTATTCAACTGCCCTTTACCCATTTAGCGGGATGGAAAGACCTCCAGCAACGCCATCCTTCAATCGCCACTCTGGCTTGGTGCATCGTGCTGCCCATGTCGTTGTTACCTCCCGTGATGCTCTATTATGCCGGTACACACTACGGAGATATCTTCGCTCCAGGCTTCGCCGATCGGCAGTGGCGCTTCATCACGACCATTCTGTTCCTGGCCGAGCTGCTCACCTTCTTTGTAATGGGCTGGCTAATTCACGCGGTGGTCAATAGCGATCGTGATCTCTCAATTAGCTACCACGACGCTTATCTGTTGGCAGCCCTAGCACCTTTGCCACTTTGGTCAGCAGCGACCGCTCTGCTGATCCCCAGCCTGTTGTTCAATGCGCTGGTAGTACTGGTGGCACTGGGCATCTCTTGCAGTTTGGTCTACCACGGACTGCAGGCTCTGTGTAAACGCTCAGCGAATGACGTAACAACGATGTCTGCTACTTACACCGTTATGGCCGCCGGGGTGCTGGCATGGGGCTTGCTGATGGCTATTGTCTGGGCTTACTAGGATTCAAGTAGAGTGGAACCGACTCACTAGCTAGGCTTTAAAGGAAACTCATTGACTTGCGAGATAGCGATGGATATTGAATTAAAGCGAGCCTATGACTCACCTCAAAGCAAAGATGGTTATCGTGTCCTCGTCGACGGTATCTGGCCGCGCGGGGTGTCCAAGGAGGAAGCCAAAATCGATGAATGGCGCAAGGAGGTCGCCCCAAGCAGCGAACTTCGCAAAGCGTTTCATCATGGCTCACTCGACTGGAGTGGCTTCCGCCGTCGCTATCTCAAAGAGTTAACCTCTTATCGCGAGTCTCTTCGTGATCTTGCACAACGTGCCAGGAAAGAGCGAGTTACTCTGGTATTTGCCTCTAAGGAAGAGCGCCGTAACAATGCCGTAGTCCTGCCCAGTACTTGAACATGTTGAAATAATCCGCGCTGTAAAAAACATTTTTACATCGCCACGCCCCTAGCGCCGTGGTGCATAGCCAAGCGTCTGAATTTCGAGTTGAAATCACAATAACGACTGACGTCATCGCCTACCCACTAAGGGGTAATAAGCTAATGCTCTGTAGGGGTACGCGAGACTAAAAATGATCCAGATCAACATTAGTCCCCCTTATTTCTTTAAAGTGAACTTCATACCTTTTCTCGTACTGAGAAATCAGTACCCAGCAACTCGTATACCTCTATAAACCACCTTGCCACGTTGCCGAATTGGTAATTTCAACTCAAAAGATGCATAAGGAATACTTCAATGAAAACCCTCGCGTCCATACTGTTGCTAGGCGTTGTTGCTTCTATTTCGGTTACCGCTCATGCAGATGGCGAAGCCACCTATAACCAAGCCTGCATGGCTTGCCACATGACGGGCGCCGCAGGTGCTCCCATTCGCGGCAATGCCGAACACTGGGAGCCACGCTTAGAAAAAGACATGGACACCCTGTACGACCACGCGATTAACGGTTTTCAGGCAATGCCGCCGAAAGGAGGCCAATTGGGCTTGAGCGATGACGAAGTGAAAGCTGCCGTCGACCACTTGCTAGAACCAGTTCTATAACGCTCTTGACCCAAAAGGAAACCACGATGTCCCCTGTGGCTTGCCCGCGCCGTCTAACCGGCATCTGGATTAGCTTACTGTTACTCCTAGCGATAACACTGCCCGCCCAAGCTATCGAACTGGAGCAGGTACGCGAGGGGTTTCCCACGGCAGAGCGTCTTGAAGCCGCGGATTCACAGTGGCCGGTAAGCCGTGTACTCGCCAGCGACGATGAGTTGCTCGGCTACGCTTTTGAGAGTGTGGATGTCGCTCCGATCCCCGCCTACTCAGGCAAACCGGTCAATGTACTGGTGGGCATCGGTCTGGATGGGCAAATTGTACAGGCCGACATCCTCAGTCATTCCGAACCGATCATGCTGGTGGGCATTCCCGAATCGAAGCTAAATAGCTTCGCCGATGAGCATGAATCGGCCCACGTCAATGACAGGCTCAGGGTCGGCGACAATCTTGACGCTATCTCTGGCGCGACGGTGACCGTCATCGTCGTCAGCGACACCATCATGCGCAGCGCCAGGCAAGTGGCCGCTGAACAGCAGCTCATTGCCGACCCCTCCCAGACACCACCGGCACGCGTTCGAGAAGACGTTTTCGCCCCTGCCAACTGGGATGAACTGACCGGCGACGGCACCATTCGCCGTTTGCAACTGACCCATGGCGAGGTCGATGCGAGCTTTATAGGTACGCCCGCCGAAGATTACCTGCGCTCGCCACAGCCCGCCGATAAAACCTTTATCGAGCTGTTTTACACCTACCTCAACCCACCAACCGCTGGCGCAACCTGCTCGGCGATACTGGCTATGACCAACTAATGGTCGAGCTGAAGGATGGCGAGCACGCTATTGCCGTCATGGGGCGTGGTGACTATTCATTCAAGGGTTCAGGGTATGTGCGCGGCGGCATCTTCGATCGCATCGAGCTTTCACAGGGCAGCACTCGGGTCAGCTTTCATGATCGCGATCACATCCGCCTGGGTGATCTGGCCCTCGAAGGCGCGCCCTCGCTGGCCGAGCGAGACATCTTCATCGTCCGCGAAGAGGCGGGCTTCGACCCCGGACAACCGTGGCAGCTGGAATTACTGGTTCGCCGCGCCTCTGGCCCCTTGGATACCGAGTTCAGCCGCTTTAGCGCCGACTACAGTGTTCCCGAGGCCTATATAGAACGGCCTGAGCCACCGGTGGAAGAGCCTATCTGGGTACAGGTTTGGCGCGACAAGGCTTTCCAGATCGTTGTGCTATCCGCCGGATTATTGGTGCTCACTGGCATCATGCTGTTCCAGGATGTGCTGGCGCGCCACCCGCGTGTTCTGAACCCACTGCGTCTGGGTTTCAAGATATACACCTTAGTATTTATCGGCTGGTACTCGCTGGCCCAGCTATCGGTCGTCAATATCCTTACCTTCACCAACTCGCTGATAAGCGGTTTTAGCTGGTCCTCATTTTTGATCGACCCAATGCTATTTATTCTCTGGTCGTTCGTGGCGGTGAGCCTGCTGCTGTGGGGCCGCGGAGTTTTCTGCGGCTGGCTGTGCCCCTTCGGCGCTTTACAAGACCTGGTCAACCAGGTCGCTCGCAAACTAAACGTTAAGCAGATCGAGGTGCCCTTCGGGCTCCATGAGCGCCTATGGGCGATTAAATACATCATTCTGCTGGCCTTGTTCGCAGTCTCGCTACATTCGCTTGGCACCGCGGAACGCTACGCCGAAGTGGAGCCGTTCAAGACCGCAATCACCCTGCGTTTCCAACGTGACTGGGCCTTCGTTATTTATGCTCTTGGACTGGTGGCGATTTCTGCCTTCAACCACAAATTCTACTGCCGCTATCTGTGCCCTTTAGGTGCCGGGTTGGCTATTCCTTCGCGTTTACGCCTGTTCGACTGGCTCAAGCGCCACCGCGGTAGCTGCGGTACCCCGTGCCAAATCTGTGCCAATGAATGCGAAGTGGCCGCTATACACCCGGACGGCCGCATCAATGCCAATGAGTGCCACTACTGTCTCGACTGCCAAGTGACCTACCACGACGACCAGCGTTGCCCGCCCATGGTCAAGCGCCGCAAGCGCTATGAAAAGGCGGCCAATATGTCATCGCGCGGTAATAGCGTTGAGACCCAACGGGATACCGATGCCAGCGGCAAACAGGCCGCATGGCAACGCATCCCTCTTCACCAGCAAGACTGATCTCAGGGGAATCAAGCATGAGCGATAAAAAAGACCATATTCAGGATATCGGCCGTCGCCATTTCTTGCGCAATACCGCCGTCACCGGCGTTGCCGGGCGGGCCTGGCCAGTGGTTTTGGCGCAGGTGCGTTACTCAATAGCCGTCAAGTTCAGGCCGCCGGCGCCAACGGTATCGACGTTGCACCCGGCGAGCTCGACGATTACTACGGCTTCTGGAGCGGTGGCCACTCGGGCGAGGTTCGGGTGCTCGGTGTACCTTCAATGCGCGAACTGATGCGGATTCCAGTGTTCAACGTGGATAGCGCCTCTGGCTGGGGGATCAGCAACGAGTCGAAGCGGATACTCGGCGAATCGAGCCATTTCCTCAACGGCGACTGCCACCACCCCCATATTTCCATGACCGACGGCAGCTACGACGGCAAGTACCTATTTATCAACGACAAGGCTAACACCGCGTTGCGCGCATTCGTCTCGATATCATGAAGACGGACAAGGTCACCACCATCCCCAACGTCCAGGCGATTCACGGTTTGCGCCTGCAGAAGGTGCCTTACACCAAGTACGTCTTCGCCAATGCCGAACTGCCGATCCCCCAGATCAATGACGGCCGCGACCTGGAGAACCCCGACAACTACTTCACTATGTTCAACGCTATCGATGCCGAAAGCATGGACGTGGCTTGGCAGGTGATCGTCGATGGCAACCTCGATAACACCGATGCCGACTACACCGGTCGTTTCGTCGCCTCTACCTGCTACAACTCGGAAAAGGGCATGACCCTGACCGAGACCATGCGCAACGAGCGCGACTGGGTCGTGGTATTCGACGTTGAAGCGATTGAAGCCGCCGTGGCGGCCGGGAACTACAAGACACTGGGTGAATCAAGCGTGCCGGTACTGGATGGGCGCAAGGGCTCGCAACTGACACGTTACATCCCGATCCCCAAGAACCCCCATGGCGTGAATACCTCACCGGATGGCAAATATTTCATCGCCAACGGCAAGCTATCCCCCACTTGCTCAATCATCGCCATCGACAAGTTGCCTGAGCTGTTCGACGACAGTATCGAACCGCGCGATACCATCGTGGGTGAACCTGAACTGGGCTTGGGCCCGCTTCACACCACCTACGATGGCCGGGGCAACGCCTATACCACGCTGTTCATCGATAGCCAGGTAGCCAAGTGGAATATTGAGGATGCCATTCGCCACTACAATGGCGAAGACGTCAACTACCTGCGTCAGAAGCTCGATGTCCACTACCAGCCTGGGCATAACCACGCCAGTCTCACCGAATCCCGGGATGCCGACGGCAAGTGGCTGGTGGTGCTGTCGAAGTTTTCCAAAGACCGTTTCCTGCCGGTAGGCCCTCTGCATCCCGAAAACGATCAGTTGATCGACATCTCCGGTGAGGAAATGAAACTGGTGCATGACGGCCCCACTTATGCCGAGCCCCACGACTGTATTCTGGTACGCGCCGACCAGATCAACCCAAGCCGAGTATGGACACGAGACGACCCCTTCTTCGCCGAGACCGTGGCCATGGCCGAGGCAGACGGCGTCAACCTGGAGGGCGAAAGCAAGGTAATCCGCGATGGCAATAAAGTACGCGTGTACATGACCTCCATCGCACCGCAATTTGGCCTGACCGAATTCAAGGTCAAACAGGGTGATGAGGTGACCGTGGTCATCACCAACCTTGACCAGGTCGAGGATCTGACCCACGGCTTCTGCATGGTCAACCACGGTGTGCAGATGGAGATCAGCCCCCAGCAGACCGCTAGTGTCACCTTCACCGCCGACAAAGCCGGGGTGCACTGGTACTACTGCAACTGGTTCTGCCACGCAATGCATATGGAAATGACTGGTCGCATGCTAGTCGAACCCGCCTGACGACAACACGCGGGCCGATTCCTTCGGCCCGCTGCGGGAGAACACCATGAAACGACACCCTGGCCATTTAGGCTGCCTGCTGGCACTGCTATGGCTTTTTGGGCTGCCTAGCGGGGTTTATGCCGCCAACTGGTTCGCCACGCCTGGTGAGCCGTTACAGCCGTTGATCGAACAGGCGACCGACGGCGATCAATTGCTGCTGCCTGCAGGACGCTACCCTGGGCGTGTGGTTATTGACCGCACGCTGCATATCCGGGGCGAGTTGCAAGCCATCCTCGATGCAGGAGGCCACGGCCATGCGGTGGTGCTGGCAGCTCCCGACATTATATTTGAAGGTGTCCGCATTGAAGACTGGGGAGATAACCTGACAGCACTGGAGGCCGCTATTTTGTCGAGCCCAGCGCTCACGGTAGTACCATCCGCAATAACCAGCTAAGCGGGCCTGGCTTCGGCATCTGGCTCGATGCTGTCAATAACGTCAGTGTGATAGGCAATACCATTCGTGGCGATACCCGACTGCGCTCTCAGGATCGCGGCAACGGCATTCACCTTTATAACGTTAGTCACTCGATTATCGAATCCAACGATGTTGCGCAGACTCGCGACGGCATCTATCTCGACAGCAGCCGCCACAACGTGCTGCGCGACAACACCCTGCATGACCTGCGCTATGGCGTGCACTACATGTACTCCTTCGACAATCGTCTTGAAGGCAACCTGACCCAACGAACCCGAACCGGCTACGCCCTGATGCAATCCAAACGCCTGGAAGTCGTTGATAACCGTTCGGAAGCAGACGACAACTACGGCATTTTGATGAACAACATCACCGACTCCCTATTGAGCGGCAACCGTGTCGAAGGCGTCACCCAGCCCCTGGGGGCAGATGGCGAGGGGCGCCTAGCGGGCGGCGACGGCAAGGCACTGTTCGTTTACAACTCGCAGTTCAATCGTATCGAGAATAATCGTTTCGCAGCCAGCGACATAGGCATCCATCTCACCGCCGGTTCAGAGGATAACCAAATGGCGGGCAACGCCTTCATCGCTAATAAGCAGCAAGTCATGTATGTCGCCACCCGTGAGCAGGATTGGTCGGGCAATTACTGGAGCGACTACCTGGGCTGGGATCTTGACGATAACGGTGTCGGCGACACCGCCCATGAGCCCAATGACGCCATGGATCACCTTCTCTGGCGCCACCCCTCCGCGCGCCTGTTGATGCAAAGTCCTGCGGTGTTGGCACTGCGCTGGGTGCAACGTCAGTTCCCGGTGTTTCGTCCCCGGGGGTCAAAGACAGCGCGCCCTTGATGAGCGAGCCCGGCCGAGAAGGAAATGCTCCATGAACCCAGTAATAGAACTACAGCGTGTTACCAAGCGTCACGGGGCGCTGGTACGCCTAGCCGAAATGGATCTCACCATCAAAGAAGGCGAGATGCTCGCCCTGCTGGGACATAATGGCGCGGGCAAGACGACCATTATGAAACTCATACTGGGCTTAATTGCGCCCAGCTCGGGCCACGTTGACGTCCTCGGTGGTGCTCCAGACGGGCCACATGCCGAACGCCTGCGGCGTCAGTTGGGATATCTACCTGAAAACGTCACCTTCTACGAACAGCTCACCGGGCGTGAAGTGCTCACCTATTTCGCTCGTTTAAAGCGCGCTGACCGCCATCAGGTAACGGTTCTGCTTGAGCGTGTGGGCCTGGTCGAAGCCGCCGACCGTCGCGTTAAAACTTACTCCAAGGGCATGCGCCAGCGCCTTGGCCTGGCCCAGGCTTTACTAGGGTCTCCCCGGCTATTGTTGCTGGATGAACCCACCACCGGCCTTGACCCCGCGGCCACCCGCGATTTTTATCAAGCGGTAAAAGCCCTACGCGACAACGGTTGTACCGTGCTGCTCTCTTCCCATGTACTGCCGGGCATCGAACCCTATATCGACCGCGCCTTGATCCTGGGCAAAGGGCGACGCCTGGCCCTGGGCAGCCTTAAACAGCTGCGTGAAGAAGCACAGCTACCGCTCACGTTTCGTATCCACGGCACATTGCTGGCCATGCAGTCTCAGCTCTGGAAAGCCATGTCCCTTGAGCCTATCCCAATCAATGAGTGCTGTGTGGAGGTCAACGTGCCCGCGGAAAATAAAATGCAGGTACTACGTCAATTAACCACCATGCCGAATATCGACGACATCGAGTTATCACCACCCACCCTTGAGCATCTCTACACGCATTTTTCTACTCGCCCCGCCTCACTGACGCTAGGAGCCAGCGCATGAAGGCCATGTTCATCGTCGCCGCCAAAGAGTTCCAGGATGGCCTGCGTAATCGCTGGGTACTGGCGATCACCGTGATCCTTGCCGTTCTGGCAATGGGTATTGCCTACTTTGGTGCCGCTGCGAGCGGCGGTCTTGGTTTTACTTCACTGGCCACCACCCTGGTCAGTTTATCAACTCTGGCCGTTTTTCTGATCCCCTTAATCGCGCTGATGCTAGCCTACGACGCCGTTGTTGGTGAGCAGGAGGCCGGCACGCTACTACTGCTACTCACCTACCCTATAAGTCGTTCGGCGTTGCTGTTTGGTAAGTTCTTCGGCCATGGGATGATTCTGGCTGTCGCCACGCTACTCGGTTTTGGTATCGCGGGTATGGTTATTGCGTTGGGCGCTGAAGGCGTACCGCTTATCCAACTAACCGTCGGCCTAGCACGATTGATCGTCAGCAGTGTGCTCTTGGGCTGGGTGTTTTTGGCCTTTGCCTACCTGATCAGCGTAACGGTCACCGAAAAGGCACGGGCCGCCGGGCTGGCACTGGGAGTGTGGTTTCTGTTCGTGCTGGTATTCGATCTAGTACTGCTGGCCCTACTGGTTGGCGTCAAGCAGGGGGGCGACTGGCTCCCCTACCTGATGCTGCTCAATCCCACCGACAGTTTTCGCTTGATCAATCTATCGGGGTTCGACAGCACACAGCTAGAAAGCGGTATCGCGGCTATCGCCCAGCAAGGCGCGTTCCACTCTGCCTGGCCGCCCTTGGCAATGCTGGTTTGGGTCTTGGTGCCCCTGCTATTGGCCGTCCGTCGCTTCCACCGTCATACCGCTTAACATCATCTCTTAACATCATTTTATTAACGAGGATTGACCATGCCCGCCCTGCTGCCCATTCTGGCCCTTATTATTTTGCTCCTGACCGGTTGCAACAATGCCACTGACAGCGCCGAAAGGATGCCGCCTCAGCCTATTAGCGGCGATGACATCTGCCATGTATGCGGTATGTTTATCACCGAATTCGAAGGCCCCAAAGGTCAGGCATTTATGCAAAGCCACAGTGACGCGCGTAAGTTCTGCTCCACGCTGGAGATGTTCGTTTTCCTCCAGCAGCCCGAAAATCAGACCCAGCTGCGCCACGCCTATGTACATGATGTCGGCGTGACACCCTGGGAAGCACCTAAAGACGATGCCTTTATCCCTGCAGCAGACGCTTGGTATGTGGTCGGCCATGATCGGCGCGGCAGCATGGGCCACACCCTTGCGCCGTTCTCCAGCCATGAGCGTGCCGAGCAGTTCGCCGTAGTTCATGGTGGCGAGATAATCACCTATGACGATATCGACCTGGAATTGCTCGCCCGGCTCGGGCGCCACGGAGGGAGCGGCCATGCCGCCCACTCAATGGCGCAATAAAAGTGAGGAGTGAGGCAGAAAGTAGCCGCAATTCAGGCTAGCCAGGAAAGCGGGCTGTGATGTATGGCAGCCCCCACCATGTAGGCGAATATGGCAACCGCCACTAACGCAGCAACAGCACGTGCCCTTGGCGTTGCACCGCGCTTAATCGCAATGGTGCCAATACCGATATAGGCCAGCAGCGCCAGTAGCTTGGCGCCAAGCCAAGGAAGCTGCCAGGGCCATACGGAAAGCAATACCATCAAAGTCACCCCCAGCCCCAACAGAGCCGTATCAATAAGATGAGGCAATACCTTGACCCAACGGGCGTTGAGTCGCGGGCTTTCCTGCACCGACCACCAGGCGCGCACTATGAAGAGCGTGATGCTCAGCGCAGCGGCCGTCATGTGCAGGTGCTTGATGAGGAAATAGTGCTCCATGGTAACCGTCCCTAGCCGACGTTAACCGCATTGCCGTGATGATCGAAGGCAAGATAGGCGGTGATATTACCCATTTGCAGCGACTCCATCATACGCTGGAGCTGCCGTTCAACCTCAGCGTCATCTTTTGGGTCGTCCATGGCAGCTGTGAAAACTAGATCCCATTCGATCTCAGTACGGCGTGACTCCTCAACCAACGCCGCCATGCTGGTCAACTCCTCCGTCGACTTATCTACGCATACCACAGGCACCAACACCCCCCTTCACCCTGTTCGAAGCGACGACGCTGGTCAGCATCAGGGAAATCGGGCAGCTCTGCGCGAACGAACACAAACAGCAGGCGCTGGGGCTTAGGTTGTTTACGCTTCCTGCATTAAATCGGCAAATGTCGCTATGGTCATAAAATGGGCCTTTATCGCTAGTGGTTTAGAATCAGAAGGTGAGAAAGTAGGTAAGAATGAACAGGTGAGACTCATAGGTGGCGTTACTCGGGTGACTCTACGAAAAGCCACAGCAGCAGCATTACCATAAACAGAGGGATCAACAGGCTAAGTGGCGCCGCGCGCCAACCATAGGCTTGGACTACCAGAGGCGCCATCCGCAAGGAAAACCCTACCCCCGCCGCTAAAGCCAGAAAAAGGGCGACACAAAGACTCACCCAACGACCAAGCATCCAGCCTTTGGCGTGGGCTATACCCGTCGTAATCACCGCACCTCCCAGTCCAAGCCCAGCCCCCACTAACAAAAACTCCCACGGCCGGCTAGCCATCCCAAACCCGCCCAGCGCCAACGCTAGCCCCAGTAATAGCCATTGCATCAAGCGGCAGGTGTCTCCCCGCCTGGCGATATACCAAGCCGGCCAAGCCAACAGCACACCGCTACTCAACGGTACCAGCACATAGAGGGGTTGTTTTGCGAGCAGGGCATAAAGTGTCCAGCCAGCCACCGCTAAAGCGCTTGCCAGCGGCATCAGCAGCATGGCTACCAGCAACTGATAACCATTTACTGGCTGTTTTGATGTCTCCAACGTGGGAGGCGGCACAGATGATGGCATGGCGTTTCCCAGCGAGGGTATAAAGACATCGGAAGACATGTAAGAATTGTCTGTAAATACTGGGCGTGGGTCAAAAGGCATCGGAGGTAGACCGGCTAACCCCAAAGGAATAGCCCTCGTATCGAAATGCAGACAGTGCCACACTCCCTTACCTCTTCCGCGCTATCGGAAATGCCATGAAATTACTTCAGCGCTCCCTGGTTGCTCGCATCATTGCGTCCTTACTTGCCATTAGCGGGATGGCACTCATCAGCATCACCCTGACCATGGCAATGTCTAACAGCAGCCGTGGCGATGCTGCCGCGATTAATGTCGCTGGCTCACTACGCATGAATGCCTATCAAATCATGGGGGCACTGCAACGCCTGGAGTATGCTCCAGAGGAGACTAGCGCAGAACAGCTCGAAGGACTGATTTCGAGCTTCGATCAACGTTTGTATGGCACAACGCTTCAACAAACGATCCCCATCGATGATCGTCACGAGCGCCGCCGTCAACTGGAAAAACTTCAGATCTACTGGCAGCACACGCTTCGTCCGGCACTAGAGGCACCGTCCCCAGCCACTGCGCTTGACCTCGATACGCTAGAAATGATGATCGTGGCGATGGTCAATGACATTGAAGTGCTGGTGACCTATTTGGAAGAGAGCACTGAGGCCAAGGTGCGGCTGCTGGGGATGATGCAAGTGCTCTTTCTGGTACTGATCGCTATAGTGGTCTCGATCGCCCTCTACGATGTTCGCTTCAATCTGGTAGTTCCTTTGCGTCAACTGATGGTTCTTGCCCGCGATGCGGCACAGCGTAACTTCAAGCCACGCTCCGAACTCCGCGGCAGCGACGAGTTGGCTTTGTTGGGCCATACCTTTAACAAGATGTCTGCGGAGCTTGCAACAAGCTACGCCGCATTGGAAGACAAGGTGTCGCGCAAGAAGCAGGAGCTTGAACGCAGTAATCAGGCACTGCGGGTAATGCACGATGCCAGCCGCTCGCTGTATGGGGGCGGTAATGATCTCTGCTCTAGCGCAGCCCCTATGTTACGCGAACTGGAAAAGCTGCTGGATATCGGGCCAATACGGCTTTCTCTCAACGATCCTTTCGACCAACGGGAAATGCCGGTTTTAGAAACCCACTCGCGTACCCGACCAGAGTATTGCCGTGACCAGGAGTGTCACGCTTGCCTGATCGATCCTCGCCCCTTGGAGATGGTGTCCAATAACCAGTCACAGTGCTTACTGCTACCGATTAGCGTAGGCGATACGCTGCTAGGCACCCTGGAAGTGTGGTATCCCCAGGAGCGCCTCAACGATAGCACCCGTCGGCTGCTCACCATGTTAGCCGACCAGCTCGCCACGGCGGTGTACCTGCAGCGACGTATCGAGGAGCAGCAGCACGTTACGCTGATCAACGAGCGAACCATCATTGCGCGGGAACTTCACGATTCACTAGCCCAATCGCTCTCTTATCTCAAAATGCAGGTCGCTCGACTCGAACGCATGCAGCAAAAAGAAGCCACCCGAGAGATGCAGTCTGCGGTATTCGACGAGCTGCGTACCGGCCTAAACAGCGCCTATCGTCAGCTACGTGAGCTGCTCACTACCTTCCGGCTCAAACTAGAGGGGCCGGGGCTGCAATTTGCCTTACGCCAGACCGTCGATGAGTTTAGCCAGCGCATGGAGGTAACGGTCGAGCTTGAGTACGATGTACCGCCTTACCTACTTAACCCCAATGAAGAAATTCACGTGCTGCAGATCATTCGCGAGGCGCTGGCCAATACCCACAAGCACGCCCAAGCCCACTGGGCTGGAGTCACTGTGCGCTTCGCCGATGCTCGCCTGCTAGTGCGTATTGAGGATGACGGCATAGGCCTGGAAGACGATAGCTCGCCACCTATGCACTACGGTTTGGTGATCATACGCGACCGAACCACTACCCTGAACGGGGAGCTGAGTATCGCCAATCGTCCCACAGGGGGGCAAGCATTGAGATAGTCTTCACCCCGTTGACCGCTCGCTTAATTCAGCAGCAGCCTGTGACGGCTGCCTCCGACTCTCACTTAGGTACAGGGACTTCTTAATGACGCTGACCACCGCCAACGATACACCCGCCAGCCTGATGATTATTGATGACCACCCGCTACTACGGCGTGGCGTCGCTCAGTTGCTTGAGCTAGAGGACGATCTTGAACTGGTTGGCGAGACGGGCGACCCTGAAGAAGGCATTGCACTGGCCCTCAAGCTTGAGCCTGACCTGGTTTTACTTGATTTAAACATGCCGGGCGTCAATGGCTTAGAAGCCTTGCGCCGCCTACGGGAAGCCAACTATAGCGGCCGTGTGGTGATGTTCACTGTTTCCGACCATGAGGATGATGTTGTCGCCGCGCTGCGCAACGGTGCTGACGGTTACCTGTTAAAGGATATGGAGCCTGAAGACATGGTTCGCCAACTGCGTCAGGCTGCTTTGGGGCGCATGGTCATCAGCGAAAGCCTGACCGCCCTACTCGCTGAAGCCCTGCGTAATCAGCGCAATGCCCCCACCACCCCGGATATTCATAGCCTGACGCAGCGTGAACGCGAAATTCTGCAACAGCTTGCTGGCGGACTCTCCAACAAGCTCATCGCACGCAAGCTGGATATTACCGAAGGCACGGTCAAGGTTCACGTCAAGCATCTGCTCAAAAAGCTTAACTTACGCTCACGTGTCGAAGCCGCCGTCTGGGCAGTCCAGGAAGGTATCGATCACTAATCGATTCTGTGTGGTTACCTCTAAAGACTCACAGAATACTTTTGCTCTGACCCGCCTTTACCTTCTCTCGATTTTTTCTGTTTAAAATCAATGAATCCAGGCTTTTCAGCGACTACCTCTCAAGAGGTATGTCGCTGTTTTTCATGCTATTTCCACCTATTCCCCAATTTCTTCCTCCAGCGTATCTTGCTTTCTAACTGCTAGATGCAGATAGGTTTGATGCCAAGGGGAAATCGCCATGAGCAAGAGAAATGCCGACATTGAGAAATGGAATGTCGAAGACGCCCAATTCTGGGAACAGGAAGGCAAGCACATTGCCAACCGCAATCTATGGATATCCATTCCCAGTCTGCTGATGGGATTCGCTGTCTGGATGATGTGGGGAATGATTACCACCCAAATGCAGAACCTGGGTTTTTCGTTCACGGTTAACCAGCTATTTTCACTGACGGCGCTTGCCGGTCTAGCAGGTGCCACCCTGCGCATCCCAGCATCGTTCATGATCCGCATCGCTGGCGGGAGGAACACCATCTTCCTGACCACCGCGCTATTGATGATCCCCGCAGCCGGCACTGGTATCGCCTTGATGAACCCAGGCACGCCGTTCTGGGTATTCCAGGCTTTGGCGCTACTTTCCGGTATCGGAGGGGGTAACTTCGCTTGTTCAATGAGCAACATTTCCACTTTTTATCCCAGCAAGCAGCAAGGTTACGCCCTGGGAATGAATGCAGGCCTTGGTAATTTCGGCGTCACGACCATGCAAATTGTCATCCCGCTGGTAATGACCGTCGGCATTTTCGGCGCTATAGCCGGTTCGCCGATGGAATTGCAAAGCGCTAGCGGTACGTTGATCGGCAGGATCGAAGCAGGTACCGATACCTGGATCCAGAATGCTGGCTTTATCTGGCTTGTATTCCTGGTTCCATTAGCGTTCGCCGGTTGGTTCGGTATGAACAATCTTCGCACTATTACGCCCAACCCTGGTTCGCCGCTGGCGGCTTTCAGCAAAATATTGGGCCTCTACGGCGTCGGCATGGTAACTGCCATCGTCGGCATGCTGGCTCTCAGCTGGCTTAATATGTGGGTTGCCCTACCGCTAACCATTGTTCTGACTCTGGTGTTGTTGCGCCTGATTCCTGGCGACATCAAGCCCAATATCCAGAAGCAGTTCGCAATATTTTCCAATAAGCACACTTGGTCAATGACCATCCTCTACATTCTGACCTTCGGTTCTTTTATCGGCTTCTCTGCAGCCCTGCCGCTCTCCATCAACGTCATCTTCGGCAACATGATGGAAGCCACTGCCGATGGCACGCTGATTCGCGTGGCCAACCCAGAGGCGCCCAGCGCTCTAACCTGGGCCTGGATAGGCCCCTTCGTGGGCGCCCTGATCCGTCCGCTGGGCGGATGGATCTCCGACAAAGTGGGTGGCTCCATCGTCACCCAAATAATTTCTGCAATCATGGTGGTCGCCTCTATCGCCACCGGTTACGTGATGATGCAGGCCTATAACGCCACCGACCCTAATCAATTCTTCTGGCTATTCCTGCTGCTATTCATTGTGTTATTCGCCGCCAGTGGTATCGGCAACGGCTCTACCTTCCGCAGCATCGGGGTTATTTTCGACCAGCAGCAGAAAGGCCCGGTACTTGGCTGGACCTCAGCCGTCGCTGCCTATGGCGCCTTCATCGCCCCGCGGGTAATGGGCGAGCAAATCCAGGCCGGCACACCGGAACTTGCCATGTACGGCTTTGCGGTCTTCTACGCCATCTGCCTGGTCATCAACTGGTGGTTCTACCTACGCAAAGGTGCCTACGTTAAGAACCCCTAAACAGGGCTTGCTTGTTTACGCCCGGAGCCAAGCTCCGGGTCTTCACCCCCTACCCCAATGCGGGAGGACACCATGAAAATCATGATCGCCTATGACGGTTCGCGAAACGCCAAGTTGGCTCTCGCTCAGGTCGTCAACATGTTCCGCTGCAACCAACCTCTGCTGGTACTGGTCGGCGTGGTGGAGAATCCACTCGACGCTACCGATAACAACGAGGCGCTTTTTCAGCAGGAGCACGATGAGGTTAAACGGCACCTTCAAGAGGGTGTGGCATTCGCCATCGGCGAGGGCTTCCAAGCCGAGCAGCTTCTAGCCGAAGGGGATGCGCGCAAGATGTTGCTGCAGGCCACTCGCAAACTCTCGCCAGACCTACTGGTCATTGCCCGCCATAGCCATCAGCCGGACGGCGGCATCATCGCCAAATCGTTGACTTATTTTGTTGATGAACTCGACTACATGACTTTCGGCAGCGTCAGCTCGTTCCTGGCCCGGCGCGCCGAGTGTCCCTTGTTGATCCTACCCAGCCCTTGAGCAGCCTCTACACCTCCTTTGGTACAGCCCACCTTTGGGACACAGGACGATACGACCATGAAAGTTTCCGCTGTATTCAAGTTTCGCAGCCCCGAAATTCGGGCCTTGCACCTGACCTGGATTGCCTTCTTTATTACCTTTTACGTGTGGTTCAACATGGCGCCGCTCGCGTCGAGCATGCTCAAGAGCGTCGACTGGCTGACCACGGATGATCTCAAACTATTCGCCATCTGCAACGTCGCCTTGACCATTCCCGCCCGCATCATCGTCGGCATGGCGCTGGATCGATTCGGCCCGCGACGGGTGTTCTCGGTGCTCATGGTCACTATGGCGCTACCGGCGTTGGCGTTTGCTTTCGGTAACAGCATGACGCAGCTGCTGGTGGCGCGTCTGGTGCTGAGTTCGATTGGTGCCAGCTTCGTGGTGGGTATCCACATGACGGCGCTGTGGTTCAAGCCGAAAGACATCGGCTTCGCTGAAGGCTTCTACGCCGGCTGGGGTAACTTCGGCTCCGCCGTAGCGGCCATGTCGCTGCCGACCATCGCCTTGAGCATGTACGGCGGCCCCGATGGCTGGCGCTGGGCTATCGCCCAAAGCGCTATTGTTATGGCCGCTTACGGTGTTTACTACTGGTTCGCGATTACCGATGGCCCGGATGCCCAGGCTCACCGTAAGCCACGCAAATCCGCTGCCATGGAAGTGAGCTCCTGGGGCGATATGATCAAGCTGATCATCTGGACCATCCCACTGGTCGGCGTACTCGCCATTCTGGTCTGGCGTATTCAGTATATGGGCTATTTATCAGTTACTGGTGCGACCATCGCTTATCTAGCCATTATCACGATCGTCATCTATCAAATTGTCCAGATCCTGAGAGTCAATCTACCGATCCTGCGTAAGGGTGTACCGGAGGATGATAAGTACTCGTTCAACAGTGTGGCGGCGCTGAACAGCACCTATTTTGCCAACTTCGGCGCTGAACTAGCAGTGGTATCGATGCTGCCCATGTTCTTTGAGGAGACCTGGGGCCTGAATGCCGCTACGGCCGGCCTGATCGCTGCATCATTCGCGTTCGTCAATCTGGTGGCCCGCCCCATGGGCGGCATGGTTTCCGACCGCATGGGTAACCGGCGCTTTGTGATGCTGTGCTACATGTTTGGCATTAGCGTTGGGTTCTTGCTGATGGCCATGCTCAATTCGAGTTGGCCACTGATCCTGGCCATTGCGGTGACCATCGGCACCTCGATTTTCGTACAAGGGGCTGAGGGGGCAACCTTCGGTATCATTCCCTCCATCAAGCGCCGCATCACTGGGCAAATCTCGGGCATGGCCGGCGCCTACGGTAATGTTGGCGCGGTGGTTTACCTAACCATCTTTACGTTTGTCACACCGTCGCAGTTCTTCTACATCATCGCGACCGGCGCCTTCATCAGTTGGGTTATCTGCCTAGTGTGGCTCAAGGAGCCAGAAGGCGCTTTCGATGACGAGTACTACGTCTCTTCAGTCGATAGAGACATCGAAGAGCAGGCTCTTCAAAACGCCAAGCACTGAACGGTCGGAACATCTGTAGCATCACGGCACTGTTCGCGTCGATTGGATCCGGACAGTGCCTCTAGAGTAAAAAGAGCGCCCACAGAGCGCTCTTAATCAGGATCCGTGATGTCCTCAATCCAGGTTAAGGCCGCCACAGCAGTCGGAAATCCGGTGGTAGGAATCGCTAACATGGCTACTTGTTTAAGTTCCTCGGCACTCACGCCCTCCTCCAAGGCACGACGCACATGGGAGTAAACGGCCCCTTCAGAGCGTGCCCCTATGGCCAGCGAGAGTTTTATCAAGCGCCGGCTACGCTCATCAAGCGGCCCAGCTTCAGCACAGGCTTTGCCCAAAGCGGCATAAGCTTCCCATATCTCAGGATACTGGTTTGCGACATCTCCGGCTCCAGAAGGCAAATCATGCTTTGTCATAGTGCAATACCTTAATGATAAATTGAAGTTCACAGTATAGAAGTACAGCAACTAAATGCCACACACCACACTTAAGAGCTAAACACAGTAACCGAACCAAGTATTATTAATGAGGACTTTCGATGTATATTGGCTATATCCAACTTCTTAAGCTCAGCATTAAGTGGGCTTATTCCAACCAGGAAATGGCGTCTCTTCCTGCAAATGACGCAACTCAGGTTGATGAGCTTCAGCGATTTGCGTTACCCGATTCACGCCCTCTTCCAATAAATGCACTTCTATTTGACGGCGATCCTCACGCCCTTGCCGCCGCTCAACCAACGATAGCTGCTCACAGCGGTCAACTAGCGCCACCACCCCATGATGTTTTGATTGAAGCCGCTCCGCTAGCTCCCCCACCGTCGCCCAGTCTCTTCCATAGAAACCACGAAGATGTAGCAATAGTTGATACTGCAAGGGCGTCAGCCCATAGCGGCGACAGATATCTTCACTATGGCGAAGAAAGCAACGCAACCGGTAACGAAATTGCGACAGCCGCTCAAAGTCGCTTTTATCAAGTGTCTGAGGGTTATTCATTTTTCCAATTCTCTTTACCACATACTCGGCTATTGCTGACTCGCCAATTTAGAGCGCTTTAAAAAAATACAATATCACACCATGATACAAATAACCATTGAGATTACACCTGCAGGGGGATCTGAAATGAGAGCACTCACTTTTCTCAAATTACCATTCAACCATCGTGAAGGCTGGAAAGAGCTACAGGCTTCCTCCCCCTCCATTCCTTTACTAGCGTGGCTGGTGGTGTTACCCATGTCCCTCTTGCCGCCAGTAATGCTCTATTATGCGGGCACCCATTACGGCGATGCATTTATGGCGGGCTTTGCTGACCGAGAGTGGCGTTTTATCACGACAATTATTTTCCTAGCAGAGATATTGAGTTTTTTCGTTATTGGCTGGGTAATCTACGCTGTAGTCAATGGAACTGAAGAGCTATCTATCAGATATCAAGATGCCTATTTACTTGCCACACTTGCACCAATACCGTTATTCGTCGCTTCATTGGCACTATTGGTACCCAGCTTACTTTTCAACGTAGTGGTTATACTTAGCGGGCTGGGCATCTCTTGCAGCTTGATTTACCACGGCTTACAAGCACTCTGTACCCATCAAGAATTTGATGTTGCTACGATCTCAGCCACTTACACAATCATGGCTGCCAGTGCTCTGGGGTGGGGTATTTTGTTTGCTGTTATCTGGGCTTATTAAGCCATGAATATTAGGCGCACTGGCACCAACCCATTCATCGTCAAGCCCAATGATGACGCGTGAAGCAAACGGTCTAACGTTGAGAAGTGGGTAATGTGTGCGCCAGGCAGGGCGATGAGCAAAATTCACGATCACTGGCGTCTTCCTCTTCGAGCGCTGATAGCACCAGCTCTTTGATTACTGGAAGGTGGGAATCTTCAATTTCACGAGCGGCGGTTAGTAGGGTAACTCGCCCCGCTCGTGCGAATCTCATTAAAGGCAGTAGCTTATCAGGACATGCCTTCAGCTCACGCCTGTATCGCTCAAGAAAGAGTGATTGACTGATTTTTTGCTGTCGATACTGACGGCATAATTGAGACGCAGGCGCTATCTCCGGGTACCACTCATTCAGTGCCAGGAAACTGGGAGACAGCCCGCTAGGACATAATCGATCAACCACACACCCGAGTGCCGTCGTGATCCTCTATCGGCGCATATATACGCTTTAGCATGATTTCATACGACATCGTTTATATACCTCCGCCAGCGCGCACATGGCTTCAGCGAGTAAATCTATATAGGTATTAACATAGTAGCAAACTTAGACAGGTTAATAGCCATAGGGATTTGCACCATTCATAACTGGGCGTTGGTCATCACCACGGTGGAACGCCCCCGCTCACCCTTATTTTAATAATAGGATTAGGCAAGGATGCAATAGAATTGTCTCTATGAGCGATTGCTCCCGCTAGTTAAACTTCTCCAGGTATTTTTCATTGTGCGGATTAACACATGACAATTTCAACTAACTTCATATCAAAAGTTGTTTTATTAACCGGACGACGTTGATACCAGAGACATAGTGGTACGACCTACGGCGAGCCTGTAACTCCGTATAAATTGTCCGAGCTATTCAAACAAATGTGGCAAAGCGAGTGACCTTACATGCAAGACACCAAGCTTCCTATCTACTGGCAACGTGCGATAGTCGTTGCTGGCATTATCACTATTTTCCCCGCCACCACTACGGCTCAAACAGCCCCGAACATAGGAGATAACGCTATGGCAGAACACCCGTATGTTGGCATGTGGGTAACTAAAGATGGCCAAATACGCCACGAACTTTTACCCAACAATCGTTACGATGAAGCCCGTGGTGAGCGTGAAAGCGCCTATCAGGGCCGCTATCAGGTGACAGGTAACTATATCGAATACTGGGACGACACCGGTTTTACCGCTGATGGCGAGTTTATTGATGGCGTGCTCTATCACGGTGGTATGGTGCTATACCGTAACAAAGAGTAGCGCTAAAAAACGAATCACCCGAGCCGGACTTCGCCGTAATTCGTCACTACTTCCCTGAAGTGCCACCACGTGTGGAGTATGAGCTGTCTGAGATGAGGGCCAGTATGCTGCCCGCTCTAGAGGGCTTTACTTCATGGATACGCATTCACTGGCCACAAATTGAAGAGAACCGTCGTGCCTTTGATAAGGAGCAGCCTGCCTCTACCGAAATTCGGTCGACATACCGCGATCGGGACGGTTATTGATGCCAGCGAGTCTGCCTAGTATTTATACTTCGTCTGGAGCTGAGCGATCAAATCTCACAGAGTGGCAGTTTGCGCTTCTCGCCATTGTCTTGGTGACATTCCCGTATAGGCTTTAAAAGCGCGCGATAAGGCCACTTCACTTCCATAACCCACTTCACCGGCAATAATCTTGATCGGCCGGCCGCGCTTCAACGCCTGCTGTGCCATCCTGATACGCCACCCTTGCAGATACTGACCCGGCGTATCACCCACAACGTCGCGAAAGGTGGAAGCAAACACACTGCGCGACATACCTGCCCGTTCCGCCAGTACCTCCAGCGTCCATGTTTTTGTTGGTTCTTCATGCATGGCAACAAGTGCATTGCGCAAGCGTGGGTGTGAGAGGCCCGCCAGCATCCCCCCCTTCACATCGTTATTTTCCATCAACTGTCGCAGTATTTGAATCATCACCACCTCAAATAGGCGGTTAACCAGCGCAACCCGACCGCAGCGTTGGGTAAATGCTTCTTCAAACAGCAGATCGAGAACCTGCGCTACACCAGCAATGGAATCCAAAGGCAAACACACAACGTTAGGCAAACTTGCTGCAATTGGATTCTGCTCGCCTCCCTCAAAACGTAAGCTTGCACAGGCCATGTCGGCACCCTGTTCAGGATCGGTCATGAAACGGTGTGTCATTGGCCGAGCATAGAGCAACAAACTGGGCTGCGTAATGCTCAGAGAGCCATCGTGGTGTACCACTTTAACCGTTCCACGCCGCACCAAGTGCATCTGCCCTGATACCCCATCGGCTTCCAATGTATTGGTGCCGCATAAAGCCCCTGCGTGAAATACCTGAGCCGTTACCGAAAAGTGCTCCATCAGAGTTGCTAACCTATCGACCATTTGATACTCCAAATCAATTTATCGAGATTATAGATCACCAATCGTCCAATCATAACAGGCAGAATGCCTATCACCGGACAACATTTGTTTTCGGATCAACCACTGCTTTGGAGAAAACTAGACATGACTATCGAAAAAATTCTTTACACAGCTACTGCCTCAGCCACAGGTGGACGCGAAGGCCAAGCCACTTCTTCCGATAACGCTTTGAACGTCAAGCTTTCCACGCCACGCGAACTGGGCGGTGCGGGTGGAGATGGCACCAACCCTGAGCAGCTGTTCGCCGCTGGCTATTCAGCCTGCTTTCTGGGCGCCCTGAAATTCGTGGCGGGCAAGCAAAAAATCAGCCTTCCTGAAAGCACGTCTGTCACCGGAAAAGTTGGTATTGGCCAGATACCTACCGGCTTTGGAATTCAAGCTGAATTAACGATTGCGGCGCCAGGTGTGCCCAACGACGTTTTACAAACGTTAGTCGATCAGGCCCACATCGTCTGCCCTTATTCCAACGCCACGCGCAATAACATCGACGTCACACTCACCATCACCGAATAAACACCACCACCACTACTCAACCGCGAGAACAGGAAACGACATCATGAAAAAACTAAACCGCACATTGACCACTACAGTGCTAGCACTAGGCCTTCAAATTGGCTCAAACGCCTACGCTGCAGATGCCCAAGAAGCCCAAGAAGCCCAAGAAGCCCAAGAAGCCCAAGAAGCCCAAGAAGCCTTCAATGCTGAACAAACTACCAGCACCATCACGACCGCTGATGGTGTGGAACTGTACTACAAAGACTGGGGACCTAAAGAAGGTCAGGCCATCACCTTCAGCCATGGCTGGCCGCTGAGTTCTGACAGCTGGGAGTCACAAATGATTTTCCTGGCCTCTCAAGGTTACCGTGTGATCGCTCATGACCGCCGCGGTCACGGACGTTCCAGCCAACCCTGGGATGGCAACGATATGGATCACTATGCTGACGACCTGGCCACGGTCATCAACACCCTTGACCTGAACGATGTCACACTCGTCGGCTTCTCGACGGGTGGCGGAGAAGTGGCTCGCTACATTGGCCGGCACGGAACAGATCGCGTCGCTAAAGCCGTCCTGGTTTCAGCGGTTCCTCCACTAATGCTGCAAACACCTGACAATCCTAATGGACTACCTATCGATGTGTTCGATGGTATCCGTGAAGCTTCTCTAAACAATCGCTCCCAACTGTACTTGGATATTGCATCAGGGCCTTTCTTTGGCTTTAACCGCCCAGACGCGGAACCCAACCAAGGCCTGATCCAGTCATTTTGGGCACAAGGAATGCAAGGCGGCCATAAAAATACCTATGACTCCATCGCCGCATTCTCGGCCACTGATTTCCGTGAGGATCTCGCAGCATTTGATATTCCCACCCTGGTGATCCATGGTGATGACGACCAAATCGTACCTTTAGACATCTCGGGCCAGGCATCTGCTGCATTAGTAGAAGGCGCGGAATTGATCGTGTACGAGGGTGCTCCCCATGGTTTGACCGACACACATAAAGAGCGACTGAACCAGGATCTGCTCAATTTCCTTCAAAACTGATCGCTCCCCATTGGCCCACTGCCATGCAGTGGGCCAGTTTGTAACATCTTTGACAGCAAAAGTTCAGCAACCTGCCATGCCAAGTTCAATGAGGACTCTAGATCCAGGAGCAGTGTTTCGGCCTGCTCGCGGTGAATTCGCACTTTGAGTCCCAACACAGCGTTGCTCCATGAGTGGGAACAACCTGTACATCATAGCCACTGTCGTCTTCAAGACACTCCCTTTGAACCTCTCTTACGGCCTTGCTTGCCTGCAAACGCACCGGGAGAAAAGCCCTCGTGCCGAACAAATGCCATCCCGAAGGCACTGGCAGATCCGTAGCCGACCCGCAGGGCGATCTCCGTGTTGGTAAGTTTGCCCTGCCGTAGCAGCGTCTTAGCGATGGCCATGCGCCAATCCGTTACGTATTCCATCGGCGCGCGTCCAATTTCCTTCCGGAACTTCTCGAAAAATCCAGAGCGGGACATACCCGCGTCCTGCGCCAGCCCTGAGACGGAAATCTCGCCACCCGCGTCCGCGTGAATGCGCTGCAAGGCGGCAGCCAGTTGCGGATCGGACAGCCCGCGCAGTAGCCCCGGCGGCATATTCACGGCAGGGCCCGAGCGGAGCGCCTCAATAAGCAGCACCTCTAGAAGCCGCTGGAGGATCAGCTCACGCCCCGGCCGGTCGGCGCGGGTCTCATCGTGTATCACCGGCACCAGGGCCATCAGGCGATCGTGCCCAGAGACATGAATCATCTCGGGCAGCAGTGACACCAGCAAGTCGCTCGCGGGCGTATCGAAGCGGCAATGCCCGACCAGCGCGCGCATCTCCACGGGGGCGTCCGCCGGGCCGAGGCGAACCCGCCCGGGTCCGATTTCAAGCGGCCGGCCCGCCCCCCTGGGTTCCGGCGGCACCTCGCTGGTCATGCTAAAGTCATGCAGATCGGGGATCAGGACGAAGTCTCCGGCCGCCAGCGTAACCGGCTTGCGACCGCTCACCTCAACCCGGCATCCCCCCTCGACCATCGCACAATAAAAGGGGCTGGCCATGTCATGCCGCTCGACTTGCCACTGGCCACCCGCCTCGACCAGCTTCGAGATAGACACCGACGGTTTGAGCAACGTGACGACACTGGACAGGGGGTCTTCGATACCATCGGGCATATTTTGGACTCTTGATAAAAGAATTTGGACATTTGTGTATCGCATGAACGGGTAATCGCTGTCTATACTCTCCTGCTCATCAAACAAGGAGGCTAATAGATGAACCGACTGATCAACCTGTCCCGCGCACTGCCGACGCCGGATCCCGCCCTGACAGTGGCCTACACGCCGCTCCGCCTGAAGATGCCTGGCCGCCAACCCCTGGAGCTGCGCCTTACCGCGCCAGCAGCCGGGGACGCCATACCAATCGTGATCCTGTCGCACGGCTTTGGTCCATCGAGCTATATCCCCTCGAAAGACGGCTATGCCCCGCTCGCCCAGTTCTGGGCCGAACGGGGCATAGCCGTCATTCAACCGACCCACGCCAGTTCACGGGTCGGCGGACTTGACCCCGACCTACCTGAAGGCCCCTTCTACTGGCGCGAGCGCGTGCTCGAGATGCGTGCCATCCTAGACCAGTTGGCCGAGATCGAACGGCAGGCTCCCGCCATCGCAGGACGTCTGGACCACGACCGGATCGCGGTGGCGGGCCACTCCTTCGGCGGCCACACCTGCAGCCTGCTGCTTGGCGGACGTTTGTATGGGGAGGATTTCTCTGATCCGCGTATCCGCGCGGGTGTCCTGCTGGCAACTCCAGGGCGTGGCGGCGCCGATCTGACACCCGATCATGCTCGACGCTTTCCCTTTTTCGATGTGGATTTCAGCGGCATCGAATTACCCACCCTTGTGGTCTGCGGCGCGGAAGATGACCCGCATTTCACGCCACGCGGCCCCGAGTGGCACGCGGATGCCTTCCACGACGCGCCGGGGGCCGATGCCCTGCTGACAATCAGTGGCGTGGGCCATGGGCTTGGCGGAATCGCGGGGCTCGACGCGAAAGAGACCGAGGCAGAAGATCCCGATGCGCTGGAGGCGACCCGGCGGTTGGTATTGGCTTGGCTGCGGCGCATATTCTTCATCGAGCAAGATGCCTGGATACTTAGCCAGACTGCGCTCCGGGATAGAGCGGCCGCCGTCGCGAAGATCACCGTGAAAGAGCGCTAAGACGAGGTCTCATTGTCAGCTCGCCTGAAGGCTTTTCAATGCGCACCGAGGAGAAACCGAGATTTATCGGCCCGGTTGACCAAGCGAAAAAGTCACCAGCTAACTGGGTGTTGGAAGCAGTAATTGCCCAAGCTTACGAGCGGCATATTTTGCCTGTGCCCGTGTTAGCGCTGCGAAACCCAACACAATGGCAGGCGCTAATTCAATCTCACGGCAGCAGTGCCGAAGCGGTTGTAGCACTACTCCCTGCTGTTCCGCTGCATGGATTAACATGTTTTCGTCTTGATCCGGCGATAACCACAGAATCAGGTGGAAGCCTGCATGTTCGCCACTAATGCGATAGCGCCCCGGCGCTTCGGCCCTCAAGGTTTCAAGCACGATGTCACGCAACGTCTGATACTCCTGCCGAGAACGGCGTAAATGCCGTAAGAAAGCAGGGCCTTTCATAAACGCCGCCAACCCCAGTTGCTCCGACACTCCCACACTACGCCCTACCGTATGCCACAATTCGAGCACTTTTCGCTGTAGTTCTGGTGGAGCAAGCATATAGCCAAGCCTCAAATTGGAAAAAAGCGCCTGATTAAAACTCCCGCAATAGACTACTCGATTCATCGTGTCGATGGATTTTAGCGCTGGTAACGGCGCGCTTTGATAGTTGAACTCGCTATCGTAATCATCCTCGATGATCCAGGTGTTGTTGCTTTGGGCCCAGTCAAGAAGCTCTAAACGGCGAGTCGCCGACATGATAACGCCAAGCGGTGACTGGTGCGCCGGTGTCACATAGGCAATACGACATTCAGTTGCGCCTATTATGCCACCCAAATTAAGCCCTTCCTGATCAATAGGCGCGTAAAGCAGGTTAGCGCCTGCTTCTTCAAATATTTGGTGTACAGCTGGATAACCAGGATCCTCGACACACACATGATCACCAGGCTTTACTACACAGCGCGCGACCAGATCAATGCTATGGCGAATGCCGTTAGTGATGAGTATCTGCTCTGCCAGACAATCGATTCCCCGATGGTTACGCAAGTACTTGGCAATCTGTTCCCGCAATACCCAAGCGCCTTGCGGCTCAACGCTACACATCTGCTCGGGCTGCATAGCTGCCATGGCCCGCTGTAGATGCGCGGCCCACTCAGCAGGTGAAATAAGCAACGGGCTGGCAAGCCGGGCAACAAAAGGTACTCCTACCTGGGCTTGGTAGTGTTTTCTTACGCTAACGGGCGCCGCTTCGACCATCGCTGGCTCTTTATGGTGGGTCGCCGTCGTTTGCGCCGTCAAATATCGGTCTGGGATAGTGGCACTGACACGGCTTCCAGACCCCACTTTGCGGGAGATGTAACCCTCGAGTTGCAAACGCTCAAAGACACTTTCCAACGTACCACGCCCTACCCCCCAACGTTGCGAGAGTACGCGTGTGGATGGCAACCGGTCACCCGCCTGTAGCAACCCATTCACAATCCCATCGCGCATGGCTTGGTAGGCCAGTTCAGATTTCGTTACACCGACGGGGCTGGTGGGTAAAGGTAGGTCTAACCCAGCTGTGTTTTTTCCTTTAACCATAATGGTTCGTATCAATCTCGTTTATATGGCTCTCTTATATGAGCCACTTTACTTCTAGCATAGCAACATATTGACGTTTCATTGGCTAAGGAGTGTTCACTATGTTGCTCACTGACTATCTGTTATTCGCCATGATTGCGGCGATGCAAGTTGGCTCGCCGGGCCCTTCGACAATTCTTTTGGTAAACAACGCGCTGGTGCATGGCCCCGGCCGGGCCATCTTGATACTCACCGGGGATTTGGTGGCTATTGCTGGGCTCGCGGCTTGCTCACTACTGGGGGTCGGTGCGCTACTGGAGGCAAATCCAACGGTGTTTATGGCCGTCAAGGTTGCCGGTGCTGTTTATCTTTTATGGCTGGGTATGCAGCAGTTTCGCCTGGCACAAAGGGTTCGTATTTCCAGCGATCAGCCTACAACGCTGCAAAGCATACCCGTACTTTGGCGACAATCGTTTATGGTTGGGCTCAGCAACCCCAAGGCGATTCTATTTTTCTCATCGCTGTTGCCGCAATTCGTAAGTGCCCAACAGGTGTCGCACATTTCTGCGTTCCTTCCCTCATACTGTTATTTGTGTTTATCAAACTGATCGTGTCGAGCGCTTACGCATTAGCAGCAAGAAAAATGATAGCGAAGGTGGCCACACCAGGCGCCGCCGTTTGGGGTAAGCGCGCGGCCGGAGGAGTGTTAATGCTGTTTAGCATCTTTATGGGCATAAGCGCTTTTTACTAAGTGCCCAAATGTTGGAAAAAGGCAGGCGATTAACTTCATGGTTGGGCTTTCCCCTTGTGCTCGCCAAGTAGCTCGCTCCCAAGCGATGCCTTATAGAATAGAGTTTTGCAAACACTTCTCGCTATTGCTCAAAAACATCACTATGTATCTGGAAAGATATAGTCGGATGTTATGTATGGAGGCCTTTGCGTAAGCACTGATTGAGATCCGACATCGGCTGGTAGCTCAATTCGCTGGCACTCCTACGAGTGAAGTATAAGCTGACTGCTTAAGGCAGCCAGCTTTTTTGGGGCGTTATTTAGCAGGTTCTCCAGGAAAAGGAATGAACTCAGCATCGTCTCCGGGGGGAAGACGAAAGCGACCATTCTCAAAATCCGCTTCTACCCAAGCCTGCTTGGCGGCCTCCAGCTTTTCTCGCGAAGAGGCAACGAAGTTCCAGGATATATAACGGGGGCCATTCAGGGTTTCACCGCCGAGCAGCATCAGCCGAGTTCCGGATTCGCCCGCTACCACCGTTATCGGGTCGCCTGGTCTGAACACCATCATGCGGCCAGCTTCAAAGGTTTCCCTGCGATAATGACACTACCGGACATGACATAAATACCACGATCCTCATGGCCATCCGGCAATGGAAGCTTTGCCCCTGGCTGCAGTATCGCATCCGCATAGAACATTTCAGAGAAGGTTTGCACCGGCGCCCGCTCCCCCCAGGCCGTGCCCAGGATCAAACGCACTTCCTTACCCTCGCCTTCCAGCATCGGTAGCGACTCCTCGCTATGATGCTCAAAGCTGGCAGGCTGATCTTCATAAGCTTCGGGAAGCGCACCCAGGTCTGTATCCCCAACACCGAGTGCTTGTTTTGACGAGTTATAGCACTGGTGCGCTCCGAATGGGTGACCCCATTGCCCGCCACCATCCAATTAACCGCGCCAGGATGAATCATTTGGTTGGTACCCAGGCTATCGCGGTGTTGGAACTCCCCTTGATATAGATACGTAACCGTGGCAAGCCCAATATGGGGATGTGGGCGAACATCAATGCCTTCGTCGTTAAGAAACTCAACGGGCCCCATCTGATCAAAAAAGATGAACGGCCCCACCATCTGCCGTTTCGGGGCAGGCAGTGCACGTCGCACCTCAAAACCACCCAAATCCCGAGCGCGTGGAACAATTAGTGTCTCTATATCATTCAAGCTACCGGCGGATGGGCATTTTGGCTCTAAATCAGGCATCCAACTCATAGGTTTTCTCCAGAAGTGAGAGGTAGGAAAATGGAGTACGCACCTTACAAAAGCACATCGTGCCACTCTGAGTGGCGCGCAAACTGTGCCTTTGCAAATGGGCATAACGGCATGATTTTCTTGCCCGAGGTGCGAACGTCTTCGACCGCTTTTGCGACTAACGCAACACCCACTTTTTGTCCGCGCATGGCATCAGGCACTTCAGTGCTATCAATGATGATCATCGAATCACCCGCTTTCGAATAGGTCATCTCTGCTTTAGCCCCATTGAGCTTGACTACATAGCGCCCCTTGGTATCACTGGTTTCATGCTCAATGGTAAAAGAAGCTTCAGGTGTACCAGACATTGCTTTCTCCTTATCGTATTACTCAGCAAACAACTCAGTATGTGTTTCTATAAGTTAATAGTTATCAGGAGCCTTTTCTTTCAATAGCACTTAAGACCAGCACTTAAGACCTGTACTTAAAATTAGCACTAAGCTTCGTACTTAGCCGATTGAATCAGATCTTACGTTCGGCCTTCATGGGGATGATTGAAAGTCAGGAAATGGCGCACAATCGGGCGTTCCTCCCCTTGGTGGAAACGCAGAACTTCTTCTTGGATTTCTGCGGCTGATTTAGAAACGCGCTTATGCTGACGCAGATGCTCGGCCCAGGATTCGACTTGGAACCATTCCAACATCAAGGTGGGATCGGCGGAATCCTCGGTAATGCCCCAAGCATAGGCCCCATCGCGCCGTCTTTCGGCTGAGAGCCTAGCCAATATTTTCAGAAAGGCTGAACGATCTTCGAGGGCTACTCGATACTCTATCTGGATAAGCACCGGTCCGCGGTCATACTCGACGGGAGTGGCTGTCAGTGGCTCAGGCCAATGATTCGACGGCATTAAGTCTGATTCGCCTTTGGGCAGCTTAATACGATGTGCAATAGATCCGATCGCTGCTAGCCCGACTGCGCCAGATAGTAATGCCAACGGCACGCCAATCCCTTGAGCGATTATCCCCCATGCCAAACTGCCTGAGGCCATGGCGCCATTGAACACAGTCAGATATACCGCCAGAGAGCGGCCACGTACCCAGTTGGGAAGAATTGCCTGGGCGACGCCATTGAGGGTCGTCAACGCTGTAATCCAAGCGGCACCAAGGATCAGCAGAGAGGACACTGCGAGCCATTTAGGCGGCGACAGGGATAGCAAAGCCATGACTGCCGAAGTGACCAATGCCGATGTTAGAAGTAGGCCGTCGGCGTTAAGATACATACGTAAGCGAGGCATAATAATAGCCCCGCCGATTGCGCCCAGGCCAACTGCGCCAAGCAATATGCCATAGAATCCAGGGCCACCTTCCAGTAACTGACGTGCCACTAGCGGCAACAGTGCCCAGACTGCACTGGCCATCGCAAAGAAGAGAAAAGCGCGCAGCAGGACAACATGCAGCTCACGACTAGCGCGGGCATAGCGCAGCCCAGCTCGGAAAGCACCGGGGAAGCGCTCGGATAAGGCATCCCGTTGCGTTGCTGGTCGTTTCCACCAAATCAGCGCAGCGATGACAATTGCATAGCTCAGAACGTCTACTCCATAGGTAAACGCTGCCCCCATGCTGGCCAACAGCAGCCCGCCTAAAGCGGGACCTACGGCACGGGCAATGTTGATTCCCAGCGAGTTAAGCCCCACTGCGTTCTTGAAGTCTTTCTTGTCTACCAGCTCGGGGACGATAGCCTGCCAAGTTGGCCCCATCAGAGCAACGCCTATGCCCCTATAAAAGTAAGCATTATAAGTGATGCCACAGAATGCTGATCTGTAAGCGATAGAATGACGAGGCAAACGCTAACACTGGCAAGCAGAAGCTGAACGCAGATCAGCAGCTTACGCCGGTCGAGCATATCGGAAAGCACACCTGCCGGGATCGCCAAGAGAAAAACCGGCAGAGCAGCGGCAGCCTGAACCATAGCGACGGCCGCTGGCGAAGAGGATAGATCAGTCACCAGCCAGGCACTGGTCACATCACGCACGAAACTACCAATGCTGCCGATAATGGTAGCCGCCCAGATGACGGCAAATAGGGTCTGCCGCAACGGAGCAAAAGCACTGTCCGGAGATGCAGAAAGATGAGTGGATTGAGCCTTACTCATGTTTCTAGCTCCTGCAACCCAAGGAGTCTTTGCTCCAACGAAACGTACGTATGCATTAGGTGTTCACCTTTACACGGCCCAGCAGGAGCAGCCGAGAGCACCGAAAAAACCTTTAAGATCCGACGTCGGCGCATTAGATGCCCAGGCCCGGGCATGATCATGGCCGTGTAGGCCACAGGCGCTAGCACAGCCACAGCTGGCCATCGCTTGGGCGTGCCGCGGTGCTAGGGAGTTTTTACCCGCACCTTCGGGCTCGCCCCAGGCACCATAGCCCTTGAAGGTGCGTGTCGGCGACCAGTCCGGCATGGCAGGCGGCAGTGAATTGTCGTCCAGCGGCGCAAAATCATTGTCACCATAGACAATGCGCCCACCCACTACCGTCAGGTCGGAGGTCAGGAAAGAGATCTCCTCTTCAGGCACGCTGAAGAAGTCTCTACTCGGTACGATAAAGTCAGCGAACTGACCTGCCTTAATGCAGCCCCGCTTTCCTTCCTCGTTGGAGAACCAGGCCACTTTCTCGGTCCACATGCGCAGCGCCGTCTCTCGATCAAGCAGGTTATCTCGCGGATACAAGCCGAGACCTCCGACCGTTTTTCCGGTGATCATCCACGATAGCGACACCCAAGGGTTATACGAGGCCACGCGGGTAGCATCGGTTCCAGCAGAGACGTTAACGCCCTTCTCGAGCATGCGTTTGACGGGAGGGGTCGCCTCGGCAGCGCGGGCTCCATAACGTTCGACAAAATATTCGCCCTGATAGGCCATGCGGTGCTGCACCGCGATACCTCAATGGATTTATCAGAGATGGTCTCAGCATGGTCGAAGAACCAGTTAATACCGTCCAGCGGAATATCCTGATTAACCTTCTCAAACACGTCCAGTGCGCGAGTAATGGTTTCGTCGTAGGTGGCGTGCAACCGCCAGGGCCACTTATTTTCTGCTAACACACGCACGACTTCTTCCAACTCGCCCTCCATTTCTGGCGGCATGTCGGGGCGTTCTACACGAAAATCCTCGAAATCGGCAGCCGAGTACACCAGCATCTCGCCGGCGCCGTTGTGGCGGAAATAGTCATCGCCCTGCTTGTACTTTACGCTGGACGTCCATTTCAGGAAGTCTTCCTTTTCTTCCTTAGGTTTCTGCGTAAACAGGTTGTAGGCCAGACGAACGGTTATCTGCCCTTCGTCAGAAAGCTTCTGGATAACTTCATAGTCTTCTGGGTAATTCTGGAAGCCGCCACCCGCATCGATCACGCCGGTCACGCCGAGACGATTCAGCTCGCGCATGAAGTGGCGAGTGGAGTTAACCTGGTAGTCGAACGGCAGCTTCGGCCCTTTGGCGAGCGTGGAGTAGAGAATCATCGCGTTGGGCTTGGCTAGCAGCAGGCCGGTGGGATTGCCGTTGGCATCGCGGGTGATCTGGCCGCCAGCCGGTTCGGGCGTGTTCCGGGTATAGCCAGCAGCGCGCAAGGCAGCACCATTAAGCAACGCACGGTCATACAGGTGCATCAGGAACACCGGCGTGTCAGGGGCGATCGCATTGATTTCTGCCAGGGTCGGCAGGCGTTTTTCCACGAACTGATGCTCGGTAAAGCCACCAATCACGCGCACCCACTGCGGTGCGGGGGTGATGGCGACTTGGCGCTTGAGCATGTCCATTGCATCGGCCAGCGAGCGTACTCCATCCCAACGCAGTTCGAGGTTGTAGCTCAAGCCGCCGCGCACTACGTGGGTATGGTTGTCGAACAGGCCGGGCAGTACGTTACGCCGCTGGAGATTAACGATCTGGGTGCCTGGACTGGCCAAGGCCATGACCTCCTGATCCAAACCGACGGCCAGAAACCTGCCATTTTTGATCGCGACGGCAGAGGCGTTAGGGTTCGCCCTATCAAGCGTCGTGATCTGGCCGTTATGGAAGATAATGTCAGGAGCAGAATCGGACATGGTGGATACTCCTTACGGCCTAAATCTCAGCGTGAACCGGCGCCAGCGTGGGGCCATGCTTCACACGCTCCTCCGCTTTGTGCACCATGGTGTAGGCATAATCAACACCCATGCCGTAAGCGCCGGAATGCTCTTTCACCACCGCCATCACCGCGTCGTAGGTATCGCGGTTTTTCCAGTCACGCTGCCACTCCAGCAACACTTGTTGCCATGTCACTGGCACCACCCCAGCCTGGATCATCCGCTGCATCGCGAAGTCGTGGGCCGCCTGGCTGGTGCCGCCGGAAGCGTCAGCTACCATATAGATTTCGTACCCGGCATCGTGCATCGCCGAGAGCGCGAAAGTGGTATTGCAGACTTCTGTCCAAAGGCCGGAAACAATAACTTTCTTTCGGCCGTTGTCCTTGAGCGCATCGCGTACTTTCTGGTCGTCCCAGGAGTTCATCGACGTGCGTTCGAGGATGGGCGCATCAGAGAACACTTCCAGCAGTTCAGGATAGGTGTGACCCGAAAAGCTTTCGGTTTCGACGGTGGTAATGATCGTCGGGATACCGAACACTTTCGCAGCCTTGGCCAAGCCAACGACATTGTTCTTCAAAGCTTGGCGGTCAATTGACTGAACGCCAAAGGCCATCTGCGGCTGTTGGTCGATGAAAATCAACTGTGAATTGCTGGGCGTAAGGACTTCAAGCTTGGGGTTCTGCATTGGGCTCACCTTTGACAAATATGATGGATGCCGTAAAACGGCCATTCACTATCGCAAGCCATCCCCGCGCATGATTGGACGACAATCTTGGCCTTGGGATAATTGTGTGATCTTCTATATATGAACGTTCCAACCATCTGATGCTTCGGTTTAAGTAAGGCGCACCAGCCCATACGATCCGCCAGGGTAGATTTTCAAGATGTCGCGGTTATACAGCTGCACTGACGCTAATCATCATGTCCTGCTGACTTGAGCAGTTTGAGGGGTTGAAGAACCAAGTAAGGCTGCCTGCAACCGGGCTTTGGGTGCATGCAGCTTTCGCCAAGTTTGCGGCGCCAGGCCTGTTTCGCGTCTGAAGACACGACAAAAATGTGACTGATCGCAAAATCCATGTCTAAGCGCAATTTCACTCAAAGAACGCGCCGAACACAGCATGTCTTGCCTTGCAGCCTCCACTCGCGCGGCAGCGACGTACGTTAGCGGAGTGACGCCCGTCGTTTGTTTGAACGCATGTGAAAAGTGACTGACACTCAAACCTAGCAACGATGCAAGTTCGGTTGTCCTTATACAGTGGTCGATATGCTCACTTATGAATGTGTCTACGCGTGATACCTGCCAGCGTGCCAGCCCACCCCTATGTTTACACGGCGAAGGCTCGCTTTGATTGTCGACCGCCAGCAAGGCAATCGCCTGATCAAGATAGGTCGAAGCGATATCGGGATCACTATGAATGGTCTGCTCTGTTTCCATCAGCAACGTGAGCAGTTGTTTCGCCTGCTTTACAAGCTCAGGACGGCTGGATGGCGCTTTCTCAACGTTGCTGGGAGTAACTAAAAATTCAGGCCTGCTCATAGAGTTCTCCAGATTATTTAATCTAGCTAGATGAGATCGGCATGCCTTGCGAGAACTACCGCTTGCAAGATCACATAGGCAACCAAACACATGCCGCTGAGGGTTGATGTGTACAAAGCGACTGATAACATCTAGGCAACGACTATGCCGCTGGAGCGATCTATATAAAAATATATATTTATCAAACAGATATACTTTTCATTTGTGCAAAATAGTTCGAGTCCAGGGTTTAGCTATGGGAGGCTGGATTGATCATATGGTAAAGCGATGGCGGAGCGTTGCGGATTTGATCAATGCCACTGCGGTGCTTTCCCTGTCTTTGGGAAGACCGCGAAGAGCGCATCTGGTCCTATGGTTTCGTTACTGTCGGTCAGGATGAAGCCGCGTTCGAACGGATTCTCTAATTCACGGCTACTTCCGGGCCAGGCGTAATGGAGGCACCGAGTATCTTCACACGAGCTTCGCTCTGCGAGTGCGACGTCTGAAATAAACGTTATTACAATAATTAAAGCGGCTTTTAAAACTTTTATTATCGACACATATTTCTTAAAAGCAGTTGTTTAATTTTCGGCCAAACAACACAAGTGTTTGAGGTAGTCTAAATATTGCAAGGTGTCGGACAGGCTTAAGAGTGCTAAACCTGCCCGACAATACTGGCTAAACTCAATCTATCCAGCAACATTTAAGGGTTTTTATCGGTCAAATCGGACGGTGAAAAGTATTTTTCTTCACTGTCTTTTTGCGTTGAAGTGGATTCAGGAGAAATAATCCGGCTACCTTCATCCGAACCTCGCTCCGCGAGTGCCACACCTGAAACAAGTGTTAATGCAATGATTAAAGCTGCGTATAACATTTTCATGATAGAAACTCTCTTTTGATTAGTAGTGGTTGATCCGACAACTAATGTTGTTCGGTGCTAAGCATTCTGACTCCTATGTTAGGACTATTGGTGATCAATAGTCTTGATAAAATGATCAATAGTATTAATTGATCTCTAGGTTGGCTGCTTTACTAATCTGTAACCAAACATATGCCGCTGAGTGTTTTTCTATAGAAAGCAACTGATAGGGTAATAGCAACAGCTATGCCACTAGAGCAACCTCTATTAAAAGTATATATTTATCAGCTTGATGCACTTGCCACTGGGGGCCTGGATAAAGTCCAGGGCTTTGCGGAGGGAGGCTGGATTGATGATATGGTGAAACGATAGCGGCGCGTTGCGGATTTGATTAATGGCGCGGTGGTGCTTATGACAGACCGGCCACAATTCCCCGGGAGCCGCCCGAGAGAAAGCTGATTGAAATCAGTCAGCGCCGCCGTCGTTGAGGATGCCACTTTTCTTCAAACGGTAAGCCAGTGCAGGTCGGGTCAGGCCGAGCATACGAGCGGCTTGCGAAACGTTTTGCTGAGCAAGCTCCATCGCCTGTCGAATCAGCTGTTCTTCCACAGCTTCCAGGCTCACGTTCCTTTCGAAGATCTGCGTGACCCAATCGGCGGTGCTTTCCATGTCTGTGGGCTGTACCAGCTCACCGTCGGCGTTGAGACGATCACCGTCCGGATTGCCTGTCTTGGGGAAGACCGCGAAGAGTGCTTCTTGTACTATAGTTTCGTTGTTGTTGGTGAGGATGACACCGCGTTCAAGTACATTCTCCAGTTCGCGTATATTTCCGGGCCAGGCGTAATGGAGACACAGTTCCAGAGCCTTATCTGATAAACCTAGCGTACGCTTGTGGTACTGCAGATGAAACTTGCTTAGAAAGTGCTCGACCAGCAGCGGCAGGTCCTCAAGCCGCTCGCGCAAGGGGGGGATCTGCACAGGAAACACATTCAAGCGGTAATAAAGATCCGCGCGAAACCGGCCCGCCTCGACCGCGTCAGCGAGGCTCTCATTGGTGGCAGCGATTACTCGCACATCGACTTGGCGGGTTCGTGAGTCTCCCACTCTTTCAAGTTCACTCTCTTGCAATACCCGTAGCAGGGACGCCTGCGCTCTGGGCGTCAGTTCCACCACTTCATCCAGAAAAATGGTTCCGCCACTGGCGCGCTCGAAGCGCCCTGGGCGGGTCTGATTTGCGCCGGTATATGCGCCCTTCTCGACGCCAAACAATTCAGCCTCAATTAGCTCCGGCGGAATGGCGGCACAGTTCAACGCGACGAAAGCTTGCTCGGCGCGCTCGCTGCGAAGATGAACGCTCCGTGCGATGATCTCTTTGCCGACGCCGGTTTCTCCCAGCAACAGAACCGACACCTTGCCCTGGGCTGCCTTGTCGATCGTCTTGCATACGTCCCTGTAAGCAGGGGATTGTCCAATACCGTAGAACTGACCTTCTTGCTTCTTCAGGTTCGTGCGCAGTGAGCTGATCTGTGACTGAAGATCATACAGCTCCTCGATGATTGGATCAGCTTGAAAGTAGCGCTTAAAATCTGCGGCGTTCTCCCATTCCTCAGCCGGTTTTCCAATGATGATGCAGCGCTCATCGCCGCACCCGCGACAGCTCGTTTCCTGGATGATGATTTCGCGGTTCATGAACGAAGAGCTGTACGCACACGCGTAGCCCACCAGAGACCAGCAAACAGGATCTTTCATCAGGCCCAGCTCGGTCTGGCAGGCCTCGACCTCGAAGGAATCGATCCATTCAAGCTCGCAGTAGAAGTGGCCGGCCTCCTGATCTACCTCTAACTGGATCGGCTTCGCATTGACCATGCCTTTCAAGGAGTGCAGCTGCGGTCCAACTAGAAACATCTCAAATTCCGGACTGTTTGGCCTGAGCTTGCGGGCCATTTCCGCGTCCTTTAGTCCAGATTGGTAGCCAAGGCGCAGGAAAAATCCTTTGGCGCGTTCGATACCGAGACTATTGACGAGCTCACGGCGAAAATTAGCCATCGCCGACACCTGCATCAACAGCATACGCTGCTCGCCGAACCAGATCTTACCTTCTGTGCTTTGAAAGCGAACCTGCTCGCTCAGATCCTGATAGTCGGGATACTTGAGCTCCGGTTTGTAGCTGATAGCCATGAAAGAGGTCTCAATTATGTTTTTTGGGGAAGGTGCTATGCCCGTCTTGCGATGAGATAGGTCATGCAACAACAGCCGTTGATTGACCTTTAACATTCATGACTCACAGCCTGATAACGGGTTCGCTAGGAAACACCGCTTTGAACTTCGGGTCGGTTAACGACCCGCTGACATATTCCCGTCGCCATTGACCCGGCGTTGTACCCACGAACTGCCGGAACAAGCGCGTGAGGTGGGACTGATCGCACAGCCCACAATCGAGTGCGATGAGACAAAGGGGGTCATTGGTCATCAGCATCATCTGCTGTGCGTGCTCGACGCGCCGGCGTGCGATATAGACGAACGGAGCTTGGCCGAATGTTGCCTTGAAGGTTCGAAAGAAATGTCCAGGACTCATTCCTGTGAGCGCGATTAGATCAGTACTCCTTATAGGCTTGTCTATATTCTCGTCGATATAAGCTATCAGACGTTTCGCCTGCCAACGCGGTATTTTACCGCGGAATGCGCCCTCGGCTTTAGGTCTGACGTCTCGTTCCAGACTGGCGGCCAATAACGCCGTCGCGCGGGATATACATGCTTGCGCAGCCTGATGATCAAGCTCAACCTTGGATTGCGCCACAGTGAGCAACTCCAACAAAGTCGCTGCCAACGCAACCTCAATCTGCCGGCTCTGTTCACGAGCATCGGTGACCAACCCTGCATTACTGCTCATGGGGTTTCCTCCGCTTGTGATCGTTTGAGGCTTTCGATCCACATGCTGAAGATAATTAAACGAATACGCCCACATGCTAAGTAAGAAGGTGAAAAACTCTGTAAAAGCAGGAAGCTTTATCGCGCAGACAGTTTCGTACAAAGCCTAGCGCCTCTACCCTGAGCTGCGAAAAGATGCATCGAAAGAAGAGGTGCCCGAACGATCTCGCAGAATGATCAATTGCACTATCTTGTCTTCGGAGAGAGTAAAATAGAGCAGAACTTCCAGTGGATCGGGCAACCCACGCTTATCGAAATTTCCGTCGGCGTGGGCCGCGACAACAAAGTGGCCGTAGTGCGGGAGGCAATGAGTTGTGCGAAGTGATAGCTGCTGCCCGATAACATCGCGCTCGGCCCACTCGCTTAGTTCAGCCAGCCCGCGCCATTGTTGTAGCTGATCGTTAACAATCGAGTCCGCCGCGAAGGCTTCAAGAAGGCGGAACAGGTCACCGGCATTCGTAGCTTCGATGAACTGTGCGACTATTGGAGGAAGAATCGAACCGCTTGTGTGAGTGGCCAAGCAAACACCTCCTGCAAGGCGTGAACGCCCTCGAATTATTTTCTCTTATTCTCCGAGGTCACAGGCTGGAGCGCTTGTAAATTGGTGTGAAACCGCGTAACAGACGAATGGTCTGGCTGCTAGGTCAATCACTGGTGCGGTACTCCGATGCCCTAGCGGTCGGACGCCAGGCTTCGATCAACTGTTTGGCGGTTCTGAGATCGCGCGTTTCGTGTCCTTCTGTAAAGCGGTCGTAAACCTTCGCCAAGATCGCGTAGGCCTCCTCAGCCCGCTCCTGGTTTGTAAGCAGTGCACCCAAAGCCATGGCTGAGCGCAATTCCAGACTGAGCGCGCCTTGACTATTTGCAAGCGCCATCGAATGCCGCAACGTTGCCTCAGCCGATTTTATATCCAGCCGACCGGAAACAATCCCGATCTGCGCGTGCGTACGCAATAGCTCAGGCATGTCAAATGATTCATCTCGAGCCTCGGCTTGTTCAAGTGCCGCGGTGATCATTGCTTCCGCTTCCATAATATCCCGCATTCGAGCAACGCTTCGGACAACGATCGGCTCAGCGACGTCGTGAACATGACAAGTTTCTCCGCATACAGGTTGTCAAGCGCATCGCAAAGCCTGCCTGCCGCCGTCCACAGTTCTCCCTTGAGCAAAGCCAGTTCGCCTGAGAGCGCGAGGCCTAAAGCCGCCCTCGGACCAAACGAATAACGACTGAAGTGCTGGTTGAGACGGCTCACCAGCGCTTCCGCTTCCTCTACATCTCCCCTCCACAGAAACACCGGGGAGGCGTATAGCAATACGATGAGCATGCTTACCGGTTGCTCTGTCTGCTCAGCTTCCTCAATTGCTTGATACGCAACTTGGGCGGCGCGATCCGGGGTACCGCTCAACCAGAGCGTACGTGCCAGAACGGTGAGCGCACGGATCTGATGTCCGAAGCCAAGCAGGTCGACCTTTAACGTGCCATGCACCGCAGCTTGCTTGAAGCCCTTTTCGATGTGCTGTAGGGCGTGCGTCTGATTACCGACCAAGTGATACGCTGCCCCAAGCATCCACTCAGACATGACGATACCTGCGGGAGAACCGACCCTGCGTGCTAGTTCGATACTGCGCTGACTTACCTCGACCGCCTCACGGAAGTGACCGATGTGGCACATGAAGATATGCTGTCCTGCGAGCAGTCTGAGTTCGCGTTCGGGGTCGTTCAAGGTTCGCGCAAGACGCAGCCCTTGCTCGATC
Source organism: Halomonas sp. PA16-9 (assembly GCF_009728585.1). Lineage (NCBI taxonomy): Bacteria > Pseudomonadati > Pseudomonadota > Gammaproteobacteria > Oceanospirillales > Halomonadaceae > Halomonas > Halomonas sp. PA16-9. Next base: position 2,443,676 of record NZ_CP040451.1, on the reverse strand, counting down.
GGGATACGGACTTCATCTCCATTGCGGCGAGTGAATAGTGCGGAGATCGCCAGCGCTTCCTGCAGGATGAGGTGTGTCGTCGAGCTTTCACGGGAACCCAGTCGCAATAGCGCGGCTTGACACCAGCGATGGCACTCGTCCAGCAGCGATAATTCCAATAAGTACGGTGCAGCGAGCGCTGCTAAACGAACGCCCAACTCACCCTCACCAGCCTCGGAGAATGCCCATAAAAGCGCAGTGCGCATGTTGCCGACCTGAATCAAATCACGATCCATGGCCCGCCGCCCATTCTGACGCTCATGATTTCGGTTGAGGTGCGCAATGAGATACTCGGCAAGCTTGCGTGAGACGGCGTTAACCTCGCCCGACTTCGCCAATTTTGCCGACGCGTAAGTGCGCGTCGTATCCAGGAGGCGCAGATAGCTCGATCCGTTGAGGATCGATGGCGACAGCAGTGACTTATCGCTGAGGCTTGCGATTGCTGCTGTCACTTCGGCCTCCGTAAGGACAGTGTCCACTGCGATCCAATGCGCCGCTTCCATTTGGAACGGACCCACAAACACGGATAACCGATACAGCACGCGGCGTTCACTCTCGGATAGCAGGTTGTAACTCCAATCAAGCATCGCCTGGAGCGTCTTATGCCGGGGAAGCGCGCTGCGCCTGCCCTGCCAGAGAAGGTTGAAGCGGCTGTTGATCAATTCCGCGGTTCCACGCAGGCCATGCGAGCGCACCCGACCGGCTGCCCATTCGATTGCCAGGGCAATGCCATCCGTTTTTCGGCAGATCTCGGCGACGAGCGGGACCATCTCATCCGTCAGCGTCTCCTGCACCCCGCTTGCCGCCACTCGATCCATGAAAAGCTCGACGGCGGGAAACGCCATCGCAGTGGAGGCTGTCATCCCCTCAATGACCGGGGGAACATCGAGCGATGGAAGAATGTGGACGTGTTCGCCCTCAACACGCAATAACTCGCGACTTGTCGCAAGCAAGTGGGTTTGAGGCGCGGATGTATAAAGCCATTCAGCGAGAAGCGCAATCTCGTCGATAAGGTGCTCGCAATTGTCCAATACGAGCAACGCTCTTCGGGCGCCAAAAAACGCCAGGATGCTCGGCTTGGGATCTTGCACTTGCACCTTTAGGCCAAGCACGGAAGCAATCGCGCTAGGAACAAGCGAGGCGTCGCTGACCGAGACAAGGTCGACGTAGTACACGGCGCCGTTAAAAGCTTCGAGCATCGTGTGTGCCACGGAGATCGCGACAGTTGTCTTACCCATTCCCCCCGGACCGATGATGCTCACGAATCGATGTTTGGTGAGCATCTCGCCCACTGCGCGGACTGAAGCATCGCGCCCAATGAGCCGTCCGAGACGCTCGGGCAATGAGTGTTCCGAGACCGATACGGGTGGCTGATTGCCGGAGCGAGGATCGGGAGGTCGGATGGTCTCGAATTTCCCGGGCGAAGCCTCGACCCGCACTCGCGTTAAGGGTGCGACGAAACTGTACCCGCGGCCGGGGAGGTTGACGATGTAGCGTGTGCCTTCCTTGCCCTCACCCAGGCATTTGCGCAGACTGGCGATATTGACGCGCAGGTTGGCCTCGTCGACTACCAACCCCGCCCAGGCACGCGCCATCAATTCCCGCCGGGAAAGCACTTCTCCAGGCGCTCAACCAACGCAATCAGCAGGTCGAGCGAGCGACTGCCGATTTTGACGGCCCCCCCCTTCCTCTCCAGCATCCGCCCCGCCACGTGCAGGCGAAACGGACCAAATTCGACAATCTCGTCAATCTTCGGCACGCAAGTCCTCGATGGTGGTGATCATCCAGCTTTCCGCTGAACGTCGTCTGTTGCGAAATATTCGCTTTACATCGGCTCCTACGCGGTAGCATCGAACACTTGCTTGACCAACTCAGCGAGCGTCGGGTGGACGTGGATACTGTCGCGCACCCGTTGCGCCTTGGCTCCCGGAGTGTTCATGGCGACCACCACCTCGTGAAGTAAGTCGGCTGCCTGGGGACCGATCATATGGAAGCCCAGGATCCGGTCGCTGCCCTTCTCAACCAGGAGTTTAGCAAAGCCCGGTGGTGAACCGACGATCTTGCCCTTGGCGAAATCGGCGTAATGCTTCTGGACCACGGTGTAATCGAGGCCCTGGTCGCGACAGGCACGCTCGGTCAGCCCGACCGAGCCGATCTGCGGATTGCTGAACACGGCGTGCGGGTTGGCGGTGTAGTCGACAACAAGGGAGGCACCGTGCGCGTTACGGTAGGCAAGCTCACCTTCGTAGCTCGAAGTGTGCTTGAACATCCCCTGCCCGATGACGTCGCCATAGGCATAAATGTCGGGGTGCGTGGTCCGCAGCCTGTCGTCGACCACCACGAAGCCGCGATCATTAAGCTCGACCCCGTCTTCTCCAGTGAAAGCCCATCGGTGTTGGGACGCCGACCGGTGGCCAGCAGGAGCCGATCGCCCAGCACGCTATGTTCGCCATCGCCAGTGGTAACGGTCAGGCCACACTGCCCATCGCGCACCAGCACCTGGCGCACTTCGGATTGCAGCACGAGCTCCACCCGCTTGGCAAGCTCCTGCGTGAACAGCGCCCGCACGTCGTCGTCTTCGGCCAGCAGGCATTCGGAATGGTCAATCACCGTTACGCGGGTACCCAAAGCGGAGAAAAAATGGGCAAACTCACAGCCGATGTAGCCGCCGCCTAGGATGATCAGGTGTTCGGGCTGTTCAGTGAGGTCGAAGATGACAGACTCGTTGGTGAGGTACCCGCTCTCCGCCAGCCCGGGGATCGGCGGGATCGCGGGGCGCGCACCTGCCGCGATGAAGATCCGCTCGCCGGTCAGCCGCCGCCCGTCCTCCATCTCGATCAGCTTGTCGCCCACAAAACACGCCCGGCCATAGTAGGGGGTGAAGGCGCTCTCCACCCAGCGGCGCACGTCAGCGGCGTCGTTTTCGCGCCGCCGACGGACCGTGTCGAGAACGGCCTGGAAGTCGACACGAACCGACGACTGATCCAGGTGGATACCAAAGTCCGCGGCGTGCCGGATTGTCTGCATCACCTCGGCAGCCTGAATCAGGCCCTTCGTCGGAATGCAGCCGCGGTTCACGCAAGTGCCGCCAAGCTGGTCGGGCCGATCATCGACCAGTGCGACCGACTTGCCGTCCTGCTGCCCGTAATAGGCGGCAGTCAGACCAGAGCCTCCGCCGATGCAGATCATGTCGTAGTGCTCAATCGCCGCCATGGTTCATCCCCACGTTACTGAGCGGCCCGACACGTCGGACGCCAAAACAGCATCCACCCCGGGCGCAAAGCTTCGGCGAACATCGCCCTTCCAGACACGCCTAGACCTAGAAATAAAGATAATAAAAAGCAAACAAAAAATAAAGAACATCCACTCCCCACAACTAAACTCCCAACTTACGCCCTCGACCTCAGCCACCTCGGCTGCAAAGGTGTCGATCCCTATACATGGGGATCCCTTTCGTCTTGCGGTGCCGTAACAGCCGTGGCCGAGGCGCCATGTGTCGGGACACGACGCTTGGCCGGGCCCTTGGTTCGGGGCCCGGGGCGCCGGGGTCAGGCGAACAGGTCGCGTTCGATGCCGGCGGCCTCGAACAGGTAGTCGCGGCTGGTTTCCAGCTCGGAGCGCAGGCGCGGCACATCGAAGCCCTGAAGCGCGCCCTGCCACTTCATGATGCGCCCGGCAACCATCACGGTGTCGACGTTGGTCCGCTCCATCAGCGTCACCACCGCGCCCGGCGCGTTGTTCAGTGGCGCCACGTTGATCGCGTTCGCATCCAGCAGGATGATGTCGGCCTCCTTGCCCGGGGTCAGCGAGCCGACCTTGTGCGCAAGGCCCAGTCCCTCGGCCCCGCCCATCGTGGCGAAACGGATCGCGTCGATGCACTGCATCAGGGCGGGGTAATCCTTGGCACCCGACAACGCGGCCTCATTCACCCACATCCGCTGCAGGGTTATCAAATGCCGCATCTGGGTGAAGAAATCCGCCGTCATGGTGCATTCCACATCCGTCGACAACGAGGTCGACAGGCCGAGGTCGATGCATTTCTGGATCGGCGGATAGCCGTGGCGCATGTGCATCTCGATGGGCACGGCCAGCGACACGTGGCTGCCCGCATCCGCCGCCGCCTGCCACGCCATGTCGGACATGCCGGTCATGTGGATGAAGATATGGTTGGGCCCGAACCGGCCGTCGCGCGCAAGCTGGTCGAAGGTGTCGCGCATGCCGAAAGTACCCACCACGTGAAGCGCGATCGGCAGGTCGAGTTCGCGGCCCACATCCCATGCGGCCTCCCAGCCGGACATGTAGATCTCGCCACCCATGACCATCGTCATAAGCTGGTCGTCGCTGGAGAAATACTGCTCCCTGATGCGGCGCGCGTCGGCCGGGTATTGCAGTCGGTCGCCGTAGCCCTCGAAATAGCCGAACACGCCGCGGCGGCCGGCATCGCGCAGGCCTTCGATGGCGGCGTCGGAATGTTCGGGGCTGTGGTGGATCTGGCTGACATCCATAACGGTCGTCACGCCCGCGTCAAGCTGAGCGATGCCACCGAACAGCTCGTTGATGTAGACGTCCTCGGGGCGGTAGACCATCGAGAATTTATGCAGGATCGTGTCGTAGTAGTTCTGTTCGTTCACCGGCCGACCGTCGTTGTTCAGGATGCCATTGGCCAGCTGGCTGCGCAGCGCGGTTTCGAAACTGGTGGTGGTGGGTGTCGATGAAGCCCGGCATCACGATCTTGCCGGTCGCGTCGATCACCGCCGCGTCGCCAGCGTCGATGGAGGCCGCGACCTCGACGATGCGTTTGCCTTCGACCAGCACGTCGCCGGTGGCGAAGTTGCCCACGCCGTCATCCATCGACAGCACCGTGCCGCCCTTGAGCAGCACCCGGCGGCCCGGCTCTCCGGCGCCCTGCGGCGGGCCGACCTGTTCGCGCGCGGCCGCCTGCGCCTGACTGGCGCCAAGGCCGGTCAGGGTTGCCGCCGCGCCCAGGGCCGACGCCTTAAGCACGTCGCGGCGCGTGAGACACGGCGCCAGCGGCGTCTTCAGATCGCAAAGTCTACACATGGTCTTGTCCTTCCTCAGATGCGGCCCGAGGCCACGAAAATGGATTGCAACACGGGAAAGCGTTTCAGGTCGTGCCCGATCGCCGAGGCCGCCGCCGTCAATTAGAGCGCTGACACCTTCTGTCTCAATGTTCACTCTCTCGTGAATACTGATGGTCGCTATGGCGTAAACTCGGAGCTGTCACCTTGGCGATGTCGTAGAGAGTGGCCAATTTTTAGTTAACCATCAGTCTTTCAATCCTTCTGAAAGTAATCGCTACTATCTCCACAACAGCTACCTGAAAATTGGACAAGCGTACGAATTTGGAACAATTATGCGATCAATGGATTGCTGTACGACATTCAGTTTCTGCAGGCCCTTCTACCGCCTATGCCTTTTATGGTCGAGCGCAATGCGATCCTTTCGTGGAAGTCCCACCGGCATGCCCCCCTTGCAGCACATCTGCGCATCCGGATTTATCGCCGCACGCTGATTCCAAAACCACAGCAAGCGCTCACAGATAGTGAGGCGGAGAAATGGCCAAAGCCGCGGATTTCGTTGTGCAATGCCTGGAGAACGAAGGTGTCGAGTACGTGTTCGGGATTCCCGGTGAAGAAAACCTGGACCCCTTGGAGTCGTTGCGCCATTCCAGTATCAAGCTGGTATTGACTCGCCATGAGCAGTCCGCAGGTTTCATGGCGGCTACCTATGGTCGGCTGACCGGTAAGGCCGGCGTCAGCCTGGCTACCTTGGGACCGGGCGCAACGAATCTGGTAACGGCGGGTGCCTACGCGTATCTGGGCGGCATGCCGATGCTGATGATCACCGGCCAGAAACCAACGCCAACGCCGTATGGCAAATCGGCTAAGCGCTGAAAATTCAGGAATATTGGGGTTTCAGCCGGCTGATGGCGATTCGGGAAGTCAACGAAGCACCTATGTTGTTCGCCGCATGTGCTGGTTACCTAGTGTCAGTGCATGGCGGTGGTATTTGCCTCGTCATGAGCGAATGAACTCCAGCAGGACGACATTGATGAGTTCGGGGTGCGTAGCGAACAGGCCGTGCTCTCAATCTCACTGCCACTGAAGATGCTATTTCGTTCCAGCGACAGCGAATTGAACCTCTAGCTTTTGAGTTTAGACGCAATGGAGGCGACATATTCGCCCTGATGGCGGGCAATCTCCAGCTCACGATCATCAGGTTGCCGAGAGCCATCAGCGCCCGCAATGGTCGATGCACCGTAAGGTGTGCCTCCACTCACCTTCGAGATATCGAATAGCGCGGGCGTGGTGTAGCCAATAGGCACAATAATCATGCCGTGGTGCGCCAGTGTGGTCCAGGTAGAGGTGATGGTCATTTCCTGACCGCCCGTTGTCCCGGTCGAGGTGAACACGCTCGCCACTTTACCTGCCAGGCTTCCCTTGGCCCAAAGGCCGCCGGTCTGATCGAAGAAGGTACGCATTTGCCCTGACATATTACCGAAGCGGGTTGGCGTACCGACGATGATAGCATCATAGTCGGCCAGCTCCGCTGGTGTCGCCACTGATGCGTCCTGGTCGACCTTTCCGCGCGCTGCCTTGAAGGCTTCGTTATCCATGGTTTCAGGGACACGTTTCACAGTGACCTCTACGCCATCGACGCTACGAGCGCCCTCAGCAACTTTGTTCGCCATGGTTTCGATATGACCATACATGGAGTAATAGAGAACAAGAACCTTTGTCATTTTTGCTTCCTCTTTATTGGGGTTCTGCATTGGGTTCACCTTTGAAAAATGTGATGCCCATTCACTATCACAAGCCCTCCCTGCTTATGATTGGACGACAATCTTTGCTTGGGATGATTGTGTGATTCTGTATATTAATGATCCAACTATCTGATACTTCGGTGTAATTAAGGCGCGGCGGACCTAGGAACCGCCTAGGTCGCGGGGATAGTGGTGCATTGGGCAGCATAGCTTTTGAGGGGCAATCACACTCCTGCTTCGACAGAAACCTCACCGAGGGGCAACGCCGTTTGAAGCTCAGTTCAACACTGACGTGCTGGCGTTTATCCGCAGTAAAAAAGATTACGGCGCCCGAACGGTCTTTGGGTGTCGCTCATCACATACTCATTCAAATTCAGAGCGTCATCCAATAACAAGCGGCGGTGTTTTGCGACAGTGACCAGGCAGGGAAGTATTGCCGTCGACGCTCGTTAATTGGTAAATCAGGCTTGCTCATAGCAGAGATATAACCATGACGACTTTCTGTAATAGCCTGGCGTCACTTCTCCTCCCTGAAGATTCAGTACTTATTCTTATCGTCCATCAACTCCATCCATCGAAAAGCATCCCTAAATCCCTTTCTCGAAGCGAGGATCTACAATGAAAGCGCAAATACTTAACTCATTTGGCGGCCCGGAATCGTTCGAGCTTAGCGAGTTACCCAAGCCAGTGCCGCACGCAGGACAAGTGCTGGTGCGGGTACACGCAACCTCCATCAACCCTCTGGATTACCAGGTACGGCGTGGCGACTATCCCGACCTGGTGCCGCTGCCAGCTATTACCGGGCATGACGTATCAGGTGTTGTCGAAGCCGTTGGGCCAGGTGTAACGAGCTTCGTGCCAGGCGACGAAGTCTGGTACACGCCGCAAATTTTTGACGGCCCTGGAAGTTATGCCGAGTACCACGTTGCAGCCGAGAGCATCATTGGGAAGAAGCCGCCCTCGCTGAGTCATCTCGAAGCGGCCAGCCTGACCTTGGTTGGCGGGACGGTGTGGGAAGCATTGGTCGTGCGTGCGGCGCTCAGAGTGGGGGAAAGCATCCTGGTGCACGGCGGCGCGGGAGGCGTCGGTCATGTGGCGATTCAGGTGGCAAAAGCCATGGGTGCCAGGGTGTTCACCACAGTGCGTGAAGCTAATTTTGAGTTCGCCCGAAGCCTAGGGGCTGATGTGGTCATCGACTACGGGAAAGAGGATTACGTTGACGCCATCCTGCGGGAAACCGGTGGCCACGGCGTGGATGTAGTGTTCGACACCATCGGCGGCGACACACTATCGCGCAGCCCCGACGCACTCGCGCAGCTTGGCCGCGTGGTCTCGATTGTGGACATTGCCCAACCGCAAAACCTTGTGGAGGCCTGGGGTAAGAACGCCAGTTATCACTTCGTTTTCACCCGACAAAACCGCGGCAAGCTTGATGAGCTGAGCGCATTGATAGCCCGCGGTCAGCTGCAGCCACATGTAGGCGCGGTCTACTCACTTGCCGATATTCCAGACGCCCATGCCCTACTGGAGACTCCCAACAACGGCCTCCGGGGAAAAATCGCAATTGCCGTCGAGCCATCGCTCGTCTCGTAAGTGCGAATGTTTAACCATTGAACTCAACTTGAGGGAATATCCCATGGTTTATGAAATCGCTCTGCTGCCAGTTCGCAAAGAACAGATTGAACAGTTCAGGCGAGCATTTGACGAGGTCGCTCCTTTGCTCACCCGCGCCAAGGGTTACGGCGGCCACATGCTCGCGCAAGGGATTGAAACGCCCGAGTTATTCAACCTGATCGTGCGATGGGCGTCACTTGAGGATCACACGCCGGGCTTCGAAGAGAGTGAAGACCATCAGATGTTCATGATGGGCTTAGAAGCGTATTTTGCGGAGGAACCTAAGGTCTACCATATCGAGGGGCAGTTTAGTGAAAGCTGCCCCTAAAATTACCCATGTTCCGGCTCGCTGAAACTTTTTAAAACTTTCATTATGAACTTTTTAGGGCATTTTCCTTTATGCAATTTTATCTTCAATAACTTCTATCGGGAGCTCTCAAATGACTGACTTCTCTAACCATCGTGGTTATTCTACGATGTTCAAAGAAGAAAAAATGACCCTCGGGCTTTTCTTCGCTATTGAATCTTATTCGGGCTCAGTCCCCGAGATGAACATCGAACAACAGATCAAAACAGCCAAAATGGCAGAGTCATCTGGATTTTCTGCCCTCTTCTTTAGAGACGTTTTCCTGAACGTTCCTTCATTTGGTGATGTCGGCCATATTTATGATCCATGGGTATTCATGGGTTATGTAATGGCACACACATCCCGTATCGCTCTTGCCACGGGCAGCATTGTCAGCACTCTTCGACACCCGCTGCATATTGCAAAGGCGGCGGCGTCAGCTGATCGTCTATCCGGTCAGCGCCTAATCCTAGGACTAGCAACGGGTGACAGACCCTCAGAGTTTTCGGCATTTCAGACACCCATCGATACTCGCAGCGAGCTCTTTCGCGAGACGCTTGCAGTGTCTCGCCAGGTTTGGAAGGAAGACTTCCCTGACATTTCGACTGAACGCGTAAACATGTCGGGCGGCGACTTATTGCCAAAGCCGATGCTGAATGACATACCTGTGTTGGTCACTGGCAATTCGCGACAGTCGGTGGAATGGATCGCGCAAAACGGAGATGGTTGGCTCTATTATCCTCAACAAGTAGACCAACAAGCGCGGACGATTCAGACATGGCGATCACTTACCGAAGGTTTCAGGCCGTTTTCACAATCATTGTATGTAGATCTTTCTGAAACCCCCGATGAACCACCAACTCCCATTCACCTTGGACTCCGAACGGGTTACCGCTCCCTGATTGATTACCTCAATGCCCTGCAAGAGATTGGTGGTGAACCATGTCGCGCTAAACCTTAAATATGGTAAACGACCTGCACACGAGGTGGTGCAGGAAATTGGTGAATTTGTGGTTCCCCACTTTTCAGCACATTGAACCGTCGACACATACCAACCCATGAGAAGAGTTACGCAGGCACAAGGCGTTTCAACCCCCTTTTTCATTTGGATGGGCGACCATTGCAGCCTATAGAACCGAGGGAGGATGGCAAACTGAAACCAGTGGCCCTCAAACCGCATACGCGTGCAATCCATCGGGCATTTGTACAAGCCAGCGCGGTTCAGTCTGTTTTATCTTTCCTCCAAAGCCTTATGCGCACCCCTCGATTGATACCCTGAAAACACTCAAAGAACCGTCTGAAGTATTACTTGGCACGCCTACATCGCTTCTTACCTTTGCGTCGACTTCTTCAATGCACGCATTTATTCGGTGGCAGGTACTAATGGAAAGTAAACCAATACTGAGCAGACTTGGCATTTTACCTCTTGTGCCAAGAGATGCTGCTGAACCTCACCGAGTGGCAACACCGCTTGAGCTGCTATTTGATCTGGTTTCGGTCATTGCAGTCGCCTCCGCTGCGGCAGGTCTTCATCATGCCATTTTAGCTTTCCACATAACTGAGGGGGTGCTGAAGTTCTCAGCGTCTTTCTTTGCCATTTGGTGGGCGTGGATGAACTTCACTTGGTACGCCTCTGCTTACGACAACAACGACAGTCTGCATAGAGTATTAACAATAGTGGCTATGGCAGGTTCGCTTGTTATGGCCGCAGGTATCGATCGATTCTTTCAGACAAACAACATAGACATGATCGTCGCAGGGTTTGTCGTTATGCGCCTTGCAATGGTTTGCTTTTGGTTGAGGGCGGCAAGGCACGACCCGGAACGTCGACTGACGGCCTGCCGGTATGCAGTCGGCATCGCAATTGCTCAGGTGTATTGGGTGGGATTGATGCTCGCTCAACCGTTAGCATTACATCTATTGATAGGTTTTTATGCTCTCGGTGCCCTGTTCGAGTTAATGGTTCCGGCATACGCGGAGAGTAACTACACCACCCCTTGGCATCGACGCCATCTCATTGAGCGGTATGGCTTGTTTAATATTATTGTGCTGGGGGAAACACTACTGGCTGGCAGCCTAGCCATTCAACGAGTTGCAAGCGACAACATGAGCAAGGAATTAATTGGCATTGTGATCTCTACTTTGGTTTTGATGTTCTCACTTTGGTGGGTTTACTTCTCACAAGAAGAGCACGTTGCCCACCCGCGTTTGTCGTTAGCATTGCTATGGGGGTACGGTCATCTATTGATTTACATGTCTGGGGCAGCCGTTGGTGTGGGTGTCGCGGTACTGATAGATGTGGTCACCGGCTATTCAAGCTTATCCAAATCAGTTGGTTTACACATCATAGCGGTTGCTATCAGTGGTTATTTGTTCGGGCTTTGGTTGATAAGAGAACGATTCGAACTGGAAGGAACTGGGCGCTACATATTGTTATTAACATCAGCCGTGATCCTTTTCTCTCCTCTAATACTACCCATTGAGGGTATCACTGCACTACTGGTCATTGGCGTTGCAGTTCGAAATCAATATGCATGCAAACCCTTCAAGCAAGAAACTCCTCATGGAATTTGAGCAATCAACTTTTGCACCTAAGAATTGCTGACTCAATGACTATCGCACCGATCACGGAGAACCAACATGAATGATAAAGCAGCAGAACCGGTACCCAGTGTGCATAACAACGCCGGTAGATCGATCATTATCAGGCATACCGTCCGCCCGGAATTCAGAGAACGTTATGAAACTTGGTTAAAGCAAATAATTGCTGCAGCAGCAGAATTTCCGGGTCATGAAGGTGTCCATATACTTCGCCCCCCCGAAGGGCACGACACTTTTGAGATTGCCGTGCGATTTTCCAGCAATTCCGCTGCGGAAGCATGGCTAGGCTCAAACATCCGCAAGGAGTTGTTATCGTCCATCGTGTTCGCGCTCGCTTCTGATGAGCAACTGGAAATCAAAAGTGGAATTGACTTCTGGTTCACACCCCCGGCTTCGAAAGCCAAGCAACCCACTAGATGGAAACAATGGCTTATAACAACCGCGGTAATATGGCCTTTAACTATCATAATTCCAGTATTGTATCAGCCTCTATTCAACATAATTCCTGCGATCTCCGTCTGGGGTGTTCGTCATGGAATTATCGCCGCGACCATAGTTGCCCTCGTCGTCTACTTAATCATGCCTAGGGTAGTTCGACTCGTGGCTGGCTGGTTGTTCCGCTAGGACATCAGTATGCAGCTTTCGCCAGGTTTGCGGTGACAAGCCTGTTTCGCGTCTGAATACTCGACAAAAATGTGACTGGTCACAAAATCCGAGACTAATCGCGATTTCGCTTAATGGGCGCTCGGTACAGAGCATATATCGCCCTGCTGCCTCCACTCGCCTGGCCGACACATACATTAATGGAGTTATGCCGGTCTTCTGCTTGAACGCATGCGAAAAATGACTGACGCTCAAACCCAGTAGTGAAGCCAGTTCGGCTGTGCGAATGCATTGGTCGAGATGTTCATTTATGAATTCATTGACACGCAAGATCTGCCACCGTGCCAACCCTCCCCTGTGTATGCGCTGCGACCCTTCGCTCTGACCCTCAAGCGTTAGCAAGGCGATCGCTTGATTCAAGTAAGTCGAAGTGATTTCGAGATCATGATCCATCGCTCGCTCCGCTTCCGTTAGCAACGTCAGCAGCTGCCTATTCTGTTTCAACCACTCGAGACCACAAGAAGAGGTACTGCTCACTGGATCACATGTGCTGGCACTCACGTTCATAGCTCACGCTCCTTGGCCAAGGGCAAACTCTGGTAACTTGCTTAATTCGTCGTAGCACAGGATGGCGTTAGCGCGGGGCCTCACACAGCCCCAAACGGGGAGGCATTAAACAACACTAAAGAGGGGGGGAGTTATTACAACAGATCGATAATTCCCCGCTGAATGCTAATAGTCACTGCATGTGTTCGATTGTTGGCTCCGAGTTTGTCCATGATGTTCCGAAGATGTCCCTTTACTGTCTCCTCGCCGATCGCCAGAGCGACAGCGGTCTCCTTGTTCGACAAGCCGCGAGCGACGCATTGCAGTACCTCAAGCTCCCTGCCGGTCAGACCTTCCTGATCAATATGGGCCGCCAGCTCTGCCGCGATCTCTGGTGGGAAACGCCGTTTACCGGCTGCCAGAGCGCGTATCGTGTCAATGAGCTCGCGGCGCAGCATACTTTTTAAGAGGTAGCCGCGCGCGCCCGCTTTGATCGCTTGCAACGCTCTTACATCACCTCGGTAGGTGGTGAGTACCGCGATACATGCTTGCGGAAACTCCGACATGATGGCGCTAATGGCACCAATGCCATTGAGCTCAGGCATTTGAACATCCATCAGCGTAACGTCCGGTTGCGTTGCCCGGTACAGCCGGATTGCCTCCAGCCCGTTGGAAGCTTCACCCACCACGCTTATGTCTTCATAATTGCCCACTACTGCCGCAATACCCTCGCGTATCAGAGAATGATCATCGACTACCAATACGGAAATGGGCTCCTGATGATCGACCATAAGTTTACCCTGTCCTGATTGAACGGTTTTGTTTGTCATCGATTGGTTTTTCATAGGCAATGGTGCCAGGCAATGACAACCTGATACGCGTACCGCTCTGCTCGCTGCTAACGATCATCAGAGTTGCCTCAATTCTTTCAGCAAGTTCATATATGCCCCTCAAACCGCCGTGCCCAGGTCTCCCGCGCATTCGTTGGTAGCGTGGATCCATGCCAACTCCGTCATCAGCAACAAGCATCTCGAATCTGTCCTTAGCGTAGGTAAAGGTAACGGAAATCTGCGTGGCCTCTGCATGACGCAATGCATTGAAAACCGCTTCTCTTCCCACTGATAGAAAACGTCGCGAACCTCATTGCGCAGCGGCATCGGCTGCCCCACGTTGCTAACGCGGTAGGCTACAGAAACCGAAGCGTCGGCCTCCTGCTGTAACAATTGGAATGCAACAGCCAGATCTTCCGCCGGAGATATTTCACCGCGCAACCCCGTAATTCGATCCCGGCCTTCGGCCATCACTTGATCAGCCCGATCCAGCGCACGTTCCATCGCATGACGAGCATGGGACTCTTTAGGCAAACTGTCGGTCACCGCCTGGATGCTGAGCATCATGCCCTGCACGCTTTGCAGCAAGGTGTCATGCAGTTCGCGTGCGATGCGCTCACGCTCATGAAAGCGCTCTTCCAGGCGTGTTCGAAGGACGGCCTTTTCCCTTTGCGTATAAACACGGGACATCCAGAACACGAGCGCCAGCAACGCCCCTGAAGAGAGCAGTAAAAACCATGGACGTAGATAGAAAGACCGGGGAACGCTGAAAACCAAAGCTTCCTTAGGACGATAGAATTGCCCACTCTCATCAAGCACACGAACATGGAATTCGTAATCACCTGGTCGCAGGCGTGAGAAAACAGCTTGCCTGGAACGCCCTGCATCGACCCATTCTGAATCATGACCCCTAAGTCGGTATTGAAAGCGCATGCTCTCGGGTGCGGTGAGGTTTAACGCAGAATAGTCAATAACAAGCCTTTGCGGTGGTGCTGATAAACGAACAGGTGCAGCGGAGATGCCAACGTCGACACCATCAGCTATAAGCGCCTGGATGGTAATGACGGGTGGATGTGTCATATCACTTGGTTTATGGGGATCAACACGGACGACGCCTTGTCCGGTAGCAAACCATAGCGAGCCTTCAGGCGTAGAGACCCCAGTGGGCAGTGGCAATACTTTGTGGGGATCCATGGGTAGTCGGCCAATGTGATCGTAAGAGCTGTAAAACAGTGTTTCACCGCCAGCTATCACCCTATCTATCTCCGCTGCAGGCAACTTAAAGATGCCACTGCGGCTATGAACCCAGATATCCATCCCGGATTCTCCAGCGTTCTTCTCTGCCGGCACGGCGATTAAGGCGTAGATATTCTGAAATGATCCGGCGGCCGGCACATCTAGACGATGAAAGCGCCCATCCTTTAGGTAGGCCAGACCATGTTGACCACCTACCCAGGTGCGTCCGGGCATATGCAGCATGGCGGTGACATGGCCAATGTCCAGTCCTTCCTCGTAGCTCCAGCGCTCGAACTTATGCTCTGCAAAGGACACCAGAAGGTTGTCCCGGTAGCCGAACCACAGTTTCCCTAATGGGTCTCGGGAGGCGCTCACAGGCATTACCTGACGCTCCGAATCACTAAATGGGTCAATAGGTTGCCATTGCTGATCAGCCCAGACGAATAGACCTTCTCTGTTCACGGAGACCCATATATCGCCATTTTGTCCTACCGCCATTGTCCTAACGGCAGATTCCGGGGTGGATTCGACAGGTAATGCTGCAACGCGCACAAGTTCATCGTCCGAAAGTGAAAAAACGCCCTGATGCCCGCCAATCAACAAGCCGTGTTGCTGACTGTTCACCAATGAGTTGATCGGCATGTCTAATTCAAAGGTGGAATCGATTGCATTCGTGAAACCCTTCAGTTGGCCGCTGTCGGAGCCGACCCAAAGTGAACCATCACCATCTACTGCCAGTGCAGTACTGCCCACGCCTGTAGATAAAGCGAGGGGAGCCAGATCTTTACGCTTGAGTCGATCCAGGCCTGCATCCGTACCTACCCACAGATTGCCATCACGGTCTATGAGCTGTGCCAATACATAATCAGAGCTAAGTCCGTCACGAGCGGTATACGAGCTGATTACATCTCTGCCCTCTGTAGCCTCGTGTATCTTTCCGGTAGCAAGGTAGTGCAAACCGGATCCACGTGTGCCCAGCCAAGCGTCTCCCTGCTCATCCAGAACGATACTGTTCGTACTTGATATCGGTATTTCTTCAAACTCGACGCCAGCAAAGCCTGTTTTTGTCAAATGCAGTAACCGCTCCGTGGAGCGATCAGTTACCCACACGTCGCCTGAGGGGGATGATGCTATTTCGCTGATTGATGGACTCCTGATACCCGTTCCTATGAACGAAGATGCACCCGGGGGGAGCATATAAAGCTCCTCTTCGCTCGCTGCCCAGATATATCCATCTTCGTCCACGTGCACTGCTCGGGCATGACGGCTAGTAAAGCCCATCTCCTTGCCAATCGGGCGCCAACCTGTGCCGTCATGATGTGCAAGCCCCTCATCCGCCGCGACCCAGACTCGCCCCTGCTGATCCTCGGCAAAGCTGTATACCACCCCGTCCGGCAGGCCTGGATCAACCGGTTGCATCACGCCATTTTCACTGATCAAACGGGCTCCACCGATACGAAACCCTACCCATAGCCCTTCCGCCGTGCTGGCCAGCGCGGAGACCACGCCCAGCGGCTCGCCGTCAGCAGGCTCGAATTTCTCGAACTCGAAACCATCGAAGCGATACAAGGAGTCATGAGTACCCAGCCAAAGGTACCCATCAACGGTTTGCGCAAGCGCGCCCACTGCAGTGGGCCCCCGGTCGCTGGCAGTCCAGCGACGGTGATCCATGTCGTTCGAAATGCGCGCCACTGCACTTGAGCACGCAAGACAGCCAAGCACTAGGCTCAGCAGTAAAATTACGTATGTTCGCAAGGAATACACCTACAGCGTCTTTTAAGTACCAAAGCCGTTGCGAGCTTTCAAAACCAGCCCAACTGCTGCTGGAGCCATTCAATAATTCGATCGGCGACACGCTCCCAGCCTGACTGTGTAATAAGCAGATGGCCGTACCCGGGAAAAGCGATGTAGTCTGTCGGCGCCAGGGACCGTCTCTGATAGAAATAGTTAGCTAAAACCACTGAACTGGCAACCACTCGATCATCACCAGCCGAAATCAGTAATAGCGGCCCTCGCTCCTGAGTGAAAAGTAGCCTGCCACCCACGCCCAGTGCTGCTGTTATCATCAGTGTTTGCGGGACTCTGCCAACCAACTGCTCATACAGCGGCGCTGCTGACGGGCGCGACCCCGGATACGCCACCCGGCAGAAAAACTGCGCAGGCGTCATGCGTAAAAAGCGCATGCCCTGCCGTCTCTCAACGCTTGCCGTGAGTATCTGCAGTAACGAGCGAAAGCCGGGGGAGACCCGCTGCGGTGGACGCGAGGCGATGGCGACACCAGCCAACCCCAGGCCACGATCAAGCAACAGCTGAACAATCAGCCCGCCCATTGCATGACCAATTAGAATAGGTGGCGTCGAAAAACCTGCAATTTGAATAGCGTAGAAATCCACAAGGCATTTAAGGGGAGAAAACCTAGCATCTTTGCCATGCAGAATTTGATACCACCCTGCTCGCCCTGGAGTGGCAGCGATAGGACACTGCAGGCGTAGCCGCAGGCCTTGAAGTGGCGCTCGAACTTTTCCCATACCGTTGGGTTTAGCCAGTCGCCTTGAATAAAGCAGATATGGTAGCCCACGAGCGGTAATCAGTGGCCAGCTACGTGCATTGAATGATGCTTCATCGTTTTTCGGAGCTTACCGTTCAATAGCCTGTACCCCGAAAGACATCTGCCGCTGTTGGCCGATAAAGATTAGCTGTGCATAGTTAAGCTGTGAATAGTTCAGCTGTGGATTGCTGGGCATAAGGACTTCAAGCCTGGGCTTCTGCATTGGGTTCACCTTTGACAAATGTGATGAATGTCGTGAAACATCAGTTCACTGTCGCAAAGTACTGCCAATGATTCTTGGATAACTACCTAAGATTAGGACAAGAGTGTGATGAGCGACGCCCGACTACCTGCTCGAGCGTCGTAGAAGTTTCAACTGCGGATAAACGCCAGCACGTCGGCGTTGAACTGATCGGCATCAATCTGCGCCAGCCCATGAGAACCACCAGGGTAGACTTTCAGGATGCCGTCATTGACGATCTCAGCAGCCAATTCAGCTGAAGCCGCGAGCGGGACAATCTGATCATCATCGCCGTGGACGAACAATACGGGCTTGTCGATGGCTTTCAGGTCAGCGGTATAATCGACTTCAGAAAACTCGTGAATGCAATCATAGTGAGCCTTGATCCCACCCTGCATGCCCTGCAGCCAAAACGATTCCTGCAGCCCTTCATTGACGGCAGCCCCTTCCCGGTTGAATCCGTAAAAAGGCACGGTCAGGTCGCGGAAAAACTGCGAACGATTCGACGCAGTGCCCGCACGAATACCGTCAAACGCTTCCATTGGCGTGCCATGAGGATTGCTATCGGTTTTCAGCATCAAAGGCGGCACCGCGCCAACCAGTACGGCTTTAGCCACCCGCGAAGAACCATGGCGTCCGATATAGTGCGCCACTTCGCCGCCACCGGTGGAATGGCCAATCATGATGATATTGCGTAGATCCAGATGCTCGAACAGCTCGGCGAGATCGTCCGCATAACGATCCATATTATTGCCATCCCAGGTCTGCTCCGAGCGCCCGTGGCCCCGGCGATCGTGCGCAATAACCCGATAACCCTGCTGGCCGAAGAACAGCAACTGGTTATCCCAGGCGTCTGAGGAAAGCGGCCAACCGTGGGAGAAAAAGACTGGCTGACCCGAGCCCCAATCTTTATAGAAAAGTGAGACGTTATCGCTGGTAGTGAACGTAGTCATAAGTACTGCTCCTGTTGGTGAGTACCACTAGGACGTTAAAGCGCTAATAACGAAGGCGATAGAACAAAAATGTCGCGTTTGGATGAATAGAGGCTTGAAGAACTAGTCAGGCGCGGCCCTAGCAGCCTATGCCGTTTCCGGTTGAGAGCGACCCGCTCCCTCGGCGGGATCGAACATAGAGATGCCACCGTGGGCTACCGGCATCTCATCCTGTAATACGTCCCAATGTTCAACCAACTTGCCCTCTTCAACCCGAAAGATATCAACTACCACCTGAGGCGTATCTGCCCAGCCGCGGATACGGCCGTGGATGGCGACAAGGTCACCTTCAGCAATAATCAGGCCGGGCTCGTAGTAGACTGATGGCGAAAGACCTGCCACCAGCGCCTGCAGCGCATCTCTACCTTGGGGGATGTTGGGATTGTGCTGAATGTAATCTGCTGCATAGAGGCGCTCCACTGCAGACGCATCATGGCGCTGGAAAAGTGATGTCATCGCGTCAAGCACCAAAGCTTTGTTGCGATGAGGCCGCTCATCAGAAGTACGATCCGCCGGATGTGTGACCGTAAAAGCCCCAGTCATCCGCAGAAACTCACCGCTAGGTAAGGTTGCGAACGAGTGAATCAGACCTCGATCATAGTTCTGAACGTTCGTGACCGTCGCACCATCATGCTCCTGCCAGCTTACTGCGAAGAGGCTGTTGCCAAGTGGCACGACCTGTATATCGACGGTTTCGGTTCGGGCAAATGGCCCATCCTTAATCTCGAATTTCAATTGCGTCACTGACAGTAGCGTCAGATTGACCTGTAGCTCTGGATAGGAAACATGCATTTCCAAGCCAACAGGGAAACTATCTATGGACATTTCACGGTCCTTTATTTGAGACTCAGCCGGGCTGGCTGCGGTCATCACCAATGGCATGACGGCTTGTTGCAAGAAGGATGACGAGACTCTTACAGTCACTAGCTTTCTCGCGACCCGTCGCTGAAAAGTCTCGTCATCCCTGCTCAGATTATTCTGCGCTGCCAGGCACCGGCGTATTGAGCAACTGCTGCTCCCACATATACGCAATACTGCTGCCACCGCCATGCTGCCTCATGACCTCGAGTATCTCGACAAGGTGCTCCGTCCGCGCCCAGTCTCGCTGCCATTCGGACGCCAATGCCATCCAGGTCATCATGTTCACGCCGGCCGCAATCATGCGCTGTATGCCGACTTCGTGGGCCTCCAACGACGTACCGCCAGACGCATCCGTGATGACAGTGACGTCCCAGCCCTCGCCTGCAGCCTGAATAGCCGGCATGGCTACACAAATTTCGGTCCACAGGCCAGCAATGATCAGCTGCTTGCGGCCCGTCGCCTTGACCGCATCTACTGTTGGCTTGTCTTCCCAAGTGTTGATGAACGTGCGGTCGATGATCTCCTGGCCAGGAAATACATCAGTAATCTGAGGAAAGATGTCGCCGCCCTGGGCAGCGACCACACTCGTTAGGATGGTAGGAACATTGAAAGTTTTTGCAGCCTTCGCAAGCGCCGCCGAATTGTTAATTACCATCGTTGGTTCGTGACTATTAAGATTTGCGAGCTGGTAAGGTTGGTGGTCAATCATCACCAACACCGAGTCTTCGGGACGAAGAAGAGACGCAAGGCCATTACGAAAAGTCATGAAAATATCCTCTGTCAGTTGTCAACTTTTGCGAGCTTGGTTTCCCGTTAGCAATACGCCAGCGGCGGCATTGCCCGGAATTAGATACTGCTGCACTTATATTCGGCGCAGTAGCCCCCTTTGAAGCTAAGCTGTGTCGCAGAATGGGGAACAATGAAGGGGATATCGAAGGGTCGTACATCCTGTGCTAGATAGGTGCCCAGAGCGGGCACCACACTGTCCTGGCGAAAGCACACGGCATGCCCAAAAAGCGGACACTTATTTGCAGCAGTATTGTCCTATTCGGTTTTTCAGCCGGGTAGTAACATTTTGCAGAAACCATTGTTGCTATTCGTGGAACGCTAAAATGGACATTGAAGAATTACAGACATTTGTAGAGGTTGCTCACGCTGGAGGCATTTCACCTGCCGCCCTTCGGCTCGGTATAGCTAAGTCGATTGTTAGTCGTCGACTCGTCCGTCTCGAAGCAGAACTGGGCGTTCAACTTCTTTCGCGAACCACCCGCGGGGCAGCTCTTACCGAAGCTGGTACTACCTTTAGAGACTATGCAGCCAAAATCTGCGTAGAAACCGACGTGGCTAGAGAAGCGATTCTACCCAACGGTGCACTTCGCGGGCGCCTGAGAATCGCAGCTCCACTATCGTTTGGGCCAACGCATTTCGCTCCTGTCCTGGCAGAAATGGCACGACGACATCCTCAACTACACATACACACCTGCTACAGTGATAGCCGTGTTGATCTGATCACCGATGGTTATGACTGTGCGATACGGCTTGGCTTTCTAGAGGATTCGACCCTGAAAGCACGGCGCGTTGGCCCGATTTTTGGCAACCTCGTTGCGAGCCCATGCTATATCAAGACACATGGGGCGCCGGGGAAGCCAGATGAAATATTGGCCCATGAGGCTCTTATGCAGGGCACAGAAGCCTGGCAATTCATGGACGGAGACAAGATCATAACGGTGCACCCGCAAGGGCGATTCAAGGCCGACAGCGCCACAGCCCTCGCCGCCGCCGCTGTAGCTGGGCTTGGCGTAGCCTGGCTGCCCGACTTCATTACCCAGGAACATAGGGCATCTGGCGCGCTTATTCCCATTATGACGCGCTACCCTCCCCCTCCGGCCGGTGCCTATGTTATCCGCCCGCCAGGCCAGCATCCTGCACGGAAGATCCGGATCCTTACCGAGATGCTGATCGAGTACTTTGAACAGTCTCCGTACCTATGGAGTGGCTCGGCATTGCGCTCAGTTTCTACGAGCACCAAGGCTTCTTGAGTAGTCCGAGTTAAACAGCGTCACCATAACGGCGGCAACGGCCTATTCACTATGATGTTAGCCGAGCTGGGGATTGGCCAACATTTTGACTGCTGCTCACTGCACGATTGCCCAGCACAAGCACGCCCCCAATACGTGAGAGCGTGCACCCAGTGTTACTTTTGCTGCGAAGTGAAGCTCTGCATCAAGTTAGAGTAATGGGGAAGGTGACTGGCCAGGATCCCACAAAGCCTTCGATATCGTTGCGCCAGTCGCGATGTAGTTCGCCTGCCACGGCAAACCAGTTGACAAGTTGAACTCCGGAAGCCTGCATCCTGCTCCATGCGCCATCCCGCGTTACTGGATTGAAGGTACCTGAAGCGTCAGTCACGACGAAAACATCAAAACCTTCTTCAATCGCAGATAGAGCCGGGAACGCCACACACACTTCAGTGACAACCCCAGCGATGAGCAGCTGTTTTTTACCAGTCGCTTTTACCGCCTTCACGAAGTCTTCGTTGTCCCAGGCGTTTATCTGACCTGGACGTGCAATATAAGGCGCATCCGGAAACGCAGCTTTGACCTCCGGAACCATGGGACCATTCGGGCCGTTTTCGAAGCTAGTAGTCAAAATGGCCGGGATATTGAAGAACTTGGCGATGTCTGCCAAAGCCAGAACGTTATTTTTAAAATCATCAGGGGAGAAATCCCGCACCAAGGAAAGCAAACCAGCTTGATGATCTACCATCAGCAGAGCAACATCATTTTTATCCAAACGCTTGTATTCGATACCCATTTTTCTTCTCCTTACCGGTTAAAGGTCGGTTTCCGACCAGAAGTATTGCCTACGCTCTATCAGAACGAACTTTCCGCTCTAAAAGTCCATGATGGCTTATCATTCTTGCCAAGCGCTGGCGCTTATTATTGGATGGTTGCCTTAGATTTGGATAAGGGTGTGATCTGCGACGCTGGAACAGTGTTCGTTCGCCGAAAATCTCAATGGCGATGCCTATCTGGTAGCAGTATCGTTCTATTCCCGCGCTTTATATGTCAGTACTATTTTGTGGAAACCTTTGTCGCTAGATGCGGGAACACTAAAGTGGACATTGAAGAGCTACAGATATTCGTGAAGAACGACTAAACCTTCGAGTTGCTAATGCAGGAACACTCACGCGTTGAATTATTAGATGTCATTGCCTTCATCCGGGTGGTGGAGACTGGGAGCATCGGGAATGCTGCAGCGCGCCTTGGCATTGCGAAATCCATGGTAAGCCGCCGCGTAAGCCGCCTGGAGGGTGTACTCGGCGCTCAATTGCTAACCCGAACGCCCAGAGGTACGACGCCGACCGATATCGGCCGCGAGTACCATGCCCGCGCTGGCGCCGGCTTGGCTGAACTGGAGTCAGCGCAGGAAGTCGTTAACAAGCTGACGAGTGAGGTTTCCGGCCACCTTCGCATCCAGGTTCAGACTGCGTTTGGCGAGTTTGTATTTGCGCCACTGCTCGCCGAGTTTGCGCTCCTGCACCCGCGCCTCCAGCTCGACATTCGCTTCGAGGATCGTCAGGTGGACATGAGCGCCGAAGCCTATGACCTCTCGATCTGGGTGGGCGCTGTCTCAGACCAGACACTCATCACGCGCAAACTAGCCAGTGTGCAATGGGTCGTCGTCGCCAGTCCGGACTATCTGAATGCACGTGGACGCCCACAAACCCCAGCAGAAATGACCTCACACGATGCCCTGCTCCATGCTTTGGATACCGGCCATTGGCGCTTCCAGGGCCCGGAGGGCTGGGAGCATGTACGCATGAATTCCCGCTTTCGCACCAGTAACGGGCAAATGCTCCTGGCCGCCGCACTTGCGGGTCTGGGCATGGCACTCGTTCCGAGATTCATGGTCGATGATTCGCTGGCACGAGGCGAGCTCGAAGCGGTGCTGCCTGTCTTTCCACACGAAGGCGCCGACCTGCATATCTACATGCCGGCTGCACGATCCCGTATCGCGAGGATGCGAGCACTTGTGAACTTCCTATACGAAAGGCTTGCTCCGGGGGTATGAGAAAATCGACTGTGCTTCAGACCGGCAGCTTCCAGGCTGCCAGAACCAGCGCACCACCAAGCAATGCAAGAGCAGTAAATACAGTAGCCAAAGCGGTACTGGGGCGAGGCGGTCGCCAACGGCTCTCGAGCTCCTGATCAATGGGCGTGTCTGCGCCCCCCGGTTGAGACGTCAGAGCCGCTTCGCGGAGGGCCCGCAGCTCTGCAAGCTTCCGCCGTATCCGCAGGGTGAGCAGTATCGCAAGGTAGATCGTCGTGAACCCGGCGATCACAGCCACCAGGCGCAACGTATCCAAACTTGCGCCAAGCGGGGTTCCTCCGATTGCCCGGTTCCAGTCATTGTGGCTTCCTAGCAGCGCCGGACCAGCCAGCCCGCCAAGCGCGTTGACGATCCCGAAAAGAACGATGAAGCTGATCAATTCCCTGCCGCCGTGTTGAAGTGCGCTAGTAATACCCAGCAATAACGCGGGCCCCAGAAAGAAAGTTCCCGCGAAGGCGATCGCGCCCTGAGTCAAGTAAAAGCGTTCAGATGATGCGCACCATCCGACATGCTGTCGACCAGGGCGGCAAGGCCGATAATCCCGACTGCGAGCATCATTGGCCTGGCAAGCTTCTCGGCATTTACTGTGAGGGCGCTAATCACAACCCCACCGACCGCTCCGCCCAGCATAGCCATCGAGAGCACGGCAAGTTGCTGCGACGTGCCGCCCAATTCACTCACCACGCCGATCGCGATTCCCTGTTCTGCCAATACGATCCGCGCCATGAAGACTGCTACGGCGAAGCGCGCGACGTCTCCGCGCCCGAGCCAACGAAGGTTCAACAGTGGCGTCCGGCGGGACGTCTCAATTGCACCTGCTGCTACCAGCGTCGGTATGGCGATGAAAAGTGACGCGACTATCCACGGCGCCTGAAACCACCCCTCCCATCGGCCCAGACCCAGCACAGCAGCGATCAGAGCCAAGCCGCTACCCATGAGAACGAAGGTCAACAAGTCGAGCGGCTGGAAGACGCGGACTCGCTCTGCCGGCGGCAGGCGTAACATCCCCACTGCCGCCAGTGAAAGCAGGGCGAGTCCCGCCTCGAGCAAAAACAATGAGCGCCATCCTTGGCTGGCAAGTAACGACGGCGAAAGGACATGGGCCAACGGCACGGCGCACTGCGTCACTCCGATGCCAAGTACCAGACCCCGCAGACGCCATCTCGCAGGAAAGGCCTGCATCATGTTGAAGAGACAAAGCGGTATCAGTGCAACCGCCACGAACCCGCTGACCGCACGCACCAACAACGCCGTCCCGAGGCCCGGTACGAACGCCAGCATCAGCGCCAGGATGGCGTGAAGGCCCAGAAAAACCAGGGCGAAGCGGCGCAGCCCGTATTGCTGTCGCACCTTAATCAGCAGCAGGTTGGCCGAGACAGCGGTCATCACATAACAGGTCGATAGCCAAGCCACTTGGTGGGCACTCAGGTTCATTATTTGCTGCAGATGGAGGGTGTTGACACTCACCAGTGCGCCGTTCAGACCCGCAGTTGTCCCAACCAGCACCGCGACAAGTGCGTAGGCCAGTCGAGTAGCCGACCCATGCGTCGGCGTTGCAGGCGATCCGGGGACGGGAGAGCGCTCATACACGGGGAATTCCGCAACCTCCTCATCAAGAAGGTCGCGAATCGTGGTCATCGAGCGGTGCTGCTCACGCTGGTGGCTATCGCGGTGAATTGGCATTGACGAAGTATATAAGGCCACTCGCCAATCTGTGGATTGCGTATTGAGCAACGCTAGGTTCTCGAACGCGCATCTGGATCCAGGTCACGTAGATCCGGGATGATGGACAGTAATGCCGAGTCGGTGTCAATTCCTGACGAGCCGCTCTGAACCATGACCTGAACCACGAGAAGGACTGAACTAATGCTTGAGAGATCGATTGATCGTATTACCAGAATACCTGCGCTGGGTCCGGGTTTTGACGGTGAGAGGCATAAGGCCGCTTTGGTGATAGCACCTGGTGATCTGTCCACGACCGATCCGTTCTTCCTCATGGCCGATGACAACATCACCGAAGCTGGAAGCTTTGGGGATTCGCACCCACACGCCGGACTCGAGACCGTCACCTTCATGCTCAACGGCACGATGGAGGATACCGGGGGACGGCTGGAGGAAGGTGATGTCGAATGGATGACGGCTGGCAGCGGCATCGTCCATGCTGAGAACTCTACGGTCTCCACCGGGATGCGCCTATTCCAGCTTTGGCTGATTTTGCCCGAAGCGCAGCGCAACATGCCGCCACGGGTGCAGATCCTACGTCGCGCAGAGATGCCGGTGCACACTGAGCCTGGCGTCCTGGCGACGGTCTACAGCGGCAAGTCAGGGAACGCGGCGGCGCCTACGCTGAACGCAGTCCCGGTAACGTTGATCGACATCCGATTGGAGCCTGGGGCCACTTTCGCACCTCATTTACCCGGCTCCTACAACGCGTTTGTGGTGGGAATTAATGGAGAGGTGGAGGTCGGCGCCACAGCCGAGATACTTGCTAAAGATACGGTGGGCTGGACAGGCCCCATGGGCGACGGCGACAGTCTGCTTAGGTTGCGGGCGGGTGATAATGGCGCTCGCCTGCTGCTATACGCCGGCCAGCCGCAGAACATATCGGTGGTTGCCAAGGGGCCCTTCATCGCTGGGTCCGACGAGGAAATGGCCGGCTACTATTCCGCTTATCGCCAGGGGAAATTCCCCCACGCTGGCACGATGCGGCCTGTTCCCTACTCCGGGGACAAGAGCGGCTGACATCCGTGAATGTCGCCGCTGTCGCAGTGCGGATGACCAGCATGCCAGGGCCGTCTTAGCGCGCCGACCCTGCCGAGTGACCAGCCAGACCAGGATTCAACGCTATGTGCTTGTACTCGATGAAGTCATCAAGTGCAGCATGTCCGTTAAGCCTGCCCAGGCCAGACAGCTTGAACCCGCCCTCTTCTGTGCCGTCATACACCTTCGCCCAATCATTGACGAACACGCTGCCCGCCTCCAGCGCCCCAGCAACACGCAGGGCGCGGTTGATATCCTGTGTCCAGACGCTGGCTGACAATCCGTAGTCGCTGTCGTTGGCAAGGTCGATGGCTTCAGCCTCGTCGCCGAAACGCTGGAGGGTGAGAACGGGCCCGAACGTCTCTTCCTGAACGATAGCCAGGCTGTTGTCACTGACCTCTATCATGGCGGGACGAAAGAAGGCTCCTTTGGCGAGCGGACCATCGGTAAACGGCCCCCCTCTGACGACGGCCGTCGCACCAACCTTCAAGGCGTGTCTGACGACCTCGTCGACGCGGGCGACATTCGCCTTGTCGATCAAAGGCCCCATGTCACTTGCTGGATCGGAGGCTGGGCCCACACGCACGGCGCGCAGCCGCTCGGCAAGCTGATCCCGAACCGTATCGTACACCCCGTCCTGAACGAGCAGCCGAGAACCCGTCATGCAGAATTGACCAGCGAAAACCGTTAGAGCCTTCTCGAGCACGGGCAGCATGGGGGGAACGTCAGCGTCATCAAAGACAATCATCGGCGCCTTGCCACCCAGTTCGAGTCCGAAACGCTTCATCCGTCGCGCACCGACCTCGCCGATGGCAGCGCCAGTCTTCGTGCTTCCGGTAAAGCTGATCGTCGGCACATCCGGGCTTTCCACCAAGAGTGCGGCTCCGTCTGATCCGCTCTCCACGAAGATGTTCATGACGCCATTTGGAAGATCTCTTACCTCGGAGAAAACCTCTGCAAGCACGGCTGCAGTCTGCGCAACCTGGCCAGGCATTTTCATCACTACGGCGCACCCTGCCGCCAGAGCCGGCGCGAACGATCTGGTCCCCAGAATGACCGGCGAGTTCCAAGGCACGATAACGCCAGCCACTCCCATGGGCTGGCGCAAGATAACCGACAGGCTGCCCGGTCGCGGCTGCAAGGCGCGCCCTGCTTCTGTGCGCGCCATCGCGGCCCAATAGCGCAGCTTGCTGGGGGAACCCTCTACTTCCATTGCCGCTTCACCCCGAACCTTGCCGTTCTCAAGCGAGAGGATGTCAATCAGCCGATCCCGATTCCTTTCGATCGCCTCAGCCATCTGGTCGAGAACCCTGGCACGCAGTTCTGTGTCGTGCGCCCAGCCAGTGCCGCGAAAAGCACGAGAGGCAGCGGCGATAGCAGCAGCGGCCGCGGCACCGCCTTCATCGGCGTAGTCTCCGATAGACTCATAGGTCGCTGGATTGATGGAGTTGCCGCGCTGCGACGAAGAGACAAAGCGGCCATCGATCCAATTACTAGCAGAGTAAGTCGTCATCAATATTGCTCCGGATTTAATAGGGTGTGACACAGCTCCACATTGCCCCGACAGTGAGGCGATATCGCTAACTCACAGTGCCCCCCGGCCAGAACGAGGCGAGAGGGGCAGCATCGGGCTCAGGCTTGGAATGGCGGTGGATTCTCGCCGCGCAGCCGATAGCTGGGATTCGGCCGCTCGATGCGGATCGACTCCATCACGGTATAGGCGTGATACTTGGTCTGCGTGGTCACACCCGCCAGGCGCTCAGACCAGAGCTTGCCATTGCTGGTCTTTTTTTCGAGGACGTACTTGGTCGTGTAGTTAACCATCGAGTTGATCCAGTTTTCGGTACCGACCCAGAAGCGGTCGAGACCTGGCTCCAGAACAATATCCATCAGCCGGTCGGATCGCGCGTAAATATCAACGGCCGCCTGCGCACCTTCGAGAATGTCAGCGAAATACTCGATGGACTCCTTGACCAGCTCGGGCGTGCCGTACTTCATATGATGACCGGCGACGAGAAAGTCGAAGTCGTACTCCATGATCTGGTGCTGAGCCTCATACCAGGCGGTGATATTCTGCGAGGCATCGCAGTGCATAAAGGTGGCGCTGCCAGGGCTGACGATATCGATGCAGGTCAGCACTTTCTGGGCTGGTGCGTAGATGAAGATGTTGCCGGGACAGTGGTTCTCGCCCTTGTAGGACAGCTCTAGGGTCACGCCACCTACTGTCAGCGTATACTCTTTCGCAAAAGTGATCGTCGGCAGCGGCCGGCACGGATCCGGGAAGCGCTCCAGCAGTTCTTTGGTGATCTCGTGGGCGACAATCTCGACGTCCGGTCCGTAGACTGAAGCGGCACCGATATGGTCAGTATGCCAATGGCTGTAGATCACATGCGTCACCGGCTTGTCGGTGACCTCCTCGATCGCGGCCAGCATGTTCTCGCCGAGCGTCGGTGGGGCATCGATCGCGATCACACCTTCGTCGGTCACCACGAACGCGGCATCATAGCCGCCGCTGGTGACCCAGTAGAAACCGTCGCGCAGCTCCTCACAGTGATAGCCGAGCCTTTTAAAGCGATCGCTCCAGAAATACGCTGGGTAGTATTCAGCTGGGTCGAGGGGATGCTCGCCCGCTTCCGGGAAACCGTAACGGTCGATGCCGAAGAAGCGGGAGTATCTGATGCCGTAATCGGCTTTTGATGGTTGTCACACATGGTTTGTTTCCTTTCTCTGTTAAATGTATCTCTTGTTAGTGCTCAGAAGCGCAGTACTGCCTTGATGACGCGGCCTGCGGCAACGTCGTCGAATGCCTGGTTGATGTCTGAGAAATCATAAAAGGTGATGAGCTGTTCAAACGGGAATCGGCCGCTACGATAGAGTTCGATTAGCTGGGGGATCATCAGTGCAGACACAACGTCGCCTTGAATAATGCCCTGGAGCGTCTGCCCGACAGCCAGACGCGATGCATCGACTACCGCCCCCGAATGCTCATTGAATGCAACAAAGCCGAAACACCCCAGGGGGGCCAGTGCGCTAATTCCAGCATCCAGGTTCGACGCCCGCCCGCTGGTATCGAGAACAAACTCAACGCCCCGCTGCTCGATCTGCCGAATGGCGGCGGAGACGTCTACCCCGCCCGAGGCGTTAATGACATGTGTCGCACCAAGCTCCATGGCAAGCGTCAGCCTTTGCTCATTCACATCAATGGCAATGATGGTGGCGGCATCAGCCACCTTGGCGCCCATGATCGCGGCAAGACCGACCGCACCGACTCCGAATATGGCAACAGTGGCGCCGACCGGTACCTCCATCGCTTTCAGAATTGCACCTGCCCCGGTCTGCAAGCCGCAGCCGAGCGGCCCGAGGATTTCCAGTGGAATGTCACTTGGCACTTTGACGGTATTACGCTGGTGGGCGAGCGCATAAGTAGCGAACGAGGACTGACCGAAGAAATGGGCATGGAGATCGCCCGCGCCTTGTGCATTGACACCGATGGAGCCATCCAGTCTGGCGCCTGCAAAGTTGGCCTCCAGGACCTTGTCGCAATAAGCCGGGTGAGAAGACAGACAGGGCTTGCACTGCCCGCAAGAATTGTAGGACAGCACTACGTGGTCGCCGGGCTTCAAGTGCGTCACCGTTGAACCGACGCGCTCAACAATGCCCGCGCCCTCGTGACCCAGAATTGCCGGCAACGGGGTTGGCAACAGCTGCTGCCGGACATGCGCGTCAGTTGCGCAAATACCTGTCGCAACCATCCTCACGAGTACTTCGTCCGGCCGGGGATCTTCAACGCTGACATCGTGCATCACGAACGGAGCATCCTTTCGTTCGATCACGGCTGCGCGAGCTTTAGTGGTCATAAGTAGTCCTGCGGGTCTGGTTGAAAAGTGGAAAGGGCTCGCAGGCGTTGCTGTTCCGCGAGATGATCGCCCGTACCCAATCGGCATTGTGCTTACCTCTTTGAAATACAGAGGTTCGTAAAACGCCTTCACTCTCGCAAAGCACCGTCGCTTGTTATTGGATGGCTGCCGGAGATTTGTATGAGCGTGTGATCACCTGCAAGCGAGAAGATCTGATCATCGTCGACTATTCGGCGAATACAATTACCAGGCGTTGCACTGAAAGTCAGAGTTCTTGCGGGGTTGGGAATTTGCCTTGGTGCTCTATGCTGCGGCGGCGCATAGAGGTAGCAGTAGCGTCCTATTTATCTTCTCAATCGGGGAGTAGCGTTTGGCAAGAACTTTTAGCGCTAGATGAGGAACACTGAAATAGACATTGAAGAGCTACAGACATTCGTGGAAGTTGCTTACGCTGGAGGGATTTCGCCTACCACCCTCCTCAGGAGTGCACGGACTCCCCTCGCCAGGTCAGTACCCCTGCCCAGAAGATTCGGGCTCTGACCGAACCCCCGGTAAAGCGTCAAAGGCTGTTCCTTCCTGGCCCGGATTAATGGGGATAGGCTCAGGGGTTACGCCCTGAGGCCTTAAATGCCGCCTCAAAGGCGAACTTTAGGGTCGGCGAATCACCAGGTTGCGGATTTCGGTCATGTCTTCCATCGCGAAACGCACGCCTTCGCGGCCCAGGCCGGAATCCTTGACCCCGCCATAGGGCATGTTGTCGACGCGATAGCTGGGCACATCGTTGATCACCACCCCACCGACATCAAGGTGATCCCAGGCATCGAACATCTTGAACAAGTCGCGGGTAAAGACGCCCGCCTGCAGCCCGAATTTAGAGGCGTTGACCTCGGCGAGTGCAGCATTGAAATCAGTGAAGCGTGACAGCACAGCGACCGGCCCGAATGCCTCTTCAGTGACTATCTTGGTGTCGGCAGGCACGGCTTCGAGCAGGGTGGCTGCGAGCATCGCACCCTCGCGGTTGCCGCCGCAGAGTAGCTTCCCACCAGAGGCGACTGCCTCTTTGACCCAGGTTTCGAGCCGCGTCGCCTCCTTGATATGAATCATCGGGCCGATAAATGTGTCGCGCTGCTTGGGGTCGCCCGCCACCAGCGTCTTTGTTCTGTCGACCAGCATGTCGCGGAAACGGTCGTAGACATCGGCATGGATGATGATGCGCTGCACCCCGATACAGCTCTGTCCCGACTGGTAGAAAGCGCCGAAAATGACACGCTCCAGCGCATCATCGAGATCGGCATCCGCATCAACGATCACCGCGGCATTACCGCCGAGCTCGAGCACCACTTTTTTCTTGCCGCAGCGCGCCTTGAGATCCCAGCCGACATCGGGAGATCCAGTGAACGAGAGTAGCTTGAGTCGTTCATCGGTGGTGAACAGGTCAGCACCGTCGCGGCTGGCGGGTAGAATCGAGAATGTACCTTTGGGCAAGTCGGTCTCGGCAAGCACTTCGCCGATAATGATCGCGCCCAAGGGGGTACGGCTCGCTGGTTTCATCACGAACGGGCAGCCCACCGCAAGCGCCGGAGCTATCTTGTGGGCGGCCAAGTTAAGCGGGAAGTTGAATGGCGAAATGAACGAACAGGGCCCGATGGGTACGCGCTTCCAGATGCCCTGATAGCCCTTGGCGCGCGGCGCGATATCGAGTGACTGAACCTCTCCAGTCATTCGCACCGACTCTTCGGCGGCGATACGGAAGGTATCGATCAGTCGCCCGACCTCCCCCTCGCTGTCCTTAATCGGCTTGCCCGCCTCGACGCACAGTGCGTACGCGAGCTCGTCGAACCGCTCGGTGAAGCGGGTGACGCAATGGGCCAGCACCGCCTGACGCTCGTAGCTTGCCATCCGCGCCATTGGTTCTGCTGCCTCCACTGCGCCGCGATCGCCGCATCGATCGTCGCAGCATCGGCCTGAGCAACGTGAAACGCGACCGCGCCGGTGAACTTGTCGGTCACGGCAAGATCGGTGTTCGGCTGCTGCGCCACGTTGTTGAGATAGAGCGGATAGATGGACTTGAGCTTAGTCATTCGAAACTCCCAGGGCGCATCCCACTTTCCGTCGAAACCGGGGAAAAGGAGTGCAATTCTTTCGACAGCATCTTGATGTCGATGTTGAGGATCTGGTCATTCTCCGAATAATCAACTGGGCAGTCGATCAGATGGACGCCCGGCGTGTCGCGGGTATGCGCGAGCAGTTGCTTAAGGTGCTCAGCGCTTTCCACACGATGCCCGATAGCGCCATAGCTTTCTGCATACTTGACGAAATCGGGGTTGCCATAAGTCAGCCCCCAGTCTTTGAAGCCCATGTTCGACTGCTTCCAGCGAATCATGCCATAGCTATTGTCGTTGAGGATTAGCACGGTGAGGTTGAGCTTTAAGCGAACGGCGGTCTCCATTTCCTGGCTGTTCATCATGAAGCCGCCATCGCCGCAGATCGCCATCACCTTGCGATCGGGATAAACCATCGCCGATGCCATGGCCGAGGGCAGGCCCGCGCCCATCGTAGCGAGCGCGTTATCGAGCAGCACGGTATTGGGACGGTAAGCCGGATAGTCGCGCGCGAACCAGATCTTGTATATCCCGTTGTCGAGACAGATGATGCCGTCTTCAGGCATCGCCGTGCGAATCTGTTCTACCAGGTAAGGTGGGAAGATAGGGAAGCGCGCATCGCCCGAGATCGACGCGGTGTGCTCGACCTGGCGCTTGCGCGCCGCCAGTATCGCGTCGAACGTCCAGCCGCCATTGGGAACGATGTCCTGCTTGATCTGCCAGATAGCATTGGCGATGTCGCCAACAACCTCGATCTGCGGAAAATAGACTGGATCAACCTCAGCTGTCTTGGACGAAATATGGATCACCTGCGTACCGCCCGGCAGCATGAAAAACGGCGGTTTCTCGATCACGTCATGACCGATATTAACGATCAGGTCGGCGGCCTCGACCGCGCGGTGGACAAAGTCGCCCGATGACAGAGCCGCACAGCCGACAAACTTGGGGTGGCGTTCGTCTATCACACCCTTGCCGAGCTGAGTGGTAATGAACGGAATGCCAGTCTTCTCAATGAATTGGTTCAGCATCCGGCAGGTCATAGTGCGGTTGGCACCTGCGCCGATCACCAGGATCGGTGATTTGGCTTTTTCAAGCGCATGCACCGCAGCGCGGATCGACTTCCCGTCGGCACTGGGCCGTCGCGTGTGGCTGCGTTTGAGCGGCATCGACTCGGTCTTCTCGTCGGCGATGTCCTCGGGAAACTCGATATGCGTCGCGCCGGGTTTCTCCTCTTCGGCGAGCCGGAATGCCTCACGCACCCGGCTGGGGATGTTGTCGGCGCTGGCGAGCTGATGAGTGAACTTGGTCAGCGGCTTCATCATGTCAACCACATCGAGGATCTGGAAGCGGCCTTGCTTCGACTTCTTAATCGGCTTTTGCCCGGTGACCATCAGGATCGGCATACCGCCAAGCTGCGCATAGGCGGCGGCGGTGACTAGATTCGTCGCGCCCGGCCCTAGCGTCGCCATGCATACCCCTGTCTTGCCGGTATGCCGACCATAGGTTGCAGCCATGAAGCCTGCCCCCTGTTCGTGCCGGGTAAGGATTAGTTGAATCTTGGTCGAGCGGCTGAGGCTGTCGAGCATATCGAGATTCTCCTCGCCAGGAACCCCAAAAATATACTCTACCCCTTCTTCCTCTAGGCACTGGATGAACAGATCGGATGCTTTGGTCATGGTGGAATTCTCCTGTAGCAGGCTGCATGAGGGATAGCGAAGTTACCGTGCCTATCCAATACTGGTGGATCGCGTCTTGAAAAAGGGGGCGAGCTTAGGTATCTCGGTATTGCCGCGGATCATCGCCAAGTCCTCAAACGCTTGCGGCGATTTGCAGCGATTTCCGGCACATCGCTTTTGTCCGTCAGCGCTCAGAGCATAACGTTCAAGGCGTTTCATAGGTGGCCCGCACGATTGGCGCGACGCTGGTACCCAGGAGTTCGATAGAACGCTTCATTGCCGCCGTGTCTAACGCCGCAGTACTCATCTGGAATGTGATGCGAGACACGCCGCCGAGCGTCTCGTTTAACTTGAGCATTTTCGCTGCCACCGTTTTTGGGTCGCCGATCAGGAAAGCACCTTCGGGGCTGGCCATATCATCGAACTGATGGCGTGTCGGGGCTGGCCACCCACGCTCGCGCCCTATCGTCCCGGTTAGGTGCGCCCAGCCGGGGAAGAAGGCGTCTCTGGCTTCAGCATCCGTTTCACCGACAAAGCCCATCGCGTGGACGCCTACCTTTAGTTTCTCGGGCGGGTGCCCAGCTCTCAGGCCCGCTTCGCGGTAGAGATCGACGAGTGGGCGGAAACGCTCGAAACTGCCGCCGATAATGGCGACCATCAATGGAAGGCCAAGTGTGCCAGCCCGCGCGAATGATGCCGGTGTTCCGCCGACGCCGACCCATAATGGCAATCGCGGCTGGTGGGGGCGCGGAAAGACACCCTCTCCGCGAAGCGCTGGGCGATAACGCCCATCCCAGGTGATATTGGTCGTCTCGCCCAGTTTCAGAAATAGATCAAGCTTTTCAGAAAAGAGTTCATCATAAGCCCGAGTATCAAGGCCAAAGAGTGGAAACGCCTCGCCGAACGAGCCTCGGCCGACGACGATTTCGGCACGCCCTTTGGAAATCAAATCGAGGGTAGCGAACTCCTGGAAGACCCGTACTGGGTCGGCGGCGCTCAGTACTGTCACCGCGCTCGTCAACCTAATCTGGCGGGTACGGGCAGCGGCAGCAGCGAGAATAATCGCGGGTGCGGAATCGAGGAACTCGGCGCGGTGGTGCTCGCCGATACCGAATACGTCGAGCCCGACCCGGTCGGCGATTTCGACCTCCTCAAGGAGGTCGGCCATGCGATCGGTGGCTGAGGGAAGCTTCCCGGTCACCGGGTCAGGAAAAATGGCCGCGAAACTGTCGATACCGATTTCCATCATAAGTCCTCATTCAAGTAGGCCATGCTTGATCATCGGCGAATAACAGTGCTGTTCACCCTTGGCGAGCGCGATGAAATTTGTGAATTGACTTGTCACTATCACAAAGAATCGACGCTTATTATTGGATGACAGCCCGCAATTTGGATGCGTGTGTTATGCGCGACGCCCAAAGCCCCTTCAGGTACCGCAAAAATCAGATACGAAGAGCGCAAGAACTCGATAGCCCTGCTGACCAACTAACAACATTCCCCTCCTTGGGCGTTCCCCTTTACGCGACAAAGCTAATCATCGGGCACTACTACCGAATCGAACATGTGAACATGCATAGTATTAGCCAGAGGCAACGGCACCTCTGGCGATGTCTACTGGAAACCGATGGGTTATCGACGACTTCAAAGCCATTAAACAAAACCAACTCTGAAGGGCCGACTGCTTGAAACAGACCAGGCTAATACTGACACTGCTAATAGAGACGGAAAGAGTTATTCATCTAGACCCAGACGCAGCTGCGATGCAGTTGCTTCGGGCAATCTCCTTGCTTACCGCTGACAGTGACAGCAAACCTTCTCAGGACAGAGTCACCGGTAGGTTAGCCTGGTGGCAAATTGCTCGTGTCAATGACTTCATAGATCAGCAATGTAACTCTTCGATATCCACTGCAGCGTTCCTTATTTCGTGACCCAGCTATAAACAAAGGCGTTCTACCGCATCAGGAATAGGTATAGCAATGTTTACCAGGCAACGTTGCAACGAATAGACTCACTTCTTCGTACCGTAGACTCGGTACTCTTTCGATAGACCATTAGCGTTACCAATTAGCGAATATTAACCTTGCGGGTCGTTCGATGGAGCAGCTTTACACGCAGGCGACCTATTCTCCGATCAGCGCCTTTTTAGCTTGAACGCAATAACCACACTGAATAGCTGAATTTGACCTGACAGTCGTAGACTTAAAAGCCGGAACTGTCAGATCAAACCGCGATTACTACACATTAGCGACATCAGGCCTGCATGTTGCTCACAACAACCAGCCAACAAACCTCCTAAGATGCTGGTATTACCGTGCCAAAGGGGCTGTTCTGATCATCATGTTCTCCTGTAGTAAAAGGTGCCCCCTCAATATGGTAGACCTTCGGTTCCTCCGCAAAATACGCTTCTAAGCCCATCATGAACATCTGATGATCTTCACTCTCTTCGAAGCTTGGCATGTGATCCTCAAGCGACGCCCATCGCACGATCAGGTTGAATAACTCTGGCGTTTCAATCCCTTGTGCGAGCATGTGGCCGCCATAACCCTTGGCGCGGGTGAGCAAAGGAGCGACCTCGTCAAATGCACGTCTGAACTGTTCAATCTGTTCTTTGTGAACGGGCAGCAGAGCAATTTCATAAACCATGGGATATTCCCTCAAATTGAGTTCAACGGTTAAACATTCACACTTACGAGACGAGCGATGGCTCGACAGCAATCGCGATTTTTCCTCGAAGACCGTTGTTGGGGCTCTCCAGCAGCGCGTGGGCGCTTGGGATGTCGGCAAGCGCATACACGGCGCCAACATGCGGCCGCAGCTGGCCATGCTCAATCAATGCGCTTAATTCATCCAGTTTGCCGCGGTTTTGCCGGGTGAAAACGAAGTGATAACTGGCGTTCTTACCCCAGGCTTCCACAAGGTTTTGCGGTTGGGCAATGTCCACAATCGAGACCACGCGGCCAAGTTGAGCAAGCGCGTCGGGGCTGCGCGATAGTGTGTCGCCGCCGATGGTATCGAACACTACATCCACGCCGTGGCCACCGGTTTCCCGCAGGATGGCGTCAACGTAATCCTCTTTCCTGTAGTCGATGACCACATCGGCACCCAGATCCCGTGCGAACTCAAAATTTGCTTCACGCACGGTGGTGAACACTCTCGCACCCATGGCTTTTGCTACCTGGATCGCCACATGGCCGACGCCTCCCGCGCCGCCGTGCACCAGGATGCTCTCCCCCACCCTGAGCGCAGCACGCACGACCAGTGCTTCCCACCCGTCCCGCCAACCAGGGTCAGGCTGGCCGCCTCGAGATGACTCAGTGAGGGCGGCTTCTTCCCGATAATGCTCTCGGCTGCAACGTGGTACTCGGCATAACTTCCTGGGCCGTCAAAAATTTGTGGGGTGTACCAGACCTCGTCGCCTGGCACGAAGCTCGTTACACCTGGCCCAACGGCTTCGACAACACCCGATACGTCATGCCCGGTGATGGCCGGCAGCGGCACCAGGTCTGGGTAGTCGCCACGTCGTATCTGGTAGTCCAGCGGGTTGATGGAGGTTGCGTGAACCCGCACCAGCACTTGTCCCGCCTGCGGCACTGGCTTGGGTACCTCGCTAAGCTCGAACGCTTCCGGGCCAGCAAATGTTTTAAGTATCTGCGCTTTCATTGTATATCCTCACTTCTACAAAAAGGTATATCGAGATTTCTCGATTTAAAATGGTAAAAGTTTACACGTTGCCTTTGTGATATCAGTCCATAGCAAATCCTCGTTTCTGAAAAAAGAGATATCGAAATTTATCGATATACGCACTTAAAGATTACAGCTCTTTCCTTATGAGCTCAGCAAGAGCACTGATGGTTTCTTCGTTGCGCTTGTAGTAGGTCCACTGCCCGATGCGCCTGACTTCGATCAGGCCCGCTCGTTGCAGAGTTGCAAGATACCCAGACACCGTTGACTGCGATAGCCCGACGCCTTCTTGAATGCTACTGACGCAAACACCCACCTCATGAACGTCCCCTTCATCCTGGGGAGGAAAGTTCTTCACGGGATCCTTTAAACCCCTCAGGATTTCAAGGCGCGTGCGGTTTGAGAGGGCTTTAAATATTTCGATTAATTCCATACCTTCAATTATATCGATGTTTTTAGATATGTCAATACGCGGATCGAGCATTTTTTGATTGGTAGCCCAACAGTCTAGCTACTCTCAAATATGCAAGCCTCTCGAAGAGTATTTAAAAGGATTACTGCCCCCTGTGGCCGTTGGGCAGTTAACGCCATACCTCACGGATGCGAGGTAGCTACTTGATGAGATGAGTTCCAACGGCTTGATCCAATGGGCAAGGAAAGTCCGCGCTATCCCCCAATGGCAATGGCAACATACTGGCCCCCGCGGCGTGGCGAGAAACGCTAAAGGCGAATGCAGAGCAGGTACTCGCGCATTACCAAAGCACACCGGTCGCACAAGAACACGGATTACCTGCAGTCTATGTCCGCGCTCTAGAACGAATTGAAGCCTGAATTGATCCGACACCGAACGCCACGTACGCGAAATGGTGTTACATGGGCTCAATGAATCGTTAGTGCGGGGAGCATAATGGGAAATGATGAGTGTTTAATCGCGTTTTACCGCGGGGAAGGCCACGATCATAAGGGTCGTCGTCGACTAGAAGACATCTGGGCACTCCCCTACTTCTGGCTGGAACACACCCACGACTATATCCAGTGGCTGTTTCCCATCCCGGAAATGGGCCGCTTTAAAGCCTTTGCATCTTTACTGACGCCCCGGGTCGTGTTGGTGCCAATTATGCTAGCAAAATCGATATTGTCACGTGATGGTCGGAGGTATGTCCGATTTGGGAGCTAGTGGGGGATGATCTGAATCAAGCCTGGATCAGGCCTAAGCAATCGCGTCGGCGACCGGTGCCGGTCGCCGACGCGATATTGAAGCAGCTTCGGATCCAGCCCTTTTCGCAAGCTAAGAAACAGCGGCCCAAACTCATTACGAGCCGGGATAAAACGCTGTTCCGTTATTGCGCGCCGGGTGGCTGCGTCAACAAAACCCGGCTCATTGGGTAGCAATGGCAGGAATTTTCTCTTGCATCAAGTCATGTAAAATAATAGTAGCTTTCTGTCTTCCTTGCGCATGTGCTTGCTTTTGATACCTATTACTGAAAAGACGCGCTTATAAAGCCCTACATCGTATTGGGCAGATAGGTGGCAATAAATGGGAAGCAGAAAATAAACACAATGGTCACGACTTCCATCAGGATGAACCAGGAAGCGCCGGAAAAGACATCCGTGAGCGAGGTATCCTTATCCAGTCCGGCAATGACGTACACGTTCAACCCTATCGGCGGAGTGATCAACCCGATTTCACACATCTTGATCGCCAATATACCGAACCAGATGGGATCGAAGCCCAGGCTCGTCACGACAGGAAAGAGAATCGGCAAGGTGATGACCAACATGGAAAAGGCATCCAGGAACATGCCCATGGGGACATATAGCAGCAGAATCAGCGCGATAATCACGATGGCGGGAAGTGGTAAGTCGATCACCCAGCCCGAGATCAACTGCGGAATCCGGATCAAGCTCAAGAAGAAGCTGTAGACCCCGCGCCCAGCATGGTCATCATGATCATGACCGTCGTGTTGACCGCATCACGCGAAGAGGTACCAATCGACTGTAACTTGCTCGATCTATCCTGCCGGGAAGTCAGCAGAAACAGGATGGCAGCGACCGCCCCAAGCGAGGCCGCTTCGGTAGGCGTCGCCCAGCCCGTATAGATGCTACCCAGCACCACAATGATCAATACCAGTAACTGCCAAGAGCGGCGCAACGAGGTAAAGCGCTTCTTCCAACCAACCCGTTCTCCCTTCGGGCACATATCAGGTTTCAGAACAGAGATGATGAAAACCCCGGCCACGAACACGGCGACTGACAGTATGCCTGGCAGAATACCGGCCACCAGCATCTTGCCAGCAGACACTTCCGTCAATGCCGCGTAGAAGACCAACAATACACTCGGGGGGATCAACACGCCCAGCACACCACCGGCCGCGACACAGCCAGCCGAAAGGCGCTTATCGTAGCCGGCCGCCTTCATTTCGGGTAACGAAATGGAGCCTACCGTTGCAGCAGTGGCCACGCTGGAGCCGGATGTCGCGGAGAAGCCAGCGCACGTTAGAATCGTGGAAATCGCCAAACCACCGGGTAAATGCCCGCACCACCGCTTCGCCACGTGAAAGAGCGACTTTCCAACCCCCGCATGAAGGGCAAAGTTACCCATGATGATAAATAACGGAATGACGGTTAACAGGTACGCAGCCGTTTCATCAAAGGCAAAATTCTGCAGGACATTATAGACATAGCTCAGATCCTGAACCATGACGATACCGACAATACCCGCTAGACCCAGGGCTGCGAACACAGGGACACCCAACCCCATAAGCACAAAAATAAGCCCCACGGAAAGCAAGCCAAGCAAGCCAGGATTATTCATCAGCAGCCCCAAAGGAAGAATAGATAGCAAGAATGAAATGTAACGTCATTTGTATGAAGGCCAGCAGAAGACCACAAGCAACGATAATTTTTACCCACCAGATAGGCATCTGAACGATTCCCCAGCGGAACTCCTTATCTATAAACGAGCTATAAGCCCCCTCTATGGTGGGCACGGTAATGGCCAACAGGAAAATAGCCGCAAACAACCAACCAATCCCTTCCCACGCCTGCTTGACCGGAAAGGACCTGTTTTCACTTATCAACGACACACGGATATGTTTTTTGTCGTGCTGAGCCCATAACAGGCCCAGGTAAACAATGATTGCCATTGATACTTCGGAAAACTCGTAAACACCCGGTAGCGGAAAATTGAACAAGCTGCGAGACGTTGCATCGAGTGCAGTAGACAACATCATGAACAGCAGCGCTGCCGCAGCAATGACGCCTATTATACTCGCCAAGCGCGACTCTATCTTCCGTAATGCAGCTAACTTTTTCACTTCAGCCTGTTTTGGGTCTGTTTTTTCTAATACACCCATCGTGCGTTACTCCAACGGCATGACAAAGCAGTGGGCTGCCATTCAGCAGCCCTGGTGGAATGCAGCTATTTGTGAAGTAGCGCCAGGAATCAGGATATATCCTGATAAATCTCGTAGGGTGTCTTCAGCTCACCGGTACCATCATGGCGTTCAATGGCTTCATTGATGATCTCCTGCATTTCCTCCCCATCGATACCGGCACCACTTGCCACGTTATTCACCCAGTTATTGACCTGCTCGGGTTGTACCTGGTGACGCGCCCTATCGATTTGCTCATCGTCCCACTTCGAGAATTGAGCACCCTCAGCCATTGCCTTGCGTACACGGTCTTCCGCGATACCCGAATAGATTTCCCGGTACTTGCCCTGGTAAATTTCATCGGCCAATTCCTGCATGACTTGCTTTACGTCATCAGGCAATTGATTCCAGACATCAATACCGATCACCGTGGCCGAAGGGCCGTGAGGACCGGCGCCGATTTCGGTGATATACGGCGCGGCTTCATGCAGGGCGTAACTGATCGCGGTAATGAAATCGAAGCCGTAGGCTCCATCCAACACGCCGCGCTCCAGGGCTGAATAGACCTCCGGTGCAGCCATGGGAATGGCACGGCCTCCCAGGCTTTCCACCACATCCGTGCCCACCCCATAACCTCGAATCCGCTTGCCCTTCAGGTCTTCGATCGAGTGGATGGGATCGCGTGTTATCAGCGGGCAGTAATACCAGTTCGTCCAGTACAGCACCTTGGATTTATGGCGTGTTTCCCACTCTTCCCGCAACGGTTCATAGCGCTGGTACACATCGCGGCACACCTTCAGCAGGGCATCCGCACGGTTCATCTTGTAGTACCACTCGAGGCCACGGGTAACCGGCAAGTCGCTCTGGTAATAACCGGGGGAGATCAGCGAAATTTCCGAAATACCATTCTTGATAGCATCAAGGTGGGCCCCCGCCTTGTTGAGCGATTGCGCCCAGTAATAATCGATTTCGACGGCACCGTTGGTACGCTTTTCCAGCTCCTCCAGGAACCACCGATCCAACACCGAAGGAGAAGCGTGTTCTGTCACATAAGAATCGTACTTCAGCCGCGTGCTTGTTTGAGCAAACAACGTACTGGGCATCGTTGTTAGCGTCAGCGTGCCACCAACGGAAACAGCACTGATCTTCAAGAAGTCTCTTCTTTTCATGATTAACTCCTGACATCTTTTTGCTTTATTAGCATTATTATAAAATCCGAGTTTTTCTCGGCAGGAATAGACACTTAGTGTTATTGATTCATTATTGGCAAAGCATCATATAACTCATCCTAGCCGCTCCAGGTACGCTGCGGTATACGTAGTACTACGTATCCAAGTAGGGAGTTTTACAGCCCCCTCTGAACTGGGTTGAAACACGCCAGGCCACCCCATGCTCAATCTTCCAACTGTATGATTTTTGATACTAATTCAGCGGTATTGCGACACCCCAGCTTCTTCATTATCTTGGCTCGGTGCGCTTCTACCGTCCGATGCGATATATGCAGCACCCTACCGATTTCCTTGCAAGTATGACCATTCGCTATATAGCTGGACACTTCGAGTTCGCGCATGGTCAAGTCATTAGATTTATCCCGGCCCACATTGATTTTCATGAATGACCAAACAGCTAGTTCAAAGGGAGCGTCGGGGGTTAACGTATTACCTATCGTTTTAGTCCAGAAAACTTCTCCGCGGCTATTACGCATGAAACGTTCATCAATACACTTCTTGTT
Organism: Halomonas sp. PA16-9; assembly: GCF_009728585.1. Taxonomy (NCBI): domain Bacteria; kingdom Pseudomonadati; phylum Pseudomonadota; class Gammaproteobacteria; order Oceanospirillales; family Halomonadaceae; genus Halomonas; species Halomonas sp. PA16-9. The sequence goes on along the minus strand of NZ_CP040451.1, from coordinate 2,401,140 downwards.
CTGCAAAAGATCCTTATAACGAAGATCACCGATTGACTTGAAGTCCGCATAAGAAGGATAAAGTTTCAACATCAACTGGCCGATCAACTTCTGTTTTCATAACCAAAGAGATCACAAAAAGCATGGTTGCACTCCAGCACACGACGGTTCCTGGTGACGACAATGGCACAAGGCGCATGTTCAAACGCCACCTGAAGAAGATCTCTGCCTAGCACCGTTGCATTCATCGCTGATCACCGCCGCTGTTATCTGGGCATGCCATTATTGGCATACCACGCTCATTGACAGGTCCACCCCCCATCGATAGGCAGCGTGGTGCCGGTCATATGCGCCGCCTGGTCACCCGCCAGGTAATAGACTAACGCCGCCACATGCTCGGGAGGAACCAACTGGCCTGTAGGCTGTTTCTCCGTCACCAGATTGTGTACTGCCTCATCCCGTGAGCTTCCCAACAGGGCCATTCGCTGCTGGATCTGGGGCCACAGAATAGGCGTATCCGTCCAGCCGGGAGAAATGGCATTGACCGTAATATTCTGGGTCGCCGTCTCCAGTGCCAGTACCTTGGTAAGCCCCACCACACCATGTTTGGCAGCCACATAAGCAGCTTTATTGGCGGAACCCACCAACCCATGTACCGAAGAAAGGTTGATGATACGCCCCCATCCTGAATGGCGCATGTCCTCAACCGCGTGCTGAATGCACCGGTAAACCGCCGTTAGATTGATCGCTAGAATGTCCAACCAAGTGGCCGCATCAAACTCCTGTATGGGAGCCGTTTTCTGAATACCGGCGTTATTGACCAGAATATCGACCCGTAGCCCTTCTTCACGGAGATCCGCAAATAGCGCGTCAATGGCCGAAATTTGCTTCAAGTCCGCTTGAAAGTAATGGACAGCAGGCGCACCGGCTTGGCGCAGTTCCTCGACGAACCGGGTAACAACCGTATCGCTTTCAGCGCGGATGTCATGAACGATCACCGAGTCCCCCTGGCCTGCGAATTGGTGGCATATCGCACGCCCGATACCGCCCAATGCCCCGGTGACCAGCAGGGTTCTAGACGCGTGAGGCGTTGTTACCGTTGAGCTTGTTGCTGTATTTGTCATCGCCGATATTGTCATTGTCCGCTCCCGGCCTTAATCGACACGTTGCAAGAGGCTGGCGTAATTGGCCACCGCCAGACCGCCCATATTGAAGACAGCACCCGTATGCGCATCCGCAATCTGGCACCCGCCCGCTTCACCCAGCAATTGGCGTGCCGCCATGACATGCATGGAAACCCCGGTGGCACCGACCGGATGCCCTTTGGCCTTCAAGCCACCGGAAGGGTTGACCGGCAATCGGCCATCTTTCATCACCCACCCTTCCTTGATGGCGCGTGCGCCTTCGCCATAAGGCGTCAAGCCCATGCTTTCATAAATCATCAGCTCCGCGATGGTGAAGCAATCATGCACCTCCGCAAACGAGAGCGAATCGAGCGTCATGTCGGCCTCGCGCAGCACGTTCTGCCACGCTCTGGTCACACCATCGAAGACTAACGGATTACGCTGCTGCATGGGCATGAAATCCGTGACCTGGGTGCGCGCAAGGAAACGCACCTTTTGTGCGGCGGCATCCGCCACATCCTTGGACGAGACCACCACCGCCGCCGCCCCATCGGAAACGGGAGAACAATCGGTACGCTTCAGCGGTGCCGCCACCACCGGGTTCTTTTCCGATACAGCCTCACAGAACGCCACGCCCACGTCTTTCTGTAGCTGCGCATAAGGGTTATGCACCCCGTTGGCATGGTTTTTCGCGGCAATACGTGCCAGTGCTTCCGTCTGGTCGCCGTAGGCCTCGAAATAGCGGGCCGCCACATCGGCAAACACCCCCGCAAACCCCGAACGTTGATGCCGGGTTTCCGGCTGGTAACTCGCCCCCAATAGCCCTTTACCGATCCGGGAAGCATCGGCATCGGTCATTTTTTCGGCACCGATCACCAGCACATTGCGGGCCAGGCCCCCCTCGATCAGATTGATCGCCTGATGCAACGCCGCCGAGCCACTGGCGCAAGCATTCTCTACCCGGGTAGTCGGCTTGAAACGCATGTCCGGCAGCGCGTTCAGCACCAGCGATGCCGGAAACTCCTGATCACACATGCCGCTATTAAAATTCCCGATGTAGACAGCATCGATATCCTTTGCCTCCATCTGTGCCGATGCCAATGCCTCGACCGCGGCCTCGCCTATCAGCTGTTCGAGCGACTGCTCGAGTTTACCGAAGCGTGTGTGCCCACCGGTGCCAATGATATAAGTACGCATGGAACGAACTCCCTAGCTGGTGACGCCATCGAGCCGCTTGCGCAGCTCGGTTTTAAGGATCTTGCCGTAGGCATTCTTGGGCAAGTCAGTGAGGAAATGGTACGACTTGGGGCGTTTGAAACGCGCCATCCTGTTAAGGCAGAACTGATCGAGCGCCGTGGTATCGAGCGAGACCGAGCAGGCGATGAACGCCATCACCACCTCGCCCCACTCGGCATCACGCTGCCCCACCACGGACACTTCTTTGACCCCGGGAAATTGCAACAACACCTCTTCCACTTCACGTGGATAGATGTTCGTGCCACCGCTGATAATCACGTCCTTCAGGCGATCCGTCAGGTAGAGAAAACCCTGCGGGTCGAGATGGCCTATATCCCCTGTCCGCAGCCACCCATCACGCAGCGTTTCTTGTGTCGCGGCAGGGTTATTCCAGTAGCCCGCCATCACCATATCGCCACGCACACAGACTTCCCCCTCTTGGCCGCAGGGCAGGCAGCTACCCTCCTGATCCTGGATAGTGACTTCGAGCTGAGGATGCGACTGGCCCACTGGCAACAAGGGCGAGCCCTCGGCATCCCCGCTCAAGCACTGCGGCGTCAGTTGATGGTGCTGCCCCTTGCCCAGGAAGGTAATGGTCATGGGGCTTTCCCCCTGTCCATAGATCTGCACCAGCCGGTGCCCGAATACCCTTAACGCCTCCTCGAGATCCTTGGCGTACATGGGGCCGCCGCCATAGGTGATGGTAGCGATATGTGCGGCACTATACTCAGGCTGGTGCGCCGCCAGGTAGTCCAGCACGCGACGGATCATCGTGGGGGCCAGGAACATGGAAACGTGGTCATGGCCCGCCAGGGTAGACACGAAACTCTCACCCGAGAACTTCAAGGAACCGGGAATGACATTGGCGCCGCCTGCCATCAGGTAAGGCACGATATACAGCCCTGAACCGTGGGACATGGGGGCAAAATGCACCAGCCTGCTTTGCGCCGTCACCGGTTCGATGTTGGCCGCATAGCACGCCGACATGGCCGCCAGATTGAGATGGGTCAGCGTCGCGCCCTTCGGCTTGCCCGTGGTACCGCTGGTATAGAATATCCATGCCGGTGCGTCAGGGGCACGGAAAACCGGTCGATCGAAGCTCTCTTCATGAACAAGACCTTCCGGCAGCATGGGGGGCAAAACGAGTGTGTCGGTGAGGGCCTGGGCTACATCATCACGTTCGCAGAACACGATGCAGCTGCCGCTATCATCCGCAATGTAACCGACTTCCGCCACGCTCAGCTTGGCATTGACCGGCACCACCACCAGGCCCGCGTACCAGGCGCCGCATAGCAGTTCGATATAGACAGGGCTGTTGGGCAGAAAGAGGGCGACTCGCTCCCCCGGCGCTAAGCCTTGCCGGGCAAAAAACGTTGCCCAGCGCCGGGCTTGGCAAGCCAGCTCAGCGTAACTGAGCGCCGGCACATCCCCCTGGTAAGTCGCGATACGATGAGGAAACCTAACGGCATTGACGGCTAGGTAATTGGCCACATTCAAGGAGCATTCTCCTGCTTTAGTTATTATTGCTCCTTTAGGCTAGGGGTTGTGGCTACCTAGTGATATACGTAGTAATACGAAGCCCGCTAGACTAATAGTCTAGTGTCGGTGCTGGCATCACCCCTGATCTCATGATGGGAAGGCCGACCCACTCACTACAATCTCAAGCGCTGAAGCGCCGTCCACCTTAAACCAAACCCGGAAGTCAAATGTTTAGCCGTCCTGAGCGGTAATCACCAACACATCGCCTTTTAGCATCATGGGGGCAATAACAGCGCCACCTTTACTATCAGGGCTCATGCCAACACGGGCCGCCTGGCGCGTCAGGGTGTCGATAAAGCAGACGCGGGCTTTGGGGGCGTATTTTTTGATGTTGGCGGTGTTTTCAGGCCGCTTGTGTGGCTTTGAGATGTTCTGGTTTATCTATATACAGCTGTTCTAGGCTTAGGAAAAAGCCTCTGGACTGACTCTGGCCGCACTCTAGCCGTGACTGAGTCAGTAACCGTGAGCTTTCAATGGAAACCGGTGCTGCCAGCAGGATAAAAACGAATAAGATGTGGCAGTCATTCTTGTGCGCGTAGCCCACCCTGCCCCGAGTGCCTGGGCGACTTTGCGAAGCATCGCGCGCTGATCCTCAAACAGGATCATTATTGGCTCCTTGCACCAGTCATCAGATGTTGCGAGAGCTGTTCAGCGGCCACTTTGCTTTCACGGGGATGGCCCAAACGTATGGCATCTACCAACGCTAACATCGCATAAAGTTCTTTATCACGCCGTACAGCGTAAGTTGCCGTTTTGAACAACGGCTCTACCGCCGGACCTTTACTATTGCCTCGCGGGTCAGGCCAAACCAATAGCAACTCACCCGCACTGTAAATTTGGCCTTTTAACACCGGTGCTGCAAAAGTGGTGGCAATTCCACGCGTAATTTCACCAGGCCTAGCTGGGAATACGTAGCGCAGACCATGCACAATAAAATCAAATAGGGCTCTGACATTCGCACGCGGCACGCCGGTTTTGCGATCTTTTCGCACGAGGCCAACCTCGATGCAGCGTTTCAGCGATAGGCTGATTTGGCTTTTGCTTATCCCTGTTTCAGCTGCCAAGGCCCTTACGCTGTAACACTCTTTAAGTCGCAAACGATGGGCCAAGAAAGCGGCTGGGATACCGAGCCCCAGCCCAGGTGTTCTTAGGTGAATATTCAGGAGCACTAGAAACCACAGGTGCTGCACTTATTAGCTGAATTCAGAACCGAACCCACTCACAACCTATTCAAGTGACACAAAAGCTTTTACGGTTTGGAAAATCTGTGAAACTTAATCTTTAATGCCAGCATAAAGCGCCAAGTAGCGGTTTTTGGAAGGTAGTAGATGCTGGCGACACAGGTCAGACAAGCGTTCGCGGTCTTCGTCGCGAATGGCGTCAATCATCAATTGGTGTTCATTTCTGGCTTGAGCCAGAGCATCGCGATCCGTAATCGCGATAAAGCGGATGCCATGCGCCTTCTGGGCGAACTCATTAATAGTAGCGTACAAATATTCATTCCCGCAGGCTCTGAATAAGGTGCGGTGAAAAGCGATGTTCATATGGAATACTTGCCTTAGGTCGTGAGCATTCACGGCTGAGCTGTGCTGCTGATGAACATCTTCAAGCTCTGAAAGCCATTCCTGCGGAGCTGGCAGGGGCAGTCTACTCACTGCAGCTAATTCGAGAATCTCACGCATAGCGTAGACATCCTCGACCTCTTCCGGCGGATAACTCCGGACGAAAGCACCTCTGTTTTTGATGCGCTCAGTTAAACCGATGGTATCGAGTTGGAAGAGAGCCTGGCGAACAACGTGTCGCTTGCAGTCGAAGCGCTCCATCATGGCCTCTTCGACCAGCCGCTCACGCGGGTGCAGTCGGCCGAGCACAATGTCCTCTTCTACAGCGGCCACGATGTCATCGACACCGTTTGCAGGTGTAGAGGATTGAGTCTCGGCGCCACTTACAGTGGGCGGCTGGGCGGTTCGGTTCATGATCGCTTTCTCAGCATTCTTTGCGGTGCATAAGGAAAATAAGTGTATCAAACTCGCTTTCAGGCTTCATTCTGTCTTGGTATCCGGCACGTAGGTTCAGGCCGACAGGCACGGAAATCGCACCCTTGTTCGGCTTGAAGGATTTGCTCCATAAACAGACGCCGATAGCCCAGCAGTGGCGCTCCGCCCTCCTCCCCCTTGAGGGATTGGCGTCTAGCATCGAGCACCTTGTTATCCACTTCTAGGTTCAACTGATTGTTAGCAACATCAAGCGATATGAAATCGCCATCGCGTACCAACCCAAGCGGGCCACCCTCAGCGGATTCTGGAGAGACGTGGAGCACAATAGTACCTGCTGCGGTGCCACTCATGCGCCCGTCAGATATGCGAACCATATCTTTGACGCCTTGAGCGGCGAGTTTCTTGGGAATCGGAATGTAACCCGCTTCTGGCATACCCGGTGCCCCTTTGGGCCCTATGTTCTGTAGTACTAGCACGTCGTCAGCTTGCACATCCAGACCCGGGTCATCAATACGGTTAGCCAAGTCTTCTAGACCTGTGAACACGACAGCACGACCGCGGTGAGTCATAAGATCGGCCGAGGCAGCTGACTGCTTAATAATGGCGCCAGACGGTGCCAAGTTACCACGCAAGACTGCTATACCACCCTGGGCGTAGACCGGGCTGTGCATGGATCGCACGACCTTCTGATCAATGAGATAGACGGCGGCATCGATGTTCTCGCCCAAGGTATGGCCATTGATGGTCATGGCGCTCAAGTGTAACAACGGTTTTAACTCACGTAACAAGGTGGGCAGGCCGCCTGCCCGATGCAAATCTTCCATGTACCCTTCTCCTGATGGTTTGAGATCCATCAGTACAGGGGTTTCCTGGCTCATTCGGTCAAATGCCTCAAGATCAATGTCGATGCCCAAGCGCCCTGCGATAGCGGTCAGATGAATCAACGCATTGGTCGAGCCACCCAAAGAGAGAAGTACGCGCAGGGCATTTTCGAAAGCTTCAGGAGTAAGAATTTGATCTGGTGTAACGCCCGCGTGTGCAAGTGCTACAGCCTGCGCGCCTGACTGTTCGGCAATGCGTTGCCGATCAGCGTAGACAGCCGGGGCGGTGGCGCTGTTGGGCAGCATTATTCCCAGTGTCTCGGCTAGGCAGGCCATGGTGCTTGCGGTGCCCATTACCGAGCAAGTACCCACGGTAGGGACCAACTTGTCGTTGACTTCGTTAATTTCCGCTTCGTCGATGTCATTACCACGGTAGGAGGCCCAGTAACGGCGACAGTCGGTGCAGGCTCCGACGCGCGTACCACGGTGTGAGCCAGCGAGCATGGGGCCGGTGACGACTTGGACTGTTGGAACACCAGCGCTAGCGGCGGCCATCAACTGTGCGGGTACGGTCTTATCGCAACCGCCGATCAGCACCACGGCATCCATCGGCTGGGCACGAATCATCTCCTCCGTATCCAATGCCATAAGGTTACGCAGGTACATGCTGGTGGGGTTAGCGAAAGATTCATGAAGAGTAATGGTGGGAAAGTCTACTGGTAAGCCGCCAGCGAGCATGACGCCACGTTTAACGCTCTCGACCAATCCAGGCACATTGCCATGACAGGCATTGTAGCCACTGTAGGTATTGGCAATCCCAATGACCGGACGCGAGAGCGCATCATCCGTATAACCCATGCCCTTAATGAAGGCCTTGCGCAGAAAGAGCGAAAAGTCTGCATCGCCATAGTTGGTTAGTCGGTTGGACATGCCCAAGGTGGGGGCTTCAGATGTCGATTCATGACGCTCATTGCCGTTGCTATTGTTTTTAAAGTTCTGGCTCATTGCGGTTTCCTCTACTTTATTCGCGGCTTCTCGGAGGTGTCCGTAAATACGGCTCTCGATCCTCAGGCTAGGCGGTATAAATCTAGCTGGCAAGATTATTAATAATATTATTGACAATATTATTGATGTGCAACTACGTTGGATAGTGCAAGCACGCCTTGCTCAACCATGTGCATCACAACGACAAACAGCACTTGAGGTAATAACAATGAAAATCCGTAGCATTTACACAGCGTCCCTACTATCCGCCCTGATGCTTTCAGGCGCCGCTCAGGCGGAGTATTCAGCAGCCGATGAGATTAAGGTGCTTCAAGGATTTAAGGCAGGTGGAGGCAGCGATACCTTGGCCCAGTTGACCCAACCATTTTTGCGAGAATCCCTGGGCGTGGAATTTATTAATGAATACATTCCCGGCGCCACAGGCGCGATTGCATGGACGCGGCTAACCCAACAGTCGGCAAATGATGGCAGCGTCATCAGCATCACCAATACCCCGATGCTGATGACGAACTACATCATGAATGACGCTATTAATTACTCAATCGACGAGCTAACGCCCATCGCCAACGTGGTAACCGACCCAGGCGTTATCGTGGTGCCGGAAGACAGCCCCTATCAAACAGTGGAAGATTTTCTCGCTGCTGCCGAGGAACGCCCCGGTCAGATTACAGTGGCAAATTCAGGCGTCGGCGGTGATGACTTCTTTTCAACCATCATGATTGAGAAGGCAACGGGGCTTTCCTTCCAAAAAGTCCCTTTCCAGGGCGATGGCCCCTCTGCGACAGCAGCCCTGGGAAGCAAGGTCGACGCCAGTTTCAATAACCTTGGTAATGTCTATGGCCACATCCAGTCGGGCAGCCTTCGCCCCCTCGCCGTCTTCACTAAAGAGCGTCTGGACATTCTGCCTGATGTGCCCACCATGATTGAGAAAGATATAGATGTCGTGGCCGGCTCTTCACGCGGTTACAGCGCACCAGCAGGCATTCCAGATGAAGCACGCGATGAGCTTATTGCTGCCTTTGAAGCCCTAAAAGATAACGAGGAATTCCAGCAGACGGCTCAGGAACGTGCCATGAATCTCGACATCCAGACCGGTGACGACTACGGCCAGATGATGCAAGACATGGAAGGCCAATTCGAAGAAATCTGGGCAAATGTCAAAGATGAGGTCAACCAGTAAGTCGCTTAACCGGCAGAGGGAAATGGCGAATCGCCAAAGGGGTATGAAATGAACATAAGTCGTCTAGTCTTAGGTTTTTTTGCCATTGGCATAGCAGCGACCTTTTATATCACTGCGATGGGCTATCCGGCTAAGGCGGCGAACATGCCCCTTATCTATTCGGTTGCCGTCGCATTGTTGGGAGCGGCGATGGTGGGCCAGGAAGTATTCAGTATCCTGCGTCAGCGTCAGCTCTCGGCCGAGGGAGCAGCAACCTCCCATACTGCCGCACCAGAGGAGGAGAGCGTCAGCGGCCAAGCTAGGCACCGCAAGCCATGGAAGGCAATGCTGATTTTCTTATTGGCCGCCTTCTACCTCTACACCATTTCGATAACAGGATACCTGATTGCCACTGTTGGTTTCATGGTCGTGGCGTTAGCGATGATCGGGCATGTTTCATGGCGCTTCGCCGCCATAGGCATTGTGGTGTTGGTCGCGGTGGTGTGTGCGGTTTTCATCGGCTTTCTAGGCCTGCCTGTCCCGCTACTGCCGCCTCTGTTTTCCTCATAACGACAATTAGAGCACTCCTTATTCCCGGCTCGCATGGCTTAGAAAGACATTGCAGCGCGCTGGGAGGGGGTTTCTGACGCAGGCTGCTGGAGTCTAGTCATATGGATAATCTTGTTTTGGTGGGCCTGACCAATGTCATCACGTTCACCAACACCTCCCTAATACTTGGCGGCACCCTGCTGGGGCTGTTTGTAGGCGCCATGCCGGGACTCTCGGCGACCATGGCGTTGGCGCTGCTGTTACCTCTAACCTTTGGCATGAATCCGGCCTCGGGTCTCAGCATGCTGGCTTCGCTCTATGTGGGGGCCTCCTACGGTGGCTCTATCGCCGCCATTCTATTGAAGACGCCAGGCACCCCTTCGGCCGCGGCGACAGTACTTGATGGATTTCCGCTATCGCAACAAGGCCAGGCTGGAAGGGCATTAGGGGTGTCGCTCTTCGCTTCTTTTATCGGCGGTCTGCTGAGCGGCATCGCCCTACTCACTGCAGCGCCGTTGCTTGGCGTACTGGTACTCAAGTTCGGCCCTATCGAGCTGTTCGCGATTGCTGTATTGGGTATCACCATCATTGGCTCTTTATCACAAGGCTCAGTCGTCAGTGGCCTGCTTTCTGGCACCCTGGGATTACTGTTGAGCACAGTAGGTATGGATCTCATCACCGGCACGCCACGAATGACCTACGGGGTCATTAACCTGTTTTCGGGTATCGAATTCACCGTCGCACTGATCGGTCTGTTCTCGATCCCGCAAGCGCTGATATTGATCGAGAATGCCCATGGTGCTCAGAAGGTGGCAAGCAAAATTACCGATAGGTTGATTCCGCCTCTCGCTGAGATTCGCCGCTTGTTACCCAATATCTTCCGTTCCAGTGGCATCGGCATCATCACTGGCCTAATTCCCGGTACCGGCGGCGATACTGCCAGTTGGTTCGCTTACAACGAAGCCAAGCGCTTTGCCAAAGATAAGAGTTGCTTTGGCAAGGGAGACATTGCGGGTGTCGCTGCACCTGAAGCGGCCAACAATGCGGTGGTGGGTGGTGCCTTGATACCCACCATTGCTCTGGGTATTCCTGGCAGTTCCTCTACTGCCATTCTGCTAGGGGCGCTAATGGTTCAGGGCATCCTGCCCGGCCCTAACCTGCTGACTGACTATGGCGATGTCACTTACACCCTCATCTGGGCGGTGATTTTCGCCAACATAGGCCTACTGCTGGTGGGGCTACTGTTCACTCGGCTCTGTGTAAGCGTAACGCGGGTACCTGACAGCTTCGTGGCCTGCTCCATCATCACGCTGTGTGTGATTGGTGCCTTTGCTATCAACAATAGCTTGTTTGAAGTTGGGCTGATGCTGGGCTTTGGGCTGTTTGGTTACTGGATGAACAAAGCCGGTGTCTCACCAGCGCCAATGGTGATCGGGCTGATTCTGGGGCCGGTCATGGAGACCAGTTACCAACAGTCAATGCTGATCGGGCAAGGCAACCTGAGCATCTTTTTGACCAGCCCCATTGCCGTGGTGCTGTTATGCATCGCCGCTTTCTCGATCCTGCAAGCGACCCCCCTCTTTCGCTGGCTGCGGATTGCACTGCGCCAGCGTACTCAGCCTGAGTGACCTTACTCTCAATTCGAGGATTCATCATGACAACGATAACCGAAGTACGTACTCGAACGGTCAATGTACCGCTAGACAACCCCACCAGCTTTTCTAATCGACAGGTACTTAAGCGAGATTATGTGCTAGTGGAAGTGGTGGGTGATGATGGCCATATAGGCATTGGGTTTTGCTATGGCGGCAATAATGCTGGCTCACTAGTGGCAAATGCGGTACGGGAACTGCTGAAGCCGGTGCTGTTGGGAGCGGACGCTCATTCGACCGAAGCACTGTGGCAAGCGATGTATCAGGAATCGCTTCTTCATGGCCGCAGCGGTTCGGTGATGCGTGCCATCAGTATTTTGGATACCGCGCTGTGGGACCGTAACGCTCGGGCAGCGAAACTCCCGCTCTATAAATTTCTGGGCGCCAGCGACACCCTCAGCGTGCCGGCTTATGCCAGCGGAGGCTACTACCTAGACGGCAAAACGCCCGCGATGCTTGGCGAAGAGCTGGCAGGCTACGTGTCAAAAGGTTTCACCGCGGTAAAGATGAAAGTGGGACGAGAAGACCTAGCGGGAGAGGAAGCTCGCTTGACGGCGGTTCGCGAGGCGGTGGGCCCAGATGTACAAGTAATGATGGATGCCAACAACGCCTGGCGGGATCTGTCGTCGGCGTTAGCCTTCATGCGCATGGCAGAACCTTATAATCCGTTCTGGATCGAGGAGCCCTTTAGCCCTGATGACATCGACAACCATCGCCGCTTAGCGGAGCGCACGCCAGTTCCGGTAGCCACCGGTGAAATCGAAGCGGGACGCTGGCGCTTCAAGGAGCTGCTGGACAAAGAAGCAGCCATGATTTTGCAGACTGATGCGGCGGTTTGTGGAGGCATCACTGAGTTTCGACGTATTGCCGCCACCGCTGCCAGCTATGGGGTGGATATCTATCCGCACTGGTTCCACGACTTGCATATCCATCTGGTGGCATCGGCGCCAAACGTCAAGATGGTCGAGTTCTTTGCCGACGATCAGGTGCTTAACTTCAGGCGCCTTGTGGATACCCAGTTGGAGTTTGCCGACGGACAACTGCTACTGCCCACCGCACCCGGACTTGGTTTTGGCTTTGATCAGGCTGCACTTGAGCGCTACGCCATCGAGCCCTGGCAATAACGACCTTACAACAACAAGGAGAATATCATGTCCCAATTGAGTGGTGACGTCTGGTCACCGGTGATTACCCCCTTCGGCGCCGACTTGGCGCCGGATACGCAACGTTTTGTGGCGCACTGCCAATGGCTGGCCTCAAATGGTGTCGGCTTGGCCGTGTTCGGCACAAATTCTGAAGCCAACTCAATGACGGTGGCCGAGAAACAGGAGCTGTTAAAAGCGCTAGTGCATGGCGGTGTCGATCCCTCCAGGATTATGCCCGGCACCGGGAGCTGTACAATTGATGATTGCGTGGCGGTGACATGCGAGGCGGTGGACGCTGGCTGTGCCGGTGTGCTGATGCTACCGCCCTTCTACTATAAGGGGGTTAGCGATGAAGGCTTGTTTCGCTTTTACAGTGAGGTGATCAACCGTGTCGCAAATTCGCGCCTACGGATCTACCTCTACCATATCCCGCCGGTCACTCATGTCCCGCTCTCGTTTGAACTGATCGAGCGTTTACGTGACGCCTTCCCGGGCATTATTGCTGGCATTAAGGACAGCGGCGGAGACTGGGCACACACCAAAGGGTTAACCGAGCGCTTTGCTGGGCAAGACTTTGCTGTGTATGCCGGCAGCGAGCGTTTTTTGCTTGATACCCTACGAGCAGGCGGTGCTGGCTGTATCAGTGCCACTGCCAATGTCAATCCGTCGGCCATCGTTGAGTTGGCAAGGCATTGGCAGGAGGACGATGCCAACGAGCGTCAGCAGAGCCTGAATGCTATACGCGACTTGTTTGAAAAGTACCCACTGATTCCTGGCATGAAGGCAGCGACAGCTTACTTTTCGGACAATGACGATTGGAGGCGTGTGCGCCCACCTTTAGTAGAGCTGGAGGAGCAGCATGTGTCTGAACTCGTGTCTTCGCTTAAAGCGACAGGATTCCAGATGGAAGGCGTAGGTGAGGCGAGCCATGGATGAGCAAACGAAATCGTGGCGTATTGTCGCTGTACGACGGCTCAGTGAAGCCCAGCTTGAGGCACTTTCCGAGGTTGCCGAGGTCGACTATTTCGAGGACGTGGACGAATCAAACCGTGCTGATTTCATGGCAGCGCTTTCCAGAGCTCATGGCCTAATCGGCGGTAAGCTAGAACTCAATGAGGCAATGCTAGCCGAGGCGCCTGCGCTTCAAGTGGTATCCACCATTTCAGTGGGCTATGACCACCTGCCCCTTAAGGCACTGAATCAACGCCGCATTCTACTCTGCAATACGCCAGATGTGCTTACCGAAACCACTGCCGACACAGCATTTATGCTAGTCATGGCGACCCAGCGGCGGCTAGTCGAACTGTCCAACCTTGTCCGCGATGGCGGCTGGCGAACACATATCGGTCACGAATACTTCGGTATTGATGTACACGGCAAAACCCTAGGCATCGTGGGTGCTGGTCGCATTGGTGCGGCGATTGCACGACGGGGAGCGTTGGGTTTTGGTATGCCCATTCTCTATACCGCCGCCTCATCCAAGCCTGCGCTTGAGCAGCAGTTAGGGGCGAAAAGGCGTGAGCTGAATGACCTGTTAGCTGAAGCAGATATCGTCTGCCTCAGCGTGCCCTATAACAGCGATACACATCACTTAATTGACGCAGATGCTCTAGCACGGATGAAAACGACGGCTGCCCTAATCAATATAGCGAGAGGTAAAGTGGTCGACGAGCCAGCACTGATCGAGGCACTCCACTCCGGCGGAATCCGTGCAGCTGGGCTTGACGTGTTCGTAGAGGAACCGCTTCCACCCGATTCGCCACTGGCGGCCATGGACAATGTAGTGACGACTCCACACATTGGCTCGGCGACCCATGAAACACGTGAGGCCATGGCACAGTTGGCAGTCGATAATCTGCTGGGCACGCTGATCGGCAGCGGCCCGCTTACCGCGGTTAATGAGCATGTCTGGCGACGGGCTGATGCTATTGAGGAAACATAATGCCTCGCCGCCTACAACACATCTTGTGTCTTGATGATTTCGAGCGGGCCACTCAGCGGTATTTAGTCCCGGCCGGTTTGTCGCGGTGGGGAGCGTCCATGAACTGCCCGAGAACGCCCACCATTGTGACGATGACAGCACACCGCGCTGAAGGTCATCGGTGAAGCGGTCAGCGAGGAGCTGCATGTGGTGCCCGCCCGGATCGAGGTGATCCGTCATGTGCGGCGTCAAGATCGCCCCAGCGCCCGCCAAGCATGAGGTTGCTGTGACATCTCCAAATACGATGATGGCGTGACATCACAGAAACTCCGGACAAGTGTCACCTATATGCCACTTATAAAACGCTAACAAACAAAAACGACCACTGTAGCAATTAGCTAAGTGACCGTTTTATATGTTCTTGGTCGGAGCGACAGGATTCGAACCTGCGACCTTTGCAACCCCATTGCAACGCGCTACCAAGCTGCGCCACGCTCCGCTGTCTTTATTGGCCGCTACATCTTTGCCTCAAGACGGTGCGTATACTAGCGGTTTCTTGCATAAATGAAAAGCCCTTATAGCGCTTTCTTTTCAAGTATTTGTCACACACCGCTATAAATCTCATCACCCTTTATGGCTTACGTTGATCAGCTTCAAGCAGCAGATAAGCCATCGCGTCATATACACCGGGGGCCGTTACGATTAAATGATCCGGGTAGATATCTTCCGACACCGCTGAAGGTACCGGGTATAGATGCCCTACTCGCGCACCGGCTTCCCGTGCAATAACCCAGCCCGCAACGAAATCCCAGGGCGAGACACTCTCGTAATACGCATCCAGGCGACCGCAGGCTACATCGCATAAATCGAGCGCTGCAGCGCCATTACGACGCACGTCTTGGCACTCAAAAAGCACGGCTTCCAAGCGCTTCAAAAGGTGCTTACGCTCCTCTTTACGGTAGGGAAATCCTGTCCCTACCAGGGTGTGCGCCAGTGATTCCGCACTGCTTGGCTGTATGGTTTGACCGTTGCAAAAAGCCCCAGAGCCTTCTGCAGCACTAAAGGTCTCACCTAAAAACGGTGCATGAACAACGCCCACCCTGGCAACGCCCTCTTCCATCCAGCCAATGGAAACCGCTACGTGGCGAAGCCCTTGAGCAAAATTAACCGTGCCATCAATAGGATCCACCACCCACAGCTTAGGTGCTGTTTCATGCAAAGCGCTTTCTGGAGCAAGCTCTTCACTCAGCCGCGCTTCCCCCGGAAAGTGCTCCTCCAGGCGTTGACTAATGAGCTCATCCACGGCCACATCCACGTCGGTGACCAACTCATTATCC
This sequence comes from Halomonas sp. PA16-9, assembly GCF_009728585.1. NCBI lineage: Bacteria > Pseudomonadati > Pseudomonadota > Gammaproteobacteria > Oceanospirillales > Halomonadaceae > Halomonas > Halomonas sp. PA16-9. The sequence goes on along the minus strand of NZ_CP040451.1, from coordinate 2,385,676 downwards.
TTTTTTAAGCGCTGGGCAAAGCCTTGCTGCTCCCGCGCCTTGATAATCATCTGCCCAGCTTCTTCGGCAATAGCGATAGTAATTTCAAGACGTGCGGCTAGTGTATGGTCGCTCATTGAATCTCCCTTTAGGACGCGATGATACTGTGAGCTTCTACCATAAGCCGCTGGGATGTAATTTTCGAGTCATACCGACTTGCGCTTGCAATGGTTAACGCAATACGTCTACCAATACATCCACCACGATTCGCGTGGCAGCTTCAATTAGCACCACATCGGCACCAACACGCTCCCACTCATAGCCTGGGTAGCGCGGCAATTGAGATGCTAACTGGCCGTCAAAACGCTTGGCAATACCTGGGGGCAAAGGTTTGCCACGCTCAAGGTTGCGCTGAATACCTGGCGGCAACGATTCGGCCCGCGGTGCGTCATGCCGGCGCAGCAGCTGGCGCAGCTCACGTTCGTTAATGCGTGGCAAATCAACTCGCTCATCGCGGAAGTGACCAGGTCGGTTAGATTCATGTTGCTGGTGCTGGCCCTTATCGCGGGCACCGTGAGCCGGGGCATGGTCAGGCTGAGCAAAGGCTGCGCTATTAACTAGCAATGCGCTAAGCGCGCTTATGGCAATCAGTTTGATGGGCTTCACTGTAAGCTCCTCGCTTAAGGTCAGAGTTAGCAGTGTACTCGGTGAATAAGCACGAAGTGTGGAATTAAAAAGGAGCCGAAGGCCCCTGACAGAATAAATTCATAAGCGGATATCAGCCACGGCAGCTTGCAGGCAAGAAACGCGTAGGAATAGCATTAGACACTGCGGGGCGGCACACCCACTCTACAGATCCACTATTATTATCGTTATCTTCATTTACTTTAGGCTCGAAAACTAGTTGCGTGCCAACTAAAGCATCTACAACACTTTCACTCTTCATAGTCACTACGATTCCACCGCCTTGTCCATCTACCATTTTTACATGCACACTATTTACATAGCTTCCTTGGATTTGATCGGCAGCAGACAAACCAGCTTGATCATTACCTTTAGGCCAATCACCTGTTGTCATATAGTATTCAGAGACTGCTGTCTTAGCTGATGATGCAAGACTAATGGCCTCACTCACCTGAGCCCGACCCACATAGTTTTGATACTGCGGCACAGCAATAGACGCCAATACACCAATAATCGCGACGACGATCATCAGCTCAATCAGCGTGAAACCGCCTTGGATGGTGTTACGAGAAATTGGCTGTGCAGCATTCTGCATGAAGGCATCTCCTGTGGGGTGAAGGAAAAGCCTTTTTAAGGATCGTGAATCCTTAAAAAGAATTAGAAATCGTTGAAATTAAACTAACTTAAATGATCTACTTTTACAACGAACCTTATTAATATGATCAGCTTAGCCGACTACCGCTTTAACTACATGAAAGGATTAGTCATTTCATCCCTGTAAACGCTAGTTTATGGTACAAGTAACACGCTTATATCGATGTAAAACAGGTTTTTTGATGAGCCAGCCCTCCTTAGAGTCGACGTTAAGCCACGCCTCCGCACATGGCGGCCTGCGCGGCATTGCCCAGCGCTTGGTCAAGCACGGCTTGCTGACCAACGCCCAGGCCGCAACAGCGGAAACAACCGCGTCGGACTTGGAAATATCGTTACTTCAGCATGTGATCGAAAGCGGCCTGGTCGACCCTAACAAAGCCACACTGGCGGCTGGCTGGGAGTATGGGCTTCCAGTCATTAACCTGGAGGCGGTGCGGCTTACCTCACTGCCCCCCGCTGCAGACTATCCTGTCAAAGTACTGCAGAGCCTTAACGTTTTGCCATTAGCGCTCCACGGTCATCGCCTCACGGTAGCGGTGCCCTACCCCGCTACATTGACGCGACTGGATGAATTGCAGTTTGCAACAGGCCTGAGCATTGAAGGCATCCTCGCGCCCGTTGATCAAATCACTGTCGTTCTCAATAGCTACCTTGCTCACAACGAGCGCGGCATGCTGGATGAGTTGGACGATGTGGTCAGCTCGCTGAGCATTATGCAGAACAACGGCGGTAACGATGTACCGCTGGAAGAGTCTTCCCAAAATAGCGAAGATGCACCCATCGTTAAATTTGTGAACAAAATTCTGCTAGATGCTATCCGCCGAGGCGCCTCCGATATCCATTTCGAACCTTACGAAGCGCTTTACCGAGTACGCTTTCGGGTTGATGGAATGCTCATAGAAGTGGCACGGCCACCATTCGCCATGCGCAATCGTATCGCGGCCCGGCTAAAAATCATGGCCCGCCTTGATATTTCCGAGCGCCGCCTGCCTCAGGATGGCTCGATAAAACTCAAGCTTTCGCGCACCCGCTCCCTCGATTTCCGGGTTAATTCTCTACCTACTGTCTATGGTGAAAAGCTGGTGCTGCGAATATTAGACCCTACCGCAATGCAGCTGGGTATTGAGCAACTTGGATTTACCGACGAACAACGGCGCCATTATGAGTACGCCTTAAAACAACCCCAAGGCATGATTCTAGTAACCGGCCCTACCGGTAGTGGTAAAACCGTTTCGCTGTATACCGGCATTAATATTCTTAATAAAGTGGAACGCAATATTTGCACCGCCGAAGACCCGGTTGAAATCAAAGTCGCGGGTATCAATCAGGTGAACGTATTGCCTAAGATCGGCCTCGATTTTGCCAGTGCGTTAAGGGCGTTTCTGCGCCAAGACCCTGATGTGGTCATGGTGGGAGAGATTCGTGACCTTGAAACAGCCGAAATTGCCGTCAAAGCGGCTCAGACAGGCCACCTGGTACTTTCCACGGTGCATACCAATTCGGCAACTGAGACACTGACTCGACTGGCTAATATGGGAGTCTCTTCGTTTAATATCGCCAGCGCCGTTAGCTTGATTGTTGCCCAACGGCTGGCTCGCAAACTATGCACACACTGCAAAGAGCCCATTGACATTCCCCACGAGGCGCTGCGCAAAGAAGGCTTTAGTAGCGAAGAAATTCATCAGGCAACGATCTACAAACCGTTAGGTTGCAAGCACTGTACTCACGGTTATAAAGGTCGAATTGGCATTTATGAGGTAGTGCCGATCACCGAAGCGATGCGTCAACTAATTATGCGTGATGCCAACGCCTTAGATATTGATCAACAGGTGCGCAAGGAGGGCTATCCAAGCCTTCACCGCAGTGGGTTACTGAAAGTCATGCAGGGTATTACCAGCCTGGAAGAGGTTAACCGAGTGAGCAAGGAGTAAGGCATGGCTAAAACGGCACGTCGACGCCAAACGCCCGCCATCAAGCTAGCGCGCTGGAAATGGATCGGTAAAGGCCCCCAGGATAGAGCGCTAAGCGGTGAGATGATTGGCCGCAGTAAAGCCGAAGTAGCCGCTAAACTCACCAAGCAAAATATCGTTATCCGCCGGATTAGTAAAAAAGGCAACCTAGGCGGCAACGGCCGAGTTAACCCCAACGACGTTATGGTCTTTGCGCGCCAGATGGCCACAATGGTTCGCGCCGGTATCCCCTTGCTACAGGCGCTTCAAGTGGTGGCAGAGAGCCTCAAAAAACCTGCTATGGTTGCCCTAATGCAACAGATGATAAGCGATGTATCATCGGGCTCCAGCTTCTCTGATGCATTGAACCGCCACCCCAAACACTTTGATCGCCTGTTTGTTAACCTGGTCAGCGCCGGCGAGCAGTCAGGTGCGCTGGATCAAATGCTTGATCGTCTTGCGACCTATAAGGAGAAGGTTGAGTCGCTGAAAGCGCGAGTAAAAAAAGCGCTTTGGTACCCCACCACCGTTATGACGATTGGCATTGCTGTGACCATGTTGCTGTTGATTAAAGTGGTGCCTGAATTTGAAAGCATGTTCCAGAGCTTTGGTGCAGAGCTTCCAGCACTGACCCAGTTGACCGTAAATTTATCCGGGCTTGCCCAGCGTTATTGGCTAGCGGCGCTCGGCGCGGTGATTGCTGCCGTCCTACTACTCAGAATAAGCATTCAGCGCTCGCCTAATGTCGCTTACCGCATGCACGCTTTGCTGCTTCGGTTACCGGTCATTGGCGACATCGTGCATAAATCCGCGATCGCGCGCTTTTCGCGCACGTTAGCGACTACCTTTGCCTCCGGTGTACCGCTCGTAGAAGGCTTAGATACCGCCGCCGGTGCCACCGGCAATAAAGTGTACGAACGCGCGGTGGCACAAACGCGCCAGGACGTAGCCACCGGACAACAGCTACACTTCGCCATGCGGATGACCAACCGCTTTCCCCCCTTGGCAATCCAAATGGTCAGTATCGGTGAAGAAGCGGGGTCGCTGGATGCCATGCTTAATCGTGTTGCCGATTACTACGAAGAAGAAGTCGACAATAAGGTCGATGCTCTTACCTCGCTCATGGAGCCGGTTATTATTGTAGTACTGGGCGTGCTCGTTGGCGGTGTGGTTGTCTCTATGTACTTACCCATTTTCGACTTGGGCGCAGCCCTCTAAGCACCAAATGCTTAGGCTCTGTCAGAAAACTGGCTGCGCTCGACCATACGGCGTTAAAAATCGGCTCAAAGTACTCATTTACACCATGTAAACTCCGTCTTTTCGCCGATTTTTGCCTTGTCTGGCCTTCGCTCGCCGACTTTTCAGACAGAGCCTAAAAAAACGCTAATTTCTAGAAACCTAAGGAGTTCCATGCATCACCCTCCGTTTATCCTGTGGTTAATCGTTTTATTGATTGGGCTATGCCTGGGCAGTTTTCTAAATGTGGTGATTACGCGCCTGCCGGTGATGCTGATGCGTGGCTGGCGTAATGAAGCCCGCGAAGCACTTGAGCTTAGCGCTGAACACTCACCACGTTTTAATTTGGTCACACCAGGCTCTATGTGTCCACGCTGTGAAGCCCCCATTGCATGGCACGACAACCTGCCACTGATTGGCTGGATAAAGCGCCGCGGCCGCTGCGCTGAGTGCCAAACGCCGATTAGCGTTCAATATCCTCTGGTAGAAGTAGCCGGTGGCTTACTGGCCATGGCGGTGCTAGCGCTCCACGGGCTTACGGCAGAATCAGCCTTCGTCTACGGGGCCTGCCTGATGCTGTTAGTGCTCGCCGTGATCGACTTTCGCACCCAGCTTCTCCCCGACATCATCACCCTCCCCTTGCTTTGGGCAGGGTTACTGTTTCAGCTCCTCTTCCAGCCACTGATGCTGCCAAGTGCCGTTATCGGCGCAATGGTAGGCTATCTTTCACTGTGGAGCTTTTATTGGCTATTCAAACTGGCCACCGGCAAAGAGGGTATGGGCTATGGCGACTTTAAGCTGCTGGCAGCACTAGGCGCCTGGCTGGGTTGGAGTTTTTTACCGCTAATATTGATACTTTCCGCAGGGCTTGGGGCCATTGTTGGGCTAGTTGCCCAGGCCTACTCACCTAACCTACGCGGCACACCGTTTCCCTTCGGCCCTTTTCTCGCCCTCGCCGGCTGGGTGGCGTTGTTAGTCGGTGATGAAATAATGGCAATGTATCTCAACCTGCTTATGTAAAATTGAGCCATGTGAACTTTGGCCATGTGAAACGTGGCCCTATAAACTTTAGCTATATGAGGCAGCAGATGATTATCGGATTAACGGTGGCATCGGGTCAGGTAAATCGACCGTCGCTCGCGCTTTGAAGCACTCGGCGCTGCCTGGGTCGATGCCGATGATGTCGCCAGGGAAATAGTCTTACCTGAAGAACCGGCGCTGCTAGCTATTAAAAACCGCTTCGGTGATCAGGTCATGCACCAGGATGGCACGCTTAATCGCGCCGCCCTGCGCGAGATTATTTTTAACGATCCAGAACAACGCCAGTGGCTAGAATCCATCACACATCCCAAAATAAGGGAGCGGCTATTGCAGCATTTAGAGCGGCTCAAAGTCCAGGGAGCGCCTTACGTGCTGCTTGTATCACCGTTACTGTTTGAGTCGGGTCAAAACACACTAGTAAACCGCGCGGTGGTTGTCGATGTGCCCCAAGCGCTACAATTATCGAGAACCCAACAGCGTGATGGGGTGAGTGAAAGCCAGGTGCGTGCTATTCTCGCCGCCCAACTTTCCCGCGAACAACGGCTAGCAAAAGCAGATGACGTGATCGATAACAGCGGTGACCACGCCAGCATGATGGAACAAGTGGCACGGCTTGATGAACGCTACCGTCGACAGCTTAACTACTGAGATATCGCACTTGTTAACGCAATTGGAGTTTTTTTATGGCTCGCCCTGCAAACGATTCCCCGCTAGAAGTTAATTGTCCGCAGTGCGCTAAGCGCGTGCCCTGGTTACCGGAAAGCACTTACCGCCCTTTCTGCAGTAAGCGTTGCCAACTATTGGATTTAGGTGCCTGGGCCGATGAGTCACACCGCATATCGGGCGAATCCGCCATGGATGAAGCCGATATAGAAACCTTACTGGCGCAAGCCGACAAGGATGCACCACTGACCTAGTTTTTACGAAAACTGACTTAACGAGCACTGACACTGACTATGGCCGAGATAAACGCTAACCCATCATCGCCTTCGGCCTATCATCTGCTGCTTCAACTGGAGCAGCAGTTTGATCATCTACTTGCAACCATTGAAGCCGCTGTTTCACTATACGAACAGCAACTACCAGCAACATGGCTCTTTCATCAAACGACGCCGTCTAGCGATTGGTTGCGTAAAGCCCTGTTCGATATGTGGCATGAGCAGGATCAAGATGGCCGTGAGACGCGCAACTATATTGCCGTAGTAGCCGCTAATGACGAGCTACTAATGACAATAGACGCTGTAAATCAAGCCAAGGTCAGTTTTAGTGACCAATTACAACATATCAAACAGGCATTTCCCCAAACACTTAGCGATGCAAAAAGTCGCCTACCGCAACGCCACCCTCACGTTGATGAAGTGTTACGCCGCAATGGACTTGCCCGTTTACATCTTAAACAGAGCTGGCGGCAGCTACCTATCGCACAAGCGCCTGTCTCACGCATTCGCTTTGCTTGGTACAGTAGTGGTCGCTCTATTAAACGCCTGTCAGTTCAAGAAGCTGAACATAAGCTATTGCAGCTTGATACTGATGCACCGCATATTCGTATTCAGCTACGCAAGCTAGCCGGTATTCCAAGCGGCGAAGTGCTTGCCCAGGTGCAAACTCAGGCCCCGCTGATGCGGGCAAACCTGTTTTTTACCGAACCACTCGACGATGGGCATACACGACGGGCACTGAATGCCGCTATGCCTATTTTTGTGCCTGACAATAACCAGCGGCTGCCCCACATTAACCTGCCTACGCCAGAACCTCCCACTGCCCGCACACGGGCAAGACGACGCGATGAGAAACTAGAGCAGGATGTATTTCTACCGAGCTTGAGGATTTATCGCTACCGTTAGCATAAAGGCACCTGCAAAGACTTCTACGGTGTTTTGGATGTGCTAGCTGCAGGCACTACATCCTGCTGCCATACCCCATAGCCAAGCAGCGCTTCGATCAGCTCGGCCAGGTCGTAATGATCCACACCATACTCGCTCAACAAAGCTTCAAAGCGCTGTTTAAAAATACGCTCCCGCTCTTGTTGCTGTTCCTCCTGCTGGCTTTCTAAATCTTCTTGCTCCAATGCCGCAAGCGAGCGTACCGGCGGGCCTGTCGGTATATCGAAACCGCTCTCTGGGTCATCTAATTGGCGTAAAGCCTGCGCAAAAGCATCGTCTAACTCACGAAACTTACGCAGCTTCTCGCGCTCATCTATCGGCTTTTGAACCTTTTGATATTTCATCGATGTTTCATTTACACCTTGCTTGAAATGGTCGATATGACTGCCAATGTCGCTTTTTTGGCAAAAACTGTGCACAAACGCGTAAAGCTAACGAGCAAACTTGCCTTTGCCACCCAATTACCAGCATAAAGGCATCATTATTAGGTATATGAGGGTAACCCACACATTTATCAAACACGTCACAGTCAGCGACAACGCATTAATTGATGCCTCGCATCAACATTACCCACAAGTAGCCTGAATAGAGATTCCACTCTCATCAGTAAGCTGAACTTTTTCCTTTCAGCCAGGTTACCAACACTAACGCACTGGGAGAGTGCATTACAGGCAAGATAAGCACGACCTGTATGATTCACGTATTAGAGGCCAGATAATGTTCAACGCGATGACACGAGCTGAGATCTGGCTGCAGGACACACTTGATAAGCCACTCGGTATTGAAGACCTTGCGAATCACATAGGGTATTCATCTTCCAAGTTCGGCGCCAATTTCGCCAAAGCTTTGACATCTCACCTAGCGCTACCGTGAAATAAGGCGATTGGAGCGCGCAGCGGTGTTGCTAGGGCTTACTCCTCTCAATATAGCGCAAATTGCGATACGTTGCGGGTACCATAACCACTCGTCGTTTTCCCGGGCATTTCAACGTCGCTATCAGCTGAGTCCGCGCCATTTCGACAAACCCTGAAAACCACGCTCATTCAGCCAAAACCGCATCCTGTTTTTAACACGCGCATCGAAAAAAGCAATGACCGACAAATGATCCTAATGCGCCTCTACAAAGCTCCCACGCATATAAGGGGCTAGGGGATGCCAGCTATCAGAATAAGCAGCTAGCGTGCTTACAGGCGCGCCTTAGACTATCAACGACCGTCATTGCACTGCCCGACATACTCGCAGATAAGGCTAATGCACTTAATAGTGAATTTTTTCATTCATACCGTACCGACTTTGGTCTTTACCTATCGGATACGGACAATGCACAAGACATTGCGTTACCAGTGCACTACCGGCGGGTCGACATTCCCACCCACCACTACGCGAGCACGTGCTTTGACGACTTAGCTGATCTAAATAGCGCGTTGATGCATACCATCATGTATCTACTTCACAAGAAAAATGTCTGTCACGTTAGCGGCCACCCTCCGCAGGTATTATGGAAAGCGAACCATTTAGAACTTCGTATTCCCTTAATAGCCTAGCAGTGATGGCCACGTCTTAGCGATATAGCTGAACACAGGGCAATAAAAAAACCGGCATTCCTGTACAGAAATGCCGGTTGTTAACTAACTTAGTCTTCCATGCGCTCCAGCCAAGACTCGACGGTTTCATCGCCATACTGATCTTTCCAGCTACGCAGGCCCTTATGGTTGCCGCCACGAGTCTCAATGACTTCCCCCGTTTTGGGGTTTTTGTAAATTTTAAGACGACGCTTACGACGTGCATTGCCACTGGCTGTGGTTTTAGCCGTACGCTGGTCAGCAGCCGGATCCAATAAGGCAATGACATCGCCTGGGCGCTTGCCAAACTCAGTCATTAGCGCTTCAAGTTTGGCCTTAAATTCCAACTCACTTTTTAGACGCTGGTCGCCTTCTAAGCGCTGCAAATCTTCCTGAAGCTGCTTTAGCTGCTGCTCTTTTGGATATATTCGTTAAGTAATGACATCGAGGTTCCTTTAATAGCTTATCCAACTGAATGGGGCTCAGCTGAATGGGATCTAACTGAGGTGCAGATTGACAACCTTGACACCCACTAGTTCAGAATGCAGGGACATTATTCCTGTAAAAAGAGTAACTGACAACAGTCTAGTTGATTTTCACTCAATTACTAATCGTTTTTTTAAAACTCAATTGCTGCTTAAAGAGTTTAACCCTAATAGAACATGGCGACTATACACACCTACCGTAGAGCTATTACAAGCACTCAACCACTACAAACAAAAGCGCCGCCCATAAGGGCGGCGCTTTTACAAACCAATAACTAATCGATAATTAGTCTTGGCCCATCTGCTGCTTGATCAAATCACCGATGGTGGTCGGGCCACCTGCAGTTTCCGGCTCTTGCTCACGCATCTTCTTCAGGTTCTGACGCGTATCGTCTTGGTCTTTCGCTTTTACCGACAGATTGATCTGACGACTCTTACGATCAACACTTACGATACGGGCTTCTACGCTGTCGCCTTCATTCAGCACATTGCGCGCGTCTTCTACGCGGTCAGCACTGATTTCAGAGGCTTTCAGCACAGCAATAACGTCAGTCGCCAATTCAACTTGAGCTTCTTTAGCATCAACTTCAATGACGCGACCCGTTACGATGCTGCCCTTGTCGTTGACTGACAGGTACTCAGCAACGGGATCAGAATCCATCTGCTTGATACCCAGCGAGATGCGCTCACGCTCTGGATCAATAGACAGGATAACAGCTTCAGCTTCATCGCCTTTCTTAAAGCTGCGTACGGCTTCTTCGCCAGTATCAGTCCAAGAAATATCAGACAAGTGAACCAGACCGTCAATACCGCCTTCTAGGCCGATAAAGATACCGAAGTCAGTAATTGACTTGATGGTACCGGAAACACGGTCACCCTTGTTGTAGTCAGTGTTGAAGGTTTCCCACGGGTTAGCAGTGCACTGCTTGATACCCAGAGAAATACGACGACGCTCTTCGTCGATATCCAACACCATAACGTCAACATCATCGCCCACTTGAACGACTTTAGACGGATGGATGTTTTTGTTAGTCCAGTCCATTTCAGAAACGTGAACCAGACCTTCAACACCCTCTTCCAGCTCGGCAAAGCAGCCGTAGTCAGTCAGGTTAGTGACGACCGCGTGTACTTTCATGCCTTCTGGATAACGCTCTTTAATGTTGACCCACGGATCTTCGCCCAACTGCTTCAGACCCAGTGAAACGCGATTACGCTCACGGTCAAACTTCAGAACTTTGACGTTGATCTCATCGCCAACGGCAACGATTTCGGACGGATGCTTAATACGCTTCCACGCCATGTCTGTAATGTGCAGCAGGCCGTCAACACCACCCAGGTCTACGAAAGCGCCGTAGTCTGTCAGGTTCTTAACGATACCCTTGATCTGCTGACCTTCTTGCAGAGTTGCCAGCAGCGCTTCGCGCTCGGCACTGTTCTCTGCTTCCAGAACCGCACGACGTGATACCACAACGTTGTTGCGCTTCGGATCGAGCTTGATGACTTTAAAGTCCAGCTCTTTGTTTTCCAGGTGCGCAGTGTCGCGAACTGGACGAACGTCAACCAACGAGCCCGGCAAGAAGGCACGGATAGAGTCAACTTCAACAGTGAAGCCGCCTTTAACCTTACCGTTAATAACGCCCTTAATGATTTCGTCTTTCTCGAAGGCTGCTTCAAGAATCTTCCAAGCTTCTGCACGCTTGGCTTTTTCACGAGACAGACGCGTTTCACCGAAACCATCTTCTACGGCTTCAAGTGCAACGTGCACGTCGTCACCGATAGCGATGTTCAGATTACCGTGCTCATCGCGGAATTGTGACGCAGGGATCTGACCTTCAGATTTCAGACCAGCGTTGACAGTAACCCAGTCACCGTCAATGTCGACAACCTGAGCCGCGACAATAGCGCCTGGCTCCATGTTGATGTCGTTAAGAGACTGTTCAAACAGCTCAGCAAAGCTTTCGCTCATGGTGTTCCTACGTAATTACGTTGTTGAGGCATAAATGCCTTCTCCGCACCACCAGCAAGTGCGGGCCTAATGTCACTCAGCCTTTGGGGGTGTTAACGCTGGTTAGACCTGACCGGGCTCACCGATGTGAGTTTAGTGCCCTGCCACGTCGTGACACCTATCCAAAAGCGCCGCAAGGGAGAATCAGACGCCGCTTACCAGCCCTTTTTGGGCGAGCAGTTCGGTCAGTCGATCAACCACTTCCGGTATGCTCAGGCGCGTGGTATCAAGCGTAATGGCATCATCTGCCGGCTTGAGAGGAGCCACACTGCGCTGCGTGTCGCGTGCATCGCGTGCCTGAATCTCCTTTAAAAGACTCGAAAGACTAGCATCCACCCCGGCTTCCTGCAACTGCAGATAGCGTCGACGCGCCGTTCATCGGCGCTGGCGGTTAAAAAAAATCTTCAGCGCCGCGTCAGGAAACACCACGGTACCCATGTCACGACCATCCGCCACCAAGCCCGGCGCTTGGCAAAAATCGCGCTGGCGCTGTAGCAGGGCTTGGCGCACCGCAGGCAGTGCCGCCACTTGAGAAGCTCGCTCGCCGGCCTGTTCGGTGCGAATCACCTGGCCAACACTTCACCTTCAAGCAGTGTACGTGGCTGTCCCTCTTCAACAGGAAACGCCACATCTAACTGCTCTGCCAAGCGTGCCAGGCCCAACTCGTCGTCAACGGCTATGTTGTGCTTAACTGCTGCTTGAGCCGTCAGTCGATAAAGTGCGCCACTATCGAGAAGATGCCAGCCTAGGCGCTCTGCCACCAAGCCACTGATCGTACCTTTACCTGCGCCGCCAGGCCCATCAATGGTGACAACGGGAGCAGCAGCAACACGATCATTCATGCGCGCCCTCCACGCTAACGCCCATGCCAATACGCGTGGCTAATTCGACAAAGTCAGGGAATGAGGTCGCCACATTGGCGCAGTCTTCAATAACAATTTCTGCACTTGCACGTAGTGATGAAATCGCAAACGCCATGGCAATACGGTGATCGCCCAGACTATCGACACGCCCACCGCCGTAGCTCGCTTTTTGCGCATCGCCATTGCCGACAATATCGATGCCGTCGTCTACAACGGTGTGCTGCACACCTAACACAGCCAAGCCATCGGCCATGGCCCGAATGCGATCAGACTCTTGACACGCAGCTCTCGGCGCCCCTTAGACGAGTCACGCCATCGGCGTTGGCGGCGGCAATAAACAGCGCGGGGAATTCATCAATGGCTAACGGCACTTGCTCTTCGGGAATATCAATGCCTTTCAGCGGCGCATAGCGAATACGAATATCGGCCACCGGCTCCCCCCCCACTTCGCGCTCATTCTCTAACGCCAAATTCGCCCCCATCAGGGTAAGAATATTGATTACGCCAATCCGGGTGGGATTAATGCCGACGTGTTCAAGGGTGATATCTGAGCCTGGGGTAATGGCAGCTGCCACTAAGAAGAAGGTTGCAGATGAAATATCCGAAGGCACATCAATGGGGCCTGCGGTGAGCTTACCGCCCCCTTTGAGCCAGCAGGTATCGCCTTCACGGGAAACCGCATAGCCAAAACCATTGAGCATACGCTCGGTGTGATCGCGGGTCGGTGCAGGTTCGCGTACCCGAGTTTCGCCTTCGGCGTACAGCCCCGCCAGCAACAGGCAAGATTTTACCTGGGCACTGGCCATGGGCATATCGTAATCGATGCCTTTAAGCTTGGCGCCACCATGAATCTTCAACGGCGGACGCCCGCCCTCAGCGGTATCAATGGTTGCGCCCATCAAGCGCAGCGGGTCAGCCACGCGCCCCATAGGCCGTTTGGTTAGTGACTCATCGCCGGTCAGCTCGCTATCAAACGCTTGGCCTGCCAGCAGTCCTGAAAAAAGCCGCATGGCGGTGCCCGAGTTACCTACATAGAGCGGGCCTGCGGGGGCTTTTAAGCCATGCATACCCACACCGTGAATCGTCACGCGGCCCTGGTGCGGCCCTTCGATCGCCACACCATTTCCCGAAACGCCTGCAGGGTCGCCAGGCTATCCTCACCTTCCAGAAAGCCTTTTACTTCAGTGACACCCTCAGCCAGCGCGCCCAACATAATAGAGCGGTGCGACACGGATTTATCGCCAGGTACGCGCAAAACGCCCCTGGGCTTGACCGCCCGGCTGCACACGGTAGGTGACCTTACCTTGTGGTTGCATATGATATTCCGCCTGATAACTGGTTTTGTTCAATAAAGAGTCGAAATAGTGCCGGGCGTGGCTAGCCCGATCAAAGGTGGCAATCAGCGCATCGCTGTCACCGGCTTCTACCGCATGACGCAATCGAGAAAGCCCCGCTTCAAAATCATCCAGCGATGCTAAAACCGCCTGCTTGTTGGCAATAAAAATATCTCGCCACATCACCGGGTCGCTTCCGCGATACGGGTAAAGTCGCGAAAGCCGCCCGCTGCGTAACGAAAAATATCTAGCCGTTCATCCTGACGGGCCAGCGTATCCACCAGCGAAAATGCCAGCAAGTGCGGCAAATGGCTGGTACGCGCCAACACTTGGTCATGGCGCTCTACGTCCATTTCCAGCACATCGGCACCACAGGCTTCCCATAAGCAGCGCACGCGCTGCAAAGCCTCACGGTCGACGTTCAGCTCAGGTGTCAAAATAACCTTGTGGTCTACATACAAACGCGGATTCGCCGCTGCCACACCGCTTTTTTCTGAACCGGCAATAGGGTGCCCCAGCACCATATTAGTGGGTACCTGGCCAAATACACGCTGAGCGCAGGCGCGGATAGTCGCCTTGGTACTACCAACATCGGTAATCACAACGTCAGCCGACGCGTTAGGTAGCGCTTCGGACAAGCTTGCCATCACGCTCTCCATGGCGAGCACCGGCACTGCCAGCACTACCATGGTGGCGTCATTGACTTGCTCATCAAGGTGGGTACTGCCTGAGTCGATCAGCCCCATCTCAATACCGCGTGCAATCTCAGCTTCGTCAGGGTCACAGGCAACAATTGACCCTGAAACCCTACCGCGCGCAGCGCTGCCGCCAGCGAACCACCAATCAATCCCAGACCAACAATCAATAGACGCGACTCATGACAGCCTGATGTTTTTACACCGTCTTCGACCATTAACGTCACAGCACGCCTATGGGGTAAGAGCCCAGCACGCGTAGATCTGCCGCTCGTAGCTGCACCTCTTCAAGCACTGCCGCGACCTCAGGCTCATCACGATGGCCTTTAAAGTCGATAAAAAAGACGTAGTTCCACACACCGGTACGCGAAGGACGCGTTTCAAGGCGCGTTAAATCAATTTGGTGGCGATGAAAAGGCTCCAGCAGCGCATGCAGCGTCCCCGGCTGGTTGCGCATGGCAACCACAATAGAGGTTTTATCCTCTCCTGCCATGGGCACATCCTGGTTGCCAATAATCAAAAACCGCGTGGAGTTATCCGGGCTGTCTTCAATTTTTTCGGCAATGTGCTCAAGCCCATAAAGCTTGGCCGCCATATCACCTGCAATCGCCGCACTATGCCACTCGGTTTTGACTAACTTGGCCGCTTCCGCATTAGAGGAAACCGGCACGCGCTCCGCATGGGGATAGTGAGCATCCAGCCATTTACGGCACTGGGCAAACGACTGCGGGTGCGAGTAAATACGCGAGACCTTATCGCGCGCGTCGTTTCACTGACCAGCAAATGGTGGTGAATACGCAGTACTACTTCGCCACAAATTTTAATCGAGGAATCCATAAAGGTGTCCAGGGTGTGATTAACCACCCCTTCGGTGGAGTTTTCCACCGGCACGACGCCGTAGTGTACGGCCCCCGCCTCTACTTCACGAAATACCTCGTCGATGGCTGCCATGGGCAGGCTAACAGCGCTTTCACCAAAGTGCTTGAGCGCCGCCTGTTGCGTAAAGGTACCTTCAGGGCCTAAGTAAGCAACTTTTACCGGCTGCTCAAGCGCCAAACACGCCGACATGATTTCGCGAAACAGCCGCGCCATCTCTTCTGAATCGAGCGGCCCCTTATTCAACGCCATAATGCGCCGAAGCACCTGAGCCTCTCGCTCAGGGCGATAAAACACCGCATCTTTATCTTCAGCTAGCTTGACATGGGCCACCTGCTGGGCACAGCTGGCGCGCTCACTGATCAGGTTCAGAATATCGCTATCGAGCTGATCGATACGCTGGCGCAACTCATCCAGATTGATCGACGTGTCGGACATGGTGATTAGCCCCTTGTTTTTTCAAAATCGGCCATAAATGCAATTAAGGCATCTACCGCAGACTCAGGCACCGCGTTGTAAAGGCTGGCACGCATACCGCCCACGCTGCGGTGACCTTTCAAATTAAGCAGCCCCGCCGCATCGGCCTGCTGTAAAAACGCTTTATCCAGTGCCGAATCGGCCAGTATAAAGGGCACGTTCATGCGCGAACGGTTGGCTTTAGCAATTGGATTGCTATAAAGCTCACTGGCATCAATCGCTGCGTAAAGTTTATCGGCCTTACGCTGATTGATAGCGTCCATCGCCGCCAATCCGCCAATATCGTCCTTCAGCCACTGAAACACCAGCCCGGCTAAATACCAAGCGTAAGTGGGGGGCGTATTGACCATCGAACCAGCGTCCGCCAGCATTTGATAATCAAATAGCGAAGGTATATTGGCCCTAGCTTTACCTAGCAGGTCGTCACGCACCACCACCAGCGTTAACCCGGCGGGGCCAATATTTTTCTGTGCCCCAGCGTAGATAACGCCAAATTCGCTAACGTCGATGGGTCCAGACAGAATGTTCGACGACATATCGCAGACCAGCGGTACGTAAGCACCATCGGCACGCTGAATATGCGGCGTATAATCAAATTCCAAGCCACCAATTGTCTCGTTAGAGGTGTAGTGCAAATAGGCAGCATCTGCGCTCACCCGTAGGTCGTCTTGTGCGGGCACCGCCGTATGGCCGTTGGACTCACTGCTGGCAACCACATGGCAATCAAAACCAAGGTGCTTGGCCTCATTGAGCGCCTTCTTGCCCCAGATGCCGGTCTGAATAAAATTGCCTCTACCGCCTTGCCCCAACAGGTTCATCGGCAGCATGGCAAACTGCAAGCTGGCCCCGCCCTGTAGAAACAGCACGCGATAGTTATCCGGCACGCCCAGCAGATGACGAAAGTCGGCTTCGGCGCGCTCGGCAATGGCAATAAATTCATCGCTGCGGTGGCTCATTTCCATTACTGAAAGGCCGCGCCCCTGGTAGTCCAGCAACTCTTCCCGGGCGCGCTCCAGCACGGCCACTGGCAGGGCCGCTGGCCCTGCGCAGAAATTATAGTGACGTGTCATCAGTCCCCGTTTCCTGTGCATCATCGGATGTTTTATTCGCCTGTGCGTCTTCAAGGCTGCTTTCTTCAGGGTCACCCGCTCCTTCAAGAGCGCTTAGCTCGTCGCTCTCTTCCGGTTCATCAACGCGCACCGTCTTGACCAGCTTCTCCTCTTTGCCAAGACGAATCAGCATCACGCCCTGGGTATTCCGTGATGTGGTCGAGACCTCTTCCACACGGGTACGCACTAGCGTGCCGCGGTCGGTGATCAGCATCATTTCATCGCTGTCATAGACCTGCATCGCCGCCACGAGCGAACCGTTACGCTCGCTGGTTTGCATGGCGATGACACCCTGGCCACCACGACCACGCAGCGGGAATTCTTCCAGGCGCGTGCGCTTGCCGTAACCATTCTCACTGGCGGTCATAATGTAGATCTGACCAACGGCGGTCTCGGCTACAGTGCTCTCTTGGGCACCGTCTTGCGTTTCCCCTTCGGCATCCGCCTCGGCGTCGATCTGCTGGCTTTTAGGAATAATCAGGCTAATGACTTCCGCGTCGCCAGCTAGGCGCATACCACGCACCCCGCGGGCAGTACGCCCCATGGCGCGGGCTTTGCCCTCTTCAAAGCGAATCGCCTTGCCGTTAGACGACAGCAGCATGGCATGGTCATTACCCGTGGTAATCGCCGCGCCAACCAAGCGGTCGCCCTCTTCCAAATCAATCGCAATCAGACCGACGCTGCGTGGGCGCGAGAACTGCTCAAGGCTGGTACGTTTTACGGTACCTTTAGCCGTGGCAAAGAAGATGTAGTTATCAGGGTTGTAGTCGCGCACCGGCAAGATGGCGTTGACCGCTTCACCCTCTTCAAGCGGCAGCATATTCACCAGCGGTTTACCCCGCGAGCCGCGGCTGGCGTTGGGCATTTCGTACACTTTCAGCCAGTACACTTTGCCGCGATTTGAGAACAGCAGTACGGTGTCATGAGTAGAAGCCACCAGCAGATGCTCTATCACATCTTCGTCTTTCATGGCTGTAGCGGACTTACCTCGGCCACCACGGCGCTGGGCCTGATAATCCGACAGCGGCTGCGTCTTGGCATAGCCTGAACGCGACACGGTTACCACCATGTCCTCTTCGGCGATCAAGTCCTCCATCGACAAATCGAGGTGACTAGCCTGAATTTCAGTACGACGGTCATCGCCAAACTGATCACGCACCGCCCGCAGCTCTTCGCGAATCACTTCCATCAAGCGGTCAGCAGAGGCCAGAATCTCGGTTAGCTCGGCAATTTTCTCAAGAATGCTGAGGTATTCATCAAGCAGCTTCTCGGTCTCAAGTCCCGTCAAGCGATGCAGGCGTAGCTCAAGAATCGCCTGCGCCTGGGCAGGAGAAAGCCGATAAGAGGTGGCCGCGGTATTTAAACCAAAACCCTCTTCCAGCTCTTCTGGCTTGCAAGAAGTAGCCCCGGCCCGCTCTAACATGGCGGTCACCTGACCGGGCTGCCAAGTCTTGGCGAGCAGCTTTTCACGCGCTTCAGCCGCGTTGGGTGAGGCTTTGATCAGCTCAATCACTTCATCGATATTAGAGATAGCGACGGCCAAGCCTTCCAACAGATGCCCACGCTCACGGGCTTTTTTCAGCTCATACAGCGTGCGCCGGGTAACCACTTCGCGCCGGTGACGAATAAAGGCTTCCAGCATCTCTTTAAGATTGAGCGTGCGTGGCTGGCCATTTTCCAGCGCCACCATGTTAATCCCGAACACGTTTTGCAGCTGCGTTTGAGCAAACAGGTTATTGACCACTACTTCGCTGGACTCACCGCGCTTGATTTCAATCACCACGCGCAGGCCATCTTTATCCGACTCATCGCGCAGTTCGGCGATACCTTCAATCTTCTTCTCTTTCACCAGCTCGGCGATCTTCTCGATCAACCGCGCCTTATTCACCTGATAAGGCAGCTCGGTGATGATGATGTGGTCGCGACCGGTTTTGTCGTGGTGCTCAATGGTGTGGCAAGCGCGCACATAAATACGCCCACGGCCTGTACGGTACGCCGACAAAATACCCGCGCGACCATTAATGATCGCGCCGGTGGGGAAGTCAGGGCCGGGGATATACTCCATCAAGTCATCCACCGACAGCGTGTAGTCATCGATGAGGGCCAAACAGCCGTCAATCACTTCACGCATATTGTGCGGTGGAATATTGGTCGCCATACCTACCGCGATACCCGACGAGCCGTTAATGAGCAGGTTGGGTACCTTGGTGGGTAATACGGCGGGGATACGCTCGGTACCGTCGTAGTTATCCACCCAATCGACGGTATCTTTTTCAAGGTCAGCAAGCAGTTCGTGGGCAAGGCGCGACATACGCACCTCGGTATAACGCATGGCGGCCGCGTTATCCCCATCAATAGAACCGAAGTTGCCCTGACCGTCGACCAGGACATGGCGCATTGAGAAGTGCTGCGCCATACGTACGATAGTGTCGTATACCGCGCTATCACCGTGCGGATGGTATTTACCGATGACATCGCCGACGACACGCGCCGACTTCTTGTACGGTTTATTCCAATCATTACCCAGTTCATGCATGGCAAACAGCACACGCCGGTGAACCGGTTTAAGGCCATCCCGCACATCTGGAAGCGCGCGGCCGATAATGACGCTCATCGCATAGTCGAGATACGACTGTTTAAGCTCGTCTTCAATATTGACGGGCAAGATTTCTCTGGCGATGTCACCCATGAAAGTCAGATCCTTTGCACTGCATTGGCACTGCGAGAGTTGAAAGCGCTGGTAAACACCGCTCTGAAATTACCATAGAGCGGCGCGCAAATACTCCGACATCATACCACCGCAAAAGCAGCAAGGGCAGCCAGGGAGCTCACCAAAGCCGTTTAGACGCTAAATGCCTCTTTCCCCAAGGTTAATGCAGCCAACGCCTCACGCACCTCTCCCTCGATTGCAGCGGCCTTGTTGGCGCGCATATCGAGTAGCACGAAGGTTAAATCCGCACGGGCGATGACGGCGCCATCCTTACGCACAATACGATGGTGGCAAAGCCCGCTGCGCTCACCAACGTCGATGATCCCGGTCATCACTTCCAAATCATCCCCTTGGCGGGCAGCGGCCAGATAATCAATGTTCAAATTGACGACGACGAATGCCCGCCCGGCCTGATGGAGCTCTTTGATCATCTCTGGGTGTTGATCAAAGAAGTCCCAGCGCCCTTCTTCCATAAACTCAAGATAGCGAGCGTTATTGACATGCCCATAGCCATCCAGATGATAGCCTCTAACGCGTAAATGAACTCGCGACAGCGATGCACTCATATCGACTCCTCTATAGTGATTGGCAACGATTCAATCAAACACAAGTTTGAAACACGTGCAACAGAGACGATTGGTGACAGCCGCTGGTAGGAATGCCCCGCTTTCGCCATAATGTGCCACCTTTTAAACAGGATTGGCTCCATGTGGTTTAAGCACTTGCATTTATACCGCCTGCACGACGCGCCCGAATTATCCAGCGATGAGCTCGCTAGCGCTTTACAAGAGCATGCCGCCAAACCACTCGGCAACGCCGACGCACGCCGCCTGGGCTGGACTGCACCTGCTGGACGTTTGGGCGCAGGGCAGCTTGTTCACGAAATTCAATCACATCGGCTGCTTTCAGCGCTGCGTCAAGAGCGCCTACTGCCCGCCTCTGTTGTAAAAGAGGAAGTCGATGAGCAGGTGGCGGATATTGAGGCCAGCGAAGGCCGCAAAGTGACCCGCAAAGAGAAGACCGCGTTAAAAGAGCAGGTAACCGAGAATTTATTGCCCCGCGCTTTTGTGCGTAGTCAGAAAATTGATCTTTGGTGGGACATTCGCGGCCAGATGATAGGCATCAATGCCAGTTCACGCACCCGCGCCGAAGATATTCTGGATTTGCTTCGCGAAACCCTGGGCAGCCTAAAAGTCACCCCACTGAGTTCACAGACGCTGCCTATTCGCGCCATGACCACTTGGCTAGGTGACGCGGCCAGTCGCCCGGCCGATCTTCAGCTTGGTGACCAGGTTGAACTCAAAGCTAAAGGTGATGACGGTGTACTGCGCGCTCGTCAGGTCGATTTAGACAGCGATGAAATTCAGCAACTGCTTGAGACCGGCCGCCAAGCCAGTAAACTCGCGATTAGCCTGGAAGGACGGCTAAGTTGTGTGTTACACGATGATTTGGCGCTGAAATCGTTGCGCTTTGGCGATGCCTTGATTGAAGAAGCCGATCACGCTGACGACGGAGACGACGCGCTTGCCCGTCTGGAAACAGACTTTATTCTAATGGCGCAGGCGCTATCTACCGATATTCCACGCTTGATAGAGTGGCTTGGCGGCGAGACACAGCGGGAACCCGCGGCGCAGTAAGGGCTCTATAGTCATTCCAGACTGTTATCCGAAGTCGTCTTTTCGCCTCGATGTTATTAATCGATATTTACTATTTATCATCCAACGGTTCGCATGACTCATCACAACAACGCTACCAACGCCTCTACCGAGACAGACCCGTGGGCCGATATTCGGCCCTTTATGGATCATGAAGTGGCCGATGTGCTGGCCAGACTCTCACGGGACAACGAGCTGCTGGATGCACTGACCCGCTTTCGGCTGCCGCGCATGGCGCGCTGGGCACCATCCCTGGCGCGTGTTTTTGCCAGCCGTGCCGTACGTCGTGAAGTCAAAGACGTAACGACGGTTTATGAGTTTCAAATGCGTATTGCCCATTACATGGAGCGCATGATTCGCACCACCACGGATGCCTTTGAAGTTACCGGCCTCGACAAACTCGACGCCAACGGCGCTTACCTGTTCATAGGTAACCACCGCGATATCTCGCTGGATCCCGCGTTCGTCAACTATGCGCTGTATCAAGCAAACCGCGATACCGTGCGTATCGCGATCGGTGACAATCTGCTTAAAAAGCCCTATGTCACAGATCTAATGCGGCTTAATAAAAGCTTTATCGTGCCACGCAGCGCCCGAGGTAAGCGGGCTATGCTGGCAGCATACCAGCAACTTTCCGCTTATATTCGCCATACCATTACCGAAGACCAGCACTCAATCTGGATGGCACAGCGGGAAGGGCGGGCCAAGAACGGCATCGATCACACTGAGCCCGCCATTATCAAAATGTTGATCATGGCCAGGCGAGCCGCAGAACGAGACATGGTATTTGGCGAGGCAATTGCTGAGTTAAAGCTGGTGCCGGTATCGATTAGCTATGAATACGACCCCTGCGATGTCCAAAAAGCCCAGGAGCTGCACGATATCGACACACTGGGTAGCTACGCTAAAAGTGAGTTTGAAGATATTCGCTCCATTGTAGCCGGCATTACCGGCTCCAAAGGGCGTGTACGGCTGCACTTTGGCACACCGGTAGGTTCTGATATGGCCACGCCCGACGAAGTCGCTGCTGAGATTGACCGCCAGGTGATTGGTGGCTATCGACTGTTCCCCAGTCATTATTTGGCTTTAGAGGCGCTGGGCGAAGCACCGGAGCTGGTGGCACGCAAAGCCATCACTCGACAAGACCGTGAACGCTTTAATGCCCGGCTTGCCGAAGTGCCGGAGCCTCTGCGCCCCTACTGGCTTGCCCAGTACGCGAACCCTGTTAAACACAAGGCAGGGCGACTGACGCTCTAAATCAGCGTTTTAAGCTGCCATTTTAATAACGGGCAATTCATGCCCGTTGGCGGAAAAAATGCTATGGTCGACGCATTGATTGGTTTCGCATGGCGCTGTCGTCAATTGCGATCCTAAGGAGACCCCCATGTCCGGTTCAGAAATTCAGAAAACACGTATCATCAACGAGCTACGTGGCTTTATTCGTAAGCTGCTGCAAGATCCAAAGATCCTTGAGCAATCACTGGCGATTGCCAGAGAACAGCTGACCGAAGGCAATAGCCCTGCGGTGATGGCGCGGATTGCCAACGAAATTTCCGATACCACCAGCGTGCATATACCGGAAGACCCGGCTGAACACTCTGAGGCTGATAAGCTTTTTAGAACTGCTGCGTGAAGTCGTTCAAGAAGAGCAAGCGCTTTATTAATCGTTGCTAGGACGTAACGGTATCGGCGAAGCGTTTAGCGACTTCGCCGTCTTTTTTACTATCGCCTGACCGGCACCCTTATTCACTCGGAATTAACCTTCACCATGTCTACTACCGCCACGCGCAACATTTTGGTGACTAGCGCGCTCCCTTACGCCAACGGAGCCATTCACCTCGGTCACTTACTTGAGTATATCCAGACTGATATCTGGGTACGTTTCCAGAAAAGCCGTGGCCAGCAGTGCTACTACGTATGTGCCGATGACGCCCATGGCACCGCCATTATGCTGCGTGCCGAGCAGGAAGGTATTACCTCTGAAGCCCTGATTGAGCGGGTTTCCAACGATCACCAAACAGACTTTGCCCGCTTTGGGGTTGGGTTCGACAATTACCACTCGACCCACTCCGCTGAAAACCGCCACTTCAGCGAAATGATTTATAAGCGCTTACGGGATAAAGGCCATATTGCCACCCGTGATATCGAGCAGATGTTTGACCCCCAGAAAGGCCTGTTTCTGGCTGACCGTTTTATTAAAGGCACCTGCCCTAAATGTGGCGCTGAAGACCAGTATGGCGATAACTGCGAAAAGTGCGGCGCTACCTATACTCCCGCCGACTTGATCAACCCCGTTTCAGCCATTTCAGGCGCAACGCCCGAAGTACGTACATCGACCCACTACTTCTTTAAACTGCCTGACTTTGCCGACTTCCTGCAGGGCTGGATTGACGACGGCCATGTGCAGCCGCAAATCCGCAATAAGCTGATGGAGTGGTTTGAGTCCGGCTTTAACGAGTGGGATATTTCCCGCGATGCACCCTACTTCGGCTTCGAAATTCCCGATGCCCCGGGCAAATACTTTTATGTCTGGCTGGATGCGCCAATTGGCTATTTGGCCAGCTTCAAGAACCTGTGTGACCGCGAAGGTATCGACTTCGACAGCTACTGGAACAAAGGCTCTGATGCCGAGGTATATCACTTTATCGGCAAAGATATCGTCTACTTCCACGCGCTCTTCTGGCCCGCCATGCTGCATGGCGCGGATCTGCGCACCCCCACCGCCGTCAACTGCCACGGTTTCCTGACGGTAGACGGCGCCAAGATGTCGAAATCCCGCGGCACCTTTATTAAAGCCGCCACCTACGCCGATCATCTCAACCCGGAATACCTGCGCTACTACTTTGCCGCCAAGCTTACTTCCAAAGTTGATGACCTGGATCTGAATTTGGACGATTTTGCCGCGCGGGTAAATTCAGATTTAGTCGGCAAGGTGGTCAACATTGCCAGCCGCTGCGCCGGTTTTGTTAAAAAGCTCGGCAGTGGCAGCCTCTCAAGCCACTGCGCTGAGCCACAGATGGTCGCCCGCTTTATTGCCGCCGGTGATGATATTGCCGAAGACTTTGAAGCCCGGGAATTTAGCCGGGCAATGCGCAAAATTATGGAACTGGCGGATGAAGCCAACACCTACATTGCTGATAAAGAACCCTGGGCGCTGGCCAAGCAGGATGGCCGTGACACAGAGGTGCTTGAGATATGCTCGGTAGGCATTAATCTGTTCCGCCAGTTGATGGTTTATTTGGCTCCTGTGGTACCCGCCATGGCTGAAGAGGCCCGTGTTTTTCTTAACGTTGAGTCGCTGGACTGGCACACTCGACAGAGTGTGCTCACCGAGCACACAATCAACAAATTCAAGCCGCTGATGACCCGCGTTGAACGCGACAAAATCGATGCCATGATTGAAGCGTCGAAGGAAGATCTCGTGGAAGAGCAAAAATTGAAAGAAGCACCCAAAGGCCCGCTGGCGGAAGAGCCTATCGCCGAGGAAATCGACTTTGCCGCCTTTGCTAAAGTCGACCTGCGCATTGCGCGTATTGCCAAAGCCGAATACGTAGAAGGCGCCGACAAACTGCTGCAATTGACCCTCGACCTGGGTGGCGAAACCCGCAACGTCTTCTCCGGCATTCGCTCCGCCTACGCCCCGGAAGCCCTGGAAGGCCGCTTAACGGTCATGGTCGCCAACCTGGCTCCGCGCAAAATGCGCTTCGGCGTATCGGAAGGCATGGTGCTGGCCTCTGCTAACGAAGATGGCATCTACCTGCTCTCTCCCGATGCAGGTGCCGAGCCGGGTCAGCGGGTAACCTAACCCGTCGCATAAGCGGTAAGCAGGTTAAAGGGCAGAGACTCAAAAGCGCTCTGCCCTTTGCATTTTTATTACAGCGGCAATTTTATTCAAACTTCCTCCTGCATAGGTTTTTCACACATCAAACTTCCTTGCCTCCCACTAGCCAGCGCCGCCTTTTCTTCGCACAATACGCTGCCATGAGTGAGTTATTTATCATTTGATCAGCACTGCCCTGGTCAACAATTTCGTACTGGTTAAGTTCTTGGGCCTATGCCCGTTTATGGGCGTCTCCAATAAACTGGAGTCGGCCATGGGCATGTCCCTGGCCACTACCTTTGTGCTGACCCTGGCATCGGCCGCTAGCTTCGTGGTTTATCACGGCCTGCTTGTGCCGCTGGATGTAACCTACCTGCGTACCATTAGTTTTATCGTGGTGATCGCCGCCGTGGTGCAGTTTACCGAAATCATGGTGCGCCAACTGAGTCCGCTGCTGCACCAGGTGCTGGGCATTTTCCTGCCGCTGATCACCACCAACTGCGCGGTATTGGGTGTAGCCCTGCTGTCGTTAAACCGTGAATTAAGCTTTTTCCACACCACCCTTTATGGATTGGGCGCAGCACTGGGCTTCTCGCTTATTTTGGTGCTGTTTGCCGCGATGCGCGAACGTTTAGCGGGGGCGGATATTCCCAAACCCTTCCAAGGCGCCGCGATTGCTATGGTCACCGCCAGCCTTATGTCGTTAGCATTTTTAGGGTTTTCAGGGTTGGTGCAGGGATGAAGGCAGCGCGCAATGAATAGCACCATTGATATCATTGGAATCCTCAGCGCCGTCGCGGTATTAACCGGCTTGGGTATCGGTTTTGGCGCCCTGCTGGGCTTGGTGAGCGAGCGCTTTAAGCGCGAAGATAACCCGCTAGTTGAGCAAATTGATGCGCTACTGCCGCAAACCCAGTGCGGCCAGTGCGGCTACCCAGGCTGCCGCCCTTACGCTGAAGCCATTAACCAGGGTGATGCGCTGAATAAATGCCCTCCGGGTGGCGAAGCGACGATTCACGCCCTTGCCGATCTTCTCGGGCGCGACCCGAGCCCCTGGATGGCGAAGCGCAAAGCGAAGCCAAGGTGGCATTTATTCGCGAAGCGGAGTGCATTGGCTGCACCAAGTGCATCCAGGCCTGCCCGGTCGATGCGATTATCGGCGCGGCTAAATTAATGCATACCGTGATTGAAGACGAGTGCACCGGCTGCGATCTCTGCCTTGACCCCTGCCCCGTGGACTGTATCGATATGCTGCCACGCTCAGCCCCGCTCACCCAGTGGCAGCCGGTAGTGGCGCACTCATCAAACATGATTGCCAGCGACCGCCAACCTGCTTCAGGGGTGTCTTGATGTCGAACGCCTTTGACTTCCCGGGAGGGATTTACCCCCCCGAACGCAAACAGCGTTCAAACCAATCCGCGCTGATTGAAGCGCCACTGCCCCGCCGGGTCACTCTCCCCCTTCAGCAGCACAGCGGTCAGCCAGCGAAGCCCTGTGTGGCGCAAGGAAATGCGGTAAAAGTGGGCAGCGTGATTGCCAAACGTGAAGGTATGGTCTCTAGTGCCCTGCACGCCAGTATTAGCGGTACGGTGAGCGAGGTTAGCACTACCCAAATCAGCATTGAGGGTGACGGGCAAGATGAGTGGCTTAGACTGCCACCATTGGTGTGGCAAAATGTCGAACCCCACGCGCTGCTTGAGCGTTTAAACGAGAGCGGCATCGTCGGCTTAGGTGGCGCCGGGTTTCCCACCCATATTAAAGCGCGGGTGGTCGAACAACATACGATTCACACCCTGGTGATTAACGCCGCCGAGTGCGAGCCCTATATCACCGCCGATGATCTTACCCTGCGCCACTACGCTAACGAGGTGCTTGAAGGCGCACAGATAATCGCCAAACTGTGTGGCGCGCAGCATATCGTTATTGGCATCGAGGATAACAAACCCGAGGCCATTGACGCGCTGAAGCAAGCCCTAACCAATAGTCAGCCAGTCCCCGTCGAGCTGGCCGTGATCGCCACCCGCTACCCCAGCGGCGGCGAACGACAACTGATTAAAAAACTGCTAGACCTCAACGTACCCAGTGGCGGGCTGCCTGCTGATGTTGGCGTGCTGTGCCACAACCCAAGCACGCTACTGGCGATACTACACGCAGTGCGCGATGGTCAGCCGCTGGTTTCCAGGGTGGTCACGCTGACTGGAGAGGCCATCACCCAGCCCGGCAATCGCTGGGTGCGTCTGGGCACATCGGTTAGAGAGCTGCTGGAGCAGGCAGGGTTAAATACCCCAGAGTTACACCAAGTGATTCAAGGTGGCCCCATGATGGGCACGCCACTGCTAACGCTCGATACGCCGGTCACCAAGCTTACCAACTGTTTAATCGCGGCAACGCTTGAAGAGTTACCGCCGCCCCCAGCAGAATCGCCCTGCATTCGTTGCGGTGAGTGCGAAAGCGTTTGCCCGGTAGCACTGCTGCCGCAACAGCTGCACTGGTACGCCCGCGCTCAGGATGATGCCAAGCTTGAGCGCTACCACCTATTTGATTGCATTGAGTGCGGTGCCTGCAGCTACGTCTGCCCCAGCCATATTCCGCTCGTGGTGGATTACCGGGAAGCTAAAAGCCGGTTACGCCTGCAGCGAATTGAGACAGCAAAAGCGGAGCACGCCAAGCACCGTTTTGAGTTTCGCCAAGCGCGGCTTGCTCGGGAGGAGGCTGAGAAACAGGCACGCAAGCAAGCCCGCCAGGCGCAACAGCGGCGCCCTTCTAACACTGCCGCAACCAACAGCGAAAAGGTCGACTTACGCGGTCTGCGCATCGCCCATGCCGCCGCCAAAGCATCGGTCAAAAAGGCTGAAAAAACCCTGGCGCGCGTCGCTCAGGAAGATCCTAAACAATCCCTGGATGACTTAGAAATGCAGCTTGCCACCGCCCAGGAGAACTTGAAAGCAGCCGAGTTGCAGCTTGCCCAGGCGCGCGAACAGCAGTCTAGCGAGGAGTCGCCATGAGCATGATGCACGCCTCAGGCGTTAAAGATGCCATGACGGCAACCGCGGTGCCACCAACGGCAAGCTTAATGCGCTGGGTAATTGCAGCAACCCTGCCAGGCATCGCCACCATGAGCTACTTCTTTGGCCTTGGAGTTATCAGCAATGTACTGTTAGCCGCCGCTTTTGGTATTGCGCTTGAAGCCGCCGTGCTACGGCTACGCAAGCGCCCCATTCGTGTGACGCTGAATGACTCAAGTGCCCTGCTTACCGGCGTTTTGCTGGGCACGTCACTGCCACCCGCTAGCCCCTGGTGGCTTGTCGGCGTGGGTATGATCGCGGCAATTGTAGTCGCCAAGCAGCTATACGGCGGCTTGGGGCATAACCCGTTTAACCCCGCCATGGTGGGCTATGCGCTGCTATTGGTGTCGTTTCCTACCTACATGACGCTATGGGCACCGCCCCAGGAAATGCTACCTAATGATTTATGGGCGCAAATCACCGGAACTCTACCGACCGCCCAACTAGATAGTTTGAGCGGCGCAACACCGCTAGATGCTTTTAAGCACAAAGGGGACGCCGTGCTTGCCAGCGAGTTTTGGGCGGCTAACCCACTGCCGAATGGAACCCTAACTGCCTGGCGATGGGTAGCACTTGCTTGGCTAGTAGGTGGTGTGGTGTTGTTAGCGAAGCGGATTATTAGTTGGCATATTCCGATCGCGATGCTTGGCAGCCTAGTACTACTGGACACGCTGTTTTATCTCAGCGACCCCAGCCACTTTGCTTCACCGCTGTTTCACCTGCTCACCGGGGCAACGCTATTCGGGGCGTTCTTTATTGCCACCGACCCGGTCTCCGCTGCCACCAGCCAACGCGGCAAACTTATTTATGGCGCGGGGATCGGCGCGCTGGTTATCATTATTCGCACCTTTGGCGGCTACCCCGATGCTGTGGCGTTTGCGGTCTTACTGATGAACCTGTGCGTACCATTACTGGATATATATAGCGTGCCGCGGCCCACTGGCCAGCAAAAAGCTTCACCGGGTAAGCCAGGAGAACAGCCATGACGCTGCTCCAGGCCATGCGGCGTGGCGCCTTCGCGCTGGGCACCTTTGCACTGATTACCGCCGGCAGTGTCGCGCTTACCCGCGCGCTAACCGCCGAACGTATAGAGACACATCAGTTGGCTTACCAACACCGCCAGTTGCAGGAAGTACTGCCCCAAGCGCTGGCGAATACCCCCGTCACCCAGGTACTGGAGAGCACCTTTACCCTTCCCAACCCACAAGCGCTAGGGCTGGCGAGTGATAGCCAAGGCTGGTGGGTAAGTGGCAGCGAGAACAATAACCCGAGCCGAAACGGAAGCAGCGCAGTGATCTTGCCGGTGGTAACCCGCCAGGGATATAACGGCAAAATCCACCTACTGATTGGCATTGATGAGCACCAGCGTATCAGCGGCGTGCGCGTTACCCAGCACCAGGAAACGCCTGGGCTAGGCGATGACATTGAGCGCAGCCGCAGCGACTGGATCACCCGGTTTAATGGTTTAAGGTTAGATAGCTTGCCACCAGAAGGCTGGGCGGTAGCTAAAGATGGCGGTCACTTTGATGCGTTCACCGGTGCAACGATTACGCCCCGAGCCGTGGTCAACGCTGTCCATAAAGCGCTTCAGTACGCCGCCGATACACCGCTACCGATGTCATTTGAGGAGCCCACCTTATGAGCCAGTGGCGCGAACTAGCCCAAAGCGGCCTTTGGTCGAATAACCCCGCGCTGGTGCAACTGCTGGGACTTTGCCCGCTGCTAGCCGTGAGTGGAAATGTCGTCAATGCGCTGGGGCTGGCGCTGGCTACGCTACTGGTAATGGTAGGCGCCAGCACGGCGATTTCGCTGATTCGTCACCAGGTGCCCAGCGCGGTGCGCTTGCCCGCTTTCGTAATGGTGATTGCAGCTTTTGTTACCTGCGCTGAACTGCTCATGGCCGCCTACGCCTACCCGCTCTATCAGGTATTGGGGATTTTTATTCCGCTGATCGTGACCAACTGCGCCATTCTTGGCCGAGCCGATGCATTTGCTTCCCGCCAGCCGGTGCTTCCAGCGGCCATCGATGGCTTTATGATGGGGTTGGGTTTTGCTGCGGTACTGGTGTTACTTGGCGCTCTGCGCGAGTTGCTGGGCCAAGGCACGCTGTTTAGCGATATGGCGCTACTGTTTGGGCCGCAAGCGGCCAGTTGGCAGCTGACGATTGCCGACGACTACCAGTTCCTGTTTTTCGTGCTGCCGCCCGGCGCGTTCTTTGTGGCGGGCCTGTTAATCGCGCTGAAAAACGTTATCGATCAACGCAATGCTGCCCGTGCCAAGCCAGTCGCGGCAGCACCCCGAACTGAGCGCCGCGTACGGGTTACCGGCACGATTAAATAGTTGGCAAGATGCCGAAAGTACACATGTAAGCAACTGCTTGTATTTATAACGCGTATTTATTAAGAGACCCGCCATGAATGCCCAAAAGCGTCATGAAATCTTTGCTCGCCTTCAGGCAGAGAACCCGCACCCCACCACCGAGCTTAACTGGAACACGCCCTTTGAGCTGCTGGCTGCCGTACTGCTTTCTGCTCAAGCCACCGATGTAGGCGTCAATAAAGCCACGGCGCGGCTCTACCCGGTCGCTAACACGCCCCAAGCGATCATTGATTTAGGTATCGATGAGCTTAAAGCGCATATCAAAACCATCGGCTTGTACAACACCAAAGCCGAAAACCTGATGAAAACCTGCCACATCCTCGTTAATCAGCACGGTGGCGAAGTGCCCGACACCCGCCAAGCGTTGGAAGCCTTACCCGGCGTAGGCCGTAAAACTGCCAATGTGATTCTCAACACGGCATTCGGTCAGCCCACCATGGCGGTGGATACGCATATTTTCCGGGTATCCAATCGCACCGGCATCGCTAAAGGCAAAGATGTCGTTGAGGTGGAGCAAAAACTGCTGCGCCATGTGCCAAAAGGGTTTCTGCACGATGCTCACCACTGGCTAATTCTGCACGGCCGCTACACCTGTATCGCGCGCAAACCCCGCTGTGGTAGCTGCATTATCGAGGATCTGTGCGACTACAAAGACAAAACCGAACTTGCTTAACGGCTAGCAGCCTGTCGGGCTTGACCGATCGTCGCGAGAAGAACGGATTTTGAGCCAAATTTATCGATCGATTGAGGCGAATAGCGCGCTATTTAACGAAATCGATCGAATAAAGTTGGCCAAAATACCGGGATTCGCAGTAGATCAGTGTTAAGTCCGACAGGCTGCTAGGCCATCAAGTCGAACTCATCAGCAACTGGCGGTAAGCCTCACGCCAAGCGGGCCACTCCCAAGCGGTAGTATCAAGTAGTTCAGGGCGAGTCGCTGGATCGTTAAGCCAAGCACTGAGCCGGTCGTAAAGCCCTTCCCGGGTACCGTCATAGCGATAGGCAGGCGGATAAAGCGCCGGGAAGCAGAGCCGATCCGGCACCAGCGGCAACGCCCCGCGCTGGGCCGCCTCCATGATCGCCAACCCCTGAAATTCATGCCAAGTGGTCGAAACCACAATATCCGCGCTATCCAACAACTCACGGTAGGCCTCCTCCGGCTGTGGCCCCCAAGCCACAATATGCTTGGCTAAGCGCTGCTCGGCCTCGGCAAAAATAGCGGGGACTTGGCGGAAACGCTGACCAAGCACCGCCAGTTCAAACGCTACACCGGCTTCGCTTAACGCAAACAACACGGTGAAGAAGTCGTCGGGATTTTTGTCATACTCCCAGCGGTGATTCCAAATAATTCGCTGTGGCACCATTTTTTGAAAAGCCGTTTGCTGGCAAGGTGCTAAGTTTTTAGATGCTAAGTTTTCAAGCTCTACGTTTTCAGGTGCTAAGTTTTCAGGGGCTGTGCTATCAGGAATGGGCACCGGCAATACCATAGCCCGCTCGCGTATCGCTTCTAATGGCTTAGCTGCCGGAAGGTTTTCCGGCATTTTTTTCAAAAAAGCTCGCGCGCCATCAATAAAGGAGTCACGGTTATAGGCGCTGTTAAACACCACGCTATCCGCCGCCAGCGCCGTATAGAGATTGACCATTTTGGCCTCTACTTGTGGCATTTGATCGCTCGACTCAGGATAGGCGAACTGGTTTTCATGAAAGTAGACAACCTTTTTTGCTCGACCCAGATGCGGGAACAGCCCTACCAGCGTTGCCAGATCAACCATCGAAGTGGCTAGCACTACATCAAACGACTGGCTGAGAGTATCGTGCTCTTTGAGCATCCAGCTCAGCGGATTGCCACGAATACGCCAAGCAAAATGTCGTGGCGGCAGGCTCAACTGCGTCCACGACACCTCCTCAAGCTGCGCCATTAAACTTTGTGCCCAGTAGCGATGGCTCACCGCCTCGTAGGCAGATAACAGGAGAACGCGCATTTACAGCCCTAACAGCCAGATCAGTGGAACGCCATAACATGTTAAGCAATGGCACAGAGGTGTGCAGTGTAACAAAGCGCGCTTACTAGGCTTTGTACGAAAACTGCCTGCGCTCGACAATACTGCGTTAAAAATCGCCTCGAAATGCTCATTTACACCCCGTAAACTCCGCTTTCTCGTTGATTTTTGCCTTGTCTAGTCTTCGCTCGCCGACTTTTCGTGCAAACCCTATCTCTTTTGCAATAGCTCCCTGAACTTGCACGCATTCGGCCAAGGTCGTCTTGGCTGACCTGTTAGATCTATCTAGACTGCATTCATACGGCTTTAAAACAAATAAACGTTAAAACAAATAAAAGCAGGAGAGCTCCATGGCTAAAGTGCTCGTCGTCGATGACGAACCCAACATTGTTTTATCGCTAGAATTCCTGATGGAGCAAGCGGGGTTTGAGGTCGTCACTGCCGAAGATGGTGAACAGGCCCTGGCAAGAGTGAATGATAGCCAGCCTGATCTACTGCTACTTGATATTAGCCTGCCCGGGATTAGCGGTTTTGACGTTTTAGAGCGGCTGCGTAGCGAAGCGGCTACTGCCCAGCTTCCCATTATTATGTTGACCGCTCACGGGCGTGACGTTGAGCGGGAAAAAGGCATGGCGCTGGGCGCCGATGATTACATCACCAAGCCCTTCTCTACTCAGTCGCTGGTCGAAAAAGTCAAAGCGCTACTGATTGAGGAGCAGCCATGACCCGAGGCGGGCTGCCCAAGCGTCAGCGCCTGATTGGCCTCTGGTTGCTACTTAGCGGCATCAGCCTGCTGGGTGGAGCCATTTTCGCCGCTTGGCTGGATGCCAAGCTTGCTCCCACAGGCGTAACGCGCATCGCTCTCTGGCTAGGCAGTTTCTCCGGTGGCGCGACGATTTTTTTAGTCGGTTTGCTGCTTGAGCGCATGCTGTTTACCCCGCTGCGCCATTTACAGGTGCAGCTGGCACGCCTGGTCGCCAACCCGGACGCCCGAGACGAGCACCCACCCGAAGGTTGGCTAAAAGGGCTGGGGCCCGACCTACGTCGAGTACGCGAAAGTTGGCGATCAGATCGCAGTCGCCTTGCCACCGCTCACGCTGACGGCGCCCGCAGCGCTGCACGTATTCGTCAGGAGCTGGAAACGCTGCTGCAAGTGCTCGAAACACCGCTGCTACTGTGTGATCACCACCGCCGGCTCATGCTGTTCAATCAGGCAGCCGAGGACTTTTTTGAGGGTAATACCGGGTTAGGGCTGGGTAAACGCCTGGAGGCGCTGCTGCCAGTAGTAAGCTTACAGCAAATGCTCGGTCAACTGCCTAATGACGGCTCCCCGCGCGAGTTACTCGCTCCCTGTGATGACCGCTGGCTCAAAGTCATTTTACGCCGCGTACCGGGTAGCGATGGCGAAACACTGCTGACTTTTAGTGACGCCACCGCCTCTTGGTCGAGCGAAATGGGCGTTAGAGCGGAACTGGCGGCCATGCTGACCCCGCTTCGCCAGCATACCGCCAGCCTGACCAGCGCTGCTGATGCGCTGATACAGCTGCGCGATCAAAATGACGCCAGTACATCCTCTTTACGCCAGCGTTTTGAGCGGGTAATCCACGAGGAAGGCGTTACGCTTGGCGACAACGTGGCTAAAATCGGCCAGCTACTCGACGACATGCAACACCAGGGCGAGCGCTTGACGCCCATGTGGTCAAACGATTTCTGGCAAGCGTTGGATGAGCGTCTTGATCCGGAGCACCGCCTAATCACCCCGGTGGGCATGCCAGCCTGGTTTAAAGGCGACGCTCCGGCACTCATTGCGCTGTTCGACTCTTTAGTCAAACACCTCAATACCCATCTGCCTGACAGTGGCTTTGAGGGTGAGATATGTCTGGGCAATAAGCGCGTCTATCTCGACCTTATTTGGCGCGGCAAAGCAATCCCTGAACACGAACTGGCGGAGTGGCGCCAGCAGCCGCTAAACTCCCTGCCATTGACGCCAAGCGTCGCGGATGTGCTGCGCCAACACGCCAGCGACATCTGGAGCCTTGCCGACGATGACGGCGTTCATTCACGCCTGCGACTCCCCCTGCCCGCCATGGAGCGCGTCGGCGCCCCACGCGAAATCGCCCCGCCGCGCCCTGAATTCCATGACTTTGGCATTGCCGACCTGCCTCCACCAGATGAAGCGCTGGCCAGCCGAACACTGCGCAGCCTGGAAATAGTCGCCTTTGATACGGAAACCACCGGGCTTGAGCTACGCCGAGGCGACACCGTCATCAGTCTTGGCGCCTGCCGCGTGGTCAACGCCCGTTTATTGGCAAGCGAGGTCTTCGATCAAAAAGTTGATCCGCAGCGGCCGATCCCGCCGGCTAGCACCGCGATTCACGGCCTTACCGATGCCGATGTGATCGGTGCGCCACCGCTGGATATTGTGCTTACCCGCTTTCGTGATTATGTCGGCGAAGCCGTCTTGCTGGCCCATAATGCCGCCTTTGATCTGCTTGCCATTAGCCACAAAGGGGTCGTTTTTGATATCCCTGTGATCGATACCCTACTGATTTCACGGGCACTGGACGAAGCACTCGATGGGCATGATCTGGATAGCCTTGCCCAGCGCTATGATCTGGCTTTTCCGCCGGGCACCCGCCACACTGCATTAGGCGATGCTCGTGTTACCGCCGAGCTATGGCTAGCTTTGCTGCCACGCCTAGAAGCCCGCGGCGTCGATACCCTCGAGCAGTTGTTAGCGCTGCAAGCCAACGCCTTCGACCGACAGGATGCCAGTGCCTAATGAAACCGTTCGGTGTTAAATCACGCCAAACAGAGCGCCTAATGGCTCTGGTGGCGATTGCCCTGCTACTGTTCTGCCCGCCGCTGATTATCGTGGTGGATCGCCTTCCCGCGTTTAGCGTGGGCTGGCTACCGCTCTATCTATTTATCGCCTGGGCTGGGGTGATCGGCTTAACCGCCTGGCTGATGGAACAGCGTGCAGGCCGCTAACCATGCGTAGTGAGGCGATTATCCTCGGCACCGCTTTTGGCTACTTGGCGCTGCTGTTTGTGGTCGCCGCCTGGGGCGACCGGCGGGCAGAGCAGGGTCGTTCCATCATTGGCTCGCCAACGGTATATGCCCTTTCTATTGCTGTTTACTGCACGGCCTGGACGTTCTACGGCAGCGTAGGGCGCGCCACTGAGTATGGCCCCAGTTTTATGCTCATCTATCTGGGGCCGACGCTGGCGATGCTGTTGGCCCCTTTTGTTATACGCAAGATGGTGCGCATTGCAGCGCGGCAACGCATCACCTCAATTGCCGACTTTATCAGTGCCCGCTACGGCAAAAGCACCAGTTTAGGCGCACTGGTTGCCCTAATGGCGCTGATTAGCATCACCCCCTATATTGCCCTGCAGTTAAAAGCCATCACTGTTAGCCATGCGGTACTGATCAATTATCCCCGCGCGGCCGACACTACGTTGGTGGATGAACACTTCTGGATGGATAAGTCCCTCTGGGTCGCCCTGGTGTTGGCGGTGTTTATTATTCTGTTTGGCACACGCCACCTGGATGCCAGCGAGCGCCATGAAGGCATGGTGGCAGCGATCGCCGTGGAATCTATCGTTAAGCTGGTAGCCTTTATGGCCGTTGGCGTGTTCGTGGTGTTTGTGATGTTTGAAGGCCCCGCCGCGCTGTTTGCCCAGGTAGCGGCCACGCCGGCCCTTGTCGATAGCATGCGGTTGAATAGTGTTCCTGGTGGGGTCACCGGCTGGGTGGGCATGCTGGTGCTGGCCTTTTTGGCCTTCTTAACCCTGCCTCGCCAATTCCAGGTATTGGTGGTGGAGAATGTCGATGAGCAGCACTTAGCCAGAGCAAGCTGGCTATTCCCCCTCTACATGCTGCTGATTAATCTGTTCGTTATTCCCATTGCGCTGGCTGGCCTGCTGTTAGGCGTAAGCGCAGGTGATCCAGACAGCTTCGTACTCACGCTGCCGCTCTCAGCTGGTTTAGAAGGGCTGCCGCTACTGGTCTTTATTGGTGGTCTGTCTGCAGCGACAGGCATGGTGATTGTGGAGACAATCGCGCTTTCCACTATGGTTAGCAATCAGTTGGTGATGCCACTGCTGCTGCGCTCACGGCGCCTGCACCTGAGTACCAAAGGGGAGCTTGCCGGTTGGCTGTTGGGTATTCGCCGCATCGCTATCGTGCTGATTCTACTGCTCGGATATCTCTATCATGCTCTGATTGGTGACTCCTATAGCCTTGTCACTATTGGCTTGGTCTCCTTCGCTGGGGCCGCGCAGTTTGCTCCAGCGCTTTTGATTGGACTCTATTGGCGTGGCGCTACTCGCCAAGGCGCCACCGTTGGTTTAATCGCCGGGTTCTTAATCTGGTGCTATACCCTGCTGCTACCCGGGTTTGCTCAATCCGGTTGGTTGGATACAGCACTGCTCACCGAGGGGCCATGGGGCATCGGTTGGCTAGTGCCCTACAGCTTATTCGGGCTCGAAAATTGGGATATTTATACCCATTCGCTGCTCTGGAGCATGTTGGCCAACGTGGGGCTATTGGTGGGGGTATCGCTGTTTACCCGCCCTACGCCCCTTGAGCAAACTCAGGCGGCACTGTTCACCGAAGCGATGCACCCCAATTTGCAAACCACCTCACTATCTTCGTCACTATGGCGCGGGCAAACTACCCAGGGTGCACTCAAAGAACTACTCGTTCGCTATCTTGGCACCCCGACCACCCGCCGTGTATTTAGCCATAGCGGAGCCAAAAGCGCTTATGCAGCGGACGAGCCCGCCACCGCGGAGCTGATTACTCGCGCCGAACAGGCACTGGCGGGGGCGTTGGGTAGCTCCTCAGCGCGAGTATTGATCAACTCGGTGGTACGCGGCGAAGCACTGGATATTGAGTCGATTCTGAGCATTCTGGACACGACCTCACAAACTCTGGAGTACAACCGCCGTTTGGAGCAGAAGTCTCAGGAGCTGGTGCAAATTGGCGAAGAACTGCGTAGTGCCAATGAGCGCCTGCGTGAGCTGGATCGCTTGAAAGATGAGTTTGTCGCCATGGTCAGCCACGAGCTACGCACGCCGCCGCTCACCTCGATTCGCGCCTTTGCCGAAATATTGCGCGATAGCAGCCAACTGCCTGATGAAAAACGTCAGCATTTTCTTGGCGTGATCGTCCACGAGAGCCAGCGCCTGTCACGTTTAATTGAAGAAATTCTGGATCTTGCCCGTCTGGAGAGCGGCCGTTTAACGCTTAACCCCGTTCCTCTTGATCTTGCCGCCCTGACTCGGCATAGCATTGATGCTATTGCGCATCTGCATGAGGAGCGCGGCATAGTGCTAGACGTTAGCTTAGAAGCTGATCCTGCGATGGTGGTTGGCGATCATGACCGTTTAGAACAGGTGATTATTAACCTGCTTGATAACGCGGGTAAGTTTGCCGATCGGGAGCAGCCAAAAGTGCGCCTCACGCTTTATCGTCATCGGCGTCATTTCCGTCTGAGTGTAGAGGATAACGGTGCGGGTATTAGCGAAGATGAGCGTGAGCGGGTATTTGAAAAATTCCATCAAATTCAGCAAGGCGATGATATTCCCCGTGGTCGGCCAAGGGGCAGTGGCTTAGGGCTACCGATTAGCCGGGGCATTATCGCCCACCTGGGGGACGGCTTTGGGTCGAGGATGCTAAAACCTTAGGCGGTGCCTGCTTAACGCTAGAACTCCCCGCTGCGCCTCCAACATAAAGCGTTGATTCCTTATTGGTGACAACGGCTAGCCTTGCTCACTAAAACTAAGTTATTCTTTACTCCAGAGTTCTACTTTCGCCTAAAGAAGCATGTCGTGGATGAGCCGATGAAAAATGAGTGTCACCTTCCTCACAAAGCGAACACAAATGAGTACACTATTGCGATCCAGCCAATAGTGGATGCTCAGCTACGTCATGTCGCCGATGAACTTCTTTATCGGGCTAATGAAACGAATCAGACTGCTAACGTTTTTGATAATGTCCAAGCCACCGCCAGAGCATGTGCTATTGCTGTCTATGAAATTGGCCTGGATAAACTTTGCGGCACACGCCAGCTGTTTATTAATGCTTCTGCAGACTGGCTCACCAATCCAGACCTGACTGGGCTACCTAGTCAACAAATAGTCATTGAGGTTCTCGAGGATACTTCGCCTACTAAAGAAGTTATTGATGCCTTGCACTACATTAAAAGCCAAGGGTATAAATTAGCGTTAGATGATTTTATCCTAGATGAACATAACCATGCATTTCTGCCCTTCTGCGACATCGTCAAATTTGACATATCCAACGACTTACCTAAAAAACTAATAAAAAAGCTACACAAAGAAGGGATTACGCTTCTGGCTGAACGAGTTGAGACACAGGAAGAGTTCAAGCAGTGTAAAGCGCTAGGTTTTACTCTTTTCCAGGGCTATTTTTATGAGCGCCCCAAAACCCAACTAACTCAAACAGCTCGTCTCTCAACGTCACGCGCCAATCAAATGCAGCTACTTTCCGCACTGTATAGTGACAATGTGCGTCTCTCTGAAATCAGTACGTTAGTGGCTAGGGATCCTTACTTACTGAGCGCAATATTCAAGCGCGCAAACTCCGCGGAGAAGGGCTCACGTCGTCCCACGACGAAACTGATTGATTGTTTACATATTATAGGGCTGAGGGAGCTACGTACCCTGGTTACCATTGTTATGCTCGCTAACAACAGCCCTGTGAGCAAACTTAACCTTATCAAAGGGTTAACCCGGGCATTTGCATGTGAAATGATGGCCGACCAACGTAGACTCGATGAACAGGAAAGCTTTATCGCGGGTTTATTCTCGCTAATGCCTACCATCCTGGGGATTAGTGCCGAACTCATGAAGAATGAAATCAGGCTTGGGCGCTTTATTGAAGATGCTATCAATCAGCGTATAGGCTCATTAGGTAAGTTACTTAATGATGTGGAGGCCGCAGAGAGTCAATTTTCTCCTCTAGATTTTCCATCCGACGTCATGCTCCAAGCGGCTTCTAAAGCGCGCTCGCTTGTTTATACCGACGCTAGCTGATTTATTTTATACGCTGCTTTGAGCGCTAGCACTCAAACGTTTAATCTGCTGTAGATCAAACTTCAGCAGTAATCGCTCGTCTTCGCGCAGGCGCCGCAGGTCAACCCAGCCATCTGCAGCCTGACCGCGAGCTTTGTTATACCGCTGCTGATCCAATAGGCGCTGCTGCAGTCGCTCAAAAGCGGCTACAAGCAACGCCGATTCAGCCGACGTTAGCGCATCCGTTGCATGGCTTAGCGCGATCAATCGCTCGCGTGTGGGTATATCGCGCAGCCCGTACCGCAAGCAGAGTAAGCGTGCAGCGCTAATCAACGGCAACAAGCCTTGATGCTTAAGATTAAGGGCTTGTTCGTGAGGGGCATCCAGGCCCGGGCTTGAGGCAAGCCGCCCAAAGCGATCCAGCGCCACCGGCAACTCATCCAGTAGCGCCGCCATTTCATCCATAAACAGTGGCGCTTTGGGAAGTGTCGAAGCGATGCTCTCACCCAACTGCTTAGCAAGCGCCGGATTACCAGCGATCGGGGCAAA
This sequence comes from Halomonas sp. PA16-9, assembly GCF_009728585.1. Classification (NCBI taxonomy): domain Bacteria; kingdom Pseudomonadati; phylum Pseudomonadota; class Gammaproteobacteria; order Oceanospirillales; family Halomonadaceae; genus Halomonas; species Halomonas sp. PA16-9. The sequence goes on along the minus strand of NZ_CP040451.1, from coordinate 2,345,623 downwards.
ATCGAGTAAGATATTAGTCTGTTGTACGCGCTTTACCCGGCGATCAGCGCTCCAAATGTCTAGCTGCGCGTGCCACTCACTCAGCCGTTTGCGCCACATCGGCCATCGCGCCATGACATGGCCATTGCAGAGCGGAATACCGGCCTCATCCAGGCGCTGGGTAAACCGCTCACCCAGCGCTTGAAAGTAGCCGTCGATCTCTACGTGGCGATGGTCAGGATAATCGTCAATAATCAGCGCATTATCCTGGTCGGGGCCTAGCAGGCTCTCAAAACGCGCCGCGGAACCTAGTAGCAGTATGCAGTAGTCGACTGGCGGAGCGCCCCACCCCTGCGCCTGCATTTCGTCCAGGGATTGCGCAATAGCCTGACGATAAAGTAAAGCATTGTGGTCGCTGATGATTTGGCTAATACGCCAGGCGGGTAAATCATAATGCACCAACGTTTCGACCAGCGGCAGTTGCCACGCATAGACATCAGCTAATGAGGTTTGCGGCAAGGGGAATGTAGAGAAGAGTTTCGAGAAGAGATGATCTAACGGCGCATTAAGCGCCGAGGCATTAAGCGTTCCATCCATGGAAAGAGCGCCAGGGTGAGGCTTGGTGTACTAAACGCATACGCCTCTCCTTTACTAGAATGATATGATGGCGTTGTTGCTACTCGCCCTCGCCTGCCCTGCGCGGGTCTGGCTCGAACATCGCTTCACCTACTTCATCAATATAGCGTTGCGCTTTGGTGATCATCATGGCATCACAGGCCTCTCGCCCTGGGAGCATATCGGAACGCTCAAAGCGGTGCTCAAGAGTTTCACCACTGGCGTCGGCCTTGCGAATCCAGCCACTGACGCGGTACTGACCGCTCTGATTGTCTGGCTGAGAGACAATCTCGTAACCTTTGTATTCCACCGGCTCAGCAGCTTTGGTGGTAGCACCTGGCTCAGCCTGACGATCACTACCGAAGAGACCGGAAAATAATTTCTTAAGCATAATGGCTCCTTTGCTTGCAGGGCGGCAAGGAGATGGCCACCCTGCAAGATATAAGCTGCTTTTATCAGCGCTTAATTAGCTCTGCTTACGACCCTTGCCTGCGGCAATGCGCAAACGCAGCGCGTTTAGCTTAATAAAGCCTTCGGCATCTTTCTGATTGTAAGCGCCAGCATCATCTTCAAAGGTAGCGATTGATTCATCAAACAGCGACTCATCGGACTTGCGGCCCACTACGGTAGCGCTGCCTTTGTAGAGCTTCATACGCACGACACCCGCTACATTCTTTTGGGTCTCGTCAATGGCCGCCTGCAGCATGCGACGCTCAGGGCTCCACCAGTAACCGTTGTAGATCACTTCTGCGTACTTCGGCATCAACTGATCTTTTAGGTGGGCTTCTTCGCGGTCTAGGGTGAGCGACTCAATGGCACGGTGAGCACGCAACATAATAGTGCCCCTGGCGTTTCATAACAGCCACGAGATTTCATGCCCACGTAGCGGTTTTCAACAATATCCAAACGGCCAATACCGTTGTCGCCACCCAGTTTGTTGAGCTTTTCGAGCACTTCATGGGCTTTCAACGGCTCGCCGTCGATGGCCACGATATCGCCCTTTTCAAACGTCAGCTCAACATAGGTGGGCTGGTCGGGCGCGGCTTCAGGAGAGACACTCCAGCGCCACATATCGTCTTCAGCTTCGGCCCAGGGATCTTCCAAAATGCCGCCCTCATAGGAGATGTGCAGCAGGTTGGCATCCATTGAGTAGGGCGATTTTTTCTTTTTATTAGAAAAATCGACCGGAATTTTATGCTCTTCGCAATACGCCATTAGCTTTTCGCGGGAAGTTAAATCCCACTCCCGCCAAGGGGCGATCACTTTTACGCCGGGCTTCAGGGCATAGCCGCCAAGTTCGAAACGCACCTGGTCGTTGCCTTTACCCGTAGCACCATGGGAAATAGCGTCAGCCCCCGTTTCATTGGCAATTTCGATCAACCGCTTGGCAATCAGCGGACGAGCGATAGAGGTACCCAGCAGGTACTCGCCCTCATGATAGTATTGGCGCGGAACATCGGGTAGACGTAGTCACGCACGAACTCTTCACGCAAGTCTTCGATGTAAATCTCTTTCACGCCAAGCGCTTGCGCTTTAGTTCGCGCCGGTTCGACTTCTTCGCCCTGACCGATGTCGGCAGTAAAGGTCACTACCTCGCAGTTGTAGGTTTCTTGCAACCACTTAACGATAACGGATGTGTCCAGGCCGCCTGAATATGCCAGCACAACCTTTTTGACATCGGACATTCTTTGCTCCTCGTTGACCATAAGATATTCATTAGTAAAAACTACACTTGCCACTAGCGCCTGGCGAATGTGATAGCTCGTATTTGATAGCTCGTATTTGATAGCTCGTTGGAGTAAACCGTTGAGACTGACGTTGAGTATAGCGTTCTCAATGCCCAGCGAATACCGTCAACGACGCCTGGGGGCTAAAGCTGCTAGAATCTCCCCATTCAAAGCGGTGGTTTGCCGCTGATGTTGACTGATGACTCGCTTTACTATTACTCGCTTTAAACCAAGGAGAGCTGCATGAGCGAGGCTATTGCCCGCGAATTAATGGCCCAACGTTTTCGCAGTTACCTGCCTGTGGTCGTTGATTTAGAAACCGGGGGATTTAATGCCCAAGGCGACGCTGTACTCGAGATAGCCGCCGTCACGCTGACCATGGATCCGGAGGGCAACCTGCTTCCTGATGCCACCTATGCCTACCACATTCAGCCCTTTGAAGGGGCGAATGTAGAGCAGTCTGCGCTCGATTTTACCGGTATCAACCTGGACGACCCCCTGCGTCGCCAGGTGGCGCTGAGCGAGTCTGAAGCGCTGGGCGAAATTTTCCGCCCGATTCGTAAATCGATCAAAGCCCACGACTGCACGCGCGCTATTTTAGTCGGCCATAATGCGGCGTTCGACCAGGGCTTCTTGAATGCGGCGGTCAATCGCTGCGGCATTAAGCGCAATCCTTTTCACCCGTTCTCAAGCTTTGATACCGCCACCCTTGCAGGCCTGGTCTATGGTCAAACGGTGCTTGCCCGGGCCTGTCGTGCCGCGGGCATTGAGTTTGACAACAAAGCCGCTCACTCCGCTCGTTATGACACCGAGCGCACTGCCGAACTGTTTTGCGCGATGGTTAATCGCTATAAAGACCTGGGTGGCTGGCAGCTTGCCCAGCGCGAGCAAGAGATGGACGGTGCGGATTAACACCTCGCCGTCAACAGCGTAGCCGCTAATGCAGAGAGCCAGGCTTTACGCTAAACTTCGCCCCATTACAGCAATCTGGTTTAGCACCGACAATGCCCGGTAGCGGGTATTTGGCGGTGATAAATATATCGATTAAAACTATCCGTTTTTAGGAGATGAGACGTTTCCATGGCCCAGCATAATGCCTTTTACGCCCAATCAGGTGGCGTCACCGCCGTGATCAACGCCAGCGCCTGCGGCGTTATCGAAGCCTGCCGTCAAGCCCCCGATCAAATAGGCAAGGTTTACGCCGGTCATAACGGCATTATCGGTGCCTTAACGGAAGACCTTATCGACGTTACCCAGGAGAGTGATGAGGCAATTGCAGCGCTGCGCCATACGCCGGGCGGCGCTTTTGGCTCCTGCCGCTATAAGCTCAAAGACATCGACACCCACCGTGCCCAGTACGAGCGCTTGATCGAAGTCTTCAAAGCCCACGATATTCGCTACTTTTTCTATAACGGCGGCGGCGATAGCGCCGACACCTGCTTAAAGGTCTCTCAACTTTCCGAGAAGCTGGGCTATCCGCTGACCGCCATCCACGTGCCTAAAACCGTCGATAACGACTTGCCGATTACCGATAACAGCCCGGGCTTTGGCAGCGTAGCCAAGTATATTGCCACCTCAACGCTGGAGGCATCGCTGGATATCGCCTCCATGTGCGCTACCTCCACCAAGGTATTTGTGCTCGAAGTGATGGGCCGCCACGCGGGCTGGATTGCCGCCGCAGGTGGTTTAGCAGGCGAAGCCGAAGGCGAGCCGCCGCATATGATTATCTTCCCGGAAATCCCCTTTAACCGTAAAGCGGCCATGGCACGGGTTGAAGAGAGCGTTAAACAGTATGGCTACTGCGTTATTGTGGTCTCTGAAGGCGCTCGCTACGAAGATGGCACTTTCCTGGCCGATGCAGGTAACACCGATGCGTTCGGCCACCGCCAGCTTGGCGGCGTGGCACCAACACTTGCCGGTATGATCAAGCAGGATTTGGGCTACAAGTATCACTGGGCAGTGGCCGACTATCTGCAGCGCGCGGCGCGTCACCTGGCGTCTAAAACCGACGTTGAACAAGCCTATGCGGTGGGTCGCGAAGCGGTAACCTTGGCGCTGGCGGGTAAAAACGCCATGATGCCCGCCATTCGCCGCATCTCTCAGGCGCCCTACCAGTGGGATGTGATCTCTGCCCCGCTCTCCCAGGTGGCCAACCAAGAGAAGTTTATGCCCCGGGACTTTATCAGCGAAAACGGTTTTGCCATTACCCAGACCTGCCGGGACTATCTCTCACCGCTGATTCAGGGCGAGGACTTCCACCGTTCGAGAATGGCCTACCCAAAGTCGCCAAACTGAAACTGGCCAAAGCAGAACGCAAGTTGCCCATTTTTACGCTGTAAACGGATCACCGGTCATTGCGAACTGAGATTGCTTCGTCGCTTCACTGCGTTCGCAATGACCTACCCTTATGTCATTGCGAACGCAGTGAAGCAATCTCGGGGTTGGCTGCCACAATACACTTAGATTCCCGCGTCGCTTCGCTCCTCGCAATGACATAATCTTATTTATCCACCTTTACTACTTGGAGTTAGCGTAGCAACCAGGAAAGCACTAACAGCAATAACAGAATTCCCGCCACACCCTGCCAGAAACGCCGCGGCTCCTGGCGGCTCTCTTCCCGATTGGGCAGCCGCCCGAGCGGCACCCTAAGCGCATGCAAAAACTCAGACATACGCCTAAACCGCAACGCCCTTTGTGGATCCAAGGCGCGGCGTAGTGCATCGTCTAATTCCTGGGAGATTTCAGGATTGGTTGTTCGCGCACTACGATAGGTCAACTCTTCGAGGTCGGTATGGCTGCGCAGCCTGTTGGGTGTCAGTGTGTAAGGTAACGCGCCGGTCAAAAGCCAGTAAGTAGTGGAGGCTAGCGAGTACTGATCACTACGCCGACCGATGCTGTCGCCCAAGGCATACTCAGGTGCGCTGTGTTCGTTAAAGCCAATCTGCCTGAGCAACTCACCTGAGTGGCGATGCCCTTCCCCATCACGCATATGGCAGGCACTAAAATCGGTGAGCACGAGCTTGCCATGTGGGTCGATCAAAATATTATCGGGATTGATCTGCTGATGAATAATGTCCCGATGATGCAGCGCTTGCACCGCTTTACCCAACTGATTGGCAATGTCCAGGCGCTGGGTCAAGCTGGCTTGAGGATGGCGCTCTGCCCACTGTCGCAGCGTCTCGCCTTCAATATGCTGCATCAGATAATAGAGGTAGCGTCGTGGCCGAGATGGCTCCATCACCTTAACCACAAAGGGCGAGTTAACCCGCTCCACTACCCACTGCTGGAGCAGAAAGTGCTCAAGATAGGCATTGCGCAACGAGAGCTCGGGGCTGGGCGCTTTCATGACCATTTCCCGTTCGCTATGCACATCACGGACACGGTACACCCGCGACTGCGCCGTTCGCGATAGCACGGCGAGAACCTCCAGGCCATCTAAACGCTCACCCGGCGCCAGCTCAGGGGGAATGGGTAGATCACCGTAGAGCTGCCCCGGGTGCTCGGCGACCTCATCGGGTAATTCATCGATACGTACCAGCTGAAAGCAGAACTGATCACCGCCATAGCCACGCTCCTGGGCGCGCTGCTTCGCCTCATCAGCTAGCCGCTCGCAGGCGGCATCCAGATCACTGGCATCCTGGCGAATCAAGCGCACATAGTCGGAAGGTAGCAGCGTGCCGCGCACGCCCTGGGTAGTAAACAGGAACAGATCGCCCTGCTTAAGCGCAATGTGGGTGTAATCGATATCGACACTGCCATCCAGACCCAGTGCCCGTGAAGGGTAACGATAGCCGCCTAAATCAGTCACATGGTCGCGGCTTAGCTGTTCAAACTCGGCACCCCGTAAGCGAAAGACCAGCGTATCCCCCATATGGAACAGGTGGGCTTCACGGCCACGAAACACCATCGCCGACATGGATGAAACAAAACTCCCCTCTTTCACATGCTGGCTTTGGCTGTAGCACCAGCTATTAAGCGCGCGCAGTACGCGGGTGGCAGAGGTTTTTACGTCCCAGTGATCAGGGGTGGAGAAGTAATCGGCCAGGAAGCCGCGCACGCTGATATCACCGGCCTGTTTGGCCATGGTATTGCGTGAAATGGAGTCGCTGATCACCGCACAGCCGCCTTTGGCGCGAAGCAGCGGCGCTTCAGGAAAGCGAACTGACATTGAGCTGCGATGCAGGCGCCGATCGGGCGCGACAAACGCTTGACCATAACTAATGAGCAACTGGGCGTGCGACAAGTCATCCTCCTAGGCTGCCGACTCGATCGAGGGACATCACTGCCAACCAACACTATTGATAAACTCTGGCTATGATACACGCAGCGGAACAGAAACGATGCCCACCAAACGTCTCTATCGTATTCGTCCAAATAGTAGGACATATGAATGATCACCCACGAGCAACCTATGTCGCATTGGTAATCGTGCAGTCATGTTCGTATAATTCTCCGCCATAAACGACTCTGACACGTTTGCCTAACCACGGCACGACTCTAGCCACAGCACTACCAAGGAATCAACGATGAACTTCGATAATATCCCTGCTGGAAAGGATCTCCCCAACGACGTTTACGTGGTGATCGAAATTCCAGCCAACCACGACCCGATCAAATATGAAATTGATAAGGACATGGGCGCGCTACTCGTTGACCGCTTTATGGCCACTCCCATGTTCTACCCCGCCAATTACGGCTTTATCCCGCATACCCTCGCCGACGATGGCGATGCGCTGGACGCCTTGGTGGTTACCCCGCACCCGGTTCAACCTGGCAGCATTATTCGCGCGCGCCCGGTAGGCATTCTGAACATGACCGACGAAGCCGGTGAAGATGCGAAGTTGATCTGCGTACCCCATGCCAAGCTAAGCTCGCTCTACGACGATGTCCACGAAGTTACCGACCTGCCTGAGCTACTGCGCCAGCAAATTGCTCACTTCTTTGAGAACTACAAAGATCTCGAGAAAGGCAAATGGGTAAAGGTTGAGTCATGGGAAGGTGCTGACGCTGCGCGTAAGGCGATTGAAAAGTCCGTAACCGCCTATCAAAAAGCGTAAAAATCTCCTTGCGGTGTATTTCTCCGCCGCCAATGGGATAAGAGGCCGCCTTCTGGGCGGTCTTTTTATATGCGCAGGATTAACGCATTATTAACGGCCGCGTCACGTCACCGCAGCGTATACGCCAGGGACTAAAGGTTGCGGTATGCTGTTCGCCTTTCATTGCGATGCCATTGATTAAGGACGCACCGTGTTATCTCTTAAACGCCTGAGCCTGTTTACATTATTGATTTTCTTTCTTGGCTTGCTACCGCTAAGTGCAAACGCCCAATGGTTTTCATCGTCTAGCAACCAAGATGAATTTTTGCCGGTTATGGAAGCCTTTCAGCCGACTGCTTGGCATGATGGCGATACGCTCTATATCGGCATGGATATCGCAGATGAGTACTACCTATATCGCCACCAGTTCGCGGTAGTCAGCCAAACGGAGGATGTCAGTCTCGGCGACCCCATTATCCCCCAAGGCATCTTTACCAACGATGAGTTTATGGGCGATGTGTATGTGTTCCGCGATCAGGTAGTGTTTGAAGTACCGCTGAAAGCACCCTACTCAGGCCCGCTCAATATTGCCCTGACCTTTCAAGGCTGCGCAGATGCCGGGCTCTGCTACCCTCCAGAGCAAACAACCCTAGAGGCCAGCGAAACCCAACCCCCCAGCCAGTTTTCCGATTGGCAAGCCGATAGTACGGCATCTAGTCCAGCAGCCAACACTTCAGCCGCTAACACCTCTGAACAGAATGGTTTCGCCGCCCCCAAAAGCGAAGATAGCCGCTTTAGCGCCTTGATTAGCGATGCTAGCCTACCACTGGCGCTGGGGCTGTTTTTTATTGCCGGCCTGGGGCTTACCTTTACCCCCTGCGTGCTGCCGATGATTCCAATCTTGTCATCGATCGTGGTTGGCCAGAACCCCACACGCCCCCGCGCCTTTGCCCTTTCGTTAAGCTATGTGCTCGGCATGGCGCTGACCTACGCCCTGGTCGGGGTGTTAATGGGGTTGTTTGGCGCCGGGCTTAATCTTCAGGCGCGACTGCAGTCAGCACCGGTATTGATCATCTTTGCAGTACTCTTCACGCTCTTTGCCCTGGCCATGTTTGGGGCATTTAACCTCAATCTGTCGCCTCGTTTAGCCAACCGTGTTGACGCTTGGCAGGCACGCGCTCAGCGCAGTGGCCCGGCCGGCCTAGCGCTGGCTGGCGCCCTCTCGGTATTGGTGGTATCGCCCTGTGTAACGGCGCCTTTGGCCGGCGCGCTGGTGTTTATCTCTTCAACAGGGATGCCGCGATGGGCGGCGCGGTGCTGTTTGCGCTGGGCATGGGCATGGGCGTGCCACTGCTTTTGGTCGGTACCTTTGGCGCCACGCTGCTGCCCCGTTCCGGCGCCTGGATGAACGGCGTAAAAATTGCCTTTGGCCTTTTACTGTTGGGCGTAGCGATTTGGATGGTCGAGCGTTTAGTGTCCGCGCCTATTGCGCTGCTGCTATGGGCAGCCCTTGCGATCGGCACGGCACTGGCACTTGGGGCGCTGAATTTCAATCAGCCGCAGGGGTGGCCGCGGGCACGCCAAACGCTGGGGCTTATGCTGCTAGCTTGGGGGATAGTGTTGGTGATTGGCGCCGCTCAGGGGGGTAGTAACCCCTTGCGCCCCCTTGCGGCAACCTCCAGCATTTCCGGCGAACCTCAGGCAGAAGCACTCGACTTCATCGAGGTAAACAGCTTAACTGAGCTTGATGCGGCTATTGCACAAGCTGAAGACGCCAACCAGCCCGTCTTTGTCCACTTTACCGCCGACTGGTGTATTTCGTGCAAGCTGCTGGAGCGGGATGTTTACCCCGACCCGCAGGTCGTCGCAGCGCTTAATGATTACACCTTGATCGCCGCCGACGTCACCCGCACGGACTCTCAAAGTCGCGAGTTGCTCAACCAATATAATCTTTTCGGCCCACCCAGCCTGCTCTTTTTCAGCCAGGGTGAGGAGATTCGCGATGCACGCATTCAAGGCGAAGTGACCGCCGATCAGTTGCGCGAACATCTGGAGTCAGTTAGCCAGTGGCTAGCAAATAGCTAAGCTCAAACCCTATGCTGGCTACTCATTGAGGCACTAAAGCCGCTTTCTGACGCGAACATCGTCAAACAGTTGTTTAATTCTTAACTACATGATGGCTTGGACGTTGGCGTAGGCAGTTGCTGGACATCCTGGCACTTTTTCGGCAAACTCCGCTCCCATATTAGCTAAAAACTTGCTTTTTTAACGGTGAGAACGGGGTAACGTTCGCTAACATGCAGCGTTCTCTTCATTTTTAAATTTGGTTTACTGCGCAACGTACGCGCCATAAAGAGCTTCCTGCACTTATGCTCGCGCGCTTTGTGACTACCTTTTATGACATTGATGGGGCTATGCCATGGATATCCGCAAAGTTAAGAAACTGATTGAGCTACTCGAAGAGTCCAATATTAGCGAGATTGAAATTCAGGAAGGCGAAGAGTCAGTCCGCATCAGCCGTCACCCTAATGGCGCTTCGTGGCAGCCACAGCCGATGCCGCAATATGCGCAGCAACCTGGCTATGCGCCTGCTCCCCCCGCAGCGGGCGCTCCAGCATCAGCACCGGCTGCTGAAGCAGAGCCTCAGGGCGCAAGCTACCGTGGCGAGGCAGTCAACTCTCCCATGGTAGGCACCTTCTACCGCAGCCCAGCGCCGGGCGCCAAATCGTTTGTGGAAGTCGGCGATAACGTCAAACAAGGTGACACTGTATGCATCATTGAAGCCATGAAAATGATGAACCAGATTGAAGCTGACCGTGACGGTGTAGTGGAAGCCATCCTGGTGGAAGATGGCGAGCCTGTAGAATTCGATCAACCCATGATCGTTATCGCTTAATCTTTCATTTTCAACACGGGTGGACTCTCCCATGCTGGACAAGGTACTTATCGCCAACCGCGGCGAGATTGCCCTCCGTATCCTACGGGCCTGTAAAGAACTCGGCATCAAAACCGTAGCGGTACACTCCAAAGCTGATCGTGAACTGATGCACGTTCGCCTGGCGGATGAAGCCGTGTGTATTGGCCCGGCATCGTCAGCGCAGTCTTACTTAAACATTCCGGCCCTAATTAGTGCAGCCGAAGTCACCGACTCGACCGCTATTCACCCCGGCTACGGCTTTTTGTCTGAAAACGCCAACTTTGCTGAACAGGTTGAGCGCTCTGGCTTTACTTTTATTGGCCCCCGCGCCGAGACGATTCGTCTGATGGGCGACAAAGTCAGCGCCATCCAGTCGATGAAGGAAGCGGGCGTTCCCACGGTGCCAGGCTCAGACGGCCCCTTGGGTGATGATGACGCAACTAATCTTGCCACCGCGCGCCGCATTGGCTACCCGGTGATCATTAAGGCTGCCTCCGGCGGCGGCGGTCGTGGTATGCGCGTGGTGCACACTGAAGGCCATCTGCTTTCAGCGATTACCGTTACTCGCACTGAAGCCCACGCCGCCTTCGGTGACGGCACGGTCTACATGGAAAAATTCCTTGAGAAGCCGCGCCACGTGGAAGTACAAGTATTAGCCGACGGCCAGGGTAACGCGATCCATCTTTATGACCGCGACTGCTCGCTGCAACGTCGTCACCAGAAAGTGCTTGAAGAAGCCCCGGCGCCAGGTCTTGACCCAGACGCCCGTGCTCAGGTGCTTGAAGCGTGCCGCCAGGCATGTATCAAGATCAACTACCGTGGTGCGGGCACCCTTCGAATTCTTGTATGAAGACGGTGAATACTTCTTCATCGAGATGAATACCCGCGTTCAGGTCGAGCACCCGGTCACCGAAATGGTCACTGGCGTGGATATCGTCAAAGAGCAGCTGCGTATTGCCTCAGGCCTGCCGCTGTCGATTCGCCAGGAAGATGTGCAGCTCAACGGCCACTCCTTCGAATGCCGTATTAACGCCGAAGACTCGCGCACCTTTATGCCGTCTCCCGGCAAGGTAACGCTGTTTCACGCACCCGGTGGCCTCGGCGTGCGGATGGATTCCCATCTCTATACCGGCTACACCGTGCCGCCGCACTATGACTCTCTGATCGGCAAGCTGATCAGTTGGGGCGCGGATCGTGAAATAGCCCTGACACGGATGCGTAACGCCCTCGACGAGCTGCTGGTGGAAGGCATTAAAACCAATATCGACTTACAAAAGGATTTGGTTCGCGACAGCTACTTCCGTCAAGGCGGTGTCAACATTCACTACCTGGAAAAGAAACTCGGCAGCTAATGCAGCAGCCAAGCGCTTTCCAGCGCACTGTGTGATACCCAGCGGGGTGGCCATGTCCACCCCGTCCTTGTCTTTACTCCATGTGTCTGTACTGTATTTATCTTTAATTCGCCTTGCGGAGAACCTCCATGCCCTGGCTTCAACTCAAAGCCCACGTCGCCCCCGAACAGGCAGAGTTCCTAGAAGAACTACTGCTTGACGAAGGCGCAACGGCTATTGGTCTTCAGGATGCCCACGATGATCCGGTATTTGAGCCAGAGCGTGGCACCACACCGCTGTGGGAAGATACCATCCTTACCGGCTTATACGATGACCTGGAGGGGGTCGAGAGCATGCTGGAGCGTATCGAGGCCGCCTGGTCAGAGCAGATGCCTGGTGAGCCCTGCCCGACCATCGAGTATGAGCTGCTCGCTGATCGAGATTGGGAGCGCGAGTGGATGGATGACTTCACGCCGCTGCGCATGGGTCAACGCCTGTGGATTGTACCCAGCTGGCACGAACCACCCGAGGCCGACGCCGTTAACCTGATACTCGACCCGGGCCTCGCCTTTGGTACCGGTACGCACCCCACCACAGCGCTGTGTCTTGAGTGGCTGGATGAGCTGGCCGTAACCGGTCACCTAGCTCAGCAAACCGTACTGGATGTGGGCTGCGGTTCTGGCATTCTCGCTATCGCCGCGCTCAAACTGGGCGCTAGCCACGCCGACGCCACCGACATTGATCCCCAGGCGCTGCAGGCCAGCCGAGACAACGCGAACGGAATGGTATTGCCGAGTCGAACCTAAACCTCTACTACCCTGAGCAGTTAAGCGACGGCGGTGACTATCCTATCGTAACCGCCAATATTTTAGCGGGGCCGCTGGTCGAACTAGCGCCAATGATTGCCGGACACGTGGCGCCAGGTGGGCGCATTGCGCTATCGGGGGTGTTGGCAAACCAGGCCAATGAGGTTTACGAGGCCTATGCAGCGCAAGGCATTGCTATGGATGAACCGGTGATTCGCGAAGGCTGGGTGCGGCTTAGTGGCTTGCGTCCACGTTAAAGCGGCAATTGGCCTTCACCCCACCACCGAGTAGGCGTATCATACGCCTCCTTGAAACGCCTACTCGCCGTTAGCACTGCACCCATAGCTTAAAACCAACAAAGTCTGACGCCATGACGTTAACCACACTACCTGCCAGCATTGGCCCGTTTGCATTACCTAATCGAGTAATGCTTGCGCCCATGGCTGGCGTCACTGACCGACCTTTTCGCCAGCTATGTCGGCGGCTTGGGGCTGGCTGGGTAGTGGGCGAAATGGTCACTTCAGACCCTAGTTTGTGGCATACTCGTAAATCGCAGCTGCGCATGGATCACCGCGGTGAACCTGACCCGAGAGTGGTGCAAATTGCCGGAGGCGACGCTGAAATGCTCGCCCAGGCAGCGCGCTTGAATGCCGAGTTAGGCGCCCAGATTATCGATATCAATATGGGCTGCCCGGCTAAAAAAGTATGTAACAAGGCGGCAGGGTCGGCGCTCCTTCGAGATGAAGCCTTGGTGGCCGAAATTCTCGATGCAGTAGTGGCAGCAGTTGATATACCCGTGACGCTAAAAATACGCACGGGCTGGTGTGCCGAATCCAACAACGCCCTGCGCATTGCCCGGCTCGCCGAGTCAGCCGGCATTCAATCGTTAGCGATACATGGCCGTCATCGCCAGCAGCGCTATACTGGAAAAGCAGAGTACGACACAATTGCCGAGATTAAGTCTCACCTATCGATCCCGGTGATTGCCAACGGCGACATAACAAGTCCGGAAAAAGCCGCCGAGGTACTCGCTTATACCGGCGCTGATGCCGTGATGGTAGGCCGCGCTGCGCAGGGCAACCCATGGATATTTCAACAGATCAGCCACTACCTCCAGCATGGAGAGCGGATGGCACTGCCAAGTCTTTCGGAGCGTCACCAAGTGCTCCACGGGCACGTTGAAGCGCTGCATGAGTTCTATGGCACCACCATGGGTGTACGTATCGCGCGCAAGCATGTCGGCTGGTACCTCAGCGATGACCAACGCTTTACGCCGCCCCAACAGCGCGCGCTTAAGCAGCAGTTCAATGCGTTAGCGTCACCTGAAACGCAATTTGATTGGATCAACAACGCGATGGCCCCCGGCGCCGCCTCGCGTTTGCTAGCCAAAGGAAACCTTGCTGCATGACCGAACGCGATCTTCTCTCTAGCGACACCTATTCAAGCGATAGCTATTCCAATGATGTCGGCTCCAGCGATAGTTACTCCCATTTAGCAGGCACGCTAGCGGATCCTGCGGCCAACTCACCGCCGCAGCCGCTTCGGGAGGCAGTGGAAACGGCCATGCGACGCTACTTTGAACATTTAGATGGCAGCCAGGCGACCGATCTATACGCCATGGTGATGGCCGAAGTTGAGGCGCCTTTACTTGCCTGCGTCTTGGAGCACACCGACGGCAATCAGACCCGTGCCGCCGATGCGCTAGGGCTAAACCGTGGCACCCTGCGCAAAAAACTCAAGCTATACGGACTTATCGAAGGTGACGCCCCATAACCAGGGCGTTGTTGTTTTTAATTCTCGACTCTGCACACGAGCACTCTAATGGCTGATACCCCTCTCATGGCTGATAATCCTTCCCTGACTGACAGCAACGCCACTCCCGTCCGCCGCGCCCTGCTGAGCGTTTCTGATAAAACCGGCATTGTGGAATTTGCTCGGGGCCTCACTGAGCACGGTGTTGAACTCCTCTCCACTGGTGGCACCTTCCGTCTACTGCAAGAAAATGCTATTGCCGTGAAAGAAGTGTCTGAGCACACAGGCTTCCCCGAAATCATGGATGGCCGCGTTAAAACGCTGCACCCGAAAATTCACGGCGGCATCTTGGCTCGTCGCGGCCAGGATGATGCAGTCATGGCTGAGAACGATATCACGCCGATCGACATGGTGGTGGTCAATCTCTACCCCTTTGCCGCCACGGTAGCCAAGCCCGACTGCACACTTGAAGATGCTATCGAGAATATCGATATCGGCGGCCCCACCATGGTTCGCGCCTGCGCCAAAAATCACGCCTACACCACGATCGTCGTCAATAGCAGTGACTACGCGCGAGTGCTGGGCGAGCTGGCCGCCCAAGATGGTCAGGTCAGTAGCGCTACGCGCTTTGACTTAGCGGTTAAAGCCTTTGAGCACACCGCCGGTTATGACGGCGCGATTGCTGACTACCTAGGCCGTAAGGTCAATGCCGCTGATGAAGCGTTCCCACGCACCTTTAACCTGCAGCTCGAGAAAAAGCAGGATATGCGGTACGGCGAAAACCCGCACCAAAAGGCAGCTTTCTACGTTGACCCCCAGGCAAGCGAACCCAGCGTTGCCACAGCAAAAGTGCTTCAGGGCAAACCCCTCTCGTATAACAACGTCGCCGATACCGACGCTGCATTTGAATGCGTAAAAGCGTTTAGCGAGACGGCCTGTGTGATTGTTAAGCACGCCAACCCTTGCGGCGTCGCCATTGGTGCAACCGCCTTAGCAGCTTACGACAAAGCCTTTGCCACCGACCCTACCAGCGCGTTTGGCGGCATTATCGCCTTCAATACGCCGCTGGAAGCCGAAACCGCCCAGGCGATTATTGACCGCCAGTTTGTCGAGGTGATTATTGCCCCGGGCGTCAGCGATGAAGCTGCCGCGATCGTGGCTAATAAGCAAAACGTACGCTTACTGGACGTCAGCGCTCACTGGCCCGGCGAGCAACAGCCTGCACTAGACTTTAAGCGCGTCAACGGCGGCTTGCTGGTGCAAGAACGTGACGACGGAATGGTCACCCGCGACGAATTGACCGTGGTCAGTCAGCGCGCTCCCAGCGAGCAGGAACTGCGTGACCTTGCTTTTGCTTGGCGGGTAGCTAAATTCGTTAAGTCCAACGCCATTGTGTATGCCAAAGAGGGCCAAACGGTGGGCGTTGGCGCGGGTCAAATGAGCCGTGTTTATTCGGCTAAAATTGCAGGCATCAAGGCCGCAGACGAAGGCCTTTCGGTTCCCGGCTCGGTGATGGCGTCTGATGCTTTCTTCCCTTTCCGTGACGGCATCGATGCTGCCGCAGCGGCAGGTATTACCGCGGTTATTCAGCCCGGTGGCTCCATGCGTGATCAGGAAGTGATCGACGCCGCCAACGAAGCAGGCATTGCCATGGTATTTACCGGTATGCGCCACTTCCGCCACTAAGTCCGCTAAATAACCCAGATTAGAAACACAAAGCCCCTTAGGCGCTCTTTTGATAGGAGCATGCCTAAGGGGCTTTCTTACTATCATCAATAAACGCTAATCAATCACTGCCTATCGACTCAATATCGAGTTTCTAGCCAATATTGAGCCTTTCAGCCCAGATCAATACACAGATACTTGGTTTCCAGATACTCTTCCAAGCCCTGATGACCACCTTCGCGGCCTAGGCCCGAGGCTTTTACCCCCCCAAAGGGCGCAGCAGCGTTAGAAATGGCGCCAGTATTAATACCCACCATACCGTACTCCAGCGCCTCGGCGACACGCCATACGCGCGCAAGATCACGGGAGTAGAAATAAGACGCCAGGCCATACTGGGTATCGTTGGCCATCTCAATAGCGGTCTCTTCATCATCAAACGGGAAGACAGCAGCTAGCGGGCCAAAGGTCTCTTCGTGGGCCACCTTCATCTTGTCAGTGGCAAAACTGATCAGCGTAGGCGTGAAGAAATTACCCCCCAGCGGGTGCGGATGCCCACCTAACAGCAGCTCAGCGCCATTATCAATGGCGTCCTGCACATGCTCACTGACTTTCTTAACAGCATTTTCATCGATAAGCGGCCCAATATTAATATTGGGCTTGGTGCCATCACCCACATGCAGCTCGCTGTTCATGGCAACAGCCAGCTTTTCACAAAAGGCGTTAATTACACTGGACTGAACCAGGAAGCGATTAGTGCAGACACAGGTTTGCCCGGCGTTACGGAATTTAGCTGCCATGGCGCCTTCCACAGCGGCGTCTAAATCGGCATCCTCAAACACGATAAAGGGCGCATTGCCGCCTAGCTCTAGCGATATTTTTTGGATATGTTCCGCCGCTTGGGCCATCAGCTTGCGCCCCACTTCAGTCGAACCCGTAAAGGTGATCTTGCGCACTTTGGGAGATTGGGTCATCGCTTGGGCAATATCGCTAGCGCTACCTGGCACCACATTAAAGACACCGCGTGGGATGCCTGCCCGCTCAGCCAACAGCGCCAAGGCTGTTGCGGAAAACGGCGTTTGGCTAGCGGGCTTCACCACTATCGTGCAGCCAGCAGCCAATGCAGCCCCGGCTTTACGGGTAATCATCGCCGCAGGGAAATTCCAGGGCGTGATCGCACCAACAACACCGACTGGCTGCTTGGCAACCACAATGCGTTGATTGGCGTTAGCCGCGGGAATCGTTTCGCCATAAACGCGCCGCGCCTCTTCGGCAAACCAGCGTAAGAAGCTGGCTGCATAGGCAATTTCGCCCGCGGCTTCTTTAAGTGGCTTGCCCTGCTCAAATGTCATCAGCATGGCTAAATCCTGCTGATGCTCCAACATCAGGTCGTGCCACTTCATCAGCAAGTCAGCGCGTTCTTGAGCAGTCAACGCCCGCCAAGCCGGTAGCGCAGCTTCCGCCGCATCAATGGCCCGCTCGGTTTCGGCTTTACCCAAGCGAGGTATATCGCCAATCGCTTCACCGGTGGCCGGATTCAATACCGTGATCTGCTCACCGCTATCTGCCGCGACCCAACTGCCGTCAATATAGGCAAAGGGGCAATATAGCTGTGTTTCTTTAAGCGCTTCCATGACAGGCTCCTGACCAAAAATGATGGCCTTGTAGGCTCATTAACGTCTTCATGCTAAGACGAAACACCCCTTTAAACCAAATTTACGGCGTGCATAATCGGTCAATGACAACCGTACACGTTAGCTAATGAGCATTAAAAATTCTTGCCGGGTTGCTTGGTTTTGACGAAATCCACCCAGCATGACAGACGATGTCATGCTGGAGTTTTGCTTCTCCACGCCACGCATCATCATGCAGAGGTGCCGCGCTTCAATAACCACAGCAACGCCCTTTGCCTCGGTCACTTCCTGCACCGCCTCTGCAATCTCGCGGGTTAGGTTCTCCTGAATCTGCATACGGCGAGCATACATATCGACGATTCTGGCAAATTTAGATAGCCCCAACACTTTGCCGTTAGGCAAATAGGCGATATGGCATTTGCCTATGAACGGTAACAGGTGGTGCTCGCACATTGAGTAGAGCTCAATGTCTTTTACCAACACCATCTCATCCGTTTGCGACTCAAACACCGCCCCATTGATAATGTCGTCCAATGACTGAGTGTAGCCCGCATTGAGAAACTGCATGGCCTTGGCCGCACGTTTAGGCGTATCTCGCAGACCTTCCCGGGGGGGTCTTCGCCAAGTGCTGAGATTATCTGGCGGTAGTGCTCGGCGATATCATCGGACATATTTAGCCTCATCAATAGCTATCTCAAAAACGATGCGCAATCGCTTCCAGGCGGTCACCAAGGTCATCCCCTTTTGCGCATGAAAAAGTAACATCATTATTAGGAGGACATTAATCAGCGTCATCCACCACCTTCATTGTACAAAAGGTATACTTTAAAAAAGCACTGCACAATGAGTATTAAGCAAAGAGTGCATTTTACCGCATCTAGGCTGCCTGTGGCTCCCCAGGCTTTGTACGAAAACTGCTGGCCCTCACTCAGGTTTTTTTGCGCAGCCTTGAACTGCGTCAGAGCGCCGCGCCACTCAATTTGTCCCCCCAATGCCTGTGATATAATAAAGCGTTTTTATTTAACTGCCTTTATTGCAGGCGCCAACATTGAGAGCTCGCCATGTCATTCAAGCCAACGCCTTTGTGGTTAACCGCCCTTGCAGCCCCCTTTCTTGCTACACCGCTCTTGGCTACCGCTGCAGACGCTACGCTTTCGCTGCCCAATGAAGCAACCGTCGGCGTAGAGGTTGTGGAAGAGCTTGCGTTTGAATCAAACCAAACGCGCCTTAACGATATTTTGCTACACCCTACTCAGGCTGCTAGCGCCTCACACTCTTTACCGGAATACTGCGTTATCGTAGGCAGGGCGCAACGGGTTGATGAGCGCATTCGCGTTACCACCCAAGAGGCGACCTGTATTGAAACACACGACGCTGACAGCGATATTTTCACTGGCGAATTTAGCGCCAGCGCTTATGGCGAAGATGGCCAATACGGTATCGCCTGCGAAGATTCACAGTGCGCGCTCTCCCCTGGTCAGACATTCCTTCTTACACTGGATCAACCCGTAGAGATTGAAGAACTGGATAATCCATCTGCAGAACTTAACGAACAGCGTCGCCAAGCAGACGGAGAAGGTATCGCCAACCCTGTGCCGCGCGACGAAGCCGTGCCTGATTGACCTTGTTCTAATATCGCCATAACAAGTCAGTGGTGGGCTGAAAGCTCATTACGCCAGCCAGCGTGGGTTCTCTAACTGCAGGCACTGCTGCTCTAATTGGCGGATATGCTGGTCCCAGTAGCCACTATCCGCCAGCCAGGGGAACGCCCGAGGAAAAGCGGGATCCTCCCAACGTGATACCAGCCACGCTGAGTGCCTGATCAGCCGATAACTCCTAAGCGGCTCGATAAGCGCCATCTGCTCGCTAGGAAACGGGCACGTCTCTTCATACCCTTCGGTAATTTCACTTAACTGCGATCGCCATCCCTGCGGGTCATCGGTGGGCAGTAGCATCCAAATATCCTGCATGGCGGGCGCCATGGTGCAGTCGTCAAAATCGACTAGGGTAAACTGCTCGTCACGCCCCAGCACATTCCCCAAATGGCAGTCGCCATGGCAGCGAATCATGCTGCTGGCGGGCACATTATGTTTTAGGAGCTGCTGGTGAACCTTTTCGATCACACGGTCATAGGCCCGGCGCTGATGACGGCTCATCCAATTGCTGGCCAGCACGCGCTGCTGAGCATCAAGAATACCGCTCGCCATTTCTAAACGCGGGCGATGCTGAAAGGTTTTTTTTAGCTGACACTTGGTGCAACCGCCCCAGCAACTCCCCCATGGCAAATAGGTGCGATGGATTATCAAGCTCTGGCGCCTGGCCGGGGCAATGGGGGAACAGCGTAAACCGAAAGCCCTTAAAATAGTGTAAAGACGCCCCCGCCTTATCACGCCAAGGGGCAACGACCGACACCTGTTGATCTACCAGCTCCTGCAGAAAATCATGCTCTTCCTGAATCGCACTGTCTGACCAACGATCAGGCCGATAAAACTTAACAATCCAGTTCTTGCCATCGTCATCGCGAAATAGCAGTACACGGTTTTCATAGCTATTTAGCGCAAAAGGCTCGCCTGCAGGCCAAATATCCAGCGACTCCACTGCAGACATCACTAAATCAGGCGAAAGAGAGCTAAACGGGTGTGACATAGGCCACTCCTGGGTTGGCGAAAGAGCTAATGAATAAGCGAAAAGACTATTCTATCAATCCTTACCTAACGGTGTCCGTGCGGCCGCCCAAATATCAACACGTTT
The DNA here is from genome assembly GCF_009728585.1 of Halomonas sp. PA16-9. Taxonomy (NCBI): domain Bacteria; kingdom Pseudomonadati; phylum Pseudomonadota; class Gammaproteobacteria; order Oceanospirillales; family Halomonadaceae; genus Halomonas; species Halomonas sp. PA16-9. Next base: position 2,325,413 of record NZ_CP040451.1, on the reverse strand, counting down.
GGCACCTGCCTCCAGCGCAGCGCGCCCTAATGCGTTGCCTGTGGATCCGGTGGTGACCACATCATCGATTATTAACAAATGCGCCGGGGGCGGTGATTCAAAGACAAAGGCACCCGCCAGGTTGGCAGCCCGTTGGCGGCGGTTCAACGTGCGCTGGGAGGGGGAATCCTTTATCCGTTTGGCCGACACCATTGGAATTCCAAGCTGGCGGCTGAGATGTTCGGCCAACCAGTGCGACTGGTTAAATCTCGGGTGCACGCATGCGTGGTAGTCATAGGCACTGATAGAAGTGCGTTTCCCAGGTCTATCGGCGGGTTAAGAGCATCAATTCAGCCAATAGCGTGCCCGCCCGCGGAGAAGCATGAAATTTAAAATCATGCACCAACTGTTTGATCGACCCTTGATACAACAGCCCCGCTTGGGTGGTCGAAAATGCCGGTGGGTCAACTAAGCAGTGCCCACACAAGCTTGTACCATGAGCAACTGGGTCACCGCATTGGCGACAGGCATGTAGGTTCCACGGCAGCTCGTACAAACAGGTTGCGCACCACCCTTGCCCTGCGGATGCCGGCGCCAAACAAAATGCGCAGTAGCCGGGCATGGCCTGCTTTACCCAATTACTACCCCACTGTAGCCACCCCTTTAATGCCATGCCCTCTCCTGACTGCCATATGCATTAATATCAAATCATTGATTGACTTCTATCACAAAGTTGATAATATACGCCTCGTCTTAGCGGATGTGGTGGAATTGGTAGACACGCTAGATTTAGGTTCTAGTGCCGTAAGGTGTGGGAGTTCGAGTCTCCCCATCCGCACCAATTACTTGTTAGTTTTCAAGAGGTTAGCACAGCCCCTCTTGTATTTTGAATAGCTTCCAAACAGCTTGATGTTAGCGTTACTTGGATAGCTTTTGGTCAGTATTCTTCGCAAAACACCTTCTCTTCGTTTGAAAAATACCCATGGCTTAAGGCCATTTTTTTGTGTGCCTGGTATTTGCTCAATACTACCTCTATCAAAGGCCGATTTGGCTGACTTACCCCCACTTTTCCGCTAGTCTCTATTCCTAAATAATGCTACCCAACCTCCCTCAATGGCTATCCTCAAAAGCCCGTGTCAGGGATTAACACCAATAACAATGAGAAGGATCTCATATAATGGAATGGCTCAACGATAATGCTCAGGCAATCTCGGCTGTAGCGAGCATTTGCACACTCTTTGTATGGGTATTTTACGCCCAGCTACTTTATAACGGCTATGTGCGACAGCGTCGCCCCCGCGTGATCATTAATCGCGGCAAGGGTATCGGCGTGGACTCCATCTGCTTAATTAGCAATATGAGCAGCGAAGCGATCTATGTTCAACACCTGGTAGCGGTACTGCATACCCAAAAGGGCAGTTACTCCCTTGACGTAGTGGAGTACCAGCAGCACGGTGGTGAACAGCAAACGGGTAGCCAACAGAAAGGTGAGCAACAAGAACCCAGCTACCGCACTCATCAAGGCCCGTTAGCTTCCGGGGATTATCTGAACATTCAATCGTTTGGTGATATTGTGAATCAGGTTAAAGATTATTGGGAAATCGATGATAATCTACTGCAAGAGCAGGATATTCAGCTTGAAATTCGCGTTATCGCTATTTATGGCTCCGAGGATATGCCGACAGGCGCGTCACGAACCTTTAACCTCGACCTTAACGCGCCACCCAATCATCAGCTTATCCCGGCGAGCGTCGATACGGATCGACTCAATAGCCGTGGCCAACGCAAGCGTGTGCTGGAGTGGGCAAAAGAGATCGAGACCCATAAAGCACGCTAAATAAACGCTATTGTTAAGCAGCGCCCCATTACCGAGACTATCGACGATGCATAAACTGTTAACCCTCTGCTGGCTTGGCCTACTCACTACGGTCTCGACGAATGTGTATGCCGAAGAGGAAGATAGTGACTTACCCGAGTGGGCGGAAGAGCGCATTGAGCCGTTTCGTGAAAGTGTAGGCAACTGGGTTGATAACACATCGCGCCGCATCGATGGATTCTTTGGCACTGACGACCATATGCAGGTCAACAACGAGTCCTATCTACGTTTCGGCCAAGAGATTGATTGGATGGAGGGGGATGGCACCCGCGGCGACACCACCCTTCGTTACCGTATTGACCTACCTACCTCAGAGGATCGCCTGCGACTGGTCATCGAGAGTGACCCGGAAGAGTCGCAAGGCACCCTAGAAGAGCAGGGCTCTGGGCGCCTTGCCAATGACCAGCGTGACCGTCGCAGCTCTACGCTCGGCCTGGATTGGTTAGAAAGCCGAGATAAACGCGAAAACTGGAGCAATCGAGTAGGTGCCGGTGTTCGCCTGCGCCTCCCTCTTGACCCCTACGTGCGTTTTACCAGCGAGCGCCTGTGGCAACTGGGTGAAGGGCCGTGGCAGCTTGAGTCAAATAACCGCGTCTCATGGTTCAACAATGAAGGCTACTCAGCGCGCACACGCTGGGATGTCGGCCGACCGTTGAGCAAACGCCGCCATTTACGCTTTATCTCGACAGTTCAGTGGCGCGAGGAAGAAGACAAACTGGAGTACAGTGAAGTTGCCGAAATCAATCACCGCATCAACCGCCGCAGTGCACTGCGCTACTCGGCTATCGCCATCGGCGAAAGTGTGTCCAATCCTCGCATGACTAATTACTACCTTCAGACGCGCTACCGCCGTGATCTTCATAAAGGTATTTTATTCGCCGATGTGATTCCGGAGCTACACTTCCAGCGCGATGTCAGCTACGACCCACGCTGGGCGATGACCCTGCGCCTTGAGATGTATTTTCAGCGCAAAATTAGCCACGACTACTTTTAAGCGTTATGTACAGATGAGTGAGTTCACACGTTCATCTACACACGCAACGCGGGCGGCCTTTTAGAGCCGCCCACCTATGCAACACGCCTTTGTCTTACCACGGCCAAGAAACTACAGCCGTAAACCGCCGTCACACTCGATGATGCGCCCAGAGAAGTAGTCGTTCTCCATAATAAAGGCAACGCTTTGGGCAATATTATCGGGCTCACCCAAACGCTTTAACGGCACGCTTGACGAGATACGCTCCAACATATCAGGACGCATCGCAGCGGTCATTTCGGTAGCCACAAACCCAGGCGCTACGGTGCCGGTACGAATACCATAGCGTGCCAACTCCTGGCTCCAAGTGACTGTCAACGCATGTACGCCCGCTTTTGCGGCAGCGTAATTGCTTTGCCCCATATTGCCTGCCCGGGAAATACTGGAGATATTGACGATCACGCCTTCATGTCCGGTTTCAATCATCTGAGTGGCGGCTTCGCGACCACACAGGAAAACGCCAGTTAAATTGACATTAATAACGTTTTGCCAAGCCTCTAAGGACATGCGCTTTTCCACTTGCCCCTCTTTGGCTTTTACCAGCAGCGCATCCTGGGTAATGCCCGCATTATTGACACAACCGCTGATAGGCCCCATGCGTTGCGCGATATCGGCAAACGTCTGAGTCACGGAGGCTTCTTCGGCGACATTCACCACAAACGCCTGGGCATCGATACCTTCAGCGGCAAGTTGCGATACTGCCTGATCAAGCGCTTCAGCGCTCATATCCAATAGCGCCATGCGTGCACCCTGCCTGCCCAAGCGCAGCGCCATGGCATAACCCAACCCTCGCGCCCCACCCGTGACTGCAATGACTTTATCGGTAAGTACCATTCGTGACTCCTTACAAAAGATTAAACCAGCCTCATTGTGCATCGCAGCATAGAAGAATTATGGACATAAATCGAGCTACATCATCGCTGGAATACGCCATGTCAGCTGCTTGCTATTTATATTTATGTCACCATATTACGCATTTACGACTGTTATCGAGTCGCTTTTTCGGGAGTTAGCCATGCCTATTCTTATTTTTATATCACTTTTCACTCTACTGGATTTTGTGGTTCTGTTTTCGATTGGCAGCCAGATCGGCCTATTCACCACCCTACTTTTAGTGCTCGGCACAGGTTTTGCCGGGCTACACCTGATTCGTAAAGAGGGTGTATCCACCTTTGCGCGGGCACGCCAGCGCATGGAGGCTGGTGAACTCCCCTCCAGTGAGCTATTAACTGGCGCTGCACTTATCTTCGGCGGTGCCTTATTAATGGCCCCAGGCTTTTTGTCTGATGCAGTAGGCTTGGCATGCTTGATCCCCAGCGCGCGGCAATTGATGTTCAAAGCACTTACCTGGCTGGGGCTTAAAAAAGTTGCCGGACAACAGCAAGGCCCCAGCGCTTCATCAGCTCGGCCCAATGAATATCAAAACAGCCAGTCTTCACAACAGGATGGCCCGATTGAAGGTGATTTTATTAGTCGAGATGAGCCCCCACGCCGTCGCTGAGGTTTTCTTCGGAAGAAATTCAGCGGAAAAGCAATTTTTTTATTACTCGCCCCTTGAAAGGCCATTCGCAGCCCCCATTTTTCATTCAGCACACAAATTCGGCAGCGATCGAGACGGTAGCTGCCATTAACAAAGAAGACCGTGAGGTCTTCACTTCTCGCGGGTTACTCCCTCGAGAACACTTTTAGGCTAACCGCCCTCAACAGGGCTTCAACCATACTCAGGAGAACGTGAATGAATATCCGTCCTTTGCACGATCGTGTCATCGTCCGTCGCGTTGAAGAAGAGCAAAAAACCGCAGGCGGCATCGTGCTTCCGGGCAATGCAGCAGAAAAACCGACACGCGGTGAAATACTCGCCGTCGGTAATGGTCGCATTCTGGAAAATGGCGATGTCCGTCCGCTAGACGTTAAGGTTGGCGATAACGTGATCTTTAAAGATGGCTATGGCGTCGAGAAGCAAAAAATCGACGGCGAAGAAGTCTTGATCATGAGCGAAGCCGATATTCTTGCCGTTGTTGAAGGCTAAGCATCGTTGCAGCTGGTACTTATTTAACCAGTGCTTCGACTATTTACTTTCACGTTTTTGCATTCAATATTAGGAAGTAGCAGATATGTCAGCTAAACAAGTTAAGTTCTCCGATGATGCTCGTAAACGCATGGCCCGCGGTGTCGACGTTCTCGCCAACGCGGTAAAAGTTACCCTCGGCCCGAAAGGCCGTAACGTAGTACTGGAAAAATCTTTCGGCTCCCCCACCGTTACTAAAGACGGTGTTTCTGTTGCCAAAGAGATCGAACTGAAAGACAAGTTCGAAAACATGGGCGCGCAAATGGTGAAAGAAGTCGCTTCACAGACTTCTGACGCTGCAGGCGATGGCACGACTACCGCTACTGTTCTGGCCCAGGCCATTATCGCTGAAGGCCTGAAAGGCGTGACGGCGGGCATGAACCCGATGGATCTTAAGCGCGGCATCGACCAAGCGGTCAACGCTGCGGTTAAAGAAATCAAAGCCATGTCGGTACCTTGCACCGATACCAAGTCAATTGCCCAGGTTGGCACCATCTCTGCAAACGGCGACAAGCGTATCGGTGAAATCATCGCCGAAGCGATGGAAAAAGTCGGTAAAGAAGGCGTCATCACCGTTGATGAAGGCCGTGGCTTTGAAGACGAGCTGGAAGTCGTTGAAGGTATGCAGTTTGACCGCGGCTACCTCTCGCCCTACTTCGTTACCAACCAGGACACCATGACGGTTGAACTGGAAGATCCCTACATCCTGCTAGTGGATAAAAAGATCTCCAACATCCGTGAACTGCTGCCGGTGCTAGAAGCCGTTGCCAAGCAAGGCAAGCCACTGGCCATCATCGCTGAAGATATCGAAGGCGAAGCCCTGGCAACGTTGGTTGTAAACAACATGCGCGGTATCGTTAAAGTAGCCGCTGCTAAAGCACCGGGCTTCGGCGACCGTCGTAAGTCCATGCTGCAGGATATCGCTATTCTGACTAACGGCACGGTCATTTCTGAAGAAGTCGGCCTGACGCTTGAGCAAGCCAACCTGGATCACCTGGGTACTGCTAAGCGCATGACGATGTCTAAAGAAAACACCACTATCATCGATGGTGCTGGTGCAGAAGGCGATATCGAAGCACGCGTTAGTCAGATCCGCGCGCAAATCGAAGACACCTCTTCTGACTACGACAAAGAGAAACTGCAAGAGCGCGTTGCCAAACTGGCAGGCGGTGTTGCCGTTATCCGCGTCGGTGCTGCCACCGAAGTGGAAATGAAAGAGAAGAAAGCCCGTGTTGAAGACGCTCTGCACTCTACTCGTGCAGCCGTTGAAGAAGGCGTGGTGCCAGGTGGCGGTACTGCACTGGTTCGCGTAATGGCCAAAGTACAGGGCCTTACTGGCGATAACGAAGACCAGAATCACGGTATCAACATGGCGCTACGCGCTATGCAGTCACCACTGCGTCAAATCGTTTCCAACGCTGGTGAAGAGCCTGCCGTTGTGATTAACCGTGTGAAAGATGGCGAAGGCAACTTCGGCTACAACGCACAAACCGGTGAGTATGGCGACCTGTTTGAAATGGGCGTCCTGGATCCAGCGAAAGTAACCCGTACTGCACTGCAGTCCGCTGGTTCTGTTGCTGGCCTGATGATCACCACTGAGTGCATGATCGCAGAAGACCCTGAAGAGAAAGACTCTGCACCTGATATGGGTGGCATGGGCGGAATGGGTGGTATGGGCGGCATGATGTAATGCACCCCTGAGCCCTTCGCTCTATCGACGGCTAGCATTTAGCTGTCAACAAGAACCCCGCCTTGTGCGGGGTTCTTGCGTTTTGAGGCGCCTACAGGCGTGAGGTTGTCGATAGCGTTTTGTCAGCCATTTCCAGGGCCGAACGTGCTACTATCTGGGCGATTTTTTTAAGCTACATTTTCACTACTGGGCACCAGCGCATGTTGCAGCATATCCGTATCGTACTCGTTCAGACCTTCCATCCCGGCAATATCGGCGCTGCCGCGCGAGCCATGAAAACCATGGGCCTGACCGAGCTGGTGCTGGTTAATCCGCGCCTATTCCCCGATGAAGAAGCGAATCGGCTAGCGGCGGGTGCCACTGATGTCCTGGAGAGTGCGCGGGTGGTTACCTCGCTGGAGGAAGCCGTCAACGACTGCGTGCAGGTCGTGGGTGCCAGTGCACGCTTGCGCAGCCTGCCCCTTCCCCACTTTGACGAACCTGATGAGATGGCAACAGACGTCATCCAGAACGCTCAAACGGCGCCGGTGGCACTGGTGTTTGGGCGTGAACGTTCGGGGCTGACTAACGATGAGATTCGCTGCTGCACGCATCAGGTCAGCATTCCTGCCAACCCTGATTACGGTATTCTGAATCTATCCCAGGCAGTACAGATACTCGCTTATGAAGTACATCGCGCCTGGCGTAAAGGTGATGGAGCGGTTTTACTTATCAGCGCCCGCTGGAGGCAACGCCACCCAGCCGCGAACAGTTCTTACACTTTCAAGCGCATCTGGGCCGCTTAATGCAGGAAAGTGGCTTTTTAACCCAGCCACATGCCCGCACTGAAGAGCAGCTTCAAGCCCTATTCGCTCGCGCTCAGCCCAGCCGCAAAGAGCTTTCGCTTCTGCGTGGGCTATTAAGCGCGTTTGAAAGTCATCTGCCTAAATAGTGATAGAGTTAAAGCGACTAAAAAGGGACAACCAAGTTGTCCCTTTTTAGTTTGAAGATAAGGCTTTTAGAGCATCATTGCCGCTAGCCAGCCAAAGCCGACTAACGGAATGTTGTAGTGCAGAAACGTTGGCACCACGCTGTCCCACATATGATCGTGCTGACGGTCAACGTTAAGGCCTGAAGTGGGGCCCAGGGTAGAGTCAGAGGCAGGCGAGCCTGCATCACCCAACGCCGCTGCCGTACCCACCAGCACCACCGTGGCCATGGGAGAGAAGCCAAACTGTACCGCCAAGGGCACAAAGATGGCAGCAATAATGGGAATGGTTGAGAACGACGAGCCGATACCCAGGGTAATGAATAGCCCTACCAACAGCATCACCAGCGCCGCTAGCCCACGGTTATCGCCAAAGAGTGAAAAAGCTCCTGACACCAGGGCATCAATCTCTCCCGTGGTTTTCATGACCTCGGCAAAGCCCGCTGCGGAGATCATGATAAAACCAATCAGCGCCATCATGCGCATACCGCTGGTAAATAGATCGTCAGCTTCGCGCCACTTAAAGATGCCCCCATTGAAAGCAGGCCAATCCCTACCAAGCCCCCCAGTATCATTGAGCCACTGTAAAGCTGGAGGCCGAGCGCTGCGACGATTGCCACCCCCGACATCACAAGCCCCAGCCTATGCGGTTTGGCGGGCGTATGGCCTTCGGCAACGTTGGCGTTAGCGATATCTTCGGCTTGATACTCACGCGGGCGGCGGTAACTCCAAAATAGCGCAACGATTAGCCCCAGTGCCATCCCCCCTACCGGTACTGCCATGGCCAGCGGCACCATGCCACGGGTGATCTCTAAACCCAGCGGTTCCCCAGCGCTATTTAAGTTGGCCAAAAGAATATCGTTTAGAAAGATAGCCCCAAACCCTACCGGCAGCAGCATATAAGGGGCCGTTAAACCAAAGGTGAGCGCACAGGCCACCGCGCGTCGATCCAACTTTAAGCGGTTCATCACGGTTAATAGCGGCGGAATCAGCACCGGTATAAAGGCAATATGTACCGGGATAGCGTTCTGAGAAGAAATAGCCACCAACAACACAGCCGTTAGCAACAGCATTTTGACCCGCGTCTGCTGCGCAACGGTTGCCTCTTTTTTACCCAGCAGCGTAATCAAACGATTAGCCAGCATATCCGGTAGCCCAGAGCGAGAGATCGCCACAGCGAAGGCCCCCAAAGTGGCGTAGGCCAGCGCCACCTGGGCCCCGCCGCCCACGCCTGTATTAAAGGCTTCCAGAGTTTGTTCTAGTGACAACCCGCCCACTAAACCGCCGACTAAAGCGCCCACCACTAACGCAAATACCACCGAGACACGCGCCAGCGATAGCGCCACCATCACCAGCACCGCAAGAATTACTGCATTCATGAAAATCCTTAGAGCTATTGAGAGGTCATTAACGGCGAAGGGGGCGGATTTTAGCAGATTAATAGCATAAAACTAATACTGCCTTACTTACCTATTCCTAGCTTCTAAAAGCGCACAACGCATGCGATAGTGAGCTAACTGTTAGCCTGCCAACAAAGAGAACATCATGGCCTTCGTTCTTCGCCACTCACTGCTGCTGATTATATTGGGAAGCTTGGTTATTTCCACGGCCATGGGCTTACGCCATGGTTTCGGGCTCTTTATGGAGCCCCTCAGCAGCGAGCTCGGCTGGGGGCGTGGTGTATTTGCTTTTGCACTAGCCTTACAAAACCTGGTTTGGGGCTTATCGCAACCCTTTACCGGGGCGCTCGCGGATCGCTTCGGTGCGGCCAGGATTATCGTTGTTGGCGGCTTGCTGTATGCCTTGGGGCTGCTGTTTATGAGCCTCTCTACGTCAGAACTAGGCATGACGGTCAGCGCCGGGCTGTTGATTGGCCTTGGCCTCTCCGGTACCACATTCTCGGTTATTTTAGGTGCTGTGGGGCGCGCAGTGGCGCCTGAAAAACGCAGTATGTCCATGGGGATCGTTAGCGCAGCGGGCTCGTTTGGGCAATTTGCCATGCTGCCTGGCACTCTGGGTTTGCTCGAGTGGCTCGGCTGGGCCGCAGCGCTGATGGCGATGGCAGCTATCGCGACCATCATTCTGCCCCTGGGGGCAATGCTGCGCGACAAGCCCTCCGCCAAAACGGCATCCGATTTAAGCCTCAAAGATGCGCTCAACGAAGCAGCAGGCCAAAAAGGCTTCTGGCTACTCTGTTTAGGCTTTTTTGTCTGTGGCTTTCAGGTGGTGTTCATTGCCGTGCACCTCCCCGGCTACTTATTCGATAACGGCCTGGCGGTAAAGGTGGGTACGACGGTACTGGCCTTAGTGGGACTGTTTAATATTGTTGGCACTTATACCGCGGGTTGGATGGGCGGCATCTGGTCAAAACCCAAGCTGCTAACCTGGCTCTATTTGATTCGCGGCGTAGTGATTACGGCGTTTGTTTATTTGCCGTTAAGCCCAACCAGCGCTTACCTATTTGGTATCGTCATGGGGCTTCTATGGCTCTCTACCGTACCATTAACCAACGGCATTGTGGCTTCCGTGTTTGGTGTTCGTCACCTTTCCATGCTGGGCGGCATCGTATTTCTGTTTCACCAGTTAGGCTCTTTTATGGGTGTATGGCTGGGTGGCTATTTTTATGACCTTACTGGCAACTACAATACGGTCTGGCAAATTGCTATTGTGCTCTCGGTCGTCGCTGCTGCACTGCATTGGTTTATCAATGAAAAGCCGCTCGAGCGCTCGCAGTCAACAACGGTGATCCCATGACACGCAATAATTTACTCAAGGCCATGGTGGCAACTCTGCTGTTTAGCTGTTTAATACTCGCATGGTGGGGCTGGCACAGGTTAGACCCATCGCTGCTGCTATTAGGTAGCCGGCTTTGTTAAATGCACTCACGCTCATCTTTATGCGCAGGATCAACTTTTTGGATACTCTTTCCTTCTACACTCTGGCATTAATGAGATAGTGCTTCAGCGCTGCTATCCCCCTGACTCGTGGAAAATTTAATGGATCTTGTGGTATCGCTCGCTCGCCAACTTAAAGATAGCCTGCGCGACCTTGCGCCGGTGGTATTGGTGATGGCATTTTTCCAGTTAGTGGTGATTCGCCAGCCACTGCCCGACTCTCTCGCCTTGATGGACCTGGCCTTAGGCCTAGTGTTTGTTGTTTTAGGTCTGACCCTTTTTATTAAAGGGCTTGAGCTGGGACTATTCCCATTGGGCGAAAACCTAGCGCGAGCATTCGTAAATAAAGGCTCAATAACATGGCTACTGGTGTTTTCTTTTGCACTGGGGCTTGGCTCTACCGTCGCCGAGCCAGCCTTGATCGCCATCGCTGCCCGAGCGGCTGAAGTTGTTGCCCAAGGCGGACTTATCGATAACAGCGTTAGTGCACAAAACAGCTTTGCCTTTGCGCTTCGCATGGTAGTGGCAGCGTCTGTGGGTTTAGCGGTAGTCATAGGCGTGGTACGCATTTTTAAAGGCTGGCCGCTACATTTCATGATTATTGCTGGCTACGTGCTAGTGCTGTTGTTAACCCTGCTCGCCCCCGCAGAGATGGTTGGCATTGCCTATGACTCTGGCGGTGTCACAACCTCTACCATCACGGTGCCGCTGGTGACAGCATTGGGCGTAGGCTTGGCGTCTTCAATCAAAGGCCGCAGCCCGATGCTCGATGGTTTTGGGCTGATTGCATTGGCATCAGTGATGCCGATTATTTTTGTGCTGATATTTGGCATTGTTGGCATTCACCTGATACCAGGAGTCGATCCATGACCCTTATCACCACTTTTTGGGGAACGCTGCTGGATATTTTGCCTATCGCTGCAATCGTTTTCGGCTTCCAATACTTGGTCATCCGCAAACCTGTAAAGCGTCTGCCGCAGGTCTTGGTTGGTTTTCTTATGGTTTGGGTGGGGCTGTCGTTTTTTTTAGTCGGCCTGGAACAAGCACTGTTTCCAATGGGTGAGTTAATGGCCACCCAGCTCACCAACCATGATTTTTTGCCAAGCTTAACCGAGGGAGCCCAGCGGCATTGGAGTGACTACTACTGGGTATATATCTTCGCCTTTGCTATTGGCGCCAGTACTACCATTGCCGAGCCATCGCTCATTGCAGTTTCGCTGAAAGCAGGCGAGATTTCCGGTGGCACGATTGATCCCTTGATGCTGCGCATTGCGGTTGCACTCGGTATGGCCTTTGGGATCACCCTAGGTACTTGGCGTATTGTGATGGGCTGGCCTTTACAGTGGTTCGTTTTCGCCGCTTACTTGCTGGTCATTGTTCAAACCCTGCGCTCGCCCAGATCCATCATTCCGCTGGCATTCGACTCGGGCGGCGTCACAACGTCAACTATTACCGTACCGATTATTGCTGCGTTAGGCTTAGGCCTTGCAACTGAAATCCCTGGGCGCAGCCCGGTAATGGATGGGTTCGGGATGATCGCGCTTGCCTGTTTATTCCCCATCATTACCGTGATGGGCTACGCCCAAATTGCTCAATGGCGAGCCACGCGGACACGCTCAGCAAATGACTTACCCTCTTGTAAAGCAAGTGGTTAGGAAAAGGAGATCACGATGCGCTTTAAACTGATAGTTGCCATGGTGGAAGACGAATTAACCGACTCTATTCTTGAAGCCGCTCGCCACGCGGGCTCTACCGGCGCCACGGTGATCAATAACGCCGCGGGGAAGGGCTTAATAAAGCGCAAGGCATTTTTGGCATGGAGATTACCGCGCAGCGGGATATGCTTCTGTTCCTGGCAGAAGAGCACCGCAGCCGCCACATTCTCGAGGCGATCGCCCAAGTAGGCGAATTTGATGAGACCCCCGGTACAGGTATCGCCTTTCAATTGGACGTCGAAGACGCTGTGGGCGTTAAAAATCAGATCAAATCGCTTTCTGATTCTGCGGATCAAGCTTAGATATATAGGGGATGCTAGTCTTGGGCTTCAACACATGCGCCAGCGACGCCACTGGCGCAGCAACAGGCTGTGCTTGGGCGAGCAAAGCATCGCCACCACTAAAATGATACCCACCGTTACCAAACCCGCCACGATGGTAGGGAAGGAGAAGTCGCATTCTCTTGCGCTTCGGCACTGGGCGCTTCGGTACAGGCTAGTGCAGCGCTCAGCCATAGCGGTAGGCTCAAGGCCATACCCAGATTGCGCTTACTCATTATCTCTCCTTTTTTGTACATGACCGATCAGTATATTGCAGCTCAACAAGAAAGCATTGTGCAAATAGTTTAGCCTAGGCTAACAATATTGCACAAAAATACGTTACTATCCCAGCGACTATCCAATGATTGTTCCCACTGCTTCCGATATAATTTACCAATGACTGATTCTAATCCGAACGCCTCATTGACTGCCCCAAGCATTCCTGGAGATGCCCTGCCCCTGTGGAGCAGCATGCCCAGCAGTATGCAACGGTGCGAAATGCCCACGAAACCGAACTGATTGAAGACTACGTTGAGCTAATTGGCGACCTGCTGGCCCACCGCGGCGAAGCGCGCGCGGCGGACATTGCCAGCCGTATGGCGGTCAGCCAGGCGACGGTTTCAAAAATGATTCGGCGTTTAAATGAGCTGGAGTTGGTTACTAGCAAGCCATATCGCTCGCTGTTTCTAACCGAAGCGGGTCAAAAAATGGCGGAAACGTCACGCGCTCGCCACGATATCGTGCTGCACTTTTTACGCGCCCTTGGGGTGAGAGATGCGACTGCGCGTATTGACGCAGAAGGCATGGAGCACCATGTGAGCGACGAAACCCTCGCCATTATGCAGCGCTTTACCGAGCAGCAGCAAAACAGCTAACCCCACTACTCCTCATCAGTGGGAAAACGCAATTGATTCACCTGGGTGATGGCGCCGTTCCAAATCATTTCCAAATAAGTGGTTTGGATAATGTCAGCAACGCCGCTTGGTGTCATCAGCGCCCAGTAGTTACTAGTTTAATAAAAAGTATCTGCAAACATAGTTTTTTACTCTTATTGATCAACCTTCTGTTACCTTGACGGGCATCCCCAACCGCCCGATGCCCGGCAATTTCAAAGCGGGTCGCATAACATCGATACCAAAGCTCAAGCCCAGGAGGTTAAGTTCAATGCCCTCCTCAAGCGCCAACATAATGCCAACCACCCCACCCAAAGACAGCTGGTAACCGCTGCCACTGGGCGCAGCAGCAAAAACGCCATTGAAAATATAATCCTTACCAATAGCAGTTACCGGGAGCGTCACCTCAAAGCCTGGCACTTCGCGTATAACCCAGGCAATAAAGCTATTGCTGTTCGGGCCAGGCCACACTCGATAAAGCTCAGCTTGTGGGTAGTCAGCGGCGGCGGCCTCTATCTGCGGTATTATCTGTGCAGCCGCCTCGCCGCGATAGTCAGCCAACAGTGTAGGAGGACTGCCAAACCAGGCTCGATCAGGCGTGTCGATTGAAGACACCACCGTGGGACGCCGCCAGCTCAACACCTGATGCAGTCGGTAACTATCGGCGTTTTCAGTCTTGGTCGCAATCCAGATATGCTCGCCAAACGCTCCGCGCCAGTTATAAGCCCGGGCTGAATATACCTGAACGACGGCTTCAGCATTCACCGCTGGATCAGGCGCTATGCCAGCAGATGACCGATCCAGCGACGACCAATGCCCATCGGTCGCCACCTGATTACTCGCCAATAGCCAAACAGGCCCCGCTAACAGCAACGCTAACAGCGCCACTAGACTATGAAGCCAACGCAGTAGCATTTTCATCGCATTATCCGTAATTGGAGATTATCTGTTTATTACCGCATAGCTCAATGGGTGCAAGTATAGATTCCAACGACGCCATGTGCTCTATAGAGTATGATCAACAGTACAGTAAGCTACTTTTCAGGCACCACTTGAAAAATTAAAGAAAAATTTATACCAAAAAAAACCCTCCAATATTTATGGAGGGTTTATATTTTATGAACCTTATACAGAGTCAACAACATTTCATTTTATTGATCAAGACCTCTCGGGCTTTGCAATACCTATTAGCAAGGCTAACTTATAAGTAGTTGAGTAAATCTTAAAGTAATAACACAACAAATATGCCAAAAACTTTCTAGAAAATGAGAGTCCTTTTCTACCAAAAATATTTAACTGTCTTCGTGGAGGAAAATAGCCTTTAAGAAGAATTAAAAAAAAGGTATTTTTAGAAGCATTATTTTTATTGCATACTTCCCCACCGATCACCCTTTTGCGTTTTTTTAGCATAGCTTTCATATCGGCACGAGCAGGATGATTTACAATAACGTCTGGAGCATACTCAATAGATATACCTTTATCTTTTGCTCGCCAGCCCCACTCATTATCGCCTCCTGACATTAATGTATCGTTAAAAAGCCCAACCGTCTCAAAGTGTTTCGCCAATGTAATCATATTGGCAGTTGCTGCTCCTCCAGTCTGAGCATATTTTTCCTGATCAAAGGCAAAAGCCTTCTCATAAATTTCGACTAGGGTGAGCTTATCAGACTTAAAAAAAAGCTCTATTTTTCCTGCTATTCGCTCTACACCTTTATCAAAATGGTTAACAGCAGCTTCCAGCCAGTAAGGATCCGGAATACAATCAGAATCAGTAAAAGCAATAATTTCACCTTTCGCCAATTTTAAAGCTGCATTTCTTGCAGCATATGATCCCGGCTTTCCCTCTTTAATGATACAGAAATTGTGAGGCAAAGAGAAATCAACAGGTGGTGTATCTTCTGGTGCATTATTTACAATAATAACTTCAAAATCATCCTGGGGAAATGTTTGGTTTTTCAAAGCATTAACACACAGCTTCAATCGAGCCCAATCATGATAAGTAGGCACAATTACTGAAGCTCTTGGGCTGCGAACCTTCGTAACCCCACCTGCATCCTCTATCGCACTTTTACATTTCACCGCTTTTTCAAATTCATAAATGGACATTTAGTTGCTCTCCCCGTAATTATTAAAAACCTGAAAAATTGACGTCTGATGCTCAAGCGAAGCTTTCAGGCTTGGGGTGATATATTCCAGATAATTTCGAGTCAGGTGGTGGGTATCAGACCACATCAATCTTTCATCAAAATATGCCGGACATAATCCCTCAACACAAATTAATTCGGTAAAGTCTATTGAGATAAACAGAGGTATTTCACCTACATACGCATCTGCAGGATTAACAGATAGCAACACCTCTTCAATGGGTCGAGCACATAGGCTTGCCTCATGACGGTTCTTCCAAACGCAATAGCTTGGATCACTTTCAAACCAAGGGTTATCTCTTATACCCATTACAGGAATACCTAAAGCAGATATTTCCTTCCATTTTTCCACATGTCCAGAAGGAACAAACTCAACAGAATTCCCTACTACTAATCTATTCTCACGGGGACGATTCGACCTCGTCGAGTTTGTTATAACAAGATCAGGGGACAGGTCACTTAAATAATCAACGATATTTTCATTCCATAACTTACAAGTATCATTACCTTCCACAATTTCATAGCCAAGGGAACAAGAATTCTTTATGATACTTACCACTTTAAATCCATATTCATTCCCTAGACTCGAGAAAAAAGGTTCCCACTGACCTATATGCGACCCGCCTACGAGTGCGACTACATTTCCTGAAGAGGTATCTCCAAAATCACAAGATGAAATTTTGGACTCTGTAATGACCGTAGCACAACCATTATCTCTGTCCATGGTCTCGCCTAAGTCATTAGAAATGGCGGTAACATACCAATAGTTCAAATTGGAAGCATCGTTTTGTATAGAAATCTCATCGCCCTCGAATGCAGATCTTTTAAAATCAACTTTTACATCATGCAGATTTTCAATATAGTATTTAGCACCCAACCCAAGCGTAACCGAAGGAATGAAAATGAAAAACCTGCAATATAGGAGATCCAAACCCTAGACTTGGGTATTTTCCTAAAAGGCTTTTCAATCAACCAGGTCGTAATAATAGCCAGCAAAACTCCTAATACAACAATGGTCATACCTTTTACAACGCCTAAGTTTGTTGTTTCATAATAGTGCTGAAAAAAACCAATATCGGCCAGTGCCAAAGGTAAATGGTAAAAGACATGGCACCCAACATGACAAGATATCGATTTGACAATAACCTATTCACCAGTGTACGTTTTTCATATTCGTTTCCTGAAATGATGATAAAAGCAGCTGAAACAACAGGAAATAGCGCGACATATCCAGGGAAATTCCAGTCGCTAGGAAATGCTATACCGATGCTAAAGAGAATAAAAATACCTAGAAAAGAGATGATTGATGCCGTTTTTTTATTCAACTTAATATAAGGAATAAATATAGCAACCAAGGCACCGGCTAGAAACTCCCAGACTCTTCCCAAAGGATTAAAATAGGCTGTGTTAGGAGTAAAATGCGTAGAGACCAACGAGTAAACAAAAGAAATAAAAAAACTATAGAAACTCCCAACATTAAAGGTATCAATGATTTCATTTTGTTTGAAATATACAATAGTGGCCCAATAAGCAAAGGGAGAAAGGCATAGAATTGCACTTGAATTGATAGTGCCCAATACTGTTGAAAAGGGCTTGCTGGGTCTCCAATTTGTAAGTAATCAACCTCTCTTCTTATTAGCAATAAGTTTTCTAAATGCCCTGCGCTAAAAATAAATTCATGTATTGTAGCCACCCAGTAAACAGGTGGTACGAAAAAATAACTGAGAATGAAAGTCGTTAAGAGTACAACATAAGCGGATGGAGCCACCCGTTTAATAATTCCTCCCCAAAAATGAAAGGGCTTTATATTACCATCCCTTGCATACTGACGAAGCAACATTCCGGTCATTAGAAAACCAGATACAACGAAAAATACATCGACACCTCCAGATACCTTCTGAAACCAGATATGGAAAACAAGCACCAGTATCGCGCCGATGGCACGAACTCCTTGAATATCCTTACGATACTTGTTATCGAGAGTATAAACATCAAACGTTTTGTTCACTTCTATCCTCCTTAATAAATAGCAAAAACATTCAACACATCTACCCACAGATGCCCTTGAGGGCCTCCAGAGGAGAGTTTAAAGTCTGCGTAAAGGAGTTTTCGGCAAAAATAGATAATTTTCTTACTCATCAACGGGTATTTTCTAGAAAAACCAACCTCGAGTTAAATCAATTAGCTCCTAAGTAATCATTCATTAGTATTTTGATAAAATCATCTATGTGTTTCGTATTCGCTTGCTCACCATCTTCAGCATTAACCGTTAACACTGACACTCCTCTTTTTTCAAACTCCCCGATCACTTTCTTTCTTTATTCTTGAGCTTTTCTACAGTACTCAGCAATTTCATATTCATGTTTATTTTTATAATATGGCAACAGATTACCAGTATCCCTGTAACGCTTAAGAATGCGCTCCGCTATAATTTCTGGCCGAGCGGTCATATGCACAACAACCCTTTTTTCCATCAGCTTACTAAATAAAGCCTTATCCTTTCCCCAATTATCACTAATTTCATATTTGAAGTGGTGAAAAAGCCCTTCGTCTATTAGCAACACAGTGGGGATTTTTTTATTTTCAACATATTTATCTATTGCTCTTGGAGTAATGGCGTATCGAAAATACTTGAACTTTGACCTTTCATCCTCCAAACTTATTAACTTGTAATATAAAATTCTTTCATAAGCACTGTCGATGTTCGTATTATGTTGCAGTCTGGCAATCCACAATCTTGCACGAATCAAACCTTTAATTAATCTCTTTTCCTCCATATACTCTATCAGAGTACTCTTTCCCACCCCTGGGCACCCTACAACTTCTATGAAAAGCGATTTATTTGCGTTATCCATCTGATAATCAAAGACACCTTTCACAAAAAAATGTGCCTTATACTCAAAAGTACGCAGTCGACCTAACCAGTTTTTTGCGGTGAATGCTAATTGAGTCATGGCTAATCACCTAATAAGGAAGCTGTTGCATAGATTTATTATTATTCGCTGAGATATGCTGACGTCAGACAGGGTAGTTAGTGTTGGCGACACAACAGTTCCCGCGAATCCTCTGAGAATTGCACCATTATTTAGATAATCTATTTCACTTTAATTTAGAAAAAATCCCTGAAATAAAAAGAAAATATGGTTTTTAACCACTTAGCACGCGATTCCGTAATCTACAGTAATAGGGCTGAGGTATTGTTAGAGTCGCCAAGGTCATCCACTGGCGGGGTCGCATACTAAATAATATTAATGAGCATATATCTTTCTTAACCGACCTTCCAACTATCTTTTTTTCAACCGCCCATGACAATATTTTACGATTAATAGCGGCATTTAAATAATGTTTTTCAAGCCACGTTAGGTCAACTTCACATTCACTCTTTAAGTCTAAGCAAGGATGAATTTGAATCATATTATTTTTGTCGCTTACCACGCCGCTATTATGAAGCAACCACATACTCGTAACGGTGGGATCATAGTGAACCATTTTAAGACTGCATATCACTTTTAACCAAAAATAAACATCCCCAGCACGTCGATATCGATCAACAGGAAAACCACCAAGGGCCATGAATGTATTTCTATGTATGCAAGCGCCGTTCATGTGAATGAAATCAGAACGTGAGAACGCTGCTAAGGCTTCCTGTCGACTCATGACTCCATTTTTCAAAGGTTCACTTCTCGGAATTACTATATTTCCTTCCATCTTCCGAAATGCATTTACAAAAAGATTAACAGATGGGTTTTCGGAAATAGCATTAGCAAACCTTGAAAGGTGGTCATACACAAGCAGGTCGTCTGCATCAAAAAAAACCAACCATTCAGCTGTTGCCTGCTGTGCTCCATAATTGCGCGCGGCGTAGCCACCTGGGCCAGGCTTATCTCTCTGGAACAGTCGCAGCTTACCCTTGCGTTCCTCTTGCAATAAAATCTGGAGAGACCCATCTGTAGAGGCATCATCAACGACAATGATTTCAAAATTCTTAAAGGTCTGATTATAAAGACACGAGAGAGAGTCCAACAAAGTGGAAGCCTTGTTATGAACAGGCACTATGACAGAAAACTTATACATAAACTCACCTCGTCTTAAGCTATTAGCCTACTTTAGCCAAAAAACTATAAACTTTCACATTTATAAATTCTCAATGGAAGACATTGACTTTTAACCGGTGAATCAATGTATTCAATTTCAGGTGAAAACAAAAAACCTTCAACCAAACCAGCTGTTACAATACCAGCTTTTTTTAACTGTCTTCTTCGTAATAATTTTAATATCATATACAAATCTAAACACATAATTTTTATTACGACACGAGCTGGACGATATTTTTTTGTGACAAATATTCTATTTCTTATTAAGTACTTGTAATACTTAAGGCGCACCTCACTATTTTCAGAAATAATATTTAGCACTCCTTTCTCCTGCCGTAAATGCATCACTTTGCTGGCACCCACAACAAACCCGGGAACATCTTCCGTTATTCTTAATGTATATTCAGTATCCTCGCCCCATATGAACATATCGGAAATAGGCAAACCATACCTGTCAATGGTACCGCGGGGAACAAGAATAGATACAAAAGTTGCTCGATCAACGGAGACAACACCATATTGAGCAAATTTTGGCCAATCTTTATATCCAATATGATTAATTTTTTTGTTGATAGAAGGTGAATTAGTTACATAACCATTTTCTGTAAAAGCAGTAGAGATCAGGTAGGCTCTGTCAATACCATTTTCATCCAAGGTATTATCTGCTTCAATTAATCTTTGCAAGGCAAACGGCTCCGGAATGACATCATCGTCCATCATCCAGATATAATCAGCTCCTTCCTTATATGCGAGACGAAACCCAGCATTGAATCCACCTGCAGCACCTACATTCTGCGACAGCAAATACACTTTTAGATTCGGATAGTCCAATTCACTTAGCATTTCTTGTGTATTATCATCGCTAGCATTATCGACCACAATCACCTGGTCACAAATGCATGTTTGTGAATAAATGGCAGCTAAACATAGCTGTAGCAAATCCTGCCGATTGTAGGTGAGTATCACCGCGATCACCTTGCTCATAGTGTCCCCTGCATAATCATGCCCTTGAAAACTCAATACAGCGTTTAATTATTGGCTAACATATACATGCGATTAATACGGCAGCACCTGACCTTAGTTGCCATTTTAATATAATAAACATTTTTGTTTGGCATAAAGAGAAGCCTGGAATTTCGTGCATTCGTAAAATGCAAATGGAGAACATACACACTTTATGTCGCTAATTATTTAGGATTATGCTATTCCAGGCGCGATCCCTAAAGCATATCAAAGATGAGCATCATTATAATTTCCAAAGGCTCACCCTTTTCAAGCGACGCCGGATGCTTCTTGGAATGTTATTATAAAAAAATTTAACAAAAGCAATTGGAAAATAGTAGAAAGGAGCTTTAAGCTGTCGTAATTTTTTTAGACTAATTTTCAATGAATTAAATGTATAACTCAATCGATTTCCGACTTCAAAGCTCTGTCCTTCGTGAAGTCGTTTAACTGTTAGCGGTAAATCCACTTGGTAAAATATAAAACCTTTTCTCAGAGCGCGTACCCACAGGTCTATATCGACCTGTCTAAACAATGCTTCATCGTACCCTCCAACCTCATCAAAAAATCGTCGAGAGAACAATATAGAGCTATGATTTATTGGATTGTTAACATAAAAACTATCACACCCCATTGGTGTGACGGAGAATCCTCTACTAATAACTAACTCCCCTTCCCCTTCTCCATAAACGATCTGGCTAGCTGTTACGACAAGCTCCACATTTGGAAATAGGCTTATAGTGGCGACCTGCTGCGCCAATTTTTCGGGTAGCCATTGGTCGTCTGCGTCGATATTGGCCAGCCACGGATAACGAGTATGATTGACAGCAATGTTAAGCGCCCGCGCACGACCAACACCTTGCGTATCCACTAACTGAACCTGGACAGGGGCCATGTGACGTAACTTCTTGAGCACTTCCCAGGTATCATCGTCTGACCCATCGTTGACCACAACAACTTCTTTAGGTAGATAGGTTTGAGAAAAAACGGAAGAAAGACTTGATTCCAGGTATTTGGATCCATTTTTCACAGTCATAATGACAGAAATATCAATCTGATTCATTAGGCCACCTCCATGGCATCAGACAAGCTGATGATGAGAACCTTTTCTATTAATAATAATTATCATTAACAGACAGTAAAAACTCACTAGCATATTAACTACAGAACTAACAATTTATTTAGCCAGAAAATAATTTATATCTCTTTTCTATCGGCGAAATTTCATATTGACTACTTTCCATATCAATAATTTTATTTTATTCTTGGCAAAACGAGCCCCAAGCTGATCTTCAGGATTATATATACGGCTATCACTAAAACAGAAAACAGGCTTACCTGCTTCTCGACAAATTAGTTTTGCTTGATAAGAATTAAACTCGACAAACAAGTCCGCCGTGGATGCAACAAAAGTCTCAACCTTGAATTTCACCTGCGAATCAATAGTCATGACATTCTTATTATTTTTCTTCATAACGAGATTACGATACGAAACCCCGTTATCCATCAGTAAAGCTTCTACCTTATGTCGGTTTGACTCACTCTGAGACGTAACGATTGTATCGATATCTCTTGAAGGAAGATAACGAAAGCGTGTAGTACCTGTATCATCACAAAGTTCGTTTTCTGACATCATCCCCTCAAGACAAATACAAGACCTACTCATTACATTATGATGAAATATATTCCATTCAAAAGCTCTTGGATGGGGAAGAAATTCAAGAATAATATCTATATCACTTCTGATTGGCTTGCCTGAGTAAATAGCCAGTGTCGATGCACGTGCTGCTAACCAATCGGGGAGCGCGTTAATTTCGTTTCTTATTGAACCTCCGGTCATTATACTGTCGTCTACAATAAGAACTTTTTGTGCCTCCCAGGGAGAGTTCAAATCTTTTCTCACGCATCGCGTAAGCCCTTTTTTCAATGGATAATTATTAACCCAGGATGAAATATCCGTACAATTTATATTTAGTGCAAGTGCAATCATGTAGGCGGGAACCATACCACTTCTTGGTACCCCGACGACTAAGTCCCAGTCACCAGAAAATTTTTCAAAATTCTTTGTAATATCCCTGCCGAGATCACCATATGACTTGAACTGAATCTGCATTAAGTTTTCTCCGACAACTCGCTCAATATTTTCAGAAACAGCTATCTACCACCCATTTAGCTGATACAGATAGATATATGGTGACCACCAATCGAAATACCTATTGCATCAGAGATGCCGCAGCTATTAAATTAGATAAAATCAGGAAATTAGTATCGAGGCTGTTAGTACTTTTTCAGGGTATAATGTAGATAAACGCAGCACTACGCTACAATTTTATTTAGCAGTAATAGTATCAAATGGTTTTTGCACCCTATTACGAAGCTCTGGTTTTCCTATACCCATTGCTTCAAGCATAACGGCATTGACTTTATGCACATCGTATTTATCTTTAGCAATCTCGTGGGAGCGCTGTCCCATGGTTTTAACTAAAGCTGGTCTGTCAATAAAGTGTTGCATGGCTTTAACAAGCGCATCGACATTTTTTACAGGTATCAAGTAGCCGTTATCGCCATTAGTGACGGTTTCTCGACATCCAGGTGCATCGGTAGTGATGACCGCTCGCCCCATAGACATGGCTTCCAGAATTGAGCGCGGCGTGCCTTCTCGGTAATAACTAGGCAGTACAAAAACGCTACTCTCGGCAAGTGCCGGGCGCACATCATTCAGCCAACCCAAGTGTTCAAGCGATCCCTCTCCCACCCAAGTATCCAACTCTTGTTGCGAAATCGTATCGGGGTTGCTGTCGATATCACCAGCCAGTTGAAATACTACCTCAGGGCGCTGCTGCTTGATTCGCCTAGCTGCCTCAGCGTACTGGCGGACACCTTTGTCTGCCAACAAGCGAGCAACCAATAAAAAACGTGGCGGCCCATCAGGTAAAGGGGCTGTAGCAAAATGCGCCATATCGACCCCTGACCCATTGAGCACTTGGGAAGGTACGCGATCGCGTAGTATTCCCAAATCACGAAATAAGCTTTCATCATCGGGTTCTGGAAAAACACCTTATCCACCTTATTCAAAGCTGCCGAATAAAGTCTACGCACCAGATGGAAAACCAGAGCGCGCTTACCGCGTGCCTCTCCGGCAAAGGCATATCCCAGGCCAGTGATCAATGCATAACGTTGAGGAACCTTCGCCAGCCAAGCCGCCAACATCCCATACACCACCGGCTTGATGGTATATGCCAGAACGACATCGGGTCGTATATTACGCATCAACAAGTAAAGTGCTTTTAGAGTCAAAAAATCATACCACGGGTTAAGGCCTGTTCGTTGCATGGGGATATCGTGAACAAATACTCCCCAAGCCTCTAACTGGCGGCATGTCCTTGGATCATCATGTAACCCTGGTGATGCCGCATGTACTTCTAATCCTGCACTAATCAGGCTTTGTACGAGCGGCCCCCGAAAATTGACTAAGGAATAGCTTGAGCCCGACACTAGCAGAAAGCGACGTTTTGGTTTATTAAGCTTAGAGTTCATGCTGCCTCCTCAACGAACACCAGATAGTAAAAAAATTACCAGCTAAAAACATATAAATTCGAAAATATAAACGCCTACTTATAATAAAGACCCATGCATAACATAAATGCATCCTTAAAGTAGTGAATATAAACAAAATCATGTGATACATGGAATATTTAATTAGAAGCTAGATATGAAGATTCTAATGGGCTGGGCCTACCTACTGAATAATAAGTAAATCCTTTCGCCCTCATTCGGCGCGGCTCATAAATATTACGCCCATCAAAGATAGTGGGTTCAGTTAATTTCTCTTTAATAAGATCAAAATCAGGTGCACGGAAGTTCTGCCACTCCGTGACGATAATCAAGGCGTCAGTATTCTTTAAAGCTGCTTCTTTGGTTCCACAAAGGATTAAGTGATCATGACTCCCGTAGAGACGCTGAGCTTCTTCCATGGCTTCCGGATCATAAGCCTGCACCTTGGCACCAGCTGCCCAAAGTGCCTCCATTAGTACCCTGCTGGGGGCATCGCGCATATCATCAGTGTTGGGCTTGAATGAAAGCCCCCAAATGGCGAAGGTCTTACCCTTTAATTCAGCATGGAAGTGCTGGCTTATCTTATTGAATAGCGTGTTTTTTTGCTCTTTATTACGCGACTCCACTGCTTTGAGTAATTTGGCGTCAAAATCAATGGTATTCGAGACGTGGATAAGAGCCTGCAGATCTTTAGGAAAGCACGAACCGCCATAGCCCACACCGGGATAAATGAAGTCGTAACCAATGCGTGGATCCGAGCCTATTCCTTTACGCACCGCCTCAATATCGGCACCCAGACGCTCAGCCAGGTTTGCCATTTCGTTCATAAAACTGATTTTGGTAGCCAACATGCAATTAGCTGCATACTTGGTCAGTTCGGCACTTTTTACATCCATCACGATGATCTTGTCGTGATTACGATTGAAGGGGGCGTATAGCTCGCGCATGACTTCAATCGTGGCATCGCACTCTGTGCCGATAATAATACGATCAGGCTTTTGGCAGTCTACGACCGCACTACCTTCTTTTAAAAACTCAGGATTAGACACCACGTCAAACGCGATATCATTGCGTCCGCGCCTTTCCAGCACTTTTTCCACCTCGTCACGCACTTTGTCAGCACTACCTACAGGTACGGTGGATTTGTTAATGATAATTTGGTTCTGCTCCATATGTTCGGCAATGGTGGCAGCCACAGTGAGAACGTACTTGAGATCAGCACTACCGTCTTCGTCCGGTGGAGTTCCCACAGCAATAAACTGCACTTGGCCATGGTTGACTCCCGTGGCCGCATCGGTAGAAAACTCAAGGCGCCCAGCGGCGTAGTTCTCTTTTACTAAAGATTCTAGACCAGGTTCATAAATAGGGATGTTGCCCTGCCTAAGTTGTTCGACCTTATGATCATCTAGATCGATGCAAACAACATGATGGCCAACTTCAGCCAGAATAGTTCCTTGAACCAGGGCCTACGTAACCCGTGCCGAAAACTGTAACGTTCATTGGATTTCCTAACTGGAGAGTAAAGTGGTGAGAAAAATTAGAGAGAAGTTTTATTTAGGCAAGCTATGAATTTCACTTATGGTGCTGCTCGCCTTATTTGGCGAATAGTAACTTCGATACCATTCGACAAACTTGGCAACGCCATGAAAAACTGATGTGGCGGGCCTATAACCAACCTTTTTTTCTAATTCACCTGAATCCGCATAAGTGTCTGGAACATCGCCAGGCTGCAAAGGCAGTAGATCCTTGATGGCCTTTCTACCTAATGCTTTTTCAATGGCTTCGATATAGATGTTGACCGTCACAGGATCATTATTGCCAATGTTGAAGATACGAAATGGCGCATTGCTGGTAGCAGGGTCAGGGTTATCGCTATTCCACTCAAAAGCAGGAGTGGCTATATCATCACTGGCGCGAATAACGCCCTCAACAATATCATCCACATAGGTGAAGTCGCGGGTTATGGCAGCCATAATTGAAAACCTGGATGGGCTCATTGGCCAAAATATTTTTGGTGAATTTAAAAAGCGCCATATCTGGGCGCCCCCAGGGGCCATAGACGGTGAAAAACCTTAGCCCGGTGGTCGGTAATCTAAACAAATGACTATAACTGTGGGCCATCATTTCATTGGCTTTTTGGTGGCAGCATAAAATTGCAGTGGATGGTTGGCTCCTTCATGCTCGGAAAACGGCATTAAAGTATTAGCGCCATAAACACTACTGGTACTGGCGTACGTCAGGTGCGCAATGCTGGAGTAACGACACGCCTCCAAAACATTAGTAAACCCAATCAAGTTACTTTCCACATAACTAAGTGGGTTTTCCAGCGAATAACGAACCCCTGCTTGGGCAGCTAGATGAATAACTCGGTCAAAGTGGTGTTCATTAAAACACTCGGCCACCGCCTGTTGATCAGCTAGATTAGCGCGAATAGAAAGGTAGTCGTTTCTTGTCTCTTTCGCCGTCTGCTCAAGAATTTTTAGGCGCGCCTCCTTAATGGCAGGGTCATAATAGTCATTGACGCTATCAAAGCCGACGACACTATCACCACGCTCCAGTAGCCGCTTGGCAGTGTGAAAGCCGATGAATCCGGCATGGCCGGTAACAAGAATCTTCATTTAATAACTCCATGACGTGGGAGGAATAGAGGGCATTGGCAGGAGTAGGGCAAATAACAGCGCTAATCTCAGCTGCGTACAAAGCGCTGAATATGGCGCCAGCTCACTCGCCTCAAGCCATCCAACGTCAAGGGCACCAGAGCCACTGAACGCACCATGGCAAGTAACGGACGCGGAAGCTCACTCAGACATAAGGTTCGCGGCAGGCCGGTATAGGGAAACCAACATTGTCGATAGGAGCTCTGCCGGGCTGAAGGAGGTAAATCGCCGGTAAAAATCGAAGGTACGGCGTACCAGGCATAGTTGCCTTTCAGCGTCTTTATTTCGTCAGAACCGGGCTGTAGAAACTCGAAATCGATAATCTTTAGCCCTTGGCAAGGGTCATAGATAAGGTCATGCGGATTAAGATCGATGCATTCATAGCCAAGACTGCGATAGTGCAAAATAACGGCTCTCACGCGCTCGATGGCCCAGATAGGCAGCAAACCATGATTAGAAAAAGGCGCACGAGGCGATAAAATGCGTTCCATGCAATTGGCATAGCGCTCAAACACTAGATAATGAGTACCGACTTCTAGCAGACGGGATACTTCTGGCAGAGAGGCACCGAGTTCACGCGCCTTTACTTCACGCTCTAGGTAGCGCTCACGCCCAGGCCGAAATGTCTTGCAAATCGCCTCAGTGCCATGAAAATCCACCAGCTCTACTTTGGCTCGGCAAACCTCTTTACTTAGGTCAGCTAATACCGGGTAAGGTGTGCGAAATGCTGCATCGTTGCTTAGGGCTGCTTCACGTATCTTACCGATCTGCTCGGGCACCAAGGTTTTGAGATACTTAAACGCCTGATCCGCATCGCGGGAGCAATGTATCGGACTCTGTTGTTCTGCTTTGCTCTCCTCTGGAGAGAGCGTGGCACTGAAGGTTGCCCTGATGGTAGGTAGTCTTAAATTGGGAGAGTCACTCGACATCCGCTTCACCGGTACTGGATGGACATCCTGTACCACAAGCAGAAAAACTGGCGGCGACCCACTGCTGGCAAAATTTCCTTGCTCTTGTCCATCATCAAGAACCCACTGAGCGAGCGCCTGTTGCTGCCCACTTTCGATTGGCACGCTACACAACACATTAAATCCATAGTGATCAAGCAACTTAAGAAGGGTGTCCAAATACGCCAACTCACACTCTCTAATCAGAAAAACAGTAATCCCGGATAGCCACTCTTGTTGCTCGTCATCAGATTGTTTGTTCGTCATGACTTGCCTCCTTGTGCTAAAGAGAGCACTTATTTTTAAATAAGCATTGATGACATGCTCAATAATGCTTTTCGCATCACTCAAGCATGAAAAGTGGTGATCAGAGCGAGGGGGAAACGGCTCAGTCGCTATGGCGTAGGCGCCGGAAGTAAACGGGTTGCAGCAAAGTTGGTAAGATTCCGTCGTCTTGTGATAGCCAGCGATTCAATAAGATTCTCAACCTTCTTTGGGTACGGAGCGTAATACAGGGCCTAGTCTGGCGACCGACCTTAAGGCTGTGTTCGTTGCATCAACATGTTGGCGTTGCGTATCTGAGGTCATGGTCTGACGCGCTTTCCATACCAGGTCGGCTATTTCGTCCAAAGGGTTGTAGTCCAGTGGAGCCGACTGCAACAACTGGCGGATACGCAGGTGATCAGTAGCGATAAATGCCTGCTCCAGCTGCTTTAAAAAGGCTTCGAGCCTCGGCCATTCCCAGAAGCGCTCTTTTGAAGTCATGATACGATCATGGCGCGTCTTGCTGACGTCATGACCTATCAACAATTCCTCGTAAAGCTTTTCACCAGGCCGCAAGCCGGAATAGATGATTTCGATATCCCCTTCAGGATGCGCAGCGTCTCTTACCTCCAATCCCGAAAGGCGAATCATATTCATGGCCAGATCATGAATGCGTACCGGCTCGCCCATATCGAGCACGAAAACCTCCCCACCTTCCCCCATGGCGCCAGCCTGGATAACCAGCTGCGCAGCTTCGGGAATTGTCATGAAATAGCGGGTGATATCCGGGTGAGTCACCTTAACGGGGCCGCCCTGCTCAATCTGCTGACGAAACACTGGGACAACGGAGCCACTTGAACCCAGAACATTGCCAAAGCGCACCATGCAGAATCGAGTGTTGGACTGAGAATGTGCGAAGGCCTGACAGATAAGCTCAGTCAAACGCTTGGATGCACCCATGGCATTGGAGGGGCGAACCGCTTTATCGGTGGATACCACCACAAAGGTTTCAACATTGGCCGACATTGCCGCCTTGGCCAGATTCAATGTGCCAAAGACGTTATTACTCACTCCTTGCACGAGATTAAATTCCACCATCGGCACATGCTTGTAAGCAGCAGCGTGGTAGACAGTATGCACCTCGAAACATTCGAACACTGCCTTAAGACTGCCCGAATGCTGCAGAGATAAGCAATGGTTTTAGCTGCACCGTGACGCGGTGCTTTCGATATGTTGCTTCAACTCTTGCTCAATGGCGTATAGCGCAAATTCGCAGTTATCGATCAAAAGCAGGCGGACAGGATTCTGATCAAGAATCTGACGACACAGTTCACTGCCTATCGAGCCTCCTGCCCCCGTCACCATGACCGATTTATCGCGGATATTGGCCTCCATCAGTTCGGGGAAGGCAGGCACAGACTCCCTACCCAATAAATCCTCCAGCGCCACATCGCGAAGTTCACTGATTTTGGCTCTACCGGCAATTACATCGGCGCTACCAGGAATTGTCTTAAGAGGCACGGAAAGGCCCGAAAGCCAGTGCAGTATCTCGCGGCGACGCCAACGTGGGGCGCTGGGGATAGCTAACAAGACCATTGTGGCGCGGTGTTCTTGAACCAGAGCAGCTAATGCTACCGGCTGATGTACCCGCAGCCCTTCTACCATGGCGCCTTCCAATCCCCGCCAGTCATCAACGAAGGCCACCGGCTGGTATTCCTCTCCATTGCGCAGAGCAGCCACCAGCTCGCAACCCGCGGCCCCTGCCCCATAAATCACCACTGGCTTGCGCTGTCGAAGCTGACTGTGGCGATACAACTCGCGCAATAGAAAACGCAGGCTACCGATACCCAACAATAAGAGCAGCGCATAAATGATGATAATAGATAGTCCAATGGGCGAGTTAACCATGTAACTGGCCGGCGCTACTAACAAAGTCGATGCCAGCACAACAACAGCTATAGTGGATACAGTGGCATGGCTCATGTAGCGAATGACGGCGCGATAAAGCCCTAACCAGCGGAAAAGCAAAAGGCTTATCGGAACTAACACGCTGATGGTCATCCACAAGGAAATGCTGCTGAGTGGTTGTAGGCTTTCCAGGTGAATCATTGTGGCAAGTTGCAGGCTACCCACCACAATCAAACCATCAAATACAACAAGTACCCGGCGCTTTATGGAGCGCGGCGCCATTGATAACGACTTTATGAAACTAGCCATAGTTATCTCTATCCGTCCTTGCGGGTTGCCAAGTTACAGCGCTGACAGCCGCATTATTGAAGTGGGCGATCAAAAACGAGATTTTGACGGGAAGCCGCTATCGAGCCTTCTCGATAGAGATGCCAACAGATCACTAGTAGTACCCAGAATAACGTCGCGCGCAGCCCGTTATGAGTAGTGGAATAAATCAATGGCCCTGCTACTCCAGCCCAGATGTAAAGGGGAGCTCGGCGCAATACGGTGGCTATTATCGATAGGAAAAGCACTAGGCCTGGCAAGCCATAAGCAAACAACATGTTAATAAAGGAGGAGTGGATTTCGGCCCCATCATATGGTGCAAAACGCTGCCGTTCGGCTTCTCCTGCCCCCAATATTGCGTAGGCGGGAAAGTTAGTCAGTCGGTCAAACTTGCGTTCTTCATACACACTATCAATTTTGCTTGGTGCTCGATCCATACGCGCTTCCAGGTTGCGCAACACCTGCCCCTCAGTACTAATATTGGCGAGCACAACACCTCCCAATAATAGTGGCACCAGCAGCAACAGGCGCGCAAAGTACTTGACCTGCTTAGCATTTGCTATGGCCCAGCCGATCCCCACCATAGCCCCACCTCCCATAGCGGCCAACGACGACGCCGATAAGATCCCCAACACGCCGCTAGCTAGCCCGGCCAATGCCAAAGGCCTCATTTTAGGGTGAAAATCATCGAGCATTAACAACACCACTACGCCACATAGCGAAAAGTAGGCCAGCTGATTGGGATTATTAAAGCTGCCAGTGGTGCGGTTGATCCCCAAGGCTAATTGCACTAACACATGGCCACCGGCGATCACTAGCGCAATAGAGATGCTATTTCGAATAAGCCCTATGGCACGTTCACCGTAAACGCTTAGGAAACGCAGCAGCCCCATACCGATTAAAAAATTGAACAGGAAAAACTGGGCTGGTCTAAAAAATTCAGTGGTTTCCATCACTAACGTCCAGCTAAGGCATACCATTACTACCCACAACACCATTAATCCCCAGCACATAGCGAAGGGTGAAACTTTCAGGTGTTTGTCTCCTAATGACATCAAAAGCATCACGCCGGCAAAACCGATCAGCACAAAATCAGCCAGCTGTGGCCCACCGCTGGGAAACAAATAAAGGCTGCTTAGCGAAAGCCCCACAAACAGCAATAGCGCACCGATCAGATTCATGGCGATACCTTTTTTCTACTGTGGCTAGAGGTTAGCCATCATCTGGAAGGTATGATTGCGACTGGCCAGGTCATCATAAGTACCTGCATCACTTACTTGCCCGTCCTCAAGCATATAAATTATGTCGCACTCTTTGACCGTGGCCAGGCGGTGGGCAATAAGCACCACCGTCATT
Organism: Halomonas sp. PA16-9; assembly: GCF_009728585.1. NCBI lineage: Bacteria > Pseudomonadati > Pseudomonadota > Gammaproteobacteria > Oceanospirillales > Halomonadaceae > Halomonas > Halomonas sp. PA16-9. The sequence goes on along the minus strand of NZ_CP040451.1, from coordinate 2,293,724 downwards.
TGGCCTGCGAAGCGCTGGATATCTTCCATCACACGACGTTCGGTGATCCCATCCAGAGCACTGGTGGCTTCATCAAAAACTAATACACTGGCTTGCTGATAAAGAGCACGGGCGATACCCAAACGCTGACGCTGTCCCCCTGATATCTGCACTCCGCGCTCCCCGATTCTAGTTTCGAGCCCTTCGGGAAATCGCATGATCAGTTCATCGAGTTGCGCCATGTGTAGGGCTTCTTTGACTCTCTCAACATCAATATTTTCGCGTTCAATGGCAAAGGCGACGTTTTCGAGGATCGTGGCATCGGACAGAAATATCTGTTGCGGCACAAACCCCACACTGGCATGCCAATTCCGCAAGTTCTCCTGCGTTAAAGCCACACCATCAATGAGTATTTGCCCTTGCTGAGGCTCGATCAGACCCAGCAATAGATCCACAGCAGTACTTTTACCACTGCCAGAAGCACCGACTAAGCCGACCATCTTGTTGACCGGAATTGTCAGAGTCAGGCCATTCAGCGCCCGTGCTCGCGCTCCTGGGTAGTCGAAGGCGACCTCATGAATTTTGATTTCTCGCTGAGGAACCCACGGCATTGACTGAGCAGCAGGCTTAGATTCACTGCCTGTTTTCAGTTTATGGTTTCCTCACTGCTGGCGATCAAATCTTCACGGATTGCATCATAAGCCGCCAGGTTGCCGCGTATTTTAGTAATGGAGGTATAGATTTTCTGAAAGCCAGGCAGCATCTTGAAACCGGCTAGGGCATAAATTGAAAGCGCCGGCAAAATGGCGCCCAGATTGCCTTGGTAGAGGTTAAGCAGGTAAAGAACCAGCAGGATTACCGAACCAAAGGCCACTAGCTCGATAGCATAACGGGGTGCCTCACTCAGTCCTTGTGTTACACCTTGGCCTCGCGCTATGCGGTTGCTGGCCTTTTCAAACCGCGTGGTAAAACTCGCCTGACGATGCAATAAAAGAAGATCTTTGATGCCTCCAAACCCTTCAGTCATCAGCTTGAAGCGTTTCGATTGAGCCTCAGATATACGCCTTCCATTAATGCTGAGAAAGCGCCGCACCGTCTGATAAAGCAGTAGATAAGTGGCGAGGAATATCACTAAGCCGGATATTGCTACAACAGGGTTATAGATAAAGATAGCCAAGCTCATCAAGGTCACCATGACCGCCTTGGCGTTGAGCTCCATCGCTGGATTGATCACCTTTGTCGTAACGCGCTGGACTTCAACGGAGACCTTGCTGATCAGGACACTGGTATTCTGGCTCGAATGAAATAACCAAGGTTGGTACAGATAATAACGATAGAGGCGGCTAGAGAGTTCCGCTCCCACTTGCTCACTGTAGAGCGACAGCCGCCAGGTGGTATACATGGAAATTAGCGCTGCCATTAACAACACTCCAAGTACCATACCGCCCAATAGACTCAAGAAGGACTTGTGGCTTTGCATTCCGCTATAAGTATAAGCCCAGGCTAACCAACCATTGCCCTGGAGTTTGCTCATATCGCCGACCACCGCCATAAAAGGCCCAATGGCGATGACACTGGCAATTTGAGCTAGCGCCATCACAATGATCAGTGCCTGAAGCCCTAACAATCGGCGGCGCTGTTGTTGCGTTAGTAAAGAATAAAATTCGCGCAATTGATTAAGCATATTGGCTCACCGGTAAGCATAGAGGTAGCTGCCATAGTATCCGTGACGGCTGCTGGTCGGCTTCTTAACACCATTTAGAATTCCACCTTTGAGCCTCACACCAGCACTCTCAAGACGACGCTTAGCGGCTTTGATTTCGCCAGGAGGGTTCGTGTCGAACCGCACCACCATTAGACTGGTACCAACCAACTTGCCGACTACCGAGGCATCGGTTACCGCCAGAATCGGGGGCGTATCCACGATTACCAGGTCATAGTGCTGGCTTATCGTGTCTAGAAAGTCGTGAAAACTCTGCTGCATCAAAAGCTCTGATGGATTAGGCGGTACGCTTCCTCTTGCCACATAATCAAGTCCATCAAGCTCACTATGGCGAATGGCCTCCTCCACACTGATACGCCGTGCCAACAACTCTGAAAGTCCCTTTATTCCCTTACCGTGAAAGGCATGGTGCAAATGGCCGCGGCGCATATCAGCATCGATTAACAACACTTTTTGGCCAGCCTGGGCACATACCGCCGCTAAGTTCGCGGCTATGAAGCTCTTACCTACCCCCGGACTAGCACCAGTAATCATCAACCGATTGTTATCGGATTCGAGCATGGCGAAGTAGAGGCTGGTACGAAGCCCACGCAATGCCTCAACGGCAATTTCAGCGGGTTTCTTGACGGCCAGCAAGCCACGAAAAACTTCTTGGCTTTCTTGGCACGACGCGGACGAATACGCTCGGTAAGCCCTGCCTGTTCACCGGAATTCGGTAAGGTGGCATAGACAGGCAGACCCAATTCTTCAAGCTGCTCGGGGGTTTTGATAGACCGACTAAGCAACATACGAACGATCACTAATAACATTGCCAACAAGGCGCCAAACAGGCCGCTAACAGCGGTTATTAAAGGGATACGTGGAGCAATGGTACCGGGGGACAGCATGGCCGCATCCAAGATACGCACATTGCCTACTGTGCCAGCCTTCACCAAACGCATCTCTTGAAGCTGGTTGAGTAGCTGGACATACACTTGCTGATTGACCTGAGTATCCCGAGTAAGACGCAGCACTTCCTGTTGGGTTTCGGGTAATTCACTCACCAGAGCGTTAAGTCGGTCACGCTCGGCTTCTAGCTGGCCGCGTTGTCTCAGTAACGTTTGGTAGTTAGGGTGTGAAGGACGGTACCTCTCAGCCAGATCCGCTTCCCGCATAGCCAACTCACCAAGCTGGTTTTCCACATCGACTACCCGAGTAAGCAGGTTCTGTGTCTCGAACGTCAGGTCGACAGAGTCACGCTGAGCTCGGTAATCGTTGAGCATGCCTTCGGCATCTGACAATTGGTTGCTAACCTGAGGAATTTGCTCGTTGAGAAAGGCGATCTGTTTTTCTGCTTCTTCTGAATGACGCTGCACGTTTTGAGTCAAAAAAAACGCTGGTCAGCGTATCTAGTGTTGGCTGAATCTGGTTTTGATCCGCCCCGTTCAACGTCAGTTCATAGACGCCCGACTCTAACCCACGCGGAATGATTTCAAAGCGATTCTTCAGCTCACTTATTGCACTAAGAGCAGACGTTCTTACTAATGTGAATTCTGCGCCGGGGTGGGCCTCTGCCTGGCTGACAAAAAGACGATACCCCAATTCATCATTCTGTACCGTTTCCCCAACGCTACCAGTAAGCAGCGTTTCTTCTTCCAGCAGCAGCTCGAATTCACCGCCGTCGAGAAGCCGCAACACATGCCCCCCCACGTTCTCCTCGGGAACATCGAAACGAGCGACTCGCAGTGATTCCCCAGCCCACACATAGGGGTTACTCCAAGCATCATCCACAGAGTCTGCTAACCACTGGCGAATGAATTCAGGCGTGAGGCTCTCGAACCACTGCTGATTAACTCCATGATGAACCAGAAAGTCCCCCACCACCGGCAACCTACGCGGCTCAACCTGAATGGCAAGGTCAAGACGGTCAGCGGTTTCACCCAACACCATACGTGACTGCAGAATTTCGAGCTCAGCAGAGGTAGGGTTGCCTTGTTGCGGCTCTCCCAATGACTCCATAAACGCCAAGTTCGATCCTCGGGTCTCTATCTGAACTAAGGCATCGGCCTGATAAATTCTCGGCTGAGAGCTGGCATTAAAGTAGCCCGCCAGCAGAAAAAATCCCGTCACCGACACAATAAACCAGCGATGATCGGACAGCGTGTCTACCAACTTACGCAGATTAAGCTCATCGCTCTCTCGAGGTGCTGGCGACGGCGCTGGTGAAGGGAAATTAGTCATGGAGATGCCTCATCACTCAGAAAATATATTAAAGCTCACCGGCATCAATAGCAGACGTTGCAAAGTCGCCTGGCAAACTAACTGATGGCAACAGCAGGGAGATCACAGAGTTCCAGCGAGCCAGCGGTGCTGACGTCACGTACACCACATCCTGCGGCTCAAGAGGAAAGCGTGTTCCTAGCAATAAGCGAGTGGCATCCTGAATATCCAACTGATAGACGGTGGCAATTTTCTCGCTACCCGGCGGGTTTCCCCTTACTACGAAAATACCCGACGGCTGGGCGCGATTTTCATTCACACCACCTGCCCTTCCCAATGCATCCGTCAACGTGATGCGTTCATTGCCCAGGGCAATGGCACCTGGACGGCTAACCTGTCCCAGAACGACCACGTTTTGATTTTCCATGGTGGGCACGTGAAGTAGATCGCCATCACGCAGTAACCGGTTTTGTGTCATATCCCCTTGACGCATCATGGCGTAAAGCGATATCACCTCTTCACCACCATTGCGGCTTAGGGTGACATTACGCCAATCCGCATTATCACGTGCCCCGCCTACTTCACTAATGGCATCAAGTACCGTCATCGGCACAATACTCAGAGGCAGAGTGCCGGGGTTTTCCACTGCACCACTGATGTACACTTTTTGGGAGTTAAACGCCGCAATGCCTACCTCTACCTGCGGCTCATTGATTACTGCGGACAATCGCCGTGCGATTAACTCGCGCACCTCGTCAAGCGTCATGCCCTCGACTCTCACACGCCCTACGTAGGGATAGAACATCGTGCCATTGGGCCGTATACGGTTCCCGGTTTCCGCAGCGGAGCGCTCGGCGCCGGCAGGAATCGTTAATTCTGGATGGTCATAGACGATCACGCTTAAAATGTCCCCAGGCCCTACCCGATATTCGTAGTCTTGCACTTCTTGATTCAATGCTTGAGACGTGGCTTGCGTGGTAGGCTCTTCTGGGACATACAACCTATCTACAAACTCTGGTGTAATGGGTTGTACGTCCACTCGGCCATCAAGCGATTGGTCGAGCTCGCTTTCATCAATATGCCCGCCTGGGGCCATGGCACAGCCACTTAATATCCCCAGCAGCATGATGAACATTAGATAGCGAACCAGCCGCAATGGGTTTTTTCTGGTTTCTACACCTTCTATTTCTTTGAAATTATTCATTTTTTGTTCCCTTTGCTTTGTGTCTTACCACGCTACCGCCCGGGGATTTTAAATGGCATTTCCCAGAGCCTATTTGGAAACTCGCCTTGGCAGTGCAACCTTCGAGCCGCCATAAGACATGAATGCCATTACGGCAGACAAATATAATGTTACATAAAAAAACAAAAAACATACTTTGATTTACTTCATTGCTGAGGATGAGATAGCTAACGCTATTTAGGCGTTTAGAAATGAGGTTTGGCGTCATGGGTGAGAGGAGAGGAGATCATGCCTAGCGGTATTAAACATTTAATGATAATAAAAAATTTATATTTAAAATTAATAAGTTGTAAAAAGTTACAAAAGAAGAAATTTCAAGTTACAATCGCGGAACAATTGTAATATCGCCTTAATTGAGGGGTTTCTTAGTGACAGTGGTCACATAGAAAAAAGCCACCCTTGGAGGGGCGGCCATAAGTTGGTCTTTGAATCCGCTCACGCCTTTTTGGGTTTCCACCGCTCCCTCAGTGCCGTCTTGAGGGGGCTTGGAAAGCTAGATAAAATCTTTCTTTTGCTGGCGCTGAGAAGGCGTTTCGTATAGCTATGCGATCCCTTTTTGGCGGAGATTTTATCAGACGCTGTATAGACTCTATTATCTTCACAGCAATAAACGGCTTTCCCCGATATTTTTGCAATACTTGCAGCCTGCCTGGTAGCACTCTCAATGAAGAAAGTGTAATCCGAGTTCTTATAGAACAGGCCCTTGTGCGTAGAGTGAATCCCCTGGCGTTGGCGCTCCTCTTTCGAAGGCAGATCCAGCATGACCAAGCGCTCATAGTCAATTCCCTGTTGCTTCAGCCACTGCTCTGTCTGGCTACGGTACTTCTCAAGACGGTTGGTTACCAAGCAGCCGATTCGACCAGCAGGTAGGAAAAGAAGCTCCGCGTTATTCAAAAACGCAATGTACTGCTCTCCATCATCGTTCTGAAGGTCGGTAGGATCGACGCACAGTACACCATCGATATCGACACATGACTGGGAAAGTATGGCAGGAGTGAAAAGGTTCCACTGGAAAGCACAAGGCGATTCTAGCGTGTAAAAATGAAAATCAACATGTTGCTTACCGTCGGGATCAGCATAGATCGCCAAGGTATCTATTATACAAGGACAGTTTTCGGGGATAGCACTCCGTGCTTCCTGCACAGTCTTCCCTGTAATGACGCTATCATCGACGAAAAGAACTTTTTTCGCGTCCCAGGCGGCTCCCGGCGGCTTTTCTTCCTTTCTACGCAAGCGAGTTTTCAGCGGTTGGTTGTCAATAAAGTCTGGGAGCCCCATCATATCGAGATGCAAACCCAACGCAACCATGCTGGCAGGGATGATGCCGCTACGGGGAATACCGACCACCAGGTCGTAATCCTTCCCGTGAACTTTGAACAAGGACGCAGCGATGTCCTCACTTAAATCACCATAGGATTTGTAATTCATTGTCTATCCCTCCTTATTTATCAGGCTTGACCGCCAAATTAATGGATGGTTAGGTAGAATCGCCTTTCTTGTAAAACCCAGCGGTGATGGCCCTAAACACAAAGACATACTCTCGGTACGTCACGCCTCTACCCAAGATGGAGCATCACGCCAGAGAGTTAAAAAGGCTTTTCCGATAGTTTCTGCAATGAACAAAATCGCTTAGTTACGACTTATAGTGGAACGGTAACTTTATCGAATGACAAAATCGTGTCACTTAAATGATAGGTTATATGATATCTCCAGAAAAAATTATTAAAACTACAATAAAAAAATACAAGCATTTGTTTCTGTTAAATTTATTCATCTTCATAGTCTAAAGACAGAAACCTCAATCTTCTACTTTATTGGCATTTAAATAAGGCATTTTTAACAATTTTACTCCTTCAAAATAAATGAGAAAAACAATACATAAATCCCATCATAAATACAAAGATCAACATCTTAAAAACAAGAAATACATAATTAAAAAATAGCAAAAAAAACAGCAAAAAAATCATTACTTAATGATTAGTCAACTAAAAATTTTAAAACGAAAAATGGATCTAATACTGACATGCACATTGGCCATACCGCAGACAGATCAAGCAGTAAAAAAGAAAAAGAAGCGATGGCGATGCCTCTAGAGCCTCTCTGCCCACGTAAAGGCAGCGTCCTTTAGCAACATATGGATATGCTCGAAAACTTCCCTGGATTTTCGGTAAGGATCGGGATATTTCGCCCTTTGCCACTATCTAGCCAACGACCTAGCAATAGCGTCTTACCTAAGGCTTGGGGTACGTGTTGTCCTACGGCACGGCGCTGGCCCTCAGACATCACCAGAATGAGATCGGCTTCCTGTATCATTATCACCGTTAATTGCCGTGCCTGGTGGCTGGTCACATCCAAACCATCGGCCTCGGCCAATTGACGTGCAAACGGGGATACAGGCTCGCCTTCCAAGGCGCCCAAGCCTGCAGAACTGATATGACGCTCGGGTAGCCGCTGTTTAAGAAATGCCTCAGCGACAGGACTACGACAAATATTACCTGTACACACCACTAAAATACGCTCGAACATGTCTTACTTATCTCCTGGGTGAGCAGAGGTAGACGTTTTCAAATGACACCTTCAATGCTCCCACTGAATAGCAAGCAACCCAAGGGTTTCGTAGATTGCCCTCTCAGTCTTGCGTAGCTCACGGGCAGAGGGCAGCCAATAAGCTAGCGCTAATCCCTCCGTTCGATCGGCCAAATAATGGGTAGGTGCAGCAACTGGAGCTAGGCCTGCCGCCTCGAAATGACGCATAGCGCGCGGCATATGCGACGCTGATGTCACAATCAATACTTGCGCACCTTCACCGAGCAGCGCCCGAACTGACTTGGCCTCTTCAGCAGTATCGTTGGGCGACACCAGCGTCACGATACTCTCTGGCGGAACCCCCAATGCTTCGGCAGCTTCGGCGTAACCATGAGCCATGGTCATTTTTGGATCTTGCCCTCCCCCTGACACTACCAGTAGCAAGTCTGGACGCTCATGCCATAGCCGCAGGCCTTCCATCAGACGCAAACCCGAACTTTCGCTGAGCCTGCCGGTTATCGACCAAGGGCGATCCGGCTGCCAACCACCCCCGAGGACTACCACTGCTTCGATGTTCTGCTCTTCAGGCCATTTCTCCCAAGCGACATATTGAGACTCCAACGGCCCTAGCAAATTATCTGCCACTGGTGCCCAGGCCGCCAGCAATAGCAAGAGCATTGCTAACGTCATTATGCTGTGACCCAGGCGGTACCACCCAAGCTTACGAATCAACCATCCGATAGTAAAAGTGAGGGCCATCAGAGACATTGGCATCAGCAATATCGCCGTCAGGCTTTTCATTAGTGTATACATGGCAACCATCTTGCAGAACTTGCTCGGAAACGAGAACCCAAAGGAAAATCAGCCAGCTAGCATACACCGCTACCCCTGCTGGATAAGCAAAAAAAGAATAGCTTAAGCCAAAGCCCATAAAAGTGATTGGCAGCAATATACCAGCCACGGCATAGGAGCGCTGAGTGGCGCTTTCAGCGCGTAAACCTGGGAAAAAAAGCCACAGGGGAATGAGATAGAGGCTCACGACTATAACAAGACCTGGCAGCCCTTTTCGTACCCAGGCATCCAGAAGGTCGTTATGCGCATGCCAGTAATTGCCTAACTCGGGGCTTAGCACGCCTTGAGTCTCTAGTCTTTGCATGGCGGGTAGATAGCCCTGATGCCCGTAGCCCACGAGGGGACGTTCATAAATCAGCCAGAATGCGCCGCGATACATTTCCAAGCGAGCCCCTACGGAGCCATAGTCAGCGCCTTCCATGTAGCGATGCACCTCGGCCACCGCCTTATCCACCCTTTTTTCTACGCCGCTATGGGGCGTCGTATACACCCCTATCATCACAGCTATTGCAGCAGTCAGTGCCAACCATCGCCACAGCGCTCGCCAGCGACGCGCATAACCGTAATAAAATACCCATATCACTAGCGGCAGTGCCAACCACCCGCCCCGGGTGCCAGAAAGAGCCGAGGCTAGTCCGCCCCCATTGCGCCGCTCAGCAAAAGCGCTACCCAAAAAAAACGTGTTGATCGCTGTTGCCAGGCCCACCCCAATCCGGCCAAACATAACAGCGCCATCAATAGCGCAAGATTGCCGAAAAAGATTGAATGTAACGGTGGGTGGCCTGTAGCACGGGTTAAACCGACTATCCATTTTTGCCACGCCGCCCAACCCCCTGCACCCAATCCACTTAGCGCTAAACCCACCCACCATGCTGAAGGACGTGGTGGAACGGCGCGCACTAACATAAACGCCAATGCCGCGAGCCAAGCTGCACCAGCTAATGGCAAGGCCCGCTCCAAGCTAGAATGCCAAGCGCCAGCCACTACTTCGACAATACCGACTCCTAGTAGCAACGCCAAAAGAAGGCCATCACCACGCCCCATTGGTTTTCTAAAAAAGCTACGCCTTTGTCGCTCATGCCTAGCAAGAAACGACCATATAATAGTGATCGCCAATCCTAGCCAATAGCCCAAGGGGGCCAATAGCGGTAACACGGTGATTGCTAAAGCCTGCATGCAGTATTTACCTTGTAGGCCACAGGAGTGCGCATGCTTTATTGTCTCACCCGGTCTCCGCTTCCTCTACCCATCACAGTGAGGAACAGGTAGCGAAAATACGTCGGCATCGCCATTGTCGCCAACATTTTTTGATCCGTTTCTGCCAGTAATTGAGGCGTAGACATATCAATATCGTTAAGTTGCGCCAGCCCGGTAATTCCTGGGCGAGCATTGTATACACCACGCTCGGTACGCTCTTTGATCAACTCATCTTGCGTGTATAAGCAAGGACGAGGCCCCACAAGGCTCATATCCCCTTTCAATACATTCCATAGCTGCGGTAACTCATCCAATTTGGTACGCCGTAAGAAATGACCGAATTTGGTAATTGAAGAAGAATCCGCAAGATGCGAAGCAACCCAAGCGGTATCAGGCTTCATAGTACGAAATTTAATCAATACAAACGGCTGGCCACGGTATCCCACACGCTTTTGCAAAAATAGAGGAGACCCCGTGTCCCAGTAACCGATTAAGGCTAATATAAGCAATAATGGCAGACCAATGAGTAGGCCCGTGGCAGCAAACAGGATATCAAAAAATCGTAATATTTTAGTCATGATGTCAATACCCGCATGGTTAAGTCACTATTATTACCATATAAAAATTAGATCTTGGCAACTTCCACTTCAACAAGAATACGCTTTATCACCCAAACAAAGGCAACCAAAGAGTAACGATCTCGAAGAGAAGTATATAAACAAGCTGTTTATATAGCTATAACTGTTAACCTAACAATTTAGGCATATTTTCTCATTCTATTTTACTAGTCTCACCAATTAGAAATTAAGCAAAAAAGGCTAAAACAATTCCCATTAATATATATTATTTGGTAATCCCCTCCGAAAAACCAGGGAACTCAGAAGTAGAATTTTCCGTAAGCTAAACGCAGGGATAACCTGCACGAAAAAATCACGTTTTTCAGACAGCCAAATACTTTCGATCCTTAAGTAAAAGGAAGGCGGTGCCCCGGTTCCGAAACTATGCCGTGAGCTCGGCATGAGCAGTGCGACCTTCTACAAGTAGATAGCTAAATTCGGTGGTATGGGTGCATCCATGGTGGCACGGCTGAAGGTGCTAGAGGATGAAAGCCAGCGGCTCAAGAAGATGTACTCCAAGGAACGATTGAAAGCGGACATCTTCAAGGAAAGCCATCATAAAAAGTGGTGAAGCCGTCTCGTCGCCGTGAGATGTCGCAGAAAGCCGTAAGGAGACATCACTATGGATCACAGGCTCGGCGGCCATCAATATAGTTTTGCATCGCCCACAAATTAGATGCATCGTAAAGATGTTCGGCGGCCTCCCATTGGTAGCACCTCAGGACGGGCGGACTAGGTACATAGCAGGATTCCCTTTGGTTACAGGATCCAACAAGCCAAAAAACAAAGGGTCATCGAACCCCTGCCTGCGATTAGACAACCCTGAAAACTCTATAACATTTAATGCTTAAGTTCTTATATGATCCGTTACTTTCCAGACGCCTGGTGAATTCCATACAGCATGGTGAATTAAGTCTTTTTCCGCAAGGTTATGTACCTTTCCACTAAGCGTTACTTCATGATTATGAACTTCTACTTTTATGGCATTCGCATCCTGAAGCGCCCTTCGCTTAAGTGCGTTCTCAATATTAGCCTTAACCGCCGTAGTCGTTGGCTTAGGTTTAAGAACGATCTGGTTACTAACACCAGTCACACCTGCTAAATATCGAATTGAGCTAGCAGCTAGGAGGCGCTGATATTCCCAGGGCACTTCCCCTGACAAGGTGACCCATCCATCCTCAACCATTACCTTTAATGGGTCATTTGGAATAAAAACATTCCACTCAAGCGTATTTTTTACCGCACGCGCTATATCGGCATCAGTGCGCTGATTTTCCCCTGGCAGTTGTACGTCAATTTCCACAGCGACGCCCTTTACCCCAGCCACCCGCTGAGCTGCCTTTTCCGCATGCCATTTTTCACCATAACTATCCACATGACCGGCTAATGTTACAATGCCATCTTTTACCTCTACACCAATATCCGACGCTCGGACAGAGGGTTCATCACCAAGTTCCGCAAGTACATCTTGCTGAAGTTGACTATCTGATTTCGACATTATGAATACTCCTTGTGTTATGCAGTTATAACTTTCCGTCAACCAGACTATTTTTGACTTACTTAACCTCAAGCTTTCGCCGTAATGCCTGCTTGGATTTGGGCATGGTGATTGTCAAGATACCATCCTTAAATTTGGCCTCCGCATGCTGTGTTTCTACATCTACAGGCAATGCAATCGTACGAGAAAAAGTGCCTTGCCATATTTCTGAATGGTAATATTCATCTTTCTTTTCCTCGGTTTCACCAGAGCGCCGACCTTTTAACATCACAGCATGGTCGGTGATCTCGATATCTATCTCCTTGCGATCAACACCTGGCATCTCAGCACGAACGACGAGTTCCTTTTCTCGGTCAATAATGTCGACTTTAGGGTTGCTTTGAGCAAAAAATCCGAGCCTTTCCTTGACTAAGTCATCTCTAAAGAAAGGTTTTAACCAACTACGTTCAAAGAACCCCTCCATTAAGCGGTCGAACTCCTCAAGCGGATTCAGCGACCGATTGGTTGGCAATGCGCTGGACTCCTGACCCGCAATAACAGGTTTTGTAGCAGTCTTCTCCATGATATTTCTCCTCTATGCTTTCATCTGCTTTGGATAGCACCTTCACCCATTACGTATTAATCTTAGGCACCAAAAAAACATCAGGTGTTACTTGAATATTTATAGCGCAAACAAGATTTTTTAAAAGCTAATCAACGTAACAAAAAGGTATTAAAATGATTAAAAATTGATCTAGAGCAATTTATCTTCCTTTCCAGCCATTCAAAATTCTATTCTTAAAAGGGGGGTACAACAGACTTATTAAAAATCAAAAACTTAGCAGGACAGCATGATGAGTTTTATATGGCGTTAAACTAGCCCTATTGAAACCCAAGTAGCTTATAATCTAGAAAAGAACAGCTAGTATCAAACACGATGCCAAGACGCTAAGCAAGTGGTAGATAAGAGTGAAGCACTAAATCTTGTACTCACTCTCTTGAGCAGCCTATCTACCTCACGAGGATTGATTTTGATGATTTACGACGAAGCTCAACACCAAAATATCGATAGGTTGGTACGTGCATCATTGGCCAGGCTAACGCTCGGTATTTCTCCTGCATCGGCGATGCTGACTTACTTGGACTGGCTATCCAGCCTCCAGCTTTCTCCAGGGACTCAGGCTCATCTACTACAAAAAGCAACGAAGAAACATCTACGCTTACTGATTTGGGCCAGCCATTCGGCTCTAGATCCCGATGCCAAGCCTTGTATTGCCCCTTTGCCACAGGATCGTCGTTTTCGTGATCCTGCTTGGCGTTATTTTCCCTATAACCTGCTTTATCAAGGCTTTCTTCTTCAACAGCAGTGGTGGCATAACGCTACCACCGGACCACGCGGTTTATCTCCGCATCACGAACAGGCAGTAGAATTCGGTGCCCGCCAGTGGCTTGATGTGTTCTCGCCCTCCAATTTTTTACTGACTAATCCCACTGTGCTCAAAAAGACCTTTGAAAGCGCCGGAGGTAATCTAATCCAAGGCCTGCAGCATTACTGTGAAGATATCCAAAACCACTATCTTGGCAAAAGGTCAGCGGGTACTGAAAAGTACGTCGTTGGAAAAAATGTAGCAATTACGCCGGGTAAGGTTATCTATCGCAACCATCTAGTCGAATTGATCCAGTACACGCCTACTACTGAAGAGGTGCACGCGGCTCCTATGCTCATTGTGCCTGCCTGGATCATGAAGTATTACATCCTAGATCTGTCACCGCATAACTCGCTTGTCAGGTATCTGGTCGACCATGGCCACACCGTTTTTATGATCTCATGGCGCAACCCAACGTCTGAGGATTGCGATATTGGGATGGATGACTATCGGCAACAAGGCATTATGGCTAGCCTCGATATTATCGAACATCTATTTCCTAGCCAGAAGATACATGCGGTAGGCTACTGCCTTGGAGGAACACTGTTGGCCATTACCGCCTCTGCGATGGCGAGAAATAGCGACAATCGCTTAGCTTCAATGACACTCTTTGCCGCACAAACAGATTTTCGAGAAGCTGGCGAATTGATGCTATTTATTGACGAAAAGCAGCTCGCCTTCCTTGAAGATTTAATGTGGGCTCAGGGCATTCTCGATACTAAGCAAATGTCAGGGGTATTCCAGATACTGCGCTCCAACGATTTAATCTGGTCTCGGGTCGTGAACGAGTATTTGCTAGGCACAAGGCAACCCATTAACGATCTTCTCGCCTGGAACGCGGATGCAACGCGTATGCCTTACCGCATGCACTCTGAATACTTGCGTAACCTGTTTTTAAATAATGATTTAGCCGAAGGACGTCTTCGAGTAGATGGCCGTCCGATAGCACTTAGTGATATTCAGATACCTATCTTCTGTGTTGGCACTGAGTGGGATCATGTCGCACCATGGCGATCAACCTACAGGTTGCATCTAATTGCGGATGCGCCGGAGATTACTTTTTTACTCACTAGTGGAGGTCACAATGCGGGTATTATTAGCCCCCCTGAACAATCGCATCGGCATTATCGGGTAGCCACCGCCTTTGAAGGTGACTCTTATATTGATCCAGACACCTGGCTGAAACGCACAGCAATTAAGCCAGGTTCATGGTGGGCTGCATGGCAATCATGGCTGGCAACCAGGTCTGGCTCTCTTATTAAGGCGCCCGATGTTGGTTCACAAACTTACCCACCGCTCGAAGACGCCCCTGGTAGCTATGTTAGAAAGGCGTAACGCCTGTATGGCTAGTTCTATTAAGGTGCTAGTCACTTTGTTTCTTTTATCCTGGCTGCCTCACAGAGCTAAACGATATTCAACGTTACACGCCCTATCTCTCACTACCTATAAATCCCTGTATATTTACTGCGCCACATCCCAATGAGGCACTGTAAAATACACACCACTGCTTGCAAGATTTTAATATAGCTTACATTCGCAATATTGAAACGCTCAGCCGACTCGTCAGCGGTTTTCAACAGCAAGGCATATTATCAGCTCATGGGCATGAGTACTGCCACCTTCTTAACCCTACAAAGTTGGCTGCTATTGCTGAAATAAAAACATGAGTGCGCATCGCATTACCTCTCCTTCCAGTAATGCAATTGATATCTATGAAGAAAATTCTACATACTCACCACTCTGCTTATTTATTTGAATTTGAGTTAATTGGTGTCACGAAATAGTGTGCTGTCACACTCAGTAGGCTTGCTATGGACGCTCCTAAAAGTGCCAACACCATGTCCTTCTGTGCATCCCAAATATCTCCCTGGGCACCTAGGTATGATTCCCCCAATTCCGCTGGGAAGAGTACAACCGCCAGCCACTCAGCAATCTCATAAAACGCCGAATGGGATAAAATCAGCATCACCGGTAGTAGGCGTCTTTTCACAAGATCTTTCATCAGTGGAAAAAGTAGCAGTCCATAAAGGAAATGTACCCAGCGGTCGTACTGATTACGCTCAAAGCTAAACCGTTGGTCCAGAGAAAACCCAAGCAGGGTTCTCAACCAACGGTCATACGGCACTTCAGAATAGGTATAATGAGCACCAACTTCATGAAATATCAAAAATAGAAAAATGCTTAACCATGCCAGACGTGAGACACCACCCTGATACCACAACCAACCCAATACGGGCACCGCGGCAAACACCAGAATATTTTCAAGTAGCCAATCTGAACGGTAATAAGGCGCTATGGCCAACCATATCCAGAACAGCACAAATCCAACAAACAGCCATGCAGGAAACGGATCAAGCGTTAGCAGACGAGCACGTACTTGCTTAATCCTAGACACACTCCCTACCTCTGTTTATTGATTTAGCCAGCCTGTTCGGCGCATCACAATTTTCTCGAGTTCCAATATAGTCATCATCACCATGCCGATGCTGATGACCAATACGCCATCCAAAAATGTTAACGGCTGAGTATCGAAAAGGGCTTGCATAGCAGGCCAGTAGGTAAACATCGCCTGAGCAACTATCACCACAGCGACAGCAGACAGCACAGGGGGTGCCCAGTAACCCCTGCCAACTAAATGAGGTGTAGTGTAGATAGCGCACATTAAATAGATAGAAAATTTCCAATACGACGATCAAATTGACCACCAAGGTGCGAGCCATCGGCAGCTCATCCCCACGCCCCAGTGAGTAAAAAAATACGCCCAGCACCGCTGCTAGAAAAAGGAACGAAACAAGCGCTACCCGCCAGATCAGAAAAGGTGTCAGCAACCCTTGATTAGCAGGCCTGGGACGGCGCTGCATGACATTGGGTTCTGCCGGTTCGAACGCTAGAGCTAGGCCAAGGGTGCCCGCCGTAACAAGATTAATCCACAAAATTTGCACCGCAGACATCGGCATGGAGAAGTTAAACAGGATAGCGGCAATGACCGCCAATACCTCACCGCCATTAGTGGGTAGTGTCCACGCGGTTACTTTGCGGATATTGTCATAGACAACTCGACCTTCGTTCACCGCAGCGACGATAGAGGCGAAGTTATCATCCAGCAAGACCATTTGAGAGGCCTCTTTCGCCGCATCAGTGCCTTTATGCCCCATCCCAACGCCGACATTTGCCTGCTTCAACGACGGCGCATCATTGACGCCATCGCCGGTCATGGCCACGATTGCCCCCGTCGACTGCAGGGCACGAACGATACGCAGTTTGTGTTCAGGGTTGGTGCGAGCAAAAACACTGGTTTCGTTCACGATAGCAGGAAGGTCAGCGTCTGAAATGCCATCAAGTTCACGCCCAGTCAAGACGTGTGGATCTTCTCCAAATCCTAGCTGCCGCGCAATCGCCGCTGCTGTCTCAGCGTGATCACCGGTAATCATTTTCACCGCAATACCCGCGGAATGGCATTCTTTAATGGCGGCCACCGCCTCCTCGCGCGGAGGGTCGATAAACCCTATCAGGCCAATGAAGACGAGCCCATCCAGGTCGGAAAAAGCTAGCTTATCAGCACCTGGAGCTACTGCTTTAACGGCAAAGCCGAGCACTCTTTCTCCCTGAGAGGCTGCGTTCGCGACCTTGGCGCCCCAGGCGTCTTGGTCTAGCAATGCCGTCCCTTCACCATCTATCTGGGCGACACATCGCTGCATTAGTTCATCGGGGGCGCCCTTGACAAAAATCCGACCATCTCCTGATGAATGGCGATGAAGGGTGGCCATAAAGCGATGATTAGCATCAAAGGGGATCTCATCAATTCGCGGCCATTCATGGCGGGTTAGCTCCGGCTCCAAACCAGCTTTAATGGCCAACGCCACCAGCGCACCTTCCATCGGATCGCCCATCACATGCCAGGCACCATTTTCCTGGTTCAACTGGGCATCGTTGCACAGCACTCCCGATAGCACTAAACAACCACTCTCTAGCCGCTGTTTATCCGCAGCAGCGTCATCTGTAGAAGCAGCTTCCAGCCGCCCTTCCGGCACATAACCCGAGCCTGTCACCGTGTACCGACCATGAGGGACTTCCAGCCGTCGCACCGTCATCTCGTTACGCGTCAGGGTGCCGGTCTTGTCTGAACAGATGACCGAAGTAGCGCCTAGTGTTTCCACCGCCGGTAGCTGCCGGATCGCTGCATGACGACGCGCCATGCGCTGTACGCCGATAGCCAATGTAATGGTGATGACCGCTGGCAAGCCTTCAGGAATAGCCCCCACTGCCAGGGCAACGACAGCTATCAGCGCGTCCGGCCAAGCATAGCCACGTACCAATACCGCAAAGGCAAATAGTAAGACCGCCACCGCCAGTGTGATCCAGGTAAACCACACCCCAAAATGGTTAATCTGGCGCAGCAGCGGTGTGGTCAATGGTTGTACTTCACGCAGCAAAGCACTGATGCGCCCGATTTCCGTAGCGCCGCCCGTTGCCACAACGACACCCATCGCCTGCCCTGTAGCCACCAGCGTCCCGGAATAGGCCATTGAGTGCCGGTCACCTAATGCAGCGTCCTTGGGCGCTGGTGTTTCCCGCTTTTCTGCCGCCACCGACTCGCCCGTCAGAATGGCCTCTTCGATACGCAAAGCACTCGTACGAATAAGCCGCAGATCAGCAGGTACCCGATCCCCTGGCTCAAGTGACACGATATCTCCAAGTACAATCTCTTCCACGGGTACCTTGACTCGCCTTCCCTCTCTTACCAGATAGGCGTGGGGAGCGATAAGATTGTGGATCGCGCTCAGCGCCTTTTCGGCCTTACCTTCCTGAATAAATCCAACCAGGGCATTGACCAAAACCACCGCAGCAATAACCGCAGAGTCAACGAAATGCCCTAGCAGCGAAGCGGCAAGCGCTGCCGTCAACAGAAAATAGATCAATGCGTTATGAAACTGGGCAAGAAGACGAAACAATGGATGTCGACCGGCCACCTTTGGCAACCGATTACTTCCAAAAATAACGAGGCGCTGCTTCGCGTCACCCACTGCAAGCCCGGCGGTTGAGGTTCCTAGCGCCGCAAGAACATCCTCGCTTCGCTTGGTATGGGCATCGCTGGGCGGTGAAACCAATGGAGAAACAGTATCTCGTTTAACAGTCGGCGTCTCCATCCTGTCTCCCTGGCAGACGTACTCAAAAGGAATAAGCAATCACCGTTACAGCTTGAGCGCCACCGTCACGGTATCGACTTCATCGCGGCCGGGCTGAACTATAAAACCAAATTCTTTGGCCATGTCCCGCATGGCATGGTTCTCTCTCAGGACATCGGCAAACACCTGCTGAATGCCGGCAGCACGAGCATAATCAATCATCTGCTGCATAAGCCGATAGCCAAGCCCGATCCCCTTCATATCACTACGCACCATGATCGCAAACTCCGCTTTTTCATTGTCGGGATCCGAAGATAAACGAACCACTCCCGCGATATCCTGCTTGCCAAATGGCATCGCTATAAAGGCCATTTCCCGGTCATAATCGATTTGAGTCAGGCGAGCAGCAAAGGCGTGATCAAACCCTCGAATGGCAGCAAAGAAGCGCAGCCTCACATCATCAGGGGAAGAGTGACGCAGCATATCGACCAATGCACTCTCATCTTCGGGGCGAATAGGTCGCAGGCTGTAGCGCTGACCACTGCGTGTTTCTATCGTTTGCTCAAGCTGCTGTGGGTAGGGACGAATAGCCAGCGGGCGCCGCTGATCACGCTCGGCCCTGACCACAATACGTGCATCTAGGGCAAGCACCCCAGAGGTATCGGCCAGCAACGGGTTAATATCCAGTTCGACCACGCGCTCCAAATCAATGACCAACTGTGACAATTTGATAAGAGTGAGCGTAACCGCCTCAAGATCAGCCGCAGGCCGATCACGATAGCCACGTAGCAACTTTGAGATACGTGTCGCCTGGATCATTTCCTGCGCTAACAGCGGGTTGAGAGGCGGGAGGCCAATCACACGATCACCTATCAGTTCAACGGCCGTTCCTCCCTGGCCAAACAGTATGATTGGACCAAAAATGCTATCTTCAGCGATACCTAAGATCAGCTCATGTGCGCCAGGACGACGAATCATCGGCTGTACACTAAATCCATCTAATCGCGCCTCAGACATTACTTGGCGAATAGACACAAGCATGTCTTCAGCAGCCTGCTTCACCGCACCAGGCGAGGCAAGATTCAATTGCACGCCGCCACTATCCGACTTATGCGAAATGTCTCGCGACAGGATTTTCAATACCACCGGAAAGCCAATCCGTTTTGCTGCCTCACTCGCCTCTTCCGGGGTATGCACCGTGATAGCAGAGACGGTTGGAATGCCATAAGCTGATAGCACGGCCACCGCCTCTGGCTCCGTTAGAACACTCCGCCCATCTTCCAGTACGCGGTCAATCACAGCATCCGCACTACTCTTATCGATAGTACTGTTGTTAAAAAGAGGCGGCGGCGTTTCCCTTAATGTTTGCTGGTTTCGCCAGTAACTAAACAGATGTCCGAAGGCCCGAATGGCCTGCTCGGGTGTTTCGTAACTCGGAATGTTGTGTGCCGCAAACAAATGGCGAGCTTTAGCCGGTGCACCTTCACCCAGCCAACAAGTGAGGACGGCTGTCCGCTGTGAGCCCAGAGTATCCACCACTGCCTGGGCAGCGTCCAAGCTATCGGCGACCGCTGTCGGGCAATTCATGACCAGAATCGCATCCGCTTCCTTCTCATTCAAAGTTTCGAGTGCGCCGGCGTAAAGTGCCCCTGGCGCATCACCGAGAATATCGACCGGATTGGCATGGGACCATGCAGGTGGCAGAAGATGATTCAGACGCGCTAACGCGTCTTCGGAAAGCTCGGCAAGACGGCCATGCATGTCAGCCAACTCATCGACTGCAAGCACACCAACGCCGCCACCGTTGGTGAGAATGGCTAGCCGGTCGCCTTTCACGCGAGCCCCTGTGGCCAACGTACCTGCCGCTTGAAATAGTTCATCGAGTGTTTTGACGCGCAGCATCCCAGCACGCCGAAACGCTGCATCGTAAACGGCATCAGCACCTGCCAGCGCTCCGGTATGCGACAATGCAGCCTTGGCCCCCGCATCGCTACGCCCTGCCTTAACCACCACTACAGGCTTGGTACGAGAAGCCATTCGGGCCGCCGAGAGAAATTTGCGTGCCTCAGTAATGGCTTCGACATACAGCAGGATGGAATGCGTCTTAGGGTCAAGGGCTAAGTAGTCGAGCATATCGCCGAAATCGACATCGCTCATCGAACCCAGAGACACTACATGCGAAAAGCCGATTCCCCGTGCTGCCGCCCAATCGAGGATAGAGGTCGCCACCGCGCCAGACTGCGTCACAAAGGCCACATCGCCTTTTTGGGGCATGATATGCGCAAAGCTGGCGTTGATCCCCCGATGGGGGGCTAAAATGCCCAGACAGTTAGGGCCAACAATGCGCATCAAGTAAGGCTTGGCCGCGTCAAGCATCGTCTGTTTGAGTACTTTTCCATCGGCATAATCGCCTTCGCCGAAGCCAGCTGTAATGACCACGACAGCCCGACATCCACGTTCGCCGAGTTCGCGTATAAGACCAGGAACCGTATCTGGCGGCGTTGCAATAATGGCCAAGTCGGGAACCAGCGGCAGCTCACTCACGGTGTGGTAGTTGAGGGTCGAGCGGATCGCTCTCTCCCGTAGATTGACCGTTAGGACAGGCCCGGCAAAACCAGCATCAAAAAGATTGCGTGCCAGTACCGCCCCCACAGAACCGGGGCGGTTACTGGCGCCAATCAAAGCGATCGTACTAGGTGAAAACAGGGCATCCAAATTACGAATCGACATCTAACATCTCCGATGCCAGGGATGGCCCCATCACCAACACGGCAGCTCCGGTCAGCTTGCCTTCCCTGAGATCCTTCAGTGCGTCATTAGCGGCGTGGAGCGGGTAGCAAACTGTCCTGGTCTGGATCATCGCCTCAGAGGCCAGTGATAAAAACGCCCTACCGTCCTGGCGAGTCAGATTGGCTACCGAGCGCAACTGCCGCTTCCCCAAAGCAGCGCATACGGAAAAGAGGGCATGTCACTCATATGTATACCGCCACAGACAACGACTCCCCCTTTGCGCACGGCACGAAGTGCAAGGGGTATCAGCTCTCCCACAGGTGCGAAAATGATAGCGGCATCCAGTGGCGCTTCCGGCAACTGTTCAGAGCTACCTGCCCATGTCGCCCCCAGGTACTGCGCAAATCGTTGAGACGCTTCATCCCCTGGGCGAGTAAAGGCGTGCACTTCCATGCCCTGCCATTTTGCGACCTGGGCCACAATATGTGCCGCCGCGCCAAAGCCATAAATACCGAGACGCTGCAGGTCATTGCCACACATAACCAGAGAACGATAGCCAATCAGGCCAGCACACATCAGTGGGGCTGCTTCAGCAGCGCTATAGTGGGAACTGATAGAAAAGCAGAAGCGATGATCCGCTAAGGTATATTCAGCAAAGCCACCATCTATCTGGTACCCGGTAAAACGCGCCTGATCACAAAGGTTCTCCTTCCCGTGCAAACAGTAGCGGCATTTACCGCAGCTATACCCTAGCCAAGGAACGCCCAGGCGTACTCCCTTCTCTAGCACTACACCAGGGCCGCACTTAACAACACGACCAATAATTTCGTGCCCAGGAACAATCGGATAACGGATGTCCGGCAGCTCTCCGTCAAGCAGATGCAGGTCAGTGCGACACACGGCGCACGCTTCAACTTTCAGCAGTACCTGCCCCTTTCCCGGCGTAGGAATGGGCCTTTCCTGACATTGCAACGATCCACCCTGTTGCTCAAGCACCATGACCTTCATGCGACGTCCCTAAGCACCGTAAACACCAATTTTCGTTACCTTTTTCTTAGCTGGTTTTGTATGCTGCTTTTGTGTACAAACCACTCCTTTGCTCACAGTCACTACTAGAAATCTATGGATAGTTATAGCGTAAAGTCCCGTGAAGAAAAGCTCATCAAGCAAATAAAATCACTTATTCATAATAATATTGATCTAGCGCAATCAAACTGCCTCGACAGCGCCCGCTTTTTCATAGCAGTCCACTCAACATAAGGAATTAAAACAACACCTTATCGCTCAAATAAAAATACCTATTAAATACAGCCTTGATATTAAAGGCGCAGATTTTAAAACGCTCCTGAATCAAAAATACCAGCCGATAGTGAGACATCTTTCATAGCGTCTTAACAAACGAGCTGTTTTGGGAGGTATGCCGCTTTTACGTGGCCACATATGCTCTAATGCATGAATATACCATGCGTGAAAGCGGCGCTTTAATCACATCGCAAGATTTAGCTCAGAAGAGCCTACTCTCCACTGTTCTTGGCACTCCCGAAGCACAAAACACTCTTTCGTTTTCTGTGTCACAAAGTCGAATAAAG
The DNA here is from genome assembly GCF_009728585.1 of Halomonas sp. PA16-9. Lineage (NCBI taxonomy): Bacteria > Pseudomonadati > Pseudomonadota > Gammaproteobacteria > Oceanospirillales > Halomonadaceae > Halomonas > Halomonas sp. PA16-9. The sequence continues at coordinate 2,271,039 of NZ_CP040451.1, read as the reverse complement.
GCTGGTGCAATTCAGGTGTAGCATTCGTTTCCAGCATCCAACCAAAGAAAGCACTCGTCGCTTCAGCGGCTTTTTCGGCATTCACTAGCAGGTGATGCCCCATATTTTCATCCACAACGAAGAAGTGCTTACTAACTTTATTGAAAAATGGAGGTTCCTTTTGCTGATTAGCACTCACGCAAGCACCAAGATCCATTTGGCTAGCCACTTCCTGCAAACTACAAAGTCTGTGCACACACTCCATACCAATCGCATCCATCAAACGACTAATGGGTGGATCAAAGGGTAGAAAACTCAATGCCAAGCCTCGGTAGCGATTTAACTCACGTACTTCGTGCAAATATGCTAAGTTCAGCTGGTCTTGCGGCAGAAAATTAAGTGCTGTCAAGTTATCCATCAATAAAGCCCTCTCACCATGTAGCAATAGCCCAACATTAGGCTGTTTTTCAGGAGGCATCCTAGTGTGAGAGAAAGCTCATTTTCTATGATCTCTGTCAATTTTTCATCACGGCATTAAGAAATTAATACTCCTCAAAAGAACATCCACCATTACCATTAGCCAATAACTCAAACTTCACCCTTGTAGTGCTAATCAAGTCTTAGCTATTTAAGCTGCCGGTTTTATAACAACCATACACGCATAAAAAAACAAAGCTATAAAGCTGACAACGGTCAAGTTTTTGTGCACCTATATTATCTATACTCTTTGAAAGCTATTGCGAGATCCCTAGCAATTGTCTGCATAAGAGGAATAAACGATGAAAGCACTTGTTTATGAAGGAGTAGGGAAACGGAAGTGGAAAGAGAAGCCCCGGCCTATAATCGAGACTCCCACCGATGCTCTTGTAAGGATAACGCAAACCACCATTTGCGGGACTGACCTGCACATCCTTAAAGGAGATGTTCCTACAGTCGAAGCTGGTCGCACTCTGGGCCACGAAGGAATCGGTATCATAGAAAAAGTAGGTGATAGCGTGAGTAGCCTCAAGCCAGGAGATCAAGTACTTATCTCCTGCATCACCTCTTGCGGACATTGCGACTACTGTAAGCAAGGAATGTATGCGCATTGCCGCGATGGAGGCTGGATTCTGGGGCATAAAATTGATGGCACCCAGGCAGAATTCGTACGCATCCCGCATGCCGACAACAGTCTCTACCACTTGCCGCCGGGGCTCGATCCTGCCGCCGCACTTATGCTGAGCGATATCCTGCCAACCGGTCATGAAATTGGCGCACTCAATGGCGGAGTTAAACTCGGCGATACCGTGGCCATCGTCGGTGCCGGGCCGATCGGCTTGGCGGCCCTACTCACCTCCCGTTTCTACTCGCCCGCACGTATTATCATGGTAGATCCCGACGAAAACCGTCTAGCCGTGGCACGTCAGTTAGGAGCTACCGATACCGTCAGTGCTGACCCGGTCGAAACAATAATGAAGCTCACGGATAGTGAAGGCGTCGATGTAGCGATGGAAGCCGTAGGAATTCCCGAGTCGTTTGATACCTGCCAGCGCATATTGCGTCCCGGTGGTCGCCTTGCCATTATCGGGGTGCATGGCCGCAGCGTTGAATTTCGAATCGAGGACTTATGGATCAAAAACGTTACCGTGCGCACTGGGCTGGTGAACACCAATACCATTCCAGTATTGATGCGTTTCCTGGAGGCAGGTGGCATTGAAGCGAAGAGCCTAATCACCCATCGGTTCGCCTTGAAAGAGATCGAGGAAGCCTATGATATTTTTTCGCGTGCTTCTTCGGAAAATGCAATTAAAGTGTTGCTGTCAGCCTAATAAGATAACTCACCGACCTAAATAAAATAAAAATCAGGACGTTAAGTACATCGAACTAATTGATTATTAATGAAAATACAAAACGAATCAAAATAAATGCAATTTTCGCCTGGCTACAAAACAAAAACACTTCAACGAGGACAAGAACATGATAACTTCAGGTCATCAAAAAAACCCTCTGAAAGCACCCGTGGCAGACAACTTGCTCGTTTTGTGGTCTCAACCTTGGATGGAATCCACTAACACAGCGATCAAGTTACAGCGCATTTGGCTAGAGACACTGAATGACGCAACGCGTCACGAACTAGACTTCTTTTCAACCGTGGCGATTTCCTGCAGTAAGCTGACAAGCTGCATGCTGGGTCTTGAGGGTCTGCTAACGCCATCATCTATGATGTCCTGCTATCACGAAATCACTGGTGATATGACAGAAGCGACGTTAAAACGCGTGCATAAGGTATCAAAGCTCAGTGATGATCTAAGAGAGCGCATTTGGTGTGAAATCTAAAATTCTGCAAGGATCGCGCGACTTTTTCTAAAGGGCTAACCTGAGATAGGACAAGGGCATGACGGTTGAAACCATCAAAGACATACTGGAACTGACCCGGCGGTTGCATGCCAATCTGGCCGATAAACTAAAGCGCGCCGCCAGGGACACCCAGCATGAAAAGCTGCGCATGTTACTTGACTATCTTTCCCAACATGAACAAAAGCTTAGCCGGGTCATAGCGTTGAGCGAGCAAGATGCAGAGAAAGCCGCGCTCCAAACGTGGTGTGCAGAATACTTTGACAAGCACCCTTTCAAGCTTGAAACACTGGGTAATTTAGACTTTGCCAACATGAGCACTGACGATGTCTTGCGCTCTTTGCTAGCAGTACATGATCGTATTATTGATCTCTATCGCTATTTATCGACACGGGCTGAAGTCTCGTCCACCGAGGAATTATTGAATGGCCTCCTCGCTTTAGAACAACACGAAATCATGCGCATGATACGAGACGCGGAAAAGCTGGAAGATCTTTAGTCATAGCTACAAGTTCTAGCGCTCATGCTGTTTGACCTTACTCAGAAAACCGTGGGGTGTAACGCCACCATCGGCCCGATTAAAACAGGTTTGAGCATAACGCGAGCTGTACCAAGTGTATTAGATGCCATATAGCGCTCAATAGAGCAACTTACTAATCAACATTAACGGGTACATCATGTCTACTCAAGATAGAAAGGCCTTGCTAGACAACCTACGGTTAGAGCTCAAAGCCCGCATCCATCACTATGAAGAACACCAGCATCGAAGCAGTGGCGCTCTGAATAAAGATCTTGATGATCAGGCGGTAGAGGTTCAAAACGACGAAGTTGTCGCGCGGCTGGAGGAAGAAGTCAGGCTAGAACTGGCCCAGGCCGAACGCGCCTTGGCACGCATCGCTGCCCAGGTCGGAGACTTATGCGAGGAATGTGACAAGCCCATCGCACCAGATCGTCTCAAGGCCTTGCCCTACACAACCCGCTGCAAAAACTGCGCCGATCTGTAACAAGGGCGAAACCTCCTCCAATAAGGCCCTCTAGTAAGCCGCATTGAGGTTAGCATGGACAAACGTTACCAAGCATATATCCTCTTTTTTATTTTCGGCTATATTGTTGTCCTATTGGCTCAGGACTTCATTGCGGAGGAGCGTTCCTACGAACCGATTCCCTATTCCGAGTTTCGACATCATCTTGAGCAAGGCATCATCAACACGCTTGATGTTAGTTCAGAGCGGATCAAAGGCACCTACAATACGCCACTCTCCGACGGTACTACTGGCTTCACCACCTATCGCATCGACCCGACCTTGGCCAATGACCTAGCCCAATACGATGTCACTTTCAATGGTGCGCCTAGTGAGTCATGGCTGACCTCTATGCTTTCTTGGCTCTTGCCGTTCCTGCTCGTATTCGCTATCTGGGGATTTTTCCTGCGCCGTATGGTATCTAGTCAGGGAGGCCTTGGCAGCATGATGACACTGGGCAAATCGAAAGCCCGTGTTTATGTTGAGACCGAAACCAAGGTGACCTTCGCCGACGTGGCTGGCATTGACGAAGCCAAGGATGAACTCAAGGAAGTAGTGGCCTTTTTGCGCGACCCACAGCGTTATGGTCGCCTGGGGGCTCACGTGCCGAAGGGCATCCTTCTGGTTGGTCCTCCTGGCACTGGCAAGACGCTACTGGCCCGTGCCGTGGCTGGCGAAGCTGGCGTTCCCTTCTTTTCGATTTCAGGGTCCGAGTTCGTAGAGATGTTCGTCGGTGTGGGGGCAGCCCGAGTTAGAGACCTCTTTGAGCAAGCTGCAAAAGCCACGCCGTGTATCATTTTTATTGATGAGCTGGATGCACTCGGCGGCGCCCGAGGGCTTGGTATGCTCGGTGGCGGTCATGACGAAAAGGAACAGACCCTCAACCAGCTACTAACTGAGCTAGATGGCTTTGATACATCATCCGGGATTGTACTTCTGGCCGCGACTAACCGACCCGAGATCCTTGATCCCGCCCTGCTGCGTGCAGGACGTTTCGACCGTCAGGTTTTGGTCGATCGCCCCGAGCGGCGGGGACGTATTGCCATTCTCAATGTACATCTAAAACACCTCAACAAGCTGGCGCCTGATGTCGATGCCGAGCAGATAGCCGCCTTGACCCAGGGTTTACCGGTGCTGATCTAGCCAACTTGGTCAATGAAGCGGCTCTGCTAGCCACGCGCCGTGATGCCGATGCGGTGACACTAAGCGATTTTACACTCGCGGTGGAACGCATCGTTGCCGGACTGGAGAAGAAAAGCCGTGTGCTTAATGAACATGAGCGACGCGTAGTAGCGCATCACGAAATGGGCCATGCTCTCGTCGCCGCTTCGTTGCCTGGAATGGACCCCGTACACAAAATCTCTATCATTCCACGTGGGGTTGGCGCCTTGGGCTATACACTCCAGCGCCCAACAGAGGAGCGTTTCCTGCAAACGGTTGCCGACCTAAAGAGTCGTATGGCAGTGCTGATGGGCGGCCGAGCCGCCGAACGCATGATTTTCAACGAAATCTCCACTGGAGCGGCTGATGATCTGGCCAAGGTGACCGATATTGCCCGTAGCATGGTCACCCGATTCGGAATGAGTGAGGAAGGCGGACAAGTCATTTATGAGGAAGACCGGCAAGCATTTCTAGGCGACAAATTTGGGCTCGCAAAGCCCAAGACCTACTCCGAGGAAACAGCCCGTGAAATCGATACTGCCATACGCAGACTGGTCGACGACGCTTTTGATAGTGCCACCCAGATACTGACCCGCCGTCGCAAGGTACTGGAGACCGGTGCCGCCATGCTGCTTGAGCGTGAGACGCTGACCGCCCAAGATTTTCCGCCTATCGGGGAAGTAGCAGAGATAGCTGACAGGCCAGCGACGGATCGAATATAAAGCACTCTTGACCCATAGGTACGATAGGCTCGACTAAAAAACATAATGACTACTTTGTCTGACCTATTACAGCAAAGTGTGGATTTATTGATAATGGTCACGATAAGACGAGGAGAGGCATTTTAAAATAACAATAACCTTTTACTATAGGCTCTTAAAGTAACAAAAGAGGCATCTAGCCGGCCAACGGACATTTGCGTAATGAATGTCTCGCCCCCCTTAGCCCCGAACAAGTATGGAGTGATTCGTGGAGTTCAAGGATTATTATCAAATACTTGGGATCGATAGAGCTATCGCCATCCCCGACATCAAGAAGGCCTATCGCAAGCTGGCGCGCAAGTATCATCCTGATATTAGCAAGGAGCCCGATGCTGCCCTGCGTATGCAGGAAATCAATGAGGCTAAGGCGGTGCTTACCGATCCCGAGAAACGTGCGGCTTACGACCAACTGGGAGAGCATTATCGTGCTGGGCAGGAGTTCCGGCCGCCGCCAGATTGGGATGCAGGTTTCGAGTTCTCGGGCAGAAATTACGAAGATGTCGACCTTGGTGAGTTCAGTGACTTCTTCACCGATCTATTTAGCCACGTTGGTCGGCGAAGCACCGGGTCACATCACCGTGTGCGTGGATTGGATCGTCATGCAAAAGTTTTCATCGACTTGCGCGACACCTATGACGGTGCAACACGCTCGGTGACTTTGCATGCGCCACAGACTGATCCACAAGGACATGTCTACCTGCAGCAGCACAATCTCAAGGTGCGCATTCCTAAGGGTATCACTGAAGGTCAGCATATCCGCTTAGCGGGACAGGGCCACCCTGGTACAGGTGGGGGCGAGTCCGGCGACCTTTATCTGGAAATACACTTTACACCGAACCCCGACTATCGCGTGGAAGGCAAAGATGTGTTCGCAACCCTGCTGGTTGCACCTTGGGAGGCCGCTCTCGGTACGTCTCTCACGATGCCCACACCCTCTGGACAGGTTCAACTGAAAGTGCCCAAAGGTTCCCAAAGCGGTAGAAAGTTACGATTGAAAGGCCGAGGCATTCCCAGTTCTGAGCCTGGTGATCTCTATTTCGTCCTGAACGTGGTATTACCTCCGGCCAATACCGATAAGGCACGCCAACTGTATGAAAGTATGGCGCGTGACATACCATTCAACCCGCGTCAAAAGAGGTAGATCATGGTTGAAAACAACATAGTCGATGGTGAAATACTCGACGAAACTACCCTTACACTGGAAGAGTTCGCGCATGCATGCGCCGTAGAAAGGCAATGGGTGAAAGAGCGGGTCGAGAGCGGCATGCTCGGCGATGGCACTCACTACGTCTCTCAATGGCGATTCACCAGCCACGATCTTATTCGGGCTCGCCGCCTTCGCCAAATGGAGTACGATTTCGATGCTGTCCCAGAGCTAGCCGCTCTGGTCGCCGACTTGTTTGAGGAGATTGAGCGACTAAAAGGACGGCTCAGAGCGGCTGGACTGCCCTTCCATTAAGTCGCTAGTCCATGACCACTTATGGGATTGATGAATGCTGCATTGATTTATGTTGCCGTTGCCCCCTGCTCCAGGGTTTGTTCGGCCATAAACAACGCGCCGAAAGTAGCTGGCTGAATCATTCTTGTGCTTTTCTAAGTCTTACCAAGGCGCCAAAGAAGAACACGCTTCCAATGATGGCCAGCGCCAACAAATGCGGCCAGACAATTCCCAATCCGGCGCCACGAAAGAGAATGGCCTGAGCAAGCTCGACAAAGTGAGTGGTTGGGGCGACGAACATAATGCGCTGCACTAGATCTGGCATGCTTTCACGCGGTGTCATCCCGCCCGAGAGAATCTGCAGGGAATCAGTACCAGAATGATTAATAGCCCCAATTGCGGCATCGAGCGCGCCATCGTACCCAGAAAAATCCCCATCGATGTGGTCGCGAACAGCAGTAGCGTGGCGCCGAAAAGATAGAGCATCTGCGAGCCGCGAAGAGGTACTTGCAGCCAACCCTCGACGATAATGCGTAGTGCGAAGACCGAAGCCAGCAGCACGACCAACCCCATCGACCAGACCTTGGCCAACATGATCTCGAACGAGGTGACCGGCATGACCAACAAATGCTCAATGGTGCCGTGCTCTCGTTCACGGATCAACGCTGCTCCTGTCAGGATAATCGACAACATGGTGATTTGATTGATAGCTTCATTAATGGCGCCGAACCAAGTTCGGTTGAGATTAGCGTTGAATTCAGCACGAACCACTGCCTCAATGCGGCCCGGTGATGATTGCTGGTATGCTCCGATGAAATCGGCCACCTCATCACTGATAATCCGCTGGATATGCCCAGCTCCCGTGAATGCCTGGCTGATCTGGGTAGCATCGACATTCAACTGAACGGTCGGCTGTCGAGCGGCCAGCAGATCACGCTGAAAGTTAGGAGGAATATTAAGTGTAAAGGTATAACGCCCCGCATCCATGCCGCGATCCATCTGGCCAATATCGATAAATTCGGGCGGCAAAAAATAGGGAAGTTGAAAGGCATTAACAATACGCAAGGATGCCTGAGATCGATCCTCGTCGACGATGGCTACGCTAGCCCGGAACGGCGCCTCCGGCTCGCCAGTGGCACTCAGGTAGATCCCCAAAGTAAACGAGTAAACGATCAGTAACATCAGAGCCGGGTCGCGATACAGGCTGCGTATTTCCTTGATACCCAGTTGCAGAATATTGGCAAACCTGGCCATGTCAGCGCTCCTGCTTCCTAAGCCCCAAAACACTAAACAACGTCAGTACGGGGATAGTAATCAGCAGGGCCAGAAAATACGGTGTCAAATCTCCCAAACTAAGCGCTTTGGAAAACACGCCTCGACTGATAATCAGAAAATGGCTAGTGGGGTAGATATGTCCAATGACAGCCGCCCCTCCTTGCAGCGCAGAAACCGGAGAGAGTAGCCCCGAAAACTGGATCGCAGGCACCAGTGTAGCGATGGCGGTACCGAAGATAGCGGCAATCTGACTATGCAGAACCGATGACATCAACAATCCCATCCCCGTGGAACAGGCGACATAGAGCAGCGCTCCTAGGCTCAATGTCAGCAGGCTCCCCTTCACTGGGACGCCAAAGGCCAGAACGGCGAACGTCACTAAGGTGGCGAAATTGATCATCGCCAGCATTATGTAGGGCAACTGCTTGCCAAGCAGAAATTCCAACCGAGAAACCGGCGTGACGTAAAGATTGATAATAGAACCGAGCTCTTTCTCACGAACGATTCCCAGTGCAGTAAGCATCGCCGGTATCAGCATGAGCAGTAACGGGATCATCGCCGGGGCCATGGCTGGCAGGCTTCTAACATCGGGATTGTAGCGGTAGCGAATGGCAATCTCGACAGGAGAAGAGGTTCCAGCACTTTCACTCAAACGAGCTACGGTCTCAGCATGAATCCCCTCCACATACCCTTTGATGGTATCGGCCCTGACCGGCATGGATCCGTCGACCCAGTAAGCAACTTTGGGCACATTGCCACGCTTGAGATCGCGGCCAAACCCTGGCGGAATTTCCACCGCCAGGCTAATGTCGCCGCTGCGTAGACGTTGCTGTACATCGGTGTAGTCGGTCAGAGGAAACTTCTCGGTGAAATAACGCGATCCCGTTAGATTGAGAGTATACGCTTGGCTGGTAGTGGTCTGGTCACGATCGAGCACGGCATAGGTCAGATGTTCGACATCCATATTGATGCCATATCCCATGATAAACATTAGGATCAGACTACCCAGCAGCGCCAGCGTGGCGCGTATCGGATCGCGACGTAGCTCCAGGGTCTCTCGGTGGGTATAGCTGAACAAACGACGCAGGCTAACGGTCAGCCCGCCTGACCGGGTCGACGGGTGCGGTTTTAGAGAGGTAGTTGTCGGCTTTTCGGGCTCGGCTTCATCTATCTTGCTAGCCTCCTTCAGGTACGCCATAAAGGTAGCTTCTAGTGTGGGTAAGCCACGCGACGCTAGTAGCCCCGCAGGGGTGTCGGTGGCTAATACGCGCCCTGCATGCATCAGGGCAATTCGGTCGCAGCGCATTGCCTCGTTCATGAAGTGGGTGGAGATGAAGATCGTCACTCTCTCTCCACGGGAGATCTGCCCTAACAGCAGCCAGAAATCATCGCGTGCAATCGGATCCACTCCAGAGGTGGGTTCGTCGAGAATCAATAACTCAGGACGGTGAATAACAGCCACCGCCAACGACAGCCGCTGGCGCACACCTAGGGGAAGCGCTGTCGGTAATTTGTCAGCCACTGCTGTGAGGTCAAAACGATCCAGCATCTCCCTCACGCGAAGGGAGCGCTCAGCCTTAGGAAGATGAAACAGGTGCGCATGCAATTCAAGATTCTGACGAAGCGTCAGTTCCGTATAGAGAGAAAAACCCTGGGACATGTAGCCCACCCGACGGCGCGTAGCGATATCGCGTGGATCGACGGGCTTATCGAATAGCAATGCCTTTCCTTCACTGGCGGATAGTAGCCCAGTGAGCATCTTCATCGTGGTGGTCTTTCCACAGCCATTAGATCCCAGGAAACCAAATATTTCACCGCGTTCGATACGAAAGTCAGCGTGATCCACGGCGACGAAATCGCCGAACCGCTTGGTAAGTCCATGGGCCTCAATGGCTATATTGGCATCAGGTTGACGCGGCGTTATCTTGAAGTCTCGATGCCTGCGCCGTTTAGTCTTGGGTAATAACCTGATAAAAGCTTCCTCAAGCGTTGCGCTTTCCGTCGCTGCCAGCAGATCGTGGGGCGAGCCAGTATTCAGTACCTGTCCCTCATTCATGACCACCAACCAGTCGAAACTTCGAGCCTCCTCCATATAGGCAGTGGCAACTAGTACGCTCATACCTGGGCGCTTGCCCCGTATCCTACCAATCAGTTCCCAGAACTGGGCGCGTGACAAAGGATCGACGCCAGTGGTGGGTTCATCGAGTATCAATAGGTCGGGATCGTGGATCAGCGCACAACATAGCCCCAGTTTCTGTTTCATTCCGCCGGAGAGCTTGCCGACAGGACGTTCCGTGAACCCAACCAGCCCAGTACTGTGCACAAGTTCGGCAATACGACTATGCCGGTTCCGGCGATCCAGACCGAATAGTCGGCCGAAGAAATCGAGGTTTTCAAAGACTGTCAGAGTGGGATAGAGGTTCTTTCCCAACCCCTGAGGCATATAGGCAATCCGCCAGCACACCTGTTTGCGATGTCGCCCTTCTGCCATGTCACCGCCTAACACGACAACTTTACCCTGCTGAATTTTCCTGGCACCGGCGATCAGGGCCATCAGACTGGACTTACCCACGCCATCGGGTCCGATCAATCCCACCATACTGCCAGCGGGGATGGCCAAATTTAGGCCAGATAAGGCATGCACTGAACCATAGCGCAAGCTGACACCTTCAAGCTGTACCACAGGTTTATCAGGGATCATGGCGTCACATTGACCTTCAGTTCTTCGGGCCAATCGAGCGTATCATCAAGCTTGAGATAGGCCATGCCCGGCAAACCGGTTTTGACTTGATCCAGATGCTGTTCAAGTAGCGCAGGGTCGATACGAGCCTTAACTCGAAACATTAACTTTTCACGTTCGCTAGCCGTTTCCACGGTCTTGGGCGTGAATTGGGCCACGCTGGAGACGTAGCTGACGTTAGCCGGGATCACATACTGAGGTGCTGCATCTAGCACCAAGTGCACGTCAGCACCCAGCGCAACACGCCCGGCTTGACGCTCGGGCAGGAAAAAGGTCATATACACATCGGTCAGATCGATGAGATTGAGTACCACGCCCCCCGCTGACAGCACTTCACCGGGCTGAGCGACACGATACTGAACCCTAGCCACCCGGTCACTGCGCAGCTGGCTGTCTTCAAGATCTGCCTCTAATTTGTCCACCGTGGCGCTCGCCGCCTCAATGGCCGCCTGTGACTCAATGACCTGTGAATCGGCTGCCTCAATAGCCGCCACGGCAGCGAGTACACCCGCACGCGCTGCCGCCAACGCGGCTTCGGTACTCTCCAAGCGGGCTAAGTCATCGTCGAGTTGCTGCCTTGACAAAGCATTGCGAGCGACCAATGCCAGAGTTCTTTCATAACGCTTTTGAGCCGCCGTTAGCTCGGCTTGCCGTTGCAGAACGGTGGCATCGGCAGCCGTTTTTTCGCTCTGTCGTTGAGCTACTTGTGCCTGGGCGGTGCGTGTCGCGCTCTCGGCCTGTCGAACCTGTGCCATGGCCTGTCCCAGCTCGGCTTCTAGCACCTTCGTGTCCATACGCACCAAAAGCTGATTCGGCTCGACCTGCTCTCCTTCGCCAACAAACACTGCTTCGATGCGCCCCGCCTGCTTGGTAGCGATATCGATTTCTGTCGCTTCAATCCTTCCATTACCGCTGACAAAACCATCACCCAGCCCATCGGGTCGGAACTCCAGCCATACCAGCACACCGGCAATGAATACAACTCCAGCAATTATTAATATTCGCCATAACACTTTTTTCAGCTTGGAGGACACAACAGAGCTTCCTTGATTCTCTAATTATTCAGTAGGAAAAAAGATAACGACTGATGTCATTATTGACCTTTACAACCACCATGAAACTGGAAAATGTACATTTGGTGATACAGATCAAGAATATTCTCCAAATATCTTGCATTCCTGATATCAATTCTTGAATGACACTAGGCTTAAGAGCCTGTCCCTGCTGAGTAGGAGGCTAGACTTGAAAAAGGCTTGCGCGAAGTATAAGTCACTTGCTTTAGATGAAGCAGAAGCGAGGCTGCATACCAAGTAACCATGTCGTCGATACGACTCCAGGGAAACCAGCGACTATCTTCGTGATATGTCAACTTCGGTGGTTTAAATGTAGCGGGTGCCTAATAGTATAAAGAAATCCAAACATGAAACATGTGGATCATTATGCTTTTTACAGAATAATGTTTATAGAAGGCACATGGCAACACAGCTCTCGAAGGATAACTACATAAAGCTATGACACGTAACTGAGGCAGGATCGAAGGGAAAATCAGAAATGGAGGCGGCCCCAAAAGCCACATCCCGGCACACGCAGCCACCACTACCGTTGCTCCCTTCCGGGCCTGGCGGGGTTCGCAGTTTAGCGTTGCGGGAGGACCTAAGGGACCACCATAACGGCACACTCTGTTATATATTAAGTGTGCTGAGGCTGATGTGGTGGCTACGCCCTGATTTGAACAGGGGACCCCATCATTATGAGTGATGTGCTCTAACCAGCTGAGCTACGTAGCCTTTCCCTCATCAACGGGTGCAGATTATGCCTACCTTAATGACGAAAGGCAAGCCGGATTCCGGCTTGCCCTGCTAGTCAACAAAGCGTATCGAAATTGACTTACTGAATAGCGGCGCGCACGGCCTCTGCACCTGGCTCGCCGTCTCGTGTTGTAACGCCGTCTAACCACTCGTCCAGTAGGCTATCATTAGCCTTCAAATAGTCACGTGCGGCATCACGGGGATCTTCGCCATCATCCATGATCGCGCTCATGAGCTGATTTTCCATTTCCAGCGTGAAGGTCATATTGCGCAGCAAGGTACCCACATTCGGGCACTCATCCACGAATCCCGCTCGGGTATTCGTGTGCACAGTCGCGCCGCCTAAATTTGGGCCAAAATAGTCGTCGGCATCAGCAAGATAAGCCATATCGAAGTTAGAGTTCATGGGGTGCGGCTCCCAGCCCAAAAACACCATCCACTGCTCATTGGGTACCCGGGCGCGCAGTTCCGCCAACATTCCCGCTTCGCTGGAATCGATCACCTGCCAATCGCCTAACCCATAAGCATCATCATCGATCATCTGCTCAATGAGCTCGTTACCGTCGTTACCCGCTTCGATGCCGTGCACGCTACGCTCAAACTGCTCCGCATGCTCGGCCAAATCGTTAACCGACGTTACCCCCGCATCGTAAACGTACTGAGGCACTGCCAGGGTATACTTCGCCCCTTCCAGGTTGGTCGCCAAGCGCTCAACTTCACCGCGCTCGATATAGGGGTCACTAATAGAGGCCATCGAGGGCATCCAGTTACCCAGGAAGACATCGAAATCATTGTTGCGCATACCGGCGTAGGCAATCGGAACGGAAACTGTATCGACGCTTGGCTCATAGCCAAGCCCTTCAAGGACTTCGCTGGCGAGCGCAGTGGTGGCGGTAATATCTGTCCAGCCCACTTCAGCAAAGCGCACGCTGCTGCACTCGTTTGCATAGGCTGCCGTTGGCAGACCCGCTGCCAGCAATAAAGCACCTGCATAGCGTGAAGAAGTTCTGCTCATCATCGTAGTCCCCTTTTATAAGCTTATTGCCAATACATATTGCCAATACGTATTTCCAAAACATAGATACGAACACTCCGTTGCTGCAGTGGTCGCAGTGCGTAGCAATCACCGCTGTCTTTTTATTGATTGAACGTTCAATAAAAAAATGCCATCATTGTTAGGTAATCATGTCTACGCTCGGGTTTCAAGCAACGACCCTGTTAGGCATTCAACGAATTAGGAGAACGTCGTGCCAAAGGTGGGAATGGAACCGATACGCCGCCAGCAGTTAATCAACGCGACTATGGCAGCCATTGATGAAGTCGGCTTAGCCGAAACTACCGTGATGCGAATTGCCCGCCATGCGGGCGTGTCAGCGGGCATTATCAGCCACTACTTTGGCGGTAAAGATGGCTTGCTGGAAGCGACGATGCGGCAAATCCTGACCGACCTGTCCGGAGCCGTTGCGGTGCGTCGCCATGCGCTGGAAGACGACTCTCCCCGCGCCCATATCGGTGCCATTATTGAGGGTAACTTTGACCGCACTCAGGTCACCGGCCCCGCCGCCAAGACATGGTTAGCGTTCTGGGCCAGCAGCATGCATAAGCCTATGCTGCAGCGTCTGCAAAACGTCAATGATCGCCGTCTTTACAGCAATTTATGTCACCAGTTCCGACGTGTTATGCCCCGCGTAGAAGCCCGCAACGCAGCACGCGGCTTAGCCGCCATGATTGATGGGCTATGGCTGCGTGGCGCACTAACGCCAGAAGGCCTTGACGCCGAAGAGGCCCGCTACCTTGCCCACACCTATCTCGACCAGCTTTTTGCTCATCATGGATGCACCAACAAAGCATCCAATATTTACCTTTAATTTTCTGATTCTTGGAGATCGACATGGCCGCTCAAGACGTACAGCCACTTTATATTGATGGTCGCCAGGTAAACGCCACTTCAGGCGATACTTTTACCGTTACCAACCCCTTCGATGGCAGCCTGCTGGCCACTATCGGCCAAGCCAGCCAAGCGGATGTTGACACCGCGGTCGCCGCAGCCCAGCGCGGCCAGCGCGAGTGGGCCGCGATGAGCGGCATGGAGCGCTCACGCATCCTGCTGCGCGCCGTCGCGCTGCTGAGGGAGCGCAATGACGAGCTAGCTGAGCTTGAAACCCGCAATACCGGCAAGCCGATAAGCGAAACGGCCAGTGTCGATATCGTTACCGGCGCAGATGCGTTGGAGTACTACGCGGGCCTGGCGCCGGCTATTGAAGGCAGCCAGATCCCCCTTCGCGACAGCTCTTTTGTGTACACTCGCCGCGAGCCCTTGGGTGTCATTGGTGCCATTGGCGCCTGGAACTACCCGATCCAAATCGCCTGCTGGAAAGCCGCCCCGGCGCTGGCGGCAGGCAACGCAGTGGTATTCAAGCCCAGCGAAGTGACCCCGCTGACCGTGATGAAACTAGCGGAAATCTTTACCGAGGCAGGCCTGCCCAACGGCGTCTTTAACGTGGTTCAGGGCGACGGCCGCGTGGGCGCCATGCTCACCGAGCACCCAGGCATCGCCAAAGTCTCGTTCACCGGCGAAGCAGGCACCGGCAAGAAAGTGATGGCCGCCGCTGCTAGCTCAACGCTGAAAGACGTCACCATGGAACTGGGCGGCAAATCGCCGCTGCTGGTGTTTGCAGATGCCGACCTTGATCGCGCTGCAGACGCCGCCATGATGGCCAATTTCTACTCCAGCGGCCAAATCTGTACCAACGGCACGCGGGTATTTGTTGAGCGCAGCGTTAAAGATGCTTTTGAAGCCAAACTGGTGGAGCGCGTTAAGCGCATCAAAGCAGGCGACCCCATGGATCCCAGCGTCAACTTTGGTCCCCTAGTCAGCTTCGAGCATCAGGAGAAAGTGCTCTCCTATATAGCCCTGGGCAAAGAGCAAGGCGCTCGCCTGCTCGTGGGTGGCGACGACTGGAACACTGGTAGCTTTGCCAATGGCGCCTGGGCTGCACCCACCGTGTTTACCGACTGCACTGATGAGATGCGTATCGTGCGCGAAGAGATCTTTGGCCCGGTGATGTCGGTACTCGCCTTTGATGATGAGGCGGAAGTCATTCGCCGCGCCAATGACACCACCTACGGCCTGGCCGCCGGTGTCTTCAGCGAAAGCTTGAACCGCGCCCACCGCGTGATCCACCAGTTGGAAGCGGGTATTTGCTGGATTAACACCTGGGGTGAGTCACCCTCGGAGATGCCGGTAGGCGGCTATAAAGAGTCGGGCATTGGTCGCGAAAATGGTGTTGAGACGCTCAATCACTACACCCAGACCAAGTCGGTACAAATCGAGATGGGGCCATTTGAGTCAGTGTTTTAACTCTAAGCACTAAGCTCCGCCGGTAGGCATAACACGAAGACGCTGTGAACCCACCCATGGGTGCTCGGCTTTTTCATCTGACCGCCAAGGATGGCGGGAATGCTGGAATCGCATGGAGCACTTTCCGGCCCTGAAAAGACGCTTCGCTTTTATGCCTACCGGCTCACTTCCTCGACTCGCCAGATTTCTTAAGGAGACACTATGTCTCAACCACGCGAATTTGATTACATCATTATCGGTGCAGGCTCGGCGGGCAATGTGCTCGCTACCCGCCTCACCGAAGACAGCAACGTCAGCGTATTGCTGTTAGAAGCGGGCGGGCCCGACTACCGCTTCGATTTCCGCACCCAAATGCCCGCTGCCTTGGCATTCCCACTACAGGGCAAGCGCTACAACTGGGCGTTTGAAACCGACCCCGAGCCACATATGGATGGTCGCCGCATGGAGTGTGGTCGTGGCAAAGGGTTGGGCGGCTCCTCACTGATTAACGGCATGTGCTATATCCGCGGTAATGCACTCGATTACGACAACTGGGCCAAACAGCCGGCCTCGAAGATTGGGACTACCTAAGCTGCCTGCCCTACTTCAAAAAGTGCGAAGCCCGCGACATTGGACCCAACAGCTACCACGGTGGCGACGGCCCGGTCAGCGTGACCACGCCCAAAGCGGATAACAACCCGCTTTATCGCACCTTTATTGAAGCCGGCAAGCAGGCTGGCTACCCGGAAACCGAAGACGTTAACGGCTACCAGCAAGAAGGCTTCGGCCCTATGGATCGCTTCGTCACGCCCAAAGGCCGCCGCGCATCAACGGCCCGAGGCTACCTGGATACCGCCAAACAGCGCCACAACCTCACCATCGAAACCCATGCGTTACCGATATTATTGAATTCGAAGGTAAACGTGCGGTGGGAGTACGTTATGAGCAGAAAGGCGAAAAACAGCAGGCCTACGCCCGCCGTGAAGTACTCCTGTGCGGTGGCGCCATCGCTTCCCCGCAGATTCTGCAGCGCTCAGGCATCGGCAACCCTGAACTGCTGAAGGAACTGGGTATCGAGACGGTTCACCCCTGCCCGGCGTAGGTGAAAACCTCCAGGATCACCTGGAGATGTACATCCAGTACGAGTGCAAAGAACCCATCTCGCTCTACCCCGCGCTAAAGTGGTACAACCAGCCCAAAATTGGTGCTGAATGGCTGTTCAATGGCACCGGCGTGGGCGCCAGCAACCAGTTTGAATCCTGTGGTTTTATCCGCAGCCGCGATGAAGAGGAGTGGCCCAATCTGCAATACCACTTCCTGCCCATTGCCATTAGCTATAACGGCAAGAGCGCGGTGCAGGCCCATGGCTTCCAGGCCCACGTTGGCTCCATGCGTTCAGAAAGCCGTGGTCGTATTCGACTTACCTCGAAAGATCCACACGCCGCGCCCAGCATCCTGTTCAACTACATGGCCAAAGAGAAAGATTGGGAAGAGTTCCGCGATGCTATTCGCCTGACTCGCGATATCATCGCTCAGCCAGCCTTTGATAAATACCGTGGTCGCGAGATAGCACCAGGGCCCGACGTGCAGTCGGATGCCGAGCTCGATGCCTTCGTCAAACAGCACGCCGAAACCGCCTACCACCTGCGGTAGCTGCCGTATGGGCGAGGGTGAAATGGCCGTCACCGACGGCCAGGGTCGTGTCCATGGTATTGAAGGCCTTCGCGTCGTAGATGCCTCACTGTTCCCGGTGATTCCCACCGGCAACCTGAATGCGCCCACCATTATGTTGGCCGAGAAAATCGCCGACCGTATCAAAGGCCATGAGCCGCTTCCCCGTGCCAGCGTTGACTATTACGTCGCCAACGGAGCACCGGCCAAACGCGCCTGAACATTTAGTCTGTTTTTTACTCCAAACGCCATGGCTTGTCGCCATGGCGTTTTTTTTGGCTACGTTAAAGGAACAAGCTACGCCAAACGTGCCTAAAAACTTGCGTGTGATAGCCCCATCTGCCAATATTCAAACAAGTGTTCGACTCAATATCTCAACAACGATGTTACTCGCGTTTTATTAACAACAGTCGGCCTGCAACAGTGGCCAGCAAAAAGAGAGATAACCTATGCTCACCCTACTTCTGATCGTGCTCGCCATTGTCGGCTTGCTCGTGGTCATGCGTCGCGAAGCAGGCGCTCCCGCGGCGCTAGCTGTGTTTGGCGTATTAGGCCTTGTTGGCCTACTGTTTGACGCGGAAATCATTGGTGGTCTGCTGCTTCTTGGCGCTGCGGCAGTAGCCGTGGCAGGCCTGCCTGCACTGCGTCGCAAGTGGCTCACACCGCGCTTATTCGCCACCTTTAAAAAAGTCGCCCCCAAAGTTTCCGCCACCGAGCGCACAGCTCTGGAAGCGGGCAGCGTTTCCTGGGACGGAGAGCTATTTTCAGGCAAACCCCAGTGGGAAAAACTGCTCGCCTTTAAAGACGATGGCCTACGCGACGATGAGAAAGCCTTCCTAGCCAATCAGTGTGCGAAAGCCGCTGGCATGTGCAACGCCTGGGACATCGCCCAGGAGCGCGCCGACCTGCCCCAGCAGCTTTGGGACTACCTGAAAAAAGAGGGTTTCTTCGGCATGATTATTCCGAAGGAGTACGGTGGTCTTGGCTTCTCGGCTAAGGCTCAGTCCATGGTACTGCAGAAGCTCTCCGTCAATGAAACCCTGATGGTGACCGTGGGCGTACCCAACTCCCTCGGCCCTGGCGAGCTGCTGCTTAAATACGGTACCCAAGAGCAGAAAGATCATTACCTGCCGCGCTTATCCGATGGCCGCGAGATCCCCTGTTTTGGCCTCACCGGCCCCCGCGCAGGTTCTGACGCTACCTCGCTGCCAGACACTGGCGTTGTATGTAAGCAAACCATTAACGGCGAAGAAGTGATCGGCCTGCGCCTTAACTTCGAAAAACGCTGGATCACTCTGGCGCCCATCGCCACAGTCGTTGGTCTTGCCTTCCGTCTGTTTGACCCGGAAAAATTGCTGGGTGACGAAGAAGATCGCGGTATTACCCTGGCGTTGATTCCCCGCAATACCGACGGCATGGAAATCGGCCGCCGTCACCACCCTATCGGCAGCCCGTTTATGAACGGCCCGATTATCGGCAAAGATGTCTTTGTTCCGCTGGACACCATCATTGGCGGCCCAGACATGATCGGCCAGGGCTGGCGGATGCTGGTGGAGTGTCTGTCTATCGGCCGCTGCATCACGCTGCCGTCAGGCGCCACCGGCACCGCGCGTTACGCCCTGGGCTGGAGCGGCGGTTTCACCCGTGTTCGTCGTCAGTTCAACGTGCCGGTTGCCGAAATGGAAGGTGTGCAAGAGCCCCTCGCCCGCATGACGGCGCTGGCCTATATCTCCCAGGCCACCGTGTATCAAACCGCCAATATGATCGACCACGGCGAAAAACCCGCCGTGCCCTCAGCCATCATGAAGAGCCAGTTGACCGAGTTCCAGCGCGTATTGCTTAGCGATGCGATGGACGTTCACGGCGGCAAGGCGGTCACTCTTGGCCCGCGCAACTACCTCGGTATCGGTTACAGCGCCAACCCGGTGGCGATCACCGTGGAAGGCGCCAACATCATGACCCGCAACCTGATGATCTTTGGTCAGGGTGCTATTCGCTGCCACCCCTACGTACTAGAAGAACTGGCCGCCAAAGACGCCAACGATATGCAGGCGTTCGATAAGCCTTCTTCGGTCACGCGGGCTTGATCTTTGGTAACGCTGCGCGCGCCTTTACCCTCGGCTTTGGCATTGGTAAAGCCAGCGTACCCTTCGACGGCCCCGCCGCCGCCTATGCCCAGGATATTGCCCGCCTCTCCGCTGGCTTTGGCCTGTGTGCCGATGCTGCCATGGCAAGCCTGGGTTCAGCGCTGAAGAAACGTGAAATGATCTCTGCACGGCTGGGGGATGTGCTGTCTAACCTCTATCTCACCTCAATGGTACTCAAGCAGTGGCAGGCAGGCAGTAAAGTAGAAGGCGAAGAGGCGCTGTTGCACTACAGCTGCCGCTTCCTGCTCCAGCGTGCCGAGCAGGCGTTTGTGGAGATTTTCGATAATCTACCCAACCGTGCGCTAGGTAAAACGCTCAACGCCGTAGTAATGCCCACCGGTCGCCGCTGGAATAAACCCCACGATGACCTGGCCCGGGATATCGCTAAGCGTGTGTCTACACACAGTGCCCTGCGCACCAAGCTGCTGGAAAACACCTGGGATGCAGACGACGGTGAACAGCGCAACCCGCTGGCGCGCTACAACGCTTTGCTGGTCGATTATGAACGCGCCGAGGCGATCTACCGCACGGTGAACAAGGCGTATGCTAAAGGCAAACTCCCGCAAACGGCGCTGCATCCTGAGGCACGTGTAGAAGCCGGTCTGGAAAAAGGCCTGATCAATGAAGAGGATGCCGACTTTATGCGTACCTTCGAGGCCGAAGTACTGGAAATGCTCACCGTGGACGATTTTGCCTACGATGCCTTTGCCAAGAATAAGTCCACGCTGATCGAGCACAACGGAAAACCTGTGGTAGCGCCTAAGCAGGAGGAAGAAAACGTTAAGTAATACCTCTTTTTCAAAGCATTACCTGTAAAGATAGCCGACTCCTGTATGCCAGGAGTCGGCTTTTTTGTGTTCACTTTCTACACCTAAATGCGTAGACCAAGGAACCAAAAACGCGTTGCAAGTTCGCAAACGATCAACTAGCCTTTCGTAAACGAAAACGATCTACCTTATCCAACAACAATGACGCTAGCGAGATCGGCATGTCCTTACATTTGCAAAATATCGATCACATCGTTAACGGTGTGCCCCATATCAGTGGGATAGACTTAGCCCTAGAGCCAGGATCCTTTAATGTGCTGCTTGGGCGAACACTTGCTGGCAAAACCACTTTAATGCGCCTAATGGCGGGGCTTGAACCACCCACCCGCGGCAAAATTATTATGGATGGCAAAGACGTCACGAACGTCTCAGTGCGTAAACGCAATGTCTCCATGGTGTACCAGCAGTTTATCAACTACCCCAGCCTCACCGTTTACGACAACATTGCGTCGCCGCTTAAACTGGCCAAACACCCAAAAAGCGAAATTGATAAACGGGTTGGCGAAATTGCTGAAATGCTGCATATCGAGCACCTGCTTAACCGCTACCCGCAGGAACTCTCTGGTGGCCAGCAGCAGCGTACCGCCATGGGGCGGGCCTTGATCAAAGATGCCGATTTAATTCTGTTTGATGAACCGCTGGTCAATCTGGATTATAAGCTCCGCGAAGAGCTACGCGATGAGTTGCGTGACCTGTTTAAAGCGCGTAACTGTATTGCGGTATACGCCACCACCGAGCCCAATGAAGCGTTAGCGCTGGGCGGTAACACGGCGGTACTGCACGAAGGCAGGCTTCTCCAATACGGCCCTACCGAGCAGGTCTATCGCGAGCCCAATGGCCGCTTTAGCGCAGAAATGTTCTCCGAACCCCCAATCAATATCGTTCCCGGTCAGCTGACCGACAGCGAGATCACCTTCGACCAAACGCTTCACTTTCCCTGCGATGACGAGCTAAAGCGTCTTGAACCGGGTGATTACGACTTTGGCGTGCGAGCTTCGCATCTCACTCTACCCCAACAGGCCGATGACCTGGCCCTGGATGTCCATGTGGATGTAGCGGAAATTAGCGGCTCTGAAACCTTCCTGCATGTTCGCCACGAACGCTTCCCCTTAGTGCTGCACTTAGCGGGTATTCACCAGTTTAGTGTTAATGAACCTCTGAAAGTTTACTTCCCCACCCATCAACTTTACGCCTTCGACAAGCAGGGTCACACGGTACATATTCCTGCACGTCAGGGAGGAGCTGCCCATGGCTGAGATCACACTAAAAGGCTTGGCGCACTCCTACGAAAAAACGCCCAAGGGTGCGGCGGATTACGCCATCCGGCAGATGGATCACGTATGGCACCAGGGCGGCGCCTATGCCCTATTGGGCCCATCAGGGTGCGGTAAATCGACCCTTCTGAACATTATTTCGGGCCTGCTTGAACCCTCGGAGGGTGACGTACTTTTCGACGGTCAGCGGGTCAATGAGCTGCCCCCAGAAGAGCGCAATATTGCCCAGGTGTTCCAGTTTCCGGTGATCTACGACACCATGACGGTGTTCGATAATCTTGCCTTTCCCCTGCGCAATATGAATACCCCCGAGTACCGGGTGAAACCCAAGGTACTCGAAGTCGCCGATATTCTTGAGCTGACCCCTTTGCTGGATCGTAAGGCCAAAAACCTGACCGCCGACGAGAAGCAGAAGGTCTCCATGGGCCGTGGGCTGGTACGTGACGACGTAACGGCGATTCTGTTTGATGAGCCGCTCACCGTTATCGACCCGCAGCTAAAGTGGAAGCTGCGTCGCAAGCTCAAAGAGATTCACGAGCGCTTCAATATCACCATGATCTACGTGACCCACGATCAGCTCGAGGCCTCTACTTTCGCGGATAAAATTGCCGTGATGTATGAGGGCCAGGTGGTGCAATTCGGCACCCCACGTGAGCTGTTCGAGCGCCCTGCGCATACCTTTGTGGGTTACTTTATTGGCAGCCCGGGCATGAATTTTATGGCCGTGGAATATCGCGACGATCAGGTAATGTTCGGCACACAGCCACTGCCGGTTAGCGAGCAGATGAAACACGCTGTCGCCAGCGCTGCCAATGCCAGCGCTAACGATATTAGCCATAACAATATAAAACTAGGCATCCGCCCCGAGTTTATCGCCATTTCCTCAAGTGAAGTGGCCAATAGCGTGCCGATTCAGGTGACCAGCGTGCAAGACCTGGGCACCTACTCCCTGCTGACCTTCAAACTCAACGAGCAAACGTTTAAGGCACGCCTGCCCGAAGGCCATCCGCCGGTCAGTGAAGCGGCGTTTGCGCACTTCGATGCTGCTCACGTAGCGCTGTATATCGATGAATACCTGGTGGAGGCTGGTCATGAATAACAAGGTACCCAATAACAGAGCCTGGCTACTGGTGCTTCCCATGCTGGTGTTGGTGGCCTTCTCCGCCATCATTCCGCTCATGACCGTGGTCAACTACTCGGTGCAGGACGTGCTCGGGCCGAACGCACGCTTTTTTACCGGCACTGAGTGGTTTCAAAGCATGCTCAACGACGACGCGCTGCAGGCAGCGTTTCTGCGCCAAATTTCGTTCTCGCTGATTATTCTGGCTATTCAGATTCCGCTAGGGATTGGCATCGCGCTCATTATGCCCAAACGCGGTTGGCAAGCCTCGGCGGTGTTGATCCTGATTACCCTGCCGTTGCTGATTCCCTGGAACGTAGTGGGCAGTATCTGGCAAATCTTTACCCGTGGCGATATCGGCTTAATGGGCTGGGGCCTGCGCGAACTGGGCATTGAATACAACATTACCCGTAATGCCGGCGACGCCTGGGTAACCATCATTTAATGGACGTGTGGCACTGGACGCCGCTGGTGGCCATGCTGTGCTATAGCGGTCTCCGCTCGATTCCCGAAGCCTACTATCAAGCAGCACGTATCGACCGTGCCTCAAAATGGGCGGTGTTCCGCTACATTCAGCTCCCCAAGCTAACCAACGTGCTGGTCATTGCCGTGCTGCTGCGCTTTATGCACTCTTTTATGATCTACGCCGAACCCTTTGTACTGACGGGCGGCGGGCCGGGCAGCGCCACCACTTTCTTAAGTCAATCACTAACCACTATGGCTGTCGGCCAACAGGATTTAGGCCCTTCTGCAGCTTTCTCGCTGATCTACTTCCTGGTCATTCTGCTGGTGAGCTGGGTGTTCTACACCACCATTATGAATATGCAGAAAGACAAACCGCCGCACGGAGGTGCCTAACATGAGCTATCAACTCGAAAACACCCAGCGCGGTGAAAAGTACAACACGATTTTTAGCAAGGTTTCACCGGCCAAGCGGCGTAACCGCACCGCCCGTGCACACTGGCGCTCGCGTCTCTTGCTTGGCCTGTATCTGGCACTGATGATTCTGCCCATTTACTGGCTGATCAATATGTCGCTACAGACCAATAGCGAAATTCTCGGCTCGATGACGCTGTGGCCCCAGAACCTTACTTTTGATAACTACATCGGCATTTTCACCAACTCAAGCTGGTACATGGGCTACGTCAACTCGATGCTCTACGTGGCGATGAATATGCTCATCACCATCTGCGTCGCGCTACCCGCCGCCTACGCCTTTAGCCGCTACACCTTTATTGGCGACAAGCATCTATTTTTCTGGCTGCTGACCAACCTAATGGCGCCACCTGCGGTATTTCTGCTGCCCTACTTCCAGCTCTACTACTCGGTAGGCCTGTTCGATACCCACATCGCCGTCGCGCTGGCTCACTGCCTGTTCAATATCCCCCTTGCTATCTGGATTTTGGAGGGCTTTATGAGCAGCGTGCCTAAAGAGATCGATGAAACCGCCTATATCGACGGCTATAGCTTTCCGCGCTTTTTCGTCAAGATTTTTATCCCCATGATCCGCTCAGGCATTGGCGTCACGCTGTTCTTCCTGTTCATGTTCTCCTGGGTGGAGCTGTTGCTGGCCCGCACGTTGACAGCCACTGACGCCCAGCCCATTGGCATGATCATGACGCGCACATCGACTGCTTCTGGGATTGACTGGGGCACTTTGGCCGCCGCCGGTGTACTCACCATCATTCCCGGCATTCTGGTGGTCTACTTCGTTCGTAACCATATCGCCAAGGGCTTTGCCCTGGGCCGTACCTGAGGAGATCTCGCTATGTCTTGGATGGTATGGACAGTGCCCACCGCCATATTCTTTTCATCCATTGCGGCCATGCTGGCAGGCATGACGGTATGGGAGATCATGTCGCCCACTGTTGAACGCAAAGGTTTTTTACCCATTGCCACCACTCGCGGGGATCGGCTGTTTATCGGCCTGCTCTCCGCAGCCTTTATCCATTTGGGCGTGATCGGCTTCACGTCACTTTCCATTTGGATAGCACTAGCGGTATCAGCCGTATGGCTGCTGGTTTTAATGCGCTGGGGATAGCCCTTGGGACTAGCCCTTGGGAAATGCCATCAGCGTTTAATCGGTATCAAGGACGGCCAAGCCATCAAGGAAGAACACAACAAAACGAGGTCAACATGCAAAAGCACGACAATAAATCCAAACTGACTAAATTCAAACTGACAACCCTCGCCGCCAGCTTGTTGCTGGCGTCGGGAACGCTGTCAGCGCAAGAGCAGGATACCCGTGCCATCGCTGAACGCTTGGTCGACGAGCACTTCCAGAACTCAACCCTGAGCCGCGAAGAGCAGATCGAAGAGCTGATGTGGTTTGCCAACGCTGCCGAGCCTTTCCGCGGCATGGATATTCAAACCGTGGCTGAAGGCCTCACGACTCACGTTTATGAAAGTGAAGTGCTTGCAGAAGCCTTTAGTGAGCTGACCGGCATTAACCTGACCCACAACATCATCGGTGAAGGTGATGTGGTGGACACCATGCAGAATCAGATGCAGTCGGGTAACAGCATCTACGATGGCTTCGTCAATGACACCGACTCCATCGGCACGCATATTCGTTATGGCACCACCATCAACCTGTCTGAAGCGATGGAGAACGAGTGGGCCGACTATACGTTGCCCACCCTGAACTTAGACGACTTTATTGGACTGCAGTACGGCACCGGGCCAGATGGCAGCCTCTTTCAACTGCCTACCCAACAGTTCGCTAACCTCTACTGGTTCCGCTATGACTGGTTTACCGACCCTGAGCTGATGGCACAGTTCGAAGAGGTCTACGGCTATCCTCTTGGCGTTCCCACTAACTGGACGGCCTATCAAGATATCGCCGAGTTCTTTACCGAGCATGTCGGCGAAATAGATGGCACCAAGGTGTATGGCCATATGGATTACGGCCGCCGCGATCCATCACTGGGCTGGCGCTTCCACGACTCCTGGCTCTCCATGGCAGGTATGGGCAGCCCCGGCGTCCCTTCCGGCAACCCGGTGGATGACTGGGGTATCCGCGTCAACGAAGATAGCCAGCCAGTAGGCGCAAGCGTAAGCCGCGGCGGTGCTACTAACTCACCGGCCTCGGTATTTGCCATGCAAAAAGCCGTCGATTGGCTGCGTGACTATGCCCCTCCCGAAGCACAGGGCATGACCTTTGGTGAGGCTGGCCCGGTACCTGCGCAGGGACACATTGCCCAGCAGATTTTCTGGTACACCGCCTTTACTGCCGACATGACCGACCCTGCAGTCGCAGTGACCGATGACGAAGGCAACCCGCTATGGCGCATGGCTCCATCCCCCACCGGCCCGTACTGGGAAGAGGGTATGAAGGTCGGCTACCAAGATGTAGGCGCCTGGACGTTCTTCGATTCAACGCCGGAAGATCGTCGCACCGCGGCGTGGCTGTTCGGCCAGTTCACCGTGTCTAAAACGGTGTCTTTGGAAAAACTGATGCACGGTCTAACGCCGATTCGTGAATCTGACATCTTCTCTGAGCAGATGACCGAGATGGCCCCCAAATTAGGCGGCCTGGTGGAGTTCTACCGCAGCCCCAACGAGTCGAACTGGACGCCTACCGGCACCAATGTGCCTGACTACCCACGCATGGCCCCACTGTGGTGGCAAAACCTGGCGCCTGTCATGAGTGGTGAAGTCACGCCTCAGGAAGGCTTGGACAAACTGGCGGCGGATATGGACAGCACCATGCATCGCCTAGCCAGGGCCAACGTCTTCGACAGCTATGCGCCCGTGCTCAATGAAGAGCAGGATCCGCAATACTGGCTGGATCAGGAAGGCTCACCCAAAGCCAAGCTGGACAATGAAATGCCACAAGGCACCACCGTTCCTTATGACGAAATGATGGAAGCCTGGATGGAAGCCGGTACGCGCCAAGAGTAATCACGCGTAACGCTTGCAGGGTGGGCAACCGCCCTGCAAGGGTTTCATTGGCGGCAGGCCATAGCACAAGAGAAAACACCCAGGGCACCAGGGCTATTTATTTGTTAATTGGATCCGCTATGAAACTGCGAAATCGAAATATAGAAAAATTACCTACCGAGACCTTTGATGCCCTGATTATAGGGGGCGGTATCAATGGCGCGGCCACTGCGGCGGCGCTGGCTGGAAAAGGCGCTAAAGTCGCACTGATTGATCGCGGCGACTTCGCTGGCAGCACCAGCATGCACTCCTCCAACTTAGTGTGGGGAGGCATTAAATACATGGAAAGCAAGGATTTTGCACTGGTTCGAAAATTGTGCAAAAGCCGCAATCACTTGATAAAGAGTTACCCCTCTACCGTGCAGGAGATTCGTTTCCTGACCACTATTTCGAAAGGTTTCCGCCACTCACCACGCTACCTATGGGCGGGCACCTGGCTTTACTGGCTGATGGGCAACGGCTTCACTAAACTGCCACGCCTGCTTTCGCCTAACAAGATTAAGCAGCAAGAACCCATTATCGATATTGAGGACGCCGTTGGCGGCTTCGAGTACTCCGACGCCTACCTCCACGATAATGACGCACGCTTTGTGTTCAACTTTGTGCGCCACGCGCTTAACTATGGAGCAATTGCCGCCAACTACGTCGAGTCACTCGGCGCCGAACGGGTCGGCGACCTATGGGTGACCAAAGCGCGCAACGTGATGGATGGCAGCACTTTCGATATTCATGCCAAGGTATTAATCAACGCTGCTGGCCCCTGGGTAGATCAGCATAACGAGCTGACCGGCCAAAAGACTACCC
Organism: Halomonas sp. PA16-9; assembly: GCF_009728585.1. Lineage (NCBI taxonomy): Bacteria > Pseudomonadati > Pseudomonadota > Gammaproteobacteria > Oceanospirillales > Halomonadaceae > Halomonas > Halomonas sp. PA16-9. The sequence continues at coordinate 2,243,396 of NZ_CP040451.1, read as the reverse complement.
ATCATCACCTCTACTCCAAGGGCATTCACCTCATCGTTCCACAGCTAACCGATTCACAGCGGGTGTTGGCATTTTTTGCCGATGATGGAAGGCTGTTCTTCGTCATTCCCATGGGCAATCGCACCTGTATCGGCACTACCGATACCCATATGGAGCATCCAGAGGTGGACGTTACTGCTGACGATATCGCCTTTGTGCTGGAAAATATCAATAAACGCCTAACGCTAGATCAACCGCTCACACAAGACGACATTATCTCGACACGCTGTGGCGTAAGGCCTTTAGCCATCAAAGATGATCAGGGCAGTGACCGAGACTTTTTACAGCTTTCTCGCAAGCATGTGGTCGATACCAACGTTGAGAGTGCGCATATCAGCATCTTTGGTGGAAAACTTACCGACTGTTTGAACGTAGGGGATGAGATTGCCGAAGATATAAGCCGCCTGGGCGTTTCACTTTCAGACCCCAACTTTCGGTGGTACGGGGAACCTGCCAAGCCCGTGAAACAGCAGTTTATGGATCAAGCCAAGCGTATGAACCTGGATGCCATGACCGCCTCTACGTCATCGGAGCTGCTCTCCTCTCGGCTGTGGCGGCGCTATGCCGATCAAGCCATACCGATGCTGGAGAAAATTCGTCAGGATCCCGCTCAGGGCGAAATCCTCATTGAAGGCACTGAGTACATCCGTTGTGAAATTGAGCATGCCCGCGACCACGAGATGATCACCCAGCTTGAGGACTTCCTGCGCCGCCGCGCCAAAGTTTCTCTGGTGGTACCTCATGAGCAGTTACGCCATTCCACAGGTTTAAAGGAAGCGTGTCGGGTACTGTTTGGTGACGATGCTGAAAATCGATTTAGCCAGTACTTCGAACAAAATCGCGATACTGCACTTCCGCCGACATCGACAGCGGTTTAGCGTAAAAAAGCCCCCTCACCTAAGTGAGGGGGCTCAAACAATCAATAAGCGATGCCCTACTCTTCGTCTTCAATTCGCATTTGAGAGTCCCCTGAGAGCACTTCATCCCAAGCTTCTTCCAGTGTGCATCCTGAGCGGCTATCCACTGTGTCGATGACCTCAACGGCATGCTGCAGTGATTCACGGTTGCCCTTCAGTGCCACAACAAGTCTAGCGAGATCTTGTTTGCTGAAAGTGCTGGCGATGCTGTCGGCTTGTTGGCTCAGTTCGATGCAGTTCATTAGTAATACCTCATGGTATGGTCATCCGCTGCTTAACCGACTATCGGTTAAAAAAAGCAGCCATCTTAGTTAACGACGTATGGTGACGTTGCTACTCATGCTGGGCCGGATAAGTGCCCAGTTCGGCAACTGCGAAACGGTCACAAGCTTTGCAAGACCTTCGCCTTTAGCGCTCGGGTAATACTGAAGCGCTATGGTTCTGTAGCAGGGATCGGGTCAGTGACTCGGGATAACGAAGCACCCTCCTGATCCATGGCTTCACTATGGTTCACTGCAACAAAACCCACAATGCATCATTGGCAGCAGGGGTGGTTGTAACTCGACTACATAAACACTCATTAAGTGTTAAGTGTGTTAAAGACTTTCATGAGGGGCGCTAAAAGCGAAGAAAGGCGGCCAATGGTTTAATTGGCCGCCGCATTATAAAGAATCGAAAGAGTTAATAGATAGTGTGCTTAAGTAGTGGGCTAAATCGTTATTACCTAAGGCGTGGAGCGCACGCGCGAAACCGCATCCAACCAGCCTTGATAGAGCTGCTCGCGAGTGGTCTCCTCCATAGCAGGCATAAAGCTCTTCTCACAGCGCCACAGCTGCTCAATCTCTTCGAGGGTTTGATACCAACCTAAACGCAACCCGGCTAAGTAAGCAGCCCCCAGCGCCGTGGTTTCCAAAATCGTAGGGCGATCCACCTGGACACCCAGCATATCGGCAAGAAACTGCATCACCCAGCTGTTCTTCACCATGCCACCGTCGACGCGCAAAGTGCCTGGTGCGGCCTCCATGTCGTCGTTCATACAGTGCTGGAGGTCTCGGGTTTGATAGCACACCGCTTGCAGGCCTGCAGCGACTATTTCCGCGATACCGGTATCGCGAGTTAACCCAAAAATAGCGCCGCGGGCTTTGGGATCCCAGTGTGGAGCGCCCAAGCCGGTAAAGGCGGGCACCAGATAAACGCTGTGGCCACTGCGGGTCTCCTGGGCCAAGGCCTCCGTCTCTGACGCATCGGCAAACAGGTTCAAGCCGTCACGTAACCACTGCACCGTCGCCCCCGCCACGAAAATACTGCCCTCCATGGCATAGGTCGGCTTACCGTGAAGCCGGTAGCCAATGGTGGTCAACAGGCGATTGCGCGACAGCGAGGGCGTTTCACCGGTATTCACAATCATAAAACAGCCTGTGCCATAGGTGCTTTTACCCATCCCCGGTTGAAAGCACGCCTGCCCCACTAAAGCAGCCTGCTGATCCCCGCTACCCCAGCAATGGGGAGCGCGGCACCCAGCCAGTGCGCTTCGGTGGTGCCAAAATCATCGCTGGAGTCTTTCACTTCGGGCAATAAATTGGCGGGAATATTAAATAGCGCCAGCAGCTCTTCATCCCACTCCTGAGTATGGATATTAAACAACGCTGTACGCGAAGCATTGGTGGCATCGGTCACGTGCTGCTGACCGCCTGTCAGCCGCCAGATTAAAAAGCTATCTACCGTTCCAAATGCCAACTCGCCCTGCTCGGCGCGCTCCCGAGCACCCTCAACGTTGTCCAGTACCCAACCAAGCTTGGTGGCTGAAAAGTAGGGATCAATCAATAGGCCCGTTTTAGCTTGAACGGTATCGGTATAGCCTTGATCGCGCAGTGACTGGCATAAATCTGAGGTGCGGCGATCCTGCCAAACGATGGCGTTATAGAGTGGCTTACCCGTTTTCCGATCCCACAGAATAGTGGTTTCCCGCTGGTTGGTAATGCCGATCCCGGCTATTTGGTCGGCGGAAACTTCAGCGTTACGCATCACATCTCGGCAAGTCGCCACCACGGTTTCCCAAATGTCTTCGGGGTTGTGCTCAATCCATCCGTCGTGGGGGAAGTGCTGAGTGAATTCTTGCTGGGCAACAGCGGCCACCTGGCCTTGGCGGTCAAACAGAATGGCGCGAGAACTGGTGGTACCTTGATCAATGGCGAGTATAAAAGAGGACATATCGAGTTCGCTTTGTTGTATTATCTTTCGATTTTGTATGATTGGAAACCTCTGATTAACGCGATGAGCGCAGGCCAGACAAGGCAAAAATCAACGAAAAAGCGGAGTTTACGGGGTGTAAATGAGCATTTTGAGGCGATTTTTAACGCTGTATGGCCAAGCGCAATAGTTAATCAGAGGTTTCCACGTTTTCGCTTTATTATCATCCAAGGCTACTCTAGCCGCCCAAAATGCTCAAGGCTGAAACCACCTCATTAAGCAATGTAGAGCGCCACATCGTGTTGCGTCAGCAAGCGCTGAATCGCGTCTGGGGGTTTGCGGTCGGTAAATAGCGCATCCAGCTGTTCCAGGTTACCTTGCCGAACAACCGGGTTACGGTGGAATTTAGAGTAGTCCGCCGCCAGATAGATGCGCCTGGAATTGGCGATAATCGCCTGAGCAACGCGCACTTCCTGGTAATCAAACTCCAGCAGTGAGCCATCCTCATCGATACCGCTGATGCCGATAATGCCGTAGTCCACTTTGAACTGATTGATAAAGTCGATCGTTGCTTCACCGATAATGCCGCCGTCCCGGGAGCGCACCTGACCGCCGGCGATAATCACGGTGAAATCCTCTTTATGTTGCAGGATAGCGGCAACATTTAAATTATTGGTAATGATCTCAAGGCCCTGGTGCTCTAACAGCGCTTGAGCAATCACTTCATTGCTGGTGCCGATATTAATAAACAGAGAGGAGTGATTCGGGATGTGCTGTGCTAAACAGCGGGCAATGCGCTCCTTTTCTTCCAGATGCAGTGTCTTGCGCGTGCTGTAGGCGGTATTGACTGTACTCGACTCGATTCCTACTCCGCCATGCACCCGCCTCACCCGGCCCTCATTGGCCAGGGTATTTAAATCGCGACGGATGGTTTGTGGTGTCACGGCAAAATGATCGGTGAGCTGCTCAATACTCATATAGCCGTGCTGACGAACCAGCTCGACAATGGCATCCTGACGAAATTGTTGATTCATAAGCCCGGCCTGTTCGATTTTTATTGATATCTGAACATAATCTAGCAAAATTTTCGAAACCTAATAGCACTATTCATACAATTCCGCAGGTGCCAAACCGACAGACCAAGCGGCGACCTCGCCTATTAAAGCGGCCACACCCATAGGATCATTGGGATAGCAACCACCAGCACCACCAGTGATAGCGGCAAGCCCAGTTTCCAATAATCACCAAAGCGGTAGCCGCCAGGCCCAAGCACCAGCGTATTGGATTGGTGCCCAATAGGGGTTAAAAACGCACAGGAAGCGCTAACAGCTACGACCATCAAAAACGGATCCAGTGAGACGTCAAAGCCATTGGCTAAGCTCACCGCAATCGGTGCCATCAGTAGCGCAGCCGCCGCATTGTTAACCACATTGGAGAGCAGCATAGAGAGTAAAAACAGCCCTATCATGGTCACCACCACCGGCCAATCGCTGCCAAAACTGAGCAGCGCGTTAGCAATCAAATCTGCACCTCCACTGGTTTCTAATGCTTCGCCCACGGGAATCATCGCCGCGAGCAGCACTATGACGGGGCCATCAATGGCCTGATACCCTTCCCGGAGTGGTAACACGCCAATCAGGAGCGAAATCAGTGCCGCACTACTCATGGCCACCGCTGCGGGGAGTAGATCAAACAGCATGGCGACGATTGCCAAGGCAAAAATAGCAATCGACATAGCGAGTTTGCGTGGCTGCCCCAGATGCAGTTCACGGCTAGCCAGGGGTAGACACCCAAGCGAGGCCAGGCTATCTGACATCTCGTTTTCACTGCCCTGGAGGAGCAAAACATCACCGTTTTTAAAACGAATATCCCGCAACCGCTGCTTCAAGCGCCCGCCATCTCGTGCGACAGCCACCAAGTGCAGGCCAAACTGATGGTTTAAGCGTAGCTGGCGTACGCTGCGGTTAATCATCATTGAGTCGTTACGCACCACGGCCTCGATCAGTTGCAGGCCCTCGGTATCCACGGGCTGTCGATCCTGCGCAGAATCTTTCTTATTCGCAGGATCCTTATCACTCTCCGTAGGCTCAGCATCCTCCGCCTCAGGGTCTTCCTCCAACTCTGCAATCGCGCTTAGCCCTACTTTGTCTTCCAGCATTTGAAGCTCATCAGGCCCTGCTTCTAATAGCAGAATATCGCCCTCTTCCAGTGCGCCGTGGAAGTTATAGCCCGCACGGCGGTTGTCATCACGCACCACCGCTAACACGGGAATGGTTTCGTCCAGTTCGTCGCGCAACTGCTGTAGCGTTAAGCCTTTGGCTTTCGACTCTTCACCCACTTTCAATTCGACTAAATAGTTGGCGGTATCGAACATTTCATCCGTAGAGGCCTGGCCGCTACGCTTGGGCGTCAAGCGCCAGCCCACCAGAACAATAAAGGCCAGCCCCGCCAGCGCAACTACGATGCCAACAGGCGAGAAGCTAAACATACTAAATGCTTCATCTGTCACATCACGGCGATAACTGGAAATAATGATATTGGGTGGGGTACCAATCATCGTGGTCAGGCCGCCGAGCAGAGAGCCAAACGCCAGGGGCATAAGCAGTAAGGAAGGCGAGGTGTTGTGTTCGCGGGCAAGCCGCATAGCTACCGGTAGCAGCAGTGCCAGGGCGCCCACATTATTCATAATACCTGACAGCACAACAATGGTACCCACCAGCACCAGGAGTTGGAGCAGCAGGTTTTCCCCCACTTTAAGCACTTGGTTGGCAATAATATCGACCACGCCCGAGCGCTCAAACCCTCGGCTAAGCACGAGTACAGCGGCCACGGTAATCACCGCCGGATGGCCGAAACCGGCGAAAGCGCTTTCGGCCGGCACAAGCCCCAGCATGACCGAACCCAACAACGCTGCCAGCGCCACTAAGTCATAACGAAAGCGTCCCCATATAAACGCGGCGAGCGTTAGCCCAAGTACGATAAACACCAGTGTGCTAGGTGTAAGCGTTAACCCGCCAAGATCCAATGCTTCAATACTTACGTTTTCAATACCGGAGCCCTCAGCGCTTGAGCCCTCAACACTTATGTCCTCAGCCGACATCCTTTTCCCACTCCCTTGCTGGCGTTTGAAAGTTCACCATGCGATTGATGCAAAACACGCTTTAACATGACTATTTCTTCTGCACATTAGACGTTTACTATACAGAGGTATAGACCCTGCATACGCAAAGCCTATAAACACATAGCCAAAAGGGACAAAAGCTCGGCAAAGCCGAGCTTCATATCGGTAGTGTAATGAAGGGTAAAACGGGCTAATAAAAGCGCTTACTTTTGGCGCTCAACAATAATGTGAGCATCAACAATCTTATAGCGATGCGTGCAGCCTTTGAGATATAGGAAACTTCACGGGGCCCTGGCCAATCGCTTCAGGCTGCCCCTGCTGCTGCTCTCAAAGTTCTATCGTCGGCTAAAATGAACCCGCTACGGCAAAAGAATAGTTGAGCCCGTGGTCTTGCGGCTTTGCAGGGCGTCTTGGGCTTTGCCAGCTTCTGCAAGTGGGTAGCGGTTGGCGATATCAATGTTGACCTTACCGCTTTCAATCATGGCGAAAAACTCTTCGCACATCATCTCCAAACGCTCGCGGGTGTCGGCGTAGCCATTCAGGCTGGGGCGGGTCACGTAAAGTGCGCCCTTCTGATTCAGAATGCCGATATTAACGCCCTCCACCGGGCCAGACGCGTTGCCAAAGCTGACCATCAGACCACGGGGCTTCAGGCAGTCCAGTGACATTTCCCAGGTGTCTTTACCCACCGAATCGTACACCACATCGCACATATCGCCGTTGGTAAGCTCGCGTACGCGCTCTACCACGTTCTCTTCGCTGTAATTAATTGTCGCCCAGGCACCGTTGGCCATGGCTAGATCCGCTTTTTCCTGTGAACTGACTGTGCCGATCAGCTTAACGCCTAACGACTTCGCCCACTGGCAGGCAATCGAACCTACCCCGCCCGCTGCGGCGTGAAATAGAATGGTTTCGCCACCTTTTAGTTCATAGGTTTGGCGCAGCAGATACTGCACGGTAAGGCCCTTGAGCATACTCGCCGCTGCGGTGTCGAAATCAACGAAGTCGGGTAGCTTGACCACTTTAGCCGCTGGCAGCGTATGCAGTTCAGCATAGGCGCCCAACGGGCCTTGGGCATAGGCCACGCGATCGCCAACCTGAAGGTGTGTGACTCCTTCGCCAACCGCATCGACCACGCCTGCACCTTCGGTGCCTAGACCAGAAGGCATGGAAGGGGTTGGATAGAGCCCGGTACGAAAATAGATGTCGATAAAATTAAGGCCAACGGCTTTATTAGCAATACGTACTTCACCCTGGCCAGGTTCAGCAGGGGTAACGTCGACCAGTTCAAGTACCTCAGAACCGCCGGTGCGGGCAAATTGAATACGCTGAGACATTAGGACTCCTTATTGTGTAATTCGGCTATTATTCGAGTTGATACGCCATCTCTGAATAATGCTAAGCATGGCAACAGGTGCTGCTATACAAGCGCGTCATGGCATTTAAATCAAGCTAGCACGCTAGCGTATTTTTACCCACTAGAACGCGAGGCAATGCAATCCTGCTGTCATGCGCCCATGCTAATATTAGCGCTTCTTTATCGTCTAAGGCTTAGAGATTTGTCATGACGCATCCCGCTATTCAACTCCCCGCGCTGATTGCCCACCGCGGCTACTCCGCCGCTGCCCCTGAAAACACCCTCGCCGCGGTGCGCGCCGCCTATGAAGCGGGAGCCACATGGGTAGAGCTGGATGTGCAGCTACTGGGTGATGGCACCCCGGTGATTTGGCACGACGGCGATGTAGCACGCTGCTCAAACGGACGGGGCGGACTCGCCTCCATGAGCTGGGCGAAGGCGCAAACCCTGGATGCCGGGGCTTGGTTTGACGATCGTTTTGCGGGTGAGAAGATGCCTAGCCTCAGCGAGATGTTGGCACTGCTTAACGAGCTGGAAATGGGCGCCAATATGGAAATCAAGGTCAACAAAGGCCGCGACCCCATCGCGCTGGTGGAACGCGCGCTGCCGGAAATGCTCGACACTCTCCCCCCCGAGCGCTTGATTATCTCCTCCTTCAATGCCGCGGCTCTTGGCCACTGCCGTCAATTTGCCAGCAAAGAACGGCTGCCCTGGGTGTACTGTTCGGTAGCGTGCCCAAAAGTTGGCGTGAGCAGTGCGAGGCCATTGAGGCTTTTAGCGTGCACCCCCACTGGCCGCGTTTGAAGCGCGCCCAAGCCGAAGCTATGCAGCGCGATGGCTATCAAATATTGTGCTATACCGCCAATGACCCCAGTGCCTTTCATAGCCGCTGGGAGTGGGGCATCGGCAGTGTCATCACCGATGAACCCGCCGCGTTCAAGCGCTTTTTAGACAGCCATTGATAAACTCTAACAACTTATAAGTTCACACACTGACAAGGAGTCCACCGTGAAGTACCTAGGAGCCCATGTGAGCGCCGCTGGCGGCGCAGACCAAGCCGTGCAGCGAGCAGTGGAAATCGGTGCGGATGCGTTTGCGCTATTCACCAAAAATCAGCGTCAATGGAAAGGTAAACCGCTCACCGATGAGGCGATTCAAGCCTTTCGCGATGCCTGTGCCGAGCACAACTTTTCTGCAGAGCAGATTTTGCCCCACGACAGCTATCTGATTAATCTGGGTCACCCCGAGCAGGAAGGGCTGCGCAAATCCCGCGATGCGTTTCTGGATGAGATGCAGCGCTGCGAGCAGTTGGGCTGACGCTGCTTAATTTTCACCCTGGCAGCCATTTGAACAAAATCAGCGAAAGCGACTGCTTAAAGCGTATTGCAGAATCCGTTAACGAAGCGCTAACGCATACCCAAGGCGTTACCGCAGTCATTGAAAATACCGCTGGCCAAGGCACTAACCTGGGTTGGCGCTTCGAGCATTTGGCCGAGATCATTGCCCACGTGGACGATAAAACTCGCGTGGGGGTTGTATTGACACCTGCCACGCCTTTGCGGCGGGCTATGATCTACGCACGACAGAGGCCACCCAAGCAACGCTTGATGAGCTAGACAGCGTGGTCGGCTTTGAGTATCTGCGCGGTATGCATTTAAACGATGCCAAAAGCAACCTTGCCAGCCGCGTGGATCGCCACCATAGCCTGGGCAAAGGCAATATTGGCCTACCTGCCTTTACCACCATCATGCAGGAACCACGGATTAACGGCATTCCAATGATACTGGAGACCATCGAACCCGAGATATGGGCCGATGAAATAGCTTGGCTACGCGCTCAAGCCTCCTGAAGTGGATACAAAGAGTCAGCCTACGATTCAGCGGTTTTTGCACGCCCGGTAATGCTTGCCTACGCTTAAACTCCTTTACCCAAGCCCAGCCTACGTAAGGAGTGTGCAATGAGCGATACCGATCTTGGCAGTTTAGATGCCCAGACCCTAGCTCACTTGTTTGCAAGCCGAGAGGCCTCCCCGCTAGAAGCGACTCGTGTCGCTCTTGATCGAATCGAGCGCTTCAACCCAGACGTTAACGCCTATGTGTATGTAGATGCTGAAGGTGCGGAATCGGCGGCCAAAGCCTCGGCGCGGCGCTGGGGCAAGGCAAGCCGCTAAGCCCCATCGACGGGGTGCCGGTATCGCTTAAAGACCTGACCCAAGTGGCAGGCATGCCCTGCCGAGAAGGCTCGTTAACCTCTTCTGAAGCGCTATGTGACACCGATGCGCCACCCGCACGCATGCTGCGTGAAGCAGGCGCCGTCATTTTAGGTAAAACCAACACGCCCGAATTTGGCTGGAAAGCCGTGACCGATAACCGTGTCTTCGGTGCCACGGCTAACCCCTGGGATACTCGGTTAACCCCCGGCGGTTCTTCCGGCGGGGCCGCCGCTGCTGCGGCACTCAATATGGGGGTACTGCACCAGGGCGGCGACTCCGGCGGATCCATACGTATCCCCGCGGCGTTCACCGGTGTTTTTGGCTTCAAACCCACATTTGGCTGGACGCCCCAATGGCCTCCAGCTAAAGAACCCAGCCTATCGCACCTGGGGCCGTTAACGCGCACCGTGCGGGATGCGGTTAGCATGCTCAATGTGATGGGCCGTTACGACTACCGTGACCCTTACGCCACCCGCGGGCAGCCCGAGTGCTGGGGGATGGATTTGGATAAAGGTTTAACCGGACTACGGATTGGCTACTCGGCTGATCTTGGCTACGCCAAGGTAGATCCACAGGTTGCCGAACGCGTGCGAGAAGCAGCCGGCAGACTGGAGGCGTTGGGCGCTGAAATCGTCGAAGTGCATCCCGGCTTTTCGTCACCGCTGGATACCTTCCGTAAGCTGTGGTTTACCGCCTCTTTAGAGCAGTGGTCACAAATGGATGATCACCAGCGTACGCTGCTGGATCCCGGCATGGTGGCCAATGCCCGTGAGGCCGAACCCTGGAAAGCCGTTGAACTGTTTCGTGCCTTGGCAGATCGTGCGGAGTTAACCCAGCTCCTGGAGCACTTTAACCAAGAGTATCATCTACTGATGACCCCCTCGGTGGCGATACCGCCGTTTGAAATTAACCAGGAAGTTCCCCTCAGCAGCGATATGCGGGACTGGGAAGAGTGGGCGCCCTTTAGCTATCCTTTTAACCTTAGCCAGCAGCCCGCCGCGTCAGTGCCCTGTGGTTTTACCGATAACGGTTTACCGGTGGGTTTTCAGCTTGCGGGTGGCAAGTATGATGATGTGCGGGTACTGCGTGCCTGCCACGCCTACATGGAAGCGCACCCGCCGCGCTTTCCCAGCGTACCCAACCCTCCCCAGTATGCTTAAACACTTGCACGACATGAAAAAACCCAGCCAAGCGTGACACATGGCTGGGTTTTAGCGATCAATAGCGAACGTTACATCGCTGAGAGTTTCTCTTGGTCTAACACGCCCGACATACGCACCATGGCCAACGCTTCATCCAAGCTGCTCACCTCCTCGATCATGACCAACTCGCTCTCTAAGCTCACCGGCTGACCAGCTGTTTCAGAGAGCAATTTTTCCAGGGAAGCCACATCCATAGCGTCGTCTAAGTGGTGAACATCTACTGAGGCGCTGTTGCGGCCCGGCAGATAGATGGTGCCATTAGAGAAATCCACGGCGTAGGCAATCACTCCGGGTACAATAAAAAACAGCAAACCGACCCCATTGGCGACAGCAATAACCGGATCAATATCACCGCTCAATTGCCCTTTACGCTCAGGGTGAAAAAGCGTACCACAACCACTCAATGACACGATGGAAACGCCAACCACGGCGCCAGTCAACCAGCGACGAACTGCTTGATGCATGAAGGTTCCCTCAAATACAAAAGTAACGATAGTCGATATAGCGTATTGCGCTTGCGTTTTTGCCGACTATCGCGCCACAAAACTCGATCAGTTTAGCACAGCCATCCAAAAGCATAGATCATTTGAACATAAGCACTATTTTGCCGCTTTAACCGCTAGACCGTACAATGTCCCCATTCAACGCTTCCAAGCACTTTTTCAAGAACCCAGCTTTCAAGAACCAGGTTTTCAACAACCCTGTTTTCAAAAACCTAAGGAATGCTCACGCCCATGCGCGCCAGCCAATTACTGATTGCCACTCTCAAAGAAACCCCGGCTGACGCCGAAGTCATTAGCCACCAGCTAATGCTCCGTGCCGGGATGATTCGCCGTTTAACCTCAGGGCTATACACCTGGCTGCCACTTGGCCTGCGCACCCTGCGTAAAGTGGAAGCCATTGTGCGCGAAGAGATGAACCGTGCCGGTGCTCAAGAGGTACTGATGCCCGCCGTGCAGCCCGCTGAGCTTTGGCAGGAGTCTGGCCGTTGGGAGCAGTATGGCCCCGAGCTGTTACGCCTGAAAGATCGCCACGACCGCGACTACTGCGTCGGCCCGACCCACGAAGAAGTGATCACCGACCTGGTGCGCAAAGAGATTGCCAGCTATAAACAGCTGCCGGTCAATTTCTATCAGATTCAGACCAAGTTCCGTGACGAGATTCGCCCACGCTTTGGGGTAATGCGCTCCCGCGAGTTCATCATGAAGGATGCTTACTCCTTCCACCTGGATGAAGCCTCGCTGAAGCAGACCTACCAGGATATGTATGATGCTTACACACGCATTTTCACGCGACTAGGCCTCGACTTTCGCCCGGTAATTGCCGACAACGGCTCTATCGGCGGCACCGGCTCCCATGAATTCCACGTACTGGCCGACTCGGGCGAAGACGATATCGTATTCTCCAACGCCTCCGACTACGCCGCAAACATGGAAAAGGCCGAAGCCTTGCCTGCCCCGGTGGGCAGCGACATACAGCGCGAAGCACCTACCCAAGAGATGCATCTGGTAGACACACCTAATGCCAAGACCATCGCCGCCCTGGTTGAGCAGTTTGATCTGCCGATCGAGAAAACGGTCAAGACCCTCATCGTACGTGCCGCTGAAGGTGGCCTGATTGCCCTATTGGTGCGCGGTGATCATGAGCTGAACGAGGTAAAAGCAGAGAACCTTCCCCAAGTGGCGGCCCCGCTGACCATGGGCAGCGAAGAAGAAATTCGCGCAGCAGTTGGTGCAGGCTTTGGCTCGCTTGGCCCGGTGAACCTTGATATGCCCATTATTGCCGACCGCAGCGTTGCCCTGATGAGCGACTTTGGCGCGGGTGCCAATATTGAAGGCAAACACTATTTCGGCATTAACTGGGAGCGTGATGTTGCCCTTCCCGAGGTGGCCGACCTACGCAATGTGGTGGAAGGCGACCCTTCTCCCGACGGTCAAGGCACGCTCTCTATCAAGCGCGGCATCGAGGTTGGCCACGTCTTCCAGCTTGGCCAAAAGTACTCCCAGGCCATGAACGCCAACGTACTGGGCGACAACGGCAAAACCAGCCATCCTTGGATGGGTTGCTACGGCATCGGCGTGACCCGTGTGGTCGCCGCGGCCATTGAGCAGAACCACGATGAATCCGGCATTATCTGGCCTAACGCTATTGCGCCCTTCCAGGTGGCACTGGTGCCGATGAATGCACACAAATCCCAGCGTGTTCGCGAAGAGTCTGAACGTCTTTACCAAGCACTCACCGCCGCTGGCTTAGACGTCTTGCTGGATGACCGAGACACCCGGCCCGGCGTTAAATTTGCCGACTTGGAGCTGATGGGCGTTCCTCACCGCCTGGTAATCGGCGACCGCGGCCTGGACAACGGCGAACTGGAATATAAAGGACGTCGGGATAGCGAAGCCACCATGGTGCCTGCGGATCAAATCATCGACTTTTTGCGTGAGAAAGCTAGCTAAGGCAGTAACGCTGAGCGGCGCTGGGCTTGTAGAGACAAGCCCAGTGGCGTGAACGTATGGGCACGCCGCTAGCGCGTTTTATTGGTGATGACGTGCAGCGCCAGACGCAGCCTGGGAGAAACCTGGTACCCAGAGCGCGTCATGTATGCCTGGCGGGACACTTGGCGCCAGCCAGCATTGCGTTAAGCACTATCCTGCCCATCTAATCGGTAAAAGCTAACGTGGTCACTGGTGCGAGTGCCACAGCACCTAATAAAACAAAAGCAAAGTTAAGGATAAATCCACAAGTGTTGGCTTACCGTTAAGCCAAAGGCATGACTTTCTTGCATAATCCATCCACTATTAGGCTTAACACTTTGCCAGCTTAATGCGGGATGCCAATCTGAATGCCAACACAACAACGTAGCCCTTTTAGTGGCTTTTTCAGCGTATTTACTGCCCCGTTTTTTGTAGTGGCAATCACATCCCTACTTGTCTCCACCGCTAATGCTGCCCAGGTAACGGTGCGTAGTGTTGAAGGTCAACTGCTTGAGGACGCAGTGGTTGAGGTCTATTACGACACCTCAGCAGGAAATCCACCCCAACAAGAGAGTATCTACCAGCGCGATGCCGCCTTTCACCCCAAGGTGCTAACCGTATCGACCGACAGCTATGTGGCATTTCCTAACCAAGATACGACTCGCCATCACGTCTACTCTTTTTCACCGGCCAAAACCTTTGATTTAAATCTCTACCTGCAAGAAACCCCACCACCAGTTCAATTCGACCGAGCGGGCATTGTCGTCTTGGGGTGCAATATTCACGACCATATGCAGGCCTTTATTGTCGTTAGCGACGCTCCCTATATGGCCACAACGGCTGCCGAAGGCACGCTTTTGCTGCCTACTCTGCCGCCAGGTGAGCATCGTGTGCGGATTTGGCACCCTCAACTTGATGACAGCCAACAAGTCTGGTGGGAAGGCGTCATTACCGATACCGACCAATTAAACGTCAGCTTGAAACTCAATGCGCTGCCACCCCCAGCGCCAACACTCTCCCCACTTCAGCAGCGATTTAAAGATGCCACCTAAGCCCCTATCAGTGTTCAGGAGATCGCGATCCGCCACTTAGTGAGGTTGCTATGCGCTTTAGAACGCGCCTGATGCTCGTGCTACTGACAGTGGTGATTGTCTCGCAACTCGCCACCGGGGTGGCGTTTCTTCGTGCGACCCAAAACGACGTCATTGCAAAAGGCTCCCAACGTTTAGAAGTGGGTGCCAATGTATTGGAACAACTGCTGGACGCACGCGGTGAGCAGTTAGCTAATAACGTCGCCATTCTTGCCGATGACTTCGGTTTTAAAAGCGCCGTTTCCACCCAGGACACCGATACGCTCTACTCCGTATTGGCCAACCATGGTGATCGAGCCAAGGCGGATATCGTGTTACTCAGCGGCCTGGATGGGCGTATTTTGGCAAGCAGCCATCACGCGCAAAATAGCCCCATGCCTTTCCCGCAGTTGTTCGATCGAGCCAGCCAAGAAGGCGAAGCTGTTAGCGTCGTCATCGCCGAAGGGCAGCCGTACGAGTTTGCCCTGCTGCCAGTGCGTGCCCCCAACCTGATTGGCTGGGTGGGTATGGGCTTTTTAATCAATGAAGCGGTCACGGAAGAGATTAATGCATTAACCGGGTTGGACATCAGCGTAGTCAACTATCGCGACAACGGCGAGATCAGCTACCTTGCCAGTTCTCATCCCGAGCAACTGGCCCTGGAATTAATGAGCGGGCGTGACGATGAGCTAATCGAAGGTGAATATGCCTTACACAGCCAGATGACGCCGGATGCCGAGTACCTGACCTACGCGTCTCAGCTCTATTCCGATGACGTCAACCAGACCTATGCGTTGTTACAACTCTCACGCAACGAGCTGCTTGGCGCTTACCGCTCGCTGCAGTGGCAACTGCTGGGAATCATTGCTTTGATCCTGCTGTTTACCGTGCTGATTGCTATGTGGAGCGCCCGGAGTATGAGCAAACCGTTAATGGAGTTGGCGAAGGCGGCACAGCGCATTGGTCGCGGCGAACGTTTTACCGAGCTACCCATTGGTAGTGAGCGAAGTGAAACGGGGCTTTTGGCGTCGACACTGATCGCCATGCAGGAAGGCATCGCTCAGCGCGAGGCGACGCTTCATCACCAGTCTCGCCACGACCTCCTTACCGACCTGCCCAACCGCATCAGCACCCAAGAAGATATTAGCCTTTTGATCAAACGCGGTGAGCCTTTTACCTTGCTTCGCCTGGCGATTAACAACTTTCGCGACATCAACGACACCTTCGGCTATGCGCTGGGGGATCACGTGCTAGTCACACTGGCCAAGCGCTTGCAGCACTTTGATGGCTCTGAGAGCACTGCCTACCGACTGGATGGCGATGAATTACTGCTACTCGTCAAGCAGTCGAGAAGCGACTTTGCCTGGCGAACCCGCCTTTTTACAACGCTGCACCACCCTATCGACCTTGATAAATTCCCTATCACGCCGTCACTCTCGGCGGGCGAAACTAATTACCCCGACCATGGCGACAGCCCTCAACTGCTGCTGCGGCGTGCCGACATCGCACTCGATATGGCGCGTCGCCACCGTCACGCCCATCAACGCTATTTGGAAGGACAGGATGAGCATCATTTACGCCAGCTCACCTTGATTCGAGACCTACAGGACGCGGTGGGCAACGGTGAGCTGTGGATGGCCTACCAGCCCAAAGTAAACACACGTAACGGCCGTGTCGATCAGTGCGAAGCGTTGATGCGCTGGCGTCACCCGTCGTTAGGTTTTGTGCCACCCGATGAGTTTATTAGCTTGGCCGAGCGTTCGGGAAGCATCAGCATGCTAAGCCACTGGATGTTAGCCAATGTCTGCGCTCAACTGCATGCTTGGCAGCAGCATGGTTACCACTTATCGGTAGCGGTTAATCTCTCCGCCAGTGATGTGGTGGATCGCCAATTAGCTGCTTATTTGGCTAGCCTGCTTGAGCGCTATCGTCTTGCCCCTGCCCGCCTGAGTATCGAAGTCACTGAAAGTGCCGTTATGCAGGACGTTGATGCCGCCATGGCCACGTTGATGGAGCTCAACCAACTAGGGCTGCGTATCGCGATTGACGATTACGGCACCGGCTACTCTTCCCTAGCGCAAATCAAACGCTTGCCCGTGGATGAACTCAAGATCGATAAATCGTTCGTGTTGGCCATTGATTCCCAAAAAGATGACTTGACGATTGTCAGCTCGACCATCGAAATGGGCCACAGCTTAGGACTGCGCTTAGTGGCCGAAGGCGTCGAGAATCGCGCCAGCGCCGAGCTGTTAAGCAAGCTTGGCTGTGACTTTTTACAGGGCTATTGGATTGCTAAACCAATGCCAGCTGATGAACTCCCCGCATGGTTGGATAATTTTACGCCGCTCTCCTTGCCCCACCCGATGTCTTCCTTACTAAAGGCGTTCCAGAGAAAGCCATGATGTTATTTCAATCTATGTTTTCACCATCCAGTTCACCCTTTCGGCACTTTTTTTTCAGCTGCCTTGCGGTCTGTTTAGCGCTTGCGGCCATGCCCTCCTATGCCGGTAGCCGTATTGTAAGTACGGGCGGAGTGAGTGCTATTGAAGGGGCCGCGGGGGGTGGCTTATCGCCTTGGGCAGTGCTGGCCAGCACCGCCAGCGAACAGGAAATCGGCGTCACTGCCGCCGCTACCCATGCCTGGGTGGACGATTATCGGCTAACAGTGACCGGCGCAAGCCTGATTGTTTATGACCGTATTGAAGTCTCAGTGGCGCGTCAAACGCTTGATCTAGACACCCTGGGTGGCGAGCTAGGCCAGGATATTTACGGTGCTAAGGTGCGCTTGCTCGGTGATGTGCTCTATCACCCTTGGGGCATTTGGAGTGTTGGGATGCAACATAAACGACTGGTTGATGGCACCATTCCCACCGCCCTCGGTGCCGATAAAACAAGCGGTACCGATATGTATCTTAGCGCCAGCAAGTTGCTGTTTAGCGCTGTTGCCGGGCGCAATGTGCTATTCAACGCCACCCTGCGCAATACCAATGCCAACCAGGGCGGTCTGCTTGGCTTTGGCGGCGATCAGAGTAGCCGCTCGTGGATGGCCGAGGGGAGCGTGGGCGTTTTTATTACCCCGCAATGGGTTGTCGGTGCAGAGTATCGTCAGAAACCCGATAACCTAAGCGTAGCTAAAGAGGATGATTGGCAAAGTCTCTACAGTGCCTACTTCTTCAATAAGCACTTATCACTCACGGGCGCGTGGTTGAACTTAGGCGACATTGCCGGCCTACCTTCCCAACGCGGCGGCTATCTTTCACTTCAGGCAGCTTTCTAAGCGGGGCGCTATGAGCTTTCCACACAAATGCAAGCGGACACACCGTGGTTTAATAACGGTTACTTTTGCAACAATCGCAATTACGCTCGCAGGCTGCACTCATCAGTCAGCCACTCAATCAACAACGCTTTACGAACGGCTTGGCGGTCAGGGCACTATCGACACGGTGGTCGAGAATCTCTTATACCGAATTGCGGATGATCCCGAAGTAGTGTTTTTTGCTAACACCAATATCGATTTATTTGCTGAATCCCTGGCCAGCCAGCTATGCGATGTAAGCGATGGCCCCTGCCACTATGAAGGCCCGCCGATGGATCGTGCTCATCAACATATGGGGCTAACAGATGCGCATTTTAATCGCTTGGTGGAACATCTCGATGCGGCTATGCAGGCGGAGGGTATTGCCCTTGGCGCACGTAATGAACTGCTGGGCAGACTCGCCCCTATGTACACAGACGTTATGCGTCTTCAGTAACCTGCCAACCGTCACGGCCCATCGCTTTTACCCGGTAGAGTGCTTTGTCGGCGGCTTCGTAAGCGTAGGGAAACGTTGCTTCATCGGCTACAAAACAGCTCCCGCCAACGCTTAACGTCACGCCTTTTTTATCCGGATGGGCAGAGTGGGCAAAATCAGCTTCCCGCAGCCCTTCAATTAGCTGACGACAGTAACGCTTCAGCGTGTCAGTGTTCGGGCAGTGAAGTAGTGCCGCGAACTCATCGCCTCCCAAGCGGTAGAGCTGCGCTTCATCATTCAGCGTTTCACCAATCAATGTGGCCAATTGGCGCAAAAGAGTATCGCCTTGCGGATGTCCATAGGCATCGTTGTACTGTTTAAAAAAGTCGATATCGACCAGAATCAGCCCTAACGATTGATGCTGCTTCGCCAACACATCCTGGTGTAAAGCGCTGCGATTGCCAATCCCGGTGAGCGGGTCGCGCATGGCACGCTGCATCCACTCGAAGGTCTCTTGGGTGGCGCGATCTGCGCGTCTTAGCTGGCGCTCATGGAGCCACCAAAACGCCAATCCCATCACAAAGATCAATAAACTGGAGTAAGTCAGCACCTGACGATGCTGACGGGTGCTTTCGGAAAAATCGTTAATCGCTGCGCCCCGACGATCAAGCTGATCCATCTCAATATGGGTTAAGCATTGAATCGGTGCGAACAACGCCATCGCCGCAGCGATACGGTCAATGCCCCGCGCCACGAGCAGCGCCACCAGCCGATCCAACTCCTTCAAACTAGGCTCAACGCAGGTATATTCACGCCGATAAATGTGCACATCGGCTAAGCCGTAGGCCAGGTCAATATCCAAGGCTGCGGCATCCAGCGCATCTTGCTCTGCCTGGTCACTCAATAGCTCGGATTGGGCATTTTGTAGGTAGACCCGTGCCCGAGTAGAAAGCTGCTGACCTGTAAGGCTCCCCGTCTGGCTGAAATAAGCCTGTATTTCGGGGTATACCCAGCGCGATTCATAAACAATCAACACCATAAGTGCCAAAAAGCTCATTAAGCTCAATGATAACCACGTAAAATAGCGGTGCTGGCGAGCTAAAGGCCGGGGACGAACTGTGGGCTGCGCGACGGGCCTAGTTTTGGATGTCACCACTTCGCCTCTATGCTACGAATCATCCAGATCCAGTCATTGAACTCACGCAGGTTTTCTACGTCGCGATCACCCTTGCCCTGATTATTGTAGTCACGCTCTACCAGCCGCACAGGGCCTCGCGTACGGATGGTGAGCGGATCGCCATCCTCAGAGCTAATCAGGTACCAGTTAGGGTCGTCCCACCCTTCTAAGGTAACCTCGTAGTCGTCCCAAGCGGTAAAGTGAAGCGCCGGGGGCACTTCGCCAAACTGTTCAATCAGAAAGGTGCGAAACTCGACGCCCTGCATCTCCACATCGCGCCCTTGATAGGGGTCATAGAGTGTAAACGTCGTATCAGACATGTCGTGCAAGTCACTTAAAGCGACCTTTTGAGTGACATCGCCGTTGATCATATTTACTGCCTGGGCAAAGGCAGTCGCGGGAAGTATTATGCCCACGACAATTAACGCGCACGCTAACCGATCACGTACACGACCCCACGGGCTGTGGTGTAAGGCAACTGCGTTCATGACAAAGCATCCTAGTGTAGTCATTGCTTCAATGGACTTTACCAGAGCACGCCTTGCATTGCTCATTAACGCACGCTATGCGATTGCAACTTTTCAGCACATTTCAGGCAAAAAAAGCCAGCCCATGGTGGGCTGGCAACAGGAGGTTTACTGCGATAGCAACCCCCCTCCCCTGACAAGGTTTACATGAGGTGGGAAAGCTACTTTTTACGCTCATCTTTACGTAGATGATCACGAATCACGAAGCCCACCCACCCCAGCATAAAAACGATTACTAACGCGACGGTCACTAAGCCGAAAATAACTGTGTCATCCCAATACATGGTGAATCCCCCCGCCGTGATGTATGCGTTCATACTAGTCACTCAACGGCAGAAGAATGCTGACCTAGATCAAGTTACGGCAGGCGGGGGAAGGCGGTTAAACAGGAAATTGATACTGATCAATTTTTGGGCGTGATTAGCACTACAGCACCTTGCGGTCTTCGACTTTACTGTGTTCGGTACCTGGTGGTAACGGATGGCCTTTGGCTAATTCTGCACGGGTAGCTTCGCGTACGTCTAAAATGGTGACTTTATAGTTCAGCGTGCGCCCGGCCAGGGGGTGATTGGTATCGACGGTGACGCGGTCGCCATCGACTTTGAGTACCGTAACAATTTGCGGCCCGGCTTCGCCCTCAGTTTGAAAGCGGCTGCCCGGTTCCAACTCAGCGTTACCAAAAGAGCCACGGCTGACTTCCTGAACCAGATCTTCGTTACGCACACCGTAGGCATCTGCGGGCATTAGTTGAACGCTAAGCTCGGCGCCAACGATTTGACCTGCTAGCGCACTCTCCAACCCTGGCACGATATTGTCGTGACCATGCAAATACTCTAGCGGCTTATTGCGCGCTTGGGAGTCATCCAATACCTGCTTGCTGCCATCGTTGAGCACGTCGCTGAGGACATAGTGCAAGATAACTACCTGATGCGCCGTAATCGACATGGAAAACTCCTCTCCGGTAAGCTGTCGGTTTTGTGATAGCACTTTGTGTTAGAACACTGCCTCAGTTTATCACTTGGCCGTTGCCAGCGTCTTTCCACCAGGAGTAGCGTTTAATGTTAAACCCCACCCCCAGCGCACTTGGCTTGCTGCGCTGGCTATTTATTGTCGTGCACCCGTTATTACCATGCTGTTTTTGGGGTTTTCTGCAGGCCTACCCTTTTTATTAGTGTTTTCAACACTCTCCGCCTGGCTGCGTAGCGACGGCGTGGAGGTAGCGGCAATTGGCTTTTTTGCCTGGATTGGCATGCTCTACTCGATCAAGTTTTTCTGGGCGCCGGTGGTAGACCGGTTAGCGCTCCCGATTTTGACCCGCGCCTTCGGCCAACGCCGCGGCTGGATGCTGTTAGCCCAGGGGTTGATCGTTGCGGGGTTAGTGGGGCTGGCCGGTTTGAGCCCGGTGGGTAATCTCGGCTGGGTGGCCCTCTTTGCACTGCTGGTGGCGTTTGGCTCAGCGACGCAGGATATCGCTATCGATGCCTATCGCATTGAGTCCGCCGATGACGATGTTCAGGCCGCCATGGCCTCGACCTATATTATTGGCTATCGCGGTGGCTTACTTGCCGCCGGTGCCGGCGCACTGTATATCGCGGCCTCTGCCTCTTGGGATGTGGCCTACATGAGCATGGCGGCGCTAATGGGCATTGGCGTTCTCACCGTGCTGCTGCGCCCTGAACCGAAGCGCGCTTCGCTTTCTATTCAACTTATCCATGAGCCTAAGGTACGGGCGTTTATTCGCGCCAGCCGCGGTAAGCCCAAACTGTTACGCCGCCTGGGTGCCTGGAGCATTGGTGCGCTGGTCTGTCCGTTTACCGACTTTTTTCGCCGCTATGGAGTGAAAGCGCTGTGGATTTTGGTGTTTATTGCCGTATTTAGAATCAGCGATTTGGCCATGGCCTCCATGGCCAACCCGCTGTATATCGACCTGGGCTTCTCGCTGGCAGAGATTGCTAACGTGACCAATATATTCGGCATTGCGATGAGCATTACCGGTGGAATTCTAGGCGGGCTATGCGTGGCGCGCTACGGCATTGGCCCGCTGCTGATCTTCGGCGCGGGGTTAGTGATGGTGACTAACCTGCTGTTTGCCGTGCTTGCCGTGGTGGGTAATCAGTTGCCCATGCTGGTGGTGACGATTATCGGCGATAACCTTGCCAATGGCTTAGCCAGTGCGGTGTTTATCGCCTTTCTTTCCAGTCTCACATCACGCGCCTATACTGCAACGCAGTACGCGCTGTTCTCATCACTAATGACGCTGCCAGGAAAGTTTTTGAGCGGTTTTGGTGGGCTGGTCGTAACCTCTCAGGGCTACCCAAGCTTCTTTGTCATCGCAACGTTACTGGGCCTTCCCGCCATTATCTTGGCAATTTGGATCAGCCGGGACAAGCAGCTAGTGCCTACCCCCAAGCCTGCTTAAACAGGCTTGAAGGTTTAGGCTAGCGATGTGTTTCGAGCCAGTCCAAGGCCCCTGGCGTAGTCCGCCACTGATCGCGCATCAAGGTGCGGTACTGCCACGCTTCCGCCCGGGAGCCGGGGTCAACCTGACCATCGGGGTGAGGCATGGAAGGCCGCGGGCTCTCTGCACAAATTAGCTCTAACGCGTAGCGGTTATGGCCAAGCACATCGCCTAGCGCCGCTTCTGCCGCCTCACGCTGCTCTAACCGATAGAGTGCCAGGGCTTTACCCATCAAAAGCCCCAATACCAGCGAGCCGTCGTCGTCACTCTCTTCCGCAAGTGCCAACGCTTCCTCGTTGCGATCATCACGTAGCAACTGGTCAAGTACCAGCTCCCGCAGCCCTAAGCTATCTTCCTGGTCGATCAGCAGTAGCTCTTCGGCCAACTCGCGGGAGTGCTGACGCGCCCCGCGCTCCATGCCGACCACCAACGCGAGCCCTGTGCGTAGCAACATGGCGTTGTTGGCATCGTCCCAGCACAGGTTGCCATCGCCTTCGGCGCGGGCTTGTTCCAACCAGCGCGAGAGGCGAAGCGCCAGTGGCTCCAGCAGGCTTGGGGCCATCCACGGCAGGCTGCCAAAGCGGCTGGTGAGCGCCAACGTTAAGTCCTGCACAACCTGTGGGGCGTCCAGCCACTCGGGATGTGCACAGAGTGCCGACATCCACTCAATGGCGTTGCCCCAGGGGTCATCTCGGAAGCCCAACGCTACGTCTTCATCCACCAACACCTGAAACTGCTCATGCCAGGCGGCAAACAGCGTCTCTTCACGAGCACTGGTGTTATATAGCAATCGCCCACTTTCAGGGTCGGCGCTTACATCGATTTTGGGGGCAGTGGGCAGCGCGGCCAGCAATGCCTGAAGCGCTACCAGCGGCGTTGCCAGATCCTCTTCCGCACTCAGCAACTGATCGGCAAGCGTCGCGCCGGGGTTATCCGCCAACGCGGCTAAAAAATCCAACTGATCTTCATCCAGATCACCCTGTCGAACCAAGCGGCGATACCAGAAATTAGCGCGCTCTTTGGCTTCCTGTTCGTGGCCTTCATGCAGTAACAGCATGGCTTCAATGTAGGCCAAGGTAGGCGAATCGGGTAGCGCCTGCTGAGCCTTCACAAAGGCACCGCGGGCACTATCCAGGTCATCGTTATCCAAGTGCATCAGGCATAAACGCTCAAGAGCCACGCCACGCAAAAACAGCGGCCCCCGCTCCATCACATCATCAAGCAGGTCAGCACGTTTACGGCTAAAACCGCGCTCTTGATAAATATCCAGCAGGATTTCAAAGGCAGGCTCGGCCTGCTCAGGCAGCCGTGACCAGTCACTACCATCGAAGAGTGATTCAAGGATTTGCATAGCGCGGCCCGTCTGGCCGCTTTCAGCAGCAATCAACCCGGCTTCCAGTAGCGCTTGAGCCGGAGCCTGTTGGCTATCCAACGCGGCTTTCAGGGTCGCGCCCTTCCATTCGCGCAGCGAGAGCATCCACATCATCTGATCGGGGATCTCAGTGGGAAACTCGATCTGATAGCAACACTGCTTGAATTTGCGCCCTGAGTCACACCAGCACGGTTCATTACGCCCCGGCGTGGCGAGGGGCTCACAGGCAAAGTCGAGCCGCTCTAGCGGTGTTTGCGACCACAGCACTGGTGCCAGCGCCTGGGCCATGGACACATCGCCTTCAAATGAATCCGCGCCTTTGGCACGCACCCAGGTCATAAAATCCGGATAGTGTTCTTGTTGCCTGATTGCCGAGAGTGCCCCGGAGGCGAATCCCAGCAGCTGATCGACCCATACCGCCAGCATTGCCGTCTCCATGTTGTGACAGGATGGCTTGTTAAACGATGTCGTGTTCAACGATATCGAATTAAACAATGACCTGTTTAAAAGCGGCATAGTTTAGCATGAAGGCCGACATGGTCGCAGTGGCAATCGGTTGATCATTAATAGGCTCGATGTAATAGCGGAAGCGTGCGCTCGTGCATATTCAGTCGCGCGCCCAAACGCACTAAATTCCAATAGTGGCCGTTCAGCGCCCGGGAAAGCAGCAGCGTTTCAGCAGGAGGCTGTAGTCGATCCATCGCCGCCCACACTTTAGGGGTTAGCTCGCGCAGACGACGGTGCACCCGCACATC
This sequence comes from Halomonas sp. PA16-9, assembly GCF_009728585.1. Taxonomy (NCBI): domain Bacteria; kingdom Pseudomonadati; phylum Pseudomonadota; class Gammaproteobacteria; order Oceanospirillales; family Halomonadaceae; genus Halomonas; species Halomonas sp. PA16-9. Next base: position 2,218,797 of record NZ_CP040451.1, on the reverse strand, counting down.
GCTGAAATCCTGCTCGCCCGGCTCAAACAGCGGCGCGATACATTCAGCAGATTCACGATAGAGCGCCAGCGGCGCGCCCTGCCCCTGGCGGCCACCCATTTGCATCAAGGCTTCGTCCATCCCCATGGGGTCATGCTTCAAGGTGGCATCCAACAGTTGCATCATCGCCTTTATGCGCGCATCGGGGACCGCAATTACCGCGCCCAAATCGTAAATCACCAGCCGCCCTTGGGCATCGGCGGCGAAATTACCCGCATGGGGGTCGGCGTGTAGTTCGCCGTAGGTAAACAGTTCTTGGGTAATCCAGTCCGCTAATGTCTCGGCAATGCCCTGGCGCGTCTCGTCATCTGCCTCGGCTAATTCGCGCAATGGCGCTCCTTCCACGTAGCGCATCGCCAGCACATGGGGGCCGGAGAGCGCTGGCAAAGGCTCGGGAATCACTAGCCGCGGGTCATCCTTATAGCGCTCACGGTAGCGGGCCAGTGCATCGGCTTCGGCGTGGTAGTCCAGTTCCCCACGCAGGCTTTCAGCAAGCTCTTCAAACAGCGCGTCCAAGCGCGCCTGGGGCACTTTAAACCAGCGACCTAAACGCATAATGCGTCGCACCTGAACCAAATCGCTCTCCAATACCTCGGCTAGGCCGGGGTACTGCACCTTGAGTACGACCGTTTCTCCCTCATGGGTGGTCGCGCGGTGAACCTGCCCCATGGAGGCGCTGGCAAAGGGGCGCTCCTCGACTTCGCTGAAATAGTGGTCAATGTCGCCGTACTGCTGAACCAGCGCTTCATGAATACGTGGCCAGGGCATCGGTTCGGCTTGGCGCTGCAGGCGGGCAAGCTCCTCGGCGAGATCGGGCGGTAGCAGATCGTCCCACTGGGACATAATTTGGGCAAGCTTCATGGCCGGGCCTTTAAGCTCTGAAAGCCCCTCAAACAGCGCTTCGCCCAGGGCTCGCCAATCCGCTTGGCCACCTAAACGGGTTTTCAGCAGCGCTCCACCAGTGCGTGCACCCAATCCCATTAAACGTCGTGTTCTACCTCGATCACGCATTGATGATGCCCCTTAAATACCAGCCCTGACCATCAAATAGATGGCTATCGAACAGTTTCCTGGCGAACAAAACTATTTGTACATAATTTATACAACTTAACAGTATCAGCAATTTACCGCATCACTATATTGACCTGCCCCTCTGGCGCCAATGCTGGTCAGCGTCTGCTACCATAGGCGCCATCAAAGGATACGATGAAGGCTTCGCTGCTATGCGCCTGATAATTGCCGAAAAACCCAGCCTCGCCCAAGCTATCGCAAAGGCTCTAGCGGGCACTAGGAAGCACCGCCGAAAGCCTACGACCCTGCTGATAAGCAGTGGAAACTGATTAGGCGTCCTTCAGGCTGGGCTTAATAAAGTGAAAGTCGTAGCATGTGATCGAGGTAAACAGAGTTGATTCTATACATTGCCGAAAAGCCGAATGTCGGACGCGCAGTTGCAGATGTGCTTCCCAAACCCCATCAGAAAGGTGATGGGTTTATCAGGGTGGCTAATGGCGATGTTGTAACTTGGTGTATTGGTCACCTACTTGAGCAGGCTGAGCCTGATGCTTATGACCCTGAGTACAAAAAGTGGAAAAAAGAGCACCTGCCAATTATCCCGACCGAGTGGAAACATCAAGTCAAAAGCCAAACCCGCTCGCAGTTCAATGCTGTCAAAAAATTAATAAAGGAAGCTGACCAACTGGTCAACATGGGTGACCCTGATCGCGTCGGTCAAATCCTGGTCGATGAAGTGATCAATTATTCAGGTGTACATAAGGCAAAACGCGAAGCCACATTGCGCTGTCTCGTCAACGATATGAACCCTGCTGCTATCAAGAAAGCGTTGAATGATCTTCGCAAGAATACTGACTTCATACCGTTAGCAACATCCGCTTTGGCAAGGGCAAGGGCCGATTGGCTCTATGGTATTAATATGACTCGCCTTTGCACCCTTCTTGGCCAAAGCGCTGGGTACAACGGCGTTTTGTCGATTGGCCGAGTGCAGACGCCTGTATTGGGATTGGTCGTTCACCGAGACCAAGAAATCGAAAACTTTATAACCAAGCCATTTTATGAGGTCTTCATAACGCTTCAGACAGTGGCTGGTGAGTCTTTTACAGCAAAATGGAAGCCTAGTACTGCTTGCGAGCCTTACATGGACGAAGAAGGCCGAGTGCTTTCAAGAAAGCTTGCCGAAGTCGTTCTTCAAAAGGTAGTTGGACATGCAGGCAACGTCATCGCAGTTAAACGTGATAAGAAAAAACAGCCTGCCCCCCTGCCCTATAGTCTTTCATCACTGCAAATTGATGCATCAAAGCGTTTCAATCTAAACGCCCAGAAGACTCTGGACATATGCCAACAGTTATATGAACGCCATAAGCTGATCACCTACCCACGTTCAGACTGTCGGTATCTACCCAAAGGCCATTACGCTGAACGCCAAACAGTGGCTCAGTCGATTGCCAAAACATCGGCGTCGCTTTCTGATAGCGTTCAAAAGGCTGACCTCGACCTGAAGAGCAAAGCGTGGAACGATGCCAAGGTAGGCGCGCACCACGCAATAATACCAACATCTAGGGCAGTCCCAGGTGATCGTCTGTCTCAGGACGAGAAGAATATCTATGAGCTAGTTGCCCGCCAGTACCTAATGCAGTTTTACCCACCGTTTGAATATACAGAGCATCAAATTGACAGCGAGGTGGAAGGTGGATTGTTCATCGCCAAACAGAAGTCAGTTATTTCCAACGGCTGGAAAGCACTACTACCAACTCAAAAGACCCCAAAGCAAGACGCAGAGTTTTCGTCAGTGGCTCTTCCCAACGTTAAGCCTGGAGATCCTGTTACTTGTATCGACGGCAAAATGGACGAGAAACAAACCAGCCCTCCGAAACGCTTCACAGATGCAACATTACTCTCTGCCATGACGGGAATAGCGAGATACGTATCAGACCCTGAAATTAAAAAAGTGCTCAGGGATACGGACGGGCTCGGTACGGAAGCCACCCGTGCAGGAATCATCGAGTTATTGTTTAAACGACAGTTTCTGACAAAGAAAGGTAAGGAGATCCACTCGACAGAGGCAGGACAGCACCTCGTTAACAGTCTGCCTAAACGAATGGTTGTTCCTGATATGACCGCACATTGGGAGTCTCAGCTTGAAGCCATCAGCGAGAAGCGGATGCGATACGGGCAGTTTATGCAGCCCCTCACTGATGGCCTGAAAGCGCTAATAGCTGAAGTAGAAAGCGGTGATTTCTCGGCTCTACGTGGTATGGGTAAGAAGCCGATGCGAAAAAGAAAAACTTCTAGAAAAAAATAGCGCAAAACCGCAAACTACGATTGATTCAATGTGTATATGGTTGGCGTCCTGTGTGCATTTCAAGGACGCACGGAGCAATATTGACTCTTTCTCAAACACTCTTTTCGTAAAGGCCACTCTTTTCAAAAACGTCAGCTAATCGGTAATCAAATCCGCCGTCGTCAGTGCCCAGAATCATATTAAATATGACGCGACTCAGTGAGGACTGCGGAAGGTTATAATTTCTATGGTATGCCTTTACATCCCATTCATTGGCCAAAGCACTTTCCAAATTTCGCGTAATATTCCCTACGACCGAATTAGCTGCCTGCCGCTTGCTGATAGGGCTACGCATGTAATAAGCAGCTGCGTCCTTCGTGGCCCGCCAAATGAAGTTGTAGATCTGAGCCACACTAAAATGCTCTAGGCATCTGCTGATGATCTGACGGCTTTTCTCTCCCGGAGACAAGTACAGCTGATGCTTTTCAAGCATAGCCTTCAAGAAACCAATGCACTCGTTCAGTTGGACTTCCTTGCATAGCGCAATAAATTCCGGCGCTTGCTTGACGCTTTGCACGATTTCCTCATCAAAAAACTCATTGATTAGTGCAATAACCTGGTCAGCGTCAAATGAAAGGCTAAACGAGCTCGCTCCAAGATAAACACTAAACTGCCCATCCTCATGAAGCTCAACCACCTCAAGTCGTGTATCCAAGGAAATTAGCAATAGGTTATGATCAATCAAATGCTGGAGCACCTTATGATCATAGACTGGGTCAGGAGATAGCGTGCAAGCGGGATAATCGTTAAGTGGTTCTATGGTAGCCAGTTGTTCATCGCCTAACGCCTGAATCGCCGCTAGTAGATAGATCTTGCTCTTTAGATCTAGCGTTGCTACGTCTGGTACGTTGCTTTTCGCTGACTGCCGCATTTTCAGTAGCAACTCTTGCTTCTTATCAGCGATGGCTTGTCGTTCGGCTTCCAAGCATGCACTACAGACCCGCTCCCGAAGCCATCGGCGGTCTTGATACTGGCTTCGAGTACCAAAGCGGTACGGCTGCCTGCAACGCCCACAGCAGATATCTTCCAGCCATACGAAAGCGTGCTGTTCGACGAACTTACTGACCACGTGTGTTTTCATTGAATTAGCGGTCGCGATTTCGCTAATTTTGAAGACAAACTCGCCGTCTTCAGACTGCCTCCAGTACTCCCAGCAGATACGTGCGCCCTGCTCATCATCGGTGATTATCTCCAACTTCATACAGGCCGCTCCAAATGGGAATCATAGTCTATGGAATTGTATCCAGTGCTCCGTGATAGTTCCATCCTTTGGGTGGAGCATAATAAATGCGGAACGAGAAGCTGGTGGCGTTCGGCCAGAGGGTCAGAGAAATTCGTAAAAATAGAGGATTATCTCAAGAAGGCATGGTGGTACTGGCCGGGGGAAATCACAGTTACATGGGTCACATCGAGCGCGGTGAAAAAACATTACCCTGACTAAAATCTACCAGATTAGCGACGCGCTAGGCATTGAGGTCGCGGATCTTTTTCCTCGCACTGAAATTACTACCTGCCCTTTACCAAGGTAACTGTGTCGATTAAATAAAATCGGCCATTTACACCTTAGTACTTGATCAGAATCACTATGTCGCAATTGATCGTAATTCAATGTCGCGCAATCACAACAAACAGGGAGCGATCTAGGAACACTATTAATCGACTTAAATTATATCCAGAACGAGAAGATACAAGTCGGACTTTTTTATGCAAGCAACAACTGGGCGCCGCACTATGAGCAACGCATATTGTGCTAAATTGAAATAAACTAACTGGCTTTGAATCAATGCGACTCATCGCTTCCCTCAGAGCTCTTTTTGAACCAGGGTACCGCTACACGCATCAGAGAAAGCGGGACTTCAAGCCCGCTACATAATGTACTAACTTAATCAAACGCAAAGAAACGCCATCTAAGTTAATTCAATAAATTCGTCGCCGGAAACTCACACTAATCCCTCATTAATAGTTAGGTTTGGATTATATCGAGCACAATATTCTTCCTCTTCAATATCTAAATATATCATCCTCATCTAGAAAGAATAGACTCGCTATCGTATCCAGGGGGTAAGTGCTTAAAGTAATCTTTTGAGCTAGGCTTTGATTTATATTGGAAATCTCTAAGCTTTTTAATATCTAGATTTGTGGTTAGAACACATGTATTTTCACCACCCTTCACATAAAGCATTACTTTGCTATCTGTCTTGGTAGGTCTTAACACACAAGAACCTCCATACTGAGAAGTGTTAGCGTTCACAGTGTAGCAGTGTAAATCTCTAACCGTCGACTCAAAAATATGTTGATAATAATTAGTATCTTTATTCCAAACACAGGCGAAAAGAAGATCTATCTCTGACTTAAATAGAACTCGATGAGTAATATCAGAGAGTTCAAAGCAATTATATGTAGCAAAGGATACACCACGCCAGGATACTTTGTGATACAAAAAACTTGGCTTCAAGGAAAGATTTCCTGGCTTTAATCGAATTGATTCAAGCATTTCTAATTCAGCCGGAGCATAGTGGTTTTTTACTCGCGCAGCCACAAAACAAGATTTATATATACCTGAAATTTTAAATGGCAATGCCTCTATAATTATATTGTAAGCGACATCGTTAGCTACCCAGTGTTCCAAACCAAATATCAAACCAATTTGATGTCTTCTTGCAAAGAAATCATAAAGGGTAACCAGCTAACAGGAATTGAAACCTCCGGCATAACTAGTAAATCAACTTTCTCCTTTAAAGCGGAATTTAGTATTGCATATAATTTTTGTTGTCTATCGAAACTAAGATTTGGGCTTGAATCTTTTCTTATCGCAGAAACAATATCTTCTTCGTGAACTTTGATATTAGCAATAGCGACAGCAAGATTATTTTTCTTATCATTACCACCAATATTCAAATGAGATTTAACAATACCAGTATCACCATCATGACTAGATTTAAATGAGATAACTGAGCTATTATTAAAAAAATCAGTTCCACATTCGTTTATGGTTTTTTTCATCCATTCATTTAAACCACCGCCTGGATTGTTAAAATCAAGATATTTTCCTAAATAGAATATCTGCCATTCATCAAAGTGAATGAATCTTGGAGAATAATTTTCTTCCTTTCATCAATCTCGAGGCTAGAATCACAAACAAAGTCTTCTTCACTTGTTAAATCACCATTATGCTGCGAATAATTAGCTAGAGGCCAAGCAACTAGATGATGCCTAACTAAATTTGAGTATCTAAAACTCCAAGATAAAAAGTGTAACTCTGAACCATAAGAAATCAACTTATTAAGCTCACGCTTCGGCTTAGCGAATGCAAAATTTTCAGTAAATATAAAGTCAAGATTCCCACTCGTACTTTTAATATCTAACAACCCAACAGTAAGCGCTAATGAAAGTTGGTTATAAGATATTAAATCTTTTTGTAATTTTTTTGTTGTGACTTGAGTGCGTATTTTTTTATTGGGCATAATTACATCAATCTTCGAGATTTCATTATTGATATAGTCATAAAAGAAATCTACAAATCGGTAATTACAAGTAATTACTGCATATTGATATATTTTCTCCCATAGTCGAGAGAATTGCAGCGCATTTTGCCCCTTAAAGAATTGCTTCACTTGAGGAAGAACAGAATCATGTTTATCCAATTTACATAATCTATGTGCAGTTATGTGGCTGGATAAATATTTGGCCAATTCAGTTTCATTTTCCGAAAGCCAAACTATACTTCGCAATTTATTTGCAGATCCATCATATAAAATATCATAAGCAAAATGATCTAATTCATTATCGATATGATCATTTGGCAAGAATTTAAACGCACTGCTTCGTTCATCAAGCTCTTTCTTGAAACTTCTAGTCCGGCCCGGCTATGCTCCTTGTCAAAATACTGCAATATGAGCTTATCTTTTTGCATTGGCAATTCATTGCCATCCACATTAATAACATACTCAGCTCCTTCACTTGACTCAGCCAGAGCTTTATCAAGATAGTGCTTAATAAATGAACCAACCGGATCAATCACATCAAACTTAGGATTCTTAAATACCATAATAATGTCATCTACGTACCTACCATAATATACAGGTCGAACATTATCACCTATACAAGTATCAAAATCTGAAAGATACCAGTTGGCAATAATAGCTGATGACATAAAACCTATTGGTAGGCCATTTTATCTTTACACTTTACATGTGTCTGTTTTATTCTCGGTAATATTTCATTCCGATAGCAAATATAAATTTTTTCCAATAAAAAATTAAGATTTAATGCTAAGATACCTATATCTGAATCATCATTATAATATTGCTTAATAGCATCTCCAATTTTATTAAAGTTTAAGTCTACATGGTAATAATAGGATTTTAAATCAAGCGATAGCAGCGCAACATTATCACCATTTTTTGCTATTTCAGTTGCGCAATGGATTGCTTGGTCACGCCACTTATTATATTGGTGTATATATCTTTTAAAACTTCTTTACTTTTTTTCTCATGAATACCGATTACATATTTCAATGCTTCAGGATGCATCCGATTTCCATAACTATCTTTACTCATAGAACTTTCAAGTGCAGGGCCAGCAAAAAGGCACCACAAAACTTCAATAACATGAATTTCTATAGGAGCGCTAATTAAATAATTGACTTTAGATACTTGATATTTATTGGAATCACGAACATTGCTTATAAATAATCCGTTTCTTTCATTATTCTTTTTTGTTCATAATCAATTTTCATTTCTACTTGTTTTGGCAGCAAATGATATGAGATACCTGTCAACCATTTATTAAATTCGTGGTCTTCAAATGATTCAACGTTATTTATAAGTTCAGAAATTGATGCAAAAATCTGATCAAGATCAGTTTCACGCACCTCAAACTCAGCAAGACGTTGCTTAAGAAAAATAAATTCAGATTTTCATGATAGACGTAACTTTTTAAATAAAGATACGCTTCTTTTACGTGGTGAATTTCTAAATCCATACCCCCCCCTTATAGAATATTTTCATGCTTACCAGTTGATGGATATTGTATAAAATATTTTTCTAATAGTAACTATTTATAGCTATTATACATGATGCACAACTGCTACGCATTCAATTTACTTTATGCTATTTTGTATGCGTAAAAAACAGTATTAATCTATATAAGGCATGATCACAGGGAGCATTCACAGTCAAATTAAAATGACATTTTTTCGTATCAAGTCTAGACTGTAACTCTTTCGAGCCGCCCGGCATTGATGCGACGTCAGCAGCAAATGATTGATGGGTACTCATCTTGGCACTATAGGCCCAGGAGCCATATCGACCAATTGTCCAGAAAATAAAATCCTAGATGTCCATCCGAAAGGCACATTCCTAAATCGCGACGTCCGAAAAATATATGAATTTGCTTTTGCTTCTTCTCGTCGAGGCAGGAAATCACATATTCTATAAAATTCTCAACGACTTGCCACTCATCTTGCAAGAGATCCAGCCCCACTGACTTTTTGGCAACACCGAAAGCTCGCTCCCACATTGAGGCGTAGTTATCAAAGATAGGAACTCGGCCATTGAAGTAAAGTTCGTTAAATTTAAGCTTTTCAATGACAACATTTCCGTGAAGCAAGTCATTTCTTTCGTTAACCAGTGAGTGATAACGCTTACAGGCAACATGCTTGTAATCGATATCTGACACGAACCCGACGCAATTGTGTGACAGGCTTTTGATGCGGACATCGATAGGTTGCCTGATAAGATTCTCTCTCAACCTATCATCCTTCTTCAGAGCAGGCTTCATTAACAGGTACATTACTAGATTAACGAATGCTTCAGCCATTACAGGTAGCATCGATCTTGCTCCGAAGCATAAACCTGTTGCCTTAGCTATGATGACTGCCTGCTGATCCCAAGCTTTTGACCATGCAGAGGGGTTTTCGCACTCTTCAATGCCTCCAAGGGGAGATGCTTGACCTTCAAGATCAAGTGCTTGAATTTCTGACATCAGGCATTCAATGGAACTTCGAATTCGATAATAGGGGTTGATGAACTCCACCCAATGCTCTAAAGACTTGCGAATTTCCCCATGGCTTGGCCATATTGATGAAAGGTTGCCTTAATATCTGCAACCAGCTGGTCTAGCGCTGCAGACGGCAGTTCCTCACCTGAGACCCACAGCTCAGTTCGAAAATTATGTCCTTGCACCAGCACAACACGACCGTAGGCCTCAAGAGCCCATTCCCAGTGAATTAGGTTCTCAGAGTGATCACCACGCAGGAGGTTCTGTACTCCATTCGGAGGGCCAAATCTACCGTACAGGTAACAGTAAAGATCTGATGGCTTAATCTCGTTGCGGAGTTTCCAGTGAGTATCAAAGTGAGGCCGATTATCAGATCGAAATTTTTCGATCAGCTCCGGCAAATACACAGCAGAAAGCTTATCAACAAAGTCTGATTCTAGCATCCAAGCACCACCCAGAGCAGAGTATAAGCCGACGGCCAAATCTCAGCGTGGCCGTCGGCTTATACTCTGGTTATGAGATGGCCGATGCAAGAGCATGGAGTGCTGGAATTGCCACTGGAGCCAACGCGCCAAAAAGCGCTATATGAGATGAGGCTGAACCTACAAAATCTTGGTAATGTCTTAAAAATGACGGCTTATCATTGCCCTCATAGGCGTTCTTGAGATCGTCGAGCTTATCAGCAAGTTTGTCTTGATCAGACTTATCAATGACATGCTCTCTGACTTTGCTTTCAAGTTGTTGAAATAGCTCAAGTACACTTTGCTCATTGAATACAGAAATGCTCACCGTCGCAAGTCCTGTGGCAGTATTGTTGTTTATAATTCCGGAATTGTTCCCTTGAACCACAGTATTGTTGGTAATGGGCCTCATAATCTCGTTGTGCGGAATATCGTTCTCTATCACTTTAATGCCTGTTGAAGCGATTTCTATAAATCCATCCCAAGAGTCGTCGATCAACGCCCACGTTTCTCCTTGAGCCAAAGTTTCCGAGATGAGATACCTAGCTACATGCGCTGATTGAGTTTTAGGTAAGCCGAGTACCTTTGCAGGTTCATCAATACTGTGCTGACCCGGGTTTTGATAGAGCCACAACAGATACTTCTGCCTTATCTCGGGTGTCATTTCACCACCTCATAAATTCCATAACGCTGCCAACACGCACAGCTTCGAAATGAATGCGAAGCCTCAATGGAAGGCTACCGCCTTGATTGGTCAAGATATACTGATATTTCGACTTAATCACGAATGTGCTCCAACTCTTTGAATACATAACCGTAATTCATCCTGCTTTTCTATATCTATCCTACTATAGATATCGAAGGCAGTTGCTGCTGTTTTTACGCTGACACCGACAAAACCTACGAATTACGATAGGATCTTAGGGGTAGAGAATCGTAAAACCTGATGATATTGTCAGTTCTCGTTATATTGACACAAACCGCCATTTTTATGGAAAGTCACTGAAAGTGTGAAATGATACAATCATCAATAAAATCAGATAATTACATTTTTTCACGCTTTGGCACTTGTAATAGTGACCGAGAGGGCTAACTGCTGGTACAGGAAGTTATCGAGTACATGAAGTATCGAGGCCCGGTACAGCGGCTGCTGATCAGTGACCTTAATAAACCTGCAGTGAGCCGGGCGCTTGCCAAGCTGCGCACCAACGCCGAATACCAGCCGCTGTTTCAGGCAGCCCAGGCCCGCTCCCGCGCCGACTGGCTGTATGGCATTAACCTAACCCGTGCCTGGACACTCACCGGCCGACAAGCGGGGCACGACGGTGTGCTTTCTGTCGGCCGTGTGCAAACCCCGGTACTGGGATTAATCGTGCGCCGCGATAACGCCATCCGTGATTTTGTGCCCCATCCGTTTTATCCACTATGGGTGGATCTCAAGGTTGCCCAAGGTCAACTGCGCGCCTGGTGGGTGCCCAAAGAGCACCAACCCCTTGACGTTCAAGGCCGTTTGATTGACCGCAGGCCCGCCGATGAACTGGCGGCTCAGTTACCCGGCGCATCAGGGCAACTCACCAAGCTCGACCAGCAGGAGAAACGCCAGGCACCGCCACTGCCCTACTCGCTCTCTGCTCTTCAGGTAGACGCCACCCGCCGCCACGGGCTCTCTGCGCAGATGGTGCTGGATATTTGCCAGCGGCTCTACGAGCGCCACAAGTTGATCACCTACCCCCGTTCAGACTGCCGCTACCTACCCGAAGAGCATCTTCAGCTTGCTCAGCGCAGCCTCACCAGTGCCTGCCAGAACGATGAAGCGCTTCAGCAGTGGCTGAATGGAGCAGACTTTACCCTGCGCTCCAAGGCGTGGAACGATAAGCAGGTCGGTGCCCACCACGCAATCGCACCGACCGGAAAACCCGCTGATTTCAGCCAGCTCTCCGCTACCGAAGGCCATGTGTTTCGGTTGATCGTGCGCAACGTGATGGCTCAGTTCTACCGTCCTCTGCGCACCTTCGAAGTCAAAGCCGAATTTACGCTGCTTAATGAAGCCTTCCGCGCCCGCGGGCAAAGCATTCTCGACCCCGGCTGGAAACCGCTATTCACTACTCGGGATGAAACACCACCGCTGCCGCCGCTGACCCAAGGTGAAGCATGCCAGGCTATTGGCGCAGTCGTCGAGGAGAAAGAAACCCGACCGCCGGAGCCTTTCACCGATGCCAGCCTGATCAAGGCGATGATGAACATCGGCCGCTACGTGGATGACCCAGAAGTACGCCGCACCCTGCGCGACACCGATGGCCTGGGCACCGAAGCCACCCGGGCGGGCATTATCGAAACCCTGGTACAGCGCGGCTACCTGGTACGCCAGCAAAAAGCCCTGCGCGCCACCAAGCTTGGCACTGCCCTAATCGCCGCCCTTCCCAGCGCCGTAAGCACGCCTGAACGCACTGCGCTATGGGAACAACGCCTACGGGCGATTTCCGAACAGCAGGACGACCCTGGCGCGTTTCAGCAAGCGCTGCTGGATGATTTACGCGACCTGCTCACCCACAGTGACGCTGCCAAGCTCAGGCAGAGCCTGCAAACCGCCCAGGGTGAGGCCGGTGGCCCGCCGAAACGCACGGGTAAGCCGAGAAAGAGCTATGCAAGAACGAAAAGCCCCAGTGGAAGAAAGAAGGCTTCCAACAAATAATAATTATACCGTCTGGATGTAGTTCCCTGATTATAAAAAGGCGAGGCCTTACCAGAGGAGTTAACTCTCTGTTCATTCACGCCCTCTAGTTTTTGCATTCGGCTCCCATCAAATATCGGTATTGTCTTCGTCATCGCCCAAGGACGAAGACTTTTTCTTGCTGATTGAACCGGAAAAGAAAGGCACTACATAGAGGACTACCCAGGCCAGCAGCGTACACAAAACCGCCGTCTGCTCGCGTCCTAGGCCTACGGCTATGCCAATTGCCGCCGTCAACCAAACCCCTGCCGCCGTGGTAAGCCCTGACGTGCCTTTTTCATCTTTTCGGGTGATGATGGTGCCAGCACAAAGAAAACCGATGCCAGCAATAACGCCTTGGATGACCCGGCTCATTTCCGCATCAGAGATACCCGTTTGCTGAGGTATAAATATAAACAAAGCCGCCCCCATACAGACCAGCATATGGGTGCGTATTCCAGCGGCCTTGCCTCTCTGCTCTCGCTCGAGCCCCAATAGACCGCCTAGTACAGCCGCCAACAGCAAGCGAATCACAACAATGATGAATTCACTCAGGTCATTAAAATCCGAAAACTCGGATATTATAGTATTAATAATTACTTCCATCGTTTCGTTCCTTGATTGCCAGAGCGACGGCTCTTAAATACTATGAGTTGAATTCAGGGGAAACAGCATTTCTCACCTGCAGTAGGACGAGCATCAGCTCGGAGATACACTTTAGAAGCTCCTTGAACAACAGCGAAGCTTCGAAGGTCATCCAGCAGCGTGGCCTGTTAACCAAGTCAGTAAGGTGGATGGGTAGCTTGCCTATAAGATAACGGTATAAAAGTCACCTCCACTATCAATTCATCAACGTACACAACCCACCCGGCACCGCCAAAACCCAATCACTGATCGCTTGAATGGTTGGGTCATGCCGTCGGCTTTCTGGGTAGACCAGAAAGAACGGTTTGCCCTCGAATTCTGGGCCAAAGGGCTGTACCAAGCGCCCTTCTTCCAACTCATCCTGAATCAACTGGCGGCTCATCAGCGCTACCCCCTGCTCCCCAACGGCAGCCGAGATAGCGTGGGTCTCATCAGAAAAGACCAGCCCGGCACTCACGTCCAGCCCAGGTACCTTTGCTTCTTTCTGCCACGTCGCCCAATCCAGTGGTGATGATATGGCCCCCTGGCTGCTGAAGTGAATCAATGGGTGCAACGGTAGCTGTTCTACCTCGTGTAGACCAAGGCGTGGGCTACAAGTCGGGATAAAGGTGTTATCAAACAGCTTTTCCGCGACCAACCCTGGCCAACGGCCATCGCCATAGCGAATGGCAATGTCTGCCGTTACCCCATCCAGAGGAACCGACTCATGCGAAGCATGAATACGCAGATCTATATCTGGATGGGAGTCGCGCAACATACACACCCAGGGCAGCAACCAGCGCACCGCAACCGCTGGCGTTGTAGAGAGCGTAACGGTTTGGCGAACAGGTACAGCACTCAACCGCTCGACAACATGACTAATGCTATCAAACGCAGTCTCCAGAACCTGCAGTAGCTCACGGCCCTGAGGTGTCAGCGCCAACTGTCGGGGTTTACGTAAAAATAGGGTAACGCCTAGCGCCTCTTCAAGACCCCGAACCTGATGGCTAATGGCAGTGGCAGTCACCGACAGCTCCTGCGCGGCCTGCTTGGCGCTTTCATGGCGGGCAGCGGCTTCGAAAGCTCGGAGTGCTGAAAGCGAAGGTAATCGGCGATGGTTCATGAATGAGCTTCACTCATCTATAGCTGCAAGAAAAGATCGTTTGTTCAGGCTGAAAGGCACAGCCTAAGCTAAGCCTGTTGTTAATCATAGATGAGTTTAACTCAGATTAGGAGGCCACCATGACACACATCCTGCATATAGACGCTAGCGCCCGCCCCGGCATTGCTGGCACAGATAACCACGGTTCGCATAGCCGCCATTTGACTTATCAGTTTGTCAGCCAGTGGCAATCAGGCCGGCCGCAAGACACGGTTACCTATCGCGATATAGGTCAAAACCCGCCGTCGATTATTAGCCACGACTGGATTGCGTCTGCCTTCGCTCCCGAAGAGCACCGAGAATCCTGGATGAAGAACGCACTAACAGAGAGTGACCAGCTGATTGATGAGTTAATTGCTGCTGATATTGTGGTAATCGGAACGCCGCTTTACAACTTCGGGATGCCTGCCGCCCTCAAGGCGTGGGTCGACCAAGTAGTACGGCCCGGCCGAACGGTAGAATTCGATGACACCAACCCGATAGACCCTTACATACCCAAGCTCACAGACCGAAAAAGGCATGCCGTTGTGCTCACCGCTAGAGGCGGTGTAAATATGGCGCCAGGTGAAGAAATGGCCCATATGAACCACCTTGAGCCACACTTGGCCACAGCACTGGCATTTATCGGCATCACTCGCGTTCACTACATCGCGATCGAAGGGCAGGAAGTGGGCGGCGAGGTATTGGCCAAATCGGTTGCTGCCGCGATACAGAAAGTTGAAACGCTTGTTGAAGAGTTGCAGGTAGTGTTGGAAAGCACGCCATCACCTCAACCGGCCTAAATTATAGTTAATGATCTTTCATCGTAAATACGCTGAAGTATAAGGAGTGGCTATCGCTACCCAAGGATGTCCGCTCCTTTATGCCCTTCTGGTACACCTTGAACTAATAGCACATCGCCCTCTGTATTCCGGGTACGCAATGGGCGGATCGCTTTATAAGCAGCCGAGTCATACCAACCTTGCGCATGCTCCATGGAAGGAAACTCAATCACCACCATATCGCCTGCCCATGCCCCCTCAAGCGGAATGTATGGCCCACCATGCACGCGGTATTTGCCCGAAAATGGTGCGAGGGTTGCATCAATGCCTTCTAAATATTGTTTAATTTCAGGATCGAATCGGGTTTCGCGGATAAGAGCAACGGCGTAGGCAGGCATTATCATCATCCTCCATTTCAACGAAAAGAGACACCGCCCCCAGCACTTCAAAAGTAAAAATAGCATCACGTAGCCTACCTTGCACTGGCTGCCAACCGTGCACCCAACGCGACGAAAAGTGCCCCAAGCTTCTATCCATCCACAAACCAACGCGTGGCTTTCTCTTTAAGTAAGCACCCAACTTAGCGCCAGCCAGAACCAGAGGAGGTTCTATTAAGGCAGCAACTGCAATAATAAGGCTGCCATGCAATAAAAGCTGTGCCTCGGCTGGGCCAGCGCCTTCCACGATAAATTGCGGCAGGAAAGCCAGAAAGAAGATAGCGACTTTGGGGTTTAGCGCTGATACCAGCATGCCCTGCCAATAAACAGCGGAGAGGTTCTTGTTACCCGGCTTTTCTGCAGCGACAAACTGATCCCCTTGAGACAGCAACATTTTAATACCGAGCCATATCAGGTAAGCGGCCCCTACCCATTTAACAATCGAAAACGCCAATGCGGAGGTGGCTAAAATAGCCGAAAGACCAACTGCGGCCATTACTACGTGTAGCGCCGCTCCTGTCCAAATCCCAAACATAGCGGCAAACCCTTGTCGTCGCCCGCTACGTAATGTTTGCCCCAGTATGTAGGCAATATCTGGCCCCGGCGATAGGTTTAAAAGCACGGCCGCTGATAAAAAAGTCATCCAGTGCAGCAATGTATACTCAAACATAAGCGCTCTCTTGTATTTTTCCGTTGCCAAGCTAAAAGAATGTTAACGTGCTAGCTGGAAAGGTTCAGCTGCCAGGAAACGCCGTATTTATCATTCAACCATCCGAATTTTTCACTAAAGCCGTAATTATCTAGAGGCATCAAAACCTTACCTCCATCGCTCAATGCTTTAAATACGTCTTCTATTTCTTTCTCTGAGCCGCACTCAACGTGTAATGACATTGATGGCGTAAAACTGAACTGATGGTCGTAATAGCTATCCATTGCCAGGAAGAGAGTGCCGTTTATCGAGAAGCGGGCGAGCTTAACTGCCCCTTCGGGATCATGCCCCCAGCTTCGACACGCTCGATATCGATGATTTTCGAGTTCTCAAATAGCGAAGTGTAAAACTTGATAGCTTCTTCGGCTTTACCGGCCTGATCCCCCACAAACATTAGAGATGTTTTGATAGCCTTCACTTTAACCTCCCATTTCATTTGACGCGCTAAGCGTTACTGTAGAAAGGTCTGCAAAACAGACGCGACATTGACTGCTGTGGTTAAGAGGCATTCTTGAGCGCCTGTTTAATGAAATCCCCTTTCGCCGCCGTATAGGCTTCTCGGTCTGACGTAAATTCCGCCGCCCACAGGCGCTTCTTTTTCTCATAACGTTGCGCCAGTTCAGTATCAGCGCGCAGTCTATTGCGAAAAGCCAATCGCCGATGCCACTCTTCACCGCCATACACCATAAGATGCAGATGATGCGTCCTACGCCCCTCGGCCCATCGCATTAACCAACGCCGCCCGACCAAGGAAGCGTTGTACGCTAATGATGTCGCATATTTGGCACGGCACAACGGCTCCAGCAAGTCATCAGCCTGGTGCATTGACTCTACGCCTGCCAGGATATCGATGATCGGCTTGGCCGAGAGACCAGGAACAGCGGTACTTCCGATGTGCTCAATGGCTAGGAACTCATCTGGAAATAAATCCAGCAGCCTGTCTCGCTCCTGCTTAAATAGAGTTGGCCAAGCCGCATCATATGGAAACAGCGCGACCTCCTCATGGATGGCTCGATTTAAAGATTCCGTTTCATCCATGGTTGAGGCTCCCCCCTTTAGCGCGAATGGCTGCCTATGCCTCATCTGATAACAGTGGCGGCATTGGGCAATCGAGAATATCGGCCATGGCACGGAACAGTTCGGCTTCGGCGGGCAAAATACGTCCGCTATGTTCAATACAGCGCGCCATCGCTTGCAACAGCGCGGGCTTATGCAAAGGCTTTAAACGTCGCAAGCGCTCAACCGCCAGGCTGAGTGCACGCATATCACTTATATCGTCAGTGGCCCTCAATGAGAATGGCAGCTCACGCTCAGCGGCATTAAGCGCAGCGCTTATCTCAACCGGGTCATCTTGACCGGCGGTGGCAAGCACCGTCAGTAGCAGCTGACACTCCCGCTGCAGGTCGTTTATCTTGAGGTTTGCAGGCCCACTGCCTTGCTTGCTGATGTTATTCAACACCAACTGATATAGCGTCCACTCCAACAGGCTGACCTGACCATCTGCCTCGATCAACCGTTCCATACAGAGGCGAAAATGCTGGGCCTGCTCCATTGAGAGCGAACGCAACGCTGGCAGCACCAGCTCAATCAGTGGCAAGCGTAACTGTACATCCAGCCTCAACATTTCCGGGCCATAATCCAACAGCGCACGGTAAACATCTGGCAGTGCAACTTGATGCAACTCCTTGAGCTGATGCTGACGCATTTTCTTATCCTGACTGAGCAGTAGTGAATAAATCAAAGCACGAGCGGCATAGGGCTCATGGGCGGCGATTTTAATCCGTTCAGGTAGCGCATCTAGTGTCGCTCTAGCCTGGTTAAGATGGCGCTGGTCAGGCTGGCCCATGGTGTTAATGGCGGTTTGAGCAGAGGCACCGGTTAACACAGCCGCCATTGCCCCCGTTCCCGTTGCTGTTCCCGAGCCAAATCTGGGCTCCGCTTCAGACCGCTCACCGTTGCCTTCTGGTTCTGTTGCGCCATTCTCGGCTTCCTGGATGGGCCAAGTGACTTCGAAGCGGCCATTCCAATCGGGCATGACCCGCTTGATACGATCTTTAATCGGCGGATGGGTGGCCATCATTTGGCTAAAGCCCTGCCGCACGCCTTGACCGAAGAACAGATGGCTGAATTCCGCCGCCTGTGTCGCTTGCAGGTAAGAGCCCTGGGTGTGCGAGCCGATTTTAACCAGCGCGTTGCCAATCCCCTGAGGGTTGCGGGTAAACTGCACCGCAGAGGCATCCGCCAGATATTCACGCTGCCGACTAACCGCCGACTTGATCAAGTTACCAAAGAAGGTACCCGCGTAGCCGATCAGCATTAGCGCCGCCCCCAGCGCTAAAACGACAGCGCCTGAGTTGTCACGTTTTCCACCGCCCACCCGTCGAAAACGCATACTACGCAGCAGTGTACCGCCCAATAAGCCAATGATTAGAATGCCATGGAGGATGCTGATCAGGCGCATATTCAACCGCATATCACCATGCAGAATATGGCTAAACTCATGAGCTACGACGCCCTGCAGCTCATCCCGTGTCAGGTTTCGGATCGTGCCACGAGTAATCCCGATCACTGCGTCATTGGTTTGATAACCTGCGGCGAAGGCATTGATGCTCTCCTCCTCCAGCACATACACGGAGGGCACTGGCGTTCCAGAGGCAATCGCCATCTCTTCAACCACATTGAGAATACGCCGCTCATCAGCATCACGGGTATTAAGATTGATCTCGCGTCCACCAAGGGCTTCTGCCACTACCCGGCCACCACGCCTTAGCTGACTGCGTTTAAATAGCCCGCCCAGCACCACGACGGCCAACACCGCAATAGCAACGCCAGTGACCAGTTCAATCGAGAGTGCCGACCACATCCCTGAGCAGAAAGATTGGTTTGTGTAGCGGATTGTTCCCCCATTAGATGCAGCGCGATGGCAATTGCCAGCGTGGTAACAACAATTAGGGCGAGTACTGCCAGTACCATCAAAACAACCAGACGTCCGGTTTTACGACGAGCGTGATCCTGCGCGGTAAAAAAATCCATGTCGCGTTTTCCCTGAGCTTAGAACGACACCGTCGGCGCCACTTGAATCTGGGCACTGTCTTCAAACTCCAACAACGAGGCATCCTGCCCATGGCCGAACATGCCAGCCACTGCTACCGGCGGGAAGCTCTGCCGATAGGTGTTGTAGTGCATCACCGCATCATTAAATGACTGCCGCGCAAAGGCCACCTTGTTTTCAGTGCTGGTTAGCTCTTCTGACAATTGCTGCATATTTTGCGAGGCTTTTAAATCCGGATAGGCTTCCATGACCACATTGAGCCGCCCCATTGCCTGAGTCAGTGCACCTTCTGCGCCGCCCAGGTCTGCCATGGCTTTGGCACTGCCTGGATTTGCCGCGGCCGCTTTTAGCCCAGCGGCGGCTGTATTACGAGCTTCGATGACCGACTGCAGCGTCTCCCGTTCATGGCTGAGATAACCTTTGGCGGTCTCTACCAGATTAGGAATCAGGTCATGCCGACGCTTAAGTTGCACTTCAATTTGCGCAAAGGCGTTCTCAAAGCGATTTTTCAAAGACACAAGTCGGTTGTAGATACCGATGACGTAAAACGCGATAACGGCGATGATCGCCACGGTGATGATGATAGTGAGCACTATGGTTCTTCCTTATAGTAGGCATTCGTCAGTAAAAGCCGGTCTATGAAAAGCTAGACAATGAATGCCTAGCTAGTGAAAAAAGTAGCCACCAAGTTCAATATCCGACGTTCACACATCACTTTGCAAGCTTAGGGAGAAAGGGAATGTCGACATAGCATTGCTCAAGATCACCTTTCTCATAAAACACTGTGATCGTATCAGTACCTGCTCGAAACGATTATCGAGCAGGGTCTGAAGCTCGCCGCCGGTATACTCTGGGACTTAGGTGAACCTAAAGAACAGGCTTGCAAACAAACGACAACAACCACACATTGCACAGCAACCAAGGCAGAATAAAATGACGACTCCTGAAGAAAACAGCGTCGATAATGAAGCCATTCATTGGGATCAGGATATTAGCTACGGCCAGTACCTGGATCTGGAACCTTTGCTTGCTTGCCAAAATCCGGCTTCTGATGAACACGATGAATTACTCTTCATCGTTATCCATCAAGTATCGGAGCTATGGATCAAACTTTGCCTTCACGAAGCTCATGGTGCCGCAGCGCATATTCAAGAAGATAACCTGCGCCCTGCTTTCAAGATGCTATCGCGGGTTTCCAGAATTCAGGAACAGCTTATCAAGGCCTGGGAAGTGTTGGTCACCATGACCCCCGCCGACTATGCCAGCTTCCGAGACAGCCTTGGCCAAAGCTCTGGGTTTCAGTCCTATCAATATCGGGAAATGGAATTCCTGTTGGGTAACAAGAACGCCAAGCTAATCGAAGCCCACAGATCAAAACCCAAACACTACCAAAAACTTCAGGAATCCCTCCACTCGCCCAGTCTTTACGATATCGTGCTGCAGCTGCTTGCCAAACGCGGTTTCAGCATTCCGGAAAGCAAAACCCAACGCGATTGGAGTATCCCCTACACCGCCAGTAGCGAGGTGGAAGCGGTCTGGACGGAAATCTACCGCAACAGCGAACAACACTGGGATTTATACGAGCTTGCTGAAAAATTGGTGGATGTCGAATTCAACTTTCAGCGCTGGCGATTCAGCCACATGAAAACGGTCGAGCGTATCATTGGCTATAGACGCGGCACAGGCGGAACGGCTGGGGTGAACTATCTGGTCAAAGCGCTGGATCTTCAGTTCTTCCCGGAACTGTGGAGTGTTCGGACGACGATATAAGCACTTGGCGCGCTGCTGCGCACCCAGTTTAACTACCGTCTTGATATTCAAAACAGCGACATACAATTTTTCGGAGCAGCCATATGCCTGTAAGCCTGGATAGTGTTCGTGAGCGTGACCGCCAAGACCCATTGGCAGACTTTAAAAGCCATTTCGCCCTGCCTGAAGGCGTGCTTTATCTTGATGGGAACTCACTGGGCGCTCAACCGAAGGCCGCCAAACAGGCGGTCGATGAGACTCTGGATCAATGGCGCGACCAACTGATCAAAGGCTGGAACCAGGGCTGGTTCGATGCTCCGGAACGCTTGGGCAATCTGCTAGCCCCGGTGATTGGTGCGCAACGCGGTGAGGTAAGCGTCACTGACAATATCACGCTAAATATCTTCAAGCTGCTGGGGTATATCCTCGGCCAAGGCAAGGAGGGTCGCCAGGCGGTTCTTAGCGAAGGCGGCAACTTCCCGACCGATGGCTACATCGCCCAAGGCTATTGCCGGGTGAGTGGCGCCGAGCACCGCTTCCTGCCCGAAGGAGGCAACTTGGCCGAACACCTCGACGGTGTAGCCGTGGTGGTACTGAGCCAAGTTAATTACCGTACTGGCAAATTACGCGATATAGCCACCACCACGAAACTGGTGCACGACCACGGCGCGGAAGTCATCTGGGATTTGGCCCATTCCGCAGGCGCACTGCCCATTGATCTAAACGGTTGCGGTGCTCGCTACGCCGTAGGCTGTACGTACAAGTACCTTAACGGCGGCCCTGGCGCGCCAGCTTTTTTATACGTGCATAGCGATCACCAAGACAAAGGTTGGCAGCCGCTTTCCGGCTGGCACGGCCATGCATCGCCCTTCGCTTTTGAAGCGGATTACACCCCAGCGGGGGATATTTCCCGCTTTCGCACTGGCACCCATTCGGCACTTGCCTACGCCGCTCTGGAAGCCTCACTCGCCCTATGGAGCGAGGTGGACATGCAGGCGCTGAGAGAAAAAAGTCTGGCAATGAGCGACCTGTTTCGAGAGTGTTTAAGCGATATTTTTACCACTCATAATATTGACGATATAACCCCATCAGCCAGTGAGCGCGGCAGCCAGGTATCACTGGTGGATAGTCAAAACGGCTACGCTATCGTTCAAGCCTTGATTGCCCGCGGCGTGATCGGCGACTACCGGGAACCCGGCCTAATGCGTTTTGGTTTTACCCCGCTGTATCTCAGTTTTGAAGATGTTTGGCAGGCCGCCCAGCACTTCCGCGAGGTAATGGAAAGCGGTGAGTACCAGGATCCGCAGTTTCATGTGCGTGATGCCGTTACCTAATAGAGGTATGTTATGACTGAATACCCCTGAACCTCGCCTACTCGCCGAGCCATTTCGCTCGGGATTTCGAAGCCACTTTAACGCGCCAGGCAGCTTTAGGTATCGACCTGGTGGCACGCCACCAGCCGATTACCTGCGCTACGGTGAAGATCCGGCGGCCCGTCTCAACCTGTTCGTCCCGGAAAGTACCGCGGGCCCCTGGCCATTGATGCTATTTATTCACGGCGGCTACTGGCAGGCGCTGGATAACACCGCGACGGACTTTCTGGCTGAACGCTACCTGGCCCGTGGTATGGCCTTCGCCTCCCTGGGTTACGGCTTAGCACCGGAAACCTCCATTAACACCATGGTGAGCCAATGCATTGAGGGGATTGGGGCGGCATGCAACGCCCTCGCGGATAACGGTGGCGTGTGGTCTATTGTATTAGGCGGCCATAGCGCCGGTGCCCAGCTAGCCTACTGGGTAGCCACCAGTGGTGATATACCCATTGATAAGTTGATACTGGTTAGCGGCGTTTATGACCTAACACCATTGGTGGATACCTACGTTAACGAAGCGCTGGAGCTCACTCCACCCCAAGCGCTTGCGTTAAGTCCTATATTTGCCGATTCGAGCAAACTACCCTCATGCCAAGTGGTGATCGCCGAAAGCGATCCGCCCGCTTTCCGCCAACAAGCACACGATTTTGTTGCCGCGTTAAAGACTATCCATACCCAAGTCGAGCTCGTGGATATAGCTAACTGCGATCACTTTGATGTGTTAGATGCTTTATGAGGTTGAGGCAATTGCAGAAAACACCGTGCCCAATCTATCGCCTGCCAGTACCGCACGGTTGCGGCCTTCTTGCTTAGCACGATAAAGCGCCTTGTCGGCGCGGCTGATCACTTCGTCAATGCTCTCGGTCTGGCGGTGAAGCGCAACACCCAGGCTCAATGTAACCGCCAAGTTGCCTGCTGAGGTGGCAAAGGGCGGCTCAGCAACTGCTCGACGTACCTTTTCGGCGACGGCCATAGCGCTCTCCTCGGTAGCGTTTGGAATCAGTAGCAAAAATTCCTCTCCTCCCCAGCGGGCAACCCGGTCTCCACCCCGAAGAGTATTAGTGAACCGTGTAGCAAGAATGGTGAGCACCTCATCACCCACTTCATGGCCATGCTGGTCATTAACAGCCTTGAAGCGATCCAAGTCGGCCATCAACACGGCAAAACATTGTTCGTCGCGCTTAGCGCGGCTCCACTCTGCCTGCAAGTCTGTTTGCATCGAGCGCCGGTTGGGCAAGCCGGTCAGCGCGTCGGTCAAAGCGCTATGCTCAAGTTGCTGGCTGGCAATAAAAGTGCGCTGGTGTTCCTGGTAAAGCATAGTGGCAATGACTACACCTATCCCTATCGCAGCGGGAATGAAGGCCAAATGAATGGGGTTATCTGGAAACGGGCTGCCTGAAAAAACAATAAAAGCGATTACTGCTGTAAGCGGCAAGCCGTATATCAAAGCCAGATCTCTAGCACCGTAGACGGTCGCTGTAGCCACAGTAATAATGACCAAGGTTAGCCCCTGGGTGATGTAGAGAAGATGTCCGCCCTGCTCCGAATAGTGCAATACAAACATGGCAGCCATCATGCCCACTATTGAAAGATTCAACGTCAGCAATAGCGGATAAGCCCAAAAGCCCGGGTCTTTCTTATGATGGAGCAGCAAAAAAGTAATCGCCAAAATAACTGCGGGCAGGCGGAAGAGAATATGTTTCCATATCAACTCCCCATCAGCGTAGCTGACCAGTGTCGCGTCCAAAATAGTAAAAATGGGTAAAAACACCAACACCACGCCAGACAACGAGTAGCCAAGTCGGTGCGACAACGAGAATTGCTTAAGCAGAAAATCGGCCTGCCATTCGGGGGGTATTGGCACATGCTTACTCATCATCATTACCTGCTTCCGGGAACTGGATAGCTTTACTCCACCCGCCACCTACCGGGAAACACCGGTGAGATCAGGATTTTCTGACGTGGCTAATGGTAAGTGACATATTGAGGTTCAATGCTCATAATACCTAATCAAGCCGACTTGCAAAATATTCTTAATTTAAACGAAGAGTCAACCAGTCCTATACTCAACCGTGAAGCGCCGCCTCAATGTCAGCGACGTTGATTTTTCTCATCTGCATCATTGCGTCGAATGCGCGTTTAGCGGCGGCAGGGTCAGGGTCGGTAATGGCGTTAATCAGTACAGCAGGCGTTATCTGCCACGATATTCCCCATTTATCCTTGCACCAGCCACAGGCACTTTCCTCGCCACCATTGCTAACAATGGCATTCCAATAGCGATCCGTTTCGGCTTGGTCATTCGTTGAGACCTGAAAAGAGAACGACTCATTGTGCGTAACCCCAGGCCCGCCGTTGAGTCCAAGGCACGGAATGCCCATCACGGTAAACTCTACGGTCAATACATCCCCTTGCTTACCCGATGGAAAGTCTCCCGGTGCGTGATGAACCGCCCTGACAAACGAATCAGGAAAGGTATCAGCGTAAAAGCGTGCTGCCTCTTCTGCACCACCATCGTACCAAAGGCAAACAGTGTTCTTTGCGGGGGTTGCCATATCACATCTCCACTAAAACCATAGCGTCATTAAGCCCAGTGAAATATTTACCGAGCTTACCAAGTCTCCTCAGAGCCCGGTGGCCCCATATCGATCTGCATATCAGGCGCTATATCCACTACGCCTTTGATCTTTTTCAGCCGTTCCGCCGTGGCATCGTCAGCCGAGCCGGTAATGCAACCGATCTCCTCCAGCACCTCCTGGATATTTAATCCTTCAGCGCTGAGACGTGTGGCCATTTCATTTATCGGTTGATCGCTGGAAATAGTGATCAACCATAGCGCTACCGCTGGCATCTGGCGTACCTCCCTAGTAAGTGCACTAGGCGGCCTGAAAGGAGCGCCTGCCCAGTGCGTCGCCCAACATCAAGGCGCTTGTACCAACCCAGCTCCCACGCGGGATTCAGGCGATGGCAGCTCTTGCACCGAAGCCACTAGCTGTTGCCACAGTTTCCTTCCCCGTAATGAGGCATCAGACTGTGCCCACAGTGCCGCGCAGCCTGCCACGTGTGGTGCCGCCATGCTGGTGCCACTGATCGTCTTATGGCGAGTGGGCCGGGGCCATGAGGAGAAGATATCGCGCCCAGGCGCGGCAATTTCGATCTTGCCATGATTGGAAAAGCTGGAAGGCTTCAGGTTCGGATCGAGAGACGCCACCGACATCACGGTAGGCGAGTTGGCAGGCGCCCCTGTATTGGTTGCAGAATTTCCCGCTGCAGCGATAACGAGGCACCCATTACGCAGCGCCGCTTCACCAGCATGGGTGTAGGCGGCCTGCACCGGGCTCTGGCTGCCAAGCGACATCGAGATCACTTCACACCGGTTGGCTATGGCCCAGTTTAGGCCAGCGAGAACGCCCGCCCCGGTACTGCTGCCCGAGTTGGTCAGCACCTTGCCGACGAAGACCTGCGCCTCATACGCGATCCCGTAACGCTGAGTGTTTTCACCGGGCGCCTGGGGGCCACAGGCCGTGCCGATACAGTGAGTACCGTGCCCGTTGATATCCTGCACCGGCTCCCCAATGAATGAGCGGGTAACGAACTCCCTACCCTCGAAATCCGGGTGGCCAAGATCCATCCCGGTATCCAGAACGGCGACTTTTATACCCGCGCCACTCCAGCTACTTTGCGGCACCTTACAGCGTTTTAGCCCCCAAGTTGGCCGAAGGGCGTCCTCTTCAAGGTTCTCTTCGCCTTCTTCCAAATCCAGCTCAACGCCAAGATCACGAGCGATGGTGCTGGCTGCCCGCAAAAAACCCCGTAGATATTCAGAATTTTCAGAAAAGGCGAAATACTCTGGCTCAATAATTTCGATGGGACTATCCGCGGCTACTTTACCCAGCGCACTCATGCCATGCTGCTGTAGGGCATCGCCGCCTACCAGCGCTACTCCAATCTCCGGAAATACCATTGCCTCAGCATCTCCGGCATCTTCCAGGCTAACGGCTTGATCGGTGAAATCCCGCGCATCAGCGATGCGAAATTTCTGGGCTTTTAGCGACTTAATGCCCTCTTCTACCCGCCCCTCACGATAGCTAATCAGAAAGCGCCCGGTTTCAAGGCAACTGCCGCCCCGCTCTAAGGCTGCCTTAGCAATTTTCTCGGTGCCGCATGAAACAGTGGCGAGTAACTCACCCGCTGGCGTACTGCCTTTTCCGTTACCTGTCGGTTTTTTCGCCATCGTAGACATCCTTTTCATTTAGCTGGTAAGCGATATGGAATAGGTGAATCATAGACACCATGCAAGGGAAAGCATGCCTAGCTATGCCACATCCACCATTTCAGCTTAACGCACCTGATATGCTTCGCCAGATCGATTTCAGGCTACGGCCCTTAAACATACAGGGCGCTTAAACGAAGGAGGATAGATCATGGCCGTTATGGGTTAATCTCAGTAGGGAGGCACTCGTCATCGCGGAGTGTTAGCACTTCGAAACCAGAGGATGTGACCGCTACCGTATGCTCCCACTGAGCAGACAATTTCTTGTCACTGGTCACCACCGCCCAGCCATCCCGCTTGGTTTTTATCTTGGCCCTGCCCTGATTAATCATGGGCTCGATGGTAAACACCATCCCTTCTTTCAACGCCAGGCCTCTGCCTCTCTTCCCGTAATGCAGCACTTGCGGCTCTTCATGCATTTCGCGACCTACTCCATGGCCGCAATACTCACGAACGACAGAGTATCCGTGTTTTTCGGCATATTGCTGAATTGCGTAGCCTACATCACCCACCTGTCACACCTGGCTTGACCGCGTGTATTCCTTGCCACATGGCCTCGTAGGTTTTATCGACCAGTCGCTTGGCATAGGGAGTCACATCGCCAATCAGATACATCTTGCTGGAGTCAGCAATAAAGCCGTCTTTCTCCAGGGTAATGTCGACATTGACGATATCGCCTGTTTTGAGTATTTGCTTCTCGGATGGAATGCCATGGCACACCACGTGGTTGACTGAGGCATTCAATACGTACTGGTAATCGTATTGCCCCTTACTGGCCGGTCGAGCCTGCAATTGATCGACGATATAGCGCTCGGCCCAATCGTTAATAGCCATGGTGGATACGCCGGGCGCTATCCGATGGTCGAGATGACTGAACACCAATCCGAGTAGCCGTCCGGCTTCCCGCATCAAACGCAACTCCTCCTCGCTTTTTAGCGTCAGCTCACTCACCGGCCACCTTCCTTACTTCAACGTCGGCTTGCTTCATTTGCTCACGCATGATGTCAGAGAAGGTCATGCCCGGATTGGCCTCGGCAAGCATGCCCACCTTTATCCAATACTCAGCCTGGGCATTGATAGAGCGCACCATCACCGAGCTGGCTTTGCGAATATCCTCATGCAACTGATCATTGATCTTAACGATACCCATCACACCACCCAATATATGAAACGAATATGAAGCATATACGAATCATATATCGCGTAACGATTGGCGGCAAGGCTACCTGATTACGTTGTTACGGGGACACGTTGGCCAGAGGTTCCAACGCCAATACTTCCTTGCGCAGCACAAGCTTCGGCTTCTCTAACGAATCGCGCCCCTGAACACACTCCTGCTGTTGCTGCGGGTCGTTATCGGGGCTTGCGCCAAAGGCATCCAGCCAGGCCTGACGGGAACACAGGTCTTGATACTCGCCGAGCAGGCGCTGGCGGTGCTTCAATTGAGATAGAAACGGCTCAGGGGTCTCTGGATTCAGATCAGCCAGGTAACGAATCCGCTTCACGCCCTTACGCAGTTCATGGAACCCGGTGTCATGGGTATCCAGCGAGAGTGCCGCCAGGTCTTCATCGTGGCGTGCGATACGCTCATTCAGTACCGTACGGATACGCTTTGGCGTAAGTTTCGAAAGTGCCTTACCAACGTCATCGGAAGCGATAAAGTGCTGCCATGCCTCCATCTCTTCAGCATACGCCGGTGCATTTAACTGCTGACATAGCGCCTGGTGGCGCTCCCGCTGGCAAGCCTGGAGCCACTGCATCAATCCCTGGCGACTACCAGAAGTGAGCGGCGGGGGCGTCTTGGCTATATCCTCCAGAAACACATCAATATCACGCAGGTCACTGGTAGCCTGGGCACGTTGCTTGAGCCGCTTAAGCATCTTTTTCAGGCCAGGCACTCGGGTAATGGCGCGCACGGATTCACCCACTGCCCGGCTACGACGCAGATTGACCCGGTACTGGTGCAGGAACTCAGGATCAACACCTGCGATGACACCAGCTTCCAAGGTACGGATCATCTGATACTGGTGCTCCAGCATGTCACGAATGCGGCTGGTAGTGTCGTTATTGCGTTTGGGTGGTCGGGGGGCAAGGCGCTGAAAAAGAGGATAACTGGCCGCTTCCGGGGTCTGGCACCCTGCCAGCTTGGCTCCGCCCTGCCTCACGCTTTCCCAGGAAGAGCCGGACAGCGTGAAATGCAGCACGCTCCCGGTGGGCAGTGAATGCGGCGCGGTCTTGTCGAGCCAACGAGCCAGATCATGCAGCGCCGGGTTATGCCCAATCACCAGCACCCTTTCGGCTTCATTCGGCAGCGATTCGAGCCATGCCTGCAGCCCGCCACCATCGAACGTGTAAAGGTCTTCATCGAAGTGAACCTGATTGACCAGGGTACGATCAGGCAGTTGCGCTGCGATCTCGTCGAAGGTTTCCCGCGTGCGAACCGCTGTACTGGCGTAAATCCCCCCTTCTAACGCTTGCCAGTGCTGCAGCACATGCGCCATCGCCGCTGCCTGACGTTTACCACGCTTTCGCAACGGCCGTTGGTGGTCGGTCATATCGCCACTGGGCTGTTTAGCCTTGGCGTGCCGCATTAGGTATAGGTGCCGCATGGATTCGCTCCCAAGCACAGTGTGATACGCAAAGTTTAGTACACGCCCATTTTCTAGGAAGAGTGCTGACGCGGCTTCACCACAAACCAACTGGCCAACACCAGGCTACCGAATAGCGTGTACACCACCACAAACACCCACTCTGGCAAAGTGAAATAGAGCAGGCTGTGCAGCCAGTACTGAATAAACGAGCCCGAATAGGTGACGGCGCCTGCCTCTGCCCTCAGCGCCATTTCCCAGGTGGTTAACGGGCAAACCACGCCAAGCCAAGCCTGAACCACCACATAACCTATGGCGCATAGATGCATGATACGAAAGGTTCTATTGCGAACCCACCGCCAGCTGAAGAAGTAGCCTGCGTAAATGGCGACCAGGCCTAACACCACGAAGGCCACAAACAGCACGTGGAGAATTAGAAGGGTGTCGGCGAGCATTAGCAGCAGTGATGGGGGCATAGGAAAGCGCTACTTGCTGCCAACGGGTGAATCTGGTGCTTCGACGACATCGCTGCAGACGACGACTTGGTTCCTCCCAGCGCGTTTGCCAACATAAAGCATCTCATCCGCTCGTTTAATTAAAGACTCCAGATCGGCTTCCTCTGAATCGGTAGCCGCCACGCCAACGGTGACGCTTGGGCGCAGTTTGCCCATCTCTTCTGTTAACGAAAGTTCAGCCACCTTCTTTTTCAAACGCTCTGCTACCATTTGCGCATCGCTCGAGCTGGTGTCTGGGAGTGCGACAACAAACTCTTCACCACCAAAACGTCCTATCACATCCGTTGGGCGCAGCGATTCTGCACAGACTTCGGCAATCTTGGTTAGCACCCAATCCCCATGGCTATGCCCCCAGGTGTCGTTAATTTGTTTGAAGTGATCCACATCGATCATAAACAGGCTGAATGGCACCTTGTGGGTTTGCGAGTGCTGCAACAGATCTTTAGCCAGTTTTATAAAATGGCCGCGATTATTCAGGCTGGTCAGCGCGTCCTGCTCAGCGACTACCCTCAGCTGTTCTTCCAGTGATTTTCGGTGCGCGATCTCTTTGTGTAACTGGTGGTTATTCTCTCGCTCTTCTTGAAGCAGTGCATATTGCTTACGCTGCAGGCATTCCAAGCGCAGCAGGGCGAAAAACCCTACAACGCTGCCCATAATCAGCAACAGTGCGACCAGTAGCGTCGCTATCGGGGCAAGACTTGCGAACAGCACCGCAGCCACTAAAAAGCCAATATTTAAATAGAGGCTGGCCGCTGTCACGACTGTTAGCGGATTGGGAATCAGAAGATAAAACGCCATGGTAGCCACCACCACCGCGGTGATTTGAGTGGGGAGGCTTTCGGGTCGTAGGGGGACAATCAATATAATGCCCGTGGCAAATACCCACAGCGGTAAGGCGTGCAACCAAGCACGGTAATCATTGCCACCCCAGCGCCGCACAACGAGTGCCACCAACAGGCAAATGCTCACCACCACTATTCGCATGGTAAGCAGCAGATAGAACTCCCTGGTAA
The DNA here is from genome assembly GCF_009728585.1 of Halomonas sp. PA16-9. NCBI lineage: Bacteria > Pseudomonadati > Pseudomonadota > Gammaproteobacteria > Oceanospirillales > Halomonadaceae > Halomonas > Halomonas sp. PA16-9. Next base: position 2,187,979 of record NZ_CP040451.1, on the reverse strand, counting down.
GGCCCAGCAGGTAGTAATCCGCAATCGCGAACATGCCAAAGACACATGCCGCAACGCTCACAGCAAAGCTAAACTCAAGCCGCACGCTTTCCTGGATAGAGCGGCGATACATCAACTCACGGCTGGCATCGCAAAACTGCCCGGTTAACCCATGCACCTGATACTGTTGTTTCTGTAATGGCACAGCCCCACACTCCCGACGTCACGTGGCAATTTTTCTTATTTTATCAATAACGCGATGCCACTCACCTCAACATTCAGCAGGCGTAACCGTACGATAGCTGGCCGTGGCCTTTTCCAGCCCTTGCTGTAATGCCCGAATGCGCGATTCATGGGCAGGATGCGTAGAAAGAAATTCAGGGGGCTGACCACCACCGCTAGCAGCCATGTTGCGCCACAGGGTCACGCTCTGCTGCGGGTCAAACCCCGCACGGGCCATAATTTCCAAGCCCATCAAATCGGCCTCCTCCTCATGGGTGCGGCTGAAAGGCAGGCTAATGCCCAACTGGGCACCGATACCCAAAGCCTGCATCAATTGCTGGTTGCCAAATTCCTCTTCCCCTAATAACCCCACCACCAATAACACGGCTTTAATGCCAAGCTGCTGGGTAAGCCGCTCATTGCCATGATCCGCCAACACATGCCCCACCTCGTGCCCAATCACCGCCGCTAGCTGGGCTGGCGTCTCGGCCACTCGCAGTAGCCCGCTATGCACCCCGATGCGTCCACCCGGCAGAGCAAACGCATTGGGGGAAGCATCCTCAAATACCACCACTTCCCAGCGTTCAGGGAAAGCGAGCCCTGGGTAGCTCGCCTTAGCGCCAGCCACCACTTTTTCAGCCACGCACTGCACCAACTGATTAGCCTGCGTATCGCGATTGATCGGCTGGCTATTGCGCAGCTGATTAAAGGCATCTTCCCCCATGTCAGCCATTAACGCGTTCGGTACTAACGCCAATTGGGAGCGCCCGATGGGCGTTTCCCCGCAGCCAGCCAAAGAGGCCAGCAACATCAAAAAAAAGAGGTAACAGAAATCGCCGATGCATCGGATAGTATCGCCTGGATTAAGAAACGTGCAGTAGAGTGTAAGGCGCTTCGCAGGCGTGGCGCTCGTCGCGTTCATCAACGCTACCCAGCCCAAGGTGCCGGTCGTAATCGTAGGCCACAAATAGGCGGACATAATCCAACTCGGTATGAAGCTCTAGCGAACCTACCACTCCTTGGCGGAACAGTAGATATCGTCTAGAACCTCCCCGTTAAAGTAACGGGGAGACACGTCTAGAGTTCTTCGCTGCGAGGTATTATTCGTTAAGGCTGTAAATCACTCAGGCGTTTGCGCTTCGTCGCGCATCACTTCGAGCGAAGTGATTTCAACGGTGAGCGCATCACGCGTTGTTTCTAACTCACTTACCCGATCACCGACCGCTGAAAGTTGGTTATTGGCCTCTTCTATCTGAGTATTTAGCGCTTCAAGGTCAGCTTCAACCTGACTGCGGGCATCTTCTGCCTCTTGACGAGCCTGTTGCACGGTATCGCTGGCGGCTTCGGCTTCTTCAATCTCGGCGTTGAGCGCTTCAAGGTCTGCTTCAGCCTCGCTGCGAGCGTCTTCTGCGTCTTGACGAGACTGTTGAGCGGCATCGCGGGCGGCTTCGGCCTCTTCTTTCTCTTTTTCTACCTCGGCGTAGTTCTCATTCAGCTCTTCAAGGCTGCTCTTCCGTTCGTCGACCTGCTCATTGAGGGTCTCCACTTCTTCTTCGCGGGTTTCACGCTCGCCCCGTAAAGCCTTCAAATCTTCTTCAGCGTGGGAAATATCTGCTCGCGTCGAAGCTAGCTCGGCTTCAGCATCAGCTTGCTCAACCTCAAGGGCGCTCATTCTCTGCTGCAGTGTTGCTAAATCAAGCTCCGCGGCTTCAACCTCAGACATCTCCGCCTGAATCTGTTGATGCTCCCGCTCAGTTTCAGCCAGACGCGCTTCGAGCGCATCCATACTGTCTCCCCGCGACCCAGCAATGGTGTGCGCCACCACGGCCCAGACCACCGCAATAATCGCGATGACCAAGAGCACCTTTACCCGGTTATCACTCAACAATGCTATCGTGATGGTTTATTATTTGTCCCTGTCATTGGTGCAATCCTCTCGCTTAAGCGTTATCGCTAATATAGCAGCTAACGTATCTACGTCAGCAGGCCGTCATCTGCCCGTTGTTAATATGGAGGAAAGTTTTTGATTCGGCTAGAAACGGTCATTCAACACATTCATGTACCTGAAGCCATGGCTCCGAGGAAAATTTTTCCAATAGCAACGCCTAGCTTAGATACCCCCCCTGCCTAGATCCTTTCACCCCAGGGGTTTTAACGCGCTGCGCAACCGCTGAGTCAGGTGTTCAGGTTGGACTGCATTCAAAGAGACGGAGTCAGATTTTTGAAAATGACAAAACTGAACGATGGCTTCCACAAAAGCAGTAACGACTCTATGTTCATCAAAAGGGTGTGGCTCGAAATATAAGTTCTTGATCTCTAAGTGACTGGTTTTGCGATGGACTTTACAATCCATCCGGCCAACAAATGCATCGCGATAAAGTAGCGGCAGGCAAAAGTAACCATACTGACGCTTGGCTTCGGGCACATAACATTCCAGCTGATAGTCGTATTGAAACAGCGCCCTGAGCCGCTCCGCTGAATGACACTGTTGTCGAAGGGGAAAGAATCAACATTCGCTCTTTCAAAACGGAAGAGGGCGTTCGAGCGCTCCCCTTTCCAATATAAATACATCGCCACTGCTCACTTTCACTCTCTCTAAATCGCCCTGTGCCAACCTTTCATTTACCAGGGCATTCACAGCTTTGCGTAATTCTGCATTTCGGCGCAAATAGGTCAGTCCTTTGAGTGAAGCAAACCCATGACAGCGCAATTGTTGGTCTACAAGGTGCGCCGCATACTCCTCCATGGAGGGCATCTTTAAATTTACGTTGGATGGCAATACCCGCTCGGTTAGATCATATGTCTTTTGAAAGCCGTCGCGGTCGCTGACCATCAGATCGCCTTGCATATACAGCTGTTCAAGTGCCTTTTTGGCGGGCTTCCAGTCCCACCAGCCTGCACGTTTGATGCTGCTAGTCCCTACATCTCGAGACCGCAGCGGGCCATCTGAACGTATGCGAGCCAACAACTCTCCCATGAGCTTTTTATCAGGTGATCTAAACCAATGCGTTTGCCCACTTTTGATAGCGTTTTTGTAGGGCAAGGAAAAGCGAAAATCGGTAATGGGTAAAAATGCAGCCGCGTGCGACCAATACTCAAAAATGTCTTTATTGATCAACAGCTGGTTCAACATGTGTGGCTCAAACCCAGGTACTCGGGAGTGAATAACATGATGATGGGCTCGTTCCACCACAGATATGGTGTCTATCTGAACATAACCCAGGTGGTTAATCGCTTCACGAGCCCCGACTAAGCCACGTCCATAAGGCTTATTCTGCAGCAAACCTTGCGCAGCCAGAGCAAGGCGACGTAAGCGCGACAGCTCTTGTGGGCGTTTAATTTCAGTGATTGTCATACTTGCCTCGAAGCTCGTCATTAACAGTACAAGTTTGCACTTTACCCAATGGCTACACGCCTAGAAGCGGCAATACTGTCCATGCTTACCCACTCACATCAGCCTTAATTTTTGTGTATCGAGTCACAATCAGGTATTCAAGCTTAGCTGCCAGTAGCCAACGTCGTGCCACTGATCGAACTTGAACCCGACCTTTTCAAAATGGGCTACTTTTTTCATACCCATTTTTTCATGCAGTGCAACGCTGGCCGGATTGGGAAGCGTGATACCGCCCATCACCGCATGAATACCGCACTCTGTGAGCGTGGAAAAGAGCGTTTCGTACAGCTTTGCGCCCAAGCCCCTACCGTGCGCCTGATTGGAAAGGTAGACGCTGACTTCAACTGAAAATCGATAGGCGCTTCTCTCTTTCCATTTGGTAGCGTAGGCATAGCCCACCACAGCATCATCTTCCACTGCCACTACCCAAGGCAAACCGGCCCCTGAACGTTTTCAATCCGGCCTTGAATGTCTGAACCCAATACTGGCTTTTCTTCAAATGAAATAGCGGTATTTTCGATGTAGTGGTTATAAATGTGCGCTATGGCTTCCGAATCACCCTCTACGGCATCTCTGATCATGGTTTATTCCATTTATATTCTGACGGTTTAGGTTCACTGATGAAAAATCGACTTCCGCTTTCTGAATCAGCTAGGGCGCCTTTAACGCTAAGCAGGCGTTACCCGCACCGCGTTGCCAGAAACTCGCCATTGCCAACGGGTACAGTGCAAGTAGTGAACTTGGAGTCTGCCGATACCAGCGCCATAAAATCAGCCATTTCATCTGCATGGGAAGTGGCGTTATCCACCACAAGCAGTCCGCCCTTGCGTAAAACTCGCTGGATATTCGGCCACCAATGCACATAATCAGAGCGCTTTGAGTCTAAAAAGAGCAGATCGAAACAGGCATCGTCCAGGCTCTCAAGAAGCCCACCCGCCTCCCCTCGCTGCTGAGTAATGACCTTAGAGAGACCTGAGCGCTCAAAATTTCTCGCGGCCATCTCAAGCTTGTATTCGGAAAGCTCAACAGTGGTAACGTGCCCACCAACCCTCTGAACTGCCTGGGCCAGCCACAAGGTGGAGTACCCATTCGAGGTGCCAATTTCCAGCACTCGCTGGGCATTGGTTGCTTGAACAAGCACCGATAAAAACTCACCCGTATCACGAGTGATATTCAGCATTCGTCTTGGCGTTCAGAAATGGCAGCATCGTTTTGTTGGCCAAATTGCTCAAGTTCCGCTAGCAGTTCTTGAAGGGTTTCACTCACAGTTGTCTCCCGATACGAACACATCCAATTTACCGTCTTTTGCTTATACAGGCCGCTTAGCAAGCAGCGCCCAGACACCCGCTGAAGAGAGTAACGTTCCGCCAACCAAGTTGAAGCGACGCTGGGCACGACGCGATGCCAGCATCTTGCGCACCGACGTTGCGAATACGGCGTAAAGAGTGGCATTCAGCGTTGCCAACGCCACAAACGTGATCGCAAGTATCCACAATTGTTGCCCAGCATCGGCGTTCGGGCTGACGAATTGCGGCAAAAAGGCGACGAAGAAGATAATGCCCTTCGGGTTGAGCGCAGTAACGAGATAGGTATTGGTGAAAAGCTTCCAGCGCGAACCTGATACCGCCGGTGTTACCGCTGCACAGAGGATATACCGGCACGCAATAGTTTGATGCCCATATAGAGAAGGTATAAACCGCCGATCCACTTGATCACGGTGAACCAAAATGCCGAAGTGGCTAACACCGCCCCAGGCCAAGCAGTGAAAAGAGCAGCGCCGTTGAATCACCCAATGCCACCGCAGCGACAAGCGGAATATTGGCGCGCCTGCCTTGGGCAATAGAGTAGCTGACCACGGTCAAAATCGTTGGCCCAGGGATGGCGAGCAACGCCACGGACGCAAGGGCAAAGGCGAACCAGATTTCAATAGACATGGAAAGCTACCTCACAGGTTGTTAATGCTAAGTTAGCATAAGCTCAACAATGATTGGAGTGCTCTGCTAGAAGCTAAGCGGCTCTAGCTATCATTCTTGCTTTTAACCATCAGCACATACCCAGCTGAGCGGCGATCCAGCGTCCCAGCGCCAGGGAACCAACAAAAGCACCGACTAGCCCCAGATAGGCGCCAACCATCCAACTGCGATGCTGCTCTATCCTGCCCTTGAGGATAGCCACCACTGCAACGGCAAGAGCTACTAACACCCACAACGAAAGCAGATGAATCGGTCTAAAGTGACCTATCAGCGGCAGAACGCCACCGCCAGCTCAAGGAACGCCTAACGACCTACGCTGCCATAGAACGAGAGTGGTTTAGCAACCCAGAGACGTTCACGCCCGTCCAGCGCGCTCCCTGGCACACGCTGAGGCTTGGCCAACGCCTTACCGAGACGTGGGTGGAATGGGTCGAGGAAGTGATGGAGAGAGGATTAGCTATTGGTGAAACCAGCTTCTCGTGGAAGCTTGGGGCTTTGGAGGGAGGGATTGTTATCGGCCAGGAGCTAACTTCAAGAAAGCCTTGACGTTTCAATAACAAGAGCAAGTTGGTGGGTCGAAATTAACCAAAATCTTGCAGGCAAGGTCTGCATCTATCAAAAAACACCATAACCACTTATCAATAATCAACCGTGGTCAGACCATGATGATTAATGGATCGTTCGAAGAAAAAAGAGCAACTCTTGACAGACCTCCCTATACTGTGTTTATCCACTGACGAAATACCAATCAAAGGGTCGCTGTGAAGATTGGGGATAATCGCCAGCTTGGTAGTTTTCCTCACTTACCCGCCCGGCGGCCCCTCGTATGAATCTTGCCCTGGGCATACCTCAAGGTGTTCGTCATGAACCAACTTTCACAAACCGCAATAGAGGAGTTCAAAACCAATTTTTCAGGAAGCGTGATTCTTCCAGAAGATAAACAATACGAGGAAGCGCGTCAGATATGGAATGCCATGATTGATCGCAGACCCTCCATGATTGCCTGTTGCACTTCACCTGACGATGTTGTTCAGTCCTTAAACTTCGTACGCCGGCACGATCTCCCTTTCTCCGTGCGCGGCGGTGGTCACAACATTGCAGGCACCTCTGCCTGCGACGATGGCGTTATGATCGACCTCTCGCAAATGAAGAGAGTAGGCATTGATCCAGAACTTCACCTTGGATACGTCGAGCCAGGTTGCACCCTGGCGGACTTCGATGCCTCTGCCCAAGCGTATGGTCTTGCTACCCCACTGGGCATCAACTCCACCACGGGTGTGGCCGGTCTGACCTTGGGAGGAGGATTCGGTTGGCTAAGCCGAAAGTACGGCATGACCATCGACAACCTGCTTGGCATGGACGTCATTACCGCCGATGGCCAACAGTTGCATGCCAGTGAATCGGAAAACGACGACCTTTTCTGGGGGCTTCGCGGTGGAGGCGGTAACTTCGGTATCGTTACCCGTTTCGAGTACCAATTGCATCCGGTAGGCCCGAATGTTCTATGCGGTCTTATCGTCTTTCCCTTCGACGAAGCAAAATCGATCATCACACAGTTCGCCCGCTTCACGCAGACGATGCCAGACGAACTCAACGTGTGGATGGTGACGCGCAAGGCGCCCCCCTTGCCTTTCCTGGCCGAGGCAGTACACGGGAAAGAGATTGTCGCTCTTGCCATTTGCTACGCAGGCGACCCTTAGAAGGCGAGAAACACATCGAACCGCTTAGAAGGTTTGGTAACGCATACGGCGAGCATATCGGTGTGCAGCCATATATCGACTGGCAAAAGCGTTCGACCCACTGTTAACGCCAGGGGCACGCAACTACTGGAAGTCTCATAATTTCTCGACGCTGGAAGAAGAGCCGATCGATGCTATCATCGAATACGCTGGTGCCCTACCGTCTTCACAGTGCGAGATTTTTATTGCCACGATAGGCGGTCAAACAGGCCGAGTGCAACCCGAAGCGATGGCGTACTCGAACCGTGATGCTAATTATGTGATGAACGTGCATGCTCGTTGGGAGACGGCCGTAGAGGATGAACGCTGCATTGCCTGGGCGCGTGAATTCTTCAACCGGTCACAGCCTTATGCCAGTGGAGGTGCCTACGTCAACTTTCTGACCGGAGATGAAGCTGACCGCACTGCCTTCGCCTATGGAGCGAGCTATGAGCGGCTGGTGGCGCTCAAGAAGAAGTTCGATCCGACAAACCTCTTCCGTATCAACCAGAATATCCTCCCGACCTGAATGCATTTCGCGTCATAGCGCTATAAGCTTTAGAGTTCAAACTATGCAACCCCCTGAAAGCGTCGCGGTTGTTCACCTGCGCTGGCACTCTGCTCCTTCGAAGTCGTCCAGCGCTTGCCAATGATGAGAAAGCTTCTCTGAGACAAAAACATGGCCCTTGATTCTCCAGGCTTTCCACGTTTCACCGATCTTCTTCATGACGTTTTCATTAGGACGTCCTGAACCAAGGATCCCAGAAATGAAAAGGCGCTCCACGGTATGGCCCCAAGCGGATGGTGGTAAGGGGTGGGAAAGTTTAGTGACACAGATTAGTCAGGACAAGCCCAACACGAGACTCCTAAGATGATTAGTCCAGCCTGGCTGTCGATGATGAAGAGTCATGTCCCCACCATTCCAATGCATAGAAAAGTTTACGGAAATTCTTTACGCATAACCTTCTTCATAGAGCGTTAGGGAGGGCAAGGCGCCGCATATTAAGAAACGACCGAATTGTATTCCTTCAGATATCGTCCAGAAGCAGTCTTTGAGTTAACTCCGTTCACAAGTGAGTTTTTAGAATACCACCTTAGCGTCAGCTCTGGCGCTAAGATCAAAAACTGCGAGAGCACCCATTCTGCTCAGCTCCTGCACGTCGATTCGAGCGGGAATCCTACATGGATGACCCGGCTCCCAAATACCGCCCTCCATCCGTGGTGCATTGAAGGCGGCAATGAGGTGGCCACATCTCGCAGGGCTATTCCGAGCACCCTTTGTTCGATCTCTCCATCGTAGCAATGCCGGGAGAGCCGCCAGAAAGCGAGCAAGTAGTGACGGTAAGACCCGACGGCGGTCTGGAGCTGCTCGATAGTGTGGATATTGCGGTGGTGCCTGGCTGGCATGACCTGAACGAAGCCCCGCCACCCGAGTTGGTTGCGGCGTTCGTCCGCTGTCATGACCGGGGCGCCCATGTGGTGGGGCTCTGTTACGGCACCTATGCCCTAAGCCTATGCCGGGCGGCTTGATGGCAGGCGGGCATCAACGCACTGGATTGCTGAGCAGGACTTCAGAGCCCGATTCCCAAAGGTCAAGCTGGACACCAATGCGCTCTACGTTGAGGAGGATCGGCTGGTGACCTCGGCGGGCACGGCCGCTGGCCTGGATTGCTGCTTGTTCCTGGTGCGCCAGTATTACGGCGCGCAGATCGCCAACAAGATTGCCCGCGTAATGGTGGTTCCGCCGCATCGGGAAGGTGGGCAGGCACAGTTCATTGAACAACCGGTTGCCGTCTCCACCCAGGATGCCCATATCAATCGCCTGCTCGACTACCTGCGCGAACATCTGGCCTCCTCGCACACTATCGACGAACTCGCCGCCCGAACGGCCATGAGTCGGCAAACCTTTACGCGCCATTTTCATAAGGCCACCGGCATGACGGTCGTAGAGTGGCTGGTAAACGAGCGTTTACGGCGCGGGCGCGAGCTGTTGGAAACCACCTCCTTGTCGGTAGAAGCCATTGCGGAAAAAAGCGGCTTTCACACGGCAACTTCGTTTCGGCAACATTTCAGGCAGCGCCACCAAGTCAGCCCCCGCGACTGGGGCAAGACCTTCGGCGACAATGCCTGACTATCCTGCTAAATGTCCCCTGACAAAACGTCATCCTGCTATAGAAGTAAGCGGTTTTCCGCGCTATTGATAACACTGGCACAATAAAACCGTCAGAATCGACGTTGCGTATCACTTATCAAAGCAAGGGAGTTGCAAATGAAGCACCATGGAAAACTTGGACAATTTGGACGCCATAGCTTTTCCCTGCTGGCTCGGCTCGGCCGCTACGAACTGGCGATGCTGCTATGCGTCGCGGTACTTTCCGGTGGGATTTGGGGGTTCATCGCGCTGGCCGACGAAGTTATCGAGGGGGACACCCGTAGCATCGATGAGAGCCTACTGCTCGCCCTTCGCAACCCCGCAGATCTTAGCGACCCGATCGGGCCGGGCTGGGTTGAGGAAATGGGCCGGACTTTACCGCACTGGGCGGTGTCGGCGTGCTGGTACTCATCACATTGGGCGCCCTGGGCTACCTGTTACTTGCCAGACACTACCGCGCGGCTCTCTTTGCCTCAATTGCGGTGCCCGGCGGCATACTACTCAGCACTGTGATGAAGATGGGCTTCGATCGCCCTCGCCCGGATCTCGTGCCTCATGAAGCCATGGTCTACACCGCGAGTTTTCCCAGCGGCCACTCAATGATGTCTGCCGTGACCTACCTCACCCTGGCAGCGCTACTCATTCGCGTGCAGCCCGCGCTGAGGCTAAAGGCTTACCTTTTGATACTGGCGATATTGTTGACCCTGCTGGTGGGCATAAGCCGCGTCTATCTCGGCGTCCATTGGCCGACCGATGTACTTGCCGGCTGGACGGCCGGGGCAAGCTGGGCAGCACTGTGCTGGATCGTGATGCACTGGCTTCAGCGGCGTGGGCAGGTAGAGCCGGAAGAGAGCAGTTCGGGCACAGAATAACTTGGCTCAAGCAGAGCTGAGCAACACAGTGTATGTTGCCCAGCCACCTGGACAATTAACAGGAGCTGATTACATTCACACCAGTCTGCCATTCCGGGTCACTACTCTCGGAATCTAAGTATATGGCTCAGCCTTTTGGAGCGCTCTGGAAGGCAAATAGTCGCTTAGCAAGCAGGCGTATCATATCCCACGATTCAGTTATCAACCAGGAGCGGACTTTTAGAAATTCCGGATGTAAAGTGTAAAGCGAGCGCGTTCAACCACTTTACTACTTTAAAAGATCAGTTTTGTTTTTCTGGATATATAGCTGGGTGAATGACATCCGCGTAGAGATAAAGTAGTGCAGCAAGAAACAGCTGTATCTGGTTTGAAGAGTCCACTCCTTTACAGTAGAGAGCTGTAGCGCGTTCGAAATTGATAGCAAGATTTTCTTTGAGATTAGGAGATTCTAACGCCTCCAGGCATTCCGAAATTCGTTCCTGAATTAGAGCTAGATCTCCGGCTGATCGCCCTTGATTGTCTTCGGGAAGATACATTGGCGAACGTGGTTTCTCTATCGTATGTGCAAAGCAGGTCGTCCATCAGCGCCAATCCATCAACGTAGTTGTGAAAATCACTAGGGTTCTTCAGCTGTGAAAAATAGTGCAAGGGAAGAGAGATAAATTCCATCGTTAGGGACTCCACTTTAAAAGCTCAATTACGGCGTCGGCTTTGCTCCCAAAGTAGCCGCATGGCTCTCGGAGTTTATCGAAATGGTGGGTATAATTGTCGTTGAACAGCAGTTCGTACTCAGTCTCGTTCAGATCTGGGATCAAGAATTCGCTTGAACCCTTTAGTCCCGAACCAGCTACGGTTACTCCAGCTCTCCCAGCAGTACTCACATCGAAATTCACTCGATAGACTACTGGGTAGAAAAACTCAAGTATTACCCGATCAGCGACTCTTCTTAGATCGTTAGCGATCCGGGGTAAAACTGTTCCGTCTTTTTCCTTTGCCAAAACACCTTTCCTAACAGCTAGCCGGTGTTGGAGAAAAAACTTGTCATGTTCATCGCGATCCTGCCATGGTTGGTAGAGATCCATGTAGATCAGCAGCGGATTAGACGACTTGGGATTACTCTTTCCGTAAGGATAAAAACTCTCGGCGACATATACATAGTGCTTGCCTTCATATAAGTGCCGATTAATTGAAAGGGTTAGAAATGTAGTCGCCGAATAGTAAGTCTTTTGCATGGATCATCTCCTTTTGTGCTGTCTAATCCAGTACAACTTCAACTACTTATGATTATATTATCAATCAGAAATTGTTGTCACATATCGCCTTAAATGTGTAAGCGCCTTCAATAAGGTTATAATCAGCCACATTAGCCTCTAATATACTTAAATCATATATAGCCAAACCAAACAATATCGTTCATCGGGAAAGTTGCATTACATGCACAATACCTTTTCCAACCTAACAACTTTGAGTCACCAGCTACCCCACCCGCCCCACAAGCGTAGGTTAATTTTCTTCAATCTGCCATGAGCGAACAATGATTTAATGCTGATGTAACACCGCACTTTAGATGAAACAAACCTATCTCAGAATTATATTTTCTCACTCAGACAAACACTTACACCCAAAGCATAAGACTAGGCAGTGTCTACAAAACTTGGGGCGATCCATTAAGCACTACGAAAACAGGATGTTCAGTCAATTTTTATTATTATTTTTGACTATGCTGCTCATTGTTTCATCTAATACCGTTCTGACATGGAGGGAGTCATTCCAGTGCACAAGATTAACCTTCCACATCATGTCGGCATTTTCATTTTGACTTTTAGAGATTGCACAGTGTTCGCTCGCCTCTTAGTTGTTTCTAAAGCTCTATATCGAACCGTTCCAATCGAAATTTTTCGAAACTTCCGCTCTGGGTCGAGCCCCGACTGTAAATTAACCTTAGCACATGACGAGCATGAATTGAGCCATTCTTTGACCTCCACCTGATGGAGGAACATGCCATGAACGTTTTGACTGGAGTGTCTCCTGTACACCTACACCTTGGAATAAAGGCAGGTTAGTTGGGCAGAAGGCGCCTCTGCGTCTTCAAGATATCTGGGCCATACGTGTTCGCCTACAGCTTGCCAAAAAGACGAGAGACCTCGCCCTCTTCAATTTAGCCATCGATAGCAAATTACTAGGCTGCGACCTCGTCAATTTACGAATACGGGATATAGCTCATGGTGAGTGCATATCCCCACGAGCCATTGTGATGCAGCAAAAGACACATAGGCCCGTCCAGTTCGAAATTACCGAGCAGACTCGTATCGCTATTATCGACTGGATACAGCTGGCTCAGCTCCGGAGTGAGGATTTCTTGTTTCCCAGCCGAATCAATCGCGCAAAGCATCTTTCAACGCGCCAATATGCCCGTATTGTGAAAGCCTGGATCACCGAAATACGTCTAGATGCGTCAATGTATGGCACGCACAGGATGCTCCGTACAAAAGCTTCGCTGATATACCGTCGCACGAAAACCTGAGGGCAGTGCAACTACTCCTGGGTCACACGAAGCTGGAAAGCACCGTCAGGTATCTAGGGATAGAGGTAGATGACGCGTTGGAAATGGCAGAACAGACAGAAGTTTGATGAGGATAAACGACGGCCTATTTCGGGCCGTCGTTGTCCGGCCAGGATCGGACGTTTAGGATGTGTTGGTATAACGCTGGAGATGATCCGCCCCACTGACAGGCAACGACCGCCGACAGGGGCCGTGCCGGTTGGTTTATTACGTAGCTCGACTTCTGCGATAGATAGTAGACGGATGCTTTTCTTGAAAACCAATCCGGGACGTCACCGTTAGCCAGGCCATTAGTTACCTAGTCGCAGGGCCACATGCTGTAGCAACATAATGGTTTTCCCATCGACAATTATCCCTTCCTGAATCAACTGCAAAGCCTTTGCTAAAGGCAACTCCAGTACTTCTATGTCCTCCCCCTCTTCTTTCAGACCACCTCCTTTGCCTATTCTTAATTCCGCATCGTAATTTGCAATGAAGAAGTAGAGCTTTTCAGTGACCGATCCAGGGCTCATAAAAGCTTCAAAAACCTTTTCAACATGCTGAATACGATAGCCAGTTTCCTCCTCCACCTCGGCACGTATACGTTCCTCGGGCGAAGCATCATCAAGCAAACCTGCAGCGGCCTCAATCAACATGCCATCATGGCCATTGACGAATGCGGGGAAACGGAACTGACGCGTCAGCACGACAGTGTGTCGTTCGCGGTTGAATAGCAAAATGGTAGCACCATTGCCGCGATCATAGGTTTCACGGCTCTGCCGCTGCCATACGTTGTCATGGCGAAGATAGTCGAAGGTCGTTTTCTTCAACACGTACCAATCATCGGACAACACTTTAGTTTCGATGATTCTGACCCGGTTCTCGGTCGCATTCATTTCCTTTCTCTTTGGCATTATGATGAAATTCAGCTTAGTATGCATTATCGTGCATTATCAAGCTATTTCGTGTATAACGAGGTACGTATGCTGACACGTCAGAGGAAAAGCGAAATCTTGGCCCAGCTCCAACGCGATGGCCAAGTCATTTCCAAGGCATTGAGCGAAACATTTGGCGTCTCGGAGGATACGATTAGACGTGATCTGCGGGAGCTCTCTAGCGAAGGGCTTTTACAGCGTGTCCATGGCGGCGCACTACCCGCCTCGCCTGCAGTAGCTGACTTCACTCACCGACAGTCGATCGAGTCGGTGACCAAACGCGCCGTCGCCGGAGTCGCAGCCAAGATGGTGACCCATGGTCAAGTAGTGATACTAGACGGCGGTACTACAGCAGTAGAAATGGCACGACAACTACCTAAAGAGCTAGTAGCTACAGTCGTTACTCATAGCCCCAGCATTGCTGTTGAGCTGGTTGGTCACCCTAAAATTGAGGTCATTCTTATTGGCGGGAAGCTTTTCAAGCACTCTATCGTTACCGTGGGCACGGCGGCGATAGAAGCGCTCTCCCACATTCGTGCTGATGTCTACTTTATGGGCGTGACCGGCGTGCACGCTTCTGCCGGTTTGAGCACAGGAGATCTTGAAGAGGCTTATATGAAGCGCGCGCTCGCGGCTCATGCTGCCGAGACGGTGGTACTCGCATCATCGGATAAACTTAACGCCGCATCACAGTACATGATCGGTGACCTCTCCCTCGCTAGTACAATTATTGTTGAGAAAAGTACCGATGTTTCATTGACGAATCCACTTGCCGCAGCTGGTGTTACGATTATTAGCGCTTAATCAATGACAAGTGTAATGAAAAGTGAACCAGTAAGGCTGTATAGATGACTGCTTTGGGTCGACCTGTGCTATGTAGTGTGCTCAGCACCAGGCATGGTCTGAGCCATTCTTTCCTCTCCACCCCTGGAGAGCCACACCATGAACGCCTCACGGTTTTAGTCGTCTGGGTATAAGAGCCTGAAGCTATGGCAGGCCACAGCTTCAGGCCCCAGATAGAAGTTCTCCCGGTCACGGATACTGGCCGTCGGCGTCGTTGGTCGGATGCTTAGGTGTTCCAGAAGCTGTCAGCGGTTTGAAACGGTCAAACTGAACCCAAAGGGTCATTCCGCCGGTTGCCACCAAGATGGCAGCGAGCGGCAGTCCGGCGGGATTCAACATCATATGAAACGCCACAATCACCGCCATCACAGGCGCAAGCAATGCCAACCCTAGTGCAGGCGCTCGATTGCTCAGCAACAACGAAGCGCCGATCAGTTCGATAATTTTCATCAAAGGCCAGAAAAATCCAACCTCTTTGAGAGCGGCTTCAAAAGCCAGACCATCTACTGATGTTGGTGGGTGGATGAGATGCGATCCCGTAAATATGTACCAAAACCCATCAATTGCGCCGATCAGGAAGATGCCTCCAAGCATCAGTCTTGGGCCAGTATCAACAAATAGAGTCTTTGCGTTTGGTAGCGAGAGTGCCATCGTGAATTCCTTTCAGCTGCATATTGA
The DNA here is from genome assembly GCF_009728585.1 of Halomonas sp. PA16-9. NCBI lineage: Bacteria > Pseudomonadati > Pseudomonadota > Gammaproteobacteria > Oceanospirillales > Halomonadaceae > Halomonas > Halomonas sp. PA16-9. The sequence goes on along the minus strand of NZ_CP040451.1, from coordinate 2,172,671 downwards.
TCTTTGACCGATACGGGGCCATTATGCTGGGAATTCCGTGTCATAAAAGCAAATAGTATTCATTTAGCATGAATGAAATTCAGATTAGAAACCTGGACCTGAACCTGCTTTTGGTCTTCCGTGTGTTGATGGATGAGGGCAGTGTCAATCGGGCCGCAGAACAACTCGGCCGTACGCCTTCGGCAGTCAGCCATGCTTTAGGTCGGTTGCGCGACCAGCTTGGTGATCCGCTTTTGGTTCGTGTTGGTGGAATTATGCAGCCCAGTCCAAGGGCTCTCGCACTTTACCAAGAGATACAGCCGATCCTCGCCCGGATTGAACGCGCAGTGCAGCCGCCAGCGGAATTTGATCCCTCGAAAAGCACACGTATTTTCAAAATAGCCGGCCCCGGTTTGGACATTGTGGCCACAGAAGTTGTCCGAAGGATGCACAGAGAAGCACCAGACTCCGGCCTTGCATGGCAGCCCCTGTCAAAGGAGACCATGGGTCAGATCGTCAGTGGCGAAATAGACATTGCCTTTGGGAACGCAAACTTCCCTCTCCCGGCAGGATTGAAGGCTAAGGCTCTCCCCCCATTAAAACGCTATGTCTTCGCTCGTCATGGACACCCAGTTTCAAATGACTGGACAACGGAAAGTTGGATGAGCTGGCCTCATGTCGTTGTGCGCACTCCAGGTGCAACACATGGAACCGTAGAAGAGCGGCTCGACAGCTTAGGTCTGAAACGCCGGATTGGGTTACACGCTGCCAGTTGGTCAGGCATTGGTGCGGTCTTAAACAATACCGACATGCTGGGTAATTTTGTCGCGCTTTGTCTACTGGGAGGCGCGCAGGGTGAAGATATTCAGGTATTTGAGCCTCCCGAACCCTTGCCTGACGTGTCTTTTCGGGTGATGTGGAAATCAGAACTTGATGGTGACCCCGCCACCCGGTGGCTACGCAATATTGTTTTGGCGACGTTCGATGCGCTAATCGATGAGGCTGACCGACGCCTCGCAGCATCTGACATCATCAAGCCGCGCCAAAGCACCTGTTAGGGTTCTGTTGCAAAATTTACGGGCGACGAGTAGTGGGGTTGGTGACCTCGTCAATTTATGAGTTCGGGTTTATAGCCCATGGCGCGTGCATATTTCCACGAGCCATTGTGATGCAGCAAAAGACACATAGACCTGTCCAGTTCAAAATTACCGAGCAAATTCGCATCGCTATTATCGACTGGATACAGCTTACTCAGCTCCAGAGCGAAGATTTCTTGTTTCCCAGCCGGATCAATAGCACAAAGCATCTTTCAACGCGCCAATATGCCCGTATTGTGAACATAGGTCACTGAAAATAGGTCTAGATGCGTCAATGTATGGCACGCACACGGTGCGTCGTACAAAAGCTTCGCTGAGATACCGTCGCGCGGAAAAAATTGAGGGCAGTGCAACTGTTCCTGGATTCGCGCATTAGAGTTATAAACTGATAATCATCCATAATAATTTTCCTCATTCACTACAATAGTCTATGGAGGTCAGGCCACCATTGCCAAGCACTTTCCAAAACTTTGGCTCCGCCTGTTTTCTTTGATGCAACTCGATCATGAAAGTCTTCCATACTTTTTTCGAACCCCATATCTTTCAAAATCTTTCATTCAATCGAGTCATTTTTTCTAACATGGCAATAAAATCAAACCAATCGCCGTTCTTAAAAATATAATCCTCCTTCTCCCCAACTTCAGAAGCACCTAGGATAAGCATATAATTCACTTGACCCTAGCTGTAACAATTACCTATAAACTTCAAATAAATAAATCACTTATCGCTTATCGCTTATCGCTTATCGCTTATCGCTTATCGCTTATCGCTTATCGCTTATCGCTTATCGCTTATCGCTTATCGCTTATCGCTTATCTTTTAAAATAAATTGTTACCAATACAGCTACAACACTACTACCTGCAATGATGTAAAAACAATAATAAAAAAATTAAACCATTCCCCATCTCAACCTCGCAGAATGATATTAATCATTACTAGGATTGACGATCATTAATTGGACCACCACCCGCGCTAGCAACTCTACCAATATAAGTTAACACTCTTTAATCGGCCAAGAGCGGGCGTTTAGTGATCCAAAGTTTAAAAAAACCTTCGTATTCTCTACAGAATTCTGAAAACTGGCAGTCATACTAAGGTTAATTCTCTGCGACGCATATACGCTAAACATTGTCGAACAGACACTAGAAGTAGACTAGCTAACCCGGCGCAGCAGGAGCTCAATAGTCTTAGCCAAGTGCGCCCCGACGTCCATGCCGAACGCTGAGACAGCAATGTCAGGGCGGCGCTTTTCAGCTGCGAGAGAGGCTTAGATAGTTGCTTAAAACCATATGCTTTCGGACTTGACAGTCGGAGCAATTCAGTACGCGCACATCAAAAAAAACAGTTGACAAGCTCAGACAACCAATACTAACTTGAATCTGTAATTATAATCTGCCTTCCAATATACCGGAATATATCAAAATCTAATATAACGAAATATTCCAACAAGGAGACTCATAATCATGTTCAAACCCCTAACCCAACTCGGTACCGCTGCGTTCGCCTGTTGCGTATTTGCCAGCGCAGCTCAGGCCGATAAACTTCAGGATGTTCTCGACCGCGGATATCTAATTGCGGGAACCGGAAGCACCAATTCACCCTGGCACTTCATGGATGCCAATAATGATCTCGTGGGATTCGACGTCGACATGCTTCGGCTGATCGCCAAAGGCTTGTTCGATGATTCCGAGGCGATCGAATTCGTCAACCAATCTGGCGATGCGCGAATCCCAAACCTCGCGACCGACAAGGTTGATGTGGCCTGCCAATTCATGACAGTGACAGCCGGCCGCGCACAGCAAGTTGAGTTCACGATCCCCTATTATCGTGAAGGCGTGGGCCTGATGCTGATGGCAGACGGCGAATACGCCGATTACGACGCGCTTAAGGCGGGTGGTAGTGACATCACAGTATCGGTACTGCAGAACGTTTATGCTGAGGAAATGGTGCATGCCGCCCTGCCCGAGGCTACGGTCGACCAGTACGATAGCGTCGATCTGATGTACCAAGCGCTGAATTCGGGCCGCGCTGATGCAGCAGCAACTGACCAGTCGTCATTGAGATGGTACATGACACAGAATCCGGATCGCTTTTCCGACGCTGGATACGGCTGGAATCCCCAAAGCTATAGCTGCGCTGTCAAGCCCGGCGAGCAACGCTGGCTGAACTTCGTGAATTCGGTTCTGCACGAAGCTATGACAGGTGTTGAATTCAACACCTACGCGGCTTCCTTTGAAGAGTGGTTCGGCGTGCAGCTCGACCCGCCCCAGATCGGTTTTCCGATCGAGTATAAATAACACAAGACATCCTGGGGCGATTTATGGACTACGATTTCAATTTTGCAGCGGTGTGGCGAGACTTTGACATCTTGCTCTCCGGCTTGGGGCTGGGGTTGGTATTAGCCGTGATATCCATCGCGATCGGTTGTCTGATCGGGCTGTGTTTAGCCTTTGCGATGCTATCGAAAAAAAGGCTCATCCGGTGGGCTGCAACAGTCTATGTCTCGGTATTTCGAAACACGCCGATCCTAGTGTTAATCCTCTTTACCTTCTTCGCCCTGCCTGAGTTCGGTATTAACCTTGGCAAAATTGAAAGCTTCATCGTCACGCTTTCGGTCTACTCAGGTGCTTACTTAACCGAGGTCTTTCGTTCTGGCCTCGTCTCGTTGCCCCCAGGGCTTCGAGAGGCCGGGCTGACAGTCGGATTGACCGAGTTCCGAACCAAGATTTTAATCACAATTCCGGTCATGTTCCGTCGCGTTCTGCCTGCGCTCGGCAATAACTTCATTTCTCTGTTCAAGGATACCTCGCTCGCTGCGGTCATTGCCGTTCCTGAGCTTACTTTCTACGCCCGCAAGATCAACGTGGAGACTTTCCGTGTCATCGAGACTTGGCTGGTCGCAAGCCTTATGTATGTTATCGCCTGCTCAATCATTGCCGCAATTCTGCGGCGTACCGAAAACCGTCTGGCGATCCCGAAATAGGTGTCCGAATGGATATAATGCAAGCCCTTGATGCCATCTGGTCGGCGCGTTGGCCGCTTCTAGATGGCTTTGGCAATACAATCCTAATTTCAGCTGTGTCGATCCTGCTGGGCACGCCCCTCGGCGTCGGCGTCGGACTGATTCTCTCATATGGAAACAGAGTCTTACGGTTCGTCGTACGCCTATATTCCGATTTCCTGCGTGGCACGCCGGTCTTCGTACTGATTCTTGCCTGTTTCTATATTCTATCGATCGTAGGAATTCAGCTTTCAGCCTTTCAAGCAGGTGTCTTCGCGCTCACACTATTCTGCTCATCGCATGTCGGAGAAATCGTGCAAGGCGCCCTGAAGACCATCCCCAAGGGTCAGACTGAGGCAGCGAAATCTGTGGGACTGACATTTTTTGGAACGTTCTTCTCAGTGCTCCTTCCACAGGCACTTCGAATGATCCTGCCTACCTGGGTGACCACTGCCACTGAAATTGTGAAAGCTTCGACGCTGCTCTCGGTCATCGGCGTGGTCGAGTTATTGCTGGCGACGCAGCAGGTGATCTCCCGCACATATCTTAGTCTCGAACTCTATTTCTTTGCCGGACTTGTCTTCTTCCTTATCAACTTTGCGATTGAAAAAGCCGGACGCTTCGTCGAGCGCAAAGTCTCGCTGCCCAACTGAGGTTCACATTGACTATTCCCGTTCTAGAAATCACAAATCTGCATAAAAAGTTCGGCGAGGTCGAAGTGCTCAAGGGCATCGACCTAACCATGCAAAGTGGTAATGTCGTGAGTCTGATCGGCTCGAGCGGATCAGGAAAGACAACCCTGCTCCGCTGCGTTAACCTGCTGGAAGACTACGAGGATGGCGTCGTCGCTGTTGAGGGGGAACAGATCGGTTACAAGCAGCACAAAGGTAGGCGCATCCGGCTTAAAGAAAGGGAAATCGCCCGCCAGCGCGCCATGACCGGTATGGCTTTCCAGCATTTCAACCTTTTCCCGCACATGAGCGCGATACATAATGTCATGCTGGGTCTGATCAAAACTCGCAAGACCCGAAGGACGAGGCCTACGCTGCCGCCGAGGGTTGGCTGGACCGTGTGGGCATGAAGAATTGGAAGGATCATTACCCGGGCCAACTTTCCGGTGGCCAACAGCAGCGCGTCGCCATCGCCCGCGCGATCGCCATGAACCCTGTGCTCATGCTCTTTGACGAGGTGACCTCCGCGCTTGACCCGGAATTAGTCAGCGAGGTACTGGCAGTCGTCAAGGATCTCGCCTCCGATGGCATGACGATGCTCTTGGTTACTCACGAGATGCAGTTCGCTCACGACGTGTCGGACACAGTCGTCTTCATGCAGGATGGACGCATTGGCGAGCAAGGTCCGCCCGAACAACTCTTCCACAATCCGAAGTCAGAGCGTCTAGCGGCATTCCTCAAAAGTTCAAAGTTTTGAATAAGGGTAAAACATGAGTATTAAAAGATACGGTGTAAACGAATCCAAGGGCTCCGGGCGTCAGGCGCTGCCGTTTGCTAAAGCGACAGAGGCCGACGGCTGGCTCTATGTTTCTGGCCAGACGCCGATGGTAGAGGGTGAGGTGATTGACGGTGGAATTGTTCCACAGGCCCATCAGGCGATCAGCAACATGATTTCGATAGTGGAAGCAGCTGGCTATAGCGTTGCTGACATCATGCGAGTAGGTGTCTGGCTCGACGACCCACGCGATTTCTGGAGCTTTAACAAGATCTTTGCCCAGTACTTCGGCGACCACCCCCGGCCCGAGCCTGTGTTCAATCCGCAATGGTCGTCGACTGCAAGGTCGAAGTTGACTGCATTGCCTTTCGCAAGACGACCTGACCAAAATGCCCTGCAGAGGGCACACCCAACGAAGAAATGGCCGGTACCTGAATGAGCAATGTGAAATCTGCCTCTCCCACCAGAACGAAGGAACGCGGGCTGGAGCGCGCCTTCTTGATCCTCGACTACCTTTGCATAACCAGCGAGCCACAGCGACCCATCGATATTGCAACCGGCATGGGGGCACCAAAGTCCTCAATATACGAACTGGTCGGCCTGCTGACGGCAGCAGGTTTACTGGAACGAACTGACTCTGAAGGACGGGTTTTCCTCGGACGCAAGCTGCACTACTGGGGGCTAAACTATTTGAAGCACTTCGACATAATGGGTCTTGCCCGACCAGTACTGGAATGGATCACAGATCAGACGCGGGAGACATCACAGTTATGTATGCTCGAGCGAGATAAGTACTTCGTAGCGATGATGAACGAGGGTAACCGACCGTTCAGGATCAGTGCTGATGTCGGTGAACGGACGCCCATCCCCTGGACTGCGTCGGGCCGTTTGCTTCTCGGCAACCTTTCGGCGGAGGAGATCTTGGCGCTGATTCCACCTGAGGACTTTATAAGTCCCCACGGGGGCCATATTGATCCTCAAGAGTTTGTCGAAAGCGTGCAGACGGCCTGGAACGAGCAATTTTTCTCTTTTGACAGCATCGCTGACAATTTCACCCATTGTTTTGCGGCACCAGTGCTAGATGCCGAAGGAATTTGCCAGAGCACCGTCTGCATCATCGCCCCCAAGCAAGACGCGATGGAAAACTATGCTCTTTATCGCGCAACTCTCATTCAGGCTGGAAAGAGCTTGTCGCATCTGCCCAATTTTCAGACTCCTAAATTTAAGGCCCAGTTGCGAGATAACCTGACAGCCAAAACTTAAGGAAGTCTTTAGAGGATGAGTAGAATTGTGAATGATCACAAACTTGCTCTTCAGCAATGCCATTACTCTCATGAGATTAGCTGATGCATATCAACGATATCGACACTCCCTCTGTCCTAATCGATCTTGACCGGGTCGAAGCGAACTTGAAACGCGCACAGGATTATGCCGATACGCATGACCTACCTCTTCGGCCTCATGTGAAAACCCACAAGCTTCCGGAAATGGCTCAGAAACAGGTAGCTCTAGGAGCGATCGGCATTACTTGCCAAAAGATTGGAGAGGCCACAGCAATGGCCGATGGTGGGCTGACCGATATTTTCTTGCCCTACAACATCATCGGCACGTCCAAGCTCGACAGACTGGTCGACTTACATGCCCGCGTGACTTTATCAGTTACCGCCGATAGCACCGATACAGTCGCGGGTTACGCCGCCCGGTTCGACGCAGCCGAACCGCTGAATGTCCTAGTTGAATGCGATACCGGCGCGGGGCGCTGTGGAGTGCAGACTCCGGAAGAGGCGGTCGAGCTCGCCCGGCAAATTAACGATGCACCAGGACTGACCTTCGGCGGGCTGATGACGTATCCACCCAAGGGCAACATCGCCAAAGCAGATACGTGGCTGCATAAAGCCAAGGCCGCGCTGGAGTCGGCGGGCTTGCCGCCCAAGGTGATCTCTTCCGGAGGCACTCCCGATATGTATCGCGCCGCCGAAGGAACGGCCACGACCGAGTACCGACCCGGCACCTACATCTATTCCGACCGGATGCAAGTCGCTTTCGGCGTCGGGACACTAGACGATTGTGCGTTAACGGTGAAGGCCACGGTGGTCAGCCGCCCCAACGTAAATCGCGCAGTAATCGATTCCGGCTCAAAGGCACTGGCTGCCGATGCGGTGCCAGCACCGTACAAAGGCTACGGACATCTGGTGGAGTATCCGCATGCTGTGATCATCGCTCTGTCCGAGGAACACGCGGTCGTTGACCTGTCCGCCTGCGAGGACAAACCATTAATTGGCGACACAGTACGTGTAATTCCGAACCATGCCTGCGTCGTCACCAACCTGTTCGACATGGTCTACCTGGTGCGTGGTGATACCGTCGAGCGGGAGGCCAAAATCACGTCACGCGGAAATCTGCGGTGACCTCATTCATTTAACGGTGGCATTTTCCCATTGGGGATGAGGATAATCTTACAATACTGCCCGGTATGAGTTGACATCGGGTAGGCGCCGGGGTCGCCCCCAGCGCCCTCCCACACCACTGGGCTACCTGTTGCTTGCCAGGCACTATCGCGCAGCCCTCTTCGCCTCAATCGCGGTGCCCGGTGGCATACTACTCAGCACCGTGATGAAGCTGGGCTTTGACAGCCCTCGCCCGGATCTCGTCCCTCATGAAGCCATGCTCTACACCGCAAGCTTTCCCAGCAGCCACTCAATGATGTCTGCCGTGACCTACCTCACCCTGGCAGCGCTGCAAAATCAGCGCTTTTCGGGCGTTCTGTAAGGCAAATAGCCGTTTAAAAGCCAGCGTAGAATATTACGCGGTTCAATTACCGGACAAAAAATAACTTTAGTCAAAGCTAACGAATAAGCTTAACCCTATAGAAACAAAGAATTAGCTTGAAGCGGAACAAGGTGCGGTCTGTCAGTCACCTTGCGACTGCATGAAGATTTCATAAGGCCAGGGTGAGGCCAGCTTTTACGTTTTAGCAGGGTATTAACTATATACAATGCGCGTCGACACTTTATGCGCTAACATCAGCTCACGGAAGCTGGTTTCATACAGCTTAACGGGTCAACTAATGGATTAATAGAGGCAAATAGCATGAGCAAAGGAAAAGACAGTAAAAAAGACACTAAAAAGAAACCCCTTTTAACAGCCAAAGAAAAGAAAGCTGCTAAATCATCAAAGAAAAGCGAAACCAACGTACTAGGTAACTAAGCGAGCCTAACTCAGCACTACCGCTCACTGCTAAGACTAAATAGCAAAATGCAGTAGTGTTAGGCGTTGCTTTTGATAGAACGAAACTTTGTTACCTTACATAATTTCAAACAGCCCCTTCACACTCTTGCCTTTCACTTTTAATTGACCACTACACAAACCACGCCAATAAAAACTGCAAAGGTAAGCGGGCATATAAATACAGCCTGGGTATATCAAAATATTGCTCAGGGTATAATGCCAGATTTATATCGGCAGGATATCTGACGGTGTTTTTCAGCTTAGAGAGACTCAGCAGCAGTTGCACCGCTACACGCGGCAACACGCCTGCCTAGCGCCCTGTGTAAGCCTTAATCGCCACTCCGGAACTCGCCTATATAGCGAATGGTTTCACAAATAAAGTCTATATTTACCTTAAATAAAAAAACGCTCAGGAAAACGAGGTGGAGAGGAAGGTAAACCGCCCAGCCATGCTCTCGTAAATCAAGGGCTCGACCTCAAGCGAACAAGCAGGCATGGTAAGTAATATTATCCACCATCAACGAACCAACAGAAGGTTACGCCAATGCCGCACTCTCTTACTCAAAACCTGTCTCAAAACCTATGCAGGATGGGGCTATTATCGCTCTTGGCGTTGTCTCCCAATGCCTTCAGCCAACAACAACCGGGGGCAGCCTCCGGTAATGATGTCACTACCGAGTCGTTCCAGGACTGGGAAGTCCGTTGCCAGAGTAGTGCCGAGGGCCCGAGCCCTTGTGCGATGTCGCAATTGATCACTCAACCTGACAGCGACCAGCCCTTGATGCAGGTAATTCTCGACTACCCGCCTCAGATCGATGACCCGGTGATGAGCTTCTTCGTGCCGCTGGGGGTACGTCTGGCCCCGGGCTTGCAATTCAGTGTGGATAACGCTGAACCAGTCCAATTCCCCTATCAGGTATGCCAGGAGCAAGGGTGCCGTGCTGACGTGCCCATTGAGTCCTCGATGTTGCAGCAACTCCGCAGTGGCAATACAGCAACCCTCAGCATGATTAGTCCACGCGGTGAACGCATGGACATAGATATTTCGCTGATCGGCTTTACCGATGCCAGTACCCGCATTGCTCCCTGATCAGAAGCACCTTCCCCGACAAAACCGGCCCACAAGGGCCGGCAAGTCTGCTCAACCGTTGCCAGCAGGCGTATGTTTACGCCTGCTGGCGTGGTGGCCATGCAAAACTGCGCTCTAGCACTTAGCATTCCGGCGCGATGGTCTGAGCCACGAATGATACGTTAGCTGGAAAGCACTGTTTGATACTTTGGGATAGAAGTGGATGACGCTTTAAAATGGAAGAAAAGACAGAAGTTTGACAGGGACATACGCAGGCCCTGACTGGAGTGTCGCTATCGTCCAGAACCCGACTTTAAGATATTTCGCATATACGCCTAAATGGTTTTGCTAACTGAGCTATTGCATCATCTCATGCGCTTGAAGATAATTTTTTATATCAAGTGGTATATCAATAAACCAATACAGCTACGAATACTTTAATGACACTGGTTCGAAGAAAACCTCTAGCACTCAAGAGAGCGCTAGAGGCTAATCCGTTAAAGGGCCTTAACTAACTCTCCATAATCTCCACCCACACGCAAGACAATAGTCACATCGCTATCATTGCGGTTACGGAAAAACCAACCGTGATTGCCATTGAAAGCGGCTTCTAGCTCACCTTCATCCTCGGGCACGCCACGGCCTTTCTCGTAACTGATGGAGTTACCATTACCATCACCGTGCGTATCAAAGTTGACCGGGCCACCTTCTGATGCCCAGGCAAATGTAGCAACCGCCCCTTCTTGCATGGTGAGTTTGTACTCCGTGCCTTCCCCTGGCGTCAGGGTAAAGCTCACCTCATCGCTCCACGGGGACGCTTCTTCCGCTTGCGCCGTCTGGGAAACGGCTTTCTCAGTAGCCAATGCCTCTGCCAGAGCCACGCTGGCATCGGTCATCACCCATTCAGAATCAGTGGGCGAAGGTGCAACTGGATCACTCGCTGAAGCTGAATTGGCTGTTTGGGGAGCCATCTCTGCATCCGAAGTGGAAGTTTGAGCATCAGCATCGCTTGCCGTCTCAGGCTGGCGATCACTGGCGGTCTCTTGAGATGCAGCGGGTTGAGACGCCTGCTGAGCACTGGCTTGATCATTGGCCTGGTCAAGCTCGGCTTCCTCGGCCAGTTGGGTCTTGATTTCACCCATCTCGGTCAGCCCCAACAAACGGCCCGCGCCGGTGGGGTCGATGGCATACTCTGCGGGCAGCACCACAGTAACCAATAAAGCAATGGCTATTACCGCAGCCAGCAACGTAGATCGAAGTAATTTACCCGTCGAAGGTAGCTCGGCACGGGTGGGAAGGTCGGTATTGTACATTTGGATCTCTCCTGAATTAGGCGATGAAATAGCCGGTGATCTGATAACCAACCAGCATAAAGCCAGCGCACATCATGGCGACGTTAGCGGTGTAGGCGTGGCGTAAGAAGCCATTGGTGCGTCGCCAGAAACCCATCACGATAAGGATGGCGCTCAGGGCCAGTAGCTGGCCGATCTCTACCCCAACGTTGAACGCCAGGAGATTGGGGACTAATCCATCAGAAGCGATATCGTACTCAATGATCTTGCTCGACAGTCCAAAGCCATGGAACAGGCCGAAGACCAACGTCGCCACCTTGGTATTGGGCTGAAAACCGAACCAGCGCTGATAAGCACCGATGTTATCGAGTGCCTTGTAGACAACGGAGAGACCGATGATGGCATCGATGAGGTAGCTATTGATGCCGATATTAAAGTACACCCCTAGCAGCATGGTCGTAGAGTGACCGATGGCGAAGAGGCTGACGTAGATGGCGATATGCTGCATTCGGTAGAGGAAAAAGATCACCCCTAGCAAAAACAGGATGTGGTCATACCCCGTCACCATGTGCTTAGCACCGAGATAGACGAAAGAGATCAGGTGAACGCCATAGATCTCTTGGATGTACCCTTTGTCGCCTTCAGCAACGGCGTGGGCAAGGACTTCACCACTGGCTCCCAGGAGCATCACCAGCAGTGTGAAAAGGGTCAATGCGTGGCATCGGGTCATAGCAGATAAGCCGAACGCACCCCCTAGTTGGGATGGAAACATAAAACCTCCACGGGTCTGTCATTAAAATTGGCCGTCCGGGGGACGGCCCCAATCATCCAGCGATGACTGGCCGTGGAGGACGCTCCAAGCGGTAGACGCGACGCAGCGGTAGGCCGCTGTGTTCGCCTAGCCGCAGGGCGTCGCGGAAGTTCGGCTCGACGGTAATGCCTGTCCCAGGCCGATCCGCTTTTTCATGAAAGTGACTGCCACTCTCATTATGCAGGTGGCGACTGTCTTCGTGCTCGTGGCCATGGGTATGCCCATGGCCCTTCTGCACATTCTCGTGGGGAGACGACTCAACGCCAACCATAGCTCCATGCGCACGCGCCTCGCCCACGCTGGTGAGTACCAGACTAGGCAGGAAAAGCAGCAGCAGGATCAGATAGCCAAGGCGGTGGCGAAGCCGATGGAGCATGTAAAGCAACCAGGATAAAAGTGAAAATCAGAAAAGTAGATGACCGTCTGTCCTGAACCATAGCGTTGGCAGAACAACGGCGATAGATTACCATCCCCCCTGGGGGGATAGGAATATAATAAGGGAAAAGAAAATGACAATGCATACTCACCAGTCACATCCCGATATCATCAAGCGCCTGAACCGCGCTCGGGGGCACCTTTCGAGCGTGACCCAGATGGTAGAGGATGGACGCCACTGCCTGGACATCGCTCAACAACTCCATGCGGTAGAAAAAGCCATTCAGCAAGCTAAACGCACCTTAGTCCTGGATCACATCGACCACTGCCTAGACGAAGCACTAGGTACTCAGAATCAAACGCAACAGGCGCGGGCTGAAGAGTTCAAGACGATTGCACGCTACCTGTAGGCGCTTTTAGGCACCCCTCATTTGAGGAAGTTCTATGCTCGATGTACTCGCCCACCGCATCTACCGCCATCTCTTTCTGGCGCAGGTCATTGCACTGATCGGCACTGGCCTGACCACGGTTGCGCTGGCGTTACTGGCTCACGATCTTGCTGAAGGTCAGGCGGGTGTCGTGCTAGGCACGGCGCTGGCGATCAAGATGGTCGCTTACGTGGGCATTGCCCCTCTGGTCGGCGCTTATGCATCACGCCTGCCTCGGCGCACCTTGTTGGTTAGCCTGGACTTGCTGCGTGCAGCCGTGGTTTGTGCACTGCCTTTTGTTACCGAAGTGTGGCAGATCTATGTGCTGATCTTTCTACTCAATGCTTGTTCAGCTGGCTTTACGCCCGTTTTCCAGGCGACGATACCTGACATTCTCGAAGACGAAGAGCAGTACACACGAGCATTATCCCTGTCACGTCTCGCCTATGATTTAGAGAACCTTCTTAGCCCGATGGTGGCGGCGGCACTGCTAATAGTGATGGGTTTTGATGTCCTGTTTGTACTCAACGCTCTGGCATTCGTAATCTCTGCCGCCCTGGTTATATCGGTAACCCTGCCTGCGCCTCTTGCCCTAGAGGAAGCTCCTAGCGTCTGGCGTCGTGTTACCCGCGGCATGCGGATTTACCTTAAAACACCCCGGCTGCGCGGGCTACTGGCGTTGAACTTGGCGGTTTCAGCCGCCGGAGCCATGCAGATCGTCAACACGGTGGTGCTTGTGCGCTCGGTGTTGGGTTTGGGCGAGAAAGAGGTAGCCCTGGCCTTTGCCGCCGCAGGTGGAGGTTCCATGCTGGTGGCCTTATTGCTGCCCAAGGCGCTGGATCGGATACCCGAGCGCCCAGTTATGCTGTTGGGTGGCGTTATGATGGCACTCAGTCTCTACCTGGGCTGGCTAGGCCCATCGTTTGCGGGGCTTGCCGGGCTATGGTTGCTGTTGGGCGCGGGGGCCTCGTTGGTTATGACCCCCTCCGGACGCCTGCTCAAACGCTCGTGTCAGCCGGAGGATCGTCCAGCGCTGTTTGCTGCCCAATTTTCCTTGTCACACAGCTGTTGGCTGGTCACTTATCCGTTGGCAGGTTGGCTGGGGGTAAACCTGGGGCTGACGGGAACGTTCGCTTTGCTGGGAACGATTGCTCTGGCAGCAACGGCGCTCACAGCCCTTATCTGGCATAAATCTGACCTGAGAACTCTTGAGCACGAGCACGCAGCCATAACCCATACCCATCTGCACTACCACGATGAACACCATCAACACGAGCATGAGGGATGGGAGGGGCCGGAACCTCATCGCCATTCCCACCATCATTATCGAGGCTCACATCGGCACGTCTTTGTTATCGATGACCACCATTCTCAGTGGCCATCACAGCACAAGCTTAGGTAAAATGTTCCATTCTTTGATCTCCACCCGATGGAGGATCTTGCCATGAACGTTTCGACTCAAAACCCCTTTACTCCTTGGAATAAAGGCAAGTTGGTTGGGCAGAAGGCACCACTGCGTCTCAGAGATATCTGGGCCATCCGTGTCCGCCTACAGCTTGCCAAAAAGACGAGAGACCTCGCCCTCTTCAATTTAGCCATCGATAGCAAATTACGGGGCTGCGACCTCGTCAATTTACGAATACGGGATATAGCCCATGGTGCCTGCATATCCCCAAGAGCCATTGTGATGCAGCAAAAGACACATCGACCTGTCCAATTCGAAATTACCGAGCAAACTCGCATCGCTATTATCGACTGGATACAAATTTCTAAGCTCCGGAGCGAGGACTTTCTGTTTCCCAGCCGAATCAATAGCGCAAAGCATCTCTCAACGCGCCAATATGCCCGTATTGTGAAAGCCTGGGTTACCGAAATAGGACTAGATGCGTCAATTTATGGCACGCACACGATGCGACGTACAAAAGCTTCGCTGATATACCGTCGCACGAAAAATTTGAGGGCAGTGCAACTTCTCCTGGGTCACACGAAGCTGGAAAGCACCGTCAGGTATCTAGGGATTGAGGTAGATGACGCGTTGGAAATGGCAGAACAGACAGAAGTTTGACAATGATAAACGACGGCCCATTTCGGGCCGTCGTTATCCGGCCAAGAGCAGACTTTTAGTAGGTCTTGATGTAACACCGCTCAACACGCGCGGCTACGAAATGTAGGCGAAGCCGCAATGCCGTAGATGTCGCCGTGACTAACTTTATTAAGCTTTTCTGAGCTCATCAAAAGTAATTGAAAACTCCCCTTTGCTCGCTCTAGCACGATAGATTGGTATCTCAGTATCATGTTAGAAAGCGCGATCTCAATGCGTGAAATCAAGCTATTGCTCGCTCTCACTCCCAAGTACACGGCTGCCAAGCTATCCTTTGGAAAAGAGTTGAGCAGAATTGATTGTTGCCAATAGTCTTTGCCGACCAACACTAGGTCATTTGGAACATCATCAAGAAAAAGTCTCTCTTCTTCTTCGTATGCCCAGTCTATAGCTTTCTCCAAAGCTATAGCTTTCGTGATCTCTTGTGATGCGAGCCTATGTGGCTGGGCCCCGTTGAGGTCTGAGCGCAGCTTGCGGTAACGAACGGTATTTGAGTTCTTAAAAAAGCCATTTCCACGATGGAATCCGATAACGAATCCTTTGTGGCAATCGGCATAATGAGCCCACATCAAAAGGTTCTGGTGATTTCTCGACAATGAAAGGAATTTCGTGCTGTTTTTAGCTTCATTCGGGTCGACCGCATACTCATGCTCACCAATTTTAAGCAAGCACTCGAATGGGTCGTTCAGGGATACCACTGAGGTAAAGCGAATTCTCATCGCTTCTAAGACATCGACTCTTTCGGGTGGTAGATACTTATAAAGCAAACCTGAACTCCATCATTGCCATGAGCTTAACAACGCGCACAGAAGCGTGAACTTGCGAGCGTCCTGCCGCCGATTTCGGCGGCGTACTGGTGCTCCTGGCTAGGCGTAATAACTAAAGCCTTCCAGTTTCAATCAGAAAATTTGAACCTTTTTGTGACAGATTATAACTTGCACCAGTCATCATGTTGTATTGTGCTTTAAGGTAGCCCTTATCTCGAAGAGAGTTTAGGTAGTGTTCCGCTTTTGCTGGGGGCATCTGGAGCTGTGTAAGAAAACTGTTTTTATCTATGTATTTTCCAGCTTTCCCTAAAAATTCTAGTATTTGAATTTCAATATCATGCAGCTCAGTATCGTCTCCCTCAAGCTGAGCTTTAAGCTCTACATTTTCTCTTTCAAGTTCCACAATTCGATATTCCAACGCTTCAAATTCAGCTGTCAGCTCCCCTAGCTTCTGTCTAAGGACGGCATTGGTGGGTATGTTCGCCAAAATATCTACCCATGACATATGACGCAGCTCCTATTTTATTGAAATGATACATTTTTTCTGTCAAAAGCGGCTGGATATATGTGCTAAAGAGTCGCATGGGTGACCTTTTCAAACAATTCACCTTCAGCGTTCTTCCAATGAAGCTTTATTACCTGCTTACGCTTGGTTTGCATACTGAATGATGCAATTAGCTCCACGGACTGACCCGGCTCCATTAACTCCATTGGAAACTTTTCCTGCAGGTCAGCATCTATGATGCTGTCGTTACCCTCCGGAAATTCAAGGCTAACCTGGTGGGCCGTAGCTTTACCTTTGTTGAAGACCTTGAGACGATGCTTTTTACTACCAAGGGTGATGAAATTTGCTCCGAGTACTGCCGCGTTTGCGCTCAGGGCTTCTCTTTCTTCTTTATCAAGCATTAGCGCGTTCAGTTTGTGCTGAATTTCGATCAACTCTTCTTCTTTTTGTCTTAGACCTCGCGAACGCCAGGCTGCATAACCTGAGAACAGAAGCGCTACAGCCGCAATTACGTCTCCAAGAGATATTTCCATAAGGCCTACTTAAACTTTATGTTTTTGTTACCGCTGAATGCTTTCTTCAGGGATTTCCTCATTTCTTTCGCTACGTCGTCCACGGCCTGCTTACCTTTTTCTCCCATGTGCTCATCAATATTTTCAGAATTCTCATGAATGAGCTCTTCCTTGGTCATTTCGCGATCACAGCAGATGCAGCGTAAATTTGCATAATCGTTTTCAAGGGTCTCGTTATACTCGAATTGTGTTGACCCACAAGTAGGACAGAGAAGTGACACGCTTCGGTTATACTTATCAAAGTTCATAATTTCCCCTTGGATAACACCTTATAATGACCGACATCAGTTGCGGGCCACACGCGAAGCGGGTGGGCAGTCAGCTGCATGCGCTTGTTCGACGGCGAGCCACGCTATTTCAACTAAGGACAGCGTGTAAAATCTGCCACGTGCGTTGCTCTAGCTAGCCGACGCTCTTTGCGCAGAGATTGACCCATGCGGACTCGCTTTGCCATCTGCTCGATAGTCGATCTAGCCCCATCCCAGTCAATCCGAGTACCGCTCCGCCAATTGCTCCCATCGGCCCCGCGAGCCCCATCGGGGCAGCGACAACCATACAGAGCATCCCGGCCGTATCGAGTCGAGGAGCCATCTTAAACTGGCGCATCGCACGCCGAACTTCTTTCCTCAACCTGAGCTCTTCTTCCCCACCCAATTTCCTCAATTCTGAGAGCCACGATTGAAACAGTACCCGAAAGGACACCATCTCCTCCCGTCTTTGGATGTCACGCAGCTCCGGCAGACTGTTTGGTATAGGGAAGCGCAACTCCTTCTCCAACAGTCTTTCGATGAGAACCGCCCTCATCTGGGATGCCACCTCGGGTGTGAGCGTCGTACACTTTTCGCCAAACGAATCGTTCAGCGCAACATGACACCGGCTTGCTTGAGTTGCAGCATCTACCTCAAGCAATTCGTTCAGGGTTGAGAAGATGACTAGGTCGAACTGATGGTCATTAGCAAACTGTAGAAAACTTGGGACTTGGCGCCGTAGGGCTGCTGGGAGCCTGGAGGCCGCATCGTCCATTGAAGCGCTGTCACGCAGGCGATGATGCATCAAAACGTCAAAGAAACCAGGATGATTCAACTTGTTTCGGGCTACGATTTGGGAAGCAATTAATGGACCCCATGTTTTGAGATTGCTCTCTTCTATAGCCCAGAAGTCCTCCACTGACTTCATGCCCTTGGCCAGACGGGATACGCGGTCTTCATCTACGGGGATGTTTGGTGTAGTCATGATGCCCCATTGCATGAGACCTAGTGCACTCAAAACCGGCGTTCTTGCTTTCTTAACTATATCTTCTGCTTGTCCGGGGTGCTCATGATGGATCACTTGGACTGACGGATAGAAGAGCGCCATCTCTCTGACCCGCCGCTGAAGCGACTCGCTTTTTCCGACTTCATGCATCGGCTCCTGCGAGATTTCGCCGTCCCCCACCACTTTCACCAGTCCGCAGTTGTATCCGTCAACAAGAAAAGCGGAGCGATAGGGCTCAAGCAATATTAGGTCACTCATCATGGGTTCCTTTCATCAAGGCTACACTTCCACGCGGCTAGCGAGTGATCGCGATGTACCGCCGCCGAACAGGTAGTAGACTGCCTATCCTATGATTCGATAAACGTGCCTGCACGTTTATCCGACAAGTGCAGCCTTAAAATCCATTCCAAGTTGTTGACTTACATAATTGGTAATTTCGATTAGGCTGTATATCTAAAATCCGCGCGGCTGCTGCATTTTCCGGAACGGCCGCTTTGGGTCGAAATCAGCCATCAAATAATGTCTCATGACAACATCGGGCATCATACGCCGTCACACATTGACCACTTCATCCACCAAATTCACTTAGCATCAAACCTATCAGACATTGTTTACCACCGTCACTAGCCATTAGTCCCCTTTGCTCGGCTTTTTTCACCTTCGCGACCCTAAACCAAACGCGGTAAGCTTGGCGGCAACGCCACTGCTGAGTACATGCTTGATATGACTACCCACTGGATACTCGGCCCGGGCGCCATTGGCCGCCTGCTGGCCCATTCACTGTCTCCAATAGCGACTACCACGCTGCTTGGTCGCCGTTCGCTGCCTGTGAGTCAGATACTGGCCACACCGGAAGGCGAACAGCGCGTGCGGTCATTAAATTCGTTGACGATAGCTCAACTGGCATCAAACACGCCTGAACCGCCCACCTTTGTACATATCACTACTAAAGCGATGGTGGCTGAGTCGGCGCTGGCTGGCATTACTGACTGTATTCCCCCTTCTACTCCTCTGGTGCTGTGGCAAAACGGTTTTTTGGCGCAGCCACGTATTACCCAGGCGTGGCCAGGGCCGGTGTTGTGCGCCACAACAACTGAAGGCGCTTATCTAACCGGTGATGATGGCGTGGTGCGTGCGGGGCGTGGGCATACCTTTGTGGGTGATTTGCATAACCACCACGGTGCGCTGGCGGAAGAACTGGCCCAAACATTAACCCAGGCACGGCTTGCCGCCACAAAGGTGTGTGATATTCGCCAGCGCTTATGGCAGAAGTTGGCGGTGAACGCGGCGATTAATCCGTTGGTGGCATTAAATGGTGTGCGTAATGGTGAATTGCGCGGTGAAGCTTAGGGCCGTGTGGCGGCGGTGGTAAAGGAAGTCGCGGCGATTATGCTGGCCGAGGGCATTGCGCCGCCCAATGATGACAACGGTGAAGGTGCGTGGTTGGCGTTGGTGTGGCAGGTGGTGGAGAACACGGCAAACAATAAGGCTTCGATGTTGCAGGATGTGGAGGCTAAACGCCCCACCGAGCGCGGGGCGATATTGGGGCCGTTGATTGAGAGCGCCCGACGCCATGGGTTGGAGTGTGAGGTATTGCAGGCGCTGGATGATGAGTTGGCGGAGGTTGAGGCGAGCTTTTAGGCATTACCACGCGCTACAAGTGCGCTTACCTCATTTAGATTCAAGCATCACGTTACAGGAATCACCACCACTTTTTGGTAGGTGGGGCGTTCGGCGATTTGTTGGTACCAGCGTTCTAGATTGGGGCGTGGCTGCCAGGTTAAGCCGATATGCCATAAGTTGTAGATAAAGGGTGCAACGGCAATATCGCCCAGGCCAAACTCATTGCCCGAGAAGAACGTCTGCTTGGCCAGCACGTTCTCCATCAACTCAAACAGCTCTTCACACGCCTGCATACCCACTTCAAGGGCAACATTATCGCGTTTTTCAGGTGGGGTTCTGACATAGCCCATCAGGATCGTGCGGTGCCTGGGTGACAGGGTGCTGTTCGACCAATCCATCCACTTTTCTGCCTGCGCCCGTTCGGCGGGGGCTTCGATCCATAGCTTGCTTTGCCCGTACTGCGCGGCAAGGTAGCGAATAATCGTATTGGATTCCCACAGCACGCTGTTGGTGGCGTCATCTTTGAGTAGCGGCACTAGGCCGGTGGGGTTCATGGCCAGGTATTCCGGCGTTGTTGACCCCGTGCTCAAGCCCCGCCTGTATCTGCTCGAACGGCAAATCCAGCTCTTCTAGCACCCAAAGCACTTTTTTGACGTTGGTGGAATTGTTGCGGCCCCAAAGCGTGATCATGGTAGTCCTTGTATATGAGCAGTTTCTTTAAGTTTGCCCGCCCTTGAGATCGGAGACAAGCTGTGGCTTTGGTGGGATAGCTGGGGCGGCTTCGCCGCCCTTTCGCGCGGGGCCGTCCATACGGGTGCCTCGTGTTGCTCGTTCCTCGCAAAACTCGTTACCACGAGCTACAAAACCCCGCTCCTCACCACTTACCATTCACACCTCACACCTCACACCTCACACCTCACTCTTTATCCTGATAAAACTGCATCAGGCTTGAGAAGTCGAGTTTACCGTTGCCTTTGGCTTTATGCAGGGTGAACAGTGAGCGGGCGGCGGAGCCCATGGGGACTGCGGAGGCGCTTTGCTGGCTGACATCCATGGCAAGGCCTAAGTCTTTGATCATTAGATCGACCTGGAAGCCGCCTTGGTAGTTTTTGGAGGCCGGTGCGTTTTCATGACGCCTGGGTAGGGATTGTAAACATTGAGCGCCCAGTTACCGCCGGAGCTTTGCTTCATGATCTCTGAAAGCACCGCGGGATCCAGGCCGTTTTTGACGCCCATATTGATCGCTTCGCAGGTGCCCGCCATCAGGATAGAGAGCAGCATGTTGTTGCAGGCTTTGGCCACCTGCCCTGCGCCGTGATCTCCGGCGTGGAAGATGTTTTTGCCCATGGCTTCCAGCACCGGCTTGGCCAGCCTGAACTCGACCTCGCTGCCGCCCACAATAAAGGTCAAGGTGCCCGCTTGAGCGCCGCCACGCCACCGGAAACCGGCGCATCGATAAAGCCGATACCCAGCTTCTCGCCCTCTTCAGCAACACCTCGGGCAGTGGCACCGTCAATGGTAGAGCAGTCGATGACCAGCGCTCCACGTTTGATCACTTCAAACAGCGGCGCATCGTCTTCAATATATAGCCCGCGTACATGCTTTCCGGCGGGCAGCATTGAAATGATAAAGTCGGCGTCGGTGGCAGCTTCCTGAGCAGAGAAAGCCACTTCACAGCCATTCCCTTTGGCGGTCTCTTGCGCCTCTTGAGAAAGATCAAAGGCGCGCACGTCAAAGCCAGCTTTTACTAGGTTGGCAGCCATGGGGCCGCCCATATTGCCCAGGCCGATAAATGCGATGGTGTTCATTTTATTATCCTTATTAGCCGGTAATGGGAAGATTATATTAGCGTAGATCCGCCAGCGGATTTTGCGACCATGCGGAAGATAGTAGCTCGTTGATAAAGCTCTCCTCTACCGAGGCCACATCGGGATACGTCCAGTTCGGTTGCCCGTCTTTATCGACCAGCAGTGCGCGAACGCCCTCGGGGAACTCACGGTGGCGGCAGCACTGCACTGATAGCGACATTTCGGACTGGAACACCTCTGCCAGCGACATATGTTTAGCCCGCTTTAGCTGCTCATCAATCAATTTCACTGACACCGGGCTACCGTGGGCCAGCGTTTTCTGTGCCTTACCAAACCACTGATTATCGCTTTTTACCGCCGTAATAGCGGCGACAATTTGCTCCACGCTGTCGTGATCCATCAACTCGCGAATCAGCGGTGAGTGCTGGTAAACGGGCGCTTCCATCTCAGCAAATACAGGCTGCGATGTTTGCTCAAGCTCACGCATGATGCGGTTAACCACCCCGTTGGCATCGGTATTCTCACCAGCTCCCCACTGTGCGTCGGTCAGTTGCTGCAGCATGGCATCACGGTGGTGGCTGGCGATACAGCGGTCAGCCAAGCCAAGATGAACGGCATCTGGCGCATTGATCTGGCAGCCGGTCATGGCTAGAAAGCGCCCTGCGCCGTTGGGAAGCCGGTTTAAAAACCAGCTGGCGCCAACATCTGGGTAGAGGCCGATAGTGACTTCCGGCATTGCCAAACGCGAGGTCTCAGTCACGACACGGTGGCTGCTGGCGCTTAACAGCCCCATGCCGCCGCCCATCACAATACCATTGCCCCAGCAGATCACCGGTTTGGGGTAGGTATGGAGTAGAAAATCGAGTCGATACTCGGTCTCAAAAAAGCGCTCGGGGAAGCTGGGGTCGCCCTCGCCGGTAATCGTTTTATACAGATTCACCACGTCGCCACCGGCACAAAAGGCTTTTTCGCCTGCGCTATCCAGCACAACCGCTACCACCCGCTCGTCGGTGGCCCAGGCGCGCAGGCGGGGCAGCATCTCTTCACACATTTCAAGCGTTAAAGCGTTCAGCGAGCGCTCGGCATTGAGCTTAACCTCAGTAATTACGTGGCCGTCTTGGGTGGCGTGTTCGGTAAACAGTACGCTGCTCATTGGCATTCCTTATCCGTCGCTATCGTATCCACCGTAATCTTATTCATCGTCATTTACAGCTCGGTGGTGCCGTCTGCCAGCACCCGGCGGGAGATGATCAGCCGCATGATTTCGTTGGTGCCTTCAAGAATCCGGTGTACCCGGGTATCGCGCACGTAGCGCTCCATGGGGTACTCCTTGATATAGCCATTACCACCGTAAAGTTGAAGCGCTTCGTCGCACACCTTGAACCCCACATCGGTAGCAAAGCGTTTGGCCATGGCACAGTAGGTCGGTGCATCGGCATGGCCTGCGTCCAGCTTGGTAGCGGCCATGCGCACCAGCTGCCGTGCAGCGACCAGCTCAGTGACCATATCGGCTAAGCGGAACTGCAGCGCCTGGAACTCGGCTAAGCGTTTACCGAACTGTTTGCGCTCCAGCATATACTCCCGCGCTTTGTTGATCGCCTGCTGGGCGGTGCCGATTGAGCAGGTAGCAATATTGATACGCCCGCCGTCGAGGCCCTTCATGGCGATTTTAAAACCGTCACCTTCATTGCCGAGCAGATGAGTGGCGGGCACCCGAACGTCTTCAAACGTGATCATGCGGGTTGGCTGGCTGTTCCAGCCCATTTTCTCTTCCTTGCGCCCATAGCTAATGCCGTCACTCTTGGCATCGACCGCAAACGCCGAAACGCCGCTGGCACCCTCACCGCCGGTACGCGCCATCACCACGAGAAAATCGGTGCTACCGGCGCCGGAAATAAACATCTTGCTGCCGGTCAACACATAATGGTCGCCGTCGCGCTTGGCAGTGGTTTTCAGCGAGGCAGCGTCGGAGCCTGAATTAGGTTCGGTTAAACAGTAAGAACCCAGCAGCTCGCCTGTGGCCAGTTTTGTGCCCCACTGCTCTACCGCTTCCGGCGTACCGAAATCTGCCAGCATCCAGGTGACCATATTGTGAATGGTTAGGTAGGCCGTGGTAGAGGTGCAGCCCATGGAGAGCTGTTCGAAAATAATGCTGGCGTCCAACCGCGAGAGGCCTAGCCCACCCACGCTTTCAGGTGCATAAAGAGAGCAAAAGCCCAGCTCGCCTGCTTTACGAATCACATCGACAGGAAAGAAGGAGGTTTGATCCCACTCGGCAGCGTGGGGCTCTAATTCGTTTTGGGCAAAGGCCCGCGCCATATCGGCAAAGGCGACCTGGTCTTCGTTGAGTTCAAAATTCATGGCGTATCTCCGCAAATGCGCGTGCGCACTGCTGTTGTCGTTATAATTGACGTTAACGTTAACTTATCCATTTACCCGGCTACAAGCAACCTGCCAACGCTTGCGACCTTAGGCGTAGGCCTTATAAAAGAATCAAAAAAAGGGCGCCAAACGGCGCCCAAAATCGGACAGAGAGAGTGCTATTTAATAAAAACGCTTACTTAAAGTTTTTGCGATACATCTTGTCCAGCTCACCGATTATTCCGCTACGGAAACTGAGTACACAGACTACAAAGATGATACCGAGAATAACGCTAACCCAATTCCCCAGCGGTGACTGCGCCAGGATATGCTGCAAGCTGACCACAATACCTGCGCCCATTAACGGGCCCAGCAAGGTGCCCACACCGCCCAGCAGGGTCATCAGTATTACCTCACCGGACATATGCCAGTGCGCATCGGTCAGCGAAGCCAGCTGGAAGACCACGGTTTTGGTGGAACCCGCTAAGCCGGCTAAACCTGCAGAGATCACGAACGCCACTAGCTTGTAGGCATCGGTGTTGTAACCCAGCGACACCGCGCGGGGCTCGTTTTCACGAATCGCTTTTAGCACCTGGCCAAACGGCGAGTGCACCGTGCGCTGAATCAGCGCGAAGCCGAAGATAAAAATCGCGAACACAAAGTAGTACATCGCCAGGTTGCTGCTCAGGCTGATAAACCCAAACAGTTCGCCACGGGGCACGCCATGCAAGCCATCCTCACCGCCGGTAAACGGCGCCTGCACAAACATGAAGTAGACCAGCTGGGCGATCGCTAAAGTCACCATGGCAAAATAGATGCCCTGACGCCTGATGGAGAGCACCCCAAACACCACCCCAAGCAGCGTAGCCAGAACAGTACCGGCGATAATACCCAGCTCCGGGGTTAATCCAGGGTAGCTCGCCAGCAGGTAGCCGGTTACGTAGCCGCCTGTTGCCAAGAATGCCGCATGACCGAATGACAACAGACCCGCATAGCCAAGCAACAGGTTGAAAGCACAGGCAAACAGCGCAAAACAGAGCACTTTCATCAAGAACACGGGGTAGGCCAAAAACGGCGCTACCAGACCCACCACGATTAGCGCCAGATAGAACATATTGCGGCGAAACTTGGCCCGCTTCTGACGTTCCAGCACCGCGGATGGCGCCGCCATTGATTGAGATTCTGCCATGTTCATGCCTCCTTACCGAACAGCCCAACGGGGCGCAACATGAGCACGAGGATCATGACAAGAAAGATCACCGTATTAGAGGCTTCGGGGTAGTACACCTTGGTCAGCCCTTCGATGATGCCCATGGAAAGCCCGGTAATAATGGCACCTAGAATCGACCCCATTCCGCCGATGACCACCACCGCAAACACCACGATTAATAAACTCGACCCCATGGTCGGCGATACCGGATAGAGCGGCGCTGCCAACACGCCGGCAAACGCGGCAAGACCAACCCCAAACCCATAGGTTAGCGTAATCAGCAGCGGCACATTGACGCCAAACGCCTGCATCAGCTGCGAGTTCTCAGTACCCGCGCGCAGGTAAGCACCCAACCGCGTACGCTCGATCATAAACCAGGTAAACAGGCACATCGCCAGCGCTGCCACCAGTACCCAAGCACGGTATGTCGGTAGGAACATAAAGCCCAGGTTCAAACCGCCCTGGAGGATTTCCGGTGTAGCGTAGCGCGCCCCGGAAACACCGAAGAAGTTGACCAGCGTGCCCTCAAAAATGAGCGCTAAACCGAAGGTGAGCAACAGCCCATAAAGGTGGTCCAAATGGGCAATACGGCGCAGTAAAAAACGCTCCAGCAGTACCCCAAAACCACCAACCACTAGCGGCACTAACAGCAGCGCCAGCCAGTAATTAATGCCCAAATAGCGAAAGCCTAATAGCGCGGCGAAGGCTCCCAGCATGTATTGCGCCCCATGGGCAAAGTTGACGATCTTCAACAGGCCGAAGATGACCGCCAGGCCCAGGCTAAGCAGTGCGTAAAAGGCGCCATTCACAAGACCCAGCGTTAGCTGGCCCATGAAGACGGCCATTGGCACGCCGAATATCATCGTCATAACGCGACTCTCCTCGCCCTCAAACAGTTGGCGGCAACTTGCCGCCAACCGGTTCTACACATCACTTGCGATGGCTATCTGGCTCAAGCTCAGCCGGGAAATTAGTTTTGCACCAATTTGCACTGGCTTTCAGATAGCGGGCGGTAGGCTTCTTCGGCGGGAATGGTGCTGAGGATTTCGTAAAGATCCCACTCACCGGTGGACTCATCCGGTGTTTTCACCTGGGCCAGGTACATGTCGTGGATCATGCGGCCATCTTCACGAATGCTGCCGTTACGGGCAAAGAAGTCCTCAATAGGCATCTCGGCCATTTGTGCACGTACGGTTTCAGGGTCGTCGGTGCCAGCGGCTTCAACGGCTTTCAGGTAGTGCATGGTGCTGGAGTAGATACCCGCTTGTACCATGGTCGGCATGCGGCCTACTTCGTCGAAATAGCGCTGTGCCCATTCGCGGGACTGCTCATCCATATCCCAGTACCAGCCGGTAGTTAGCAGCAGGTTCTGAGTGGCTTCCAGGCCAAGGGCGTGAACGTCATTCAAGAAAATCAACAGGCCTGCTAGCTGCTGCCCAGATTGAGTCAAGCCAAACTGGCTGGCCGTCGTGATCGCGTTAACGGTGTCCGCACCGGCGTTGGCCAAGCCAATAATTTTCGCGCCGGAGCCCTGAGCCTGAAGAATGTACGAAGAGAAGTCGTTAGTCGGGAAGGGATGACGAACGCCGCCCACAATTTCACCGCCGCTCTCTTCCACTACTTTGGTGACGTCAGCTTCAAGCGCATGACCGAAGGCGTAGTCTGCGGTCAGCATAAACCAGCTATCGCCGCCCTGCTCTACGACGGCTTTAGCGGTACCGTTAGCCAGCGGATAGGTGTCGTACACCCAGTGGATGTGATTAGGGGTACAGTGTTCGTTGGTAATGCTAGAAGCCGCCGAGCCGGACACGATACCCAGGCCATTGTTCTCTTCCAGCACTTTGGTCACTGCAATGGACACAGAAGACGCTACTAAGCCGCCCACCATATCGACGTTATCCTGGTCGATCCAACCACGCACGGTATTCGCGCCGACGTCAGCGCTGTTGCGATCATCTGCACTGGAAATAACGATGGGCGCGCCATCTACACTGCCGCCAAAATCGGCCACCGCCATCTCCATGGCAGTTAAGCCGCCGGGGCCTGCGAGGTCGCGATAAGTGCCGGACATATCGGCCAGGTACCCAATGCGGACTTCACCATCACTCATATCAGCCTGGGCGGTAGACACGGCGAGGCTTGAAGCGGCCGCAACGGCGATGCTGACGGCCAGCGTTTTTTTCATAAAGGTCATATTCGTCTCCTGGCCCGGAGGCCTTTGTTGTTGTGTTGTTTTTGAGCTGTTGTGTAGTCTTTGAGCTGTCGTGAAAGTGCGTACTGCAAATTACTGATTAATATTGTTGTTTTGTGATCAGCGAAACTGTTGGCGGAATGAACATTTAAGTGTCTAGCCGTGTGTTATACCCCTAGCATTGAGTTGAGATGTTCCCGACGCGATGGCAGCTGCGCGGCGCTGATTTCTTCGACAATCTGACCGTGATCCATCACGAAGTGGCGATCCGCAAGGGGCGCCGCAAAGCGAAAGTTCTGCTCCACAAGCACAATGGTCATACCACGCTCTTTCAACTGAACCAGCACTTCGGCTAGTTTCTGCACAATGACGGGGGCAAGCCCTTCGGTAATTTCATCGAGCAGCAGCATGCGCGCGCCGGTGCGCAAGATACGCGCCATGGCTAACATCTGCTGTTCACCCCCGGAAAGCCGCGTCCCCTGGCTTCTACGCCGTTCATAAAGGTTCGGAAACATGGCGTAGATTTCGTCCAGGCTCATACCGCCGGAACGCACAGTGGGTGGAAGCAATAGGTTCTCGTGCACATCCAAGCTTGCAAAAATACCGCGCTCTTCCGGGCAGTAACCCACCCCGAGACGCGGAATATGGTGCGGCTTCATATGCAGCGTTTCATTACCGTTAATCACAATAGAGCCCGTTCTGCGCCCCACCATGTTCATGATCGATTTCAACGTGGTACTTCGCCCGGCGCCGTTGCGGCCCAGCAGCGTTACCAGCTCGCCACGCTTCACATCAAAATTGACGCCGTGCAGGATGTGCGACTCGCCATAAAAGGCGTGTAGATCCTGCACCCGCAGCATTTCCAGGCTTTGCGTGTTTTCAACCGGCGCTTCGGCCTCAGCGATATTCATACGGCAGCTCCCTCTTTTTCAGAACCATCCTCTTCCGCGGCATCGCTGCCCATATAGGCTTCGCGTACCAATGGATTCCGAGAGACAGCGTCGTAATCGCCCTCAGCCAAAACAGCGCCTCGCGCCAACACGGTGATGCGATCACATAGGCGGCTAACAACGCTCAGGTTGTGCTCCACCATTAATACGGTGCGCCCCTGGGAGACACGCTTAATCAGCGCCACGATGCGGTCAACGTCTTCTGCGCCCATACCTTGAGTCGGTTCATCAAGCAGCATCATGGTGGGGTCGAGCGCAAGCGTAGTGGCCAGCTCAAGTGCTCGTTTACGACCGTAGGGCATTTCTACCGTTAGCGTATCGGCGTATTCCCGCAACCCCACTTCTTCCAGTAGTTCAAGCGCGCGCTCATTAAGGTGATCCAGGGATTTCTCAGATTTCCAGAAATGAAACGAGGTGCCCAGTTTTCGCTGTAGCGCTACCCGCACATTCTCCAACGCGGTCATATGGGCGAATACCGCAGAAATCTGAAACGAACGCACCAACCCTAACTGGGCTATTTCGTTGGATTTTTTACTGGTGATTGAGTTGCCGCGATACAAAATATCGCCGCGGGTAGGCGGCAGAAATTTGGTCAATAAGTTAAATACGGTGGTTTTACCCGCACCATTGGGGCCAATCAGTGCGTGAATATGCCCTTCCTGTACCTGGAGATTGACATCGTCCACGGCGGTGAAGCCGCGAAACTCTTTGGTCAGCCCTCGGGTTTCGAGGACAGGTCCCTGAAGGACATCGTTTGCACTCATAGAGTGGCAAGCCTCTTATTGTTGTTGTGCTAAATCTTTACAGGCATGGCAAAAGCGGCTGCTACTGCCTTACCTGAACGTAAGGTGTATGTGCAAACTAGCAACTGTAGCTATAGCAATACAATTACAACTTTGGTCTATCGACGACATTCTCCTGAATTAACAACTGTCTTCAAAACATAAATATCAACAACTTACCTGATTTCAACGCTTTTCAACTGCTAGCAACAATTGCTTTACGTTAACGTAAACTTGTTTTAGCCTCAGTGGCAGTGTTCCATAGGAGTCATATATTGGGAACAACGCCTTATTGAGAGAACGTCACCATGAGCAAAACTTACTCGATCAGTGAACTAGCCAACGAGTTTGATTTAACCACCCGTAGCATTCGCTTCTATGAAGATCAGGAACTGCTCCACCCTACGCGCCGCGGGCAAACCAGGGTTTACAGCAGCAAAGACCGTGTACGGCTGAAGCTCACCATTCGCGGTAAGCGGCTGGGGTTTTCATTGGCAGAGATACGCGAACTGTTCGAGCTTTGGGACGAAACCCGCAGCGGCAGTAAAAAGCAGCTGCATCTAATGCTTAGCAAAATAGGCGAGCGCCGTGCGGCGCTAGATCAACAAATGAAAGACATCACCATGGTTCAGCTAGAGCTTGAAAGCGCGGAGATCCGCTGCCGCCAAGCGCTCGAAGAACTACTCGAAAAAGAGCCTCAAGAAGCACAAAACGAAGAAGAGCACGCGAGTTCGGCCGATAAAGCCTCAGCCCCCTCTTCCGCCACTATGCACTGACGCGTCCGCCAGCTCGATTAGCCGACAAAACTACGCCAGCCCAGATGGCTAATTACAGATAGCAAACACAAATAATCAGCACAGGTGATTGACCATGTTTTCACACTACTCAGAACTCAATTTTGGCCTCGAAGACGAACTGAACATGTTACGCGAGCAGGTCAACGCCTTTGCTGCCAGCGAGATTGCCCCCCGTGCGGCCGAAATCGACCGCAACAACGAGTTCCCTAACGACCTGTGGAAGAAGTTTGGCGATATGGGGCTATTGGGGATTACCGTCTCGGAAGAGGATGGCGGCAGCGGCATGGGCTATCTGGCCCACTGCATTGCCATGGAAGAGATTTCCCGGGCCAGCGCATCGGTAGCCCTCTCTTACGGCGCCCACTCCAACTTGTGCGTTAACCAGATCAAGATCAACGCCTCCCCCGAACAGAAAGCCAAGTACCTCCCCAAACTGATCAGCGGCGACCACGTGGGCGCTTTGGCCATGTCGGAACCCGGCGCAGGCTCGGATGTGGTCTCGATGCAGCTACGTGCCAAGCAGAATGGCGATCACTACATCCTTAACGGCAATAAAATGTGGATCACCAACGGCCCCGATGCGGACGTACTGGTGGTGTACGCCAAAACAGATCCAGACGCCGGTTCCAAAGGCATCACCGCGTTTATTATCGAAAAAGGCATGCCCGGTTTCTCTACCGCCCAGAAGCTCGACAAACTGGGCATGCGCGGTTCCAACACTTGTGAGCTGGTATTCCAGGATTGCGCCGTTCCCGCTGAAAACATTCTCGGTGGGGAAGGCAAAGGCGTACGCGTACTCATGAGCGGCTTGGATTACGAGCGCACAGTGCTTGCAGCTGGCCCGATCGGCATTATGCAGGCCGCCATGGATGTGGTGATGCCCTATATCCACGAGCGCAAGCAGTTCAACCAGTCAATCGGTGAGTTCCAGCTGGTGCAGGGCAAAGTGGCGGATATGTACACCACCCTGAACGCCTGCCGCGCCTATTTATACGCCGTAGCCGGTGCCTGTGACCGTGGCCAAACGTCCCGCAAAGACGCTGCCGGGGTGATTCTCTACTGCGCCGAAAAAGCCACTCAGGTCGCGCTGGATTCCATTCAGCTACTCGGCGGCAACGGCTATATCAACGAATACCCAACCGGGCGCCTGCTGCGAGACGCCAAGCTGTATGAGATCGGCGCAGGCACCAGCGAGATTCGGCGGATGCTAATTGGTCGCGAACTCTTCACCGAAAGTAAGTAAGGGTCCTGTCATGAGCTCCATTTCCACTCAGATCAACCCGCGCAGCGATGTGTTTCAAGCCAACGAAGCCTCAATGCTCGGTGAAGTGAACAAACTGCGTGAACTGACCGCTGCCGTCGCCCAGGGTGGCGGCGCCAAAGCCCGCGAGCGTCACGAAAGCCGCGGCAAGCTGTTTGTACGCGACCGCATCGATCACTTGATCGATGAAGGTTCGCCATTTCTAGAGTTTTCCGCCCTTGCGGCGCACAACATATACGATGGCGAGATCCCTGCCGCTGGTGTGGTCACCGGTATTGGCCGTGTTTCCGGCGTGGAGTGCGTGATCGTCGCTAACGATGCCACGGTGAAAGGCGGCACCTACTTTCCGCTCACGGTGAAAAAGCATATTCGCGCCCAGGAGATTGCCCGCAAGCATCGCCTGCCGTGTATCTATTTAGTCGATTCCGGCGGCGCCTTTCTGCCCCGCCAGGATGAAGTCTTCCCCGACCGCGATCACTTCGGGCGCATCTTCTATAACCAGGCGACCATGTCGGCGGAAGGCATTCCGCAAATCGCCGTGGTGATGGGCTCCTGCACCGCAGGCGGCGCTTACGTACCCGCCATGGCGGATGAGTCGATTATCGTTAAAGAGCAGGGCACGATTTTCCTCGGCGGCCCACCCTTGGTGAAAGCCGCCACCGGTGAAAGCATTAGCGCCGAAGATCTGGGCGGTGCAGATGTTCACGCCAAGGTCAGCGGTGTCGCCGACCACTACGCGGAAAATGATGCCCATGCGCTGCAGCTTGCCCGCGCCTGTGTGTCGCGGTTGAACTGGCAAAAGCGCGGCAAGCTCGCCATGCAGGCACCCAAACCACCCAAACTCGACCCTGCTGAGCTGTATGGGATTGTCGGCACCGACCTGAAAAAGCCCTACGACGTGCGCGAAGTCATTGGCCGCATCGTCGATGACTCCGACTTTGACGAGTTCAAGCGCTACTACGGTGAAACCTTGGTCACCGGCTTTGCCCATATTCACGGTTACCCGGTAGGCATCGTGGCCAACAACGGCGTGCTGTTTTCCGAAAGCGCGGTGAAAGGCGCGCACTTTATCGAGCTCTGCGCCCAGCGCAAGATTCCGCTGATCTTCCTGCAAAACATCACCGGCTTTATGGTCGGCTCCAAGTACGAGCACGAAGGCATTGCCAAGCACGGCGCCAAGCTGGTCACCGCTGTAGCCTGCGCCAAGGTACCCAAATACACCGTGCTGATTGGCGGTAGCTTTGGCGCCGGTAACTACGGTATGTGTGGCCGCGCCTACGACCCCAACCTGCTGTTTATGTGGCCTAACGCGCGCATTTCAGTGATGGGCGGCGAGCAGGCGGCGGGCGTACTGGCCCAGGTTAAGCGCGAACAGCATGAGCGCGAAGGCCGCGAGTGGAGCAAAGCGGACGAAGAAGCCTTTAAGCAGCCCACCCGCGACCAGTACGAGCATCAGGGCCACCCCTACTACGCCAGCGCCCGCTTATGGGATGACGGCGTGATTGATCCGCTGCAAACCCGCGATGTGTTAGGGCTTTCTTTAGCTGCCGCGATGAACGCAGAAATTGAAGAGACACGCTTCGGCGTGTTCCGGATGTAAGGGGGTCTTACCATGGCTTACTCAACACTGAATATAGAAGAGGGTGTGGCGCGCCTGACCTTAAACCGCCCCGAGGTGCATAACGCTTTTGACGACAGCCTGATTGCTGAGCTAAACGCGCACCTTGACCAGTTACATACGTTGGCTGAAGCAGGCGATGTGCGCGCGGTAGTGCTGGGTTCAGAAGGCAAAAGCTTCTCGGCGGGTGCCGATCTGAACTGGATGAAGCGCATGGTCGATTACGACCTGGAAGATAACCTCGCCGATTCCCGCAAGCTCGCCGCGCTAATGCACGGCCTGGATACGCTGCCCTGCCCTACCGTCTGCCGTGTGCAAGGCGCAGCCTTTGGCGGCGCGGTGGGCTTGGCCGCCTGCTGCGACATAGTGATCGCCTCGGGTAAAGCCAAGTTCTGCCTTTCGGAAGTCAAAATTGGCCTTTCGCCCGCGGTCATCAGCCCCTACGTGCAGCGGGCCCTGGGCGAGCGGCAGATGCGCCGCTATGCGTTAACCGCAGAAGTCATGGACGCCGAAATAGCCCTCGCGCTGGGTTTAGTCCATCTGGTGGTGGAGCACGATAAGCTAGACGACGAAGTGGACGCCCTGCTGGCAACCCTGTTAGCCGGCTCGCCCCAAGCCCAGCGCGCCACCAAAGCGCTGATGGCCTCGGTCGCTCAAGCGCCTGACAGTGACGCCACCCGCGAACATACCTGTCAGGTGATCGCCAAACTGCGGGTAAGCCAAGAGGGCCAAGAGGGCTTATCCAGTTTCTTTGAAAAGCGCCGCCCCGCCTGGGCCGATTCTAATAACACACCCCACGCTTCGGAGCGTCGCTCATGAGTCATTCACCCCCTATTGAAAAAAACGAAAGAGCCGAAAAAGCCGCTCGCACGACGCCTTTTGACACGCTTCTAGTCGCCAACCGCGGTGAAATCGCCTGCCGCGTGATGCGCACTGCGCGCCGTATGGGCCTGAAAACCGTCGCGGTTTACTCCGATGCGGATGCCAGCGCCCGCCACGTGCGTGAAGCCGATGAGGCTGTGCGTTTAGGCCCTGCCGCCTCACGGGAAAGCTATCTCAATATTGATGCGGTGATCGAAGCTGCCAAGCGCACCGGCACCGGCGCGATTCACCCCGGCTACGGCTTTCTTTCCGAAAACGGTACCTTCGTCAAAGCCCTTGAAGAAGCGGGCATTACCTTCGTCGGCCCGCCCGCCTCAGCAATTGCTGCCATGGGCGATAAATCCGCTGCTAAAGCGCGTATGGCCAATGCGGGCGTGCCGCTGGTGCCGGGCTATCACGGCGACGATCAGGACGACGCCCTGCTGCGCAGCGAAGCCGACAACATTGGCTACCCGGTGATGCTCAAAGCCAGCGCCGGTGGCGGTGGCAAAGGGATGCGCGTGGTTGAATCTGGCGATAGTTTTCAGGCCGCATTGGATGGCTGCCGCCGTGAATCCAAAGCCGCTTTTAGTGATGACCGGATGCTGATCGAGAAGTATCTGGTGCAGCCCCGCCATGTGGAAGTGCAAGTATTCTGCGACCGCCACGGCAACGGCGTTTACCTGTTCGAGCGGGATTGTAGCGTTCAGCGCGCGCCATCAAAAAGTCATTGAAGAAGCCCCCGCCCCCGGTATGACGGCGGAGCTGCGTAGCGCTATGGGCGATGCCGCCGTCCGCGCCGCCCAGGAGATCGGCTACGTGGGCGCGGGAACCGTCGAATTTTTACTAGACATTGATGGTTCGTTCTACTTTATGGAGATGAACACTCGCCTCCAGGTCGAACACCCCGTCACTGAGATGATCACCGGCCAGGATTTGGTCGAGTGGCAGCTGCGCGTCGCCATGGGCGAACCACTGCCCTGCTCTCAAGATGAGCTGACGATCACCGGCCATAGCTTTGAAGCGCGTATCTACGCCGAAGACCCGGATCAGGATTTCCTGCCCGCTACCGGCCTGCTCACTCGCTTTGCACTGGATTTAGAAGGCGCTGGTCTAAGCGGCGACCAGGTACGTTTAGATAGCGGTGTAGAGAGCGGCGATGCGGTGTCGATGCACTACGACCCCATGCTCGCCAAGCTGATCGTTCACGGTGCCGACCGAGATGCGGCGTTGGCTACACTCAACCGCGCATTGGCGGCGCTGGATGTACAGGGTGTCGTGACCAACCGTGCCTTCTTAATGCGCCTGGCGACCCATCCCGGCTTTAAGAGCGTGGAGCTGGATACCCGCTTTATCGAGCGCAACGAAGCGACGCTGTTTGCTCCCCGCACTTACAGCATGGAGGCCTACGCCAGCGCGGCGCTGATTGGCCTGAATCAACTGGCTCAGGAGTGCGAAAGCGACTCGCCCTGGGATCGCCACGACGGCTTCCGCCTCAACGCCCCGCATACCATTCGCATTGCCCTGTGTGACCCGGCAAGTGCACAAGCGCCGGATAGCGATGAAGCGGTAGTGATCGTCGAAGGTAAACGCAGCCCTGGCGAGTCGCTGTGGAATCTCACTATTGGTGATGAAACCCTTACCGCGAGTTTGCAGCCGCTCACCGGCGATGCGGTAGCGGTTACCTTGAATGGCCACCGCCGTCGCCTGCAGGCCCGCCGCGACGGTCATGTGGTGGTCATGGCCGACCCCAGCGGTGAAACCCGCCTGTTCTGGCGGCGCATCGATGCCATTGATCACGGTCACCACGAGGCAGAATCCACGCTAACCGCACCCATGAACGGCACGGTCGTTGCATTGCTGGTAGAGCCCGGCGTTAATGTTGAAAAAGGCATGCCGCTAATGGTGATGGAAGCCATGAAAATGGAGCACACCATGACCGCTCCGGCGGACGGCAGCGTGGAAACCTTCCACTTCCAAGCCGGTGACACCGTGAGCCAAGGCGCCGTGCTGCTCGACTTTGCGGCCAACGAATAAGGAGCTCTCCATGACACTGCGCCAATCTACCTTACCTCAGCACGTTCGCCTGTTTGAAATGGCCCCCCGGGACGGCCTACAAAACGAGCCAGGGGGGATTGTACCCACGGCGACCAAAATTGCCCTGATCGAGCGGCTTGCCAAGGCGGGTATGACGCATATTGAAGCCGCCAGCTTTGTGTCACCCAA
Source organism: Halomonas sp. PA16-9 (assembly GCF_009728585.1). Classification (NCBI taxonomy): domain Bacteria; kingdom Pseudomonadati; phylum Pseudomonadota; class Gammaproteobacteria; order Oceanospirillales; family Halomonadaceae; genus Halomonas; species Halomonas sp. PA16-9. The sequence continues at coordinate 2,137,057 of NZ_CP040451.1, read as the reverse complement.
ATGGGTGCCGCAAATGGGTGACGCCATCGAAGTGATGGCTGGTATTAAGCGCCAACCCGGCGTGGTTTACTCAGCGCTCACGCCTAACCTGAAAGGGCTTGAAAACGCCTTATCCGTTGGCGTTGAAGAGGTGGCAGTATTTGGTGCTGCATCTGAAGCTTTCTCACAAAAGAACATCAACTGCTCAATTGCCGAATCGCTGGCACGCTTTGAACCGGTGCTCAAGCGCGCAGGCGATGCAGGCGTACGTGTACGCGGCTACGTCTCCTGCGTATTGGGCTGCCCTTATGAGGGCGAGATCGCGCCTGGCAAAGTAGCCGAAGTCACCAAGGCACTTTATGAGATGGGCTGCTACGAAGTGTCGCTAGGGGACACCATTGGCGTCGGTACACCGCTGGCTGCCAAGCGCATGATTGAAGCCGTTCAGCAGCAGGTGCCCATTGAGTTCCTGGCGGCCCACTTTCACGATACCTACGGCATGGCGCTGGCCAATCTGTACGCGGTAATGGAAGAAGGCGTCAGCGTTATTGACGCTGCCACGGCAGGCCTCGGCGGCTGCCCCTACGCCAAGGGCGCCTCCGGCAATGTGGCCACCGAAGACGTGCTCTACATGCTTGAAGGGCTGGGGATTGAAACGGGTATCGACCTGCAGGCAATGATCGATACCGGCTTTTGGATCACCGGCGAGCTAGGCCGCAAGCCCAGTTCCAAAGTCGCCCTGGCAAAAGGCCCTAGCCGTTGAAATGAGAAGTGAATAATAAAAATTAAAAGCAGCTAACTATCCTCTGCCTTCCCGTTCGGACAAAAAAAATATCGGAGAGATACACCATGGCATCATCTACCCTTACCCAACCCAGCTACTCCAGCAGCATGGCAGACAAGCCGCTTCTAGGTATGACGATTGGCGATAAATTTGATCAAATCGCGACACAGCATGCTGATAACGACGCCCTGATTGTGCTGCACCAGAATATTCACTGGAGCTATCGCCAGCTTCACGAAGAGGTTAACCGCTGTGCCCGCGCGCTGCTCTCCATTGGCGTTAATAAGGGTGACCGCGTTGCCATGTGGGCGCCTAACTGCAGCGAGTGGACGTTAACCCAGTTTGCCACCGCCAAAATTGGCGCCATCCTGGTCAACATTAATCCCTCTTACCGTACCCATGAGCTGGAATACGCACTGAACCAGTCTGGCGCGCGCTTTCTGGTCACTGCCAACAGCTTTAAAAGCTCTGACTACAGCGCCATGCTGTATGAGCTGGCACCCGAATTAAAAGCCAGTAACGATGGCGAGCTGAAGTCACAAAAGCTGCCCGACCTTGAGTGCATTATTAATTTAAGCAGCGAAAAGCTCAGCGGCATGTGGCGCTGGTCTGACCTGATGAAAGAAGCCAACAAAGTTAGCCAAACTGACGTTGACGACCTGCAGGCGACGCTGCAGTTTGATGATGCGATCAATATCCAATACACCTCGGGCACCACGGGCTTTCCTAAAGGCGCAACGCTTTCCCCACAATATTCTCAATAACGGTTTTTTTGTGGCGGAAAGCATGGGCTTTACCAGCGAAGACCGCTTGGTGATTCCGGTGCCGCTTTATCACTGCTTTGGCATGGTGATGGGCAACCTGGGCTGTATGACCCACGGCGCCACCATGATTTACCCGGATGAGGGCTTCGATCCCGGCAAAGTACTTAAAGCGGTTCACGAGCAGAAAGCCACCGCGCTCTACGGCGTGCCCACCATGTTTATCGCCGAGCTTGAACACGAGGGTTTTGCTAGCACTGACTTCTCCACACTGCGCACCGGGATTATGGCGGGCTCGATCTGCCCTGCGGAAATCATGAAGCAGGTGATCAACAAGATGAATATGAAGGGCGTGCAAATCGCCTACGGCATGACGGAAACCAGCCCGGTTTCTACCCAGACCGGTGCCAATGACAGCATTGAGAAACGCGTTTCCACCGTGGGCCGCACCCAGCCTCACTTAGAGAACAAAATTGTCGACCCCGGTAACGGCGGTATCTTGCCACGTGGTGAAATCGGCGAGCTGTGTACCCGCGGCTATAGCGTAATGCTGAAGTACTGGAACAACGATAAAGCCACCGCAGAGGCCATCGACGAAGCAGGCTGGATGCACACAGGTGATCTGGCCACCATGGATGAAGAGGGTTACATCCAGATCGTCGGCCGCATCAAAGATATGGTCATTCGCGGCGGCGAGAACGTCTATCCCAAAGAGATCGAAGAGTTTCTCTACGCCCACCCGGCGATCTCAGAAGTACAGGTCACCGGCGTGCCCGACAAGAAGTATGGTGAAGAGCTGATTGCCTGGGTGAAACTCAACAGCACCGCGGGTGACGTCACCGGTGAAGAGCTACGCGAGTACTGCAAAGGCAAGATCACCCACTTCAAAATTCCGCGCTACTTTAAGTTCGTTGACGAGTTCCCGATGACCGTCACCGGCAAGATTCAGAAATTTAAAATGCGTGAAATTTCCATTCAAGAGTTGGGCTTGGATCAAGAATCGTAAGCGATGACCCCTTCCAACCCTTTAGCCAACCACTATCAGCGCGCCTGCGCGCTGATGAGATATTGGCGCAGATCAATGCTCACTACCCTGCTGGCCCTACGCTGCACCAATTGGCGCCTTTGGATCAGCTGCATATTGGCGGTGTGGCAGCCTCTACACGGCTGCTGGAACGGCTCAACCCTGACACCCACGGTAAGGTGCTGGATATTGGCGCTGGGCTGGGCGGGCTAATGCGCCAGGGTGCTTCACTCGGTTTTCAAATGATGGGGCTGGATATCACCCACGGTTTTAGTGCGCTCAATAAATCGCTGAGCTTACGGGTACAGCCAGACGCCCCACCGCTTGCCTGGGTAACGGGCGATGCTAGCGCTCTGCCCTTTGCGGATAACAGCTTTGATGCCGTGCTGTTTCAGCACAGCCTACTCAATATGCCCGATGCCACCAAGGTAATCGCAGAAAGCCGTCGTGTTCTGCGCCCTGGCGGGCAGATAGTGATGCACGAAGTGGTCAGCGGCCCCAACGTGGCGCAACTTCGCTACCCAGTGCCTTGGGCAGCCTCCTCCAAGCACTCCCATCTACTTACCTTGGTTGAACTAACTCGACTGCTTGAAGTGGGCGGCTTTCAACTTGAACACGTGGACGACTGGAGCGAAATGGCTTTGGCGTGGCGCCAGCGGCAACGTCAAAAAGAGCAGACACCCCGGCAAGCGGTGCTGTCCCCCCAGTGGGTATTTGGTGAGCGCTTTATCACTATGGGTAAAAATTTAGTCGATAACCTAGCCCAGGGCGCAATTAAAGTGGTGGAAATCCAAGCCAGTTGCTAATCTGAATAGAATTGCTTTTTCCTCTCTACCCATGGCTATACGACAACACTTGGGTATGTACCGATAGGTGTAAGAGAAATGCCAATCAAACGCTTGGCAAGCACCCTGCTCTGCTGCTCCGTTCCCTGGTTTAGCAGCTACGCCGACGACACTCCGCCGGTGATGGCCTATACCGCCCCTAATAGCGAACTCATGCAGCTGGATAACGGCGTTATCTTAGAAGGCAGTGACCTTCAAAGCCTTGATAACTATACCAGCGGTTTTCGGGTCACCGCAGGCTACAGCCCCTGGCGCCTCCCCCAAATCGATATTGGCGCTGAAATTGCCTACCGGGAAAGCGAAGAGATCTCCACCTCCTCCGGTGTTAACCCGCTCATCATGGATACACTCAGTTTAGGTGGCGCCATTGTTGCCGGAGTTCGCATGGGTGCTTTCAGCATCTATGCGAAGTCCGGCATCACAGAATGGCGTGGGGAAAGCGACCTGGAAGGCGCCGATGAAAGCGGTACTGCATTGCTGCAAGGTTTCGGCGCCACGGTGACGATCAATCGACTCGTCAGCCGCCTAGAGTACGAACGCATCGACGCCCCAACCCTCAGCCACCTCAATATGCTAAGCGCCTCGTTGCATCTTCCCTTCTAACGCTCAACCTCAATTAATTTAAATTCGCTTTTATCTGATTACCCATCGATTTGTAAGATATGGCTTAAAATTTTGTAAGCCATTTCTTACAAGCGTGTAAGCCATTAACGCTTCGTGCCCTCAAGGGGTTGCCCTCTGCCACTGGCTCGCTATCCTAACTCGTTCTCATTTAACAGATAACGATCCAAGGAGCGGCGCGATGGCAGACGGCACAGGCCTACAGTTTACCCTGACCCTACCCGGGGCCGATGACACCGCCGTGGTGCGCTTTACCCATCGTGAGGCGCTGTCTGAGCCGTTTGCGCTCTCGGTTGAGTTCGCCAGCCGCACCCACGACCTGTCGCCCAGCGACTGCTTGGATCAAAACGCCACCCTGACCTTTTGGCAGGACGGCGAGCCGCTACGCGTGTCCATGGGATAATCGCTGAGCTACACCGCGGCGACCGGGGACACCGGCGCAGCTTTTATCGGGTGGAGATTCGTCCCGCGCTATGGCGGTTATCGCTGCGCCATAACTCGCGTATCTTTCAGGACGCCTCGCCGTTTGACGCCATCACACGCTCGCCAGCGAACGCAGCCTCACCGATATCGGCTTTGCCACCACCCGCACGCCCCTTGATCGGGAGTTTCTGGTTCAGTACCGCGAGACCGATCTGGCCTTTATCGAGCGCTTAGCCGCCGAAGAGGGCTGCTTCTATTTCCATGAGTTTGAGAACGCCGAGGGCGGCAAACACCAGTTGGTATTTGCCGATGCCACCGTGGTGCTGCCCAGCGTGGGCGAGCGCACCTACCACGGCCGCGCCGGGGGCACCCGCCCCGACGCCACCTGCGTAAATTGCGTCAGGCCAACCGCGTGCGCCCCGCCTCGGCGATGCTCAAGGACTACACCTTTAAGAACCCGCCCTATGCGCAGATCCACGAGCACCTCGCGCCAGGATTGGGCGAACACGCCCAGCGGGAGGATTACGAGCACTTTGACTACCCCGGCCGCTATAAGAAGGACGCTTCCGGTAAGCCGTTTACCCGCCACCGCTTAGATCCCTGCGCGCCGACGCCACCACCGCCGAGGCCGAGAGTGACCTGCCCGAGCTCGCCCCCGGCATCTGCTTTACCCTCACCGACCACGATATCGATAGCCTTAACCAAGCGTGGCAGGTGGTCTCGGTGGTACACCACGGCGAGCAGCCCCAGGCCCTGGAAGAGGACGGTATGGCCCGGGGCGGAAATGGAGTGGAGCCAGTCAGCGCAAGCAGGCGAGCTGATGACCCGCTACCACAATGACGTGGTGATCATGCCGAAGGATCAGACCTTCCGCCCGGTGCCCAACCCCAAGCCGCGGGTCGATGGCCCCCAGGGCCTTTGTGGTGGGGCCGGAAGGCGAAGAGATCTACTGCGACGAACACGGCCGGGTCAAGGTGCAGTTCCCCTGGGATCGTTATGCGATCCTGATGAGACGCCAGCTGTTGGATACGGGTGGCCCAGGGTTGGGCAGGGGTGGCTACGGCAGCATGGCGATCCCCGGATCGGCCATGAGGTCATTGTCTCGTTTTTAGAGGGCGACCCCGATCAACCGCTGGTCACCGGGCGCACCTACCACGCGGTGAATACCCCGCCCTATCCCGCCGGCCAACAAGACCCGCACGGTGATCCGCACCCAGAGCCATAAGTCGGAAGGCTTTAACGAACTGCGCTTTGAGGACGCCACCGGCGAAGAGCAGATCTGGCTGCATGCCCAAAAGACCTGGAGCTGCTCACGCTTAACGACCGCACCGAGGAGATCCGTCGGGACAGCCACCTAAGCTGCACCGCAACCGCTTGAGCGAAATCCATAACGACGACCACCTACCGTACACGGCAAGCGCTACACCCAGATCAAGGGCGATGACCACCTCCAGGTCGATCAGACCCGCCATGAGGTGTACGGTGAAGCCCAACTGGTCGAGACCGGCCGCGAGCTGCACCACAAGCGGGCAGCCAGATCGTTGGAAGCGGTAGCGAGATCACCCTAAAGGCGGGGGCAGCTTTATCAAGCTCGACCCCGGCGGGTGACCATTGTCGGCCCCCAGGTCAAGATCAACTCCGGCGGTAGCCCCGGGCGCGGCCAGGGCCACGCCATTGTACTGCCCCGCTTACCCGGGGAGCCGAGCCTGAGGAGAGCGAGGACGTCACCCTCGACCGCACCAGACACCGCTGCTGAGCAGTGAGATTGCCGCGCGACCCCGTTAGCGTTGGACGATATCGATCACCGATGGCCTGGCCGACGACTGCAGTGCCTGCCAACCCGCGGTGGGTAGCCCGGTTAATCCACTCTGGGCGCCAAGCTGCTGCCCGCGGAGACCGATTTTGCCCTCCCGGCGCCACGGCCCTTTGTGTTTAGCCGGGTTATCTCTCCAGCAATGGGCGGAGTGGGGTACTCGGCCAGGGCTGGTCGATACCCGGCGAAAGCCTCGCCATCACCCTCAGCGACGACGCCTGTACCGTCCATGATGCTCAAGGACGTCAAATTACCTTTGGGCCACTGGCCCCCGGCCAAGCGCGCTTCTCGCCTACTGAACAGCTGTGGATTCGTCGTGGAGGCGCCTCAGTCGATGAAGAGAGTAACGCGCCCCGCTGGCAAGCCCTGGATGAGACATTACGCAATGATCCCGAGCGCATCGTCCTGAGCGATGCCAGCGGCTTGTATTATGTCTTCGCGGATAATGCCGCTTCTGCGACAGAAAAAGCCACCACCGATGCCGGCCGCTGGCCCTTAATCGAAGAGCGCGACCGCAACGGCTATACCACCCAGTACCGCTGGGAAGGTGGCCTGCTGGTGCAGGTGATCGACAGCGCCCAGCGCCACTACCAGCTGGTTTACGATGGCCTGTTACCCGCCATGCAGGACGATAACGGCCAACGTTTAACCGGCGTTAAGCTGGTGCAGGCCCACGACGGTGAGTCGGCAGACAAGTGGCTGGTGCGCTATTCGTTTAGTCCCGCAGGCGACCTGATTGCGGTACGCCACCGTCACGGCGAGGTGGTGCGTGAGTTCGAGTGGCAGGATCACATGCTGACTGCCCACCGGGTACCCGGGGGCATGGAAGCCCACTACACCTGGGATCGCCACGCCCCGGATGGCCGCGTGGTGGGCCAGCAGGAAGCCGGTGGCTTAGCGCGGACGTACAGCTACCAAGTGGATCACACCCTGGTCACCGACAGCCTGGGCCGGGAGGAGCGCTACCACTTTGTGGGCAGTGGCCCCGGCCGCCGCTGGACGGCCCATACCCGCGCCGATGGCTCGCGCATTGAGTTTCGTTACGACCGTGCCGGACGTAAGATCGCCACCGTGGATCCGTTGGTCATGAGACGCTGATTGAACGGGATGACCACGGGCAAGTGATTGCCCAGGTAACCCCAGACGGCACCCGCTGGGCCATCGAGCGCGATGCCCTGGGTCATCCGGTGAGTATCGAAGGCCCTGACGAGCAGCGCTGGCAGATACAGCGCAATGACCTCGGCCATCCGCTGGAAGTCACCGGGCCGGAAGGCACCACCACCTTCGCCTATGACCATGCCGACCTGCCCGACCGCCCTACCACCGTCACCGATGCGGTGGGTGCTACCCACCAACGCGAGTGGAACGCTCTGGGTCAGGTCAGCGCCCAGATCGACTGCTCACAGCAGCGTACCGAGTACGCCTACGACCGCCACGGTTATCTGGCCAGCGTGACGAATGCATTAGGTGAGACCACCCGCACCCAGCACGACGAGATGGGTCGGCGTATCGCCACCCAGCTTCCCGACGGGCTCTACTGGCACCACCATGTGGATTCTTTAGGGCGGCTGGTGGAGCTGGAAGGCCCCCAAGGGTTTCGGCAGCAGTTCTTCTTCGACGACCACGGCCGCCCGGTGCAGCGTATCGAGGCCGATGGCAGCCAGCAGTTTATCGCCTATGATGACATTGGCCGCCTAAGCGAACTCACCCTGGGCAACGGCGCAGTCTACCGCTTTGCTTATGACGAGATGGATCGCTTAGCCAACGAGACCGGCCCCGATGGCCGGGAGCAGCAGTACCGCTACGATGACGCCGGGCGACTGATCGAACGCATTGAGGCCAACCGCACAGGCCCGGATGGCCAGCCGCTGGTCACTCGTTACGACTATGACGAAGCCGGTCGTCTCACCGCCCGGCACTTGCCCGCCACCGAACACGCCCCGGCCAGCAGTGAAAAATATCAATGGGGCGCCAATGGTCAGCTACTCAGCGTCACCAACGATAATGGCGAGGTCAGCTTTAGCTACGACCACGCCCAGCGCTTAATCGGCGAACAGCAGCGCCATGCGGGCCTAGCAGGTGAGAGTGGCTGGCAGTGGCAGCACCAGCACACGCTCACCGCCAACGGCGCCCCCGAAGCCAGCCAGTTCGGCGACCTACCGGCGCTTAACTGGCACACCTACGGCAGCGGCCACCTGCATGGCCTAAGCGCCCCCGGCCTTGATCTGGAAATTGCTCTGGAGCCCGACGCCCTGCACCGGGAGACCCAGCGCCGTCTTAGCACCGGTGCCAATGCGCACAACCAGCCGCTAGTGCTGGAGCGCGGGTACACGAACCTGGGCCAGCTAGACCACCTCACGCTGCGCAGCCCGGACACCACTAGCCAGCAGGACTACCAATACGACGCCCTGGGCCGGATGAGCTTCCGCAGCCTGCAAGGCGATCCAGCAGAAAAAGTCATCGCCTACAGCTACGACGCTGCCGGACGCTTGATCGGCAGCCAACACGGCGATCATGCCCACCGCTACAGCGTGGACGCGGCGGGCAATCGGCTAGAAGGCCAACAAGCCCTATCTGATAATCGATTGGGGCAACTCAACGGCACCCGCTACCGCTACGACGGGGCCGGTAACCTGACCGAACGCCAACAGCCCAACGGCGAACGTTTAACCCTGGGCTATGACGGCGCGAATCGCCTAGTGCAGCTGATCCACGCCAGCGAGCTGGGGGCGACCCGCGAGGCCACTTACCGTTACGACGGCCTGGGCAGGCGGATCAGCAAAACCGTGCGCCACACCAACGGCACCACCGCCACCACCCACTACGGCTGGGACGGTGATCGCATCGTCCGCGAAGAGACGGACAATCAGCGCACCACGGTGATCTACGAGCCGGGCAGTTTTGTGCCCATGCTGCGTATTGATGATACTGAACAAGGCCAAGTGCTCAGCGCCTATATCACCGATGCCCTAGGCACCCCGATGCAACTGGTCACCCCCAACGGCCAACCCCGCTGGCTGGCCGAACCCGACGACTGGGCGGCAGTCAAAAACCAACGCGCCGTGCGCAATGTCACCCAACCAATCCGGTTCCTGGGTCAATGGCACGATGAAGAAAGCGGGCTTTACTACAACCGCTACCGCTATTACGACCCGCAGCAAGGACGATATATTAGCCAGGATCCGATTGGATTAAGAGGCGGCACGAACATGTATGGTTACGTGACCAATCCGATCAGCATGGTGGATCCGCTGGGGTTGAGTGGATTTTTAGGTGCTGACTTTAGCTCTCTTCGATCCGGAGGTGCACTAAGGCCAGGAACAATAGGGCAATGTTCTCTTGAGACTGTTGTTGTTGATAATACAGAAGAAGCTTGGGCTCATTATAAAAATGGATATGGGCAGGAAGTAGCATTAGGCCCAAATACTAAAGAAGCTTTGAGAAATCATCCGTTGGTTCAACGTCAATCTGAAGCTTTAAAAAATGGTACAGCAAAATATGATAACGGCAACTTAAGTGCAGATATGACTTTTGATGTTTTCCACGTTGGTAGAACTCGAGTCGACTTCAAACAAGAATGTGGTTCGACAACTTGTACGACTACGTTTACAGGTTTTGCTGGCGATGGCTTTTGGGATGCGAATGAATTAGCACCATGGACTCATGATGGCCCCGGTTCGGGTGGTGAATTTTCAGGTGGCACTACCTATCCTTATAAACCATATGTATGGGTAGAGACTTACCCAACCCCCAATAAGTAAACAGGCTGCTGACATGGAATTCTTGACTTTTATCGTTCTTATTGGTTTCCTTTTTCAATATTCAATTATATTTTGATTACAGTAGGGTTGCTAATTCTCTCTAAGAGAAAATGGCCAACTCATCATTCTCTTAGCGCATCAATTTAATACTTATATTTGTTGTGTTTTTTTTATCAATTGAATTTTATACAATTGATCTTTATTTTGTTAAGAAACTAGAGAGTTTGATTTGGATGGTAACGGAGTATTTTCGGCTAATGAAAGAACAGACCAGCAAAAAAAATACTTTAATATTGTCATATATGATGCAGGTAGGTTCTTGGCACCTTTCTTTATTGCTTTTCTCTCGATAGGGTATTCGATTTTCGTTTTTTTAAGTGTTAAGTTATTTTATCTTATTAAAAAATAATAAGATATTGTTAAAGAGGGTAGGCACATGCTGGCTTTCTCGGCGGTAGCGTTGTAGTAGCCATAGTATTCTTATCACAATGACACGCGCCATCAACGCTCCGGTCCTGACCTGGGAATCGCCCTGAATCCCGATGCCCTGCATCACGAGACCCAACGCCGTCTCAACAGCGGGGATCAAGCCCAACCATTAATACTGGAGCGGGTTACACCAACCTCGGCCAGTGGATCACCTTACCCTGCGCGGTGCTAACAGCGCCGCCAGTGAAACAGCAGTACCAATACGACGCCCTGGGGAGAATGAGCTTCCGTGTGCTGCAAGGCGATCAAGCATCAAAAGTCATGCACCACGGTGTTGTATGAACCGGGTAGTTTGTGCCATACTCTGAATCGATGACACCCAACAAGGCCAAGTCCTCAGCGCCTACGTCACCGCCCCCCCCTGGGTACGCCGATGCAGTTAGTCACCCCCAACGGCCAACCCCGCTGGCTCACCGAACCGACGACTGGGCCGCGGTCAAAACCAACGCGCCGTGCGCAACGTCACCCAAACCGATCCGGCTCCAAGGCCAGTGGCACGACGAAGAGAGCGGCCTCTACTACAACCGCCACCGTTACTACGACCCGCAGCAAGGCAGGTATATTAGCCAGGATCCGATTGGGTTAAGAGGCGGTACGAATTTGTATGGCTATGTGTGCGAATCCGACGGGGATGGTGGATCCGCTGGGGTTGCATGGTTTTTTAGGTGCTGACTTTAGCAATCTTACGAGCTCAACCACATCCTGCTCACAAGCAGGTGTACCGAAAAGGTTTCAGGATATTCTTGAACAAGGGAATATTGATTTTTGTGCTAACATTTCTGAAGCTGAAAACATGTCTTTTAAAGATTGGGTGGCAGCAGTTCAAACAAATGGTAAATGGGATTATAAAAACGAGCTAAATGATCTAGGTATTGACTCAAACCTCCTGGATGACTTCGGAAATTATCATTTTGGTGCTGTTGCGGGCGCTTATGGCTTTAACTTAGAAAGTAGTATGTACGGTGCAGGAGCAAATCAGGTTATCAGGCAAGGTGGAGGAACACCTAGTGACTTAGCTGCAGCTACTGGCTTAATGAGGATTACGACAGGCGGTTATTTATTTCCAGACTTTGCGACAAAAATTATGACAAATTCTGGTTTCACTTGGGGAGATAACCCAGGAGATTCTGTGAACATAATGAATGGCTGGGAGTATTACAATGAATGCAAATAATATTATGTTTTATTTTATTTTTCTATTCTCTGGGATATTATTGGGCTGTGATGCTGAAAACTTTAGTACCTTTGACACCATGCCTCCTGATGAAGATATTGAAATTCTTTTCGCAAATAAAAACGACTCTATCAAACAATTAGTTGAGTTTTGCAAATCAAATCCTAGCGTTAAATGGCTTGGAACTGAATCAACTGGTATAGACCTTTCTACCGTACTGGCTTTCAAACCGGAAAATACTAATATAAGTGAGGCAAGGAGAGCATTTACAGATATCGGAGGGGAAGCCCTTATGTGTACTAGGGACTGGAGCCAACAAGATTTCCCCTTAGTTTCGGTAACTTTACCCTTGTATAGTTCTGGACTTTCAGTTTCAGGAGTTAGTAAAGGCATTAAATTCATCCCCATTGTTAGTAACAATGTGAGGGCTAGGGTTAAAAGCGGCGAATTGAAAAAGCTAGGAGAGGACGGTTGGTATATTTACTTATCGGAGACTTAATCTGAATGAAAAGCTCCTGAGCTGAACCTATAACCGTAACATGGCTGACCTAACTCGCCACCGCACCGAGGTAGGGAAGTTAACTAGCAGGATTCCTTGACGTTAGCGTTGCAGAAGCATTGTCGTCTGATTCTGGACTCATAGGATAACTGCAGGATCACACGGTAGAAACAGGAGCGCCTTCACCGGTACCCTTATCGGCGCCGCCGGGTATCGCTTAGAATCTAAAGATAATCAGAAGGCGCTGCCTGACAACCGACTCACTCAGCTTAACGGTACCCGCTACCGCTACGATGGTGCCGGCAACCTGGTCGAACGCCAACAGCCCAACGGCGAACGCCTAACGCTTGGCTACGACGCGCCAACCGCTTAGTGCACCTGATCCACGCCAGCGAGCTGGGGGCGACCCGCGAAGCCACCTACCGCTACGACGGCCTGGGAAGACGCATCAGCAAAACCGTGCGCAACCCCAACGGCACCACCGCCACCACCTACTACGGCTGGGACGGTGATCGCATCGTCCGCGAAGAAACCGAGAACCAGCGCACTACGGTGGTTTACGAGCCGGGCAGTTTTGTGCCTATGCTGCGTATTGATGATACTGAACAAGGCCAAGTGCTCAGCGCCTATATCACCGACGTCCTGGGCACCCCGATGCAACTGGTCACTCCCAACGGCCAGCCCCGCTGGCTAGCCGAACCGGACGACTGGGCGGCGGTCAAAAACCAGCGCGCCGTGCGCAACGTCACCCAACCGATCCGGTTCCAGGGCCAGTGGCACGACGAAGAGAGCGGGCTCTATTACAACAGCCACCGGTACTACGACCCGCAGCAAGGACGTTATATTAGCCAGGATCCAATTGGTCTTAACGGCGGCACGAATTTGTATGGCTATGTGACGAATCCGATCAGCATGGTGGATCCGCTGGGGTTGAGTGGTGGGCCTTATGGGCTAGGCGGCGGCCCGTATTCACAGTCAAATCGCATTTCCAGATCTGTGGAACAAGCGGAAGACGCTTTTAGTACCAGACTTACCATACTCAAAGAAAGTATAACTAAAGCAGCTAATTATATGAACGGGTTAGTTAGAGGCTCATTAAGTTTTGGGAGAAACTACCTCGATATGCGGGAAGCCAATACCATTGGAGGCGACAAGTATTTCCATTGTAAGGCGAATTGTGAGGCCGCCCAAGGTGGCAATGGAGGGGGCAGCGCTGCAAAGTGCATAAGTGATACACGTGAGTGGTTTGATCAACATATAAAAGGCAATTCAGTATCATCTTCCGAAGATGATCAAGTGGCTAACCATCATGGCCGAAATAATGGGGCTGCAAATTCAACCGAAGATTGCAGTCAAATATGTGAGTTATTTAGACCTAATGGACTACCGTCTCAATATTAAGGTGTTTATGAATAAAATAATCGCTGTGATTGTAATACTACCACTTCTTTATGGCTGTGAATTTTGGGAAGTGGACAAATGTCTGGACAGAGGCGGAAAATGGAATTACGACGATGGAGTTTGCGAGTTTGAAGAGTCTGCAAAAAAGTCTGCATAACTACCTGCTAGGTAAGAGAAGGCACTTGTCATTTTTCATTGGCGATAGCGGCTGGACGCTTTATCACTATAATACGCACCATATGCGGCCACCTGCACAACTTAAGCGCCCCCGGTTTGGATCTGAAAATCACCCTGGAGCCCTATGCCCTGCACCAGGAGACCCAGCACCGCCTCAGGACAAGTGCCATCAGCCGCTGGTGCTAGAGCGCGCGTATAACCACCTCGGTGGGTTCGATCACCTCACCCCCGCCCCCCGCCAGCAGAGCTATCAATACGACGCTCTGGGCCGGATGAGCTTTCGCAGCTTGCAAGGCGACCCGGCTTCTAAGGTGATTGTTTAAAGTTACGACGCCGCCGTGCGCTTGATCGGCAGCCAACACAGCGACCAAGCCCATCGCTACTCGGTAGAAGGGTGTGCCCCCCCTAATAAATCAGCGCACCACAGCAAACCGCCATTTTTCTATGCCTTGTGCTCCTGATCAACCTCAGGCGGTGTCCAAATAGGCACATCCTGCCGTTGCGGCTCTGGCCAATCCTGCTGCATTGCGCTGTTCAACGACTCTTCCAGCTTCATAAATAGCTCACCGTAGCGGGGGCTGAAGCTGATGCCCTCTTCGATCTCTTTCCAGGCCTCAAACAATTCATCCTCATGGGCATCTTCGTTCTGTACAAAGGCCCAGGTCATCTGCTTAGCTCGCATAGGGTGCACGCCCATGGCAGTCAGTGCGTGCCCACCCAACTCCAGCGCTGAATGATAGGTTTCACTGATAACATCGTCGGCCCCTGCATCACGTAGTTGATAGCCATGACCACGGTCGAACGCACGGGCCAGCACCCACACTTGGGGGTAAGCATGCTTCACATGCTTAACCATCTGCACGGCACGCTCACGATCGTCTAACGCGATAACTAGTAACCTAGCGTGCTCAATCCCTGCGGTCTCAAGCAAGTCGGAGCGGCTGGCGTCACCAAAGTAGCTTTTGATATTAATTTTACGCAGGTTCTCGATCTGCTCGATCTCATGATCCAAAGCCACAATGGGAATGTTGTTGGCGCGCAGCAAGCGGCAGATTATTTGTCCAAACCGCCCTACCCCCGCAACGATAACCGGTGCCTGCTCCTCAATAGCATCGGCTTCGCGATCATCGTTTTAGCGATAAGGTAGCGCGGCAGCACCAGCCGGTCATAGGCAATAAATAGCAACGGCGTTAAGAACATCGATAGCGCCACCACCAGTGAGAGAATCTGGGAGATATCAGTAGGAATCACGTTGTTTTGAACGCTATAGGTCAGCAGCACAAAGCCAAACTCACCGGCTTGGGCAAGGCTTAAAGTGAATAGCCAACCGTTGCTACCATGTACCCGAAATAGCAGCGCCAAGCCCAGCAGAATCAGACCTTTAACAACGATAACCGCCACGCCTAGCGATAACACCGCGCCCCACTCCGCCGCTAACACCGAGAAGTTGATGCCCGCTCCTACGGTAATAAAGAACAGCCCCAGTAGTAGTCCTTTGAAGGGCTCAATATTGGCTTCCAGCTCGTGCTTAAATTCACTGTTGGCGAGCACCACCCCCGCCAGGAAGGCACCCAGTGCGGGAGATAAATTGACCACACTCATCAGTGCGGCGATGCCAATCACCAGCATCAGCGCAGTAGCGGTAAATACTTCACGCAGGCCAGAGCCAATCACATAGCGAAACAGCAGCGGCATCAAATAGTAGCCAGCGGCAATAACGCTTGCGATAGCTGCCACGACCACTAAAGCGTGCGCCCAGCCGGGCAAGTGGGCTACCAGGCTTAAGCTGGCGTGGCCATCATCACCGCCCGCCCATCAACTCAGGCAGCGCTAGAAGCGGGATCAGCGCCAGCATGGGGATCACCGCAATATCCTGAAACAACAGCACCGAGAAAGCGCTGCGCCCACCCTCCGTTTTGGCGAGCCCCTTTTCATTCAGTGTTTGCAGCACAATCGCCGTAGAAGAGAGCGCGAAAATCAGTCCCACCGCCAGGGAGGTTTGCCACACCAGCCCCAGCCACCAGGCAATAGCGGTGCCAGCTGCAGCGGTTAGCACGACCTGAAGCCCACCCAGACCGATCAGACGAACCCGCATTGCCCACAGCCCTTTGGGGTCAAGCTCCATGCCTACCAAAAACAGCATCATCACTACGCCAAACTCGGCAAAGTGCTGAATGGTGGTGGTCTCCTGCCCCACCAGCCCCAGGATTGGGCCAATCACCACCCCGGCGACCAAGTAACCCAGTACCGACCCCAGGCCAAACCGCTTGGCAAGAGGTACGGCGATCACCGCGGCAACAAGATAAATAAAGGCTTGAATGAAATAACTGGTCATCGGGGCTCCTTAAATTGACAGGCGCTACTTGACTTCCCAGAGCAATCAGGTAGCGTACTAGTACGTTAGTACACCACTAATTACTCGGTAGCGAACTATGCCTTCAAACGGTCACTATCAGGCTGAGCTAATCGACCACCTACTCTCCATTGATTCACCTGAAGCAATGGATCGAGCGCTGGCGAGCCTGCTAACGCCTGCAGAGTACCAAGAAATCAGTAAACGCCTACAAATTTTTAAGCTGCTGCGTGAAGGCGTGCCCCACCGCAAAATTGCCGAAACCCTGGGCGTGGGAATCGCTACGGTTTCGCGGGGTTCCCGCGCGCTTACCACGTTACCCTCTTCAAGCCCTTCTTCACGGAATGATGCATCATGACCACTGCCAATACACATGCCTTATCAGGCCCGCAGCCTTTTACGCTGCCGCGCAAACCTCACTATGTGACCTTGGCGGCGGACTGCGACTTCTTTGCCCTGTTTCAGAAAATCGAGCGTCGGTTTGATACCTGCTACATGCTTGAGTCTTTGGGCGAAGATAGCCATATGGCGCGCCACTCGATTATCGGCTTCGACCCCGAGTACACGCTCTACGCCAATGGCAACACGCTGACCATTGAAGAACGTGGCGGCAATGCCAACCACTACACTAGCGACAACCCCTACGAACTGCTGCGTAGCCTGATCCCGCAGAATATTATTTCCCGCAAGTACGCCGGGGGGTTAAGCGGTTACCTTGGTTACGATGCCATGCAGTATTTCGAGCCATCGCTTACGTTAAAAGCCAACGATGATTTCGACACCTTCCGTTTTGGACTTTACAAAGATGGTCTCATCCTCGACAAGATGACCGGAGAAGTCACCTACTTCTATTACGACAACAGCCGCTACGAATTTCTGCAGACGCTAATTGATGCAGACGATGAACCAGCAGGCCCGCTGAAAATCACCGCCTTAGGCGACACCATGAGCCAGGCAGAACACGCCGAGGCGGTGGCCAAGGTGAAACAGGATATTATCGACGGCAAAGTGTTCCAGTGCGAAGTCGGCTTTAAAAAACGCTTTAGTATTAAAGGCGACGCTCTGGCGCTGTATGACCAGCTGCGCACCATCAACCCGTCGCCGCAAATGTACTACGTCAAATTCGGCGAGCAGAAGCTGATCGGCGCAAGCCCAGAGCTTTTGTTCCGGCTGCGCCAGGGCGAGATGGAGACCTTTCCGCTGGCGGGTACCACCACCCGGGGTCAGACGCCCCAAGAAGATACCCAGCTCGCCCGCGCGCTGCTTAACGATCCCAAAGAGATCGCCGAGCACAATATGATCGTGGATCTACACCGCAACGATATTGGCCGGGTAGCGCAGTTTGGCACGGTGAAAGTGCGCAGTTTGATGGATATCAAACGCTTTAGCCACGTGCAGCATATCTCCAGCGAGATCGTCGGCATCATCGCCGAAGGCGAAGATATGTTTACCGCGCTGGCCAGCAACTTCCCCGCGGGAACCCTCACCGGCGCCCCCAAAATCGAGGCGATGAAAATTATCGATGACCTGGAAACTGACGGTCGGGGCCCCTACGGCGGCGCAGTGGGCCAGTTCTCGTTTAACGGCGACTGCACCTTTGCGATTCCCATTCGTACCGTGTTTGTGAATGGTGAGCGTGCCTACGTGCAAACCTGCGGTGGCAATGTGTTTGATAGCAATGCCGACGATGAGTATGAGGAGATCCGCCGCAAGTTTGCCGGTACTCGCAAAGCCCTTACCCCCTTTATGGAGACGGACATGGAGAGCCAAGCATGAAGGTACTGATCATCGATAATTACGACTCCTTCACCTATAACCTTTACCAGTTTATTGGTGAGATTTTGACTACGGAGAAGAATCGCGGCGGGCTGACCAATTTTGAGATTGTCGTTAAGCGCAACAATCAAATCGATTTCAACGCCATCGAAGCCATGGCACCAGATCGTATTATCATCTCCCCCGGCCCCGGCTCGCCAGATGACCCGCGCTACTTTGGTGTGTGTGCAGAAGTGATCGAAAAACTGGGCAAAACCACGCCGCTGCTGGGAGTATGCCTGGGCATGCAGGGCATCGTGCACGTGTTTGGCGGCAAGGTAGTCAAAGCGCCGCTGCCGATGCATGGCAAGATCAGCCCGATCAACCACAATAACGCCTCGGTGTTTAACGGCGTGCCTGACCAGCTTGAAGTGATGCGCTACCACTCGCTAATTGCCGATGCGATCACCCTGCCCGAGTGCCTGGAAGTGACCGCCACCGTAGGCGCACTTGCAGCCGATAGCTTTGAGCAGCGCAGCCGTTGGCTGGCACTGGGTGAATTCGAACTGATGGGGGTTAAACATCGGGAGTACCCGATTCACGGCATCCAGTTTCACCCAGAATCGTTTGCCACCGAAGGCGGCAAAGAGCTGATCGCTAATTTTCTTTTCGCGCACGGCAATCACGCCAGAGCGTAGGCACCAAGTATAGGGTGGCTAAACGGGTGGCTAAATGAGACTCAATGAAACCGTTAGCCACCCTAGACAGGCCAGATTTACGACAACCGTCAGCCAGAACGTAACTTGAAAGGCGGTTTTCTGGGTTTTATGCCTCAGTTGCTGTTGGGCCAGTAGCGCACCCGGCCAGCCACCCACTACCCCAAGCAGATGTAGCGACTTTTCACTCACCCGACGGCGGTTTTTAATAGCCGCCTTTTGTCGATAGCGTAAGTGATATAAGCGATAACGCTCACTACAGCGTAAAAGGCGACGATTGGGATCACAGTGAAGACTCTTGAATGATGGGGAGTTACTTGCGCCGCTGGGAAGGCTTTCCGACCGCCGCTGGCTTACCGCGGCCTTTACCAACGGGCTTACCTTTAGCTCCAGGCTTGCTTTTAGCACCAAGCTTGCCGGGGGCTTTGCTGCCCTTGGAGTACGGCTTGCCTAACGTACTGCCTTTCGGGCCGGTACCTGTTTTTCCACTGACTTTTCCGCTGGCGGCTTTTTTACCCTTGACGGATGGTTTAGCCCCGGCGGCTTTGGCACCAGCCGCCTTCGCGCTGCTTTGGCCGGGCGCCCTTTTGCGGTAGGCGGTTTTGCCTTTCCTGCGCCTGAGCTGTAGTTGGGCCTTTCCGGTTTAGCTTTACTTTCTTTTCTGGTGCCGCCTCTGAGCGTTCGGTCAGCGCGATAATGGTATCGATCTCTTTGGCAGTGAGATCGCGCCAGTCGCCCAGGGCTAAGCCTTTTAGCGGCACATTCATAATGCGCGTGCGAATCAGTTGGGTAACCTCGTAGCCGAAGTATTCACACATACGACGAATTTGCCGATTGAGCCCCTGCACCAAGGTGATGGTGAATACGAAGGTGGACTCTTTTTTTACCTTGCAGCGCTTGGTCACCTTGCCAAGAATCGGCACGCCGCTCTGCATGCCGTCAATAAACTCGTCGGTGATCGGCTTGTTCACCGTCACCTGGTACTCTTTTTCGTGGTTGTTATTGGCGCGCAGAATCTTATTAACCAGATCGCCGTTATTGGTTAAAAAAATCAGCCCTTGGGAGTCTTTATCGAGCCGTCCAATGGGGAAAATACGCACGCCATGCTTCACAAACTCAACGATATTATCCTTTTCGCTGGACTCGGTGGTGCTGACAATGCCCACCGGTTTGTTCAGCGCGATCAGCACCAGATCCTCCTCTTCTTGAGGCTCGATCTCCTGGCCGTTTACTTTAACCAAGTCCCCCGCCACCACTTGATCACCGGTGGTCGCGCGGCGACCGTTTATCCACACGTTGCCCTGCTCCACAAAGCGGTCGGCTTCACGGCGAGAGCACATCCCGCTCTCGCTAATATATTTATTGATACGGGTAGTTTTTCGAAACGACATAAAACGCCATGTGGCTATAAGAGGATAAGCAAACAGTTAAAAAGAGGAGCCGGGCTCCTTTAAGAAGGCCAACTCCTCGTCGGTAGAGCCCCGCTCCAACAGTGCGTTGCGGTGCGGGTAGCGCCCAAAACGATCAATAATCGCCTTGTGGCGCACTTCAAAGTCGTAGTTATTCTCTAACCCCGGCTGGTCAAACAGCTGCATCGCCAGCTCATGAATGGCCGCGGATTCGCTATGCATATAGGGCATATACAAAAACGCACGCTGCTCGCTGGTTAGTTCTGCGTCTGCCCCAGCGGCTACCGCCTCTTGAGCTAGCGCCAGCGCTAAGGGATCAGTGGCAAAGGCGCGAGCGTCATCGCGATAGATATTGCGCGAGAACTGATCCAGCACAATGATCTCCGCAAGCCGCCCTTGCGGCGTTTGACGCCATGCGTAACATTCGCACCGCGCGGCTTGGGCATGCAGTGCGCCAAACCGCTGCGAGATTGTACGATCCAACTCAGCGTCTTTTTTAAACCACTGAGCAGGCGTCAAGGCTTCAAACCAAAAGTCGAGTACCGCTTGAGCATCTGAGGACATTGACGCCTCTCTGTTGTAATAGAACGTTGTAGTAGAACGTTGTAGTAAAACGTTACGGTTAAAAATCACGGTAAAAAATCGTGTTAAAACAGCCTAGCCGGTGTTGCGCAGACCTGCCGCTATGCCCGCCATAGTGACCATCAACGCCCGGGAAAGATCGGCGCTGATCGCCCCATCGGCGTCGCGATTACGCTGCAGCAACTCCGCCTGCAAACCGTGCAGCGGATCGATGTAGGGGTTGCGAACATCGATCGCCTGGCGAATCAGCGGCGTGTTTTCCAATAGCTTCTCTTGCTGAAGAATATCCAGCACTGCTTCTTCCAACGACGCGAAGCGCTGGCGTAACTTTTTACCCAACGCCTTCAGTGAGGGCTCGTCGACCAAGCGATGCTCGTAGTAAGCGGCAATGGCGACATCGGCTTTGGCCAGCAGCATCTCCAGCATGTCCAGATAGGTGCCAAAGAAAGGCCACTCGTTGCGCATCTCCTGTAGCACATCGCGCCCACCGGGCTGCTCTAAGCGCCGCGCAAAGGCTTCGCCGCTGCCCAGCCACGCGGGTAGCATCAGGCGAATCTGTGTCCAGGCGAAAATCCATGGAATGGCGCGCAGGGTTTCGACCCCACCATCCTGACGCCGCTTGGTGGGGCGTGAGCCCAACGGCAGCCTACCCAAGGCGCCTTCCGGTGTGACCGCGCGGAAATAGGGCACGAAGTCTGGGTCTTCACGCACGACGCCCACATAGGCACCATGCGCTACCTTGGCGAGCTGATCCATCTCTTCACGCCAGTGCGGTTCCGGTGCACGCGGTGGCAACAGCGTGGCTTCCAGCACTGCACAGGCATAGATCTCCATGGAGCGCAGGGCAATATCAGGTTGACCAAACTTGAAGCGAATCATCTCGCCCTGCTCAGTCACCCGCAGACTGCCGTTTACCGAGCCTGGAGGTTGGGAGAGTATCGCCGCATGGGCCGGGCCGCCACCACGACCAACGGTGCCGCCACGGCCGTGGAACAGGGTTAAATCGACGCCGTGCCGGTTACACACATTCACCAGCGACTCTTGAGCACGGTACTGCGCCCAGGCAGCGGCCAGCTGGCCGGCATCTTTTGCCGAGTCGGAGTAGCCGATCATGACCTCCTGACGGTCATCGATCAGCGAACGGTAGCCCGGTATCGCCAGCAGTTGATCCACCACATCGCCTGCGTGATCCAGGTCGTTAAGGGTTTCAAACAGCGGTGCAATAGGTAGCGTTACCTGCCCCCCGACCTCTTTCATCAGCAGTGCTACGGTGAGCACGTCCGAGGGTTCAGCGGCCATGGAAATGATGTAAGTTCCCAGCGCTTCGGAGTGCTCCTGGGCGATAACTTTGAAGGTATCCAGCACTTCGCGGGACTCGGCGGAGCACTCCCAGCGGCGCGGAATCAGCGGGCGACGTGAGGCCAGCTCCTCAAGCAGAAATTCCTGACGTTTGGCTTCGTCCCACTCCTGGTAGTGACCCAGGCCAAGGGAGCTTGTTAGCTCTTCAATGACCTGGGCATGGCGACTGGCTTCCTGACGTAGGTCAAGCTTGGTCAGCGTAACGCCAAACACCGCTACTCGGCGCAGCGTATCCAGCAGCGCGCCGTTAGCGATGGTGTCGAGGCCCACATCACACAACGAACGGTAGCAGGCGAGCAGCGGTGAGTAGAGCTGATCGCGGGTTTCAATAATCGGCCCGCCGTCGTAGTTGCGCCCTTCCAGTTCGGCCTTGGCCCAATCCCGGGTCGACTCCACCTTAGCCAGTAGACGTTTCAACACTTCGCGATAAGGCTCTGCTACATCACCCGCCTCGGCTTTGAGCGCGCTATTGGCCTTCCACATGGAGAGTTCGGTTTTGAGCTGTTCAAGATCGCGCAAATAGAGGTCGGCGGCCATCCAGCGGCCAAGCAGCAACACTTCACGGGTCACTCGGGCGGTCACGTTGGGGTTGCCGTCGCGGTCGCCGCCCATCCAGGAGGCGTAGCGTATCGGTGCGGCGTCCAGGGGCAGGCGTTCACCGGCGGTATCCAGCAGCAGGTTATCCAAATCTCTATGGAAATCTGGTACCGCCGCCACAGCGAATTTTCAATCACCGCAAAGCCCCACTTGGCTTCGTCCACCGGGGTGGGCCGCTCGTGGCGGATCTCATCGGTGTGCCACGCCTGGCTAATCAGCTCTTCCAGGCGCCCCTGAGCGCGGGTGCCACGCTCCGGGTAATCCTCGGAGCTCTCAATAGCGGTTAAGCACTCATCGATGGCATCATATTTTTGGATCAAGGTGCGGCGGATAACTTCGGTGGGGTGCGCGGTTAGCACCAGCTCAACGCGCATATTGGCGAGGGTCTCGACCAGTTTACGCGGTGAGTTGCCCGCCTGCTCGGCACGCGCAAACAGTTCCCCCAGTACCGGCTGGGAGCCGGGCTTGTAGTCCTCGACCCGGCGAAAGCGCGCCCGATAGTGCTGTTCGGCAATGTTCGCGAGGTTTAAGAACTGGTTAAACGCCCGGGTGACCGGCAGCAGATCCTGCTCGGGAAGCTCACGCAGGTACTCGATCAGTTCGCGCTGCTGCAGCGAGTCGCCTTGCCGCCCGCGTTTGGCATGGGCGCGAATGGTTTCAATTTTATCGACAAATGCTTGGCCCAAATCGTCGGCAATGGTTCGCCCCAGGCTGTCGCCCAGAATACGCACGTTATCGCGCAGAGATTCGTGTAGGTCGTGACTCATTGGCATGGCCTCCTTGCAGGGGTCGCGTCATTATTAGATCAGGAATGGGTAGATTGTTTTTCTTCTGCTTTGGCTGCCTGCCAGTGGGCTTCCATTTCGTCTAGGGAAGCCTCTATTAATGGCCGCTGGGCAGCGCTAAGCTCGCGCTCGACAAAACGAAAGCGGCGCTCGAACTTGGCATTGGTAGCGCGCAGGCACTGCTCTGGATCGGCATTCAGCGTGCGGGCAAGATTGGTCACTGCAAACAGCAAATCGCCGACTTCTTCCTGGGCGTGCTGTTGATCACCGGCGGCGAGCGCCTCTTCTACTTCCGCCAGCTCTTCACGAATTTTAGCCACCACGCCGCGCGCATCAGGCCAATCGAAGCCTACTCGCGCGGCGCGCTTGGACAGCTTGGCAGCGCGGCTAAGGGCGGGCAGCGTGCGCGGCACATCGTCTAGCACAGAGGGCCGCTCAACAGCTCTCTCGGCACGCTCCTCGGCCTTCAATGACTCCCAGCGGCTGTTGACCTGCTGAGTTTGCACCTCTTCGGCACTCACTCCTGGCGGGCGGCGGGAGGCCAGCGTGCCATCCGGAAACACGTGCGGATGGCGGCGCAGCATTTTGGCGGTCAGCGTATCGACGATATCAGCAAAGTCGAAGCGCTGCTCTTCCGCGCCAAATTGAGCGTAGTAGACCACTTGAAAGAGCAGATCGCCCAGCTCGCCGGGCAGTTCGTCAAAAGCGCGTCGCTCGATGGCATCGGCGACCTCGTAGGCCTCTTCCAGGGTATGGGGCACAATGCTGTCCCAATCCTGCTGGAGATCCCAGGGGCAGCCCTGTTCCCGGTCGCGCAGCACCTGCATCAGGGTCAGCAGATCATCGATACCATGGCGCATTATGCCCCTCCCTTGCGAATTTGTTGTTCCGGGTCGGCGTTGCGCAAACGGCGCACTTCGGTAACGTTGGGTAACTGCTGAATGCGCGAGAACAACCGCCCCAGGGATTCAAGGCCATCGACTTCCAGGGTAATACGCAGCCGGGCAATGCCTTCATCGGTGTCCGTTAGCGTGTTCACGGCAAGCACGTTGACTTTTTCATTACCGAGCAGGCCCGTGACATCGCGCAGCAGCCCGGAGCGATCCCAGGCCTGAATCTCGATGGTCACCGGGTAGCGGGTCTGGGCGCGTTCGCCCCACTCCACTTCGATAATGCGCTGGGGTTCGTCCAGCCGCAATTGCAGAATATTACTGCAGTCCTGGCGGTGAACGGTGACGCCGCGCCCCTGGGTAATAAAGCCGATAATCGGTTCGCCAGGCACCGGACGGCAGCAGTTGGCCATACTGGTTTTAAGGTTGCCGACGCCGAGCACCGTGATATCGCTTTTGGTGGCTTTGCTGGATTGGCGCTTAGGTTTGGCGAGCAGGCGATCGAGCTGCTCTTGGTCGTCGGTTTCACCAAACAGTTGCTGAGCCTGGTGCAGCACCTGACCGATACGCAGGTCACCAGCGCCGATGGCCGCGTACATGTCCTCGGCGTTTTGGTAGTTGACCGCCTTGGCCAGCTTGGGCAAATCGAGACCTTCCACATCCAGGCGGCGCATTTCACGGTCAAACAGCACGCGCCCCTCGTCCAGGTTTTGATCCCGTGCCTGATGTTTGAACCACGCCTGAATTTTGGCCCGCGCCCGGGAAGTGCGCACATAGCCCAGACTGGGGTTTAGCCAGTCGCGACTTGGGCCACCTTTGGTAGCGGTTAGAATTTCAATTTGCTGGCCGGTTTTTAATTTATAGGTGAGCGGCACAATGCGCCCATTAATCTTGGCGCCTCGGCAGCGGTGGCCAATTTCGGTATGCACCCGGTAGGCAAAATCGATCGGTGTGGCAATCCGCGGCAGATCAATCACATGACCGTCGGGAGTGAAGACGTAAATGCGGTCAGGGGCCACATCGCTGGAGAGCCCTTCGCGCAAATCGCCAAAGCCACCCACCTCGTCCTGCCACTCCAGTACCTGACGCAGCCAGGCAATTTTCTCTTCGTAGCTACGGCTTTTGGCGTTGGTATCGTGGCCTTTGTAACGCCAGTGGGCGCAAACGCCCAGCTCCGCTTCGTCGTGCATGGCGAAGGTGCGAATCTGGATTTCGAGCACCTTGTTTTCCGGCCCCATCACGGCGGTATGCAGCGACTGATAGCCGTTCTTTTTGGGGTTGGCGATATAGTCGTCAAACTCGTTGGGCACGTGGTGCCAGCGCGAGTGAATAATCCCCAGCACGGTGTAGCAGTCCGCCACTTCCGGCACCAGAATACGCACTGCGCGCACGTCATGAACTTGTGAAAAATCGATCCGTTTGCGCTTCATTTTGCGCCAGATCGAATAGATATGCTTGGCTCGCCCATCCACGTCGTAGCGGTGGATGTGCTGAGCTTCCATCAAGCCTTTGATGGTTTCGACCACATCGTGAATATAGCGGTCGCGGTCAAGGCGTTTCTCCGCCAACAGCTTGGCAATCGCCTTGTACTCATCTTCGTGCAGGTAGCGAAACGATAGATCTTCCAGTTCCCACTTAAGCTGACCGATGCCCAGGCGGTGGGCCAGCGGCGCATAAATATCGGCGACTTCACGAGCCACCAGTAAACTTTTTTCCCGGGGAGCGTCTTTTACCTGGCGTAGTGCGCAGGTGCGTTCGGCAATCTTAATGAGTGCCACGCGCACATCACCGACCATATTGACCAGCATCTTACGCAGGTTTTCCTGCTGATTGTGTTGGCCCATGCCATGGTCAGGCGCCAACGGGTAGCTAATAGCGGCCATTTGCAGCACGCCATCAATCAGACTGGCCACTTCTTCGCCAAAGCGTTTTGTCACGGACTCAAGGCTCAGCAGCCCTTCCCGCACTGCACGGTAGAGAACGGCGGCCTCAAGCGTGGCTTGGTCTAGCTTTAACTCACCAAGGATATCGGCCATTTCCAGGCCCATGCGAAAACTAGAGCCTGGCGATAGCCATACGCGATGGGTGCGCGGGGCTTCAAGCTCCAGTTGTTCGGCGAGTTCACAGGCGCCGACTAGACGCTCAGGCTCAGGTAGGCGCACATCCTCCTGCAGGCGCGTTAACCACTGCTGTATATCCACCTTTCCGCCCGCGGTTAGCGGCTGGTCTTCACGCACTTTCACCATGACAATTACTCATCCTTTCAGGGAGACGGTCTCTGCACGACCGCCACCGTGGCTTGATGCGATGGGGAAACGTCTAGTCCCCGTATTCGAACAGCATCAGCGTTTCCATATGCGCAGTGTGAAGGAACATATCCGCCACTGCTACTTGCTTGACCCGGTAACCCGCATGCACAAGATGTGCCGCATCCCGAGCAAGCGTCGCCGGATCACAGGAAATATAGACCACCCTGGGCACCGGGTGATGCGCCAGCGCCTGACAAATAACTTCGGCGCCGCTTCGCGGCGGATCGAGCACAAGCGCATCGCTACCGCCATGAACGGTCAACAGCTCCTTAACGCTGGCAGCGCTGTTTAAATCAGCCTGCTGACCGCTGACCATCAGTTGGTTGCGCTTAGCGTTAATCGCAATGCGCGCCACCATGGCAGGGTTACCTTCCACTGCATAAACCTCAGCACCCGCTGCCGCTATGGGTAGGCTGAAATTACCGATACCAGCAAACAAGTCGAGTAATTTTTGCCCCGGCTTAGGCGCTAACCACTGGATGACCTGGGCGACCATTTGCTGGTTAACCGGGGCGTTGACCTGTAAAAAATCTCCCGGTGCAAAACTTAGGCTAAGCGGTGGTTGGCCGGTAACGGTTAGCGACTCTTCAAGCGCCGGCGCTGCGCCATGCCAGTGCAGTGTGGGTGTTTCTCGCCCCAACCAAGTGCCCAGCGCCACTCCCTGCTGCTGCGCAAAGGCTTGCCAGCGTTCGGCGTCCCCGGTGTGCTCTTTTAACTGACGAACCAACACGACCTGCGCGGTCGCCGTTGCCAATAATTCGATGTGCCCTACCTGGCGCGGCGCCTCTAACGTACCCAGCAGCTCACGCAGAGGTGTTAATAGGCGCTGTAAGGGATCGACCAACACCGGGCAGCGTTCAATATCCACCAGGCGATGGCTATGGGCGGCACGAAAGCCCAGGCGCGTAGTGCCTTGGCTGTCGACTTTGACCCCCAGCCGTGCGCGCGCCGATAGCCCTGATCGCTGCCTTGAATCGAGCCGATCTCGCTTAGCGTTATACCCTGGCGAGAAAACAGATCGCGCACTACTTCTCGTTTATGGTCGCGCTGGGCATCGACACTTAGGTGCTGCAGATCACAACCGCCACAGTGCCCAAAATGCGGACAAGGCGGCTTGACGCGCAGCTCGGAGGTGGTCAGCAGCGATTTGATATGCGCTTCATCAAAGCGTTTGCGAGTGAGATGAATGGCCACTTCGACCTGCTCACCGGGCAACGCCTTATCAACAAAGACCGTTTTACCGTTGGCTGAGTGGGCAACGCCACGGCCATCGTGCGCTAAGCGCTCAATCACCATAGGAGATGTGTCACCCGTAGCCGCATGACGCGTTTTGCCACCAGGCGTGCCCGCTAGCCCAGAGTGGCCTGACGCGGGCCTGGGCGGCCGCCGTTTTCCCAACATGGCCATGGTTATACTCCTGGGGCAAATAGGCCAGTGGAGAGATAACGATCACCACGGTCGCAGACGATAAACACAATCACCGCATTTTCGGTTTGCTCCGCGATACGTAGCGCGCCCGCGAGACTGCCACCCGATGAGACCCCGGCCAGAATGCCCTCTTCACGGGCCAGACGGCGCATATGCTCTTCGGCCTCTTGTTGGCCAATATCAAGGGTGACATCCACCCGCGGCGCTTCAAAAATAGCCGGCAGGTACGCTTGTGGCCAGCGACGAATGCCGGGAATACTGGCGCCATCGGCGGGCTGCAAACCGACAATCTGAATAGCCGGGTTTTGCTCTTTCAAATAGCGCGACACCCCCATAATGGTGCCCGTGGTGCCCATCGAGCTGACGAAATGCGTCACCTCGCCCCCGGTTTGCTCCCATACTTCGGGACCGGTGGTACGATAGTGGGCCAGCGGGTTATCAGTGTTGGCGAACTGGTTTAGCGGCTTGCCTTCGCCCCTGGCGATCATGCCATCCGCAATATCCCGAGCCTCTTCCATACCGCCCGCTTTGCTGGCGGAAATTAATTTAGCGCCATAGGCCGCCATTGCCTGCTTACGCTCTTCTGAGGCGTTTTCCGGCATAACCAGCACCATCTGGTAGCCCTTAATCGCGGCCGCCATGGCTAGCGCAATACCGGTATTACCTGAGGTCGCCTCAATCAGCGTATCACCGGGGGCTATATCACCTCGGGCTTCTGCTTCATTGATCATTGAGAGCGCGGGGCGGTCTTTAACCGACCCAGCGGGATTATTGCCTTCAAGCTTGGCCAACAGGGTATTGTTACGCCCCGCGCTAATGCGCTTAAGGCGTACCAGGGGCGTGTTGCCAACCACATCTTCTATTGTGGGATAGCCCTTAAGATCGTTCATGAATGTTCCTTATCGTCACCGTTATGCTGCATTATATCGGTGCTGCCTTAGGCTGGACAGGCAACCTCATTGAATCAGCGAGCTTCTTTTCATGTCTTTGAATACCCGACTGCTGTTTGCGTTACTCGGTTTCCCGCTCCTGGTGTACGCCATGATGGCCGTACTGCTGGTTATACAGAGTGATACGCAAGCTCGCGAGGCACACCAAACGCGGTTAGAAAGCGTCGGCGAGCTGCTCGCCCCGAACCTTGCTGCTGCGGTCGCAACGGGTGATGAGCAACGTCTGGAAGCCCTGTCGCGTCAACTCCTTGCTATGAAAGGACTGCGAGCGGTTGCGCTATTTGATGCCCAGGGCGACCGTCTATTATTACTCGGGCAATCCAACCTACCACCGCTAAACGCCCCAGATGATCAGCAATTGATTAAGCAGCAGGATGCATGGCGACTGCGCTTGCCACTGACAAGTGTCAGCCAAGCTGGGGACAGCCGCGTTGGCTGGCTAGATATCGAAATGGATACCCGTACGCTAACCCTTGGTCGCTATAAGTTGATTGCCAGCCTTAGCTTGGGTGGCATGCTGCTTGGCCTGCTGCTGTTTTTAGTCGCTTTTGCGATCAGTCGCTATACCACCCGCCCGCTGGAAGAAGCCAACCAAGCCCTTTATCGGCTATCCCGCGGCGACTATCGGCTACATCTGGCGCCCTCTAATGCCACAGAACTCCATCACCTGAGTAGCTATATTAACGCCCTGGCCGAGCACTTTCAGCAAGCCCAGCGGGATATGCAAACGCAAATCGAGCAGGCCACCAGCGAGCTGCAAGAGTCCATGGAAACCATTGAAGAGCAGAATATCAAGCTCGATTTGGCCCACCGCAGCGCGCTGCGGGCTAATGCCGTGAAGTCTGAATTTCTGGCCAATATGAGCCATGAGATCCGCACACCGCTAAACGGGATTATCGGTTTTTGCCGGTTACTGGGACGCTCATCACTGGATACGCGCCAGCGGGAGTGGCTGCAGCACGTACACCGCGCTTGCGACAACCTGCTTATGCTGGTTAACGACGTGCTCGACTTCTCCAAACTTGAAGCGAATCGCCTCACCCTGGAAGAGACAGATATCGACATTGTCGCACTGGTCGACGAAGTGGTCGGGCTACACGCCCCTGAAGCCCAGCGCAAGCAACTGCACTTGGTGGCCATGGTATATGACGATGTGCCTACCCCGCTAACCGGTGATCCGCTGCGTATTCATCAGGTATTGAATAACTTGATAGGCAATGCGCTTAAATTCACCCAGCACGGCGAGGTGATCGTGCGTGTCATGTTGGATAATTTAGAAGGCCAGCATGTGGTGCTTAATCTGAGCGTCAGTGACACGGGCATTGGCCTCAGCGACGCCCACCAGGAGGCCCTCTTCAGCGCCTTTTCCCAAGCAGAACCAAGCCACTCACGGCAATTTGGTGGCAGCGGCCTTGGGCTTACTATCTGCCGCCAGTTGATTGAACGCATGGGCGGCGAGATTGGCGTGGAAAGCTCGCTGGGCAAAGGAACCACTTTCTTCTTTACGCTGCCTATGCTGGCTCATAAAGCGGCCGAGCGACCTCCAGAAATTAGCTTGGCCAATCCGACCATTCGCTTATATGAAACTCATGCTCCAACCCGCCATGTACTGGAGCACTTGCTAGAGCGCTGGGAAGCACAACCCATCGCCTTTGATGTCTCGGAGCCAGCGAAATTGCTGATATTGGGACTTGAACACAGCGACTTTAGCCCCGAATGGCACGCTCACTGGCAAGCGGTGATTGATCAAACACCCTGCCCCACATTGATTTTAGCCAATGGCAATAGTTTTGACCTGCCGCCACTGCACTTAACCCATGGCGGCGAGACACTCTACAAACCTTTTTCCCGCGCGCAGTTGGTAACGACGCTCAAGCAGCTACTGCTATCTACGCACGTGCCGAATAGGAGCGAACAGGAGCTCCCCGCGTTACCAGCAGCGTCTCAGCCACTCAAACTGCTGATTGTCGATGACAATGCACCCAATCGTGAGCTGCTCAAAAACCTACTTGAAGACCCTACCCTGCATGTCTCTACGGTAGAAAGCGGCCACCAAGCACTAGAATTCGCCCGTGCCAGTAACGTCGACATGGTGTTAATGGATATTCGTATGCCGGGGATGGATGGCGTACAAACCACCCAAGCATTGCGCCGGTTGAGTAGTACCTGGGCCCGCTGCCCCATTATTGCCGTTACCGCCCACGTGCTCAGCAATGAACGCCAGCAGTGGCTCGCGGAAGGTCTGGATGACGTGCTGGTAAAACCCATTGACGAAACACAGCTAGCACAGTTGCTCAACCGCTTTTTGGGGGTGACTCATCGGCTGACCGCCAGCATTGCAGAGCCGCCCTATCCACAGCACGACATTAACGCCACCCAGAGGACACGGGTTAGCCATGCGGCACCGGCCACGCTACCCATCATTGATCTGGAGATTGGCGCACGTTTAGCGGGGGGTAAGGAGCATCTGGCACGAGAGCAGCTAAAACGTCTGATCGACAGCTTGGATGAGAGTGAACAGCATATGCGCGCCGCTTTTGGTCAACAGCATTTGCCCACGCTGCTCGATTGGGTGCATGGTCTCAATGGCGCTAGCCGCTACTGCGGTGCGCCCGAGTTGGCCTTACTGGTAGAGACCCTGGAAACTCGTCTACGCACCAGCGGCTTAGACCATGTTGAGGGGCTATTGGAAGACCTTTACCGGGCAATGGCCCGGCTGCGAGCACTGCGCCCGCAGTTGGTTAGGCATTGATTGAACAGGCTTCAAGGCGTTGCCCATTAGATGCTTGGAATAAATGACATGACCCCAGCATTGGCTGATCTGGCGGCGAGCTGTTAACGCTCTAACACCACAAAAGCTACCGCATACTCGGCTTCATCGCTCAGGGTAACGTGGCTAGCGGTGACACCCGCCGCTTGCAATAGCCGCTCGGCTTCGCCATTAAGCAGGAAATAGGGCTTACCCAAGGCATCGTTCAACACCTGAATGTCCCCCCACTGCAGTCCTTGGCGCAGGCCTAAACCCAGCGCTTTTACAAATGCCTCTTTGGCAGCAAAACGCTTAGCCAGAAACGCCGCAGGTTGGGCTTTGTGTAGCCAAAGCGCCTGCTCATCGGGGCCTAAAATCCGCTCAGCAAAGCGTGGCCCGTGCCGTTTCATGGCCCGTGTAAAACGCTCCACACGGGCAATATCCGAGCCAATTCCCACAATCATCGCCTTAAAAACCTCTGAATAGACAACCTCTGATCAGTGCCCGCAGCAGCCATTATGAACATGCTCAGAGTGGTTTTCATGCTCATGATCGTGAGCATCGAGAGCCGCCATTAAGCCCGCCTCTTGGCCAGCGATGATCAAGCGTTTCATCTCCTGAACGGCCTCTTTGAGGCCCACAAACAGCGCACGGGCAATAATGGCATGGCCGATATTGAGTTCGTTAACGCCCGGCAGAGCCGCAATCGCTTCAACGTTATGGTAATGCAAGCCGTGACCGGCATTGACCACTAAACCCAGCGAGATAGCGTGAGTCGCTGCAGTCGTTAAGCGATGATACTCTGCATTCGCTGCATCGCTGCCGGGACGCGCTTCTGCGTAAGCGCCCGTGTGCAGTTCAATCGTCGGTGCACCGGCGCGCTGAGCAGCCTCAATCTGCTCCACGTCAGGGTCGATAAACAGGGAGACATCGCAACCCGCCGCACTTAGCCGTTGGCAAGCGCTGGCAATGGCATCAAAGCCGCCGACAACGTCAAGACCGCCTTCGGTGGTCAGCTCTTCGCGCTTCTCAGGCACTAAACAGACATGGGCGGGGCGCACTTCTTCGGCCAGCGCCAGCATCTCTTCAGTAACAGCCATTTCCAGGTTCATGCGCGTATTAAGCATTTCGGCCAGAATGCGTACATCGCGGGGCTGAATATGACGCCGGTCTTCACGCAAATGCACCGTAATGCCATCGGCACCCGCCTCTTCCGCAACTAGTGCCGCCTGCACGGGGTCAGGGTAGCGAGTACCTCGGGCTTGGCGAAGTGTCGCAATGTGATCAATATTGACGCCTAACAGTATCCGTGGGGGTGCATAGTTCCTCCAGCGCAACAATAAGGTAAGAGTATGTGAACAGGAAATTCAAAAATCAGGGACGATGACGACGCCGAGCTAAATCGAGCATCAGTTCTCGCGAACGCAAAACGGTGGTGCCAAGATGGGGTGCCAGCGCCGCTCGCATTACTACCTTTAATGCATTGGCAAGGCCTTCATGTTGCCAATCACCCTGCTCAATGTAACGTAACGTTCTGCCGTCGAGGCCACGCTCAGCAGGTCTGAATGCCCGGCTGGCGGTGTCAAAACGGTAGCGGAGCTGAGGATCCAAAACGCTACCTTCTGGTGTCGCAAACTGCGGCGTGGCCTCGAGCGCCTCTAGCAGCGCCCACTCATAGCGGCGCAGCGCTAATGCGCGCTCCGCTGGCGCTGGCAGTGCTTCTAGTAGCGCGGTATAAAACGCGAAAACGTCAGGCGCCGGCAGTTCTAACGGCAGCAGCCGGGTGGCGATCTCATTGGCGTAAAGCCCGCACAGCAACCCCTCCCCGGCCAACAGCGCCGTCTGGCCGCGAGACTCCATCAACGTTAGCCGCTTTAAATCGCGGCTGCCCTGCCAGGTCACGAACAGTGGCGTAAACGGCTGCAGGCGTTGGCGCGATTTAGAACCGGGCCTTTGCCCACCATGGGCCACAGCACGCACTCTGCCGTGATCAAGCGTTAATAGATCCACCAGCGCACTGGTTTCACGATAAGGCCGACGGTGGAGCAAAAAAGCCGGCTCTGGCGACATCGCTACCTTCAATCGAGGTCGTAACCCAAGCTTTTCAAGGCGCGCTCGTCATCCGACCAGCCGCGTTTTACTTTCACCCATAAATTGAGCATCACTTTGGTACCCAGGGCGCGCTCCATATCCAGGCGCGCTTCACGACCAATGCTCTTGAGACGATCGCCGTTTTCACCAATTAAAATGACTTTTTGGCCTTGGCGCTCAACGAGAATAAGCGCGCTGATATGCGTTACACGCTCGGTTTCGCGGAACTCTTCAATTTCAACGGTCATCTGGTAAGGCAGCTCATCGCCCAGCTGGCGCATCACTTTTTCACGCACCAGCTCAGCGGCCATAAAGCGCAGGCTTTTATCGGTAATCTGGTCTTCAGGGAAGAAGTGGACACTTTCAGGCAGGTGTTTGGCCACTTCCTCTTCCAGAGTATCGACCTGAGTGCCATGCTTGGCTGAAATCGGCACGATAGCGGCGAAGTCGCGGCGAGCACCGACATCCGCCAGCCAAGGCAGCAAATCGCCCTTTTCGCCCAGACGATCGACTTTATTAACCGCCAAAATCACCGGCGCTTTTACGTGCTCCAGGCGCTTCAACACCGCCTGGTCTTCTTCCGTCCAGCGGGTGCGGTCGATAATAAATACTACGCAGTCCACATCACGCAGGGCCTGGGTAGCCGCCTGGTTCATAAAGCGGTTGATCGCTTTATTACGATCCTTGGACATGATGTGCATGCCCGGCGTATCAACATAGATGAACTGCGTCTCATCAACCGTTTTAATACCCATGACCTGGTGGCGCGTGGTTTGTGGTCGCCGTGAGGTAATCGATATTTTCTGCCCCAGAATACGGTTCATGAGGGTCGATTTGCCCACGTTGGGTCGGCCGACGATGGCAACGAATCCGCAGGTTTGGCTCATGATTTATCTCCAGGGCTTTTTTCGAGGTACGACAGCGCTTCTTCTGCCGCCTGCTGTTCAGCATGACGGCGGCTTGGGCCTTTACCAGTGGTATGCTCAGCCAACAGGTCAATGTAGCACTCCACGGTAAAGGTCTGGGCATGCGCCTCGCCCTTTACGCAGACAACTTCATAGCGCGGCAACGCGGCTTGACGCGACTGCAAAAACTCCTGCAACCGTGTTTTGGGATCTTTTTGGGTATCTTGTAAAGAGATATTACCCAGCCTTTCCGCGTACCAGTCCAACACCCGGTTGCGCACCACATCCATCCCAGCATCCAGATAGATAGCGCCAATAATGGCTTCGACCGCATCCGCCAAGATCGATTCACGACGATGCCCGCCACTTTTCATCTCGCCGGAACCTAGCCGCAAGCATTCACCGAACTCCATTTCTCGGGCCAATTCCGCCAGGGTTTGTCCTTTCACCAGTCGCGCGCGCAGGCGCGAAAGCTGTCCTTCACGGGCCTGAGGAAAGCGCTGAAACAGCGCCTCGGCGATGACAAAGTTGACGATGGAGTCACCTAGAAACTCCAGGCGCTCATTGTTACGACCACCGAAGCTGCGGTGGGTCAAGGCCAATTCCAGTAGCGTATCGTCGCCAAAGGTATGACCGATTCGTCGGCAAAAAGCGTTCAAGGAATTACTCACAGCTCTCCTACGTCATTGACGTTAACTAAAGTGACATAACTGACTAAATTCAGCACACGCAGCGTCTTCATTCAATGCGCCGCACGCTGGTAAAACTTGGCAACCCGCCATCCCAGTGCATCCACACCGCAAAGGCGCGGCCCACAATGTTCTCTTCCGGCACGAAGCCCCAATAGCGGCTGTCGTTGGAGTGGTCACGGTTGTCCCCCATCATGAAATAGTGCCCTTCAGGAACCTCCACTTCACGCATTTGCGGGCCAGGGTCTCGCGGGTTGTTATAAATAAAGTGCTCGGTGTCGCCAAGGCGCTCTTCTAACAATAGCTGCTGGGGCGAACCATCGGGCCCATCCTCGATCAGCTCTTTGGCCACCGGTTCGCCGTTAACGTAAAGCTGCTTTCCCTCATAGCGGATATGATCCCCTGGCATACCGACCACCCGCTTGATGAAGTTCACCGAGGGCTCGTCGGGGAAACGAAACACCATCACATCGCCACGCTCAGGATCATCGACTTCGAGAAAGCGGGTGTTGACTACCGGTAAGCGTAAGCCGTAGGCAAATTTGTTGACCAGAATAAAGTCGCCCACTTCAAGCGTAGGCCGCATTGAGCCAGAGGGGATCTGAAAAGGCTCAATGATAAAACTACGCACCACCAGCACCACCAGCAGCACCGGGAAAAATGAACGGGCGTAGTCAACCGGCCACGGCTCTTTAAGTAGCTTTTCGCTGGTAACTGGATCCAGCCCTTCCTGGGTATTGGCCTCTGCGGCGGCGAAGCGTTGGCGGCGCTTGGGCTTTAATAGCCACACGTCCAACAGGTAAATAACGCCCGAAAGCGCAACGGCAAGTACCAGCAGTAATGAAAAATCCATGAGTGGTGTTCTTTCCTAGTCGTTAACCTTGAGCACAGCAAGGAAGGCATCCTGGGGAATTTCCACACGCCCCACCTGTTTCATGCGTTTCTTACCCGCTTTCTGTTTCTCGAGCAGTTTCTTCTTACGGCTGACATCGCCGCCGTAACACTTGGCCGTCACGTTTTTGCGCAGCGCTTTCACGGTGGAACGTGCCACCACTTGACCACCAATAGCCGCCTGAATCGCCACATCAAACATCTGCCGTGGAATCAGCTCTTTCATTTTTTCCACTAACAAACGACCACGATGGTGGGCGTGATCACGGTGGATAATCACCGCTAGAGCGTCAACTTTGTCGCCATTAATAAGTACGTCAAGACGCACCAACTTGGCCATTTCAAAACGCTCGAAGTTGTACTCTAGCGAAGCGTACCCCTTGGAGATCGACTTCAGGCGGTCAAAGAAGTCCATAACCACTTCGGACATGGGCAATTCATAGGCCAACTGGATTTGGTTACCCAGAAACTGCATATCCAGTTGCGTGCCTCGGCGCTGCTCACACTCGGTGATCACGTTACCCACATACTCCTGGGGAACCAGAATGCTGGCGCGCACCACTGGCTCACGCATTTCATCCACGTCAGCCATATCGGGAAGCTTTGAGGGGTTGGAGACGTAGGTGACGTCGCCATTTTTCATCGCTAGTTCATAGACAACCGTGGGAGCGGTAGTGAGCAGATCGATATTATACTCACGCTCCAGACGCTCCTGGACGATCTCCATGTGCAGCGTGCCCAGAAACCCCACCCGGAAGCCAAAGCCAAGGGCATCAGAATTTTCCGGTTCATAGGCAAGCGAGGCATCGTTAAGCGCCAGCTTCTCTAGCGCATCACGAAAGTCTTCATAATCATCCGCACTGACCGGGAACATACCGGCATACACCTGCGGTTTTACTTTTTGGAAGCCAGGCAGACGCGCGACATCTGGCGTCTTGGTGTGGGTAATGGTATCGCCCACCGGTGCGCCGTGGATTTCTTTGATACCCGCGACAATAAAGCCGACTTCCCCGGCACGCAGAATCCCGGTCTGCTTACGCTGCGGGGTGAAAATCCCCACCTCAGTGGTGCCCCAATCGCGGCCCGTCGATTTAATACGGATCTTATCGCCTTTGCGCAGCGTGCCATCAAACAGACGAACCAACGAAACTACACCAAGGTAGTTATCAAACCAAGAGTCGATAATGAGCGCTTGCAGCGGCGCTTCCGGGTCGCCCTTGGGCGGCGGAATATCGCGCACCAAGCGCTCTAGCAAGGCATCAATGCCCAAGCCACTTTTGGCCGAGACCTGGCAGGCGTCGGTGGCATCCAGGCCGATAATCTCTTCAATCTCCTGGGAAACCTTGTCGCAATCCGCCTGAGGCAAATCAATTTTGTTGAGTACCGGCAGAACTTCTAGTCCCTGTTCGATAGCGGTATAACAGTTGGCCACCGATTGCGCCTCTACCCCTTGTGCGGCATCGACAACCAGCAACGCCCCTTCACAAGCGTAGAGCGAACGCGACACTTCATAAGAGAAGTCAACATGCCCAGGCGTATCGATAAAGTTCAGCTGGTAAACCTGGCCATCGGCGGCGGTGTAATCCAGCGTAACCGACTGCGCCTTAATCGTGATGCCTCTCTCGCGCTCGATATCCATGGAGTCGAGCACTTGCTCTTTTAGCTCACGCTCGGTTAATCCTTCGCAGGTCTGAATCAAACGATCAGAGAGCGTCGATTTACCGTGGTCGATGTGGGCGATAATAGAGAAATTGCGTATGTGCTTAAGCTTTCCGTTGGGAACGTCTTGGGACATCGAGTCTGTTCTGCCTTAGTGGTACGCAAGCGGCCGCATAAGCAGGCCGCTTCGAGAGTTCAAAGCTCGAAAACAGCTGCCGTTTAAAAATAAGGGCCATTTCCGACAAAAAGATATCCGCTATTGTAGCGATATGCGCAGGCTAGGAACAGCGGTCCGGCGAGAACCGCCGGACCAGGAGTGAAAATAGGCGGGTTATTCCAGACGCAGCGCTACAAACAGGGAACGTCCGTCGCGGAACAAACGGACTGGAATAGCGCGATCAGTCGGCAACGCCTCGACAATCTCTACCAGCTCAGCTGAGGAGGAAACGCTGCGGTGGTCGATGCTCACTAACACATCACCTGGGCGGATACCGGCCTCAGCAGCCACGCTGCCAGACTCAACCTGGCGAACGATCACACCGCCGGGAACATTCAGTTGCTCGCGCATGGTGTCATCAATTTCAGCGACCATTATGCCAAGACGCGCTTGGTTATTGCTGCCTGCCTGTGCCGACTGCTGCTCAGTGTCTGGCCAACTACCTAACTCGACAGACTCGGTCAGTTCTTCACCGTCACGCATCAAGGTGAGTTCCACCTCGGTGCCTGGTGCGCCTTTACCGATCAGTCGCGGCAGCGAGCTTGAGCGCTCAACCTCTTCACCATTGACCTCAAGAATGACATCGCCCGCCTGGAGTCCACCCTGGGCCGCTGGGCCTTCTGGATCAAGATCGGCAATCAAGGCGCCAATCGCATTCTCCATACCGAACGACTCAGCCAGATCCTCAGACACAGGCTGAATCATGACGCCCAACCAACCACGGTCTACCCGACCGCCTTCACGCAGTTGCTCGGCCACATCCATGGCAACGTTAATGGGAATGGCAAACGAGACGCCCATAAAGCCGCCGCTACGGGTAAATATTTGCGAGTTGATTCCCACAACTTCGCCGTCTAAGTTGAACAGCGGGCCACCGGAGTTGCCGGGATTGATTGCCACATCGGTTTGAATAAAGGGCACATATGCATCCCGCGGCAAGGTGCGATTAATCGCACTGACGATACCCGCAGTGACCGAGTGGTCGAAACCGAAAGGAGAGCCAATCGCGGCAACCCACTCACCTACTTTTAGCTCGTCAGAGTCACCTAGATTGAGCGTAGGCAGATCATTGGCATCAATTTTGAGTACTGCCACGTCGGTTTGTGGGTCGCTACCAACCACTTCTGCTCTCAATTCGCGGCGATCATTGAGCCGCACAAGGATCTCATCGGCATCTTGCACCACGTGCGCGTTGGTCATTACATAACCATCTTCACTGATGACGAACCCCGAGCCTAGAGACTGTCGCTCTTCTGTGCGTCCCTGACCATTACTGGGGGGTGCTGGAAAGCTATCCCCAAAGAAATGGCGGAAAATCTCGGGGATTTCCTGACCACCGAACCCGCCAAAACCGGGCGCGCTGCTGCGCTGAACCGTTCGACTGGTTGAGATGTTCACCACCCCAGGGGCAGCGTCTTCAACTAATGCGGTGAAATCAGGCAAATTCTGAGCGCTGGCGGCTTGGCCAAACGTCAGCAATGCCACCACACAAACCCAAAGCGTGGAAGGGAGAATCAAGCGCTTCATGCAAGAGCTCCTACTTAATGTGATAGTAAGCGAAGGTATATCAACAACTCACGGCGAGATACCGGAGAACTCATTAACAAACTAATTGACCAAGCGTGGGCGAAAGCGTTCCCCACGCCCGCGCATTAGACATTTAATACTTAGCGCACCGGCCATCAAAGCAATAAAAAAGCCCAGGGGCGCCAGCCAAATCGTAGTACTAACGAGCGCGACCAGCCCGGATAGCAACAGCGCAAGCAGTAGCGGCAGCCCATAAACACAAAAAGCCAGCAACGTGACAGAGGCACGCGGCAGGCTGATAATGACTTGGCTTCCTAACGGATAGTTGCGCTCGGCGTTATCTGTTTTGGAGGGAACCGCTACGGCAATGCGTTGGCTGCGCTGGCGCGCCAGCAATCCGACCCCGCACCCTCTCCCTTGAGCACACTGCTCGCAGTTCTGCTGGGCGGCAATTTCAACGATTACTCCCTGGGAGGTGTAATCGACAACCGTGCCAGTACGAAGCAGAGAAGTGCCAAGTAAAGAGCCACAGGGCGCGGAGGTCGTCATTTTATCTACTCACCTCATCGACGCTTTCTTGAGATTGGTCTTCTAGCAGGTCGAAAGTGATTGAGCGAACAATACGCTGCAGCGTTGCTACGGGCAGCTCACCAATGGCCACCAACTGCCAGCGCCCTTCAGCGGTGATGGTGTGCTCAATGGCGACGGCCGAGACACCCAACTGCTGCACACCTTCCTGCAAGGCAATGGTTGCTTCAGATGCAAGAGGCTCCACAAAGATACTCACGGTGGCCAAACCATCACTGTAAACACGCTGATGCACATCGTCGCCGGCAAAAGTAACCGGTTGCGCAACAAAGCCGTCGGGTAACCAAGTGGTATGCCAAGGCGTGTTGAGGATAACGGTGGGCGAGCCCACTCGTACGCGGCCGGTATATTTTTGGGGCGATTGGAGCTGGGTAATTTGGAAGGTTTCAATGATCCTACCTTGCTGATCACTGAGTACATGCTTAAGGAGTAGGCCGGTATCTCGATCTAACCACCACTGATGGGAAAAACGCCATTGATCCCGAGGCTCGAAAATAAGTTTAACGGCATCGCGACCGGCTACCCGAGCATCATCCTCAAGCTCAATAGCGTAATATTTCTCAAGATGAGCCGCCCACCCTGCAGGAGTAGGCATCTCCCCATTACTATGCTCTTCAGTCCAAGCCAGTCGACCCACCGGCGAGCGCCGCTCAATACTCACGGAAGGACCGTCTAGGTACTGAACCACCTGCTGCCGAATGCCATTCTGGATGCGATGCGACAGCGCCAGCGTGCGAACATCAATAGCATCAATCGCCACCGCCCTGGCTTGGAAGGCATAACAGTGGCTAGCCCACAAACCACGCTCAAGCCACTGCGTGGCATTACTGGGCTGCTCTTCGGATTCCGCCGCGCACTCGTAGCCAGCATGACGAACCGGTTGGCTAACGTCGGACGAGCTATTGGCGTTTTCTGCATGCACTTGAAAAGAGAGCGTACCAACTACTGCTGCCAGTACCCAGGCACGCTTTAATCGCCAGGGCACGATCATGTTGCGCACTCCCATCCCGCGCACTCCCTACTCACTTAACAGGCTTCGTCAAAAAGAACGTCATTCAGCTTAGCGCTGACCTAATGGTTCAGTCACTGCAGATGAACGCATTAATGGCATCCAACTATCACCACTGCCGTAAGCAGCGCTCTGAGTATGCTGCTCTAAATAAGATTGCAGCAAGCCAATCTGATCTACATCAATATTGGTTCCCTGGGAAGCAGTCACTCCCTGAGGCGTCTGCGCTGAAAACCCAGTTTCACTAATATTCATCAGACCGCCCTGACCCGACTGACCGCTAAGCCGAAACGGCGTAGGCTCAAACATGGGCATATCAGCACGTGAGGCTACTGCCGACTGAGAGGCCAAATTGACGGGCTGTACCTGATTAGCGCCAGGTGCGGTCGTTGCCATGTCACCACTGCCCTGGCCAACGGGTGAGTCGTTGCCAAAGAACTGAACGCCGGTGATCACCATCAGTGACACTGCAGCAGCAACGCCAGCGCCGCGGGCGAACGAAATACCACCCGTACGGTGAGCTACAGGCTCGGCACCTTGTGTCATTGGAGCAGGCTCTTCGCGCAGTCTGGCCATAATGCCAGCGGAGAGATCAACGCTTACATCAACGCCCTGCTCCCGCTGCATCATGCTGCGGGCAAGGTGATATCGGCGCCATGTATCTGCGGCATCGTCATCATTAGGCAGTGCCTTCAACACTCGGCGAAGCTCAAGCTCATCACTCTCGCCATCCATTAACACCGAAAGTGATTCCCGTGTGTTTTGACTCATACTTCACACCCTCACACTGTTTAAAAGAAGTACTGGGGTGATGGCTTGCGTTATACGCGCCACCACTCCGACGACTTCCAAGGCCAAGACTCAGTTCAGACTAATTAAATGAGCAAAACTCATTAGCCTGCGACGCTAAGCTCATGACACTTTGCACATTGATATATCAGCGATTGACACACCAGCGTGCTCATCAAGATAGTCAGGCTTTATGACGCCTTACATGCCAGACAGTTCACAAAAAATAAAACCTTTATTTTTAAGGCTGACATCCTATAACGCTCATATCGCCTTCCCCCACTACGACCACTACCCTTCGCGACTGTTCCGCGCGGTCGATACTAATGGGCGGATATGTTCATCAACCGCCTCGCGGGCGCGGAAAATTCGTGAACGCACGGTTCCCACAGGGCACTGCATGACCTGAGCAATATCTTCATAAGCAAGACCATCCAGTTCACGCAGGGTAATCGCCGTGCGCAGATCATCCGGCAAATTTTCGATTGCCTGATAAACCGCGGCTTCGAGCTGGTCTCTGGCAATCGCCGCTTCCGGCGACTCGGAATCTGCCAGTCGACCGCTTTGATCAATGATTTCAGCGTCGACAATATCCATATCACTTCCCGGCGGGCGCCTTCCCCGCGAGACCAGATAGTTTTTCGCCGTGTTAATCGCGATGCGATACATCCAGGTGTAAAACGCACTTTCTGAGCGAAATTTACCCAAGGCGCGATACGCCTTAATAAATGCCTCCTGGGCTACATCCTGAACTTCAGAGTGATCATGAACATAACGACCAATCAGGCCGATAATTTTGTGCTGGTACTTCTTCACCAGCAGATCGAAAGCGCGCGTATCACCTTTTTGGGCACGTTCAACAAGCTGTTGGTCTGTTTCCCGAGTGCCCATTCACACGCTCCTCCAGCTCGTACGGCATGCGCCGAGCCCAATTCCTATTAGCCCTGACAAATGGGCGTTCACAGCAAGCAGCATAGCGTCCCTTGGGCATTGATTAATAATAGAGTGAATAAAAGAGCGAATACGTCGCCCGAGTAAATTGCTGCATTATTATAACGGTACTAAATTTTAACGACAGGGCTCCCAGTGTTGCGCGTTCCGCGCAACGCATCAAGCGCTTACCGCCTTTCGCAAAAACCGTGCGGCTGACACTTTTAATGCCGCTATAGTTCCGCAGCAATTGATTTTTACCTGCTCGGCGAGCGATAGTATGTGCCACTTTTATCGCCCCCTTACTTTTTCAGTCATTACGCAAAGCACAGGTAGCAAGATGCCAGAACAGCAGGTTAATAACCTTAACGTCCTCGCTCAAGACGTTCTCACCACGCCAGAAGCGCTCAAGAATGCCGTGCCGTTAACGGAGGCGGCAGAGCGCACCGTGATCGAAGGTCGCCAAACCATTCAGAATATCCTGGATGGCAATGACCCGCGACTGTTGGTAGTGGTCGGTCCATGCTCAATCCACGATGTGGAAGCCGCCCTCGACTACGCCCGCCGCCTTCGTGAGCTGGCTGACCAGG
This sequence comes from Halomonas sp. PA16-9, assembly GCF_009728585.1. Lineage (NCBI taxonomy): Bacteria > Pseudomonadati > Pseudomonadota > Gammaproteobacteria > Oceanospirillales > Halomonadaceae > Halomonas > Halomonas sp. PA16-9. Next base: position 2,093,539 of record NZ_CP040451.1, on the reverse strand, counting down.
TCAGCGATAGCCTGTATATCGTGATGCGTGTCTATTTTGAAAAACCGCGCACAACGGTCGGCTGGAAAGGCCTGATCAACGACCCGCACCTCAACGACTCCTTTGAGATCGATGAGGGTCTGCATATCGCCCGTAAATTGCTGGTCGATCTGGCCGAAATGGGCTTACCGCTAGCCACAGAAGCACTGGATCCCATTTCTCCCCAATACCTGCAGGACTGCATCAGCTGGTCAGCGATTGGCGCCCGTACCACCGAGTCCCAGACCCACCGGGAAATGGCTTCTGGCCTTTCCTGCCCGGTCGGCTTTAAAAACGGTACCGACGGCAGCCTGGACGTGGCGATTAACGCGCTTCAGTCCGTGGCCAGCCCGCACAATTTCCTGGGCATTAACCAAGCGGGCCAGGTAGCCATTATTCGCACCCGCGGCAACGCCTACGGCCACGTCGTTCTACGCGGTGGCAACGGCAAGCCCAACTACGACAGTGTAAGCGTTGCCCTGGCGGAGAAAGAGCTCGAAAAAGCCAAGCTCTCACCCAACATAATGATCGACTGCTCCCACGCCAACTCCAACAAAGACGCTGCGCTACAGCCATTGGTGCTGGAGAACGTCACCAACCAGATTTTGGAAGGCAACACTTCCATTATCGGCCTGATGGTTGAATCCAACATTGGCTGGGGTAATCAAAAACTTACCCAAGACCTTAGCCAACTGCAGTATGGTGTCTCCATTACCGATGCCTGCATCGACTGGGATACCACGGTAGAGACCTTCAGCCGCATGAACGATAAACTTGCCGCCACACTGGCCAAGCGCATCGTCAAGTAAGTCAACAACCCCGCTACGGCGGGGTTGTTCATGACGTTCTAGCGACTAATCTCACGCCGAAATGGCGGCAGTGCATCCAGCAGTGCTTGTCCGTAGCGGCGGGTAATCACCCGCTTATCCAGCAAGGTGATCGTCCCACGATCGCTCTCTTTGCGAATCAAGCGCCCACAGGCTTGCACCAGCTTAATAGACGCATCGGGCACGCTAATGCGCATAAACGCATTACCGCCCTGGCTTTCTATCCACTCCGCTAACGTAGCACCCACTGGGTCGTCGGGTACCGCAAAGGGTAACCGCGTAATCACCACGTGCGTCAAATAGTCGCCGGGAAGATCGATACCCTCAGCAAAGCTCGCCAAGCCAAAGATGATACTGCCCTCGCCCCTATCCACCGCTGCCCGATGGCGCTCGATAAGCTCTCGCTTAGGCAGCGCATCCTGAGCGAGCACGCGCTCCTTCACACTCGCTGGCAACGCTTTATCCACCGCACGCAGCTGGGCGCGGGAAGAGAACAGCACCAGCGCCGCCTCTTGGTCGGCCAACTGCGAGACAAACGTCACAATCGCCCGTTCATGGGCCTCCCTGTCGCCAGGGTCAGTGGCCTCTTTAGGCACTCGCAGCACGGCATTGGCGTAATCAAAGGGGCTCGGCAGCGCCTGATAGCGGTAGCGATTCGCCAAGCCTGCACGCTCTTGCAGGCGTTCAAAGCGCCCCAGCGCAGTCAACGTTGCCGAGGTGACCACCGCCCCATGGCAACGCCCCCATAAATGCTTGGCCAGGGTATGTGCGGCTGAAACGGGGCTAGCCGAAAACTCAACTTCCGGCTCCCCCGCTACACGGCTTAGGGTAATCCAGCGAGCGCTGGGCGCCTCATTAGCAACATCCTGCTCACTGAATGCCTGCCACAATGCATGCGCCTCTAACGCCCGCCCATGAAGCAACGCAACGAGCGGCAGCCAGGTTTCTGCCTGCTCACGATCAAGGCCGGTCTGTTTATCGGGATCAAGGCTTTCGCGCAGAATATCGCTGATACTCTCGAGGCAGCGCGACAGTGAAGCAAACATCACCAATAGCTGCTGCGCCTGTTCCCGCAGGGCATCGGGCACTTGGCCCTTCTCAAAACGCGATTGATGAGTGGCCTCTTCGTCAGCCAAACCGTTTGGCCGCTCCGCCAACTGATGCCCCATACTAAACACGTCGCCCAGTGCGGGCTCCAGGTTATGAATCAGCTCCGGCAAGCTAACTAAAAGCCGCGACACCGTTGGCTGAATAGCCAACGCCTGGTGAAGGTCGGTCAAACTGCTTCTCAGCGTTTTCAGCCAACGCAAGCAGCCGTGCACCGCAAAGCGGTGGGCAAAGTGGGAAAGCGCTTTCTCGGGCAGGTGGTGGCCTTCGTCGAAGACAAAGATGCAGTCCGCTGGGTCGGGCAGAATAGCGCCGCCGCCCAAGGCCAAGTCAGCCAGCACGAGGTCGTGGTTGGCGACGATAACGTCAGCGTTCTCAAGCTCTCGACGGGAACGAAAAAACGCGCAGGCACCGAAGTGCCCACAGCGCCTACCCGTGCACTGGCGATGGTCAACCGTCAGCCGCCGCCAGTGGGCATCCTCAATCGCCTCAGGCCAATTATCACGATCCCCTTCCCATTCGCCCTGACCGTAAGCTTGCGCCATATCACTGGCAATCACGGTGAAGTCGCTACTTTGTGTTTGCAGCGACTGCTCAAACAGCGATAGCGTCGGGTTGGGTTCAGTACCTTCGAGCGCCTGATCCAGACGTGCCACGCACACATAGCGGCCACGCCCTTTGGCTAATGCGTAGCGAAACGCAATGCCGCTATGACTGGCCAACGAGGGTAGATCCTGATTCAGCACCTGCTCCTGAAGAGCAACCGTGGCCGTGGAAATAATCAGCCGCTTGCCCCGCGCTTTCGCGATCGGTAAGGCGGCGATCAGATAGGCCAGTGTTTTACCGGTACCGGTACCCGCTTCAAGCACACAGACATGGGTATCGCTGGTGCGCTTACCCTCGTCGTCGCTCTCTATATTGCCCAGCGTCCGGGCGATTTCGGCGATCATCATGCGCTGACCGTAGCGTGGGGTCAGCTCAAGGGTGTCCACCACGCGACGGTAAGCGTCTTGAATCTCGCTTTTGAGGGCTGTATCGAGCATGCGGCTTAGAGCATACCTTCCGGCGGATGCACGCAGGGCAGCTTGTCGTTGATATAGCGTTCGATCTCCGGCAGCGAGAAGGCATCCTCTTCGCCGACGAAGCTAATCGACACACCCTTAGCACCAGCGCGACCGGTACGACCGATACGGTGTACGTAGTCTTCCGGATCTTCCGGCAGGGTGTAGTTGATGACGTGACTAACGTCTTCAATATGGATCCCACGGCCTGCAACGTCAGTGGCGACCAACACCTGAATCTCGCCTTCGCGGAAGCTTTCCAGGGTTTTGATACGCTGATTCTGAGGCACATCGCCCGACAGCATCGCCGCACTGACACCGGCTTTTTTGAGCAGGTCGTCAAGTTTGCGAACTAAATCGCGACGGTTACCAAAGACCATCACACGCTCGAAGCTCTCTTGCTGAAGCAAATTAACCAGCAAGCGCTGCTTGTCGTCATCAGACACCAAATACACACGCTGATCTATATCCGCCTGATTCTCAACGGTGACTTCGATCTCAACGTGGGCAGGATCAAGCGTCCATTGACTGGCGAGATTCAAGATGTCGTCGGTAAAGGTGGCCGAGAAGAGGAAGGTCTGGCGCTCCTCTTTTTTCGGCGTGTAGCGAATAATCCGCTTCACATCGGGGATAAAGCCCATCGACAACATGCGGTCGGCTTCATCTAACACCAAAACTTCGACTTCATTGAGGTCGATATCGCGCTTCTGATGGAAATCCAACAGACGCCCAGGTGTTGCCACCAGGATATCGATCTTGCTGCCCAGGCTGTCATGCTGTTTTTGGTAGTCCATACCGCCGACCACACTCGCCACATTGAGCTGCGTGAAACGCGCTAACGCTTTAGCATCCTTTTCGATCTGCAGCGCCAGCTCGCGGGTGGGCGCAATAATCAAGGCACGCGGTGCACCTGGCTTTTGACCGTTGGGTGTTGGCTCTTCCAGGAAGTAGGCCATCACAGAGATCAAAAAGGCTGCGGTTTTACCGGTTCCCGTTTGCGCTTTGCCGACAATGTCGCCACCTAATAGCGTCTGGCGCAGGGCCTCCGCCTGAATAGGTGTGCAGTACTCAAACCCTTGAGCATGAATAGCGCGCATTAAGGGCAGCGGCAGATCAAAGTCATGAAAGCGCCACTTACCGGCCACGGCGGGCACCTGAAACTGACGAAGATCCCAGTTCGACTGGCGACGACGCGGTTTACGGCGGCGACGTTTTGGCTTGCGATTCTGGGCCGGGGCTGTGGTCTGTTCCGACTCGCTCATAGGCTGTCTATCTGTCCATTGCTGTGGAAGTTGGCATCACGAAGTGCGCATTGTACCAGGGCTTGGCGATAAGAGCGCGTCCTGCTGTCGAAGGAGTCCCAAGGCCTGTTAGAATAGCCGTCAAATCGACGTAAGGAGCGCAACATGACGCGTAAGAAAAAAACTCGTTCACTGGCCGATAAGGTGACAATTCGTACCGGCCGGCGGAAAGATTATAAAAAATGGCGCCACGACAATCCCGACCAAGTGGCCCTTCGCGCCGTTTTGTAGCGAAAAAGCAGCAGCAGCGCAAACTGCAGGCGGTGAGAAAACTCGCTCGCCAGCAGAGCGGGCAGGATATTGCTATACACCCTGACAAATCGAGCAGCGACGCTAGCAAACCTAAGGGGGACGACTCGTAATGCGCTTGGTCTCGTTCAACATTAATGGCATTCGAGCACGACTTCACCAGTTACAGGCGTTGATCGACACTCAGCAGCCGGACGTAATTGGGCTGCAGGAAACCAAGGTACAGGACAGCGAGTTCCCGCTTGCCGACGTGGAAGCCATGGGCTACCACGTTTTTTATCACGGCCAAAAAGGCCATTACGGCGTCGCTTTAATGTGCCGTCAGGCGCCCAAAGAGATTTTTTACGGTTTCCCCGATGATGAGGAAGACGCTCAGCGACGCATGATCGGCGTTCGTCTGATCGCAGAGGACGGAGAAGCCGTGACGGTATGGAACGGCTATTTTCCTCAGGGCGAAAACGTTACTCACCCGACCAAATTCCCCCATAAAGAGCGCTTTTATGGCCAACTAGCGCGATTGCTCAACGAACAGCACCGTCCCGACGAGCGGCTGGCGATCATGGGCGACTTTAATATCTCGCCGGAAGATCAGGACATTGGCATTGGCGACGCTAACCGCAAGCGCTGGCTGCGCGAAGGCAAAACCAGCTTTCAACCCATTGAGCGCGAATGGCTCGAAGGCATTAAAGCCTGGGGACTTACCGACAGCTATCGCCTCTGCTATCCACAAAGCGATGACCGCTTTAGCTGGTTTGACTACCGCTCAAAAGGGTTTAACCAGGAGCCCAAGCGCGGCCTGCGTATCGACTATATTCTAGTCACCAAGGCGCTAGCCGATCAGGTTACTGCCGCTGGCATCGACTATGACCTGCGCGGCATGGAACGCCCCTCTGATCACGCGCCTACCTGGAGCGACTTCGCTCTCACGCTTAAGGCGTAGTTTTCTACGTAGTCTTTTCTAGCCAAAGCTGGTCAGCCATTGCTCCGCCTCATCGTCACCTAGCGACGAGGCGCGGGCAAAAGCTTGTTTCGCTTGCCCATCCTCACCCCAGGCATAAGCGAGTTGGCCATAAGCCCGCCAGTCGGGGGCAGCTTGCGTATGCAGCGCTAAGGTGTGCCAGGCATTCAGGGCCTTCTCAACGTCTTTAGCCTGCCGCCAAGCGTTGGCAAGCAAACGCAGATGGGACTCATCGCGAACTATATCGCCCTCATTCAGCGCCCGCTCTAGGTGCTCTGCCGCTCTAGCAGGGGTTCCGCCGGCGAGATGAAGTTGAATCAACAGCCAGAAATCTTCCTGCTCGGTCAACTTACCTAATTGCCACGCCGTCTCCCACAGGGCAGCGGCTACCCCTGACTGACCAGCCTGTTGAGCAAGCCCGGCGGCTTGGCGCCAATCGGCGGCGTCGCTTTGCGCATTCAAGCCATCCAGCAGCCAGCCCAATGCCTGATCGCCTCGTCCTGCATTGCGATACACAGCAAGCGCCAGAGTCTGCTGTGCTTCGCTTAACTCTGGCGTCTCATTAAGCGCCTGCTCTAGCCAGTCGGCAGCGTCTTGCCAACGCTCCTGTTGCGCCAGCAGGCGGATTAACTGCCAGGTAGTGTCAATATCCTGTTGATTGGCTAACCACTCACTGAGTAACTCAATGGCTTGATCACGCTGACCGGCAGCACGGCGCAGTGAGGCCTCATCACGTAGCCAACGGGCTGCTTGGGCACTATCGACACCGTTTAAGCCACGGGCAATCGCCAGCCGATCCGCTGCCGCAGCGTGCTGATCCTGACGCGCCAAGGCACCTGCCGCCAACTGCTGATAGAGCGCACTGGCCCACTGATCCGATTGGTTGCCGGATGCCAACCGCTCAGCCTGGGCCGTTGCCCGCTCAACGACCTGAGGCAACGCGCCCTCTTTTAACTGGCTTTGCAGCGCATTGAGGTCAGCAATCACATCACCTTGTAGCGCAGGGCTGGCCTGTGACGAAAGAGGCCAAACGCTGAGTAATAGAATGCATAAAAGACGCTTCATACGGCTACCTCAACTCAAACTCGATCCGCTGGGTGGCATTGCGTAACCGATCACTGGGTTCAAATTGCCACTTGGCAATCGCCTCCCGCGCGGCATCATCAAACACCCGACGCGGCTGCGCGCTGGTAACCCGTATAGATGAGCTGTCGACACTGCCATCACGCCGAATCGTAAAAGCCACCTCTACAAAGCCTTCCATACCTCGGCGCTGGGCACGGGGCGGGTAATTTGGACCAACTTGGTTCGTCGGTGTCACCTGACCCACATTCACCGGCTCATTAGAGGGCGCTGGTTGAGCTTCCGGGGCAGCTTCGCGCACGGCGGGTGCAGAATCCACTGATGCAGGGGCTGCTCTAGGAGCTGCCTCAACAGGTTGCTGTTGCGGTGTCGGCTCTGGTCTCGGCTCAGAAGTAGGTTCGGGCCGGGGTTCCGGTTTAACTTCCGTTAGCTCCGGGAGTTCGCTGTCCATTTCAACCGGCTCGACGGGCTCATCTGGCAGCTCCACTTCAGGCAGACTAATAGTGCTTTCCGTTACCGGGGGCGGCTCGGGTGCAGGCATGGGCGGCGGCGTTTGCTGGGGTGCCGCTTCAACAGGCTGAGGCGTGGGCGCCTCCTGCTCAGGGGCCACCTCCGGCGCTTCAATCATGGTCATCGCCATGCTCATGGTCAGCTCTTCGGGCTCCCGCTCAGGGGGAGCCACTAACTGGGCAAGTAGCCAGAACAAGCCCACCGCCAGCACGACGCCTCCCAATAATGACAGCAGGTGGCGCATCATGACCCACTCCGACTCGCCGCCACCGCCACTTGGTCAACGCCCGCCTCACGTAGGCGATCCATCACCTCGATCAGCAAGCCCGTGGTGGATTCGCGATCCGCCTGAATAACCACCGAGCCATCATCACTTAGCATATCGGCTACCTGCTGGCCGACCCGATGGGCATCCACGGGACTGCCATCTACCCACACTGCACCCTCGGGGGAAATCGCCACGAGCACCTGGGCATCCGGGCGCGGGGTGGCGGCGCTAGATTCCGGCCGCTCAATCTCGACACCGCTCTCTTTGACAAAGCTGGTAGTCACAATAAAGAAAATCAGCATGATAAATACCACGTCAAGCATCGGGGTAAGATTCACCTCGTTGCTCTCAGCAGTCGCATCTATGGAACGACGTCTACGCATCACTCTCCTCCAGTGCCCGCGCCAGGCGATCATGCAGCCGCTGGTCTTCGCGACGGATGACGTGCTCTAAACGGCTAATAAATAACAGCCCTACTACGGCAATGGCCATGCCGGTCAAGGTCGGCAGCGTCGCCCGGGCAACCCCATCTGCCATAGCGCGGGCTTGATGGGTCTCGCTCAGCGAAAGGCTATCGAAGACGCTAATCATGCCCGTCACGGTGCCTAACAGGCCTAGTAACGGACATAGCGCGACTAACAGTTTTAACCACGGCAAGGGTTTGCGCAGTCTGGCGACCAGCGCCTCGGCCCACACATGACGCAGTGTTCGGGCACTCCAACTGGAGTGGTCGCTACGTGCTGCCCAGCGGCGTAACAGTTGACGGCGTGCTATACGCCAAGTAATCCGGTAGTACCACCAGCGCTCCATAGCCATGGCAAACACCAGTATGGCCACGACGGCCAAAACCACCAGTACCGCGCCACCCGCCTCTACTAAGCGCTCAACGGGTTCGAGCCAGAGAGGAAGAGTGGACATGTTAATTCACCACGGGCGTGTGAGATTCCAGATGATCTGCCAGTGTCGCGCTCGCCTGCCCTTCAATCACGTGGGTCAAGTAACGGCTGCGGCCTGCCAAAGCGGTCTGTACAAACAACAGCGGTACGGCGGTAATTAGACCTAGTACGGTGGTCACTAGTGCCTGACTGATGCCGCCCGCCATAAGTTGCGGGTCGCCGGTGCCAAACACGGTAATCGCCTGGAAAGTCACGATCATGCCGGTTACCGTGCCCAGCAGGCCGAGCAACGGTGCTATCGCGGCAAGCAGCTTCACCATCGGCTGGCTGCGTTCCAACCTGGGCAACTCGGCCAACACCGCTTCATCCAACCGCGCTTCCAGCGCCTCCGGAGTTTGATGTTTATCCATGCCTTCAAAGCGCAGTAGCACCCGCCCCAACGGATTATTGTCCCGCAACTGATCGAGGGATTGCCGCTGACGCTTTACGCGCAGGCTAACCAGCACTAGATAGAGATACTGCCCCAGACCGATGATCATACCCAGAATACCCAGCGCCACGACAACGTAGCCGACATAGCCGCCCTGCTGGAAACGCTCCCATAGACTGGGTTGCTGGGCCAAGGCCTCCAGCACGCTGCCCTGGGTAGGATCAATGGCAAAGACGCTGCTCTCGCCTTGGTAGTAATCCGCCAGTACCCCGCCAATGGCATCGGGGGTACGCGGCAGAACCACTAGGTTGCCGTCATTTTCACCGCGCTCTAAAAGCTCGTTCTCGGTAAAGGCCGCAAAATCGCCCAACCGCACCAACTCGCGGGCGGCCACCTCGCCGTTAGCATCGGCTACTGGCATTGAAAGCCGTTCGGCACGGCCGGTGCGCGCGGTTAGCGTTGCCAAGCGATCCACCACGTTTTCCAACTGATGGCGCTCAAGCACTTCCACTTCATCCAACCGCGGCGGCAGCGAGCCCTCCTCAAGGGTTAGCAGACTCTGTTCGCCAAGCGTGTTGCGAATCTCTGAGCTATGTCGGGCAAGATTGGCCAGCAGACCCGAGAGCGCTTCGCCCTGCTCTGCCTGGCGCTCGCTCAGCTCGCTGGCTTGATCTGTTTGCTCTGCCTGCTGCGCCTGTAGTGCTTCATGCTGCTGCTGGACATCTTCGTGCTCCGCGCGCGCCTGCTCCAGCGCGGACTCTAGCGCCTGCTGGTCATCCAGAAAGCTCATTAGCCGCTGCTGGTCTCGCGCTTCAGCAGCCTCACGGGCTTCACGCAGAGAAGTAGCGCTTTCGGTTTGCGCCATTGACACACCACTTACCGCTACCAGTCCCAATACAACACAGACATAGCCAAGTTGACGGAGTGTTAGTCGACTCATGGTTGCTCTCCCTGCAGGTCATTGGCACTGATCGAGAGCGGCAAGGTTAATAGATCAGGGGCGCGCTGATCTTCCGCCATACGCAGCCCACTGCGCACTTCACGCAGGTACTCGTCATCCAGCGGCTGCCATGCGCCGTTCTCAGCACTCCAAACACCCCCCTCACGGCCATCGGGGGTTAGGTAATAAAAGCCGATACGCCCGATGCGCAAGAAATCCACTTCGCGTTCGCGACCATCCTGACTTAAACGCCCCCGCCAGCTGTCCATCTCCTGACCATAATCGAGCTCAACGCGCCAGGCCTCTAACAGTCCATTAATACGCTCGATAGTGTTTTGACCTTGCTCGTCTGGCTGACGCTCAACCCGCGCCAACCGCTCTTCACGTAGAAACGGCAGGTCACGCTCAATCCAGCCGCTCAGTTGCTCGGCCATATTCTGTTCGATCACGGGCAGCGCTGCGCGGGTCTCTTCCAGCGTATCCAGCGCCGTCGCCAAACGCTGCTGACGCTCGGCCTCTTCCGCCAAGCGCCCGGACAGAGAGGCGTTATCAGCCTTCAACTGACGGGTTTCGCGCTCCAAACGGCGCAACTCCTCCAACTGCTCCCGGGTCTGTTCATCGGCAGCATCAATCTGCTCCTGAAGCGCTGCCTGGGTTTGCTGGGCTTCGACACTTTCGGCCGCTTGAGCCACTGCTTGTTCACTTGCCATCAGCGTGCCACTGGCCAGCACTCCCGCTAGCCACCATCCACGCAAGGCAAAGAAAGGCCTGTTCAGCACGTCGACTCTCCGTCACTGAGTAGCGGGCGGCGAGCACCGCCCAACTAGAAACTAATTAGGTATTAGAACGATTTGCGTTTATCTTTTACGGGTCATAGCCTACCACTAATAGAATAAATGACAATATTTATCATTAACAATCAGTCGATTTCGCTTACCTAACACGCATAAAAAAGGCGCCCATCGGCGCCCTTTATCACAATATTCAAGCTTAATAGTTTACCACTACGTACTCTTTTGTCAGCGGAGCCAGCGGAAGTTGCCAAGCCTCTTCACGAGTTACCCATCTTGCTTCGGCGATTTCAGCCGCTGCCTCGACAGGCTCGTCGATAACAAGGCTAAACAGGTGCGCTTCGAGCATCATGCCCGGCTCATTGGCAGCGGGGGCGCTGTGCACACCTAGCGGAATCAGTTGATCTTCATTAACCTGCAAGCCTAACTCCTCTTTCAGCTCACGGCACAGTGCCTCTAGCTCGGTTTCACCCGCATCGATCTTGCCGCCGGGCTGCATAAAGAAGGACGTATTGTGCTTACGCACGAGTAGCAAACGACCATCGGGATCGCTCACCATTGCTGCGGCAATTTTCAATACGTTAGCGGGGTTGTCTGGCATACCTCCTCCTTTTCTTCCTGATAAATTTAGCATCCTGCAGCACGAATTGGAAAACAGAGTACGGTTTTAAACCTAGGGAATGGGGAGATTAAACGTATCTACATTTGTTAACAACACTTAAACCCTCATTCCCTCAAGCTGCTTATATAGATCGTTTATTTCTCTACGCAGTGAATTAACAAGAATTTTTGACATTACAGCGTTTGATGAAGACTTGTACTTGCCAGAGTTAAGTGATTGGCTTTCACCCTCCGCATGATTGAGATCTGCTTCTTTTTTCAGGATGAGATTTTCTAGATCTCTTATTTCTGCAGACATAGCTTTACCAACCCTCATTAAGTGAATTATTCAGTAGCTCATACAAGAGAATTTTAGCTAAAAGCTCATTATTTAAGGAGATTGACGCTGACTTTGAGCCAAACTCAAAAGATTCAACAGTCAACATTCCTCCTGAAACGGATGCTTTCCCTATGAAGGCTTTTCCGCCTTTTTCAATCTCGACATCAAATCTATTCATAAGTGACCTCCGATAGCTATTAACTGAGCCATCACATATGTCTTGCTGGAATACATAGTCGAACCGAACAGCCTCTATGCAGTTAATATTGTTAACTATCTGCCCAAGCCTGATATCTTAGAAGCTCAACCAAAAGCCCCTTTGCATGTTTATTATTTTCTACCAATTGCTTTCGGTAGCTCTCCCTAGACCTGTTAATTTGTCGCTCAAACTCAGGGTTATGGCCACTAGAAAGACTAAACATAAAGGCCATACTTTGTCGACCAATCAATTCCTTTAAACGCTTACTATAAAAATCCCCCATTTCCAAAGATGCCACAAACTCAATTAACTCACCTGCCTTCTTCTCCAAAGAATCAACAGGGTCAATATTGATCTGAACATCATCTAGGAACATCTGACGAAGATATATTGGATGAAACTGTGGCTTAAGAATGCTCGGGTCTTTATATTCCCTGAATAGCTTTAACTTCGGAATATCAACTTTTCTTGTTGGGTTGTGCTGATCTCTGAGATGGCAATTCGGACAAAGAGGAAGGAGATTTTCTAGTGTATTATTTGTCGCGTCCTCATCGACGTGATGCAGATGAGGCCTATCACTTGCACAAACCGCACAGCGATGATCGTACTCATCAAAAACCTTTTCCCTCAGGCCCTTAGGAATTGATTCTCGAGGCATACAAGTCTCCTTATCACTCACAGCAAGTTAGATAACAAATTTAATTTCGAATAAACCTACCACCTCGTTCAATAGTCTTTTCACACGCAGTGAGGACGTCTTACCCTCACCGCGCACACTGACAATATTCAATAAACAGCTTAAAACGCCCAGTCGTCGTCTTCGGTGGCGACGGCTTTGCCGATCACGTAGGAGGAGCCGGAGCCGGAGAAGAAATCGTGGTTCTCGTCGGCGTTGGGTGACAGCGCCGCCATGATGGTTGGATCTACATCGGTGACGCTGCTGGGGAATAGGGGCTCAAAGCCAAGATTCATCAGCGCTTTATTGGCGTTGTAGTGAAGGAATTTTTTCACATCTTCGCTTAGACCTACCTCGTCATACAGTGACTCGGTGTAGCGCACTTCGTTGTCGTAGAGCTCCAGCAGCAGCTCGTAGGCGTAATCTTTGACTTCCTGCTGACGCGCTGGCGTCGCTTCCGCCATTGCCTGCTGGAATTTATAGCCGATGTAGTAGCCGTGTACCGCTTCGTCGCGAATGATTAGACGAATAAGGTCGGCGGTGTTGGTCAACTTGGCATGGCTTGACCAGTACATCGGCAGGTAGAAGCCGGAGTAGAACAGAAATGACTCCAGGAACACGCTGGCGACTTTGCGCATCAGCGGATCATCCGAGCGGTAGCGCTCTAAAATCAGCTCAGATTTCGCCTGCAGCGTGGGATTCTCTTCACTCCAGCGAAAGGCATCGTCCACATCACGAGTGGTGCAGAGCGTCGAGAAAATCGAGCTGTAGGAGCGCGCATGCACTGATTCCATGAAGGCGATATTGGTATAAACCGCCTCTTCATGGGGAGTGCGAGCATCTTCCATTAATACCGGCGCACCCACGCTGCTTTGGATGGTGTCCAGCAGTGTCAGGCCCGTGAAAACGCGGATCGTCAGCTGCTTTTCTTTCTCGGTCAGCGTATTCCACGACTGAATATCGTTCGACAGTGGCACCTTCTCGGGCAGCCAAAAATTACTGGTCAAGCGGTTCCACACTTCCAGGTCTTTATCGTCTTGAAGCCGGTTCCAGTTAATCGCATCAACCCGCGATAAACGTTGCATGGTATTCATATCACTCTCTCGAAGCCCGGCTGTGACAGCCGGGCTAGCAAAGCTTATTTATAAAAATTGGTTATAAAAAGCTTGTTTTAAAAACGAATGCTCAATAACAGATACAAGGCGTATCGACAGAAATCAGTACCATTACAGCGTGCAGGAAACGCAGCCTTCTACCTCGGTACCTTCTAACGCACTCTGGCGCAGGCGAATGTAGTAAAGCGTTTTGATGCCTTTGCGCCAGGCGTAAATCTGCGCCTTATTGATATCGCGCGTGCTTGCGGTGTCCGGGAAGAACAGCGTTAGCGATAAGCCCTGATCGACGTGCTGCGAGGCTTCCGCGTAGGTATCGATGATCTTTTCCGGGCCGATTTCGTAGGCGTCCTGGAAGTAGTCAAAATTAGCTTCATCCAGGAAAGGCGCCGGGTAATAAACGCGTCCCAACTTGCCCTCTTTACGAATCTCGATTCTCGCCGCCACCGGGTGAATACTGGAGGTGGAGTTATTGATATAGGAGATCGACCCCGTGGGCGGTACTGCCTGCAGGTTACGGTTATACAAACCGTGGGCCATGACCGAGGCTTTCAGCTCCTGCCAATCGTCTTGGGTCGGCAGCGCGATACCGCTGCGCTCAAATAGCCCACGTACTTTATCGGTGCGCGGCAGCCACGCCTGGTCGGTGTACTTATCGAAGAAAGTACCCGAGGCGTAGGTAGAGTCTGCAAAGCCCGCAAACGACTCTTTGTGCTCAATCGCCAAACGGTTCGACGCCCGGATCGCATGGAAGGCAACGCAGTAGAAGTAGAGGTTGGTAAAATCCAAACCTTCGTCAGAGCCGTAGTAAATGTGCTCCCGCGCCAGATAGCCGTGCAGGTTCATCTGGCCCAAGCCAATCGCCCGCGACTTGGCATTACCTTCGGCAATAGAGGGCACGCTGCGCAGGTTACTCATCTCTGATACGGCGGTGAGGCCACGAATGGCGATTTCCACACTGGTACCGATATCGCCTGCGTCCATCACCTTGGCAATGTTCATGGAGCCCAGGTTACAGGAGATGTCCTGACCGATTTGGCGATAACCCAGGTCATCGTCATACTCGGTAGGCGTATTGACCTGAAGAATTTCCGAGCAAAGGTTGCTCATGTTGATACGGCCAGCAATCGGGTTGGCGCGATTAACCGTGTCTTCGAACATGATGTACGGGTAGCCCGACTCGAACTGCAGCTCGGCTAGAGTTTGGAAGAAGGCCCGTGCATTGATCTTATGCTTACGAATGCGCGCATCCGCAACCATCTCTTGGTACTTCTCGGTAACGCTGATGTCGCCAAAGGGCACGCCGTAAACACGCTCTACATCGTAGGGCGAGAACAGGTACATGTCGTCGTTGCGCTTGGCAAGTTCAAAGGTAATATCCGGAATCGTCACGCCCAGGGAGAGCGTTTTGATACGAATTTTCTCGTCGGCATTTTCCCGCTTGGTATCCAAAAAGCGCAGGATATCCGGGTGGTGAGCGTTAAGATACACCGCCCCTGCCCCTGACGAGCCCCCAGCTGGTTAGCATAGGAGAAGGCGTCTTCCAGCAGTTTCATAATCGGGATGATGCCCGATGACTGGTTTTCAATACGCTTGATGGGCGCACCCGACTCACGAATATTACTGAGCAGAAACGCCACGCCGCCGCCGCGTTTGGAGAGCTGGAGGGCCGAGTTAATCGAACGGCCAATCGACTCCATATTGTCTTCGATACGCAGTAGGAAGCATGACACCAGCTCGCCGCGCTGCTGCTTGCCACAGTTCAAAAAGGTGGGGGTCGCCGGCTGAAAGCGGCCGCTAATGATTTCATCCACCAGCGACTTCGCCAGCGTTTCGTCGCCCCGCGCCAGGGTTAGCGCGACCATGCAGACGCGGTCTTCGTAACGCTCTAGATAGCGCTTGCCGTCGAACGTCTTCAGCGTGTAGCTGGTGTAGTACTTAAAGGCGCCCAAAAAGCTAGGGAAGCGAAACTTATATGCATAGGCCTGCTCGAACAGCGCCTTGATAAAGGCGAAGCTGTACTGGGCCAGCATCTCGGCTTCGTAATACTGCTCTTCGACCAGGTAATCGAGTTTCTCCTCTAACGAGTGGAAAAACACCGTGTTCTGGTTAACGTGCTGCAAAAAGTACTGGCGTGCCGCTTCGCGATCTTTATCCAGCTGCAGCTCGCCATTGGCACCGTACAGGTTGAGCATGGCGTTAAGAGCGTGATAGTCCAGCGTGCGAGCTTCTGTCTTCGCCGCTGGCCGCTTGGCCTCACCGTTTTTAGTGGATACGTCGTTCGAGACTGAGTCTTTCGGCGCTGAGTCTTTCAGGGCTAGGTTTGTCGTTTCCAAAACTCTTCTACTCCTTGACGGACATTGGCCACGTCATCGTCGGTGCCAAATAATTCGAATCGATACAGCAGCGGCACTTGGCATTTTTTCGCAATAATGCGGCCAGCAAGGCCATACGCTTCGCCAAAATTTGTATTTCCCGCTGCAATCACCCCCCGCAGGAGGCTTCGATTATGTGTGTTAAGAAAATGGATCACCTGCTTGGGCACCGCACCCTGCTCGCTTCCCCCACCATAAGTGGGGGTAATTAAAATATACGGCTGGGTGACTCGTGGAACAGGCTCATCTCGATTCAACGGCAGTCGCTTTGCGGCAAAACCAAGTTTTTCTACAAATCGATGGGTATTGCCTGATTTTGTAGAGAAGTAAACCAAACTGCCGGCGATAGGTGAAGGTGAGCAACTTGCCAGCATTGGGATGACTTAAGCCAGCGCTTGAATGCGGTCTGGGCGGAAACCCGACCAGTGATCCTCGCCGACGACTACGACAGGAAGCTGGCGATAGCCGAGAGCTTCGACTTCTTCTTGGGCACCGGATTCGGCGGTAATATCGATAACAGTGTAATCAAGCCCCTGCTTGTCGAGCGCGCGGTAAGTCGCGGTGCATTGAACACAAGCGGGCTTGCTATAAATTTGGATTTCCATGGCTATTTTCCTTTTCATAGCGGCATTTTTCGGGTAGGGCACATCTAGTGCCTGCCCTCTCTAAAAGATACGACGCATACTATATATAGACCAATGAAAAATCAATTCAAGCATATGTGGTATTTTTCATCCACAGGATATTGACAGCTAATGCCCAACCCTGCCCCTAAAACACTGTCCCAGGCAATAAAAAACCGCCCACTAAAAAGTGGACGGTTTTTAACAGCGCCGTGAACCGGCGCAGTTAGCGGCTCATAGCAATATTAGCTAATCGCAGCTTGATAACGACGCTCAACGTCTTCCCAGTTAACTACGTTAAAGAACGCAGCAATGTAGTCAGGACGCTTGTTTTGATACTTCAGGTAGTAGGCATGCTCCCAAACATCCAGACCGAGCAGCGGCGTGTTGCCGTGCATCAACGGGCTGTCTTGGTTCAGGGTATTCTCTACCACCAATTTCTTTTCAGGAGTAATGGAGAGCCAAGCCAACCACTGCCGAAACGGCCAAGGGCGGCTTTTTTGAATTCTTCTTTAAAGGCTTCCAGGCCACCCGCTCAGCGTCAATCGCTTTTGCGACATCACCCTGGGGATTACCACCACCGTTAGGCGACATCATTTGCCAAAACATGGAGTGGTTGGCATGACCGCCACCGTTATTGATAACGGCTTGACGCTTGGCTTCTGGAACGCGATCCAGATTAGCGACCAGCTCTTCGACAGGTACATCTTCAAGACCTGTGCCTTCCAGCGTGGCGTTCAGGTTGTTGATGTAGGTTTGATGGTGACGAGAATGGTGAATTTCCATCGTCATCGCATCGATGTTTGGTTCGAGAGCGTCATATGCGTACGGCAATTCGGGTAGTGTATGTGCCATATCATCATCTCCTTGAGTGGCTTTCGTTGCTTTCACTTATCTATGTGCGGTCAGCCCGCAGCTTTTTCAACCACCGGGGTGGTTTTTCTTACCTTTTGCCCCAGTACTTTAGTCAACTATTGCCAGTTTACCTAATACACCCGCCAAAAAAAAAGCCGACTTCTGGCGAAGTCGGCCCACCGCTATTGAATCACGGTATTGTTTACAGCTTGCTCTCAAGTTCCGGCAGGATCTCAAACAGATCCCCCACCAGGCCGTAATCCGCCACCTGGAAAATCGGTGCTTCGTCGTCTTTATTGATCGCGACGATCACCTTGGAGTCTTTCATGCCCGCCAGGTGCTGAATGGCACCGGAAATACCCACGGCGATATACAGATCTGGGGCGACGATCTTACCGGTCTGGCCAACCTGCATATCGTTGGGCACAAAGCCTGCGTCTACCGCGGCCCGGGAAGCACCAATGGCAGCCCCCAGCTTGTCGGCAATGCCGTCGAGCAGCTTGAAGTTTTCGCCGTTGCCCATACCGCGGCCACCGGAGATCACCACCTTGGCACCGCCCAGTTCAGGACGATCCGACTGCGCCAGTTCCTCTTTCACAAAGCTGGACTGGTTGTTGTCCACCACTACGTCGACGGCTTCCACCGTCGCGCTGCCGCTGGTGCCGACCGCATCAAAGCCGGTGGAACGCACGGTGATGACCTTGAGGGCATCGTCGCTTTTCACCGTCGCAATGGCGTTACCGGCGTAGATAGGACGCTTGAAGGTATCGGCACTGTCCACGGCGATAACGTCCGACAGCTGGCTGACGTCTTTTAGCGCCGCTAAACGCGGCAGTACGTTTTTGCCGGTGGTGGAGGCGCTGGCCAGCACATGGGTGTAACCATCGGCCAATTCGACCAGCAGCGCGCCCATGGGCTCGGCCAGTTGGTGGGCGTAAACGGCGTTATCCGCGACGCGGACTTTGCTTACGCCGTCGAGCTTGGCGGCGGCCTCGGCGGCGGCTTGAACGCCTTCACCGGCCACCAGAACGTCAATATCACCACCGATAGCTTGGGCGGCCGCCACGACGTGGGCGGTGGCGCCGGCCAGTTGGCCTTCGTGTAGATCCGCAAGTACCAGAATGCTCATGGCATCAACTCCTTTCAAAGCTCTTTTCTTAAAGTACGGTTTTCAAAGCACTTATCTTAAAGAGCTTATCTCAAAGAACTTTGGCTTCGTTTTTCAGTTTGTCGATCAGCTCGTCTACCGAGGCGACTTTGACGCCGCCTTTGCGCTCGGCGGGCGACTCTACTTTGAGCAGACTGACCTTGGAGGCGACCTCGATGCCGTAGTCGGCGGGGTTTTCACATCCAGCGGCTTCTTCTTGGCCTTCATGATGTCGGGCAGCTTGGCGTAGCGAGGCTCGTTGAGGCGCAGGTCGGTGGTGATGATCGCCGGTAGCGTCAGTGCGATGGTTTGCAGGCCGCCGTCGATTTCACGCGTCACATTAAGCTTTTTATCACTTCCGTCCCCGCTAATTTCCACTTCCGAGACAAAGGTGCCTTGCGGCAGGCCGGTCAGCGCGGCGAGCATTTGGCCGGTCTGGTTGTTGTCGGTGTCGATGGCCTGCTTGCCCAGCACCACCAACCCCGGCTGCTCTTCTTCGACCACTTTGGCCAGCAGCTTGGCCACG
Source organism: Halomonas sp. PA16-9 (assembly GCF_009728585.1). NCBI lineage: Bacteria > Pseudomonadati > Pseudomonadota > Gammaproteobacteria > Oceanospirillales > Halomonadaceae > Halomonas > Halomonas sp. PA16-9. The sequence goes on along the minus strand of NZ_CP040451.1, from coordinate 2,074,647 downwards.
GCCAGGGATTCGGCGCGCTCGTCGGTTTCGATATGAATGGCGCGGTCAGCGCCCAGCGCCAGCGCGGTACGCAGCTGCTCTTGGGCGGCTTTGGGCCCTACCGTGACGGCGACGACTTCTGTCGCCACGCCCTTCTCTTTCAGGCGTACCGCCTCTTCCACGGCAATTTCGCAGAAGGGGTTCATGGCCATTTTGACGTTGGTAAGATCGACATCCGAGTGATCCGCTTTAACGCGGATTTTGACGTTATAGTCGATGACGCGTTTCACCGCGACGAGTACTTTCATAGGTTCCTCGCTTGGCTTGTCGTAAAGCCGTTACCCTGAGACGGCACCCGCCCAGCGGATACCCCTTTTTAAGATGTGTGGCGTATTGAAGCCTTACTGGCAATCGCTCAACAGCGATTCGCCGGCCCCAATACAGGCGCTGCCAACAAAAATGGCGGCGCTTTTAAATTCAATACACAAAATTCAATCGAGCGTTTGATAGGTGCGCAATTGAAAAACCCTACCAATCTGCCATAGCCTGCCATAAAGCGACAATACCTAATGCTTAATCATCCACTACGGCCTTAGTCGTAGCACTGAACGAGGGTTAACGAAGCATACTGCCAATAAATGCCCTTTCACCATCGTAGGCGTGACCTGACACAGGTATTATGCCTATTATGGGGCATAACCAGAAGCAAACGACCGTTTTAAATTAAGGCCAACTTTTTATAAGCTAGTTCCCTGGAGTTACCCTTAGATTAGCTTTGTAAGCGCTGGCACTTAAAGAGAATAAGGAGAAACCGGGTGGAAACTGTTGAACGCGATGTAATGGACTTTGATGTCGTCATTGTCGGTGCGGGCCCATCCGGGCTTTCCGCCGCATGCCGACTAATGCAGCAAGCCAACGAGGCTGAGCAAGAGCTCACGGTTTGCGTCGTTGAGAAAGGCTCAGAAGTTGGCGCACATATTTTATCGGGCGCGGTCTTTGAACCTCGCGCACTGGCGGAACTGTTTCCAGATTGGGAAGAGCGCGGCGCACCGCTCAATACCCCGGCGATTCGCGATGACGTTTTCTTGCTCAAAGACGCCGAAAAAGCGCAGAAAGTGCCCAACGCCTTGGTACCTAAAAGCATGCATAACACCGGCGGCGAGCTTACCCGCTATGTAATCAGTGCAGGCAATCTGTGCCGCTGGCTGGCGGAACAGGCAGAGGGCCTCGGCGTAGAAATCTTCCCAGGCTTTGCCGCCCAAGAGGTCATTATTGAAGAAGGCGCCGTGCGCGGCATTCTGATTGGCGACATGGGTGTTGCCGCAGATGGCACCCCTAAAGATGGCCATATGCCGGGCATGGAACTACGCGCCAAATACACGCTGTTTGCCGAAGGCTCGCGGGGGCATTTGGGCAAGCGCTTAATCAAAGACTTCTCACTGGATGCAGGACGCGACCCGCAACACTACGGCATCGGCCTTAAAGAGCTGTGGGATGTGCCTGCCGACAAGCATGAGCCTGGGCTTGTGTTGCATGGTTCTGGCTGGCCATTAGATAAAAACGCTCACGGCGGCTGGTTTCTTTACCATGCGGAAAACCAGCAGGTGGTGGTGGGTTTGATTATGGATCTGGGCTACCAGAACCCGTGGCTCTCGCCCTTCGACGAATTTCAGCGTATGAAGCATCATCCGGTACTTAGTCAGTATCTGGAGGGGGGCAAGCGCGTGGCTTATGGCGCCCGGGCGATTACCAAGGGGGCTTTAACAGCCTACCCAAAATGACCTTCCCCGGCGGGCTATTGATTGGCTGCGATGCGGGCACTCTCAACTTTTCCAAGATCAAAGGCCTGCACACCGCCATGAAGTCTGGTTTGGTTGCCGCGGAGAGCGTATTTGAGGCGATCAAAGGTGGTGATGAAGGCGCCCAGGAGCTAACGAGCTTTACCCAGAAATGGGAAGCCAGCTGGGCCTACCAAGAGCTTAAAGAGAGCGCCAGCTTCGGCCCCGCGATCCATAAATATGGCACCGTGGGCGGTGGAGCATATAATTTTGCTCACCAGTTGCTGGGCAACAAGCTGCCTAACGTCCACGACACCACCACAGACTATGGCGCCCTCAAGCCTGCAGCCGAGTTTGAAAAGATTAACTATCCCAAACCGGACGGCAAACTCTCCTTCGACAAGCCTACCTCTGTGTTTCTGTCGAACACCAACCATGAAGAGGATCAGCCGTGTCATTTGCGCCTGGACGATCCTGAGCTACCGATCCGCGAAAACCTGCCCAAATACGCAGAACCGGCGCAGCGCTACTGCCCGGCCGGTGTTTACGAAGTGGTAGAGGATAGCGCGGGCCAGCCACGCTTTCAGATCAATTTCCAAAACTGCGTGCACTGCAAAACTTGCGACATCAAAGACCCAGCGCAAAATATTACCTGGGTAGCACCAGAAGGCGGTGGCGGACCCAACTACCCTAATATGTAAAGTAGTCGGCTAAAACCTGTGCACTGCTTGCCCTACATTGGCTGTAAAAGGGTAAGCGGTGTCTGTCTGGGCTATTTCTCCCTTTGACAGCTCTCCTCTGCTGATAACGGTCTATTACTATAAAAGCCGTGAAAAGGGAGACTGGAGTGGCTGCCTATGAAATGGGACTGCTCATGAGAAGCGACCCCTTTCGCGAACACCTGCATCCCTAGACGTTTACCCAACTCAATGACCGATGACGATAACTGCTGGTCGCGACGAGTGCCTGATAAGCGCTTAACCAAAGAAGAACTTACTTTTAACGTATCGACAGGCAAAGCGTTTAAGTCAGATAAAGAAGAATACCCTGTACCAAAATCGTCAATGACTATCTTAACCCCGAGTTTTTTAATCTCGGCAAAGAGACTCGCCGTACGCTGAACATCCTGCAGCAGCATGCTCTCTGTCATTTCCAACTCAAGTAGCCAGGGATCCATTCCAGTAGTGGCTAATGCCTCCTTGATACTCTCCACAAAGCTGTTGTCGTAAAATTGGCGTGCAGAAATCTTGACCGCCATCGTTAATGCGGGAAACCCTTCTTGTTGCCACAGCATGTTTTGCCTACAGGCATTTTCGAGCACCCATTGAGCGATAGGCATGGCCAAACCGCTCTCTTCAGCCAGGGGCATGAATTGGGCGGGTTCCAGCAATCCAAGCGTTGGATGCTGCCAACGAAGCAATGCCTCCATGCCAAGCGTGCTACCTACTTCGACGTCATGCTTTGACTGGAAGAACAACCTAAACTCATGACTCACAAGCGCACGATGCAGGCCAGACTCCAAGGTTAAACGCACATCCATCTCCGCACTTAATTCATCGGTATAGAACTGGACAGTGTTTTTGCCCAGCAGCTTCGCCTGATACATCGCCATATCAGCGCTTTTCATTAATGTTTGCTCGTCAAGCCCGTCAAACGGATACAGCGAGACACCAATACTTACCGAGACATGGCACTCCTGGCCCGCTAGCATAAAGGGCTCTCTGATGGCTGAAAGAATTTTTTGGGCGATGGGCTCAATCTGGTCTCGTCGACTAACCTTACTCAAAAGGATGACAAATTCATCGCCCCCTAACCGAGCGACGACATCACTTTCACGCACCGAAGTGGTCAGTCGACTTGCTGCTTCTTGCAGGAGATGGTCTCCGGCATCGTGACCCAAGGTGTCATTGATTAACTTAAAGCGGTCAAGATCCAAGAAAAGCAGCGCGAAGGATTCACTATGGCGACCGCCAAGCTTCACGGCCTGAGTAATCAAGTGGCTCAAAAAGGCTCGATTAGGCAAATCGGTTAGCGTGTCATGGAAAGCTAAGTGTTCGACCTGCTGAGCATGTGATACACGCTCTTCCATTACCCGCCGCCGCGCCCACTGAAGTTGCCAGCTCAAACGACCGAGTATAGCCAGAATGATGAGTAGCAGGCCGCTAGTCCAACCGGCCCGCTGCCAATAGTTTCGCGCAAGCTGGTGAGCTGCGGCCAACTGCTCCTGGGCAGAGAGCCCTACCACGATCGAGAGTGGAAAATCATACAGCTCGCGCACCAGTGTGTAACGCTCAACCCCTTGCCAGTGGGTCATAAAGGGCGCACTAACAGCATCCAGTGTGCTACTTTTCCAGGCTCCTATATCCATTAACTCGCCTGAATGGATCACATCTCCAGAACGCCTGACCCGTACGATGCCATCCGCACCGACGAGTGCCAGCATGCCCTGCTGGCCCAAAGATCGAACTTCATAACTGCTCACAAAGTAATTGGCATCAATAGCGATGATGACCCAGCCTGAGCCTCCCCCTTGCGCAGATTCTTGCTCAGGCCTTAATGGCCGAGTAAAGGTAATCTGGTTAGCATCCTTTTCTCCCACGGCTAAGTAATCATCGTCCAGCATTGCTTGCGCAGGAGGCGTTAGGCGCTGCCCAAGCAGCCCAGGATCAGTGGTCTCAACAACCATGCCCTGCGAATCAACAATACTGATGGTAAAAAGCAGTGCGGGAGGCAGCAGCCGCTGCTCATTTAACACACTGAGCACGCTCGAGTGATTGCTGCTATTGGCGGTAAAACGTACTAACTTCAGTGTCGTGTCAATTTCCCTGAGGGCCCTTACAACCCTTGCTTCGTAGGTGTCGGTGATTTCACCCACGGACAGCTCTGCCTGACGCTCAATGGACATACGCTCTTTATTGACTAAAAAATAAGTACTTCCCCATATAACCAATAACATCATAAAAGCCACGATGCTGAAGAGTACCAGTGGCTCTACAAGATGATGTGACCATCGATGAATAAAGGCTCTGGATGAGCTGACCCGGCTCGGGCCTCTTGGATCATTGAGACTACTCAATTGTCACCACTCTCAAACGCTCATCAAGAAAGGAAGGGTCTATATAGCCCAGTGCTTTTGCATCACTGACTAATCGCTCTACCACTGCGCGACTATTAGCCAGCGCTTGGGGCGGCTGCCCTCGCCCGGTAAATATCTGCCTGGCCCAGTGTGCCTTGATCTGCGCAGGGGTTTGCCCCGTGTAGCGGGTGTAGAACTCACTTCTCGCTGCCGTACCTTCAGTCAGATCCAAGGGCACCACCTGTGCTCCGTTAACTATTAGCGTGCGGCGCCCTAAATAAACATCCCTTAAATCGCTGCTGGTAAGGCGAGTAAAAGGCGCCTCGGCTGATACCACCACCAATACTTCGGCTGAAGCAGGATGATAAGTCATGCTCAACATCGCCCCCAATAAGAGGCTGATTCCGGATCCAGTTAGACGTTTAAGCATGGCCACTCTCCTTAAAACACAAAGTCGAGCGAAAGGCTGAACAGGTTAATACGTCCACCTGGGGTAAACTCGGGCTGTTGATTAATCAGCCCCCTGATGTCCCTGAGCGCATATCGATGTGATCATATTGGGCCGTAAGAGCCATACCCGGTCTGAAATCCCAGCGTGCACCAACCGTTATGCTTTCTTGCTGTATTCCGCTGGATAGTAGCTCATTCAACATCCCGTTAAGGAGCTGGGCACCTTCTGCAAAGGGCGATGGATACAGGGCAGCATTTAGCCCAGGCTCTGACGTATTGCTGGTGACTTTTGCTCGCGCCACACCTACATACGGTGTCCACTCGGCGACACGGTAACCTAACGTCATGTAGGCTCCTTCGCTCTCCCCTAACAGAGAAGGCGACGAAGAGCGTGCCCACTCGCCCATAACAAACCATGACCCAGGGTCATAACCTAACCCTAAACTCAGCAGGCTCGTACGCTTACCATCAACTTCGTAGCGGCTAGCAAGCTGTTCACCGGGTAGACCAAAGAGGCGGTAAACATCGAAAAATTGTGAGAGTTCATCTGCGCTTACTTTCAGTTCGCCGTAGCTGGCGAACAGGGTGGCATCCCCCAATGAGTACGGTGAGAAACGCCCCAGGAATCGCTGGCGTCGATACTACCCGTTGAGTAATCAACGCTGCCACCACCAAAATTCAACTGCAATTCATTGGTAGTCTCCCCTACTGGGTATCGATAGCGCATATCAACACCGTCAAAATTAGCCACCGGCATTAGACGATAAACTTCTTGCGGAGGCCGCACCCATGGAGTGGCGTAATTAACTTTACGATGTTCAGAAGCCATGAATGAGCTCTGCACCATACGCCCAACGCGGAAACTAAGATTAGGGGTAATGTCGTATTGAACATTCGCCCATTCAATCTCAGGTGCGTAAGAGCCGTCATACCGCTTCTCGCTGACTACTTGAACAACCGAGGACAGTTTAGGCGTGAGATGCAGCGTAGCTTGAAGCCCTAAGCGGCTATCAACTTCTGCGCTCCAATCATGGCTGTATCCAGCACCTTGTGAAGCAAAAGGGTCATTAATGAAGTCAGCATTTTGCTCGTCAGAGTGAACGACCCCCAGCGTGCCAAAACCATTGAATTCAAGATTAGGTAGGGAGTTATCAGCAAGCAAGGCGCCGCTTTGGGTAACGATCAAAATGGCGCAAAGCCAAGTGACTTGCCTTACCATGCTCGTTCCCTATTTCATTAGTTATATACTATGAGCTGCTGAGTATTAACTCGGTAGAAGTGTGGGTATTAAATCGGCAGGGCGATGCTAAGTCAAACAGCTCTAAAGCTTAATTTGAGTTCAAATGTGAAAGAGTGTGTACTATTAGAAAATCAATGACTTACCCAGCAAGCGTTGAGCCATTTTCGAGTAGCTCAATGGGTGCGCGGCGGGCAATGAGTCGCCTTCGCCCTGCCTGATCAAAACGCACATCAATGACCGGGTCGCTGGCGCTTCCCTCCACCGCCGCCACTTCGCCTACGCCAAATACCGCGTGATGAAGCCGTTGACCAGGGTAGAAATTCGCCTCTGCTGAATAACCTGCTTTGACCTCATCAACCTGTGCCGGCGCAAGCGCAATATCGTCTCGCCCCAGCCGCATCAGATAGCGTTCAACCAGGCCCACCGATGTCACTTGCAGGGTCGCCGCGGGCGCACTGGTACTGGCCAAGCAGGAGGCAACCCGCATGCTATCCTGCCAGGCGCTTTCGGCAATAAAGCGACTCGGCCGGTGCACGCCCCCATCATGAAGCACTAATAGCTGCTCCTGGGCGCGGGTAATTGCCACGTAGAAGAGCCGCCGCTCCTCCTCAAGCCGCTCATCGCTGAGCGGGTTATCGCGGCTATAGTGAGGAAAGTCTTCTTCGTTAACACCGACTACCGCTACCAGTGGCCACTCCAGCCCTTTGGCCCCGTGCACAGTGCTAATCAGCACACCACCCGCCTGATTTTCTACCGGGCGCTCAAGAAGTTCGATAAAGGCATCCGGGTCTTGCACGCTTTGCGCTTGTTCGATCAGCACGTCAAGTAAGCGCACATCCTCTTCGCCTTTATCCCGCCGCGCTGCCGCACGCTTAAGCGTTTTTTCAGCATCAATGCTTTCCACCACATGGCGTAGCAACTTCGCGGGTGGCCATGCACTCAGCTGTGGCAACTCACAAAGCAGCAGCCAGCGCTTTTTCAGCGTGCGCCTCTGGATCGGCTTTAACGCCGTTAACATGGCGTCATGCCGCTCGGGCCACTGCTGAGTAGTCGCCAGTTGGTGCGCCAAGCGCTGAAGCCGCTCACGGGCAACGAAGGGGGTCGGCTGTGAAAGCAGCAGTAACAGTTGCTGCGGGTCGCGAAGAAGATCTGGACGACGCGACAGCTTTAAATAGCCCGCCAAGGCCTGCACCAGCGGCAGACGAAACACAAAACGATCCTCGCGCTGAAGCCGAAATGGAATCCCTGCTTGTAGCAGCGCCAGTTGAAACGGCACCGAAAGCGCCCAACTCCGTACCAGCAAACTAGCTTCGTTAAACGCTCGTCCCTGGGCCTGCCAGTCCATCAACGCATCAAGTAGCAAACGGCTCCCCTGCCCGACTGAGACGCGGGTCTCCGGGTTATTAGCCGCTGCAAGGCATAGCTGATTAGGACGCCGCTGGTTAGCGGCAATGGCATGGTTAGCAGCCAGCGCCAACGCATGACCGTGCCGGAAGGTGGTTGATAGTGGGTAATCGGTCGCTTCGCCAAAGGTGGCGGCGAAATTTTCCAGCATGGTGTCGGGCTTGGCACCGCGCCACTCGTAAATACACTGGTTGGCATCGCCAACTGCCATTACCTCGGCACGAGTGCCCACCAACACAGATAAAAGTCGCTGCTGTGCGGCGTTAATATCCTGATACTCATCAATAATGACATGGTCGAGGAACCCTTCGACGCGACCACGTAAAGCACTATCTGCTTCTAGCGCCAACAGCGGACGATAAAGCAGATCGGCATAAGTCATCACGCCTTCCGCTTCCAATAGCCTCTCTGCTTCGGCAAACGCCGCTGGGAAATAGTCGGTGTCTGGATCAAAATTCAGCCGCTCATAGAGCGCCTCTGGGGTGATCATTTCTGCTTTAACCAAGCCGCAAAAGTGGGCTAAGGTTTCTAGCCGATCCCCTTCCAGAGCAGCATCTCGGCGCTCAACGGCATCACGCAGTACATTAATACTTGCCTGACGAAGCAGCCTCTCTAATTGCCAATCGGCGGATAATAGCTGGCGCGGCGCTAGCGCCCCCCAGCGGCATAAGCTTTGAGTCAAGCGGTGCCCCAGGGAGTGGAAGGTGCGGACATCGGGCAATGCCTGCCCGGCAGGTGCCATTGCGGCTAAACGACGCTGAAAATCATCCTTTGCTGAGCGGTTAAACATCAGCACTAAAATACGTTTTGGCGGTACACCGCTGGCCAATAGATGCAGCACCCGAGCGGCCATGGTGGTGGTTTTGCCTGCCCCGGCCACCGCTGCCACGCGCGCATGCCCGGCCTGATGATTAACAACAGCTTGCTGTTCAGCAGTTAACTTCACGGCGCCTCGCCAAGTAATTCATCATCCACCTGACCCAGCGCAAACCACTGACCGGCACTCGTTAGCCCCAGTTCACTCTTGCCACCGGCCACATCACGGCTTTCAGCCGCCTCAACCAACTGGTAATAGACATTGCGGTGCAAGCGGGCAGCTAGCCCAAAACGCACTGGCAGCTGTGGCACCGCCTCACCTTGGGGGGTTGAGGTGACGGTGAGCGGATGCTCGGCATCTAAGCGAACAACGTCGTCAAACTGGGTGGTAAACCACCAGGCACCGTCACGGAAGTCAGCCTCTACCGCCACCAATGGCAGGTCTTCGACCTTTATTCGCCAGCGCTCTACCGGCGTAACCAGGCAGTAACCCTCGTCATCCAGGCGCAGCAGCGTTGCCAATAGGCGTGCCACCTTGGGTCGGGCAAACGGCTGACCTTCGTGCGACCAGCGACCATCGGCGTGAATGATGATGTTCATATCGCCAGAGAGCGCAGGCTGCCACTCATCGAGTGGAGGAATAGCGCCAGTGCGCCCTTCATCTCCATTACCTTGCTGCAGCAATCGATCAATATTCATCTCACCCACCTCGCTTGAGCGTATTCAAGGCACTTCAGGCTATAGAAGCCCTGAGTGGGCCAACGCCTCTTTAACGTGTTCCGGGGCATCGGGAGCGGCGGCACGAAAAAGCTGATAAAAGTTAGCGGTCGTCTGCATGGCCACTTCATCGACACTGATACCTCGCTCCTTGGCGATGCACTCAGCTACTTGCACCACCCACGCGGGCTCATTGGGCTTGCCGCGATGAGGAACGGGTGCTAGATAAGGGCTATCGGTCTCAATCAGCAGGCGATCCAGCGGCAGTTGACGGGCAAGTTCACGCAGCGGAGCGGCGTTTCGAAAAGTAATAATGCCAGACAGCGAGATATAAAAACCCAGCCGCACCGCTTCACGGGCCATCGCCAAGTCTTCAGTAAAACAGTGTAATACACCGCCCACTCGCGGGTCGCTATATTCACGTAGCAAGGCCAAGGTTTCCTCTTTGGCTTCGCGGGTATGAATAATCACCGGCAGTTCTAACTCACGCGCGGCGATTAAGTGACGCTTGAAGCGCTCGTGCTGAATCTCGATAGGTACGCTGTCGCGATAGTGGTAATCCAGGCCAGTTTCGCCGATTGCCACCGCACCATACTGCTCAGCGGTGTCTTTTATATCGGCAACGCTGGGTTCATTCTCACTGTGGTGCAGGGGGTGCAAACCAGCGGAAATCGCCACATCGTGATGTTCGCGTGAAATGGCCGCAAGCTGCGGCATGTCTTCTAGGGTAACCGCTACAGCAAGAAATTGGCTGACATGGGCAGCGCGGGCGGCGGCCAAAGTGGCGGCAATATCGCCCCCATGGGTCTGGTCGGATAAACGATCTAAGTGACAGTGTGAATCAACAAACATACGGTTCTCAACAAATAGGTCAAAACAGGTAGGCCATAACGACTGGATCAGAAAAATGGCATTCAGAGCGTGAACGATGGAGCTGCTTTATCTAATTGACCGGCAAGCAGCGCCTCAATGCGGTCACGCACGGGATAGTCCTGCTGGCTGAAGTGAAGGCCAATGCCTGGCATACGGCGGCCACTCACCCCCTCTGGAGATACCCACACCACCTGGCCGGTAATTGAAAGGCGCTCGCTTTCACCCGGCAGCGTAAGCAGCAAAAACACTTGCTGGCCAAGTGCGTAAGGGGTTTGAGTAGGTACAAAAATCCCCCCGCGATCCAGAAAAGGCATATACGCGGAAAGCAGTGTCGGAACATCCGGAACGGTAAGAGAGAGCGCTTTCTGAGCTGCCATGACGACCTCGCTGCACTGTTTTGAACAGCCGTGGGGGATTGAATAAACACCACTATGAACGCAGCAGCGCCGCCCAGCGCACCAGCCATGCTTCAAGCACTAGCTGAGGATTGGGGTTTGCCCCCACCGCCAACAACCGTCGCTGCTCGCGGGCATAATCGAGCAGGCGAAACCAATCCTGAACACGACCATTTTTCACCGCCTGGCGGTAGAGCGGTTCTAAATCAGGGTTATGCAACACCGCCGCCTCCCCAGACAAACCTAGACGAATCAGGTCTTCCAGCCAGGCGATACCGTACCACAAGATGGCATCAATCGCCTGGCGATCCAGACGGGCCGCCTCTGAAACGGGCTCGGCCCCGCGCACCAGCTGTTCGAAACTGTCGTGAATTTGATGGCGTAAAGCGCGCTCTTCGGGCGCTGCCAGCTCCACGGCGAGCAGTGGTAGCCCACCCGCTACCTGCCACCAGAAGTAGGCTTCGTCAGTGCTGCCCAATTGCTCAATCAACCAACCACGACACGCCTCAAAGGCAACGCTGGGTAGTGACCACTGCTGACAGCGCGAACGGATCGTCGCCAGCACCCGCGACGGCACGTCGGAAAGCAGAATAAACAGGGTTTTGTCACCGGGCTCTTCAAGGCTTTTGAGCAGCGCATTGGCGGCGGCAACGTTCATTGCCTCGGCGGGGGAAACCACAATCACTCGATAACCGCCCTGCTGAGCCGTTTGCGACACAAAGCGATTAACCTCGCGGATAGGGTCAATGCGGATTTGGCGCTTTCCCTCTTCTGGTGAAACCCGCAGCAGATCCGGGTGATAGCCCGATTCCAGCATCGAGCAGCTATGGCAATGGCCACAGGCTTGATCAGCGGGCGAGGCGCATAGCGTTCGGGCAATTAACGCCTCCGCTAACTGCTGCTTACCCACGCCGTGGGCGCCGTGAATTAACAACGCGTGGGGCATCCGTCCACCATCAGCCAAGCGGGTCAAATGCTGCCAGGTGGCTTGGTGCCACGGCATTACGCCGGTTAACGCCATGCCGCGACCTTTGTTAATAGGACTTGTCGGATTTGGCTTTGTACCTTATCCAGTGTGTATTGTGCATCGATCACCGCAAAGCGCTCGGGCGCTTCTTCCGCTCGTGCCAAATAGCCATCCCGCACAGCCTGGAAAAAGTCAGCCTGCTCCTGTTCAAAACGATCAAGCTGCTCATGGCGATCACGCAGGCGCGACTCTAAGCGTTGTCTTGCAGCCTCTTTGGGCATATCGAGCAGTAGGGTTAAATCGGGAGAGAGCCCCTGCTGAACAAAATTCTCCAGCACGGCGATACGCTCCTTGGGAATGCCCCGCCCCCCGCCCTGATAGGCAAAGGTGGCATCGGTAAAGCGATCACACACTACCCACGCCCCTCTTGCCAAGGCGGGGAGTATTTTTTCCGCCAAGTGCTGCGCTCGCGCGGCGAACATTAGCAGCAGCTCAGCGTCGACATGTAGCGGCTCTTGGGGGACAGGATCCAGTAACAGTGCGCGAATAGCTTCACCACGAACGGTGCCGCCCGGCTCGCGGGTACGCACCACTTCCAACCCCTGGGCCTCCAAACACTCGGCCACAAAGCCCACATTGGTGGATTTACCCACACCTTCGCCGCCTTCCAGCGTAATGAAGCGTCCACGCTTACTCATCATGCTCCCTTACAGTGGTCATCAATCATGGGTGATGTGTCATGGCGATTAGCGATTGCGGATATAGCGATTAACGGCATTGTTATGCTCCCGCAGCGTACGCGAGAAATGGTGCGTGCCATCGCCACGGGAAACGAAATAGAGCGTTTCGCCAGGCAGTGGATTCACCGCTGCCTCCAAGGAGGCACGCCCAGGCATGGCAATCGGCGTGGGCGGTATGCCGTCAATGACGTAAGTGTTATAGGGCGTGGCCTCGCGAATATCGGCGCGGGTAATTCGCCCTTCATAACGCTCCCCCATACCGTAAATAATCGTCGGGTCGGTTTGCAGGCGCATGCCCTGCTCCATGCGGCGCTTGAACACACCGGCAATTTCGCGCCGCTCCTCGGGCGCACCGGTTTCCCGCTCGATCAAGGAGGCCATAATCAGCGCTTCGTAGGGGGAGTCAATGGTTAGGTCGTCCGCGCGCTCCTCCCACACCTCTTCCAAAATGCGCTCCATCCGCTCCAATGACTGGCGCAGGATATCGACATCGCTCATACCCAGATGATAGCGATAGGTATCGGGAAAGAACCAGCCCTCGGGAAAGGTGCCTTCTCGATCGAGTAACGTCATCACCTCTGCATCGCTCAACTCCGCCGTGCGGTGGTCGAGTTTCGGCGCCGCATTGAGTAATTCGCGCATCTGCCGAAAAGACCACCCCTCAGGAATGGTCAGCGAGTAGGTAACCACCTTATTGCTACCCAGCAGTGCCATCATTTCCAGACCGCTCATATTCGGCAATAGCTGATACTCGCCGGTACGCAGTTGCGGCACGCGTTCCGGCTCGACCCGCGCTAGCAAGCGAAACGCCCAAGCATCCTCCAGCACGCCCTGCTCTTCCAATTGCGCCACGACCTGATTAAAGCCCGCACCAGAGGGCACTTGGTAAAGCATTGGCTCATCGAGCGCTAGCGGTGCCTCTAATCGGCTCTGCCAATAGAAATAACCGCCTGCTGCACTTGCAGCCCCAACCACTACTAACACCAATAAAGCGGTTAATAACCGTTTCACCATGACACCTCTAAAAAATTGCAGAGCGATATCTAAACACTGGCGTTTAAACAACGCCCAATAGCTGATGTGCCAAACGCTGGAACGGGTCAGGCTGACTCAGAGGCCAGCGCTGCAGCAGTGAACCATCCGCGGCAAGCAAGGTGGTAACAGGCCATACACCCTGAACAGAGTTGGCCACCCATAGCCGCTCGACATCAGCAAGTTGATGAAGCGTCAGCGACGCCTGAGCGACGGCACCGTGTTCAAGCAATGCAGCACGCAACGTGCCAGCCACACCGCACTGGTCAAGGAGAGGCGTTAACACTTTTCCCGCCTGCTGCCAAAAAACATTCATGCTGGTGGCTTCTACCACAAGGCCTTCACTGTCGGCGAGCAATCCTTCGGCAATAGTGGCATCGCCCCACTCTTGGCGGGCCAGTACGTTTTCCAGTCGATTTAGGTGCTTGATACCTGCCAACCGAGGCTGACGGGCCAGCCGCAAATCGCAAAGCCGCACTGTCACGCCTTCCTGCCAGCGCTTAACCGACGGTTGAAACGGCGTTCGACGACTGAGCAGCCGCGGCGTGATCTGATCGGGCTGGGCATAGCCACGCCCGCCACTGCCTCGGGTCAGTATCAGCTTAAGCACTTCGAACTCAGCAGTGGGATCGCCTTGCCAAGTGGCGTCAAGGGCCTCCTGGCAAGGTAACGGTAGCCCCAGGCGATGACAACCTTGTGCCAGACGCTCCCTGTGATAGCGCCATAGCACCGGCTTTCCCGTACGTAATAGCACCGTTTCAAACAGACCATCACCATACGCCAGCCCACGATCATCAAACGGCACAGATTGATCATCACATAACGTAGGCGTCAGCATCGCTAACTACACCTTCTTAAATAGCAGCGAGCCGTTGGTACCACCAAAACCGAAGGAATTTGAAAGCGCCATATCAATGCGCATATCCCTCGCAGTATGCGGCACATAGTCCAGATTGCAGCCTTCCTGCGGGTTATCCAGATTAATCGTGGGCGGCGCGACCTGATCACGAATAGCCAGAATACTAAACACCGCCTCTACCGCACCGGCGGCGCCCAACAGGTGGCCAATCATCGATTTGGTGGAGCTCACTGCCACGCTGCTTGCAGCGCCACCCAAGACGTTCTCAATGGCACGACTTTCGGCCAGATCGCCTGCCGCAGTGGAGGTACCATGGGCGTTGATGTAGTGAACCGAAGAAACGTCAACCTGGGCATCTTTAATCGCATTGCGCATGGAGAGCGCTGCGCCACGTCCATCTTCCGGCGGTGAAGTCATGTGATAAGCATCATCGCTCATACCAAAGCCCACCAGCTCGGCGTAGATATTGGCACCCCGCGCCTTGGCGTGCTCATACTCCTCAAGCACCAGCACACCGGCACCATCGGATAACACGAAACCATCACGGTCGGTATCCCAAGGGCGGCTTGCCGCTTGTGGATCGTCATTACGCGTAGAGAGCGCGCGAGCCGCAGAAAAACCACCCAGGCCCAGCGGCGTGGTGGCCATTTCAGCCCCACAGATCATCACGTCCGCATCGCCATAGGCGATGGTGCGTGCGCTATAACCAATATTATGAGTACCGGTGGTGCAGGCAGTCGTAATGGCAATGTTCGGGCCTCTGAAGCCGTGCTGAATCGCCATATTGCCCGAAATCATATTGATGATAGAGCCCGGCACGAAGAATGGCGATATCTTGCGAGCGCCACCTTTGTTGAGTGCGTTGTGGTTATGCTCAATCATGGGTAGGCCACCAATGCCTGAGCCGATAGCCACACCGATGCGATCGGCATTCTCTTCGGTGCACTCAATCCCCGAATCTTCTACCGCTTGGGCGCCCGCCGCCATTCCGTACTGAATAAACAGATCCATCTTGCGGGCATCTTTAGGATTCAGATACGGGCTAATATCAAAGTTTTTGATCGACCCACCAAAACGAGTGTTAAAACCGCTGGTGTCGAAATGCTCAATAGGCGTAATACCGCTTTTACCGGCCACAATGTTGGCCCACGACTCATCAACGCTATTACCCACTGGGGTCACCAGGCCTAACCCAGTTACCACTACCCTTTTCCGTGCCATCAGCTTTCCTCCAGGCATCCATGGTGACGCGACCCACTTGGGTCATTTGCTGCTTAAATTTGGTCAACAGTATAACGGAGATTGAACGTTATAAGCATTGTGGCAGCAAAGCAAAAAAGCCGTCCTGGAAAAGGACGGCTTTTAAGGCGGGTGGCTAGCACCCCACCCTGGTTCGATGCATCGACGCAGCCCTTACTGGTGGGCGTTCACGTAATCGATGGCTTCTTGAACCGTGGTGATCTTCTCAGCTTCTTCATCGGGAATTTCAGTATCGAATTCCTCTTCCAAAGCCATGACCAGCTCAACGGTGTCGAGCGAATCAGCACCCAAGTCTTCTGTAAAAGAAGAGCTGTTTTGGATGTCTTCTTCTTTAACGTTCAGGCGCTCTGCTACAACTTTCTTAACGCGCTCTTCAATAGTACTCATTAACGTACTCCAGTCGTTCACATTAGCCGTTTTTGATAACCAGCTATTTGGAAACCGCAAGCCAAAAGCTGCGGGGTAGTTTATAGACGCCCTTGGGTAGACGCAACCGCCAAGCCCAAGGCCATCAACGCATATTCATGCCGCCATTCACGTGAAGCGTCTCGCCAGTGATATAACCGGCTGCATCACTGGTCAAAAAACCCACTGCTGCGGCGATCTCTTCCGGCGCCCCTAAACGGGCCAGCGGAATTTGCTTAAGCAGCATTTCGTGCTGTGCTTCAGGTAGCGCTTCGGTCATATCAGTCGCAATAAAGCCCGGTGCCACTGCGTTAACCGTAATCGCACGAGAGGAGACCTCACGCGCTAGCGCGCGGCTAAAACCTTCCATACCGGCCTTAGCTGCAGCATAGTTAGTTTGGCCCAGGTTGCCCATGGTTGCCACTACAGAACTAATCGACACAATACGCCCAAACCGCGCCTTGGTCATACCCCGTAAACACGCCTTGCTAACGCGATAGACAGATTTCAGATTGGTATCCATGACGGAATCCCACTCATCTTCTTTCATGCGCATCAGCAGATTATCACGCGTGATACCCGCGTTGTTGACCAAAATAGTCGGCGCACCAAAGCGCTCAGTAATCGTTTTCAATACGCTATCGATACTGGCCTGGTCGGTCACGTTAAGACATAGACCTGCCCCTTCAATGCCGTGCTCTTTCAAATCGGCATCAATTTTTTCAGCGCCAGACTCACTGGTCGCGGTGCCAATGACGATACGGCCCTGGCGACCTAGCTCGCGAGCAATGGCCTGACCAATACCACGACTCGCCCCTGTTACCAGGGCAACTCTACTCTCTTGTGTCATAACGTTCTGCCTCTAACCGTGTAATCAAGCAAGGATAGTGGATTGCAATCTCTCTTGGTCACGCCTTATCAGCCAAGGTTTCACGCGCCAGCTCAAGCGCAGCTTCCAAACTATCAGGATCATTCACCGCCAATCCCTTGCTACCCTTCACGATACGCTTATTGAGGCCAGTCAACACCTTTCCTGGCCCGCACTCAATGAACACCTCCACGCCTTGATCCGCCATGGATTCAACACAGGCGCTCCAACGCACCGGCTGATAGAGCTGCTCGACTAGCCGCGTGCTCAATGTCGCGGTATCGGCATGGGCCTGGGCATCGACGTTTTGGATGACACTGTAGCGCGGCGCCCGCAGCTCGATAGTTTGTATCGCCTCTGCCAGGCGCTCGGCCGCAGGGCGCATCAATGCACAGTGCGAAGGCACGGAAACCGGCAATGCCATGGCACGCCTGGCACCGGCCTCCTGGCAAGCAACAATAGCTCGCTCAACGGCTACTTTAGAGCCCGCTATCACCACTTGCCCTGGGGAATTGTAGTTGACCGCTGAAACAACGTCGCCCTGGGCAGCCTTTTCACAGGCGGCTTCAACCGCATCGTCTGCCAAGCCCAGGATCGCCGCCATGCCGCCTTCGCCAGCAGGCACTGCCGCCTGCATGGCTTCTCCGCGCAGACGTACCAAGTTGACGCCTTCGGCAAAGCTCATGACGCCTGCGCACACCATAGCGCTGTATTCGCCTAGGCTATGGCCCGCCATCACTGTCGGCCGCGGCCCTTCCAGTTCTTGCCACACACGCCAAATGGCGACGCTGGCAGAAAGCAGCGCAGGCTGGGTGCAAGCGGTTGCATTAAGCGACTCTTCGGGACCTTCTTGGACGACTTTCCACAAATCGTAGCCCAAAGCATCCGACGCTTCCTCAAATGTCGTTCCCACCACACTATAGCGCTCGGCAAGCTCTCGCAGCATTCCAAGCTGCTGAGAGCCTTGCCCGGGAAAAATGAGGGCAAGGGGTTGAGACATGTCGTTCACCTTTGCTCTTGTAGGCATTTGCTCATATGAGCGATAGGCGAGGTTATTGGCACATCCTGATGCCACCTATAAACCCGCAAAAAAGTTAAATCGTTATTATCTGATCATGGCTGGCCTGTGCCATCGTTTTCACTTGATGGCGCTTGCCAGCGGCCTGCGATCCGCGCAGGTAAGTTATGTTCTACTTCCTGCAGGGCGCGATGAATAGCGTAGTAAAACCCATCGGCATGAGTACTGCCGTGACTTTTCACTACGATACCGCGCAACCCCAATAAACTGGCCCCGTTGTAGCGCACGGGATCAAGCTCTTGCTTTAAGCGCTTTAACACAGGCTTGGCCAGTAGGCTTGCCAAACGACCACTTAGGCGCGACTCAAACGCCATCTGCACGCGTTCAACCAACATACTCGTCAAACCTTCGCTCGCCTTGAGGACAGCGTTGCCCACAAAGCCATCACACACCACCACATCAAGCTGGCCTTTAAACAGGTCGCCACCCTCAGCATAGCCTTGATAGTCGAAAGCACTACCACTGGCATACTCGCGCAGCAGACGATCAGCCTCACGTACGCTCACACTCCCCTTGGTGGCTTCAGCGCCAACGTTGAGTAGCGCCACGCGCGGCACCGCAGTGCCATCGATACACTGCGCCATCGCCGCCCCCATCAGTGCAAAATCGACCAGTCGATGGGCAGGGGAATCCACGTTGGCGCCTAAGTCCAGCAAATAGCAGCGGCGCCCTTGGCGGGCTGGGATCGCGGTACTGATTGCCGGACGGGAAATCCCCTCGACCATCCCCAGTTCGCGCCTTGCCAAGGCAACAAGCGCTGCCGTATTGCCTGCGCTGACACCAGCCACAGCTTCACCCTGGGCGACACACTGCAGCATGTGCGCCATGCTCGTTGCCTCGCCTCTGCGCAACGCCCAGGCCGCTGTTGACCCCGGCATTACGCTATCGGGCGAATCACGCGCCACCAAACGTGACGTTGCCGCAGCCAGAGGCTGCGGCAAGCGCGAAAGCTCAGCAATAATCTGCTGACGCGGGCCAAACAGAACCAGCTCAAGACCGGGGTGTTCTAACACCGCCCTTGCGGAGCCTGCGATAATCGCATGAGGGCCTTGGTCACCCCCCATCACATCAATCGCTAAGCGCATACCGCACTGAGTCCGTTTAGCCGCTTAGTAATGCAATTGAGGCTTATACCTCAACCACTTTACGACCACGGTAGAAACCGTCTGGAGAAACGTGGTGACGCAGGTGAGTCGTACCGGTTTCTTTGTCCTGAGACAGAGTCGGAGCGGTCAGCGCATCGTGGCTGCGACGCATGCCGCGCTTGGAACGAGTTTTACGGTTCTGTTGAACTGCCATGGGGTTTACTCCAAGGTATTTAAGGTAAAGGGTGCTTATTTTTTGCCTTTCAAGACATTCAGCACCGCGAAAGGGTTCGTCGCTGGCGCTGTATCTGACGCCGCGCCTTCTGTTTTGCTGACCAGCTGCTCCGCCGAGACATGACATTCGGCTTCATCGTGATAGACCACCTGGGCAGGCTGAGAATCAATTCATCCTCAACTACCGTCAGAAGATCCAGCTGTTCCTTTTCCACCAGCACCGGTTCATGACTAGCAGGCAACTCGGCCGCCAAGGCTTCATCAGTGACCATTCCAAGCAGAAAGTCACTACTCACCTCTTGAGGCAGCGGCACTAGGCAGCGTCGGCAGGCAAGCGCCAACGTCGCTTGCAAGTGGCCACGAATTTCACGACGGCCTTGAGCATCGACACCAAACTCAAGCACGACATGACAGTCGCCGGTTTGGTCACCCGCTTCTTCGGCAAGACGTGGCAGCTTATGCAGCGCTACCAGGCCTTCGATTCGTTCGTGGCGGGCTGCGAGCTTATAAGGCTCCACCCGACTGGGGAGTTGTGAGGTCAACATAGGCGCGCAATGATAGGCACCCCCTGCTGGTGTCAAAGCTGTCGGTGTATTTCTTCATCGCTTCCTCAATAAATAACCAACATAGACCTCAATAAACAGCCGACATGGGCACAATTCGCAGCTTTCGCTACACTCTACTGCTTTGCCGTCCCACTAGCGCAACCACATTAGCCAGGAGTTATACTGTGACCTCACCCGCCATGACCGAGCCATCAAGCACTCAGTCATCAACTGCGCAGTCCTTAAGTACAGAAAATACAGAGCTAGTGCTTGCCTCAAGCTCACGCTGGCGGCGTGAGCTGCTGGATCGCCTACAACTCCCCTACCGGTGCCATTCACCGGATATTGATGAAACGCCGCATAATGGCGAAACACCACACGCACTGGTACATCGCCTAGCACTTAGCAAAGCCAACGCCGTGTCGGCTCACTTCCCCCACCACTGCATTATAGGCTCCGACCAGGTGGCGGTATTTGAAGGCGATATTCTTGGCAAACCACATACCACAGAAAAGGCCTGCGCTAACCTTGCCCGCTTTTCTGGCCAGCGCGTCACCTTCCTGACCGGTTTAGCGCTACTGGATACTCGCCACCAACGCCATCAAGTCCATGTCGAGCCCTTCGAGGTCGTGTTTCGCACTCTTAGCACGCAAGAGATTGAAAACTATGTGACCAAAGAGCAGCCCCTAGATAGCGCTGGCAGCTTTCGTATGGAAGGCCTTGGCATTGCGCTGTTTGAAAGACTGGAAGGCCGTGACCCCAGCGCCCTGATTGGGCTACCGCTGATCGCGCTCTGCGATATGTTGCGCCAAGCGGGCCTGGATCCGCTTGGCGCGCCCTAGGGCCCAGGACGTAAATTGGCGATCAGAAACGAAGCGGGGTGTTAGGCGCCTTAATGCCTAGCACTTCAGCGGCAACCTCGGTAAAACGCCGAGTAAAGCGCTCAAATGGATCAAGACTCGGCGTATAGTCCACCCAGTCGATGTTACCTACTTGATCGCGAGACAGCTGTTCGAGGCTACCCAACTGATCGACCAACCCTAGCTCGATGCTCTGCTCGCCACTCCAGATCAGGCCTGAGAAAATATCCGAGCTATCACTGAGCCGTTCGCCGCGACCCGCGCGGACGTCATCGATAAACTGGCGGTGAGTTTGGCTCAGCACACCTTGCCAAAACGTCTCTGCATCATCGTCCAGCGGCTGGAATGGATCTAAGAAGGCCTTATTCTCTCCTGCCGTAAGCACGCGGCGCTCAACGCCAAGGCGCTCTATCGCCTCCTCAAAGCCAAAACCAGCGTAAATCACACCAATAGAGCCCACTAAGCTCACCGGCGAGGCAATAATCTCATCTGCCGCTGCAGCAATGTAATAAGCGCCGCTGGCACCGATATCCTCAATCACCGCGATAATCGGCTTATCACCCTGCTCGCGCAGGCGCATGATTTCCGCATAGATACGCTGAGACTGAACGGGGCTACCACCGGGACTATTAATGTGCAGCACCACAGCAGCAGCGCTTTCGGCATCCCAGGCTCGATTTAACCCTTGGATGATGCGCTCCGCATTGGCTGGCGAATCGCTGGCGATTACGCCATTAACCTCAACAATGCCCAAGTGGCGTTGGGTGGGCGTTGCGACACTCGGCGAATCCCAGAACAGGCTATAAAGCGCGGCAGACAGCGCAACCAATACGACAGCGAGAAACATCAGACGGAAAAACAGCTTCCAGCGGCGGGTACGCCGTTGCTCGGTCAAGACACCGCCTATCCAGTGATCCATCATTTCCAGCTGCGCTAATCGCTGGCGTTCGCGCAGGGTTTCGGCATCATCACCTGGCGCCCCAGGGGCTGCTTAGCCCCCTTACCAGGCGGAACCTCGGGCCCTTCAGTCCAGGGATCCTCCTTGAACTCGTTGGTCTGGTCACTATTAACCGGGCCATCATGACCCTCTTGCGCACCCTCTTGGCGGGTTGGATCGTCACTCATAAAATGTCCTTATAACCGATCAAAAAGCTCGTCTACGCTATGGGCAATCCACTTGGGTTCGCTCATTGCCAGGCGCTCAGGCGCATGCACCCCATAGCTTACCCCCACCCGATCCATGCCCATCGCCCTAGCCATTTCCATATCATACTCAGTATCGCCGACCATCACCGCCCGCTCGACCGGCACCGCAAGCTCAGCCAGTAACTCTGAAAGCATCTGCGGGTGTGGTTTGGAGCGGGTTTCATCCGCGGTACGGCTGGCATGAAACCACGCGCCGCTGCCGGTCTCAGTAAAAATACGGTCAAGCCCGCGACGGCTTTTACCTGTTGCCACTGCTAAACGCTGTTGCTCATGCCCGCGCAAACGGGCGATATGCGCTTCGACACCGCTAAAAAACGCCATTGGCGTGGTATCAGCCTGCACAAAATGGTGCGCGTAACGCTCGCGAAGCCGCTCGGCCTGAGCAGGCAATATACCTGGGCAGAGCTTGGCAATTGCTTCGGGCAGCCCCAGACCAATAATATCTTCAACCTCCGCAGCTGAAAGCGCCCCCCACTCGGCCTCCAAAGCAGCCGCCTGCATACACGACACAATCCGCGGCACTGAGTCCATCAAGGTGCCGTCCCAATCAAATATAATTAGCTCGTACTGCATGGCAGCTCCCTGTAAAAGGCAACGCGGTGAAGAAAGAAGTTATTGACGGGCGCGCTTGAGCGCTTCTTCCAGGGCTTCTGGCAGCGGCGCTTTGACGGTAACCGGGCGGCCGTTAGTGGGCTCAGGAAAGGTCAGCGCTCGCGCATGAAGGAACAAACGCCCCAGACCTAACTGCTTGGTGAGCAGACCACTTTCACGGGTAGCGTACTTATCGTCACCTAATAACGCATGGCCTGCGTGGGCGGCATGTACGCGAATCTGGTGGGTACGGCCCGTGACCGGCTCAGCCTCTATAAGGGTTACTTTTTCGAAGGTTTCGACCACCGAAAAATGGGTGCGCGACACTTTTCCGTTGGGATCTACCCTTACCCTCCGCTCGCCGTTACCGGCATCAAAGCGGTCTAACCGAGCACTCTCATAGGTTTTCCGCGCTGGCCAGCGCCCACTGACCAAGGCCAGATAACGCTTATCCATACCGTGCTTTTTCAACGACTCGTTCAGCGTCACCAGCGCATCGCGTGACTTGGCCAGCAGCAAACAGCCCGACGTATCGCGATCCAAGCGGTGAACCAGTTCCAGAAAGCTCAGGTCATCGCGCACTTGACGCAGCGCTTCTATTAAACCAATTTTAACCCCGCTGCCGCCATGCACTGCCAAACCAGAAGGTTTATTAAGCACCATCCAATCGGGGCCTTCCATAATCACGCTGCCTACCAGGAGGTCGCGCAAATTATCACTGACTTCCTTCACCGCTTCGCGAGGCGCCAAACGCAGCGGCGGAACGCGTACTAAATCCCCCGCTTGCAAACGGTAATCCACCTTCACGCGTTTTTTTATTAACGCGCACCTCGCCTTTACGTACGATGCGATAAATAAGCGCGCGAGGCGCCCCTTTAAGCCGCGTCATGAGAAAATTATCAATTCGCTGCCCTGCTTGCTCCGGGGCGATATCCACCCACTGCACTTCACGCCCTTCGGACATTACTACTTACTCCTGCTTAAAAACGGCATTCTAGCGTAGACCCAAGGGCATTGCGTCAATTGCTGGTCGTAGTCTTTACTGTTATATTCGAAATCGTTCACCAGCTAAGCGCAGAAAGCTGTCTTGTCTAGCGCTAGTGACTAGCTGTTCGATAGCTAATTGATTAAATTTGTTAGCAGAGAGCATCACCGCTGAGCTTGGTTAATGCGCCTGCCCGACTAACACGCAGGCCTGAACGCAAAAACGGCACCAGTGTACGCATTGCCCGTTTTCCAGTATTAAAAGATGATCTTAAAAATGCAGTAACTCTGCCGCCCGTTTTTTATGCCGGCAGAGGAAAATAAGCCTTGCCCTCAACGGCAGGCAGCAACTAAACAACGCCACGTCCTGAGCAGCTCCGCCTTATTCGTCACAAGGCGATGACTGACTCCGGGCGAAAAGTTCAACGCTGTGCCGGTGGCCGGCGTTGGTGAATCGATGAATGCCAGGTGTTGGCGGTGTCAGCAGGGCCGGATGGACGTGACAGCCACCGGAACACGTCCTGCCTCCGCCACGTACTCAACGCCCTATCGGCCGGGTTGGCGATGATGCCTTCCCGGCTTGACGCGTCAGCATTGCAATGCGCCGAGCACAAGCACGCAGCACCCAGCGATTCGCCTACGTCACCCAATAGGCAGTTCGCCGGCACGCAACGCTATGCGAGACACTATGAAACGGATGCTTATCAATGCGACCCAGCCCGAAGAGCTGCGTGTCGCTTTAGTTGATGGACAACGCCTATACGATTTAGATATCGAATCCGGCGCAAGAGAACAGAAAAAAGCCAATATCTATCGCGGTAAAATCACCCGCGTAGAACCCTCCCTGGAAGCTGCCTTCGTTGACTACGGCGCCGACCGTCACGGCTTTTTGCCCCTCAAGGAGATCTCTCGCGAGTACTTTGTCAAAGACGTTTCCGGACGTCCGAGCATTAAAGAAGTGCTTAAAGAGGGTCAAGAGGTCATCGTCCAGGTCGATAAAGAGGAGCGTGGCAATAAAGGTGCCGCGCTAACCACCTTTGTCAGCCTGGCTGGTCGCTTTTTGGTATTGATGCCCAATAACCCGCGTGCAGGTGGCATTTCTCGCCGTATCGAAGGCGACGAGCGCAGTCAGCTCAAAGACGCCATGGGTCAGTTGACCGTGCCGGATAAAATGGGCCTGATCGTGCGCACTGCAGGCATTGGTCGCAATCCGGAAGAGCTCCAGTGGGACTTGGACTACTTGGTTCAGGTGTGGGAATCGATCACCACTGAAGCTGCCAAGCGCCCTGCCCCGTTCCTGATCTACCGTGAATCCAACGTCATCATTCGCGCCATGCGCGACTACCTACGCCAGGACATCGGCGAAGTATTGATCGACAGCCCCGAGATTCACGCCGAAGCGCTGAGCTTTATTCGCCAGGTAATGCCCTCGTACCAGCAGAAGATCAAGCTCTACGCGGACGAAGTACCGCTATTCTCGCGCTTCCAGATCGAATCACAAATCGAAACCGCCTATCAGCGCGAAGTGAAGCTGCCTTCTGGCGGCTCGATTGTGATCGATCACACCGAAGCGCTAGTCTCCATCGATATCAACTCCGCACGCGCCACCCGCGGCAGCGATATCGAAGAGACCGCCCTACAGACCAACTCTGAAGCCGCCGATGAAATCGCCCGCCAGCTGCGCCTGCGTGATATCGGCGGTTTGGTGGTTATTGACTTTATCGACATGGGGCCTGCACGCAACCAGCGTGAAGTTGAAAACCGCATGCGCGATGCCCTCAAGCTGGATCGCGCACGGGTACAGATTGGGCGTATTTCACGCTTTGGCCTGATGGAAATGTCCCGCCAGCGCCTGCGTCCCTCACTGGGGGAAACCAGCGGCGTGGTCTGCCCGCGCTGTAATGGCCAGGCACCATTCGCGATGTTCGCTCGCTCTCCCTCTCTATCATGCGCCTGATTGAAGAAGAGGCGATGAAAGAGAATAGCGCGCAGATTCGCGCCATTCTACCGGTACCCGTGGCGACTTACCTGCTCAACGAAAAACGCAGCGTGCTGGCAGATCTAGAGTCTCGCCAGAATGTTCGCGTAGTACTGCTGCCCAATCCTGATATGGATACGCCCCACTACGACGTGCAGCGGCTGCGTGATGACCACCTGGACGAGGATGACACTCAAAGCCTATCGAGCTTTGAGCTCTCCACCGACACCGAAGTAGGCAAAGAGCCGACACCCAGCTTCGTGCCGCCCGCTCAACGCGCCGAAGCCGCCGTCAAGAGTGTCACCCACAACGCTCCCGCCCCGGCATCGCTGCAAACGGAAGAGAAGGCGCCCGCTGCAGCTCCAGCAGCCAAAGCAGCACCGGTGACCAGCGAGCAACCCAGCGTTATTGGGCGCTTTATCCGCGGCTTCGCCAAACTGCTCGTAGCGACGAAAGCAATACCGAAGCCACGCCAGAGCCCAAGGTTGAAACACCGGCTCCGCGCAAGCCAAGCGAGCGCAAAACCAATCAGCGCAGCAGCGAGTCGCGGCAAAAATCGTCGCGTGGCGACAACGCCAGCCGTAACGAGTCGCGCAGCGATAATAGCGCCCGCCCTGAGCCAAAAGCTGAACAAAAGCCGAGCAGCGCAGCAGCACACCGCGTCCTGCCAGTGACGACAATAGCGATAAGCGGAGCGGCCCCAGCCGTACCCGCAACCGCCGTCGCCACCCCCAGCAGGACGATGCTAACGGTCAAGAGTCAGCCAAAGCGCCTCGTAAAGAGAACCAGGCTGATAGCTCTTCCAAAGACAGCCCTAGCAAAGACAGCTCCACGAAAGAGGGCTCTAAAGAGAGCACCAGCGGCAAAAGTGCAGCGCAGAAAGAGTCGCGTCGTGATGGTGGTGACAAAACCGCGACAGCCAGCGCGATGCAACGGCCAAGAGCCCAGAGTCCAAGAACTTAGAGGCCAAGCAGGATGACGGCAAGCCGAAGCGTACGCGTAACAACCCGCGTAACCGCACGCGCACCCAGGCGATCAACCCCCAGGCAGAAGCTGAGCAGTTAAAACTGCAGGCCGAGGCTCAGAATGAAGCGTCAGCAGTAACACCAGAGCCGGCCGAAGACCCTGCGGCAGAAGAACAGGCACAGGTGTTAAAGCAGCGACAAATGACACAACGATTGCACTAGGATCGGACTCGGACGTTACCGCTCAGCCAGAAACGGCAGCAACCGATGCGCCTGAATCCAACGCCGAGCAAGCGGACGACGCGACGACCGCCGACCGCCCCGTGGCAGAAAACGCTAAAGCGCGCAAGTCGACGCACCAGCGCCGCCAGCCTAAAGCGGCTTCACCGGCGGAGCAAACGTCAACTGCCAGCACCGTTGAGCAGGATGAGGCCGCCGCCAAGCCAAGCGAACCGGAGGCCACAGCCAGCGAAGAGCCGTCAGCGCCATCTGAGGTGACCTCAGCAACGGCCAAAACCAACGCCGAACCAGCTGAAAGTGGGAAAACCGACGATAGTCAGCAGCCCAGTGCTAGCGAACAGGCAGCGCCTGAAGTCGTCGAACCGCCTGCGACCAACGCCGTTGATCCAGCCGCAACGATTGAAGAGGCGGCCTCCCCGGCACCTTTCAATAGTGCGGGTACGGATCAAAGCAGCGACGAGCATCAGCCCGAAGCGCCAGCTAGCACCCAAACTCGCCAGGAAGCGGCAACCCCAGAGGTTGCTGAGAGTACCTCTGAGAGCGCTTCGGAGAGTGTCGCCGTAGCCCCCTCAACTGAAGAGCCTGCCAACAGCGAGCCGCAGCAAGACAGCGAAGTAAAAGGTGATGAACCTAAGAGTGTTAAAGACACAAACGCTGAAGAGCAAGTCGCTGAAGAGAGTAGCGCTGAAACGAATAGTTCTGAAGCTAGTCCTGAAAATGGCTCTGAAAAGAGCAGCGACGAACTAGCAGCAACTGAAACACCTGCGACTGAAGTCACTGCAGCTGAAGCAGACGCCCAGCCCGCTCAGTTAGCCGCCAGTGAGGCACCCGCTGAGGCCGCAGTAACGGAAGAAGCACCTAAACCGCGCCGTCGTCGCACCCGGGCCCACAATGACCCGCGTGAGAAGCGCAAACAGGCGCAGCAAGACACACGCTCCGAATAGATCGTTCGCGCGTATTGTAGTAACAAAAATCCCCGCTTCGGCGGGGATTTTTGCTTTATGTGCACCTTAGAGGCAGGGCCTAGAGATTAACTAATAGAAATTAACTAACAGGGATTAATTAACCGCGGCTCGGGCTCTAAACGCACCCCAAAGCGTGCCTCGACCTGGTCAGCGATATAGCTAGCTGTTTTCATTAGCCCTTGACGATCACCGCCGCCAAAGTGCACCAGCACCAACGCTTGATGCTGGTGTACTCCGAAGGCACCATCACGCATCCCTTTCAAGCCACACTGGTCGATTAACCACCCCGCCGCCAGCTTTGTTTGCCCTCCTTCCTGGGGGAAATGGGGCATAGCAGGATACTGCTGCAACAACTGCGCTGCCAGCACATCAGCTACCAGCGGATTTTTGAAGAAGCTCCCCGCGTTGGCCAGCACCTGTGGGTCGGGCAGCTTCTCGCGTCGAATACCACATACCGCTTCGGCTACCGCGAGCGGTGTGGGAGGGCTTGCCAAGCGTGCGGCGAGATCGCCATAGCCTAGCCGGGGTGCTCGCGTGCGTGACAAACGCAAGACTAGCTGAGTGATCACCATGCTACCTGCCAACTCGCCTTTAAAAATACTCTCACGGTAACCAAAGGCGCACTCTTGCGCGCTTAGCCAATTTACCCGCCCGGTGGCAAGCTCCATTACCTGCACCGCTTGCAGCGTATCGGCAAGTTCAACACCGTAGGCACCAATGTTCTGCACTGGCGCAGCACCACAACTGCCAGGGATCAGCGCCAGATTTTCAATGCCCCACAGGCCGCGTGCAGCAGTCGCCATCACCAGCGTATGCCAATTAACTCCCGCCCCTACATGGGCAAGCACATGCCCTTGACGCTGACTGAGCCAGTACTGTTGCAAATCAGGCCGCACCACCAAACCTGGTAGTGCCTCGGGAAGCAGAACATTGCTGCCGCCACCGAGCAGCGTGACGGGCCAGCCTTCATGGCGTGCCTCGGCTAACGTTTGGCGTAGAGCTGTTAATGTCTTTGGTGACGCGAAGCGCTCTGCTTGGCAGGGGAGCCTAAGTGTATTAGCGGCGGACAAATCCACATTGCTGAGAATATTCATCTGTGCAGCCACACCATTAGCCCCATTACAGCTCTCGCTTAAGGTGTCGAATCAGCCCTTCTGATGCAGCTTCAATCATATCCAGAGCCTTCTCAATCCCTCATCACCGCCAAAATAGGGGTCTGGGACTTCAGCACCGGGGGTACCAGCAAAATCTAAAAACAGCCCAACATGCGCCTGGCTATTGGCAGGCTTCAGCTCGCGCATGGCGCGTAAATTGTCCTGATCCATGCCTAGCACGTAGTCGAATTGGGTAAAATCGTGTTCGCTTAGCTGCGGGCATGCAGGTCGCTTATATCGATACCGCGCAGTAGTGCCGCCTGCTGCGCGCGGGCGTCTGGCGCTTTGCCGACATGCCAACTGCCGACGCCGCAGGAGTCTATCTCGACCTCATCGGCCAACCCTGCTCGCTCAAGAGCACGACGAAAAACACCTTCGGCGGTCGGTGAACGGCAAATATTGCCTAAACATACAAATAATACTTTCACGATAGCTCCTTAAAAACTGAGCTGCCCAAGCAAGCGCCCGCCCCTGCGCTAAACCGGCAACACCCGAACCCGCGCTAGGCCAGCAGCGCCCGAATCCGCGCTAGATCCTCGGCCGTATCAACACCGGCAGGGTTTACTTCGCAGGCCAATGCCACTTGAATAGCGTGACCATTCTGCAGCGCACGCAACTGTTCAAGCTGTTCAAGCTGTTCGAGGCTTGAGGCTGGCCAGTCTCGGTAGGCAGCTAGAAAACCGGCACGATACGCATAGAGACCGATATGGCGCAGCCAGGCATCGGTTGCCAGCATGGTCGGTGGCGCTTTGAACTGCTCACGATCCCAGGGGATAGGGCCCGTGAGAAATACAGCGCGCGGCCTTGTAGCGTTCGCACCACCTTGACCACGTTGGGATTAAACAGCGTGTCCACGTCATTGATAGGCTCCGCCAGCGTGGCTATCGACGCTCCGGGATCGTCGGCTAGGCGCAGAGCCACCTGGTCGATCAGCGCGGGAGGAATCAGCGGCTCATCGCCCTGCACATTCACCAGCAGCGCATCATCCGTCAATGCCAATATACCAGCCACCTCGGCTAATCGGTCGGTGCCCGAGGGGTGATCGTCGCGGGTCATGATCACTTCGGCGCCGTAGGGCAGCATGGCATCACGAATACGGCTATCGTCTGTTGCCACGACCACTCGGCTGGCGTGGCTTTGGCAAGCACGGCGCCATACGTGAGCGACCATCGGTTCCCCGGCAATATCAAGCAGTGGCTTGCCGGGCAGCCGGGTAGAGCCGTAGCGAGCAGGTACGACGACGGTAAAATCAGGCACCTTGAAATCAACCATGTCATCAAAGACAGCCATTAAGCGTCTCCTAAACGCTCTTGGGAACGTCCTGGAGAAGTAGGCAGCTTTTCATCAGCATCCATCACGCGAGCCTCTTCCGGCAACATCACCGGAATCCCCTCTTTGATCGGATAGGCAAGGCCATCGTAGTGGCAGCGCAGCTCTTGAGCATCGCGATCATACTTCAGCTTACCGTTACACAACGGGCAGACCAGCATTGCCAGCAGTTCCTTATCCATGCGCTTATCTCCTTTAGGAAAGTGCCGACAGCCGCGCTGCCAGCCAGTGCTCAAATTCGGGTGGAAGGGATGCCTCCACATCTAATACCCAACTGTTAGGCGGGGCCAGGGCGTAACACTTAACGGCGTCTTTAGCGGTCATAATCACTGGGCGGGTATCTGCAAAGCTTAGCGCGCCCGCACTAAAGTGCTGGTGGTCGGCCAACGGGTGCCACTCGCCCTCACACCCAACGCGGAGAGTGTACGAAAAAAGCGCTCGGGATGCCCGATACCTGCCACCGCGTGCACCGGCAGCGTAAACGGCAGCGGCGCAAGCGGAAAACGTGCGCCGTCATCAAGGCGGCGCCAGCGCAGCGGCGCCAGCTGCATAGTAGTGGCTGCCTGCATAATAGACGGAGTAAGCGACAAAGAGGGCTGTGAGTCGCCGTTAATGATCACCGCGTCAACACGCTGCAACCGGCTGGGCGACTCGCGCAGCGGCCCGGCGGGCAGGCAGCGCCCGTTGCCCAATCCACGGTCACCATCCACAACCACCAACTCAATATCTCGATCCAGTGCCAAGTGCTGTAAACCGTCGTCGCTCAAGATAATATCGCAGCCCTTCTCGATCAGTGCCTGAACACCGCGCACGCGATTGGGGTCTGCGGCCACTGGCAGTCCCGTCTGCTGTGCCAGCATCAGCGGCTCATCACCGCTTTCGACAACGTTCGTGTCGGCGGTGACCAGCAGCGGGTAACTGGGCGCATTTCCGCCATAGCCGCGGCTAACGATACCTGGCGACCAGCCTTGGGCCACCAGCCAGCCAGCTAGCCACGCCACCAGCGGCGATTTACCCGTCCCCCCCAAGGTGATATTGCCTACCACGATAACCGGCACCGGCGCCTTCCAAGTAGCTTTTTGGCCGCTAGAGTATTCCCGCTCCCGCCGCGCCATGGCCCACTGATAAAGCGCCCCTAAAGGCCTCAACGGCGATAGCCAGCGGCTGCCCTGGTAAGCGCCTTGCAGCCAGCGCTCCGCCAGCGTTCTCTTGGCAAAGCTCATAACGATAGGCTCATATCGATAGCCTCATGCGCTTCTTGAAACTGCAGTTGATGCAGCGCCGCGTAGGCGCCATCGGCATCAAGCAGCGACTGATGCGCCCCCTCTTCGATAATGCGCCCCTGATCCATCACCACAATCCGGTCAGCCCGCTCTATGGTAGAGAGGCGGTGGGCGATGACCAGCGTGGTGCGCCCTTCACAGACTCGCTCAAGGGCTTTTTGAATATAGCGCTCGGATTCTGTATCCAACGCAGAAGTGGCCTCATCCAGCACCAGTAGCGGCGCGTCCTTGAAGATCGCCCGGGCAATCGCCAGCCGCTGGCGTTGGCCGCCCGAGAGCATCACGCCATTTTCACCCACGGTGGTGGCATAACCATTGGGAAGCTTATCGATAAACTCATGGGCATAGGCGGCTTCAGCCGCAGCCTGAACAGCCTGGGGATCAGGATTGGCCACCCCGTAAGCAATATTATCGGCAATCGAGGCGTTAAATAGCGTCACCTGCTGCGACACCAGAGCAATCTGCTGGCGCAGTGGGCCAAGCGCGTATTCATCAACATTAATGCCATCGATAGTAATACTGCCTTGAGTGGGGCAGTAAAAACGCGGCAGCAAGCTGACCAGAGTGGACTTGCCGCTCCCCGAACGCCCGACTATCGCCACCAGTTCGCCCGGTGCTATGCGTAGATTAATATCGTGCAGGACTTCGGGCTGGTCGTCGGCATAGCGGAAGCTAACATGATCGATCACGACATCGCCGTTTAAACGGCTGGCAATATGTTTGCCACTATCCTCTTCAGGGGTCATATCCAGCAATCCGAAAAGCTCTGACGCGGCCGCCAGGCCTTTCTGAATTTCACCGTTAATCTCGGTCAGTTGACGTACCGGCTTGATCATCAGGGCAGCCGCGGTAATAAAGGCCACAAACTCACCAGGCGTCATGTTCTCCATCAGCGAGGGTGCCATGGCCAGCCAGACCAGTAGCGCCATGGAGATGGCCACCAACATCAGAATCACAGGGGAACTGACCGCACGGGTCATGGCTTCTTTCATACTTTGGCGGCGATTCTCTTCACTGACCCGCTCAAAGCGCTGCTTTTCATACGGCTCTGCGCCGTGGGTGCGCACTACCCGATAGCCCGACAGCGCTTCCGAGGCAATATGGGTGACATCGCCCATGGAGTGCTGAATGCGTTTTGAAATGCGTCTAAAGCGCTTGCTGACGTAGCTTACCACCACGGCAATGATCGGCGTCACGCCCAAAAACAGCAGCGTTAGCATCCAGTTAGTCCAGAGTAGATAGAGCACCAAGCCGACGACGAACAGGCCTTCCCGAAGAATAATCGTCACCGCTTTGGTGGCCGCCCCCGCGACTTGCTCAACGTGGTAGGTCACCCGTGATACCAGTTGACCGCTGGAGTGATGGTCAAAAACCAGCCCGGCAGATGGAGTAGATGGGCAAACACGTCGCAACGCAGGGTATGAATCACGTAGCGGCCCACATAGGCCATGAAGTAGGTGCTTAAAAAAGTACCTAACCCCCGGGCGGAAAACATAATAATTACAAACAGCGGTAGAAAGAACCGAAACGCCGCATCTGGGTTTTGAATGCCATCAATTAATCGCTTCATCATTTCCGCCAGCGCGGTACTCGACGCGGCGTAAACCACAAGCCCACTATCGCTAGCGCAAAAGCTCGCCAATGCGGCTTCACATAGCCCAACAACCGCTTATAAATACCCCAACCTGAATCAGTCACACGCGCTCCTGGCCATAGTGTGCAATCGGAGAATTCTACCTGATGGCGACGCGCTTCAACACTGGTTGCGTCGCCCTGGCAATGGTCGCGTTGTTTCAACCTGGATGGGCTGGGCCGCTTTTAGCCAAAAACGCAGTGCGCCGTCATGCGCCGTGTTCCATAGACAGCTGCCCTGCTGGCGAAAACGGCGCACGACAGAATCTACCGGATGTTGAAACGCATTACTCCGCCCGGCGCTAAATATCACATGCTCAGGAGCGATGGAACGTACGAACTGGATACCCGAGCTGGTGCCGCTGCCATGGTGCCCTGCCACCAATACACTAACAGGCGGCTCCACCTCTCGCAGAAAGCGACGCTCTACCTCAGTGCTCACATCCCCCGTAATCAGCAGTCTCTGCTCACCAGCGCTCACCTCAAGTACGCAGGAGCGATCGTTGGCAGATAAATCGTTATCACCCGCGGGCGGCCAGAGAATACGGTAACTCACCCCCATCACGCTGCCATGTTTGACCACGCTGACAATCAATACCGGAAATTGGCAGCGCCTCACCTGCAGGAGCCATCCACTGTTTGACCCGATGATCGGCTAACAATGCGCTGATACCGCCCGCATGGTCATTATCAGCGTGGCTGACTAACACTTGATCAAACAACTGCCCCGGTGACCAAAGCGCCTCCAGAGGCATAAAACCACTACGAAAGCGAGGGCCGGTGTCGTAGAGCAGGCGATAATGCGCGCTGCGCAGTTCTATCAACTGCCCCTGCCCCACATCATGGACGCTGACTCTGAGCGCATTGGGGGGAATCGATGACGGAAGCGACCACCAGGGCAGCGCAACGATCAGCGCTGAGGCTGCCAGCCGTAAGCTTGGCAGCACGGCAGGTAGCCCCCAGCATAACGACAGTAGCAACAGTGCGAGGGAGAGCGGATACGTTAACGACCGATCAGGTTCCCATAGTGGCCAGTGCTGCACCACCAGCGTCAGCAACAGGTGGAAAACGCTTAGCGCCTGCTCAAACAGCCACCATACCGTCTCTCCCACCATGGGCAGAGGTGACAGCAGCCACCCCAGCAGTGCGGTCGGCACCATCACCGAGCTTACCCAGGGTACGGCGACTAAATTGATCAATGGAGCAGCGGGTGCCACTCGCCCAAAGGCCACCAATACGGCGGCGGCCATTAGCGGGGCTAGCAGCAGTTGCGATCTCACCAGCGCCCAGCACCAGCCCTTTATCCCTTGAGGGCGCCGCCGCCCCTGCCAAATAATAATCAGCCACGCCACTGCCACAAACGATAGCCACATCCCTGGACGCCATAGCGCTAGCGGATCGACAATAAGTACCAGCGCGAGTGCCAGCCACCAGCCCTGCCAAGCTCCCGGCGCATGCCGACCACTCAGCACCCACAGCCCGATCAATGTCATCACCATCGCCCGCATAGCCGGTGGCGCCATTCCGGCAAGGGTGGCGTAACTGACACAAGCTAGCGCTGCCAACCACCACGGCCAGGTGCGCATACGCCAGTTGGTGGGCGTTGCAAACCGAGCGACTGATTTGGCTAGCAGCAGTACAAATGAGGCCACCAGCCCGACATGCAAGCCTGAAATCACCACCAGATGCGTGGTTCCGGTAGCATTCAGCAGCGACCAGTCGTCTTGGGTAAGCTGTTCGCTATCGCCTAACGTCAACGCTGCCAGCCAACGTTTGGTTCGATCGTCGAGAGGCTGGCGGGCTAAAAAATCCAGCGCTAGCTGGCGCAACGAAGGGCCCGCAGAAGAAAGCCGAACCGGCGCTGGCTCCTGGCGCAAGTAGCCGGTGGCGTGGATTCCCTCACGCCACAGCCACTGCTCATAATTGAAGGCATCAGGATTGGCAAAGCCACTTGGGGGACGCAAACGAAGCGTCATTTGCCACTGCTCGCCGGGCCTAAAGCGAACATCGCTATAAGCGGTAATGCGCACCTTGGTGAGCGCGGAACAGCTGGGCCGTTGTATCAGACTAGTCGAAGAGCTTTGACACTGATCAACGCTTAACAGCAGGCGCGTGGCATTACCCACCGGTTGGGCGGTCAACACGGTTGCCTCAACAGCAAGATCTTCTCCGCTTAGCCCCGTCGGTAAGCGACTCCCCCACTCTTCTTGTACGCCAGTGAAGACCCAGGCGCCGATCAGCAGCCATATAGCAAATCGCGGGCACCGCCCCACTACCAGCAACGCGGCTACCAACACCCAGCCAAACGCATTTGGAGTCACCTCTGCGGTGTGGAAATACCAGGCAAAAATACCTCCTGCAAGTGCTGCAAGCGCCGCGGGCATGGCAACACCTAACCGCATAGAGCCCTCCAGCGAATGTTCATTAATGGCCTAGCATAGCCGAAGAGTGGCTCTATATGGATAATGAGCCACATCGATAGGCAAGAGTATCCGCCATGCCGCGCAGATTCCTGCAGCGCTACATGCCCAAACCCGACACTATCAGGAAACAGCGCTCGCTACGCTTTATTGCACCGCTGATTGCAGACCCGGGGTTGTGGCTTCTAACTCGCCGAAGCGTTGCCAATGCGTTTAGCGTGGGCGTGTTTTGCGCGATGCTGCCCATCCCCTTTCAGATGGTCGTTGCCGCGCTAGGCGCGCGCCTAACACGCTGCAATTTAGCCCTCTCGGTAGGCTTGGTATGGATTACTAATCCATTAACGATGCCGCTGATTTTTTACGGCAACTACTGGATTGGCACCTTTATCCTCGGCGCGCCCGTGCGGGAGGCCCCTTCGCGTATTTCAACGCACTGGATCGCCGAACAGATGCACGACATTATGCCGCCACTGATCGTCGGCTCGTTGGTAACAGCGATCATATTAGCCATCGTGGTCAATATTGGCATTCGCTTGATCTGGCGCTGGCACGTCTCCCATAACTGGAAACGCCGCCGCCAGATACGTCGGCAGCGGCGTGCGCAGATAGAAGCAGAATTTGACGATAAGGTTTAATGATTGAACCCGACGGTTAAAGCGCCGGCGCCTGCTCGACCAACTTACCCGCATCCAGTTTAAGCACGCGGTCTTGATGGGCCGCCAGGCTAACGTCATGGGTCACAATCACGAATGCACAGGCGCTCTCTTTGGCCAGTTCATCCATTAGTGCCAAAATAGTCGCCGCCGTGGTTTGATCCAGATTGCCCGTGGGCTCATCCATCAGCACCAAACTAGGATCGGTGACCAACGCACGGGCAATCGCCACGCGCTGGCGCTCCCCGCCGGAAAGCTCACCCGGCTTATGATCCGCCCGCGGCTGCATGCCTACCCGCTCGAGTATCTGCATGGCACGCTTCTCGGCCGCCTTTTTCGACTGACCGCGAATAATCAGCGGTAACGCCGCATTTTCGAGTGCAGTGAATTCCGCCAATAGATGGTGGAATTGATACACAAACCCGATGTAGCGGTTACGAAAGCTGCCAAGCGCCGCTTCATTCAGCCCTGATAGAGGCTCACCGGCGATAACGACGCTGCCTTCACTAGGGCGGTCAAGACCGCCCAGCAGGTTTAACAGCGTTGTCTTACCTGACCCCGAGCTGCCGACGATGGCCACCCGTTCCCCGGCGCGCACCTGCAAATTGAGCTTATCCAGTACCGTCAGATCCTGGGGGCCTTCGCTGTAGGTTCGTGTCAGCGTCTGGCAATCGAGCATGACGGCAGCTTCTTGCCCTGTATTTATCGACATCGTGTCATCCTTATTCCTGAAGCCATTATTCATAGCGCAACACATCCGCCGGCTGAACTTTTGCCGCCCGCCAAGCGGGATAAAGTGTCGACAGGAACGTCAGACCAAAGGCGGCCAATACGATACGACTGACATCATTCCACTGCAGGCGTGAAGGCAGGTCGCTAATGAAATAGACCCCAGCATCCAGGAACTGAATCCCCAGCGTTCCTTCCACCCAGCCAATCAGATCCGCAATGGTCAGCGCCAGCAGCACACCCACGGCCACCCCAACAGCGATACCAATCAGCCCGATGGCCATGCCCTGAACAATAAAAATCCCCATAATCGAGCTCGGTTTAGCACCGATCGTCCGCAGAATGGCGATATCCGCGCGCTTATCGGTCACCACCATAACCAGCGTAGAGACGATGTTGAAAGCTGCCACGGCGATAATCACGGTTAACAGCAGCGCGATCATGCGCTTTTCCATCTGTATCGCCTGGAAAAGATTGCCTTGAGAGAACGTCCAGTCGCTGCCCCGATACTCCGGGCCAAGCTCATTGAGAATCGCTTGGGTCTCGCTACTGGCGGCAAACAGATCATCCAGCTGTAGACGCAGCCCGCCAACCGCATCACCCAGGCGCGCAAGGGTCTGCATATCTTCAATATTGGCGTAGGCCAAATTAGCGTCTAGTTCGGCACCGACGCTAAAAATACCGCTAACGGTAAAGCGTTTTAAGCGTGGAAAGACCCCGGCGGGGGTAATTGATGCTTCGGGTACCAGCAGCGTTACTCGATCCCCCACGCCAACGCCCAAGTTGCGCGCCAGCATTGAGCCCAGCACCACATGCCACTCTCCGGGAACCAGATCGGTCAATTCACCTTGGCGCATGTGCTCACCAATAATTGACACTCGGTCTTCCCATTCCGGGTTGATGCCATTGACCATGGCTCCCTGATTACGCCCGCCCACGGAGAACATACCTTGTTGCTCAACGTAGGGCGCCGCACCAATGACCCGCTCCCTTTGCATAAGCTCTTCAGCCAGAGCCTGCCATTCAACCATGCCCTCCCGGGACTCAATTTTAGCGTGGGGCACCATGCCTAAAATACGTGTGCGCAGCTCATGGTCGAAGCCGTTCATCACCGACAGCACCAAAATAAGTACGGCGACCCCCAGCATTAGCCCCAACATCGAGGTGAGCGAAATAAACGAAATAAAGTGGTTCCGGCGTTTAGCGCGCACGTAGCGCAGCCCCACCAGAAAAGGCAAACGATCAAGCATGGCGTCATTCCTTATCAATAAGCGCTCATGGTACGGTTTTTTTAGTCTCTCTGCATGTTCAAACGGCCATTAGAGCGGCCTTCGCCGTGAGCGTTCATAATAAAAACGTTACGCTTGCAACTTGCCCCGCCACACCCTACATTGCGCCGATTTACTGCTGACAGTGGGCTGCGCTTTTATGACGTATCGTTTGCTACCCGAATGGTATCCCCAAGATGGGATACAACTGACCTGGCCACGCCCAGACGGCGATTGGGCGCCTCTGCTTGCGCGCATCGAAGCCACCCTCGAACGTATCGTGATGGCCACCGCACGCTATCAGCGCGTGCTTATTTGCGTACCAGACGAACTAACCAAACAGCGCCTGGCCGATACTTTTCACGCCTACGCTGTGCCCGCTGAACGCCTGCAGCTTATTGTCGCACCCACCGACGATACCTGGGCGCGGGATCATGGCCCGATCAGCGTGGTCGATGAAGATGGCCAATGTGTCTTGCTCGACTACACGTTCACCGGCTGGGGTGGAAAATTTCCCGCCGAACGCGATAACTTGCTCACCCAGTGGCTTGCCGATGCGGGCGCCTGGGCCTGCCCGGTGGCCTCGCGGAATCTGGTACTGGAAGGCGGCGGTATAGAAACTGACGGCGAAGGCACCCTGCTCACCACCGAAGCATGCCTGCTTAACCCCAACCGTAACCCCACGCTATCCCGAGCAGAGGTAGAAGCGCAGCTTAGCGACGACTTCGGCGTTGACCGTGTGCTGTGGCTGGCCAACGGCCATTTAGAAGGCGACGATACCGACAGCCATATTGATACCCTGGCACGCTTCTGCAACCCAACCACCATCGCCTATGTGCGTTGTGACGATCCCCACGACCCGCACTACGCGGCCTTGGCGGCGATGGAGCAAGAACTGCAGTCTTTCCGGCAACGCAATGGTGAACCCTACCGGCTTGTTCCACTGCCCTGGCCCCAAGCCTGCTTTGACCCGGAAGATGGCCACCGCCTGCCCGCCACCTACGCAAATTTCCTGATCATCAATCAGGCCGTACTGGTGCCTACCTACGGCGACCCGGCGGATGTCACTGCACTGAACGCGCTAGCGGTTGCTTTTCCTGAGCACACGCTAATTCCGATTGAGTGCGTAAGCGTTATTCGCCAACATGGCAGCCTGCACTGTTTAACCATGCAGCTTCCACAAGGCACGCTTGCCACGACCGCTATTTGCTAAAGGAGTCACCATGTCGACAACGCTAACCGTCGCTGTTGTGCAGCAACCCGCGTGGCCGGACAAAGCCCAAAGCCTGTCAGCAAGCGAAGAAGGTATCCGTAGCGCCGCTAAACAAGGCGCGCAGTTGGTACTGCTACAAGAACTGCACGCCACCCACTACTTCTGCCAATTTGAAGACCCTGCCCTGTTTGATCTAGCGGAACCGCTGGATGGCCCTACCGGCCAGCGCCTGGCGGCGCTCGCTAAAGAGTTGAATATTGTGCTGGTTGGGTCGCTATTTGAACGCCGCGCTCCAGGGCTATACCACAATACTGCGGTGGTCTATGACCGCGCCAAGGGCCGGGTAGGTCAGTATCGTAAGATGCACATTCCCGATGATCCCGGGTTTTATGAGAAGTTTTACTTCACGCCGGGTGATCATGACAGCACCCGCGGAGAAGGCTTTACTCCGATCGAAACATCCGTGGGCCGTCTCGGCGTCTTGGTCTGCTGGGATCAGTGGTACCCCGAAGCCGCCCGTCTTATGGCGCTAGCCGGTGCCGATTTACTGCTCTACCCCACGGCGATCGGCTGGGATCCCAATGACGACGGGGAAGAAAAGAGCCGCCAAAAAGATGCCTGGACAGTGATTCAGCGCGCCCACGGTGTCGCCAACGGCTTGCCGGTTCTCGTCGCCAACCGGGTTGGCTTTGAGGCGGATCATTCTGGGGTGGGAGACGGCATTCAGTTTTGGGGCGGCAGCTTCGTCTGCGGACCACAAGGTGAACTATTGGCCCATGCGGGGGAAGAGACTGAACAGTTAGTCGTTCAGCTGGATATGGCGCGCAGTGAAAATACCCGCCGCATCTGGCCCTATCTGCGCGATCGTCGTGTGGACGCTTATGGGGATCTGACTCGCCGCTACCGCGACTAGTAGGCTTGGCCTTAGTCTTAAAGATGAAAACGTAAAAACGCCTGCCTTGGCTAAATACCGAGGCAGGCGTTTTTCATTATATAACGCTCTTTTTATGCGTTCTGGCTTGGCGTGTTATTTCCAGAAATCGCGGATCGATGCGATTCCTTGAGCGCCCACGGCACGGGCATGATTGGCATCAAAGCGCGTCATGCCACCCAGTGCGAATACCGGCATGCCTGCGCGCTCTACCAACTGCTGGAAATCATGCCAGCCGAGCGGGAATACTTCCGGGTGTGACGGTGTGGTGCGCAGCGGCGATAAGCTAACAAAGTCGCAGCCTAACACCGCCGCCTGGGTAAGCTGGGTTTGGTTGTGTGTTGATGCGGACAGCCACTTGCTTTCGGCAATCGGACGACGCTCGAGCTGCATCAAACGCTCGCTGGTCAAATGAATGCCATCGGCGTCAATGTGATCAAGCAGCGTCGGCTCACCATTGAGCAGCAGTCGCGCGCCGTGCTTACGACACAGGCTCAAGGCACGCTGGGCACGAGCCAGATAAGCCGCTTCATCCAACTGCTTGGCGCGCAGTTGTACCAGGCGAATTTTGTCTTCACGCAGCGCGCGTTCCAAAAACGCATCGAAACGCGCCTCATCCAACTCTTCCCCGGTAATTAAATACTCGGTAGGCAACCTTACCGCTCGCAGAATCGGCAAATTAGCCGCCGGGAAGGGTAGTTGGAGAGCTCGCTCATGGGCACCCAGCGCACCGCCTGCCCTTCACGACCAAAGGGCTCGCCAGCAAACTCATGCACTTGCCATACATCGAGCAAGATATGCTTGTCGGGGTACTCATGGTGGACGCGAATCAACGGCTGGGCACAAACAATCTCAACGCCTAGCTCTTCGTGCAGTTCACGCTTTAACCCTTCAAGACCTGTTTCATAAGGGGCCAGTTTGCCGCCTGGAAACTCCCAAAGCCCGCCATGATCTACGTTTGATGGCCGACGAGCGATCAGTACTTGCTGTTGATCGGCGCTGATAATCGCTGCCGCCGCGACGTGAACCCGTCGTTTTACCTTTATGCTCATAGACTCATATACTCGTTACGTCTTTATCCACTGCGTGCACCAATGCTAAAGGCATCGGTGCTATATCGCTGCGTGTGCCCACTACCCCTGCCAACCAACGCCCCACACAGGGGGAGACTGACTAGCTGCGGTAATCCGCGTTAATAGACACATAGTCATGGGAGAGGTCGGAGGTCCATACCGTGGCACTTTCCTCGCCGCGCCCCAAGTTAATGCGAATGGTAATTTCTGACTCGGCCATGACGGCGCTTCCTGCCGCTTCGGTATAGCCTGCAGCACGCCCGCCATTTTCAACTAGACGTACATCGCCTAAATCAATCACCACACGGTTGACATCAAAGTCGCTTACAGGCGCTCGTCCTACCGCGGCCAAAATACGCCCCCAATTAGCATCTGAAGCGTAAAGCGCTGTTTTGACTAGCGGTGAGTGCGCAACAGTAAAGGCCACATCGAGCGCCTCTTGACGACTTTTCGCTTCGTCGACCTGAAGGGTAACGAATTTGGTTGCGCCCTCGGCGTCGCGAATAATCGCCTGCGCCAGCTCGGTCATTACCCGCTGCAAGGCGTTGCTGAAAACGGCAATCTGCTCATCATCGGCAATGCGGGGGCCTGTGCCGGTCGCTGCCAACATACAAGCGTCATTGGTAGAGGTATCGCTATCCACCGTGATGCAGTTAAACGAGCGATCGACGGTTTCACGCAGTAGCCGATCCAGCAGCGGTGCTTCGATAGTTGCATCGGTCACCACAAAGCCCAGCATGGTCGCCATATTGGGCTTGATCATGCCAGACCCTTTCGTGATGCCGTTAATCGTTACCTGCTGATTGCCTATTTCAACCGTGACACTGGCGCCTTTGGCACGAGTATCGGTGGTTAAAATACCTTGGCCTGCGTGTTCCCAGGCAACACTGTCGCTGGCCATGCTTTCAAGTGCCGGTGCCAATCCCGCTAGCAGACGCTCCATCGGCAGCGGCTCGCCAATTACGCCGGTTGAAAACGGCAGCACGTCCTGCGACGACACACCGGCTTGTTTAGCCAGTTCTGCACAGCTAGCCCTGGCATCCCGCAAACCTGCTTCACCCGTACCTGCGTTAGCATTGCCAGTGTTGATCAGCCAAAAGCGTGGCGAACGGTGTTCTGCCCGGCACTGCTCGAGGTGTTGCTTGGCCACCAAAACGGGCGCTGCGCAGAACGCATTACGGGTAAAGACCCCAGACACCGTCACGGTCTCGGGCAGTTCAATCACCACTACATCACGACGATCCGGCTTTTTGATACCCGCCATTGCAACCCCCAGGCGCACCCCTTTTAGGGGTGGCAACTCTGGAAAGGGAGTGTTTCCAACCGCCATGATTTTCTCCTTTAGACAAAGACCGTTTCACAGACCGTCTCAAAAACGGTCTCAAAACGGGCGCCGTTAGCTTAGTTTTCCACAGCACTGCTTGTACTTTTTACCCGAGCCACAAAAACACGGGTCGTTGCGGCCCACTTTCGGGCCTTCGCGACGCACAGGGCGGCCATCAACACCAGGCGCTTCCTGCTCAGTTTCGGGCTGCTCCTGGGTCGGGGTGTCATGACGGCTTGCCGCCGTGGCGGTTTCCCGCGCCAGCGCTTCGCGGCGCTGTTGCTCAAGGGCGTCTACTTCCTCGGGCTGACGAACCTGTACGTGGCTCAGAATACGCGTCACATCGGCTTTAATGTGCTCTAACAGCTGCTGGAAGAGTTCAAAGGATTCACGCTTGTACTCTTGCTTGGGGTTTTTCTGAGCATAGCCACGTAGGTGGATACCGCGACGCAAATGATCCATCGACTGAAGGTGTTCTTTCCAACGCGTGTCCAGCACTTGCAGCATGACCTGCTTCTCAAAGCGACGAATCAGCTTCTCGCCAGCCGCCTCGATTTTGGCTGCATAGGCCTCGCGGTGCATAGTCTGCAGCCGTTCACGCAACTGCTCTTCACTAAAGCGATCATCTTCGGCGGCCCATTTAACCACCGGTGCGTCAAGGTTGAACTCCGTCTTCAAGTGCGCTTCCAAGCCGGGCAGATCCCACTGCTCGGGCAGGCTTTGGGGCGGCACGTAGTCGCTGATGGCCGTCTCCATCACCTCTTCGCGGATACCAATAACGGCATCAGCCACATCGTCCGCGGCCAGAATCTCATTGCGCTGGTCGTAGATCACCCGGCGCTGATCGTTGGCAACGTCGTCGTACTCAAGTAGCTGCTTACGAATATCGAAGTTACGCCCTTCGACTTTCTTCTGGGCACGCTCAACGGCGTTAGAGACCATCTTATGCTCAATGGCTTCGCCATGCTCAAGCCCCAATGCCTGCATCAAGCGTTTGACGCGGTCAGAGCCGAACAGGCGCATCAGGCTATCTTCAAGCGACAAGAAGAAGCGCGTTGAGCCGGGGTCACCCTGGCGTCCGGCACGGCCACGCAGCTGGTTATCGATACGCCGGGACTCGTGGCGTTCAGAGCCCACCACATGCAGGCCGCCAGCGGCGAGCACACCATCATGGCGCGCTTGCCACTCGACTTTTAACGCCTCAACCTGTTCTTGGCTAGGGTTTTGCAGCTTGGCGACTTCGGCCTCCCAGTTACCGCCTAGAACGATATCGGTGCCACGACCGGCCATGTTAGTGGCGATCGTAATCGCCCCTGGGCGGCCTGCCTGAGCAATGATCTCCGCTTCACTCTGGTGCTGCTTGGCGTTAAGCACATTGAACGTAAGGCCCGCCTCGCGCATCAGCTTGGCAAGGTACTCGGATGTCTCAATAGAAGCCGTACCCACCAGCACTGGACGCCCGGCTTCGGTCTCGGTTTTGACATCTTTGATGATCGCTTCGTACTTCTCTTCAGCGCTCAAATAAACCAGATCGTTGAGGTCTTTACGGGCCAGTGGCCGATTGGTGGGAATCACCACCACGTCGAGGCCGTAAATTTGCCGAAACTCAAAGGCTTCAGTATCCGCCGTACCGGTCATCCCGGCGAGTTTTTCATACAGACGGAAGTAGTTCTGGAACGTCGTTGAGGCTAGCGTTTGGCTTTCGCGCTGCACCGTGACGCCCTCTTTGGCCTCGACGGCTTGGTGCAACCCTTCCGACCAGCGGCGCCCGGGCATAGAGCGGCCGGTGTGCTCGTCGACGATCACCACCTGACCTTCAGAGATGATGTAGTCGACATCACGGTTATAGAGATGGCGGGCGCGCAGCGCCGAGTGCATATGCT
The DNA here is from genome assembly GCF_009728585.1 of Halomonas sp. PA16-9. Lineage (NCBI taxonomy): Bacteria > Pseudomonadati > Pseudomonadota > Gammaproteobacteria > Oceanospirillales > Halomonadaceae > Halomonas > Halomonas sp. PA16-9. Next base: position 2,030,165 of record NZ_CP040451.1, on the reverse strand, counting down.
GAAGCAAGTTAAGGTTTTGCGCGGCATACAGCGACTCGTCATCGCCCAATAAACCTTCAGCGCGCATCAGCTCTTCAACTTTATTATGCCCCTGCTCGGTTAACTCTACCTGCTTCTGCTTCTCATCGACCAAGAAGTCACCAACAACCGTGGCTTCCTCATCTTCAATCTCTTCGCCTTTTTCAAGCTGCTGGGCAAGTTGATTGACGACTTTATAGAGGTCGGTATTCTCATCGACCGCGCCGGAAATAATCAGCGGCGTACGCGCTTCATCGATAAGAATCGAGTCAACCTCATCGACAATCGCATAGTGCAGGCCACGCTGAACTTTATCTTCTAACGAGAACGCCATGTTATCGCGTAGATAATCGAAGCCGAACTCGTTGTTGGTGCCATAGGTAATATCACACTGGTACGCATGACGCTTCTCTTCGCCTGTCTGGCCGAGAAAATGACGCCAATGGTAAGGCCCAGAAATTCATACAGCGGACGCATCCACTCAGCATCACGGCGAGCCAGGTAGTCGTTCACCGTGACCACGTGCACCCCTTTACCCGGCAATGCATTCAGGTACACCGCCAGCGTCGCCACCAGCGTTTTACCCTCACCGGTTTTCATTTCAGCGATGCGGCCACGGTGCAGGGTCATGCCGCCTACCATCTGCACATCGAAGTGACGCATGCCCATAACGCGCTTACTGGCTTCTCGTACGATCGCAAAGGCGGGCGCTAACAGCGAATCAAGCGACTCACCGGCTTCTAAGCGCTGGCGCAGCTCGGCGGTTTTACCTTGCAGTTCAGCATCGCTAATCGCCTCAAGCTCTGCTTCTAATGCGTTAATCTGCGGCACCTTCTTGTGCATGCGTTTGACATCGCGGTCGTTTTTAGAGCCCACGACTTTTCGTAATAAATTATTAAGCATGAAATATCCAAGTATTCACGAGCGTCCCAGCGGACATTGCCCTTTCAATGCATGCTGTTTATCTCTAGAGCATGCACAAAGTAGATGTATTATCGACAGACTTAGCGGGAAGGCGGGCCGCGCTGGGTCAAGACATCCCGGGCGGCGACCAGCATAGCCATCGGGGCTAGCCAGTGACATAGACGCCGAACAGGCGCAAAGCGCTGGGGGCTTTGAGCAAAACGTTGCAGCGCGCGCCGACGCCTGGCCACCCAGTGGGACTGGGCGCGTAAAATCGCGGGCACCCAGAAACAGATCGTGACGCTACGCTCACCGCCGCGGAATGCATCTGCAGGGCCTAAACTGGCGGGTAAAAGGCAACTCACCAACAGACCGGCCAGCCACCAACGCGCTAAACCGTAACGGCGATGGCGCCGCGGCAAAGCTGATTGAACATCAAGCGTAGGTGACATGCTGTAGACCGGCTCCTGAGCGTGGTAGAGTTTACTAATCAGCCATCGGCGAAGGTGGCCGACGTCATTAGTAGCGGTGCCTAAACAGCAGCACCCTAGGAATTAAGCGTATGAGTATAAAGGTTAAGCGTTCTCGCGCACAGCCCATCGCCCGTCTGCTCTCCAAGTCGGGTGATATTAATCAGTTAATGCGCCTATCTCGTCTCATCGATCAGGCCCAGCGACACTTGCGCGCCCACTTGCCCGAAGAGATGCGCGAACATATTTTTGTGGGTGGCTTTAGCGAAGGTCGTTTAACCCTGATTAGCGGTCAGGCGAGCTGGCTGACGTGGTTACGCTTCGAACAGCGGCGCTTATTGGAACTGCTCCATCAACTGCCTGGCTTTGAAGGAGTCAGCGGCTTTACCTTTAAGGTACGCCCTGTACGCCCTATTGTGGCACCAAAGCGTAACACGCGTAGTCTGTCGGCCGACGCGGGCAAAACCCTTTCCGAGTGCGCTGAAGATACTACCAATCCAGCGCTAAAACGTGCCTTGGAACGGCTTGCATCTCATGCTCGGCCAGCCAAGTAACGCTCACACCATTTTCTCTTCCCATCAGGCTTAGTGCCTTATCGCCACACTCTTAAAAGCATAAAGCACCGCCTAAGCGATGCTTTATGAATCAAAAAGTAAAAAAGCGCTAATATAAAAAGCGAAGCCTAGCTACATCACGCCATTGCAGGTGCGGCATAAGAGATCGGCGCAACCGCCTTTTCCTCTTCAAAGGTGACAATTTCATAGGCATCGGGCTGCGCCATCAATTCGCGGCAGAGCTGATTATTGAGTGCGTGGCCAGATTTCACCCCACGGAACTCGCCGATCAGGCTATAACCCAGCTGGTACAAGTCACCGATAGCATCCAATACTTTGTGCTTAACAAACTCATCTTCGTAGCGCAGGCCGCCTTCATTAACGATGCGGTAATCATCCACCACAATGGCGTTGTCTAGACTTCCGCCTAGCGCCAGATTGTTAGAGCGTAAGAACTCTAAGTCACGCATAAATCCAAAAGTACGTGCACGGGAAACTTCTTTAACGAAGGACGTGGTCGAGAAATCGATCAACGCGGTCTGTTTCTGCTGCTCAAAAACAGGATGATCAAAGTCGATTGCAAAGGAGACTTTGAACCCTTGATGGGGTAAGAACACCGCTTCTTTATCGCCATCGGTCACCGCTACACGGTGCTTGATGCGAATGAATTTCTTCGCAGCATCCTGCTCTAAAATTCCCGCTGATTGGATTAAAAACACAAATGGACTCGCACTGCCGTCCATAATAGGCACTTCAGGTTCACTAACATCCACATAGGCGTTATCGATACCCAACCCAGCAAAGGCCGACATCAGTGTGCTCAACGGTAGCTACCTTGACCCCGTTAAACACAAGAGCAGTACATAGCTTGGTATCTTCAACCAATTCTGCCCGTGCGGGAACGTGCGCAACGGGATCCAGATCGGTTCTAACAAACACAATCCCAGTATTGGCCGGCGCCGGACGCAGAGCTAAGTGGACTTTTTTGCCAGAATGCAGGCCCACTCCGGTGGCGCGAATGACGTTTTGTAGGGTGCGTTGTCTGATCATGGATAGTAGCCGAGCTCTAATGACGGTAATAACCGCAGGGGAAAAGTTATCAAACAGTGTTCACTTTAACAGCAAACGAGCGTTTTAGCCAATAAAACGCTCGCTCGCTGTTGCAATGAGCCTGATAGCGAGAATCAATCCGCCTGGCGGCGTAGAAACGGGGGATGTCCAGATAGTCATCGGCTTCGGAAGCGCGACGCTTTTCAGGACGCGGTTTTGCGGCCGCTTCGGGTGCTTCAGCGCGTGCTGTTGCCTGCTGACGCATTACCGTTGGCTGTTGCAACTTGCGGTAATCCGAGGACTCTGCAGCTGACCGACGGGCAGGCTCGCGCGCGGCCGCCTTAGGCTTTTGCCCGTCCAAGCCGGCGGCAACAACAGTGACACGCAGCTCGTCGGACATTTCCATATCAATGGAGGTGCCGACGACAATGGTGGCATCTGGAGACGCAAACTCCTGGACGGTAGCGCCTACATCGTTGAACTCGCCGATCGACAAATCGGGGCCTGCAGTAATGTTGACCAAGATACCGCGTGCGCCGTGAAGGTCGATATCTTCCAGCAGCGGGCTGCGGATCGCTTTCTCGGCGGCTTCGCGAGCACGATTTTCACCCGTGGCACCCACCGGTACCCATCATCGCCATGCCCATTTCAGACATAACGGTGCGCACATCAGCAAAATCGACGTTGATGATGCCCGGGCTAGTGATCAGTTCTGCGATACCTTGAACAGCCCCCAGCAGCACATCGTTCGCCGCACTAAAGGCCGTCAGTAGCGTGGCACTCTTGCCCAGCACAGAAAGCAATTTTTCGTTAGGAATAGTGATCAGCGAATCCACATGCTCAGAGAGCTCTTTCATGCCCTCTTCAGCAGCGCGCATACGCTTTGGCCCTTCAAAGGGGAAGGGGCGCGTCACTACCGCAACGGTGAGAATCCCCAGTTCCTTGGCGACCTGGGCAACCACCGGCGCACCCCCTGTGCCCGTACCACCGCCCATACCGGCAGTGATGAAGACCATATCGGCACCGACCAGCAATTCCGCAATGCGTTCGCGGTCTTCCATTGCGGCTTGGCGGCCCACGTCGGGATTGGCACCTGCGCCTAATCCTTTAGTGATTTCGCTACCCAATTGCAACACCGTCTTCGCTGCACAGCGTTTCAGCGCCTGGGCGTCCGTGTTGGCGCAGATAAACTCAACGCCTTCAATATTGCTTTCGACCATGTGGTTAACAGCATTGCCGCCACCGCCGCCAACGCCAACCACTTTGATGACCGCACTGCTCGAGGGTGCGTTATCTACCAATTCGAACATAAGCCCCGTCTCCTGAACCGCGCTTGCGGCCCTGTCAGAAATTTCCTTTGAACCAGCCTTTAATTCTTGCCAGCGCCGAATGGTCTTCCTTGATATCACGCCGGGCAAGCTCGTTACGGCCCTTATGGGCTGCAACCACTCCCCCGTGGCTTCTTAGACCTTGCCCATGACGCGTTTCCTGCAAGGCATAATGCAGCAGACCAACGCCCGTCGCATAAATGGGATTACAAACGACGTCCGCCAAACCTCTTACATTCTGCGGACATGCGATACGAACGGGCATATGGAAAATCTCTTCTGCCAATTCGCTAACCCCTTCCATGCGCGAGGTACCGCCGGTAAGCACTATCCCAGCAGCCACCATGTCTTCATAGCCACTACGGCGCAATTCGTCTCTCACTAGCGTAAATAGCTCTTCGTAGCGTGGTTCTACCACTTCAGCAAGCGCTTGGCGCGATAGATCACGCGCTGGACGATCACCTACGCTAGGTACTTTAATCATTTCATCGCTGGCGGCTAAATGGGTTAGCGCGCAAGCGTATTTAACTTTGATCTCTTCAGCGTGCTGCGTGGGTGTTCGCAACGCCATGGCGATATCGTTAGTGACTTGATCCCCGGCGATAGGAATCACCGCCGTATGGCGTATGGCGCCTTCGCTGAAAATAGCCATATCGGTGGTTCCACCACCAATGTCGACCATACAGACGCCCAGTTCACGCTCATCTTCAGTCAGCACGGCCATACTAGAGGCGAGCTGCTCTAAGATAATAGCATCAACTTCAAGACCGCAACGGCGCACACACTTCTCAATATTCTGCACCGCGTTTAATGCGGCTGTCACTAAGTGCACCTGTGCTTCCAAGCGCACACCGGACATGCCAAGCGGTTCACGAATGCCCCCCTGGGCATCAATCGAGAACTCTTGGGGCAGCACATGCAGCACTCGCTGGCCTTCAGAGATGGCACGCGCCCGCGCGGAGTCAATCACACGTTCAATATCGGAGGGCGTTACCTCACGCTCTTTAATAGCGACAACGCCATCCGAGTTCATTGAACTGATATGGCTGCCTGCCACGCCAACGTATACCGAGTGAATATCACAACCGGCCATTAATTCCGCTTCTTCAACGGCGCGCTGGATAGACTGCACAGTCGATTCAATATTGATCACTACGCCACGCTTCATGCCACGCGAAGGATGCGAACCAATACCTGCAATTTCAATTCCGCCGTCGTCGGTAGGTTGACCGACTATCGCGACGACCTTGGACGTTCCAATGTCCAGCCCGACCACCATATTGGATGCGTTGGGTGAGCCTGCCATGAGTCGGGAAATCTCCTTGCGTCATTGTTAAAAATAAATATAAATAGGGTGGCGCTTAATCTAACGCTTAACATTGAAAGCGTGCTACCCAAAATAATCAGTGCTGCTTTTCAGACAATCGCTAAGTACCAATAGTCGAAATTAAAAACTATTTAACCCGCTTCTGGCCCATAGTATAGAAACAATAGTCGCAATACGACTAGTACAAATCCACAATAATAGGCTTGGGTAGCAATTTAAAGCCGATTACTGGCTTTTTCAACGATGGCAACCACTCACTTTTACACCTTATTTGCATCAAGTAATAGAAGAGCTACTCATCTTGCACCGTAAATTCACTTTCTCCATGCCAAGCAACAGCAACACCGTTAGGGTAGCGCAGGTCAATATAACGAATCTGATCGCCAAGAGACGACAACTCACGCTGCCATGAAGCCGACAATCGTGCTAAGCGCACTTCATGCTGACGCCGACCTAACATCACCCAAGCGCCATCGTTTAATTGTAGCCGCCAGGCACCGCGCGGCTCTAAACGAAGTTGAGTAAGATTCAACGATAACTGTTCAAAGTGAAGTTTTAACCGGTGGTAATAATCCAGCACTTCTTCACTGCTTCCAGCAGGGCCAGCGAGATCGGGTAAACCTGCAGGTGGTGATAATGGCGCAAAAGCGAAAGGCTCACCTTCAGGGTTAAGCAAGAAGTCATCATTCCAGCGTGCGACAGGCTGCTGTTCAACCAGCTCAAACACCAGTGCATTCGGCCACTCACGGGAAATGCGCACTTCGTTTAACCAACCCACTTGCAGTGCACGGTCGCGTAATTCACCCAAATCAGCTGATAACCAGGTGGCATCAACCACCAGGGGCGCCAACTGAGTACGCAGGTAGTCAGCGCTGACGTACTCCCATTCACCGCGAATAGACACACGTTCAATAGGACGATCCAGCCACAGCCAAAGCGCCCGCCCGCCAGCTCCCATAAGTAGCGCCAGCAGGAGAATTCCCAACCAAGCGTTACGCTTTTTCATAAGGCACTTTTTAAAAAGGCGCTTTTAAACAGGTCATTACTCATGCTGTGAACTGCTCGCCTGCGGTATTGAGTATTCGTAACACTAGATCATCAAAGCTAATGCCCGCATGAGCCGCCGCTTGAGGTACCAAACTATGATCGGTCATACCTGGCACCGTATTGACTTCCAACAGCCAAAAACGCCCTTCACTATCACGCATGACATCAACCCGGCCCCAGCCGACTCCACCGATAGCGGCAAACGCCTGCTGGCAAAGCAATGCAAGCTCAGCCTCATGTTGCGCCGACAAACCGCAGGGCAAGTGATACTGGGTGGTATTAGCGATATATTTGGCCTCGTAGTCGTAGAAACCACCCGGTACTTCAACACGAATCGCCGGCAGCACCTGATCACCTAGCAGCGCAACGGTATACTCTTCACCCACCACAAAACGCTCTGCCATCACGCGGGCGTCGAACTGGGCCGCCTCGTGATAAGCCGCTTCAAGCGCTGCCTGGCTTTTTACAATGCTAATACCCAGCGTCGACCCCTCATGCACAGGCTTCACAATCAACGGCAAGCCAAGTTGCTCGACCACGGCGGACCACTCCGCCGTTGCCTCCAACATAATACTTTCCGGAGTGGGTAGCCCAACTGCGCTCCATACCTGCTTGGTGCGCTGCTTATCCATCCCCAGGGCCGAAGCAAGCACCCCGCTGCCGGTATAAGGAATGTCGAGCAGTTCTAGCGCGCCCTGTAGGGTGCCGTCTTCCCCGCCGCGGCCATGCAGAGCCACAAAGACAAGCGAAGGAGCCAGTCGTTCCAAGCCCACTAGGCCGTTGTCGCGGGGATCATAGCCGCAGGCGTTGACACCTTTACGCTGCAGCGCCGCAAGCACCGCCGACCCGCTTTTCAGCGACACCTCGCGTTCAGCAGAGGTGCCACCGTAAACGACAACGACTTTTTCAAGAGACTGGGGAGTTGCTACGTCAACACTCACAGATCCACCTCGTTCATCGCTAGCTGTGCCTGGGCCAGGCGCAGGGAGATCCCACCCACATCACCGGCACCCTGGGTTATTAAAATATCGCCTGGGCGCAATACGTTGGTTAACAGCGCAGGCAGTTCGTGTTTATGCTCGACAAATAGCGGGTCGACGTCACCACGCTGACGAATGGAGCCCGCCAAGGTTTTTCCTTCGGCACCAGGAATAACCGCTTCACCGGCACTGTAAACATCAAGCAGCACAAGCGTATCGACTTGAGAAAGCACCCTGACAAAATCTTCGTATAAATCGCGGGTACGGCTATAGCGATGGGGCTGATAAAGCATGACTAGGCGACGATCTGGCCAGCCTGCACGAATCGCCTGAATGACCATATCAACTTCACGAGGATGGTGGCCATAGTCATCCACCAGCATGATATCGCCGCCCCCTTGGGGTGCAGGGAAATGACCATGCACCTGAAAACGGCGACCAACACCGGCAAAACCTGCCAAACCGCTCAAAATAGCGCTATCGCTCACACCAGCATCGGTGGCTACCACAATTGCCGCCATGGCGTTTAGAGCATTGTGGCGCCCCGGCATAGCCAAACGGACATTTAACGGCGCAGCGCCACCAGGGCGTAGCGCCGTGAACGTCACTTCACCGCCACGCTGGGCAAAATCAACAATCCGGTAATCGGCATCGCTATCAAACCCATAGGTCACGAACTGCCGCTTCACCTGTTCACACAGCACGCGCACATGGGGGTCATCGATACACAGCACAGCCAAGCCATAAAACGGCAAGTTGTGTAGGAATTCGATAAAGGTACTTTTGAGCCGTTCAAAGTCGCCGCCATAGGTCGCCATATGGTCAGCATCGATATTGGTGACAACCGACACCATCGGCTGTAGATGCAAAAAGGAGGCGTCGGACTCATCGGCTTCGGCAACTAAATAGTCGCCCTCACCTAAGCGGGCATTGGCACCGGCACTGGTCAGCTTGCCACCAATCACAAAGGTGGGATCGAGCCCCCCTTCAGCCAGCAGTGTTGCCGTCAAGCTGGTCGTGGTGGTTTTACCATGAGTACCCGCCACGGCAATACCGTGACGAAAACGCATTAGTTCAGCGAGCATTTCAGCCCGGCGCACCACCGGCACGCGGTGCTCATGGGCCCAGCGTATTTCTGGATTGGTTTCATCAATGGCGCTCGACACCACCACCACATCAGCGCCCTCGACATTGGCCTCGGCATGCCCGATCGCTACACCAACACCGCATTGCCGCAGCCGCTCCACGACCGAAGAGGTTTTCGCATCACTACCGCTCACGGTGTAACCTTGATTCGCTAACACCTCGGCAATACCGCACATCCCTGCGCCACCAATGCCGACAAAATGGAGTCGCCGAATTCGGCGCATGCCGGGGCCAGCGGCAGAACGTGAGGGTGTCATGGTTTTGTCTGAATCGATCACGCAGAGTCTCCTAACGGCACCATCGCCAAACACCCTTCAGCCAAGCGCTTTGTGGCGTCTAAATGGGCGGCCTGACGTGCATTCGCCGCCATCGCAGCCAGGGTATTTGGGACGAGCAATTGATTTAAAAATTCACTTAACCGCTCAACGGTGAGCTCAGACTGAACCACGCACTTGGCCGCCCCCGCCTTGACGAGTACCTGGGCGTTGATCCGCTGATGGTCATCAACGGCAAAAGGAAACGGCACTAGCAGCGCTGGCTTGGCCGCGGCAGCCAACTCCGCGACAGTCAAGGCGCCTGAGCGACACACCACTAAGTCGGCCCACTCATAGGCAGCGGCCATATCGTCAATAAAGGGGCTAACCTCGGCGCTCACGCCGTGCTGCTGATAATTTTCAGCAGTGGTCTTTTCACGGTTTTTACCCGCCTGATGGCGCACCTGGGGGCGACGCTCAATGGGCAGAGCTGCCAGCGCGGGGGCCAGGCGCTCGTTAAGGGCGACAGCACCGAGCGACCCTCCCACCACCAGCAACCGCAGAGGCCTTGCAGAGAGGCTCTCAGCATCTCTTGGGGTATTCCCTAAGGCGGCGATATCGTCACGCACTGGATTGCCAATGACATCGGCACGCGCACCAAAGGCCTCGGGGAAAGCGGCATAGGTACGCTTGGCGAGTCGCGACAGCACGCGATTGGTCAGACCTGCCACGGCATTCTGCTCATGGATCACTAAAGGAACGCGCGTCAGCCAAGTGGCTAACCCGCCAGGACCACTGGCAAAGCCACCCAAGCCGACCACCACATGTGGCTTGAAGTCGCGAATAACCGCACGCGCCTGCAGTACCGCACGGCTCAGGTTTAGCGGTGCTTTTAGCCAGCCCGTCAAGCCATTGCCGCGCAGCCCGCTAATCGCAATTGTATGTAATTTAATGCCCGCTTCGGGCACCAGGCGGTTTTCAATTCCTCTAGGACTGCCCAACCACTCAACGTCGACCTGCTGCGCCTGCAAAGCGTTGGCGAGTGACAAGGCTGGGAACACGTGGCCGCCGGTGCCCCCCGCCATAATCAGTACTCGTCGGCTAACGTTAGTCGTCACATCAAACTCCTGGTAGCACCAAGCGGCATAGCGTTACGATAAACGCGGTTCATGGCGCGATTTATAGGGGGTGGACGCGCGCCGGGGGCGATGACGTGTTTCAGCATCCGTGCGCAGCAGTAGCCCAACCATTATACCTGTCACTAGCAGGCTAGAGCCGCCATAGCTCATCAGCGGCAGCGTTAGCCCTTTAGTCGGTAACAGCCCGGAACTTACCGCCATGTTAATAAACGCCTGGGCGGCTACGACAAAGCCGATGCCGTAGCTTACATAAGCGCCAAATAGATGCCCTGCCAGTTCAGCTTTGCGCCCTATCCACATAGCGCGGGCAATAAACAGCGTGAACAACAGCACGACGATAATCGCGCCGATCATGCCCAACTCTTCAGCGATTACGGCAAAGATAAAGTCGGTATGCGCTTCGGGCAGGTAATGCAGTTTTTGCACACTGTTACCCAAGCCAGTACCGGTGACGTGCCCCCGTCCGAAGGCTATTAACGCTTGAGTTAACTGGTAGCCGGTCGCAAACTGATCGGCCCAGGGGTCTAAAAAACTGGTCCACCGGGCCAGCCGGTAGGGTTCTATCAACACCATTACAACCGCCCCGGAGCCGAGCAGCAGCCCGCTGCCAACCAGCAGCACCAGCGAGGCACCGCACATCATCAGCATGCCAATCACGCAGACGGTAAAGACCACCATCCCGCCGAAATCAGGTGCTAAAAATAGCAGCCCAACCGGTACGGCCAGCACGGCCAGAGGGCGCCACATGCTGAACGCTCGACGACGCAAATCGTAGGTAAAACGCGACATAAACGCCGCCATATAGAAAATCAGCCCGACTTTGGCAAATTCAGAGACCTGCAAACTCGGCAAGGGCCCCGGCAACGCTATCCAGCGCTTACTACCATTGATCTCCTGACCAACAATCAGCACCAAAACCAATAGAAAAATAGTGGCGAGCAGAATTAGCGCTGCGTTTTGGCGCCACACTTCAAGCGGCACACAGAGCATAAATACGCAGGCGATGATGGCAAGCACCAGGAAAACGCCGTGCTGACGTGAGTAGTGATAGGTATCTTCCAGCAAGCCAATCGACGCCGAGCTGACCATGACCCAACCCAACCCCGCCAAGGCCACCGCCGCTACAATGAGCCACACGTCGCAGGGTAGATCCCGAGTGGTAAGCACCGCGCGCAGACGCTGAATTCGACTCATGGCGCTTCCTCGGCTGTAGTCGATGCTTTATCCAGCACCCAGCGACGAAATGCCTCGCCGCGCGCTGGGTAATTGGCAAATTGATCCAGGCTTGCACAGGCGGGTGAGAGCAGCACACAGTCACCCGGCTGGGCGAGTTCAAACGCTGCCTGCATGGCCTGGGTTAAATCGTCAACTTGCTGGGTCGTTACGTGCCCATGCAGCGCCTCGGCCAGTAGCGGAGCATCTCTGCCAAACAACAGCACGTGACGCGCGCAGGCTGTTAAGGGTTTGGCCAACGGGGTAAAGTCTGCGCCTTTGCCAATCCCGCCCGCGAGTAAAATCAAACGGCCTTCCAGCGTCGCGCCAATGCCGTTAATCGCCGCCAGCGTGGCCCCAACATTGGTGCCTTTAGTGTCGTTAACCCAGGTGACGCCGTTAATTTCTGCAATCACTTCGCTGCGGTGTACCAAGCCCTTAAATTCCCGCAGCGCGCTGCACATGGGCTCAGCCGCAAAGCCCAGCACTTGCCCCATGGCCAGTGCCGCCAAAGCATTGAGATAGTTGTGCTGGCCGGCCATTTTTAACTCATCAATAGCCAACCAAGGGGTGGAGCCCTGCATTAACGTCAATTTGCTCTGGTGAAGCGCCAGCCCCCACTCGCCCCCCTTTGGGGCTGCTTGCGTAAAGTAAGTCACTTGGTCAACGGGATACTCAGGCCACGTGTTAGAATCATCGGCATTCACCACGGCGTGCTCGGCACCCATAAAAATACGCTGTTTGGCGGTGCGATAGCCGTGCATATCTCCATGGCGATCCAGGTGGTCTTCGGATAAGTTCAGAAAGGCAGCACAACTGGCATTCAGATGGGGCGTCATTTCAAGCTGAAAGCTTGAAAGCTCTAAGATATAGAGCGCGGCATCGGGATGGCTGGTCAACAGATCCAGCGCAGGGGTGCCAAGATTCCCCCCCACCGCCGCATTAACACCGGCAGCAGCGGCCATTTCTCCCAGCAGCGAAGTGACTGTTGACTTGGCATTGGATCCGGTAATAGCGGCGATGGGGGCGTTAGCGGCGCGAACAAAGAGGGCTATCTCGCCCACCACCATCGGTTCACCTGTGTGCGGGTTTAGTTGATCCGCCAGCTCTATCAAACCCGGCATTCTCGGATCAAGACCAGGGCTAACCACTACCTCTTCAACATCACGCAGATCCAGCGACGTTAACGGGCCACAGTGAACTTCAACATCCGGATGAGCGGCTTTAAAGTCATCCAACCCCGGAGGTTCGGCACGTGTATCCGCTACCATGTAGGGCACTTTCAAGCGGCTTAAATGGCGGCATATCGCTCGACCCGACAGCCCCAGCCCCACCACTAGCGTTAATCCTTTAGCAACTCGAACCATCACCGGCTTCCTCTCGCCTCATGCTCTCGACCCGTCGATCCACTCTTGGCCATTTGCATCAACGAACTTTCATTAACGAACCTTGAGCGTTGCGAGGCCGAGCAGCACCAGCACCACGGTAATGATCCAAAAACGCACGATTACCCGCGGTTCAGGCCAACCTTTCAATTCATAGTGGTGATGCAGTGGCGCCATGCGAAAGATCCGCCGCCCGGTAAGCTTATAGGACCCCACCTGAAGAATGACCGACACCGTCTCCATGACAAAAATACCGCCCATAATAAACAGCACGATCTCCTGACGCACGATCACTGCCACCACGCCCAACGCAGCCCCTAACGCCAAGGCACCTACGTCGCCCATAAAGACCTGGGCGGGGTAAGTGTTGAACCATAAAAAGCCAAGCCCGGCACCGGCAATGGTGGCACAAAAAACCGCCAGCTCACCGGTACCGGCAATAAACGGAATATGTAAATACTCGGCAAACACGGTATTACCGCTGGCATAAGCAAACACTGACAAGCCCATGGCCACCAGTACCGTAGGCATAATTGCCAAGCCATCCAGACCATCGGTCAAATTAACCGCATTGGAACTGCCCACAATCACTAAGTAGTGAGCACGATATAGAATAGGCCCAGCGGCAGTGCGACCTCTTTTAACATTGGCACTAACAAGCTGGTTTCGACCGGCGTTGAGGCAGTCAAATAAAGCAGCACTGCCGCCCCAATCCCCACCACCGACTGCCAGAAATACTTCCAGCGGGCGGGTAAGCCACGCGGATTTTTCTCCACTACTTTGCGGTAATCATCGACCCAGCCGATAGCACCAAAACCTAGTGTGACGCCTAACACCACCCAAATATAAAGATTGGTTAGGTCACCCCATAGCAAGGTACTCATGGCAATGGCCAACAGAATCATCGCTCCCCCATGGTCGGGGTACCCGCCTTGGAAAGATGGGACTGAGGGCCATCGTCACGCACGGATTGACCGATTTGCCCCTCGACCAGTTTGCGGATCATCCATGGCCCCAGCCATAAGCAGAGCATTAATGAGGTGAGAGCGCCTAAAATCACGCGCAGGGTTAAATAATTGACTACCTGAAAATCAGATTGGTACTGCGACAGAAAATTCGCCAAGTGAAGTAACATGAACGGCGTTTACCTTATTTATCCGAACGCAGTGCATTAATGACATGTTCCATGCCCGCACTGCGCGACCCTTTCACCAGCAAGGTGGTGTCCGGCGGCAAAGTATTAGTGACATGACGCGTTAGCGCCTCGTGATCGTTAAAATGCAGCCCACGACCAAAGGCCTCGCTGGCAGCGCGTGCCGCGTCGCCCAGCGTCAACAGCTGATCAATGCCAAGCTCTGCAGCGTAACGGCCAATGTCCGCATGCAGCGCTGCCGACTCGTCTCCCAGCTCGCCCATTACGCCCAATGCACACCAGCGTGGAGCCGGGAAACTTGCCAGCGTATCCAGAGCGGCTTTGACCGCCCCGGGGTTGGCATTGTAAGTATCATCCAGTAGCTTGCCCCCCCGCAAACCGGGCACTACGGTTAGTCTACCCGCTAGCGCTTGCAATGCACCCACGCGCGTAATGATCTGCTCTGGCGGCACGCCCAGCGCTAATGCCGCGGCAGCCGCAGCTAAGGCATTGCTGACATTATGCTTGCCAAGTAGCGGTAAACGCACTTGGCCCAGCGCCTGACCATGCTGCAGTAGCGTGAAAGCATACCGCCCTTGAGGATCACAGGAAAGCGCTGAGGCGCTGACATCTGCCTGGGGATGAAAGCCAAAGCTAACCACTCGCCTTGGGGCCGCACGCGAAGCCCAAAAGGAGTAGTAGCGATCATCGCGGTTCAATATGGCCGTACCCTGCTCGCTTAGCCCGGCGAGCAGTTCACTTTTCGCCTGGGCGATCTGCCCCATGCCGCCAAACTCACCCACATGGGCGCCGGTGACATTGGTGATAATCGCAATATCGGGCTGTGCCAGCGGCGCCGTCCAGGCGATTTCACCCAGATGATTAGCGCCTAACTCTATCACGGCGACTTTGTGCTGTTGACGCAATCGCAATAAGGTCAGCGGCGCACCGAAATCATTGTTCAGATTCCCCTCGGTCGCTAACACCTCGCCCAAAGGCCTCAGCAGTGCCGCGCACATCTCCTTAACCGTGGTTTTACCACTATTGCCGGTGACCGCTACCAAGGGCCCGTGCCATGCGCGCCGATGTGCACCGGCTAGCAATCCCAGGGCTAAGCGCGTATCGGGACACACCAATTGGGGTAAGTCGCTAGCAACAGGTGCGTCGACCAACGCCGCTGCCGCGCCGAGCGCATGGGCACGCTCGACAAAATCGTGGCCATCAAAATTGACGCCTTTTAACGCGACAAACAGGCAGCCAGGCTCAATTTTACGGCTATCGGTAACAACCGAGTGAATGATTAACTGTGCGCTGCCTGATGGCGCTTCGATGCCGAGCGCGGCGGCCACTTGACCAAGAGCCCAATGCATTACTGCGCTCTCCGCTGAGCAAAAGCGCGTTGAATCTCTTCGCTATCGGCGTAAGGATGGCGCACCCCCTGTATCTCCTGATACGCCTCATGCCCTTTCCCGGCGATCAGCACCACATCCTGGGCGCCAGCTTGTTGAATAGCCGCTACTACGGCCTCGCGACGCTCAGCAATTTCAATCGGCTGCACAGCGGTTGAGAACCCGGTCAGAATCTGCTCACGGATTTGCGCGGCGGATTCATTCCGCGGATTATCGTCAGTGACAACGATGCGATCTGCCAACTGCTCGGCGACCCGGGCCATCTCGGCTCGCTTACCCGTATCACGCTCCCCGCCGCAGCCAAACACACACCACAATTTACCCGCGTCCCCCAAGTGAGCACGTAGCGCCTGAAGGGCACTCTGTAGGGCATCCGGTGTGTGGGCATAGTCCACGACCACACTGGGGGCGTCCACATCGCCATAGCGCTCCATACGCCCCGGCACCGGAGAAAGTGTTGTCGCTGCATCAAACAGCGCATCGAGGGATTCACCTAACCCATACAGCACAGCCATCGCTAGCAGGACGTTATCTAAATTAAAGCGCCCCATTAACGTTAAGCGCAGCATTTTCTCGCCATCGGGGTCGCAATCATTGCCTGCTGCCCCTGCTCGAACGCCTGCCAGTCCAGCACCCGCAGCGTAACGGCCTCGTCTTGCCCAGTGGCCAGCACACGTACGCGGCTACTAGAACCAGCCAGCATTAAGCGCGCCAAAGGGTCATCACCATTCACCACCGCCAAGCTAAGCTCAGAACGGCGAAACAGCTTGGCTTTCGAGGCCGCATAGGCCGCCATGCTGCCGTGATAATCTAAATGGTCGCGGGTCAGATTGGTAAACACCCCTACACTAACGTTGACCGCTTCCAACCGGTACTGATCCAGAGCGTGGGAAGAGGCTTCGAGGGCAACGCGCTTCACCCCCTGTTGGGCCAATTCACCCAGCGTCGCCTGCAGCGCCAAGGGGCCAGGCGTGGTTAAGCCACTATCGCTCAGTTCGCCAGGACGCCCCACGCCTAAGGTGCCGACAAGACCCGCAGGTGTTCCCAACGCTTCGCTGAGGGCAGCAATATAGTGAGTAACAGAGCTTTTACCATTGGTACCGGTCACCGCAATGACTTCCAGATCACTAGGCACCTGGTACAGTGCCCTACCTAGCTCGCCTAAGCGCGACGACAAATGCGGTAGCTTCAACACCCCCGCCCCTCAAGCTGTACATCGCCGTGAGACCCCTGCGCTAAAACAAGCGAAGCCCCAGCCTCAAGGGCTTGCTCGATGAAATCGCGTCCGTCACGCTGGCTACCAGGCACGGCCACAAAAATGTCGCCCTTGGCAAGCTTGCGCGAGTTCATTTCAATGCGCACCTGATCCGGCAGCTTGGGCAGGTCAGCGGGCAGTGGTGACTTGGGCCATACTTTCGCGAGCGCCGTTAATATTTCGCCTGGACTCAGCGTCATGCCATCTCCTTAAAAAACTACTCCGCCTCGTGATCCGGCGGGACGTCCAGCAAGCGTAAAGCATTCCCCGTCACGCTGGAAAAAACCGGTGCGGCAACAGCGCCGCCATAAAATTCGCCTGCTTTGGGGTGATCAATCATTACCACTGTGACAATACGCGGGTCGGAAATAGGCGCAATACCGGCAAAAACGCTGCGGTAGGCATCGGTGGTATAGCCCTGCTGGCCTATTTTGCGCACCGTGCCCGTTTTTCCGCCAACACGATAACCCTCGACACGAGCTCGCCGCCCGCCGGTATAGGCCGCAACGGAAGTTTCCAGTATTCGCAACAGGTCATTGGCAACCGTGGGCTCTATCGCGGGGATGCCTTGGGGTGGCTCAGAAAGGCGTAACAGCGAAGGCGGCAAACGCACGCCATCATTGGCTAGCGCCGTGTAAGCACTCGCCAACTGCACCGCTGACACGGATAGGCCGTAACCGTAGGAGAGCGTCGCCCGCTCGCTGCGCGACCAGCGAACCGGCGCCGGTAAGCTGCCAGTGGACTCGCCAGGAAAACCGGTTCCGGGTGCCTGCCCCAGCCCTAACTGGTTATACTTTTCCCAAATCGCCGTATCGCTCAACCGCAGCGCTAGTCGGGACATCCCCACATTCGAAGAGTGTTCCAGAATGCCAGCCAAATCCAGTTCGCCATAATTACGGAAATCGCGAATGGTGA
Organism: Halomonas sp. PA16-9; assembly: GCF_009728585.1. Taxonomy (NCBI): domain Bacteria; kingdom Pseudomonadati; phylum Pseudomonadota; class Gammaproteobacteria; order Oceanospirillales; family Halomonadaceae; genus Halomonas; species Halomonas sp. PA16-9. The sequence goes on along the minus strand of NZ_CP040451.1, from coordinate 2,012,641 downwards.
ACTGATCCAATCGCATCCAACCGGGCGAGGTATCGACCACAGCGTCGCGGTCCACCACGCCACTCTCTAACACGGCAGCCATGGCCAGCGGCTTCATCACCGAACCGGGCTCAAATACATCGACCAACGCCTGGTTACGTAACCCACGCGGATCAAGCCCCGCTCGGTTGTTAGGGTTGTAGGAGGGCAAGTTAGCCATAGCCAACACCTCTCCCGTACGGGCATCCATCATCACCAGCACGCCGCCATCGGCCTCATTCTCAACCACCGCGGCGCGCAGCTCCCGGTAAGCCATATATTGAATGCGTTGATCAATAGAGAGGGTCAGTTCGCCCCCCGGCTGGGCTTCGTCAATAACGCCCAGCTCACGCACCAGGCGCCCGCGGCGATCTTTAATGACCCGCCGCTGACCAGGTCGCCCCGCCAGGTAAGGCTGATAAGCAAGCTCCAGGCCTTCCTGACCGACATCGTCAACGTTGGTTACTCCCAGCAGTTGGGCGGCGACCTCGCCAGCGGGATAGTAGCGTTTATATTCACGCTGCGGGTAAACGCCGGGCGTGCGCAGGTTTAGAATCTGCTGGGCCGCCGCGGGGGTCATCTGACGACGTAAATACATGAACTCATGCTCGCTGAAGCGCGCTACCCGCGCCTCAAAGTCACCCAGCGTCATACCCAGCGCCTGGGCCAGCATTACACGCTGTATAGCATCGTCGGGCAGTTCTTGCGGATTGGCCCAGAGGGTGACCACTGGAGTGGAAATCGCCAACGGTTCGCCATTGCGGTCTGTAATCATGCCGCGGTGGGCGGGGATAGTTTCGTGACGAAGAGTACGCGCGTCGCCCTGGCTTTGCAGAAAGGGACGGTCAATGACCTGCAGCAAGGTAATCCGACCAATCAAAATAGCCGATGCCAAGCCAATCGCAAGCAGAATAAACATGAACCGCCCGCTGCCGAGCGGAGGGGCAATCGGCGCCTGACGCGAGGTACCGCCTCGACGTTCGCTTCTCATGGTCGAATCACCTCAACATCATGGACATCGGGGATTCGCATACCCAGGCGATCAGTGGCAATTTGTTCAATACGGGCAGGTGTCGACCATGCGCCCTCCTCGAGCAGCAGTTGTCCCCACTCCGTTTGCAGCTGGTTCTCTTCTTGCTCCAGCTGTTGCAGCTGAGCAAATTGAACCCGCGTCATATGGGTAGTGACAACCACGCCCAGCCCGGAGGCCATGCAGAGTAGAAAGAGTAGCGTAATAGCTACCGGCCAGGCGCGTAAACGCAGCCTGAAAGGCCATTCGGTGCGTAGCGTGGTTGCCCACTGCTCAATCCGATCCATGCTCATGATGACATTTACATCCGTTTGCGTGCAGCCCGCATGACGGCACTACGTGCGCGGGGATTGGCATCCACTTCCTCCTCGCTTGGCCGCACACCTTTGCCTAGCGCTTCAAGACGCCGATTCATTTGATCATCGCGAATCGGCACCCCTCGCGGCAAGTCGGTATCGCCGCGGACATGGTGGCGAATAAAGCGCTTCACGCGACGATCTTCCAACGAGTGAAAGCTGATAACCACTAAGTGACCACCAGGTGCCAGCGCCTCTAGCGCGGCGTCTAAAGCACTGTCTAACTGCTCCAGCTCGCCGTTGACGAAAATACGCAGCCCTTGAAACGCTTTGGTGGCAGGATGGCGTCCCTTTTCCCAGGCGGGGTGGGCTACTTTTAATACCTCGGCCAAATCCACCGTGTGGGTAAACGGCTTCTCGACCCGGCGAGTGACCACAGCGCGGGCCAAACGTTTGGCATAGCGCTCTTCGCCGTAGGTTTTAAACACGTAGGCAATGTCTGCTTCACTGGCCCGGGCCAGGAAATCAGCCACACTTTGCCCTTGGGTAGGATCCATACGCATATCTAGCGGGCCATCGCGCATAAAGCTGAAGCCGCGCTCGGGGTCATCTAGTTGAGGCGACGACACGCCAACATCGAGTAACACACCGGAAAGCTTGCCAAATACGCCCTGTTCACGGGCAAACTCGGCGAGCTGAGCAAATTCTCGCTGGGCAATCTGAAAGCGTGGATCGTCTATGTCAGCGGCCGCGGCAATCGCTTGTGGATCGCGATCCATCGCAAGCAGCTGGCCCTGAGCATCCAGACGATCAAGGATCAAGCGTGAGTGACCGCCCCTCCCAAAGGTGCCATCTAAATAGACGCCTCGCGCATCGTGCACCAGAGCATCGACAGCACCTTCCAGTAGAACGCTGGTATGGCGAAAGCAGTTAGCAACCTGTTCAGCGTCAGGAGAAGGCATGTTTTTCTCACACAAAATGATAGTGACAGCGTAATAAAGAGCGTGCGGACACGCTCTGGTACGTAAGTGGGGGAGTCGGCCGATAAGCCGGGTTCTGTCGTGGACAGCCATTCCTCTAGGCGCTGCGTTACCACAGCGCTCAAGCAACCTACCCGGATCCAGCGCGGGCCACGCCATTGGATCCCTATTTGGTCTTGCTCCGAGTGGGGTTTACCATGCCACGCACTGTTACCAGGCGCGCGGTGCGCTCTTACCGCACCCTTTCACCCTTACCGGCCCCGAAAGGCTTAGGCGGTCTACTCTCTGCTGCACTTTCCGTCGGCTCACGCCGCCCAGGCGTTACCTGGCACTCTGCCCTATGGAGCCCGGACTTTCCTCCCCCAACACCTTTTAAGGGGTATTAGCGGCGACTGTCTGGCCAACTCCGGCGGCAAGCATACCAGCGCCCTCGACTTGCCTCAATGCTCACCTTTGATTGCTTGCAAACGCGCGTACCAGACTTGCTTACGACCACCAAGCATTCGCGCGGCAATTGCAGCGCCCTGTTTCACGCCAACCCCCTCTGCCAGCAGTGCCTCCAGCAAGGCGTCCGCTGATATATCCTGATGTTCACTCTGCTCAACCGGCGGAGCCCCGGCAACAATCACCACGAATTCGCCGCGGGCTTGATTAGGGTCGACAGTCAATTGCTCCAGTAACGATGCAGGCGTACCGTGCAAAAACGTTTCGAAGGTTTTAGTGAGTTCACGCGCCAATACCACATCGCGATCCGCCATTTGCGCCTGTAACGCTTCAAGGGTATGCACGATACGGTGGGGAGATTCATAAAACACCAGCGTCTCTTCGCGGGTTTTCCAACTCTCCAATGCTTGGCGTCGTGCGCCTGGCTTGGCAGGCAGAAAACCGGCAAACACAAAGCGGTCTGTTGGCAGGCCTGCCCCTGACAGCGCAGTAATCAGCGCACAGGGGCCGGGGATAGGCACAATATGGCGATTGCGCGCCCTCAGTTCACGTACCAGCACAAAGCCGGGATCGCTAATCAACGGTGTGCCGGCGTCACTGATCAGGGCGATATCTTCACCTGCGGCGAGATAACTATCCAAAGCCTCTACCCGGCGCGCCTCGTTGTGCTCATGTAAAGAGAGCATGGGCTTGTTTAGCCCCAAGTGCGCCAACAGGCGGCCACTATGGCGAGTATCTTCAGCGGCAATTCGTGTCACTTGGCCCAACACCCGAGCGGCACGCGCGGTTAAGTCATCCAAATTCCCAATTGGCGTGGCAACCACGTACAATGTGCCCGGATTATCGTCTGTCATTGTTGACTCTCAATTCGTTGATGGCTTGCCCTGCTGGTGCGCTATGCTTGTGCAGTGGCTTGGTCAATCGCTGACAAGCAGCGACAGCGCAAATGGAAACTAAGGAAGGATACATGAAACAGTCATTACGTGGCTTACTCGCCGCTGCCCTTGTGGCATTTCTCGTTGCTGGCTGTGCGATGCAATCGCCTAGCGTGGTAGATCGAGTGCCCGATGAAAACCCTGGCCAGCTACTCAGCCAAGCGGAACAGCAAGCGCCAGAGCAAGCCGCAAAAACACGCCTGGAAGCGGCTAATATTCTGGCCCGTCAAGGTGAGCGCGACAGAGCCTTCGAAACCGCCGATGGGATTGATGAAAGCTTGCTCTCAGAACCCGACCGGGTACGCTGGGCACTGCTATTTTCCGAGCTTGCCCGCGCGTTGAATGAACCCCGTGCCGTGCTGCGCGCCACTCAGGTACTCGGCGACGAGCTGCCGATGCAGGCTAACCAGCAGGAGCGGCTTGAAGAACGCCAGCGCTGGGCCCGTGAGGCGCTTGATCAGCCCAGCGGCGCAGTGAGCGTTGCGCTGCCAGAGCTTGAGGGTCAGGAAATACGCCGCATCGTGGTAGCACTGCCCGAATCAGGCCCGCTTAGCAGCGTCGCCAATACTATCGCTTCGGCTATGCGGCAGCACCATGACGCCAAGGGCAGCAACGTCGAGCTAAGCTTCCTGGACACCTCGCGCTACTCGATGGATGAGCTCTATGACCGCGCCCAACAAATGAATGCGCAGTTAATTATTGGCCCGCTGGATAAGGATCGAGTTACCCAGCTAGAACAGCGCGATAGCGTGCCGCTCCCTACACTGGCACTCAACTATGGTAGCGGTGATAACAATCAAGCCCAGCGACTCTTCCAGTACGGCCTTTCAGCTGAAGACGAAGCACGCCAAGTTGCCCGCCGCGCCTGGCAGGACGGGCACCGCCAAATGTCCATGATGGTTCCGGATAACGGCTGGGGCCGACGCGTAGGCGAAGCCTTCTGGAATGAGTGGCATAGCCAGGGTGGCGAAATCACCAACGCCGTGCGCTATAACCCGGATAGCTCGGTCTCCAATGCCGTACAAACCGCGCTCAGTGTTAGCGGTGATCGCGCGCGCCTAGGCAATATTGACGCCCTATTCCTGCTCGCACTGCCCGAGTATGCGCGCCAGGTACCGCCGACTATGGATTACTACTACGCTCCCAACCTGCCAATCTATGCCACCTCACACTTGCATGAAGGACGCCTGCAGACTCGCCTCGATCAAGATCTAAACGATGTCATGTTCGTTGATATCCCCTGGCAAATCCCCGACGCCGCCGTTGGTGGCGAAGAGGCTCTGCCCTTTGCATCTACCTACCAAAGCCTGCGGGATGAATCAGACGCTTCCATGTTCCGCCTGATGGCAATGGGCGTTGATGCATACGAGCTGGCTATCCGCTTGTCCAACCTTGGCGAGCTGAACGGCCTTCATGGCAGCACCGGCACTCTCTACTTAGCGACGATGGCCGCATCTACGCGAGCTGCCCTGGGCTAAATTCCAGAATGGCGTTCCATCACCTATTTTAATTCCTAACCTGGTCGAAAGTGACGACTAACGCCCACACTGCCCGTGCCCGCGGCGCAGCCATTGAGCAGCTTGCCGCTCAATGGCTGCGCCAACAGGGGCTCACCCTTGTCACGCAGAATCATTACGTGAAAGGGGGTGAGCTTGACTTGGTAATGCGCGATGGCGATATTCTCGTCTTTGTTGAAGTCAAACACCGCACCACGACGCGCTACGGCCACCCGCTGGAAACCGTCACTTATCAGAAGCAACAGCGCCTGGTGCGTGCAGCACGGCTTTATATCGCCCGCGGCGGGCTTTCTTCACCCTGCCGCTTTGATATCCTGGCCATAACGGGTAAGCCGCCCAACCTGGAGTTTCACTGGGTAAAAGCTGCCTTTGATGCCTTTTGACTGTTTTTTAAAGCTGTTTGTATAAACTGGCTTTAAAAACGGTCTTTAAAAAACACTCTTTATCACTATTCAACCAGGAAGCCCTGATGGACTTTCAATCTCGGATACTCGGCCACTTCAACGCTAGCATCGACACCAAGACGTACGCCAGCGAAGTACTTCCGCCGTTCATTGAAGTGGCTAGCCAAATGATGGTGCAGTGCCTTGTCAGCGAAGGAAAAATTCTTGCCTGCGGCAATGGCGGCAGCGCTGGTGACAGCCAACACTTCTCCTCTGAACTGCTCAACCGCTTTGAGCGAGAACGCCCTAGCCTACCCGCACTGGCACTCACCACTGATACGTCCACGCTCACTTCAATCGCAAACGACTATAGCTACAACGAGGTGTTTTCAAAGCAGATTCGCGCCCTCGGGCAGCCCGGTGATGTACTCTTGGCCATCTCCACCAGTGGCAATTCGGGCAATATTGTGCAGGCCATTCAAGCCGCCCATGATCGCGATATGACCGTGGTTGCCCTTACCGGCCGCGACGGTGGCGATATGGCGTCACTGTTAGGCCAGGATGACTGCGAGATTCGCGTCCCGGCGACATCGACGGCCCGCATCCAGGAAGTTCACCTACTGGTGATTCACTGTTTATGCGATCTTATCGATGAACAGTTGTTTGGCAGCGCTTAGTCGCCATTTGTACTGTGTTAACAACCACGATGTCTTTAACTGCTAGCATCAAAGGAGTCATACGATGACCCAACGCCTCTCCCCCCGCGGCTTCATGGCCGTTGCGCTTTGCGCGGCACTCTTCATTACCGGCTGCGCTAACAACTCAGCCTCCAATCAGTCCAACTATGCTCAGCGTAGCGACGATGTTGAAGCCATCGATACCACCATTGAGCGTGAAGTTGATGACGCATTAAAGCGTGCTGACGCCCGGTTAGGCGATGCCCGCATTCGTGCCCACAGTTATAACGGCGTTGTGCTCCTGGTGGGCCAAGTACCCAGTGAAGAGCTTCGCGATATGGCGGGTGAGGTTACCAGCAACCTACGCGGTGTTACTGACGTCCACAACGAACTCACCATCGCCGCTCGCCTACCGGCCAGCCAGCGCCTGACCGACACATGGCTCACCACGAATGTCGTCAGCCACCTGGCAACCAACGACCGCATCGATTCTTCAAAAATCAAAGTCACCACCGAAAATGCCAGCGTATATCTGATGGGCCGCGTGACCCGGGAAGAGGCTGACCGTATCGTCAATGCCGCTTCCTCAGTTGGCGGTGTACAACGAATCGTAAAAGTATTTGATTACCTAGACTAATCCACTGTTTTCCCATTGCGTTTTAGCAGCCACAAAAAAGCCTCGCTTAATAAGCGAGGCTTTTTTGTGGGCGGCACACCCCAGGGTGTTATTTAACGACCCGCAGGGTGGGTTTTTTCTTCGTCTTGCTCTTAGCTTGAGACTCTTTTTCAGACGTATCCGCTGACGCCGTTGAGTCACTGTCACTCTTTTCGGAGACGGGCTCTGTGATCGACAGCTCAGGCTTACTAGAGGGCTTCTCTTCGTCCTCAATAGCGCCAAAAGAGTCGGCTCCATCACCTAGCTCAGGCTCATGACCAAAGACCATTCCTGCACCGTTCTCACGGGCGTAAATAGCGATTAAGGCCGGAGTCGGTATCATTACCTGCATAGGCTGCCCGCCAAAGCGCGCATTAAAGCCTATCGCCTGATTCTCCATAAAAAGATCACGTACTGCAGTCGGCGCCACGTTCAAAACGATCTGACCGTTTTGAACAAACTGACGGGGCACCTCAACGCCAGGCAAGGTAGCATCAACCACCAGGTAAGGCGTTAGCTCATTATCCAGCAACCACTCATAGAGTGCTCGGGCGAGATAGGGGCGACTCGATTTCATCTAGACTCCCTCCTCCTTACAAGAAAGGCTCCCTGCCCTTATCAAGCACAAAGGAGCCAAATGAATTCAAGCGCGCATCTCTTTTTCACGCTCACTTAAAGATGCCTTGAACGCTTCACGCTCGAATACTCGCGACATGTAGGACAGCAGCGGCTTAACCTGCTTCTCGGGCAATTCGATATTGAGTTCCGGCAAACGCCACAATACAGGCGCTAAACAACAATCCACCAGCGTAAACTCTTCGCTCATGAAGTAAGGCATATCCTCGAAAATTGGCGATATGCCGATCAGACTTTCACGCAACTCTTTACGCGCTTTATCTGCCTCTTTCTTTCCACCACTGCGAATCAGGTCGACCATTGGGCACCACTCGCGCTCAATGCGGTGCATCCATAGGCGGCTTTGCGCACGCGCTACTGGATAAACAGGCAATAGCGGAGGATGCGGGAAACGCTCATCCAGGTACTCCATCATAACTTTGGACTCATACAGCACCAAGTCACGATCTAACAGCGTCGGTACGCTGTTGTACGGATTGAGGTCTGCCAGCTCTTCCGGTGGTTTTTCGTCGAGTACATCGACGATGTCGACGGCAACCCCCTTCTCGGCCAGCACAATGCGCACACGATGACTGAAATGATCATCACTGCCTGAGTAAAAGATCATCGACGACCGTTTGGCCACAACACCCATGAAAGCATCCTCACATCAAAACAATCTTGGATAATAACACGCCAGCGCTACCTTAGGGGAAGCCAGCTTGCTTTGCTTTACTGCCATGCTGACAAGCAAAAGGCGCACGACTTACGCCGTGCGCCCCACTGACCATCAGCTACTGCTAATTAGTGGATATCTCGCCAGTACTCGCGCTTGAGCAGGTAAGCAATCACACCAAAAATGAAAATAAAGATCAGTACTTTAGGTGCCAGCGCCTGTGCTTGAAGCTTGGAGGGCTCACCTACATAAGCCAGGAAGTTAGTAAGATCATACATCGCCTCCTCAAATTCCGCAGGTTCGAGCTCCCCCGGTTCGGTCACTTGCAGCACGTTACAAGACTGATACTTGCCCGATAACGCATCCGGTTCTTGCCCTTCTACCGGGTGATCGGTTTCAGCACATACCAGCTCTTGCACGCCCTGCAGAGGCTCTAACACGTTCGGCATTGCCACTAGGTCAAACACCGTATTGTTAACGCCCGTGGGACGGCTAGGATCTTTGTAGAAACCGAGCAAATAAGAGTAAATCCAATCGGTCCCACGCACACGCGTCTTGAGCGACAGGTCGGGCGGCGGCGCACCAAACCAACCCTCCGCATCACCGCTGTTCATGGCGTTATGCATTTGATCGTTGTAAGCCAAATCTGACGAGAAAATCAAATTCTCTTCAACCAAATCCTGAGGCATCCCCAAGTCGTCTGCCGCACGCGAAAAGCGTTGATAGTTAAGCGAGTGACAGCCCATGCAGTAGTTAACATAGAGCTTCATGCCATTTTGCAACGAGGCCTGATCATGCAGATCAGGATCCATCGAGTGAGGCACACTTGCGCCCCCCGCAGCCATCGCGGTTACTGGCACTAAGGCGAAAAGGAGTCCAAATAGATACTTTTTCATTAGCCAGTCACCCTTTCCGGAACGGGTTTAGTCTTCTCCAGCTTGGTGTAGAACGGCATCAAGACAAAGAAGGCGAAATAGATCACGGTGCACGCCTGGGCTAGCAGTGTCCTACCCTCTGTCGATGGCAACACACCTAAAACACCCAGGATGACAAAACTGATAGCAAACAGCAGCAGCATGACTTTCGACATCCAGCCTTTGTAACGCATAGAGCGCACGGGGCTACGATCCAGCCAGGGCAGAACAAACAGGATTGCAATCGCCGCGCCCATAAAGATAACCCCTAGGAACTTGGCGTCTAAACCAAAGACCGAGAAGGTGATGGCGCGGAGAATGGCGTAGAACGGTGTCATATACCAAACGGGGCAATGTGATCTGGTGTCTGCAGCGGGTTCGCCTGATCAAAGTTAGGCCGCTCAATAAAGTAGCCACCACCTTCGGGGAAGTAGAACACCACTACGCAGAAAACGAACAGGAACACTGCCACACCGACAAGGTCTTTCACCGTGTAGTAAGGGTGGAAAGGAATTCCATCCAACGGCACACCAGCCTCATCCTTCTTCTGCTTGATATCAATGCCGTCCGGGTTATTCGAGCCCACCTCATGCAAAGCAATGATGTGCAGCACAACCAGTGCCAGAATAACGATTGGCAGCGCAACCACATGCAGTGCAAAGAAGCGGTTTAGGGTAATGCCTGAAATAAGGAAGTCACCACGCACCCACTGTGCCAGGTCAGGGCCGATCGCCGGAATCGCTGAGAACAGCGAGATAATCACCTGCGCACCCCAGTAGGACATTTGCCCCCACGGCAGCAGATAACCCATAAAGGCTTCCGCCATTAGCACCAGGTAAATAGTCATGCCGAAGACCCACACTAACTCGCGCGGGGCTTTATAAGAACCGTACAAAAGGCCACGGAACATATGCAGATAGACAACGAGGAAGAAGGCGGAGGCCCCCGTGGTGTGCATATAGCGAATCAACCACCCCCATTCCACATCACGCATGATGTATTCGACGGAATCGAAGGCACCTTCAGCTGAGGGGTTAAAGCTCATGGTCAACCAAACCCCGGTGAGGATTTGGTTGACCAGCGCAAGCAGCGCTAACGAGCCAAAGAAGTACCAGAAATTGAAGTTTTTCGGCGCGTAATATTTGGAGAGGTGCTCTTGCCACATCTGAGTAGCAGGGAAGCGATCATCCACCCAACGCATGAGGCCTTTTTCCGCCTTGGCTTTATTCGGATTACCCATTAGGCAGTCTCCTCATCTTCGCCGACGATAATGATATCGTCATTCTCAAAGCGGTAGGGTGGAACCTCAAGATTGGTCGGCGCAGGAACGTTGTTAAATACGCGACCAGCCAAATCAAAGCGGGAACCGTGGCATGGGCAGAAGAAACCACCCGGCCAGTTATCAACGCCTACGCCCTCTGCGTCGGGTTCAGGCCGGAATAACGGCGAACAGCCTAGGTGAGTACAAATACCGATCAACACCCCAATCTCGGGCTTGATAGAGCGCAATCCACCCTCGATATAAGCGGGCTGTTGTGGCTCTTCCGAATCCGGATCGGCCAGTTGCTCACCGCTCAGCGACTCAGTACGCTCGATCATTTCCGGCGTGCGATTAATGATCCATATTGGCCGACCACGCCACTCAACGGTCATACGCTGCCCAGGCTCAAGCTTGGAAATATCTGCTTGAACGGGAGCACCCGCCGCTCTTGCTTTGGCACTAGGCTGCCAAGAAGCCACAAAGGGTACCGCTACCCCGACAGCACCTACCGCACCCACAACGGAGGTGGCGCCTACGAGGAAACGGCGTCGGCCTTTGTTTACGCCGTTATCTGCCATTTCAGGTTTCTCCCATCAGCTTACCCGTTCCGCCACAAAGGCGTCTTGCGGCGACGAATATTAATTACGCTCTATGGTAAAAAAACAAAGCGCTGTGCACAAGAACAACCGCTCGTGACCATAGTGGTACGAGCAATATAATTTTTTGATATTCCAATAAAAACGCCCAGGTCGATGACCTGGGCGTTTTTCCGCATAGCGTAAAAATTAACGCTTCGAGAACTGCGGACGACGACGTGCTTTGCGCAGACCGACTTTCTTACGTTCAACTTGACGTGCATCACGCGTTACGTAGCCAGCGGCACGTAGCGAAGGACGCAGGTCTTCATTGTAGTTCATCAGGGCACGTGTAATGCCGTGACGGATCGCACCAGCTTGAGAAGAACCACCACCACCAGCGACAGTCACGAAGATGTCAAACTGGTTCAGGGTTTCAGTCAATTCAAGCGGCTGGCGAACAACCATACGACCGGTAACACGACCAAAGTAGAGGTCAAGGTCTTGGTTGTTGACAGTAATTTTGCCAGAGCCCGGCTTCATAAACACGCGAGCGGTGGAAGTCTTGCGGCGCCCGGTACCGTAATACTGCTGTGTCATGGCGAAGATTTCCTCAGAGGTTCAGTTCAAGCGGCTGTTGGGCAGCATGCGGATGCTCGTCGCCAGCGTACACTTTCAACTTCGTGTACATGGCACGGCCCAAGGGACCTTTCGGCAACATACCTTTAACGGCAGACTCAATGATACGCTCGGGCGCATGATCAAGCATTTTGTCGAATGTCATAGAGCGCAGACCGCCCGGGTAACCAGTGTGGCGGTAATAGGTTTTAGCCTTCGCCTTATTACCAGTTACGTGGACTTTCTCTGCGTTGATCACGACGATGTAGTCGCCAGTATCAACGTGAGGGGTAAATTCGGGCTTATGCTTGCCACGTAGGCGGCGAGCAATCTCGGTTGCCAGACGACCGAGCGTTTTGTCCGTAGCGTCGACTACATACCAGTCGCGCTGGACGGACTGCGGCTTAGCACTGAACGTCTTCATGGATGAAATCACCAGATTAAATGTATTGGGTGACTTACACCGTTGTACGGCGAAGCACCATCCCTATTCTTTTTGGTTGCTGGTTTAACCCAGCAACATGCAGCGAGGCGGCATTCTACAGTAAGGCTACTGACAAGTTAAGCCGTATCGTGACTTTTTTACTGAGCCGACACACCGTCAGGCTTTAAGGCTTATGCGCCAACGCCAAGTACTCCTTGGACTGCATCTCTTGTAGACGCGACAACGTCCGCTGGAACTCGAACGTTAGCTTGCCATCGCTATACAGCTCTTCAATCGGCGCTTCCGCGGACATCAGTAGTTTGACGCCACGATCATAAAACTCATCGACCATATTGATGAAGCGGCGTGCCTGATCATCCTGCTTGGCATTCATACGCCTCACATTGGAAACCAGCACTGTATGAAACTCCCTGGCCAGTTCAATATAGTCATTTTGACTGCGCGGCCCGTCACACAGCTCAAGAAACTCAAACCAGGCGACATCATCATGCAGCCGACGCGTTTTCAACACACGGTGATTTACCTCTAGCGACGCCTGTGACTCGCCTTCGTGCCCGGCTATTTCCCGAAAGCTGCGCGACAGTTCGCGCTCAGCCGCTTCATCCAGCGGCGAGTAGAAGATGGCCGCACGCTCCAATGCGCGCAGTCGATAATCCACCCCAGAATCGACATTAACCACCTCACAATGACGATTCACAAGCTCAATGGCTGGCAAAAAGCGCGCCCGTTGTAGGCCATCTTTATATAAATCATCAGGTACGATATTAGAGGTCGCCACCAATACCACTCCGCGCTCAAATAACGCTTCTAGCAAGTTGGCAAGAATCATCGCATCGGTAATATCTTTGACGAAAAACTCATCAAAGCAAATAACCCGCGCCTCGGTAGCAAACTTGCCCGCGATTAGGGTCAGTGGATTCTTTTCACCTTTGTAGTGGGTCAGCTCGTTATGGACGCGCTGCATAAAGCGGTGAAAATGGGTGCGCATTTTGTCGGGAAAGGGCAAGGCTTCATAAAAGGTATCAACCAAGTAGGTTTTGCCCCGCCCTACTCCACCCCAAAAATAGAGCCCTTGGATATCGGGCAAGACAGGCTCATCAGCCGATGAGGATTTCTTGCCCATGAAACCCGCCACCTTGGCTTTTAACCCTTTATGGAGCCCTTTATTCGCCACCAGAGCTTTGGGAACGGTTGTTGGCGCAGCGACCAGCTCATCATAGAGCCGCTGTAGATGCTTTACGGCCAACTCCTGCGCTGCATCATATTGAAAATCATCGCGCTCCAAGTCCGCCCGATAGCGCTCTATAGGCGATGCAGGGCGCGTTTTTGACGATGCCCTACTCGCAGTTATTGATGACATGCACTCGCCTCCCACAGCATGTAAGGCAGCCGCCAGTACATTACTGACAACCTTGAGAAGGCTGTGATTATACCTGTAGAGACATCTAAGCGCATGAGCGGATTGACCCAACCGGCTGAGTGACGCCTATAATGGCAGCCTGTTTGATTCTTAAGCTGCTAGCATATGCAGCCTCTAAATCATTATATTCAAGGCGCCAGGGAGAACACTGTGGACGCGAGCTCACCATTAACGTTTGCCATAATCGGTTTTATCGTCGGCCTGATCATTGGAGCGGTTGCTTATCGCCTCTTCAGCAAAAGCCAGCGTGAAGCGGCTTCCATGCGCCAAAAGCTACTCGAACGCGAGCACCAGATTGCCGAGATGAAGAGCAGCGTGGGCAGCCATTTAACGGGTATTTATCAACGCCTAAGCAATATCCGCGATGAAGCCAACCAGCTTGAGCTTCAACTGAAAGAGGACGCCGCGGAGTGGGATATTCGCGACGCTGCTATTCAGCCTAGCCTTGATCTCTCGGGTATCGATCCAGCGCGCGAGCAGCAGACGACGGCAGACGCCAGCACCCCTGCGACGCCACGTGACTACGCGGATGGTAAGGGCGGCACGTTGTCAGAAGACTTTGGCTTGAAGAGCAACGAGGCGGCAACACCCCAACCGCCGCGCTACTAATAATGATTGATCAGCCCCGGCTTCTGTTATCGGTGATCCGGGGCATTTAATGCGTTAAGCGGGATTATCAATATCCACAAAGCGGTGCTCAACGCCATACTCATCGCTTAGCCACTCGCCCAGCGCCTGTACTCCATAACGTTCAGTGGCATGGTGCCCGGCGGCGATATAATGAATACCCATCTCCCTCGCCAGGTGAGTGGTTCGCTCGGATATCTCACCCGATACAAATACCTGTGCGCCCGACTCATAGGCGTCGGTGATCATGTCCTGCGCACCACCGGTACACCAGGCGATGCGCTCAATATTTCCCACCTGCGGGGCTTCAATGACCAACGGCTTGCGCTGTAAGGTTTGCGCTATTTGCGCTGCCAGCTCACTGACTGAGTGTGGCTGCGGTAATCGTCCTGACCACAAAAGCCCCTCCCCCAGCGCGCCATCAATGCATCCCTCTACTTTCCACCCCAAGTGACGGGCTAACTCCGCGTTATTGCCCATCTCGGCATGCGCATCCAGAGGCAGATGATACGCTAACAGACTAATGTCATGATCAAGCAGGGTTTTAATCCGCCGCTGCTTCATACCAGTAATCGCCACGGGCTCGTTTTTCCAAAAGTAACCGTGATGCACCAGCACCATATCTGCCTGCCAGGCAACGGCTTCGTCCAGCAGCGCTTGGCAGGCAGTAACACCGGTCATGATGCGCTTGACGTGCTCACTGCCCGCCACCTGTAAGCCATTAATGGTAAAATCTTTAAACTCTGCCGCACGTAACTGATGGTCACAAGCCGCTACTAGTTGATCACGATGAATCATATTGAGTCCTTTATTGATTTAACCGCACCCGTGAGGTAGCTGCTAAGAAAGTGTTACCATAAAACCATTGTAAAACTCGCTGCTTTATATCGCGAACAGCGAGACTGACCCGTTAAGGAATTGATTGCATGCGACGCTACGTGCTGCCTTATCTCTGGCCTGTTATCACTGGCGTACTGCTCGCGGTGGTGATTCTCTTCGCACTCCCCGAGCAGTTACCCAACCCGTTTCGTGACTCGTCGCCTCAAGCCCCCAAGTCGCCGCGCCGGTCATCTCGACGACACCAGAAGTGGTAGAACCCAACCCTAGTCGCCCTGCGCCTGAAATTCATCAGGCAGCGCCGCTTTCCCGGAACAAAGGCCCCGTCAGCTATGCTCAGGCAGTGGAGCAAGCCGCGCCGGCGGTAGTAAATATCTACTCATCGCGCATCGTTGAGCGCGACCAGCACCCACTGATGTCAGATCCATTTTTTCAGCAATTTTTTGATAACCAGGGAGATGACGCGACGACCCATCAACGCATGCTCTCAAGCTTGGGCTCTGGCGTTATAGTCAGTGAGGACGGCTACGTACTAACCAATCACCACGTCATCAACGGCGCCGATGAAATCCAGGTCGCTCTGCGCGACGGACGCGAAACCCTGGCAGAGGTGATCGGCACAGATCCTGAAAGTGATTTAGCCGTGCTAAGAATTAACCTGGACGATTTGCCAGTCATTGAACTCACAGACTCAGCCGACGTAGCGGTAGGCGACGTAGCGCTCGCTATTGGCAACCCTTTTGGTGTCGGTCAGACGGTCACCATGGGTATTATTAGTGCCACGGGGCGCAATCATTTAGGGCTAAACGCCTATGAAGACTTTATTCAAACAGATGCGGCTATCAACCCGGGTAACTCAGGTGGCGCGCTGGTCAATCCTGAGGGCGCCATGGTCGGCATTAATACGGCTATTTTCTCGCGCTCAGGTGGCTCTCAGGGCATTGGCTTTGCAATTCCCGCCAACCTTGCTCATAGCATTCTCGATGAGCTGGTCACTCAAGGGCGGGTGATTCGAGGCTGGCTGGGCATTGAAGCTCAGGCGCTATCCAGGGAACTGGCGGCCTCCTTTGGATTGCAAACACCCCAAGGTGTGATCGTCGCCGGCGTCGTCAGCGGAGGGCCTGCCGCGGAAGCGGGGCTAGAGCCAGGCGATGTGCTTCTCTCTGTCAATGGCCAGCCTATTCTGGATGCCCGCACCACGATGAGTGAAATCGCCTCTATCGCACCCGGCACCTCGCTACCACTCACCATCGTCCGTAGCGGCGAGCGCCTGGAGATGACCCTCGAAGTGGGCGAACGCCCACTCCCTACCATCCCAATTAATGAAGAGACTCCTGGCCCACGCGACTCGTAGCCTGTTTACAAAACGCGCTGGCGTAGCGCAAAGCGCATTGGCAGTATCAATCGCGAATCCGGTACTCCGCGGAGCGGGCGTGGGCGGTGAGTGATTCACCTCGCGCCAATACCGAGGCGATTTTGCCCAGCTCAGAAGCACCGTCTGCGGAGCAGTGAATAATCGAAGAGCGCTTCTGGAAATCGTAAACCCCCAACGGTGAAGAGAAGCGCGCCGTGCCAGAGGTAGGCAGCACGTGATTTGGCCCGGCACAGTAATCACCCAGCGCCTCGGCGGTGTAACGCCCCATAAAGATTGCCCCGGCATGACGAATATCGTCTAACCACGTCTCGGGGCAGCCACCGAAAGCTCCAGGTGCTCAGGAGCAATCCGGTTAATCAACGTAATCGCTTCTTGGGCGTCCTGGCAGAGCACTAACGCTCCTCGCTTACGCAGCGACTCACGCACGATCTCTTTGCGCTCTAAGGTCGGCAGTAGCCGCTCAATTGCCGACTCCACAGCATCTAAGTGTCCGGCATCCCAGCTCACCAAGATCGCCTGGGCATCTTCGTCGTGTTCGGCTTGAGAAAATAGATCCATTGCCAGCCAATCGGGATCAGTCTGACCATCGGAAACCACCATAATCTCCGAGGGCCCGGCAATCATATCAATTCCCACCTGACCAAATACTGCACGCTTCGCCGTGGCCACATAAATATTGCCCGGCCCAACTATTTTATCGACTCGAGGAACACTTTCAGTGCCGTAGGCAAGGGCGGCTACGGCCTGAGCGCCGCCGATGGTAAACACATAGTCGACTCCCGCCAAGTGAGCCGCTGCCAGCACCAACTCATTGAGCACGCCATCCGGCGTAGGCACGACCATAACGATTTCGCGCACGCCGGCCACATGGGCAGGAATCGCATTCATCAGCACTGACGAGGGATAGGCAGCTTTGCCGCCAGGAACATAAATACCGGCGCGATCCAGGGGGGCAACTTTCTGCCCCAGTACCGTGCCGTCTGCTTCTTCGTATTGCCAGGAGCTGGGCTTCTGACGCTCGTGGTAGCACTTAATCCGCTCGGCGGCGCTGGAAAGCGCCTCGCGCTGCTCAGCAGGCAAGTTATCAAACGCTCTTTTCAACTGCTCGGGCGTTAACTGCAATTCGTCCATCGAGGTAGCCGCAAGTCGGTCAAAACGATTCGTGGCTTCCACTACCGCAGCATCGCCGCGCTGCTTTACACTGGCAAGAATTTCTTCGACCCGCGCCTGCACCGCTTTGTCAGACACCCCTTCCCAATCTAACAGCGCATCAAGTCGATGGTTAAAGGCATCATCGCTTGTCGATAGGCGTGAAATCGTTGCAGTCGTCTGTTTGCTCATGGGTTCACTCATGGGTCACCTCACATCATTCGGCAAGCTGGGTCTGACGCTTTTTGACCGCACTGTCCAAGCGCTCTAGTAACGGCTTAATACGCTCATGCTTCATGGTCATGGCGGCCTTATTCACCACCAGCCGGGTGCTGATATGGGCAATAAGCTCACGCGGCTCCATACCATTCGCCCGCAGGGTATTGCCAGTATCGACGATATCGACAATTTCATCGGCGAGATTCATTAACGGCGCCAGTTCCATAGCGCCATAAAGTTTGATCACCTCAGCCTGAATTCCCTGCTCGGCGTAGTAGCGTCGCGCCACGTTAACAAATTTCGTTGCCACCCGACGCCGGGCACGGGCTGGCAACTGGCCGGTCACACCCGCGGTCATCAACTTACAGCGGGCAATTTCCAAATCCAACGGCTCATAAAGCCCTTCGACACCGTGCTCAAGCAGCACATCTTTACCTGCGATACCGACATCGGCTGCCCCTAGCTGAACGTAGGTGGGCACGTCGGTGGCACGGATAATCACCAGTTTTACGTCGGGCAAGTTGGTATCAAATAGCAGCTTACGACTTTTGCTTAAATCCTCTGCAGGTGTAATACCCGCATCGGCCAGTAGTGGCAGCGTCTCTTCCAGAATACGGCCCTTCGAGAGGGCTAAAATCAGTTGCTTACTCATCGTGTTGCCCAGTGGTTATTAGCATGCAGGGGCTTAGCAGCAGAGACTCAGTAGAAATGGTCTAGCCAGGAATACGGCGAATGCGCGCACCCAGCAGCTGCAATTTCTCTTCGATACACTCGTAGCCACGGTCAATGTGATAGATGCGGTCTACTAGAGTTTCCCCCTCGGCCATCATGGCCGCAATCACCAGCGAAGCCGACGCGCGCAGATCGGTTGCCATTACCGGTGCACCGGAAAGCTTCTCGACCCCCTCGATCAAGGCGGTGTTGCCCTCCAGCACGATATTGGCGCCCATGCGGTTAAGCTCTTGAACATGCATAAAGCGGTTTTCGAAGATCGTCTCGACCACCCGAGAGTGCCCCACGGCCACTGCGTTCATGGCCACGAACTGCGCCTGCATATCGGTAGGGAACGCTGGATAAGGCGCAGTACGAATATTCACCGCCTTAGGCCGCTTGCCGTGCATATCCAGGGCGATCCAGTCGTCACCACTGGTGACTTCCGCACCCGCCTCTTCCAGCTTGGCAATGACCGCGTCCAGGATATCGGCCCGGGTGCGCTTGACCTTCACCCGTCCGCCAGTCATGGCGGCGGCAACTAGAAAGGTGCCTGTCTCGATACGGTCGGGCATGACATCGTGCTCGCAACCGTGCAGTTTTTCGACGCCTTCGATAGTAATGGTGTCAGTGCCTTGACCGCTGATTTTAGCGCCCATTTTGATCAAGCACTCAGCCAAGTCGACAATTTCAGGCTCGCGGGCAGCGTTTTCCAGAACGGTTTTGCCATCGGCTAGGGTCGCCGCCATCAGCAGGTTTTTCGGTACCGGTCACTGTCACGGTATCAAAGTAGATAGTTGCCCCTTTTAGACGACCGTCCACCCGCGCGCGGATATAGCCAGCCTCAACGCGAATCTCCGCCCCCATGGCTTCTAAACCGCGAATATGCAAATCCACCGGGCGCGAGCCAATGGCGCAACCACCGGGTAGCGATACATCGGCTTTACCGAAGTGGGCAAGCAGAGGGCCCAACACCAGTATCGAGGCACGCATTTTCTTAACCAGCTCATACGGTGCGTGACACTGAGTGACTTGGGAGCCATCCAACTGAATACTCAGTTTTTCGCCCATCACCGGCTCAACGCCCATGCGGCCGAGCAGCTCTAAGGTGGTAGTAATATCCTGCAAGTGCGGCAAGTTACCAATCACCACGGGGCCATCGGCCAACAGGCTGGCACATAAATAGGCAGCGCCGCATTCTTAGCGCCACTCACCCACACTTCACCGTCTACCGACCCATTGCCGGTAATGATTAATTTATCCATGGGGCGACCGTTATTGAACGTTTTCCGGTGCAGTTTGCCACTGCACCGGGGTAAACGTTTTGATGCTAATAGCGTGGAGCGCACCCGAGGCGATCTCATCGCTCAGCGCAGCGTAGACAAGCTGCTGACGTTTGACCGGAAGAGACCTTCAAAGGCATCGCCAACCGCAATCACCTGAAAATTACAGCCTTCACCCTGGATATGGAACTGACATCCGTCGATACGGGATTCAAGCAGTGCTTTTACCTCGTTGGGTTGCATGGCGCAGAAAACTCCTTTGGGGTCATCGTTATTAATGAACGTAATTGGGTAGACATAATAAAGAAAAGCAGTGCGCTTGGCGATGCCGGAGCGTTAAACGGCCAGAGTAGCCGCAGGCTGATCGATCAAAGCATCCAACTCAGCCAGGGAGGCAAGTCGGCGTAGCGGCGCTGAAAAAAGAATGGCTTGGATATGGATACCGCGCTGCCGACAAATTCGAAGCCATTCAAACAGCACGCTAATGGCAGCGCTGCTAGCCTTCTCAATGCGACTAAAGTCTAAGCTAAGCGAAGTTAGCTCGGTGTGCTTGAGCCATTTAACACCACAGGCGGCCAAATCGGCCGCCAAGGATACCTCCACATCACCTTCCACCAGCAAGGTAGTGTTTTCTACACTAACCGTTACACTGGGGCGTGAAAACAGCACTGTCACGCATCGCCTCCCTGCTCAAGCTCTTCAACGCCCACTTCAGGTGACCATCCGTCAATAACCGCGTCATAATCACGATTGTTATCGCGCATGGCTTGGTCAAACTGATTGCGGAACGTCAGACCCAGATTAATACCGTTAACGATCACGTTAACCACCCGCCATTCGCCGTCGGAGAGTCTCAGGCTATAGCTTACGGGGTACACCTTGCCGTTATTGGCCACCACTTCCATGGCAACGCTGGCCTGGTCGTCATAGCGCTGAGCCTGCTGGGCATTCAGCACCCGCAGCTCATCATAATCAAACGTCACTAGCCCACGAGTATAAGTATCAATCAGCGTTTGGCGAAACACATCGACAAAACGACGGCGCTGTTCCGGGGAAGCGTTGCGGAAGTAGTTCCCCATCACGCTGGCCCCGATATAGCGGAAATCCGCCACTTGTTCGAGGTTGCTATCCACTAACGCCTCAAGCTCGCTAAGATTATTGGCGTAATAATCCTTGCGACCTTCGAGTTCCGACATCAGTGACTCAACGTTATCGCGAATCATTGCTTCTGGTGTCTGAGACTGCGCCTGTGACTGCAGTGGCACCATTAACGCCGCCATCATCATTACCACCAATAACCAACGACCCATCATCAAGTTCACTCCATTCATAACCATCATCTCCCCACCCGGTATTGCACTGGGCCCGTTATTACACTGGATTAGTGCCTGCCGTTTGAAACACTAGTTAGTTGCCATATTGGACACAAACTGCTGGATAAGTTCTTCCAACACCAGTGCCGACTGGGTGTCACGAATCGTATCGCCATCCTCAAGCATTTCAGGGTCGCCGCCCACGCTAAGGCCAATGTACTGCTCACCTAATAAGCCTGCAGTCAGGATCGAGGCAATCGAGTCTTTGGAGAGCTGACCCTCAAGCTCGCTATCCAGGCTAAGAACGACCCGCGCATCGAACCACTGCGTATCCAGCTCAATGGCTTCTACCCGCCCCACTGTCACACCCGCCATGGTGACCCTGGCACGGGGTTTTAAACTACCAATATTGGCGAAGTTGGCCTCTAACTGAAACGACTGCGTGGGCGCTGAGAGCGTCAGTCCACCCACACGTAGGCCGAGGAACACCAGCCCCAGAATGCCCGCCACCATAAACAGGCCCACACCGAACTCCATGGTTTTACTGCGTTTCATGAAACTGCTCCAGCCATTAAAGGCCGCCAAACATAATGGCGGTCAACACAAAATCAAGCCCCAATACTGCAAGCGACGAATACACCACCGTGCGCGTAGTAGCGCGGGAAATGCCTTCAGAAGTGGGCACCAAATCATAACCTTGAAATACCGCGATCCAGGTCACCACCAAAGCAAATACGGCGCTTTTGATCATGCCGTTACCGATATCACTGATAAAGGCTACATTGGCCTGCATGTTGCTCCAGTAAGAGCCCTCGAAGACGCCTAGCCACTCCACGCCCACCAAGTAGCCGCCCCAGATGCCCACGACACTAAACCCAACCGTTAAAATAGGCAGTGACACAAAGCCTGCCCATAGGCGTGGCGCCACCACGCGGCGCAGTGGGTCAACACCGATCATCTCCATGCTGGTGAGCTGCTCTGTCGCTTTCATTAAACCGATCTCGGCGGTGAGCGCAGATCCCGCCCGGCCAGCAAACAGTAGTGCTGCCACCACTGGGGCTAACTCCCTCAATAGCGACAGTGCCACCATTTGTCCCAGCGCCTGCTCAGCCCCGAAATCGACCAAAATGGTATAGCCCTGCAGTGCCAGCACCATGCCGATAAACAGCCCCGACACCAATACAATGGCTAACGAAAGCACGCCCACAAAGTGCATCTGGTGCAACCATAATCGCCAGCCTTCCCGGGAAGGCACGCCGACCACCGACTGGAATAGAAACACGCCCGCTCGACCCAATGCTTCCATTAAGTCGCACCCTCGGCGCCCCAGCCGTGTAACACGTGCGGCGCTATTAGAGAACTTTGACTGCATTAACTCTGCCCTTTATTTACCCTGCATTGGTGCATTTAAGCGCCTTATGTCACCCACTCTAGCGGTTCTATTTAACCGGAGCCCCGCCCAGAATATCGCGATAAAACGCCTCAGCGGGGTAGTGAAATGGTACCGGCCCATCAGGTTCGCCATGAATAAACTGGCTAACCCGGGGATCTTGATTTGTGTCCAGGGTTTGCGGTGTGCCATGGGCTACCACCTGGCCATCGGCGATCAGATAGAGATAGTCCGCAATGCTCAAGGTCTCCTTGATATCATGGGAGACCACCACCGAGGTTAGCTGCAGCGCTTGATTAAGGCGCTTGATTAGCTGCACCAACACGCCCATAGAGATGGGATCCTGACCAACAAACGGCTCATCATACAGAATCAGTTCTGGATCCAGCGCCACCGCACGAGCCAATGCGACCCGGCGCGCCATCCCTCCGGACAGCTCCGCAGGCGTTAAGTGTCGCGCTCCACGCAGGCCGACCGCCTGTAGCTTGAGCAACACCAGGTCACGCACCATGGTATCGGGTAAATCCGTATGCACCCGCAGCGGAAAGGCAACGTTTTCAAACACATCCAAATCAGAAAACAGCGCACCACTCTGAAACAGCATTCCCATCCGCTTGCGTAGCGTGAATAGCGCCTTCCGGGACAGTTTATGAACATCCTGCCCATCAATGAGTATTCGACCACTCTCCGGGGTTAGCTGGCCGCCGATCAGCTTCAGTAGCGTGGTTTTACCGGTACCACTTGGCCCCATGATCGCGGTTACTTTACCCCGCGGTATGGTCATATTCACGCCACGGAAAATTTCGTGATCACCACGCGAAAAGTAAAGCTCTTCAATTTCTATAAAGGGTGCATCTGTCATGGATCAGTTGACTCTTAACGAGGCGCGACTAAAGCTGTATAGCATACCCTACTTGCGGCTATCGCAATTAGAAAACAGCGTTTCTAAAACATTATCGAACATTGTACTATAACGCTACAAGGCATTACTGCACGAATGGGCTTTCCTATTGTTCAGGGTTATCAAAGTTGCAAAGGCTTGCTTACCCTCGCCTAAACCTGCTCTCGGCCCTGGTGATGCGGGTATGCCCCCCAGGGAGTCGCCTCAATTACTGCCTATTAGAGGTGTCGAGATGTTATTCTTACCGGTTACTACTTGTATATTTTCAATTGTTAAGAGAAAACGCTATGCGCCAGCCTATCGCTACCTCCAGCCTACTACGTGAAAGCGCACTGCGTACGCTACAAATCGAGCAGGCAGCGATTGGAGGCCTTCAGGCTAAGCTAGACGAAAGCTTTGATCGCGCCTGTGAGCTAATTCTCGCCTGCCAAGGTCGTGTTGTGGTGACCGGTATGGGCAAGTCGGGGCATATTGCTGGCAAGCTAGCGGCGACACTTGCCAGTACCGGCACGCCGGCTTTTTTCGTTCACCCCGGCGAAGCCAGCCATGGCGATCTAGGCATGATTACCCGCGCAGATGTAGTACTGGCGCTCTCTAACTCGGGCGAAACTGCCGAAGTCACTGCTCTGCTACCACTGCTTAAACGCCTGGGCACACCGCTGGTCAGCATGACGGGGCGGCCCCACTCCACGCTTGCCAAGCACGCTGATGCGCACCTAAACAGTGGCGTCGAGCGTGAGGCTTGCCCGCTCGATCTAGCCCCCACCAGTTCCACCACCGCTGCCCTCGCCCTGGGTGATGCACTGGCGGTTGCGTTACTGGAAGCACGCGGCTTTACCGCTGAAGATTTTGCCCTCTCCCACCCCGGCGGCAGTTTGGGCAAGCGCTTACTGCTACGCGTTAGAGACCTCATGCACGACGGAGCACGCCTGCCCCAAGTCGCATTGGGCAGCCCGCTGCGCGACGCATTACTCGAAATTACCCGGCAAGGGCTTGGCTTTACCTGCGTAGTGGATAGCGAAGGACGATTAGCGGGGGTCTACACCGATGGCGATCTACGCCGCACGCTGGATCAATTCCATAATCTGCGCGACGTGCGCGTTGATGATGTCATGACCCGGCCGGGCAAGCGCATAGGCCCCGATATCCTGGCGGCCGAAGCGGTACGCATCATGGAAGAAAGCCGTATTACCGCACTAGCGGTGGTTGATGAACAACAGCGCCCAATTGGGGCTCTACATATGCACGACCTGCTCGCCAGCGGCGTTATTTAACCCAGCGGCGCCAACACGACCTGCTTTACGAACTGATTGATATGGAGGTTCTATGACCCTACCTGCCTCGCTACTCGACCAACTCCGCCGTGTACGCCTGCTAGCACTGGATGTTGACGGCGTCCTTACCGATGGGCGCCTCTACTTTCAGGCCGATGGTATCGAAATCAAAGCATTCCACACCCAGGATGGCCACGGGCTAAAGCTTCTCAAACGCGTGGGCGTACATGTCGCGTTGATTACCGGGCGCGACTCCCCCATGGTTAGCCAACGCGCGGCGGCACTCGGCATTGACCATGTTCACCAAGGCTGTGAAGACAAGCTGGCCACACTGCGCGGGCTCTGCCAGCGCCTCGGTATTGAACTAGAGCAGGTGGCTTATTGTGGCGACGACCTACCCGACCTAGCGGCTATCAAACGTTGCGGCGTCGGCATTACCGTGCCAAACGCGCCGGACTATATGCATACCCACGCCGACTGGACTACCGAACGCCTGGGTGGCCACGGTGCCGTGCGTGAGATCTGCGATACGCTGCTTGAATCTCAAGGACACTGGGGCGCGGTGCTCGACACCTATCTGCACGGCCGCACGTAAATGTTTAAACGCTTTAAAGTACGCCTCTGGTTAGCCGGGCTAGTCATCGCGCTGGGGATTCTGCTGGTATGGCTTGACCCCCGGGCCTCAAGACACCAGCATCGATCCCGAAGCACAGGCTCAGGAACCTGGCCACGTGCTGGAAAATGCCGAGATTACCCTATTCGGGGATAACGGCAGTGTCATGCAGTCGCTAAAAACACCGCGCCTTATCCATACCCCGCAGCGCAGCGAAACCTGGACGGAAGAGCCCGAGGCAGTACTGTATGACAGCGAAAACCGTCAGTGGCTGGCCAGCGCCGCTGTAGGCACGCTCAACACCGCTACCCAAGCCCTGCTGCTGTCAGGTTCGGCTCGACTGTTTGCACCAGATGAAGGCTGGCAGCTAGATACCGAGCTACTGCACTATGATGGCCTCGAGCAGCATGCCTGGAGTGACACACCGGTATTGATGCAGCAACCGCCGCAGCAAATGAGCGCTTCACGTATGGACGTTTGGCTTAACACCAGCCAGGTTCGCTTAACGGATAATGTGCGCGGCACGCACCCCCGGCCACACAACGCTAATAGGAACCGCCATGAAAGCCATGATTTCCCCAGCCCTGCTCTACACTGCACTGTTCGGTTTAGCGATACCTTTATCAGTGTTAGCCCAAACCAACTCATCTTCCCAGGCCCCAGTGGAAGTGGAAGCCGACCGTTTAGATCTTGATCAGCGGGCAGGCACAGCTGTTTATACTGGGGATGTGGACATTCGCCAAGGCGAAATGCAACTGCGCGGCGAGCGGGTAGAGATCGAACGCAACGACGCGGGCGAACTCTCGACAGCCACCGCTACCGGTGAGCGCGCCTACTTGCGCCATCAAGGCGAAGGGCAAGAAGGCCCCACGGAAGGCTGGGCGCGGCGGATTATTTATCACGTCGCCGAGCGTCGCGTAGAGCTGATCGACCAAGCCGAACTGACCCAGCAAGAGGACACCTTTAGTGGCGGTCGCCTTGAGTATTTTATTGACCGAGAAGTGATTCAAGCGCGCTCTGACGTTGATGGCAGCGAGCCCCAGCGCATACGCATGACCCTTCAGCCTGAACAATAGGGAGCCTAGCTGTGGCCACTGCTGACACTGCGCCGATCAAAACCCTTTATGCCCACCACCTGGCTAAAAGCTACAAACGCCGCCGAGTGGTCAAAGACATCAATCTGGAGATATCCCAAGGCAGTGTCGTTGGCCTTTTGGGCCCCAACGGCGCGGGCAAAACCACCTCATTTTATATGATTGTTGGGCTGGTCAAATCCGACGCTGGCAAGGTGGGTATCGACGATGTGGATTTAACGCGCGCCCCCATGCACGAGCGCGCAGCCGCGGGGATTGGCTATCTACCTCAAGAGGCGTCTATTTTCCGCAAACTCTCGGTTGCCGAGAATATTATGGCGATACTCGAGACCCGCAAAGAGCTTAACCGCAGCGACCGCGAACAGCGCCTGGAAGCGCTACTCGAAGACTTCCATATCACCCATATTCGCGACAACCTGGGCATGAGCCTTTCGGGCGGCGAGCGCAGGCGTGTAGAAATAGCCCGCTCGCTAGCCACAGAGCCCGCTTTTATTCTGCTCGATGAGCCTTTTGCGGGCGTTGACCCCATCTCGGTAGGTGAGATTAAAACCATCATTCGTGCACTGAAACAGCGCCATATCGGCGTGCTGATCACCGATCACAACGTGCGTGAAACACTAGACATTTGCGATATCGCCTATATCGTCGGCGATGGGCAAATCATCGCCAGTGGCTCGCCCGCCTCGATTCTCACCAACCAAAAAGTAAGGGATGTGTATTTGGGCGCCGATTTTCGCCTGTAATGTTTTTGCCTTAATTGCCCCTAAATAGCGCTTTAAAACAACTTTACGACCAATGGCATGCTTATTGCACTTGCGCCAAGCACTCACTCGCACTAGGGTGGAGCATTCTGATTAACGAGTGGTTCTCAGATGGTCATGAAAGCTTCTCTCCAACTGCGTATCGGCACACAGCTGACCATGACGCCCCAGTTGCAGCAGGCCATTGCGCTGCTGCAACTCTCTACGCTGGATCTTCGTCAAGAAATTCAGCAGGCCCTCGATGCCAATCCCATGCTGGAGCAGGAAGATGAATTTAGTGAACAGGCTGTCAGCGAGCCTAAGGAAGAAGAGTGGTCAGAGAGCATCCCTACTGAGCTCTCGGTAGATAGCGACTGGTCAGATACCTATCAAGATATGGGAAGCCAGGGGGGCAGCAGCAGCGAAGGCCCCGACTTTGAGCGCCAGGCAGCCGGGCAGAGCCTTCATGGCCACCTGCTGTGGCAACTCGCCATGACCGATTTTAGCGCTCGCGAGCAGCTTGTCGCGGAAAGTTTAATCGACGCGCTAGACGCCAACGGCTACCTGACCCAGCCGCTCAACGACATCCGTGAAGGGCTTCGTGCCCAGGGCATTGACGGGCTAAGCCAGCGCGAAGTGGAAACCATTCTACTCAAGCTCCAGCAGTTTGAGCCGACCGGCATATTTGCCCGTGACTTGCGTGAATGCTTGATGCTGCAGCTCGCCGCTCTCCCCGATGATACGCCACTGCTGGTTCCCGCCCGCCGCTTGGTGCGGCAGTTTCTCGAAGCGCTTGGCAAAGACGATATGCGTCTGCTGAAACGCCGTCTAGGGCTCGACGACGAACAGCTGGCCGATGTCATCCTGCTTATTCGCAGCCTAGACCCACGCCCAGGCAGCGCCTACGGCGACACCGATGACAGCTATGTCACCCCCGATCTAGTCGTCCGCCACGATAATGAAGGCTGGCATTTAGAGCTCAACCCCGAGGCCCTGCCACGGCTGCGCATTCAGCCCGACTACGCCAGCTTGATTAAGCGTGCGGATAAAAGCGATGACAACCAGTTTCTCAAAGAGCACTTGCAGGAAGCGCGCTGGTTGATCAAGAGCCTCTCTAGCCGAAACGATACGCTGCTGCGTGTTGGTCGCGAAATCATTACCCGCCAGATTGGCTTTTTAGAGCACGGCGAAGAAGCCATGAAACCACTGATACTGGCCGACATTGCCGAAGCCGTGGAGATGCACGAGTCGACTATTTCACGGGTAACGACGCAAAAATATATCCATACACCCCGTGGTGTGTTTGAACTCAAATACTTTTTCTCAAGCCAGGTGAGCGGTCAAGATGGCGACAGCCACTCCAGCACCGCCATCCGTGCACGACTCAAGAAACTGATTCAAGAGGAGCCGCCCGGCAAGCCGCTTTCAGACAGCCGCTTAGTGACGCTATTAGGCGAAGGAGGGATTCAAGTGGCGCGTCGTACGGTGGCGAAATACCGTGAAGCCATGGGCATTCCCTCTTCCAGTGAACGGCGTCGTTTGCGCTAACTTCGTTAACGTTTCAGGGAAACTCTCGACAAGGGCTTTGCAACGCGGCAAAAAGGGTTACAATCGAAGTACAGTCCGATGGATAAGGAGCACGTCAATGCAAGTAAATATCACTGGTCATCACGTAGAACTGACTGACGCCTTGCGTGACTATGTCAACGAGAAGCTTGAGCGTGTAGAGCGCCATTACGACAATATAACTACGGTGCAAGTCACCTTATCAGTGGAGAAAGAGCGCCAGCAGGCCGCCTGTACGCTGCACGCCGCAGGTGCTGACTTACATGCGGAAGCCCTAGACAGTGATATGTACGCCGCTATCGACGCACTAGCGGACAAAATCGACCGTCAACTCGTTAAACACAAGGAAAAAGCACAAGCTCGCGCCCAAGGCGCCGGTGTGCGTTAATTCAATGACGTTGGAAACCATACTCCCCCCGGAACGCGTTCTGTTCGACGTCCCCGGGGGCAGCAAAAAAAGGGTGCTGGAGTTTTACAGCACCTTTATCGCCCAAAATATCCCCAGCCTGGACAGCCAAGAAGTGTTTAGCCGTTTAATCGGCCGCGAGCGCTTAGGTAGTACGGGTATTGGTAACGGCGTGGCTATTCCTCATGCGCGTAGCCCCCACTGCAACGCCCCTATCGCTGGATTTTTGAAACTGGCTGAAGCGATCGATTTTGACGCTATCGACGGCGACCCGGTAGATCTGGTGTTTGTCCTGTTGGTACCCGAAGAGGCAGATGACACGCATCTCTCACTACTGGGTCAGGTAGCGACCATCATGAATGATGCGGACACGCGCCAGCAACTGCGTAAAGCAACCAGCCAGCGCGAACTGCTTGAGCTGATTACCGCCAAAATTCGCGAGCAATCAGCGGCCTAAGGGTCTGAAACCCTGTTCAGGGCAGATCACAGCAGGTTATCCGCTCACCACCCTCAACGCAGCTTGATCAAAGCAAAGAGAGACTCTATGCAACTGGTGATCATTAGCGGCCGCTCCGGGTCAGGTAAATCTATCGCCTTGCAAGCGCTGGAAGATCTTGGCTACTACGCGATTGATAACCTCCCAGCTATGTTGCTGGGGTCGTTGGTGGATGAACTGCGTGACCAGGGCGACCGAGCACATTTAGCGGTGAGTATTGATGCCCGCAATTTGCCGGGAGCTCTGGAGCGCCTGCCCTCTTTATTAGACGAGTTGCGCCAGCGTAAAATCGACTTTCAAGTTATTTACCTGACCACCGATGCACGCATACTGCTTGAGCGTTACTCAGCAACGCGTCGCCGTCATCCGCTGACCCGCGATAGCGAAATGACGCTGGAAGAGGCGATCAATAAAGAAGAGACGACGCTAGAGGATATTCGCGATCTGGCCGATCTATTGATCGATACATCACGATTATCGGTGCACGATTTACGCCGTCGCATTACCGACCAAGTAGCCCATCAGCGGCGCGATAAACTGACGCTAACGCTGGAATCGTTTGGGTATAAACGCGGCGTACCATTAGACGCCGACCTGGTCTTCGATGTGCGCTGCCTGCCAAATCCGTACTGGGATCCCACGCTGCGCCAGTTCACTGGCCGCGACGCGGAAATCGTGGCTTTTTTGAACAGCTATCCGATTGTTGATGCCATGAGCGACGACATCTTGGCCTGGCTAGAGCGTTGGCTACCCGCTTACCAGAATAGCCAACGTAGCTACATGACTATCGCGATTGGCTGTACTGGTGGCCAGCACCGCTCGGTCTATATGGCCGAGAAGTTAGCGGAAAAATTGACTCCTAGCATGGGCGAAGTTCAACTTCGCCACCGCGAACTGGGTCTGCACTACACCATAAGCGAACAGTTGGCCGCTCCCCTCGTCAGCGCTTCCACACCTAACGAGCGGCCAGAGACCTCTTAAGCGCGTCTATCCATTAATGACACCACTCGGCGAAAAGGAACCAGGGTGCCAGAACGCATACTTACACTTACCAATCAACGCGGGCTACACGCTCGCGCGGCGACAAAACTGGTCAAATGCGGCCAACAGTTCACGGCAAAAATACGCGTTTACAAACAGCAACAGGCCGCCGACGCCGCCAATATCATGTCACTGCTGATGCTTGCCGCACCTTGTGGCACCGAGCTTAGAATCACCGCCGAAGGCGATGACGCCGAACAGGCGCTTGAAGCGATTCAAGCGCTGTTCGACGCCCGCTTTGAGGAGGATCAGTAAGCCGCCGCTTGGCTTGTTAGTCCCCCGCCACGGTCATGGCATCAATCAACCAGCTACCCGTGTGAACACTGCCACGGGTATCAGTGTCATCGCCAATACCTACTAAGCCAGCAAACATCCGCTCCAGGTTTCCGGCAATGGTGAACTCTTCGACCGGGTACTGCACCTTTCCATTTTCGACCCAAAAACCTGCTGCACCGCGGGAATAGTCACCGGTCACACCGTTGACACCTTGGCCCATCAACTCAGTCACCCAAATACCCCGCCCCATCTCTTGCAGCAAGCTTTCGCGTGATTGCAGTGGCGTTGCTAAACGCACGTTACGTGCCCCACCGGCATTGCCCGTGGTTTGCATATCGAGACGACGAGCGCTGTAAGAAGAGAGCATATAGCTGGCAATGCGTCCCTGATCGATAAAGCGATTATTGCGCGTTTGCACGCCCTCGCCATCAAACGGTGAGCTTGCCGTGGCGCCAATCTCCATTGGCCGCTCTTCGAGACTAAACCAGTCGGGAAACAATGGTGTACCGAGCCGGTCGCACAAAAACGAGGCCTGCCGGTAAAGCGCACCACCGGCTAACCCACCGAGCAGGTGGCCAATCAAGCCACTGGCCAACGATGGGTCAAACAGCACCGGAAAGGTGCCCGTTGGCGGCCGTTTAGCACCTAGCCTGCGCAGCGTACGCATCGCGGCTTCGCGCCCCACCTCAGCGGGGTCACGTAGCGCCTTGGGGTCACGGGCAGAGGTGTAGTCATAATCACGCTGCATACCGCTCGCGTCTTGGGCAATCAGCATGCAAGAAAGAGAGTGACTACTGCCCTTTTGGGTACCTAAAAAGCCGTGGCTATTGGCGTAAACGCGCACCCCTTCGCCACTGGAGAGAGACGCGCCATCTGACTGTGAGATGCCGTCAACGTCTCGCCCCGCCTGCTCGCAGGCAAGCGCTAACTCAATCGCCTCATCCGTTGTGAGCGCCCAGGGGTAGTGCACTTTTAGATCGGGCAACTCAGTAGCCATAAGGGAGGCATCGGCCAGCCCTGCGGCCGGGTCTTCGCCGGTATAGCGGGCAATCGCCAGCGCTTTCTCTACGGCTGCCTGGATCGAGGCACTGCTGGCATCAGTGGATGAAGCGCTGCCTTTACGTTGACCCACGTATAGCGTGACGGCAATGCCTTGGTCACGGGATAACTCAACCGTTTCAACTTCGCCCAGGCGTACGCTAACGCCTATACCCTGATCGACGCTTGCGCCTACTTCGGCAGCATCCGCGCCCAAGCGCTTCGCCAACGCTAACGCCTCTTCGGCGCGCGCGGTCAATAGCGACTGCTGCGCGGATGCATCAAATGCCTGTGCCATATGGCCTCCTATTTCAACCGAATGCCTCTCAACCAAAGTCTTGCAAGAGAGTGTCATCGGCGAATCAATGTTGTACTCGCAGCTGGTATAATGCCGCCACGAATCTTGTCTGTGAGTCACACTATGCGTAAGCAACGTCCCGATCCCATTGAAGTAGAAGAACAGGAAGAACGCCCTAGCAAGTCGCAACTCAAACGCGAAATGCATGCCTTACAGGCACTTGGGGAAACCTTAATCGCCATGCGACCGGCGGAACGCGCCCGTTTCCCCTCTCTGACGATATGCTACGCGCTATCGAGGAAACCTCGCGTATTCGCTCCCATGAAGGTCGCCGCCGCCATATGCAGTATGTCGGTAAGCTGATCCGTAAAGAGGATCTTACCGCCATTCAAGCCGTGTTCGACTCCATCGATCAGGAGCAAGAGCAGCGCGACCACGCGTTCCACCGACTGGAAAAATGGCGGGAACGCTTAATTGACGAGGGCGATGCGGCAGTTGACCTGTTTATGACGGAGCACCCCGACGCCGATCGCCAGACACTGCGTCAATTGATTCGCAACGCCCAGCGGGAACGCGAACAGGGCAAACCGCCGACCAGCTCGCGCAAGCTCTTCAAACACCTGCGCGAAACCCTCGCACTTTAAAAACAGCTCTTTAAGACCATTTTTCAAGACCGCCTATCAAGACTGCGTGCCGCCGACGGTCAGCTCATCCAATTTCAGGGTGGGCTGGCCCACACCCACCGGCACGCCCTGCCCTTCTTTACCACACACGCCAATACCGGTATCCAGCGCCATATCATGGCCAATCATGGAAACACGCTGCATCGCTTCCGGCCCGTTACCAATCAAGGTGGCGCCTTTCACCGGCGCCGTCACCTTACCGTCTTCAATCAAGTAGGCTTCGCTGGCAGAGAACACAAATTTGCCAGAGGTGATATCCACCTGCCCCCCCCAAAGCTCACCGCGTAAATACCGCGCTTAACGCTTTTGATAATATCGCTGGGTTCATCTTGGCCCGCAAGCATGACCGTATTCGTCATGCGCGGCATCGGCAGGTGGGCAAAGGATTCGCGTCGCGCATTGCCTGTGGGAGCCATGCCCATTAAGCGGGCATTGAGTTTGTCCTGCATATAGCCAGTCAAAATGCCGTCTTCGATAAGCGGCGTGTATTGGCCCGGCGTGCCCTCGTCATCCACGCTCATCGAGCCACGGCAATCCGATAGTGTCGCATCATCGACAATCGTCACACCTTTTGCGGCCACGCGCTCGCCCATTTTGCCAGCAAAAGCGGAACTGCCCTTACGGTTGAAATCCCCTTCCAAACCATGGCCGACGGCTTCATGAAGCAAAATTCCCGGCCACCCCGACGCCAGCACCACAGGCATTTGCCCCGCGGGCGCATCGACGGCTTCCAGGTTGACCAGTGCCTGACGCACCGCCTCTTTGGCGTACTGCTCGGCAACTTGGTCATCGCGCAGCTTGGCCATGGAGTAACGGCCACCGCCGCCCGCACTGCCGCGTTCACGACGACCATTTTTAACCGCGATAACGCTGACATTAAAGCGCACCAGCGGGCGAATATCCGCCGCCAAGGTGCCATCGCTTGCCCTCACCAGCACTACTTCGTAGGTACCTGAAAGAGAAGCACTCACTTGACTGATGCTCGGGTCTGCAGCACGCGCGATTTTGTCAGCCTGTTTTAGCATGGCGACTTTGTCTTCCGCGCTTAGCCCGGCCAGGGGGTCGATTCCCGCATAGCGCGACATGGCGGATACCGGGCGCACCAACTGTCCAGGCAGACGTTGACCGCTGCGGACGATGCCTGCCGCCGTGCGGCCGGTGTCCATTAGCGCATCGGCCGTTATTTGGTTGGAGTAGGCAAAGCCAGTCTTTTCACCTGCCAGTGAGCGTACGCCGACGCCACCGTCAATATTGTAGCTGGCCTCTTTTACCTCTCCATCCTCCAGTACCCAGCCCTCTTGCCAGGTACGCTGGAAATAGAGATCGGCATAGTCAATGCCCGCGCCCATGGCGTAGCCCAACCCCGTTTCCAGAGCCTCTAAATCGAGTCCTCCGGGGGTCAACAGAATGGCGGCGGCCGTATCTACATCACTTTTATATGCGGTCATTGGGGGCCTTCTAAAGTAACCTGCGGCGAAGTCCAAGGGCCTCGCACGCGATAATGGAGTGTCGTGGCGCGATCTAAGGCGTCGCCAAACAGCTGGTCAGCAAGGAACAGCGCGCCACCCACGATGGGTGCGCCAACGGCAATCGCCGCGATCGGTAAACTTTGCGTCACTGGTAGTGTGACGCCAAGCCGCTGGTCAAGTTCACGCGTCACCAGGTTGACACTGCCGGTAAGCGTTAGGGTGGTGGCCGGAGTATCAATTTGCAATGGCCCGCGCAGCGTCAGCAACTCACCAGTAACATCAGCCGTCCCCTTAACACGGTCAAATGCCGTGCCGCGGCCGGTAACGTCGGAAAAATCCAAGCGTAGACGACGTAAAATATTATCGAAATTGAGCAAGCCAATTAAGCGCGCAGGTGCCGATTCCAGAGTGACAAAGCGGCCATCACGAATGTCGGTACTGATATAGCCATCTGAGCGGCTTAACTCCAACTGCCAGGGCGCCCCCGGCCAATCAAGCGAAGCAGCCACATCGGTACTTCGGCTACGCATGGCCACCGGTTGGTCAAGACGCTCAAGGGCGGTGCCGATGTCGCCACCCTGAATCGTAATGTCCGCACGGGTATGACTGGAAACAGCGTCTCCCTCCCAGTAAAGCTCACCTCGCGCAGAGAGCTGACCCAGAGTTAAGCCAACGGGCGTAAGCGAAAAACGCTCGCCGTCAGTTTTCCAGTAAGCAGTCAAAGGGCCGAAGCGGCGCGGTCCCATAGCAATTTCGGCTAAGCGTAATCGTCCATTGGGCACATCGGCTAGCCAATCAGGAATGGCCACAGGCACCTTGCGCTGGGTGTCGACCGTTTCCATCCAGGAGTCTGGCATCGGAGCATCGCTGTCGTGTTCAACATTGGCTAACGCCAGCAAGCGATCAAGCGCCAGCGCTTCAATGGCCACATCTAACGGTTGCGGTGATTGAGCGTACAGTAAATGCCCAGTGACCAGATTACCGCTTAGCCCCAAATCGATCCGGCCATCGTTCACGCCTCCCGACGCGTTAAGGCTGCCTAAACACTCCCTTTGGTAAACCACACAGGGTGTGGCTAACGAGACCGCCAACGGTATTTGAGTACCTCCACCCGACGCACTGAGCAACCCGCTGGGCATTAGCGGTGAAATCGCCTGCTGCCACGCTAGCGGGTCAATGCGAGGTAGGGCAGCATCGATACTAACCCCTGGCTGGGAGGGCCAGTCGGGCAGGCGCACCGCCTGGCTGCCTAAATTTAGCGTCCCGGCAAGCGAGCCATTAAGCTGTTGCAGTCGTGCAG
Source organism: Halomonas sp. PA16-9 (assembly GCF_009728585.1). Taxonomy (NCBI): domain Bacteria; kingdom Pseudomonadati; phylum Pseudomonadota; class Gammaproteobacteria; order Oceanospirillales; family Halomonadaceae; genus Halomonas; species Halomonas sp. PA16-9. Next base: position 1,977,083 of record NZ_CP040451.1, on the reverse strand, counting down.
AAGCGATATCGGCTAGGCGGCTTTCGATACGTTTTGTGTCCATATCGGCGGTTAATGTCCAGGGCCAGGCCTGCTGTGACGATTTTGCAAAGGGCTCGGGAAGATGACTGGTGACGCCGACTAAACGACTCTCCAAGCGCAGGATGGGCGTTGGCGTTAGGGCGACACTGCCCTGCCACTCTAGCGGTCCTTCTAGCGGCATACGCCCTTGACTATCCAACCCTGCAAGCCCAAAAAGCGCCCCAGTGGCGACACTCCCCTGCAGCTGTATGTCGTTGCGTTGAGTATCAATATCAGCGTTGATAGGGCCTCCCAGCAACTGCCCACTAACCTCACCGACGAGACCTGAACTCTTCCCGTTTTGAAGCCAGGCGAGATCCCCCTCAACCGATTGAAGACGTAGATCGAGCGGTTTATACACCACTTCCGGAAAGCGTGGCCGAGCATTGATTTCCAGTTGCAGCGCTTCAGGGTTTGCCAACGGCAACGACAACGCAATATCGCCGTTAACGCCACCCGTTACGCGCAAATCACTTAGTGGGGAAAGATCAATCTCGGGCATTGCCTGTAAAAATGATATCAGCGCTGGCCCATCCGATTTTAACTGCCCCGAAAGGTTGAGCGTCTCATCCTCCATCACCACCTCACCCTCTGAAGCAGTGATGCCATGGCTCTGGGCGTTATCAATTTCAGCTTCTAACACTCTGTTTTGCCACTTTAAGCGCCCCTCGACGTCGTCAAGACGTGGCCAGCCTGGCGCGATCGGCAAATGTCCTTGGGTCACCGCCAGAGCGAGCGTTGCAGTAAAGTCGTTGGCGGTCGCCCCTTCGCCTAACGGTTGGCTAAGCTGCAGAGAGCCCTCGCTCACGTAGCCACCAATATCATTAAGCAGCCATTCGCGAAGCTCGTCATCCATGACGCTGAGCGGCAACCACTGGGCCAGCGGACGCTCAACAGCATCCACGTCACTGAAATTGAGGTCTAAACCAAAATGCCCACGCTGATTACCCGTCACCAAACCAAAGCCGCCCGCTATCTGGGCGCCGTCCCAGTCGACGCTTAGGCGCTTGCCACTCACCATGGTATTGGGGCCGTCGTATACCCACCCACTTCCCCTTCAGCACGTCGCAGTTGCATGGGAGCGGCAAAAAACTCAGGAAAGTAGAGAGTGCTTTCACCGTTGCTGCTAAACAGCACGCGGCCGCGTAAATCCCGCGCCTGTACCCAGGCATCCAGCGGGCCTCCGCCCGGTGCCTGCTGCCACGGTGAGACCTCCACGCCGGTTAGCGCCGCATCCACTCCCCAGTGACCATCCTGCTGCCCCACGTGCAACCCCTCGACTTGCCCACGGGGAGCAAGGGTTTGCAATACCCTGGTGACGGATTCAGGGAGCAATACGTAGTCACGCCAAGCGGTCAGCGAGGCAAGCTCAAAGGCGCTGGTGCGCACTTCCCACTGTCCTGGTTGGTGGGTGGCATGCCAGTGGCGTGGCAACGCTGGCCCAACGTTACCTCCAGGGGGCTGGGCCCACTCAACGCTCTCCGCGTCGCCGCTTAGCCACGCCTCACCACCTTCGCCGTCGCGCTGCCACAGGCCATTAGCCTTAATATCTCTTAACACCGCGTACTGAACCTGGTGGCGAAGCGTCAACTGTGGAACGTCGACGGCAACACGAGCTTCCTCAAGGCGCCCGGTGGTCCAACGCCCCCATAGCCGCGCACTGCCCCCGGCTTGCTCTAAATAGGCGGCATGATCAGGCCGAAACATATCCGCCAGAACCACTAACTGATCAAGCTGAATATCCAACTGCAGTGCTGCCGAAAAATCGCTAAAACCTCGTCGGCCGGGCTGCATTTCGACCTTCATTTCCGCCGCAGGAAGGTCTATATCGCGAGCCTGCTCTAACGATGGGGCAATATTGATGGCGCCCTCTAACCTTGTGCGCCGCTCATCACCGGTCAGCAGCAGTGTCTGAGCATACAGCATCACGGTGTCGTCTTTGCCGTGCAGTACAACCCGCGTGTCATCCACCCACAGGCGTTGGCGTAGAATCAAGCCCGCCCAGCTATCAATTGTGGCCAGATCCACATCGGGTTCTGCCGCCATCAATAGCGGTAACTCCGCAGGCTCAGGCCACTGTAAAGACCTCCCCGAACCTTGATAGAGGTGAAACTGTGTACCACTGATACGCGCATCACTAAAAATCGGTGCCAGATTGGCAAACGACGCCCAGGTATCTAAGCGCAGCCCCGCATGCTCAAGGGAAAAGAGTGCTTGGCCATCGGGGTTTCCGCGTTCACCCCGTCAAGCCGTAGCAGTAGATCGCTACGCGCTAGCGATAGCGATAAGCGCTCGATGGTCACCGGCACGCCAATGCGCGCCTCGAGTAACGCTTCAATGTGGGGGGTAAGGGCATCGGATTGGCTGATCGCTAGACGCAGCAGCAACAGCAGCACAGCCGCGCTGCCCAAAAGCCAGGCCGCTATCAGCAAACTCCAACGCACCAGCGAACGAGTCAGCATGGTTACATCAGCACAATATCGTACTGCTCTTGGGAGTAGTGTTGCTCAACCTGAAAACGGATCGTTTTATTGATAAACGTCTCCAGGTCAGCCACTGCCGCTGACTCTTCATCTAGTAAGCGGTCAACAACGGGCTGCGATGCAAGCACCATATAAGTTTCAGCACTGTAGGCACGCTCTTCGCGCAGAATCTCACGGAAAATTTCGTAGCAGACAGTCTCAGGCGTTTTAAGTGTGCCGCGCCCACTGCAGGTTGGGCACGCTTCACACATCGTTTGCTCTAGGCTCTCCCGGGTGCGCTTGCGGGTAAGCTGAACCAAGCCAAGCTCGGTAACACCGGTACACTTGGTTTTAGCGTGGTCGCGCTCTAAGGCTTTTTCCAATACTCGCAACACTTGCCGCTGATGCTCAACATCGTTCATATCGATAAAGTCGATAATGATGATACCGCCCAGGTTGCGCAACCGAAGTTGGCGGGCAATCGCCGTGGCCGCCTCAAGGTTGGTTTTGAAAATGGTCTCTTCAAGGTTGCGGTGACCCACATAGCCGCCGGTATTAACATCAATGGTGGTCATTGCCTCGGTGGGGTCAATCACCAGATAACCACCGGATTTCAGCTGCACCTTGCGACCCAAGGCTTTCTGGATCTCATCCTCGACACTGTAGAGATCAAAGATGGGGCGCTCACCTGGGTAGTACTCAATCCGCTCAACGGCATCGGGCATAAACTCTTCGGCAAACTCGACCAGTTTGACGAAGTTTTCCCGCGAATCGATACGCACTTTTTCAATATCGTCGCGCATTACGTCGCGCAGAGTGCGCATAAAGAGCGGCAAATCATCATAAATGACGCTTTGTGGCGTCGCGGTGACTTTACGCTCACTCACCTTACGCCACAGCCGCAACAGAAAGTGCATATCGCCTTTTAGCTCTTCGTCACCTACGCCTTCCGCGGCAGTTCGGACAATAAAGCCACCCGTCACATCCAGCGTCTGCTCCGCCACGCTGTTATCCAGCAGGGCTTTTAAACGCTCGCGTTCACGCTCATCCTCGATGCGTTGCGAAACGCCGTGATGCGGCGAGTCGGGCATATACACCAAATAGCGGGAAGGGATCGAGAGGTGCGTGGTTAAGCGCGCACCTTTACTTCCAATAGGGTCTTTGGTCGCCTGCACCACCAACGCCTGGCCTTCATGAAGTAACTGGCCGATGGTCTGCTGCTCATCGAGCGGTGTGCCGGGTGGCATCACTTCGTGGGCATGAATAAATGCCGCCCGCTCTAAGCCAATATCAACAAAGGCAGCCTGCATACCAGGCAGTACACGGACGACTTTGCCTTTGTAGATATTGCCCACGATGCCACGCCGACGGGAACGCTCGATCAGTGCCTCTTGCAAAACGCCATTTTCAACCAGCGCGACGCGGGTTTCCATTGGCGTTAAATTGATGAGAACTTCACCGCTCATGCAAAATTCCTTGTTGGTTGACGTATTCCTTGCCAGCGATACAGGCGGCGTTGCCCTCTATATCTAGAGAATTAAACGCGCTGCCAGATAGGAACTCCCTGTCGGCATAGCAAGTGCGTCGTCTCATACAGCGGTAGCCCTACCACTGCTGAGTGACTGCCTTGAATCTGTTTTACAAATATGGCGGCTAATCCCTGTATTGCGTAGCCACCAGCCTTATCAGCAGGTTCACCCGTGCGCCAATAGGCAACGATTTCATCAGCGCTTATCTCACGCATTGTTACCTGAGTAGTCACGCAGGAGGAGAGCATACCTTCTGGCCCACGTACCGCCACAGCGGTAAGCACCTCGTGGCACCGCCCCGAAAGCAGCCGCAGCATCTCGGCGCCCTCTCAGCATTCGCTGGTTTACCTAGGATACGCCCATCGACCACCACAGCGGTATCTGAACCTAGGATAGGCAAGTGGGTAAAAGGGGCTGCTGCCTCGGCTTTGGCAACTGCTAATCGCTGCACATACGCTTGAGCCGACTCACCCACCTGCGGAGTCTCATCAATATCACAAGGGTGAACCGCGACCGGCACACCAATGGATGCCAGCAAAGCTCGACGGCGTGGAGAGGCAGACGCTAAACACAAAACAGGCGCAGTCATGAAGCGGCCAACCGACGTTCTAATGCTTGAAACATCGTCGCTAGCCATGGCCATAGCAACGCACTGATCAGCGCGGGAATCAAAAGGCTAAATGAATCGAAAAATCACCACGATAGTGCGTAGCCATTGAGCGACTAGCTGCATCAAGCCCAACAGCACCAGCACCAGCGCTGATTGCTGTACCAGTGAATAAGCACGGAAGCGGGGATAGACCGCGCACACAAGAAGGCCAGCAGTGCATAAATAAGCGCATGCTGGCCCAGCACGGTGCCTTCAATTAAATCCATCAAAATCCCCAGCACAAAGCCATGAAAAACGCCGACTCTGTCGGGTGTGCGCATACACCAGTAGATCAGCATCAGCCCTAACCACTCGGGGCGATATACCTGCCAGCCATCGGCCAGCGGCATCACCTGCAAGCAAAGAGCCAAGACCAAACTAAACCAAATAATCACTAGCGGAACAATCGGTGCTCGTGGCATCAGGGCACCTCTTGAGATGATGCATTTGAGTCGCGCAACGCATTATTGGGGCTTGTTGAAAGCTGGAGTGAAGAGCGCAAGGCCTCTGCGGAGATATCCAGCGTCTCATCCCAGGCATGTTCTTCTACCTCCTCTCGCGGGGGCGGAAAAAGTAGCAAGAAATGACGCGAGCGCTGCAGTTGAGCCATCGGTTCGGCCGTCACGCGAGCAAAAGGCTGCCCCGGATCGTGAAACACCTCGGTGACTCGCGCCACGGGGTAACCCGGAGGAAAGCGTCCAGCCAAGCCCGATGTGGTCAGTAAATCACCTTCACGGATATCCGCCGTATCAGGTACGTGCATCACATTAACGCTGCTGTAACGTCCCGCCCCTTGGACGATAAAACGTAAGCCATTGCGGTTTAACTGAACCGGCAACGCATGACTGGCATCAGCTAACAGCAGTACCCGACTTGAGTAGGCAGAGACCGCGGTAATTTGCCCCACCAAGCCCGAGGCATCAATCACCGGCTGCCCACGTAGGTGCCATTGCGATGGCCGCGATTAATCACCATCTGATGACTAAAGGGGTCGTTATCAAGCGACAACAGTTCGGCGGTGATATAAGGAATATCACGCCGCTTCGCGGCTTTTAGCAATTCGCGAAGCTCGCTGTTTTCCGCGGTCAAATTCGCCATTCGCTGACCACGATGGGAAAGGGTGAGAATCTGCTCACGCAGGCGACGGTTTTCATCCACCAACGCCTGCTGGTCAGAGAGCGCAAGCGACCCCCAATTCAACAGGTCGCTAGGCACACTGACGACCCATTGAATAGGAGCAACGACCATCGACATTTGCGCGCGCACTTTCTCCATACGCGTGAAATGCTGGTCGACAAACATCAATGCACTGGCGGCCAAGACGCAAAAAAACAGCCGGTAGCCCGGCAGTGGCCCGTGCGAAAACAGCGGTTTAATAGGCAATCCCCCGCAATTAACCGCTGCGATTAGTCGCTCGACAGCAACTCAAAGGTGTGCTGATCAATCATCTCCAGCGCCTTACCACCGCCGCGAGCAACGCAGGTCAACGGGTCTTCGGCAACAATTACCGGCAACCCTGTCTCTTCAGCGATCAGCTTGTCCAGGTCGCGCAACAGCGCCCCACCGCCCGTTAGCACCAAGCCTCGCTCAGCGATGTCGGATGCCAACTCAGGCGGTGACTGCTCAAGGGCGCTCTTAATGGCGGCCACGATAGAACCCAGGGTTTCTTGCAATGCTTCCAGGGTTTCGTGGAATTGAGCGTGAAGCTGCGTGGAATGCCTTCGGCCAGATTACGACCGCGCACGTCAATTTCGCGCAGTTCGCCACCGGGGTAGGCGCAACCAATCTCTTCCTTGATGCGTTCGGCTGTCGCTTCGCCTATCAGGCTGCCGTAGTGACGACGTACATAGGCGGTAATGGCCTCATCAAAGCGGTCGCCGCCCACCCGAATCGATTCGGAGTAGACCACGCCGTTGAGTGAAATAATCGCGATTTCAGTGGTACCACCACCGATATCCACCACCATCGACCCCTGCGCTTCATCAACCGGAAGGCCAGCGCCAATTGCCGCCGCCATGGGTTCTTCGATCAAGAACACCTCGCGGGCACCTGCCCCTTCGGCAGACTCACGAATCGCCCGACGTTCTACTTGTGTTGACATGCAAGGAACGCATACCAGAACGCGGACTGGGGGTTAAGAAGGTGCTTTGGTGAACTTTACGGATAAAGTGCTGAAGCATCTGCTCGGTGACGGTGAAATCGGCAATAACGCCATCTTTCATCGGCCGAATCGCGGTAATATTGCCGGGCGTACGCCCCAGCATTCGCTTGGCATCAGTACCAACTGCCGCGACGCTGCGCATATTGCCAGACTGGCGGATAGCAACCACGGACGGCTCATCGAGCACGATACCGCGACCGCGAACATAAATCAGTGTGTTGGCCGTACCCAAGTCGATCGATAGATCGCTGGAAAACAGCCCCCTCAAACGTTTAAACATGGATGTTTTACCTAGTGCAGACCGGGAACCCTGTGCGGATGCAAACGGTATCACCGCAACCCCTGGCAGCAAGCACGAGTCGCGCCTAACACTGCCCGTTAAGGCCAAGATGTGGTACCTTTTGCGGCTATTTTCCACGTCTGCAACACAAGACGTTTTTTTGATATCGGTATGTATACCGCTTAAAGCCGATTATGTTCCATCACGTTTATGAGGAAATATCGATCATGGCGCTTGAAGAATCTCATGTGCGCCGGGCCGCTCACTTGGCCCGACTCGCTGTCAGCGATGACCAAGCCAGCGGCTTTGTAGACGACCTAAGCCGGATTCTGGACATGGTCGACCAGCTACAAAGCCTCGATACTGAAGGCGTTACGCCGCTCGCCCATCCGCTAGATGCGACCCAGCGACTGCGCGCCGATGAAGTGACGGAAACCAACCAGCGCGACAACGTTTCAGCGCTGTGCTCCGGCAGTGGAAAATGGCCTGTATCTCGTGCCCCGCGTCGTTGAATAAGTACGCTGAGTAACAACGCACGAATATTTAATCAAGCCACCACTATTGCCTCTTTTTTTCTCCCCTGAACGGAGCTTCTGGGTCATGTACGAGAAAACCTTAACGCAACTCGCCGCCGCGCTAAAAAGCGGTGAGTTTTCAAGCCGCGAGCTGACCGCTCACTATTTGCAGCGTATCGAACAGGCTGACGGCAAGCTGAATAGTTTTATCAGCGTGACCGCCGAGCAAGCGCTGAAACAGGCTGAAGTAGCCGAACGCCCGAGCGGCAGGCAACGCCGGGCCGCTGTCAGGCATTCCCCTAGCGCTCAAAGATATTTTTTGCACCCAGGGCGTGAAACCAGCTGCGGTTCAAAAATGCTGGATAATTTTATCGCCCCCTACAACGCCACCGTGGTTGAAAAGCTCAACGCGGCGGGCACGATCAGCCTGGGCAAAACCAATATGGACGAGTTCGCCATGGGCTCCTCCAACGAAAACAGCTACTACGGCCCGGTCAAAAATCCCTGGGATCTGACAGCGGTGCCCGGCGGCAGCTCCGGCGGCAGCGCAGCAGCAGTCGCAGCTGGTTTGGTGCCCGCCGCCATGGGTACCGACACCGGCGGCTCGATTCGCCAGCCCGCGGCATTTTGTGGCATCACCGGTTTAAAGCCCACCTATGGTCGTGTGTCGCGCTTCGGCATTATTGCCTACGCCTCAAGCCTTGATCAGGCTGGCCCCATGGCGCGCAGCGCCGAAGATTGCGCCCACCTACTGGGTGTTATTGCGGGCCATGACGGCCGCGATTCCACCAGCGTTGCCCGCGGCGTACCCGACTATGTGGAAGGCCTTAATGCCCCCCTCTCGGGCCTCAAGATCGGGCTTCCCAAAGAGTATTTCGGCGATGGTTTAGACCCTGATGTCGAAAAAGCCGTCCGTGAGGCGGTAAAAGTTTACGAATCCCTAGGCGCGACGGTTCGTGAGGTCAGCCTACCGCATACCCACTATGCGATTCCGGCCTACTACGTGATCGCCCCCGCGGAAGCCTCTTCCAACCTGTCCCGCTACGACGGTGTGCGTTTTGGTCACCGCTGCGACAATCCCAGCGATTTGATCGATCTTTACACACGTTCGCGGGCTGAAGGCTTCGGCGAAGAAGTTAAACGACGCATCCTGATCGGCACTCACACGCTCTCTGAAGGCTTCTTTGACGCCTACTACACCAAAGCCCAGCAGGTGCGCCGTTTGATCCGTCAGGACTTCCTGGACGCCTTTGAAGACGTCGACGTGCTGATGGGCCCCGCCTCGCCTACCCCCGCGTTTGACCTGGGTGCCAAAAAAGATCCGGTGTCGATGTACCTGCAGGATATCTACACTATCGCGGTGAACCTGGCGGGCATTCCCGGCATCAGCGTGCCGGCGGGTTTGGCCGGTGGCCGCCCCGTTGGTCTCCAGATTCTGGGCACCCACTTTGCCGAAGCGCAGCTGCTTAACGTCGCTCACCAGTTTCAGCAAGCGACCGACTGGCACTTACAACGTCCTGCCTTTGCCGAGGAGTACGCCTAATGCAATGGGAAACCGTGATTGGGCTTGAAGTCCACGTTCAGCTCGCAACGCGTTCAAAAATCTTTTCCGGTGCCTCAACGGCGTTTGGCGCCGAGCCAAACACCCAGGCCTGCGCGGTGGATTTAGGCCTACCTGGCGTGCTGCCAGTGCTCAATGAGCAGGCCGTGGCCATGGCCGTGCAGTTTGGCCTGGCGGTGCATGCGGATATCGCCGAAGTCTCGGTGTTTGACCGTAAAAATTACTTCTACCCCGACCTGCCCAAGGGTTATCAAACCAGCCAGATGTACCATCCCATCGTCGGCCCTGGCGATGTTGAGATTACGTTGGAAGATGGCAGCACCAAGCGTATCCGCATTCACCATGCCCACCTTGAGGAAGATGCCGGTAAATCGCTGCATGAAGATTTTCACGGCATGACCGGTATCGACTTGAACCGTGCTGGCACGCCGCTACTGGAGATCGTCTCCGAGCCGGATATGCGTAGCGCCAAAGAGGCCGCGGCGTATCTCAAAGCGATTCACTCGATCGTTACTTACCTGGGCATTTCCGACGGCAATATGGCGGAAGGCTCCATGCGTTGCGACGTTAACGTCTCGGTACGCCCCAAAGGTCAGGAAGCCTTTGGCACCCGCGCTGAGATTAAAAACGTTAACTCTTTCCGTTTTGTCGAGCGCGCCATTGCCTTTGAGGTTGAGCGACAAATTGAGCTGATCGAAGATGGCGGCAGCGTGGTTCAAGAAACCCGCTTGTTTGACCCAGACCGTGATGAAACCCGCAGCATGCGTACCAAGGAGGAGGCCAACGACTACCGTTACTTCCCCTGCCCTGACCTGCTGCCGGTGGTGCTTGACCAAGCTTATCTTGACCACCTGCGTGGCCAGTTGCCCGAGCTGCCAGCAGATAAGCGTGAGCGCTTCCAGAACGAGCTGGGTCTGTCTGCTTATGACGCCAATGTCATCTCCGCCAGTCGCGATATGGCCGAATTCTTTGAAGCGGTGCATAGCGAGTGCGGCGATGCCAAGCAGGCAGCTAACTGGGTACAGGGTGAACTTTCCGGGGCACTTAACCGCGAAAACCTGAGCATTGCCAATAGCCCGATCTCAGCGCGCCAACTAGGCGAGCTGATCAGCCGCGTACTGGATGACACCATTAACGGCAAAGCCGCTAAGGAGGTTTTTCAGGCGTTGTGGAACGGTCAGGGTGAGTCCGCCGACGAGGTGATTGACGCAAAAGGCCTCAAGCAGGTGACCGACACCGGCGCCATTGAAGCAATGATCGATCAAGTGATTGCCGACAGCCCCGCTCAGGTCGCCCAGTACTGCGACTCGGAGCCGGAAAAACGCGGCAAAATGATCGGCTACTTTGTTGGTCAGGTGATGAAGGCGTCGCGCGGCACCGCCAACCCACAGCAGGTGAACGGCTTGCTAAAAGAGAAGCTCGACGCGCTGCTGTAAAACCAAAAAAACGGCTGCCTAGGCAGCCGTTTTTTTAATGACACACATTTGAACTAGGCCAACTGGCTGGGTTGGGTAAATCGCTTCAACTGCGCGCACCCAGCGGCCCACACATCGGCTTCAAACTCGGCGATGGCGGCGGTAGGGAAGCCAAGCCCCTGAGCAGGGCTGCCCTCTACTAATAACCCCGCCAGTTCGCCTACCAGCGGCATATGGCTGACCAGCATGATCGGCGCACCTTCAGGCTGTTCAAGCAACCAGTCGCTTACTGCATGGGGCGAGTCATCCGGAGTGATAAAATCCAGCGTTTCCAGCGAGGCTCCCAGCGCATCACATAGCGTTTGCGCGGTTTGCTGCGCGCGAGAATAGGGGCTGGCATAAATTTGCGGCATAAACAGCTCCCCATCAGCCACGCGCTCAGTCAGCCAACGGGCCATTTTTTTGACCTCCTGCTCACCATGAGGCGTTAATCGACGCGCTTGGTCGGGATACCCCGGTGCGGCCTCAGCGTGGCGCATAATCAACACATCAGGCATTCCTGCCTCCATTGCCCTTAGAAACCTGGTTCTTAGAAGCCTGGTTCTTAGAAGCGTGGTTGTGAGGAGCTTGGTCTCGATGGGCCTGCTGTACGGCTTCACGGGGCAGAATAAACTCTACATCGCTACTCTGCTCACCCATCATAAGGGTGCGCGCCATCTCCTGGGCGGGCACGCCGTCAAACAGCACATGATTGAGACCTTCCGCCAACGGCATATAAACACCCATTTCACTCGCTTTAGCGCATACCAGTTTAACGGTGTTTCCCCTTCTGCGACCTGGCCAAGGGCATCAACCGCCTCTTCCAACGTACGCCCTTCGCCCATGGCGTAGCCAACACGATAATTACGCGACAGGTTAGACGAGCAGGTAACGATCAAATCCCCCACCCCGCCAGTCCTAAAAAGGTCATTGGGTTAGCCCCCTGGGCAACGGCAAAGCGGCTCATTTCGGCTAAGGCGCGAGTCATCAGCATACTGCGGGTGTTTTCGCCCATGCCCAGCGCCGCCGCCATACGGCGGCAATCGCATAAATATTTTTCAGTGCACCACCCAGTTCAACACCATGACGGTCATCGCTAGCGTACACACGAAAGTAACGGCAACCCAATACTTGCTGTACGCGGGTGGGGTAAGCGGGTCAGCGCTGGCAATCACGGTAGCAGTTAACTGCTTATCGGCAATTTCAGAGGCCAGATTTGGGCCCGCAATCACGCCAATGTGACTAAAGCCCGTTTCCTGCTCGAGTACTTGGCTCATCAACAGAAAGCCTTCTTGCTCGATCCCCTTGGTGGTACTGACCAGTATCTGCTCGGGTCTCAACCACGCTTTCGCCGCCTGCACAACGCTGCGAAAGGCCTTTGAAGGAATAGCGATGAGTACAAGCTCCGCATCGGCCAGCACGGCTTGGAGGTCGGTTGAGGCTTTCACTGCCGGATTCATTGCATAGTGGGGCAGATAACGACCGTTACGGTGCTCTTGGTTGATTTGTGTGACCAGCGTTTCGTCACGCATCCACTGACGAACGCGGGCACCATTATCGGCGGCAATGCTCGCTAGCGCCGTACCAAAACTACCGCCTCCCAGCACCGCTAAGTTGGTTGTCACTGGGACATTGGTTTGCTGCTCAGCCATGACGATATCCTGATCGTTAGTCTCTTACATTACTGGGTACTTTAGCATCTTCACCCATAGCATCTTCACTAACAGATGCGGCCCGCTTGGAAATCCAAGCGGGCCGCATGTCTGACGTTATTGGCTCATTAAGCCGTCAAGACGCTATTCAGGACGTTTCACGTAGGCAGCCGGGTCATCCAGATGGCCGCCCTCTGCAATAATTGCCTGATCGAGCAGGATGTGGGCTAACTGTCCAAATTGATCGCCTTCAGCCCCTTCCAAACGCGCTACCAGCGCGTGGCTAGGGTTAAGCTCAAGAATCGGCTTCACCTCGGGCAGCGGCTGACCGGCGGCTTCCATAATGCGGCGCATCTGGTAGCCCATTTCATGCTCGGGTAGCACGACGCAGGCCGGTGAATCGGTAAGGCGGTGAGTCACTTTTACCTCTTGAACACCATCGCCCAGCGCTTCTTTTACGCGCTTCACCAGTTCCTCTTTGGCTTTAGCGGTCTCCTCCTGAGCTTTTTTCTCTGCTTCGTCTTCCACATCGCCAAGATCAAGCTCGCCCTTGGCCACATCAGCAAAGGTTTTACCGTCGAATTCAGTCAGATGGCTCATCAACCAGTCATCGATACGGTCAGACAACAGCAGAACTTCGATGCCTTTTTTGCGGAAGATCTCCAGGTGAGGGCTGTTTTTCGCCGCATTGAAGCTATCAGCTACGACGTAATAAATCTTCTGCTGCCCCTCTTTCATGCGCTCGACATAGTCTGCCAGCCCGTGCTCCTGGGCAGCCGTATCGGTATGGGTTGAGGCAAAGCGCAGCAGACCAGCAATTTTTTCCCGATTAGAGGGGTCTTCGCCCGGCCCTTCTTTCAACACGCTACCAAAGGTATTCCAGAACGTCTGGTACTGCTCTTTATCTTTGGCCAGCTTCTTCAGCATATCCAAACCGCGCTTAGTAAGCGCCGATTTGATCTTATCAACATTGGGATCCTGTTGGAGCAGCTCACGGGATACGTTTAGCGACAGTTCGCGGGTATCCAGTACGCCTTTGATAAAGCGCAGGTAGAGCGGCAGGAACTGTTCGGCATCGTCCATAATAAAGACACGCTGAACGTAGAGCTTAACGCCCCGGGCACCGTCGCGCTAAACAGGTCAAAAGGTGCCCGACCCGGTACATAGAGCAGCTAGTGTATTCGAGCTTGCCTTCGACCTTGTTGTGGCTCCAGGTCAGCGGGTCAGAGAAATCGTGGGCAACGTGCTTGTAGAACGCCTTGTACTCATCGTCGGAAACCTCGCTCTTGGGACGCGACCACAGCGCGTCGCCTCGTTAACGGTTTCCCAGGTAGACACTTCACTACCCTCGATAGGATTGCCCTCGTCGTCCTTCGCCGTTTCTGTTTTCGGCATGCGCACGGGGACTTCGATATGATCCGAGTACTTACGAACCAAGCCCTGCAGCCGATAGTCGTCAGCAAACTCTTTGGCGTCCTCTTTCAGATGCAGAGTGATTTCTGTGCCGTGCTGAGCACGCTCAATATCGGCAACGGTAAATTCACCTTCCCCTTTCGAGCGCCACTCAACGCCTTCTGAAGCGTCTGTACCCGCCTTGCGGGTGCGCACCGAAATTTCATCAGCGACGATAAAACCCGAGTAGAAACCAACGCCGAACTGACCGATTAGCTTGGCGTCTTTCTGCTGCTCACCAGAGAGCTGCTTGAGAAACTCAGCGGTACCGGAACGCGCAATGGTACCCAAGTTGGCGATCACGTCTTCCCGGTTCATGCCAACGCCATTATCACGTAGGGTGATAGTGTTGGCATCGCGGTCGTGTTCGATTTCAATGCGTAGTTCGCTGTCGCCTTCGTAGAGCGCATCGTTATCGAGAGCCGCGTAACGTAGCTTATCGCAGGCGTCGGCGGCGTTTGAGATAAGCTCGCGTAAGAAAATCTCCCGGTTAGAGTACAGGGAGTGAATCATCAATTCAGCAGTTGCTTAACTTCCGTTTGAAAGCCTAGCGTTTCTTCGTGGTTAGCCGATGTATCAGTCGCTTGTTCGTGGGTAGCTGTAGTCATGCGCTTAGCCTTATCAATCACGTTGAGTCGCATCCCTCTGCGTGTACATGCAATGGGATAAAATGGTTTCGTGGAGTAGATATGGGGATAGGCAGCGATTTTTCAAGCAGCCTTGATCAAGAAGCCACTGGGGGTAGCAAGCCGCTGGGGTCAAGAAGGCGTCATATCGGGATCGGTATATTTCAGGCCCGATAGCCTTCCAGGCGCTGATCGATACGATTGAGCAGCCAGCGACTATCAGCACGTCATCCACCACGCCGATTAGCATCAGAAAATCGGGTATCAGATCGAACGGCAGTACCAAATAACCCAGCGCTAATGCCATCATGCCGAATGCCGACCAGGGAATAGGCCGAAAATCGCCACGCATGACGTCTCGCGTCATGGGATAAACAGTTTTAAAGCACGCACTATACGTTTTGTCGCCCAAACGCGTGATTTGAGTCGACGCAGCAACGACCAAGTGGATAATGGGGCCATAGGTAATTAAATCCTTTTAGTATCTGGGCTGTCAGATCATGACGGCTAATATTCGTTCAGTATAGCGGTTGCACCGCAAACTGCGTGGGCTGCTCCCGAGCCCCGATTAAGTGACACCGATTTACAGAGAGAGAGCACCATGTTGGTTTCGCCATTTCGCCATACCGCCCGCGTGCTGTGTACAGCACTACTGGCGGGATTACCTGCACTTTCGTGGGCCGCATCCGATAGTGAGTTACGCGATGCCCTCGCTGCTGCCCGCGAGCAGCAGTGGGCACGGGTCGATGAGCGCTCAATTGAAGACCACCGCTGCGTGGCTATGTGGAGTACCACCGCTTAAGGGGGCAATTGCCTAACGTGGCTCCTGAAAGGGTGCATCAATTTATCGACCAGCACGCAGACTCTCCTCTAGCAGGGTGGCTGCGTGGTCAAGCGATCGCAAAGTATGGCCATGCGGCCGCTATAGCGACCTGCTGGCAGTGGCCGATGGCGAGCCTGCGGGCACGGTTCGCCAGTGCTACTACTACACGGCGCTGCTGGATGAGCAGCCTCAGCAGGCGAGCGAAGCGGGGTTGGCTTTATGGCGCGTAGGCAGCTCGCAGCCTAATGCTTGCGACCCGCTATTTGCACGCCTGCGGGCCAATGGCACTATTGATGCCACAGCTATTTGGGAGCGTAAAATGCTCGCCTGGCAGGCGGGAGAAACGCGCCTATCGAGCTATCTTGGTGGGCTATTAAGCGGTCAGTGGCAAACCGCTCTAGAGACGGTGGATAGTGTCACAGCACGCAGCAGCGCCATTACCCAGGCGCCCAGCTGCCTAGGCCCGAGTGTGCCGCCACGGCAAGCTTCTACCGGGCCGCCATGCAGCGCTACACCCGTGAAGATACGCCTGCAGCCTTTGCCGCCTGGCAGACGCTCTCGTCGCGTTTAAACCTGCTGCCCAGTGACCGTCAAGCTATTGAAGAAGAACTGGCTTTTTACGCCCTGGTGCGCAATGTACCGGGCACGCTAAGCTGGGTTGACAGCGTGCTACCGAGCCTGGAGAGCGAGCGCGTATTAGAGCTGCGTGTCCGCCATGCGCTGGCTAGCAGGGACTGGAACGGAGTGCTCTACTGGATTGCCGAAATGCCCGCTATCCAGCAGGAGAATAGCCGTTGGCAGTATTGGCTGGGCCGCGCCAATGGGCAGCTTGGCAACCAAGCGGCCGCCGAAGCACGCTACCAACAGGCTGCGCAGGATCGCAGTTTTTACGGCTTTGCAGCAGCAGAAAAGCTCGGCCAACCCTATCAATTGAATCTTGAACGCAATCATTTTGACGAAGCGTCACGTCAACGTATTGCCCAACTCCCCGCCGTTCAGCGTACCGAGGCCTTGCTACGCATTGGCGAGGATGGTCTCGCAACAGCGAGTGGCTGCACGCGGTGCAGAGCGGTTCGCCGCAACAGGCACGAGCGCTAGCCGACTATGCCGCTCAACAGCAGTGGCATGCGCGCCTGGTGCAAACCACCATTGCCGCTGAAATGTGGGACGCCTTGGATTGGCGCTTCCCCCAGGCCTACCACGACAGCTTTCAACATTGGGGCCGTCTCACCGGCGTGGATCCATACCTATTGATGGCCATTACCCGGCGTGAAAGCGCTTACAACCCTAACGCCCTTTCACCCGCAGGGGCGCGTGGATTAATGCAGCTAATGCCCGGTACCGCCAGCCAAGTCAGTCGCGAATTGGGCATTAGCGATCCTGGCCCTACGGTGTTCTCGACCCAGAGCTTAATATACGCCTGGGCAGCACCTACCTGCGCGACAAGCTGCAACGCTACCAGGGCAATCGACTGGCCGCCGCAGCGGCTTATAATGCGGGCCCTGGCCGCGTCGATCAGTGGCTGGGCGATGGCGTAGAGGCCTTTGATCTCTTTGTAGAGAGCATCCCCTTCCGCGAAACCCGCGACTACGTGCAGGCGGTGCTTAGCTATCGGGTGATTTTGAAAGCCTCGCTAACGGTGGCAGTAGCGAAGGCGTTTCACTGCTTAGCGATAACGAGCAGCAGGTACGCTACGACCGAGCCCTGCTCGCCCGCCGCTAAGCCCTTCTCTACCTACCACATTACCAGCGTCCGGTTTATACCGGGCGCTGTGTTAATGCCAGCCGAATACCAAACACCACCAATACACTGCCCGTAGCGGCATTAAGCGCTTGCGCAAAACGTGCGTTAGCCAACCATTTGCCGGCACTTCCCACCATCATGACCACGCTGATTTGCCAATATTGGCGATGATAAAGTGCACTCCCGCCAGCCATAGCGACTTCAGTAGCGCAGGATCGCCAGGAGCGATGAACTGAGGCAAAAAGGCCATGTAGAACACCACGGTTTTGGGGTTCAACACATTGGACAAAAAACCCTCTTAACCGGCTGCCAGCGCGAAACGGCAGGCACACCTTCTAGCACACCATTAACCGGCAGTGGCTGGCCTTTCCGCGCTGCTAACAAGCTGGTAATACCCAGCCAAATTAGGTAGCCCGCCCCCACCAGCTTCAGCATATGAAACGCCCAGGCCGACTGGAGCAGGATCAACGAAATGCCCAATGCAGAAATCGTTGCATGCACAAACAGGCCGCAGCAGATAGCTAAACTCGTGGTGACCCCATCGTGGATGCCTCCGCGGGCCGTATTGCGTATCACCAGCAACGTATCAACACCGGGGCTTATCGTCAGCAACGTGATCGCTACCAAAAAGGAAATAAACTGCGCATCAATAAAACCTAACTGCATCATTTGTGCTTGCTCGCAACCAAATAAAAAATCTTAGGAATGTCGCTGGACGACAGCCGTGTTTACATCTAGAGTAATTGTAGCGGGTGGACAATAGAGTTGCCCGTGATTACTAAGCACGTTAAGGAAATAGAAAATGGCAACTGGCACTGTTAAGTGGTTCAACGACACTAAAGGCTTCGGCTTCATCTCTCCTGATGACGGCGGAGACGATCTGTTCGCCCACTTCTCCGAAATTCAAGCTGAAGGCTTCAAGACCCTGCAAGACGGTCAAAAAGTCAGCTTTGAAGTGACTCAGGGTAAAAAAGGCCTTCAGGCTTCCAACATCCGCCCAGCTTAATTGCTAACGGATGGACAAAGGCCCGCAAACGCGGCCTTTTTTATTGCCTGACTATTGGCTAAAGAGAATCACTCAAGCGATCCTCTCTCACTCCGCGACTCTCCATTAGCACCGGTTTCCTGGCTATCTTCAGCGCTATCGACATCACGATTATCAGAATCACCGCTATCGGAGTCATTGCTGTCAAAGTCATTGCTATCAAGCTCGCCTGACGGCTCGACCACAGCACCACTCTCCGCCTCACGATTCTCCAACTCTTGGAATTGTTCCTCAAGCCGCTGCTGCGCTTCTTCAAAGCGACGTTCGGTGTCTTCAATCAAGGCGTCAACATCGGTTACATCACTGTCATCCTGCAAGGGTGTGCGCTCGGGCAGACTGCTTTCGGTGTCCCAGCTAGGCGGTACATCCTCGTTCTCCATCGGCTCCAAGGTTGGCGCCTGCTGCTCTACCTCCTGAAACTGCTCCTCCAAACGCTGCTCGGCCTCTTCAAAACGGCGTTCAGTTTCGGCAATGATGTCATCTACATCGGAACGTGTAGCTTCACCCGGCATAGCGCTCTCTTCATCGAGCACCTCTTCAGGATCCGCCGCCAAGGTGTCTTCACCAGCCTCAACCTCTTCACCGCCAGCCGTCGCACTGCCACTGGACTGAGTGCCGCTGGATTGGGGATCACTAGCCTGAGTGTCGCTATCCTCGCGCAGCGCTTCCGCTCGCTCAAGCTCCTCAGCAGCTTGGCGCTCCTCAATATCATCCTCTACTTCTTCAGGACTGGACATCTCAGTCGCGTTTTCAGCCGTGACCGACGCTTCTTCGCCCGCCCCCTCATCACGAGCCGTTTCTTCATCCGTCACCGCAGCATTATCATCGGGTGTCACGGTGGGATCTTCCTGGGAGTCACCGCAGGCACTCAGCAAAAGAGCCACGGCGGCGAGCGCGGGTATCCACACGCGATTTGCCATTTAATTCTTCTCCTTTATAACGTTAACAATGTGAGCCAAAAGAACTAAGGCCGGCTGGTCGAGGAGAGCAACGGGCACTCCTCAGGCAGTAACACACGCAGAGCAAGGGGCACTACTTCCGCGCAGAACTGGTCATAGTAGCGCGCTTCGCCGTCTAACGTGAGTGGCCAGGGCGAACCATTTGCCTGGGTGGTCACGGTTAGTTGGGTCGTGGTGAAGTAGCGCACGAATCGCCCGTCATAGGGGAAACTCTGCAGCTCGCTAATGAGCTTGGTCAGTTCCGTTATCGACCGAAAGTCTTTGACCAGCAGCACGTCCAGACGGCCATCATCCAGCTTGGCACGCGGCCCCAGTACCTGTCCCCCGCCCGACTGGCGGCCATTACCTAGCGCCAGTAGCAACAAAGACGCACTCTCCTCTTTTTCGTCCCAATGGAGCGTGCCGCGATAGCTGCGGTGGCGCCAAGCCTTCAGCGCGCCCATCACTGAGTAAGCCCCGCCCCCGAGCAGCCGCTTAAGCGTTTTCGGTGTCGACGAGGTAACTTCAGCGCCAAACCCACCGGTGGTCATGTTGATATAGTAGCTGGTGGACGATTCGCCACCTGCACCTGCGGTCACGCGCACAACATCAATGGGATAGGCGCTTAACTCCCGTGCAGCGGCCAAAGCGGCGCCTGGCTCCAGCGGTAAACCAACGGAGGTAGCAAAATCATTGGCACTGCCTAGGGGCACAATGCCCAGCGCAGGACGCCGGTCATGAGGTAAGCGCATCAGCCCGTTCATGACTTCGCTGACAGTGCCATCGCCACCACAGGCAATCACGTGGGTAATGCCCATGGCGCCAGACTGCTCTGCAATATCCGCAGCGTCGCCCCCTTCCCAGGTAGCGCGAACCGTAATCAGCATCCCTGCCTGACGTTGTTCATTGACTGCTTCACGCAATGCCGGGTTACCGGCGGATTTACCATTGATAATCAGTAAATAGTGTTGCTGTGAGTCTGTCACTATTGTTATTCCTTTCCATGGTTTAACTGCGGTTATTCACTACTGCGCTAAACGCTTATGCCAGTGCTTTCTCGACCACCTCGTATACATTTGAAGATAGCGGCTGTTGTTTGATCCGCTCAAGCTCAGACCGCATTAGTGCTTGGCGGGTTTCATCAAAGCGCTGCCAGCGGGTTAACGGGGTGATTAGCCGCGCGGCAATTTCCGGGTTAAGCCGGTTGAGTTCGATGACCACATCAGCCAGTAGTTGGTAGCCTTGACCATCCAAACGGTGGAAATTGACCCGGTTCTGAGCAAAGGCGCCGACCAATGCACGGACTCGATTGGGATTCTTGAGTGAAAAGGCGGGATGCTGCATCAGGTACTTCACCCGCTCAAGCACATCTGGCTGAGGGCGCGATACCTGGACGGTGAACCACTGATCCATCACCAACGGGTCATGCGCCCACTTCTCACCGAAGGCTTTGAGTGCTGGCGAAGCCAGGTCGTCGCGGTCGCTGTGCACCAGCAGGGTGAGCGCCTGACGCACATCGGTCATATTGTGGTCAGCAGCGAATTGGCTTTCACACAGTGCCAAGCCCTGCTCATCTTCAATCGACATAAGATAAGAGAGCGCCACGTTTTTCAGGCTACGCTGAGCTATTTGCTCCGGTGTCGGCGCGTACGCTTCTTCCGTCACATTGGCTTCATAGATAGCCAGAAACTCATCCCGCAGAGCCACGGCTAATGACTGACGAACAAATTCCCGCGCGGCATGGATAGCATCTACATCCACAATGGGCTGCTGCTCGGCGATATATGCTTCAGAGGGTAGCGTCAGCATCTCTGCCAATACCGCCTTATCGCTCATTGGCCCGCTCAGCAGCGCTCTAAAGGCATCGACAACGCGGCTATCCATGACCTTTTCGACGCCATTCCTATGGGCAGCAATCAAGTCATCCAAGGCCAAAAGCGCTAGGCGTTGACCCGCATCCCAGCGGTTGAAACCATCGCTGTCATGGGTCAATAAGAAGGCGAGATCTTCCCTTGAATAGGGATAATGCAGCTTCACCGGGGCGGAAAATTCGCGTAGCAAAGAGGGCACCGGCGCTTCGGCAACATCGGTGAATACAAACGTTTGCTCATCGTCACGTAGATGAATAACCGCGTCTTTGCCGAGCTTTTCGCCATTGAGCGTCAGGGTGAGATCCTGCCCCGACTTGGTACCTACCAGCCCCATACGCACCGGGATATGCAACGGCAGCTTATCTGGCTGGCCGGGTGTTGCAGGCGTACGCTGACGCAGCGTCAAGTGGTACTCGCCCTGAACATAATCATACTCACCGTGGGCATCAATATCCGGCGTTCCCGCCTGGGAGTACCAGCGCATAAACTGGCTGAAGTCTTCACCGGAGGCTTCAGCCATACAGCCGACAAAGTCTTCAATGGTCACCGCTTGACCGTCGAACCGCTCGAAGTAAAGGTCTGAACCGCGACGAAAGCTCTCCTCCCCGACTAAATTACGCAACATGCGTACGACTTCGGCCCCTTTCTCATAAATCGTCAGGGTGTAGAAGTTGGTAATTTCGATAAAGTGGTCGGGACGAATCGGATGCGCCGTGGGGCCAGCATCTTCGGCAAACTGGGCCGTGCGGAAAAAGGAGACATCCTGAATGCGCTTAACCGGCGCTGAATTGGTATCCGCCGAAAAGCACTGGTCACGAAAGACCGTAAAGCCCTCTTTCAGCGAGAGCTGGAACCAGTCGCGGCAGGTGACGCGATTACCCGACCAGTTGTGAAAGTATTCGTGGGCGACTATGCCTTCCACGTTTTGGAACGCTGCATCGGTGGCGGTCTGGGGGTGGGTCAAGACCGCGGCGGAGTTAAAGATATTGAGGCCTTTGTTCTCCATCGCTCCCATATTGAAATCATTGACGGCCACGATCATAAACAGATCCAGGTCGTACTCGCGCCCATACGCCTGCTCGTCCCACTCCATGGCACGCTTTAACGAGGCCATGGCATGCTCGGTCTTATCCAGGTTCTCTTTTTCTACCCAAATCTGCAGCGTGACATCCCTTCCGCTCATGGTGGTGAAGTGATCTTCTACGCTATGCAGGTTGCCTGCCACCAAAGCAAACAGGTAACAGGGCTTGGGGTGCGGGTCTTCCCAAGTAACAAAGTGGCGACCGCCCTTCAGCTCGCCGCGCTCAATCGGGTTACCGTTAGCCAGCAAAATCGGCTCTTGCTGCTGATCGCCGATCACAGTGACCTTAAAGGTCGCCATGACGTCTGGGCGGTCAGGGTAAAAGGTAATCCGCCGGAAGCCTTCGGCCTCGCACTGGGTGCAGTACATACCGTTGGATTGGTACAGCCCCTCTAACGCCGTATTCTCCTGCGGGGCGATCTCCACCTCGCTCTCCAACACAAAACGCTCGGGCACCTGAGCAATGCGCAGGACTTCATCATCTAGTTCATAAGCAGCGACATCCAGCGGCGTTGCATCAATCGCCAGGGAGATAAGCTTTAGGTGCTCGCCATTTAAGACGAGCGGTGCCTTAGCGTCAGCTTCTGGATGTCGCTCAATCAACAGTCGCGCTTTCACACGGGTCGCGGCGGGGTCAAGATCAAACGTCAGCTCGGTATGAGTTACCCGGTAGGCGGGTGGCTGGTAGTCGCTTAAATAAACCGGCTGCGGATCAGACATAGTGCGTGACTCCTGTATAAAACGAATATTACATAGTTCAAAATGTTCGACAGCTTAACACCGCTACCTAGTCGCGGAAGTTATCGAATTGGAGCGGTAAATCCGGCCCCTCTTCGCCGCGCAGCAATGCCATAACAGCTTGTAAATCGTCGCGCTTTTTACCCGTTACACGCACTTTCTCACCTTGAATTTGCGCCTGCACTTTGAGCTTGCTGGCCTTGATGCGCTTGACCACATCTTTGGCTTCCGCCGCGTCGAGCCCCTCCTTAAGAGCGACTTCCTGGCGTGCTTTCACGCCGGAGAGCACCGGGTCTTGAACATCCATACAGCGGGCATCGATACCCCGGGCGATTAAACGGGCTCGCAGCACATCGAGCATCTGCTTGAGCTGGAAATCGACTTCCGCCTCTAGCTGCACTTTGTCACCTTCAAGGGTGAAGCTGGCATCGACCCCCTTAAAATCGAACCGTGACTGCACTTCCCGGTTAGCTTGGTCTACGGCGTTAGCGCCTTCGTGTTTATCGAACTCTGAAACAATATCAAATGAGGGCATGATGTAATTCCTGAAAAGACATGACCACCTATTCTAGAGCAGCCAGCCCCTAGGGGCCAATCCTGTTCTTTTTTGTTGGATTTTAGGGTGCATTATTGAGACAAATATTCACAAAACACCGAAAATACCTGTACAAAAATTATCTTCAAGTACCTCCATAAAGATGTTCAACCCTGTGCTGATAGCTTAGGCTAGCGGATTATGAATATTGGCTATTTTTCAGCTTTCCGCTTTATCAGGAGATACCATGAGTGACCGCGACACCCGCCACAAAGCCTCTATGGAGAAGCTTAAAACGCGCGTAGAGGAGAAAGTCGCCAGTGCTAACGAGCAGCGCGGCCTAATCATCGTTAACACCGGTAACGGTAAAGGCAAAACAACCGCTGCCTGGGGCACGGTCACCCGCGCTTTGGGTTATGGCTATAAAGTGGGCGTAGTGCAGTTTATCAAGGGGTTGTGGGAGTGCGGCGAACGCAATCGATTGGAGGAGGATGCCAATCTAGAGGTGGCGATAATGGCTACCGGTTTCACCTGGGATACGCAAAATCGCCAAGCGGACACCGACGCCTGCCAAGCAGTGTGGAAAGAGGCTGAGCGTATGCTCGCAGACCCAGAGACCTATCTGGTGGTGCTCGACGAAATCACCTATATGCTCAAGTTTGGCTACTTGGAGATCGAAGCCGTTAAACAAGCACTGGAGAATCGTCCTAAAGAACAGACAGTGATTATTACCGGCCGCAACGCTCACCGCGAACTCGTCGCCATGGCCGATACGGTGACTGAAATGCAGGAAGTGCGCCATGCCTTCAACAATGGCCTGCAGGCGCGTCGGGGTATCGACTTTTAATCCTGACCATCAATGCAAAAGGGGCAACTAAGTTGCCCCTTTTGCTCATCTGCTCACTAATGGCCCACTTAAAGCATGCTTAGCTATCGAACGGGTTACGTAGCACGATGGTTTCCATGCGGTCTGGACCGGTGGAGATAATATCGATACTGGTACCTACCTGCTCTTCAAGGTAACTGATATAAGCGCGGGCATTGGCAGGTAAATCCTCTACCTTTTTAGCCCCTAGAGTCGACTCTTTCCAGCCTGGCAGGTCTTCGTAAAGGGGTTCAACAGCTTCATAGCCTTCTGAATCCACTGGCGTTTCCAGCACGTCACCATCTTTACTGCGATAGCCAACGCAGACGCGGATATTTTCCAGCCCGTCCAGTACGTCCAGCTTGGTCAGGCAGATACCGGTGACCGAGTTGATTTGCACCGCGTGACGCAGTGCCACAGCGTCAAACCAGCCACAGCGGCGGGCACGGCCAGTGGTAGCACCAAACTCGTGGCCACGCTCGGCAAGGTGGCGGCCATCGACATCGAACAGCTCAGTGGGGAACGGGCCTGAACCAACACGGGTGGTATACGCCTTGGTGATACCCAGCACGTAGTCCAAATAGAGCGGGCCGACGCCAGAGCCGGTGGCTGTGCCGCCTGCGGTGGTGTTAGAGCTGGTTACATAGGGGTAGGTACCGTGGTCGATATCCAACAGCGAGCCCTGAGCCCCTTCAAACAGGATATTCTCACCGGCTTTTCGCAGGTCGTGCACCATACTGACGGTATCGCACACCATGGGACGCAGCTCTTCGGCCATTTGCATCGCCGTGTCCAGCACTTCCTGGAAGTCGACCGCCGGTTCACCGTGGTAATTCACCAACACGAAGTTGTGGTAGTCGAGCACTTCGCCCAACTTGGAAGCGAAACGTTCGCGATGCAGCATATCGCCTAAGCGCAGGCCACGACGGGCGACTTTGTCTTCGTAGGCAGGCCCAATGCCCCGGCCAGTGGTGCCAATTTTGGCAATGCCACGGGCTTTTTCACGGGCCTGATCCAGGCGCACATGGTAGGGCAGGATCAGCGGACAAGCTGGCGACAGACGCAGGCGTTCGCGTACTGGCACACCTTTGGCTTCCAGCTCACGGATCTCTTTGATCAGCGCTTCCGGCGAAAGCACCACACCATTACCAATCACGCAGGTTTTGCCTGGACGCAAAACGCCGGATGGAATCAGGTGGAGAACGGTCTTTTCACCGTCGATGACCAGCGTATGACCCGCGTTATGGCCACCTTGAAAACGCACCACGGCGGATGCGGACTCAGTCAGCAGGTCAACGATTTTACCCTTGCCTTCGTCACCCCATTGGGTGCCCAGCACTACGACATTCTTACCCATTATGATGCACTCGTCTCTTGTGTCAGGGCCGTTGGCTGCCAACGACCATCGATAAGCTCAAGACGGCGGTCACACTCATGCTCCGCCGGCCCAGTACGCTGCCCTGGCAGCGCTTGAATCACGCGTTCTCCCTGCTCACGCAGCGCGACAATGGCAGCGTTGAGCGACTCATCCTGCACAGCGGGCGACCAAATAGCCCCGCGACTCGGGGATGCCAGCGCCAGCGACGCCAGCTGTTTCAGATCCATCGAGAAGCCGGTGGCCGGGCGCGCACGACCAAAAGCCCGCCCGGTATCGTCATAACGTCCGCCTTTAGCCAGCGCATGTCCGTAGCCCGGCACATAAGCGGCAAACATCATACCCGTGTGGTATTGATAGCCGCGCAGTTCCGCCAAGTCAAAGTAGAGCGACACATCAAAGCGTGCCAGCACCCCTTGATAGAGCGCATCCAACTGATCCAGTGCCGCCGTGACCGAGGCCGGCGCACCGGCAAAACGCTCCCGCGCCTGGCGTAAAACATCCGCACCGCCGTGCAGATCACCCAGAGCTAACAGCATGTCCGCTAAGGCCGGGTCGCTGACGCTGGCATCTACATGCTGCGCCAGTTGACTGGGTGATTTTAGCGCTAACGCCTCAAATAGCGCACGCTCCTGCTCGTCGCTGAGCGCTGCCGCTTCGGCAAGGCTTCGATAGATACCGATATGCCCCAACGCCAAGTGAATCTCCTCAGCGCCCGCGGCCTTCATGCTGGCCAGCGCCAAGTGAATTATCTCACTGTCCGCTTCTAGCCCGGCATGACCAAACAGCTCAGCACCCACCTGTACCGGGCTACGCCCTCCCTGATGCTGGTCTGCCTTAGCACGCAGTACATTAGTGCAGTAGCAAAGGCGCACCGGCCCCTGACGCTTTAGCGAATGGGCATCCATACGCGCAACCTGCGGCGTAACGTCCGCCGAGGCACCCATCATACGGCCGGTCAACTGATCAGTCAGTTTGAAGGTCTGAAGATCCAGATCCGTACCGGTGCCGGTTAACAGCGAATCCAGAAACTCCACTGGAGGCGGCATAACTTGGTCGTAGCCCCAGCAGTGGTAAAGATCGAGCAGCGCGCGGCGCAGCTCTTCCATACGGCTTGCCTGAGGCGGGAGCACCTCATCCATGCCGTCGGGCAGTAGCCAGCGGTCAGCGATGGTCATGACGATTGCCTTGAACTTGAAGAAATAGGAGCCACAAAAAAACCGGGCGACGCCCGGTCAACAAATTCTATCACGTTTATTGGCCGGGTGAACCCCGCTTGGCTATCAACAAACCAAGACGAGGAGCACCGGCCAACGGCGGTTTACTCGCCGCTGTCTTCACCGCTTTCTGGTTCAGCGCTGCGCAAATAGCGGAAGAAGTCGCTACTCGGCTCCAGCACCATCAGATTGCCATCGTCGGCAAAGCTTTCGCTATAGGCATTAAGGCTACGCCAGAAAGAGTAGAACTCCTGATCCTGACCATACGCTTCAGAGAAAATCGCAGCGGCTTGGGCATCACCTTCACCGCGCAGCGTCTCGGAGCGCTCATTGGCCTGGGCAAGCAGTACTTGGCGACGACGATCCGCATTGGCGCGAATACGCTCAGCCTCTTCCTGACCCTGAGCACGCCATTCACGAGCTTCACGCTCACGCTCGGAGCGCATCCGCTCAAAAACAGCGGCTGATACGTCTTCGGGCAAATCGATGCGCTTGATACGAATATCGCGAATTGCCACCCCGAGCTCTTCACGCATCAGCTCGTCGAGTTCTGCGGTGGGGCCCGTCATCAGGTCATCACGACGCTCGGCGATAATTTCCTGAAGATTCAAGCGACCAAATTCATTACGCAGGCTCTCATCCACCCGCGGCTGAATCAGGCGAATGGCCATCAACTCATCGCCGGCAGTCGCCTCGTAGTAGCGAGTAGGATTAACCACCTGCCACTTAACATAGGAGTCAACGATAACCGCTTTCTGCTCAAGGGTCAGATAGCGGCTGGTATCGGTGTCCAGCGTCAACAAGCGCGTATCAAACTTACGAATCGTTTGCGCGATCGGCACTTTGGCATGCAAGCCAGGCTGAATATTCTCTTCAATGACTTCACCAAAGCGCAGTTTAACGGCACGCTCGGTTTCGTCTACCACGTACAAAGTGTTGCTTGCCAGCCACGCCACGGCAGCCAGACCACCAACAATCAGCAGGGATCGATTATTAATCATTTACCGGCCCTCCCTGCGGATGGAGCTACTATTGGTATTCGATGAAGAGCTGGAACTGCCCTGGGTGTTGCGTAACCGCTCAAGCACACTCGGGTCTAGCTGTTCATCGCTATTGGCGCTTCCGCTCGAAGAGTTATTTCGATTACTGCTCCCACCACTAAGCTGATCGAGGGGCAGATACATCAGCGGCGCGTTTTCGCTTACATCCAACAGCACCTTCGGCGAATTACTAAACACTTCTTCCATTGTGTCCAGGTACATACGTTCACGCATGATATCCGGGGCATTTGTGTACTCGGAGAGTAGCGAGTTAAAGCGGTTGGCTTGACCCTGCGCTTCAGCGACTACTGACTCACGGTAACCCTGCCCCTGCTCAACAATACGCTGCGCCTGACCTTGCGCTTCCGGAATAATCGCGTTGGCGTAAGCAATACCCTGGTTGATCGTACGCTGACGATCTTCACGGGCCCGGATAACGTCATCGAAGGCGTCAATCACTGGCGCGGGCGCCGAAGTGGACTCGATGTTAATGGTTTGCAGGCGAATACCGGCACCGTAGTTGTCGAGATAGGACTGTAGACGACTAGCAACCGAGCTACCCAGAATCTCACGGCCAGAGGTTAAGATATCGATCATATCGGTACCGCCGACGACGTGACGTAGTGCCGAATCCAGCGCATTCTCAATCGAGATAGCAGGATCGCGTACGTTAAGCACAAAATCGCGTGGATTAGCTACTTGGTACTGAGCAGAAATTTCCACTTCGACAATGTTTTCGTCGCGGGTCAGCATCGACTGGGTCTGCGACAGAGAACGCACACGGGTCACATTGACCATACGTACATCGTCAATCAGCGGCGGATTCCACTGCAGGCCTGGATCTACGATGCCCTGAAACTCACCAAACCGCAGCACAACGCCGCGCTCGGATTGATCCACGAGGTAGAAGCCCATTGCAGCCCAAATAGCCAGCGCAACAATAATCAGCAGGCCTGGCAGCGCGAAAGGGTTGCGGTTCTTATCACTACCGCCCCCCCCGGTTTTCTTGCCGCCGCCTTTTTTGCCGCCACCCAACATGCTGTTGAGCTTGTCCTGAAACTTTTTCAGCGCTTCATCCAGGTCAGGTGGACCTTGGTTGTTGCCCCCTTTATTGCCATTGTTGCCGCCGCCATTATTACTGCCACGGTTTCCATCGCCGTCGTTTCCACCGCGTCGGCCGCCACTACTCCAAGGGTCGTGCTGGTTGCCACCACCAGGCTCATTCCAGGCCATACTTCGTCTCCACTAAGGTATTCGCTAACGCTAATGGCATCACACTTAGGCGGCACCACCGCGTTTTGATATTATTGCTCTATAAACCTTGTACCATTTTTATACAAAACTGCATACATGCAGCGTACTAGGATGGGTAATTAAGTCGCTTACCACTCATTGGTTTCACGCAGCGCTTCAGGTAAATAGGTGTTGGCTCGCTCGCCCAGTTGGGCCATCAACTGATTAAAGTCACGCCGCGGCAAACGCACATCAAGCACTGAATGCCCCTGCTCATCAAAGGCTTCCTCGCGAACGGCATTGAGCTCGTGCAACCCTGCCCGCAGCTTACCCTGCTCGGGAGTCAGTGTCAGCGAAAAGCCAATGACATCATTTGCCAAGCGCTCGGTCAGCGCCTCATGGAGCAGCTCAAGCCCCTGGCCCTGCTGGGCCGAAAGCCAAACCACTTCGGGCACACCATGCCCATCACGCTCTATACGTGGGGCACTATCGAGCTTATCAATTTTATTCATGACTTTGAGTACCGGCACATCATCGGCGCCGATCTCTTTGAGCACTAGCTCCACCTGCTCCACGTTTAACTCGCGGTCAGGATCTGCGGCATCGATCACGTGTACCAACAACGACGCTTCAGAGGCTTCCTGGAGCGTCGCTTGAAACGCCTCAACCAACTTGTGCGGCAAGTGGCGAATAAAGCCCACGGTATCGGCCATCACTACCGGACCAACGTCTTCAATCTCAAGCCGCCGCAAAGTAGGGTCAAGTGTCGCAAACAGCTGGTCGGCTGCATACACCTCAGAATTGGTTAAGGCGTTAAATAGCGTTGACTTACCGGCGTTGGTGTACCCCACCAGCGATACGCTATGAATTTCCGCGCGCGCACGCGCTCGGCGATTCTGGTCGCGCTGGCTGCGCACTTTATCGAGCCGTTTGTGAATCGATTTGATCCGACCACGCAACAGACGACGGTCAGTTTCTAACTGCGTCTCGCCTGGGCCGCGCAGGCCAATCCCACCTTTTTGCCGCTCTAGGTGTGTCCAACCACGCACGAGGCGAGTCGACATATATTCAAGCTGAGCAAGCTCTACCTGCAGCTTACCTTCATGGGTTCTTGCCCGTTGCGCAAAGATATCGAGGATCAAACCAGTACGGTCGAGCACTCGGCACTTGAGCTCTTGCTCTACATTGCGCTCTTGAGAGGGACTTAAGCTATGGTTGAAGATCACCAGCTCTGCCTCATGAGCCGCGAGCAGTGCCCGCAGCTCTTCCAACTTACCTGACCCAATAAAGGTGCGCGAGTCAGGACGGTGGCGGCTAGCAGTGAGAAGAGTCGCAGGCTCTGCA
This sequence comes from Halomonas sp. PA16-9, assembly GCF_009728585.1. Lineage (NCBI taxonomy): Bacteria > Pseudomonadati > Pseudomonadota > Gammaproteobacteria > Oceanospirillales > Halomonadaceae > Halomonas > Halomonas sp. PA16-9. The sequence goes on along the minus strand of NZ_CP040451.1, from coordinate 1,946,834 downwards.
CCAGCAGAGCGTACGAGCTCTAAAAACTCACCCGGGTCTTCACGTTTTTGTTCATCATGAAAATCGACGTGAACAAGAACTGCCGTTTCACCGGCGTCTGGGCGTTCGAAAAACAATCAATACCTCGTGGACTCTCTTGCTTCTCCAGCGGTGTTAAATCTCCGCATCCTGCTCTGCCGGTCTTGCGCAGGCAAGCGTACGTTGCGAGATGGAACAACCGTGGAAATAGCGTGTTTATAAACCATCTGACTAACGGTATTGCGCAGCAGGATAACAAACTGGTCAAACGATTCGATCTGGCCCTGCAGCTTAATGCCGTTGACCAAAAAGATAGAGACCGGAATGCGCTCCTTGCGCAGAATGTTCAAGTACGGGTCTTGAAGGGACTGCCCTTTGGACATGTTGCTCTCCCTAAAACTGTCGTTGGGGTTAATTATCAAATGGCGTGCCCTACTGGTGCTACGCCGCACTATTTTATTACTGCCCGAAAGGCCGAATGATGCCCGAAGAGCCTAGTGATATTCGAAAGGCTCAAACACCCAGCCAATCGAAAACACACTACCTAAATTACCAGCTTAGCGAACTATCTTACGCTAAGCACTGCTGTCACGCACGAGTTTCAACACTTGATCCAGTGCATCTGAGCGCTGTGAATCTACCCAGTTAAGTTCTGGCCAGCTTCTTAACCAGGTTAATTGTCGCTTGGCTAACTGACGAGTTGCGATCACGCCTCGCTCAACGAGGGAGGCATAGTCATACTCACCTTCCAGGTACTCCCACACTTGGCGATAACCAACACTCTTCATCGCCGGTAGGCCTAAATGTAAGTCATTACGCTTTTTGAGGGCGGCGACTTCATTTATCAAGCCCTCACCCAACATTACTTCGAAACGCTGGGCAATGCGTTGATGCAGCAAGCTGCGATCACTGGGCGCCAAAGCTATCGACAACACGCGCCAGGGAAAGGTTTCCGGCTGTTGCTCCGCCCACAGCTCACTCATTGGCCGCCCACTGGCGTAGTACACCTCCAGCGCGCGCATGACGCGCTGCGGGTCATTGGGGTGAATGCGCTGGGCGGATAGCGCATCCACCTCTGCCAGGCGTTGATGTAGCGACAATAGTCCTTCGTTTTGCCACTGTGCTTCAAGCCGCTGGCGAATAGCCGGGTCGGCAGAAGGCAAGTTTGCCACCCCTTCGACCAGCCGCTTGTAGTAAAGCATAGTACCGCCGACCAGCAGGGGGACTTTGCCCGCCGCGCTGATTTGTCGCATAAGAGAAAGCGCATCTACACGAAAATCGGCCGCCGAATAGGGCTCTGCTGGATCGCGAATATCAATCAAGTGGTGAGGCGCACGGGCAAGCTCACTCGCGCTGGGCTTGGCACTGCCAATATCCATACCGCGGTACACCATGGCCGAGTCAACGCTAATCAGCTCATGCCCCAGGCGCTCGTGTAGCGCCATCGCAGCATCGGTTTTCCCAGCGGCCGTGGGGCCCATTAAAAAAATCGCCCAGGGGCGGGTATCAGCCATGCGCGGTTCCGTTAGCTAAGAAAAAGGTGATTACTGATCGCGCAGCTGTTGTTCAAGCATCTATTGGCCGCGCAAGAAGAGCCGATCAAGCGCTTTGAGCCCCATCTGCGTCCAGGTGGGACGACCGTGATTACATTGGTCGCTGCGCTCGGTGCGCTCCATGTCGCGCAATAGCGCGTTCATCTCGTCAATAGTAAGCCGACGGTTGGCACGCACGCTGCCATGACAGGCCATGGTAGAGAGTAGTTCATGCACCCTAGCCTCGACTTGATGGGTACGCCCATAGCGCGCCAGCTCTTCCAGCATCTGACGCACCAGCGCCTCAGGATCAGCCTGGGCAAGTAACGCCGGCAGTTGGCGTACCAGCAGCGTCTCTGGCCCGGCGATATCCAGCTCAATACCCAGCTTGGCAATTGCCTCTTGCTCGCTCTCTGCCGTGGCCACTTCGGCCCGGCTAGCGGCAATGGAGACAGGCACTAGCAGCGGCTGCGCATCCAACCCTTTGGCAGCGGCCAGCTGTGTCTTCATGCGCTCATAGACAATTCGCTCATGGGCGGCATGCATATCCACCAGCACCAATCCCTCAGCGTTCTGGGCCAGAATATAAATGCCGTGCAACTGCCCTAGCGCAAACCCTAGTGGTGGTGGCGCAGTGGGATCGTTATCAGGCATCGCCAGGGGCGCTTCACGCACCTCACTACCTCGCTCACTGGGAGGGCTCGGCTGAGGCGTTAACAGCGTTTCTTCGTGATTGGGGTGTAGCGCCTGATAACCCTGCATAAAGCGGCGCACGCGCTCAGCACCGGGGTGGCGATCCGGCGAGTGGGTCAGCGCAATCCCCTGCTGCTGCCAGCGGGGTTGTTCGGCATCCACTTCTGAAGCTTCGCCCTGTGGCGATGTGCCTGACGTATCAGCCACCTCGGCAGCATGCTCCTCTGCACTCTCAGCGGGTTTAGCCGACGCCAGGGAGTGATGGAGGCTCGAATAGAGAAAATCGTGAACCATACGACCATCACGAAAGCGCACTTCATGCTTGGTGGGGTGGACGTTGACGTCCACAACGTCTGGATCAAGCTCCAGATAAAGCACAAAGACCGGATGACGGCCGTTAAACAGCACATCACGATAGGCCTGACGCACCGCGTGGGCGACCAAACGATCACGCACCACGCGTCCATTGACAAAAAAGTACTGCTGGTCAGCCTGTGAGCGCGAGTGGGTGGGCAGGCCCACCCAGCCGCTTAGCCGTATACCGCCCGCTTCGCGCTCGATATAGCGAGCATGCTCGATAAAATTCTTGCCCAGCAGCGAGGCAATACGCCGCTCCCGGGCCGCCGCAGAGTGACCGGCGGGCAACTGGTGAATGACTTTTTGGTTATGGCGCAATACCCAGGCGATGTCGTAGCGGGATAGCGCCTGACGGCGAAATGCCTCTTCTACATGGGCAAATTCGGTCTTTTCTGTGCGCAGAAACTTGCGCCGGGCGGGGGTATTAAAAAACAGATCGCGCACGCCAACGCTGGTACCACGGGGGTGTGGCGCAGGTGTCACCCGTGCTTCCATGCCCCGCCCTTCCGCAACCACCCGCCAGCCATGGCGGGGGTCGTCTTCGGCATTGGAGATCAGCTCCAGCCGCGAGACGGAGCTAATCGATGCCAGCGCTTCACCGCGAAAGCCTAGCGAACTAACGCCCTCTAAGTCTTCCAGGCTGCCAATCTTACTGGTGGCATGGCGGGCCAGGGCCAGCGGCAAATCCTCTTCGCCAATGCCAATCCCGTCATCGCGCACTTTGATCAGCCGCGCGCCCCCTTGCTCGATCTCTACTTCGATACGCTGGCTGCCCGCATCAATAGCGTTCTCTATCAACTCTTTGGTGACCGATGAGGGGCGCTCAACCACCTCACCGGCGGCAATCTGGTTGGCCAACCGCGGGTCGAGTACCTGTATACGCGGTGCGATAGCGGTTATATCAGTCAACACGGCACCTCATGAACGGGGAATCTGTAACACTTGGCCAACGCGAATCACGTCACCATTCAGGTCATTGGCCTGCCTCAACTGATTAACCGGCACGCCATGACGCACAGCAATCGCTGACAGGGTGTCTCCCGACTGAATACGGTACTCGTTACCCGAAGGGCGACGCTGATTATCACGCTGCCAGGCAAGCAGGCTGGCCGGCGGTGGGAAGCGCTCGAAATGCTCGCGCAAACCGCTGAAGATAGCCTGAGAAAGCCCTGATTGGTGTACTGGGTCGCGTAGCCGACGCTCTTCGTCAGGGTTAGAGATAAAGCCAACCTCGATCAACAGCGAGGGGATATCGGGAGACTTCAGTACCATAAACCCAGCCTGCTCGACCCGCGACTTATGCAGCCGGTTAATGCGGCCTAACTGCTCCAATACCTGACCACCGATCGAGAGCGAGTCATTCAGCGTGGCAGTCATGGTCAAATCCAACAACACGCCGCGCAGCACCTGGTCTTTATCACGCAAGGAGAGACTGCCATCGACACCGCCGATAAGGTCGGAGCGGTTCTCACTATCCGCCAGCCACTGGGCGGTTTCCGAGGTGGCGCCGCGCTGAGAAAGCGCATAGACCGAGCTCCCTTGGGGTCTTGGGCTGGTGAAAGCATCGGCGTGTATCGAGACAAAAAAGTCGGCTTTTTGCTCACGTGCCAGTGCGGTACGCTGACGCAACCCTATATAGTAGTCACCATCCCGCACCAGCACGGCTTTAAAGCCCTCAGTACCGTTCACTTCAGCGGCTAGGCGACGGGCAATTTCCAGCACTACGTCCTTTTCCCGTGTGCCTGAAGGGCCAATCGCCCCCGGGTCTTCACCGCCATGACCGGCGTCGACGGCAATAATAATATCGCGCCTTGGGTGCGGCTTGGCTTCCTGCACTTCTGTCGGCGCTGCCTCGCTAGGCGGCGCCACGCTGTCCGACAGCTGGCCTTGAGTAGATGCCCGCTGGGCCTGAATTTCCTGGTCCCGAATCATCGCCTCAATGGGGTCAATCGGATTCTCGACGGCACTCTCACCAGGATATTCGAGATCAACGACCAGTCGGTGACCGTACTGGTCGTTAGGTGTCAGGGTAAAATGGCGTGGCTCAATTTCTCGATTGAGTTCAAGCACTACCCGCAGGCCCCCACCCTCCCGCACGCCGGTACGCACCGAGGTAATTGCACTGTCGTGCAAAGGCAGCGTACTGGGGTCGGTATCCATTTGGGTATCATCTAAATCAATCACCAACCGCGCCGGGTTCTCCAGCGAAAATACGTTGGCATTAGTCGCAGCGGAGAGATCAAACACCAGCCGGGCATGATCTGGCGCCGCCCAAAGCCGCATGCTCTCTACGCTGGACGCTTGTACATCAACCGCCGCCAGGGCAAAAAAACCGGCGGCTAATAAGCGATATACACCTGCCGCTATGCCCTTCATTTCCATTGAATCACACCGTTCTCCAACTGGTCAGAACCTTCTTTACTGACTGCACTTACCTTGCTACTTACCTTACTTCGCAATAATTCAAGCATACGCTGACCGTTATCACTACCCGCAGCTAATGAGACTAAACGCCCTTGCGCCACTACTTCCAAGGTTAGGCGCAGGTCAGGCGCTGGCAACCACCCTTCACCGCGGCTGGGCCACTCAATAATGGTGACTGCATCGTCGGCCAGCACGTCTCGACCACCAATAAACTCAAGCTCTTCTGGATCCGCTAAGCGGTATAAATCCAGATGATAAACCCGTTGATCGTTCAACTCATAAGGCTCTACCAAGGTGTAAGTGGGGCTTTTAACCGCCCCTTGATGGCCGTAAGCCCGCAGGATGCCACGCGTTAACGTGGTTTTACCGGCACCTAGCTCACCCTCTAGATAGACGAGCCCGCGTCCTTGCAATACGTGCCCGAGAGTTTCGCCAAAAGCGACCTGGGCCTCTTCGTTGTCTAATTGCACCTGCATGTGGGCTGCCTTCACGGATTAATCAATTTTCGCGCATAGGATGCCAGATCGCTGGCCAGCAGGCCACGCTCGCCTTCTTCCGCTGCCGCGCGATCGGCCGCTAACGCATGCACCATGGCACCTAGCCAGACACTAAACTCCACCTCGCCCCGCTGAGCAACCAACGCCCCAGCATGCCGCTGAGCACATCGCCCATGCCGCCGCTGGCCATACCGGGGTTCCCGTAAGGGCACACCACCAAACCGCTAGGCCCAGCAATTAAACTGCCCGCGCCTTTTAAAATCACCACACCACCCCGAGCGCGTTGCAGTGCCTGGGCAGCAGCGGGCCGGTCGGATTGGATATCGGCAACGGAACAGTTCAATAGTCGCGCGGCCTCACCGGGGTGTGGAGTCAAAATCCAGTTATCACGGCGAACCTCCGGCCACTGGCGCGCCAGGAGGTTAAGCCCGTCGGCATCTACCACCAGCGGCTTATCTGCCTGCAGCGCACTCTGCAGCACCGCCTGCCCCCAGGCAGCTTGGCCAAGCCCTGGCCCGACCACCACAACGTCAGCGTTACTGGGCAGTTCAGCGGCCTCAGCGCCACCGCGTACGCCATGAGCCATCACCTCCGGGCAACGCACCAAACTGGCGGCAATATGTTCTGGGGCAGTCGCCAAGCTTACTTTACCCGCCCCTAAGCGGGCAGCAGCCTGACAGGCCAGCAGCGCGGCACCTCCGAAACCAGGGGCGCCGCCCATGATCAGCACATGGCCCATGTCGCCTTTATGGCTGGTACGCAGGCGTGGTGCAAAAGCCTCTGCCAGCAGCGAATCATCCAGCCGCCAAGCCGTGGGGGGAATATCGAAATAGGCCTGGGCTTTGACACCCAGGGGTCGAAAGTCGATCTCGCCAGTATAGGCAGGGGCATCACCTGTATGTAATCCAACCTTATCGCCAATAAAGGTCACCGTGCAGGAGGCCTTCACAGCAATACCCGGTACCGCACCGGTGTCGGCAACCAATCCAGAGGGAATATCAATCGCCAGGACTGGCTGCTTTGCAGCGTTGATCGTTTCAATAGCACGCTTGAAGCGCCCCTCTACTTCACCGGTCAACCCGGTACCCAGCAATGCATCAACAATCACTTCGCCGGTGAGCTCAATCCCAGCGTGCCACTCCTCGCAGCCCACGCCCGCGGATGTTGCTAATTCTGCGGCACGGGCCGCGTCGCCGCTGAGCTCTTCAACGGACTTAAGGGTTATCCGCTGCACTTTGAGGCCCGACTGCATGGCTAGCGCTGCCAGCACGTGACCATCGCCACCGTTGTTGCCACTCCCACATAGCACGGTGATACTACGTGCTTGTGGCCAGCGGGAGCGGAAGCTGTGCCAGGCGCTTGAGGCGGCGCGCTGCATCAATGCAAAGCCATCGATACCCCCGGCGATCGTGCGCCGATCGAGTTCCTGAACCTGGGCGGCTTTATAGAGGGGGCGTAGCATGGAAGTATTCGGGACTGTCACGATCGCTCCTTTCACATGTTTGATGGCTGCCAATGCGTTAGCATAGCGCGCTTAATGCCTTGCTGTTGATTGACTATGTCGAATTCCACTGCCTTTGCACGTTCTGATGGTGCAATGACTGACCAGAAACTTGCTAGCCTTGCCGACCTGATTAAAACCTGGGGGCGAGAGCTGGGTTTTCAGCAGGTGGGCATCACCGATACTGAACTGTCGGCTCATGAAGACCACCTCGACGCGTGGCTGGAAAAGGGCTACCACGGCGAAATGGGCTTTATGGCCAAGCATGGCACCAAGCGCACTCGCCCAGAGGAGCTGGAACCCGGCACTCAACGCATTATCAGCGTGCGTATGGATTACCTGCCCGCCGAGGTGGAGAGCACCAAGGTGCTCGGTCAGCCCAACCGCGCCTATGTATCGCGCTACGCCCTTGGCCGTGATTATCACAAGCTAATCCGCAAACGGTTAGCCCTATTAGCAAAAAAAATTGAGCAGGAAGTCGGCAGCTTCGGTTACCGCGCTTTTGTCGACTCAGCGCCGGTGATGGAACGCGCCCTGGCTCAAAAAGCGGGGCTCGGCTGGTTTGGCAAAAACGCCATGCTGCTCAACCCCAAGGCGGGTTCGCTGTTTTTTCTTGGCGAACTCTATACTGACCTTCCATTGCCCATTGACGCACCGTTTGAGCACGAACACTGCGGTAGCTGTAACGCGTGCAAAGTGGCCTGCCCCACCGGTGCCATTGTTGACGATAAAGTGGTCGACTCGCGCAAGTGCATTTCGTATCTCACTATTGAGTTGCACGGGGCGATTCCAGTCGAGTTTCGTCGCGCCATGGGCAACCGTATTTACGGCTGCGATGACTGCCAATTGGTATGCCCTTTTACGCGTTTTACCCATATCACCCAGGAAGATGACTTTGCGCCGCGCCATGACCTGGATCGCGCATCGCTTATTAGCCTATTTGGCTGGGGCGAAGCGGAGTTTCTGGATAAAACCGCTGGCAGCCCCATTCGGCGCATTGGCTACCAGCGCTGGCTGCGCAATATCGCCATTGGCCTGGGTAACGCGCCCTGGAGCGAGGCCGTTGAAGCCGCGCTCTGGGCGCGCAGAGCCTACCCAAGCTCGCTGGTGCGTGAACACGTCGCCTGGGCGCTTGAGGAGCAGCGTCTTAAACGCAGTGAGCGCATTGCCACTGACGCGTCTTAAACGCTACTCTTCTTAGCTATTCTTCTTCTTCGCTGCGCTGATCAACGCGTAAAAATGTATTGCGGTAGTGGGCCAGCTCGGCAATCGACTCTTTAATATCGTCCATGGCCAAGTGCACATTCTGTTTACTAAAGCCCGCCAGCGCACCGGGGTTCCAGCGTTTGGCCACTTCTTTTATGGTAGACACATCAAGATTGCGGTAGTGGAAAAAGTTGAGCAACGCAGGCATTTCACGCTCGAGAAAACGACGATCCTGATGGATGCTGTTGCCACACATGGGCGACGAACCTGCCACTGCGTACTGCTGCAAAAACGCCAGGGTTTGCTGCTCAGCTTCAGCGGTTTCCACTTGGCTTGCCTTCACGCGTGCGACTAAGCCTGATTCGCCGTGGGTTTTCTGGTTCCAGTCATCCATCTGCGCCAGCAGACTATCGGGCTGCTTCACCGCAATAACCGGCCCCTCGGCGACCACATTCAAATCCGCATCTGTAATGAGCGTGGCTACTTCAATGATGCGCTCTTTATTAGGATCGAGACCGGTCATCTCTAGATCAATCCACACCAGCAGATCATTCCGCGGCGCTGTTTTTCCTTCTGTTGCACCCGTCGTATCGTTGCTCATTACCGTTATCCTTTTGCCTAAATGGCTATTCAAATCATGCCATTGTGCCTTAAATTTACGCTTACAGTTAAACAAGGGCCTGTGGACGTTTCAGCGTGAATCACGACGAAACGTCCACAGGCCCTATAAATTCTCGCACTTTAACACGAGGGGAAACAGTTCTGCATCTGCCGCTGAAGCTATATCATCAGCAAACTATGCCGTTTTAATTATGGGTAAAGATTCACAAGCAGATCTCTGATTTAATTGGCATTTAAGTAGAAACAATGTTCACAAGATCGCCGTCACCCTTGGAAAGTTTATTAATATTGCGTGCCATCGTTAACTGGCGGCGCTTTACCGTACCGTGTGTCCATCCTGACATGTGCGGGGTCATAATCACGTTGTCTAATTCATGGAAAGGAAGAGAAGCGGGTAAAGGGTTAGACTCTGAGCCTGCTGGATAGACATACCAAGTATCTATGACCGCGCTAGCAATTCTCGACTCATTTAGGGCATCAAATAACGCTTTCTCATCAACCACGCGGCCACGACCAACATTGACAAAAACAGCGCTCCTTTTCATATCTTTAAACTCTTTTTGACCAATAAAACCTTCAGTATCTTTAGACAGCGGAAGCGTATTAACGACAATATCGACATCTTTCAACATAGAAGATAGATCATCAAAAGCATAATATTTTTTTATTTGGTTAGACGCTTCAACTATGCTCCTATTTGCTATTGAAACATCCATTCCAAAAGCATGAGCTCGACTTGCCAATTCTTTCCCAATATGTCCAAAACCGATGATACCTATGGATTCAGAAGATAGCTCAGTGCGTAGGCCTGATGCACCACCAGCCCAATACTCCCAGTCACCATGTCTTAATTTTTTATCAGCATCCGCTAGAGGAACATGTCTCAGCAGCAGAGCTGATATAATATACTCAACGATGGCTTGCTCATGGCCAAAACAATTACAGACCGTTGTTGTGCTTGGAAGCAGAGAGAGGTCTAAACCGTCATAACCAGCGCCTGGGACATGAAACAACTTTGTTTTTGTTAAAGTAGGTAGCGATGAATCATGTTTGACACCAACAATGACATCGGCACCGGCATAGCAAGCAATATCTTCTTCGGATTCGAGCGTATCTGGCAACAGTTTTATGGTGTGATCGTCCTCAAGAAGGGATTCAAAATTGCTAAAAAATGTTTGTGCATTTTTGCCATGAAAGACTATGTCCATGGAAGCTCCAGTATTGTTATTAAATTAAGGTTGTTTAAATTCCATTCTTACATCAAAGACACTAGGAGGTAATTCATCGCTTAAAACCGGCAACATATCTTTCACAAAGTCAATAAGCTTATCAGATGCCAGTGCGGCTTGTTCTGGCTTACCGGAAAGTATGGCATCCAGGACAGTGATATGACCTTCCACGGTACTATCAAGACTTTCCCCACCGGCAGTATAGGAATGATAAACCCAGCCAATTCTTCGAAAAATAGTATGCAGAGGTCTAAGCGTATACTGTAGAAAAGGCTCACCGCACGCGGAAAGCACCATTTGGTCTATTTTGCTATCATAAGCATTGAATTCAGAGATAGTTAAAGACTCACTTGTTTTTAACAAGTTAGCTATGTGGCGAAACTGACTTCTTTGCGCGTCGCTTGCCCTTTGGCTAGCCAGCGATATAACAAACCTTTCAAGGTCTCGACGTAAGTCAAGCAGTAATGAAGCACGAGACAAGTCTATTGGTGAAATCTGGACACCTTGTCGCGGATGAATAATCATTAACGTATCAGCAGCCAAACGAGTTGTCGCCTGATACACCGGCATTCGATTAAAGCCTGTCACCGTTTGTAAGTCTTGAATCCTAAGATGGCTGCCTGGCTTTAGCTCGCAGGTGACAATGAGTTCTTCAAGCTTATCATAGGCGAGATCAAGCAGGTTCTGACCCGCATTACTAGTTTTATTGCTCATATCTATTCAGCCATTGTTATCGGACAAAACTTGCCTATTTTTCCATGCATAAGCTCGCCAAATAAAATATTATACTTGGTAAATAAATAAAAATACTCATCGCACCTTTCATAGCAAACATAAATTTAACATTCAATCAACCTCTATCAAAAAAAGCACAACAAATTATCATGTAAAAACTCATTTTCCGTCAAAATCAAGCTGAACTTTCATGGATTTTTCACGCAGAGAAGCTAGATCGAAAGCAGACTTTGCCTCTCCAAAAGGTATAACTGAAGATACGAAAGGTTTTAAATCAACCACCTTTCTATCAATAAGATCAGCTGCCTGGGAAAATTCCTCGTCAAAGCGGAAGCTCCCCATCATCTTAACCTCCTTAGCAACCGCTAAATTTAAGGGAAATGGAATCTCACCACCTAAACCGACCAAAATAATAATACCGCCGGGCTTAATAATCTCTAATGCCGACGCAAGTGCTTTGGGGCTACCCGAGCATTCAAAGATAACATCTTGGCTACCCTTCCCGTGAGCAAGGGAGGTCAACGCATCTGGTTGGCTATTGAGATTAACACTACGATGCGCACCTAATTGAGCCGCAATCGCTAAAGGAGCATCAGAAAGATCTGTCGCGGTAATATATTGAGCCCCAGCACGAGCAGCAGAAAGTACCGTTAAGCAGCCAATCGGCCCGCATCCCGAGACTAATACGTTACTCCCGACCAAAGAGCCTGCTTGGCGTACAGCATGGAGGCAAACGGCTAAAGGCTCTGCGCAAGCAGCATATGTCAGGTCAGTATCGGGTTGTAGCGGGTAGAGTTGTTGGGCTGGAATCGTGACATTTTGGCGAAACAACCCCTGTTGATGAGGAAAACGCATGGCACTTCCAAAAAAACGCATGTCTTCGCACTGGTTTCGTTGGCCATTTTGACAGTACTGGCATGTGCCACAAGGCATAGAAGGATTCACAGCCACCTTATCGCCCACTTTCAAATGTGAAACACCTATGCCAAGTTCCGCGACAACACCAGCTACTTCATGTCCTAGAACCATAGGCTCTTGCAACCTTACCGCACCAAAACCGCCGTTATGGAAGTAATGAAGGTCAGAGCCGCAAATACCACCTTTACTAATCGTTATTTTTGCTTCACCTGAACCAGGCGGATGCGCTTCTTGATGCTCTTCGACGCGCAAGTCACCGGGGAGTGTATGACTATTGTTTGCATAAAGGCCCCCTATAGCACTGATATCATGCCGCCATCAGCATAAATTATTTGTCCATTAACATAGCCTGAAGCAGCGGAGCTAAGGTAAATGGCTGTTCCTGCGAGTTCCTCAGGTTTCCCCCAACGGCGGGCTGGTGTTCGACTTTTTACCCATGCATCAAAATCGGGGTTAGTGGTTAGGGCCTCATTCATATCAGTCAACATATAACCTGGGCCAATAGCGTTGGCCTGGATTCCATACTCTCCCCACTCAGCAGCCATGGCTTTAGTCAGCATTTTAACGCCGCCCTTGGCTACCGTGTAGGGAGCAACCGTTGCCCGGGCTAGCTCACTGGTTAAGGATCCGATATTAATTATCTTTCCGTAACCACGCTCAATCATTCTTTTTGCCGCTTCTCTGCCGACAACAAAAGCTGAGGTTAAATTAGTATCAATTACACGATGCCAATCGGATGTTTCAAGCTCAACCATCGGCTTTCTAAACTGCACTCCGGCATTATTAATCAAAATGTCAATATTGATACCAGCTTTATCGAATTTAGCGAAGGCTGATTTAACCTCGCTTTCATCGGTGACATCAAAAGCAGCGATTTCGACATGATAGCCACTCTGAGTCATCTCTCTTTCAGCAGCTTCTAGTCGCTCTCGGTTCATTCCGTTAAGGATGATCGAAGCTCCAGCACTGGCAAGCCCCTCGGCAAAAGCGCGACCCAAGCCCCGTGAAGAGCCGGTAATGAGAGCGGTTTTACCTGTTAAATCAAAAAGATTCGTTGCCATGGGTATCTCCTTTAAAGTGACGTTTTTCTCACGCTCAAATCGGAGCGTTTAAAGAAAGTGGGCAGAAGCTCAACACCAAGCCCTGGCCCTTCCATGGGGTATACAAAGCCATTCTCGATTTTGGGTACAGCCGTTACCAACTCGGTGTACCAGCCTCGATAAAAAGCTCTTACACTCTCCTGAATGAGCGTGTTTGGCTGGCTAAACGACATATGAATGGCGGCCACAAACCCGACCGGGCCAATACAGTCATGAGGAGCAAAAGGGCGATGCCAGGTTTCGGCAAGGGAGGCTATTTTGCGCCCTTCTGTTAACCCCCCTGTCCAGCAGAGATCGACCATAACCACATGGGTTGCGTCACGATCCAGCATGTCTTTATAGGGCCAACGAGAGCCAAGCGTTTCACTGGCACACGTCCAAACAGAGGTAGAAGCGGCAAACTCAGCAAGTGCTTGCGGTGAGTTCATTCGGATGGGGTCTTCATACCAAGTGGGATTAAATTGCTCCAATTCCTTAGCAATATTTTTTGCGGTCGGTAAATTCCACTGAGAATGAAACTCAACCATGATGTCAATTTCATCGCCAACAGCCTTACGTATTTCTTCGAAAGGTTTTATCGCTTTTTTCATTTGCGGTGAGGTGATGTACTGGCCACGCGTCTCAGCAGCAGCGGGGTCAAATGGCCAGATTTTCATTGCCGTAATACCCGACTCCAGGAGATTTTCAGCTAACTGCGCTGGGCGGTTCATAAAGCCGTCCAGATCCTCATAAGGCCCCTCTGAGGCACCTATATTCCAATTTGAAACCGGCTTGATATTGTTGGTTCGAACGTAACGATAACCTGCGCAAGTGTTATATATACGAATTTTCTCCCAACAACCCCCCCCTAACATTTGGTGGACTGGCTGGTTACATACTTTACCAAAGATATCCCAGAGAGCTATGTCGATAGCAGAGGCTGCGCGGTATTCAGCGCCTGTTGAAGACTGCGCCATGGGGAGTGATACCATCTCTTTGTGCAAAGCCTCAATATGAAGAGGATCTTTGCCCAACAACCGCTCGGAAAGTGTTTCGTGTATATGGGCCTCTACAGCCCCAGCACCATAAAATGTTTCACCTAAACCGACGATACCTGCATCCGTTTCAACGTGCACCCAAAGCACATTGGAAAATTCTTTTAGTCGATATGTTTTTATCGCTGTTATTTTCATTTTTAATCCTTTTTAGCTGAGTGCGGCAGGCAACCAAAGTGCTATACCAGGAAAAGCCAACATAAATACCAGTATTGCTATTTGTATAAGCATAAATGGCCAAAGCGAAGCGTATATTGTCTGAAGGCTGATCTCAGGTGGGGCAACACTTTTCAAATAAAATGCAGCCGGTCCAAATGGAGGTGACAAAAATGCAACTTGCATCGTTAGTGAGAAGAGAACACCAAACCATACTGGGTCATAACCTAAATGAGTTACAATGGGTACAAAAATAGGAATTGTAAGAAGCAGTATTCCAATCCAATCCATAAACAGCCCAAGCACAAAAAACACTAGCATCATAACCAAGATTGTTGCAAAAGGAGAAATACCTAGCCCAGCAATAAAGCTAGTAACATACTGCTGCCCCCCTGAGAGATTGTATATTCCAATTAATACAGCTGCGCCAAAAGTTACCCATAAAATGATACCGCATGACAGGAGCGTCCTTTTAAGCGCTTGCCACACTAACTCTTTGCAAAGCTCTTTGCGTGCATATATCACCATAAGGGTGGCGCCCACAGCTACCCCAGCTGCTTCTGTAATTGATGTTACTCCTCCATAGATGCACCCAAACACGATAAAAATTAGCAACAGAAACGGAAGGAAGCCATGGATAATGTCCTTCCAACCAATGGCTTCGACTTCTACTTTATCAGGCATTGGGGCTAGATTTGGATTTAACGTACAACGAATATAGATATAAGCATAATAGGCAAGCGCTAATACAAAGCCTGGAACAAATGAAGCGAGAAACAATTTATGTACTGAGACTTCGGCGGTGAGCCCATAAACAATTAGCACAATTGACGGAGGGATCATTGTCCCCAAGGAACCGCCAGCACAGATCACGCCAATTGCCAGTTTTTTATCATAGTTAAGCCTCAACATTTGAGGTAGAGCCACTAGACCGAGCAGAACAATCTCACCACCTATGATACCGCTTATGGCAGCCATAAAGATGGATATAACAAGCGTAACGGTCATTACCCCACCTTTTCGGTGTCCAAATAGTTTATTGAGACTATTGTAAAGGTCGTGAGCTATTCTCGATCTTTCTAACAGCGTTGCCATAAATATAAACAACGGAATAGAGAGTAACGCATACTCAGTAGCCAGCCCATATATCGTTTTGTGGGCAATGGCGATGACGGGAGTACCATAATTAAAATAAGCTATTGTGATCGCAAGAGAGCCCGCAGCAAAGGCCAGCGGCACACCTATGGCCATCAGAAATAGAACGCCAAGAACAAGTACTAGGGTAATTAACTCAATCGACACGTCCCTTCTCCTCAGCCAGTGAGCGAGTGTCGATCCCCGCATATTGTTGACGAAATTGATAATCGCGTAGATCGCTATTATCAGTGCTGCGCACACTATGGCAGGCTTGACTGTCGCAGGTATGGGAGGATTCCAAGCGGTACCAAAGCGCTCCCACGTTGACAATGCTTTCCATGAACTGGGCCAACCGAACCAGGATACCGCCAAGCAGTAAGTAAGCACGCAAATAAGCTGGATACAGTCGAATACTCGCTTTAGCCAAGATGGCGAAGCGTCATATAAGACGGTAATACGGAGGTGTTGGTCGAGCTGCATTGCATAGACACCTGCCGCCGCATAAAGAATCGCAGATAACCAAAGTGCCAGCTCATTGGCCCACAGGGTGGGAGATTTAAATATATACCTGGCTAACACTTCGTAAAAAGTGACGGCCACAATCACGAGTAGCAGCAAAGAAAAAAGTGCCGTTATTGTTTTTGCAATCGATGACTTATGCTTAGCAGGTGGCATAGAGTCTCTCCTTGAGTAAGCCGAGGCCTAATGGCCTCGGTTTATTGGCATTTTCATCTATTCAAGGATGCCTATTTTCGTCATATAGGCGATATGTGAATCGTACGCGGCTTTCGCTTCAGGACTACGTGTCGACCAATCTTCCCACACTGCTTGAGCTGCTTCCCTGAATACCTGACGGTCTTCCTCGCTCCAATCGTGTAGAGTTACACCTTCTTGTCTAAGTTCTACTGCTGCTTGACGATCGAGCATCGTGGAGTCTTGAACTATCTCCAATGCAATGGTATCCAGAGCAGAACGAAGTATTTGTTGCTCTGCTTCACTAAGGCTATTCCACTTTTCAAGATTCATCGCCACGTGCTCAATGGGCATTGAATGAAAACCCGGATAAGTAGCATGCTCTGCTATATCGTAGAGACCTAAACCTTTATTCACTGCCAAGGTGGATGCATCCGCGCCGGAAACGGTTCCTGTGGACATCGCCGTAAACACTTCACCAAAGGGCATTACAACTGGGCCAGCTCCCAAACTTGCAAATATTTCAGACTCCATACCAGGAGGAGAGCGGAACTTCCAACCATCTATATCTTCTATCCCCGCTAACTCAGTAGTCGAGCTGAGCGCTTCAGGAGTCGCGACAAACACACCAACCAAGTGCATATCAAACTTGTGATATAGTTCGTTAGCTAGCTCTAATCCACCTCCATCTTTATACCAACCGATTAACTCGTGAGGTGTGTTGTACCCTCCCATGATATCGCCATAAAATTGAAGGCTGGATTTTACCGTTATATATCCTGCCCCTGTTGCATCACCATCAATAATTCCCATGCTGGCTGACTCAAATGCCTCAGACGCTTTCACTACTGCTGAGTCAGTATGCATTTTTATATCTAAACTACCGCCTGACATTTCGTTTGCCAAATCGGCAAATCTAATAAGAGCCTCCCCTTGTAGCGATGAGGAACTATGATGCGTTTGAAAGTTAAGCGTTGTTACATCTTGCGCGTAACTGTTGGTTAAAGGCGTGAGTAAAGCAATGCCAAGCGCTGCTACGATAGATCTTTTTATAGTTTTCATAAGCTGCTCCATGTTTGCGATGCATGCTGTGATATATCACAAAATATTAATAGCAGCCCTCAGATTGCTGTGTCAAATAGCCCTTGGTGAAGATTTTTTAAAGACCCATAAAAAGACTAGTGAGACCTATGCTTATACAACCCTATAATTCAGCCTGGCTCAGAACATAAAATGTATAAGAATACATTTTATGTTATATAAAACACTTCCTTACGAGAGCCACTCCGATTTCAGGTGCATACGACATAAGGTCATCTGATTTGACGCCCACAGTAAATGCGTAGTGAGCAGCTACAATGCCTTATACTAATTGATGAGTGCTCTTGAGACATTTCACCAGACAGAGCGAGCGCACAACCTTCGCGAATCTCACCTTTAGCACGGTTACGATACCTTGTAATGCTTAGCCTTTAGGTGTTGATGAGAGCACTGCAATAAGTAGCGGACTTGAATGCAACCTGAATAGTGAAAAACAAAATAATACTTAAGGAGCCTCTGATTAACGTAATGAGTGAAGGCCAGACAAGGCAAAAATCAACGAAAAAGCGGAGTTTACGGGTTGTAAATGAGCATTTTGAGGCGATTTTTAACGCCGTATGGTCGAGCGCAATAGTTAATCAGAGGTTTCTTAAATAACACTGAAAATAGACCCTTCAAGCAGCTACAAAGGAGAGCTTGGCTACTTGATGGCATCTTTGATAAGTACAATCACACCTTTGATAGGTACAATGACATCTATTGTAGCGATCATCAGGTGGTCATGAGCAAACGTAAATTAAGTCGCCAGCAGCAGTGGCGAGTCGAGAAAGTCCAGGCGGAACGTGCCCAGCGCGCCGAAAAGCGCGATGTGCAAGATGCTGAAAAACTCGCCGCCGGTGAATACGGTGCCGAACAGCCGGGCCGTGTCGTTGCTCACTTTGGACGCACCCTGGAGGTGCGCAATAGCGATAATGAACCGGTGCGCTGTCACTTACGCGCCAACTTGGATGGCCTAGTTACCGGCGACAGAGTGATATGGCGCGCAGGGCAAGAAGGCTCCGGCGTGGTGGTGGCACGGGAAGAGCGCGACAGCGTGCTAAAGCGCCCCGACGCTCGCGGCCTGCTCAAACCGGTGGCCGCCAATATTGATCAGCTATTGATCGTATTTGCGGTCGAACCCGCACCTCACGCCAACCTTATCGATCGCTATCTGGTCGCCGCCGAGGCCACCGGTATAGCGCCAGTGCTGGTGCTCAATAAAACCGACCTGCTGCCAGAAGATGGCGGCGAGTTAGGCAAATTATTAGAACGCTACCGCGATTTGGGCTATCCCGTCGTACGCACCACCACCGCTACCGAAACCGGGCTGGATGATCTGCGCAGCCAGCTTGAAGGCCGCACCTCGGTATTCGTCGGTCAAAGCGGCGTGGGCAAATCTTCGCTAATCGACCTGCTGCTACCCGATGAAACCCTGCGCATTGGCGCGCTCTCGGAAGACTCGCGCAAAGGTACTCACACCACCACCACGGCACGCCTCTATACCATGAGTCGCGCTGAAGTGGCCGACGGCGATCTCATCGACTCACCGGGTATTCGCGAGTTTGGCCTGGTGCACCTCAACGAGCAGGAAGTCACCGACGGCTTTATCGAGTTTCACGACTATATTGGTCACTGCCGCTTCCGCGACTGCCGCCACCGCAATGAGCCAGGCTGTGCTTTACTCGCAGCGGTCGAGGCAGGCAAGATTCATCCAGCACGCTTTACCAGCTACCGGCGCATACTTGATAGCTTGGATAGCTAGGATTTAGAGGAGTTACTCATGAGCACCGAAAGCCAATCGTCGGAATCCAACCTGCTGCCGCTAATCGTTGAGCCCGAACAACTGCAGGAACATTTGGATGACCCACAGCTGCTGATTATCGATGTACCGGTCAACGGCGATAGCTATCGCCAGGGCCATGTGCCTGGGGCTATCTTCCTCGATTTTCGCTACTTGATGCGCGGTGAAGGGCCTGTGCCCAGCGACGTTCCCAGCGTCGAGGCGCTATCAAGGCTGTTCAGTGCCCTGGGCTTAACCCGCGATACTCACGTGGTCGCTTACGACGACGAAGGCGGCGGTTGGGCGGCACGGTTACTGTGGACGCTAGACCTGATCGGCCACACCCGCTACTCCTATTTGAACGGCGGCATTCACGCCTGGCGCGATGCGGGCCTGGAAGAGAGCACAGAACCGACCGCCCCAACCCCCAGCGAATACCACGCTGAGTTTCTCAACCCCCAAGCCCTGATTACCTGCGACGAAATCAAAGAAAAGCTCGATGATAGGCAGTTTGCGGTATGGGATGCGCGCTCCAAAGATGAGTACGATGGCTTACGCGGTAACAACAAGCACCTGGGCCATATTCCGGGGGCGGTCAATATGGATTGGCTCCATGCCATGGATCGCAACCGCGCGCTACGTATACGCGATTACGCCGAGCTGATCACCGAGCTAGGCGCCCTGGGCCTCACGCCCGACATGGAAATTGCCACCCATTGCCAAAGCCACCACCGCAGCAGCTTCACCTGGCTGGTGGGCAAGGCGCTAGGCTTTAATATGCGCGGCTATGCGGGTTCCTGGGGTGAATGGGGCAACCGCGACGACACACCGATTGAAAAGTAATAACACACTCTTCCCCAATGTTTAAAACAAATATGTGCTCGATCAAGAGCGCCGGGGACAGGTTGTAGAGGGGGTCATTTGCCATGGCCGGAAAATGTTCCATACCATTCCGGCATTTCCGCCATCCATGGCGGTCAGATGGCAAATGTAGCGCCCAAGGAAGGGTTCACAGCGCCCCCTCGTAGACCTGTCACCGGGGTAGCTCTTAATGGCAATATCCCACTACAAGCCACTGCCAAAAAGTAACCACTGTGACTCTTTCCCAAAAAACCTTTTCGCTACTCCAATATCCGCTGCCTCACCACGCGATCTCGCGCCTAACCGGCCAGTTCGCCCAGTGTGACAATCCCTGGGTGAAAAACACCTTGATTAAAGCGTTTATCAAACGCTTCAACGTTGATATGAGCCAGGCGCTAGAGCCAGACCCTACCGCCTACGCTACGTTCAACGACTTCTTCACCCGTGCGCTCAAAGCGGATGCCCGCCCGCTAGGCGACGGTATTCTCAGCCCCGCCGATGGTACGCTCTCCCAATACGGACGCCTACAGGCCGGACAACTGGTGCAGGCCAAAGGCCACACCTACTCCGCGCAAACCCTGCTCGGCGGCGATACGGCACTGGCAGAAGAGTTCTTAGGCGGCAGCTTTGCCACCATTTACCTCTCCCCTCGGACTACCACCGGGTGCACATGCCGGTGACGGGTACGCTTAGGGAAATGATCTACGTGCCGGGGCGACTATTCTCGGTCAACCAAGCCACTGCCAACTGCGTGCCAGGCCTCTTCGCCCGCAACGAGCGCTTAGTATGTATCTTTGATACCGAGCACGGCCCCATGGCGATGGTACTGGTTGGTGCAATGATCGTCGCTGCCATCGAAACCGTCTGGTCAGGGCAGGTGACGCCGCTTGCGGGCTGCCCTCAGCGCACACAATTTAGCCAACCTATCACACTTGAAAAAGGCGCTGAGATGGGCCGCTTCAAGCTCGGCTCAACGGTGGTGATGTGTTTCGCCAAGCCGCCCAATTTCGCAAACAATCCGCTGGGCAGCATGGTGCAGATGGGGCAAACGCTGGGAGCTTATTGATGACCTTTCCCCCTGAACGACCTAGGTCGAAGCACTAGCCGCACCTGAGAGGAAGAGCTCGACACAGCGTCGAGCTCGAGCGTTGCACCGCGTCTCGTCAAGACGCACATGGCGACCAAGCAGAGCGTCAATGTGCCATTCACCAAGCAACATGCCCATAAACATACCGGCCGCTTCACGCGGATCGTCGAGGTCAAGACGGCCGCTATCCACCTGCTCGCTTAAGTAAGCAGCTAGCGCCTGACGGGTCTGGTCGGGGCCGCGAGTGAGAAACAGCTCACCAAGCTCCGGAGCCCGTTCGGCCTCAAAGGCTAAGCCGCGAACTAAACGGATCACGCCCGGCTCGAACACCAACGTCAGCATTCGGCGGCCTAGCTCGTACAGCACCTGCTCTAGGGCTTGGTGATCCCGTCGCCCCTCCTCCAGCACTGCCCAAGCGGTGGAGATATGACGCTCCATCGCCGCTGTGAATAATCCCTCCTTGTTACCGAACTGCTTATACAGCGTCGCCAAAGATCCGCCGGCGCGGGCAACCACTTCGTTAACGCTGGCACCGGCATAGCCCTGTTCAAGAAAAACATCCCGGGCAGCATCCAGCAAACGTTCACGGCGCGCCACGCCGCGCGACGTTACGCCATCAGTTATGTTGCGACCGAGCATATCTGGCGCGGTTGAGCGTGGCATTGACACTCCTATAGAGGTATATAAAGAAGGATTAATTATAAAGACGCGGCGCACAGAAGTAATATTTTTTGCCCTGGAAATGTAATGTAGCATTCATTACACTATTTGTCTTTTTCCCAAGGGAGGTGTCTTTGCCTCACAGGGAGCCCCTAGCAGGAGTGCTATTGCCTTAAGGAGTGGTCATGACATCGAATACTAAGCCGGGCGAGCCCCCGGATGAGCGCCAAAGCAGCCATACCGTCGCGGGTCAAGATGCCCACTCCAGCGGCAAAACTAGCCGCAAGTTACTCGCTATGGTGGCGGGGATTATCGTCCTGGCGGCGCTAATTTGGTGGGGCATGGGCTGGTGGCAAACCGGGCGCTTCATGGAAGAGACCGATAATGCCTACGTGCGCACCGACAGCGTCGCGGTACGCGCCGAGCTATCAGCGCGGGTCGTCGAGGTGGCGGTAGATGATAACCAAACGGTCAAGCAAGGCGATCTGCTGATACGTCTAGACGCCGAGAGCTACCGCGACCAGGTGACCCAGGCCGAGGCCCAGCAGGCAGTGGCCGCAGCCTCAATCGCCCAATCACACCGCCAGGTAGATTTGCAACAGGCGGCTATCGATCAGGCCACGGCTCAGCAGCAGGCGGCCCAGGCTAATCTCGACCAGGCGCGCCAGCATCTGGAGCGCTCCTCGTCGCTTGCCGCCAACAACTATGGCTCCCGTCAGCAGCGCGAAGATGACCAGGCCGCACTGAGTGTCGCCCAGGCAAAGCTTGCCGAAAGCCAAGCAGCGGTTGTCTCGGCCAGGCGGCAGCTAGCCGTGGCCGAGAGCGACGTGACCCGCGCTGAAGCCAATCTGGACGCCGCTAGCGCCGATCTTGACTATGCTCGCCACCAGTTGGATAAGACCCGCATCGTCGCCCCCCGGGACGGCGTGATTGGCAATCTACGCGTTGAGGTCGGCACCTTAGCGCAGCCGTCGCTGACGCTTTTGCAACTGGTACCCATCGAGTCGGCCTACGTGGCAGCCAACTTTAAGGAGACCCAGCTCGAGCGGATTCGCGTCGGCCAGCCAGTCGCGGTGCATTTGGATGCCTACCCGGATATTACCTACGAAGGCATCGTCGACAGCCTGTCGCCAGCCACCGGCACCGAGTTCAGCCTGCTGCCCCAGGACAATGCCACCGGCAATTTCAACAAAATCGTCCAGCGGGTGCCGGTCAAGATCCGCGTCACCGGCCCCACCGAGGCGCTGAGCCAACTGCGCGCCGGGCTATCGGCCGTGCCCGAGATCGATACTCGTCATCTTGAACCACAAAATGACTCCCGCCCTGCCCAGCAGTTGGCAGCGGAGCGGCCCAAGTCATGAGCGAGACGGTCGCCGGCTCGGTGACGGGCGTTAACGACATGCCACCCTGGCCACAGCGCATTGGCTTCATTGCTGCGGTGTTTGGCATGTTCATGGCAATTCTGGATATTCAGATCGTCGCCAGCTCGCTCAACGAAATCCAGGCGGGGCTCTCAGCCAGCGAGGATCAAATCTCCTGGGTGCAGACCGCTTACCTGATCGCCGAGATTGTGATGATCCCGCTGTCGGGCATGCTGATGCGCATTCTCTCCACTCGAGTAGCCTTCACCCTGTCGTGCGTCGGCTTCACCCTGGCGAGCCTGGGCTGCGCGCTGGCCACCTCGATCGAGCAACTGATCGTGCTGCGCGCTATTCAGGGCTTTATGGGCGGAGCGATGATACCCATTACCCAGGCAGTTAGCTTTTCGATCTTTCCCCGCCGGGTGATGGGCAGCGTGCAGGCGGTGATCGGCATGGTTGTCACCATGGCACCCTCGGTGGGTCCCACCGTGGGCGGCTACATCACCGAGACGCTCAGCTGGCACTGGCTGTTCCTGGCCAACGTGATCCCCGGCGTTCTGGTCTGCTGGGCCGCCTGGACATTTCTCGATATCGACAAACCCAACCACGCGGTCGCGCGCCACCTGGACTTGATCGGCCTGGTATTGATCGCGGTGTTTTTGGGCTCGCTAGAGTTTGTGCTTGAAGAAGGGCCCGGCGATGACTGGTTTGCCAGCCAGCGAATCTTGCTGTTCAGCCTGACCTGCCTAGTGGCGGGAGCCTGGTTCTTCATCCGCACCCTGCGCAGCGACCACCCAATCGTCGATCTGCGCGCCTTTACCAACCGCAACTTTGCCATCGGCGCCGGGATGGGCTTTATCATCGGCATCGCGCTCTACGGGCTGGTCTACATCATGCCGCTGTTTTTTGGCTATGTGCGCGGCTATTCGAGCCTGCAAATTGGCCAGGTGATGTTCGTCACCGGGCTGACGATGTTTCTTTGCGCGCCTATTGTCGGTCAGCTGTCCAACCGCCTCGATCTGCGCATTATGCTGTTTATGGGCCTGCTGCTGGTCGGCGTGGGCACCATAATGAACGCCAATCTTACCGTGGAGTCGGGCTTTTGGCAGTTCTGCGTGCCGCAGATCGTGCGCGGCATGGGGCTGATCTTGTGTATCATTCCAGCCTCGCGTATTGCCCTGGGCACCCTGCCGCCGAGCGAGGTAGGCAACGCCAGCGGGCTTTTTAACGTGATGCGCAACCTGGGGGGTGCCATGGGACTGGCGCTGATCGATACGGTGCGCGACATCCGCGAGGACTTTCACTGGAATCAGCTCATTCCTGCTATCGATACTAGCCGCGAGGTCGTGGTAGCGGAGATCGCCAAATACCAAGCGATGCTCGCCGGCTCGGTGCCCGATACCTATCACACCGCCGTCGCCATGCTGGCGCAACGAGTCTCTCAGCAGGCACAAGTGCTGGCCTTTAACGACATCTTTACTTGGATGGGACTGATCTACATTGCCAGCGTACCGCTGGTATTCCTACTGCGGAGGATTTCGGCTTGACGGCTTGCAGCCTGTTAGCAACTAGCCGCTAACAGCTGGGCGTTGAGAATGTAAGCACGTCTTCCAGGCGTGCTTTGCCGAGTGCCAACTGAATCAAGCGATCTATCCCCAGCGCCACACCGGCGCCTTCGGGCATTCCGTGCTCAAGTGCGGCCAGCAGCCGCTCATCCACATCCACTTCCGGTAAGCCCAAACGGCGGCGCTCAGCGTTATCTTCAGCAAAGCGCGTGCGCTGCTCAGCCGCATCGGTCAGCTCATCGTAGCCGTTAGCCAACTCAATACCGTTAAGATAGACCTCAAAGCGGGAAGCCACCCACTCACCATCTGCATCTTGATGGCGTCGCGCCAAGGCTGCTTGGCTAGCCGGATAATCAACTACCACGCTTAGCTCCTGCTGGCCTAACTGCGGCTCGATCACCACGCTCATTAACAGGTCAAGACAGGTCTCGCGGCCTTCATCAGCTAAGGATTGGGCAGACATTTGTGCCCGCTCGGCAGCTATCGCCCTCAGCCTATCCAGAGACGTCGTGAACGGATCAACCTCTACGTAAGTATGAAACAACTCCCGGTAGCGGTAATGCACAGGTGGGCCGGGGAAACTGGGCAACAGTGACATAATGAGCGTCGCAGTCTCATCAATCAGTTGATCCAGCGTAAATTGCGGCCGATACCACTCCAGCATAGTGAACTCAATATTATGGCGGGCGCCGATTTCGCCATCGCGAAAACTTCGCGCAAGCTGAAAGATCGGCCCACTGCCCGCTGCGAGCAAGCGCTTCATATGGAATTCAGGGGAGGTTTGTAGCCATAGACGGCGCTGCCCTTTGTCCGTGCGCGCCAGAGTGTGCAGCGACACCAAATGGATATCCGTGCTTCCCCCCTGCCCCAGCACGGGCGTTTCCACTTCCAGCACGTCACGCTGGGCAAAAAAAGCGCGCACTTTGGCCATTAACCGCGCCCGTTCGCGCAGCGTTTCAAAGGACGCTGAGGGTTGCCAATCAATGGCCATAACGACTCCTTGAAAAAATCACCTTAAATAATAATGGCCACGCACAAAGCGTGGCCATTAAGACATACAAGCGCCCTGGAAAGCGATCAAGCGCGTGAGACGTAGTCCCCACTGCGCGTATCGATTTTCAACACTTCGCCCTGGTTAATGAAGAGCGGCACACGCACCACAGCGCCAGAAGACAACGTCGCAGGCTTAGAACCACCCTGTGCCGTATCGCCTTTCAAACCGGGATCTGTTTCCACGACTTCCAACTCGATAAAGTTAGGCGGCGTCACGGAAATGGCCTTATCATCCCAAAGCGTAATGATATAGGGCACCTGCTCTTTCAGCCACTTGACGGTATCGCCTAGCGCTTTTTTCTCTACCGCATACTGCTCAAACGAGCCATCGGTCTTCATGAAGTGCCACATATCACCATCGGTGTAGAGATACTCCATTTCTAAATCCATGACATCGGCACCTTCCAGCGAGTCACCGGATTTGAAAGTCTTCTCACCTACGCGGCCAGTCATCAAATTCCGCAGTTTAACTCGGTTAAACGCCTGCCCCTTACCGGGCTTGACCAGCTCGTTCTCAACGATTGCACAAGGATCGCCGTCGAGCATTACTTTCAGACCGGCCTTGAATTCGTTGGTAGAATAGTTCGCCATAATGTCTCTCAATCATCCATTTCAGTTATTTGTATCAACAGGTGGTGCGCGAAGCCATACTTTGCCACTGTCAGCAGGTTTATATACCAGTAGCTATATGCCAGCAGCGTTGCAAATGGCGTCGTTAAATAAGTGCGCGCATGATAACCCGAAGGAGGGCTTTTTTGCAGGAGAACATCATTATTGCCGCGTCTGAAACGCAAAGCCATCGCGACTCACTGGCGCATTCCACTTGGCAGCAGCAGCTTTCTCATGCCATTCGTGACCCGCAAACACTATGCGAACGGCTGGGCCTAAGCCACGACTGGTTGGCGGGCGCCAAGGCTGGACATGCACTGTTTGACGTATGTGTGCCTGAAGCGTACCTCAACAGAATAGCCTATGCCGACATAAACGACCCGCTGCTGCGTCAGGTACTGCCGCTTGGCGAGGAAGCACTAACGCCACATGGCTACGTCGTCGATCCGCTTGAAGAAGCCGAACATCGGCCCGCCAAAGGGCTGATCCATAAGTATGCTGGCCGAGTGCTGCTTATCGCCAGCCCCAACTGTGCCATCAACTGCCGCTACTGCTTTCGCCGCCATTTTCCCTATAGCGATAACTCACCCTCCAGAGCGCAGTGGCAGGAAGCGCTGGATTACCTGCGCGCTGACACCACTATTCACGAGGCGATTCTGTCTGGCGGCGATCCGTTGGCCGCCAGCGATCGCCAGTTGGCATGGCTGGTGGAGCAGCTAGAAAGCATCCCGCACCTAAAACGGCTACGCATTCATACCCGCCTGCCGGTGGTGATTCCCGATCGGGTCGATGACGCTCTGCTTGGCTGGCTTTCCTCTACACGCCTGCAAAAGGTGGTGGTGTTGCATATTAACCACGCCAATGAAATCGACCAGGCGGTGGTAGACGCCTGCGCGCGCCTTAAGCAGGCGGGTGCAACACTACTCAACCAGAGTGTACTGCTGCGCAATGTGAACGATAGTGTCACGGCCCTTACCGCACTTTCTGAACGGCTATTCGAAGCAGGTATTCTGCCCTATTACCTGCATGTACTGGATCCTGTGCAAGGCGCTGCGCATTTTGATGTGCCGGACAGCGAAGCACGCGAGCTGGTTGCTCATCTTCGCGATCATTTACCCGGCTTCTTAATGCCACGCCTAGTGCGAGAAATTCCTGGAAGGGGAAGTAAAACGCCGTTGTGACGCATGTTGAAGAAACAGCCGGCACTGAGACGCTTGAATGGCTCAGTGCTGAAGCCTTAAGCCACAAGTTAGTTATACCCTCCGGATAGGCCCAGCATACTGAGCCACCAGCTCATCCGCAGTAAGCAGCAAAAATCCCTCAGCTTCTGCCTGGGCCACCAAAATTCGATCAAAAGGGTCTTTGTGGATGACTGGTAAATGAGCAACGTTAAGTGTATGCAATGAACTGATAGAAAGTTCTAAATAACCGTTATCCAGCAGCCCACGACGCAGCAAGTGCGGGTCAACGTGAAAATCAGGGCATTGCAGACTGTTCTTAATGACCACTTCCCATATGCTGGCAGCGCTAAAATAGAGCCTGTTATCTTCGTCATTAATCATAGCTCGCGCATCAACAGAAAGCCTCTCCGGCGCTGCCGCCGCCCAGAGCAAAACATGCGTGTCCAGAAGTAGATTCACATCAACCTCCAAACATCTCGGCTATTTCCTCCTGTCCCATACGATCAAAATCATTAGGTATCTTAAACTGGTCTGCCAGAAACCCCAGACGCTTTTGCTGTCCAGAAGTAGGGCTATCAATGGCCGTCACGCGTGCCATCGGTTTGCCTGCTTTGGCAATAATAAACCCCTCCCCCTCGGCAGCCCTCGCCACTAGCTGAGACAACCGTGTTTTAGCTTCGTGAATATTGATAGCCTCCATATAAAATCTCCTAAAAATGCGACTTGGTTAGTAAGCTTAGTTTAATAGGTCTAGTTTAGCTGAGACGAACGCTTTTACAATGCCTCCCCTTCATTGAAAAAACAGCGCTGGGTGTTGCTACAGTTAATCAAGACATGTCACCCAGATCGTAAAAATATCGTTTTCTGCTAAAGTTATAGTGCTAACGATTTCTGACGTTGAATTAGCCTCAACGTTGGGCATCTCACTCAGCAGGAGGCCATAGCGTTATGTCACCATCCCTCTCGTCCAGACCGGGCGCTTTCGTCCTCTTAATAGCCTCGCTTGCCGGGCTGGCCATCGCTTTATATGCCTATTTCACACCACTAACCGGCGTCACTGGAACGCTCGGGGCACTGGTCGCCATTGTGGCCTGTCTCGCCCTTGCGGTGATGGCGTTACTTCTCTTTAAAGTCAAAAGGCGTGGTGCTTCCATCGTACTGCGGATACTCATCCTGATCGGGCTTGCCGGTACATTTTTCGCCGGAATGCTGCTGCATCAGTGGTGGATCAGCGCAGCCATGGTAGTCGGTCTGATCGGCTTGATTGTTGATATGGTTCGCGCAACCCATCACGCCCGTCTCACCCACACCTGAGGAGCCGCCCATGCCGACATTAGTATCCACCCCGTTTAAATCGATAACCCCAGGCTTAGGCGCAGTCACCGCCCTGGCGATCTGTTTTACGCCCTTGCCGTTACTGGCTCAGGATCAACCCAGTGAGCAGGAGAATCCCGAGCAGGAAGAAGCGCCCAGTCGCGCTCCCATCCCGCTGGTGCCTGGCGAGCCGACCTGGAACAGCTTCCATGGCCAGCTTAATGCCCAAAAATATAGCCCACTTGATCAAATCAATACTGATAACGTCGGCGAGCTGGAGAAGGTATGGGAAGTGCATACCGGCGATGTCGCGGATGGCTCGGGGGAATTGCCAGCCACCGTTTGGTCAGCGACCCCGGTGTTTGCTAACGATACCCTTTATATTGGTACCCCCTTCTATCGCATACTCGCGTTAGACCCCGGTAGTGGCGAAGAGAAATGGAGTTTCGATACTCAATCCTCTCTGGAAGCGCTAACTCAACCCGCCTTGAAAAACCGTGGTGTGGCCTATTGGGAAGCCGACGATCCGGTAGCAGGCGAGCCCTGTCAGAAAATTATCTATATGGGCACCATGGATGCACAGCTTTTCGCGGTTGATGCCGATAGTGGCGAACAGTGCGCCGACTTTGCCGATAACGGTGTGCTCGACGTCAACCAGTGGAACGACACCAACGACCGCTGGCCGCTTTCGCTACTACAACCCCCTACCGTGGTGGGAGACCACTTGGTACTCGGCTGGGCAGGGATGGACTGGGCCTACGAACAGGCGCCACCCGGCACTGTTTACTCAATTAATGCCCGCACTGGAGAACGTGAATGGACGTTCCAGGCACTTTCCGATGAGATGCGCGATCAAAGCGGCACCGCCAATGTCTGGACACATATGTCCGCCGACGAGGAGCGTGGTTTAGTCTATCTGCCGGTTTCCTCACCCTCGCCGAACTACTGGGGCGGCAATCGCACCGAAGAAGTGCCTCTGGGCACATCCACCACTGCCCTGGATATCGAGACCGGCGAAGTGGTTTGGTCGCGGCAGTTGGTACATCACGATATCTGGGATTACGATATCAATGCCGCACCAACGCTGATGGACATCACAGTAGATGGTGAAGAAATACCGGCACTCATCCAAGCAACCAAAATGGGCTTTCTGTTCGTGGTTAATCGCGAAACAGGCGAAGATTTTTGGCCGATTGAGGAGCGCCCGGTACCCAGCGGCGACGGCAGCGTTGAGGGCGAAGTTTACGCGCCAACCCAGCCTTTCCCGACTAAACCGGAACCGCTGTTAGATCAGTCTGAAAAGCCCAACGTCTGGGCGCTGGCCGACGCGGTTAGCTTCGGAGAGTGTTCCGCATTGTGGGACGATCTTCACTATGAAGGCATGTACACCCCACCGACGACCCAAGGCGAAGGCACCCTTGGCTTTCCCATCAGCGCGGGTGGCGTTCAGTGGGGCGGCGTAGCCTTCGACCCCGAAAGCCAGACAGCGATCGTCAATACCTCGCACATTGTGCAGTACATAAAACTCTATAATCGCGAAGATTATGACAAAGCGGATAGCGGCTCCGGCAACGAAAGCGGCTTCGCCCCTCAAGAAGGCGCCCCCTACGGGATGCGCCTTGAGGTAGCGCTTAACCGGCTAGGCATGCCCTGCTGGGAGCCCCCCTTTGGCGAGCTTGTCGCCCTGGATATGACCAGCGGTGATATCAAATGGCGTCGTCCGGTGGGTGCATCGCAACAGTATGGCTTTTTTATGCCTGAGAGCTGGGGCTCGCCCACCATCGGTGGCCCGGCCGTAACCGCAGGCAATATTATCTTTATTGGCGCTTCCATGGATGCCAAGGTGCGTGCCTACTCCCTTGAGACCGGCGAGGAGCTCTGGTCAGATCAGACCGAAGCCCCCTCCGTCTCGAACCCCGCGGTCTACGAGTACAATGGCCGCCAATATGTCGCCTTTGTTTCCGGTGGCAATACCATCCTGAAAGATCAGGTAGGTGATCAGATCGCGGTCTACGCGCTGCCAGAATAACCCTTAGCGTAGGTGAAATGATAAACGGGGCGGCCTCTGGCCGCCCCGTTTACGTTAACAGCTACTCTCTCTCACTGCTTCAGCCAAGATCACGGGTCTGAGGCTTAGTACGCCTGGATAACTGATTGTTTGCCGCCCTAAAGCATACCCGCATCAGCGGCACCAGCAGCCACAGTATAGGCGTGAGTAACCAGCGGTAGATAAAGCGCGCAATGAAGAGTACTGGCAGTAGCACGATGAGCCAGATAAGAAACTGACCGAGCCAAACCGGCCAGCCAAGCAAGGAAGAGAGATTGGCGCCAAGTGCGCTTACTAAGCTTGGGTGGCGAACCACCACATAAGCGGTACCCGCCACAGCGGCAACTTTGGCCATGCGAGGCAACGCCGCAAAACGCCCACCACCACTCATTAACGCGCCTTGGCGCAAACCAGCACGAGCGCCCTGTGCTTCTACGTTGCCCACTCGGGCAGCACGAGCGGCCTTGCCTGCCCGCAGCACCTTCACGGTGCTGGCCATCACCAGTAGATCGACACCGGCCCAGCCTAGATCAGCGGCGCCAATGTCGTCGCCCCGCCGCCACTGGCTTTCCAAATCGCGTAAACCACTGGTGAAGAAATCGCCCAGGCCCGCAACCAGACGCTCACCCTGTAGCCACTCCACGTCGCTTTGTTCACTAACCACAAACTGGTTGAGCAGCGCGTGGCCATTGGCATCCAGCAGCGCAATACCCATCTGCCCGCGGCGGTAAGGGGTGAACGCTGAATCCGCTTCTCCCTCCTCATCGCTCCACCAGCGGCTGAATTGCTGATAACGCTCACCGACCCAGTACTGCGCCTTTAGCGTGGTCACATCGTGGCTGCGAAAGTAGCTAATGGGAAGTACGGCATCAGCCCCATAGCGCACCAGTACTCGCTGAAAATTGGGCAGTAAGCCGTACTCCACTAATACATCGCGGGCCATATCACCGTGGCGCAAAATCGCCAAAGAGGCGCTCATCCACAGCGCCTGATCGTCAGCATAACTGAGAAACAGCGCATTGAGCTCCGCTGTTTCCTGCTGAAGCGACGCCTCTAGCGAGGGCAATGCCCGCTGAGCTTCCAATCTTACCAGTTTGGACTCAAACGGCTCATGAGAGGCCAATGTTGATGCTAGCCCGGCGATCACTATCGCGGTTACTACCATTATCTGCCAGGGCCGCATTGCAATCCACCTCACTCAACTGGTAACCGCAGGATTACCCCAACGTCTCTGCCGTCACGTTGGCCGCCGCAGGCTGGGTAGAATGGTGGCGATTGATCGCGCTCAATACCCCCTTCATCGACGCGCTGGTAATGCTTTCATCGTTGCCTACACCGAATACCGCTTTGCCGTCGATACGCACTTCCACATAAGCGATCGCCTCAGCGTCAGCGCCCTGCCCGCGGGAGTGCTCGTGGTAGTCGATAATCTCTACATCGTGCCCTGCGGCTGCCAGTGCTTTAACAAAGGCCGCTAACGGACCGTTGCCCTCGCCCTTTAACGTTTGCCGTGTGCCGCTCTCCTCAATCACGGCGTCCAGCGTGACTTTGGGGCTGTCAGGTTCAGACGACAAACGGTGGTTAACTAATGCAAAGGGCACTCGCTGCTCTAAATACTCATCCGAGAACGCCTGATAGATCATCTGCGAGGTGATCTCACGCCCGGTGCGCTCTGCCACTTCCTGAACGACCTGACTAAACTCGATGGAAAGCCGGCGCGGTAGCTCAATACCGTGTTCCTGCTCAAGCAGGTAGGAAACACCGCCTTTACCCGATTGGCTGTTAACCCGAATCACCGCTTCGTAGCTACGGCCCACGTCCAGCGGATCGATAGGCAAATAAGGCACATCCCAAACGGCATCAGGATTCGCGCGACGATCTGCCATGCCTTTTTTGATCGCATCCTGATGAGAGCCGGAGAAGGCGGTAAACACCAAATCGCCCACGTAGGGGTGGCGCGGATGCACCGGCAGTTGGTTGCAGTACTCCACTTCGCGCATGATGGGCGTGATATTGGAAAAATCGAGCTGGGGGTTAACGCCCTGGGTATACATATTCATCGCCAGGGTGACGATATCAACGTTGCCGGTGCGCTCGCCGTTCCCAAACAGCGTGCCCTCAACGCGATCAGCCCCGGCCATCAACGTCAGCTCTGCCGCCGCTACGCCGGTACCGCGGTCGTTATGGGGGTGAACGCTGACAATCAAGTGGTCGCGGTTTTTGATGTGGCGACAGAACCACTCGATCTGGTCGGCGTAGTTGTTGGGTGTGGCGACTTCTACCGTGGCCGGCAGGTTCACGATCATGGGCTTATCGGCGCGGGTGCCGTAAGCGTCCATGACCGCTTCGACGATCTCAACGGCAAAGTCCATCTCGGTGGTAGTGAAGAGCTCCGGCGAGTACTGGAACGTCCAGTTGGTTTCTGGTGCGGCGTCCATCTGCGCGCGAATCTGCTGGGTTGCTTCGACGGCGATTTGCACGCATTCAGCTTTATCGACATTGAACACCACCCGGCGAAACATGGGATCGGTAGCGTTATAGACGTGGACGATAGCGTTTTTGGCGCCTTGTAGCGCTTCAAAGGTGCGTTCAATCAAGTGCGGACGTGCCTGGGTTAGCACTTGAATGGTCACATCCTCAGGAATTTTATCCTGCTCAATCAGCGAGCGAACGAAATCGAAGTCGGTTTGGGAGGCTGACGGAAAGCCCACTTCTATCTGTTTAAAACCAACACTAAGCAGCATGTCGAATAAGCGCTGTTTGCGCTCCTGATCCATGGGGTCGATCAGCGACTGGTTGCCGTCGCGCAGGTCAACGCTGCACCAGATAGGCGCCGTCTCGATACGCTTGCTCGGCCACTGGCGGTCGGGCAGATCAACGGCCACAAAGGGGCGGTACTTTTTGGCAGGATCAGTCAACATCATGGCGGCTCTCCTAAAATCAGTCAGTTGTGGGCTTGTCGCTGTGCTTACCGCCCGCGTCATTCTGGTGTGTTGGGGCTGTCGAGTATGCTTGAGAGAGCGCTGACTCCATACGGTCAAGCTGCGCTTTCAGCCCGCGAACATCATTGCGCAGCGACTGCAGCTCGGCCTCTTCGCCTTCGCCGTTGTCCAGCGCCATTTGCGCGCTCTCTTTCTGCATCACGTCCAGCACAATACCAATCATCATATTGAGAAAGATAAAGGCGTTCAAAAAGATAAAGGTGAGAAAATAGATCCAAGCGTAGGGGTAGACCTCCATGGCCGGATACAGCACAGCGGTGGCCCAGCTCTCAAAGGTCGCCACCTGAAATAGCGTTAGCATGGCCAGGGAAATATTGCCCCACAGCCCCTCGTCTACATTGTGAAACAGAAAGCTCCCAATGGCAGCGTATATATAAAAGATGATAAACATCAGCAGTACCACATAGCCCATCCGTGGCACCGACTTCACCAGGGCGCTAAGGAGCATCTGAAGTTCAGGAATCATCGACACCAGGCGCAGTACCCGGAAAATGCGCAGCAGCCTGGCCAGTAGCACCATTTCCGAGTCATCCATGGGGATGAGACTGGCAGTCACAATCAGGAAGTCAAAAACGTTCCAGCCTTTTTTGAAGAAGTCGAGCAGGCTGCGCTCCGCGGCCATTCTGATTAAAATCTCAATCAGGAAAAATATCGTTACCGCGATATCGAGATAGAGCAGCCACTGCTCAACCTGAGTGGTTTCGTCGTAGGTTTTTGCCCCTATCACCAGGGCGGAAATGACGATAATGGCGATCACCATCGCTTCAAAAAACTTGTTTGACCGTAGCTTTTCAAAACGGGCCTGCCAGTTAGTAAAGGACTCACTCATGTAACAAAAAATCTCTCAACGGTTAATTCGCACACTTTATACTAAAATTACACACCTGCTACACAAGTGATATCCTGTTGTTTCACTTGATGTATCCTACGCCACCAGAACGCCTCTTTAGACGCCCTGTTGGTACTCTTTTGACTTTTTTTACTTTAGCCGCTGGATGATCCCCATGACACTGCTTTGGATAGCCTTATTGCCTCTGCTAGGCGTACTGGTGCCGGCACTCACCGCACGGCGCGGGCGCGGTTTCTGTTCCCTTGCAACGGCGGTGCTGCCCGCTACCGCCCTAGTAATGACGCTACTCAACGTGCCAGCTCTTTTAGATGGCGAACAGCTACGTTTTTCGGTCACCTGGATGCCGGAACTGGCACTGAACTTGGCGTTCCGCCTGGATGGGCTATCGCTGCTGTTCAACCTATTGATATTCGGCATCGGTCTGCTGATTATTCTTTATGCTCACTACTATTTAGCCAAAGACGAACCCTATGGCCGATTCTACGCCTTCCTGATGCTTTTTATGGCGTCAATGGTGGGTATTTCAATGTCGGACAACCTGATTCTGCTATGGCTCTTCTGGGAGCTAACCAGCCTCTCTTCGTTTTTGCTGATCGGTTACTGGTCGCACCAGTCGGATGCCCGTAAAGGCGCACGCATGGCGCTAACAGTCACCGGCGCGGGCGGCCTTGCGCTATTGGCGGGCTTACTGCTGTTGGGCGATATGGCGGGCAGCTTCAATATGGGCGATGTACTGGCTAGCGGCGAAGTGATTCTGGCGGATTCCCGCTACCCGCTTATGCTGGGTTTGGTACTGCTGGGGGCGTTTACCAAATCAGCACAGTTCCCGTTCCACTTTTGGTTGCCCCACGCCATGGCGGCACCCACGCCAGTATCAGCCTATCTGCACTCGGCCACCATGGTTAAAGCGGGCATTTTTCTGATGGCACGACTGCACCCAGCCATCGCGGGTAGCGAGCTGTGGAGCGTGGTGGTCTCCCTAGTGGGCATCGTGACGATGCTATATGGCGCTTGGTTTGCACTGATGAAGACCGACCTAAAGGGTATTCTGGCGTTCTCCACCGTTAGCCATTTAGGCTTGATTACCGTGCTGTTGGGTATCGGCAGCCCCATGGCGATTTTAGCTGCCCTGTTTCACATTCTGAATCACGCCACCTTTAAAGCCGCACTGTTTATGAGTGCCGGTATTATCGATCACGAGACCGGCACCCGGGAGCTGAAACAGTTGGGCGGGCTGAAAAAAGCCATGCCAGTGACGGCACTCTTGACCACGCTAGCGGCTGCCTCAATGGCGGGCGTACCGCTATTTAATGGTTTCTTATCCAAAGAGATGTTCTTCACCGAAGCGCTAGCGACGCCCGTGTTAGGCGGCCTTAGTTGGCTATTGCCCGCGCTGGCAACACTGGGCGGTATCCTCTCTGTGGCTTACTCGCTGCGTTTGGTGCACGCCGTTTTCTTCAAACCGGCCCGTGAAGCACCACCGAAATCGCCCCACGAGCCGCCGCACCTTATGCGTTTGCCGGTAGAAATATTGGTAGCCCTGTGCGTGGTAGTGGGCCTGTTCCCGGCTTTTATGGCAACGGGATTATTAGAGCTCGCCAGCCAAGCGGTGATTGGTAGCCCACTGGATTTCCACCTGGCTATTTGGCACGGCGTGAATCTACCGCTCATCATGAGTTTGCTCGCCTTCGTGGTGGGTATTGCACTCTATTGGCGCTATGGCGAGGTGCGTCGATTTACCCAGCAGTTTGCCGGGGTCGATGCCCGGCGGGTGTTTGAGCGCATGCTTGTCTCCATGGGCTATCGCGCCGAGCAGCTTATTGCCAAGCTTGAAGGCAATTCGCTACAGCGTTATGTGGGCTGGCTCTGGCTAGGCGCATTAGTCATGGGTGGGATCGGCCTGGTTCAGATCACTGACTTAACGGGTGCTGCTGGCAATCAAGAGCTGGATGGTATCCTCATACTCGGGGCGGGGATGCTGATGTTTGGCGGCGTGGCCACCGCTGCCACTCACCGCTACCGGCTGATCTCTCTGCTGATGCTATCGGTCGTCGGGCTCTTTGTGGCGCTCACCTTTGCTCGTTTCTCAGCACCCGATTTAGCGCTGACACAGCTTTCGGTGGAAGTGGTGACCATGATCCTGTTGATGCTGGCGCTATTTTTCTTGCCCCAAAAGACCCCGCGCGAATCCAGCCCACTGCGCAACGTTCGCGATATGTTGCTGGCAGGCACGCTAGGCTTGGTGATTGCCAGCCTTAACTACGCGGTCATGACCCGCGAGACGCTGTCGATTTCCAGTTTCTTTGTGGAAAACAGCAAGCCCGGTGGTGGCGGCTACAATGTGGTCAACGTGATTCTGGTCGACTTCCGGGGATTCGACACCTTGGGTGAAATCACCGTACTCGCCATCGCAGGCCTGGCGATCTTTAAGCTGCTGAACCGCTTACGCCTGTTTATGCCGCACAGTGACGGCGAAGGCCGGGTATGGTCACCTGACCGCTACCCAGCGGTACTCACGTCAATTTCAATGACGCTGCTGCCACTAGCGCTGTTGGTATCTGCATTTATCTTCCTGCGCGGCCATAACCAGCCAGGGGGTGGCTTTATCGCCGGGTTGATTACTGCGGTAGCCTTGATCCTGCTGTACATGGCCCGGGGTGTGGCGTGGGCGCAAGAACGTTTGGACTTCCCTTTCCAACCGGTAGCCGTCATTGGGGTGGCGATAGCCACTCTAACCGGGCTGGGTAGCTGGCTATTTGGTCACCCGTTCTTAACATCCGCATTTGGCTATTTCAGCCTACCACTCATCGGTACCTTTGAACTGGCCACCGCGCTGCTCTTTGATCTGGGTGTCTACTTAGCGGTGGTGGGCGCTACGCTGATGATTCTTGCCAACCTTGGTAAGGTCACCACCGCTCACCGCCCGGTGACCGAAGCAAGCGAACAGGATGCTGATGCCAACGCCGCCACCTCTGCCAAGGAGCCTCGTTAATGGAACTGCTTTATGCGATGACCACCGGTGTATTGACTGCTTCTGGCCTCTATCTAACGTTACGCGGCCGTACTTTCCCGGTCGTGGTGGGCCTTACGCTGCTCTCTTACGCAGTGAATTTGTTCCTGTTTTCGATGGGGGGATTAACCACTGATGGCGCTGCCATTGTCTCCGAGGGTGCAGGTTTCGCCGACCCGTTGCCCCAGGCACTAGTGCTCACGGCCATAGTGATTGGCTTTGCGATGACGGCGTTTGTGGTGATCCTGGCCATGCGGGCGCGGAGTGAAGTGGGGAACGACCACGTCGACGGTAAAAAGGAAGACCGAGAATGATGCAGCATCTAATTGTTTTCCCTGTCGTTCTGCCGCTAGTCGCGGGCATATTGCTGCTCTATCAGCGCCAAGGATTAGTGCGTTACAAGCGCACGGTGAGTGTTGTGGCCACGGTGCTACTGCTGCTGGTTGCGATAGGCCTATTACGCCAAGCCGCCAGTGGGGAGATCACCTACTACGCGCTGGGTGACTGGCAAGCCCCGTTCGGCATCGTGTTAGTGCTGGATCGCCTCTCGGCGTTAATGCTGCTGCTGACTGCCGTATTGGCCGTTGGCGCAGTGGTGTTTGCCTGCGCTGGTGACGATGAAAAAGGCAGCAACTTCCACGGCCTTTTTCAGTGGCAACTGCTGGGCATTAACGGTGCTTTTTTAACCGGTGATTTGTTTAACCTGTTTGTCTTTTTTGAAGTTCTGCTGCTGGCGTCCTACGCCCTGCTGCTTCACGGCGGCGGTAAAGCGCGCATTCAAGCCAGCGTCCACTACGTGGTGCTCAACCTGGCGGGGTCTTCGCTGTTTCTGATTGCAGTGGGGATTCTGTATGGCGCAACAGGCACGCTCAATATGGCCGATATGGCGATCCGGGTAGCCGAACTACCCGAAGAGCGTGACGGCTTAGTGAGCGCTGGGGCACTGATGCTGCTGGTCGTGTTTGGGTTAAAAGCCGCCATTCTGCCGCTCTACTTCTGGCTGCCCAAAGCTTACGCCTCGGCCCCCGCGCCAGTGGCGGCGCTGTTTGCCATCATGACCAAAGTGGGTATTTACGCCATTCTGCGCGTCTACTCGCTCATTTTTGGCGATAGCGCTGGCGGTTTGGAGGCGCTGGAACAGCCCTGGGTGTGGTGGCTATCGCTCGCTACCCTGGCTGCCGCAGGCGTTGGGGTAATGGCCGCAAGGGACTTACGACTGCTGGTTGCTTATTTAGTGCTGGTGTCAGTGGGCACGCTGCTGGCCGGTATCGGTATGCGCTCGCCACAGGCGGTCTCTGCGCTTCTCTACTATCTGATCCACACTACGTTGATCACCGGTGGTCTGTTCCTGCTAGCGGAAATGATTGGCCTACAGCGTGGCAAAGCGGGTACTCGCATAGTCAAGGGCCGCCCTATGGTGCAGGGCGCAGCACTCGCCATGTTGTTTTTCGTCGGCGCTATCGCCGTCGCAGGCATCCCGCCGTTCTCCGGCGCTTTCGGCAAAGCATTGATGCTCAATGCTGCCGAAGGCACCCAGCGACTATGGCTATGGCCGCTGCTGCTGCTAACCAGTTTAGCCTCGCTGATCGCCCTCTCCCGGGCTGGCTCTACGCTGTTTTGGCGTAGCCACCGGGGCACGATCAGCGGTACGCCGCTTTCCCGTTGCCAGTGGTTTGGGGTTATTTGGCTGCTGAGTGCAGCCCCTCTATTAGTCGCCATGGCCGGGCCAGTGAGCAGCTACACTCAAGCCACGGCTGAGCAATTAGCCACCCCCCAGGTGCTGATTCGCACGCTACTACCTGATGCTGGAGATGCCCAATGATTGCTCCGCGCTCCTGGCTACCCACGCCTGTTTTATCGATACTACTGCTCGTCGTTTGGCTGCTGCTGGTACGCAGCTACGCCTTTGGTCAATTCGTACTCGGTGGCTCGTTAGCCATTTTGATCCCACTGCTGACCCACCGCTTTTGGGATGCGCGACCGCTTATCGCCAAACCATTCGCGCTTTTGCGGTTTATTTTCCGGGTGCTGGGCGACATTATCATCGCCAACTTTGAAGTGGCTTACTTGATCGCCAACCCGTGGCGCAAGCTTAAGCCTCACTTTATTGAATACCCACTCATGCTCGAAGAGCGCTTCACCATTACGCTGCTGGCCAGCACGATCAGCCTGACACCGGGCACCGTATCGGCCAATCTACGCATGGATGGCAAGTCGCTGCTGATTCACGCCTTAAACGTGGACGATGAGGAGGCGCTGATTAACCAGATTCGTGAGCGCTATGAACGCCCGCTCAAGGAGATTTACGAATGCTGAGCATTGCGCTTTATATCACCTTAGCCCTGGTGGTGATGGCACTGTTGATGAATCTCTACCGGCTTACCATCGGCCCCAGCCTGCCCGACCGGGTACTCGCCCTGGACACTATGTACGTCAACTCGATTGCACTGATCGTGCTGCTGGGACTATGGCTGAACAGCAAAACCTATTTCGAGTCGGCGCTGCTGATCGCGATGTTAGGTTTCATCAGTACCGTTGCGGTGTGCAAATATATTCTGCGCGGAGATATTATCGAATGAGTACCGTGATCGTCGCCTCCATAAAGAGGCAGCCGCTATGCCAGAAAGGCTCATGCCAGGGGGCGTTATGTCAGGAGTAATAGAGGCGGTTATTTCGCTGCTGCTGGTTGCTGGCGGCATCTTTGTGTTTATTGGTTCGCTAGGGATGGCCCACTTGCGTGACTTTTATATGCGCCTGCATGGCCCGACCAAGGCCACCACTCTGGGTATCGGCTGTATGCTGATCGCTTCGATGATGTATTTCTGGAGCGTGGATGGCAAACCCGATATTCAGGAAATGTTGATTACGCTCTTCCTGTTCATTACCGCCCCCGTTAGCGCCCACTTGCTGGCCAAGTCCGGCTTGCACCTGCGTTTAAAGCACGCTGATAAAACCCAGGGTAAGC
Source organism: Halomonas sp. PA16-9 (assembly GCF_009728585.1). NCBI lineage: Bacteria > Pseudomonadati > Pseudomonadota > Gammaproteobacteria > Oceanospirillales > Halomonadaceae > Halomonas > Halomonas sp. PA16-9. The sequence goes on along the minus strand of NZ_CP040451.1, from coordinate 1,906,558 downwards.
CAGTAGAGCTGCGTCCGGAAGAAGTCGGCGATAAACCGGTACCCCACCCGGATAAAGGCCATGGCTGAAAGCTAAGCAACCTCGCTTTTGTCATTGCGAGCGAAGCGCGGCAATCTTGGGTTGAACTGCGCCTGCGCAGGTTGAGATTGCCGCGTCGCAGGCTCCTCGCAATGACACTTTGCGCGACTGTGCCAAAGCAGAATTTACGGGGTTAAATCCTGCTGGTGATAGCCCAGTAGATAGAGCACGCCATCAAGGCCCGAGGTTGAAATCGCCTGGCGCGCCTGGGCACGCACCAGGGGCTTGGCCCGAAACGCAATCCCCATACCCGCTTTGGCAAGCATTTTCAGATCATTGGCGCCATCCCCTACCGCAATCGTTTGACCCAGGGTAAAACCTTCACGCTGAGCAATGGACTCTAATAGTTCGGCTTTGCGCTCGGCATCGACGATCGGTTCACTTACTTCGCCGGTTACCTTGCCATTTTCGATGATCAGTTCATTGGCATGGATCTCGTCAAAGCCCAGCTTCTCCTGTAAGTGGCGAGCAAAGTAGGTGAAGCCGCCGGAGAGGATGGCGGTGCGAAAACCTAAGTGCTTCAGGTTAACCATTAAGCGCTCTACGCCTTCCATTAGCGGCAATTCCTCAGCGATCTCCGCCAGCACGGACTCATCCAAACCTTCAAGTTTGCTCATCCGCTCACGAAAGCTCGCTTTGAAATCCAACTCGCCGCGCATGGCACGCTCGGTGACTTCTGCGACTTCATCACCCACGCCATGGCGGCGGGCCAGTTCGTCAATCACTTCAGCTTTGATCAGCGTGGAGTCCATATCGAAACACACCAAACGGGGCTGAACGTGATCGCGAGTATTCGCTTGGACAACAATATCGACACTCAGGGTTTCGCTCAGTACCAATGCCGCATTGCGGACAGCTTCAATATCCACCTCACCTACCAGACGGTACTCAATACAGTCGATGCACTTATTCTGCTGTAACGAGCCGTCGGCAAGGCGCTGGGTGCTCTTTTCTTGTAGGCCAAACTGCACGATCAGTGCATCTACCTGGGATTGAATATCTGCGGTTAAACGTGCCGCTAAAACGGTTAGGATCAAGTCACCGCCTGCCATCACTTAGCTCCTGCCATTATTTACTCTCCTGCCTCTAAACGGTCGACTTTCTGGAAGCCACGGGGCAACTTGCTACCGCGGCGGCCACGCTCACCGCGATAATAAGCTAAATCGTCGGCTTTTAGGGTTAGCTTGCGCTTACCAGCATGAATCATTAACGCCTCACTGGCAGCAAGCACCACAATGCCGGTAACAAACTCCTCCCGGCGGGCGGCGCGTGGGCCAGGGATATCGAGCATCTTATTGCCTTTGCCTTTGGACATTTCTGGTAGTTGATCCAAGGGAAACAGCAACAGCCGACCTTCGTTTGAAACCGAGGCAACCCACAGCTCATCGCCCTCTGGCACTTCAACCGGCGCCATCACATTGCAGCCTTTGGGCAGGCTAAGCACCGCTTTGCCGGCTTTGTTTTTACCGGTAAGTGTATCGAGCCGTGCCACAAAGCCATAACCGCCGTCAGTGGCGAGCACGAAGCGCCGCTCCGGCGGTGCGAACATCAGTCCCGCCATTTTCGCCCCAGCGGCAACGTTCGCGCGACCGGTGACCGGTTCCCCCTGCCCCCGCGCACTGGGAAGATTGTGAGCAGACAGCGTATAGGCACGCCCGGTGTCATCCAGCAGCACCAGCGGCTGATTGGTTTTACCTTTCGCCGCCAGTTGGAAGCTATCCCCGGCTTTATAGGAGAGCCCCTCGGGGTCGATATCGTGCCCCTTGGCCGCACGAATCCAGCCTTTATCGGAGAGCACCACGGTAATCGGGTCAGCGCCCAGCAGCTCCACTTCAGACAGCGCCTTGGACTCTTCGCGCTCGACCAGCGGTGAGCGACGCTCATCGCCATGCTCTTTACCTGCTGCACGGATCTCTTTTTCAATCAGCGTAGTGAGCTTGGCTTCGTTGCCCAGCAGCCCCTCTAGATATTTGCGCTCTTTTTCCAGCTCATCCTGCTCGCCGCGAATTTTCATTTCTTCGAGCTTGGCAAGGTGACGCAGGCGTAACTCTAAAATGGCTTCGGCTTGGCGCTCAGAGAGACTAAACGTTGCTATCAGCGAGGCTTTAGGGTCGTCCTCCTCGCGAATAATGCGGATCACTTCGTCCAGATCAAGGTAGGCAATTAGCAAGCCTTCCAGGATATGCAGCCGGTCTTCGACTTTGCCTAAGCGGTGCTCTAAACGACGACGCACCGTGCTGCGCCGGAACTGCAGCCACTCACCCAGCATTTCGGGCAGCGGCATCACCCGTGGGCGGCCGTCCAGGCCGATCACGTTCATGTTCACCCGCACGTTCTTTTCCAGGTCGGTGGTGGCGAATAGGTGCGCCATCAACGACTCTACGTCAATGCGGTTGGAGCGTGGTTCGATGACCAGGCGAGTCGGCTCTTCGTGGGTCGACTCATCGCGCAGGTCAGCCACCATGGGCAGCTTTTTGGCCTGCATTTGCGCGGCAATCTGCTCCAATACTTTGGCACCGCTGACCTGATAGGGTACGGCGGTGATAACAATATTGGCTTCTTCGCGGATGTAGCGGGCACGCAGCTTGACCGAGCCACGCCCGGATTCGTAGAGCTTCCGAAGATCCGCGGGCGGGGTAATAATTTCTGCATCGGTGGGGAAATCGGGCGCGGGCACGAATTCCATTAAATCAGCGGTGGTCGCCTTGGGGTTGCGCAACAGATGACAGGTGGCTTCGACCACTTCCGAGACATTATGGGGAGGAATATCGGTGGCCATGCCAACCGCAATCCCTGTGCCACCATTGAGCAGCACATGGGGTAACTTGGCCGGCAGTACCAGCGGCTCTTGCATGGTGCCGTCAAAGTTGGGCGCCCAATCGACGGTGCCTTGGCCTAGCTCGCCCAGCAGCACTTCGGCGAACTTGGAAAGCTTGGCTTCGGTGTAGCGCATGGCGGCGAAGGATTTGGGGTCATCGGGGCTACCCCAGTTGCCTTGGCCGTCTACCAGCGGGTAGCGGTAGCTAAATGGTTGCGCCATCAACACCATGGCTTCGTAGCAGGCGCTATCCCCATGGGGGTGGAATTTACCCAGCACGTCACCGACGGTACGCGCCGACTTTTTGTACTTGGCGTTGGCGTGCAGCGCCAGCTCACGCATGGCGTAAATTATCCGCCGCTGCACGGGTTTCATGCCGTCGCCAATATTGGGCAAGGCGCGGTCGAGAATGACGTACATCGAGTAGTCGAGGTACGCTTTTTCGGTGTAGTCGCGCAGGGAGAGACGCTCGACGTCTCCTTCCGCTACTTGAATATCCATGTCGATCATATCCTACCTTGACAACAAAACCGCCCCTGTTGGGGCGGCTGATAAGCGGACACGCGGCCACTTAACATGGCTCGCTATGTTAATTGATACCTTTCGTTTGATGCATTGGATAGCGCTGCCGTAGATGACGCTTCTTGAGAACTACCGTGAAACTCGTCTAACAGCCCTTTTAAGCGCTGAGCCTGTAATGACAGCTCATTGGCAGCACTCGCCGCTTCGCTAACCAACCCGGCATTTTGCTGCGTCACCGTATCCATTTGCGTGACCGCCCGGTTGATCTCATCAATACCGTTGGTCTGCTCGCCAGACGCTTGGCTGATTTCGCTAATACGTGCAGTAACCTCTTCAATCGCCACCACGATATCTTTCATGGCGGATTCAGCTGCTTGAGCATAGCCACTACCGGTGGCAATCTGCTCTGAGGTGGTTTTAATCAGCCCATTAATGTTTCTGGCAGAAGCAGCGCTACGCGACGCCAGCTCACGTACTTCGCTGGCCACTACGGCAAAGCCACGCCCATGTTCACCGGCTCGCGCCGCCTCTACAGAGGCATTTAACGCTAAAATATTGGTTTGGAAGGCAATGTTTTCAATCACATCGACTATCGAAGAGACCTCAGTAGAGCTTGCGTTGATAGCCTCCATGGATTGCGCCAGCCGTGATACCTGCTCTCCACCTTGTTTCACTTTTTCTGCTGACTCTTTCGCTCGCTGATCCGCCTCTTGAGCGTTGTCAGCATTGCGCTTCACCGTAGCGGCCATCTCTTCCATCGTAGAAGAAGTCTCTTGCAGAGAAGCCGCTTGCTGCTCAGTGCGGCTAGAAAGCTCGGTATTGCCCGCGGCAATTTCCGTCGATTCACTGGCAATGGCATCCGCTACGCCACGCACATCACCAAACAGGCGCTGCAACTTCTCCGCGTAGCGATTCACAGCACCGCGTAGCTCGCCGATTTCATCATCGCGATAAATGGTCAGTTCACGACTGGAACCGCCCTGGCCCAGTTGATCAATCTGCCCAGTAGTGCTGCGAATCTGACGTAACAAGATACGCCCACCCCACCAGCCTAGCGCGAGCAGCAGCGCCAACAGCGGTAAAATAAACATCAATAAATCACGCGTTAAGGTGCGCGCCAAGGCTGTTACCTGTTCGCTAGGCGTTACCAAGCCGAGTGTCCAGCCAGTGTCTGGCATATCAAACAAACGCACTGCCGCAGGCTCGTCCAATACGCCCGCACTTTCTACATTGGCCTCATCACGGCCAGCCTCAACGGCCTCTACAACGGGCTGAAGCCAAGGCATATCCCCCACTAAATCGCCCAGGCCGCGCATTTCATCCGACGCCTGCTCAACGCCCGGTAGGTCAATCACGTTGTGATCTTTATCCAGTACAAAGGCATAGCCGCCCGTTCCACCACCATTTTCGGCGAGAAACTCAGCAACACCGTTTAACTGCATATCAATGGTGGCCACACCGGCAAAGTCATTATTGAGGTAATAAGGCACACTACAGGTCACCATCGCGACACCGGTCGCCGGATCGCGATAAGCAGCAGACCAAACACACTGCCCAGGGGTCGCATCACGAGCACTGCTGTACCATGCCTCATCATGATAGGCGGCAATATCGCTTGCGTTATAGTCATCCAAAAATTCCAGCTCGCCCTGGGCATTGCGTGCCCAGAAAAAGCTAAAGCGCTCGACACCCGAGGAAAAGGCGCCGGGCTCCGGCCAAATACCGCCGCCCGCCACCGTTGCATTGCCGTTGTCATCAACGACATTAGGCAAGGCTTCAAGGTAAATGGCTTCTTCACGCGGCAGCGATTCGGCCAAAGCCGCCAAGCTCGATGTATTGCCTTCGACCCGGGCTAATTGACCATTGAGCGCATTTACAATCGAGCCCCCCGTACGCTCTATCAATGACTGGCTCGCATCGATAACCAACGGCTGACCTCGCCACGCCATTACGCCGTAAATGCTGGCCGCCATCAGAAGCATGAGTACGAATGCAGACAGCGTTAACTGTCGAGATATCGTGTTAAACAAAAGCCTTCCCCTTATATATGAATGTACGTTTATTACGTCTTTTTAGTATGTAAGCTCTACATCCAACTATCGGCTAAAGTACGCGTTACTGTAACAACGGCTTGTTAACGCTTGTCTGCTTTTACCTACACTTCGATATCGGCAAGATTGCCGTAATCTTCCAGCCATTTTTTGCGATCACCGGCACGCTTCTTGGCCAGCAGCATATCCATCATTTCCATGGTGCCGTCGCCGACGGTCAACGTCAGTTGCACAAGGCGACGGGTTTCCGTCGACATGGTGGTTTCACGTAGCTGTAGCGGGCTCATCTCACCCAGACCTTTAAAGCGCTGCACATTAGGTGTGCCACGCTTATTGGCCAGTTGCTTGAGAATGGCGGCTTTTTCGCTCTCATCCAGGGCGTAGTGCACTTCTTTACCCAGATCGATACGGTAAAGCGGTGGCATGGCGACATACACATGGCCTGCGTCTACCAGGCTCGGAAAATGGCGCACAAACAGCGCGCACAGTAGCGTGGCAATGTGCAAGCCATCGGAGTCGGCATCGGCGAGAATACAGATCTTGTGATAGCGCAGCTTTTCCAGATCAGCGCTGCCGGGGTCAGCGCCAATGGCGACGGCGATATCGTGCACCTCCTGGGAGCCGTAGATATCGTGGGTTTCCACTTCCCAGGTATTCAGGATCTTACCGCGCAGGGGCAGTATCGCTTGGGTCTCGCGGTTACGCGCCTGCTTGGCACTGCCGCCAGCGGAGTCCCCTTCGACCAAAAACAGCTCACTCTGGGCAGGGTCTTGGCCGGAGCAGTCCGCTAGCTTACCGGGCAAGGCCGGGCCGGACGTGACCTTTTTACGGGCGACTTTTTTGGCTTTTTTCTGGCGATTTTGCGCCGCGCTAATGACCAGCTCGGCAATCGCTTCGGCTTGATCCACGTGGTGGTTCAGCCATAGCGAGAAAGCGTCTTTAACGACGCCGGAAACAAAACCGGCAATTGTGCGCGATGAGAGCCGCTCTTTGGTTTGCCCGGCAAACTGCGGGTCGAGCATCTTCACTGAGAGCACAAAGGAGGTGCGCTCCCAGAGGTCATCGGCGGTGAGTTTGATGCCGCGGGGCAACAGGCTGCGGTATTCGCAGAACTCACGCAGCGCGTCCAGCAGCCCAGAACGAAAACCGTTTACATGGGTACCGCCCTGGGGGGTGGGAATCAGGTTAACGTAGCTCTCCAGCAGCGCTTCGCCGCCTTCTGGTAGCCATTGAATCGCCCAATCGACACCGTGCTCGTCGTCATTGAAGTGGCCTACAAAAGGCTCCTTGGGCAGTACTTCATAACCATCGGTGGCTTCAACTAAGTAGTCGCGCAAACCATCGGCGAACTCCCACTCGGTGGAGGTGCCGTCAGGTTCTACCAGCGTGACTTTTAAGCCGGGACACAACACCGCTTTGGCACGCAGCAGGTGTTTCAGCCGGGTTAGCGCTAATTTGGGGCTATCGAAGTAGCTCTCATCCGGCCAGAAACGCACCAAAGTGCCACTTGCCCGCTTGGGGGCTTTGCCAATTTCATGCAGCTCTTCGACTTTCTCACCGAACTCGAAGGCCATGGCATGGCGTGCCCCATCCCGGGTAACTTCGACGTCTAGCCGGCGCGATAGCGCATTAACCACCGAGACCCCTACCCCGTGTAGGCCGCCCGAAAAACGGTAACTAGTGGAGGAGAATTTGCCACCCGAGTGCAATTTGGTAAATATCAGTTCAACGCCTGAAACACCGTGCTCAGGGTGTAGGTCGATGGGCATACCACGGCCGTTATCCTGCACTTCAATCCCGCCGTCGCTATGCAGCACGACGTTAATCATGGTGGCGTGGCCCGCTAGCGCTTCATCGACGCTGTTATCAATAACTTCCTGAGCAAGGTGGTTGGGGCGTGTGGTGTCGGTATACATACCGGGACGCTTACGTACCGGCTCGAGGCCCGACAGGACTTCGATGGAACTCGCGCCGTACTGAGAGGCATCAAACTGGGTCATGTAACGTCGGTTCCCTGAAAAATCGTACTGGCAGCCATATTGATTGCTGAAACGAGTGATTGGCGGCTTGCAAAGAAGCACAGGATAGCGGAAAAGCAAAAAGCTGTATATCTAGCCATGTTTATCAAGAGCAAGGTGGTAAAGGGCTACCCCATCAATGAGACTTAGAGGGGCGCCTTTACTTACTCGCTTACTCCTTTTCCACCGCCCAAAACGCCTCAATCAACCCACGGCTAGAGGCATCCATCCGCGATAGATCTCCCTCATGGTCGATAATCTTTTGGGTATCAGTGGCAATCTGTTTGCCTAGCTCAACGCCCCACTGATCGAACGGGTTGATATCCCAAATCACCGCCTGAACAAAGACTTTGTGCTCGTAAAGGGCGATAAGCGAACCCAGGGTCGCTGGGGTGAGCTGGTCAAGCAGCACCGTCGTCGAGGGCTGGTTACCACGATAACGCTTGTGCTCTGGCCGTGGGCCGTCGTCTTCCAAGGCGTCATCACCAAGCATTAATACGCGGGACTGCGCAAAACAGTTGGCCAGTGCCAGGCGATGCTGGGTTTTAAGGTGGCGGCGGGTATCCGGGTCTTCCACCTCATCGTAGCGCTTGAGCGGCGCGATAAAATCACATACCACCGGTTGAGTACCCTGATGCAATAGCTGATAAAACGCGTGCTGGGCGTTGGGGCCCAACTGACCCCAGAGCACAGGACAAGTGGAGTAGTTAATCGGCTGGCCTTGACGGGTAACCGACTTGCCGTTGGACTCCATCTCAAGCTGTTCAAGATAGGCGGCGAAATACTCCAAGCGCCCATCGTAGGGCAGAATGGAGTGCGCACGGATATCCAGGAAGTTGACATTCCAGATTCCCGCTAACGCCAGCAGCACGGGCAGGTTCTCCGCCATTTCTGCCTCAGCAAAATGGCGATCCATGGCGTGCGCACCGGCTAAAAACTCGCGGAAATTCGCCATCCCAACCACCAGCGCAATGGGTAAACCAATGGTGCCCCATAGCGAATAGCGCCCGCCTACCCACTCCCAGAAGGTTAATTGATGATCGTCAGCAATGCCCCACTCGGTCATTTTCTCAGGGCTCGCCGAAACACCAATAAAGTGCTGACGCACCACCAGCTCAGCGCTAATCGGCGTCGCACCATGCTGGGTCAAGCGACTAAGCAACCACTCCCGAGCGGTGTTAGCGTTGGAGAGCGTATCAATGGTGGTGAACGACTTGGATGACAACACAAAGATAGTGGTTTCAGGATTCAACCGGCTCAGATAGTCCGCTAACTGGGAGCCATCCATGGTGGAAGCAAAATGCACCTCAACCGGATGAATATCTTTGGGCCGAAAATCTGCCAACGCATGGGTAACCATTAACGGGCCCAGATCTGAACCGCCTACGCCCAGGTTAACCACATGCCGAATCGGCTTGCCGGTGGCACCACGCCACTGCCCTGCGTGCAGCCGACTGACCAAGCGCTCCATTTGGGCAAGGCTTTCGTGCACGGCAGCGACGATATCTTCCCCCTCAACCTCAAGCGTCGCATCGGCGGGTAAACGCAGCGCCGTATGTAACGCCGGGCGGTTTTCGCTGACGTTCACTCGCTTACCGCTCAACAGCGCCTCAATGGCAGAGGGTACGCCCGCTTCACTGGCCAGCGTAAACAGATGCTCGAGCGTATCATCATCCCAGCGCTGCTTGGAAAGATCCAGCGTCAAGCCCGCCACCTGGCGAGTAAAGCTTTCCCAGCGGGAAGGCTCGGTGCCAAACAGCGTTTTCAAGTGGACATGCTGCAGCGTTTCAGCGTGATGCTTTAACGTCTGCCATGCCGGTAACGTATCGGGTGTAGCGCTTGATGCTGAGGCCATTTAGCTTCTCCAGTGGCGTCGATCCTTGCAGCGGGGTTCATTAAACAGGTTAATAACCTTAAACAGGGCTGTTCTATGTGAGTCTGTGCTAGACAGGCCTGTTCTAGTCAATTAAGGGCGCGTAAACTAGCACGCCTTTTCCATGATCCCGGCTTGCCCATGAGTGATGCATCTTACCGTGACGCTATCTTTTCGACACCCCTTGACCGAGTCGCGCGGTTCTCTTTCGACGAAAAGGTGGTCGCCTGCTTTCCTGACATGATCCGCCGATCGGTACCCGGCTACGGGCAAATTCTTGGCATGTTGAGCTTAATTGCCCAGCGCCACCTGCGCCATGGCGCCCATGTCTATGATCTAGGCTGTTCGCTGGCGCTTCCGGCCTTGCGCTGGCAGGGGCGCTGGCGCCTGACGCCTTTCGCTATACGGGCGTTGACCTATCGCCCGCCATGGTCGCCCAGGCTCGGCAAACCTTTGCTGACGAGTGCCCAGCGTACGCTATGCAGGTCGAAGAAGCCGACATTCGTACCCTCGAGTATGCATCTTCGGGCATGATCATTCTCAATTTTACCCTACAGTTTCTACCCGCCGCCGACCGCGATGCACTACTGGCGCGGCTTTATGCAGCGCTGGAACCCGGCGGCGTGCTGATTCTCTCGGAGAAAACCGTCGACGCCGACGAGCGCGACAACGCCTGGCGGGTAGAACGCTACCACGATTTCAAGCGCGCCAATGGCTACAGTGATCTGGAAATCAGCCAGAAGCGCACCGCTCTTGAGAACGTACTGGTGCCGGATACCCTCGATGCACTTCATGGTCGTTTGAAACAAGCAGGTTTTCCACGTTCGATGACCTGGTTCCAGTACCTTAACTTTGCCTCGCTGATTGCGTTTAAGGAGGGTTAAAGGTGGCGCCACTACCCGACGATCATCGCGCAATTTATCAGGCGTTTTTAGATCAAGCTACGCTTGATGCCTCACTAACGCCCTGGTTAGCGAAGCTTCCCGAGCAGTTAGCTCACGGGCTTGACCGTAACCGCCACGGCGATTTATCCGCCTGGGAAAAAGCCGTGGCCAAGCTTCCGGTGCTGCCCGCCGAGCGGCGCGTGGATTTAAACAGCGACACCGTCAGCGTTGATCTCGATCTTAGCGATAGCCAGCAGCGCCAATGCTTTAACCTGCTTAGAAAGCTTGCCCCATGGCGTAAAGGCCCTTTTCAGCTAGGCGGCATTTATATCGACACCGAGTGGCGCTCTGACTGGAAGTGGCAAAGAGTGGCGCCACACCTGGCACCGCTAAAATATCGCAAAGTGCTCGATGTGGGTGGCGGCAGCGGTTACCACGCTTGGCGGATGGCCGGGGCAGGTGCTGCTTTTGTGCTAATCATCGACCCTTCGCCACGTTTCTACTGGCAGTTTCAGGCAGTACGCCACTTTGTGGGTGATGCGGATGGCGGCAAAACGCAGTTTTTACCCGTGGGCATTGAAGATGTGCCTGAGAATCTGGGCTTTTTCGATACGGTATTTTCCATGGGCGTGCTCTACCATCGCCCTGCCCCATTGGAACATCTTCAGCAGCTAAAAGCCGCGTTGGCGCCGGGCGGCGAGCTGGTACTGGAAACATTGGTAGTCGAAGGCGACGAGCAGACCGTATTTGTGCCCGGCGAACGTTACGCCGCCATGCCCAACGTCTACTTCCTACCCTCTTCTCAAGCTCTCTGCCACTGGCTGGAGCGCTGCGGCTTTACCAATGTGCGCGTGGTCGATGAAGCGGTTACCACGTTAGATGAGCAACGCTCAACCGAGTGGATGACCTACCAATCGTTGGCTGATTTTCTCGACCCCAACGACCGCACCCGCACCATTGAAGGCTACCCTGCGCCCAGAAGGGCAGTAATTCTGGCTAATAAACCGGGTTAGGCATTGCATGCTTTCAAGCTTAGCGCCCACCGCGGCGCAGTTTTAGAACGCCGACAAATCAGACAACTATTGATCAGATCACAACCTTCACCATTAGCTGTCTGCTCGGTTATTGCTCGCCCCCTGAAGACTAAAGCGCGCTAGCCAGGCTTGGTACTCAGCCTCATCAAAGCGTTTTTCGTGCCGCGCATTGCCAAAGAGCTGGGGATGAATGCCTTGATGGTCTTTGATACGAGCGGGTTCGATAATTTCCGCCACACGGCGGTAGTCGGCTAAGGCGGCATTGACCTCGGGATTTTCGTTGTCACCCAGCTGCGGCATGGCGCCTGCGCGCAGAAGCGCACCACCGTTATACTCCAGCACCGGCAGCTCACCCATTTGTTCTTTGACTTGTCCTAGACCACCTAAACGTTCTAACCAAGCGTCAGAAAGAATCGTCAGCCAATCAACACCTTTAGGGCCACGGTGTAGGTTTAAAGAATGAGTGGTGAAGTCATTAATTTGCAAACCGTGAAAACGCTGTCCAAATTTATATTCGAGAATAACGGCTTCATCGCTATCTTCATGACCATAAGATTGCCCCAACCAGAAGCCCGAATAGCCATGTTCAGGCTTAAGCTTCTCACACCAGCGCTGTAAGAGTGCGGGTAACTTCTGCTCACGTTCAATAAAGAAATCGATTGGGAACTGACAATATAAAGAGCTGACCTCTCCTCGCTCATCATGTGCAGGATGTTTACCCAATACAACAAAAGCATGGTTATCGGCATCGCTACGGCGCTGACCACCATGGTAAACAAACTCCCACTCGCCGGGGCCATAGCTGGGCAACCAGTCGAAGGGAGTGATATAGCTATCAAACCCCTTGAGCTTTTTCCAGCAGCCGGTGGTGGGGTTAGTCGTCCAAGTAAGCTCGCTGCCCACTAGGTCGCGGTAGTCGGCAAGAATATCCAGTACCGCCTGGCGCTTTTCGTCCTGTTGGGAGCCGGTAAAAAACAGCGCCACGCCCAAACAGATTTTAAACAGCACGCCGTTATCGGTTTCTACCGTGAGTAATTGATCAAGCGGGGCGATAGCGGATCAAGTGTAGGCATCCCAGCCATAAGGGCTCCTTTTGGTGCTTGGCTGATATATCCGTCAGGCGCCGTCTGGATGCCAGGTGATGCGGGTCACGGTCGACTGTAGCTCGACCTTGGCATTCAGATCCCCGGCACGAAAGCGCAGCCGCCAAGGGTCACCACGTTCGATCACTTCCAGCGTGTGGAGATACGGAATCAGCTTGTTCTGCGCGGTAGAAGGCGCGACCAAGGGCCAGCGTTCGCCTTCACGGATACGCACGTCGATATCGCCTTCTACCTCAAACACCATGGTGCCCGGCCCCCAAAACAGGGTGATATCGGACTGTATCGACCAGTCGCCATCGCTGCACACCACGCGGATTGCCTGTTCATCGACGTCTACACGTTCCAGCTCAATATCAGGAAACAGCTGCCCTGGGATCCACTCCAGATCGAACACTTCACCACTAGCTGGCTCGCTCATTGCTCACCTCCTTGAGGGCTAAAGCGTGCTAGCCAGGCTTGGTATTCAGCCTCATCAAAGCGCTTTTCGTGCCGCGCATTGCCAAAGAGCTGGGGATGAATGCCTTGATGGTCTTTGATACGAACGGGTTCAATAATTTCCGCCACACGGCGATAGTCGGCCAAGGCGGCATTGACCTCGGGCTTTCGTTATCGCCCAGCTGCGGCATGGCGCCTGCGCGCAAAATCGCACCGCCGCTATACTCCAGCACCGGCAGCTCACCCATTTGTTCTTTGACTTGTTCTAGATCACCTAAACGTTCTAACCAAGCGTCAGAAAGAATCGTCAGCCAATCAACACCTTTAGGGCCACGGTGTAGGTTTAAAGAATGAGTCGTGAACTTATTAATTTGCATCCCAGGAAAGCGCTGGCCAAATTTGTACTCAAGAATTACCGCCTCATCACTTTTTTCGTAACCATAAGAGCGACCTAACCAAAAGCCTGAATAGCCATGCTCGGGTTTAAGCTTCTCGCACCAGCGTTGTACTAGCGCAGGTAGTTTCTGCTCACGCTCGATAAAAAAATCAACTGGGAACTGACAATATAAATAACTTACCTCTCCTCGCTCATCGGAGCTTGGTCTATTGCCAAGAACAACCATCCCATGTTCGTTCGCATCGCTGCGCCGCTGGCCACCGTGATAAACAAACTCCCACTCTCCGGGCCATAGGTAGGCAGCCAGTCCAAGGGAGTGATATAGCTATCAAACCCCTTAAGCTTTTTCCAGCGGCCGGTAGTGGGGTTAGTCGTCCAGGTAAGTTGATCGCCCACTAGATCACGGTAGTCGGCAAGAATATCCAGTACCGCCTGGCGTTTTTCATCCTGTTGGGAGCCGGTAAAAAACAGCGCCACGCCCAGGCAGATTTTAAACAGGACGCCGTTATCGGTTTCTACTGTGAGCAGTTGATCTAGATCCTGTGGTGTATCCATTTATTTCTCCTTAATGGTTACAAGAAACATACCGAAAACATGCCGTCCAAGGTAATGAGTACGTCATTTTGGGTAAATTTGACGGGGATTTATAACGCGCCCAGTTATGTTCCACCAATAAGAGCAGCACCGGCAGCAAGTACCCGAAGCGAAAATTGTCCGGCGACTCGTGCCACACCTATAACGGTTTTGTCCCAATCAATCCCCTTTTCTTCCAGGCGATCCCGGTAGGTCTCCGTGGCGGGCTGGATCACAGGCGCATACTTGGTCTGCTGCGGCCCATCACATTTGCACCGCTCGGGGGTGAGTAGATGCAATTTCTCCTCTCCTCCGGCGATCTCCTCATAAGCCCTTTCTTGCCCATCACCCCAATCATCTGGTGGAAACTTGACCTCAATCACACCTAACATATTGTCTTGAGTGGGTTTGCCGTTGGGATCGCGCAGCACGACCGCATCGGGTATGCGCATATCGCCACGGGTATAGCCTTCTTCGCGATTTTTTGCCGTTTCTGTTAATAATATCCCTCGTGCCCTATCACGCTTAATTTTTCTAATACGGTTAATGGCATGGCCAAAGCTAGGAATCGCGTCGGCCGTTTCCTGGCCTTCATCGTCTTTCACAAGCAACGGTGAAGGTGGCGAATCTCCCATATAGTAGGGCACCTGCACGCGTATGCCCGTATCGCAGTTCTCATTGAGTTGTTGTAGCCCTCTATCTACACAGCTCTGTTTAAGGTTGATGCCACTCCGCCCACGATTGGGCACAACTTCACAGGTGCATACAAAACTGCAAACGATCGCCAAGCGGCTTTCGATATCATCGTCCATCGGGCATGCCTGCGCACTTGTCCCGCTCATGATGTGGTTCCCTCCCTTTCTAACGTTGACATTTGCGGCCCGTCAGGCAGCCATTGGGTATCGTGGTGGGCGCGGTCAGGCAGTTGGCCGTAGGCATAGGTTTGCCACTGGATTAGCGTCGTCTCGAGGCCATGGGTGGCGACTACCTTTTTAAAATCGTCCCGCTGTTCCAGATGTGAACAACTGGTAAATACCAGTAGGCAGAAGTGCTCGGCCATATCGATACTGGGCAACTCTCCTTGATTGAGTGCGGTCAAGCGGTCGATGACCTCGCCAAGGCGCGCGTCAATCGTTGACGTTTCAAGGTGCATCAACCACGACCAGGCGGCTAGCAACAAGCGTTGACGCGCCTCGGCGATTAATTCCTTACGCAGCAGCGGGCGTAGCAGGTGTAGATGACGCTGGGTAATACGCCACCAGGGGGCTGCGGGTAGTGGCTGGCTTAACGCGTCCTCTTGCTGCTCTTTACCTTTACGCGCACTACGCTCACGCTGGATAACCACGCCTTTTGGGGTTAGGCAGTGCACCGCTGTACAAGGGCCAAACCATTGGCTGCGCTCCTGTTCGCCAAACGCATCTAGGAAATACGGCAGTACTTCAGGGTCATAAAGCGCCAGAGCACTTCGTTGCCTTGGTCATTCAAGATCGTTAGCCAATGCTGAAAATGGCTGGCCAGTTGCTGAGATGAGGCACGACTTTCGAGCAGAACGCCCCAGCGCAGGTTGGGCCGCTGGGTAGTCACCCAGCGTAAAAAAGGGTCATCGGTTGAGGTGCGCGCGACGATAGGAGAAACCGCCGACAAATGCGCAAAGGGGGTGCCGGTATAGAGCAGCTCGCCATCGGCGCTATAGGCCGAACGCCGATACCACTGCTCGCGGACTTCTGGTTGGGCGGCATCTAGCACAAGATGCGTGCATGACGGCAACGCTCTACTCATGAGGACGCCCCCTGTGAGCTTTTCAGGGTATCGGCACAGATATCGCAAAGAGCCTTGCCGCTGCTGGCAGCCTTTTTCAGCGCTATCGCTTGCCCTTCGGTTTCTGCGAAAGCGATGGGCTGACGTTTTATCGGTGGTATGCGCTGATGCTGCTCGCTACTCGCTTTCCCCGGCAGGCGTGGGCCTTCGGCCGCCTGCCCGGTGCCATTACCAGGGCTGCCTCCTGCATTGATCTTGACCTGGGGGCCAACGATGGTAATGCCGCTGGGGTCGAGCTTGATAAAGCTGCCGCCTACCTTGAGGGTGATTTCGCTACCGGCTTCGAGTACCGCTTTTTGGCCCGACTTGATATGCAGTTCCCGCCACTTTCGCTTAGCCAGGCCTGCCCGGCACGCATATGCATAGTGCCTTCAACATTTAAATGTTGGGCGCCTTCGGTGTGCTCAAACGGTGGCGATGCACCGTGTGGTGCTCGTCGTTGTCGATCTCGCTGATACGGTCATTGTGCACTTTGAGATGGCTATCGCGTTTGATCTCCTCGGTGCGGTCATTAAGCGTCAGCAGCTCAGATCTTTTTGGGCGTGAAACCAGATCTGCTCTTCGCCGGTGGCGTCCTCAAAGCGCAGTTCGTTAAAGCCTTCCGACTTATGGCTCTGGGTGCGGATCACCGTGCGGGTCTTGTTGGCCGGCAGCGGGTAGGGCGGGTGTATTCACCGCGTGGTAGGTGCGCCGGTGACCAGCGGTTGATCGGGGTCGCCCTCTAAAAACGAGACAATGACCTCATGGCCGACGGGGATCCATGCTGCCGTAGCCACCGCCTGCCCAGCCCTGGCCACCCGCACCCAGCAACTGGCAGTCTCGTTGGGCTCGGCATAACGATCCCAGGGGAACTGCACCTTGACCCGCCATGTTCGTCGCAGTAGATCTCTTCGCCTTCCGGGCCGACCACAAAGGCCACCTGGGGGCCATCGACCCGCGGCTTGGGGTTGGGCACCGGGCGGAAGGTCTGATCCCGGGCATGATCACCACGTCGTTGTGGTAGCGGGTCATCAGCTCGCCTGCTTGCGCGCG
Organism: Halomonas sp. PA16-9; assembly: GCF_009728585.1. NCBI lineage: Bacteria > Pseudomonadati > Pseudomonadota > Gammaproteobacteria > Oceanospirillales > Halomonadaceae > Halomonas > Halomonas sp. PA16-9. Next base: position 1,889,922 of record NZ_CP040451.1, on the reverse strand, counting down.
CTGGCTCCATTACCGCCCCGGGCCATACCGTCCTCTTCCAACGCCTGGGGCTGCTCGCCGTGGTGCACCACTGAGACCACCTGCCAGGCACGGTTAAGGCTATCGATATCGTGGTCGGTGAGGGTAAAGCAGATGCCGGGGCGAGCTCGGGCAGGTCACTCTCGGCTCGGCGGTGGTGGCGTCGGCGCGCAGGGATTCTAAGCGGTGGCGGGTAAACGGCTTGCCGGAAGCGTCCTTCTTATAGCGGCCGGGGTAGTCGAAGTGCTCGTAATCCTCCCGCTGGGCGTTGCTCGCCCAATCCGGCGCGAGGTGCTCGTGGATCTGCGCGTAGGGCGGGTTTTAAAGGTGTAGTCCTTGAGCATCGCCGAGGCGGGGCGCACGCGGTTGGCCTGACGCAATTTACGCAGGTGGCGTCGGGGCGGGGTGCCCCGGCGCGGCCGTGGTAGGTGCGCTCGCCCACGCTGGGCAGCACCACGGTGGCATCGGCAAACACCACTGGTGTTTGCCGCCCTCGGTGTTCTCAAACTCATGGAAATAGAAGCAGCCCTCTTCGGCGGCTAAACGCTCGATAAAGGCCAGATCGGTCTCGCGGTACTGAACCAGAAACTCCCGATCAAGGGGCGTGCGGGTGGTGGCAAAGCCGATATCGGTGAGGCTGCGCTCGTTAGCGAGGGTGGTGATGGCATCAAGGGACGTATCCTGAAAGATACGCGATTATGGCGCAGCGATAACCGCCACAACGCCGGACGAATCTCACCACGTAGAAGCTGCGCGGTGTCCCGATCGCCGCGGTGCAGCTCTGAAATCATCCCATGCACGCGGCGCAGCGGCTCGCCGTCCTGCCAAATGGTCAGGTGGCGTTTTGATCCAAACAGTCGCTGGGCGACAGGTCGTGGGTGCGGCTGGCAAACTCAACCGAGAGCGCAAACGGCTCCGACAGCGCCTCGCGATGGGTAAAGCGCACCACGGCGGTGTCATCGGCCCCGGGTAGGGTCAGGGTAAACTGTAGGCCCGTTTTATCCGCCATCGCACCGCTCCTTGGATCATTACCCGTAAATGAGAAACGATCAGGATAGCGAGCGGGGGCCAGAGAGCAAGGCTCGGAGGGCAAGTGACAGGGATCTCTTACACGCTTGTAAGAGATGGCTTACAAAATTTTAATCCATGGCTTACAAAAACCTCAGTAACCCCTCTCTTAACGTATTAAGAACCAGTTTTGCAGGAGTCAGCAGAGCATAAATATTCTATACAGGCTTAGCGCCGCAAAATCACCAGCCAGCGCCCCAGGTTCATAACACTGGCCAGCGAGGCGGCCACGTAGGTAAACGCGCAGGCGGTGAGTACGTGCCGGGCACCGGGCATATCGTAAGGCGGGACGTACTCTTTCAAGAGCGGCAGCGCCCGGTTAAAGCTGGCATCAAACTCAACTGGCAGGGTCACAAAATGCACCAGCGCCGCGGTGCCAAAGCTGATCACCGCCATGGCAATTACAATGGCTAAACCACCCGGCAGACGCGTCAATAAAAACAGAAAAGGTGCAGCCATCATCAGTACAGCGCCGAGTTTCTCAGCTTTTTGGGCAACGCCGACTAAGCGGCTACGCGCCAGTAGCGGCGCGTAACCCTGGTGATGCTGAATGGCGTGCCCTACTTCATGGGCAGCCACCGTGACGGCCGTTAGCGAACGCCCATCGTAGTTATCCGGTGAAAGACGTACGCAGCGGGTTTCTGGGTCATAATGGTCACCATACTCAGTGCGCTCAACGCTTGCGCCCTCAATCCCCAGTCGGCGCAGCAAATGATCGGCAAGCTCTGCACCCGTGCCCGGGTAATCGTCACGGCCGCGGGTATGGCGTTTAAGTACCCACTTGGCCCAAACATTGGGGAGCACAAATACTGCCAGCGCAAAAATGATCAGCACAACAACCATGGCAGCCCCTATCTACAAATAACCGTCGTTAAACACACTTCTTCGTAGCGTACTTTTACCATGGGGACTGACTTGGCAACAGCGTTATGCGGGATCGTTGCGGTGCTCCTCAACTTCGCGCTGTACTGCCGCTAAGCCGTGGGCAGAGATATCGCCCTGGGCGTGGGCGTGTTCGGCAATCAGCACGCTATCTGCGGCGAGCACTAAATCACACTGGGTGCCGGCCAACTCATCCCGCAACCGCTGGATCGCCTGCTCGCGCCTGGGGTTTTTATCCACTTGACGAATATAAATCGCTTTAATCCGATCTGGGTAGGCTTTCACTATCTCGGTATACACTTCTGGATCGTGTTGACCGCTATCGCCAATGAGAATACACGGCATATCATTATAAAGCGTCAACATACGGTCGATCAGTTCGCGCTTATGCTCTTCTGCACGGCGCGGCCAAGGCTTGCGCAAAGAGATGCCCCATTCGCGTAAAAAGATAATCGGCCCAACGGGGATGCGGTTGATCTGAAAAAAGGTTTCGAGCATTTCGTATATCGCCCAAGGGCCACGGGATACATACAAAATGGGCCGCTCAGCGCGTTCACTAACGCCACGATGTAAAGCTTGATAAAGCGGCGCAACACCGGGGAAAGCGGTGCGGCGATGAGGTTTTTTAACAAATAAGCGATAAAGCATTTTGAGCTTTTCCGCCACCCCGGTAAACATAACGGTATCATCAATATCACTGATGATCAGCAAATCCGCCTCTGACGGAGGTACATAAACTTCTACGTGAGTACGTACCGGCGTCTGCCCCGAGCAATGCACTAAAATATCGGCGCGGTGCCAGGAGACATCAATGGGCAGGGTGTGACTAATCGGTAAGTGGACGTCGAAATAGCCATCTCGATCCGTGCCGACGCAGAGCTTATTTTCGCCGATGTGAATTTCTACCTGCGCATCGGCCAGCCCCCGGCGTAAAACGCGCCGTGCCACGTCCGCAGTATCGCGTAGCATGCCATGGCGAGGAATGGCTCGACCTAGTGCGGCTTGGCGAAACACCCGGCCCATGACAAAAACTTCACGTTGGGAACCATAGCCGCGGTAAGGATGAACCACCATTCCGCCGCGGCTACTGTCTCCTTTGATAGGTTTGGCAATAACGTGGACAAGCCTTTTGATAAAGCTTGTCCACTGACGCAATACGCTCATCAAGCGTGTTGACCGGAGTGACGCCCTTCCTGCAGCTCTTCGAGTAACTTGGCGTTAAAGGCATCCAAGTCCTTCGGCGTACGGCTGGTCACAAGACCGCTGTCCACAACAACTGGCTCATCGACCCACTCAACGCCGGCATTGCGTAAATCTTGCGCGACGCTGTGTACCGAGGTCATGCGGCGGCCTTCAACCACGCCCGCATTAATTAAAATCCACGGCGCATGGCAAATAGCAGCAACAGGCTTACCTGCCTGGAAAAACCCTCTTACGAAACTCAACGCATCGTCGTTGATGCGCAGTTCATCGGGGTTGAATAAACCACCCGGCAGTACCAAGGCGTGGTAGTCAGACTCACTGGCATCAGCAAGGGCTTTATCGGCTTCATAGGTGTCGCCCCAGTCGGTTTCCGCCCAAGCGCGGACTCCTTTACCGTCGGGGGTGACCACATGAACCTCAACACCCTCTTTCTGTAAGGCGGCGCGCGGTACGCTCAGCTCAGACTCTTCAAAACCAGCTGCGGCTAAAATAGCAACACGCTTACCGTTTAGTGCTTGTTTCATCATGCTCTCCTTTTCGTGATGATTTGCGTTAGTAACGCCCCACTAGTGTGGCGTATATTGAATCAGGGTCAAGCTCTCCTACTGACGCCGCAGGTTAGCGAATAGCGCGCTAGGCGTTATGCACAATCCTTCCTAGTTCAGCAATATCATAACCTCCTAACTGTGTTGCCCTCTCGGCAAAACGCGCTTGATGAGCAAACGCCAACAGGCGCTGTATTGAAGGTTCGAATAACTGCGCCGCTGCATAATTAAATCAAACGGCTCATCGCAAAGTGTAACGAAGCCAAGGTGCTGGCGATGGGCGGCGGCTTCAACCCCCAGCCCAACATCTGCCTCACCCTGCCCAATGCTAAGCGCCAAATCATCTTCACTTAAGGAGGCATGGGGCGCCCAGTTGATCGCCGAGCTTTCAATGCCTGCTTGTTGTAGCAAACAGTGCAGCAACCGTGCTGCTCCAGCGTCGGGCTGGCGATGCGCCACGCGGATCCCGGGCCGTTTTAAATCATTTAGCCCAGAGATGCTCATCGGGTTGCCAGCGGGTAAAAGCAGCCCTTGGCGGCGCTTTGCCCAGTGCACTATCAACAGATCACGCATGCCGCTTAAGCCGAGCGCGTGGGTTCGTTATAGCGCTGAGTAGAAGCATCCAGCAGATGAATGCCCGCCAACATCGCCTTGCCGTCAAGCAACCGCCGCACGCCGTCGCCACTGCCTTGGCAGAGCATCGCCAAATCAGAGCCGCTTTCCCGAATAGCCCACTCCAACAGTGGATCCTGGCTACCGGCTGCTACTAGCGGCACTGATAAACGCTGCGCCTGATCGCCTTCTAAATGGTTCAGCACCCATAAATCGATCTGTTGGCGGGGAAACAGCAACTTTCCCGTTACCCGACTACAGGGAATCTGGCCTTGGCGCACCAAGTCATACACCTTGCGCTCTTTTAAACGCAAATAGTCAGCGACTTCTGCGGTGGTCAGGTAAGTATGTGGTTCAGACATCGCAAGGTAGCCTCGCTGGGTAAAATGCAAACCTCTTTTGTATTTTAACTGCATATGACTGCATAAATTTCAGGACGCAGTGCATTAAGTCATTTTTCGATACATCATGCCAATTCTCAGATAACAGTTTTCCTACAACAGCTCTTCATACAAAAGTGAAACCGACGCTCAATGCTCACCAGTGATAATGCTTTTAGTACTGCTCTCACCCTGATCCTGAGTATGGATAGCGCGCTAATCTCCATCGTGATGCTCTCGCTGCAGGTATCGCTGATGGCGGTATTGATTGCCAGCCTGATAGCCCTGCCCTTAGGCGCTGCTCTGGCGCTATGGCGCTTTCCTGGACGTAACGTCGTGATTGTCGCCCTCAATGCCTTGATGGGCTTACCGCCAGTCGTGGCAGGGCTTTGTGTCTACCTACTGCTTTCGCGCGCAGGCCCACTGGGTGAATGGGGGCTGCTGTTTACGCCAACAGCGATGGTGATAGCCCAAGTGATTCTGGTACTACCCATTATTGCCGCCCTCACCCGCCAGCAGGTTGAAGCGCTTCACGGAGAGTATGCCGAGCAGTTGAACTCACTGGGGCTAACGCGCCTACGCATGATCCCCACCCTGCTATGGGACGCACGCTTTGGGCTGTTAACGGTGATCCTGGCAGGCTTTGGCCGCGCCAGCGCCGAAGTGGGCGCAGTGATGATTGTGGGCGGGAACATCGACGGCGTCACCCGCGTGATGACCACCAGCATTGTGTTGGAAACCAGCAAGGGCAACCTGCCTATGGCCCTTGGCTTAGGGATCATTCTGCTCGCCCTGGTCACCATGATTAACGCGATTGCCCACATAATCGGCGAAACGGCGAAAAGGCGGCTGGGATGAACGCACATCATACGCCCCCGTCGCCACCCTTGAGCTCGACAGCGTGAGCTTTATCCATCGCGGCCATACCCTGCTTAGTCCCACATCGATGCGCCTTGCAGGCTGCCAGCGAACGCTAATAATGGGGCCGAACGGTGCGGGCAAAAGCCTATTAATGCGTCTAGCTCACGGCCTACTAACGCCCTCCAGCGGTTCGGTTCGCTGGCAAGGGGTTCAGCCCGCGCAAGCCATGGTTTTCCAACGCCCTGTGCTGTTACGCCGCTCAGCGCTGGATAACCTGACCTATGTGCTAGCCATTAACAAAGCGGCGCGACCAGAACTGAAAGCGTTACCTCGAAAAACCCAGGCGATGAGTGCCCTTGAGAAGTTTGGCTTAGCACACCTAGCCAAACGGCCTGCGCGGGTGCTTTCCGGTGGCGAGCAGCAGCGTTTAGCGTTGGCACGGGCCTGGCTGCTCAATCCCCAAGTTCTGTTTTTAGACGAACCCACCTCGGCGCTCGACCCCGCCGCCATCAAGGCCGTTGAAGATGCCGTACTGGAGTTTCATCACAGCGGTACACGTATCGTTATGACCACTCACGACTTGCACCAGGCACATCGCTTAGCCAATGACGTGGTGTTTTTGCACAACGGCGAACTACTTGAACACACCCTGCCCGCGACTTTTTTACCGCCCCCACCTCACCTGAGGCGGGGGCGTTTATTCGCGGCGAGTTGGTCTGGTAGCTCCAATATGAGTGAGCCCTAGGATTGAAGTAAAACGATTTATGAAAAGCGATCAAGGAGCAAAAATGAACAAAACTACCGCACTTATCACCGCTGGCACCCTAGGGCTGACCTTCAGCGCTACGCTGATGGCGGCCGATGACTACATTACCCTGGCCTCCACGACCTCTACCGAAAACTCTGGCCTGTTTGACGCCATCATCCCCGCATTCAGCGAAGAGACCGGGATTGATGTGCACGTGGTCGCCGTGGGCACCGGCCAGGCATTTGAAATTGGTCGCCGTGGCGATGCGGATAGCCTGCTGGTTCACGACACCGCAGGTGAAGAAAAGTTTGTGGCCGATGGCTACGCCACAGAACGCTTGAATGTAATGTACAACGATTTCGTGATTGTTGGCCCGAGCGATGACCCTGCAGGCATTAGTGATAGCGAAACCGTTACAGATGCCATGCAGCGCATTGCCGAGAGCGAGTCCCCCTTCGCCTCACGCGGGGACGATAGCGGCACGAACCGCGCGGAATTGCGCTTATGGGAAGATGCTGGGGTCACGCCACAGGGCGAGTGGTACCGCGAGCTGGGCAGCGGCATGGGCCCTACGTTGAATACCGCCGCGGGCATGGACGCCTATACGTTTACCGATCGCGCCACCTGGGTCGCCTTTGACAACCCACAAGACCTTACCTTGCTGTTTGAAGGCGATGAAGCGCTATTCAATCAGTATGGCAGCCTATTGCTCTCGGCAGAGCGACACCCGCATTTGAAGCACGACCTCGCCGCCCAGTGGCACGAGTGGCTGGTTTCTGAACAGGGCCAGCAAGCGATTGCGGATTTTGAGGTAGATGGTCAGCAGCTGTTTTTCCCTAATGCTGAGTAAATCTAATCACCTACCGCCATTGCGAGTAGCTTGCGACGAAGCAATCTCATACCGGCGATGGCACTAACTTTGAGATTGCCGCGCTGCGCTCGCAATGACAAAAGCAAGATTGCCGCGTCGCTTCGCTCCTCGCAATGACATAAGGAGAACTCCTCGCACGGATGTGAGGAGGCTCATGACCGGAGCTTATGCCGGTTAGCGGCTGAATAAACCGCTGATATCTTTCGCTTCCCAGTGAGGGAAATGCTTACGCACCAGGGCATTCAAGTCACGCTCAAAGTCGGCCCAATCGGTGGCGTTTGAAGCATTGCCTGGGGCGCTGGCGGTACCGCGGATCATACCGGCGCCTACGGTCACGTTGGTCAGCCGATCAATGATGATAAAGCTACCGGTACCGGGGCTGGTGCGGTAATCATCCACGGGAATAGCAGCTGTCAGTTCCACGTCGCAGCGGGCAATCGCATTTAGCCCCAGCGAGTGAGTGGCATGCTTCTCCAGAGTATTGACGTCGATTTGGTAATCAATCGCACTGATCTGACCGGAAAGATCGCGGGTCGCCAGTTTGAAATCGTAGAGCTTACCTGGCGTTAACGCCTCTTCCTGCATCCAAACAATATCGGCTTTAAAGGTGTTGGAGAGCGGCAGTTCGCTATCCGCTGCCACCAGCCAGTCGCCACGGGAGATATCGATTTCATCTTCCAGAGTCACAGTGATCGCCTGACCTGGATAAGCGGCCGCAAGGTCACCATCAAAAGTGACAATCCGTGCAACCCGCGACGTTTTACCCGATGGAAGTGCCTTAACGGCTTGACCAGGACGTAATACACCCGCGGCTAAGGTGCCGCAGTAACCGCGAAAATCAAGGTTCGGGCGGTTAACGTACTGAACCGGTAAACGCAGATCGCTGAGGTTCTGGTCGCGGGTAATCTCGACACTCTCTAATAGCTCGATCAGTGTTTCCCCCTGGTAAGCATCGCTAAAATACCAGGGCGTTTGTTCGCTGCGATTGACCACGTTGTCGCCATTCAGGGCCGACATCGGTACAAAGCGAATGTCAGGTGCTTGCAGATTGGTGGCAAAGGCTCGGTACTCATCGACTATCTCGTTAAAGCGCTGCTCGGAGAAGTCCACTAGATCCATCTTATTGACCGCAATCACCAGGTGCTGAATACCTAGCAGGTCGGCAATAAAGCTATGGCGGCGAGTCTGGGTCTGCACACCGTAGCGGGCATCGATCAGGATAATCGCCAGGCTGGCGGTTGATGCCCCCGTGGCCATATTGCGGGTGTACTGCTCATGCCCAGGCGTATCGGCGATAATAAACTTGCGCTTATCCGTAGAGAAAAAGCGGTACGCCACATCGATGGTAATGCCCTGCTCACGCTCTGACTGCAGCCCATCCACCAACAGCGCCAGATCAACGGTATCACCAGTAGTACCACTGGTTTTAGAAGCCTGAGTGATCGCCGCCAGTTGATCTTCAAAGATCATTTTCGAGTCGTGAAGCAGACGGCCAATCAGCGTCGATTTGCCGTCGTCTACGCTACCGCAGGTGATAAAACGCAGCAGGTCTTTGTTTTCGTGCTCGTGCAGGTACTGCTCGATATTATCGGCGATTAAATTAGATTGGTGAGACATCAGAAGTACCCCTCGCGCTTTTTCTTCTCCATCGAACCCACCTGATCGCGATCGATGGCGCGGCCACTGCGTTCACTGGTTCGGGTCAGCAGCATCTCTTGAATAATTTCCGGAAGCGTCGCGGCTTCGGATTCCACCGCGCCGGTTAGCGGGTAGCAGCCAAGCGTTCGAAACCGTACCGACTTCATTTCCGGCACTTCGCCAGGTGCTAACGGCATACGGTCGTCATCGACCATAACTTGCATACCGTCGCGCTCGACTATGGGCCGCTTGGCCGAGTAGTAGAGCGGCACGATGGGAATCGACTCTAAGTAGATGTACTGCCAGATATCCAGCTCGGTCCAGTTAGAGAGTGGGAACACGCGGATCGATTCACCTTTATTGACCTTAGCGTTATATACGTTCCAAAGCTCAGGGCGCTGGTTCTTGGGATCCCAACGGTGATACTTATCGCGGAACGAGTAGACGCGCTCTTTGGCACGCGAGGCTTCTTCATCACGACGCGCGCCACCAAAGGCCGCATCAAACCCATACTTATCCAGCGCCTGCTTGAGCGCCTGGGTTTTCATGATATCGGTGTATTTGGCGCTGCCGTGGTCGAACGGGTTGATATTGGCTGCCCGCCCCTCTTCGTTGGTGTGCACGATCAGTTCCATACCCGCCTCTTCAGCCATGCGGTTACGGAACTCGATCATTTCGCGAAACTTCCACGTGGTGTCCACGTGCATCAGCGGGAATGGCGGTGTACCGGGGTAAAAAGCTTTGCGCGCCAAGTGCAGCATTACCGACGAATCTTTACCGATGGAGTACATCATCACCGGGTTGGCGAACTCAGCGGCAACTTCACGGATGATATGGATAGACTCGGCTTCTAATTGCTTGAGGTGGGTCAAGCGCGCGGCATCAGGGGCATTAAAAGCCTCCCCCTGCGTCGCTGAAGATGAAGAACGCGTCTCTGAAGACCGCTCTTTTGACGACAATGTAGACAATTGGGTCATGGCCCCTTACCTCACAAGAACAAGCTCGTCACACAAGCTAAAATCAGCGTACGTTATAGATAAATGTACGTTCGAATGTGAGTAGGGTAACGCCGAGCCGGTAATAACCCAAAAGAATTAATAACTATCTTTTTATTCCTAAAAAACCTATCTAGAAATAAGAGAGCAATTAACGTCTAATCAGTGCGCTCTATCCAGCTCTGCCACTCGCTTCCCTGGGCATCGCTATACGCCAAATCGATAACCCGATAGCCAGGGCGGGAAGCTTCATCAATGGCAAACTGCTCGGCACCGGGCAGAAACTGATCGGCCATCGCCGGGCAGCCATAAACATCAATAGTGGCCTCACCTATGCCTCTACCTGTGCCTAAAATATGATGCTCGGCGTAGGCTTGGTGCGCGTGACCAAACAGGATGATCTTGACGTGCGGGTGTTTACTGAGCAGTTGCCAAAATGCGTCGCGATCTTGTAGGCCAATGGCATCCATCCACACCGCGCCGACGTCCACCGGTGGGTGGTGCATGGCTATCAGCGTGGGCCGGTCATCGTTCTCTAACTGTTCAGCGAGCTTAGCTAGCCGCTCGCTTCCCAGTTCACCGTGGGGTTTGCCCTCCACCTGGGTATTGAGCAACAGGATGCGCCACGAATCCAAGTCCACTTGTTCAACCATCGGCCGCTCGGCCGCCATGAACTCGGGCTGATCGTGATTACCCGGCAGCCAGTACCAGGGGCAAGGCAACTGCTCCAGCGCCTGCACCGCCAAGGCGTAGGAAGCGGCCGATTCATCCTGGCTAATATCACCAGTAAACAGCACGATATCGGGCTTTTCGGCGACAACGGCATTCAACACCTGCTGAAACTGCCACCAGGGTATGCCCGCCCGGGAACGCGCTTCGATATCCGCATAGAGATGGGCGTCGGTAATTTGCACCACACGCATTAGGGCATCTCCGGCACGTCGACCGTGTGACCGTGAGCAAGGCCATGAGCCAGCCACTCGCCCAAGAAGCGGTTGAGTTGAAGCTTCTCATCCGGCTGATGCATCCGGGCATTGGGGTAGCGGTAGCGGCCACTAAAGTGGCGCTCGCGCTGAAAGTCGGTCACTTCCGCCATGCGTACATCGTGATAAAGATGTACGCGCATACGCGGCCCTTCCAAAACGGTATCTAGTGGGCCGGTCTGAGAAACATTCACCATGGTGGTGTAAGGCGCCTGCTCTTGAATATACAGATGCAGATCACCGAAATGCTGTTTATCACCGCGCAAGGCAATATCGCGGCGCTGGCCGGCCTCCATATCGCCCACCAGGCGCACCAAACGTAAATAGTTGGCGCTGCACTCCCCTTGGAGCGATTTTAAATCGGTGACATAGGCCGTTCTCGCCATGTTCACTCCTCGTCGGTTTCGCTTTGCGTCAAAGCGCGCTGCGAGGCAGCACGCAGTGAGGCTCGCTGACTATTCAGCCAATGTAGACCAATTAAACACATGGCGTTGTCGAGTCGCCCCTTCTCTAAGAGCTCCAAGCGTTAGCGAAAGGCATGACGTGAACACGAATATCCTCATGCTCTTCATCTAGGCCATGAATCCCACCTAATCCTTGGGTATCTACCAAACCACAAAATGTCACTTGCTCGCTGCAGCGCCAGGGCTGGGATAATACGTGTGAAGTTTGGTCAGTTGGGCCACTTTACAACCGGCCTCCTCCCACGCCTCGCGACGCGCCACATCTTCCAGCGATTCGTCTTTTTCGACCAAACCGGCCACGAGCTCGAGCTTCCAGGGAGAAGCGGAATCATCAATGGCGCCGGCACGAAACTGCTCAATGAGCACCAATGAGTCGCGCTCGGGGTCGTAGAGCAGCACACCCACTGCATCAAAGCGATTATGCACTTCACGACGCATAGGTTCGCTCCAACCACCTTCAAACAGCCGGTGACGAAGCTCTAAGGCTTCCAGGCGGAAAAACCCCTGGTGTAGCGTCTCCCGCTTAAGCAGCTCAACATCATTGCGCTTTAAGTCTGGAACGCTAAGAGCCGTGTTTTTAAAAGGAGGGCGCTGAAACTTAGGATTCTGAACAGCATCGTGCTTGGAGTTGGACGCCATGAGGCACTCCCGGTGGTGATAATCGATATTATCAATGCTTGCCACCGGGAATGCCAATTCAGCGGGGGATTTACAGCTGCTTAAGCAGCGCTTCGGCATCACGGCGTAGCGCTTCATCGGAGACTTGCCGGTTGTCTCGAGCGGTGCCGTTAACCGCTCGCTGGGCGTGCTCGCGAGCGGCCTGCTCATTGCCCTCTTCTTTCAAAAAGGCAGCGTAGTAGTAGTTCACATCGATGCCGTCTGGGCGGATCTCCAAGGCACGCTGGAACATGCGTTCAGCGGTATCACTATTGCCAAAACCGAGTGGCCGTCCCGGAGCGCGATCGTAAAGCGCACCTAGCGTGACGTAGGCGGAACCATTCAACCCCTGAGGATCTATTTCAATCGCCTTTTCTAACGCGTCACGCGCATCACCTGCGATTCCTAATGCGCCTAAACCACCGCGCTCACGGGCATAAGAAGCCAGAACTATTCCCTGCCAAACAAGTACATCAGCTTCATCGCTGTACTGCTCGGCCAACTGCTCCGCTTCACCTGCCAATGCCTTTAACGTGCTCTCGCGCTCGTTGGCGGGCATCTCAGTCACGGTATGCTCCCACCTGTTTTTAAGCGAAAACAGCTCGCCTTCAAAGGCAGAGGCGGTTAGCGGAGACAGCATCAGCGCGCTGCCAATAGCGGCGGCGATTAATGAGCGCGGTAAAAACATACGTGGAAAAGAGTGAGTTCGCATACATGCTCCTAACATTATTGTTGTCCTACTTAGACCCACCAATGACGGGCCTCTAGCCCAATATAGCAAAAAATGTAACGAACGTTTGAATGATTTACCAGTAGCATGCTGCTTGGTTGCTTCGCGCAATTAACGTAAGGTGGGTAGCTCGAAACACGATGGGGAATAGGTAATGAAAGGCCGCAACATGACCCGCTGGCGCGATCCAGCCAAAGATCCGCGTCAAGCCCCTAAGAGCAATCTGATTACCCCAGAAGGGGCGGCTCGCTTGCGCGCTATCTTGGATCACCTATCGCGGGTTAAACGCCCGGATATTTCAGCAAAAGTCGGCGAAGCAGCCGCCCAGGGACCGCAGTGAAAACGCCGATTACACCTATAACAAGAAAGAGCTGAACCGCGTTATCGCCCGGATTACTTACCTGACGAAACGCTTGGACGAACTGCAAATCGTAGACCGCCTGCCAGCCGATACCAGCAAGGTGTTTTTCGGCGCTTATGTAAGCCTGGAGGATGAAAGTGGCGGTGAGGTGCATCTCAGGATCGTTGGCCACGATGAAATCGACACCAAAAAGCGCTGGATCAGTATCGATGCACCTATGGCTAAAGCACTGCTCGGTAAACAGGTGGGTGATGAAGCAAAAGTGCTCACGCCTAACGGTGATACGTTTTATACCATCACCGCCATTGATTACACTGGCTAATCCCTGCGCCATTAACGCCGCCTAGGGCCTAATCTTGTAAGGAGTAGTCCACCGTGGTGACAACGCGAACACGTTTGGTTTGCGGCGTGTAGCTGTCCAAGTCCTCGATGGAGAAGTAGCCCTGGGTCGCCTGACGAATCTGGCCCACTTGGCTACCGGAATCTTCGGCAAACTGCTGTGCGGCGTTACGCGCATCCGCAGTGGCCGCCGCAATCATTTCAGGCTTGATCGCATCAAGTCCGGTAAATAGAAACTCCGTGCGGTATTCGTAGCTAGGCGAGAGCAGTACGCCCTCTCGAACCAGTGAAGTCGCATTGGGGATTGCCTCGATCACGCCCTCAACATCGGGGGAGCGCAGTAGCAGTGTTGCTTCGGCGCGATAGCGCTCATCCGGGCGCTGACCACCGTACTGATTGCTATATTGGTCGGTAATCCGCGGCGGAGTGGAGCTAACATGCTCTGATGCAAACCCCTGGGCCTCCAGAAAATCGCGAATTGCCTGCTCGTCACTGGACAACTGCTGCTCAAGGTCACTCAAGCTATTAGCGCTGACACTGTAATTGAACGGCCACAGCACCAAATCTGCCGGCACTTCTCGCTCGGCTAAGCCACGCACCGTGACGCTACGCGACGACTGCTGCCACACTTCTGCGGCGCCCTTGATATAACTACCGCTCCATACCAGCCCTAGCGCCAGCAGCCCGCCCAGCAGAACGGCACTTCCCAGTACCGCCGTATTTCGAATATTTCCCGCCATTGCTGCCACTCCTATTCACTACCGTTAAATTAACGACTACTTATTTGCATCATAGTCCTTAACGATAGACCTTACCGGTAAATTCGTCGGCGGCTGAATGTGGCAAGTTTGAGGAAACGATGCAGAAGTGTTAATGATCAATCGATATCATGGCCTTGATAACCTGATTAGCGGGGTCACACCACTGGGCATCTGGGCAGGCACGTCAGCAAGGTAAGCACGGTGGGTAATCATTGCTTCAGCATTGATGTCCCCACTATCCATCAGTGACACCACACTATCAAAGTCTTCCCGAGTGGCATTACGGCTGCCGATCAAGGTCAACTCTTTCTTGTGGAAATCAGGATCACTGAAGGTAATATCTGCTTTGACTATACTCACCAGAACATAGCAACCGCCATGCCCCACCAGATCGAACCCAGCCTCCATAGCACGAGGGCTCCCTGTGGCATCAAACACCACATCTGCTAACGCACCGCCATTTAGCTTGCTGATCTGTGCAGCCACTTCCACTTCCTGAGGGTTCGCCACCGCATCGGCACCCAGTACGTCACGGCAAAAAGCCAGACGTGATGGATTGGTATCCACCATCAAGGTACGCGCCCCCTGGCTTTTAGCGACCTGGAGTACGCCCATACCAATAGGCCCCGCACCCACGATGACGGCTAATTCATCCGCTTGTAGCACGCTACGCCTTACAGCGTGAGCACCAATTGCCATGCACTCCACCAGGGCCAATTGATCGATGCTAAGGGTTTCAGATACCACTAAGTGAGTGGTAGGTACGGCCAGGTACTCCGCCATGCCACCATCTTGATGTACGCCAATAACCTGCATGTTCTGGCAGCAGTTGGTTTTATGCTGCTGGCAGGCACGGCATTCACCACAATGCAGGTAGGGTATGACATAAACCTGCTTGCCCAGTAAGTGCTGGTCATGGTCATCAGCGACTTCGACTATCTCACCGGCAAGCTCATGGCCTAACACCCTGGGATATTCAAAATAGGGTTGATTGCCACCATACGCATGAATATCCGTTCCGCAGATACCGATACGGCGTATCCGTACCACGGCATGCCCAGAGGCACACTCTGGCTTAGAAGCGTGACGCAGCTCCAGATGTTGCGGCTTTGAACAGATAAGCACTTCCATAAGCGCGCTTCTCCTCGTTATGTTTAGGCCTGAACGACCCGCTGCCGCTGCACACCTAAGCCCTCAATACCTAAACGCATTTGCTGTCCATCACGAAGGTAAACGGCGGGCTTCTGGCCCATACCCACACCGGGAGGTGTGCCGGTGGAGATAACATCGCCAGGCTGCAAACTCATAAAACGGCTCAAGTAACTGATCAGAAAAGGCACTTGATACACCATGGTGCGCGTATTGCCGTCCTGGTAACGCTGGCCGTCTACCTCAAGCCACATACCTAACTGGTGTGGGTCAGCAATCTCATCACGGGTAACTAACCAGGGCCCTAAGGGGCCAAACGTATCGCAGCCTTTGCCCTTGTCCCAAGTACCACTGCGCTCCAACTGAAACTCGCGTTCAGACACATCATTAACTACGCAGAACCCCGCCACATGTAACATCGCCTCAGCTTCATCAATGTAACGACCACCCTTTCCAATAATTACCCCAAGCTCGACTTCCCAATCGGTCTTTTTGGAGCCACGGGGGATCTCCACATTGTCATTGGGACCACAGATAGCGCTTGTCCACTTATTGAAAATGACCGGCTCAGGGGGAACCTCGGCGCCGGTTTCTGCTGCGTGATCGGAGTAGTTGAGACCAATACAAATAAACTTGCCCACCTGACAACACAAGGCCCCAGACGTACATCAGCCGCGACCTCTGGCAATGTAGAGATCCACATCGCGAAGTTTCTGCAACCCTTCGTCGCTCAACACATCACCGGCAACATCGCTAACGAGGGCGGAAAGATCACGCACCTTACCCTGACTATCGAGAATGCCCGGCTTTTCCTGGCCCAGCGTTCCAAAGCGTAAAAGTTTCATATTGTTATTCCTTCTGAAGTAATCAGTTAGCCCAACCACCATCGATCAATTGCGTGGTGCCGGTAATAAACTGCGATTCATCACAAGCCAGGAAAGCCGCCAGCGCAGCCACTTCCTCCACTCGCCCCAGCCTACCCATTGGCTGACGGGCAATAAAAGAGGCTAGCACCTCTGCATCACTGCGCCCCTCTTTACGTGCCTGCTCAGCAATACGCTGTTTGAGAGAGGGAGACTCAACGGTGCCAGGGCAGATCGCATTGCAGCGAATTCCCTGGGTCATAAAGTCGGCGGCGACTGACTTGGTCAGTCCGATCACCGCGGCTTTAGAGGTACCGTAAGCGCAGCGATTAGCAACTCCTTTAATGCTAGATGCCAGGGAAGCCATGTTGATGATGCTGCCACTCTCTTTTGCCAACATGCCCGGTAAAAAAGCCTGCAAGGTATGAAACATTGAAGTGACATTCAGATCCATCGATCGCTGCCAAGTGGCCTCGTCGCATTCGAGTACGCTGCCACCTGCCACCATACCGGCGCAGTTAAACAGTACATCCAAGGCTGGCAGTGAAGCGGCTAAATGGTGGATCGCTTGGCTATCCGTGACGTCCAGGCGATAAGCTTCAACACCCGGTATACCTTCTAAGCTGGCAATATCGATATCTGTCGCGAATACGCGTGCGCCCTCGGCAACAAAGCGCTCGACGCTAGCACGCCCAATGCCGTTTGCAGCGGCGGTGATCAGTGCAGTTTTGTTCTTGAGTCTCATGTTATTTGCACATCCCTAACGGCTAAGGCGCGCCCCTAAAAGCTGTGGCACGACCTTGAAAAGAATGGGAACATACATTAGGCCAAATCATCCAGACACCTAATGGCCTGACCAATGAGCCGAGTATGAGCGAGAAACTTTGACCCTGACAAGCCTCAAAAGGCCAAATAGCAGCTTTTGGGAATAAACTTTAGTAGCCATCAACTTTAGTCGAAAAACACCAGTGAAACGGATAGGAAACACCACGAATGCCGATTCAAACCATCCGCTCGCAGCGCCTCTATCGCCAGATTGCTGATCAATTACAGCAGTTAATCAATGATGGTGAGTTTCCCCCAGGAACGCTGTTACCCCCCGAGCGAGAGCTTGCCCAAGCTCTTGGCGTTAGTCGGGCTTCAGTGAGAGAGGCCTTGATTGCTCTCGAAGTGGTTGGGCAGGTAGCTGTTCGAGTCGGCCATGGTGTCGTGGTGCATGAATCGCGTTCCACTCCCATGGAGTCGGTGATGCGCGCAGCCGCTCGAACCGAGCCCTGGGCAATAGACCCAGAGTTCGAGAGCGAAATTGAGCTCAATCTGGACGAAGAGATCCCGCCCTTTTCACTTCTCCAGACGCGCCGCTATCTGGAACCGGAAATTGCCGCGTTAGCAGCCATGAACGCCACTGAAGAGGATATGAAAGCGATCCGTTTGGCATTTGAGCGGAATGTGTCTGACAACGCCAATGGCGGGCGCAACTGCGCCGGAGATCGATTACTGCATATTCGTATTGCTGAGGCCTCAGGCAACGCGGCCTACGCACTTGTCATCAAGCATCTGCTTGGCCACAAGTACGGCGCCATGTTTCGTCGACTCCAGGAACTCTTTATGGAAACAGATATGCCGCAGCGCTCCCAGGATGACCATAAGCGCATCGTTGAAGCCATTGAAGAACGTGACCCGGCGGCTGCTCGTCGTGCTATGGAAGTGCATCTGGATCACGTACTTAATGTTTTCTTTGCTGAGTAAGTGCCTCATCAAATGCCGTAGACCTAGCGCTGTGACTTAATCGCACCGTAAACCTTGAAGCGGCGATTATCCGCCAGGGTCTGGAAGTCTTGAAATGCCCGCTGCAAGAGGTCTGGATAGGGCAAAAAGCCATTTGCCACCAGGATTAACCGCCCGCCCGCATTGAGATGCTCTGGCGCTGCGCTGATCAAACGCTGGCTAGGGCCATAACTGATATCACGCTCTTTATGGAAAGGCGGGTTGCTAACAATCCAGTCAAACTGCTCACCTTCAAGTGCACTGAATACATCACTGCAGAGTACCCGCCCCTCTAGCCCATTCGCCGCCAAGGTGCGCTTACACGCCTCTACCGCAAAAGCGCTGACGTCCACCGCGGTCACATGATGGCCACGCTGGGCCAACCAAGCGCTAATAATCCCATCGCCACAGCCCATATCCAGCACTTTGAGCGGTTTTTTCGGCAAGCTATTCTCAATGCTTTCCAACAGTAACAGCGTTCCTTCATCGACTTTGCCGTGGCCAAATACGCCCGGGTGGCTGTTCAGCGTCAGTCCTAATGTCTCGAATTGCTGCCAAGCGCTATCGCTAGTCGAATCCAATGCCACGGTTTGGGTGGCAAAGAGTGAACAGCGCCGGGCGTTGTCGCGCTTATCCCAAGGCATCCCCAGCTCATCCAGCATCTTGGGAACACGTTTAATGCCACCTTGATGCTCGCCGACAATTTCAATGGGAGTCCCTTCAGGTAGCTGCTCACATAACCACTTGAGCCACCAAATACCTAACTGATGCGCCTTCGGCCAAAACAGCACCATCTCTTTGCCGAATGACTCGTCCACTGCCAAGTTAAAAGGCGTTCGGGCCTGCTTGCCTTGCGCCTGCCACTCACGCAGTACGTCAAAATCGCCACTGACCACACCCGTCGATTGGTCAATAAGCCAGCTATCGACTGGCGGGCCAATGACCCACAGCGCTACATAGTTATCTTTTTGGCGCTCTAACAGCTGGCATGCTGGGGACTGGGCACTCATTCAACGATCTCCGGTTTAATTAATGTATAAAGCAGGTAGCGGCCCAGGCGCCAGTGGGGGTCATGGCGACAATACTTTTTTTCCAGCGCCAGCAGCGTTTCAGTTTCTGCTGGCGTGGTGGGAGGGTGGCGCAAGTAATCTTGAAAAACGCGGATACCGGCGACTGCATCTATCACTAAGCCGTTATCTGCACTCCACTGCTCAACCTCGGCATGACTAACAGGCGAAATAGGCGTCAATCGTTGTCGCTTGCCCTTCCCCGCTAAGCGGTCGCTCAACGCCTTCTCAAGATTGCCTTTGACCGCGTTGGAAAAGCGCAGTGCATCGCGATTAAACACCATCAAGCTAAGCTGGCCGCCAGGTGCCAATAAATCGCTCAATGTGGACAGCGCTGCTTGCGGGTCACCTAACCACTCCAACACTGCATGGCAGGTAATCAGAGGCCATGGGCCAGGAGCTTGTTCTGTTAACAGTTGTAGCGGCGCCTGCAGATAAGTAATAGCCTCTTCCGGTAACGTTTTAACGTCCCGGTGCCAGGTTTTGGCGTAGCTCAACATATCTGCTGAGGGTTCAGTCATCGTGACATCGTGCCCCCGCTCAGCAAACCATGCCGCCTGCTGGCCCAGGCCACCGCCCACGTCCAGCACGCACTGCCCCTCTAGATTCAGCATTTCCGGTAGCAGGTAGTCGAGCATTGCGAGACGCAGCTCGCCCCGGGGCGCCTGATAGAGCGAACGGGAGAATTTCTCGGCTAGGCCATCGAAATAGCGATCGCCAGACGGCGTTAATTCATAGCTGCTCGATTGAGAATGGAGTGATTTAGGATTTGAGGGCATGCCGCGAGCATCGCTGTAAAAGAAAGCGTGCAGTTTACCTGATTATCCCTACCCGTCCGAATGGCGGCCTAACCTGCATCAAACATAAACAAAAATTATCAAATCATTACAAATGACTCTTAAAATCGATATAAATAGGTTTGCAAACTGGAGCGAAATAATAGCTAATCGACACAGGAAAAATGTCCTATCATGGTAGGAGTGACAAGCAATAGAAGCATATAGCAGTCACCACCAAGTCGATATTAATTATAACAAAATAAATACGGTGGGTTTTATATGATTATCAATACGGCGAACCAAAATACCACTGGGCAAATAATACGGTCTTTGCTAAAAAAAGAACATACTATTTCTATTTTTTCAAAAGAAGCGGCCTACGCCATAGAGGCGAAGGCTATTAAGATAGAATTGGACAGTGGTAAAATAACGTTAGCGATACATTACACAGGTAGCTCGCTTTCTCCTTATTTGCAAAACGACACCATTTGCTTTGACATAGAAGCTTCCCATCCTACGCCAGGTATAGAAGAAGAAATTTATAATATTGAACAAGTGCCGGCACACGTCATTAAAATAGATACCTGCACTTACCATTTAGAGTGCCAGCTTCCCGGCTCTATTTTTTCCTCCGATAATCGAAGAGCTTTGCGTGTACCCTTCATTCTGGGTATGCACGCACGTGTGCACTTGGAAGTATTTGCCCATGAGCTCAACGTGGAAGGTAAAGTGCGTAACCTTTCAGTAGGTGGCTGCATGGTGTATGTCAGACTGGAAGATAGCATGGCTCTTAGCATTAATCAGGTACTGCCGGAGGTCACTCTCGAGTTTCCAAACGGAGAAATATTCAACACTCAAGGACGTATTTGTCATATGCGACCTTTTGGGAGCCATGACTATGCGGCTATCGGTATTGAGTTTATTAATATGTCAGCCACGATGACTGAGACTCTTTTCCATTATGTATCGGAATCTGAGTTCGAAGCTGCTTTTCGCTCAGGTATACAGGATAGCTCCTCTCGAGCTAAGTCACGGCTTTTCATCGCAGATGCCAAAGAGAAGAAAATGCAGCACAAAGAAGAGCATGATCAAACCAAGAGTAGCCAACGATCTCCTCTGTTACGCGGTGTTCTTGAAGTCGCTCACCAGCTACAAGTCATGTTAATGTTTACTAAAAACAAGGATTTATTTCCAGAAGAGAGCCTCTATGAGTGTGTCGACAGCCTTCTTTATATGGTCACTCAAGACCGAAGGGGGCTTCAGTATGCACTGGCTTTTTTGCATGATGAACCCGAGTGGGTGCGCCATGCCATACAAGTGAGTAGCCAGCTAGCAATGATCCTGATCAGTCGTGACCCATACGCGTCACAGACACGGGAAACAGTGGCGGGCGCCCTACTACACACCATGGGTAAACCACTGCTGATTAGCGAACAGCTCCCCTCACTTAAAATTCGCATGTCTCCATCGCAAGCCGAGCTACTCAAAGAACATGTTGTTGCACTGAATAACAAGCTAACAGCACTGGGCTGGGTCGCCAGCCCAGCCTGCCATGACATTATCCTCAATGCCAACGAACGGCTCGATGGCAGCGGCTATCCAGCTGGAAAGCAGGCTGCAGAGTTATCCGAGCGTGTTCGACTAATCAGTGTTATTAAAATAATCAATAAATTAACCCATGAGCGAAATGGTCAGCATCCACGGCAACCTCTTGATGCCTACCGCTGGGTTAATAACTGCCCAACTATTTATGAAAAGTCATTACTTGTAGAGTATATCCAACACTTTGGCTTATACCCTATCGGTAGCTTAGCAAAGTTCTCAAACGGTTTCTTAGCATGGATAATGGATGTAGATGCAAAGGGAATGCCGTGTAAAGTTAACGTTATTAAAAACCTCTCCTTTAGAGACACATCTATTGACACGGTTCTTGAAAATAATGACTTTACTCAAATTGGACGTCTTGAGGGCACGGTGAACCCCACAGACTACAATATTCATATGGCCAATCACCCTTAGCGGCTCGCACGCCGTTGCTTTTGGCCTAGCAAACACCCAAAATTGAGCTACTTTCATTCCGTTAATCACAATGTAACGGAAGACACTTTAACGCAAAACGCTATTTATTTAAGCACTCTATTTTAAAGTACACTATGCCACCTACACCGCGCCGTTCCACCATTCTTGAAGTAGCCCGCCTCGCTGGTGCCTCTAAAACCAGCGTATCGCGCTATTTTGGCGAAGAGCGTGATCGGCTCTCGCCCTCACTTCAAGCGCGCATCGCCCATGCGGCAGGTACCCTTGGCTACCAGCCAAATCAAATGGCACGCGGGTTAAAAGGTGGTCGCTCTAAATTGTTAGGTATGTTGGTGGCAGATATCCGCAACCCATTTTCAGTGGCTATCACACATGGTGTAGAGCAAGCGTGCCGCCAATACGGCTACTCATTGGTAGTATGTAATACTGATAACGACCCAGAACAGGAGCGCCAGCATTTAGACCTGTTGGGTGCCTATCAGGTGGAAGGTCTCGTGGTAAATGCATCCGGCAGCCCTGAACGCCAACTACATACTTTCATCAGCCAGGGGACACCCATTGTGCTGCTAGACCGCGAAGTCGATCATGTGGAAGCGGAGGTGGTTGGACTCGATAATCACCTGGCGATCGATATGGCGCTAGAACACTTGGCCGATCAGGGCTACCAGGCCGTACTGTATGTCAGCGAAGTTCCCCAGCAATCGAGCACGCGACAAAAACGCTTGGCCCGCTTTAACCACACTGCCGAGCAGTTGGGGCTTATCCATTCATCCTCCCTGCTTGCTAACTCAGATGGCACTGCAACGCTTCAAGCACTAAGCGACTTTTTAGCCGCCCACCAACAGCACGCTTGCGCTGTCTTGTGCGGCAATGGCACTGCCACCCTAACCGTGACCCGCCTGTTTCAGCAGTTGGACTTACCGCTTGGCAAGGTAGGCTTGATGGGGATTGATGAACTCGATTGGTGCGCTTTGATCTCTCCCGGCATTACCACGCTTGCCCAACCCACCGATGCAATGGGTAAAACGGCTGTTCAATGCTTGATGCATCGCATTGCGCCCCACGTATCATCAATGCCAGCGGCGCTGAATTTTTCACCTACTCTGATCGAACGAGGTTCTACTCAACGCTAATTTTTTTAGTCGGTGCTAAAAAATTGCCACAAAAATGGTATCGTTCCCATTGGATGATAATGAACAACTCGAAGAGATTACTGACTATGCCCCACTCCTTCTCTAACCCACCAGAAATTCTCACCTTCGGCGAAGCCATGGCTATGTTTGTCGCTGATTCACCAGGCGACTTATCCAACATTGAGCGTTTCCACCGCCGCTTGGCAGGCGCCGATAATAATGTCGCTATCGGCCTCTCCAGGCTGGGTTTCCACGTGGGCTGGTTAAGTCGAGTGGGAACCGATAGCTTTGGAGGGTTTATTCAGGCGGCATTAACAGCGGAAGGTATCGATGATCGCTATATTCACGCCGATGCACAGCACCCCACCGGGCTGCTCTTTAAAGAACGTGCCCAGAACGGCGCCGACCCGCGAGTTGAATATTTTAGACGTGGCAGTGCCGCCAGCCATCTCACTATTGAGGACGCCCGGGATGTCGACTTTCAGGCACTTAACCACCTTCACGCGACGGGCATTACCCCAGCGTTATCTGAAAGCGCCTGCCAACTTAGCCATCATTTGATGGAAGGGGCCCGCGCCCACGGCGCTAGTATTTCCTTTGACCCCAATTTGCGGCCGTCACTTTGGCCTAGCGAAAACGTTATGCGGTCGACCCTTAATGAACTCGCCAGCCGCGCCGACTGGGTGTTGCCTGGGCTTTCAGAGGGCCAGCTTCTCACCGGGCAGAAGACGCCTTACGACATAGCAGGCTATTATCTGGATCAAGGTGCCTCGGCTGTGATCATCAAGCTGGGCCCCGAAGGTAGCTATTACCGTGGCAACCTGGATGGGCAAGAAGAGAGCTTTACAGTGGCCGGTTGCCACGTTGCTGAGGTGGTGGATACCGTAGGTGCAGGCGATGGCTTCGCCGTCGGTGTCATTAGCGCTCTGCTTGACGGAAGAACGGCGCGTCAAGCCGCCCAACGCGGCAACCTCATTGGCGCCCAAGCCATCCAGGTAGTGGGTGATATGGAAGGTCTGCCTAATCGCGAGCAACTACTAGCGCTTGAAGTCGACCAACCCATTGGCTAATCGCCACACACTATTTTTTAAATAGCAGGTTTTAAATAACAGGTTTTAGATAACAGGCTTTTCACCATGGAGATAACAATGAAAAAACGTCTAGTGATTCAAGGACGACTCAGCGACGCTCAACAGACTGAACTTAGCGATTTGTTTGAAGTGGATGTGTTGCCGAAAACCAGCTCGCTTGATGCCCCTGAAAATCGCGCTCTATTAGCGGAGACACACGGCATTATCGGTTCCGGCTTAGCCATTACCCCCCAGTTGCTGGACGCAGCGCCCAACTTGAAAGTCATAGCGACCATCTCTGTTGGCTACGACAACATCCCTGTTGATGAACTTACTAAGCGCGGCATTATGCTGTGCAATACGCCTGATGTGCTTACCGAAACCACTGCCGACACCGGCTTTGCGTTGATCATGGCCGCGGCGCGCCGGGTGGTTGAACTAGCCGAGTGGGTCAAAGCGGACAAATGGCAAGCCAGCATTGGCCCGGCACTGTTTGGCAGCGATGTGCATGGTAAAACCCTAGGCATGGTGGGGTTTGGGCGCATCGGTCAAGCCGTTGCCAGGCGCGGAGCCCTGGGCTTTGGTATGCAGGTGCTCTACTCCAACGCTTCACCCAAGCTCGATTTAGAGAGTGAGCTTGGTGCGCAGCGCCGCGAACTCAACGAGCTATTGGCTGAAGCCGATTTCGTCTGTGTCACTGTGCCGCTTACCGCCGAGACCGAGCATTTGATCGGTGCCCAAGAGTTTGCGCTGATGAAGCCTTCAGGCATTTTTATCAATATCGCCCGCGGCAAAGTCGTCGATGAAAGCGCCTTAATACACGCCTTGGAAACCAGCGTTATTCAAGCAGCAGGGCTGGATGTATTTGAGCAGGAGCCACTACGCGCTGCGTCACCGCTGACGAAGATGCCCAATGTGGTCGCCCTGCCGCATATCGGCTCTGCAACCCATGAAACCCGCGACGCCATGGCCCAGCGAGCGGTGGATAATATTCGTCTAGCACTCCAGGGTGAGCGGCCAATTAGCTTAGTCAACGAGGAAACCTATCAATGAAGCCTGCCGCGCCCCCTCCACGTCAATATGCTTACTGTTCGATTGCGATGGCACCTTGGTGGATAGCGAAATACTGCTTGCCGAGGTGATGGGGGATATTCTTCCCGAATTCGGCTTACCCTTTTCAGCGCGTCAGTATATGGATGAATTTCGCGGGGTGCGTTTCCAGACGATCGTCCAAACCCTGGAAAAGCGTTTTCAAACATTAGCAGAAGATGCATTTTCCCAGCTTGAGGCAGGTATGCGGGCGCGTATGGAAGCCCGTATGCGTGCCGAGCTGGTGGCGATTCCTGGTATGGTCGCCGCACTGGAACAGTTAAGTAGCCACCCAAGGCCGTGGTCTCTAATGGCCCCGAGCGCAAAATTCGCTGTGCGCTGGAAAGCACCGAACTAGGCCATCACTTTGCTGACAAGCTCTTTAGCGCCTATACCCTCAATGTCTGGAAACCCGACCCCGAGCTGTACCGTAAAGCTGCCGCCGCTATGGGCCATGCTCCTCAGCAGTGCGTGGTGATCGATGACGCGGCGGTGGGTGTGGAAGCGGGGCTAGCGGCGGGCATGCACGTGATTCACCTCAACCACTTCCCTAATGAAGAACTCACCCCCGAAGGGGCGATTGGTATCCACCACGCCAGCGAGCTTCCCACCGCCATTGCGCGCCTACACTTCTGATCGCGGTTGCTTGGTTAACTGATTAACCGCCGCTAATCAACTCTCCAACGCCCGCCCTCGACAGGCATGTTTCCCGTGCCTGCCGACGACACCGCCTGCGTGCTTATAACCCCCTCACTCTGTACTGAAAATATGCATCGCGACCAATGTCGCATAGCCCAAGCATTGACCTATGCAGGAATGACGTTAAGCTTGGCCTCACATCAAATATAAAAACAGATTTTATATTTGAGAAACAGCTATCGCATCGCAACAAGAACATCACAATAAAACGGAGAACCTTCCATGCGCCTAACCCACTTAATGATGGCCAGCCTCGCTATTGGCTTCACCACGTCGCTCCAAGCTGCCGATTTCACCTTCAAGTATGCTCATTCGCAAACCGATGAGGCGCCGCGTTCTGAGTCCATGCGCTACTTCAAAGAAGCGCTTGAAGAGCGCAGTGATGGGCGTATCGCCGTCGAACTCTATTTCAATGGCACCCTGGGGAAGGAGGAGGACGTACTTCAGCAAGTTCAAATGGGGCTTATTCAGGGCTATCGCGGTGGTTTGTTTGCCCAAGCTAACCCCGCCTACCTGATCTATACCATGCCGTTCCTGTTCACCACGCCGGAGCAGGCTATTGACGTAATGGAGGGCGAGCTTGGCCAGGCCATTAATGAAGGCGCACGTGAAAGCCAGCTGCATATACCGGTGACCGGCGTTGCAGGCGGTATGCGCCAGTTAACCAATAACGTTCGCGCCGTTAATCAAGTTGATGACCTCCGTGGCTTGAAGATTCGCACCCCGCCACTGGCTCCCACGCTGCGGGCGTTTGAAGCGCTGGGAGCCTCCCCCCAGCAAGTGCCTTACACCGAAACCTATATGGCGCTACGCACAGGCGTGGTCGATGGGCAAGAAAACCCGCCCTCCAATATCGCCGATATGAAATTCCATGAAGCTCAGGAGTACATGTCATTACTGAACTGGCAAATCCATCCTGACCCCTTCTTTATCAGCGCCCAGTGGTACGACCAGCTACCTGAAGAGTTGCAGATGATCGTCGACGACGTCGCTCAGGAGACGATGACGCGCTCCAACGAAATTTGGCTAGCCTCCGAAGCCAACTACCTCGAAACACTGGGCGAGCACATGAGCATTAATGACATCGCCGACGAACACCGCCAAGGTTTTGTAGATGCCGTCGTTCCTGTCTGGGAGCACTTTGTTGAGCGTGGTGACTTTAGCCAGGAGCAGTTAGAGCAAGTGCTCGCCCTGACTGATCAAGCCGAGGTACTGGAGTAATGAATCCACCTCCACTGGCGCAGCCGATGGCGGAAGATACCGCCTTGATGCGGGTAATGCGCCGCTTCGCTAGCCTGCTGGAAAATCTGATCGCCGCATTAATTGCGGCGGTTTTCCTGCTCTGCTTGGCACTGGTGATACTGCGCTACGTATTCAGCATTGGCTTTGCCGGTGCTGAAGAAGTGATGCGCTTTCTATTTGTGTATTCCACCGCAGGGGCATCGGTCGCCATTTTGCGCGGCGAGCATATCCGTATCAGCGTGCTTGTGGATGCACTGCCTTCGGCAATAGCCGTCTGGCTGAACCGCTTACGCCACTGTCTTGTGATGTTATTCAATGGCTATTTGGCATGGCTCAGTATCAGCTGGATTGGGCAAGTGGGTCGTTTCCGCTCCGCCGTGCTGGATGTGCCTAATTGGGTAGTGCAAATCAGTGTCCCCATTGGCGCGCTACTGGTCATTCTATTTTCTTTGGCGGTGCTAATGGGTGGCGAGCGGCCCTCCGCTCAACGAGAAGACGCGCAGGAGGGCCAGGCATGATTTTACTGCTTGTTAGCCTGATGGTGCTGTTGCTGATTGGGGTACCCATCGCCTACTCGTTAGGGCTTTCGGGGTTGGTTTACTTTTTGATCATGCAACCAGGCTTGATTGGCGTGCTGCCCCAGCGGGTACTGTCCGGTATGGATCTGTACACCATGATTGCCCTGCCGCTGTTCATTTTGATGGGGCTGGTGATGAACGCCTCAGGCATTACCGCTCGCTTGATCGACTTCTGTTTGATGTTGGTAGGCCGTTTTCCAGGTGGGCTGGGGCACGTCAATATCTCGACATCGATGATCTTTGGCGGCATATCGGGCTCTTCTGTGTCTGATACGGCGTCGGTGGGTTCCGCCATGATTCCGGAGATGGCACGCAAGGGATACAGCGTAGAAAGCCAGCGGTATTACCGTGGCATCTTCCACCATGGGCATGATCATTCCTCCCAGTGTGCCCATGGTGATCTACGCTGTTACCGCGCAGCAGTCTATCGGCACCATGTTTATGGCGAGCCTTGTGCCAGGTTTACTCATTGGCCTGCTGATGATGGGCATCATTGCGCTAATGGCCGGTCGTCAAGGCTACCCCCGTGCCCACGCAGGATTAAACCCGCAACAGCGCCGCCAGGTGATTCAGCGTGCGGTACTCGCGCTATTAATTCCTCTGTTTGTAGTGGGTGCGGTGGTCGGCGGTGTCGCTACAGCCACTGAGTCCGCCGCGTTAGGCGTGGGCTATGCGCTGTTTCTGGCCTTGGTGGTATTTAAAAGCCTCAAACTGCGTGAACTGCCCGCACTGTTTCGCTCTGCCGTAATGACCAGCGCAACGGTGATGATCATTATTGCCATGAGCCAGCTGTACGTGTGGATTCTCTCGATGGAGCAGATTCCCCAGCTGTTGGCAGGCTTTTTAGGCGGGCTGGATCTTACCCCGATATTGCTTCTGCTGGTGATTGCAGCTGCCGTGCTACTGATCGGCACCTTTATTGATGTGACCCCCGCGATTTTGCTGATTACCCCAGTGGTGCTGCCGGTGCTTGCCCTGGCCAATATTTCACCTGTGCAGTTTGGTGTCCTGTTGATCAGTGGCTTGGCTATTGGCTTGGTCACGCCGCCGGTGGGCATGTGCCTGAACGTCTGCTCATCCATCACTGGCCTCTCGATTGGGCGTATTTTCCGCGGCGCCCTGCCGTTCCTGCTCGCAAATCTCCTGGTGATACTGCTGGTCATTGTCTTTCCGGCTATCACCCTGTGGCCGCTCACGCTGTTCTCGTGAGCCCATTTACTTTTACTATTAAAGGAAATTCATATGGATATTCGCCAAGCGCTTCATAGCGATCATTTTAAAACCCTCGATACCCAGGGCCTGCGTGACAAAATGCTGGTCACCAAGATTATGGAGCCTGGGCAACTGTCGCTAACCTACAGCCACGTTGACCGCATTATTGTCGGTGGCGCGGTACCCACTGATTCACCGCTTACCCTGAGCGGTGGCAAAGAACTTGGCGTTGATTTTCTAGAGCGGCGGGAAATGGGCGTTATCAACATTGGCGCGCCCGGGCGCATTACTGTCGACGGTGAAACGGTCGAGCTGGGCACCCACCACGGCTTGTATATTCCCAAAGAGAGCCGTGAAGTCAGCTTTGAGAGCCTCGATGCGACCAAGCCTGCGCGCTTTTATATCAACTCAACGCCTGCCCATGTACGTTACCAGCTTCGCCATATCCGCCCGGAAGATGCCTCGCCCACCACCCTTGGCGACCCCGAAACCGGAAATGTGCGTACCATTAATAAGTACCTACATACCGATGTACTGGATACCTGCCAGCTCTCCATGGGGCTTACCCAGTTAGAGCCCGGCAGTATGTGGAACACCATGCCCTGCCATACCCACGAACGGCGCATGGAAGTGTACTTCTACTTTGACTTGAGTGAAGACGATGTGGTGTTCCACCTGTGTGGTGAACCCCAAGAGACCCGGCATATCGTGGTTGCCAACGAACAAGCCGTGATTCACCCCAGCTGGTCGATTCACTGCGGCTTTGGCACTCGCCGCTACACACCTTTATTTGGGGTATGTGCGGTGAAAACCTGACCTACGATGATATGGACTTTATCGCTTCTAAAGAGCTGCGCTAAACCACTACCCAGGGAGAGTGACCAATGAAGCTATTTTCGCTGAACGGACAAGTTGCCATGGTGACGGGTTGCAACAAAGGGTTGGGCCAGGGAATTGCCATTGCACTGGCACAGGCGGGTGCCGATATCGTGGGGGTCAACCGCAGCCCTGCTGATGACACCCGCCAGCAGGTCGAGGCCCTAGGGCGCCAGTTTTACGACATTACGGCGGAGCTGGGCAGCCAAGCGCCTAGCGAGATTGTCTCACAGGCGATCGCGCAAGCGGGCAAGGTGGATATCCTGGTCAACAATGCGGGGATTATTCGCCGGGCAGCAGCCGTTGAATTTTCAGAGCAAGATTGGGATGACGTCATTGACGTTAACTTAAAAGCCGCTTTCTTTCTCGCACAGCAGGTTGCCAAACACCTTATCGAGCGCAAAGCGCCGGGCAAGATCGTCAATATCGCTTCATTACTGTCGTTTCAGGGCGGCATTCGCGTGCCCTCCTACACCACCAGCAAAAGCGGCATTCTCGGCTTAACGCGCCTGCTCGCCAATGAGTGGGCGGGCCATGACATCAACGTTAATGGCATCGCCCCTGGCTATATGGCCACCGACAACACCCAAGCATTGCGCGACGATCCCCAGCGCCATGCTGAAATTCTTGGCCGAATCCCCGCCGGACGCTGGGGCACGCCAGAAGACTTAGCCGGCGCTGTGATATTCTTATGCTCCGATGCCGCCCGCTACGTGCATGGACATACCCTGGCGGTAGACGGCGGCTGGCTGGCACGCTAACCAAGCGTTTTGGTTAACGCCACGATCAACGAGCGATTGGCAATCACGTAAGGGAGCTTGAATGAAGGAGAAGGCTGAAACGCAGTACCACGCCCCTGCCTTAGAGAAAGGGTTGGATATTTTGGAGCTGCTTGCCCAATCTCCCCAGCCGCTAAGCACCCAAGCGATTGCCGAACAGATCGGCCGTAAAACCAATGAGATGTACCGCATGCTGATGGTGCTGCGAGATCGTGGCTACGTCAGCATGGATGATAGCGGTAGCCGCTATCAGCTAACGCTAAAGATGTTTGAGATGGCCCACCGCTTCCCGCCCACCAAGCGGTTAGTACAGGCCGCACTACCGCGCATGGAAGAGCTGTGCCATGAAATCTCCCAGTCGTGTCATCTTAGCGTTGCTCGTCCTGGCCATCTATTGGTAGTGGCCCAGTACGAAAACCCCGACAAGATGGGCTTTGGGCTGCGCCTGGGGGCCAACATCGATATATGCGGCTCCGGTTCTGGGGCCGTCATGCTGGCCTTTCTGGATGAGCCACGCCGGGAGCGCATTCTCGCCGCCAGCGATGCAACGCAACAAGAGGTTGACCGAACGCGGGCGCTATTTGATCCGATTCGCCAGCAGGGCTACCACGTGGGGCCAAGCCCTCAAGTCCAAGGGTTAACCAATATCAGCTTCCCTGTCTTTGGGGTTCATGACGTTATCGAAGCCGTTATCACCATCCCTTATCTCACTCTGATTCCAGAAGCGATGCATCGGGAAGTTCCCAGCATCGACCGCTGCCGGGAACAGCTAGGGGAGCTGGCAGACGCCCTGACACTGGCTATTGGTGGGCGCCTACCAGCAGGTACGACGAGCTAAATGATGTTCTCTATAACGGTTTTCTCAATAACAGGGCGCTAAAAGTAGGTCGCCATACGCTCTTTAACGTTTAGTTGATCATCCACTAACAATATCTGGCGCCATTTATCGAAGGTTAAACAAGGATGAGAGGCGCCAAACGCGACAATATCACCGACCTCGACATCTTGAGCCCCTTCCGGAAGGCCCACAAAGGTGTGCTGATCCATAATTTTCGTCACTTCCCAACCAGTCACCGGCAATGGCTGCGAGGGGTCACCTCCTTCCCGGAACCGACGCAGGGCAATAGGTAGCTGGTCATGACCGATATCACGCTTACCTAGCGCCACAATGGCAAGCCCAGGTTCGGGAAGCGACTGCACCTGGGCAAAGACTTCCAGGGCAGGCTCAAGCCCCTGCTGCAAATCCGGCCGGCGGCCTAATACCGCTGATTGCGCTTCACGATAAAGCCCATGGTCGTGGACGATGTAGCAACCTGGGCGTAGCACGGGGGTAAATCTTCCCTGAAGCGGTGCGCCCTGAAAGGCCTCTGCAATCACATCATACCAGGCGGAACCTGACGCGGTGACAATCGGGTTCTCTTCAGCAAAGCGTCCAGCAGCTTCGAGCTCTACGGCAACATCCACCAGGTATTTAGCATAGGTACGAATACCAGATTCGGGATTATCCCCGTGAACCACACCCTCATAGCCCTCCAGGCCCACCAGAGAAAGTGCTGGTTCACTAGCAATCACCTCCGCCAGCGAAAGAATTTGCTGCTGATTGCGGCAGCCACAGCGGCCACCCTCCACGCCTATCTCAATAAGCACCGATAACGTCAAGCCCCGCTCAGCAAAAAAGCGCCCGAGCTGGCGCGCATTCTCATGGCTATCGACCACACAATAAAACGCAGCGCCCTGTTCGATCAGACTGGCGATAATGGCCATATTTGCCTGACCCACCAGTTGGTTCGCCATCAATATTCGGGTAACGCCATTGGCGAAAGCCGCACGACACTGGGGCGCAGTGGCAAGTGTGATACCCCACGCACCTGCCTGGAGCTGTCGATGGAAAAGCGCGGGCGTCATGGTGGTTTTGCCATGGGGCGCCAAGCGAGCACCGTGAGCCTCTGCGAATCGTTGCATCCACTCTACGTTATGAGCCAGTGGGCCTTCATGCACCACGGCGGCGGGAAGGCTGACACCTGATAGAAGGTTTGATCCCAATTCCTCACCGCCTTTATCCATCGCTAACGCCATTGTCTGCATTCGCCCATATCCTCTTTTTTAATAAAGCATCTATGTTAGATACTTTCACAACTATTGACTTAAGGTTAGAAACTAACATACTTTTTAAATCAGGCAACCATTAGGAGTCCACGGTGAGCCAGGAAATCGACATCTTGTCACGTATTACCACTGACTTTGCTGCCTTGCGTGAAGCTGAAAAAAAAGTCGCCGAGCTGATATTTGCTGACATCGAGTTTGTCACCGAAGCAAGCATCGGTGACATCGCCCAGCGCGCGGGGGTAAGTGATGCCAGTGTCACCCGATTTGCACGCGCTATCGGCTGCACTAATGTGCGTGACTTAAAAACGCGCTTAACACGCGCTTTAGCAGCAGGTCGCCGTTTTATACAAGAAGCGACCCCCGAAGACAGCTCAAGCGTGGTGTATGACATTGCCACACAAACCCTCGCGCTTAACCGTGACTTGCTCGCCCAGGCCGATGTGGCAGGCGCGGTCGAACAGCTGGATAAAGCGCGCCAGATATTGGTATTTGGCGCAGGGGGCGGTTCCAGCATTCTCTGCCAAGAGTTTCAATTCCGTTTAGTCCGTCTTGGCTATGCGATCTGCGCTTACCCTCAAGCACTCTTACCCCGCATGGTAGCGTCAACCCTTGAGCCAAATGACGTAGTGGTTGTGCTATCGGTCACTGGCTATACCCGGAGATGGTGGAGTCGGCACAAATTGCCAGGCAGTACGGCGCAAAAGTGATTGCCATCACCGCCCTGAATTCTCCTTTAGCCGATACATCCGACATTGTGCTCCCGATTACCTCGCGGGAAACCGACTTCATCTATCACCCTTCAGCTTCCCGCTACGCCATGCTGGCGGTCATCGATGTGTTAGCGCTTGAACTTGCCATGCGCCACCGAGAGCGTTCACGGACTAAATTGCGTCGTCTCAAGCTTAGCCTCGATGACCATCGCGGTGGCGACAACCGCCAGCCACTAGGAGATTAAGATGGTTTACGACCTGCTGATTCGTAACGCCAGCGTACTGGATGGCTCCGGCGCAGCCCATTTTCGTGCCGATGTGGCTATTCAAGGCGAGCGTATCTGCGCCATCGGTGACATGCCCTACGCCACCGCCACCACCATGATTGACGCCGAAGGGCGCTATCTGACGCCTGGCTTTATCGATGTCCACACTCACGACGACACCAATGTCATTCGTACCCCAGAGATGCTGCCGAAGCTGACACAAGGAATAACGACGGTGGTGGTGGGTAACTGTGGGATCAGTGCGAGCCCCGTGACACTCGCCAGCGAAGTCCCCGATCCCATGAATTTACTGGGCAGGCTAGAAGACTTCCGCTACTCAAGCTTCAGCGCCTATGCCAACGCCGTAGACGCTGCCGCACCAGTATTAACGTCGCCGCCTTGGTGGGGCATACCAGTCTGCGCAGCCAGGTGATGGACAGCTTTGCCCGGCCTGCCACTGCTGAAGAAATTGCACAAATGGAGGTGCTGCTAAGCCAAGCGCTGGATGAGGGCGCCCTAGGGCTTAGTTCAGGGCTGGCCTATCGTAACGCGATACACGCGCCGACCGCCGAGATGGCCCCACTGGTGGCAGCCGTTGGCCAATCAGGCGGCGTATATACCACCCATCTTCGAGATGAGTTTGCGGGCCTGCTGGGTGCCATGGACGAAGCATTTTCCACCGCTCGCAATGGCCAGGTGCCTCTGGTGATCTCGCACCTTAAATGCGCAGGCGCGGGCAATTGGGGAGGCGCTGGTAAAGCGCTGGGTAAATTGGAGTCTGCCGCCCAGCACCAGCATGCCCACTGCGACTGCTACCCCTACACCGCAGGCTCCTCCACTCTCGATCTGGGCCAGGTCACAGACGAAATCGAGATCACCATTACCTGGTCGACACCGCACCCTGAGCAGGCACGTCGCCCGTTAAAAGAGATCGCCGCCGAATGGGGGGTATCACTGTTAGATGCGGCCAAGCAGCTACAGCCGGCGGGGGCGGTTTACCACAACATGAGTGAAGCGGATATGCAGCAAGTGTTAGCGCATCCGCTCTCCATGGTGGGTTCCGATGGATTACCGAACGACCCGCACCCCCACCCGCGCCTTTGGGGAGCCTTTCCGCGTGTGCTGGCCCACTACAGCCGCGATTTAAAGCTAATGCCACTGGCCGAAGCGGTACGCAAGATGACCAGTCTTTCGGCAGCCAATTTCGGTTTAACGGATCGCGGCGTGATCCGCATAGGCGCCTACGCAGACCTCACCCTTTTTGATTTGACGATGCTTGAAGATACGGCCAATTACGAGACCCCCATCGCGGCCGCTAAAGGCATCGAAATGGTCATAGTGAACGGCAAAATCGCCTATCACCAAGGCGCAATTTCAGACCAACGCGCGGGCAGGATGCTGCGCAGAACAGAACGCATTTCTCAATCGATCCCCACCTTTCAACCCAACAAGGAGCAAACATCATGAGCATTACTCGATACGGCACGGAAGGCGGCGTAGGCACCGGCGGTCAGAAACTGCCCTTTGCCCGCGCCGTAGAGGCAGGTGGCTGGCTATACGTCTCCGGACAAACACCCATGACCGACGGCGAAGTCGTTGAAGGCGGCATTGTTGAGCAGACCCGCCTCGCCTTCGATAACTGCCTGGCCATCATGCAAGAAGCAGGTTTCGGCGTTGAAGACGTCGTGCATGTCACCACCGTGCTCACCGATGCGCGCTATTTCACCTCGTTCAACAAGGTGTTTAAGGAGGTCTTTGGCGACAACCCACCGGCACGCATCTGCAGCGTTCAAGACCTGGTGGTGGATTGCAAAGTCGAGGTTGACGTGAAGTGCTTCCGCGCTGATCGCGTCTAGACACCCAGCTTTAAGTACCCAAAAAAAAGCGCCGCACCCCGGCAAGGGCGCAGCGCCAGATTACCGCGTGATTAGGATAAAAAGCCCGCGGTAATCGCTTCCATTGCCTACCTTCGGCCGCGGCAACGGCCGGATAAACAACGATAAGAGGTTAACATGAACAGCCAACTATTCCTTATTACCTTCGTGCTCTACATTGTCGCCATGATTGTTTTTGGCTGGTGGATTTCAAGACACAAACGGGGCAGCGGCGACGACTTTCTACTCGGCGGGCGAAGCGTACCGCTATTTCTCACCGTAGGTACTACGGTCGCGACCATGGTGGGCACCGGCTCCAGCATGGGCGCCGTTGGTTCGGTTACGCCAACGGCTGGGCGGGTGCCTTATACGGGCTTGGAGGCGCCGTGGGTATTCTACTGCTCGCGGTCTGTTTTGCTCCCGTACGTAAACTTCGCTTTATGACCATGAGTGAGGAACTCGCCTATTACGTCGGTGCGAATCGGCTGGTACGTAATGTGGTCGCGCTACTTATCTATATTGCCTGTATAGGCTGGTTGGGCGCGCATATTCTTGGCGGTGGTCTCTACCTCTCCTGGATGGCGGATATCGATCTAACCACCGCACGTATTCTGGTGGCGTTAGGCTTCGGCATTTACTGCGTGGTAGGGGGTTATTTTGCGGTTATCTGGACTGACACCATTCAAGCGGTTGTGCTGTTTGCGGGTTTTATTTTGATGGCGGTGCTGGCGCTAGTGGAGGTTGGCGGCTTCTCAGGCCTTACGGCAGGTATGGATGCGGGGGCCACTAGCTTTCTGGGTATTGGTCAAATTGGTGCGCTGCCAGCGCTGTCACTGGCTGCCGTCATTGCCATTGGCGTGCTTGCTACGCCCTCCTTTCGTCAGCGCATTTATTCAGGAAAATCAGTCAAATCGGTACGCCGCTCGTTCTTAATCACCGGCGTTCTTTACCTGGGCTTTTCGATCATTCCCGCGATTATTGGTATGGCCACCCACGCCCTTAACCCTGGGCTTGAAAATAGCAACTTCGCCTTCCCTTTCCTGGCCACTGAAATTATGCCCCTAGGATTAGGACTACTGCTATTGGTAGCGGGTCTTTCCGCTACGATGTCTAGCGCGAGCTCCGATGCCATTGCCGGTGTTTCCACGCTGATTCGCGATCTATATGTGCTGGCAACGGGCCGCACGCCCTCAGCGCGAAATGTAGTGCGCTTCTCGCGTATTGCGCTAGTGGCAACCATTGGTCTGGCGCTGCTGTTCGCGCTGGCCTCAGACAATGTCATCACCTACATCACCCGTATGATCTCGACGATTCTGTCAGGACTGTTTGTGAGTGCCATGCTGGGCCGTTTCTGGTCACGTTATAACTGGCAAGGTGCCATCGCCACGTTAATTTGCGCCTCGGTGACCTCCTTAACGATTATTGCCAATAGCGACTGGACAGCCTTCTGGGGTAACCCAAGCATCCCCGCTGTGCTAGTAGCGCTGGTAGCGGGTGTGATTGTAAGCCTAGTGACGCCCGCCTCACGCGTGACTTCTGCCCAGGCACTGGCAATTCTTGACCAAGAGCGCAAGCGTATGGAGCAAGTGCCCGAACCGACTCTCACGAACGCTGAAGCGCCCGCTGCACCTCGCTAATCGTTAGCCATTAGTGCGCACTAAAAAACCCCACTGATTGATTCAATCAGGGTTTTGAACTTAACGGGATTATAAGCCCGCTAGTGCCTCACGCAACCCGCCCTGGGTGAGTGTTTGATATGCCACCAGCACCGCCTGTGCAAACGCATCGTCTTGTGCCAATGCGTTGGGCACCACATCGTCCATGGCTAAATAGGCCGCTACCAGCGCGCGGGGATCGCTACCATGCATCTGGTGCAGCTCTGCAAAGCGCTTGGCTAGCGGATCATCCACGGGGTAACTATTTCCTTGCAGGTCTTGACCCGCGGTATAGCGAATCCAGGCCGCCACCCCAGCGCCACGCAGGGCGAAGTTTGACCAGCGGCACTACGTTCCAGCGCGCCGGAAAGCCAGCGCTGTGGAAGCTTTTGGCTACCATCCATAGCGATCTGCTGCAGACGATGACGCAAACTGTCATTGGCAAAGCGTGCCAGCAGCGAGTCAGCATAAGCGTCTAAATCGATTCCCTTGGGCATCTCAAGTGTAGGCGCCGCTTCTTCAAGCATATAGCGGCGCAGCAGCGCCCGAAGATCGACGTGATTGATGCCGTCATAAACCGTTTCGATACCTGCAAGCGCACCCAGATAGGCAAGCAAGGAGTGGCTGCCATTGAGCATGCGCAGCTTCATGGTTTCAAACGGCGCCACATCTGCCACCATCTCAACCCCCTCAGCTTCCCAGCCGGGTCGACCCTGGGGGAAGTTATCTTCAACCACCCACTGCGTGAACGCTTCGCATACCACGGCATTTTGATCGGAAACGCCCAGTGCCGCTAAGCGCTCAAAATCGGCGTCGGTCATCGCAGGGACGATGCGATCCACCATGCTGCAGGGAAACGCCACTTCTCTGGCAATCCAACTGGCCAACGCTGCGTCTCGATGCTCGGCCAGTTGGACCACCGCTTGGCGTGTTCGCTTACCGTTATCCGGCATGTTGTCGCAAGAGAGAACGGTAAAGGGAGCAAGACCAGCCTCACGCCGCTGAGCTAACGCTTCTACCAATAGTCCAGGGGCAGTTCGCGGCTGTTGGGGCGAGACCATATCGCCGATGATCATCGGGTCATCGATTTTTAACTCACCGCTCGCGGGGTTTAAAAGTAGCCCTTCTCAGTGACTGTTAACGTAACAACACGGGTATCCGCAGACGCCATTCGCGCCAGTAGCGCCTCTCGGTCTCGCCCCCAGCTATCCATACCTTCGTCCGCGTCATCACGGCCCGAGAATAGCGTCTCTTCAATAACGCCAATTTCACGCAGCGTGACGCTGTCACTATCGGCGTACTCCGCTACATGATAGCGCTGCCCTGCCGCACGTAAGCCGTCGACTAAACCAACGCTAGAGCGTAAATTCGCGCTGCAAACGCCCCACTCACCATCGCCACTGCGTTGGCGATAACGTTCTAAATAGACCGCTTGGTGGGCGCGGTGAAAAGCGCCTAACCCCAGATGGACAATCCCGATCCGACCACTTCTTGGCTTTGCTTCAATAAGCTTTGGAGCCATCATCAACTACTCTCCCATCAGCAAGTTAGGCAACCAAAGCGAAATCGCGGGGACATAGGTCACCAACAACAGTACCGCCAAGTTGCACAGTAAAAAAGGCACGATGGCTTTTGCCACCGTCAACATAGGTAGCTTGCCAATCCCCGCTACCACGAATAGGCAGACCCCCACCGGCGGGGTTGTCAGCCCAATCATCAGGTTCAACACCGCGATTACCGCAAAGTGAACCGGATCGACACCCACGCCAGTGGCGACTCCCACCAAGGCCGGGAAAAGAATAATCAGCGCGGCAATGGTCTCCATAAAAGCGCCAACAAACAAAAGAATCAGGTTAAGGATGAGTAAGACAATGAGCGGGTTATCGCTAATGGAGAGAATCAGTGAGGCTATCATCTGAGGGATCTGCTCACTGGTGAGTATCCAGCCAAACAGGTTGGCTAACCCCACCATCAGCAGTAGTGCCGAAGAGGTTAATACGGTGTCTGACAAAATCGCCGGAAGCTTTTTCCACGACAGGCCTTTATACACATACATGCCGACGACCAAGGCATAGAGGCAAGCCACAATAGAAGCTTCGGTAGGGGTAAAGAACCCGCCAATAATGCCGTAGAGAATAATCACGGTCATCAGCAGTGCCCAGAAGGCCGTTTTGGCTTCGCGCAGCAGTTGCAAAAAAGGTACCCGCTGCTCTTTGGGATACCCACGCCGAACGGCCAGAATATACACCGTAATCATCATGGCGAGGCCCATTAGAAGCCCCGGTACGGCACCTGCCAGGAACATCCGTCCGACCGAAATCCCGCTGAGCGAACCGGCAATGATCATGGGTACGCTGGCGGTATAATCGGCCCAACGGTTGACGAGGCGGCGGTCACCGCAGCAGCAAACGGCTTGTCATAGCCTGAGCGAGCCATACCGGGAATCATCACCGAACCGATGCTGGCTGAATCTGCAACCGCCGTGCCGGAGATACCACCGAAAATCATCGACCCTGCCACATTGGCCAAGCCAAGACCGCCGCGAATGTGGCCTAACAGAGCATTGGAAAAACGCACAATATGATCAGTGATATTGCCCACGTTCATTAAATTGCCGGCCAGCACAAAGCCGGGAATACACAGCAGCACGAAGGTGTCGATACCCGCATACATGCGCTGCGGCACGATGGTTAATGAAATGCCTTCAAGCAGCAGATAAGAGAGCGAGGCTAACCCCAGCGCAAACGCAATGGGCATTCCCACCAAGAGCAAAACCAAGAAAACGCTAAAGAGGATAATAACTTCCATGCTTACGACTCCGGAAGGGAGGCAGAGGAGTGACACATTGCGATCATTCCCTCAAGACACCCCAGCAAGCTATAAACCAGGAGAAGCGCAAAGGTGACTACCGTTGAGAAAAAGATATACAGCATGGGAACATGCAGCGTGGGCGAGGTTTGCCAAGCGCCGTTTTGCGCATACTGCCAAGCGTAAGGCAGCACCAAAAAGGCAAACAGGCCAATCAGCGCACAGATCAACACTTGAAAGGCTGCCTGTATGCGCGGCCCCAGTAGATGATGGAAAAGCTCAACGCTGATGTTTCGGTTCTGTCGCAGCACCACACCAACAGATAGTGCCACCATATAAATAAACAGATAGCGCGAGAGTTCTTCGGTCCAGGCTATCGAAAACGGCAAAAATAGCCGTGAACAAATTTGCAGCAGTACCGTGGCGGCAATCGCAATCAGCGCCGTAACAGCCAACGTCAGAAAGCACGTGTCCACCCAGCCAATGACGCGCCCAATGGGGCCTTTAAATTTAGGCACCACCGACATTGAATCCAGACTCTCCAACGCTTGCTGTTCAAGCGCTTTGTGATCCGAGTTCATAACCGTATCCTCATGGGCAAGCTGCTTGTATCGTTAGAAAATGGACTGGCGCACGGCCAGCCCATTGTCATTATCAATTGACCACAAATCCGAGCTTACAGGTCTTGGATAGCGTCAAAGAGTTCACGCTGCTCTTCGGTTAAGGCCTCAAGCACGGCGGGGCGAGCTTTCTCTGCAAAGGCATCGACATCGACTTCCACGAACTCCATGCCACGCTCCTGTAGCGCTTGCTCAAGACGTGCTTGGTCATCAACGAAAAGCTCGGCTTGATACTCCTGCATCGTTTGAGCAGCGTCTCGCACCACTTGCTGAAGTTCTTCCGGCATACTTTCCAACTGGTTACGGCCAATCACCACGTAGATCCAGCTGCGCACATGGCCGGTCATGTTGACGTAGTCCTGCACCTCATTAAAGCTGGCGCTTTCGATCAGACTAAGCGGGTTCTCTTGACCTTCCAGGGTGTTTTGCTGCAGCGCAGTGAACACTTCGCTAAACGCCATTGGGGTTGGACGTGCCCCCATTGCCTGCCATGTATCAACGAATAGCGGCACGTTAGGAACGCGAAGACGTAACCCATCCAGCTCATCAGGCGTGCGGATAGGACGATTGGAGGTCAGCTCACGGGGGCCACGCTCAAACCACGCCAAAGGTACCAGGTTAGTGCGTTCAGTGATTTGCGCTTCAATCTCAGCACCAATATCGCCGTTAACGGCGGCATGGAGGTGTTCGGAATCTCTAAAGGCGTACGGTACCGCCATCATCGCGGCTTTCGGCGCCCAGTTCTGTAAGCTTTCACCGGTAATAGTCATATCCGCCGTGCCAGTTGGATACTGTTGATCACGTCCATCTCGTTCCCAAGCTGCTCACTGGGATAGAGGCGTACTTCGATCTGCCCGTCAGAGTTTGCTTCGACCTCCTGTTTAAATTTCTCAGCGGCCTGGTGCCAAATGTTCTGCTCATTGGCTAAATGGCCAAAACGCAGGGTAAAGTCTGCCGCCATTAGTGAGTGACTGCCTAGCATGGCGGCCCCAAGAACAGCGCTGGTGATAAGTTGTTTGATCATTGTCTTTCTCCTGCACACAGGTGTTGTTAGTTGTTTATTGCAGCTATTAATTTCGCGTGGGTTGGCGTGGGTTGGAGTAGCATCCCTCAAGCACTGATTTGAATCAGCACCTTGCGGGCCTCTTCTGGCCGGTGGTCAAGCATGTCGATGGCGCTGGGCATGTCGCTTAGCGGCAACCGGTGGCTGACTAACGCCAACGGATCCAACTGCCCACTTGCCATTAGCTTTAGCACCTCCGGAAACTTACGGTTGTTGAGCCGCGACCCGACCAGGGTCAGCTCTTTCTTAATCACCTCTAACTGCACTAGCTCGCTGGGCTGAACGCTAAAGCCCAGTAGACCAATGCGCCCTGCTGGCGACGCTAAACGCAGCATTTGCGGTAACAGCGCTGGCACGCAGGCCGCATCGGCAATCAGCGGCACGCCTTCCCCCTGGGTTAAGGCAAGCACCTCTTTTTCCACATCCTGCTCGCGGCTATTAAATACCTGCGTTGCCCCAAGCTGTTTTGCCGCCACTAATCGCTCGTTAATAACATCAGTGACGATGACCTCTTCAATCCCCTTGGCCAAAGCCATTTGCAGGATCGTAAGGCCAATAACGCCGGCGCCCAGAATCATTAGTCGATCACCAGGGTGCGGCTGCATACGATCAAGTACGTTGGCGGCAATGGTATAAGGCTCAACTAAGGCAGCGGCGTCTAGCCCGATATGCTCAGGTAGGTGGTGTACGTTAGCCGCGGGTACGGCCACAAACTCTTCAAAACCACCATCGCGATGCACACCGATCACTTCAAGCGAACTGCACACGTTGGGACGGCCAATCCGACAGGGGTAGCACTCACCACAGCTGATAACGGGGTCAATGCACACGCGATCCCCAACGGCTACGTCAGCCACGCCTTCCCCTACCGCCTCCACTACCCCGGCGAACTCATGGCCGGTGATGCGCGGAAAGCGCACAAAGGCGTTGTCGCCATGGATAATGTGCATATCCGAGCCGCAGATACCGGCAAATGCTACGCGTACCAACGCTTCACCAGCGGCCACCTTGGGCGGATCAACTTCCGCGACCTGGTAGTCATGGGGCGCCTTTACCTGGAATGCTTTCATCTAGATGAACTCCTTCACCAGTGCCACAAGGTGCCGTCTTCTAACCGGTTCACCGGCAGGCTGGCACGCTTATAGGGGTATTGCTTGGCTAACTCTTCATCGATATCGACGCCATGCCCCGGCTTTTCACCGACAATGAAATGCCCATCTTCAAAGCGATAATCGTGGGGGAATACCTCGTCAGTAGCACTGGTATGCGGCATATACTCCTGGATGCCGAAGTTGGGTACCCAGGTGTCAAAGTGAATCGCCGCCCCAAGCAAACCGGCGAAAGATCCGTTGGCCCGTGGAAGCCGGTACGCACATGGTAAAGACCCGCCAAATCGGCAATGCGCCGTACGTGGGTGATCCCCCCGGCGTGGGTTAAAGTGGCGCGTATATAGTCAATCCACTGATTCTCGATCAACGCTTTGGCGTCAAACAGGCTGTTAAAGACTTCGCCCACCGCCAGCGGCGTGGTGGTGTGCTGGCGGATAAGACCAAACGCCTCCTGGTTCTCAGCCGGTACGCAGTCTTCAAGCCAAAAGAGATGGTAGGGCTCCACTTCTTTACCTAAGCGAGCAGCCTCGATGGGCGTCAGGCGATGATGAACATCGTGTAGCACGTGCAAATCATCGCCGAAGCGCTCACGTACGGCGGCAAATAGTTTAGGCACATGGTTTAAGTATTTACTGGTACTCCACACATGCTCTGCGGGCAAATCAGAATCTGCAGGTTCATAGGGCTCACCCTCTTTTTTGGCGACACCATAAATGCTGGCAATGCCTGGCACACCAGCTTGAACGCGTACCGCTCTGTAGCCTTCATCCACATGGCGGGCGACCTCTTCCAGACATGCTTCAATATCACGCCCTGTCGCATGACCGTAGACCATCACCCGATCGCGACTCTTACCACCCAACAGCTGGTAAAGCGGCATACCCGCAAGCTTTGCTTTGATGTCCCATAGGGCTACGTCCACTGCTGCAATAGCCGTCATCGTTACTGGCCCACGACGCCAGTAAGCGCCGCGATACAGAAAGTGCCAGATATCTTCAATGCGGCTAGCATCGCGACCAATTAATGTTGGTAACACATGTTCTTCCAGGTAGGCGACCACCGACAGCTCGCGGCCATTTAATGTGGCATCGCCGATCCCATACACTCCTGATTCGGTAACAATTTTCAGCGTGACAAAGTTGCGGCCTGGGGACGTTACGATTAAATATGCATCGCTAATGATCATGGTAAATCCATCACAAGAAGTAAAAAGAAGTTAACGCTCAAATAGGTAGCGCTGCACATTGTGGTAGCACACCGCACGAACCAGCTCGCCAACTCGGTCAATATCGTTGGGTAACTCGCCGCGGGTCATTTGAGTCCCCAGCATTTGGCAAAAATACGCCGAAAATACTCATGACGAGAAAACGATAGAAGGCTACGAGAATCAGTCAGCATGCCCACAAAGTGGCGCAGCAAACCAAACTGCATCTGGGTAGTTAGCTGGCGTTCCATGCCATCACGCTGGTCGTTAAACCACCATGCGGCTCCAAACTGCACTTTTCCGGGGATTCCATCACCTTGAAAGGAACCGGCCAGCCCAGCGAGCATTTCGTTATCCCGCGGGTTAAGGTTATAAAGCACGGTGCGCGGCAGTTGATGCTGGCTATCCAGCGCATCCAACAGCGCCGCTAAAGGTTCTGCGTAGGTGATATCGCCAATCGCATCGAAACCACTGTTAGCGCCTATGTCACGACGCCCCGCTGGCTTAAATCGCGCAAAGCGCCAATGTGAAGCTGCATGACCCAGCCCCGGCGTGCATACTCCTTACCGAGCCATAGCAGCACCGCTGTGGTAAAGCCGTGCACATCATCACTACTCAGTTCATTTCCGCGCTTTCTGCGGTCGAGTATCCGATCCAGCTCATAAGCTGCAGGAGGCTCAACAAAAACGGGCTTCTCAAGGCTATGGTCGGAAAGGCAGCAACCTAAACTTTCGAAATGTTCGAGACGCTGGTACAGAGCAGCCAGCAAATCATCGAAACGCTGTATCGTCACGCCACTGGCAACTTCGAGCGTAGCGAGATAATCGACAAACGCTGGCTGTTCTATTTTGAGAACCGCATCAGCTCGAAATGTCGGCAGCATAGTCGGCCCAGTGTTCGCCTTCGCGTGCCGTTGATGGGTTTCCAAGCTATCCACAGGATCATCCGTGGTACAAATAGTACGCACGTTAAAGCGCTCCAAAATCCCTTGAGCACTAAGCTGTGGAGTTGCTAGCCGCTGTTTAGATAGGTGCCATATCTCCTCAGCTGTCTGT
Source organism: Halomonas sp. PA16-9 (assembly GCF_009728585.1). Classification (NCBI taxonomy): domain Bacteria; kingdom Pseudomonadati; phylum Pseudomonadota; class Gammaproteobacteria; order Oceanospirillales; family Halomonadaceae; genus Halomonas; species Halomonas sp. PA16-9. The sequence goes on along the minus strand of NZ_CP040451.1, from coordinate 1,844,996 downwards.
GCAGAGAGGAGAATATTGTCGATCCCTAACGGCTTCTTAAGCTCAAGATGCGTCCAATGATAGAGTGGATTGCCTAAGCAGTCGGGTACGGTTTCCGCCCATGCTTGAAAGCGTTCTCGGTCACTGACATCTCCGGTTATACGCTGCTCAGCAACACCCGCGCAGCGCATTGCACGCCATTTATAGTGATCCCCTTTTAGCCATAGCTGGGTTAAATTATCGAACTGGGTATTATGAGCTATTTCGACTGGATCTAAGTGCGAGTGATAATCGCAAATCGGCATGATCGCTGCGTGCTCATGATAAAGCCGTCGGGCTGCTTCATTTTCTAACAGAAAGTCTTTGCCCATGAACTCAACATTATCATTAAACTCCATCATCGCTCCTTCATTATGAGAGTGTCATAGGCAGATTTAGCCCAGCAATAAATTAGGCAAAAACAGCACTACATTGGGGAAGAAGAGAATGCCCAGCACAACCACAAATACAGCAAAGGCAAAAGGCAGTAACTCACGGCTATACTCATAAAAAGAGCATCGTAATATTCCGCACACGGTATACATTGAAATACCCACAGGAGGTGTCATGCCACCGAACGTAACCAGCGTCATCATTAACAGCCCAAAATGAACAGGATCAACACCTGCGGCTTTAATAACGGGCACCAAGATGGGGGTTAACAACATGACAACAACCGTGGCTTCTAACAACATACCTAGAAAAACAAGTATTACGGAAACTGCCAGCAACAGTGTTATATGACTAGAGAATACGCCGAGTGTTAGCTCTGCTATTGTTTGCGGCACCCTTTCGAAAGAGACGACATAACCAATAATGCCTGAGAACATAATAATCAGCATTATCATGCCAATATCTCTTACGCTGGCACGCATGGCATTAAGTATCTCTTTAATACCCATTTCTCGGTGTATTACGCAGCCCACCAACAAGGCATAAGCAACCGCAAAAGCACCTGCTTCGGAGGGGGTAAAAAGTCCATAGCGAATACCCACCAAGAGCCATACAGGGAAGAGAATTGCCCAGATACTGCCACGTAGGGCCTTAAGCACTTCACGGCCGGTGGGTAACCGCTCCCTTACTGGCTGATAGCCCCGCCGTTTAGCCATGATGTAAGTGGTCAGCATCAGCGCCACCATTAGCAAGAAGCCCGGCACGAGGCCTGCGATAAATAGCCGCCCTATCGAAACTTCGCCGAGATAGCCGTAAAGGATCAAACCGATACTCGGTGGAATGGTCGCAGTAATCAGCCCCCCAATAGAGAGCACCGCCCCAGTAAACCCCGCTGAATAGCCTCCCTTGATCATGCTTTTTCCCAGCACCTGGATTGCATTGCGGCATCCGCCACGGCAGAACCGGAAACCCCGCCCATTAAGGTGCTCAACACGATACTTGCCTGGGCTAAACCACCGCTCATCCATCCTGCTAATAGAGTAGAAAGGTGAACCAAACGGGGGGTAATACCGCTGGCGTTCATTAAATGGCCGATGAAAATAAACAACGGCACAGCTAATAGTGGAAATGATTGCGTCGAAGATACAATGCGCTGGACGGCAATGCTTGTCGGTAAAAATGTTTCTGGCAATAAGAAATAGGAGAAACCCGCAATTCCAATAGCAAAGGCAACGGGCATACCTATCGCCATGAGAAGCAGACCGAATCCTAATAACAGAGCTGCCGTCATAGCGCCTCCTCCACAATGTCATCATCGTCAACAACCAAACTCCCGATGACGCCCTTAGCGAACAAGCGGCGTACCAGTGAAAGCATCATTAACAATGCCCCGACAGGAAGTGCCAGAGTGATATACCCATAACTAAGTCCTGCCACTCCCATGGGACGCTGCCAGTTTGAAGCTGCTAGAACGAAGCCATACCAGATTAAAAGAGCCAGAAAGAGCATCATCATCCCAACACATAGGCTGGTAATCATGAGCTGTAACTTAAGAGGTAAACGAATGACAAGGGCATCAATTCGCACCTGGCCTCCCTGGCGCAGGGTAATATCAGCCCCTAATACAGCAGTCCAAATAAACAAAAATTGTGCAAGCTCAGCGCCCCCTGCAAAAGGATTCCCTATTGCCCTAGCCGTTGAGCTAACTAACATGGTGAGAGAGGTACCACCGAGTAGCATAATAGCCAGCCACTCCTCACCTTTATCGTACCAATGCCACATACAGCATTCCTCGCCCTATACGGGCATCCGGACAGTTAAGTAATAGCAAAAGACAAAAAGGGTGCAGCCCCCGCCCTGGCGAGCAGAGGGCTGAGACTCACTCTGAAGAAAGCAATTGATCACGATACTGGTTGTAACCTAGCTCTTCATAAACGCTGCCCATTCGATCTCTGAATACGCCCATATCCACTTGAGAAAACGTAACGCCCTCCGCTACCATCCGCGCGCGCACTGAGGCTTGAGCCGCTGCGGTTGCTTGACTAGCAGCTTCACCAGCTTTTAGCAGTTCTTCATCAAGAATAGAGCGCAGCTCATCAGGTAATGCTTGATACCACTGTTCAGAAGTCGCAATACCGGTCATCAAATGAATATGGTTTGTTAGTGCCACATGAGTAATAACTTCATGCAGATTTTGGCCTTCAGCGGCGGTTAGTTGTGCTTCAGCCCCGTCGATCGACCCTAGCTGTAGCGCTGAGTAAACTTCTGACCAAGGCAGCGGTGTTGGAGTAGCGCCCATCGCTTCGACGGTTTTCACCCATACTGGTGAGTTGATAGTCCGCACACGCACACCACTCAAATCATCAGGTGTCTTCACTTCATTTTGAGTCAGCATCTGCCGTGACCCTTGAAACCAGTTATAATTGAGTAATCGTAAACCACTGGTTTCTGCCATACTTTCGACCCAATCAAGGTAAAGCGGAGATGTTGTGATTTGGTCATAGTCACGATAGTCTTCAACTAAATAAGGGGCACTTAAGATACCCAACTCAGGTTGATACTCCGATAAACGCCCCGCATCGACTAAGATCGCGATATTGGCACCACTACGAATTTGTTCGATCACGTCTTCGTCAGAACCAAGCTGGCTGTTTGGGAAAATCTGAATGGTCAGCTCTCCCTCTGAGCGCTCATCAATCGCCTCTTTAGCGCTCTCCATCGCCTGAGCAATGGGATCCTGAGGACTCAACGCAATTGAGACATTAAGCTGGTAAGCAGCGTGAGCCGAATGGCTTGCGACAACCAATGCAACAGCAGGCAGTAATTTTGTGAGTTTCATGTAGGGCTCCTAAAGACATCTATTTATTGTTGATAATTCACCAGCCAGTTCTGGCTGGATCTACTCCATGCAACTTGTGCAGCGTTGTTGTACTCATTAGTGGGTTTTATATAGTTAGCGCATGAACATTCATGCTCACACCTTCAAACAGCTCCGGAAAGCGATGCTCTAATTCAGGCAGAGAGTGGAGTATTTCACATTGATGAATACTCATTGCCTGAACTGCCGCGTCAGTATCTCCAGCAGATATCGCATCCACGATGGCCTGATGCTGATCGGCCAATTTCGGAATAGGCGTAGAATCAGGAATACTCAAATACCGTACTCTGTCTAATTGTGCTTTGACGTCTTCAATCACATTCCACGCCATGGTTTGTCCCGTAGCCAATGCCAAGGTGCGATGAAACATTTCATCAAGAAAGAAGAAGCGGTCATGGTCTTGTCGCTCGATGCAGCTACGCTGTCGATCAATAAGCTCGTTAAGCTCCATTAGCACGCCAGACTGAAGGGGTTGCTTGGTGGCTTCGCGTACGATTGACACCTCAAGCGACTCACGAATAAATCGTGCCTCTAGCACCGCTTGGCGCGAAATGCGTACAACATAGGTTCCCCTTTGAGGGCGAACTTCCACCAAGCCTGACTCTGAGAGCCTTATGAAAGCTTCCCGCACTGGCTGACGGCTCACCGAAAAAGTGTCGGCAAGCTCCTTTTCCGATAGCGCCTGCCCCGGCGCCAGTACCATCTGAATAATCGACTGCCTCAGCACATGAAATAGCCGTTGGCGAACCGATTCCCCTTCGTGGGTTCCCTGCCAAAGCGTTTGTAATGTCGTGTGCATTGCACCTGATCCTAATTAGAGAAGCCCGAGACGATAGCGTCAGAAGCTGATATGACTAGTATGGTAGTTGAATTGAGATAAAAAAAGGCTCATCGCTATACCCTTTAGTCGCATGTCGCGCCGGACATCTAATAGCCAACTTCTTAGCTGGTTCTGAGAAATATCTTACATAACCTCTCGGTTTAGCGTATTTTTTGAACTTTGAGCTGTAATAAAATCGGCATTCAAACGCGAGTATTTAGCAGACGAATCACCTAAAATGGTTTGAGACAAACGACTGAATACTGCCCAATACGGCAATTGCCATGGATGGCTCACGGCTGCTGCAAGCTAAATACGCGTAAGGAGAGAATAATGCAGGCCATCCAGGCAAAGGATAATTCGAAAGACCTGGTCTTAACGACAGAATTACCGTTATTTTTGATAGCTGATCTACTCAAGTGTCCAAACTTACCTACCCTCCCTGCTGTCGCCGTTAACGTTTTAAAAGTGGCGCGTACTGAGCATCCGTCGGTAAACGACTACGCCAATGCTATCGAGCGTGATCCTGCCTTGAGCATGCGTATCATTACCCTTGCCAATAGCGCTTTTTTCTCACGTAGTCATATAAAGGTACATGCGTGCCAAGAAGCAACGGCACGTTTGGGGTTAGACACCACGCTGGCAGCGGTAATGAGCTTCAGCCTGCTTCAAAACAGAGGTATTGACGCCCATTACCAGCGGGTATGGATGCGCTCTATCATCGCCTCGTTAGCAGCACGACACCTTGCCATACAGCTTTGCCCGGACATGGCGGGGCCCGTTTTCACTGCCGCCTTACTACAAGACATTGGCATCATGGCTTTAAGGGCGACATACCCTAAAGAGAGCAATGAGTTGTATGCTGAAGCCGCACTCTCTCATCGACAGTTATCCGAGTCGGAACAGCGCCTTTTTGGCTGCGATCACTCTCAAGTAGGTGCTTGGCTTGCTGCCAAATGGGGTGTTCCAACACCGCTCGCTCAGCGTATCTGCGATAGCCACAATGAGTACGACATTACCGCCGCCGATAGGCTTTGCATTCAGCTGTCTGGGCCCATCGCCGACGCCTGGCTCTCTTCACATCCTGCACAGTCGCTCGTCGCCGTGGTACGAGAGTTTGAAACCTACCAGGGCGCCCATGCGATCTCATTACGGCTTTTGTTAGAGAATATTCAGGAACAGTTGCCAGCGCTGGCGGACATGCTGCAAATGACGGCCCCCCCTTTGCAGGATAACGAATCGTTGCTTGCCGAGGCTCAACAACTGCTGTTCCAACAGACGTTACAGCTCAAAGCGCGCTTTGAAACGCAACAAGTAGAGCTCGCCTCCCTGCGTCAACGACAAGATGAGTTAGAAGAGCGTTCACGAACCGATATGCTCACCGGTCTTGCCAACCGATCCTGGCTTGAAGAGCAGATGCATAAGCGCTTTGCCTTATGCCAGGAACAGTCTCGCATCATGTCAGTGGTATTTATTGACCTTGACCACTTTAAGAAGCTCAACGATCAATACGGCCACCAAATGGGCGACAACGTGCTGCAAAAATTCGGCAAAACGCTGCAGTCGCTTATTCGTGAAGGCGATCTTGCGGGGCGCTGGGGAGGCGAAGAGTTCCTGGTCATTTTGCCAGATGAAGATGCCCAGGCAGCTCAAGTATTCGCCAAACGTATTGCCCAGCGTTTAGAAAAAACGCCCATGGCTCACAACGACCAGCACCCTATCTATGTCTCCGTTTCGATTGGCATTGCCTGCCTGAACGACGGCGGATTTGGCGATGCGGGCGAGCTTATTGATGCCGCGGATAAAAGTATGTATTTCATTAAACGCACGGGCAGGGTGGAATAGCAGTATATGGGGAGCGCGGCGCGCCAGGGGCTCCAAACTAGCATCAACTAGCCTCTACCTTAATGGACAACAAAGGCAGCCATGCTGGAATTTCATCAGGTACATAAAACCTACACGACGCCACAAGGGCCGCTGAACGTGCTCAACGATGTCTCCCTTCGTCTCGCGGCAGGAGAAAGCCTGGCGCTAATGGGAGAATCTGGGAGCGGCAAATCCACCCTACTGCATCTTGCCGCCGGTTTAGATCTTCCCGACCAAGGAACAGTTAGCTTCGAAAACCAGAATGTCGCGTCTCTACCTGAGCCCACGCGCGCCAAGCTACGCCGCGAGCAACTGGGTTTAGTCTTCCAGCAATTCCACTTAGTGCCCAGCTTAACGGTCATCGACAATCTGCGCTTACAGGCGCGCTTAGCCAATCGCGACGATGCCGCCTGGGCAGACTACTTAATTGAGCGGCTTGGCTGCATGGCATGGAAAAACGTTATCCGGAGCAGCTCTCTGGCGGGCAGCAGCAGCGCTTAGCTATTGGTCGTGCTCTGGCGCCGCGCCCACCTCTGCTGCTTGCCGATGAACCCACGGGCAATTTGGATGAAACCACCGCAGGTGAAGTGCTTGAACTGCTATTGAGCCTGGTTCGCGAAACTCAGTGCGCCCTGCTCATTGTCACCCACAGCCCCCAAGTGGCGGCTCCGCTTGATCGCTGCCTACGTCTAAGCCACGGTCATCTACTAGAAGCGGCACTATGACCCGGGTGCTATCCACGCTACTTAGCCACTACCGGCGCCACCCCGGCCAACTGATAATGCTGCTGCTCGGACTATGGGTGGCTAGTGCCCTATGGAGTGGCATCCAGGCGATCAACGCCACCGCTCGCGACAGCTACGCCCGCGCCGATGCGCTGTTTGACACCCAGCTGGATCAGCTTGAGCGGCGCGATGGCATGCCATTCAGTCGTGCCGAGTATCACGCCCTGCGTCAAGCAGGCTTGCCCGTATCGCCCATGCTAGAGGGTGAAGTCGTTACCCAAGATGGCACCCGGCTAACTCTGATCGGCATTGACCCACTGACCCTTTCCAGCGATAACGCGCTGGCTCAAGCCAACACCTCCGCGTCGTTAAGTGACTTTCTAACGCCCCCGTGGCAAACACGCGTAGCGCCTGATGCTTTGGAAGCCCTAGGGATAACGCGCGAGAATGCATCGGCTGCCACCCCGACCTTGGCAGATGGCAAAACACTCGCCGCTCATTTTAGCGCCAGCACTACCGCCGGACACGCTGATCATGGATATTGCCGCCGCAGCGCGGTTGCTTGAAAGCGGCGACCAGCTTACGCGCATCGTGGCCGCCCCGGGGGCACTCACTGAAGCGCCCCCGGGATTAACGCTCACCCGCGCCACCACGCTTGCCTCCCCTGGTCAACTGACCGAAAGCTTTCACCTGAACCTTACCGCACTGGGGCTACTTGCCTGGGTCGTGGGGCTATTCATCGTTCAAGCAGCGCTAGGCCTAGCGTTGGAGCAACGCCTGGGCATGCTGCGCACCCTGCGAGTGCTGGGTGTATCAGGGCGCAGTTTAGTGCTAGCGCTCAGCTTAGAGCTGCTCCTGCTCGGCCTAATCGGAGCGCTTGCCGGTATTGCCAGCGGCGTATGGCTGGCACGCTTGTTACTACCCGATGTCGCGGCAACCCTGGGCTCACTTTATGGCGCAGGCATCGGGCAAGAGCTCAACCTGCCCTGGCATTACTGGGTCGGTGGGCTGGCGGTTAGCCTTGGCGGACTACTGCTGGCAGGCAGCGGCGTGCTATGGCGCGCGGCCCGCTTAAACATGTTGGAGTTAGGTCAGATGCAGGCCTGGCGTAGCGGTTACCGCCGCCAATTATCGCTAATGAGCATCGGCGGCGCTTTCGCGATGGGCGTTGCGCTAGCATTGTATGTTTGGCTTCGCTTTCAGCCCCCTGGCGATGGATTAGTGACAGGCTTTACGCTGGTAGCGGCGTTACTTCTGGCTAGCGCCCTGTGGCTGCCGCCCTTTTTAGCACTGCTACTAAAAGCGCTGACGTACCTCGCCCGGCGGCGCCCACTTATTCACTGGGCACTGGCGGATATGCAGCTTCAGCTACCTGGGCTGTCACTGGCCATGATGGCACTACTTATCGCCCTGGCGACCAATCTGGGGGTCGGTAGCATGGTCGGCGGCTTTCGCCTGACGTTTTTAGACTGGCTCGATCAGCGCTTGGTCGCCCCACTCTACTTGAATGCCCCCGCCGAGCAATATGCGGATATTGATGCTTGGCTGGCTGATCGCCCGGAGGTTTTCGAGCGCCTGCTCACACGGCGTAGCGATGCAACACTACAGGCCGCTACAACGCCGGAAGGCAGCCGCTCGATAGGCACGCCTATCGAGCTTTACGGCATTACCCCTGGCGAATCACTCACTCCGCACTGGCCGCTGCTGGCAACCCAACAAGACCGCTCATCCGCCTGGGCAGCCTTTAGTGATGGCGCGATTTTTATTAACGAGCAACTTGCCACTGCAGAGAACCTCTCCCCCGGTGATCGCCTGACGCTGAACGCGCCCGGCGCCAATGAAACGCTGACCATCGCCGCTATTTATCCCGACTACGGCAACCCCAGCGGGCAGGTGCTAATGGCATCGCCCCAGCTTGCCGCTCGTTTTGATGCGCCGCCTAGCTCCATAGGGTTAGTGCTGAGTGACGATGCCAATGTTGATGCCCTGCGTACTGCCCTGCTCGAACGCTTTGACCTCGGTAGCGATGCGCTGAGCGATCAACGCGAGATCAAGCGTATTGCCACCGAGATTTTTGAGCGTACCTTTACCATTACCCGCGCGCTCAATGCATTAACCCTAGCGGTAGCGGCACTAGCGCTTCTCGCCAGCCTGCTGACCCAGGCACGCAGCCGACGCCAACAGTTAGCGCCGCTATGGGCGCTGGGCGTTCCCCGAGCACAGCTGGCACAATTAAATCTGGCACAACTGAGCGGTGCCGCAATTAGCCACCGACCGGGATTCCCATGTCCATTCCCTGGTATCGCGATTACCTGGGGATTAGTGGCGATTATTAATGTGGCCGCCTTCGGCTGGCGACTACCGCTCTATCTATTTCCTGGGGAAATGGCCGTTACTCTGGCCACCGCCGTTGGTGTGGCACTCCTGGCAGCAGCCCTGCCCACGCTGCGTTTCTGGCGCGCCTCACCGCGGGCCTTACTAGCAGAAGAGGCCAATCAATGAGCTTAAGGCTTCGACTAACCTTGCGTCTTCTACTGATAGCCACTGTGGCGCTGACACTTTTCGGCTGTAGCGAAGAGAATCAAACCGAAACCAACAGCACAGGCTTTGCCGGTTTAGGACAAGACGCCGATGGTTTTAGGCATGCCGAGCCTAATCAGCCGCTCAGTTTTCCACAAGAGCACGCCGCCCACCCGGACTACCGCATTGAATGGTGGTATTTAACCGCCAATTTAGAAGACGCCGACGGTGAGCCACTTGGCCTGCAGTGGACGCTCTTTCGCCAGGCGCTGATGCCTCCCAACGAACGCCCTGAGCCAACGCCCTGGGCAGCCGATCAACTGTGGATGGCCCATATGGCGATCTCTCAGGGCGAGCAACACCAGGTGGCCGAACGTTTCGGGCGCAGCCATTCACAGGCCTCATTGAATACTCCTCAGGACAGCCAAGCAGGCGTAATGATTAGCCCCTTTTATGCCTGGCTGGATGATTGGCAGCTTAAAGCTAACGAAGAAGCCGATAGCAGCGATTTTAATCACCTCACACTAACCGCCTACAGCGGCGAGGGTGCATCGCGTTTTGGCTACCGTTTAGAACTGACTGCAGAGGGGCCGCTGGTGCTTCACGGCGAACAGGGTTTTAGCCAGAAAGCCGCCAATGGCCAGGGCTCCATGTACTACAGCCAGCCCTTCTGGCAGATAAACGGCGAAGTAACCATCAACGGCGAGACAAAAACCGTTAGCGGGCGCGGCTGGCTGGATCGGGAGTGGAGCAGCCAACTGCTTGATGCCCGCCAATCAGGCTGGGACTGGTTCTCGATTCACCTTAATGACGGCCACAAGCTGATGGCGTTTCAACTACGCGGTGGCTCCGCTCAAAACGCCGACTACCGCTCCGGCACCTGGATTACTCCCCAAGGCGACGCCACCCCCTTAGCATCAGATGACATTACCCTAACGCCGCTGGCAACGTCGGCTGTCGCCGGTCGCAATGTGCCCACCCAATGGCGGCTGGAAATACCGTCAGTAGGGATCGACATCAACATCGAAGCGCCCCACGCCAACCGCTGGATGACCACCAGCGTGCCCTACTGGGAAGGTGAAGTGGTGGTCAACGACCGCGCCAGCGGCGAACCGCTTGGCGAGGGTTATTTGGAAATGACCGGGTATTAATTAGCCGAGATCAAAAATCGCATCTTATGTATAGCGAATGTCGCTTTATGACAACTAATGTCTGCACACGGCGACACACTAGTAAGCGAATAAACCGCTGACTAGAGAGCACGCCATGAACCGCAATGTCATTCTTACCTGTGCCGTGACGGGCGCGGGAGATACCACCGCAAAAAAACCCAATGTGCCTGTTACACCCAAGGCCATTGCAGCTTCCTGCATTGAAGCGGCGCATGCCGGGGCCAGCATCGCGCATATCCATGTTCGCGACCCGGAAACCGGCGGCATCAGCCACTCTACTGAGCAGTTCCGCGAAGTGATGGAGCGCGTACGCGAAGCCGATGTGGATATTGTGATGAACATCACCGCTGGCGGCGGTGGCGACTGGATACCCGATGCTACCGACCCAACGCGCGGCGGCCCAGGCACCGATATCCAAACACCCGCCGAGCGTCATGCCCCGGTCGGCGAACTGCTTCCCGAGCTGTGCACGCTGGACTGCGGCAGTCTCAATTTTGGCGACATGGTGTACGTGAATCCCGCTGACTGGCTGCGTGAACACGCCCGCCTAGTTCAGGCCGCAGGCGTTAAGCCGGAATTGGAGTGCTTTGATTTGGGCCATGTCTGGTTTGCCCGCCAGCTTCAGCAAGAGGGCTTGATCGATGGCGACCCGCTTTATCAACTCTGCCTGGGTATTCCCTGGGGTGCTGAAGCGGACACAGAAACGATGCTGGCCATGCGCAACAAATTACCTGCCAATGCTAACTGGGCCGCCTTCGGCATTGGTCGACATCAAATGCCCATGGTCGCCCAAGCGGTGCTGCTGGGTGGCCACGCTAGGGTTGGGTTGGAAGATAACCTGTTTTTAGAGAAAGGCGTGCTGGCTAACAACGGCCAACTGGTCGAGAAAGCGTCGACCATTATTGAAAACCTCGGCGCCCGAGTAATGACGCCTGCAGAAACCCGCGCTCATCTCAAACTACGCGACCCGATGACCGGACGTATCATGGGTAACACAGCAGGAGGTGACAAATGAGCCGCTTAGCCGTCATCGGTACCGGCGTGATTGGCAACGGCTGGATTGCCCGGGCCCTCGCCCAAGGGTGGGACGTCGTGGCCTTCGACCCAGATCCCAAGGCGCCAGCGCGCACGCAATCGTTTATCGACAATGCCTGGCCCTCGTTAACACAGCTCGGTTTAGCTCCCGATGCTAGCCCTGAGCGATTAACCTTTGTGGATACGATTGAAAAAGCCGTGGATGGTGCGGACCTGATTCAGGAAAACGTGCCCGAGCGCCTACCGCTAAAACAAGAGATTTTAGCCGCGATTGACGCTGCTGCCTCACCGGACGTCATTATTGGCTCGTCTACCTCCGGCTTTAAGCCCACCGACCTGCAGCAGCAGTGCCAACAAACGCCTGGGCGCGTGATCGTCGCTCATCCCTTCAACCCGGTGTATTTACTGCCATTGGTAGAGCTTGTTGGGGGTGAGTCCACCCAGCCCACACAGATCGCCAGCGCCCAGAGGCTGTATCAGGCGCTCGCCATGCGCCCACTGGTGGTTCGCCGAGAAATCGAGGGCCACATTGCCGACCGCTTAATGGAAGCGCTGTGGCGGGAAGCCCTGCATCTGGTTAACGATGGCGTAGCGACCACCGAAGAGATCGATGCCGCCGTGGTTTACGGCTGTGGACTCCGCTGGCCGTTAATGGGCACGTTCTTAACCTTCCACCTAGCGGGCGGCGAGCCAGGCATGCGCCATATGCTGGAGCAGTTTGGCCCAGCGCTAAAACTGCCCTGGACCAAGTTGGAGGCCCCGGAACTCACCGATGAACTGATTGATAAAGTCGTCGAGGGGTGTGAGCATCAAGCGGCAGGACGATCAGTGGCCACGCTTGACCGGCGCCGGGATGACTTTTTAGTCGAGCTGCTCGGAGGTGGTGCAAAAATATTGGCCGGAAGCCGAAGGCTTACAGGGGCGCATTTAATGATTATTTATAAAACCCACGTCGCTCCCGAGTGGGTCGACTACAACGGGCATATGAACGACGCGGAGTACGCCCGCGTCTTCTCTCTGGCCTGCGAGGCGCTTATCGACACCATTGGGTTGGATGAAGCGGGCCGAGAACACTATGGCTACACGATCTATACCCTGGAAACGCACCTCTGCTACCGCCGCGAGGCCCACCAAGGCCAAGCCCTGAACGTCAGCCTGACACTACTGGATAGCGACACAAAGCGCCTGCACGTCTTTTTCACCCTGTTCGATGAAGAAGATAACCTGATAGCGACCAGCGAGCAGATGTTGATGGGCATGAAACAAGCCTCTGGGCGTCCAAGCCCGTTTCCAGAAGCGGTCGCAAATCGCGTGACAGAACTACCCCAAGCCCATAAAGACGCTTGGCCCGAGCTTGCCGGCCGCACCATTGGTATGCGGCGCTAAGGTTACAGTAGCGATGAACGTGGACGACTTTATTCAGCGCTTTAGCGCCGGGCTGGCAAAGATGAAGGAGCTGTCATTACCTCAAGCACGGCGCACCTACGTTGAGCTTTGCCAAACGTTCGCCCCGCCCGACCCAGCCGGGATGCAGATCGAAAATAGCGCTTTGGGTGGTGTTAGCGTGCGCCGTTTTACTCCCCAGCAGCAAACGCCCGGCTGCGTGCTGTTTATCCATGGCGGCGGTTTTACCATCGGCTCAACAGAGAGCCACCATGGCCCCGCCGCCAGCTTGGCCCAGATGCTTGAGCGTGAAGTGGTAAGCGTTAACTATCGGCTGGCACCAGAGGTAGATTACCCCACCATGTTGGCAGACTGCCGTACGGTGTTAGAAGCGATTTATCCTGTTGCGCTGGTGGGTGACAGCGCGGGCGGGCGATTAGCCATTGACCTTGCCCATCAGCGCAATGAAGCGCCGCCGCTAGGATTGATCTACCCAACCGTTGGCGCGCTTTCCCTTGAATGCTTGGGAGAAGATGCGCCGCTACTTTCACGGAATGATGTACTCGGCATTCGTCAACAGTGTCCTGACATCATTGCTACTCAGCGTGATAGCCACCCTCCTGCCACAAGCATTGAAATGCTGACCGTGGAGAGAGATCCACTGACACTCCCCATCGAAGCCGCAATAGCCAATTGGCGCGAGGGAGGTGCCTCGGTAGGCTATCGCTGCGCCCCGAACATGGTTCACGCCACCCTTCACGCCCACGCACTGCTACCCGATATGAGTGCGGCTTGGCAGGACTTTTGCCAAAAACTAAAACAGCGCCTTAATTAGGCGCTGTTTGGCGTTAATCGCAGCTTAGGCTTTACGAATCGTGTGATTAAGAGCCGTGCTATTAACTATTAAGAGCTAAATTGGGCCCGCACCTGCTCAATGGCGGGTTCGCCATCGCGGGTTTCAACACCCTCCAGCCACTCGGCAACGGTATCCAGATTGTTGCCAATCCACTCATTAGCCACTTCATCCGCCGGGCGCTCTTCGTAGCTGTACTCATGCACCCAGTCGTTTTGATCTTCGATATCGATCACGTACTGCGACAGAAAGCGGTGAACCTCAGGCGCTTCTTCCGCCAGGCTGGCAGGGGTAATTGTCCATACCGTGCTTTCAATAGAAGCCACGCCCGCGTCATCGCTATCGGCTAAATAGGCCAGATCGAAGCTCACGTTCATCCAGTGAGGCTCCCAGCCGACAAAGGTCACCCACTCTTCATCAGCCATTTTTTGCTCAGCCTGGGCCAGCATGGCCGATGTAGAGCTTTCGCGGAGCTGCCAATCGCCCAGCCCCGCAAGGTCGTTATCGATGGCATTGAGAATCGCGTCGTTAATACCGGTGCCCGCTTCAATCCCCTGAATTTCACCATCGAAGCGGTCATGATGCTCTGCCAGCTCAGCCACCGTGGTGACGCCTGCATCGTAAACATACTGGGGAACCACTAGCCCGGAATTGGCGCCGCGGATATTGGAAACCACTTTTTCGACTTTACCGTCGGCCACCAGGGGCTCGACCATATCAGTCTGAACGGGATACCAGCCGCCTAGATAAATTTCCAGGTCGTTCCGCGTTAAGCCTTCGAGGATAACGCTCACAGCTAAATCTTGCTGCCGGGTCTCGTACCCCATGGCCTCAAGTAGCTGGGCCGCCACTTCGGACTTTACCGTCACCCCAGGCCACGGCGGCACCCCAAAGCGCAGTTCATCAAGCTCTGCCATGGCGGGTGTGGCAGCAAACGCAGCGAGTAAAAAGCCCGCTGTCAACGACAGCGTCTTAGTAGTGGTAGGGCTGGTAGTGGCGAAGCTAGTTGTGACCGACATTTGGCTAAACCTCTTTATTAGTTGGGTTTAGCTAGTATGCGCGGCTACTCTCCTATCACTAGACACTAAGCGACGCTTATCAGACATTAAGCGACACTCATTGCGCTTTAAAGGCCTTCTCCGCTATGGCAGAACGCACCTGCCGAGGCGAGTAGCCGTAATGCGCACGAAACGTACGCGCAAAGCTCGACGACGAACTAAACCCACAGGCCACGCCCACTTCTAATACCGCTAAGTCAGTCTCGGCCAGCAGCCGCCGGGCGCGCTTAACACGCAGTTGCAAATACCATTGACGCGGGGTCACGTTTAGCTCCTGCTCAAACAGACGCTGCAACTGGCGCACCGATACCTCTACCTGGCTGGCTATCTCGTCAAGGGGGAGCGGTTCTTCCAGGTTCTGCTCCATCAGCGCAACCGCCTCCACAACACGCCGGTTATGCGTGCCTAAGCGCTTCACCAACGCCATGCGCTGCTGATCGCTGCGGGTGCGAATTCGGTCATGGATCAGTTGCTCGGAGACATCAATAGCCAACTTTGCGCCATGCCGCCGGGCAATCACTTCCAGCGCCATATCCATCGCCGCTGCCCCACCCGCACAGGAGAAGCGCCGCTCGCCCAACTCGTAAAGCTCATCGGTAGTGTCAATACCCGGAAAGCGCTCACGAAACGCGGGCAGACTCTCCCAGTGCAGAGCCACCCGCTCGTGCTTTAACAACCCGGTGGCGGCGAGCAGAAACGCTCCGGTATCAATGCCACCCAAACAGCAGCCTGCTTGATCCAACTGATGAAGCCAGGCCATTAACGGCCGGGTAAGATGCGCCTCGGGGGTAAAACCGCTGCATACCGCCAGCGAGGGTAAATGGTGAACATCCGCCGTTGCGTGATCCACCATCAAGGTCATACCGTTCGACGCCGTCACCGGCCCGCCATCAGCGCTAATCAACGTCCAGTCGAACAGCGGTCGATGGGCAATGCGGTTGGCAATTCGCAGCGGCTCCACCGCCGCAAAGAAGGCCATCATCGAATACTGCGGCAGTAGCAAAAACCCCACCATTTCAGGCAGCGGGCCCTGGTAACTAAGACGCATAGCAATGCCCAAGGTCATTTAGAGTATATCGGTGTCAGGTCAACCCAAGCAGCGCTTCAGCCAGCTTAACGTCATCGTAACGTTGGGTATCAGCATTCTCCGGCGCAAGGTCTAGATCAATAATTTGAATACCCATTTCATCGCGTAGCGTCTCAATCTGATCAGCCGAAACACTCAGAAGCTGCGAATCAAACAGTAAAAAATCGATTGAAGACCGCTTAGACGATAAGGGTTCGAGTGTGCCAGACAAATGCTCATTGAGCACTTGCACCTGATCCACCAACGTCATGCCAAGCGTTTCAAGATCAGTGCCCAGGCTGGGCACATACACTTTGGGTGACGGGTTTTTAGCCAATGCCTTATCAACCCCCTTGGGCAGCAGGTTGGCAATGACACTGCTATAAAAACTGCCCGGCGGGAAAACCAACAGCTCTGCCGAATCAATGAGCTTACGGGTCTCTTTACATACTTTGGAGGCATCCAAGGTATCGATATCGTCCGCCTCGCCTGATAATTTTATCGCTCTGATAGGCGAATCGATTTGAGCCGTCTCTTTGCCGGTAAAGCAGTGTTGGCCAATAATCGTTCGACCGCTCTCTAACAATACCTCCAGTTGAAGGTTGGCATCCGTCGTTGTCCGAACGGTGCCGCGGGTCTTGATCAGTTGACCAAAGAGAAAGGCGATCGGATCCAGAGAGCGATCATGAATCAGATAACCGCCGGTCAAGATCAGGTTCCCCACACTGGCACCAGCGAGGTTAAAATCTTTGGGCATATGTTTGTAGAATGCGGCGATATAGCTCTGGATCAGCGACCGCATGGGCTCAGCAATTGCCTTGAGCAGCGGATGCTTAGCACTGACAAGGGCCTGCAGACTTTGCTCAAGTGCTGTCTTTGCCGTCGCGTCTTCCCCCTCCCTTGCCGATAGCCGATGTGAAAAAAGCGCAGCCACCTCTGGGTGCCCGGTGACAGAATCATCAGCCAGAGCAAGCAGGCGTGCCCTTAGGTCGCCCACCGCAGGCATCGCGAAGGCCCGGCGTAACTCTGCCGAGCTGCCTCCTGAATCAAAAGGGGTAACCAGATGAATGGAGTTATGGGTATAGTCCGTCAACACCTCAGAAAAATGTCTTAGTGCCGTGCCGCCACTAAAGAAGAGTATTTTCGGCCCTAACTCGGGGGCTTTTCGGTATCTGGCCAGACGCAGATCCAACCCCTTGCCAATCTCACGGGGCAGGCACATTCGGGTACCGATAAAACGTCTTTTTTTCATACAACTCTTTGAACTGTAAGAAACATGTAACGTAAACGATGGCACTGTTACTTATACTGTTGACTCTCAGAAGCAGTAACCACCTAAGCGCACGTTATCTTGGTGAGGCAGCGTATCAATACGTCGATTTTGGAGCATTTCTATTTTCTACGATTCGAAGTTGAAAATCACTTCGAGTTAGTTGAAGTTTATGTGACTCAGCCAAGTGAATCCGTTTCTCGGCGCCTGATCAATCGCAAAGGCTATAGGAACACGCTGGTGGAGAAAGTTGAGCTCGCCGTCGCCATGGATGTGCAGCGACGCAAAGTCGATGGGCAGGGTTTTCAGCAATCCGAATCCCTTGAGCGCTTAGCCCGACTACTTGACCAGTTAGGCCAATCCTGCCTTGAATTCACCGCCATCAAGGCCCTAAAGCAGCTTCCCGATAAATCGCGAAAAGAGTACGCCAAGCTCATTCGATTGGTGGGTAAATCATTGAAGCTGGTGATCATTAATATCGATGATGCAAACACTCGCCAAGGCCTGAAAATTGGACGCCGAATTCCCAAAATAACCGCCCGCTTAACCACTGCTTTTGAGCAGGACGCTTCAGGCATGCGTAACAGCGCCGTGGTGGATTTTCAGCTTAACCGTATGATCCATCTGCTTTCGGAGCTTGCCGACGCCCTACTCGCCGCCAACTTCGGCCCTGCCGTACGCTTGCAAAACTACAAGCAACTGAAAAATGCCGCCCACGCGATGACCGCCCAGAATGACGACTTTACCGTTGAGCGGCTTGCGCTTACCCGCAGCGGCAGCACCATTGCCACACTGAGAGCCGAGCACGCCACCTCTGGCAAGATGATGGCAGTCTACAAAGAGGGTGAAAGCCAGAAAGTCATTGAAGAACTTTACGGGGTAGATCAATGGAAACGGGTCTATCCTAAGGTGGCTCCAACGGTTCTCTCGCACCATGTCGAGCAGGGGGATGAACTGGGTTCAATGGTGATCGAACACCTCCCCGGTCGAACGCTTGAGTCACTACTGTTAAACGACCAGTGGAAATCCGCCAAGCAACTTGCCCACACACTCCAACGGACGTTGAGAAAGATCTGGAAGACATCACGTACCAACGAGCCGGCTCAGCCCGAGTATATGCAGCAGTTGCGTAAACGCATGCCCGAAACCCGTCACACGCACCCGACACTGTTTCATACACACCAAACCATTTGCGGACTGCCCCGCCCCAGTTTTGATGAGTTGATCGATCGCGTAGAGCCCCTAGAGCGTCAGCTTAGGGCGCCATTTTCCGTGCTGATCCACGGCGACTTTAACGTCGACAACCTCATCTATGACGAACTCAAAAATCGCATCTACTTTATCGACCTACATCGCGCCTCCTATTCTGATTATGTTCAGGATTTATCCGTTCTGATGGCGTCAATTTATCGGCTGCCCATTATGGATGCGGCCCCTAGAGCCGAACTAATGGGATTGATCAGACAGCTCTATCAGTTTGCGCGCCGGTTCGCCAAAGAGAATAACGATGTAAGCTTTGATGCGCGGCTAGCCATCGCGCTGGGGCGCTCCTTTGCCACCTCTACGCGCTTTATCTACGACAAACGTTTTGCCAACCGACTCGCCCTTAGAGCGAGCTACCTGCTAGAGGCCATAACACTTCTAACCCCTGAGAAAATAGAGAAGTACAGGCTTCCCCTAGAGGATATTTTTAGTGATTAATAAGCGAATTGCGGTCATTGGGATACCTGGCAAATGGTCAACCGAAGTATTGGCGAATCATTTGGAACAGCGCACCGGCTACCGCTGCGTTATCGATATGGCTGACGTAGTGCTGGAACTTGAAACCGGCGAGTTACGTTATCGGGACACCTTGCTCAACACGCTTGACGGGGTGATCATCAAAAAAATAAGCGAAACCTACTCCCCTGCCGCCGACGACCGACTGCGCATGCTCAAAACCCTTGAAGCGGACGGGGTGCGCTGTTTCAGCTCGCCAAGCCAGGTGGGGCGCCTGATTAATCGTCTTGAGGGCACCGCCGCCCTGGCATCCGGCGGTATCCCGCTGCCCGCGACCCGAGTAACCGAGAGCACTGATGCAGCGCTGGAGGCTATCCAAACGTTCGGGAAGTTGATCCTAAAACCGCTCTACTCAACCAAAGCCCGCGGCATGGTGGTGTTAAAAGCGGCAGATGGTGTTAAAGCCAACACCCAAATACTGAATAAATTTAAGGCTAAGCATGGCCTTTTTTACCTTCAGAAATTCGTCAACCTGGGCGGTCAAGATCTAGGCATGGTATTTCTAGGCGGCAAGTACCTGTGCACCTATGCCCGTGTCGGCGATGACAAATCGTGGAATACAACGATACACAGCGGGGGCAAATATCGAACCTTTGATGCAAGCCCTGAGCTGATTGAACTTGGCCTAAAAGCCCAGTCATGCTTCGATCTAAGCTTTACCACTGTAGACATTGCATTGACCGATGAAGGGCCCGTGGTCTTTGAGGTCTCGGCCTTCGGTGGATTTAGCGGCGCGAAAAAAGGCTGTGGTATCGATGCTGCTGAGAAGCTGTGTGATTATGTGCTTAGCCAGCTTGAGGCCGAGACAGCAGAGACAGAGACAGCAGAGGCAGGTGAATGATCAACCTTTTTGATAATCAGCAAATCAACGGGGCTAAGGCCGCCTGTACCTATGCGTTACCGCTGACGTTCAATGGTTTAACAATTCGCGTGCTGGCCGACCACCCAGCCATTCTTGACCATCTTGAGGTTTACTATGCTGGTTTAACGGCGTCTGGTTTGCTCCCGAAAGAAGTCCATACCCTTGACCAGCCAGAACTACCGGTATGGCTGTTGGATCAGCAAGCGGATACCAGCGGCCGCGAGTGGACAGCGGTAACACGGGCCAAAACCAGCGCTCTGGGCTGAAAGAGGCCTACGTGGATACTCCTCAAGGGCGCTGGATTCATAAAGTACGCACGGGGATGGCGCTGTTCCAATCGTTAACGGCGCCAGCTGCGATTGGCGAGTTAAACAAGCACTCATCGCAAGTCATCAACTTTATTAACAACCAGTTCCTCAATCATCATCAACGCGATGGTTACCTGCTCGGCCACGCCTCGGCCTTTGATATCGATGGCAACGTCACGGCCATTGCCGCCAGCTCCGGTGGTGGTAAATCGACGCTAATGCTGAAAGCGCTGGAAACCGCAACGGCGCGCTTTCTCTCCAATGACCGGATTCTGTTTAAGCCCGAAAACGGCTGGGTAAGCGTTCTCGGTGTCGCCAAACATCCTCGCGTTAACCCGGGCACGCTGATCCATTCTGAGCGATTAATCGACATACTGCCTACTGAAGAGCGCGACCGATTTACCGACATGCCCAAAAGCCAGCTATGGGATATTGAGCAGAAGTACGATGTGTTGATTCCTAACGCCTATGGCGAGGGTAAAACCGCTCTCTCCGGCACGCTCAAACACCTAATACTGCTGGACTGGGCATTAGACGCTACCGCCCCGACAGCCCTGAGTAGCGTGGATATCACCCAAACACCTGAGGCGCTTGAGGGCTTGCGCAAAAGCCCAGGGCCATTTTTTCAGCACGTGGATGGCCACTTTCCCACCGAGCAAGCCCAATCTGCCAAGATCTATGCCGAACATCTAGCGAGCGTTGAAGTGCTGCGCCTCACCGGTACCATCGATTTTGAGCGTGCCATTGCGCTACTCCAAGCCAAAGGCATTCTCTGATGGTGGCACTGGCGCTGATTCGGCACGGTGAATATTCTCAACTGGCGGATACACCCAGCGCCCTGCAGCCCTACCCGCTCACGGAAAAGGGTGCGGAAGACGTTCGAGAGCAGGCGCGTCGGTTCGGCGCGTGGCTAGCCACTTCAGGCTATCAGCTCAATGCGGAGATACACTGCTCGACGCTGCTAAGAGCCTGGCAAACGGCTGAAATCTTCCGCGAAGAGCTAACGCCGCTGTTTGCGGAGCCACCCCGTTCGCGCAGCTTTTCGGCCCTTTGTGAACGCAGCGTTGGGGCGCTGGCCAATCTGAGCATTCAGGAAATAGAACGGATCGTCACCCTCGACCCTCGCCTTGAGCCCTTACCTAAGGGCTGGAAATCAGCCAGCGATTTCAGACTGCCCTTCGACGGCGCGGAATCGCTGTTGGAGGCAGGTGCAAGGGTCGCTGCTCATTTACAAGCACTTTTAGAGCCACAGCCGCGACCTGAGACAACGAAGCAACGGAATCAGCTCAAGCAACTCAATCACCTAAATCAACTACAGCTGGTGGTGGGCCACGGCGCCTCCATTCGCCACGCAAGCTATCATTTAAATGTCATACCCTTCAGCGATATTAAACGGTTAAGTATGTTTCATGGTCATCCGGTCGTTTTCGAGCGGCATAACCAAGGCTGGCACCGACTGTACGGAAACTGGAAACAGCGCCAGCCAGCAGACCCTCTCGATTAGACGATAGCGATGAATAAGATGGCTTCTATGACCGCGTGCAATGTTATTCCAAAGGTAAGCAAACAACCGTATCACAACGCCATCTTGACGCGCCTTCCGACAGAGTGGGCGCCCTGGCCCGATGACGCGACTTCGGTCAATCACGATGAGGCGCTAAGCACCTTTGTTAAGCGCTCGCGAAAAAAAGGCTTCGCCTGGCCCAAAAAGCCAGTGGCATTCATCTCAGATCCCCATGCGGACGCCGAGGCATTTGAAGCCTCGCTAATTGCTGCAGGCGTGATCGAACGCGAAGGCTCCCACCTATGTGAATATGCACTGACGAAATTCGGCAAAAAAGCCGAAATCGTGGTGGGCGGAGACTGCCTGGACAAAGGCCCCAGCAATCTGATGATGCTGCGCAGCCTGGCCCATTTATACCGCCTCAAAGCAGATATCACTCTGCTGGCCGGTAACCATGATCTCCGCTTGCTGATGGGGCTGCTATCGTTGGAACGCGACACTGACGCCGGTAGCCAACATCTCTTTGTGCGCATGGGCAAGAAGGTCATACCGCTGTTTAAAGAGGTATTCGATCAATACCTAGCCGATACCCAGTGGGACAAAGGATTACCGTCCGAGCAGGCGTGCCGACAGGCGCTGTTTCCAGGCAACGACTGGTTCGAAAACTTCCCCTTCTATGCCGCCGGGTTTCTCACCCCCGAGGGTATAGAGCGTGAAATCAGCAAGATGACCACCAAGGCGCAGAGCTTCGAGGCGCACTGTGCAAAAAACGGCCTGTCGCTCACCCAAGTCTACGCCGCCGCGATGAAGTGTCGTTCGCTATTTCTTAACAAATCGGGGGAATTTAGCTGGTTTTTCCGCCGCATGCAGTTGGTTAAAAAGCGCGGTTCCTTTCTGTTTCTGCATGCCGGCCTCGATGATCATATGGCCGAACTGCTGGCCAAGTACGGCGTAAAACATGTCAATCGGGCTTTCAAAAAAAACCTAATGCACCAAAACCTATTCAGTTTTTATTATGGCTCTTTGGCCAATACCTTTAGAACCAAATACCGTAAAGCCGATCTCCCCCTTACGCCTCGCGGCGCCTATATTGCCCGGCGGGCAGGCATTCAGGTGCTGGTTCACGGCCATATCAACCAACACTTTGGCCAGCGGGTCACGCTCAAAAACGGGCTTATCCATATCGAAGCCGATATCACCCTGGACGCTCACTCGCGTAAAAACGAGGGGCTCGATGGCTACGGTGTAGGGGTAACGTTAATCGACAAAAACCGTGGGGTGATCGGCCTTAGCTGCGATTACCCTCAGGCAAAAGTGTTCAAGCCCGGCCGCAAAGGAAAACTGGTGGAGCCCGCTAAATGAAGTCAAAAACGAAATTCAGTCACGATTCGCTGCTGGATCGTCAGTCAACCCAAGAGTTACTGATTACCCTGGCAAATGCGATCAATAAAGGCGAGTTAGCCTTCCAGGAAAGTGAAGGTGAGCTGGTACTTTCCCCCCAGCAGTTGCTGCAAGTCTCCCTGCGCGCCAGTGATGAAGGCGATAAGCAGGAGGTGGAAGTAAAGATTAAATGGCGCACTAAAGAGAAAGAGCTTTCCGACACTCCTCCCAAAATTAAAACAAAAGCGGGTAAACGCTAGGAGTTAGGCTCCACCAGACACCCTGTGCCCCCCACGATGAATGTGGGAGTATCATGCCCATGTACGCGCTTGAGCCCTTTAGGCTCACGAAAGAAAGCTATGGGAGAAAGACTATGGGAGCGTGGAAATGGACGTCACACATTTAGAGCACGTCGTTATCGCTTTGATCATTCAGCTCTCACTATTGCCCTTTGTTTCTGCTTACGTGGCCGGTGTTATCCCGGTGGCGATACTGCTTGGCCGCGAGATCGCTCAGCACGAATACAGGCTAGGCATCCAACGAGGTTGGGCATGGAGCGAAACGCTACCGGTCGGTATGTTTGAGGGCGTCTGGCGTGGGTGGACGTTAGACTCAGTGCTTGATGTTCTGCTGCCAGCACTGGCGTGCGGGCTGCTAGCGCTTATGATTGGCTTTAAAAAAAGGCATACAGCCAAAAACAGCTAGGCCCTTGGCACCCAGTGGCTGACCTGGGTGGCATCAAAGGTGCCAGCTAGTCATTATCGAGATGCTCTGTACGGTATAACTTCCACTCATTTTCAACCCGGCCATCAGGCAAGCGGCAATAGCGGCCAGTGCCTAGGCTGCTTTCGCGAATTTCATTCTCCCCACCGACACTTCTGCAGTATTCAGCCGCGTATTGGGTCATCTGGTTTTGAGAATTGGGGTCACCACCGCCCGTGGCACAGCCGCCGAGCATTAGTAGCACTGTCATTGGGCCGTAGCGGTATATAGATCCTGTAAGCATTGGAACCTCCCTCCCTGAGCATACAGTTCAGCGTCACTTTGATTCTGGTGAGTAACCGCGGACACATCAAGCAGGATGTTACTAGGCAAGAGATATGATGATTCCATAGAGCGTTTGCTGATATGGAAAATGGTAGCTAGGCTGTAGCTAGTCATCTTCGATGTACAAGCATTGTCTATGACTATTTTAGTATCTAATTCATAAGGCCAGGATCGTATTCATAAGGAGAGTGACGCTATGTCCAGCCCGGAACATAAGCAGAAGATCTGGAAGATGATCAAAGATATCAAAGTCGGCATGCTCGTGACGTTGGATCATGACACCCCGCGCGCCCGTCCCATGCACCTGGTGCAAGATGAGTATGACGGCACCCTGTGGTTCTTCACCCGCCGCAGTGCCGAAAAAGTATTTGAAACCAAAAGCGACCACGATGTGTGCCTTAGCTTCTCCGACCAGGAAGATGGCGTCTACGTTTCACTATCGGGTAAAGCCAACCTGACAGATAACCGTGAACTGATCGAAAAATACTGGAACCCTTTCATCGCCGCCTGGTTCCCGGAAGGTAAAGACGACCCAGACGTCGCCCTGCTAGAGATTAAAGTGCAGATGGGTGAGCACTGGAAAGCCAAAGAGAGCAAGACATTCCAGCTTTACGAAATTGCCAAAGCCAACCTCAAAAAGGACGCCACGCCGAACCTTGGCGAGAATGAAAAGTTCGGTGGGTAACTTCCTTCCCAAGCGCCCCGCTGCCGGGGCGCTTTACGGCCTGACCGTTACCATGCTGCTCATGGTTCATCCACCTCATGGGCCAATGATCAGTCCCAGAGTGATAATGCTCCCAGTCAAGGCGAATGCGAACTCAACGATCAGCAGCGGGCAATGCTGTCTCAAATCAACGAGGCGCGTAGCCAAGCGAGACAATGCGGTGACCAGCAGTTTGAGGCCGTAGAATCGTTAGCATGGAGCTGCAAGCTGGAAGCAGCGGCCAAAAGCCACTCCCAGGACATGGCCGAGAACGACTACTTTAGCCATACCGACCCGGAGGGCGCAGGTATCGAGCAGCGGGTGGGTAACCAGGATTACGTGTGGCAAGCCGTGGGTGAGAATGTCGCCGCTGGCTACACCTCGGTCTCTGCCGTAGTGGAAGGCTGGCTAGACAGCCCCGGCCACTGCCGCAACATCATGAATGACGCCTTTACCGAAATGGGCATGGCAAAAGCCGAGGATTCGGAGTCGCGCTACTCAACCTACTGGACACAAACGTTAGGCAACCCGCGCTAAGCGCCCAAGAGTCAGTTATTGCCCGCCTCCTAGCTCACCGTAGTGGACAGCCGTAATCGCGTTTTTAGGCGAGCCATCGACCAGCTTGGTGCTATACGTCAGGTACACAAAGGTCTGGGTTTCGGCGTCATGCATGCGAACGACGCGCATATTCTTGAAAAGCGCCGAGCGGCGTTGACTAAAAATCACCTCTTGCTCCTCTACTTCAGCAGGATCGAAGACAACCTCCCCTGTCTGCCGACACGCCACGCTCGCCTCACTAGCCTCCTCAGCAAGCCCCACCGCACCAGAGATCCCACCAATCTGTGAGTAGGAGAGATAACAGGAGATACCCTGAACGTCCGGGTCATCGAAGCGCTCCACTTCAATGGTGTTGTTCGGACCAAGCAGCTTGAACTCGGTACGCACGCTGCCAATATGAGCATCCTGGCGAATAGCGTGGGTGGCAGCAGTGACAACATAACCATAAGTGGCCCGAGGGCAGCGCGTTTAGAGAAAAACATGGTGAGCTTCCTTGATAATAGTCAGTCGAACGATGATCAAGCCTAGAGGATACATTAATCCAGGAGAAAGCTCAGCGATTATCAAATTACAGGTACACATTAACTAAGTGCTATTTATTGTTACGAGGTGCTGAATTCGATGCTCGATAGAATGAAGCCAACAACTACGTAATAAAATCAAAATTTAAACTCATCTCCGTCTTCGTAAAATAGATCAATATCATTTTCAAGCTTTGACTGTTTAGCCTGCTCTTGCGCATGGAATTTCACTCGTTCTGTTAACTGAATTACTTGACTCATTGAGAATAGTTGAGCGTAGGCTAACGGCAAGGCACCACGGCGATGTAAATCAGCTAACGTTCCTTCTCCTAATTGGTTCAGAGCTTGCTGATTAATACAATGTAAACCCTGCATATGCAGTGACGCCTGCTTGTCACCCCAGGTCAGCTGTAGAGGCCAAGGCTCGATTAGGCCTGCTTCACTTAATACTTGGCAGGCAGCAGTCGTTAAGTGTCGGTTACACTCGCTTTGTTTGAGAAAACTCAGTGTTTGTTCGACTTGATTAGCAAGATTTCCCTTCCCTCCAAAAAGTGGCTCGGCGTTCAAATCGTCAGTGAGGTGCTGCCGTTCTATGCAGAATACTTTTTTATTCGTCTCGGCCTTTGCCAAGGTAAACGGATACTCTCGCAGCGACGCGGGCACGTAATCACACAGCCAACGACCATCGCGATGCAAATACAAGTTGCATTCGTTAAATCCCAGTACTGCTACTGGGTGATAACCCTCATTCTGGTAAATAAAGCCCAATACATAATGGGGTACCAGACTGGCTAGCTCTTTCAGAAGAATGGGAGCCAAATGATATTCTGCAGAAAAGAAATAGCCTTGACGTGACCAGAATCGTTTATTGACATGCTGAGTACGTGATATGGCGATCCATTCAAGCATGAGTGCACCTACTGTTCTTCAAAAAAAGGGGCTGGTGAAACCAGCCCCTCATGCTACTAAGCTACTAACTTATCAAAAACTTCCTACCGTTGACTCATCATTAATACCAACTAGGCCAACTTCTTGGCTCATTGATGAGGGATTGAGAGTTCCAAACTCATCATCTCCCGGCATATCACTTATAGAGTTACTCTCGAACAGAAGGGTTGCATTATTACTTAGTTGGCTAGCACTGGCGTTATCAGCCACAGTAATAGCAAGCGTTGGAGCAGTCCGGTCTCCTCCAGCCGCCTCGACAAAGCGAGTCCCACCAGTTCCTTCTATTTTGACCGTGATCAGATCTCCTGAGTTAAGCCCCTCCTGAGCAATAAGCGAATTAAGTTGATTTGCCAAGTTAATACCTACAGTTATATTTTCACCATCCTGCCATGTACCTGTAGACTGCCACACTTCCTCTTCAGAGAGATAATTTCGGTTAGTGACTGAGCCGAAGCCCGCTCCGTTGAGTGAGTTCTCTACGGAGAAAGTCATCGTCGAGTTGGCAGAATGCGTCCTATCAGATACCCAGCTGATAATCGCACTATCAATAGTTTCACTATCATCAAGATTAATATTATCAGGCACGGTAAATTGAATACCGACAACATATGAGCCTATCTCCAAATCAGGACTAGACAGAGATGAGCCCTGTTCAATGTCGCCATTAGCACTCTCGACCATGGCGACAAGTAAGTATCTGGCTCGTTTGATCCTCTGGCACCACCACCAAGTCAAAACCTGCTGTCGCAGTAGCACCATCTTCATCGGTTACCTGAACTTCCAGCGCGTAATTACCTACCCCTGCACTAGGGCTCCCCGAGAAAGTCTTCGTTTGTGCGTCGAAGAAGACTCCATCAGGTATGTTTAGGGCTTCATAGGTCAATATATCGCCATCCAGATCGCGAAAGGTATCATCAGGAATCTCGAAGAAAAACTCATCTTCAGCTTCGATCGTCTGATCTTCAAGAGGGTTATTAACGAAAGGCTCGGTATCACCACTAAGTATAAAGGTAGAGTTCGTCGCGTTTATACTTGGCGCATTGCCTTGGTAAAGCTCAAAGAAGTCAATATGGAAGCCTTCGGAACGGCCTGCGAAAGTAATCGTATGAACACCGGCGTCAAGCACAAACTCCGCTGGGAAATTCGGTACCGAATCCGAGGTGCTATCGATAAAGTTCGCGAAGCCAAAATCGCCTGTTGCATTACCATACAGCTTTATAAACCCACTATTATCTATCGCATTGACATTACTAACGAGAAGCTCTTCAGCATTGTCATCTATCTTCACCCAGACATCATTCTGGGCATCGCTGGCCCCACCTGGATCCCGTGTCCCCGAACTCGCAAGGTAAACTCCCCTGCTGCCGACTCAGGAATGACGAATGTATAGGTCAGTTCTGCCTGCGGCCCATTAAGAGCCTCACTGTCCTCATCGCCCCAGAGATAGTAACCAACTCCCTGGAAGTTCGCCTGGTTACCATTTTCGTCTGCCTCATCGAAGAACTGCCATTTGCCAGGAGGGTTTACTCCACCAGGTCCATTTATATCCTCAAACTGTACTTTAAGACGACTGTCCTCCATAAGGTAATAACCTTCCGACGGGATTGTCGTATCGCCATCCACAACAGGCGTACCATTCGAAATTAGATAGATCGGCTGCGATACCGGCCCCAAGCCCAAGCCATCAGAGGTATTCGGGTTATCAATGACGGATGCAACAAAACCAAGCGGAAGTGTGTCATCTCCATCGAAGCTGGAGGTGTCGTTCAGGAAATCCCCATAGGTAAACTCCTGCGAAACATCGGCTGTGCCACTGGCGCCCAGCTGTACATCTACAAACTGGAACTCTGCAGCATTGTTAGCAGGGAAATTCTTATCCGCTAGACGGGCATTTACAGTATCGGCAATGCCATCCTGATTATTGGTTACTGGCTGGTGCCCTTTAGTCATGACGACTCGCACCCATTCACCAGCTGGCCCGCTAACAATTACCGAAGGTACTTCACCACCGTAGGTCCCTTGACTACCGGCAGAAAGCCCGTTGACACTCAATTCGGCAACTAGGTTAGGTGGCGTTTCACTCACCAGCACTTGTGCTCCAGCCTGGCTGCCATCGCTCATCAATTGTCCGCTGGCAGTACTACCATCAGTAAACTTGATATACACATTGGAGCCGATAAGTTCCGCCCCTGAGATCCCCCCCACATCCCAGAAGGGAATCGATCCCGTATCGACACTGGATTTGGTAAAGCCAGCAATCGAGTTAGGATCCATATCACCACTGAAACCAACTGTTTCACCGTTAGTAAATCCACCGTTGGCAGTGGCCGAAAATTTCACCAAGGCCCCACGGTAACCACCATTATTATCTGAATTCTCAGGCTCAGGATCGATTCCCGGCAGGAAATAATGCTCGTAGCCAGACGACCCCACAGGCTGAATTGCCCCGGTGTTACCGGCACTGTTGATCGCCCACTCCTTGGCTGTCGCATCCCCACCTTTGCCATCGGGATCAAACACGCTATCGCCATAGAGGGCTGTCGTCACATCAAAGAAAACCGCGGCGATCTTCTTATCTCCGGTATTTTGCACCTGGAACGAGTTACTGCCGTAATTGGAACTCTGTACGTCATTCCCGCCAGGAGTCACAGTGACCAATGCAGAGCCAACATCACCTTGATCATAGCTATCCGATAATTCGAGGTTAGCACCAGCAAAAATTTCTTCGATCTCGGTCGCCGGCACCGGCAAAGGAGTGCTAGTGTCTTCCTTGGCACTTACCTCGAAGTAGTCATAGGCAGCGGTAAAGGCTTCCGCCGCACCATGCGTGTGGGTAATCCCTACGCCGACCGAAGCTGCAGGGTCTAGTATCGCCTCCTTAAGGGCTCCGGTGAGTTCCAACCCGCTAATGGTCACGCTGGCATTACCCGGTAAAGGTTCACCTGATGCGTCCAGTAAAGTGACTGTCGCCGTCGCCATAGTATTGCCGACGTTATTGACACTGACATCGAGTACTAGCTTCGCTTTTGCAAAATCACCAAAGCCATAACCATCTGGGAAGTCAGCCCCAAGTTTGGTTTCGGCGTTGTTGTCGCGCGAGGAAAACTCAATGTCCTGACCAACACTGCCGAATACCAGCTTGGCAAAATCATTACTGTTCACACTCACCGCCAGCCCTAGCTGCGAATAACTACCGGGAGCCGAAGCAAAGGGGTTATCCACCACGGACTCCAGGATGAAGCCTCCATCACGAATAATGCCCAAGTGATAATCATTCTGTGGCGTATTTGCAGACCCCGTATCACCACTCGTTGTCGTGACCCTGAGTTGATTATCGGCAACGATGCCGGCGCCGGTATCTTCGTCCTGAAATGCCACATCAGAACTGGCCATAACCCGGTGAAACCGTTCTGATAGGGAGTGCCGTTTACTTCGAAATTAAGGCGTATGCTTTCGCCGTCGGCCAAAGGCTGCCCATTTTGGGCGTCATAAGCAAAGACATCATCTACATTGGCATCACCATCACCATCAATATCTTCATCCGCCTGATTGGCAGTGCCATCTTCGTCCAGGTCATCACCCGGGGCATAACCGCCAAGCGGGCTGCCCTCATCAAAGTCGATCATGAAGCTCGTCGATGGCGTTGAATCGACAAGGTTGGCATTCTCTGAGGCATCTGAGACCGCCCCCTGAGCCACCCAGACCGTATAACTACCATTTTCATTCCAACCTCCAGCTGGAGACGAGATCGCATAAGTTGCTTCGCCCGTCGTTGCGTTGAAGCCATCGAAGCTGATCGTGGCAGCAACTGGAACCCCATCCAGCATGAGTGCGATGTCACTGTTATCAAGCGTCTCCGTAGCGATGCCCGAGGCATCAGCGTAAGTGACAACAACCGTAAGTTCCGCGTCGGTGTTGACTGGCTGTAGGATAGCAATCGTCGCGACCGGCTTGTCGTTATCGTCAGTGGATTCTTCGCCCTGTTGCTGAATACGCAAGTAGTCATAATTAGCAACAAAAACTGGACCGGAACCAAACGAGGTCTGGGTTACGCCAACACCGAACTCTTCTCCCGCACTAGTAATGGCTGTATTCAAAGGGCCATCCGGTAGGAGCAGTGCTGGCAGAGCCGTATCTCCCAAACTTTGTCCTGATGCATCAAGGAAGGTCATGGTGCCCGAGAAACTTGCCATGCCACCATCAACACTGGCTTCGATAGCCACAACAACATCAGCAATCTGCGCGAAGCTGATGCTTGGCGGCAGGCTGAAGGTCTGTTTGCTTTGTGAACCTCCTAGCTCATAGGAGTATTCAATTTGCCCGCCTCCGACGTTGCCGAAGGTTACCTTCAGATATTCGTCCTGGCTGAGGCTTATATTAAGACCCAGCTGCGAATACTGTGCAGGCAGCGAAGGGAAAGGGTTGCCAAATTTAAGCTCAGCAGTAAAACCATCACCTCCAGACACATTAGTATAGTAATTATCATTGGCGTTATTACTGCCTCCAGCATCACCCTCACTGGCCGAAATAACCAAATTTCCATTAATGATTTCAGCTGTACCGGTTTCCTCTGTGTCAGTACCCGAACCTTCAGTCACTCCGTCAAATAAGCCTTGTAGAGTCTCACCTTCATCGAATTCAAGATTGATCGTCGCAGGATCGGTGCTGGTAATATCATCCTCCGTCACCGTTCCCATTGCCGTCGCAGCCGCGGGATCGATAGCAAACGCCTCGTCTGCAATCCCGGCTAGGATGACACTGACCTGCTCCGGGCCATTGGCTTGATCATCGTTGGCGACGTCAACCGTCAAACTGCCGACGCCGCCGGTGAAGACCACCGTGCGGGGCTCGGATGTACCATTAATAGTGAGATCCAATGCCACCTCGCCGCTGAAGCCTTCCGAGGCGGTAAGGCCGAAGCTTAGCGTGGTGGCACCCTCGTCGCCGCTTTCGACCATCGGATCAGCATCGGAAATACCGATCAAGGTCGGCGCCGGTGGCTCGACAATTCCCGCGGGCACAAACTCGATATAGTCGATACGTGCGTATTCCAGCGTAGCCGCAGTTGCAGAGAGCGCCAGAGTAGCATCGTCGCCCACTGTGACATTTTCGAAAGTCACCGTGCGGAAGCTTGACGCTTGGGCAGCATTGCCACTGGTGGCGTCGTTATCGAAGATCCAGTCGCCGCTGAAGCTCTGGCCCTGGGCATTACCGATGCTCAACTGCGCCGTACTTTCGCCGTCGTTTTCGTCAAAATACCCGACAATCACGGTGTAAGTGCCCGCCGCAACCGCACCGGCTAGCGCGTAACTGGCCGTGCCCGACTCGCCACCCTGCAGCCGGATACCTTGACCCTCATCCGCTGCGCCGATGTTCTCGACGGTGTAATTGGTTGCCGTGGTAAAGTCCTCGGCCTGAAGGCGTACGGGCGTTGTTGGTGCGACCTCGTCATCCTCTGTCACTGTGCCCGTTGCCGTCGCAGCAGCGGGATCGATAGCAAACGCCTCGTCTGCAATCCCATTCAGGATGACACTGACCTGCTCCGGGCCGTTGGCTTGATCATCGTTGGCGACGTCAACCGTCAAACTGCCAACGCCGCCGGTGAAGACCACCGCGCGGGGCTCGGATGTACCATTAATAGTGAGATCCAATGCCACCTCGCCGCTGAAGCCTTCCGAAGCGGTGAGGCCGAAACTTAGCGTGGTGGCACCCTCGTCGCCGCTTTCGACCATCGGATCAGCATCGGAAATGCCGATCAAGGTCGGCGCCGGTGGCTCGACAATTCCCGCGGGCACAAACTCGATATAGTCGATACGTGCGTATTCCAGCGTAGCCGCAGTTGCAGAGAGCGCCAGAGTAGCATCGTCGCCCACCGTGACGTTTTCGAAAGTCACCGTGCGGAAGCTTGAAGCTTGGGCAGCATTGCCACTGGTGGCGTCGTTATCGAAGATCCAGTCGCCGCTAAAGCTCTGACCCTGGGCATTACCGATGCTCAACTGCGCCGTACTTTCGCCGTCGTTTTCGTCAAAATACCCGACAATCACGGTGTAAGTGCCCGCCGCAACCGCACCGGCTAGCGCGTAGCTGGCCGTGCCCGACTCGCCACCCTGCAGCCGGATACCTTGACCCTCATCCGCTGCGCCGATGTTCTCGACGGTGTAATTGGTTGCCGTGGTAAAGTCCTCGGCCTGGAGGCGTACGGGTGTTGTTGGCGCGACGTCATCATCCTCTGCCACTGTGCCCGTTGCCGTTGCAGCAGCGGGATCGATAGCAAACGCCTCATCTGCAATCCCATTCAGGATCACACTGACCTGCTCCGGGCCATTGGCTTGATCATCGTTGGCGACGTCAACCGTCAAACTGCCGACGCCGCCAGTGAAGACCACCGTGCGGGACTCGACCACCCCATCAATATCCACGCTCAGAGCTACCTCGCCGCTAAAGCCTTCCGAGGCGGTAAGGCCGAAGCTTAGCGTGGTGGTGCCCTCGTCGCCGTTTTCGACCATTGGGTCGGCGTCGGTAATACCGATTACCGTTTGGCCAACATCATCCTCTGTCACTGTGCCCGTCGCCGTCGCAGCAGCGGGATCGATAGCAAACGCCTCATCTGCAATCCCAGCTAGGATGACACTGACTTGCTCAGGGCCATTGGCTTGATCATCATTGGCGACGTCAACCGTCAAACTGCCGACGCCGCCAGTGAAGACCACCGTGCGGGACTCGACCACCCCATCAATATCCACGCTCAGAGCTACCTCGCCGCTAAAGCCTTCCGAGGCGGTAAGGCCGAAGCTTAGCGTGGTGGTGCCCTCGTCGCCGTTTTCGACCATTGGGTCGGCGTCGGTAATACCGATTACCGTTTGGCCAACATCATCCTCTGTCACTGTGCCCGTCGCCGTCGTAGCAGCGGGATCGATAGCAAACGCCTCATCTGCAATCCCAGCTAGGATGACACTGACCTGCTCCGGGCCATTAGCTTGATCATCGTTGGCGACGTCAACCGTCAAACTGCCGATGCCGCCGGTGAAGACCACCGTGCGGGGCTCGGATGTACCATTAATAGTGAGATCCAGAGCCACCTCGCCGCTAAAGCCTTCCGAGGCGGTAAGACCGAAGCTTAGCGTGGTGGTCCCCTCGTCGCCGTTTTCGACCATCGGATCAGCATTGGAAATACCGATCAAGGTCGGCGCCGGTGGCTCGACAATTCCCGCGGGCACAAACTCGATATAGTCGATGCGCGCATATTCAAAGGGTGCCGCCGTGCTTGCCAGGTCCAGAGTAGCGTCGTCACCCACCGTGACGTTTTCGAAAGTCACCGTGCGGAAGCTTGCTGCCTGAGCAGCATTGCCACTGGTGGCGTCGTTATCGAATATCCAGTCGCCGCTGAAGCTCTGACCCTGGGCATTACCGATGCTCAACTGCGCCGTACTTTCGCCGTCGTTTTCGTCAAAATACCCGACAATCACGGTATAAGTGCCCGCCGCAACCGCACCGGCTAGCGCGTAGCTGGCCGTGCCCGACTCACCGCCCAGCAGCCGGATGCCTTGACCCTCATCCGCTGCGCCGATGTTCTCGACGGTGTAATTGGTCGCTGCGGTAAAGTCCTCGGCCTGGAGGCGTATGGGTGTTGTTGGCGCGACCTCGTCATCCTCTGTCACTGTGCCCGTTGCCGTTGCAGCCGCGGGATCGATAGCAAACGCCTCGTCTGCAATCCCATTCAGGATGACACTGACCTGCTCCGGGCCATTGGCTTGATCATCGTTGGCGACGTCAACCGTCAAACTGCCGACGCCGCCGGTGAAGACCACCGTGCGGGGCTCGACCACCCCATCAATATCCACGCTCAAGGCTACCTCGCCGCTAAAGCCTTCCGAGGCGGTAAGACCGAAGCTTAGCGTGGTGGCACCCTCGTCGCCGTTTTCGACCATCGGATCAGCATTGGAAATACCGATCAAGGTCGGCGCCGGTGGCTCGACAATTCCCGCGGGCACAAACTCGATATAGTCGATGCGCGCATATTCAAAGGGTGCCGCCGTGCTTGCCAGGTCCAGAGTAGCGTCGTCACCCACCGTGACGTTTTCGAAAGTCACCGTGCGGAAGCTTGCTGCCTGAGCAGCATTGCCACTGGTGGCGTCGTTATCAAAGATCCAGTCGCCGCTGAAGCTCTGGCCCTGGGCATTACCGATGCTCAACTGCGCCGTACTTTCGCCGTCGTTTTCGTCAAAATACCCGACAATCACGGTGTAAGTGCCCGCCGCAACCGCACCGGCTAGCGCGTAGCTGGCCGTGCCCGACTCACCGCCCAGCAGCCGGATGCCTTGACCCTCATCTGCTGCGCCGATGTTCTCGACGGTGTAATTGGTCGCTGCGGTAAAGTCCTCGGCCTGGAGGCGTATGGGTGTTGTTGGCGCGACCTCGTCATCCTCTGTCACTGTGCCCGTTGCCGTCGCAGCAGCGGGATCGATAGCAAACGCCTCATCTGCAATCCCATTCAGGATGACACTGACCTGCTCCGGACCATTGGCTTGATCATCGTTGGCGACGTCAACCGTCAAACTGCCGACGCCGCCGGTGAAGACCACCGTACGGGGCTCGACCACCCCATCAATATCCACGCTCAGGGCCACCTCGCCGCTAAAGCCTTCCGAGGCGGTAAGGCCGAAGCTTAGCGTGGTGGAGCCCTCGTCGCCGTTTTCGACCATTGAATCGGCGTCGGTAATACCGATTACCGTTTGGCCAACATCATCTTCTGTCACTGTGCCCGTTGCCGTCGCAGCCGCGGGATCAATAGCAAACGCCTCATCTGCAATCCCGGCTAGGATGACACTGACTTGCTCAGGACCATTGGCTTGATCATCGTTGGCGACGTCAACCGTCAAACTGCCGACGCCGCCGGTGAAGACCACCGTGCGGGGCTCGGATGTACCATTAATAGTGAGATCCAATGCCACCTCGCCGCTGAAGCCTTCCGAGGCGGTAAGGCCGAAGCTTAGCGTGGTGGCACCCTCGTCGCCGCTTTCGACCATCGGATCAGCATCGGAAATACCGATCAAGGTCGGCGCCGGTGGCTCGACAATTCCCGCGGGCACAAACTCGATATAGTCGATGCGCGCATATTCAAAGGGTGCCGCCGTGCTTGCCAGGTCCAGAGTAGCGTCGTCACCCACCGTGACGTTTTCGAAAGTCACCGTGCGGAAGCTTGACGCTTGGGCAGCATTGCCACTGGTGGCGTCGTTATCGAAGATCCAGTCGCCGCTAAAGCTCTGACCCTGGGCATTACCGATGCTCAACTGCGCCGTACTTTCGCCGTCGTTTTCGTCAAAATACCCGACAATCACGGTGTAAGTGCCCGCCGCAACCGCACCGGCTAGCGCGTAGCTGGCCGTGCCCGACTCACCGCCCAGCAGCCGGATGCCTTGACCCTCATCCGCTGCGCCGATGTTCTCGACGGTGTAATTGGTTGCCGTGGTAAAGTCCTCGGCCTGGAGGCGTACGGGCGTTGTTGGTGCGACCTCGTCATCCTCTGTCACTGTGCCCGTTGCCGTCGCAGCAGCGGGATCGATAGCAAACGCCTCGTCTGCAATCCCATTCAGGATGACACTGATCTGCTCAGGACCATTGGCTTGATCATCGTTGGCGACGTCAACCGTCAAACTGCCAACGCCGCCGGTGAAGACCACCGTGCGGGGCTCGACCACCCCATCAATATCCACGCTCAGGGCCACCTCGCCGCTAAAGCCTTCCGAAGCGGTAAGGCCGAAGCTTAGCGTGGTGGTCCCCTCGTCGCCGTTTTCGACCATTGAATCGGCGTCGGTAATACCGATTACCGTTTGGCCAACATCATCTTCTGTCACTGTGCCCGTTGCCGTCGCAGCCGCGGGATCGATAGCAAACGCCTCGTCTGCAATCCCGGCTAGGATGACACTGACCTGCTCCGGGCCATTAGCTTGATCATCGTTGGCGACGTCAACCGTCAAACTGCCGATGCCGCCGGTGAAGACCACCGTGCGGGGCTCGGATGTACCATTAATAGTGAGATCCAGAGCCACCTCGCCGCTGAAGCCTTCCGAGGCGGTAAGGCCGAAGCTTAGCGTGGTAGTGCCCTCGTCGCCGTTTTCGACCATCGGAACAGCATCTGTTATGCCAACCAGTACCTGAGGTTCGGCCTCTTCGGTCGAGGAGACCTGGAGATAGTCGTAAGAAATGTCGAAAGTATCAGGCGACTGGCCACCGGTGGATGTTTGTATAAAGCCTACGCTGACGCCCTGAGCTTCATCCTTAATTGCTGAAGCCAACGGATCAGTCAGCGTTATTTCTCCGAAGCACCGTCAATTATATTGGTATTATTCAACGTCAATACAGAGCGAGTGAGTGCCTTAACTTCGCCGGATGTAGTATCTACGACTATTTCAAGCATCAGCTTCACTGAAGCTATGTCGCTGTAGACAACACCACTCGGTAAGGCAAAGGTCGCGCCTGGAACAGCAGGTGTTGCTCCCTCTACCTGTTTATTTTCATGGGCGAGCTGGAAAGCAGCGGTACCGTTCGCACCGAAAATCCATTTCACTAGATTGTCTTCCGAAAGACTGACCGCAACACCACCAGCCTGGTAGTTAAGTGGTGCCTGCAGGCCCTCTTGCTGATCATCGAAGTCCGGCATAGCAAAACTTGTCTCAACGATAAAGCCACCAGGATTCTTCACCCCTACCGCATATGCATCCTTCTGAGAATTGTTGTTGGTATAGTGATCTCCTGTATCGGCTACAATATTGAGTGTGCCATTCTCGACACTTGCTGTACCGCTCTCGACAGCTCCAGCAGAATTACTCTCATTTGCCCGGCCCATTAACCCCGTCAGGCCAGCCTCATAGGGACTCGCGGTGTCTTCTTCAAAGTCAAGCAAGAAGGTTTCGCCAGCCGCTAAAATCATGCCATTAGCAGCATCGTATGGGAAAAGGTCGTCATCATTATTAACGCCGTCCTCATCCAGGTCGTCCGGATTGGGCACAGAGCCCTCATCGTCTTCGGTCACACTGCCCGTTGCTGTGGCCGCCGATGCATCAATTTCAAACAACCCTGTGCTATTGACTGCGACCAAAGTGACTGAAATTTCGTTGGTACCATTAGCCACATCGTCATTAGGCACATCAACCGACAGGATGGCGGTGCCGTCGCTGAAGTTCAACGTATCCGTCACGGTCGCGCCATCGATGCTCAGGGTCAATTCCACCTCGCCACTAAAGCCATCTGAAGCGGTGAGGCCGAAGTTCAGTGTCGTGAAGCCATCGTCTCCATTCTCGATGATGTCAGGAGCATTAACGATAGCCAGAGTAGTGGTGGGATCCGTTGGCTCTGAAATGAGATCCGGCGAGGTCACGTTGAGATAATCCCAACTAGCCATGAACGACTCTATGGGATTGTTGTAATCAGTTGAAGTGACCCCAACTGCCGTTGTTGAGTTCAGATCAGTAAGATTACTTAGCACTGCGGGTGGCAACACCTCAGGGACGCCGTTGCGAAACCATCGGTTGCCTCGGCACGCAAGCCCCCCAGAACATTTTCGTTAGTATCGAAGAAAGTAACGATAGGAGTCACAGTACCGGCTGTCTTGTTGACGACTAGCGTCAGTTCTACAGAGGCAATATCATTCAGGGTTGTTGAGGCATTACTCAGCATATTCGCAAGCGGAATGACTGTATCAATGGCGCTTTTGGACCAGATTTGCACCCCGTTACCGCCATTACCACCGAACACTAGCTTGACGAGCTCATTATTGCCCTGACTGCCAAGACCGAAGACTATGCCTTGCTGGGCAAAGTTCGGGACAGTATCAGTTGGTAGCTCTTGGGCTGCGAGAGCGGCAGGGAAGGGATTATCAAAGCGCGAGGTAATGTTTATCGTCTCTAACGCTGGATCGCCCAGTGCCACATACTTGATAAAGTCATTCGCACTCGGGTCAGCCGCTTGTGAAATGTCGCCATTGGATGTCCAGACGATCAGTTCGCCTCCCTCCACAGTAGTGAAGACCGTATCATCTACAACGTCACCCAGCGTGCCATCAAAACCGCCTTCCTCAAGCGGCGACCCGGGATTCTCGAAATCAAGTTCAAGGATGACTCCATCGCTCGAGTAATTCACATAAACCGAACTAGCCGTTGCGCTGTTGCCATTGTTATCGCTATCGAGTACTGCATTGGCGGCGACTGAAGCGGTGATTGTCCCGGTTTGCCAGCCGCTCTCAGGGGCGTCAAAGGTATAGGTGGCAATGCCACTGGCGCTATCATAAGCCACCAGCGAAGGAGTAACTAACGCACCAGCGGCAGAGGAAACAGTGACATCGGTAGCACCGATCTGTGTGCCAGAAATGTTGCCATCGTCAGTGTACTGGACAGTGACAATAACCTGTCCATCGCTCGATTCCGGCGCTTCAATCGAAAGAATGCTGGCAATCGGTATACCGCTGTCGACTGCCTGATAAATAGCTATGGCGTTGAAGCCCGGCTCGCCGTTATCCGCATTGACATCAATAACGATCTTGCCATCTGTCACTATAACGTTTTTGGTAAGAACGGTTGGCTTGTCGGCTCCTCCCGCTGC
This sequence comes from Halomonas sp. PA16-9, assembly GCF_009728585.1. Classification (NCBI taxonomy): domain Bacteria; kingdom Pseudomonadati; phylum Pseudomonadota; class Gammaproteobacteria; order Oceanospirillales; family Halomonadaceae; genus Halomonas; species Halomonas sp. PA16-9. The sequence goes on along the minus strand of NZ_CP040451.1, from coordinate 1,805,732 downwards.
TATAAAGGCATCAAAGTTCTCAGCAAACAACTCGCCTTGTATCGTGTAGTCACCCTGGCGCTGGCCGCCCTGGGTTTGATAAAGCTCAGCAAAATGCAGCTCCACCACATATAAACCATTGGGCACTTCATAGGTTGCTGTGTATGAGCCAGCAGCAGAGTCACGATAGGTGTGGTAGGCAGAACCATCCAGATCGACCCCACCACTGTTGCTACCGGTTGCTCCGGCTTTACCATCAATATTACTGCCTGTTTTTGTACTCGGCGAGTAATACGCGGGGTCATCCGCCTCAAGATCGATACCCAGAATCGGATCATTAGTGATGGCACCGCCATAAGTATTTTTATCATCACCCTCGAGACTATTATCGATAGTGTTGCTGGTTGGTCCGACGTTTATCGCTCTTTGCAACGCCCCCTTGACGAGCTGTTCAAGGTTCCGGGCAATAATGACATCCGTTTCAAAAGCGGCGATACCAAGGCCTGTCGTATCAGTAAAGCTACCTGCAGCAACGCCAACCTTGAAAGCACCATTTTCCCAAGCATTAGAACCTGTCGGCGGGGAAATGGTGTACTGGATAGTAGCGGTCTTGCCATCATTGCTGAGTGTAATAGCATCGTTATCAGCCAGGGAGACGGCACCAGGCTCATAACCGGTAAAAATCAGCTCATCACCATTGATAGAATCAACATTAATTCCAGCGTTATCGGTAACCACTACTGTGGCCAAGATGTCACTGTCGTTATCGAAAGGTTGATCGATCATTATCGACACTACTTCCGGTGGTGTTACATCTTCAGGTGGCACATAGGTTCCACCAACTTGCCAGACCACCAAACCGCTGATTTTGGCCTGGTTGACCGAGGCATCGAAGCCAATGTTGAGAACACCATCAGTGACGGTAACGGCGTAGGTCTTGATCACTTCGGTTGCTGCGCTACCAACATCGCCAATGATGTCATAGTCATCTTCCACCAGCGCATCCTCAATGCTGATGTCAAAGACACGCGCCCCAGTACCGCTGCTGTTTTCCACACCATGGTAAATCTCGGCGAAATACATATCGATCAGGTATTCACCGTTCTCGACCGGAATCGAGTAGCCCCATTCGCCGGCATCTTCTGCCGAGCGCTCAGACTGATGCAGCTCATCGGGGACACTGCCGTCGATGTCGACTACGTTGACATAATCTTTGGAGGTGACACCGCTAACCCAGCCATTAACCTCAGCGTTGGTCATGTCTGAGAGGAAATCAATTGTCTGGTCACGTACGGTGACGTTGTTAATATCGGGCCCCCCCGAGCTGATCGCGGCAACCGCAGTCAACGCAGGTACAGTGGTAATGCGCGTCCCGTTGGCGGTGGACGTGAAGCTGAATACTGACTCGCCAGTACTGGGATCGAAGTCTTCAAAACCCTCACCACTAAAAGTGATTGCCGTTTCGTTATTGATAGTAATGATCGCGGATCCAGCTTGATAGGTTACGTCGCTGGCATCGAACGAAGCACCCTGAACAACGACTTCATCGTCGGGTGTGAAGTCGGTGATTTCAGTACCGTTTATAGTATCGAGCGTACCTTGGAAGCTGTCGGCTCCACCGCCCCCTGTAAACGTATTATTGCCACTCCCGGCGATCATCACGTTGTCGCCGCCATTACCAGTGGCATGAAAATCTGCCATGGTGCCGGAGCCATCGAAGTTCTCGACGCTGTCATCCAGCGGCGACAGTACGGTATCGGTTCCGGTATAGATAATAGTGTCAATACCATTAGAGCCTTCGGCCCCCACACCGCCAGCCGAATCTGCCTCAATCTCATTACCGAAGCCATTTATTTTGAGGTTTTCGAAGTTAACCGGTGCAAGAGGCGCACCTTCACTGGTTTCAGCTAGGAAGCCAAAAGCAGCTCCAGAGGGGGCCTGGGAATCACCATCGCTGATGGTATGACTACCTGTCAGGACGTCACGTAAAACACCCTCAGGCAGCGTAAAACCATTCAGAGGCAGTTCGGTAAAGGCATCCTCGCTATTGAGACGGTAGCCCGCGTAGAGGGCGAAGCCGTCAGCCATATCGATCTCGAGGTATAATTCAACCTGCGTAACAGCAGTATCTGTCAGTCCTGGCACCGCCACTTGAGCCAACGCCTGATAATTGTTGTCGTTGATTTCATAACCAACTTCAAAGCCAGCTTCTCCGTTTACCTCTCCAAACACAAGGCGTACGAAGTTGGCCTGAGTACCATCGCCAAACATGAGTCCAGTCAGTTGGCCATCTTCAACACTGCCATTATCGGCAATCCAGTTGAGCACCTGTGTTGTGGCCACCAGACGCTGAACATCACTGCTGGGATTAACACCCACATGCATAGCATCACGAACGCTATTTACAGGGCCGACCACAGTGCCCGGCACAACCTCCTTGATTTGGAACAGCGCGGCATTGGCACCGGGAATGATATTACCGCCGATATCATAAAGGCCGGGAAGCCCCTGATCCGGGTTGGCATCCTGGTTCGGTGTCGTACCATCAAGTGCTGCGCCCATCAAACCAGTATCACCGATGGTGCCGGGATAGGGAGCCTCGGTAGGCTGAAAATTCATGACGATGGCTTCGCCTGGCGTCAGCGCGAGACCATTTGCAGCGCTGTACTCAAATGGATCATGAATATGGTTAATGCCGTCAAGATCATGATCAGTCGGATCAGCGGCTTCACTGCCGGCGAGAGGAACAGCGCCATTATTGGGCTGTAGGATTTCGATTTTGGTACCACTTCCGCTGTAAACAGTTGCCCAAACAGAACCACGGAACGCTGCCTGGTTATCCCATGCAGATAGGTCATCGCCAATAGAAGCCAGCCCAAGAGGACTACCTGACAACGTCAATGTGATCCTCTCAGCAGCTTTTACCCCGCCGCTACCGCTTGCGGTTTGCATGACGCCATTCTCATCCCGCCCCATCACGATGAGGTTGCCACCGCCCAACTGTACTGCCATAAGAGCGCCGGACATCTTCGTCTCACCATCATCAAAAACGGTCGACGTATATTCGGTCAAGCCATTGATCGACCCTGTACCTGAGTCAATTGCGCCATCGTTATATCCTCCTTCGAGATAGTTGCCTTCGATAGCGTTAAGTGTGGCCACCACGTCATCAATATCTGCCGGCACCCCAGCGGTTCCGAGTACATCGGATCCTCCGATACTCGGCGGCGTCTGGGTATAGTCGCTAGTCAGGTACGCCTCACCATTTTCGGTAATGTAATACAGCTCTCCAGGAACTAAGCTAATAACGCGGCTTGTAAGATCCCCAGAAGACACGCCGTTAGACTCATCCTCAACAGTAACCAGCCAGTCGATAACACTGTCGTAGTGCTCTTCAGATACCAGCAGGAAAGCGTCCTCAACCCCATTTTTGGGCGTAAAGAGGAGCCCAGCTTCACCGCCACTGGCACGTGTCGGGTTCGGGTGGCCGCCGTAAACCAGGGTTAAAGGATCGTCAAAGTCAGGATGCGCCATTACGTAGGTGGCGGCGCCCGCCTGACCAGCGGAAAGAACCCGGCCAGCGAGATCGTCTGATCGAGTGATTTCGTGAAACTGATCGAGGTTTTTAGGATTCCAAGCTTCAGTATTGATGCTGTCACTACCACTACCATCACCGTTATTAAGATTGGTAGCTATATAGTTTTCATCTTGTTCAGCATCGATATTGCCACCATTATCCCCCGCCTCCCCAACAGGGCGACCGCCCCAGCTATTATTAGCGCCGTTATCATAAGTCCAGACGCGTCCATCTTCGGTAACTTCTACATCATAGGCATTACGATACCCCGCAGAATAAATCTGCACTGGGCCGTTAGGGTCTATTTTTCCACCGTTGAAGCCATCATTACCACCAAAGGGGTCAGTGAGCGCTTCTTCGCTCGGAGAGCGTGAGGGGTCGTTTAAGGTAGGAATGTCATAGACGTAATTGCGGCCATCATCGTTTTTGATCTCCATGGATTTAAGTTGATCAAGATCGACCTCTAGAATCGCCGCACTATAGGCCGTTTCCTGCTGTCCAGAAAAATTATTCGAAGGTGCACCAGCATTGGCATTACCCCCGTTAGCAACGATGAGCCTCTCACTTAGTAAACGACCGTTATCGTCAAACTCTTGTATGACTTCCAAACCATTAAGAGAGTGATTCTCTTCGGAACGAGCAAGTCCCCGGACAAGATCTAGTGCTTCCCATCCATCTACTGTCTGCGTTAGGCGCGTAATGATGCCAGAGTTTGTATCGAGACCTGTGTCAGAGCCACTACTCCCAGCACCAATGCGATTATCACTAGATGTCACATAGATATTGACTGCCGGCTTTCCATTAATTATGACCGGGTCACCATTTTCATCATATTGCGGGGTTACATCAATACCCGTAACTTGACGATTGTTAGATCCTCCCTCGGCACCATCATCGTTATGGTTAGGTAATTCCTTTACTAAAAAAACAGTTTCAGCTTCAACAACATAGAAACTTGCCGTACTGTCACTATCTGCTGTATTAGGATCTCCAAATGCTACGGTTAAAACCTTGACATCACCACTCTGCTCAGTGATATAGAGGCGACCATCTGCCCCCCACACCAGTGCGGTAGGTTGGGACAAGGTAATTTTTCCGTTGAGATCTAAACTGCTTTGAGAAAAATTATTCGTAACCATGATGGGAGGATCCTTTTAACTGATTATTTTAAAACAGCTTTCGGGCAACAAATTAACTAAAAATTACTAAAACAGAACGCAAGCCCTACTTCGCATCATGAACTTTAATCTGCAAGCAATTTTCAGCTTCATTAGTTTTATCAACAATGCTAAAGCTAGCGGCAACAAACGCTGCTGCATAGCTTCCACGCAAAGCCACGCACTGATTAAAAAATAGTTCGGATAAAAAAAACATCAACAGACTTATTATAAAAATCAGGCCAACTAACCAAGAAAACAAAGTTTAGGTTTTATTTTTTACTGTTACCAAACAAAATAAACATTAAAAATAATACATTTTCCGTTTAAAAAATGACGCCAACTAATGCTTTTTTACAGTAGAAACCTAACTATCAAGGACTAAAAACATACCATTCCAGGCCACATCCAGAAGCTAATGCACTGATTTCTTATTAACAAAATCAATCAAGACAGCTTCCCTTACTTTATTTTAAACAACTGAATAACCGAGGAAATACATTTTAACACCTCATTTGAACAAAGAATTGTTTAAGCGAGTGTATGCATTAGCCCTTTTAAATGACTGGGAACTTATTCGTGCAAGAAAAAATCAAGTGGTGGAAATTGTCTTTAATAAAATCGGAAGTTGGTAGCCATAGTTTTCGTGACGTAAAGATGTCCAGCCGTGCCACTCAGCAGCACAGACGACCAAACAAACGATAAGCACTTACAGGCAGTCACTGTATTTCATCCACTGGTATAGAAGGCAGTCTCAATAACCAAGCGCGCACGATGTGACTTCCACTCCAGTTCGATCTACATCGTCCAGGCGTGATGGATGTCAATGGCATCTAATTAGCAGATAGAGTTTGGCGTCCCTGGCGGGAGTCAAATCAACCGCCCGCCCTGCCTAACACGCCAACGCCCCGCACAAAGGCGGGGCGTTGGCCATACGCTGGCGTATGATTAGGTACTACTTAAGCGTCACGAAATTGTATTGCGGTTCGATCCATTCAGCTGATTTAAAGCACCATAGCAGCAACCCAGCCGAACACAATCAACGGGATGTTGTAGTGCAGGAAGGTAGGCACCACGCTATCCCAGATATGGTCATGCTGCCCATCGGCGTTGAGGCCTGCGGTGGGGCCTAGAGTGGAATCTGAAGCGGGTGAACCAGCGTCGCCCAAGGCAGCGGCCGTGCCTACCAATGCCACTGTCGCCATGGGTGAAAAGCCAAAGCTCAGTGCCAGAGGCACATAGAGCGAAGCAATAATGGGAATGGTCGAAAACGAAGAGCCAATGCCCATGGTGATAAAAAGACCGACCAGCAGCATAATCAATGCGGCCAGCCCTTTATTGTCACCGATAAGGTCGGCAGAGCTCGCCACTAGCCCTTCCACCTCGCCACTGGCCTGCATCACACTGGCAAAACCAGCCGCTGAAATCATGATAAAGCCGACCAGGGCCATCATGCGCATCCCCTCGGTAAAGATACCGTCCTGCTCATGCCAGCGGAAAACGCCGCTCATGGAGAGCAAGGCAAACCCAAAGATACCGCCAAGTACCATAGAGCCCGTCATCAGTTGCACGGTGACCGTACCTACCAGGGAAATAACCAGCATGGCCTTTTGCCATCCGGCTAGAGAAAGCGCGGCCTCTTGGGGCGATTTATCACCATGGGCCAGCTCACGATCTTGGTAGTCACGCCCCTTGCGATAGCTCCAAAACACTGCCACCGCTAACCCTAATGCCATGCCACCAATGGGAATCGCCATCGCCAGTGGCACCATTTGACGGGTCACTTCCAACCCCAGCGCCGCGCCACTTTCGTTGAGGTTCGCGAGCAGTATGTCATTCAGGAATATCGCCCCAAAACCTACGGGCAATAACATATACGGCGCCGTGATACCGAAGGTAATCACGCAAGCCACCAGTCGCCGGTCAAGCTTCAGATGATTCATCAGCTTTAGCAGCGGCGGCACCAGCACTGGAATAAAAGCAATATGGACAGGAATCAAGTTCTGCGAGCTGACTGCCGCGGCTAAAAGCGCCGCCAGCAGTGTATAGGTAACCGTGCGGCGGCTCCCACCTGACTCGTCTAACTGGAAACGTCCAATCGCCCGGCTGGCCAGCAGCTCGGTGATACCTGAACGGGATAAAGCAACGGCAAACGCCCCTAACACTGCATAAGAGAGCGCGATGGTGGCGCCATTACCCAACCCCTCATTAAAGGCGTCAAGGATCTCACCAATAGGCATACCCGCATATAACCCACCTACCAGCGTGGCGACGATAAGGGCAAACACAACTGAAACGCGAGCAAGACTCAAGCCGACCATCACTAGGATAGCCAGAACGATAGCATTCATGAAAAACCTACTTTGTTGTTAGATGGTAATAATGCGTTCCCTATGGCCTAGCGCCACAGGGAACGCATGAAACGCCTTAAAACTGGCTTGGCAACGTATGCGGATGCGCCAGCGGGCTTAAGGTGCGCTCACGTATTAGTTCGCTAGCGGCTTCGATATCGGGCGCGAAGAAGCGATCCTGCTTGTAGTGGCTGACCCGCGCACGTAGCAGTTGCCTGGCTTGCTCTAGCGGCTGGGTAGTGGTCAAGCCCTGGCGCATGTCCAACCCTTGGCACGCCCCCAGCCATTCGATGGCTAAAATGCCGCACACATTCTCCGCCATTTCCCACAACCGCTTACCGGCAGCAGGCGCCATTGAGACATGGTCTTCCTGGTTAGCCGAGGTAGGCAGGCTGTCGACACTATGGGGGTGCGCCAAGGCTTTATTTTCACTCGCCAGCGCCGCGGCGGTAACCTGGGCGATCATAAATCCAGAATTGACCCCGCCGTTCTCGACCAGGAATGGCGGTAGCTGAGACATGTGTTTGTCCATCATCAAGGAGACACGCCGCTCGGCAAGAGAGCCGATCTCGGCGATGGCTAACGCCAGGTTGTCAGCGGCCATGGCCACCGGTTCAGCATGAAAATTACCGCCGGAAATAATGTCATCCTGCTCGGCAAATACCAGCGGGTTATCAGAGACCGCGTTGATTTCCGCCGCGAGCACCTCGGCTGTCTGACGGATCTGGGTTAATACAGCGCCCATCACCTGTGGTTGGCAGCGCAACGAGTAGGGATCCTGGACTTTATCGCAGTTGGCATGGGAGTCGCCGACGGCACTCTTTTCGCCGAGGAGATGGCGGTAAGCGGCGGCCGCGTCAATCTGGCCGCGCTGGCCACGCACTTCATGAATCCGAGCGTCAAAGGGTGAACGTGACCCCAAAGTGGCTTCTACGGTTAGCGAACCGCATACCGTCGCCGCCGCAAACAGGTCTTCGGCGTCGAATAGCCCCCGCAGGGCATAGGCGGTCGATACCTGCGTGCCATTAAGCAGCGCCAGGCCCTCTTTGGGTGCCAGCGTGATTGGCGCCAGGCCAGCGATTTCCAGTGCCTTTTCGGCGGAGATCCACTCCCCTTTGTAGCGGGCTTTGCCCTCGCCTAGCAGCACAACGCTCATATGTGCCAGGGGCGCCAAATCACCGGAAGCGCCCACCGATCCTTTAAGCGGAATATGTGGGTAAACCTCGGCATTGATCAGTGCCACCAGGGCATCCAATACCTCACGGCGGATGCCGGAGAAGCCTCTCGCCAGGCTGTTGACCTTAAGCACCATAATCAAACGCACTAGAGCGTCGTCTATCGCCCTTCCCACACCAGTGGCATGAGAGAGCACCAGGGAGCTCTGTAACGATTCAAGATCTTCGTTGGCAATGCGGGTCTGGGCCAATAAGCCGAACCCCGTATTAATGCCATAGACCGTGCGGTTTTCACTGACGACCCGGTTCACGCAATCGACGCTTCGCTGGATATCCGCATTGGCGCTTTCCGGTAACGTGACAGGCACATGCGCTTCGTGGATCTGGCGGGCCTGGGCAAGGGTCATTTTGCCAGGCTGAATTTCTAGATGTTTCATTTATTCGCCTTTAGAGACAGGAAGGTGGTCATCCCACCTTCTCAACTGTTGTATTTGTGCGGGCTTTACTGATTGAGCATCGGCAAATCAAGACCGTTTTCGCTGGCGCACTGTTTAGCAATGTCATAACCAGCATCGGCATGGCGCATCACGCCGGTGCCCGGGTCATTGCGCAGCACACGGCCTAAGCGGGCGTGGGCATCATCGCTGCCGTCACACACGATCACCACGCCAGAATGCTGGGAGTAGCCCATGCCTACCCCACCGCCATGATGTAACGACACCCATGTGGCACCGCCTGCGGTGTTTAGCAGCGCATTGAGCAGTGGCCAGTCGGAAACGGCGTCAGAACCATCCATCATCGCCTCGGTTTCGCGGTTGGGGCTGGCAACGGAACCCGAATCGAGATGGTCGCGACCGATAACGATTGGTGCTTTCAATTCGCCACTCTTCACCATTTCGTTGAAGGCCTGCCCCAAGCGGGCACGGTCTTTAAGCCCCACCCAGCAAATGCGTGCTGGCAGCCCTTGGAAGCTAATCCGCTCGCGCGCCATGTCGAGCCAGTTATGCAGGTGCGGGTCGTCGGGAATGAGCTCTTTGACCTTCTGGTCGGTCTTATAAATGTCCTCAGGATCCCCGGAGAGCGCCACCCAGCGAAAGGGGCCGATACCCTGGCAAAAGAGAGGACGAATATAGGCAGGCACAAAACCCGGAAAATCAAAGGCGTTGGCAACCCCTTCTTCCATTGCCATCTGCCGAATGTTATTGCCGTAATCAAACGTGGGCACGCCCATCTTCTGGAAGTCGAGCATCGCTTGCACATGCACCGCCATCGATTGCTTGGCCGCCTTCACGGTGGCTTCAGGCTCAGATTTGCCGCGCGCCACGTACTCTTCCCATGTCCAGCCGGAAGGCAGGTAGCCATGCAATGGGTCGTGGGCACTGGTCTGATCCGTAACCATATCTGGTTTGATACCGCGTTTAATCAGTTCCGGCAGCACATCGGCGGCGTTACCACACAGGCCGATAGAAATAGCTTTGCCTTCAGCGGTATAGCGCTCAATACGCGCCAGGGCGTCATCAAGGTTGTCAGCCTGTTCATCCAGGTAGCGGGTACGCAAGCGGAAGTCGAGGCTCGCCTGCCGACACTCAATATTCAGTGAACAGGCACCGGCCAACGTAGCCGCCAGCGGCTGAGCGCCGCCCATCCCACCCAGCCCGGCGGTCAGAATCCAACGCCCCTTAAGCTCACCGTCGTAGTGCTGGCGACCCGCCTCAACAAAGGTTTCATAGGTGCCTTGCACAATTCCCTGGGAGCCAATATAGATCCAAGAACCCGCCGTCATCTGGCCGTACATCATCAAGCCTTTGCGATCCAGTTCGTTGAAGTGCTCCCAGTTAGCCCAGGCAGGTACCAGGTTGGAGTTGGCGATCAATACCCGGGGCGCATCCTTATGGGTTTCAAAAACGCCGACGGGTTTACCAGACTGCACTAGCAGCGTCTGGGTATCTTCCAAACGCTGTAACGTTTCGACGATTTTGTCGTAGCACGCCCAGTCACGGGCAGCGCGGCCGATGCCGCCATACACCACTAAATCCTCAGGGCTTTCGGCCACATCCGGATGAAGGTTGTTCATCAGCATACGAAGCGGCGCTTCGGTCAGCCAGCTTTTACAGCTGAGCTCAGTACCGGTCGGCGCAATGATCTTACGTGAAGCATCGTGACGTTTATCGTTGGTTGGCATGGCGTCATTCCTTGTGTTTCCGTTCGTTATTCGTTGGTCTAGAGCGGTGCCCTGGTCAGTCATTCAGGGTTAGCTTTCTAAATTCAGTTATCTAAGGTCAGCAAATGCACAAGCCGAGCCGCCGCTCTGGCGGTACGGCTGTCGATATCCAGGCTGGGGTTGAGCTCTGCCAAGTCCGCCAGACGAAGCTTGCCGCTGTCACGCACTGCTTCAATCAGCGGCTCAATCAAGGCAAGCGAAACACCGCGTGCGGCAGACGCACTGACGCCGGGGGCTTCGGCAGCAGGCAGTACATCCAGGTCAATGGTCAGATAAATGTGGTCGCACTTGGCGATGAAGCGCTGTACGTCTCTGACGATAGAATCAAGACGTAGCGCATCAATCTCGCGGTCTTCCCGAACCAATGTTCCGAGCGCGGCGGCGCGGTAAATAAGGCGCGCGTATTAGCAGCGCGGCTTACCCCAGGCAGGCGTAGCGAAACGACCAACCCCACTCTTGGCACTTATCGGCAATCTGGGCGAAGGGTGTGCCTGAGGAGCGAATATGCGCTGGATCGCGCAAATCAAAGTGCGCGTCCAGGTTTATGATGCCAATCCGCGGTGGTGCCGTTTTTGGCATACAAGACTGCGCCAGACCAAGCCAGCTGGCATAGGCCACTTCATGCCCGCCACCCAGCACAATGGGCAGATGGCCAGCGGTTAATAATGACGTCAGACGGTCAGCAAGCGTCTGTTGCGCTGCCTCTAACCCATCATCAACACAGCGCACATTGCCGGCATCGTAAGCAGGCGCTGTGCGATGCCAAGCCAACGGCGCCAGCGCACGGCGTAACGCATTAGGGCCTTCAGCAGCGCCGGTGCGGCCCTGATTGCGCGCAACACCTGCATCACTTTCGAAGCCCAGCAATACACACCCCGGCACGGCGTTACTGGCTAACGGCTCAATACGCTGGTGCCAACGGTCACTATCGGGTTCAGGATCCGTGCGCCCCTGCCAGAGCGACATATCAATAGGCGTATCAGCGGCCATGGGTTAACTCCCCCTGATAGACGCGCTGCCGTAGGCGTCCTGGCTGCACCGCGTACGCCAATTCAGCAGGTGTCTCAATATCCCAGACACACAAATCAGCCACCGCGCCTTCGTGAAGCTGCCCCTGCCCTTTCAACCCTAGCGCGGCAGCACCATTGGCAGTCATACCCGCCAACGCTTCCTGGGGCGTCATTCGAAACAGCGTACAAGCCAGGTTGAGCATTAACGTGGGCATAAATATCGGCGAGCTGCCTGGGTTGGCGTCGGTAGCAACAGCCATCGGCACGCCCGCTTCGCGCAGCCCCGCAATGGGCGGTTGCTGCGTTTCACGCAGGGTGTGGAAAGCACCGGGAAGAATGACAGCCACGCTGCCTGCCTCGCGCATGGCAGCAATACCGGTGTCGTCAAGATACTCAATGTGGTCAGCTGACAATGCGCCGTGGCGGGCTGCCATCGCAGCGCCCCCCAAATTTGAGAGCTGCTCGGCATGTGCTTTGATGGGTAAACCATGAGCTTGGGCGGCTTTGAAAACCCGCTCACACTGCGCTACTGAAAAGGCGATTTTTTCACAAAAGACATCGACGGCATCGGCCAGCCCCTCCGCCGCTGCGGCAGGAATCATTTCATTGCAGACCAGCTCGATATAGCCGTCGCTATCGTTCTGATACTCCGGCGGCAAGGCATGGGCACCTAACAGTGTCGTCAACACGCGTACTGGCAACTCTTCACCTAGACGCCGGGCCACCCGCAGCATTTTCAGTTCATTAGCCACGTCTAACCCATAGCCCGACTTGATCTCGACCGTAGTGACGCCTTCCTCAACCAGCGCTTTAAGACGTGGCAAGGCGGCATTGAAGAGCGTTTGTTCACTCGCTTCCCGCGTCGCCAAAACGGTACTCAGAATGCCCCCGCCACGGCGGGCAATGTCTTCATAACTGGCACCTTCCAAACGCGCCTCGAACTCGTCCGCGCGGGCGCCGCCAAACACCAAATGGGTATGGCAATCCACCAGGCCGGGCGTCATGACGCCGCCCCGCCCCATATCATGGCAACCATCCGCCTGTGACTCATCGAAGCCATCCATGGGCGTCATGGTGACAACACGTTCACCTTGAGTAATGACGGCCATAGGCTCCGGCAACGTTTTCTGACCATCGAAGACACTGATATCGCGCCAAATGTAGCGTCGTTTGTTATTAGCCATGGAGGTCTCCTTGGAGCAAACATAATGTATATACAATTAAGCCCACCCGCTAATCCTTCGTCAAGCAGTGCAACAACAAAACAAGCGCTAACAAAAGCCTAATAAAAAATTATAAAAACGGACAAAAATAATAAATATCAATAGATTAATAATGACAAAAGAATCGAATAAGGCGCACACAGCGACTAACAACTTAGACTAATGTCTATTTTTAAAGCGCTATACGTAAATGCCACATAGGGGTAGCTTATTGTATATACATGATAAGAAACCAAGGTCATAGCGATGACAACCAAACAACGAGAGGCGACCCCATGCACCCCGTAGACCCGCCCACTAAGCAGCGAACCAACGCTGCCACCATCTTTAAACTGTTTGTGCCTAGCGCTCTGGGCATCCTGATCTTTTTTGTTCCCATCGAGATAGCGGGGCGGCGTACTATCCTGCTCGATCATATGGTCACAGGACTGCGTTCGTTGATGGGTGAATACAGCGGCATTTATGCTTTAGCCATGATCGTGGCGGGTGCCGCCTACCCACTGTTCAAAGGCTATTGGCGGCGAACACTGACCGAAAGCATTTTCACAGTGCTGAAAATCATTGGCGTCGTTGTTGCCGTAATGGCGTTAACGGGTTGGGGGCCGGCGTTTCTGCACGAACCGGATATGCTGCCCTTCCTGTTCGAGAAACTGGTGATTCCGGTAGGTTTGATCGTACCAATCGGCGCTATTTTCCTGGCACTGTTGATCAGCTATGGGTTGCTGGAATTGATTGGCGTACTGGTTCAGCCGGTTATGCGGCCCATTTGGCGAACCCCTGGGCGCTCGGCAATCGATGCCGTTGCTTCTTTTGTAGGTAGTTACTCGATCGGGCTATTGATTACCAACCGGGTTTATCAAGCAGGACAGTATTCAGCCCGGGAAGCCGCCATTATTGCCACTGGTTTTTCCACGGTGTCGGCAACGTTCATGATCATCGTGGCCCGTACGCTAGATCTGATGAGCATTTGGAATTGGTACTTCTGGCTCACCCTGGTGATTACGTTCACCGTCACGGCTATCACGGTGCGGCTGCCGCCTCTGGCAAGCATGGATGACCATAAGAGTGACGGGGAACCGGAGCCAATACCGGGGAAACGCTTGAGCACGGCCTGGCAAGCAGGCACGGAGATTGCAGCCAAAGCGCCCAGCCTTCACCGCAGCGTAGCGCTCAACTTTAAAGAAGGGTTGATAATGGCCATCAGCATCCTACCCTCGATCATGTCGGTAGGCCTGCTCGGGCTTCTCATCGCCAAATACACGCCTTTATTTGACTGGTTGGGATGGTTGTTTTACCCCTTTGTCGCCATTTGGGGCTAGACGATGCTGCAGCGCTAGCGCAGGCATCTGCTTCTGGGCTGGCGGAAATGTTCTTACCGGCTCTACTGATGGCCGAGGCCGAATTCGTCGCCCGCTTTGCGGCTGGCGTGGTGTCAGTCTCCGCCGTGCTGTTCTTTTCTGCTTCCATCCCCTGCATTCTTTCTACCAACATTCCGCTTTCAGTAGGCCGCATGTTGATCGTGTGGTTCATTCGCGTGGCCTTGAGCTTGTTACTCGCGATACCCGCGGGCTACTTGGTGCAGTCACTGACCAGTTGAATCCCAGTATTAACGAGATGCCACGAGGTCGAACAAACCGGCCTCGCTGGGCTCTTGCTTTGCTTCAATTCAGGCGCTTTTTCTTTGCAGGGAGGAGCGTAATTTATAGCGGTCTCCAGGGTGGATCAGGCGCGCATAGCTAATCAAGTGCTCTTCAGACCAGGTACGCCGCACCATGCTCAAGCAAGGCGTCTGGGTATCGATACTTAGCCATTTTGCAGTTTGCTCATCCACCAGCACCGCCTCAACGATGTGTTCCATATCCGTTATGGGACAGGCGGCGACCAGCACCTCGTTAGGCGTATGGCGTGAAAAATCAGTTTCAAGATAATCAGGCACCCAGCGTGGGTTGACGTAGCGGTTTTCAAGCTGAATCGGGATATCATTCTCATGGTGTACCACTAGCGTATGAAAAACCCGACTCCCAAGCCTCACGCCTAACCGCAATGCAACTTCATCATCTGCTTCAATCACCTCTTGGCTGATCACTTTATTGCTGTATCGATGCCCACGCGAAAGCACTTCTTCGGCAATGTTGTATACCTCCACCAAAGAGGACTCAACCTTACGGTCGGTAACGAAGGTGCCGACACCGGGTTGACGCACGAGGTATCCCTGCTGCACTAAATCTCTAATGGCTTTATTGGCCGTCATCCGGCTCACGCCAAAGTCTTTCGCCAGCCGCTCTTCCGTAGGTATCTGATGATTCAGTTGCCAATCTCCGCACTGAATCTTATCCAACAGATGTTGACGGATCTGTTGGTAGAGAGGAGGACGCGTCATGAAGCTCCTTTTCGATTAAGACCGTTTGTCTATACAGCTATCTTACTAGCCTTGGTTAACAAAGCACACTGCCGCCAGGTCAACGCCATTGACCAATCATGTGTGTAGCGCAAACGCCACCCACGGCTGCTTGTACTGCATGACAATGAAGCTGGTTCACTTCGCTAGCCTGTACGTGTTCTCGCGGTCTGGAGGAGATCGTTGATAGCTTCGAGTCATTCATTTATTTTGAATGGGGAAAAAGCACATTATCTAGCGCGTCTGAATCTTTTCAGCTTTTACGCCAAATAATAAAAAGCGACCTGAACAAAGCTCAGATCGCTATCTCCATCATTTAGCATGAATAACCAAAACCTTTGGACATGTGGAGCTTGTACCAACCTCACTCACCTTTTTGCTGGCTTGCCTCCAGGTGGCGCAACTCCCGATCAAGCTGACTCATTGCAGCCTCTAGCTGACGCTTCACCTCGCTGAGGTTTCTATAATCGCTGTTCGGCATGGTTTCCTTCTCCTCATACCCCACCCTTTCGAGTGCTTTTTCTCGACCATCTAGCTCAACCGTGCGGAGCAGCCTGGCGACTATCTCAGCATTCATGGATCGATGGTTAGTGTCGGCAGCCTCTTTCAACCAGTCCCGTAACTCGGGCGGCATACGGAGTTTGTACTGTGTGTGGGTATCGTGAGTTGTCATTTCTTAATGATGAACCAGACCGGTTCTTTACAGCAATGGCACCCATCGGGTACCATGTAGGACCCAATGGGTTCCTTTGGCAAATCCAGTAGGTTACACAATTCAAAAGACAGCTTGAGACAGAGCTAAAACCACGGTTTTAGAGCAAAGCTCAGAACATGTGATTCGCCTGAAATGGCTAGTGAGTCAGGTGGAACGAGAAATGAAGCAGCTTAAGGAAAAAAGCTATGCATAATGCCAGCTATATTCATGACCTAGAGAATATGTGTGAGTTAATTCAAAACGGAATGTCTACCGACGAAGAGGCGGTATACCTAACCTTATCCATTTCACATATAGCCATTAGCTTTGCCCCAATGGACAATAAATCCACCTCAGAAAAAGAAGTAGAAGAAAAAATCAAAAATATTGATCAAGCAATGGCGTTGATTTCGAAAGCTTACAACGTGCTTGATAATTATCCAGAGTTACAGTTGCAACTAGGAAAGCTAAACAGTCTTTTCAAAGTCTTATTAATACAACAGCTAAGTTGTGGTATAAAAATTAACGGCTTAGTGCGTATGGGTAAGCACAGCAGACATACTACTAACCTACCACTCGGAGGTCACATACAAGACAACACCGTAAAACTGGAAAATACCACGGAGTCGATTTGCCACATCACTGGCGACTTGAAACCTAAGGAATAATTTTCCGTACTACCTCCCTGGGTCATATGGGGTTGTCGTTGCTATTGGCCGAAGGAGGTCGGTGAAAAAAGGTAAGCTCCAGCCCCTCTTTCAAGCTCAAGCTCTGGCATGCAGCTAGCCGCAACTCCACAGGCCAACATCCATTCAAGCAATAGATCCCCTGCCCTGATTCAATGAACCGGTCAACATCACACCTAAAGCTGGTAAATCCCCGCCGACCGAGAACTACCGTATCAAATGCATCGGCAAAGGCTTGCCTGATCTTGGTACTGGGAGCATGAATCCTCATCGCTTTCAGCTTGCGAAAGCAACTCAAGAATATAAGCGAAGAAAGTTATTACCTGAAAGCACATACTTACCCATACCACAAAATCATTGATTAGTGTGGTGTCGTCACAGGCCAGCTATCAGGGATAAATCCGCATAGTTATCGGGTCTCCGGTGTAACCCGGGGAGACTAAAGAGAGTGATATGGTGTCTTGGAAGGATCAAGACCTAACCATCAATCCATTGATTAATATAGCTTCAATAAAGTATAAAAAATCTTCGCATACCTTATCGCATACCATTTATCAGTTGGCTGGATGTATTTTTCTCGATTTTCCACGATGGTGACTAGGTTTAAGGGGGCATCAACCGGGGGCGCTCTGATCTCCGGTTCATCCTTTTCTGAATAGCCTTTTGAACCTGAGTATTTCTGAGCAAGCGAATGGCGTTAATTTCTGCGGCATTACCACGAGCAGAGTAAGCAGCTCTCTAGTATGCCTTGGTGGCATTCAGGTCAATCAAATGCTCATCAACGAATCGAGACTGCCAAAGGGGCTGTCGAGTTGACGCCTCGGTAGTCTTCATATCAGCTCTTTGCTGAGAACACATTGAAAGAATGAGACGGTCTTAATTTTAAGAGGGCATCTGAATGGGCGGCAGCATCATCGGAAGTTTAATAATGGCAGTACCTATACTAGGTGTAGCTGTGGCGTTTATCTCGCATTGGCGCGGACATAAGCTGAGTCGAAGCGCGATCAAGATGAATGTAATGGTGAGGATCGTAGACTTCGGAGCTGACTATCGCTCTCAGGCTGCGCTTGAGGAAGGGCTTCAAAGGACGCTGAAGCGGCTTTTCCACCTCTATTCTGGACAAAGCGTCAATGGCGCTCTGGTGTGGGCGGTACTAAGTCATCACCCAAGAGCTGATGCCCTTGACTTGTTGGCGCTAGCGCATGATGAAGTCGGGATAGATAAGACGTCAGGCAAGATCTGTCAACGTTGTCAACGT
Organism: Halomonas sp. PA16-9; assembly: GCF_009728585.1. Taxonomy (NCBI): domain Bacteria; kingdom Pseudomonadati; phylum Pseudomonadota; class Gammaproteobacteria; order Oceanospirillales; family Halomonadaceae; genus Halomonas; species Halomonas sp. PA16-9. Next base: position 1,788,003 of record NZ_CP040451.1, on the reverse strand, counting down.
CAATGAAGGATGTCCGCACCTCCTTTACGGACTTATAGCACCGGCGTCGACACTGGCGCTTCTCTCACCCATCGCAGGCACACCCTCTTGGCTGACGACAAGTATAGTTGCGGTTAATGCAAGAGTTACCGCAAGCTTTACCCTTTCGACAAACACGACAACAGCCGCCTTGGACTATAGTCAGCTCATCAGGGATCGCGTCAAACGATAAGGTGCACTCTGCTTCCTCATTGCCAACTTGAAGGTCTGCTTGTCCAATCCAGCCGCCATAGCTATCTAGTGGCTGTTCAGCACTCAAGGCTCCAGAGAAGCATAGCGCCAGCACTAATATGATTACTCGCACGGTCATGACTATTCCCTTTAGTTATTATGTGCCAGCGCAGTATAGACGGGAATGCTCGCAGCACGTCTCTAGATTGTTAGCAGCCAGGCCTCATAACCATGCAACAATAATGGCATCAGCAACGGGCGCAAAATTGCTCAGATGGTAAAAATCATCATGCGAGAGCAAGCTTTTACTCGCGACTGTCTATTTTGACCGAGAATAGTGGGAACGGCGGGAACAGGCTGGATATTCAAGCAAATAGCGCTGGCGCTAGCTCCAAGCCGAGATTCCAGCTTTAAGCGCCAGCGCTATACTAATTTAGAAGAAGATTTTCCTTGCAGCCTTAGGATTAAGGTGAAAGTAAAGGCCGTTACTACTCAACACTTGCTTCAAAGGCACTCACTATCCCTTAGAGCCCTTCAACTTGAGGTGGAATAAATCCATTATCAGACAGAGCTTTTATGACACCTCTGACTAGAAAGCTATTATCAAAACCAATCGTATATTGTCGAGCCCCTTCAGCTATAGGCCTAAGCATTCCAGCTTCAACAAGCTTTCGTACTTGGTATGTTCTTTGAGGGGATTTTGAGCCCTTCATTACAGAAGCAAGGTCGCTTGCTTTAACAATTTGTCTTTCAATAGCCAAATTTAGAATATCTTTCTCTTGTGCCGTTATCAGCTCTCTTTCTCGGGCATGCTCTAGCGCTGGCCACAAAATATTCTCTTTCAAAAATGTATAGTCTGAAAGCTTATCCAGCTTTTTCAGCTCATCTAGAACCCCTTGCAAAACGTATACACACCAGTTATGTAGTGCTTTTGGGGAGCCTGAATCAGCAAGCGATAACATTTCATAATAGCGTTCTCGATCATTGCAAAAAACAGCCGTCGGGTTGAGCACACGGCCTGTGACCGTCTTGCCCATCGAAACGTTAAAGCCATATTTTATCATCAATGCATAGGTTAATAAGCGAACTACTCTCCCATTTCCATTGGTGAATGGATGTATCCACCCAAATCGATGATGGGCTAAAGCTACTTTCATAAGATCGTATTTTTGTTGATCGCTATTATTTATAAAGTTAACCAGCTCTTGCATGTACTCTCCGACCCGAAATGGCTCTGGAGGAAGATGGCTAGACTTGGCTATTCTGACTTGACCTGTTCTGTAAGCACCTGGAGTTTCATCGCCTTCTCGCTCAAGACCATCTATTGCAAGTTGATGTAACTCTCTTATAAAATGTTCTGATATGGGATAATCAGGTTCCAGCTCTTCCTCAATGTATGACATAGCCCTTTCGATGTTAGCTATCTCGCTCAAGTGATCACTCGAACGTTGCGTACCCTCTAAAGTGCTTTCCACATAATCAGCCAGTGTAGTGTGGTTACCTTCAATTCTTGCCGATCCCAAGCTTTCCAGTATATGGAAAATATTTTTAAGCTGAAAAAATGTAGGTGCTGGCGTACTCCCACCAAGCTGAAGCCTCCTAAGGTACTCAAGCTCAGACAGTACATCGACGAGAGGTGAATCGAAGGATGGATTTAGAAGCACCAGGTCATGATGATGAAATGAAGCAGGGTCACTCATTATCTCAAATCCCCTAAAATTTTATCTCAAAAAAATGAATAAAAAATACTAAAAAACATAAACTTAAAAAAAATTATGTAAAAAATAACTGAAATCACGTACAAAAATATGTTGAATCCATCTGCACAACAAGTCAAATGACGGGCTACATATTTAGCCTAAACACGTCGTCATGCGCCCGGACACACTTCTAGCTGCGCACCTATCGTGCGTACCAAGCTGCGTACCGATTCGTACTTTTCGCTCGTAAGAAAATTCGTGCCTACATTTAGTTAACAGTGCTGGCTGTTCACCCTTCGTGTTAACTAGCCATCTGATGGATACCGCCATGGATACCAGGAGGCGGATACTGGCGATCTGGTGGAAACCGGCACCAGTGCAGTTGAGAACACCAGGTTGGCGGCCTAAGCAATCTCAACATTCATCAACATGCGGCGGTTAAACCGCGCCAGCAACATGAGGTTTTTGAGGAAGCTGGCCCAGCTTGAGATAGGCTTAATATCCCTACTTTATCTTTCCCTAGATCGACGCCGGTTAGCTCGGCGATAAGCTCAGGAAATCGCTTGGATAGCTGATCTAATGCTAGCAGCGAGTTCGCTATTCGCTGTATCGGTACGGGATTTTTGGTCGAAAAATATATATTGAGCGGTATATCGATTTAAGACGGATCTGCTTCCGGCGCCATTGGATTCCCTTAAAGTATTTGTCGGCACGCCTCTACGGGCGCTCTAACCGATCTTGGCTCTAAAGGGTGGGGTGGTGCCAGTTTGTTAAAATAGAGCTTGACTCCCAAAACAGGAGAACCCAAAATCTCCCAAAATGGGAGAAAGCATGAGAGTCATAGCAAAGCGCACACTGAAAGAGTTTTGGGAGCAGGGCTATGACGACGCCAAGACCCCATTAACCGAGTGGTACAACATGATGCTAAAAGCATCCTGGGAAACGCCACAACAGTTGAAGGCCGACATTGGAACCGCCAGCATCCTTAAAGGTGGCAGGGTTGTTTTCAATATCGGTGGTAACAAGTACCGAGTCATACTCTCCATTCGGTATGAGCAGCAAATTGCTTGGGTTCGTTTTGTTGGCACCCACGCCCAGTACGATAAAGTCGATGCGGAGACAATATAATGAACATCCAGCCTATCCATAATGATGCCGATCTTGACCGCGCATTTGCTCGTCTTGAAGAGCTTTGGGCTGCTGAGACAGGCACTCCTGAAGCGGACGAAATCGAAGTGCTCTCAATCCTCATAGAGAAATACGAGGATAAACACTACCCCATCGGGCCGTCTGATCCTATTGAGGCGATCAAATTCCGCATGGAGCAGCAGGGCCTAACGCCGCGTGATCTTGAAGCATACATCGGCTCGAGCGGCCGAGTGTCAGAGGTGCTGAACCGTAAGCGCAAACTCAGCCTTCGCATGATCAAAAACCTGCATGAGGGGCTTCGAATCCCTTATGAGAGCTTGATGAATCAGGCCACTTAATTATTCAGCCCCGCATTAGCGGTTTTTTTTATGCCACAGTGACCGTATTAGATATACCACAGCTTGAAATGTCCGCCATCCAAGGGATCGAGTTCAAATGCTGGAGTTTTCCGTATACCAAAACATCCACCAAAGCATACATAACACCATGATTCGGTTACATAATACCAATCATAGCGCATGCAGCATTCCCGCTGCCTTTGTCGCCATATCCGCTTTGGATTGATAGCTGCCTTGAAGAGGAAGTGTAACGTGCACACGGCCTTGGAAACCCCATCTTCATGTGCACGCGAGATCGAGTAGCGCGTGGTAAGCGAAGCGCACCCGCGGGAGCAGCGCGAAGCGGTGTCGTGGTTGGTTCGTGCAGGTGGCGTTGCTTGGGCGCCACGGGGCGCCGGTCACATACCACCTTCTTTTGCCGATACAGCGTCCTTACTTAGCGCGGTGTACTCGCGGCCACGGATCTTATCTTCTGAGCTGCGAAGCGATAGCGCGCCCTAAGTCGCGGTTAGGGCGAACGCCTATGACTGACAAAACTGCCGCTAGAGCAACCTTGAATGTTTGGTTATGAATGCGCTGTCTGATACCGCATTTCAATCAGTTGATGTTCGCCAACGACTTCTACTTCCTTGATGAACTCAAATCCAAACCTTTCGTAGTAATCTCTAAGGTAAGTGTGGGCATGGATCTCAATGGAAGTGACACCTAACTCCTGCGCATATTGCATCATTGCCTGAACAACTTTCGAAGCGACGCCCATTCCTCGACATACCTCACTGACCGCTATCCTGGCCATGGTAGAAGAGCCGTCTTCTTTAACCGTTAGCCGGGCCGTTGCAATGGGTTCACCGTTGTCCGTTACCAGCGCGTGGAATGATTCCTCATCCAGTCCATCCAGTTCCAGCTCTGCAGGAATCTGCTGTTCACGTGTAAACACCTGATAACGAATACCTTGAGCCTGCCTGATCAATTCAGAATCATTACCGATAGTGACTTCCATTGCTGTTTTTTCTCCAAAAATAATAGATATAAAGTAGCACATGCGTCTCTCCCGCTTGAATGGGTGGGCGACAGCCAGAGCTTGGATTCCTAGCCCTAACATACCAACGCCCCGCACATTGGCGGGGCGTTGGTCATACGCTACAGAATGGCTGGATTAGGCTTGGGCACTATCCAGGTCGTCCAGGCTCGGAACATACTCCATTTGCCGCGGTGGCAGGGTTGGCTCTTGCAGGCAGTGTTGGTTGGATGCCACTGGGCGTCGTTCCGCCGCCATCCGCGGGTGCCTCATTCGCTCGTACCTCGCGAGATTCGTTACCACGCGCTACGGTTAGTGCACATAGCTGATTTTGTGGGTCAGTTCATCTCGCCTGTGTCTTCCTCCAGCGTTGCCTATCCAGAAACGCGAAGCAGGCCATTGATGAGCGCCAAATTGTCATCTGACGGAGTATTAGTACTAGGTTTGGTTGAGTTTATCTGTCGAACAGTTAGTGCCATGGCGGTATACCGAGCATCTTCGAATGGGGGTATATACCATTCTGTATACCATTTAGCAGCGGGATTTGGAAGGAACGATGAGGAACGACGAAGAGTAAAAAACCATGTATTTCAGAGTATTGTACTCTTTTTTAGCCTTCCCAGGACTTGTAAAGAACCCCAGTTGGGTCCCTGGCAGGAGTCGAACCTGCGACCTGCCGCTTAGAGGCGGCTGCTCTATCCTACTGAGCTACAGGGACTAACGTCGTCCAAACTTGCGGGCGCGTAGTAAACGCGTCAGCTTAGGCAGGGCCAACCGAGTTGCGCTATTCAACTCTATATCCAGCCGAGTAAACGCAGCGCAAAGACGCCCAGCGTAACGGTAATGCTCGCCATCAGGGTGGTAATGGCGATGATATTGGCGGCCAGAGCCACATTGCCGCCTATTGCTTTGACCATTACAAACTTGCGGCAGCGGTGGGCTGGCAAAGAACAGAAACAGTAAGCCCAGCTGTTCGCCGGAAAAGCCCACCAACCAGGCCGCCACGGTGGAGAGCACCGGTAGTGTTACCATCTTCATCAAACTAGCGCCAAGTGCCACTTGGCTGCTGTCACGCATGCTCGACACGGAGAGCGTCGCACCAATACAAATCAGCGCCAACGGTAGTGTTAACGAGGCAAAATAGTTTTCCTGAGGTAATCACCCAACTGGGCAGCGGGATCGAGAGCGCGGTAAAGGGTAATGCTGCAAATACGGAAATAATGAGTGGGTTTTTTCGCTACGTGTTTGAGCAGGCTGCGCCAATCGGTGGATTGACCAGGTTGGTAAAATGCCAGCACGATGACCGAAAGCGCGTTATACATCACGATGACCACGCCAGCAAAAGACTGCCCGCTGACAGGCCATAGTTACCGTACATGCCCGCCGCTAGCGCCAAACCCACTATCCCACAATTGCCGCGAAACGCGCCTTGAACGTAAATACCACGATCCTGAGGTGCTACACGGTAGCGCGCCCAGCCCCAACTGAATAAAAACTGCCCCAGCGTTGCCACAGCAAAAAACAGCATCAGCGAAATGTCCAGCGCAACGCTTAGGTCAGCTTTAATCAAACTAAGGAAGATCAGCGTGGGAGTGTTGCTTTGAATACCAGCGCAGAAGCGGTCGAGACGAAGGCACTATCAATCCATTTCAAGCGCTTAAGGCCCAGGCCTACAAACACCATCGCAAAGACAGGCAGCGTGACATCCAGCGTGCGGGCAAACAGTTCAAGTAGGTTCACAACAGTATCTCAGTCAGCCTTGATTTTAAAAACTGGCTTTTAACGACAAGTTCAGCATCTGCTTATACTCTACTGCTGGACATGTTTTGTCGACTGCTAAGCACGCCAAGCCGCTGCGCAGGCTTAGAGTGCTTATATGAGAAACTATTTGGGCGAATCGAAAAGCGCCATTACGTCATCGTTATTGTGAGGCATATTGACAACTACCCCATCGCGTCCCATCCCTTTGGCTTTGTAACTACCGGCATCGGCCCGTGCCAAAACGTCAGACACATTAGAATCCTCTTCATCAAAGGTGGTAACGCCAATACTGAGTGTAACCATGTACTCTTTGCCTTCATGGGTAACAGAGATTTCCCCTACCGACTGACGCAGGGATTCAGCGATTCTCCTTGCCTGAGCCAGGGTGCAGCTGGGGAGCAGCACGCCAAACTCATCTCCCCCTTGCGCGCCACATGGTCGCTACGGCGAACTTCCCAGGCAACCACCTGAGCAATGCGGCGCAACATCTCATCGCCTAGAGCGTGGCCACCTTCATCATTGATGGGTTTGAAGTGATCCAAATCAAACAACAAAAGAGCTGAAGGCGTGCTGGTTTTTTGAAAATCGGCAAAGGCTTCTTCTAGGCGGCGCTCAAAGCCTCTGCGATTCAACAGGCCGGTTAACGGATCATGTTCTGCTTCCCAGCGCTGTATGGCTTCCTGCTCCCGGCGCTCAGTAATATCCTTAACTACGCCCACTAAACCAAGAGTCTGTCCATCTTGAGAAAGCGTGACTACCCGAGCATGTATATCTAGCCAAAGAAGTTCGTTATCGCTGCGCAAAAACGCAGTTGGCGAACAAAATCACTACCGGTGCGCAGGCTATGTAGCCACATGTCTTTAGCTCCATCACGATCAGACATGTGGATCTGCTTAAGCCAAGACTCCATAGGCGAGCCTGGAAAGATGCCCAGCATCTCTAGTAGCGCAGGGTTCATGTAAGTAATGTCACCTTTAATATTAGCGACAAACATACCCTGCGGCGCTGCATTCAGTACCGAGTCAAGAAACGCCTCGCGCTCTTGAAGATTGCCTAACAACAGCTGCCGTTCATCTTCCACTCGGTTAAAGGTGCTCGCCACCTGCTGTAGCTCTTGCATCTTGGTAGCCAAACTGACGCTCTCACGGTGCCCCAAACCCACCTCGCCAATCTGTTTCTCCAAATGCCTCAAAGGTGTAAGCACTCGGCCCAACATCCACCACAGCAAAGGGAACATAAGTAAAACAAGTACAACCCATGCCCACCAAAGCTGCCTGATAAAATCTGCTAGGGGAAGTTGTACTTGGGAAATAGGCATGTAAAGGCCAACGACCCATCCAGCAGGCCAAATCTGCGCATAAGACTGTAGCCCCATTTCCCCACTCACAAGCCGACCTACAGCATCACCTTCCCAGCCATCCAGCGCCAAGTCCAGCCATGGGTTAAATGACTCACTGGGCACAGAAGCATTAATTAACGAATTATTAGGATGGTATAAAACCTTACCCGAAGCAGTAGCAACACCAGCATAGCCTTTTTCACCCAAGCGCACTTTAGCTAAACGGCTAAATATCCCTCCTGAATCCAAGCTAAGGATACCTCCAATAAAACCGTCAAACTCGCCTTGCTCGGTAAAGCGTGGCACGCCCACTAGCACCATTGGCATGCCGCTCGCACGACCGACAAAGGGCTCACTAACATAGGGACGGCGAATACCGCGAAGCATACGAAAATACTCAAGTTCAGCGGTTTCGAGCCCTACGCGACCAACGATTGCAGGCCAATCAGCAATAATCTCGCCATCACTGTTGGCAACCACAATCCCCTCAAACCAAGCTAGCAGGCTATCGTTCTGCTGCAGTTGATAGCTGATCCAACTCGCATCCTCGGTGGTGCCGATCATTTCGTTTAAGCGCTCTAATGCTTGGAAGCGCATCTCGATTTGTTGGGTTACCTCATCAGCAAGTAGAGTGGCTTCATAACGTAAGTGCGACATATTAGTCTCTTGCACCATAGTCTTTCCGACTTGCCACGCCATACCCAGCACCAACGCGATCAGCAACAGCAAAGTAAAGGAGAGCCCCAGCAAAAGGCGCCCCTTTAAGGAACTGAAAGAAAATAGATTTTTTAGCAGATAGGCAAAGCGCACCGATTATCCTTTTTTATACATACTTTACTTAATTCCAGATCCTGAAGAGCGGTATCAAGGGTACATAGAGTGGGCGAATCTACCAAAAAAGTGACGATCATGCGCGTTGAATAAATCAAACTTAAGGTAATTTTTTTTATCATGCAAATAGTTGCTGTGGGTAGAAAAAATAGTGAGCACTCACAATGCCTGAATTGATAACCCCCTCCAATTGACGTATGTTCGCCCGCCTACCCCTGTTACCTCAAGCGGCCTTATGTATGGCGAAACGAACGGCAGGTTACACATCCCCAGGTATTCGCAAGCTGGCTACCTTGCCTGCACTGCTGCCCGAATTTGACCAATTCGTCCGAATAAGCTCCCTTAAGAAAATGCCCGAGGCGGTGATTGGCTGGGGGCTAAAACCCACTAGTGTAAGCGCTAGGCAGTATGCCCAACGCCATCAACTGGTCTATATCGCATTAGAAGATGGCTTTCTACGCTCGTTAGGGCTAGGCGTAAATGGCTTTCAGCCGCACAGTTTGGTAGTCGATGAGACCGGCATTTATTACGACGCCTCACGCCCTTCTGATTTGGAAAACTGGCTCAACACAGCCAGTTTCAACAATGAAGAGTTAGAGCAGGCTGAACGATGCATGGCATTGATCGCTCGCTATCGGCTCTCCAAATATAACCACTCCCCCGATCAGCCTATTAACGATGCCAGCTGGGCGAGTGTATTAGTGGTCGACCAAACCGCTGGGGATGCCTCAATTCACTACGGGGGCGCTAGCGCGAGTAGCTTCAACCAGATGCTTGAGGCGGCGTTAATAGAGCACCCCGACGCCGAGATATTAGTCAAGATCCATCCTGACGTTATCGCGGGTAAAAAACAGGGCCACCTACTTAACGCCGCAGACCACCCGCGCTGCAGGGTCATCGGTGAAGACCTCAACCCCTGGGCGCTATTTGACCAGGTTGACCACGTTTACGTCGTGACCAGCCAGCTCGGCTTTGAAGCACTGCTGGCCGGAAAGCAGGTGCACTGCTTTGGTATTCCGTTTTATGCAGGTTGGGGGCTTACCCATGATCAACTGCCCTGCCACCGCCGTCGTGTAAAGCGCACCTTAGTTGAGGTCTTTGCCGCCGCCTATTTACGCTATTGCCGCTACGCTAACCCTTACACTCAGCAGCCTGCCACGCTGGAAGAGACCATTGCCTTGATCGCCGATCAAAGGCGCCAGCAGGAGCGCTATCGGGGAAACTGGCGAGCATGCGGGTTCTCTACTTGGAAACGTCGCTTTATTGGCGACTTTCTAGGCGCCTTCGCACGCATGAACTATCAAGCGAAGCTTCCCGAGAGCGAGCAGCCCGATGAACGGCTGCTGGTATGGTCAAGCCGTATTGATGCAGACTTTAAATGCCAGCACGCCCAACACATGGAGAAGCTATGGCGCATGGAAGATGGGTTCATTCGTTCAGTGGGGCTGGGAGTCGATCTTACTCAGCCGTTGTCGCTGGTGATTGATTCACAGGGTATCTACTACGACCCCAGCCAACCCAGTGATTTAGAGACGCTGCTCAATAGCGCCCCCTTTAGTGACGACCTGCTGCAACGTGCGCTGCAGTTACGTAAGCGATTAGTGGCGCTCAAACTCACCAAGTACAACGTACGTGGAAAGGCAGGGATCGAGCTGCCCAAAGGGCGTTACACCATACTGGTGCCTGGCCAAGTAGAGAGCGACGCCTCGATTGCCACCGGCTCGCCGCACATTAATACCAATAGCGGGCTGCTAAGCGCCGTACGTGACGCGCACCCGGATGCTTATATCGTCTACAAAGCCCATCCCGATGTATTGAGCGGTGCGCGTTTAGGAGCACTCGATACCGATGCCAAACGCCTGTATGATCTAGACGCCAGCGATATCGACATCGCAACCTTGTTAGAGCGCGTCGATGCAGTGCATACGATGAGCTCTTTAACCGGCTTTGAAGCACTTTTGCGCAAACGAGAAGTCAGCACCTACGGCCTACCGTTTTATGCTGGCTGGGGCTTAACTCAGGATGCGCTTAGCTGCCCACGCCGTACGCGTTCACTCTCGCTGGATGCCTTGGTCGCCGGCACCCTGATTCTCTATCCCGGCTATGTAGACCCAACGACCCGCCAGCTATGCAATGCTGAAACCGTCGTCAGCCTGTTGGAACAGGCAAGAACACACAAAAACACCCTTACATGGAAACAGCATATCTACCGCTGTTATCGTAACTTGTTGATCGGAAGGCATTGAGTTGAAGCATCAGAAGCGTGCATTCTTATTTTTGCAGGGCGTTTGCTCACCTTTTTACCAGCGCTTAGCCAAGCGCTTGGTGAACGATGGGCACCGTGTCGTTAAGGTCAACTTCAATGCGGGCGATATCGCCTACTGGCAGCGCACCCACGGCCAAAGTCACCTGTTTCGTGGCCCTACCGCTGAACTACCTGGCTATATCAAGTCACTCTGGCAGCGGTACGCGATCACCGACCAAGTCGTATTCGGAGATCGCCGCCCGATTCATCGCCCAGCAGTGGATAACGCCGCCGCGGCCGGTGTACGCACCCACGTATTTGAAGAGGGCTACTTTCGCCCGTTCTGGATCACACTGGAGCGCGAAGGCGTTAACGGCCACTCGCTACTGCCCCGGACCCAAGCTGGTTTTATGAAACCGGCAAAGCACTGCCCGAACTACCCGCCCCCGTGCGTTTTCGCTCCTCGTTTAAAATTCGTGCCATGCACGATGTGGGCTACCACTTGGCCGGCTAGCCAATCCGCTGGTTGCGCCGCACTACCGCAATCACGCGCCGATCACCGCCCCGGTCGAGTACGCGGGCTACCTGAAGCGCTTTGCTCAGTTAAAAGCCGCTTGGAAAAAACGCGACGCCGAACGCATCAAAGCGTTGATCGAAAGTGGCCGCCCCTATTTTATGCTGCCGCTGCAGCTAAATAGCGATGCGCAAATTCGCGATCATTCCCCCTACGCCAATATGCAGGAAGTGATGGACGATGTGATGGCCTCGTTCGCCAAGCACGCGCCCAGCGATTCTCAGCTGTGTATTAAGAACCATCCTTTGGATATGGGCTTGGTCAATTACCCCAAAGTCATCAAGCAGCTTGCCGAACGCCATGGTCTGCAAGGGCGCATCGTCTATCTAGAGTCTGGGGATCTCAACGCCCTGCTCAAACACGCCAAGGGCAATGTCACCGTTAACAGCACCGTGGGCATCGTTTCACTGGAGAAGAACTGCCCCACCTACGCGCTTAGCGACCCGATCTATAATCTGGATGGGCTAACCTATCAAGGTGACTTAGCGGATTTTTGGCAGCAGCCGCAGCCGCCTAACAGCGAGCTATTTGGTTATTTTCAAAAGACCGTGATGCATGCCGTTCAAGTTAACGGTGGCTACTACTGCCAGCCCGGTATCGATTTAGCCGTGGATAACGCCGCCCGCATACTAGAAGCCTGCCCATCGCCGTTGGAGAAGCTTCTGTGAACGTTGTTGTGAAAGAAGCTGCAAAAGAGGCTGTGAGCCCATCTCTACACTCACGCTGCGTGCTGATCACTGGCGCCCACCGCGCGATTGGGGGCGCCTTGGCAAACGCCTATGCCGATCCCAGCACCCACCTGGTATTGCACGGACGCCAGCAGGAGAAGCTAGAGGCGCTTGCCACCACTTGCCGCCAAAAAGGTGCCCAAGTCACTCTCTCAACCATCAATCTAACCGATGACCACGCCCTGAAAAGCTGGCTAGCCGAAGTCTGCGCCCAACAGGTACCGAACATCTTGATTGCCAATGCGGGCAAAAACACCCACCCCCAAGGGCCTGATATCTTAGAGCCCTGGGCAGACGTGCAGGCGCTGTTGGATATCAACCTGAAAACCCCCATCGCCATGGTGCAACACCTAGTGCCAGCCATGCAGACCCGCGGCAGCGGTCAATTGGTGCTGATCAGCTCGCTTGCCGCATGGCACGGTTTACCGACCACCCCCAGCTATAGCGCCAGCAAAGCAGGCAGCCTATGGCGAAGGGCTGCGCGGGCTACTCGCGCCTCACGGTATCGGCGTCACTGTGGTCATGCCCGGCTATGTTACCTCACCGATGTGCGAGGCCATGCCCGGCCCCAAACCCTGGGAGTGGCCGCCCGAGCGCGCGGCCAAGGTCATTAAACGCGGTATCGCCGCAAACCGTGCGCGCATCAGCTTCCCCTTCCCACTTAATTTTGGCACCTGGTGGCTGGCGGTACTGCCCGCAGGGGTTTCGCAATGGTTGATCGAGCGACTGGGCTTCAACCACTCAGGAGACACACCCCATGATTAGCGCGCTGATATGGCCGCTACTCGTGGGGCTATTGATCAGCGGCCTGTTTGAAGCCCTGCTTAGCCCTCGGCCGCGCCCATTCTGGCAGCGTGGAGCAGCGGCCAATAGTGTCCACCTTGGCTCATGGCTTCTAATTTTCGGGCTGTTGGTGTTGTTACTCCAGCGCCCCTGGTTTGCGGTGATGGTTTTTCTCTCGCTGCAACTGGTGGTGGTGCAGTCGAGCAACGCCAAATCGCATACGCTCAACGAGCCGTTTATCTGCCATGACTTTGAATACTTTTGGGACGCTATCCTGCACCCGCGCCTCTACGTGCCCTTTTTCGGCGTAGGTTTGGCGATTGCCGCCAGCAGCGCCGCCGCGGTGGCGATTGGAGGGTTCTTTTACTGGGAAGGGTCGCTGGTCACTAGCGAGGGCACCAGCCGCTTTCTAACCAATGCGCTGGGGTTAATAGCCTTGGGCACACTGCTGCTTGCTGTTAGTGTCCGCAGGCTGCCCGCCATCACCTTACAGCCCATAGACGACATGTACCGTTTAGGACTTTTCGCTAGCCTATGGGCCTACGGCGTAGCGCTAATGCGCGCTCCCGTTCCGACGCCAAAGCAATCGCCCTTTCACGCCTTAACGCCGGTGGCGAGCGCGCATCAGGGCAAGCAGCCACTGCCCAACGTGGTGCTGGTGCAGAGTGAATCGTTTTTCGACCCGCGCCCCTGGTGTAAAGAGGTTGATGCCAATCTGCTTCGCCATTTCGACACCACTCGTGCAAACGCCACCCTGCATGGCGCATTAAACGTGCCCGCCTGGGTGCCAATACAGTGCGCACCGAGTGCGCGGTATTAACGGGCATTGCACCCGGCCTCTGGGGCGTTCGCCAGTTCAACCCTTACCGCACGCTTGCCCGCCATCCAATGCCCAGTTTAGCGAGCGCGCTAAAAGCAGCAGGCTATCGCACGGTTTGTGTGCATCCGTACCTGGCGAGCTTCTATTTTCGTCACAAGGTGATACCCCAGTTAGGCTTTGACCACTTTATAGATATCAATGCCTTCCAGAGCAGCGACAAAAACGGTCAATACGTTAGTGACCAGGCAGTGGCACGAAAAATTGGACGGCTGCTTGAAGATGACGATAATAGACCGCTATTTGTATTTGTTATCACCATGGAAAATCACGGCCCGTTACATTTAGAAGCACCGAACCAAGCAACGTTAGCCGATACGCTGCCCGGCGCTCCTTGGCCGTTACCCGATCATCTGCGTGACTTAGCGGTCTATTTGCAGCATTTAAGTGAATCCGACAAGATGTTGGTAAGCGTTAAAAATTCGCTGAATACTGCAAAGCGACCGGGCCTGCTAGGCTGGTATGGGGATCATGTTCCCATTCTGCCTGAGGCGTATGCACACTTCACGCCGCCTGATGGCCGCACTCCCTACATGGTATGGTCAACAGAGAGTTGGGTGACAGCAGGGGTAGGGGCAGCAAACGCTTACGAGCCATTTGAGCTAGCCGCAAACGAACTTGGTGTCCAGTTATTCAAACAGGTGTTTGGACACGATATAAGTAGCGATGTGATCAAGGTAGAACCAGAACCTCAGGAGCAAGAATGACTAAACGCGTTGCCATCATCGGCGCCGCCCATCGTTTCCCCGGCACCACCCCTGAAACGTTCTGGCAGGATCTGCAAGCCGAAAAAGATTTAGTGACTGAAGTGGCCGCTGACCGCTGGAGCCACGACGTTTTTATGCACCCGGATAAGCGCCACCCGGGTACCAGCGTGACCTTTGCCGCCGGTAGCCTGGGCGACATCAGCGGGTTTGACGCTGAGTTTTTTGGTATTTCGCCCCGTGAAGCGGCCAATATGGATCCTCAGCAGCGCATGCTTCTAGAGCTCGCCTGGGAAGCCATGGAAGACGCCAGCATTCTGCCCAGCTCCCTGCGCGGCAGCCAGTGCGGGGTATTTTTGGGCGTGGCCAGCCTCGACTACTCTTATCGCATCGCGGACGATATGGCAGCGATTGATGCCTCCACCGCCACTGGCAACACCTCCAGCATCGCCTCGAATCGATTGTCTTACGTGTTTGACCTGCACGGCCCCAGCATGTCGCTGGATACTGCCTGCTCGTCCTCCATGGTGGCCTTTCACCAGGCCTGCCAATCGATTCGCAGCGGAGAAACCAATATGGCGCTGGCAGGCGGCATTAGCCTGCACCTGCATCCCTATGGCTTTATCATCTTCTCTAAAGCCAGCATGCTCTCACCTACTGGCCGCTGCCAGGTATTCGATGAGGCGGGTAACGGCTATGTGCGCTCCGAAGGGGCAGGCATTTTCCTGCTAAAAGATTACGATCAAGCGGTTACCGACGGCGACAATATTATTGCCGTGGTGGCAGGCTCCGCGGTGAACACCGACGGCTACAAATCTGGCCTAACGGTGCCTAACCCAAGTGCCCAAATTGATCTAATGAAGCGCGCCTATGAACAGGCGGGCATCTCGCCGGATGAAATCGATTACCTGGAAGCCCACGGCACCGGCACCGCCGTTGGCGACCCCATTGAAACCCGCGCGATTGGTGAAGCACTCGGCCAGCAGCGTAAAACGCCGCTGCTGATTGGCTCGGTAAAGAGCAACCTGGGTCACCTGGAAACCGCTTCCGGCGTGGCGGGTCTGGCCAAGGCGCTCTACAGCATTCAGCACCGCGAAGTCCCGGCCACGATTGGCATCCGCAAACTCAATCCGCGCATCAAATTTGATGAGTGGAACATCTCGGTGGTCACCAAAGGCCAGCCGCTGAAAAAACAGGGCCGCCTGGTTATCGGCGTGAACTCCTTTGGTTTTGGCGGGGCCAACGCCCACGTTATTTTAGAGAGCCCGCCCGAGCGAACAAAACCCGAACCGCAGGCGCCAGACTCACCGCTACCGATCCACCTTAGCGCCCGCAGCGAAGCCGCGCTCAGCCAAAGCGCCGAAACGCTCGCCAACTACCTGCGCGAGAACGACTTACGCGAAAGTAGCGACATCAGCCTGTACGACATCGCTTATACGCTGTTCCACCACCGTGACCGGCATAGTCATGGCGCGCTGCTGTTTGCACAAACGGCTGAAGAAGCCGCCACGCAACTCAGCGAGTTTGCCGCGGGTGAAACCAACGGCGTTACCACACTCGAGCGCTTACCCAATGCGGTAGGCCCAGTGTTTGTTTACGATGGCAACGGCTGCCAGTGGGAAACCATGGGGCGCGATCTGCTCAGCGATTCGCCAGTTTTCGCCGCGGCGATTGATCGCGTCGACGCACTCTTTCAGCAGCACGGGGACTTCTCGCTACGCGCCGAACTGGAAGGCCGCAATGGGGAGAACCGTTTCCCGCTAACTGAAATCGCCCAGCCAGCGCTGTTTGCACTGCAGGTGGCACTAACCGAGTGGCTGCACGACCAAGGCATTACGCCCACCGCGGTCTTCGGTCATAGCGTGGGTGAAGTGGCGGCGGCCTGGGCCAGCGGTGCGTTGAGCCTGGAAGATGCGGTCAAAGTGATTTACTACCGCAGCGACTACCAGGGTAAAACCCGTGGCCTCGGCGAAATGACCGCGGTGGCCATGAGCGCTGACGACATCGCCGCGTGGCTAGAAAAGCCCGAGTTCAATCAGGTATGCCTGGCCGGTATTAACAGCCCGAAAGGCATTACGCTGGCGGGCGATAGTCAACAGCTCAGCGCTCTGGAAGCCGCCCTGGGCGAGCAGGATGTATTTGCCAAACGCCTGCCCCTGGACTACGCCTTCCACAGCCCCGCGATGGACAGCATTCAAGCTGGGGTCATTGATGCGCTGGCCGATATTACCCCTCGTGCCACGCAGATCCCCTACTACTCCACCGTGACCGGTACGTTGAGTGACGGGCTTGAGCTGGATGCCACCTACTGGTGGAAAAACATTCGTGAGCCGGTGCTGTTCGACGCCGCCGCTAGCGCGCTGATCGAGCAAGGTAATAACGTCTTTGTAGAGATTGGCGCCCACCCCATTCTGCGCCGCTACCTCAATGAGTCACTGCGCCAGCTGGAACGTCCTGGTTTGGTATTTGGCACCATTGAGCGCCACAAGCCCGGCCTTGAAGGCTTGCAACGCAGCCTAAGTCAACTACTGCTGAGTGGCCTTAGCCTGGCTAGCCGCCACTTCCCGGTGGTCGGTCAGCGTGTGCCGCTACCGCGCTATGCCTGGCAGCGCAGCCACCATTGGGTACACGGTACCAATGACGGTCAAGGCCTGCTGTCACGCTATTACCAGCACCCGCTGCTGGGCTACCCGTTAGCCCAGCACGAACACACCTGGGAGAGCCAGCTCGACACCCAACGCCAGCCCTGGTTGGCCGACCATGTGGTGGGCGAAGGCGCGGTGTTCCCCGGTGCCGGTTTTGTGGAACTGACGCTGGCGGCGGCGCTGCAGCTAAAAGACAGCCCGTTGCTGGATATCGAAGAGTTGGAAATCCGTGCCCCGCTGCTGCTGGACGGCCCCTATGGCCGCACCATGCGGCTTAGCTACCTACCGGAAGATGGCCGCCTGGAGATCCACTCCCGCGAACCTGCCACCGGGGTAGAGTGGCAGTTAAATGCCGTGGCCCGCACCATGCGTGAAAGCCGTGGTTTCCTGCTCAACCGCACAGCGCCGGTGATGCCTACTCGTGCCCCGGACTACACGCTGGAAGATCACCTGCAGATGGCTGAGCGTATTGGCCTTCACTATGGCCCTGCCTTTCAGGCTATCTCCAGGGGCTGGATTGACGGCGATGCAGTGATTGGTGAAATAGCCCTGTCGGATGAAGTCCAGGCGCAGCTCAGCACATTGCACGTGCACCCCGGCATTCTGGATAGCGCCTTCCAGATGTTTATCCCACTGCTCGCGCAACATAGTGAGTTTGCCCCCCAGCTCGCCTTTGTGCCGGTTCGCGTGGAACGTATTCAAGTGAATACCCAGGCAGGCGCGCCGGTTCTCGCCCGCGCCGTGATGGGCAAGCGCGCACCGCACTCCTTTACCGCCGATTTCGAGCTATATGACGCCGCCGGTAACGCCGTTGCAGTACTGAGCAAAACCCGCTTCAAAGCGATTCGACTCAACCGCGCCCATCATCAGCACTTCAGCTATTTGGATGTGGAACTGACGCCAGCGCCGCTACACGCAGAACCGCTGGCACTACCTGCCGATGCGCTTGCTCGTCTTGCAGATATCGCCAGCGTTTACGGCGAAAGCACCGGCCAGCGTTACGGCAACGAAGTCGCCCCTCTGCTCGATAGCCTTAGCGAAGCCTTTGCTCAGCAGGGTCTCGGCGTCGATAGCGAAGAAGCACAGCACTCGCCGGACGTTATCTGGCAACTGCTGGTGCAAGACTACCCTGACTACTTTGCGCCCATTCACCTGGTGGGCCGGTTAGGGCTTCACCAACAGGCGCTGCGTAGCGGCACAAGTGACCTGGAAACCCTGGGCATTAGCCACGACCACTTGGCGCGATTAAACCGTGTGTTAGTGGGCGAAAGCGGCTGGCAAGCGTTGGCAGGCGAGTTAGCCGAGTTAATAGATGCGCTGATCGCAGAGCTCCCCGCCGGGCAGCGTTTGCAACTGCTCGAAGCAGGCCCCAGCGCGCCAGCGTTGGGCGAACGCCTACTGGAACGCAGCGCTCAAGCGCTGTATCACGACCTTACCCATTACCGCGTGATCACCACCCTCGACAGCACGCGCCATCAGGCAGAACAGCTGCAAGAGCGTTTCCCGTTGATGGATATGCAGCACCTTGGCCAAAACGAGGTTGCTGCGCTAACCGCCCCCATCGGTGTTGAAAAGGCTCAATTGGCGTTTGTAAGCGTGGATATCACCCACCCGGCCGCCACGCGTCAGTTAATCGAAGCATTACCTGAGCAACTCGCCCCTGGCGCCCAGGTCATGCTGATTGGTATCGCCCCAAGTCGCTGGCTGGATGATCTGCTGGCCACGCCCGGCATCGACCAAACCGCCCTGGAGCAAGATACGCTCATTAGTTGGCTGAACGACCAGGGCTTTGTGGTTTCCGCGCCCATGGCACTGGAAGAGAGCGACAGTGGCGCTTACCTGCTCCATGCGCACTACCCTTTAGAAACGGCTGCGAGCACATCAAACACGGCGCAATGGCGTCACTTGGTGGTCGCCGACCACAACAGTGAAGCGCTGGCGGCCAATCTGGTCGAGGCACTGCAATCGCAAGGCGCTTCCGCGCTGCTCAGCGTTAGTCAGAGCGCGCCTGCTGAGCTGCTGGCTCATGCACTGTCTCAACCTGCACTGTCTCAACCTGCATTGGCTCAACCTGAAATAGCCCAAGCCGCACCTGATAATCAGGGCGAGCTAACCCTCAATGTGATTGACCTGCGTGGTTTGGGCGCGAATAGCACTGAAGCGCAAACCGCTCGCTGTAATCACGCTCTGCAGTGGACGCTGGCCTTAGAGCAGCACTCGCTTGCTGCCTCTTTGTGGTTGGTGACCAACGGGGTAAGCGCTCTATGGCAGACAACGTCACCCGCCAGCGCGACAGACGCCCCTGGCGATGCCGTGCTGTGGGGCTTTGGCCGCTCGCTAGCCAACGAAGCCGTCGGCCATAGTGTCTACCTGCTGGATATACCGGCAGCCGTCAGCGAGCCTGCGTTACACGCCTGGGCCACCCTACTGACTCAACCAGATAGCGAAAACGAAGCGCTGATCGATAACCAGGGCCATCGCTTTGCGACGAGGCTGCGCACCCTGCCCGCGCCGCACCCAGCTGCGGAAGAGCAGACCAATGAACAGACCAAGCAGCCGCATCAGGCGATGTCACTAGGCTTTGCCATGCCCGGCCAGCTGCGCCAATTAACCTGGCGCCCGCGCCCGTTGCCACAAGTCAGTGCCGACGAGGTGGAAATCAGTGTTAAGGCCACCGGGCTTAACTTCCGCGATGTGATGTACACCCTGGGTTTGCTCTCCGATGAAGCGATAGAGAACGGCTTCGCCGGCCCCACCCTCGGCCTTGAGTTTTCAGGCGTGGTCAAGGCCGTGGGCAGCAACGTCACCCACGTGGCGCCTGGGCAAGCCGTGGTCGGCTTCGGCCCTGCCAGCTTTAGCGACAAGGTCATTGCCAACCAGCACGCCGTTGCAGCACTGCCGGAAGGCATTAGCTTTGCCGCCGCGGCGACGATTCCGACGACCTTCTTCACGGTCTACTACGCGCTCAAGCATCTGGCGCGAGTCGAACCTGGCGAAAAAATCCTGATTCACGGCGCCGCGGGCGGCGTGGGCATTGCAGCGCTGCAAATCGCCCAGTGGCTGGGAGCGGAAATTTACGCCACGGTGGGCTCCGAAGAGAAGCGCGACTTCCTGCGTCTGATGGGCATCGAGCGACTCTATGACTCGCGCTCGCTCACCTTCGCCGAAGAAATCCTGGAAGACACTCAGGGCGAAGGCGTGGATGTGGTGCTCAACTCTCTGGCCGGGGAAGCGATCAACCAGAACCTGCGCGCCCTGCGCCCGTTCGGCCGCTTCCTGGAGCTGGGCAAACGCGATTTCTACGAAAACACTCATATTGGCCTGCGCCCGTTCCGCAATAACCTCAGCTACTTCGGTATCGACTCCGACCAGCTAATGAAGGTGCAGCCTGCGCTTACACAACGCCTGTTTGGCGAGATGATGGCGCTATTCAACGACGGTACCTTAAGTCCGCTGCCGTTTACCTCGTTTAGCCACACCCAGGTAATCGACGCCTTCCGCTATATGCAGCAGGCGCGCCAGATCGGCAAAGTGGTGGTGACCTATGAACAACCCATCGCGCCACCCAAGAACGAGGTGTTGGGCACGGCAGCGATGCAGCTCTCCGCAGATGCCAGCTACCTGGTCACCGGCGGCCTGGGTGGCTTTGGGTTAAGAACTGCTCAGTGGCTGGTAGAGAAAGGCGCGCGGCAGTTGATCCTACTCAGCCGCAGCGGCCCCACCAGTGAAGAGGCTCAGGCAGCCATTGCGTCGTTTGAACAGCAAGGCGTTACGGTACTCGCCGCCGCCTGCGATATTACCGACCGCACTGCGCTGGCCGATGTGCTGGAGCGCGCCAAGGTGAACTAGCACCGCTGCGGGGCATTGTGCACGCCGCCACGGTGATCGACGACGGTTTGATTCGCAACCTGGATGCAGAGCGCATTCAGAAAGTGTTAGCGCCCAAAATCGATGGCGCCCGCCACCTGGACGAACTCACCCGCGAGGCGGAACTGGAGTTCTTCGTGCTCTACTCATCGGCCACCACCCTGTTCGGCAACCCCGGCCAGGCCAACTACGTGGCCGCCAACCACTGGCTGGAGGCGTTCGCCGCCAATCGCCGTGCCGCGGGTTTACCAGCCACCTGCGTACGCTGGGGCGCGATTGAAGATGTCGGCTTCCTGGCTCGTAACACCCGCACCCGTGATGCGCTGCAAGAGCGCCTGGGCGGTTCCGCGCTACGCTCGGATGACGCGCTGAAAGTGCTCGAACAGATGCTGCTGGCCCCTGGGCCAAGCCTTGGTGTACTGGAACTAGAGTGGGGCGCGCTTGCTCGTTTCCTCCCCACTGCCGAAGCGCCGCGCTTTAACGAAATTGCCCGCGCTAGCGACGACGACGGCAGCGCGGATGCAGATGACGACATCAGCGCCCTGCTCGCCGACCTCTCACCCGAGGAGCTGCACAGCACGGTCACCGATCTACTGCGCGCCGAGCTGGCCAGCATTCTGCTGATTGATGAAGAGAAGCTCGATATTCACCGCTCGGTCTACGATATGGGCTTCGACTCTCTGATGGGCGTTGAGCTAATGACCGCTATCGAGAACCGCTTGGGCGTTCAGGTGTCAGTGATGGTGCTCAGTGAAGCATCGACACTCGACAAACTGGCGGGCGTGCTGATTCAGAAAATGCATCAGCACGACGATGTTGAAGACGCTCCGCAAGATGCGATAGCCTCACTGGCCGCACAACATGGCACTGAAGATTTAGGCCCTGAAGGGCTCACCACTGAGCCTGCGTCCGCTTCCTCATCACCCGCGACTGAGACTCCATGACCGCTAAGCGCTCTGAACTGAAACAGCAATTGTTGGAACAAGCACGCCGGCGTACTACGCCGCGTGCTGCCAGCGCCACGCCCTCTTCCAATGGGCAAGGCGGAGAGCAACGCACGGTGCCCGAGCGCTTCACGCGCTTTGATGCCCAGCCCGGCTATCAGCAAATCGCCATGATGCGCCAGGCCGCCGATCAGTTGGGCCTGGTCGACCCATTCTTCAAGGTCCACGAAGGCACCGCCGGGGCGACCAGCGTGATCAATGGGCAGACCTGCATCAACTTTGCCAGCTATAACTACCTCGGCTTTTCAGGCGACCCGCGCATCAATCAGGCCGCCTGCGATGCCGTGGCGCGCTACGGCACTTCGGTCTCCGCCAGCCGCGTGGTCTCCGGCGAACGGCCTATCCACCAAGAGCTGGAACAGGCCCTCGCCACTGCCTACAACGTTGAAGATGCGGTGGTGTTTGTGAGCGGTCACGCCACTAACGTCTCCACACTGGGCCACCTGCTGGGCCCTAAAGATTTAGTGCTCCACGACGAGTACATCCATAACAGCTCGTTGGTTGGCACGCAGCTTTCCGGCGCCAAGCGCATGTCGTTTAGCCATAACGACCCCGCCGCGCTGGAAGCCCTGTTGGCCCGGCATCGGCATCAGTTCGAACGCGTTCTGGTAGTGATCGAAGGGCTCTACAGCATGGATGGCGACATCCCTGAGCTGCCGCGTTTTATCGAACTGAAGCAACGCTATCAAGCCTGGCTGATGGTCGATGAAGCCCACTCCTTTGGGGTCATGGGCGACACCGGCCTGGGGCTGCGCGAGTATTTTGATATCGACCCGCGCGACGTGGATATCTGGATGGGCACCATGAGCAAAACCATGGCAGGCTGCGGCGGCTATATCGCAGGCAGCAAGCCGCTGGTGGAAACACTACGCTACCTGGCCCCCGGTTTTCTCTACAGCGTGGGCATGCCCGCCCAAGTCGCCGCCCCCTCACTAGCCGCGCTGCAGCTGATGCAGCAAGAACCCGAACGGGTTCAGCGCCTGCATACTATTTCGCGCTACTTTCTTGAACAGGCCACTGCCCGCGGCTTGGATACCGGCAAAAGCATCGGTGCCGCAGTCGTACCGGTGATTATTGGCAGCTCCGCAGCGGCTGCCCGGCTTTCTAACGCATTGTTAGAACAGCACATCAACGTACAGCCGATTCTGCACCCAGCGGTACCCGAAAAAAGCGCACGGCTGCGCTTCTTTCTCTCCTGTGAGCATACCCAGGCGCACATTGACCAAACGCTTGATGCACTCACCGCGCTACTGCCATAATTTTGTAACGCTTTTCCAGACGCAAGGATGATGGTATGGATGTTTACAATGACCAGGAGGGCGCAGCAACGCCCGCCTGGTACGTTATTCAGTGCAAAGGGGGCGAATCATTTCGCGCTGCCGAACACCTCGCCAACCAAGGTTATGAGGTGTTTCATCCTGTCCTGAAGAGCCAACGCAAGCGCCAGGGAAAGCTCACCACGGTGACCGAGCCGCTCTTCCCCTACTACCTGTTTATCTGTTTGGATCAGTTGGTCAGCAACTGGCGTCCGATTCGCTCTACTCGCGGGTGCTACGCCTGCTGACCTTCGGTGACAGGCCCGTCGCCGTGCCCTCACAGCTTGTCGAGACCCTACGCGCTCAGCCGCACAGCAAGGAAGGGATTCACACCTACTTCAGCGCTGGCGAGAAAGTCACCATCACCGACGGCCCCTTCAAAGACCTGGAAGCCATCTTCACCCGCCTTAAAGGCGAAGAGCGCGCCATCGTCCTGCTCAACGTGCTCAATCGGCCACAGTATTTGGAAGTACCGCTAGACACCCTAAGCAAGTCGTAGGCTGCCCCACCGCTAATAACGATGCGCTACAATGGGCCTTTATAAGCCAATTATTTTGCATGGAGGCACGGGTGGCAACCTATCGACGCGCGCATGTTCCTGGCGGCTGCTACTTTTTTACAGTCGTCACCTACGCACGACAACCCCTGTTGGCGGATCGTCTCAATATTGAAGCCCTTGGTCGTGCCTTCCGCACAGTTCGAGAAGAGCGCCCCTTCGTAATGGATGCGTTCGTACTTCTCCCCGACCACCTCCACTGCCTCTGGAGACTGCCTGAAGGCGACGCGGACTACTCCTCACGCTGGCGGGATATCAAAAAATACGCCTCACAGGAATTCTTCTTCCCGCCCGGCACCCATAACGCTGGCAGCGCGGCTTCTGGGAACACGTCATTCGCGACGAAAACGACTGGCAACGCCATATGGATTACATCCATTACAACCCCGTCAAACACGGCTGGTCTAGAGCACCCGCGACTGGGAATGGTCAAGCTTTCAACAATGCGTACAAAAAGGCTGGTACACCCCCGACTGGGGCACCCAACAAGCCCCCAACGTCGCCGACATGGATTGGGAATGATGGCGAAAACCCCGGCACCGCTCCGCGATGCATCCGCGGGTGCGCTTCGCTTACCACGCGCTACTAAATCTCGCATGCACATTGAGGTGAGGATTCCACCGGAATCGAGTGATTGTCGTAGCGCGTGGTAACGAGAAAGCGAGCTCAGCGAGCGTTTCGAGGCACCCGCGGGTGGCGGCGGGACGACGCCCCCTTCCTACATGGGCCAACCCCGGCACCGCTTCGCTCTACGCTACCTTTTGAGAGTGAGTTTCCAGCATTGCAGCAATGCTCAAGTGGTAATCAATATCCGGCCATTCAATACCGGTGGCGTCACAAATAAACAGGTAATGCCGCAAGACCTTCACAGAGGCCTGCTCAAGTTCTGGATACCAGCTCATAGGCGTTGAAATGCGCCGCCCATCACTCAATTCGACATGAAGATAATGGTCGTCAAAATGGACTTCTTTACCTGATAAACCAGTCATTCCACACCTCCAAAAATTCCTGTCTATGCAAACTTACTAGCTCAAGACACTCCTTGAGCTCTTGCTTCTTTAGTGACGAATAAATTACCACACTCGTCTCAGTCTCAATTTTAGCCCAGCCTCCTGCCTTCATCACATGCACATGTGGCGGAGGATGCTCATTTGCATAGAAAAAATTTGAAACCTTTTTCATTAAGTAGAGTTGGCACTTCATTATCTCTTGCAGTGATGCTAGAAGCATACCAACCCCCTTGCACATCGTCACTTATAAGCCTAAGCGAATACGGCTCTCCAACACATTCACAGCCAACTACATTATTGCTTCAACATCACCATCTCACCAACCCCGGCACCGCTTCGCGCTGCTCCCGCGGGTGCGCTTCGCTTACCACGCGCTACTAAATCTCGCGTGCACATGAAAGTGGGGATGCCACCGGAATCGAGTGATTGCACCCGTAGCGCGTGGTAACGAGAAAGCGAGTTCAGCGAGCGTTTCGAGGCACCCGCGGGAGGCGTCGGGACGACGCCCAATGGCACCGAACCATCATCGCCTACACAGGCCAACCCCGGCACCGCTGCGCGCTGCTTCCGCGGGTGCGCTTCGCTTACCACGCGCTACTAAATCTCGCAGGCATATGGAAGTGGGGATTCCATGGCCATGTGCATGTAATCACACCACCGAAATCGAATGAGTGCACCCGCGGATGGCGGCGGAACGACGCCCATTGGCACCCAACCAACCTTGATGTCAAAACTTAGATCGGTAGCGCCTTGGCTTAATGCCCCCACACCACAAAATAGGGGTTGAGCTTTTCGCTGGGGTTGGCGTAGCTAAGTGCAGTGCCTTCCAGGGTTTCTACCCGGCCGCCTGCTTCGAGCACTACCGCATGAGCGGCGCCGGTATCCCATAAACAGGTGGGGCCCAAGCGTGGGTAGGCATCGGCGAAACCTTCGGCAATGATGCACAACTTTAACGAACTCCCCATGGGCAGCATGGTGTGCTCACCCAACTGTTCCAACCAAGCGGCCAAATCAGGGCTGGGGTGCGAACGACTACCCACCACGCGCCACGTTACGCCCTCTTTAGGCTTGCCTGCCACGGAAATGGCCTTACGACTACCATCGGCTTCAACCTTAAACGCGCCCAACCCCCGCGCGGCCACGTAACCAACCTCAAGCGCAGGCGCGGTCACTACGCCAAGCACCGGCTTACCGTTTTCAATCAGGGCAATATTGACGGTGAACTCACCGTTACGCTTGATGAACTCTTTGGTGCCATCCAGCGGGTCGACTAGCCAATAGCGGCCCTCAGCATCAGCACCGGAAAAGCCCTCGATGTCCTCTTCAGAAAGGATCGGGATCTGCACCGGCAGCGCCTGTAAACCGCGCATAATAACGTTGTGCGCCGCTTTATCAGCCTCTGTTAACGGGCTTTTATCTTCCTTCTCTTCCACGCTGAATTCGCGGGCGTAAACACTCATAATGGCGTCGCCAGCTTCGCGAGCTATGCCTTCAACGGCATCCAGCAGTGCTTGATCAATAAGCGCCATAATCTAATCCCTCTATAAGACTTTGTCCTTAAAGACTTAGCCCTTAAAGATTTAGTCTTTAAGACACAGCCTTTGCATAAAAAAGCTGCCAAGCAGTGGCCAACCTCGCCACCACCTGACAGCTAGCGCATTCAAATCAACTAATCATTCCGCGTTCGCGCAAGGCTGCGATCACGGCGTCGGCCGCTGCTTCCGCGTCCATTTCGGATGTTTTCAGATGAACATCCGGCGCCTCAGGCGCTTCATAAGCGGAATCAATCCCCGTGAAGTTTTTCAGCTCTCCACGGCGAGCCTTCTTGTAGAGGCCTTTCGGATCACGCGCCTCGACGACATCCAGCGGAGCATCGACAAAAATTTCGATGAACTCACCCGCTTCCAACAGATCCCGCGCCAACTGGCGCTCGCTGCGGAAAGGCGAGATAAACGCCGACATCACAATCAGCCCGGCATCCACCATCAGCTTGGCGGTTTCCGCTACCCGGCGCACGTTTTCAACACGGTCGGCATCGGTAAAGCCTAAATCACGATTCAAGCCATGGCGCACGTTATCTCCATCCAGCAGATAAGTATGCTGTCCATGGGCAAAGAGTTTTTTCTCTACCAGGTTAGCAATGGTCGATTTACCCGCCCCGGAAAGCCCGGTGAACCACAGCACGGCGGGCTTCTGAGCTTTTGCCAACGCACGTGCCTGCTTATCAATATCCACATGCTGCATATGAATATTCTGGCTACGCCGTAAGGCAAAGTGCAGCATGCCTGCGCCAACCGTATTGTTAGTCATACGGTCGATGAGGATAAAGCCGCCGGTATCGTGGTTGTCTTTATAGGCATCAAAGGCAACGGCACGGTTTAGGCTTAGGGTACAAATACCAATACCGTTCAGATCAAGCTGCTTGCTCGCCGTGTGTTCCAGGGTATTCACATTGACCTGATACTTGATATCCGTCACGGTCGCGGACACCGTCTGGGTGCCCAGCTTCATCAAGTAAGGGCGGCCCGGCAACAGCGGCGCTTCGTGCATCCACACCAGGGTGGTTTCAAACTGATCGGCAGTGTGGGCTGGCTCATCTACGCCGGAAATCACATCGCCACGAGAAATATCAATTTCGTCTTCCAGCAACAGCGTGATGGATTGCCCGGCAACCGCCTCTTCCAGATCACCATCCAGGGTATAAATCCGCGAAACAGTGCTGGTTTTGCCAGAAGGCTGAACGCGGATTTGATCACCTGGGCGAACCACACCGCTAGCCACCATACCGGTAAAACCGCGGAAATCCAGGTTGGGCCGATTGACCCACTGCACGGGCATGCGGAAAGGAGAGCGTTGAAGGTGCTCCGCATCCAGCTCGACGGTTTCCAGGTAACCCAGCAGCGTCGTACCGTGGTACCACGGCATTTTAGCGCTGTGCTCGATGACGTTGTCGCCCTTCAGCGCCGACATGGGAATGAAGGTGATGTTCTCCAGCCCCAACTGTTTGGCGAAAGCACGGTACTCTTCAACGATCTGATCAAAACGCGCTTTGGAATAGTCGACCAAATCCATCTTGTTAATGGCCACCACCACATGGCGCATGCCCATTAACGACATCAAAAAGCTATGGCGGCGGGTTTGCGTCAAAATGCCGTGGCGTGCGTCGACCATCAGAATAGCCGCGTCGGCAGTAGAAGCCCCTGTGACCATATTGCGAGTGTACTGCTCGTGCCCAGGGGTATCCGCTACGATGAACTTGCGCTTTTCGGTAGAGAAGAAACGGTAGGCCACGTCAATGGTAATGCCCTGCTCGCGCTCGGCGGCCAGGCCATCCACCAGCAGCGCAAAATCCATCTCGCCGCCCTGGGTGCCGTATTTTTTCGAGTCCGCTTCAATGGCCGCCAGTTGATCTTCAAACAGCAACTTGGACTCAAACAACAGTCGGCCAATCAGGGTACTTTTGCCGTCGTCCACGCTGCCGCAAGTAATAAAGCGCAACAAGCCTTTGTGCTCATGGGCTTTCAGGTAGCCTTCGATATCGCCAGCAATCAGGTCAGATGAGTGAGACATTAAAAATACCCCTCTTGCTTCTTCTTCTCCATGGATGCCGCGCTATCGCTATCAATCACCCGGCCCTGGCGTTCCGATGTTTTGGTCAACAGCATTTCTTGAATAATGGCAGGCAAGGTATCCGCTTCTGACTCAACCGCACCGGTGAGCGGATAGCAGCCCAATGTGCGAAAACGTACTTTACGCATCATCGGCACTTCACCCGGCTCTAACGGCATGCGCTCGTCATCGACCATAATCAACGCGCCATCGCGCTCCACCACCGGCCGCTCAGCCGCATAGTACAGCGGCACAATGGGGATATTCTGCAGATAGATGTACTGCCATATATCCAGTTCGGTCCAGTTGGAGATCGGAAAGACGCGAATCGACTCTTTGCCATTCTTACGGGTGTTATAGAGCTTCCATAACTCCGGGCGCTGATTTTTAGGATCCCAGCGGTGCTGTGCGGTACGGAACGAAAAAATACGTTCCTTGGCGCGAGACTTTTCCTCATCGCGCCGGGCACCGCCGAAAGCCGCATCAAAGCCGTACTTATCCAGCGCCTGCTTCAAGCCTTCGGTCTTCATTATGTCGGTATGAATCGCCGAGCCGTGGGTAAACGGATTGATGTCCTTCTCGACACCTTCCGGGTTGATATGCACCAGCAGATCCATACCAATCTCTTCCGCCATATTGTCGCGGAATTCATACATGGCCCGGAACTTCCAGCGAGTATCAACGTGCAGCAGCGGGAACGGCGGCGGCGAAGGTGCAAAGGCTTTACGGGCCAAGTGCAGCATGACCGCCGAGTCTTTGCCAACGGAATAAAGCATTACCGGGTTTTCAGTCTCGGCAACCACTTCGCGCATGATCTGAATGCTTTCCGCTTCCAGTCGCTGTAAATGGGTGAGTGATGTCATCATCTGTCCCAACAATTGTGTGAAAAAACATAGCGTGAAAAAGTTTGCTTTCAAGTGCTAGGCTCTGTCTGAAAAGTCGGCTAGCGAAGACCAGACAAGGCAAAAATCGGCGAAAAGACGGAGTTTACGTAGTGTAAATGAGTACTTTGAGCCGATTTTTGACGCCGTATGGTCGAGCGCAGCCAGTTTTCAGACAGGGCCTAGGAAGCCAAGCCCATATCGGCAGGCACCGGCACTAACCAAAACATCGTTTGTTGCGCCAGCCAAGCCATTACTTGCGGGCTGGCTGACAACCAAGCGCCATGAAATACCAAGGCGACTGGCCTGTTGCTTTCTTCACTCTTGCCAATGAGCGCCTGCATCGCGGCCAGATAATCATCTGCCACGGGTGGGCACTTAAAACAACGCATCCACAACCGGCCACGGGGGCCGTGAAAATAGAGCTGATAAACCGGACGCTGTGGATGCGCTACCCGGCGCACACCGCCCTGCCAACGCTGGCTAGCCTCTTCTAACCTGTCAAACCGCGGCGCAACGGCTGCCGATACCACCGGCCCCGCTGCGAGCGCTGCTTAGCCAGTGCGCTTAACGGCCAGGGTTCATGCTTCAAACCTTGGCTTTCCCACCAGTGTTCAATGCCGCGCTGGGTCAACTCAACGCCATGCTCATCGCGTAAAAAAGCCACAAGGTCAGCGCTGCTCCAGCCTGGCTGTTCAGCGGGGGGCGAGGCATAAAGCGCCTCCCACAACCGTTGTTGAATAGCGGCATCAAGCACATTGGCCTGCCCTTTTAAACGACCGCGGGGGCGTACCGGCACTGCCGCCCAGCCACCTTCACGAAACGCCTTCCAGGCCGCCGAAACGGTCGGGGAAGAAAGCCCGGTTTGTTGGCTTACCAACGCAACCGTGACCCCATCCAAGCGTAGCTTTACGGCTTGCATGCGGCGCTCATTGAGTGCTTCAGGCGATAAATTTTTAATGCTCAAAATTATCGCTAACCACCTGTATTAAATATAATTTTCAATAATTATCAGATCAAAAATTGGCAATCATTAGACACCATCATAAAAGCCTGCGTAAAATCCAGCAAGTGAACCATGAAGTTACCGCTTTTAAGGACCCACCATGACCCCCTGGGCCGTTCTGTTTTCTATCGCTATTTTATTAGCGCTGTTAATTAGCGGGCGGGTAAAACCCGCCATTGCGTTTGTTACCTTAGCCGCCATTTTTTTGCTACTCGGGTTTGTCGATACCGCGACCCTGCTTACTCAATACACCAACCCTGCACTCGCCACGCTTCTGCTCTTGCTGCTGGTATCACTGGCGCTTGAACGTTCGCCGCTGCTGGACTGGTTATCGCGTCACTTATTAAAGGGTCACCCGCGGCTTGCTACCGCACGCTTAATGGGTAGTACGGCGGTACTTTCCGCTTTTTTGAATAACACCGCGGTGGTGGCCGCCTTTCTCGGGGCTATTTCGCGTCAGCAGCGTATCGCGCCATCCCGGTTATTAATCCCGCTCTCTTACGCCTCCATCTTGGGCGGTATTACTACGCTAGTGGGCACTTCCACCAACCTGGTGGTGAACTCGTTTAACTTGAGCGCCAGTGGCAGCGAGTTGGGCATGTTCCAATTCAGCCTGGTGGGCATCCCTGTGGCGCTGGTGACTCTGTGCGTTCTAATGTGGCGCGCCAATGCCCTGCCACACCACCAACTGGAAAACACCAATGAAAAGCTCTCCTACTTTTTAGCGGCAGACCTAGAGTCCGACTCGCCCATGATCGGCAAAACCATCGAAGAGAACGGCCTGCGTAGCTTGGAGGGGCTCTACTTACTGGAAATAGAGCGCCACGGACGGCTAATTAGCCCCGTGGCACCGGACGAACAACTCCTGGCCAATGACACGCTGGTGTTCACGGGAGAAGTCGGCAAGGTGCAAGCACTGCAGCGTTTTCCAGGGCTGCAGCTATTTGGCCATCAGGCCGACAATCTATTAGCGACGAATTTGGTAGAGGTGGTGATTTCCCACGAATCCGAGCTTTCAGGCAAAACCCTGCAGGATGTGGATTTTCGCAGCATGTTCAGTGCGGGGGTGGTGGGTATACGGCGAGGAGAAAAACGTTTGGAGGGGCAGTTGGGGAAAATCCCACTTCGCGTGGGGGACTGCTTGCTGTTAGCGGTCAGCGCTGATTTCCGGCAACACCGCAACCTAGACCGCAACTTTCACTTACTCAGCGGCAGTTTCACCAGGCCGCAATTGAGTAACAGAGAGAGCCTATTCACCGTGGGCGGCTTTGCAGCAGTAATTGCCTTGGCTACCGCTAATCTGCTGCCACTGTTCCACGGGCTGCTGATACTGCTGGGCGGGCTACTGCTAATGAAAGTGATCAGCCTGGCGGAACTGCGCCGCCGTTTCCCGTTTGAGCTATGGCTGATTATTGGGTCGGCGTTGGCGATTGCCCAAGCGCTGGAAAACTCAGGCGCGGCGGGCTTGTTAGCCAGCGGTATGCAGGGGCTGTTCAGCGGCTACGGTATCTATGCCGCATTTGTGGGTTGTTATCTACTAACGCTGCTACTCACAGAAACCGTGACCAACAACGCCGCTGCCGCGCTGGCCTTTCCGGTGGCCTGGAGCACCGCCCACGCCTTTGGTGCCGACCCACTGCCGTTTGTGATGGCCGTAGCGTACGGCGCCAGCGCCTGCTTTCTAATCCCGTTTGGCTACCAAACCCACCTAATGGTGTATTCACCCGGCCGCTACCGCATCACGGACTTCCTGAAGATCGGTTTGCCGGTTAGCGTCACCTACTCAGCGGCGGTATTGCTGATTACGCCGTGGGTGTTTCCGTTTTGAGATTTGGGTGAATCGTGAATCGTGAATCGTGAATCGTGAATCGTGAATCGTGAATCGTGAATCGTGAATCGTGAATCGTCAGGAGTATAGGTCTTGTAACGCGCGGTAGCGAGCGTTCGAAGGCACCCGCGGGAGGCGTCGAGACGACGCCCTGTGGCACCCAAAATATTGCCTGCACGAGCCAAACCCCGGCACCGCTGCGCGATGCTTTCGCGGGTGCGCTTCGCTTACCACGCGCTACTAAATCTCGCAGGCACATGAAGGCCGGGATTCCAAGGGCGCGTGCACGTTATGCACATGGCCGTGGCACGTAATCACGCCACCGAAATCGAGTGAGTGCCCCCGTAGCGCGTGGTAACGAGAAAGCGAGTTCAGCGAGCGTTTTGAGGCACCCGCGGGAGGCGTCGGAACGACGCCCAGCGGCACAAAGCCCAACCACCACCGCGGGTCTCTACCCCTTCAACACCCCTGCCAATAACGCCTTGGCATTTTCGATCAGTTCATCCAGATGCTGGGCGCCTTTGAAACTCTCGGCATACACCTTATAAAGCGATTCAGTGCCACTTGGCCGAGCAGCAAACCAACCGTTGTCGGTGGTGACTTTAATGCCTCCGATAGCGGCAGCATTGCCGGGCGCCGCGACCAGCACAGCGGTGATTTCATCGCCTGCCAGGGTTTTCTCGGTGACGCTCTCAGCGCTCAGGTTTTTAAACGCCGCCTTCTCTTCAGGTGAACAAGCGGTATCCACGCGCTTATAGAAAGGCTCGCCGAAGCGCTCGGTGAGCGTGCGGTAATATTCGCTGGGTGTTTTTCCGGTCACTGCCATAATTTCAGCCGCCAGCAAACACAGCACAATGCCATCTTTATCGGTGGACCACGCCTTACCGTCGCGGGTCAGCAAGCTGGCGCCGGCGCTCTCTTCACCGCCAAAGGCCAACCAGCCTTCATGCAGGCCATCGACAAACCACTTAAAGCCCACCGGCACTTCATAAAGCTCGCGTTGATGTGAGGCGACGACCCGGTCAATCATGGAAGACGACACTAGCGTTTTACCCACTTTTAGCGAAGCGGCCCACTCCGGGCGGTGGGTCATCAGGTAATCAATGCACACCGCTAAAAAATGGTTCGGGTTCATTAGGCCGTTGGCATCAACAATGCCGTGGCGGTCGGCATCTGGGTCGTTGCCAAAGGCAATATCGAAGCGGTCTTTAATTTCCAACAGATTAGCCATTGCGGCGGCGCTAGAGCAATCCATGCGGATTTTGCCGTCGTGATCCGGTGGCATAAACGCAAATTCAGGATCAACTGCGGTGTTTACCACATCCAGGTTCAAGCTATAGTGCGCCGCGACCGCCTGCCATACCGGCAGCGCGGTACCTCCCATTGGATCAGCACCCAACCTCAGGTTCGCCTTCTGAATAGCGGCAATATCAATCACGTCGCCCAGCTGAGACACGTAATGCGCCGTGTAATCGTACTCTTGTGCATGGGCAATCGCCTCTTCAACCGGAACAAGAGGCACATCTTCTAATTGCCGCAGCAGGTAAGCATTTGCACGCAACTCAATCCAACCGGTAGCGTCGGTATCCGCTGGGCCGCCATGATGCGGGTTGTATTTAATGCCGCCGTCTTCGGGAGGATTATGCGAAGGAGTAATGATTAAACCATCTGCCAGTGCCGCACCAGGCGCAGCCTGACCTTCAGGGCAATTGTGCTGCAAAATAGCGTGGCTGATGAGCGGCGTAGCGGTGAAGCCGTGATCTTTCTCGACAAATACCGGCACCTTGTTGGCAGCCAACACCTGCAGTGCACACTCCCAGGCAGGGCGAGAAAGCGCATGGGTATCAAAACCTAAAAACAGCGGGCCTTTATAGCCCGCTTCAAGGCGGTAATCGACAACCGCCTGGGTAATCGCGAAGATATGAGATGCATTGAAAGTGCGCTCGGTCGCTCTGCCACGATGGCCAGATGTACCAAACGAAACCCGCTCGCCCACAACATTGGCATTAGGCTGTTCTTGATAAAAAGCGTTAACAATAGACTCCATGGTTCCCTCTCCCTGCTCATATTACTGCGACAAAGCATCGCTGCGTTGTAGCCAGAACTGCACGGCGGCCTCTACGCCACCTACCTTTTTTGCATCAATAGCAGCTTGTTTAGCCATCCGTGCAGCGGCTTCGGGGTTTTCTAATAAGTGCTCTAAAGCGCTTCGCCATTCGATGGGCGTATCATTAACAAGCAAACCGTTTTCACCATGATGCACCACCTCAGTATAGGGGTAGCGATTTGAATAAATGCCCACCCCCCCCATGGCGGTAATATCCAAAAACTTTATCAATGATTTGCCACGATTGAACGGGCTTTCTACAGCGGGGCCAAACCTATATGGCAGTGGTGCTCTCGCTGATAAACCTTAAACGTCTCCCAGGGTAAAGGAGAAGGCGCATTTACGCGAGGCAGTGCAACGAGGCTTTCTGGCGTGTGTGGCCCCAGCATAATCTCCACCTGGGTATCCATACGCTGAGACTGAATTTGCTGTATGGCAGGAGCAATGTGCACGAGATCTGTTAAATGCGCTCGCGTGCCGTAAAAGCCGATTCTCCAGTTAACGGCGGCAGTTGGTGGTAGTGAGAAATGCTCAAGTGAAGGTAGCGGAGCAATAAGAGGCGGCGTAAGCACTTGAACATTGTCGTGCTCGCTAAAAAAGCAGCGGGCCAGTTGCTCACTAGAAGCCACCACTTCATCAACCAGCGCCAGCAGCCGAGGCTGGTATGTAGCAATACGCGCCATTCGCTTACGGTAGGAGGCGGGCAACGCGGAGTCATTGGCAGCCGCCGTAATATCATCATCAATCAAATAAGCGATATAGCCAAAGGCGTTACGATGGCGTTCCAACCACCGCAGCCAACCCAGCGGCAGCGAGCGGCAAAGCAGCAGGTTGGCGCCTGCATAGCGTTTAAGCAGAGCACGACCATGCAACCGGCTAGCCCCAAAGGAGCGTGAAACAGCTACCGCGCTCAACCGCGATTCCCTGCAGGCGTAATTCAGGCGCTGCAGACGCCAAGAAATAAATATCCTCGGTAGGCCGCGCCCCATCGCTAAGAACAACCCACCCAACGTGGCTACTCACAATACATCCCTTTTACCGATGGTTCTGCTCCTTGCTTCAAAAGCTTTATCAGTGCCGCTGCACGATGCTTTCACTCCGGGTCGCGGTTGCGCTTCGCTCACCACGCGCTACGAAAACCACGAAATCAGGTGCGTGCACATACCGTAGCGCGTGGTAACGAGTCTGCGAGGAACGAGCAAACGAGGCACCCGCGAATGGCGTCGGAACAACGCCCGTGGCACGGAACCAACTCCGCTGACACGAACCAACCCCGGCACCGCTACGCGCTGCTTCCGCGGGTGCGCTTCGCTTACCACGCGCTACTAAATCTCGCGTGCACATGAAAGCGGAATGCCAAGGCCATGTGCACGTTATGCACATGGTCGTGGCATGTAATCACACCACCGAAATCGAGTGATTGTACCCGTAGCGCGTGGTAACGAGAAAGCGAGCTCAGCGAGCGTTTCGAGGCACCCGCGGGAGGCGTCGGAACGACGCCCCGTGGCACTCAACCAACTCCACCTGCACAAACCAGCCCAGGCACCGCTGCGCGCAGTGGCAGGATTATTGGCTTGTATCAGAGCGCAGTTTGACCTGTTGATATAACGTGTAGATACGAGCGCGCAGCAAGGCGGCTTCTTCCGAACGCATAAAGTGAGCGACGTCCAAACACTGGAACAAATAGGTGAACACCAAGGTACCCAACTGTTGATCCACTCTTTTTACAGCCAACGGTTCTAC
Source organism: Halomonas sp. PA16-9 (assembly GCF_009728585.1). NCBI lineage: Bacteria > Pseudomonadati > Pseudomonadota > Gammaproteobacteria > Oceanospirillales > Halomonadaceae > Halomonas > Halomonas sp. PA16-9. Next base: position 1,752,174 of record NZ_CP040451.1, on the reverse strand, counting down.
TTCACCCCAGGGTAGCCCCCGCAACAAAAGCGCAGCATCAAATCCTAACGGCAAATACGCCCATCGATCCCAGTCGACAAGCGCTACCTGCCGACGCTGAGTGTCAATGAGTACGTTATTACGATGCAGATCCCCATGTGACAAGACACGTGGCAAGCGTGCGGTAACCCGCATCAAAAGATAAAAAAGGACAATTCAAGCTTACTACCCCCACCTCGTAATGCCTGAAAGAACACCGATGGGAATAATCTATGCAATAAGCTTTTAAAACGACTGGAACGGCGCTTTAAAGCGCTGCGCCTAGCTTCACCAGCTTGCTGAAGCGTAAGAAGTTGCGCCATGACTAAGGGCACCCAAGATTCCCAACCGCTGCCCATCTTATCCAGTGTAGTGCCTGGCTGAAAAGCAAATATCTGTATCACATGCTTGTCTTGAGAGATCGCGTCCAATAAAGGTGGCGCGGCTATCCGGCTAGGCGTTATCACCTTGTCATAAAGCTGCTTCACGTTTGAATGAGCCGTCGGCTCCACATCAAAACGCGCCATGACAGGCGCCTGGTTAGCAACGTTAAGCACAGCGCCAGCCATTTGTCGCTCAGCAGACAATCCAAACAATGGTTTAAATCGCTCTACCGACAGCTGATCAGGAAGCCTAGCAAGTGCTTTGTACTCTGCGTGGTGATGGGAATAGCCATAGGTAACCAATCGCTTTGCTCGGGGTGCTTATAGAGCCATGGGCTATTCCGCAATGACACGCCTTTGTCCGTTACAATCCTGACGATATCCCCATGCTCCAGCGCCAACTGGCCACGAAACCCCACATTGTCGCTCAACGAATGCCCTGCCTTTTTCACATCCGCTCGTTGGCGGTCACAAAACAGTCGGCAGCGCTCTCGGCCATTTACCAAAACAGTTACGTAAGGCGCTAGGCTCCAACCACTAATTACCCCCTCACTCACCCGATCTATAAAACCAGATACCGTCGGTTTTTATTACTTTCAACATAAACGTATTATTCAATATCCGGTAAAGATTGTTCTCGGGTGTAGCCCGGTTTCTGATAACCCCCGCTGCATGGTCACCTTCAGTTTTGTATCTAGATATTCAAGCGATTAACGCAACGAAAAATCTTCATGGACGAGCGTAAGGTTGGGGTTGTAAGCAGGGTCGCAATCTAATCGCTTGCCCCATGTAGCACGCATATACGTCACTTCTTTGGATGCACGCGAACGTTTCTTCGAATTATCATCCGCACCACGAGAAATAGACTCATGGTGGTAAAGCTCAGCATAGGGCGTCCATAGGTTACGGTAACCCGCTTCCCGCACCTTCAAACAAAAATCGACATCGTTAAAGGCAACGGTCAGCTCGTTTTCATTTAGCCCCTTCACCTGCTCAAAGACCGATTTACGCACCAACAAACAGGCAGCGGTAACCGCCGACATATTCTGAACCAAATGCAAACGCGTGAAATAGCCACTCGCGTTACGGGTAAAATATTTGTGCGCGTGGCCAGCAACGCCACCAATCCCCAAAATCACACCAGCGTGTTGGATCGTATCATTGGGGTAATACAGCTTAGCCCCCACGCAGCCGATCTCAGGGCGGCATACCTGGCTAACCATCTCCGTCAACCACTCAGGATTGATCGGCTCAATATCGTTATTCACTAACCCAATAATTTCGCCTTTCGCGTGCTGGGCACCAAAATTATTGATAGCGGAGTAATTGAACGGCTCTGACCAGGGCAGTACACGCACCCTCTCATCACGTTTAGCCACCGCATCCATATACGCCAAAGTGTCAGAACACGTGCTGCCATTATCCAGAATCAGCAATTCAAAATTTTGGTAGTCCGTACGGTCTAAAATCGCATCAACGCAAGGCTTTAAAATCTCTACCCGATCCCGGGTAGGAATCAATAAGCTCACCAACGGCGGAGTGGCAGGAATGGGCCAGCATACGCGATACGTGTTGGGGTAATGGTAATGACCATGTTCCGCAACGGCACCGCGGTGATGCTTCTCTACATGGCTAGCCACTGCCTTGAGCCCCGCTTCGGCGGTATAGTCTTTTGGGTACTGTTCATCGCCGTGGAGCCTTTCGTAGCGCGCCAGTGATAAAGCACCTTGGGAATATGAACAATACGGTCAGCGGAGATTTCCGCCGTTACCCGGAGCACCAAGTCGTGATCCTGGCTGCCCTCATACCCCTCACGAAAGCCCCCCACCTGACGCACCAATTCAGTACGATATACACCCAAATGGGAAATATAGTTTTGCCCGAGTAACAAATCAGGATTCCAGGCAGGCTTAAAGTGAGGATCAAATCGCTCACCGCGCTCATTTAGCTTGTCTTCATCGCTATATAGCAGCGCCGCATTAGGTTTGTCCTGCAGCGCAACGACCACTTGATACAAGGCATCCTCATTGAGAGTGTCGTCGTGGTCGAGCAGCGCGGTAAATTCACCCTCAGCCATTTCCAGCGCATTGTTACTGGCTGCACAAATATGGCCGTTGCGCTCGCGAATCACCACTTCAATGCGAGGGTCTGACTCGGCATAGGTGCTTAAAACCTCCTGCACCCGCGGGTCGGTAGAGGCATCATCTGCCAAGCAAAGCTGCCAATGGGGATACGACTGCGCTACGACTGAATCAATACAAGCACTCAATAGCTCGGGAGTAGGGTTATAAACAGGAACAACAACCGAAATAAGCGGTTGGTATTCCGCCTGTGATAAAAATTGCTGAACCTCTTCCCTGCTTGGCAACACCTGGTTGCTCAACCATTCTGGGTAACTCTTGCCAGTGGTCATGCGTTCAAAGGTGGCGTTATATTCAGCCATGGCAAGGGTACGCCAATGGACACCCTGCTCTTGCGAAAGCTGCTTTAAAGAGGGAACTACCTCGCTTTTCTCCCGCCCCCGCCAACGGTGATGCATGCGCGCCAAGCGTTGCGCCAAACGGTCATGGGCAAACCAAGGGGTCAACCATACAAACCGCAGATGACGGATAGTGAAGAGGCCTTCTGACTCCAGCGGGTCAAGCGAATTGCCTTAACGCCCCGGGGCATCCAAAAAAGGCGCTTTGTGATACGGCCAAGTTTTAAAGGTAAGTAAACACTCGACTCTTCTTCAAAACCGTTGCCTAAATCAAAATATAACTTAATCGCTGCGCTGGGTTGGTTATGGGTAATATCCGCCTCAAGCATTTGCCAACCGGGAAGCGGCAACGCCTCAGTTTGCTCAAACTGAGGGTCGATATCAGATGCTAGCCACTCAAAACTACCGCCCTCTTCACCGACCAAAGGGCGCAGACCACTTTTTGGCCTAACGCGTAAATTTCGTACAAACAAGTTCACTCGACCTTTATCCATGTGTAATTAAACGTAAGCCATGCACAGAAAAATCTTCCTTCACCAACATACACGACTAAACCGTGTAGCGGCCGATGACCTGACCAGTACTTGCTACCCTGCACTCGACGTTGTCGTTCGCTTCTAATGGTTTAGAGAACTTATGGTGAAAGCCCACATACCCCTTGCGCGGCATTGATAACTGGAGCATGCCGGGGCGTATATCTTTCGCAAAGACTCGCGCCTCCTCATGGCCATTCACATAAATGGCGACTTCTACAGGTTCTTCCGTATCAGCATACCAGGCCCAACCACGCACCATACCAGGTTTGCTATCTTGCAATGCTGCATGAGTATAAGGCTTGCCCTCTTCAAATAGCTGAGTACGTTGTTGAGCAAGAGCCTCTGCTCGATGGTACAATCGGATATCGTCCTCGTTTAAATTCCTAATTTCAGATAGCGTTTCATCATCTAAATCGTAGCCTATATCTTGGCTACTGCGTCCTTGATTAAGCTGTACCTGTTTGATTTTCAATCCGTAACGATCATTAATTTCTAACAAACTTTGATTATAGGTTTCAGTTAAGCCAATAAACCCCAAGGCCTCAAGTGGAACTTGTGTCATCATACGCGATTGTCGGTTAATCGCATGCTTTAGATGGTAGAAAGTATTCAGATCCTTTTGGTAGTTATTGTGACGCACAAAGTGATTATACTCGGAAACTATGCGCTGAACGGGATCGCGAAAAAAAGCAACTGTATTAGCCACACCGAATAAACATACATATTTGTTGGCAGCGACATGCCCACTTAAAAACTTTTTCCTCTCCAAATGAAAGCGGACATCAAAACCAAAAAAATCATCATTCCGATAAATACTCTCTTTTATCAAAGAAGAGGTTTCCTCGATATCAGGATAGTAATCGTAAACAACCTCTTTTTCTCCAAAATAATCTTCACACGCTTTACGAAAGCTTGTGCCTGCAGTTTTAGGTATATGAACAAAATAAAGAGGAGACATTCACTCACCTTGAATAGATAAAAAATGTTTAAACTGCCATTGGTGGCGGATCTAGAGATAACTAATTACACGAACCAAGTACTTCTATCATTACAAGACCTCAAACCAAGCTAAAAATTCCATGACAAACACACCCATCTAATAATACCTTATTCACCATGAGCTCTCATATTTTTTTACAAACACTCAAACCAAAGAAACTTTGATTAAAATAATGGCGCTTGGATACATGAAAGAACCAGAGTCCGCGACTGCCCAGTCAAGAATGTATTTCAAGCAAGCTTGTATTGTAACTCAGAGCCCAACAATGTTAAATGTCGACACCAAAAGCTTAAGGTTTAAAACCAAGATCCTACAAATAAAAACATCAATAAATATTAGTAACAAACTTTAATGCTATATCCAACTCTTCAGCCGGCCGACTTAACTCACGCATTTCGATACATGTCCAACCACAGTAATTAGACATTTTCAAAGCTTCTGATGCTCCTTGATGGTAGTTCTGAGGAGTGCTAAAGCCAGCTAGCCCCGGCTCACTAATATGAAAATGCTTAATCAGATCTTTATTTTCTAAAATTTCAGTTTTTACGTCCAAATTAGCTAAGCTTGTACACCCTGTATCAAAATGCATAACAAGACCTGGATGAGAAACTTCTCTAACAATAGAAGAGCTTTCATTGGGTGTGGTTATGAACTCACCATCGTAAGTCTCTGGCACAGCTTCTAGTGCTATGCTGACACAATTTTCCCAACAAATCTCAGCAAGAATGCGAAGTCTGTCTAAAGCAACTAATCTAGCTTCCTCTGGGCTATAACCAAGTAATTGACGACTTCTCGGAGCGCCATAAACTAATATTCTAGCCCCAGCTACTGCGGCTAATTCTGAAACAAAAGAAATATGCTCACGCATATATTTAAAGGTGGCTTCGCTACTCAAAAGTTGCAAGTCAGGCTTACCAAATAAAAAAGCCTGAAAAGATGGTATTAATAAACCGAAATTCTCACACAAGTGCCTATATTTAAGCATTTCTTTCAGTGTCAAATTTTCCCATCCTCCAACTATTTTACCAGGAGCAACTTCTACACCTTTTACGCCATTTTCGGACAGTAATGAGAAAAATTGCGCATGATCACCTGACCAAGCGATATTTGAAACTGCCAAATTACTCACATTTCACCTCCGGCTTTTCTAACCAGACAGACAGCTCATTTAAAACCTCATCAGCGGTTAATAAATAGTTATTATGTTGGCTTTTAAACTTGCCTGAAAAACTTGTATGCATGTCGTAGTGAACTTCTGGCAATGGTTCACACCCTACATTTAAATCGTTAAAAAATTGCTCTTTGATTTTGAAATTCGAAATGGGCTCAACTGCTAAATTAACCAATGGTAAATTATTAGAAATAATAGTTTCGATATCCTGCCAAACTCTTGACAGTGGATACCATTGAAATGAAGACTTTAAGTTTATTTTTTCTAGAATATTTTCACATAACAAATCGAAAAGTATATTTTTTTTCAGACCAACACCAAAAAGACCAGGCAAGCGAACTACATGATAATTTTCAAACACTCCTTCAAGCTCTCTTTCAAGCCACAAGCGATTTTGCCGTATGGGCTAATTTCATCTACTTCAATCTTACTTGACTCATCCACATTGCGTGGAACTGGATATACATCGACAGTAGAAATTAGAACAAATCTTTTAGCTTTAATCCTTTTATATGTCTCAGCCAATCTTTTGATTGTAGATAAATCTTCACATGGATTTTGATTCGCCCACCATTTTACTGCTGGCACGCCAGCACATACTACTAAATCAAAAGACCTGTCAACAACTTGATCAATATTTTTAGAGTTATAAAGCTCATCAAAACTTTTTTGTCTATAAATATTTGACCCAACAAACCCAGTATAACCTATCAGAGCTGTCTTCATATTCGATTTACCTCCATTTCGTTTTCAGCCTCAATCATAGATAAAATAGATTCAGCTGCATAAAAAATAGTATCAATTTTTCCTGACATAACTACAAACTTCCTACCTAGTTTACTAACATAACAAGATCGATCGTCTGTAGCCCCCATGATTTTTGTTTTAACTGAAAACTGGGGGCCAATGTATTCAAATTTTTCACAGAAATCTGGCATATACTTTGAGTGCGCCAGGCAAAGCCTGGTCATCCGGGAAACCGAGGAGGTGGAAAGGATGAATTGAAACCCAGTGGGTGCAAGTCCCACCCGGCCAAGGCTAGCCACCAGCCGGTAGCGAGTGTTGCGTGGTGTCGGGTAACCGCCACTGCGAAGCGTACACAGCGAGTGGATAGGCCGTGTGATTGAGCCTCGAAATGTTGATCTTTGTGGTCGCCGACATCCTTCAATTGATGGAAGGCAACATGATCCTGCCGTACGGCTTGGCAGGGAAGGGCCGCCGGGGTCGAAGAGCAGGGCATGTCCACACAGGGGTTTCCCAGGAACCTGGGAGGCCCGCCTTTCTCCCCTGAGAGGTAATGAATCAGGCGCGGGGCTGCCTGTCTCGAAAGCTCCCGGTCCGGTGCTGTGGTGCCTGACGGTAGCGGAAGCAAACAGCAGGCACTTAGGGGGTACGGCCAGGCGACCATAAGGAGCCAGCCGGAGGGAAGGGCGGGAGTCGGAGTTGCTCATAGTACCGAAGAAGGCGGGGAACCGACTCGACGGGACCCGTTGGAGGGAAGGGGCGACCAATCATCAGAACTGCACGAGGGCAACATGACAGGTGCACAGGAACCTGAGGTCATGTCCACGAAACAAGTGCGGATAGCAGCGCTGGCAGAGCGCTTCCCGCAGCGTGCCTTCACGTCACTGGCGCACTACATTGACGCCCAGTGGCTGAAGACGGCCTACCTGATGACGCGCCGGGATGGCGCCGTCGGGATCGATGGCCAGACGGCGGACGACTTCGCGCGCGGCTTCGAGGCCAACGTCCAGCGACTGCTGGAAGCGGCCAAGAGCGGCCGCTACCGAGCGCCGCCGGTACGGCGTGTCCATATCCCCAAGGGAGATGGGCGCACCACACGGCCGATCGGTATCCCCACCTTCGAAGACAAGGTCCTGCAGCGTGCCGTGGTGGCCCTGCTGGAGCCGCTCTACGAGCATGACTTTCTGGACGGCTCGTACGGCTTCCGGCCGGGACGCTCGGCACACCAGGCTGTCGAGACGGTGAGGAACAGTCTGATGTCGATGGGAGGCGCCTGGGTCATCGACCTGGACATCAGGGCCTTCTTCGACACGATCGACCATCAGCACCTGCGAGCGTTTCTGCAGCAACGAGTGAAGGACGGGGTGATCCTCCGCCTGATCGGCAAGTGGCTCAAGGCCGGGGTATTGGAGGCCGGGCAGTGGCAGAAGGGAGAGATCGGTAGCCCGCAGGGCGGGGTGATTTCCCCCTTGTTGGCGAATGTCTACCTCCACTATGTGCTGGACGAGTGGTTTGAGAAGGACGTCAAGCCGCGTCTGCGAGGACGAGCGTTCTCGGTGAGGTTCGCCGATGACGCCATCCTGGCATTCAGCAATGAAGCCGATGCCCGCAAGGTGCTGGAAGTGCTACCCAAGCGCTTCGCGCGCTTCGGCCTCACTCTGCACCCGACCAAGACTCGGCTGGTGCGGTTCCGACCGCATCGGGAGCGGCGTGCCGAGACCTTCGACTTCCTGGGCTTCACCTTCTACTGGGGCAGGTCCAGACGCGGTCGCCTGATCATCAAGCAGAAAACGGCCAAGGATCGGTACAAGCGCGGCCTCAAGCGAATCTCGCTATGGTGCCGAGCCAACCGTCACCGGCCGCTGCGAGAACAGCACCGTCAACTCTGTCGGAAGGTCACTGGGCATTACGCGTACTACGGGATCACGAACAACATCGAAGCTCTGCAGCGCTTCGTCAACGCGGTCCGGCGTATCTGGATCAAGTGGCTCCGGAGGCGCTCGCAGAAGGGATGGTTCTCGTGGGAAAAGGCAGCGCAGCTGCTGTCGATTCTCCCGTTACCGTGCGCCAGGATCATTCACCGTTTTACCTGGTAGCGAAACTGATGGTTGAGGAGCCGGATGCGTCAATCGCGCACGTCCGGATCTGAGGGGGCCGGGACGAGCAATCGCCCGGTCTACCCGACCACTTGGTTCTCCATACATGACCGTTTTTTCTCAACCATTTCTGTTGTTACACCTTCTAAATATGAACTTGCTTCTACCATGGTTTTAAATTTACCAAGTGGCGTGTGACTTACACTAGACAAAGTAAAAATATCTTCTTTATCAGTTGGGTAAATTGAACAAAGATCCCCATCAACCATAGTTAGAGCATAAGAGCGCAAATTAGAACGATAATAAAGAAGCAATGTAGGCTCATAAAAGACAGGATATTCTATTTTTGAAAATGCTCCCCATGTAGCATCAATTACGTAATCAAAAGGTGCGCCATTTATAAAAATCTTTTTCCCTACTTCTTCCAAAGAGGTAACTGTTACACCCATCCTTAAATTATTTTTTAAACGCATACTAAACAACTCTCTGGCTTTGTCCGTACGCAAAACACGCTCATCAGTTAATATTACGCCTGAACAAGAACTCAAGTTATATAGTTCAGCTTTGACCTCACTAAACTCTATGCCAGATGAAGTCATAATTAATCGATAAGTTAAAAAATCAACAAGTGAATCTTCATTTGGGACTGCATACAAGTTAGTTTTTATTGGATCACTTAGTGTCGGATAGCGTTCAATAAAGCGCATGTAGCCATCTCGAGACTGAACACGAGTTCTGTAATTTCTCGCATAGTGAAAGCCTTGGTGTAAGCGAAACTGATTATTTCCACTAGCCTTCGATAGCAAAGTATTTTCACTATCAAAAATAGTAACATCAAAACCCAAAGCCTTAAAACTTGAAGCTATATGGCAACCGTAATAGCCAGCGCCAATAACACCGAAACTAAAACTCACATCGGACCCCTTATTTTTTCAATCAGTTGATCAACCGCTAAAAGTAAGCCATCTATATCAACTTTAAAGTTATTTTTTTGCGCCAAATCAGATTTAACTAACGAAGACTCATTGCCGATGTCATATATATAATTAGTATCTAAAAACACAGACTCAACTGCATCTTCACGATACTCTAAGCTATCATAAATTCTCAAATCAGGACGGGACTTTAAATTCCAGTTACTGGTAAGCACAATGCCGGGCAGGTTACATACCCATCTCATTTTAGCCAAACCTGCACCCCAGGGAGCTATAAAAAAATCAGATTTATTTATAGCTTTTAAATTTTCCGTAAGCGTCGACTCAATGCAACTAATAATTTTAACATCTGCACTATAATCTTGATTGCTAAGATAACTGACCAATTCCTTCTCTTTATCAACAATTGAGTGTTCTTCTTTTTCACCAGCACTTCTCAGTGTCCCACTATATTTAGATACATTATGACCATCTATAATTACCGTTATTTTATCAAATTTTTTAGCTAAATGTTTAATTAAGGCAATCCAGCCATCTTTTTGGTTCTCCCACGTTCTATTTTCCATTCTTAAGCCAAAAGTAACAGTTACTTCGTTTAGCTCTAGGCTACTTTTCTCTATCTCTTGATCTAACATCTTACCTGCAAGCTTATTTGTTACAAAATTATCAGTAATACGTATCCAAAAAAGATTATTATAATAACAGTTAGCTATTTGTTCTTTCCACTGCAAATAAGAATATCTAACTAACCCCAGATCTTTTCTAATATTAAATTTATTTTCCAATACATTATAAGGATCTGCACCTTTTAAAATAACAAAAGAGCGAATGAGCCTAATAAGTTTATTATCTTCAATTCGTTGAATACCCGTAAGATCATTCCAGAGGCTATGCCCCATATGCTGAGCTGCCAACAATACTCCACGACCTACAGTAGCTTTATTTAAATAAGAATACAGCTCATAATTAAACTCTAACATATTGCTTACAAGGTGTTTAATCGACGTATTTGAGGGTAAAACCCGGTCAACAGGAGGCTTTTGATCAATCTGGTATATAAATGAAACATATTTCATTCTGTTCAAATTAAAAGTTGCTACAATTTGAGAATGAAAACCTGCAAAAAAAACAAAATAAATGTCATTTTCGTAAATAAAAGGCAAAGCAAAAATATGAGGAGTTAATATTATTGACTTACTTGACTCCAATGAAACACTCGGCATATCGACAGTTAATTTATTAGTCTTAAGCATTTCATCTTGAACATTAACAATTCCTTTTTTAATTTTATTAATAACAGCTAATGAAAAATCATCGACACTAACAACCTCATTTAAATCGTTTATATTTATATGGCAATTTATTTTTTCAACCGACTCATCAAATTCGCTAATTAATTTTTCACAATGAGACTTTCCCATTTTTTTAATATTATCAATCTCTATTAAAGAAGAATTTTTTAATGAAAAAAAATCTTGAACGACATCTTTTATCTGTGAGGCCGGAAGTTTAGGAATACCAAAATTTATCATTTCCTTTTTGGGGTTAAATGAGAGCACATCATTATCACTGAAATTATTTTTTACTGAAGAATAGTAATTTCGCAATAAACTATAATCATTCATATAAATACTGAACAAAAAGTCTTCACCAACACTGACTTCCTCTTTATTTTTATTAGAAAGAACCATTTTATGAGGTGCAGATCCTTTAAAATCCAAGTCTAAAAAATCTGAAACCTTTTGAACCATTATATTTAATGATCTGACATCGACAATAACATCATATTCCTTCAAATCTTTAACGTAGGCAGACTGAGGTAATATATGATGTAGGACATCATTAAAGACTAGACAGTAATCCCACAGCTTATTAAGAAAAATTTCAAAGCTAGGGATCAAGGGCAAATCAAAAAACTCTTCAACATCATCATCCAGACCAAGCTCAAAATTAAGGCTCCTTTCTTCTACTATATTTTTATTATAATAAGACTTAATTCTGGAAATTGGATCTCGTATAACTATAACCTTTTGAGATCTCTTTTTCTCTTCAATAGAAAAGTGATGGCTTTCAAAAAAAGGGTTTCCGAACTGGGAATGGGGATTTTCATCTGGTTTAGAGTATACTTTATCTAATATAAAATTCTTTAAAGAAGTCGATCCGTTTTTGGGTATTGCAGTATACAGCAGGCCTTCGCAAAGTTTTTCGTAGTAATTAAAACGCTTGTCTAAAAAATAATAAATCCACATTGGTGAGTTGGGGTTTAGCCTTATACAACTTTCTAAATATGACTTTGCAGATTGGACGTCACGCTTAGAAAATATTTCATAACGAGCGATTTGGGATTGAATATGGTAATTATCTAATTCTTTTATTTTTGCAGAATAGCTTTCAAAATCTGCATGATTTCGAGTTCGTGCATAATATCTGAGCAAATCAGCTTTAGCATTAGTATCACTCGGATTTTTATCAATATGCGATATTATATCACTTTCATAGTTTTCGTAATTTTTATTATATTTCTTAAAAGATGGCTTAACATTCATATTAATATAACTCCTTAATCCTTCCAACAGTAGCTGTTGACTTTTCTAAAAATGTAGTATTATTTAGTTCTTTATAAATATCTCTTTGTTTGCATAGCTTCTTCAATATTAAGCTGATATTTTCGATAGTAGGCGGAGTTACAAAGTTGTGAAGGCTATCTAAAGCACCTTCACCTATACCACCCAGGTTACTTGCCACTATCCAGCAACCACACGCTGCTGCTTCACGGGTTACTAAGCCAAAACTTTCTGGCCATAGGGAAGGTGCGAATAACACATCCATTTTACGGTATAGCTCCACTACCTGATCTTGGCTAACTCTGCCAATAAAGGTGACCGGCACTCTACCCCATTTCCGTTTTACACAGTAGCCTTCCTCTTTGGAGTGATCGACCACGATGAATTCGAGGTTTTCGGGTTGAGTCTCCATAACTGCCTGCTTAAGCAAATAGTACCCTTTGTGTGCGGCCATGCCACCCACATGGCCACAAACCACATTAGGGGTATATGAGGTGTCTTTGGGCGCCCAGGGCATATCATCCGAAATCCCGTTGGGGATAACTTCTATTTGGGGCACACCATTTTTGCGGTAAATCTCGGCAAAAGCATTCGAGACGGTCAGCACTTTTTTGGCATGGTGGAGCAAGTCTTTTAGGTCTCTGCGCCGAGTTACTGAGTCCGCCAGGGATATAGTGGGCGGTAGCGCAATCGGCGCGAAGGGGTCCGGGTGCCCTTCGGGGTAGACTCTATCATTATGGTCAACTAGGAACTGGAAGTCAGAGATCCACCAGGCATCGTGTGCCGTAACAATATACGGTATATCGGCGTCTTTGGCGGCTTCTAGCACAGAAGCCGTTAACCGCTGCACACAGTGAAAGTGGATAATATCAGGCTGTTCTAGCGCTAGAAATTCGCTAAATAGCCGATACATCTCTTCATCTTTCGGGTGCCAATCCATATCAACATTCCATAGAGTGGTCGCCCTGTAAACCCTTACTCCCTTGTGCTGATAGACGGAAAGTTCATGAGATGATCGACTATCGGCATCCCCCGTAAACACGCATAGTTCAATATCATCACTGTGATGTGCTTGCAGAGCTGAGAAGTTGTCCGCCACTACGCGGGTCGCTCCCCCGACGGCTTGCGGTGGGAAAAAGACGTTCACCAAAGCGACTTTTTTGCGCTTAACGCTGGTTATCACGTTTTTGGCTTCGCCATTCACCGGTGAAGCGTTAGACAACAGAGCTTCAAACTGGGTAACCAGCTGAGTGCCCAAAGCGCTTAGACTGTACTCTTCTTCCACGCGCTGCATAGCGGCTTGCCCGACCCGCTGGCGCTGTTCAACACTACCAATCAGCTCATTGAGTGCGGCATACCACTCTTCTTCTGTATCTGCGATATAAGCATCTTCGCCATGATTGATTACATCAAGATAATTAGCGGTGCCACTGACAATGGAAGGAATACCAAAACAGGCCGCTTCAAACCATTTAAGCTCACTTTTACAATCATTGATCACGTCGTCTTGCAGCACCGCAATATTAATGTCTGCTTGCTCTAACAACGACCAATAGCCTTGCACGCTTTTAACGGGGGGCAACTGCGCTAGCTGGCTGGCAAAACGCTCACGAAATGATTTGGGTAACCGCAAATACCCTACAACCACTAGCCGGGCCTGGGGCTGCTCTTTGAGTACCCGCTCTAACGCTGGCAGCGCCAGCTCCATAAAGTCGCTATTATGGGCCTGTGTGCCGCTACCGTAGAAAATATCGATAGTGGCTTTATCTCTGCTCGCTTGCTGCCGAAACTGATTAAGATGATCCAACCCATTACGGTGCAATAAACACTGTTTAGATTGGACCAGCGCTGCTAATTTTTCACGCAGCGGCTCAGAAGATGCAATACCATAACGACATAAGCGGGCAGCGCTATTGAACAGCGCCATACCATGAGTGAGCCCACGATAAGTTTCAAGTGAGACATAGCCACCATAAGAATCAATGGCAGGCGGATAAATAGGCTCAAACAGCAGGTCATCAATTTCGTAAAAACTCAGTTTACCTGCAGCGTTCACCTGAGCAATGGCTTTGATAACACGAGGTAGCGCTGGTACACGGTAAAAAATAACGATGTCGTGTAGTGCGATGGTATTGAAATGTTGTGCAATGTCTTGCCAATCTAGCGTGGTGACCGTTTTACCAACTTTTTCCAACTGCTCTACTTTTTGATCAATTCGATAGCGCACGCACTGAGGAATATGAAAATCGCCCACAATTAATATTTTTTGCTGGTTAATGTTGCCCAGCTCGGGCAATAGCGCTAGTGGGCTTTCCGCAAGATCAGTGGCGGCTACAACATCGCTATAGGCACTGAAATAAGCATTGTATAGTTTATGAGCATATTCGTTAGTTAGCTTGCGTAGGCGCTCACGCTCACCTGCATCAATACAGGCCATCAACTTACCCTGAATACCATTCCAATAACTTTCTGCTATATCGTCTAACTTATCATGCTGTTGGGTAAGTTTAGGCTCTAATGTAATCGCTTGATGTATTAGCGCTACAGCCTCTTCATCTCTCTGCAGGGCTGCTAAGCAGGTGGCCATGCTGGCGTAGACCCAGTGGCTGGCATCGCTGTAGTGCACCGCCTGTTGGTAGTAAGCTAGCGCGGTACTGTAATGAGCTTCCCTTAGGTAGTTGTCTCCCAATAGCTGAAAGGCTTTACCCCCCTTCTGAAACGCTAAAGCTGAAAACAAAAGTTGTCTGGCAGCTTCATGCTTGTCACTTCCGACATAGTACTCAGCAAGCTGACAGTAGGCTCGATAAGTATCTTCTTCTGTTTCACCTAGCATGGCACGCGCAGCTTTATTACCCAGCAGAAGCTCTAGGATGTCGCTGTATTCGAACTCGACTCCTCTCTTTTCACTGCGCTGTTGAATAGCCTGAAGTGAAAAGTCTTCTGGGATCGCACTAGCGGGAATTTTCTGTTTGGTGGCCCATTGCTGAAGATTAGCGACCCGACCTTCACGTTTACCATGATTTTGAAAGTGGTCTTCTGCCTGGTCAAGTGTGTTAATACCGTTACTAACCAAGTCTGGGTAGAGTAATAAATAGAGATCCAAATCAACTTCGTAGACTTTTTTGGGTTCTCTCGCATCTACCCCTTGCTGGTTAGTAAGAGAACGGTGCGCTTCTGAAACAAAGCGTCCTTCCGCAAAACCTTGGCGAAACCAATGTTGGCGAGCTTCGATATCACTTAACGAGGCAACGTCTTCGTAGGTACCACGATAGAAATCAACATCCACCTCTAACCCGTGCGCTATTAGTTCAGCGTGTGCTGGTGAGGCGCAGCGGCCTTCTAGGTAGCCGTGGCGGTACCAGTGGCGTCGCGCTTCGCTTGCGTCTAGCGCAGCCATATCAGAGTAGTTATGGCGATAATAATCAATGTCGAGCTCAATCCCTTGATGGAGTTCGGCATGGTGTGCTTGCGAGGCACTGCGGCCCTCTTGGTAGCCGTGTAGGTACCAATGTTTAATAGCCTCTTGGTCAGGTAGTTCTGCTACGTCTGGATAAGCCTTCCGGTAAAAAGCTATATCCAGTATTAGACCTCGTTCGCGTTCAGCTTGATGGGCCTGATTCGCGTGGCGTCCTTCAAGGTAGCCTTGGGTATACCAGTGGCGGAGAAGATGTTCATCATCAAGTTCAGCAACATCAGGGTACTGTTGACGGTAAAAGTCGATATCCAGCTTTACACCATTCACGTATTCCGCTTTATGTGCCTCGCTTCCGTAGCGGCCTTCGGAATAGCCATTTTTTAACCAGTGGCTTAGAAGCCTTTCATCACTTAGAGAGGCTAAATCCGGGTAGGCGTTTCTATAATATTCTTCTCTTAGCAGTATCTCTTTAGGCACTGTTCTGGTCGCAGAGGAACTATCGTGCTGGCGATCCTCTCCTTCCCCTTGTTCACTTTGGCTAGGAAACAATGAGGTTTTATTCATACCTAGTATCCTTGTCAGCACAATATTAAGCAGCACTGATAAATATTACTTATTGAAAACCGTGGCAACACTCTGCATTAAGAGAAAGTCGGTGCCTGTTCAAATGCCATTCCTTCGGCGTCTTTCTCTGAAAGCAGCGGCGCTTTTTCCTCTACCAGGGGCCACTCTATCGCTAGCGTGTCATCACTCCAGAGAATGGATATTTCATCGCCAGGCGCATAGTAATCGGTGCATTTATACTGGAATTCAGCTTCATTACTTATGACATAAAAACCATGAGCAAAACCGGGCGGTACCCATAGCATTTGTTTATTTTCAGCACTCAATCGGGCACCTACCCACTGGCCGTAGGTCGGTGAGCTGACGCGCATATCGACCGCAACATCAAATACCTCACCTTGTGTTACGCGCACTAGCTTGCCCTGGGGCTGCTTATATTGGTAGTGCAGCCCGCGCAAAATACCGTGGGCTGACTTGCTGTGGTTGTCCTGAACGAATTGGTAGTTACCACAGTGCTGCTCAAATTCGCTTTGACGAAAGGTTTCCATAAAGAAGCCACGCTCATCGCCAAAGACTTTTGGGGTGAGCAGAACTACATCGGGAATGGCGAGTTTTTCGTATTGCATAGGTAGCTCGTGAAAGGTGAAGAGTTAGGTGTAAGACATTAAAAGCGAAGAGCAAGTCACCTTCCGCTTCACGTTTTACTCTTCATATTTAAAAGGCGTTGAAGGTACTGACCGTATTGAGTCTTGGCTAGCGGCTTGGCTAGCTCACTCAGGCGCTCATCGCTGATCCAACCGTGCTGCCAGGCAATCTCTTCCAAGCAGGCGATCTTCAGCCTTGGCGGTGCTCTATGGTTTGTACGTATTGACTGGCTTCTAGAAGGCTGTCGTGAGTGCCGGTATCAAGCCAGGCAAAACCACGGCCTAAACGCTCTACGCGCAAATCGCCGCGCTCCAGGTAAGCATTATTCACACTGGTGATTTCCAGCTCGCCACGCTCGGAAGGCTCGACCTGTTTAGCAATTTCGACAACGTCATTGTCGTAAAAATAGAGCCCTGTGACCGCATAAGCCGATTTTGGCTTCTTAGGCTTCTCTTCGATAGAGATGGCTTTGCCACTCTCATCAAACTCTACAACTCCAAAACGCTCTGGGTCTTTAACAAGGTAGCCAAATACACTGGCCCCTGTGGTGTGTGCACTGGCACGTTTCAACTGCTCGGAAAAGTGCTGACCATGGTAAATATTGTCGCCCAACACAAGGCAAACGGGGCTGTCACCAATGAACTCTTCGCCAATAATAAAGGCTTGTGCCAGGCCGTCAGGGCTTGGCTGTTCGGCGTATTCAAACTGAACACCAAAGTCGTCGCCATTACCTAGCAAGCTTTTATACTGCGGCAGGTCTTCAGGCGTCGAGATGATTAGGATCTCTCGAATACCGGCCAGCATTAAGACAGAAACCGGGTAATAGATCATCGGCTTGTCATAGACAGGCAGTAGCTGTTTTGAGACACCACGCGTGATGGGGTGTAAACGGGTGCCAGATCCTCCGGCAAGAATAATGCCCTTTCTTTGTGAAGAGTTAGGTGTGAGATGTGAGGTGTTCATAGTCAGTCATCCGTGAATATATAATTGGAAGATGAGAGGTGTGAGGTGTAAACCGGTTTAACAAGTCAGAACTGAACGCCATTTACTCCTCACTCCTCACAGAACTCTTTCAACGTTAGCGCTAGCTGGTTTTGCCAAGTCGGTAGTGTGACACCAAGGGCAGCTTCAAGTTTACTCAGGTTCATTCGTGAGTTTAAAGGGCGTTGTGCAGGCGTTGGATACTCAGCGGTGGGAATGCCCGCTGCGCCTTGCGGCTTAATAGCAAGCGTTTCTCCTGCTTTGCGTGCCTGCTCAAAAATTTCGCATGCGAACCCGTGCCAGCTAGTTTCCCCTCTTGGCGCCAGGTGGTAGATGCCTGATGTTATGTGAGGGGTGAGGGGTGAAGCGTTAGGGGCGAAGCGTGAGGGGTGAGGCGTGAACGCTAGTGCGGTGGCTTGGGCGATTAGGCGGGCTGGTGTGGGCGCGCCTATTTGGTCGTTGACGATGCTAAGTGCGTCGCGCTCACGGCCCAGGCGTAGCATGGTTTTCATAAAGTTGTTGCCGCGTGCAGCGTATACCCAACTGGTACGGAAAATCAGGTGCTGGCAGCCACTTTGGGTAACCGCCTGGTCGCCTTCCAGCTTGGTCTGGCCGTATACACTGTGCGGCTCTGTGGGGCTATCTTCCTGCCAGGGTGTTTCACCATCACCTGGGTAGACGTAGTCGGTGGAGTAGTGCACCAGCGCAATGGTGTGCTTGGCAGCATACTCAGCTAACTGTGCTGGCAGCTCGGCATTGAGGCGTTTGGCTTGCTCTGGTTCGCTTTCGGCTTTATCGACCGCTGTGTAAGCGGCGGCGTTGAGGATGAGGCTTGGCTTGTGCTCTGCCAGATAGTCATCCACCGCTTGAGCGTTGGTTAGGTCGAGCTCTTGGCGTGTTGGTGCCAGGATATTGCCGAACAGGGCAAATTGGCGCTGGAGTTCAAAGCCGACTTGGCCGTTTGATCCAGTGATGAAAATAGTGAGGGGTGAAGCGTGAGGTGTGAGGTGTGCGTGTTCAGATGTCATAGTGAAGCCTTTAAATGCTTGATCAGTCCGCCTAGCTGTGAAAATACAGAGTTGATCGCTAGTTCCAGTGCTGAAATATCATCCATATACCCTAAGCGTTGGGCAATTTGGCACTGAGTTTCAAGTTCACTGAGCGAACCACGTGCAATGTGCAAAAATCTTAAAAAGTCGGGTTTACTACCACGCGCCGCTCCTTCGGCTATATTGCTTGGCACAGATACAGCAGCACGTTGCATTTGGCTAGCTAACCCATATCGCTCAACTGAGGGAAAGGATGAGGTCATTGAGTAAATAGCGACAACGAGATCCATCGCTTCTTGCCATACCCGCAGTTGCTGATGCTTCCTCATGTCTATTTACCTCACTCCTCACCAGCGAAGCGCTTACCCCTTACTATACATTCCCTAGGCGTTGGCCTTGGTAGCTGCCGTCTTGTACGCGTTTCCACCAGGTTTCGTTGGCGAGGTACCACTGCACGGTTTTGCGCAGGCCGGTTTCAAAGGTTTCTTCTGGTACCCAGCCTAGCTCGCGTTCGATTTTGCTGGCGTCGATGGCATAGCGGACGTCATGACCGGGGCGATCGGTGACGAAGGTAATTAAATCTTTGTGAGAGCGCTTCGCTTGAAAAGGGTGAGCGCCCTGCGGGCTTGTGAGGGGTGAGGAGGGTTCCCTCACTCCTAACTCCTCACTCCTCACTTCTGCCCCCTCACTCCTCACGCCTAACGCCTCACTCGGCGCTAATTCATCCAGAATCTCACAGATGGTTTCCACCACGTGCAGGTTCGTTTGCTCATTGTGGCCGCCGATGTTGTAGGTCTCGCCTACCTGCCCTTCTGTGGCTACTTTGATCAATGCGCGGGCGTGGTCTTCTACATACAGCCAGTCGCGGATCTGCTGCCCATTGCCGTACACGGGAAGCGGCTTACCGGCTAGCGCGTTGAGAATCATCAACGGGATGAGTTTTTCAGGAAAGTGAAACGGGCCATAGTTATTCGAGCAGTTGGTCACCAGCGTAGGCATGCCATAAGTACGCTGCCAGGCGCGCACTAAGTGATCAGAACTGGCTTTACTCGCCGAATAAGGCGAGCTGGGCGCGTAAGGTGTAGTTTCTGTAAAAAGTGAGGCGTGAGCGCGCTGCGCGCTTGTGAGGGGTGAGTTTTCCTCCTCACTCCTTACTCCTGACTCCTCACATTCAGCCAAGTCGCCATACACTTCATCGGTGGAGATATGGTGAAAACGAAACGCTTCGGCTTTGGCGGTATCTTTCTGCTGCAGCTCTTTCCAGTAACTACGGGCGGCTTCTAGGAGTACAGCGGTACCAACTACATTGGTTTGGATAAACTCTGCCGGGCCGTCAATAGAACGGTCAACATGGCTCTCTGCTGCTAGGTGCATTACTACATCAGGCTGGTGCTGTTCGAACAGATGCTGCATGGCAGTTGCATCGCAAATATCGGCCTGAGCAAAAGTGTAGCGCTCGCTTGTTTCAACATTTGCCAGGGATTCTAAATTGCCTGCGTAGGTCAGCTTGTCTACGTTCACCACATGGTGAGCTGAGTTTTGAATAAGCTCACGTACTACCGCTGAACCGATAAACCCGGCTCCACCGGTAATTAAAAATGTTTTCTGCTTCATCACTGTTAAGCCTTTCGTTTCATCATTTTTTACATTTCCACATGCGGGGAGGCTTGCTTTAGTGCCTCTAAATGCTGGATCGCATGTGCGACTTGGCGTTCTCTTTTCGGTATATCTTTCGCTATTTGGTCTAGATATAGCGGTAACAGTTTTTCTGTTTTGGCGACATCGAGAGATCGTTTTGCTTCTTTTAATTTAACGCGGCATTGCTGAAGATGTTTTTCAGCACCAGCTATGTCTTGAGGCAAGTTGGGGTCAATCTTCGACACTGGCTCCGGTTGCTTAACTTCCTCCACCGTTGAAACAGTTTTATGTTTATCTATATCGTCGTGGTAGGCCTTAATTGCATCCTTGATATTATCGTACCAATGCGCGGTGCCTTCATTCAGGTACAGGCCAGCGGAACATAAATCTTTTAAGATACCTTCCGAGTGGGAAACCATAATCAGCGAGGCTTCACCTACTTTAGACTGGAATAAAGCTTTAGCTTTTTCTTTGAAAGCTCTGTCACCCACCGCCGTCGCTTCGTCGGAGATATAAATATCAAAATCAAAGGCGAGGGATAGTCCAAAAGATATACGCGAACGCATACCGGAAGAGTATGTGCGCACCGGTTCATCAAACGCTTCCCCAATCTCAGCGAACTCTTCTACAAATTGAATTACACGCTGTACTTCCTGGGGTGAGGAGCCTTGCACCCTAGCGACAAATTTAACGTTTTGCCGCCCTGTCATATTATTTTGCATGCCCCCCGCTAACCCTACGGGCCATGAAACCCGGCTGTGGCGAATCACTTCGCCGCGCTCAGGACTATCCATACCGGCAATTAAACGCAGCAGCGTGGATTTACCCGCACCGTTGGCACCAATCAACCCGACGCTCACTCCTTTGGGGATCGTCAGATTGATGTCTTTAAGCACCCAATCGCTGCCGTGGTGGTTGTGGTAGCGTTTGTAGAGATTTTGATTTCGATCATTGGTTTTTTTGTGAAGGGTAAGGGGTTAGCGCTTCGCTTGTGAGGGGGAACACCTCACTGCTATCAACTAACTCCTTATCGTTACACTTCTGCCTTGCGTTTATAGAGGCTTTCGAGTTCAACTTTGAGCGCTGCGCGGGCGGTTTGTTCGCCATGTACCAGGCGGATGGTGTGGGGCCAGCGGCGCATGCGTTTTACGAAGTTGAGCAGGTCTTTTTGGTCGGCGTGGGCTGAATAGCCGCTGATGGAGGTTACGCCTGCCTTTATATCAAAGCGTTCACCGTCGATAGATACCCAGCCGCCCTGGGGGCCGTATTGCTGTATATCCCGCCCGGGGGTGCCTGCACCTTGATAGCCACAAACAACACTTGGTGGCGTTCATCGCCGAGCATGGCTTTTAGGTAGTTCATGATTCGCCCGCCTGCACACATACCGCTGGCGGCAATCACTAGCGCTGGGCGGCCTGTTTTGGCCAGATATTCAACGGTTTGCTCGTGCTCTGTGTGGCTATCCACGGTGTAGATATTGGCGAAGTTGAGTGGATGGCGGCCACTGCGCAGGCGCCCTTGAGCTTCTTTATCCCAGTAGGGTTTTAGCTCGCGATAAACCTTTGTAAAACGGGCGGCTAGCGGTGAGTCGACTATGATTTCCAGTGACTGCCACTGGGGTGAGCGTGCTTGATGAATAATGGTTTCTAGCTCGTAGAGCAGCTCTTGGGTGCGGCCAATACTGAACGCAGGCACCATCACCGTGCCACCGTTAGCGAGTGCTTGCTCTACGGCGGCTTTTAGGGTGGCGCGGCGCTGGCGGCGGTCTGGGTGTTGGCGGTTGCATAGGTGCTTTCGAGTACCAGTTGGTCGCAGCCGTAGGGGGATTTAGGTGCAGGTAGTAGCGGTGCGTATGGGGCGCCTAAATCGCCGGAGAATACGATGCGCTCTTTTCACCGGTCTCAGCATCCTGGTAGCTCACTTCAACGTAGCTGGAACCTAGAATGTGCCCTGCCCGTTTTAGTTTTACCGTGTGGTGCCTGTGCCTTCACCTATCCCTGCGTTTTCAGTCGTGCTTGCGCTAGCGCCGGTGTGGCCGCTTACTTCGCTTACCCTGCCTATGTTGTGCCATTTGCCGTAGGGCACGCTCACGATTTGCTTTTCGAGCTGCGCTTGAAAGCGCTCGATCAGTTGGGCATTGCGGGTGAAGCCAATTTTTAGCGCGTCTTCAATCACCAGGGGTAGCAGCTTGGCCGTGGGGATCGAGCAGATAATCGGGCCGGTAAAGCCCGCCGCCAGTAGGTAAGGCAGCCTACCCACGTGGTCAATATGTACGTGGGTAATTATGAGCGCCTTAACGGTGCTGATATCGAATTCAATTTGTAGCTGCTCGAAGCTGTCTTCCGCGGCGTCTTCCCCTTGGAAGAGTCCACAATCCACCAGTAGCGATTCGTGACGATTGAGTAGCAGTTGGTGACAGCTGCCCGTTACCCCAGTGGCCCCGCCGTGGTGAATGATGTCGAGCATTGGTAAACCGTTAGTGGTGAATTGTGAGGTGTGAGGCGTTTGGCTTCAGCGAACCCGCGGTCGCAGTGTGGGGCGGTGCTGGGGTTGGTTATGTGCCCTTGGGCGTCGTTCCGACGCCTTTCGCGGGTGCCCACGAACGCTCGCTGAACTCGCTTTCTCGTTACCACGCGCTACGGTATGTGCTTCCACCATGTTCTGTGCATGCGTGATTTAGTAGCGCGTGGTAAGCCTCAGGCGCACCCGCGGGAGCAGCGCGGAGCGGTGCCGGGGTTGGTTATGTGCCGTTGGGCGTGCTTCCACCATGTTCTATGCATGCGTGATTTAGTAGCGCGTGGTAAGCCTAAGGCGCACCCGCGAGAGCAGCGCGGAGCGGTGCCGGGGGTTGGGTTACGCTGCTTGGCTCTTTAAGAGCGGCCATGCCCCCTGCTTAGAAGCGTCAAGGATGACAATTTCAGTAATTGTGCCATCTTCCGCGTAACTAATATGCGTATTCCAGTCTTGAGAAACTTCTTTAACCGTACGTTTATCTGAAAGGTGCAGAACTAGAATGTCATCCGCTTCATCGTAGGTTGTACGCATTACTTATCCTCCCACGCATGACAGTTTTGACAACGAGTTTGTTTTCTAAGATAGCTACGGGAACAGCGCGGGGCGTTGCCGGGGTTTGAGTTACGTGCCACTGGGCGTCGTTCCGACGCGATTCACGGGTGCCTCACCCTCACGATTCACCCCTCACCCCTCACCCCTCACCCAACCTTAATCGCGGTGATCTTTGATGATCATCATCAGCATGCTGAAGATAAAGGCGAGGAAGATGGTGATGATGGCGAATACGCTGCTGTTGTAGAGCCGGTTGGGTTCTGTGGGGTACTCCGGGAATAGCGGGCTTTGCAGTATGCTTACCTGCTTGAGCTGGCGGGCAGCTTCCAAGCGGGTGTTTTCTAACGCCGCCAGTGCACTTGAGTAGGTTTCCTGGGCGAACTGTGCCTGCAGTTCTAGTGTTTCATATTGCGCTGAAACACTGTTGAGCGAGTCGCCTGAAGCTTGGGCGATTCGATCACGCTGCTCAATAATTTGGTCGCGTAATGCGGTGATATTACGCTCGACTTGGCGCAGTTCAGAAGACTGGGAGCTTTGGAAGCTGGCTAGTGCACTGCGCTGCGCTTGCAGGCGGGCTAGATCAGCCTCAAGTGTTGCCACCACTTGGTTAATATTTTCCACCGTTGCGGTTGGTGAAACCAAACCATATTCGTTTTGGAATTCAAGCAGCTTGGCCCGGGTCTCTTCGAAGCGCTCTTCAAGTCGAACCATTTGCTGTTCTAAAAATTTCACCTGCTCATCTGCTAGACGGTGCCCCATTTCATTCATATGGTCTTCACCTGCTTCAAGTAGCAGCGTGGCCACGTCATGAGCAAACTCAGGCGTATATGCTTGTACACGAATATTCAATACACCTGCGTACTCATCCAGCTCTACCTCTACCCGGCGCAGGTAATATTGGTGCAGATCTTCAATGGGGGCATCGCGGTTATGCAGCTTGGCGAAGATATCTCCATGCTCGGCATAGTGTTCACGAAAATTGAGTTGCTCATCTATCAAGCGCAGCATATCGACTGAGAGTAAGTGCTCACGCAGCAGTAATAAATCGTGAGTATTACCACCTCCACCGCTGCCCATAATTGACGATAGGCTAAATTCCGGCGTAGCGACCTGGGGGCTTTCTAACACTACGGTTGCGCGGATACATAGCGTTCCTCCGCCCATACAAACCAATAAAACGAGACTAAAGCAATCGCGATTATCGCCACGGCCCAGTGTGGCGATGTTTTTACAAAATGACGAAAAGAACGTTGCATAGTTTATTGTGCCTTCAAACGATCAATAAAGCGCAGGTGCATCAACAGCCCCAGGGCGATTAAGGTGAGTGTAAATAGCCAGAAATAGAGCATGCTGGTGCCCGTTACGACTTGGTACTTGTCAAAGAATCCCAAGCGCAACGTTTCAAGACCATTAGGTATAGGGTTAAGCATTAAGTATTCAAGAAGCCAATGCGGCATAGCATTAAGTGGAAAAAAAACACCTGAAATAATCATTAGTGGCAAAGAGAGCATACTAATTACTTTTCCTGCTTCCGGTACTAGTGAAGAAACTACAGAGGTTACTAACCCCAACCCAATACCCAAACACCATAAAGATAGCCACCCTAACATCGCTCGGATGGCGTTATCTGGATACAGGTCCAGTCCAAGCATTAAACCGCCAACAATAAAAATCAGGAAGATAAAACTGCGAAGCATGCCTTCAAGAAAAATACGTACTAACACCGGGTCGATAGGATGAACTTGGCGATAGGCAAACAGAGCTTTGTTACCTTCCACTGCCCCCATTCCACGCATCATGCCTTCACGTACTAAAAAAAAACCCATCATCCCGGTAATCATCCATGGAATAAAAGGAGCATTAGATATCAGTTGATCTCCGCTAATAAAACTACGAATCCCTACCATAATAGAGATAAGAGCGACTGGTTCGAAGATCATCCAAAACCAGCCCATGCGGTCTGACATGGTGCGCGAAATGGCTTCGCGCATGAACATGGCGTACCACACGCTGCGCGTGACTTGCCATGGTGTACGTGTGCTCCGCCGTGGGCCACTGTTTACGTTATCCATAGGGCTACTTCTTGAATAAGTGAGGTGTAAGGGGTGAGGTGTAAGGGGTGAGGTGTAAATTGTGAGGTGTGAGAGGGACTTTCTTCACCCTCACTCCTTACTCTTCACTCCAAACCCCTAACTCCTCACCCTTCTCCTATTACAGATCAACCGCTACTCTGGTTGCTACGGCAATCTGGTAGAGGATCTGCGTTATCGTGGAGGCTAGCTGAAGGTTGTGCGTGGGTGCCGCGGGCATAACGAGGATTTCGTCGCCGGGACGCAGATTCACGTTACGGGCGTTCTCGACAGCACCATTCTGACGAACCACAAGAATATGATCTTCATCTGCGCGGTCGGTGAAGCCGCCAGCGCCTTCAATGTAATCGATCACGCTCATGCCTGGGCGATAAACAGCGGCTTGGGGCACAAGTACTTCACCGCTGATTAGCATGGAGTCACTCACTTCTGGAATAGTGACCACGTCGCCATCCTGCAGGCGAATATCGGAAATGCGCCCATCGTAAGCGACGACTAAACGGCCGCTGGGCTCTAACTCGCTGGCACGGGCGATGAAGTCTTGAATCAGCTCCGCTTCTTGTACACGAATCTGTGCTTCTTCATTGGTGCTGGAGGGTGCGCCTAGGTAGGTGGTCTCTAGGCGGCGTAGGCTCTCTTCAAGGGACTGCGCTTGCTGCTTTTTAACACTTTCACGCTGTATTGAGATGCTTTCCACGGCGGTCATGTTTTCTGGCACGGCGATGGCGTCTAATAATTCACTTAAGCGAGCATCCCGCAAAGCGTACCGTGAAGGGCCGTAATAGCTGCCTTCTACTTCCACAACGATGGTTTCACTGCGCTTATCTGAGCTGAACAGCACTTCGTCGCCGCTGCGGATCGTTTGACCGGCAAACATATCAATGGGGAAGTATTGAGCAATAGGTCCTTCTTCACGGTCACCACGTAGCAAAACGTGTGAAACACCGCTTCTTAACCGCGCTAGATTTACCAGCTCAGCGCCACTCAAACTTGTGCCTGTCATTTCATAACGGTATTCACGGTGAACATCTCCACCTACCGCAATTGCGGGGCCACGCTCTTCGACTACGATGGTGTCGCCATCTTGAAATTGCGGGCGGGGTATATTGCCGTTGATCAAGAAGTCATAGAGGTCGACGGTGGCGACATTGCGACCGTCGCGCATTACACGAATTTGGCGATAACTGCCCAGGTCTTGATCTATGCCGCCGGACTGATCTAGAAAATAGAGCAGAGAGTCGTTGGGTGTGCCCGCGTAACGGCCGGGGTTTTCAACATAGCCTGTGACGTAGACGGCTACGGGCTGTACACCTTGCAGGTTGGTATAGACCTGGACGTTATCTGGGTATACCGAGGTAATGGCTTGGCGCACGCTGCCATCCACTTCCTGACTGCTTTGTCCTTCTACGTTAAGCGGACCAGAACCGGGAATGAAGATATTGCCTTGTGCGTCTACAGGTAACACTCGGTCAAACTCAACCGCGCCCCAGGCACGAACGGTGACTTGGTCGCCCGGTTTGATGCGGTAGTCAGGGTTGAGGCCATCGCCCATCGCACCGCGAAACCCGCCGCTGAATAAGTTGGCGCCAAACGGCGGTAGCGCGTCTGGATCTTGTGGAGTGGCCGACACCGGGCCATATGTGCCGCTATTCCAATTGGCTCGGGGTGTATCGTTGACTTCTTGCTGCTGCAGGCTGCCTTGTTGGTTAGCCTGCTCAGGTACAATGCTGTCGGAAAGGCTTAGCGCCTGCGCCCATGTGTTGGGCACTACAAAAACGCTGGCAAGCGCTATGGAAGCGACGGCTAGCGAGCGATTTAGCGTAGCGCGGTCAAGCAGTGTGGTCACTTTCATTAATTGCGCCCCTGTGTTGTTTGTGCCACAACGCGTTGATTAACCCAACCATTGGATGTTTTGCAGACGAGTGCAGAACGCGCGTTATTGGAGTCGACGGCTACTACTCTTAGCTTGCGACACTCGCGCCCACTGGCGGCAAGGTAGGCGGCGTCAGCCACAATCTCGACATTATTACCCCATGGGCTGTCTGGAGCATTAATCACGGCACCTGCGGGCGCCTGTGTTAAAAAGCCATTGAGGTTGTCGTCTTGCAGCAAGGTGGCCGGGTCGTTATTCAATACATATTGCGCTTCTTGCTGCGTGTTGCTCGCCGGATAAGAAGCGCAGCCGCTTAAAATGGCAGCACTAAGCACCGCCAACAGCATACGAGTTCGCATCACGGGTAAACGTTGAGGTGTCGACATCATTATTTCCAAATAAAAGGCACGCTACCGCCCAGGGATTATAACGGGCGTATTCCCTTGCCCTACTTCTCTGGGTGGATGAAAGTGGGTGGCATAAGCGCAAAGCGTTTTTGCCAGCGCCCCATTGTAGGGGAATACCGCCAGCGGCTCTACATGGACAATGCCTGTACAGCTTATTCATTCTTCGTGTAAAAATTGCGGTCGTTGAAAACCCAAATAAAACGGCCACATTTTGTGACCGTTTTGATATAAACAAGCTCTTGAAACGCCGTTAGAAGTGATAACGTGCGCCTGTCAGCCAATATGTCCTGTCTGCCGTGTTTTCTTTGCGCATGCTTGGCGCATCACCATCGGCTAGCTCTACGAACACGTCAAATGCACTGGTGACTTTATAGTAAGCACCTGCCGCCCAGGCGTTACTCTCCTCGCCTTCGTCACGGTCTACATTGTAGTAATCTGCGGTAAAAGCCCAGGGCCCTGTGGAGTAGGTACCACCTAGGCCGACCGTTTCGAACCCTTTGCCGTAGATATCGCTGTTGTCTTGAGTTTCAACACCTAAGCGCATTGATAGCTGATCAGATAGCGAGTATGCCCCAATAAGGCCATACAGCGTTTCACCATTTCCACTGCCACCACCACGCACTACGTTTTCCACTGCACCAAACCCAACTTTGAATGGGCCTTGCTGATAGCGAATACCACCTTGTGCGGCAACAACCTCACCTTCACTACTCTGCTCTGAAGCCGTTAACCCTCGCTCGCTGTAGTGCTTAACCTGGAGAAAAGAAGTGAAGCCGTTCAGCTCAGGCGTGTAGTAAGCAATTGAATCACCCCAAGACTGCAAACCCGATGATTTAAACAGTAATCCCCGGTCTTGATAAACATCAAACGGCAGCGAGACAAACTGGGCATACATGCTATTAAAATTACCTGCCAGCAACGTGCCATACTGCTTACTTGATAAACCGATGTAGCTTTGTCGTATTTCGTTGAACCCTTGATCCGTGTTGCGCTCATCGCCAGTAAACCGCCACTCCAAGTGTCCTAATGCCGTTAGGTCTGAAGTAACCGCATGACTCATTCGAAACCCTAGGCGGGAGTAGACATCAATAAATTCCGCGCCGTCATCCACTTTATTGCCAGCGCTATTAAACTCAGGGCCACCGCCCGCAATACCCATGGCAATACGGCCGTAAATATCCAGCTTCGTGCCGTCCTGATCATAAAGTGTTGTGGCTTGAACCGAGGAGATACTTAACAGACTTGCTACAACCACCGCTAACTGCTTCTTCTGCATTAGAAATAATCCCTTGATACGCTAATCTTGTTCACTGCTTTAGCTATTCAGCTATTCTCAGCTATATGCAGCGAAACAATGTTATACAATATCAAGCCGACCTTAAAGGAAAACAGTTCTTATTTGTATTAATAAATATTATTGGCAAAAATGCAAAAAAAACCGGCCTCTAAAGAGGCCGGTTCTATTTGGTTCTGCTAGGCAGTTACCTTTTAAGCGTAGTGTTTAAACCAGGCTTAGAAGTGGTAACGAGCGCCTGTTAGCCAGTACATGTCGTCGCCATCAGCGCGCTCAACATCGACGCCACTGCCACCGCCGATGGAAACGTCGATAGACGGTTGGTCAGCTTGCTGCAGCTCTAGGAACACATCAAAGTTGCTGGAAACGTTATAGTAAGAACCCAGGGCCCAAGAAGTGCGGCTGTCGCCGTTGTCAGGATCTACATCGTAGATGTCAGCAGCAAACGCCCAAGGACCAGTGGTGAAAGTACCACCTAGGCCAACTGTGTCGTAACCACCACCACGAAGGTTGTTATCGTCGCGAGTTTCGTAACCCAAGCGAGAGCAGAGAACTGGTCAGTGATATCGTAAGAACCGATCAGACCGTACAACATTTCAGCGTTACCGCCGCCACGTGCAACGTCATCAACAAAACCCAGACCAACAGTTACAGGGCCTTGTGCGTAACGAACACCACCTTGCGGCGCGATTACGTCACCTTCAGAAGTTTCTTCCGCTTCAGTCAGGCCGCGCTCGCTATAGTGTTTCAGTTGCAAGAATGCAGTGAAGCCGCTCAGGTCAGGCGTGTAGTAACCGATAGAGTCGCCACGCGACTGCTTCGGGTGACCAGCAAACTCTAAACCGCGATCAATTTCCCAATCGAACGGCAGAGAAACGAACTGATTGTAGAAGCTGTCGAAATTACCTGCTTGGAAAGTACCGAACTGGTCGCTTTGCAAGCCGATGTAGCTCTGACGAACTTCTTTGAAACCGCTGTTGCCATTACCGCTAGGGCCGGTACGCTCGTCACCGTCGAAACGCCACTCAACACGACCGAAAGCAGTCAGGTCACGTGAAACTTCGTGGCTCATGCGCAGACCAAGACGTGAGTAAACATCTACGAACTCAGCGTCGTTGTTGATTTTTTCGCCGTCACCGTTGTACTCAGGGCCGCCACCAGCAACACCCATGGCGATACGGCCATAGACGTCCAGTCGGGTGCCATCCTGGTCATAAACGGTAGCTGCTTGTGCTGCAGCAGAGGCACCCAGGGCGCCAACGATAGCAGTCGCTAAAAGTGTCTTTTTCATGATGTAAGTTCCTTAACTCGTATACTGTTTCGATCGTTGCTGCTCAACTCTTAATAAGTTGGCAGTTGGCTTTGCGGGCCATGCTCTTTTGCCATCCGCCGGTTTTTTCCCGGTGGTATGCGGCATGTCCTCAACTAAGCCTTGTTATAGTCCAATGCTCGCAGAACAAACTCTATACCGGGACTCCAGGGAACGCAATAGAAAAAAACAGTGTTTTCTTACTATTTGTGCTTTTTTATGGAACCCCTGCTGCTGGGCCCGGTCTCAGCGGCCTTTGAATTTCTGCTGTAAATCTAACAATTTGTCTTCCAAGCTAAGCGACTTACGCGGCTCGCCTTTTTCTGCCTTCGGTTCTGCATCCTGCGCTAAATCAGGCTGTTTCGGTTTTTCTTGACGGGTGTTTTTAGCGGCAGGCGATGGTTTAGGTTGCGCTTTTTTGGGCTGCCCTCCTTCTTTCTTCTCACCGCGTTTTTCTGCTGCGTGTCGCGCCGCTTCTTTATCGACCTTACCTGCGGGTTGGCCATCCAAATCTACCCGTTCGGCACCCTCGCGCACTGCTTTTATATAGCGCGGGAGGTTCACGTAGTTGGCTAAGGCTCGACGAATTAGCTTATTAGGCCACTCTTCGCGCTCTGCAAGCTGTTGATGAATACCAACTTTTAAGGGTTTTGTGTGGCCTTTAAAAAACGCCTTGGGGTAGCGCTCGTACCATTGATTCAGCAAGGCATGCGGTGAAGGTGCTTTGGCCGTTTCAGCGGTAGCTGATGATTCAGCTTTTTGTTCTGGCCCTGTTTCTTTTGGCTTAGCCTCGACTGGCTCGGCTTCTTCTGGCTTGACCTCATCTGGCACTACTTCGCTGGATGGTGGCGTTTTAGGCGCTTTTGGGTCGAGAACTTTTGCATCGACAGCTTCTTCGCTATGTCTTTCATTATCTATTTTAGTCGTGGCTTCGGAGCTTGGCACGCTTTGCGATTGGGTTTCTTTCAACGCCAATTGCTGTTTTAGCCGCTGGTTTTCTTCACGCAGGGCATGTAGCTCAGCTTGTGTGCGTTCAAGACGCGCTTCTAAATCATCTAATATATTCATTAAGCTGGCGGCCATAGCCTTCTCCTTTGCCCTTTTTAGTCGGCGATGCGCTCGTAAACGACGAAATCATAACTTGGCTGCCCTTCTGCTGGCTGCCCTGCTACGCGCTGTACTTCTTGCCACTCGCTGGGGTCGAAGTCAGGAAACGTTGCATCGCCTTCTACCTCTATGTCCACTTCCGTTATGTAAAGCCGCTGTGCAAAGGGAAGCGCTTGGCGGTAAATTTCTCCGCCCCCCATTACCATGATCTCTTCCGCCGCTTCTATGGTGGCGTGCTGGTCGGCTAACTCTAGCGCTGCGGGCAAGTCGTGGCACACGCGTACGCCTTCGTGGGAAAACTCGGCGTTGCGGGTGACAACGACATTAAGCCGATTAGGCAGCGGCTTGCCAATGGAAGCGTAGGTTTTACGCCCCATGACCAGCGGTTTTGCCTGGGTAATGCGTTTGAAGAACTTTAAATCTTCGGGCAGGTACCAGGGCAACTTGCCGTCTACGCCGATCACACGATTTTTAGCCATGGCAACGATCATTGCCACCGGCACCAGAGAGTCGAAAGCGCCGTTTTGATTACTCGTATCGTTTCGCTGGCTCATACCGCTACCTCGGCCTTGATGTGCGGGTGCGCCTCGTAAGCGTCAATGTGAATATCTTCAAAACGGAATGCGAACAAGTCGTCTACCTCTGGATTGAGCACCAGCTTAGGCGCCGCTTTAGGCGTACGCGATAGCTGCTCTTTGGCCTGTTCAAGGTGGTTACTGTACAGGTGCGCATCGCCTAGGGTGTGGATAAATTCACCGGCTGCAGGCCGGTCACCTGGGCGACCATGGTCAGTAGTAAAGCGTAGCTGGCGATATTAAACGGCACGCCGAGGAAAATGTCGGCGCTGCGCTGATAGAGCTGGCACGACAGCTTGCCATTGGCCACATAGAACTGGAACAGGCAGTGGCACGGAGGTAGCTGCATTTCATCGACCTGGGCTGGGTTCCATGCAGAAACAATCAGGCGGCGGGATTGGGGTGTCGTGCGAATTTGACCGAGCACCTTGGCAATTTGGTCAACGCTGCCACCTTTTGGGTCGGGCCAGCTGCGCCACTGGTAGCCGTAAACGGGGCCTAAATCGCCGTTTTCATCCGCCCACTCGTCCCAAATCCGCACGCCGTTCTCTTTTAGGTAGGCGATGTTGGTGTCGCCTTTCAGGAACCACAGGAGTTCGTGAATAATCGAGCGCAGATGGAGTTTTTTGGTGGTCAGTAGTGGAAAACCACGCGATAAATCAAAGCGCATTTGATGGCCAAACACGGAGCGCGTGCCGACGCCTGTACGGTCATGGCGGTCAACGCCATGCTCCAAAACGGTTTGCATCAAGTCTAAATAGGGTTGCTCAAGCGCGGGCGTTGGTGCAGTCACAGAATTTCCAAATTAACAGGCGATGTAGCGGTTTATTCTAGGCGCCCATAGCTGCCCGGTCTAGCGGTGCCGCCCCGTTAACGTTATTCGCCCAACCCCGGCACCGCTTCGCGCTGCTTCCGCGGACGCGCAACGAAAACCACCAAAGTCAGGTGCGTGCACATACCGTAGCGCGTGGTAACGAGTCTGCGAGGAACGAGCAAACGAGGCACCCGCGGGAGGCGTCGGGACGACGCCCAGTGGCATATAACCAAACCCCGGCACCGCTTCGCGATGCTTTCGCGGGTGCGCCTGGGGCTTACCACGCGCTACTAAATCACGCATGCACACGACTGTGTGGAAGCAAACTCCTGTAGCGCTTGGCGCCCAATTAACAGCACCGCGGTGCTTTAGTTTGAAAGTTTTACGTCCACAGGCTGGGAGCGTGACCAGGCGATGATGACGAGGCCCAGCGCGATCATGGGAAGCGAGAGCAGCATGCCCATGGTGACCCAGCCGAAGGCGATAAAGCCGATGTGGGCGTCGGGCATGCGGACAAATTCGACCATAAAGCGGAACACGCCGTAGCAGACTAAAAACAGCCCGGATAAAAAGCCTCGTGAAGTCGGCTTGGCGGAGACCCACCACAGAATGGCGAACAGCACGACGCCTTCTAACAGCGCCTCGTAGAGCGCTGATGGATGACGCGGCTCAGGCCCCATGCCGGGAAACGGCATGCCCCAAGGAAGCGAGGTCATGCGGCCCGGTAGCTCATGATTAATAAAGTTACCGATACGCCCGGCCCCCAAGCCAATCGGCACCAGAGGAGCGATAAAGTCGGTGAGCGTTAAAAAAGCCAGTTGCTTACGCCGAGCGAATATCCAGGCGGCGAGGAGTACCCCGAGTAGGCCGCCGTGAAAGCTCATGCCGCCATCCCATACGCGGAAGATCCACAGCGGGTCGGCTGTCCACTGCCCTAGCCCGTAGAACAGCGCGTACCCTAAGCGCCCTCCAGCCACGACACCGATGGCACAGTAGAAGAGCAAATCACCGATATCGTCATTATTGAGACCAATACGCGATGCGCGCCGACAGCCAAGCCACCAGGCGGCGACAAATCCCACCACATACATAAGGCCATACCAATGGACTTGCAGCGGCCCCAAGGAGATAGCCACTGGGTCAATCGTTGGGTAATTAATCATTTACACTCTCTAATCTGACCAAAGGAAATATGCAAGACGCCCACTCAGCACGTAAAACGGTCACAGGCTAGGTGAGCAGGAAACGCCCCCCTACCACTGCCAGCAGTAACGCGAAGGAGAGACGTAGCACATGAGCGGGCAAAACATGGGCAAGTTTAACGCCTAAGCGGGCAAATGGAACGCTGGTGACCACGATACTGAAAAACGCTGGCCACATAACAAAGCCAGTTGTCCAGGCGGGCAGCAGTGGATTACCCCAGCCCACCACGATAAACGCCAGAGCCCCCACCAGCGCGATGGGTAGCCCTACCGCCGCTGCCGTGCCCACCGCTTGAGTCATGCTGGCACCACAGCGTGATAGTAGCGGTACTGTCATGGCGCCTCCGCCAATCCCGAACAGTGCTGAAACAGCGCCGATCACGCCACCGGCGAGCGTCATTATCCATTTGCCGGGTGAGGCACTGCCCTGCTTAGGCGTTAATCCAAACACCATTTTAGCGGCAATGAGTAGAACAAAGATGCCAAACATAGTTCCCAGCGCCGTGCCGGAGAGGTTGTCGGCAATAAACGCCCCAGCGATGGAACCTAATACTAAGCCAGGCAGCAACGCTTTAAGCCACCCACGGTGAATGCTGCCGCGCCGATAATGGCCAAGAGTGGACGATGAACCGGTGACGAGAATGGTGGCGAGAGAGGTGCCAATGGCTAAATGCATGACAATTTCAGAGGCGATGTTCTGCAGACCAAACGCGAAGACCAAGACAGGAACGATAATGAGCCCACCACCCACGCCAAATACACCTGCCATGGTGCCCGCAACGGCGCCTAAGGTTAAATAAATCGATAGCGCCGTGACGATGGTCATTCAGACGGAACCGCTTTAATCGTGCCTGGAAACCAGTAAGCAATCATATTCATGAGGGTTTGGGGTTGGTAAGGCTTGGCAAGTAAGTCATCCATACCGGCGGCTAGACAGGCGTCGCGCCCGGCATTGTCGACGTTGGCCGTTAGTGCGACCAACACGCTTTGACTAACGCCATGGTTGCGCTCGTACTCGCGCCAGCGCCGGGTGGTTTCGAGCCCGTCCAGAGTAGGCATAAAAATATCCATAAATACCAGATCAAATATCGCGTTTTGCTGGCGTTCCAACGCCTGTTCACCGCTGCTAGCGCCTTCCACCTGTAGGCCCTGGGTTTCCAGCATCTGCCGGGCCAGCATCAAATTTACCGGCCGTCGTCGACGACCAATACGCGTAAAGTGCGCGGCGCCCCCGGGCGATCACCACTCCTCCCTTGTGCCTCACCACTCAAAGAATTTTGTTCAGAACCTGGTTCAACTCCTCCCTCAGCGCTTTGTTGAACAAGATTGGTCAGTAGCGCGCGGATATCCGATAGGTGCTCATACACTTCCATGATATTTTGCCCACCGTTATCGGTGAGCTCTTTATCAACCATGCTGTTTAAATGGTCTAACAAGCTATCCGTTTCACGCTGCAGCAGCGTTAAGTAGCCTGATTTTAATCGTGACTCTTCCCGCGCCCTTTCACGACCGGCGATCAAGTGCTTGAGCTGCCGTTGCTGGTGCTGAAGATCGTCCAGCAGGGTTTGCTCATGCTCCTGCCGGGTGTTCTTAGTAGCGGCAGTGGCCACTTGGGAGCAGTGCATGCAGCGCTCAAGACCGGCGAGGATTTCATTAACGCTGGCCAGCCGCTGAAGGGGTAGATGAGATTCGTCGGCGACATCCGGCGGGGAACATTTATGCTCGGGCAGTGAACGCGCAGCGGTAGCGCATAGTGCTTGACTGTGCCGTTCAAGTTCGGTGAGTTCTTGCATAAAGCGATTATCTTGACGCCGAGCATGCGCTTTAACCAACATCAGGAAGGCGCCGACATTCAAACTGCTGCCGATAAGCAGCGCCGCCATTAGCCACAACATGGTGCTCCAAGAGACGTAGCTGGGCGACATCCACCACATCATGGCGCCAACCACCACGCAGAGCACGATTAATGCTGCTTGCACAAGCAGCAGTGGCCACAGCAGAGGCCAAACAATGGCATTCCAAAAGTGCTCCCTTTGATAGCGCTGCATGATCTCGCCTTCCTATTGGCCGTATGGCCGCTGATAACGTGACCGCTGTTTAAGGCCCCACACCCATTCGGTGTGACGATTTATGCTACAAACATGATACTAATGTCAGTGTACGTCTACGCTTCGTTACTGTCATGCGGCTCTTGCGTTGAACGTTTTTCATCCTTTTCGCCTGCGAGTTTGTTATGTGCTTGATATCGTTTGCTTGGCAACCCGGCACCCCCATGCCTTTGCGGCTAATGGGTAACCGTGATGAGTTCCATGCGCGCCCCACCGCGCCGCTGGGTGAGTGGCAAGATAACTCGGCCATTGTCGGTGGCCGCGATTTAGAGGCCGGTGGCTCATGGCTGGCAGCCAAGCGCGGCGGTGTAGTGGCCGCGTTAACCAACGTACGTGACCCGCAATTGGGCACACCACCCGGCGCGCCAAGCAGGGGGGAGCTGGTCGCCGATGCCCTGCAATGTAGCGATATAGAAGCGTGGCTAACTGCGCTCAGCCAGGGCGAGGCAATGCGCTACGCGGGCTTTAATTTATTGGTCGCCACGCCCCAACGGCTTTGGCACCTACACCGCAGCAGAGATCGTCTGGCTCTCGCTGAGGTAGCTCCCGGGGTTCATGGCCTCTCCAACGCTGATCTCAACTCACCCTGGCCAAAGCTTCTACATGTACGCACTGCGCTTGAGCACACTCTTTTACAGCCAGACCCGTTCCAGGCATGGCCTAGTGGCGTTCAGCGCGCTATGCAAAATCCACAAGAAGCGGCTATCGAGGAGTTGCCGGATACCGGCGTGGGGCTTGAATTGGAGCGCCAGCTTTCAGCGGCGTTTATTGTCGGCGAGCGCTATGGCACCCGCGCCACCTCGTGGCTCACTCTGGATAGCGACGGGCACATCGAAGTTACCGAACAGCGCTTTGGGCCGCTGGGGCGCTTTGAGGGTGAAACCTCTTTAGCGTTGCCCAGCAGTTCGCTTGAATCCACTTTCTAGTATTTGCAAAAAAAGTTAGTCACGGGGCGGCATCAGGTGCGATAGCTGCCACTCATCCATGCGTCCCTCTAGATGGGTATGCACCTGGGCAGGGGTGTCTAGCTCCATCACTTCTTTGAGCAACTGCTCGGCATCGCTGAACGGCACCCGGCGAATGGCCGCGCGCACTTTGGGCAGGCTTGGCGCATTCATGGAAAGACTGGTAAAGCCCATGGCCATGAG
This sequence comes from Halomonas sp. PA16-9, assembly GCF_009728585.1. Lineage (NCBI taxonomy): Bacteria > Pseudomonadati > Pseudomonadota > Gammaproteobacteria > Oceanospirillales > Halomonadaceae > Halomonas > Halomonas sp. PA16-9. The sequence goes on along the minus strand of NZ_CP040451.1, from coordinate 1,714,963 downwards.
CAACAGCGCTCCAGCCGGGTCTCCGGCCAATTCACCACAGAGCGAAATGGGCTTATCGAGCCGCGTCGCATCGTTAGCAAGTTCCAGCAGAGCGCCGAGCAACGCCGGGTGCAGCGCATCGTAAAGGCTCGATACGCGCGGGTTGTTACGGTCTACCGCCAGCAAGTACTGGGTTAGATCGTTGCTGCCCACTGAGAAAAAGTCGACTCGCTTCGCCAGCGCGTCCATTTGATAGATAGTGGCGGGCACTTCAATCATCACGCCCACTTTAGGTCTGACGACAGTAATCCCCTCTTCGCCCAGCTCTAAAATGGCGCGATCAAGCAGGCGCAGCGCTTCATCGACCTCTTCGACGTTGGTAATCATCGGGAAGAGAACGTAGAGGTTATCCAGGTCGATCGAGGCTTTGAGCATGGCGCGCAGTTGCACCATTAACACTTCCGGGTGATCCAGCGTTACCCGCATACCGCGCCAGCCTAGAAACGGATTCGCCTCTTCAATGGGGAAATAGGGCAGATCCTTGTCACCGCCGATATCCAATGTGCGCATCACCACCGGCAACGGGGCAAAGCCTTCGAGCTGCTCACGATAAAGCTTGGTTTGCTCTTTCTCGCCGGGGAAGCGTTCGGTAATCATAAACGGCACTTCGGTTCGATAGAGGCCCACTCCACCGATACGGCTTTTAAGCAGCGCGGTGGCATCTACCGCTAACCCGGTATTGACCATGAGCGGCATCGTGTGACCGTCGGGCGTGGCGCTGGGCAGATCCTGCTCGTGCTCAAGCAGTTCGCTGAGCGCCTCTTCTTCGGCGATCAGACTTTCATAACGGGCAGTAAGTTCAGGCGCCGGGCGCACAAACAGGCGACCACGGTGACCATCCAGCACCACCGGCGCCCCGCCTAGGCGCGGCAGCGGTAAATCCACCATGCCCAACACTGTCGGGATGCCCATGGCCCGGGCGACAATCGCCACGTGGGACGTGCTGGAGCCGCGTACCGAGACCAGCCCTTTGAGCTTTTCGCGGGGGACTTCACCCAGCATGGCCACGCTGATCTCATCACCGACCAGAATAGCGTTATCGGGGTAGGTTTCCGGCGTGGATGGGGTATCTTCTTGCAGATGCGCAAGTACCCGGCGGCCAAGATCACGAATATCTGCCGCTCGCTCACGCAGGTAGTTGTCGTCTACCCGCTCCAGATACTGGACGTGACGACGCACTACATCGGCCAGAGCGCCTGGTGCCCACTGGCCTTCGCGAATGCGTTTTTCCACTTCATCAGCCAGCGCGGCTTCGCCGAGCATCTGCTGATAAACATCGAACAGCGCCAGCTCTTGAGCAGAGATCCTGCTTGCCAAACGTTCGGCCGCGGCACGAATTTCGTTGCGGGTTTTGCCAATGGCTTCTTTGAGGCGGGCGACCTCATAATCCTGATCGCGGGGTATCAGATCCGGCACGCTGTTTAAATCCGCGGGCGGGGTAATCACCACTGCTTCCCCCATGGCCATGCCAGGCGAGGCAGCAACGCCTTTAAACATTGCCTGCCCTCCGGCAAGCGCCGGGCGCAGCAGGTTGCCCGTGGCTAAAGCATGCGCCAACACCCCCGCCAACTGCGCGGCCATGGTGACCAGAAAGGCTTCGTCTTCATCGTCGTAGCGGCGCTTTTCGGCTTGCTGAACCACCAATACGCCCAGCATGTGGCGCTGGTGAATAATCGGCACACCCAAAAAGCTGGAGTAGCGCTCTTCACCGGTAGCTTCAAAGTAGCGGAATTGCGGGTGGGTCTGGGCGTCTTCGAGGTTAAGCGGCTCGCTGCGTTTGGCCACCAAGCCCACTAGGCCTTCGCCTAACGGCAGTACTACGCGCCCTACTGCCTGGGTGCGCAGGCCAATGGTCTCCATCAGCACCAGCGACTCAAGCTCCTTGTCGTAAAGGTAGAAAGAGCACACATCAGTCTGCATCGCTTTACGAATTCGGCGTACCATCGTGGACAGCGCGGCGTCGAGGGTGCGCGCGCCGTTCACTTCCTGAATCACCCGGCGCAGCACCTCAAGCATGGACGTTTTACTTTTCACTATTATTTGCCTCGCTGAGGAATTTTCTGGCAGACTGCTGCCGCCCTACCCTGGGCAGCGGCCAATCGCCCTAATCGTCATCCTGTGCCAGACGCTGCACGCGGGGAGACAACTCCCGCAACGCGCGCCGATATACCTCTCGTTTAAAAGGCACTACCTGCCCTAGCGGGTACCAGTAGCTCACCCACCGCCACCCATCAAACTCGGGGGTTGGGGTTGCCGTCATACAGATCTGGCTTTCCTGGCAACGGATTTTAAGTAAAAACCACTTCTGCTTCTGGCCTATACAGACCGGACGCGAATGTGTGCGAATCATACGTCGTGGCAGACGGTAGCGTAGCCAGCCCCGGGTGCAGGCAACAATATCAACATCGTCGGCGGTTAGGCCGATCTCTTCGTAAAGTTCACGAAAAAGTGCTTGTTGTGGCGTCTCGCTTGCATTGATGCCCCCCTGGGGAAATTGCCACGCATTTTGTCCTACCCGACGCGCCCAAAGCAGCTGCCCCTGGCCATTGGCAATAATGATGCCAACATTGGGGCGAAAGCCGTCAGCGTCGATCACGGACATCACCTTAATAAATTTTCAGTTGTCCCCATTTTTCCACAAGGGTGACAAGTGTATCAATACAATATAACGCTAAGTGGTGAATGGTTGCGTATCAGCGTAGAGCGAAGCACGTACGTTGGTGGGAATGACGAGGCGACTCTGCGATAATCCGCGTCCGCTATTTGCCTAACTAGCGTCTTTAGAGCACTAACGACTGTCTACTATCCACTGACTAAAAAAAGGGGAGCGCCGTGAGTCTGGCCATATTCGATTTGGATAATACACTGCTATCCATCGACAGCGATCATGCCTGGGGCGAGTTTTTACTCGAACAAGGGGCAGTCGACCCGGTTGCCTACCGGGAAGCCAATGAGCGCTTCATGGCTGATTACAACGCGGGCACCCTGGATATGGCTGCTTTTTTGGAGATGGCGCTTAAACCGCTGGCTGATAATTCGCCGGAACAGCTTTCAGCATGGCACCAGCAGTTCATGGCCAGCAAGATCGAACCCAATATTCTGCCCAAAGCCGAAGAGCTTCTGGCACGCCACCGCACCAAAGGCGACACGCTGCTGATTATTACCGCCACCAACCGCTTTATTACCGCCCCAATTGCCGAGCGTTTGGGGGTCGATCACTTAATCGCGGTGAACCCGGAGGTCAAAGAGGGCCGCTACACGGGGCGCGTTTCGGGCATTCCCAGCTACCGCGAAGGCAAAGTCACCCGCTTAGAAAAGTGGCTGGAAGATCAAGACCTGACCATGGAAGGCGCGTGGTTCTACAGCGACTCGCACAATGATTTGCCGCTGTTAGAAATAGTCGAGCACCCCGTCGCCGTAGACCCCGACGACACCCTGCGCGAAATCGCCAAAGAACGCCAATGGCGGATTATGAGTTTGCGGGATTAGGTTGTGTGAGTCGTGAGTCGTGAGTCGTGAGTCGTGAGTCGTGAGTCGTGAGTCGTGAGTCGTGAGTCGTGAGTCGTGAGTCGTGAGTCGTGAGTCGTCAGGAGTATAGGTTTCGTAGCGCGTGGTAACGAGCAACCGAGGCACTTGAGGATGACGGCGGGATGACGCCCAGTGGTACCCCACACCAACCCCGGCACCGCTTCGCGCTGCTTTCGCGGGTGCGCTGACGCTTACCACGCGCTACTAAATCTCGCAGGCACATGCAGGTGGGGATTCCAAGGGCGTGTGCACGTTATGCAAATGGCCGTAGCACGTTATCATGCCACCGAAATCGAGTGATTGTCGTAGCGCGTGGTAACGAGAAAGCGAGTTCAGCGAGCGTTTCGAGGCACCCGCGGGAGGCGGCGGAACGACGCCCAATGGCACCACACGCGCCCTGGTATCAATAATTGCCACACGCAGGTAAATATTTAACGGCTTAGGAGAGTATCAAGCGAAATCACATTGCCAGCATGTTTATCTGCTAACTTAACGTCATCTGTGACCAACGTTGCTGCTGCTACAGATGCGGAAGCAGAGATAATACTATCCGGCAGTTTCATTTGAGTACTTCGTCGTACCTTGATGGTTTCGTTTTTGACCTGATGATCCAGTTCCACTCTTGTTAGCTGGGCCAATATCACCTTAATCGCCTGCTCGTCCTCTGGGAGCAAACCGGGAAAGGCCAGAAGCTCAAGCTCAGTGATGACAGAAAAGGCGTAATGGGCAGCTGGCAGACACAACTGACGTTCAATGGCATTAATGAAGACATTGGTATCGAGGAGATAGCTACCACTCATCCCGCAAATTCCTTTGGTATTCGACGCCGTCATGTGCTGTCAGAGACGGAGCTTTCACAGAGGTAAAATCTATTCCAAATTGCTTAACAGAGGAGCTCTCCTCCTCCGTTGTATTCTCATACAAAACAACGATTCGGGCATGTCTGTTCTTTAAATGCGCATATTCATCGGGGATTTTAACTACCCCATTCTGAATATCTGCCTCAAATTCAATCGCATGCATTTCAATCCCCCTTACAAATAAATAGCTTACCTCGCCATTTGACACTCTTTCTGTCAAAAATTCGAGTCACTAACGAACGGACTTATAATCCCGGCACCGCTCCGCGCTGCTTTCGCGGGTGCGCTTCGCTTACCACGCGCTACTAAATGTCGCAGACACATGAAGGTGGGGATTCCAAGGGCGTGTGCACGCTATGCAAATGGCCATGGTACCCCACACCAACCTCGGTACCGTTTCATGCTGTTAAATCTCACCCAACAAAAAACCCCACAAGCTAAGCTTGCGGGGTTTGGCGTTAACTGGCGCTAGTGTAAAAGCGTCAGCGGGCGCGTTTAGCCGAGCAGGTGCTCGACTGCTGCACGCTCTTCGCGCAGTTCTTTCTCGGTGGCTTTCATCTTCTCTTGGCTGAATTCGTCAATTTCGAAGCCTTGAACGATTTCATACTTGCCACCCTGGCAACGTACCGGGTAGGAGTAGATGATGCCTTCGTCAATGCCGTAGCTGCCGTCAGACGGAATTGCCATGCTGACGATGCCTTTGGAACCCAGCGCCCAGTCGTGCATATGGTCGATGGCGGAAGAGGCAGCAGAAGCGGCAGAAGAAGCGCCACGTGCTTTGATGATCGCCGCGCCGCGCTGCTGCACGGTGGGGATAAAGTCGTTTTCGTACCAATCGCGCTCAACCAGATCGAACGCTGCTTTGCCGTCGACTTTGCACTGAGCCAGATCCGGGTACTGGGTGGCACTGTGGTTGCCCCAGATGATCATGTTTTCAACGTCAGTGACATGCTTACCGGTTTTCTGTGCCAGCTGGGTCAGGGCACGGTTGTGATCCAAACGCGTCATGGCGGTGAACTGACCTGCGTCCAGATCCGGCGCGTTGCAGGAAGCAATCAGCGCGTTGGTGTTGGCCGGGTTACCGACGACCAGCACTTTCACATCACGGCTGGCGTGATCGTTCAATGCTTTACCTTGAACGGAGAAGATCGCTGCGTTGGCTTCCAGCAGGTCTTTACGCTCCATGCCTGGGCCACGCGGACGTGCGCCAACCAGCAGGGCGAAATCAGCGTCTTTGAACGCTACGTTCGGATCATCAGTGGCAACGATGTCTTGTACCAACGGGAAGGCACAGTCGTTAACTTCCATTACCACGCCGTTCAGGGCGTCCATTGCCTGGGGAATTTCCAGAAGCTGGAGAATGACAGGCTGATCCGGCCCCAACATGTCGCCAGCGGCGATGCGGAAAATAAGAGAGTAGCTGATCTGACCGGCGCCGCCGGTATCGCAATACGTACTGGATCTTTCATCATTGCTCCTTGATTGGTTCGCCTAGGGATGGTTCTCGCCTGAGGAGTGGCTTAACAGAACTCAAGACGCAAAGATGGTATGCCCAGCCGGGAAAAAACTCAATCAGACATGAGACTACAACCCATTTACCATACTTGCTATCCGCTCAATGGCTTGCTACTCGCTGAAAAGGCTGAGTTGCGCTATGGTATCTTCGGCTTTATGGCCTCCTTTCTTGTTTTGCTAAGGACATGGACGCTCCATGCGAAAAATCCCGTTTCTTATGCCTTGGCTAGCCTACTGGTGCTGGCGCTAGTGATATGGCTCGCTTTTGGTAATTTTCAGCGCTTTCAAACCACGCCCCCAGACGCACCCGCGCGCAGCGAAGCAGGTTCGCGGGTTGAAATTGTCGTGCAGCAGAGCACGCCGTTTATTCCTCAGCAAATCGTCCAGGGCCAACTGACGGCAGAGCGCGAAACCACCCTGCGCGCCAACGTCGCAGGCTTTGTGGCTGAGAAGCCGATCGCGCAAGGTAGCCGCGTTGCGGCGGGCGATACGCTACTGGTGCTGGATAATGACGCTCTGCCCGAGCAGCTACAGCAGGCCCGGGATGAACTAGCCGTGGCCGAGGCGGAGTATGCCGGGGCTCGCAACCTGCGCCAGCGGGAGCTGATTTCCCAGCCCGAGTTACTGCGCCTGCAGAGCGCACTAAGCGCCAGCGCTGCTTCCGTGGCGCAACTGCAGAAGCAGTTGGACGACAGCCGACCCACCGCACCTTTCGATGGTGTGCTGAACCGCGTTCAGGTGGAGCTAGGCGACCTATTACAGCCCGGTGAAGAGTGGGGCCAACTGGTCGATGACCGCCGTTTGAAAGGTGCGGCCTGGGTTTCTCAGCAGCAAGTGGGCGATTTAAGCGAGGGGTTACCGGTGACCGCGCGGCTACTCAATGGCGACCACCTCGAAGGTGAGCTGACCTTTGTTAGTCACCGCGCTGAAGAGGCCACTCGCAGCTTTTATATCGAAGCCACGCTGGATAACCCGGCCGGTAAACGCTTAGCAGGCGGCAGTGCGGAGCTGACCATTACGCTGCCACCCCGCCAGGTGCATACCCTTTCGCCTGCGCTGCTGAGTTTGAATAGCGAAGGCCAACTGGCGGTCAAGCACCTGGATGAGAACGACACAGTACAGCAGACCACCGTGGAGCTGGTGAGTGCCGATACGCAGCACGCCTACGTGACTGGCCTACCCGACCCGCTACGCCTGATCACGTTGGGCGCTGGCATGGTAGATATCGGTGAGACAGTGACCCCGGTGCCTGTTGAAGAGGCGATTATTTCACAGCCGGCGGAACAGGATAGCGTTCATGCGCCAGTTGATTAATGCGGCGCTAGCCCACACTCGCACGACATTACTGCTACTGGTGAGTCTTCTATTGGCGGGCATCACTGCCTGGCAGATGATTCCTAAAGAAGCTAACCCCGACGTCACCATTCCGATGATTTATGTCTCGCTGACACTGGAGGGGGTGAGCCCCGAGGATGGCGAACGGCTGCTGATTCGCCCCATGGAGCAGGAACTGCGTGGCATTGAAGGGTTGCGCAAGTTCACCGCCCAATCCAGCGAGGGGCATGGCTCGATTACTCTGGAATTCGACCCCGGCTTTGATCCCGACACCGCGCTAACCGATGTACGTGACCGGGTGGATATTGCCCGCAGCGAACTACCTTCCGAGGCCGATGAGCCGCGGGTGATGGAGGTCAACGTCTCGGAGTTTCCGGTGTTGACCATTGGCCTCTCCGGGCAGTTGGATACCCGTGAGCGCATGACGATTGCCCGACGCTTGCAGGAGGAGATCGAAGGTATTGCCGATGTGCTGGAAGTCGATATTGCCGGTGAGCGGGAAGATCTGCTGGAGATCGTCGTGGATCCGCTGGTATTGGAAAGCTACGGCGTCGACTTTGACACGCTATTTAATCAGGTATCGCGCAATAACCGCTTGGTGGCAGCGGGCAGTTTGGATACCGGCGCGGGGCGCCTGGCGCTGAAAGTCCCCGGTATTATCGAGTCCCTTGACGATGTTATGAATATGCCGGTCAAGGTCGATGAGGATCGTGTGGTCACCTTTGGCGATGTGGCCTGGATCAACCCTACCTATAAAGACCCCGAAGGCTTTGCCCGCATCGATGGCCAACCAGCGGTGGTGCTGGAAGTTTCCAAACGCGCCGGGGCGAATATCATCGCCACCATTGGCGCGGTGCGTGACCGCTTAGCCGATGCAGATGACTTACTTCCCGAGCAGTTGCGTTTCACCACTATTCTGGATGAGTCGACCACCGTTAAGAACATGCTCTCCGAGCTGCTCAACAACGTACTGACCGCCGTGGTGCTAGTGCTGATTGTAGTGGTGGCGGTGATGGGCTGGCGCATGGCGCTGCTGGTGGGGCTTACCATTCCCGGTGCCTTCTTAACCGGTATTCTGCTGGTATGGGCATTTGGTTTTACGCTCAATATCGTGGTGCTGTTTGCACTGATTCTGGTGGCGGGCATGCTGGTGGATGGCGCTATCGTGGTCAGCGAGCTTGCCGACCGCCATCTGCGCGATGGCCAAACGCCTCATCAGGCGTGGCTCAACGCTGCTTCAAGAATGAGCTGGCCGGTGATTGCCTCTACGGCCACTACGTTGGCGGTCTTTATTCCCCTGCTGTTCTGGCCCGGCGTGGTCGGCCAGTTTATGAAGTACCTGCCAGCCACGGTAATTTTGTGCCTGCTGGCATCGCTGGCCATGGCGTTGGTGTTCTTACCTACTCTTGGGCGCCTGTTTACGCGTACCACCGCAACGACGACAGACGCTAACCCTGATGAGGCGACGACTTCCTTTGGGCGTGGCTATCGCCACCTGCTGGCAAGGCTACTTATGCACCCTGCCTGGGTACTGCTGGTGACCGTATTGTTAATGGCGCTGCTGTATACCGGCTATGCGCGCTTTAACCACGGTGTCGACTTCTTCCCAGCCGTAGAGCCTGACAGCGCCCAGGTGTTGGTGCGCGCACGAGGCGACTTTTCCGCCGTGGAGACCGACGCCATTGTGCAACGGGTGGAAGCCAAACTATCCGGCATGAGTGAAGTGCGAGCGTTGTATGCACGCTCCTTTGCAGTGCCTAACCAGCAGATGGGCAACGACGTGATTGGCATGCTGCAGTTCCAGTTTATCGACTGGCATGAACGTCGCCCTGCCCAGGCCATTTTGGACGACATGGCCGAGCGCGCCGGAGATATTCCCGGCATTACGCTGGAGTTTCAGGAGCAGGAGATGGGCCCCGGCGGCGGTAAGCCAATCGTGCTTGAGGTCAGCGCCACGAATCCCGACGTCGCCGATGCAGGCGTTAACCAGATAACCCAACTAATGCGCGAGCTGAGTGGCTTTACCGACATTGAGGATAACCGCAGCCTTCCGGGCGTGGAGTGGCAGGTTAACGTGGATCGCGAAGCGGCGGCGCGCATGGGTACCGATGTAACGACCATTGGAAGCGCGGTGCAACTGCTGACGACCGGCCTTCAGGTGGCTAGCTATCGCCCGCCGGAAGTCAGCGATGAAGTAGATATCCGCGTGCGTCTGCCGCAAAACTGGCGTTCGCTGGATCAGCTTGAGCGCTTGACCATCAACACTCAGCGGGGCCAAGTGCCGATCTCGAATTTTGTGACTCTGGAACCGGCGCCGAAGGTCGGCACCCTTAATCGCATCAATGGTCGCCGGGCGATTACCATTGAGGCTGACTTAGCACCGGGCTATCTCGCTGATGAGCGCCTAACTGCCCTGCTAGCCGCAAGCAGCGGCAGTTTGCCTGATGGCCTAATGGTCAACGTGGCGGGTGAGCAGGAGGACCAGCAGGAGTCGATGCAGTTCTTAGCCAGTGCCTTCTTGATTGCTATCGGTTTGATGGCGCTGATTCTGGTCACCCAGTTCAATAGCTTTTATCAAGCGGGTTGGTGCTCTCGGCGATTGTGTTCTCCACCGCGGGGGTGCTCATGGGCCTACTGATTACCGGCCAGGCGTTTGGCATTGTCATGGTGGGGATGGGCGTGATTGCTCTGGCGGGTATCGTGGTCAATAACAACATTGTTTTGATCGATACCTACAACGAACTGCGCGGCCAGGGTATGACACCCGGCGAAGCCGCCCTTGAAGCGGGCTGTTTACGCCTACGCCCTGTGCTGTTAACGGCGATTACCACGGTATTGGGGCTCATGCCGATGGTGCTGGGGATCAATGTAGACCTGTTCACCCCTGCCCTGGGCTTTAATGCGCCCTCCGCCCAGTGGTGGACGCAGATGTCGAGCGCCATAGCCGGCGGCCTCACCTTCGCCACCGCGCTAACGCTCTTGCTCACGCCGTGTATGTTGGTGATTGGGGGTAAGCTTCGTCGTAGGGGGTGAATGGTGAATGGTGAATGGTGAATGGTGAATGGTGAATGGTGAATGGTGAATGGTGAATGGTGAATGGTGAATGGTGAATGGTGAATGGTGAATGGTGAATGGTGAATGGTGAATGGTGAATGGTGAATCGATTATAAGGTATTGGGCACCCACCGCGTTATGTGCACGCGTGATTTAGTAGCGCGGCGTAAGCGTTAGCGCACCCGCGAAAGCAGCGCGCAGAGGTGCCGGGTTGAAGCGGGATTACCATGGAGCAAAAGCGCCGCATAGCGGCGCCTGTCTAATGGAAGGTCTTACTTAAGCGGGGGCTTTGGTGTGCTGCGGGCTGTGTGCGGCGTGTAAGCGCGCGATCAATTGATCTTCCAGCGCGAAGCGTTCGGTAAGGCCCCGGGCTAAGCGGTCGATCCAGGCAGGTAGGCGGGCGATATTTTGCTCGCAGCTAAGCGTGGAGCCAAAATCGGTATCGAATTCCAACACCATCTCGGTGGACATTTCTAAACGCTCGAGCAACTTCTCCGCGATAACGAGCGCGCCCTCGTCGCTAAAGGCCCGTGCCTCTTCCGAGAGCTGGGGGTAAATCTCAAAGTGACCGGCGCTGATGTAATCCATCAGCTTTTCACTAAACGTATCGATAGGCGCTTTGCTCACTGCTTCCAATTCAGCATCACACGCTTCTTTTAGCTCAATAAAGCTGATCAATAGCTGACGGCGCTGATCCAGCCAGCGGTCAATCAGGGAATGCACGCCTCCCCAGCGCTCCAGGGCATTTTTGCAATCTTCGAGCATGGGGCTTTCTCCTTAAAGTCACCTTTAACTGCTATTAATAACTACTATCAAACGCTCAGATCAAATAATAGGCTTAGAGTCGCGCCTCCCACTACCTCTGTCAATCCCAGCAAGTACGGTTTCCATGGTACTAAAAGTTCACTGCCCATAACGCTTTCTTCTATGGCTGATAACCAGCGCTCTCAAGCGGCAGCCCCTGCCATATTCCTGCGTCTATTTATGCTCTCATCTTCCGGCCACCATTGCGAGCACAGCCGCATGAGGGCTTTAAACGCTCGCACGCCTACTCACAGAAAATACTTTAAGCTTAAAAAATTTATACTTGAATTTTATAGAACCCTCTCCTATCTTCAGGAAAGAGAGTGTTTTCCGTGGAGAATAAAAATGAGAATCGCCTGCCTGGGTGGAGGGCCTGCTGGCCTCTATTTCGCTATCAGCATGAAGCTACACGATCCCTCCCATGAGATCGTGGTGATTGAGCGCAACCGTGCAGACGACACCTTCGGCTGGGGCGTGGTGCTGTCAGACGAAACCCTCGACAACCTGGCGGCCAACGACCCGGTCAGTGCAGAGCGCATTCGTGAGCATTTCGCCTATTGGGACGACATTGCGGTCGTTCATAAAGGCGCCAAAACCGTCTCTACAGGCCATGGATTTTGTGGCATTGGCCGCCGCCAACTGCTGATTCTGCTACAGGAACGCGCTCGCGAGCTCGGCGTGGAGATGCGCTTTGAAACCGATATTACAGAAGCCTCCATTGAGCAGTACCGGCGTGAGTATGACTTGGTCTTGGCCGCCGATGGCCTTAATTCTCTCACCCGCCAAACCTACGCCGATCACTTCAAGCCCGACATTGATGTACGAGCGTGCAAGTTCGTTTGGCTGGGTACCCATCAAACCTTCAACGATGCTTTCACCTTTATTTTCGAGAAGACCGAGCATGGCTGGGTGTGGGCCCACGCTTATCAGTTTGATAGGGATACGGCGACCTTTATTGTCGAGTGCAGTGAAGCCACCTGGCAGGCGTTTGGCTTTGGCGAAATGAACCAGCAGGAGTCGATTGCAGTCTGCGAGCGCATCTTTGCCAAGCATCTCGACGGCCACGCGCTGATGACCAATGCTAACCATATACGCGGCTCCGCCTGGATCAATTTTCCACGGGTACTCTGCGAACGCTGGAGCTATGAGAACGTAGTTTTGATGGGTGACGCCGCCGCCACCGCACACTTTTCAATTGGCTCCGGCTCCAAGCTCGCGCTGGAGAGTGCCATTGCACTGGCTAATTACTTGCACAGCGAAAGCAGCATGGCAGCTGCCGTTGCTCGCTACGAAGAGGATCGCCGCTTCGAAGTGCTGCGCTTACAGTCCGCCGCGCGCAACTCCACCGAGTGGTTTGAGCAAATCGAGCGCTACCTGGATCTCGACCCGGTACAGTTCAACTACTCGCTATTGACCCGCTCCCAGCGCATCAGTCACGAAAACCTGCGGGTACGCGATCCACAATGGCTAGAAAGTGCAGAGCGCTGGTTCCAAACCCAGGCGGCAGGCCCTGGCAGTGCTCGCGCGCCGATGTTTGCCCCTTATCAACTGCGCGATATGACGCTGGTTAATCGCGTGGTGGTCTCTCCCATGGCGCAGTACAAAGCCGTCGATGGCTGCCCTACCGATTGGCACTTTAGCCACTACGCCGAACGCGCCAAGGGCGGCGCAGGCCTGGTATATACAGAGATGACCTGCGTCAGCCCCAGTGGGCGAATCACCCCCGGCTGCCCAGGCTTGTACGCGCCCGAACATGAAGTGGCGTGGAAGCGTCTTTGCGATTTCGTGCACACGGAAACCCAGGCCAAGCTATGCGCCCAAATCGGCCATTCAGGAGCAAAGGGCTCTACTCAGTTGGGCTGGCAAGAGATGGATGCCCCGCTTACGGATGGCAATTGGCCAATATTGGCAGCTTCAGCACAGCCCTGGTCAGCGCGTAACCAAGTGCCCAAGGCAATGGACCGCGATGATATGGATCGGGTGCGCGATGAGTTTGTCAGTGCGGCGCAGATGGCCGATCGCGCGGGTTTTGACATGATCGAGGTCCACGCCGCCCACGGCTACCTGCTCTCTTCGTTTATCACGCCATTAACCAACCATCGTGACGATGAGTACGGAGGCTCGCTGGATAACCGGCTGCGCTACCCGCTTGAAGTGATCAACGCCGTGCGCCGCGTTTGGCCTGCCCATAAGCCACTTTCGGTGCGTATTTCTGCCAACGACTGGTGCGGCGATGAAGGCATCACCCCAGACGATGCGGTGGAGATCGCCAAACGGTTGCGCGATGCGGAGGTGGATATTGTCGATGTCTCTGCCGGACAAACCTCGACCCAGGCCAAACCGGTCTATGGGCGTATGTTCCAAACGCCCTTCTCTGACCGGATTCGTAACGAGACGCCTATCGCCACCATGTCGGTGGGCAATATCTATCAGGCCGACCATGTGAACTCGATCCTGATGGCCGGACGCGCCGACTTAGTCTGTATCGCCCGCCCTCATCTCGCCGATCCTTACTGGCTGCTGCACGTTGCTGCGGGGTTGGGTGATAGTGAGGTGGAGTGGCCAGCACCCTACCGGGCAGGGGCCGATCAGCTACAGCGCTTGGCTGAACGTGGCGAGGGTTGGGTATGAGCCAATCCGAAAGAAACTCGGCAGCGAACAGCCTGGCAGGCAAGCGGGCGGTGATTACCGGCGGCGGCAGCGGTATCGGTGCCGATATGGCCCTGGCCTTTGCCCAGGCGGGCGCCGAGGTCACGATTACCGGCCGCCGCGAGGCAGCCCTTCAAGCCGTTGCCGAGCAGCATGATGGCATTCGTACCGCCGTGGTCGATGTCACCGGCGAAGCCGCCATGGTGGCGCTCTTCGAGAAGATCGGCAATGTGGATATCGTTATTGCCAACGCCGGGGCGGCAGAGAGCGCGCCGTTCGCCAAGACCTCTTTCGAGCAGTGGCAACGTATGTTGAATGTAAACCTTAGCGGAGTGTTTCTGACCCTGCGTGAGGGTTTGAAGCAGTTGAACGACGGCGGGCGCCTTATCGCCGTTGCCTCCACCGCGGGCCTGAAAGGTTACGCCTATGTGGGTGCTTACTGCGCGGCAAAGCATGGAGTAGTGGGGTTGGTGCGTTCTCTGGCTACTGAAACCGCCACTCGCGATATGACCGTTAATGCGCTCTGCCCAGGTTTTACCGACACGCCGTTACTGGCCGCCAGCGTGGAGAATATTGTGACCAAAACAGGCCAATCCGCCGAACAGGCCACCGCGCATTTTCAATCTACCAACCCTACAGGGCGATTAGTCACTCCTGCAGAGGTCACCGCGACGGCTCTATGGCTATGCGGGCCTAACAGTGGCGCAATCAACGGCCAGGCGATTTCCATCTCAGGGGGTGAAGTATGACGGCAGAAAGCTTAAGCAAGGAGCGCCTGCGCTTATGGCTGCGCATGCTGCGGGTTACCCGTCAGGTGGAGTCCGAGCTGCGCGAACGGCTGCGAACCGAGCACGACTCTACACTGCCGCGTTTTGATGTGATGGCCGCGCTATATGCCGCTGAGGAGGGCCTGAAAATGAACGAGCTCTCCAAGCGGCTGCGGGTTTCCAACGGCAACGTCACCGGCATTATTGACCGCTTGGTGGAGGATGGCGCCGTGGAACGTATTGCTATTGAGGGCGACCGACGCGCCACGCGGGTCTGCCTGACCAGCGCTGGTCGCGAAAGCTTCAGGGCCATGGCCGTTGAGCATGAGCGCTGGATCAATGCGCTGTTCGAAGGGGTGACCGAAGAGGATGCCCATCATATCGGCGAGCTGCTCCACCGCTTGCCGGCTTCTCTTGACGATACCCACTAATCACTGACAGGCGAGAACAACAATATGAAGAGCATGGCTGACCTGGCCCCCGAGCACTTTATTTGGGAAATGAGTGGTGATGTCGCCGTTATCCGGTTGAATCGCCCAGAGCGCAAGAACCCGCTGACATTCGAGAGCTACGCCGAGCTGCGCGATACCTTTCGTGACTTGGCCTATGCATCCGATGTGCATGCCGTGGTGTTTACCTCTAACGGCGAGAACTTCTGTTCCGGCGGCGACGTACATGAAATCATCGGCCCCCTGGTGGGCAAGGATATGAAGGGACTGCTCGAGTTCACCCGCATGACCGGGGATCTAGTCAAGGCCATGCTGAACTGCGGCAAACCGATCATTGCCGCCGTCGACGGCATTTGCGTCGGCGCTGGGGCGATTATTGCCATGTCCTCGGATATTCGTTTTGCCACCCCCGCGCCAGCACGGCGTTCCTCTTTACCCGGGTGGGTTTGGCAGGCTGCGATATGGGCGCCTGCGCCATGCTACCGCGCATTATCGGCCAGGGCCGCGCCGCCGACCTGCTCTACAGCGGCCGTAGCATGAGTGCCGAGGAAGGCCTCCAGTGGGGCTTTTACAACCGAGTGGTCGAACCAGACTCCCTGGAAGAAGACGCCATTGCTTACGCCACCCGCCTGGCTCAGGGCCCCACCTTCGGCCACAGCATTACCAAAACCCAGCTAAACCAGGAGTGGTCGATGAGCCTGGAGCAGGCCATCGAATCGGAAGCCCAGGCCCAGGCGATCTGCATGCAGACCAACGATTTCGAGCGCGCCTACCACGCCTTCGTAGCCAAGCAAAAACCTGAGTTCAAGGGGACTGATGAGCGACAAGAGCTTTCTAGCGTGGCCCTTTTTCGAGGCCAGACACCGCGAACTTTCCGAGCAGCTCGAAGCGTGGTGCCGCACTGAACTACCCCGCGACCACAGCGATGTGGATGCGACCTGCATTCAACTGGTACGCGATTTAGGCAAAGCTGGGTTTCTGGAAGGCACTGCGGGCGAGCATATCGATGTGCGCAGCCTGTGCCTAATCCGTGAAACCCTGGCCCGCCATGATGGCCTGGCCGATTTTTCGTTTGCCATGCAGGGGCTGGGAACCGGTGCGATCAGCCTATATGGCAGCGATGAACAGAAGCAGTGGCTGGACAGAACCCGGCGTGGTGAAGCAATTTCCGCGTTTGCCCTGAGCGAGCCTCGCTCGGGCTCTGATGTGGCCCAGTTGGATACCACCGCTGAGCGCGAGGGCGATAGCTACCGTTTGAATGGCGAAAAGACCTGGATCTCCAACGGTGGTATTGCCGATATCTACACAGTCTTTGCCCGCACCGGTGAAGGTCCCGGCGCCAAAGGGCTTTCAGCCTTTTTAGTGCCTGCCGACACCCCCGGATTGGAGATTCGTGAGCGCCTGGAGTCGGTGGCGCCTCACCCGCTGGCACGGCTGGGCTTCAACGATATGGTGCTGCCTGCCAGCGCGCTGATCGGCAAGCCTGGGCAAGGCTTTCGGATCGCCATGTCGGTGCTGGACGTTTTCCGCTCCACGGTTGGCGCGGCAGCCCTGGGCTTCGCCCGCCGGGCACTGGAAGAGTCGCTCTCCCGCAGCCGCTCCCGGGAGCTGTTTGGCGCCACTCTTGCTGATCTACAAATGGTGCAGGGCCACTTGGCCGATATGGCGCTAAACGTGGATGCCGCCGCCCTTCTGGTTTACCGCGCTGCCTGGACGAAAGATCAAGGCGCGGAGCGGGTAACTCGCGAAGCGGCAATGGCCAAGCTATTTGCCACCGACCAGGCCCAGCAGGTGATTGACCAGACAGTACAGCTTCACGGCGGCGACGGCGTTCGCAAAGGCCATATTATCGAAAGCCTCTACCGGAAATCCGCGCGCTGCGTATTTATGAAGGTGCCTCAGATGTACAAAAAGTAGTCATCGCCCGCAGCATGCTCGCGGAAGAGTAAATAGCAAAAAACCTTACAGTAGCTCTCAAAAACAATAAAACACAACGCCAGACACCGTATCCCTGCCCCAGGGCCATCACAGTTGGAAATGACGTCTTTGAATATCTCCGTTAACGGGAGAAGAGAGCAGGTTGAAGCGAGGGTCTTTTGACAGGGATGTCAAAAGTAGCGCCCAAGGAAGGGGTCACAGCGCCCTCGCGGAAGCCTGCTCTCGAGACCAAAGAGGTGCAGACCACCATCTGAGAAGGATCTGATTCCTATATGGCTTGGGCAGGAATAAACAACGACACCAAATACGGAGGTTGGTCATGTACATCCAGTCGGCCCATGCTGATACTTTTGCGCGGGATAACCTGCCACCCACTGATTGCCAGCCTGAGTTCCTGCTCGCGGGCTACCATTATCCCCAACGACTTAACGTGGGCGTTGAGCTCTGCGATCGACTGCTCGACCAGGGTCACGGTGAACGGATTGCCTTAGCGGGCAATGGCCGTCGTCGCACCTATCAAGAGCTCACTGAGTGGACCAACCGCCTTGCCCACGTGCTGGTCGAAGACCTGGGCGTGGTTCCCGGCCAGCGGGTATTGATCCGTTCCGCCAACAACCCGGCCATGGTGGCCTGCTGGCTGGCCGCCACCAAGGCGGGTGCCGTGGTGGTCAACACCATGCCGATGCTGCGCACCAAAGAGCTATGCCAGGTAATCGATAAAGCGGAAATCAGCCTCGCCCTGTGCGACACCCGTCTGCTCGATGAACTGGTTGAGTGCCAACAGCACAGCCCGGTGCTCAAACGGGTCGTTGGCTTTGATGGCACGGCTAACCACGACGCAGAGCTTGACCGTTTAGCGCTGGGCAAACCCGCCACCTTTGAAGCGGTGGATACCGCCGCCGACGATGTGGCGCTGCTGGGGTTTACCTCTGGCACTACCGGCTCACCCAAAGCCACCATGCACTTTCACCGCGACCTGCTGGTCATTGCCGACGGCTACGCCAAGGAAGTCCTACAGGTAACGCCGGAGGACGTGTTCGTCGGTTCGCCGCCGCTGGCATTTACCTTTGGCCTGGGCGGGCTGGCCATTTTCCCGCTGCGCTTCGGCGCCACCGCCGTGCTACTCGAACACGCCTCCCCGCCCAATATGATGGACATTATCCGCGAGTATCAGGCCACGGTGGTCTTCACCGCACCAACAGCCTACCGGGCGATGCTCTCAGCACCTACTCGCCATGAGGATTTGAGCAGCCTGCGCGTGGCGGTTTCCGCTGGCGAAACCCTGCCAGCACCGATTTATCATGACTGGATCAAGCAAACCGGCACACCGATTCTCGACGGCATCGGCGCAACTGAAATGCTGCATATCTTTATCTCTAATCACCTGAATGACCATCGCCCCAGCTGCACCGGCAAACCGGTGACCGGTTACGAGGCACGAATCGTTGATGACGAGATGAATGATGTCCCTCGCGGCACGGTCGGCAAACTGGCCGTGCGCGGCCCTACCGGCTGCCGCTACCTGGCCGACAAGCGCCAGCAAAAGTATGTAAAGGCGGGCTGGAATATCACCGGTGATGCGTTTTACCAGGATGAAGAGGGCTACTTCCACTTCGCCGCTCGCAACGACGATATGATCGTCTCGGCGGGCTATAACATCGCAGGCCCCGAGGTGGAAGCAGCCCTGCTGGCCCACCCCGCCGTGAAAGAGTGCGCGGTGATAGGTGCCCCTAGCCAGGAGCGTGGCCAAATTGTCGAGGCTTTTGTTGTTCTAAACGATGGTTTTCAGCAAGATGAAGAATGTCAGCAAATGTTGCAGGACTTCGTGAAGCAGACCATCGCGCCGTATAAGTACCCTCGCTCCATACGATTTATCGAGGCACTACCTAAAACATCCACGGGTAAGGTTCAGCGCTTTCGGCTGAGCCAGGAACATTACCCGAGTGCTGGCTCTCCTGGCATCAATGTGAATAGCACTAACATCAATAGCACCAACACCAACGCATGACCCTCTAAGTAATAAACGATTAAAAAATGAGGAATGATCCATGAAAATGATATCCCGCTTTGGCCTTGGCTTACTGCTCTCCTCCAGCCTGGTAACCACTGCTCACGCTGATGACGTTAAAATTGGCATGATTACCACCCTCTCAGGCGGCGGTTCGCACCTGGGCGTGGACGTTCGCGATGGCTTCATGCTGGCGCTTGAGCAGTCGGGCCGCGACGACGTGGAAGTGCTGATTCAGGATGATGCGAGACGCCCCGACCTGGCGCGTACGCTGGCCAATGAGTTTATGCAGCGTGATGAGGTCGATATTCTTACCGGCATTATCTGGTCAAACTTGGCAATGGCGGTCGTTCCTTCGGTGGTACGCCAGGGCACCTTCTACCTGTCACCTAATGCCGGGCCCTCCGATTTAGCAGGGCGCATGTGCCACGAGAACTACTTCAACGTGGCGTATCAGAACGACAACCTGCACGGCGCCATGGGCGCGTATATGCGCGAAGAGGGGTATGAGCGCCCGATCATCATGGCGCCCAACTACCCTGCTGGCACCGATGCGCTGGCAGGCTTCAAACATCTTTACGAGGGTGAAGTCGTTGGCGAGCTTTACACCCAAATGGGCCAGACCGACTACGCGGCTGAAATTGCCCAGATTCGTGATAGCGATGCCGACAGCTTGTTCTTCTTCTTACCCGGCGGTATGGGCATCTCGTTTATGAAGCAGTGGGAAAGCTCCGGTGTCGATATGCCGATCTTTGGCGCCGCCTTCTCGTTTGATGAAATTCTTATCAAAGCGGTAGGTAGTGCGGCGATTGGCGCACGCAACACCTCGCTATGGGCCTATGACCTGGAAAACGAGGCCAACGATCGCTTTGTTGAGGGCTTCCGGGAAGCCTATGACCGCACGCCAACGTTGTACGCGGCACAAGGTTACGACACCGCCAACCTGATTCTTAGCGCGCTTGAAACTGCCCACCCCGATGACAAAGACGCCTTCCGCGAAGCACTGCGGGCCGCTGACTTTGACAGCGTACGCGGTGAGTTCCGCTTCGGCCCGAACCAGCACCCTATCCAGGATATTTACGTGCGCGAAGTCGTGGAGGGTGACGATGGCGAGCCCACCAATCGCCTGATCGGTGTCGCAATCGAAGATATCCAAGACGTCTATTACGAGCAGTGCCAGATGTAAGCTCGCCTCGGCTGGGTGTAGCCGCCCAGCCTTTTCTCTTTACCTGCGCTAAGGATACCCAACGTGTCCGTTACTCTGCTGATAGAGCAATTACTGAACGGCGTGCAGCTCGGCACGATGCTGTTTTTGATGGCCAGCGGCCTCACCTTGGTGTTTGGGGTGATGGGGCTGATCAATCTTGCCCACGGTTCTTTTTATATGGTGGGCGCCTACGCCACGGCAGCGGTGACTGCCTCAACGGGCTCTTTTCTGATTGGACTGGCTGCTGGGATGACCGCGGCCGCCCTGGTAGGTGCACTGGTAGAACTGTTGGTGATACGCCGACTTTACCACCGTCCTCATCTTGATCAGGTATTGGCAACCTTTGCACTAATACTGATTTTTTCGGAGGGCACGCGCTGGATTTTCGGCTCTTCACCGTTATGGTTGAGTCCTCCTTCTTGGCTGACGGGGTTTGTCACCCTGCCAGGTGATACCCGCTACCCCATCTATCGGCTGATGCTGATTGGGGTGGGTATCGCTATTTCGATTGCCCTTTACTTGCTTATCTCGCGAACTCGACTCGGTATGCGCATTCGGGCAGGTGAAAGCGATCGCGAAATGATTGGTGCGCTGGGGGTCAATATTTCAAAACTCTATACCTTGGTGTTTGCCTTGGGGGCGGCGTTAGCGGGTTTAGCCGGCGCTTTAGTAGGCGCATTGCAATCTGTACAGGTGGGTATGGGCGAGCCGGTGCTGATTTTAGCGTTTGTCGTAATCGTCATTGGCGGTATCGGCTCAATTAAAGGCGCGCTACTCGGTGCCCTGCTGGTGGGTATTGTCGACACCTTGGGTCGGGTCTATCTGCCCATCTTCTTTCAAGCGTTTATGCCGCCGTCTGAGGCGACCGGCGTCGGTTCGGCGTTGGCCGCGATGCTGATCTATATCCTCATGGCCGTCATTCTCGCGTTCAAGCCTAAGGGACTGTTCTCTGCCCATGACTAATACCACTTCCTTGTCCAAGAACGCTGCGCTAGCGCCCGAAGAGCGGATAAACCTTTTGACCGCAAAGGGCTGGTTCAGATGGCCCTGCTCGGGCTACTGCTGTTACTGCCTGTAGCAGCCTATTTCTTGGGCCATATTTATTATGTCAATCTGGCCTCGCGTATCACCATTATTGCCATGGCGGCCGTTGGCCTTAACCTGGCCATTGGCTATGGGGGCATGGTGAGCTTTGGCCACGCGGCCTATTTCGGCCTAGGTGGCTATGTGGCAGGCATCAGTGCTTATCACGCTTTTGATATGACCCCATTTATGACGTGGCCTTTCAGCGTGCCGGGCAGCGACAATTTACTGGTGATATGGCTCGCCGCTATGTTGCTGTGCGGGCTGCTAGCGCTGGTCATCGGCGCTATCTCACTGCGTACCACGGGGGTCTATTTCATTATGATCACCCTCGCCTTTGCGCAGATGATTTACTACTTTGCCAACTCCTGGCCAACCTATGGCGGCGAAGATGGTCTGCCTATTTATATTCGCAACACCCTGCCCCTGTTCAATAACAACATGCTCGATAGCAGCGATGCACTCACCTATTTCCTGATCTGCTTCACCGGGCTTGTGTTAGCGATGGCAATTACCTCACGAATGATGAAATCGCGCTTTGGTGCGGCCTTGACCATGGCACGGCTTAACGATGTACGCCTTGCCACTGCCGGGATCAGCCCCTACCCCATTCGCTTGGTGGCGTTTGTGATTTCTGCCGCGATTACCGGGCTTGCTGGTGCGCTCTATGCGGATCTAAATGGCTTTGTTAGCCCGACAATGCTGAGTTGGCACTTCTCCGGCGAACTGATGGTCATCGTCATTTTAGGCGGCGTGGGGCGTCTTTACGGCCCGTTAGCCGGTGCGGTGCTGTTTGTGATGATGGAAACCTTTCTGGGGGGAGTCACCCAATATTGGCAGCTTTTCCTCGGGTTAGTACTGCTTGGGGTGGTGCTATTTGCCAAACATGGTGTGATGGGTTGGCTGGCCGGGAGGGAACGCAATGAGTGATGTGGTTCTTTCACTACAAAACCTGCATAAGCGCTTTGGCGCACTACAGGCGACCAACGATGTTTCGTTGGATCTTAGACCCGGGGAGATTCACGCCTTGATTGGCCCCAACGGCGCGGGGAAATCGACCCTGATTGGCCAAATCGCGGGAAATATACGCCCTGATGAAGGGAGTGTTTACTTAGCAGGCAGTGAGATCACGAGCATGAGTATCGCTCAACGGGCGCGCCTGGGCCTGGGGCGTAGCTTTCAGGTCTCCTCGCTGGCGGAGCCGCTATCGGTGATGCGCAATGTGATGATGGGAGTTCAAGCGCTGCAGAGTCACAGCTTTCGGTTCTGGAAGCCCGTTGCTCGCGATCGGCAACTGCTTGAACCAGCCTATGAAGCACTGGCGCGTATGCAGCTTAGTCACCGCGCCTGGACGCCGGTATTTGAACTTTCCCACGGGGAACGCCGCCAGGTTGAGGTGGCTTGCGCTCTGGCGCTCAAACCTCGCGCACTGCTGCTGGACGAACCCATGGCCGGCTTGGGTCCAGAAGGATCGGCAAAGCTGACCGAGCTGCTGGAGGCGCTTAAGCTGGAAGTGCCTATCCTGCTGATCGAGCACGATATGGAGGCGGTATTTCGTCTGGCTGATCGTATCTCTGTGTTGGTATCCGGGAGCGTTATCGCCCATGGGGATAGCCACACTATTAGGCAGGATCCCCGCGTCCGTGAAGCCTACCTGGGGGATTCTGATGCTTAAGGTTGCTGATATTGAAACGTTTTATGGGCCCTCTCAGGCGTTATTTGGCGTTAGCCTTGACGTTAACGCCGGTGAGATGGTCGCCCTAATGGGGCGCAACGGTATGGGTAAAACCACCACCATTCGCTCGATATTCGGTCTGACTCCGGCCAGCCGTGGCACGATTGAGTTTGAATCCCAGAACATACGCCGCTTACCCGCTTTTCGTATCGCTAAAGCGGGGCTTGGCTTGGTGCCGGAGGGGCGCCGCTGTTTCCCTAATTTGTCGGTGCGCGAAAACCTATTGGTGACCGCCCGCCCGGGCGAGTGGACACTGGAGAAAGTAGAAACGCTGTTTCCGCGCTTGGAGGAGCGCCGCGCGCAAATGGCCAAGACCCTCTCCGGCGGTGAGCAGCAGATGCTGGCTATTGGCCGGGCGCTGATGACCAATCCGCGTTTGCTGGTGCTAGATGAAGCCACTGAAGGATTGGCGCCGGTGATTCGTCAGGAGATCTGGCGGGCGATTCGGCTGCTCAAGGAGCAAGGTCAAGCCACGCTGCTGGTGGATAAGTCATTAAGCGAAATTCTACCCATTGCTGACCGCTGCACCATCCTGGAAAAAGGCTGCACCGTGTGGGATGGCAAACCCGCAGCGCTGGACAGCACTGTGCGTGACCGTTATCTGGGCGTGTAGGGAGGAGAAAACAGTGGCGTTTACTACCCATCGAAAAGTTCGTTTCCAGCACTGTGATCCGGCGGGTATCGTTTTTTACCCCCGCTATTTCGAGATGATTAACTCCGTGGTGGAGGATTGGTTTGAGGAGGTCGTTCAGCGTGACTTTAACCAACTGCATGTGGAGAGCGGCACCGGGGTTCCCACCGCCGCTATCGACACCCAGTTTCATGCGCCGAGCCGGTTAGGCGAACGACTCACCTTTGAATTAGCGGTTCAAGCCGTTGGGCGTAGCAGCCTTACCCTTCAGATTATCGCTTACTGCGGTGATCAGAAACGTCTAACCAGTCGTTCAACCCTTGTATATGTGGATCTAAATAGCGGTCAGCCAATGCCCTGGACAGAGGCTATGCGCCAGCACTTTACCGTCGAAAACCTATAAGGATAGCCATAATGAGTGACGCCAACTTTCATCAGCTTCTTCACCCTTCGCATTGGAAAGCAGCGGTGGGCTACGCTAACGGCGTGCTGGCTTCAGGCCAGAGTGTGTTTGTAGGTGGGCAGATTGGTTGGAATGCCGACCAGGTATTTGAAAGCGATGACTTTGTCGTTCAAGTGAATCAGGCGCTGCAGAATATCGTAGCGATCTTAAAAGAGGCGAACGCAGGCCCGGAGCATATCGTGCGGTTGACCTGGTATGTGACGGACAAGCAGGAGTATCTGGCGCGGCTTAAGGAGGTGGGCACCGCCTACCGCGAGGTGCTGGGCAAGCATTTCCCGGCGATGACGATGGTTCAGGTGGCGGGGCTGGTTGAGGATCAGGCTAAGGTGGAAATCGAAGCGACTGCGGTGATTCCGGCTGTATAAAATTGCTTATTGAGAGATAACACTAAGCACAAGAACGGAATAGCCTGCAGCGGGGGTCTTTCGCCATGGATGGCGAAAGTAGCGCCCAGGGAAGGGTTCACAGCGCCCCCGCGGAAGGCTATTGCGTTCCACTCATAGCTAAGGCGTGTTCTTATAACCCATGAAAATCTTTAATCCACTCAACGAAGCAGCCATCGTTAAGATAGTGTTCAAGAATCGAGAAGTGATCCACGTCGGAAAGTAGCTGCTGAGTCACTGTTTGGCCTTGCTGGCTCAAATGCTCAGCATAGCTGCTCATCTGGCGCTCGAACTCTTCTGACTCCAGGCCCCCTGCTACCAGCTTTATAGGCGCAGGTACTCGGCATGGCAGCCATATGGGGCTGAACTCCTGCACATCGCGCCCGCTAAGCTGAAGCTTGGGCTGCAGCCACGACCAGGGAAAAGGCCGCAGGTCGTATAAACCGCTGATACAGAGCGCGCCGCGAATCAGCTGGTTGGGTAAGCCAAAAGCGCCCTCCCAGTCCGTCGACATTAGCATCGCGCATAAATGCCCGCCCGCCGAGTGTCCCGAAATACTCAGCTGCTCAGGATCAACGCCCAATTCAGCAGCATGGCGATAAACGTAGGCCACCGCTGCTTGGCTCTGCCGCACCAGCTCGCTAAAGCGTACCTTCGGACAGAGCGCGTAGTTAACCACCGCGACGGTGATCCCGGCGTTAACCAAGCCATCGACGATAAAGCTAAATTCACGATGACTCAGCGAGCGCCAGTAGCCGCCGTGGAAAAACACGTGCACCGGCGCTTTTGGGCTATCGGTATCAGGTGCATCGGCATGAAAGATATCCATGCGTTCCGCAAGCGTTGGGCCATAAGGCAGATCGAGCGTTGTGCGGTGGTTAACTCTTGATGCTTCACTGCGCTCACGCCAATCCTTTACCAACACCGCCGGGTCACGACCCATCATCGGGTCGTAGGCGCGATCGATCTCTTCTTGAGTCGCAAAATGTTGATAAAGCATGTACGTCTCCTTATCGCTGACGCCCTACTAACCCCGACTTTTCATCAACAGCATACGCAGCGGTGCGATTGCCAGAATGGCAAATCCGATTAGCGTCCAGGCGGGCAGTGATAGGCCGAGCAACGAGAAATCGATATTGGCGCACTCGCCAGAACCGGTTAACACCATGGCCACCACGTCCTGCAATGGCAGGATATCTATCATGTAGCCAAGCCCAGGACCGCAGGAAGGGACTTCATCGGCAGGCAAGCCCTGCAGCCAAACGTGACGCCCGGCGATAAAGGCACCTGTTCCAACAGCAGCCAGCGACAGCAGCCCGTAAATCACTTTGCCCACACGCCGGCGGGACTATGGATAGCAGCTATTGCGAATACGATACCCGCGGCGATCACCGCGACGCGCTGAAAGATACACAGCGGGCAAGGTTCATATCCGCCGATGTGCTCAAGCCCCAGGGCTACCGCCATCATTAAAACGCAGAAGGCTAAACCAGCCAGGGCGGCCGAGCGAAAGGAGTGCAGAATCATTGTCTAACCTCAGATGGCAGCGCCGACATGGCGCGGGACTCACGAGCTTTAGTGAAATAGGCCTGCAAGAACTCTTCGAAGGTCTCTTTATCAGCGGCTTCAATATCGTGCTGCTGCTGGTGCGAGGTCTCAATCAGCTGAGCAAGCAGCGCTTCACGACTGCGCTGCATCGGCGCGGCTTTTAACTGCTCGGCCTGCTCTTTGGCCAGGCTAAGCATCAAATCGCTTAACGATCCGCCGTGCGCTTTTAACCGTTCCAGCACCTGGGCAGAAGGCGTTAGCGAAGGGTCTGCAAGACGTGGTGCAAGGCTTGCCAGCGCATCAGCATGCGGGCTCCCCTCCTCGACCGCATCCAGCAGGCGGGCAACTTCGCCCATCTCGGCGAAAATTTGTTCGCCCCACTCACGCACCGAGGTGGTTTCACCATGGTTGATTAGCATGAGTTCAGGGTCACGGCCGCGCTCCACCACCCAGCGGCGGTTGTCGTCCAAGCGGTCACACTCTTCGTCGGAGATCCACGGGCTGTCGCTGAGTAGGCACCACATCAAAAAGTGTCCACAAAGCGCATCTGGTCTTCAGTAACGCCCAGGGGGTCGAAGGGGTTTAAATCCAAACAGCGTACTTCGATGTACTCCACGCCGCGGGCTTCGAGGGCTTGGCTGGGCGTTTCGTTGTGTTTGGCAACCCGCTTGGGCCGAATGTCGCTGTAGTACTCGTTTTCGATCTGGAGAATATTAGCATTCAGTTGGCGCCACTCACCGTCCACGTTAACGCCCATTTTTTCATAATCGGGCCACGGTGAAGAGATGGCGTGCCGCAGGGTATTAACGTAGTTAGAGAGCGAGTTAAAACAGATTTTAAGCTGCGACTGTACTTTGTTTTGATACCCCAGATCGGACATCCGCAGAGTCGTCGCGTATGGGGCAAAGTAGGTGTCGTCGCTAAGCGACTGCAGTTTTTCGGGTACCTTACCTTCAGGCAAAAAACTTTTATCGATGGCCGGTGAAGCGCCAAACAGATAGAGCAACAACCAGCTATGGCGGCGGAAGTGACGGATCATGCCGAAATAGCGGGTGGAACGATAGTCGTTGAAGGGGATATTGGTGGCTTTTTCCAACTCGCGTAGGGCGTGCCACATATCATCAGGCAGCGATACGTTGTAATGAACGCCTGCAATCGCCTGCATGATGCGGCCGTAACGCATGTCCAACCCTTTGCGGTAAACATGCTTCATGGTGCCCACGTTGGAGCTGCCATAATCGGCAATCGGCACGCTGTCGTTGCCGGATAGCCTAGAGGGCATACTGCCGGGCCAGATCCATTCGTTTTGCAGGTGATGATAAGTAAAAGTATGCAGGTCAGATAGAAAGCACAGCGCTTCACCCGGCTGAGAGTAAACCGGCGTGATGTACTCTAACAGCGACTCTGAGTAGTCGGTGGTGATATGCGGGTGGGTTAATTTCGACCCCAGCGCGTGCGGGTGCGGCGTTTGCGCAATGTGGCCAGTAGCATCGACCCGCAGTCCCTCTTTTTCAAGCCCACGACGCAGGCGGCCCAACCGACCAAGTCGCGCACTGGGTATCAGGCGCTCGACTTGCGCGGTCAGCGCAGATGGCACAGTGAGTGGTTCAGGCAAGGTGAACACTCCTTGTCAGTAAAGCCCGCCGTGAGCGGGCCTTGGTGTAGTCAGGTGGCATCGCCATCATCGCTGATTCAAAAACAGAAAACAGGATATGGCGGCAACGATCGTTTTTTCAAGACACCTTCGCTTCCAGGGCGCGCGACTATTTGCCGCCACGCGCTTTCAACAGCGCAGCACCCAGCGCCCCCATGGGCTCCGGCGCTTCAGTTTTATTTGCGTTGTTACGCTGGTTTCGAGCCGGTTTACGGGCACCACTGTGTTGATCTTTAGGCGAGCCACTGTTCTTATTGGCACCGCTGTTAGCACCGTTTTCAGCCTCAGGCTGGTCATCCAAACGCATCGATAGACCTACCCGTTTGCGGGGGATATCAATGCTCATCACTTTAACGGTGACAATATCACCTGCTTTCACCACGCTGCGGGGGTCATCGATAAAGCGATCAGATAGCGCCGAGATATGTACCAGGCCATCCTGATGGACACCGATATCCACAAAAGCGCCGAAGTGGGTCACATTGGTGACTGTGCCTTCGAGCACCATGGAAAGCTTGAGGTCATTAAGGGTTTCGACACCTTCGCGGAATTCGGCCGCTTTAAACTCAGGACGAGGGTCGCGACCAGGTTTATCCAGTTCTTTGAGAATATCGCTGACGGTGGGCACGCCGAAACGCTCATCGGCAAAATCGGCGGGCTTTAAGGCTTTCAACGCGGCGCTGTCGCCAATCAAGCCGCGTACTTCACGCCCGCTCTGCTTGGCGATACGTTCCACCAGTGAGTAGGCTTCCGGGTGAACGGCGCTGGCATCCAAGGGGTTATCGGCATTGTGGATACGCAAGAAACCCGCGCACTGCTCGAAGGTTTTGGCACCGAGGCGGCTCACTTCTAACAGCTCTTTACGGTTTTTGAAGGCGCCTTTGACATTACGCTGAGCAACGATATTTTCGGCCAGCGCAGCGCTCAGACCGGCTACCCGTGAAAGCAGTGCGCTGGAAGCGGTATTGAGGTCGACGCCCACGGCGTTAACACAGTCCTCAATGACGACTTCCAGGCTGCGCGACAGCTGTACTTGGGACATCGTGCTGGTATTGGCCTACGCCAATCGACTTGGGCTCGATTTTAACCAGTTCGGCCAGCGGATCCTGCAGGCGGCGACCAATAGAGACGGCACCGCGCACAGTGACATCGAGATCCGGCATTTCCCGTGAGGCGTATTCAGAGGCGGAGTAGACCGAGGCGCCCGCTTCAGAGACCATCACTTTGCTTAACCGGTGCGCTGGCGCCAGGGCTTTTAGTAGTTCGCCCGCGAGCTTGTCAGTTTCACGACTGGCGGTACCATTGCCCACCGCAATCAGCTCGACGCCGTACTGTTTCACCAGCTTAGCCAGCACGCTCAAGGCTTCATTCCACTGGTTTTGCGGCGCATGGGGGTAGATAGTGGTGTGATCAACAAATTGCCCAGTGGCATCGATCACCGCAACCTTACAGCCGGTGCGCTGGCCGGGGTCGATGGCAAGGGTGACTTTCTGCCCCCCGGCGCGGCCAGCAGCAGGTCTTTTAGATTAGCCGCAAACACTTCAATGGCGGTAAGCTCAGCCTGCTCACGTAGGCGACCCAGCAGCTCGGTCTCCAGTGCTGTATAGAGCTTCACCCGCCAGGTCCAGCGGACGACTTCGGCTAACCATTTATCTGCCGGGCGGCTCTGGTCGCTGATACCAAACTGCTTGGCAATCGCCAGTTGGGCGGGATGAATGAGGGCTTCGTCTTCGCCGGGCAGACGAATCGACAGGCTCAGCACACCTTCGTTACGCGCCCGGAACATTGCCAAGGCGCGGTGTGATGGCGCTTTGGCGAGTTTCTCATCGTGTTCGAAATAGTCGGAGAACTTAGCGCCCTCCTGCTGCTTACCATCCAGAACGCGGGCACTGAGTTCGCCCTCTTGCCACAGCCGTTCGCGCAGTTGGCCGATGAGCTCGGGATCCTCGGCGAAGCGCTCCATCAAGATCTGCTTGGCGCCATCCAGAGCGGCCTTGGCATCTTCGATGGCAGGAATATCGCCTTCTGCTGGGCGCAGATAGTTTTCCGCTTCGCTTTCCGGATTAAGCGTTGGATCGGCAAGCAGCGCATCCGCCAGCGGCTCAAGCCCTGCTTCGCGAGCGATTTGCGCTTTGGTGCGGCGTTTTTTCTTAAACGGCAGGTATAAATCTTCCAAGCGTTGCTTGGTCTCGGCAGCGTCGATGCTGGCTTTCAGCGTAGCATCGAGCTTGCCCTGCTCATCAATGGCGACAAGTACCGCGGCGCGGCGCTCTTCCAACTCACGCAGATAGCGAAGCCGTTCATCCAACTGGCGTAGCTGGATATCGTCCAGCGCGCCGGTGACTTCTTTACGGTAACGGGCAATGAAGGGCACGGTGGCGCCGCCATCCAACAGCTCCACCGTGGCGGACACTTGCTCGGGACGCACACCAAGCTCAGTGGCCAGGCGGGAAATAATACGCTGATTGACATCCATAAATTGCAACTAACTCATGCAGCATTTTTTAGTGCCAACAAGGTATCACAAACGCGCCACGGCTGGCATGACTTGCGGCTTCAGCGTCGCCACCCGTGGTCATCCCAGAACGGGCGGCGTGACTCGCGCTGTACGTCATCGCGGCTGATACCAATATCTTTCAGCATGTCATCGCTCAAATGGCGCAAGGAATCCCGCTCGCGACGCAATTGGTACCAGCGATAAATTCTTTCCCGCCAGGTGATGCTGGGTTGCTTCTCAGCAGATTGGCACTGTTGGTTCTGCAAGCAGTGTAGCGAGCGCTCCATTTCAACCTCTCTTCGCCGCCAGCAGCGGCGTGGTGAATAAGTGTTGAAGGAAGTATTGAACAGCGCCTAAAATCAATCCAACGAATACTCCTTATGTTCAACATCAAAAAGATTGATAGCCATGGCCACACTACCCACCATCGATCATGAGCTGCTGCGCACCTTTGTGGCCATTGTCGACCAGGGCGGCTTCACCCGCGCCGCTCGGACGGTAAACCGCACTCAATCAGCCGTCAGCATGCAAATCAAGCGGCTGGAAGAGGATGTTATTCAGCGCCCACTGTTTGTGCGCCAGAATCGCCAGCTGCTGTTAACCAGCGAAGGGCATACGCTGCTGGGTTATGCACGCAAAATTCTTTCATTGCAGGGAGAAGCGCTGACGCTGCTGCGCCAGCCGGATATGGTGGGCCGTGTGCGACTGGGGGTGCCGGATGACTATGTGATGCGTTTTCTGCCCGGCATTCTGAAAACCTTCTCCCAAGCCTGGCCGCTAGTGGATGTGGATGTGCACTGCGCCCCCTCGTCGGTACTCTCTCAGCAGCCACAAGGGAGCCTAGACCTGATTATTATGACACGGGAGATAGGCGACGAAGTTGGCACCATTTTAAGGCGTGAGGCTACCGTGTGGGTCTCAGCTGAGAGCCATTGCACACATTTACAGACACCAGTACCCCTTGCCATGTTTGAGGCTCCCTGCTTTTGTCGGCGTCATGCCTGCAATGCACTGGATCGCGCAGGCCGGGCCTATCGAGTCGCTTACAGCAGCCCGAGCTTGGCGACGTTACAGGCGGTTGTGGGGGCGGGCTTGGCAGTGTCTGCCTGGATGCGCAGTTTAGTCACCGCCGACATGCAGATATTGGGTAAAAAAGAAGGGTTTCCCGAACTGCCGGAAGCGTCCATCGTTTTGCAGCACACCTCCGCCACCCAGTCACCGATTATCGACAGCCTGGCCGAGCATATTGTTGAAGGGTTTAGGCTTTAATCAGTTAGATGCACGTACCCGTAGCGCGTGGTAACGAGGAACGCGAGCTCAGCGAGCGTTCGTAGGCACCCGCGGGAGGCGTCGGCACGACGCCCAATGGCACTTCAGCCAAACTCCGGCACCGCTTCGCGCTGCTTCCGCGGGTGCGCTTCGCTTACCACGCGCTACGAGAACCCATCGATTTCGCTTGGTGCAGAACCCGTAGCGCGTGGTAACGAGAAAGCGAGCTCAGCGAGCGTTTGGAGGCACCCGCGGGAGGCGGCGGAACGACGCCCCATGGCACCCAACCAACACTGCCTATACGAACCAACCCCGGCACCGCTTCGCGCTGCTTCCGCGGGTGCGCCTTAGGCTTACCACGCGCTACTAAATCTCGCATGCACATGGATGTGGGGATTCCAAGGGGATGTGCACGTTATGCACATGGCCGAGGCACGTAATCACACTGTTGATAGGTAAGGCAGGAGCGGTCTAGCTGTGAGAGACTGGTTAGCCCTAGCAAAGCCATATTGCGCTCAATTTCACGCTGCAAAAGATCAGCGACATGCTCTACCCCAGCCTGCCCTGCGCAGGCGGCGGCATAGTTGAAAGGACGCCCCACAAAGACAAAATCAGCCCCCAATGCCAGCGCTTGATCACATCGGTGCCGCGCCGGAAACCGCTGTCGATCATAATGGGGATATCACTAACGCGACGCTTGATCTCGGGTAGCACCTGGAGCGGGGAAATGGTGCAATCCAACTGCCGAGCGCCGTGATTAGAAAGAATAATGCCATCAACCCCTGCCTGCTGAGCACGTACTGCGTCTTCCGGGTTTAATATCCCTTTGACGATCAAGGTGTCGGGCCACAGGCGCCGTACAAGATCGAGATAACCCCAGTCAAAATGGCGTCGCCCCGAAAAGTCCCGCGCTGCTTGGCGGGAGATAACGGGAGCGCCCCGCTCGGCATAGTTGTTTTCGAAATGCGGCATGCCGTGCTTCCACAAGGTGCGCAGGAAGGTATTGCATAGCCAACCAGGCCGTATCAGACCATCAAATGCTAGGCGAAGGGTTGGCTCGAGAGGGGATGAAAACCCCGAACGGCGGAAATTGTCGGGATTGGGCGGCACCGGGTAATCAAGCGTTACCACCAGCTTCTTGAAGCCGGCTCGCTTGATCCGCTCGAGCAGGGCCTCGATACCTTCTGGGGTACCGGGCAGGTAGGCCTGAAACCAGTCGGCTCCCTCCACCTTAGCCACCTCCTCCATGGGCACAAGCGATGAACCACTCATAACCATGGGCAGGTTGCGCTTTGCTGCTGCCCGCGCCAGCACTAAGTCGCCCTGGTAAGTTGACAGCGCACTAATGCCCATGGGGGCGATACCGAACGGAACAGTGTAGTGTTTGCCATAAAGCTCGGTGTGCAGATCAATCTGCGAGACGTTGACAAACGCCTTGGGCAAAAAGCGGTAATCATCAAAAGCGGTGAGGTTGGCTCGCTGGGTTCGCCCATCCTCGGCCACATGGTCGATATAGCCAAAAATTGGCCTGGGCAACACTTTTCGGGCCAGCCGCTCAACATCATGCAGGTTATGGATGCTGGCGAGTTTCTTTCGAGTCCATCGTTGTTGGAGCCAACCTTTCACGCAACACTCCTAATGATTGTTCTATCCTCCCCCCGCTCGGCAGCCTAGCTCGATTCAGCAGGCACGAAGCGCAAGGCAACGCCATTGTTGCACCAGCGCAGGCCGGTGGGTTCGGGGCCATCTTCGAAGACGTGGCCCTGATGACCACCGCAGCGGGCGCAGTGGTATTCGGTACGGGGCCAAACCAGCTTGAAGTCCAGCTCGGTCAGCATATGCCCTTCCACGTGTTCGAAAAAGCTTGGCCAACCGGTACCGGAATCATATTTCATTTCACTGGTGAAGAGTAACAGATCGCAGCCAGCGCAGCGGTATTCACCATCCCCCCACTCCTTGTCCAACGGGCTTGAAAAGGCGGGCTCAGTGCCTGCCTTTCGGAGTACATCAAAGGCTTCATCGGAGAGTCGTTCACGCCATTCGGCTTCACTCAACTCCAGTGGCTCCAGGCCTGGTGCAGCTTCCAGGTCAAGCCGTGGAAAGCCAAATGACAGTCCAGGTATCACCCCGACCGCGCCGGTTAGTCCGGCCAGGCCTAAAAATTGACGTCTTTTCATGAGAATCACTCCCCAGAAATTGGCAAGGAAAATAATCGGCCAGCAAAAGAGCCAATAAAAATGGGACAGTGCCGTGGCGCTGTCCCATTCTGAGGTCGATCATTTCTGTGTAGTTTAGTCGCTATTGGGTGCGACTTACTTACACTGGCACGCTACTTTTTTCTGCTACTTTTTCTAGCGGCCTGACACGCTGGTCAACTGACGTCCAAGTCATCAACTGATGCTCAGGTCAGTTGGGGGCCTGCCTGGATAATGGCCTCATTGACGCCTTCAAATTTCTTGAAGTTATCGACGAATTTGGTCGCCAGGTCTTTGAGGTGGCGGTCGTAGGCGTCACGGTCTTGCCAGGTTTCACGCGGGTCGAGCAGGCTGGAATCAACGCCCGGCACGGCAAGCGGCACTTGCAGATTGAGCCCATCGATGTGCTTGGTCTCGATGTCGCGCAGCACTCCAGACTGAATCGCGCTGATGATGGCACGTGTGGTCGGAATGGAGAAGCGTGCGCCACCTTCGCCGTAAGCGCCGCCAGTCCAGCCGGTATTAACCAGATATACCTGGGCGTCTTTTTTCTCGACACGCTTGATCAGTAGATCAGCGTACTCACGGGCAGGACGCGGGAAGAACGGTGCGCCAAAGCAGGTAGAGAATGTGGCGGCCAAGCCTTCAGAGGAGCCCATTTCAGTGGAACCCACTTTAGCGGTGTAGCCAGACAGAAAGTGATACGCCGCGGCTTCTTTGGAAAGAATCGACACTGGGGGCAGCACGCCGGACATATCGCAGGTCAGGAACACGATGGCATTCGGCTCGCCAGCCAGGTTTTCCGCTACGCGCTTCTCAACGTGCTCTAACGGGTACGCGGCACGGGAGTTTTGGGTCAGGCTATCGTCGGCGTAATCAGGCTCACGACGGTCGTCCAGCACCACGTTTTCCAGTACGGTGCCAAACTTGATGGCGTTCCAGATGACCGGCTCGTTCTTCTCGGAAAGATCGATACACTTGGCGTAGCAGCCACCTTCCATATTGAAGACGACCCCATCCCCCCAAGCGTGTTCGTCATCGCCGATCAAGAAGCGCGCCTGATCCGCCGAGAGCGTGGTTTTACCGGTGCCAGAGAGACCGAAGAAGAGACAGGTTTCGCCATCTTCACCCACGTTCGCCGAGCAGTGCATGGGCAGTACGTCGGCAGCTGGCAGCAGGAAGTTCTGCACCGAGAACATGGCTTTCTTCATTTCACCGGCGTAGCGCATACCCGCGATAAGCACTTTTTTCTCGGCGAAGTTGATGATCACGCAGCCGTCAGAGTTGGTGCCATCGCGAGTAGGGTCACACTCAAAGCCTGCGGCGTTAAGAATCGTCCACTCGTCTTTAACTGCTTGGTTGTAGGCCTGAGGGCGTACAAACATGGTGCGGCCAAACAGGTTTTGCCAAGCGGTTTCGGTGGTGACGCGCACCGGCAGGTAGTGAGTGGAATCACTGCCCACGTGCAGCTCAGAGACAAAATGCTCTTGGCTGACCAGGTGGTCATTGACTCGATCCCACAGGGCGTTGAACTTGCCGGCGTCGAAGGGCTGGTTAACGTTGCCCCAATCGATTTGGCTGCTAGTGGAGGGCTCATCAACGATATAGCGGTCTTTCGGTGAGCGACCGGTACGCAGGCCGGTCTTGACTACCAAGGCGCCGTTGGCTGAGAGGCGGCCTTCGCCACGTGCCACTGCGCGCTCGACTAGTTCGGCGCTGCTGAGATTAACGTGGGATTGGGGAGCGGCTTGAGTCGTGGTCATTTCGATTCCTGGGCTTCTCTCGATTTACCGGGCGTCACCGACGCCTTGATGTTCATCCCAACCACTGTGAAACCGGCTGGGCGCGCTGAAGTTCGGCGCATTATGGCAAAAAGAAAGCCCCCAGGAAACGGGGGCGAAGATCAAATATCTTGTAGTTAAACTACTACAAAGACACTACATTTTGTGTTGCAGCGCAGTAAAAATTCAAACATCCGTTTGCACAAAACACCAAATTCATTGAATCCATTGGCGCTCCTAGCACTGCTGGTAAGCACCCTGATATACGCTTTCGACTACACACTTAGTGAATCGTGGGCGGTGGCGCGTCAGGGTCGTCCAACAAAGTTTCAATATCCGCTGCTGTGTAGTGATATTTCGTGTGGCAAAAGTGGCATTGGGTATCAATAGCCCCCTGCTCGTGCAAAATATCCCGCAGTTCCTCTTTACCCAGAGAGTGCAACGCGTAGCTCATACGCTCACGGGAGCAGGTGCAGCCAAAGCGCAGTGCTTTGGGTTCAAAAACACGCACGGTCTCTTCGTGATAGAGACGATGCAGCACCTCGCGCTGCTCAAGGCCGAGCAGCTCTTCCGTTTTGATCGTATCGGCTAGCTGTACGCTGCGATCCCAGGCATCGACATCCTGGTTTTGTGACTCTTCTGGTAGCCGCTGCAGCAGTAACCCGCCCGCACGCTTCTCATCGGCGGCCAGCCAGAGGCGGGTTGGCAACTGCTCAGATTGGCTGAAATAGGCTTCCAGGCAGCCGCCCAGGGTCTCTTGATCCAACGCCACAATACCTTGATAGCGGTGGCCCTCACGGGGATCGAGGGTAATCACGATCTGGCCTTCTCCCACCAGTTCGCGGAAGCTGGCGTGCTCGCTGGGCAGTGCGGCGTCTTCTGCTATGCGGGCAATCGCGCGCAGTTCACCACCGGGGTTGGACTCGGCCATTAACAGTGACAGAACGCCGCGTCCACGTACCTCGATACTCAACGTGCCATCCAATTTCACGGTATCGGTAAGCAACGCCACGGCGGCTAATAGCTCGCCCAACAGCTCATTCACCGCCGGAGGGTAGGCATGACGATCCAGCACTTCGTGGTAGGCGGCCGCCAGGGTGACGATCTCGCCGCGGACATTGGTGTGATCGAACATAAAACGTTGAATTTGATCGGACATAATTTGGCAACCTAGTGTTTTAGAACAGTAAGTATTTAAGGACGGCTAGCGTTTAACAGCGAGGATCTACTCGCCCTGATGGCGCTGGAAGCGCTGGATATCGCGGCGCTGCTTTTTGTCGGGGCGCTTGAGCGGATGCTGCATCGCTTCGTTAGTGAGGCGTCTTGCTTCAGCCTCTTTAGCACGACGCTGCACGCTCTCTTCGGTTTCTGCATAGAGCGTGCGCGCTTCTGGTGCCCCGCGGCGTTGATCCGAAAGCGATAAGACCTCTACCTCCAATATCTCCCAGCCCTGAGGCACGCGAATAAGCGCACCAACCTCTACCTGCTTACTGGTTTTAGCGCGACCGCCGTCGTAATTCACTTTCCCGCCTTCAATGGCTTTTTTAGCCAGTGCGCGGGTCTTAAAAAAACGTGCGGCCCACAGCCATTTATCCAAGCGTACGCTCTCACTCATTTAGGCACTCCTTGGGTTGCTGACACCTGTTCAGGAAGCTGTTCGGGTAGCAGGTGGGCAAAGCGATCGAGGGCAATAAATTCTTGCAGCTCTTTTTCAGGCCGCTGGCTGTCGGGCTGTTTAATGCCCAGTAAATGCTTAATGCCAAACTCACGAGCGCTCTCGAGTACACGGGCGTTGTCGTCGATAAACAGCGTACGCGTGGGATCAAAGGCTTCGATGTCTTGTAGCGCAAACCAAAACGCCTGCTCCTCTTTGGCGGCTCCTACGTCCTCGGAAGAGACGATCGCGTCCAGGTAACTTTCCAAACCGGTGAGCGGCAGCTTCAGGGCAAGACTCGCACGATCCGCGTTAGTGGCGAGCACGACCCTCGGGTGGGCCTGTTTGAGCCATTTGAGGAAATCCAGAGCATCGCTACGCAGGCCTATCAAGTGCTGGACTTCGCGCTTCAGAGCGACGATATCCACGCCCAGCTCGCGGCTCCAGTACGCCAGGCTGTACCAGTTTAAGGTGCCCTGCTCGCCGATAATACGCGCGCGCAGCGCCTCCTGGGAGGCTTCATCCAGTTGGTGCAGTTCGCGGTAGCGCCGCGGCAGGTGCTCGAGCCAAAAGTGGCTGTCGAAGTGTAAATCCAGCAGCGTGCCGTCCATATCCAAGAGGACGGTGTCTATCTCGCGCCAATCAATCATTGCCGCTCCAGTCACGTTAGGAGTAAGCGTGCTATTGTAGCTTAACCGCCTTTTACCAGCCATGGAGGCCCACTTTTATGTCTACGCCCCCCCCAACTCGCGACACCTTCAATCACCCTGAAGGTGCCAGTGCTAAGCGTTCGGGCTACCAGCAAAAGCCGCAAATTTTGGCTCGCAAGAGCGTGGCCCAGAGCCGTTTATTCCAGATTGAGTCGCTTGATTTGCGTTTTTCTAACGGAGAAGAGCGCCAATTTGAGCGCTTGACCGGCGCTGACCGCGGCGCAGTGATGATGGTGGCGATGCCCGACCCAGACCACGTGCTGCTGATACGTGAATACGCCGCTGGATTTGAAGATTATGTGCTCACCCTGCCAAAGGGATTAGTCGACCCTGGCGAAGATATCATTACCGCGGCTAACCGCGAGTTGATGGAGGAGTGTGGCGTTGGCGCTCACCGCATTGAACCGCTGGTCGAGCTTTCGCTGGCACCCAACTATATGCGCCACCGTATGCAGGTACTCCTCGCCACCGACCTGTACCCCAAGCGCCTACCAGGGGATGAGCCAGAGCCATTGATTGTGGAAACCCACGCCATCGAGGAGCTACCCGCCCTACTACTGCGCGAGGATTTTCACGAAGCCCGCGCTATCGCCGCGCTCTATATCGCCCGGGATAGGTTGCGGGAAGAGAAACGCAATAGTGCGACGGATTTGCTTTGAAGTATCTAAGTAGGAAGTAGCTTCGCTCAAGGTGGGTCGATGTCATCGTGAGCGAAGCTACCTCATTTTTGTCATTGCGAGCGAAGCGAAGCAATCTCGGGGTTATACTGCCGCCGCTGGTTGAGATTGCCGCGTCGCTACGCTCCTCGCAATGACATAATAAGAAGGCTCCTCACACGCAAAAGCGACTAATCCCCCGCCCCTCTCTCTAAAGATGATTTTTCAATGCGATCCAGCGGCGCTGGCGGTGGCTATCCAGCCCGGCTTCCAGCAAGGACATTGAGCGCAGGGCGTCGTCGACGCTTACCGGTAGCGGTGCTTTATCGCGGATAGCTGCGGCAATGCCTTGGTAATAGGCCAGGTAGTCCCCCGGCAGGGTCGCAAGTTCACGACGCGTTAGCGGTGCGTTATCCCCCTCCCCTTCGCGCAGTGTCAGGGTGCCATGTTGAGTATCTTCGCCCCACTGGGGTGTCGGCACTTCGCCTGCTTTTAAGCGATCCTCCTGAGGGTCTAAGCCGTATTTTATGAAGCTGCCTTGGGTGCCATTAATCCGGAAGCGCGGTGTCGGTTCGGCTACCACGTGCCCGCCGCCAAGGTAACGCGAAAGCTTTCGTAATCGAGCAGCGCGAGGAAGTCATCGTCAGCCTGGGCGCCATCTCGCAGCGTGCCGAGTTCCAGCAGAATAGCCTGGGGCATGCCAAACAACTCGCAGGCTTGATCTAGCAAATGCGGCCCCAGATCAAACCAGATGCCGCCACCAGGGGTAGCCTTCTCGCGCCAGCGATCGCGCACTTCCGGGCGGAAACGATCGAAATGGGATTCAAAATTGACCAGTCGCCCTAGCGTCCCCGCCTCAAGTAGGGCCTTAACGGTCAAGAAATCGCTGTCCCAACGACGGTTGTGAAACACCGACAATAGACGCTCTTTATCATCCGCCAATTTTTTGAGCAGCTTTGCTTCTGACAGGGTCACCGTGAACGGCTTATCGACCACTACGTGCTTACCCGCCGAGAGAGCGGCTTTGGCGAGGGAAAAGTGGGTATCGTTAGGAGTGGGAATAACGATCAGGTCAATATCACTGCGCTGGCAAAGTGCTAATGCCTGAGCCTCTACCTCAACATCCGGCAGTGACGCCTGCACCTTGGCGGCATCGCTTGAAGAGACCGCGACCAAATCCAGGCCTTCCGTGGCCTGGATCAGCGGTGCGTGGAAGGTTTGGCTAGCGAAACCGTAGCCGACTAATCCAACGTTTATAATCGCCTTCATTTGATTCCTTACTCGGGCTTATTGCATGTTTCAGCTGCATGTTTCAGCTGCGTATATCAGTCGAGCTTGCTTAGATCCCGAACAGCCCCTTTGTCAGCGGAGGTCGCCAACAGCGCATAGGCTTTAAGTGCCGGAGTGATCTTGCGGGGACGCTGCTCGGCAGGCTTCCAGGCAGTGGCACCCTTGGCGTCCATTGCCTCGCGGCGGGCCGCCAGCTCGGCATCGGTCAGTTTGACGTTAATCGCCCGATTGGGGATATCGATGCGGATCAGGTCGCCCTGCTCGATCAATCCAATCGCGCCGCCCGCCGCTGCTTCAGGGGAAACATGGCCAATAGAGAGTCCTGAAGTGCCGCCAGAGAAGCGCCCGTCAGTCAGTAGCGCGCAGGCCTTGCCTAACCCTTTGGATTTAAGATAGGAAGTTGGGTAGAGCATTTCCTGCATGCCGGGGCCGCCTTTCGGGCCTTCGTAGCGAATCACGACGACATCACCCTCTTTGACCTTATCCGCCAACACATCGGCGACTGCCTGATCCTGAGACTCCACCACATGGGGGGGCCTTCAAAGACCAGGATCGAGTCATCGACCCCGGCGGTTTTGACCACGCAGCCATCCAGCGCGATATTGCCATAGAGCACGGCTAAGCCGCCCTGCTGAGAGAAGGCATGCTCAAGATCGCGAATACAGCCGGTGGCACGATCACCATCCAAACTCGGCCAGCGGGCACTTTGGGAAAATGCCACTTGGGTAGGGACGCCACCCGGCCCGGCTTTAAAGAACTCAACCACTTCCGCGCTTGGCGAGCGCATGATATCCCACTCTTCCAGCGCCGCTTTCAGGCTGTCGCCATAGACGGTGGGCACCGAGGTATCCAGCACCCCGGCACGATCCAGTTCCCCCAGGATGGCCATAATGCCACCTGCACGGTGGACGTCTTCGATATGGTACTTCTGGGTATTGGGCGCCACTTTGCAGAGTTGGGGTACTTCACGGGAGAGGCGATCGATATCCGCCATGGTGAAGTCCACCTCGGCTTCCTGGGCCGCCGCCAGGAAGTGCAAAATGGTGTTGGTAGAGCCGCCCATGGCGATATCCAGGGTCATGGCGTTTTTGAATGCCGCCTTGGAGGCAATGGCACGTGGCAGCAGGTGGGCTTCTTCGCCTTCGTAGTAGCGCTTGGCCAGCTCGACAATGCGATGACCAGCGGTTTCAAACAGGCGACGACGATCCGAGTGAGTCGCCAAGACGGTACCGTTGCCGGGCAAGGCCAGGCCCAGCGCTTCGGTTAAGCAGTTCATGGAGTTGGCGGTAAACATGCCCGAACAGCTACCACAGGTGGGGCAGGCGCTGCGCTCTACTTCTGCCAGGGTGTCATCATCCACGCTGTCGTCGGCGGCCATCACCATGGCATCGACGAGATCCAGGCCGTGGTTGAGAAGCTTGGTTTTACCCGCTTCCATGGGGCCGCCGGAAACAAAGATAACCGGAATATTGAGGCGTAGAGCGGCCATCAGCATCCCTGGGGTGATTTTGTCGCAGTTGGAAATACATACCAGCGCATCGGCGCAGTGGGCGTTGCACATATACTCAACGCTGTCAGCGATCAAGTCGCGGCTGGGCAGCGAGTAGAGCATGCCGTCGTGGCCCATGGCGATACCATCGTCCACCGCAATGGTGTTGAACTCTTTGGCGACGCCCCCGGCTTTCTCAATCTCCCGCGCCACCAGCTGGCCCATATCCTTTAAATGCACATGGCCCGGCACAAACTGGGTAAAGGAGTTGGCTACCGCGATAATCGGTTTTTGAAAGTCGCCATCCTGCATACCGGTGGCGCGCCACAGCGCGCGGGCACCGGCCATATTGCGGCCAGCGGTGGTGGTACGTGAGCGATACTCTGGCATGGTGTCCTCTACTCTCTAATAAATAGCTAGGCTCTATTTTTTATTAGCCCACAGCACGCAAGGCTGCAGGCTAGACTAATTCTGAAAAATATCAGTGGCTTTTGATTGTGGCATGAGCAATGCGCAGAGACTAGATGTGGAGGCTGGATGTAGAGGCTAAATCACGGGACCCGATAGGAAGTAAAGCGCCCTCCATGGCGCCGATTCATCAGAAGGTCGCCCACGCCTCTTCGGCTGGCTGGGCTTGGGCAGTACGCTGAGTCGGGGAGTTTTGGGGCGAGGCTAATGTGGGAGATGACGCTAATGGGGGCGTGGAGCCAAGCCCTGCTTGTTTAAGCAAGCGCTTGCGGGCAGTCTCGCTGCTCTCTTCTGCAGCACCCTCTAAGCGAAAGGCGGCGATAACGTTGGCCAGGCTCAGCGCTTCGCGGGTGAGGTCTTGAGCAGCGCTGGAAATCGACTGTACCTTGGAGGCGTTCTGCTGGGTAACGTGATCCATCTCCGCGACCGCGGTATTGATTTGCGCGATACCGTTGCTCTGCTCATCGGAGGCGGTGCTGATCTCTTCCATGATATCGCTGACTCTCATTACCTGAGTCACTACCTGATCGATAGCGGCTTCGGCCTCCTTCACCGCCTGGGCACCGCCGCTAATCTCCTGGGAGGAAGAGTCGATTAAACGACGAATATCGCCAGCCGCATCAGCGCTACGCCCGGCCAAGCTACGCACCTCATTTGCCACAACTGCAAAACCACGCCCCTGCTCGCCAGCCCGAGCAGCTTCTACTGAGGCATTCAGCGCCAGAATATTGGTTTGAAAAGCGATGCCGTCGATGACGCTAATAATGTCGGTCATCTTATCGGCGCTGGCAGCGATACGCTCCATGCGTTCGACTAGCGCCTGCATGCGCTCGCCGGTTTCGCGGCTGGTGGTGGCATTTTGCATGGCCAGTTGATTGGCCTGACGGGCGTTTTCGCTGTTTTGCTGCACGGTCGCCGTCATCTGATCCATGCTAGAGGCAGTTTGCTGAAGCGAGGAGGCCTGCTGCTCAGTGCGCGATGCCAGGTCTTCATTCTGCTGTTTGATATGTTCGGACGCAGGTGTCACCACATCAACTTTGTTGCCCACCTCGGTAATCAGCCCCGATAAGCT
The DNA here is from genome assembly GCF_009728585.1 of Halomonas sp. PA16-9. Classification (NCBI taxonomy): domain Bacteria; kingdom Pseudomonadati; phylum Pseudomonadota; class Gammaproteobacteria; order Oceanospirillales; family Halomonadaceae; genus Halomonas; species Halomonas sp. PA16-9. The sequence continues at coordinate 1,672,232 of NZ_CP040451.1, read as the reverse complement.
AGCGCGCATGGTTTCCAGCGAACTCAGCAACTCGCCTAACTCGTCATTACGCTTTAAAGTCACTCGGTTGGCGAGGTTACCCGCGGCAATTTGGAACGTTACCCGGCGCGCCTCGTTGAGTGATTTAATCAGCGATTTGAGTACCGCCATGCTCAGCCCCACCATTAACACAATACCCAGCAGCAGCACGCCCAACTGACCGTACAATAATACCTGTTGCTGCTGTTCGGCATTGTCCATCAGCGTATGCGCAGCCGTGCGTTCCTGTTCAACCAATACATTGATAGTGGCACTAATACTTTCAGAGGTGGGCTGCACGTTGTCATTAAAGGCTTCAAAAGCAGCAAAGCCGTTACCATCGCGGATAGCCGTCAGGGTGGTATCGGCACTTTCAATAAAAGTGGTGAGATGTGCCGCTAGGCCCTCTTGCACACCGCCGGTTTCGCGCTCTGCAGTATAGCCTTGCCACGACTGCTCAATGTCGGCACTCATGGTGGTTAACTGGCTTTCAAGAGCATCAAGATCCGCCCGCCTCGGGTTGCGCACCGCCGGTTCTAACGCCTGAATGGCTTGGCTAACCCGCTGGCCTATCTGCTGAAGGTCGGTAATGCCTTCAAGGCCCGTTTGATTGAGAGTGCGTAAGCGTTCAGCGGAACTGGTTAAGCCATACACCCCCGCCGCCCCTGCGATGACTAGCAAAACCACCGAAGCCAGCACCATGCCCATTAGTTTGGCCTGCATACTGCTGAAACTAAAACGCTTTACCCATCCACGCAGACCGGTGTGGCGTATTGCACCATAATGCAGCTTGAAACCACGTGTTTTGCCCTGTTGCATTGCAGCGTATACCCGCTCTGCCCGGGCAATGGCTCTATCCGCCGCTTTACGCCGGATAGAGGTATAGCCCACCACGCGGTTACCATCGAGCAGCGGCGCGATGGTGGTATGCATCCAATACGCTTCTCCCGTTTGGCGGCGATTCTTGATCAGCCCCTGCCAGGTTTTACCGGCTTCAATGGTTTCCCACAGGTTCTGAAAAACCGCCTTGGGCATGCTGTGGTGGCGGAACAGACTATGGGGTTCACCCATGATCTCGTCCAGCGTGTAACCACTCACCTCCACGAAGGTTTGGTTGGCGTAGGTGATTCTGCCCTGCAGATCCGAGCGTGAGATCAACACTTCGTCATCGGCTAATTCATAAATAGTGGATGCTGCTTGTGCGGCATTATGCATTGAGACCCCCTACTTTTTTATTGAAGGCTTGTGCCATCTTTAGGATTAGCGGTTCCCTAGGAGCCTGTCCGACTTAACACTGATCTACTGCGAATCTATGCTTCTCGCGACGATCGGCCAAGCCAGACAGGCTCCTAACGCTAAGCCTTTTCAATTAGAGGTAATGCATGAAATATGCCACCGCGAAGGGTGGCATGTCATAAAACCGAATAAAGGGAAATCAAGCACCTAACAGTGTCGTCTACCGGGCTAAAACGCTTCCCACTGGTCAGCGCGAGGCTGTGTTGCGGGTGTCTTAGCACGCTGCTCTGAAGGGGCTGTCAATTGCTGAGTTGCTTTACTGAGTGCCTGGTTGGCGCGCTGTAACTTCGCCCGCGCCTCTTTGATGTTCTCGTCTTGAGCGCCTTCCAAACGGAATGCATCGACCACGTTAGCGAGTTCAAAGGCTTCGAGGGAGAGATTGTCCGCTGACGCCGCAATCGACTGAACTTTTGAAGCGTTCTGCTGGGTCACAAGATCCATTTCGGCAATCGCCGAGTTAATTTGACCGATCCCACTGCTCTGCTCGCTGGACGCAGTGCTGATCGACTCCATCAGCTCACTGACTCGACTCACCTGCTGAGAGACTTCCTCAATCGCCCGCTCCGCCTGCTCTACCGCACTACGACCACCGCTGACTTCCTGAGTAGTGCTATCAATCATCTTGCGAATTTCCTGGGCGGCATCTGCGCTGCGACCAGCTAGATTGCGCACTTCGCTGGCGACTACCGCAAAGCCGCGTCCATGTTCACCAGCACGCGCAGCCTCAACCGAGGCGTTGAGTGCCAAAATATTAGTTTGAAAGGCAATGCCGTCGATCACGCTGATCATCTCGGTCATCTTTTCAGCACTCTGGGCGATACGCTGCATGCGCTCCACCAGCTTTTGCATTTGCTGACCGGTTTCCTTGGTGCTGGCAGCGTTCTGCACTGCCAGATCAGTCGCCTGGCGGGCATTATCGGTGTTCTGCTGAACCGTCGAGGTCATCTCCTCCATACTCGAAGCGGTCTGCTGAAGCGACGACGCCTGCTGCTCAGTGCGCGAAGAGAGTTCCTCATTTTCAGCGGCTATCTGCTGAATCGCCGGAGTAACCACTGAGACACGATTCTCTACATCGCCCACGATGCTGGAGAGGCTAAAACGCATGGTGTCCAGGGAGTAGAGCAGCTCGCCCAACTCGTCGTTAGTTTGACGACGTTCACGGGCGGCCAAGTTACCCGCGGCAATTTGGAAAGTGATATACCGCGCGCCCGACAAGCTGCGAAACACGGATTTCAGAATCATTACACTCAAGCCGATCATGACTAAAAAGCCTACCGCCAGTAGCACCAGCTGCGCTATCAGCATTTGCTGACGCCCGCTTTGTGCCTCGGTCACCAGCAATTCGGCATCGGCACGTACCTGCTCAACCAAGGTGCTGTTCATCTCGCGCAGCGACTCTGTGGTCGGCACCACCACGTCATTCAAGGCCTCAAAGGCCGCGAACCCATTACCCTCTTCAATCGCCACAAGGGCGGTTTGCACCGCATCAATCCAGGTATTCAGAGCACTATCAAAAGCCTGGGCGGTCTCATCAGTGACCGTCGCATCCGCATAGTAGCCCGCCCACAGCGTCTGCATGGCGTCGGTATACTGGCCAATGTCTGCGTTGACGGCCTCCAGGTCAGCCCGACGAGGGCTTCGTACCGCAGGTTCCAGCGTGCCAACCGTTTGACCAATATAGCGTTCGATATTCTGCAGCGAGGCGACATCGCTCAACCCTGAGCGATTAATGGTTTCCAGCCGCTCGCCGGAGAGTAACAGCGCAGAGACTCCCAACCCACCCGAAAGACAGAGTAGCAGCAGCGACGCCACCACCATACTGGTGAGCTTGGCTTTCAGGCTAGTGAACTGAAAGCGCGACAGCATTCCGGTCAAGCCTTTACGCCGCAGCGTGCCATGGGCTAGTGCGTAGTGGCGGGATTTACCTTTTTCGCGAATCTCGGCATAGATTTTTTCTGCCTGGTTAATGGCTTTTTCTGACGCTTTGCGGCGCACGGAAGTGTAGCCGACGATGCGCTCACCGTCCCGCAGCGGCGCCACGGTGGCATTCACCCAGTAGTGATCGCCATTTTTACGCCGATTTTTAACCACGCCTTGCCAGGTTGTCCCCGCTTGGATGGTTTTCCAGAAATCCTTGTAAGCAGCTTCAGGCATATCAGGGTGACGAAGGAGGTTATGGGGAGAGCCAATGAGTTCTTCACGGCTATAGCCACTGACCTCAACAAAAGTAGGGTTGGCGTAGGTCACATTGCCCTTTAAATCCGAGCGGGAAATAAGCACCGCTTCCTCACTCAGAACATACTCACGCTGCGTCACGGGCTGGTTATTGCGCATTAGTTCTCCAAGAATTAGATATTCTTAATTTTTATAAAAGCAGAGGTCATTATCGCTATAGATCATCTCGGCAAACCAGTGAACAAATGTAAAAAAAGCGCCTTACTCTCGTAAGACGCTTTAAAAGGTTAAATAGCCATTGCTGCAAATAAAATCAACGCTCTATTTTCGGCCAAACACGACATCTGCCACATCACGGTAGCGCTTGGCAAAGTGCACCGTCATGCCCTCTTTCAGGTAGTCCGGCAACTCTTCGTAATCGCGCTTGTTGGCGTCGGGCAAAATCAATTCAAAAATATCGCTGCGTCGCGCGGCAATGACTTTCTCACGAATACCGCCAACGGGGAGCACTTGGCCGGTTAACGTTAGTTCGCCGGTCATCGCCAAAGGCCTATCGATCGCATGGTGCTTGGCCAGCGAGAGCAGCGCCGTGGTCATGGTGACACCCGCCGAAGGGCCATCTTTCGGCGTGGCGCCCTCGGGTACGTGCAAGTGTACAAACGCCGAGTCAAAGAAGTCGGTATCGGCACCATACTCCTGCAGGTGGCCCAGAGTATAGCTGTAAGCGATATTGGCGGACTCCTGCATCACTTCGCCTAACTTACCGGTCAGTTTAAAACCACGATCCAGTGAGTGTACTTTGCCTGCTTCGATGGGCAATGTTGCCCCCCCCATGGAAGTCCACGCCAGGCCGGTCACTACCCCTTCGCCGGTAAGCACTTTCTCCTTACGGAAAATCGGCGCACCTAAGAACTCCTCCAGGTTTTTAACTGATATCTTGACCGTTTCAGACTCCTCTTCGAGCAGTTTAACGGCCGATTTACGCACAATGCGGTGCAGTTGCTTCTCCAGCTGGCGCACTCCGGCTTCCCGGGCGTAGCCTTCAATGACCTGCTTTAAAGCCGCATCGGAGAGGCTGATCCTCTTTTTCGTCAGGTTGTCGCGCTTGAGCAGCTTCGGCCACAGGTGGTGCTTGGCAATCGCCAGCTTCTCTTCAGCGATATAACCGGAGAGGCGGATCTGCTCCATACGGTCAAGCAGCGGCCCTGGAATCGAATCAAGCGTGTTGGCAGTGCAGATAAACAGCACCTTGGAGAGGTCCATGCGCACATCAAGATAGTGATCAAGGAAATCGACGTTCTGTTCGGGATCAAGTACTTCCAGCAGCGCCGATGCTGGATCGCCCTGAAAGGACTGCCCGAGCTTATCGATTTCATCCAGCATGATAACGGGGTTTTCGACCTCGACCTCTTTAAAGGCTTGCACCAGTTTGCCGGGCATAGCCCACATAGGTACGCCGATGACCTTTAATTTCCGCTTCATCGCGCATACCACCGACTGAGAAACGGTAAAACTGGCGCCCTAAGGCTTCGGCGATCGAACGTCCGATGGAGGTTTTGCCTACCCCAGGAGGGCCTACCAACAATACAATCGAGCCGCCTACGTCGCCTTTGAAAGTACCCTCGGCCAGAAATTCGATAATACGCTCTTTAACGTCTTTCAAACCGTCGTGGTCGCGATCCAGCACCTGGCGGGCATGGGGTAGATCCAACTGATCCTGGCTGGTCACTCCCCAGGGTAGCGAGGTTAACCAATCCAGGTAGTTACGCGTGGTGCCATACTCCGGCGAACCGGTTTCCAACACGCTGAGCTTATTCAGCTCATCGTCAATACGCGATTGAACACGCTCGGGCACTACCAGTGACTCCAAACGCGCTCTAAAGGTATCTACATCGTTTTCTCGATCACCTTTGGAGATACCCAATTCACGCTGGATGACCTTGAGCTGCTCGCGCAGGAAGAACTCGCGCTGGCGATCCTGCATTTGCGCGTTTACCTGCTCGCTGATCTCGCCCTGTAGCAACGCAACATCGATCTCTTTTCGCAGCAGCGGCAGCACTTTCTGCATCCGCTCTTCTACCGAAAGTGTTGCCAGCACATCCTGAAGTTCGGGGCCTTTGGCGGAGGTAATAGCGGCGGCAAAATCGGTCAACGGCCCCGGCTGATGAGGACTAAAGCGGTTGAGGTAGTGCTTGAGTTCTTCACCGTACAGCGGGTTAATCGGCAGCAGCTCTTTAATGCCGTTGATGATCGCCATGGCGTAGGCGCGGGTCTCTTCGTTCTCCGCATCAACCGGCTCTTTAGGGTAGGTCACCTCGACGAGGTAAGGCGGCTCTTTGGAGAGCCAGCGGGTAATTTTAAAGCGTTGAAGCCCTTGAGCGATAAACTGAATCTGATCGTCTTCGCCCTTAAGTTTGTGCACTTTGACCGCAGTACCGATCTCCGGGAAACCTTCGTGATCCAGGGAGGTGACACCCTGCTCGCCCACAAAGGCAACACCCAATGTGTGGTGCGGCGTGTTACCCACACGGCGCATGGTCTCTTCCCAGCGCTCACGATTAATCACCAGCGGCTGTACCTGGGCGGGGAAGAACGGCCGGTTATGAATAGGCAGGAGATAAATGCGTTCGGGCAGCATTTCGCTAGCGGGCACCAGAGAGTTTACCCGCTCGCCGTCTGAGCGGTACTCACTTCCTCCCTGCTTACTATCGGGCTCTTGAGAGCTTTTTTCAGTCTGTTCGTTAGAGTGGTTTGCACCACTGTCTTCACTACTCTCTTCACTACCGGGGGTGTCATCAGTAGTGGATGACTGCTCATCATCAAGTTGCCAATCAAGATGTTCAGCGTCGTGTTCGTAATCCTGGTCGCTCATGCGTCCTCCAATGAACCGATACCGGCGGTGAGAACCGCCTAGTGTTGTCCATGGAATGCGGGCAATGGGCCAAAACTTCAACCCTTCGCGAGTAGAACAGTCAGTTTAGCGGCGCTCCCTGCGACCGTAGGTAAACTTTTCTTTTAAAATTATTGAGGCCAAAGCTCGGGCATCGGGCGCCCATTGATACGCCAAACGCCACGCACCACATCAAACTGCAGCTCCCGAGTCCCCAGGGGCAGACCTAACCATAATGCGGCGACGGTAGGCGCATCGTGCCAGGTAAAGTCGCCATCAATGCGCTCCAGCCATTTCGCCTGCTCTTTCTTTTTGTCGAGGTTAACCACACTCAGCTCATCCAACTGGCGGGCATCAAAAAACAGCGCGCCATCCGCATCCAGGCGAATACCCAACAGCGGACTGTCGATGGCGATGGTCATGACATCTAAACGTGGCGAGTCGCTAAGCACTTTGCGCAGATCCGGCTCCAAACGGGCCAGCAACCCTTCGGCCATAGGTAGACTAGCGTCTCCCCAGGCGGCTTCCTGGCGCAAACGGCGAATCAAGTGGCGAACCGCATCGGCATTCAAACGCGAAAGCTCCATCTCTATGCGGCCATTGAGCAGCGGCATATCAGGCGCTTGAGAAGGCACCATCACATCGCCCACTTCAAGCTCGCCTTTGATACGGAGTTCGCTCTCATCCAGCACCATATGGCTGTTTAGATCGAGAGGTGAAAACTGGATATCGTAGGAGGGGTAGCTGAGCGTCAGCGTTTCAATATGCAGGTGATCGCGTTGAGCAAAGTGGTAAGCATCATCAATATAAGTATAGCGGCTTTCGAGCACCGTGGGGCCTATCGCAAGCTGGGCCATACCGTCGGTCAGGGTAAGTTGATCAAATAACGCGCGTAGTCGCCAATCGCCAAACACGCCTTCCAAGCGCAGCCGACCACCGCGGACGGCTAAATCGCGGCCATTTTGTTGAATCACAAAGGGGGCAAGGGCAAGGCGCAATTCGCTATGACCGCTAAGGGTGTGATAGCGCCCCTGCCAACGCGGCACAGAGGGGCGGTGACCTCACCCACGGCTTGCTGCAGAACGGTATCGAGACGTGGTAGTACGGTGCCTTCGACATCCGTGCTTAAAATACCGTGCCGCGCGCTATACGTGAGCTCAAGGCGCCAGGGTCGACCCAAAAGCGGTGACAGTATCACCCTGCCTTGGGAGCTTAACCACCCTTGATGACTCTCAGTACGATTGACGCGCCACTCGCCCCGCGCCTCCAGATCTTCGAGCGCTTGGCGTAGACTGCGCTCAAACAGCACACTGGAGAGTAGCTGCGCTGCCATCCACACTACGGCTATAATCGCCAGCGTGGGGACAATCAGACGTTCCTTGCGCATGCTACCTCCTTGAAGCCAACGCCTTGCAGCCAATGCACTCGAAAAAAGTTATCAACCGCTCCTGATCTCTATTTACCACTTACCACTTACCAAGTTTAGTGTAGCCAGAACCACAGGTGCATAGTACTCCAGGCGTAGGCCCCTGCCATCACGTCATCGATCATAATACCAAAGCCGCCCGCCACGCGGCGGTCAGCCCAGCGAATCGGCCAGGGCTTAAAGACATCGAAGATGCGAAATACTACAAATCCCCATAGCGCAGCCTCCCACGAAAAAGGCACCGCCGCCATGGTTAGCCAGTAACCCACAAACTCGTCCCACACGATACCCGAGTGATCGTGTACCCCTAAATCGTGGGACGTTTTATCACATAGCCAAACGCCGACAATAAAGGCAACAAAACAAATACTCAGGTACCACCCCAGGGGCAGTTCCGCCATCATCCAGTAGAACGGAATGGCCGCTAGCGTGCCAAAGGTACCCGGCGCCCAAGGGACAGCACCGCTACCCAAGCCGAAGGCAAAAAAATGTGTTGGGCGACGCCAGACACTTTTCGGTGCATGATTCATGGCGCTTCCCCACTAAAATGCTGCCAGCCGGCATAGCCGCTGACATAACGACTCAGTTCACTCTGGCCAGAGGCAGTAACGCCTAACGCTTCACTGCAGTGGCCGATGACGGTCAGCGAGAGACCCAATGGCGCTAAACGTTGTTGCGCCTCTGCGACGTCGTCAGCGCCGAGGGTAACAAGCAGTTCGTAATCATCCCCGCCGGAAAGTGCCGCCTTTAGTGCAGCTTCCCGACCTAGGGAGCTTTCCAGTTCGTCCGCCAGTGGTAAGGCGTCTAGCGCGATGACGGCTCCGACCTGCGAAGCGTCGCGAATATGCGCCAAGTCGGCCAGTAGCCCATCGGAGATATCCAGTGCAGCGGTGGCTAAATCGCGCAACGCCAGGCCCGCCGCTAAGCGCGGTTGTGGCAATAGGTAGCGACTTAACAATGGATGCGCCAGATCGCGCTCGCCCTGCTGCCAAAGCGCCAGCCCGCCTGCCCCACCACCTAGTGCACCGGTGACAGCGATCAGATCTCCCGCCTGGGCACCGCTACGGGTCAAGGCTTCGCCCACCGGGAGTTCACCCATCACAGTAACGCCTATGGAAAGCGCACCGGAAGTGACATCGCCCCCCACCAGCGTGGTGGCGTGCTGCTGACAAAGCGTATGAAAGCCTCGCGCATAGTCTGTAAGCCAAGCATGGGTGGCTTCATCATTGGTAAACTGGCGCTGATCAAGGGTTAACGCCATCAAACACCAACGCGAAGTCGCCCCCATGGCGGCCAGATCGCTCAGCGCAACGGCCAAGGCACGGTGACCCACCGCAAATGCTGATGCTTCGCGGGGGAAGTGTACATCCACCACCGAGGTATCAACGCTCACGACCAACTGTTGGCCTGCTTGCGGCAACAGCAGCGTGGCGTCGTCTCCACATCCCAGTGTGACGCCATTTGACGCAGCCGACGCCTCCTGCGACGACATAAAGTAGCGTCGAATCAAATCAAATTCGGCAAGCACAAAGGCCCCTTAAACGCATTGTCATACCGCTCGCGTTCAGAGACGACGAGCGCTGACCTCGGCACTGCGCAAGCGAATAGCCAGCTTGTCGAGAATGCCGTTCACGTATTTATGGCCATCGGTGGCGCCAAATGACTTAGCCAGCTCAACGCCTTCGTTAATGACGACACGATAAGGTACTTCCATGCGGCGGGAAAGCTCGTAAGCGCCCAACCGTAGGATGGCCAACTCTACCGCATCGAGATCTTCTAAGCGGCGGTCTAGCAGGGGAGATTTCACGATCCAGTTCCGCTTTGAACCGCACGGTATTATGGAGTAACTCGTGAAACAGCGCCTTGTCGGCGATCTCCATCACCTTGACCCAATTTTCGTGATCTTCCAGGTCATCGTCGGCGACCTGGCTACGAAACTCGGCTTCAATGGTGGTAATGGATTTACCCGTCATGTGCCATTGATAAAGCCCCTGCACCGTTAATTCCCGCGCCGCGTGGCGGCCCTGCTGAGCGGCAGAGGGTTTACGCTCGCTCATTGGGTATCTCCTGACGGTAGCGCACGGAGCAGAGAGACCATTTCCATCGCGGCCATGGCAGCTTCGGTGCCTTTGTTACCGGCCTTGGTGCCTGCACGCTCAATCGCTTGCTCAATGGTTTCAACGGTTAACACACCATTAGCCACCGGGGTATCAAACTCAAGCTGTAAGTGATTAATCGCCGTATTACAGCCGCCCGCCACGTATTCAAAATGCGGTGTGCCACCGCGAATGACCGCGCCCAGGGCAATCACTGCGTCGGGTTTCATTACCTTCAACACGCGCTTCACCGCCAGCGGGAGTTCCCAGGCGCCCGGCACGTGAACAATGTGGATATGCTCGGCGTCGACACCGTGACGGGTCAAGCTGTCGACGGCGCCTTCCACCAGGCTATCGACCACGTGATGGTTAAAACGGCCGACCACGATGACATAGCGGCCATCGACATCAACAAACGTACCTTCAACTTGAGTGAGGGAGTGCATCAATTTATTCCTGCTGAATTAGTTCTGCTGAGAAGTTGGTTCATACGCCGTGTCATTAGGGCCCAGACGCTCTACGACTTCGAGGTCAAAGCCGGACAGCGCCGAAAACTTCCACGGTGAACTAAGTAATCGCATTTTACCCACGCCTAAATAGCGCAGAATCTGAGAACCGGTGCCGATGGTCAAGTAGTTACCGGCACCGTCGGAGTCGCTGGTACGCGGCTGGCGCACGCGATCCAAAAAGATATCCAGCTGGTCTTTCAAATCCTGGTGCGGGCGGCCGTCGTCAATCAACACAAACACGCCTGGCGCGGCACTGGCAATCTCTTCCAGCGCGCGATGGGCATCCCAGCGGCACTGTTCGTCTTTCATCAAGCCCATTACATCGCGCAGCGTATCAGTCAGATGCACGCGCACCGTGGTGGCCTGTTCCGGCGTGGGCTGACCGTTCACCAACGCCAAATGGTGAGCGCCCTGGATACGATCACGGAACACGTGCAGCTCAAGCTCGCCATGGGAGGTCATGACCGTTGACGCTTCCAGATGATCGATGGTCTGTTCGTTAACGATACGGTAGTGAATCAGATCCGCGATGGTACCGATCTTAATACCGTGCTCCTGGGCGAAGGCTTCAAGCTCGGGGCGGCGCGCCATGCTGCCATCATCGTTCATAATCTCACAGATTACACCGCTAGGGTCACAGCCCGCCAGTGCCGCCAAATCACACGAAGCTTCCGTATGCCCGGCACGGCGCAGCACGCCGCCCGGCTCGGCCATCAGCGGAAAGATATGGCCTGGCTGAACGATATCAGAGGGCTTTGCATTGGGTGCCACCGCGGCTTGCACGGTACGCGCACGATCTGCAGCTGAAATACCCGTCGTGACGCCTTCGGTTGCCTCAATGGAGAGAGTAAACTTGGTGCCAAAACCGGAACCGTTATCACGCACCATTAGCGGCAGATTAAGCTGCTCACAGCGGGCGCGAGTCATCGGCATGCAGATCAAGCCGCGGGCGAAACGGGCCATAAAGTTGATATGCTCGGCCTGCACTTTTTCGGCGGCCATGATGATATCACCTTCATTTTCGCGATCCTCATCGTCCATGAGAATCACCATTTTGCCCTGGCGGATATCGTCCACCAGCTCGGCGATAGGGGCTAAGCCTCTAGAGGAGGGGTGCGCCATGGAATCTCCAATAAGTGTTGTCACGATAGCTTGTCAGGATAGGTTATCGAGAAAGAGTGTCGCGAGAGTGAGTCACGATTTTGCGCGTCAGGGTACCTTGCTCTCGCAAAATTCGCCAGATGCGCTAGTCGCTAGAGGGGATGCAATAATGCGCCAATCGCGCCCTACTGCTCGCATATCGTGAATGGTTAACCGCCGCTGATCGGCCATACGTGAGAGCCCTGGCAACGCAAAAAGGGGCCGCGCTTCGCCGCCTAACAGTGTGGGGGCAACAAACAGCTGTAGCTCATCGACCAACGCCGCATCGAGCATAGCGCCCGCCAATGTCGCTCCGGTTTCCACCAGCAGTTCATTAACCTGTTCATTTTCGGCTAACCACTGCAGCATTGCCACTAAATCGATACGGCCATCGCTACCGGCGGGCAACACCTGTACTTCAGCGCCCGCCTGAGTTAACCGTTCCCGCTTCTCTTCCAAGTGGTCTGATGTGGTGATCACTAGCGTACGCCCAGGCTCGCTTAAACAGGCTGCCGCCAGAGGTAGGCGCAAGTGGGTATCTAAAATCACCCGCAGGGGCTGGCGGCGAACCACTTCGTCTGCGTTGTTAAGCTGTAACTGCTCTGCTCGTAACGTCAGCCGAGAGTCGTCCATAATGAGCGACTCAACGCCGCTTAATATCGCGCTGGAGCGTGCCCGTAGCCGCTGCACCTGGGTGCGTGCTTCAGGCCCGGTGATCCACTGAGACTCCCCCGACCCCATGGCGGTACGACCATCTAGACTCATCGCCATTTTCAGGCGCACAAAGGGACGCTGCTGGGTCATGCGAGCAATAAAGCCGGGATTCAGAGCGCGCGCGTCACTCTCTAATAACCCCACCGCCACCTCAACACCCGCCTCTTCAAGCAGACGAATACCGCGGCCACTCACCTGCGGGTTCGGATCCACCATGGCAACCACTACCCGCGACACCTTCGCTTCCTGGAGCGCCACCGCGCAGGGGCCAGTGCGGCCGGTGTGGGAACAAGGCTCCAGGGTGACGTAGGCGGTCGCGCCCAGGGCTTGCTCACCAGCATCATTCAACGCGTGAATTTCGGCGTGGGGTTCACCGGCACACAGGTGAAAGCCTTCACCGACAATCTGCTCGTCACGCACAATCACACAGCCGACCCGCGGGTTGGGATCCGTGGTGTATAAGCCTTTTTGCGCCAGTTGCAGCGCCCGCGCCATATAGCGGTGGTCGGCTTGGCTAAAGACAGCACTCATTTTGACGACTCGCTGCCATGGCCCAGTCGGGAAGAGGGCTCTTGGGACAGCCGGTCAATTTCAGCGCGAAATTCATCCAGATCCTGGAACTTGCGATATACCGAAGCAAAGCGGATATAGGCTACATGATCGAGGGTTTAAGCGCTTGCATGACCGACTCGCCAATATCACGGGCGTTGATTTCGCGATCGCCCCGGGCACGTAAGGTTTGGCGGATGCGCTCTACCGCCGCTTCAATGGCTTCTGCACTGACCGGACGCTTTTCCAGCGCACGCAACATACCTGCCCGCAGTTTGGCTTCATTAAAGCTCTCGCGGGAGCCGTCGGACTTCACCACCCGCGGCATTACCAATTCTGCGGTTTCGTAGGTGGTAAAGCGCTCTTGGCAGCTCGCACACTGGCGTCGACGACGGCGTACCTGATCACCATCCGCTACCAGGCGCGAATCAGTCACTCGAGTATCGTTTGCACCACAAAAAGGGCAATGCATGGCGGTCAACCTGTTGTCAGCTCGTGTCGGCGTACCGCACGAGTTAGCGTGTTATAACCTGTCAATGTGTGTGCTATTAATAGCGTTTTAGCAGTAGTAACTGCCACAAGCTAATGTATCTTAGCGTTTAAACGCGGTATCAACCTCGTATTGTAACGATTTGGCACACAAGCTGCAGCGTTTGTGGCAGATTGTTTATCAGGAGCTACCCATGCCCCCCTTTGAGCAGACCGTTAACGACTACCTCAGCCACCTTTATGGCCCCAGGGCGGGGGAAGTGCAGCGCCGTTTAAACCAGCGTCTAGCGCATTTTCAGTCGCTTGCCCCATTTTCATCCAGCTCCGGTAGAACCAGCACTAAAAACGCACCCTCTTGGAGCGAAAAAGATCAGTGGGTGATCAGCTACGGTGACTCGATTATTGAAGATATGTGCCGCCGTTGGCAGTGCTTAGCGATTTTCTTCAAGCGCGGTTGGGCGATCGCATCAGCGGTGTACATGTACTGCCCTTCTTTCCCTGGAGCAGCGACGACGGCTTTTCGGTGATTCACTACCGGGAAGTGAACCCCGATCTTGGTGATTGGTCGCACATCCGCGAACTCGCCAGCCATTACGACTTAATGGCCGACCTGGTGCTCAATCACGTCTCACGGGAGTCTCTCTGGTTTGTGGATTACCTGAGCGGCAGCCTGCCCGGCCGCGACTACTTTATCGAAGTCGATCCAGTTACCGATGTCTCCCAGGTGGTGCGCCCACGCAGCAGCCCGCTGCTGGTGCCCATTTCCACCCGGCGTGGCACCCGCTACCTGTGGGCGACGTTCTCCGAAGACCAGCTTGACCTGAACTTTGAAAATCCGGATGTGCTGCTGGAGTTCGTGGGTATTTTGCTGTTCTACCTGGAGCAAGGAACGCGGATTGTACGTTTGGATGCGGTGGCCTTTCTGTGGAAGCGGCTGGGTACTGCCTGCATTCACCTGCCGGAAACCCACACTGTGGTGCGGCTGCTACGAGCGATCGTGGATCACGTGGCCCCAGGTACCCTGTTAATCACCGAAACCAATGTGCCCCACCAGGAAAATATCAGTTATTTTGGCTTGGATCGGTTGCCAGCGGGGGGCCCCGACGAAGCCCATATGGTGTATCAGTTTGCCCTCCCCCCGCTGCTATTGCACACCCTCACCCGGGGCGAAGCGAGCACCTTACAAACCTGGCTTGCCAGCCTTCCGGTACTGCCCGACCAATGCACCTACCTCAACTTTACGGCCAGCCACGACGGCATTGGCGTGCGACCCTTGGAAGGTTTATTGCCCGATCACGAGCGGGATGCGCTGCTGGAGCTGATGCACCGTTTCGGAGGCTTTGTCAGCATGCGTAGCAACCCCCGATGGAAGCGATACGCCCTATGAGATCAATATCACCTGGTTTGAAGCCATGCGCGGCACCCGCCGCGGCCCCGACCCGTGGCAGGTAGCGCGTTTTCTATGCAGCCAAGCAATTATGCTGAGTTTGCAAGGTATCCCCGCGCTGTATATTCACACCCTAACTGGCACACTCAATGACGTGGAAGGCGTTGAGCGCAGTGGGCGGCTACGTTCGATCAACCGCCGGCGCTGGCAGCGTAGCGAGCTAGACCTGCTGTTAGATAGCCCTTCAACGCCCACCCACGATGTTTTTCACGCCTTAAACCGGCTATTAGACCAGCGCCGTCAAGAGTCCTGCTTTCACCCCAATGCCGCCCAGCGAGTGTTAGTCTCGGCACCGGAACTGCTGGCGGTAGAGCGCGGCCCACTGCACGATGGCCGCCGATTACTGGCTCTGTACAACGTCACCGATCTGCCGCTTCCCTTAGAAAACGTGGGCGAGGCAGTTACCCAGGCACTTGAAAAACACGCCTGGCAAGCGCTGGATCCCGCTAACCCCTGGGTCGCAGAAGGAGCGCTGCCGCCCTACGCGGTGCGTTGGCTGGTAGCTGATAGTTAACACCATTTCGTTAATACCATTGAGAAATCTAAAGTTTCAAAAATCGTAAGTTTCAAAAACCGTAAGTTGCGACATATTGCCCCAGCTATAAAGTGCATAATCCCTAAATAATGTTGTGCTGCGATAATCGCAACACGGCATTATTTTAGGGATTGCCAGCACTAAGGCGGCGGTTATTAAATCTCTAGCCTCTCACTCTTATTCAAACAAGGCGCTGCAATGCACTTAAAACGTCACGCTGGCATAAGTGGTTTTCTCCTGCTGGCAGGATTGGTCGGCACCTCTGCGAGCTATGCCGATGAGCTACCCGCCCCTATTCAGGCACTTGCCGACCAAGGCTTGGAAATTCATGGTCAATTCGATGCCCCCGGAGGGTTGCGCGGCTACGGCGCCAGCGTGCAGGGCCAGGACATGGCGATTTACCTGACGCCGGATGGCGAGCACGCCGTGGTGGGTACGCTAATGGATAATGAGGGGAATGACCTTACCGAAGCGCAACTGGATGAGCATGTACGTGCACCGCTAGAGGCACAAACATGGCAGCTATTAAGCGAAAGCCACTGGGTACAGGACGGCAATGTGGATGCCCCCGGGTGATTTACACCTTCACGGATGCCAACTGCCCCTACTGCCGTCAAATGTGGCAAGACGTTCGCCCCTGGGTGGAAGCAGGTGAGGTGCAGCTACGTCATATCATGGTAGGTATCTTAGCACCCGACAGCCCTGGAAAAGCAGCCGCTATTCTCGGCGCGACGATCCAGCGCGACACTGCATGCCCATGAAAGCGGCCAGCAGGAAATCGAAGCTAGTGCCCAACCGAGAGAAATTGAAGAGCAGGTGTACGCCAATAACCAGTTGTTCGAAGAGCTGGGCCTATATGCAACCCCCACTTCCGTTTTTCAGCGTGAAACAGAGAACGGGGCCGTGCGTCTTGACCGTATTCAGGGTATGCCCAGTGATGAGCGGCTGATCGAGATGATGGGCAGTGAAACACCTTGATGAACTTAGCCTGCCACCGCTAGCTGAGATTGCCGCGTCGCTGCGCTCCTCGCAATGACGTAGGTGATGTCATTGAAATCCTTCACCTGTCATTGCGAACGTAGTGAAGCAATCTCGGGGTTAATCTGCCACCGCCGCCAAAGATTGCCGCGTCGCTGCGCTCCTCGCAATGACGTAGGTGAATATCCTACTGTCATTGCGAACGTAGCAATCTAATTTGTTGCATTGCGAGCAACGCGACATTGTGAGCCCCGCCCCCTGTCATTGCGAGCGCAAGCGAAGCAATCTCTAGGTTAATCTACCACTGCAAGCTAAGGTCGTTTCACTTTTCATAGTCAAAATAAGGATACTGACTGCAATGATGCGCCCCTACCATTGCTAATAAAATGAAGTTAGATTAATAAAAATCCATCACCGAAAGGTCGGTTCATGTCGACAACAAACAATCTTTATTATGTTTATATGCTGACTAACCGCACTCACCGCGTTCTTTACATAGGAGTTACAAACAACTTGGAGCGCAGGCTTTATGAACACCGCCAAGGTTTAATGCCAGGATTCACCAAAAAGTACCGTTGCCACAAACTTGTATGGCTAGAGGAGTCAAATAGTATAGAAGATGCCATCAGGCGCGAAAAACAGCTTAAAGCGGGTTCACGTCAACGTAAAAATGCTCTAATTGACTCCCTTAATCCTGATTGGGTTGAGCTTGCCCCATACTAATATCATTCTGAGTGCCACACCCCTTATTATCGTGAGCCTCTCTTTCATTGTGGGCCCTCCCTGTCATTGAAATCCTTCACCTGTCATTGCGAACGTAGTGAAGCAATCTCGAGGTTAATCTGCCACCGCCGCCAAAGATTGCCGCGTCGCTGCGCTCCTCGCAATGACGTAGGTGATGTCATTGAAATCCTTCACCTGTCATTGCGAACGTAGTGAAGCAATCTCGGGGTTAATCTGCCACTGCCAAAGATTGCCGCGTCGCTGCGCTCCTCGCAATGACGTAGGTGATGTCATTGAAATCCTTCACCTGTCATTGCGAACGTAGTGCAGCAATCTCGGGGTTAATCTGCCACCGCCGCCAAAGATTGCCGCGTCGCTGCGCTCCTCGCAATGACGTAGGTGATGTCATTGAAATCCTTCACCTGTCATTGCGAACGTAGTGCAGCAATCTCGGGGTTAATCTGCCACCGCCGCCAAAGATTGCCGCGTCGCTGCGCTCCTCGCAATGACGTAGGTGATGTCATTGAAATCCTTCACCTGTCATTGCGAACGTAGTGAAGCAATCTCGAGGTTAATCTGCCACCGCCGCCAAAGATTGCCGCGTCGCTGCGCTCCTCGCAATGACGTAGGTGATGTCATTGAAATCCTTCACCTGTCATTGCGAACGTAGTGAAGCAATCTCGGGGTTAATCTGCCACTGCCAAAGATTGCCGCGTCGCTGCGCTCCTCGCAATGACGTAGGTGATGTCATTGAAATCCGCTACCTGTCATTGCGAACGTAGTGAAGCAATCTCGGGGTTAATCTGCCACCGCCGCCAAAGATTGCTTCGTCGCAAGTTCCTCGCAATGACATAAAGAGGACTCCTCTCAATGACAAAAATGAAAGTTCCTCATAATCACATTTCGTGACGGTATTACTCCTCGGAAAGGTTTTCAAACCTCGGCATCCCGACGTTCCAGGGTTTAAGGTCGCCCTTCTCCCCGAAGTTGTCGTGATCACCGAGTACATGGCCGTCGTGTTCGCGGGTTTGCCCGTACAGTGAGCGGTTATGGAAGGTCGGGCCAAAACGCTCGGCTGTCTCGGCGACATCGCCCGTGTAGCGAGGGTCTTGGGGTCGCTCTTGGCTGCTTATGAAGTAAGCAATATCCCAGGCGTCTTGATCGCTGAGTGACCGCGGCTGACCAAGCGGCATATTTTGGTAAATAAAGCCCGCCATGGTTTCTACTCGCGCGATCCCCGCGCCCCAATTATTAGAGCCGTCGCCCCAAGGGGCTGGAAATACGTATTCACCGTTTTCATAGTGGCCAGAGCCATCGTTCTGATGGCATATCGAACAATTTTCCTGGTAAGCCGCTTCGCCCCTAGCGTAGTCGGGCTCTTCAGCTGGCTCATCCGGTGCGGGGAAGCCACGCCCATAGATCGGTTTGTCTGGATACATCGGCGCACCGGTGGCCAGCCATTGATGGTAGGCGCTTAGCGCCAGCATTTCATCGCTGCCATACTCCGGTGGCACGCCATTCATGGAATAAGCAAAGCAACCTGCGATACGTTCTTCCAGGTTATTCACATGCTGGTTCTTACCACGAAAATCCGGCAGCGTGATAGCCGCGGCCCACACTGGCGCACTGAACGGCACCCGCCCTTCGCCCAAATGACAGCTAGAGCAGTTCATATCATTGAACACGTTCTCACCACGCAACTGCTGCGTATTGGTGAATAGATCATGCCCATAGCGGATGACTTTTTTCAGTTCCGGATGAAGTTCGGAATTCTCAAGGTCTTCCATGGTGGGGGCTCGTGTACCAGCATATTCAGCGCAGCGTCTGGACGCTCTTCTGGCTGGGCAATAACCGTGGCTGTATAAAAGGTACCGAACGCCAGCGAGCAGCCGGTCAGGGTTATGACGAGGGAGCGACGACAGATGGTCATTGTGCTGTCTCCTGTTCTTCTGAACCGGTTGCGTGGCATACCAGGCAGACCCGCCTGAATGTCGTTATCGCTCATGCGTTTGGCAATGGCCCCCATGAGATTCTGTGGGTCGTTGATGCGTGTCTCGTTTTTCCACGCCCTCAACTGAGCGCTGATATAGCCAGCATGCTGGCTGGCGACACCTGGGAAGGTGCTGCCAACGCCCGTACCACCGGGCCCGTGGCAGCTTTGGCAGGAAAACAATGTAGGCGTTCCAATCGCCGCGTTCGGCAAGCTGTTGACCCGCGCCAGCAGCGCTTCGTCGGCCTCATCGCCGCCTTGCCCCGGCGTTACCGGCATTTGGCTATAGTATTCGGCAACATCGGCTATTTGCTGATCGTCGAGCATATTGGCAAACGTCATCATGTCGCATTTTGACGCTGCCCGGCTTTAAGTCGTGCAACTGCTTAGCGATATAGTCCGCATTCAGCCCCGCTAAGCGCGGCCATGACTCACCATTGGGCACATTCATATGCCATCGGCCTGATGACAGGCTGTGCAGGTAGCCGCTGCAGCCTGGCCTCGCTCCGCGTCACCTGCTGCGCCAGCGCGCCTCCAGTGACTAAGCTAATCCCTATCAGCAGGCCAAACCTTAAGTATTTTTTATTCATCTCGGTTTCTCCCTTGCGTTATCGTTGTTAGCTACCCGCCACTGGCACCACCAGACGGGCGGTAAAACCACCTCCAGCAGGGCTGACAAACGTCACTTCGCCACCAAAACGTTCGCGATAGCAGCCACAATGGCTAACCCCAGTCCACTGCCTTGCTGTTTACTGGCGCGCCAGAATCGTTGAGTTAATTGTTCAAGCGTCGCGCCATCACACCTGGGCCTTGGTCGCTAACGCTAAAGGTAAGATGGCGCTCCCCTGGCTCCCACTGCGCATCAAAGTTAACGGGGGCATCGGGGCCCATGGTTAATAGCGTTATCGAGCAAATTACGCAGCGCGGTGATAGCCAATTCGCGGGGCATCGCAAGGGCGACATCGGGCCAATGGGGCGACACTACAAAGCGGGCTGATTTGTTGTGCTGGCTATCCGCCAGGGCGTGTTCGGCTACATCTGCGACGCGACTAGCCTCACCATCATCAAAGCGCACACGCCCCTCTACGCGAGCCAGCGTGAGCAGTTGGTCAAGGGTTGAGCTCAACCGCACCACTCCCTCTTCAGCATAGTTGAGCGATGTTATTGCGGCCTGACCTTCGACCCGGCGAGCCACTTGCAGGTGGGTTTTGATCGCGGTAAGCGGTGTGCGCAGTTCGTGGGCGGCATCGTTTGTAAAGCGCTGCTCACGGATAATGGTTTGCTGTACACGCTCAAGAAGCGTATTTAAGGTTTCAATCAGCGGACGAATCTCTTTAGGCAGGCCATAGGTAGCGACAGGGGCCAGTGCATCGGGGTGGCGATTGGCCAGCGATTCGCGCAGCCGTGTTAGTGGTGCTAAGCCACGCCAAACCCCCAGCCAAAGCGCAAACATGCTGCCTACCAGCGCTACGATAAAGGGCACCACGGTCATGCGTATAACGCCGCCGAGCAGCATATCGCGCTCATCCATACGATCAGCGGTGGTAATCACGATGCCACCGCGCTCGTAGGTAAATACCCGCCAAGTCACGTCGCCTGCCTGGCGATAAGTGTGGCCGCCCTCTCCCGGGCGAGAATAGCGTCCATATCGGCATGGGTGCGCGCCATGATTTCGCCTTGGGGCGAGTGCACTTGGCAGGCCAGACCCTCAATGGGTGGAATAGACAGCACTGGATGCTCGGCATCCTCCCATACGTCAAACGGCAGCTGCAGGACTAACCCGGCCACCATTCTTGCCGACTGCGCTAAGCGCTGATCCAGGGTTTCCACAAACTTCTCTTCCAGGTCGCGCATCAGCCACGCCGCCGCCACACCCCAGAGCAGTGCCAGCGTTAATCCCAGAGTCAGCAGCAAGCGCGCACGTAAACTCATAGCTGCCCCTTATAGGGCGTACCGGCCGCATGTACCGCCTCGGGTTTGCCCAACCGATAGCCAAGCCCGCGCACTGTTTCAATCACGCCGCTCCCCAACTTGCGGCGCAGGTGGTGGATATGCACATTCAGCGCATTGCTCTCAACATCGTCGTTCATACCGTAAAGGCTATCTTTAAGCTGGTCGGCTGACAGGACGCTGCGTGGCGATTGCAGGAAGGTTTCAAGCAGCACCAGCTCCCGGCGAGACAGCATAATCAGCTGTTCATCGACGTAGACCTCCCTAGCCGTTGGATCTAAGCAGAGTGCGCCATGGGCAATCAGGCCGCTGCTGCGCCCTGCTACTCGGCGTAACAAGGCGTGCAAACGCGCTACCAACTCATCTAAATCGAAAGGTTTCACCAGATAGTCGTCGGCGCCGCCCTGTAGTCCATCCACTCGGTCACGCACCGCATCCCTTGCGGTTAACACCAGCACGGGAACGTCGTTGCCCTGCTCGCGCCACTCGGCCAGCAATTGAAGACCATCGCCATCGGGCAATCCGCGATCAAGAATGACCACATCACTGGCCACCGTTCGCATCGCCTGACGGGCAGCGATCCCCGTGGAGACGTGATCGACCACAAAGTCGAAGGTCATTAATCCAGCGCGAATACCCGAAGCAACCAGCGGGTCATCTTCAATCAACAAGACGTGCATAGCGGTTTCCTATTTATTACCCATCAGCATGGCGGACGAGCATTAACCCAGCGTTAAGACAAATAAAAACGCCCTTGCTTTGATGGCAAGGGCGCGGGCATGGCAATCGCCGAATTAAGGACGAATGGCTAGGCGAGACGCTTAGCAGCAAACCACCCCAACACCATGGTCACCAGCATGGCCAATAGCGGTAAGGAAAGACCGCCATGGAGGCAATCGCTGGCCCTGGGCAGTAGCCGGAAAGCCCCAGCCGATGCCGAACAGGGCAGCGCCCCCTAATAACTTCGCGTCTAACTCTCGTTTGGTCGGTAACTGAAAGACGCCACCCAACAACGTGCAGTACGCTTGAATACCAGCCGATAGCCATAAAGGTGGTGATGACGGCCCCGCCCAATACGAACATTAGCGTTGGATCCCAGGCGCCCGCTACGTCTAGAAACCCACTACTCGCGCGGGGTCGGTCATGCCTGAAACAGCTAAGCCGATACCGAAAAGCAGCCCCGCCGCATATCCTGCCGCTGTTTTCATCCAATGACTCTTGTTTGACTGACTCATACTCCACCGCCTAGGCCTAGCATGTGGCGCGAGATATAAACGGTCACTAGCGCCGTCAGCAAAAACATACCGGTGGCCGCCATGGAGCGTGGTGCCAAGCGCGCCAGCCCGCATACCCCATGGCCGCTGGTACAGCCACTGCCCAGCCCCGTGCCTACGCCCACTAACAGCCCAGCCACCAGCATTAACCCTACGCCTCCCACCGCGCGCAATCACCTCACCAGGGCTTCCGGCAACGTTGCCCAAACCACCACCTAGCGCCATAAGCAGAAGCGGGCCGCTTATCAGCCCTAACAGAAAAGCCACTCGCCAAGCGCTATCGCCCTTGGGGCATTGGTTATCAAATTGCCCACGATGCCACTGATACCGCGATACGCCCAGCGTTGCCATCAACCAGGTAGCGGAAAGCCCGATCAACACACCCCCAACCAGCCCTTGTAAGCCTGCTGTCCAATCCACGGGTCACTCCTTAGTTCGCACTTACACCATTAGAAAAAATTAAGCGGCACTTTGAGATAGACAGTGCCATTCTCTTCCGCAGGAGGCAGTTCCCCCGCACGCATATTGACCTGCACCGAAGGAATAATGAGCCGTGGCATGCCTAAGGTGGCGTCGCGCTCAGTGCGCATCTTCACGAACTCGTCTTCGCTGATACCTTCATGAACATGGACGTTCTCACTGCGCTGTTCCGCAACGCTGGTTTCATGCTGAAAGGTATCGCGACCGGGAGCTTTATAGTCGTGGCATAAGAACAGCCGCGTCTGCTCGGGAAGCGCCAATACTTTTTGATAGAGTGATAAAGAGTGCGCGCATCTCCACCGGGAAAGTCGCACCGCGCGGTGCCATAATCCGGCATAAATAGCGTATCGCCTACAAAGGCGGCATCGCCTATTACGTAGGTTAAACAAGCGGGCGTATGTCCTGGGGTATGCAGCACCTGGCCCTGTAATTGGCCAACGGCGAACGTATCCCCTTCTTCAAACAGCGCATCAAACTGGCTGCCATCCCGAGCAAACTTACTGCCCGCATTGAATGCCTTACCGAATATCTCCTGCACCTTCACTATGTTGGCACCAATGCCGGTTTTACCCCCTAACTGTTCATGTAGGTATGGCGCTGCCGAGAGGTGGTCTGCATGTACATGGGTCTCCAAAATCCAGACTACATCGAGATCGTGTTCGCGAATAAAAGCGATGATGGTGTTAGCAGATCGCACGTCGGTTCGCCCAGCGGCATAATCAAAATCGAGTACCGAATCTATAATTGCGCAGGCACGGCTATCAGGGTCTTGGACGACATAGCTAAAGGTGTTCGTAGGCTCATCAAAAAAGTGCGTAACGATTGGGCGTTGCATCGTTGCCTCCCATAGGGGTGGTGATCTCAATCTCATGCTATAAAGACAGCATAGTGCATTTTAAGTTCTATATTTAGATTATTTTAGAATATAAGGGTGCTATATATCCCAAAAGAGTGTTCAAGACTATTTTTGCTAAGGTCTGCTCCATTTAGGCCGATAATGAAGGAGTTACTCAATTACAAAAATTAGGAAGAACATGACTCACTTAACAACGACACAAAAACTCTGGGGAACGCTGGGTATTATCTGGGTTGCCATGCTGCTATTGGTTGGCTGGCTTGCCTGGGAGAACCGCCAGACGATTGAGAGCGAACGCCGCGATAGCATTCAATACGTAGTGGAAAGCGTGCAAAACCAAATTGAAGCCCTGCAAGAACGGGTAGCCTCCGGTGAACTTAGCCTGGAAGAAGCGCAGCAGCGTGCGATCGATAATATGTCTAGCGTTAGCTTTGGGGCGGGCGAGTATATCTTTTCATTCAACGATGACTTACTGATTATCTCGCATCCTAGCCGCACACCCGGCACTGACATGACCAATTATGAAGACGCCAGCGGGATGGCGCTGTACCCCGAGTTGCTGCGTGTCGCGCAAGCAGGTGGTGGTCACGTCAATTACTATTCTACCCCGCGGGTGGCGACGAGCAGCTGCCGAAAACCAGTTATGTAGCACACCTTCCCGAATGGGACTGGTCACTGGCGACCGGCGTTTATGTCGATGATATTAATGCCGCCTTTATTGCCGGTTTGATTCGCTCGATCGTGATACTACTGATCATTGGCCTGCCGGTAACGCTGCTGATGGGATGGGTTATTCGTGATGTTTCTCGTCGTTTAGGTGGAGACCCACGCTATGCAGCCAACGTAGTACGTCATATTGCCGACGGCGACCTGACCCAGGTCACACGGCTTTCGCCGAAGGATCAACAGAGCTTACTTTTTAATATCAACCGGATGCGTGAAGCTCTTGCCGAGACGATTGGTGACATCCACCTAGGTGCAAGCCAGGTCAACAGTGGCGTAGAGCAGATCGTGGGCGTAAACGAAGAGCTTTCGACCCGCACCGAAGAGCAGGCAGCATCACTAGCTGAAACCGCTTCCAGTATGGAACAGCTCACCGCGACTGTTAAGCAAAATGCTGAACACGCTGACCATGCGCGTAAGCTTGCCACCAGAGCGGCCGATAGCGCTCAGCGCGGCAGCGACTCGATGTCGTCCGTCACGACCACTATGGCGACGATTAACGAAAGCGCCACACAGATGAGCAGCATCGTTAACACCATTGACGGTATCGCTTTCCAAACCAATATTTTGGCACTGAACGCGTCAGTTGAAGCCGCCCGAGCAGGTGATCAAGGGCGCGGTTTTGCGGTTGTCGCCAATGAGGTTCGTCAACTTGCCAGCCGCTCAGCTGCTGCGGCACAGGAGATTAAAACGCTGATCGAAGCGTCGGACAGCAAAGTAGTTGAAGGCAGCCGCCAAGTACGCGACACCGGTGATGTGATTAACAGCATGGTCGATGATATCAAACAGCTCAGTACGCTGGTTCAGGAAATTTCTGCGGCTACCATTGAACAGAGCAGCGGCATTGAGCAGGTCAACCAAGCGGTAACGCAAATGGATCAAATGACCCAGCAAAATGCCAGCCTGGTGCAAGAAAGCACTCACGCGACTCAAGCCCTGGCCCAGCTCAGCGCCCAGCTGCGCCAACTGGTTGCCCACTTCCGCATCCACCAGAGCACGGAGCATACACAGGCAAGCTTACCCGCCTCCTCACCCGCCCCGCAGACCGCTCATCAACATAGCGATTTTTGATGTTTTGTCATTGCGAGCGCAGTGAAGCAATCTCAGGGTTACCTGCCACCGCAGATCGAGATTGCCTCGTCGCTGCGCTCCTCGCAATGACGTAGGTGATATCATTGAAATCCTTCACCTGTCATTGCGAACGTAGTGAAGCAATCTCGGGGTTACCTGCCACCGCAGATCGAGATTGCCTCGTCGCTGCGCTCCTCGCAATGACATATGAGTAGGCTCCTCACAATGATCAACTGGGTGTCATTGCGAGCGATGTGAAACACATCTCAGAATATGCTGCCTCGGCAAGCGAAATTGCCGCGGCAGCATTTACTTTAAATTTTGCTAAGGTATTGGTGCCTTAGGCCGATAGGGAACAACGTTGCTTACTTACATCGGCTAGGAAAAAAATGACACGCTTAACGACGACGCAAAAACTCTGGGGAACGCTGGGTATTATCTGGGTTGCCATGCTACTGCTGGTAGGCTGGTTGGCCTGGGAGAATCGCCAGACGATTGAGAGTGAACGCCGAGACAGTATTCAATACGTGGTGGAAAGCGTACAGAGCCAAATTGAAGCGCTACAAGAGCGGGTAGTTGCTGGAGAGCTCAGCCTTGAAGAAGCCCAACAGCGTGCCATCGACAATATGTCTAGCGTCAGTTTTGGCGGTGGAGAATATATCTTCTCCTTCGATGATGACCTAAAGATCGTTTCCCACCCCAAGCGCCCCCGCGGTGAAGACATGAGCGCTTACCAGGATGCCAGCGGCATGGATCTTTACGCTGCTTTTCGAGAAGCAGCTCAAGCTGGCGGTGGGCACGTTGACTACTACTCCCGTCGTATCACTGGTGATGAGCAGGTACCGAAAATCAGTTACGTGGCCTATCTTCCCGAATGGCAGTGGTCGCTGGCCACGGGTGTTTATGTAGATGATATAAACGAAGCTTTTATTACACGTTTAATTTACTCGGTAATGGTACTGCTGATTATAGGCCTTCCTGTAACGCTGCTAATGGGCTGGGTCATTCGTGATGTTGCTCGCAGGCTGGGGGGCGACCCACGCTATGCAGCTAGCGTAGTACGCCATATTGCTGATGGAGATTTGACCCAAACCACTCAGCTTTCGCCGAAGGATCAGCAGAGCTTACTATTTGATATCAACCGGATGCGTGAAACCCTGGCCAATACCATTGGCGATATTCACCACGGCGCAAACCAGGTTAACAGTGGCGTAGAGCAGATTGTGGGTGTTAACGAAGAGCTTTCCACCCGTACCGAAGAGCAGGCAGCGTCGTTGGCCGAAACGGCCTCCAGCATGGAGCAGCTTACCGCCACGGTTAAACAAAATGCCGAACATGCGGATCACGCACGAACACTTGCCACGCGCACCGCTGACAGCGCTCAACGCGGCAGTGACTCAATGTCCACGGTGATCTCCACCATGGCGACGATTAACGAAAGCGCCACTCAAATGAGCAGCATCGTTAACACCATTGACGGCATCGCCTTCCAAACCAACATTTTGGCACTTAATGCTTCTGTGGAGGCCGCCCGAGCCGGCGAGCAGGGGCGCGGTTTTGCCGTTGTCGCCAATGAAGTTCGCCAACTAGCCAGCCGTTCGGCTGCCGCCGCCCAAGAGATCAAAACGCTGATCGAAGCGTCGGATAGCAAAGTGGTGGAAGGCAGCCGTCAAGTGCATGACACCGGCGATGAGATCAATGGCATGGTCGATGACATTAAACAGCTCAGTACACTGGTTCAGGAAATCTCTGCAGCCACCATTGAGCAGAGCAGCGGCATTGAGCAGGTCAATCAGGCGGTAACGCAGATGGATCAAATGACCCAGCAAAATGCCGGCCTGGTGCAAGAGAGTAACCACGCCACCCAAACGCTCGCACAGCTCAGTGCTCAGCTGCGTCAACTGGTTGCCCACTTCCGCATTAACCAGAGCACGGGACATGCACAAGCAAATTTACCCGCCTCGTCATCGGCTCCGCGTGCAGCCCTCCAGCACAGCGATTTTTGATGTCTTGTCATTGCGAGCGCAGTGAAGCAATCTCGGGGTTACCTGCCATCGCAGATCGAGATTGCCGCGTCGCTGCGCTCCTCGCAATGACATATGAGTAGGCTCCTTGCAATGACAAATGGGTGTCATCGCGAGCGAAGCGTGGCGATCTCGGTGTTGTCATTGGGAACGCAGTGAAGCAATCTCGAGGTTACCTGCCATCGCAGATCGAGATTGCCGCGTCGCTGCGCTCCTCGCAATGACATATGAGTAGGCTCCTTGCAATGACATATGAATAGGCGCTAAACCTTACCTTGGTTATCCAGCTCTACCGCTTCGTGCATACGCGTGAGCAGATCTGGCACCGCGGCCTGAACACGGTTCCAGCTGGGGATAAAGGGTCGCTCACGTGGGTTATCCATAAAAAGATTGCCCGCTTCGAGCAGGTTACTGGCAAACAGCTCCACAGCCTGCTCTTCGCTGTGGCGATCAAGGCTTAGGCCGTTCATCGTCGCATCGTGGTCGTAGGCTTCGATCAAATCCAGCGCAAAGCGGTAGTAGGTAGCTTTAAGCGTGCGGAAGTCTTCGCTGCTAAAGGTAACCCCCTGGGTGGCTAGTTTGCGATAGAGCGCTTTTGAAATATCCAGGCTCATGCGGTTTAAGCCGCTATCAGGATCATCTTCGCTAACCGGCTGATGCTTGTGGTCGTAGGCATCGGCAATATCTACCTGGCAGAGCTGGCGCAGGGAGTAGTTGCGTTGTAACTCCGACAAAACGCCAATTTCCAGCCCCCAATCCGCAGGCATACGAATCCCCTCTAGCACTTCGCTGCGCATCGCAAACTCACCTGACAGTGGGTAGCGAAAGCTATCCAGGTAATCAAGGTAGGGCATCGGCCCACAGACAGTTTTAAGCGCCCGCAGCAGCGGTGTGACTAACAGCCGTGAGACGCGCCCATTCAGTTTGCCCTCGGCAATACGGGGGTAATAACCTTTGCAGAAGCTGTAATTGAAATTGGGGTGCGCCACCGGATACATCAAGCGCGCAAGCAGCCCACGCTCATAGGTCAAAATATCGCAGTCGTGAAGCCCTACCACCGTCGAGCGCCCTGACGACAGCATATAGCCTGCGCAATACCATACATTGCGCCCTTTCCCAGGCTCTAAAGCGCCTAAACCGTGCTCTTCCAGCTCCGCATCCAGGGCGCGCAGCCGTGGGCCATCGTTCCATAAGATGCGCGTGTGTTGCGGCAGGCGTGAGAAAAACTCCCGAGCATATAAAAATTGCTCGCGATCGGCTCTATCCAGGCCAATGACAATCTCGTTGAGATAAGGGACTTTAACCAGCTCATCGACGATCGCCGACAGCGCTGGCCCTTCCAGCTCCGAAAACAGCGACGGTAGAATCAGCCCCATTGGACGTCGTCGAGCAAACTGGCACAGCTCTTGTTCAAGCGCCTCCACCGAGCGCCGGGTAAGGTTGTGAAAGTCGGTAATAATTCCGTTTTGATGAAAGTCACTCATTCACTTACCTCCCTGGATTCATAGAACTGGGGTCAAAGTACTGGACTCAAATAACTGTACTCAAAGAACTGTACTCAAAGGACAGCGGCATCGCCCTTTTCCGCCGTCGCTAAACGGCGGTCATCTCGCCCCCACCAGTAGGCCACTCCCTCAGCCCAGCCGGTTGGCCCTGTGGCATCCGTGCGATAGAGCGAAGCGTTGCGGGGTTCTACGGCTAAGTCGTGACAACCTCGTATCACGACCGCTTGATCCACTGCTTCGAGCATTGTGATATCGTTTGGCCCATCTCCCAAACCCAATGAAAGAGGCATTCGCCCTCTTAATGCCGTGAAGCGTTTAACCAGCCACTCGACGGCATTGCCCTTATCGGCGGAGCGCCCCATTACATGCCAAAAGCGCCCACCTTGAGTAAGCTGTAAGCCATCCCCCTCTAAAGCGGCGCGAAACGTCTCAAGGGCCGCGGCCGAGTCTTCCCACAACAACGGTTCGCTACCTTCCCGCTGCCGAGCATCCCGGGCGCGAACTGCGTCGAGCCCGGTAAGCTCCATCACCTCAGCTACGCTCATCTCTCCCATGCGGGTAAAGCGAATATCCAAGCGTTCACGCCACACCTTTAATCGGGCACGTATAAAGCCAATATCCACACCAGGATGTTTGATAACGACACCATCACGGCCACTGCCTGGACGGTCTAAGCGTGCATGACACCAGCCAGGGGGAGACCAATAACCGCACCATTTTCAGCAATAAATGGGGTTGCCGTGAGGCCCAGCGCTTCGCGCAGCGGTATCAGTTCGGCACGGGTTTTACTGGTCACCGGAACCACCGGCACCCCCATTTGCTTTAAGCGGGCAAGCCAGGGAGCAGCAGGGCTGAAGTCATAACTGTGATGGTCGAGCAGTGAGCCATCTAAATCGGTCAAGACAAGCCGCGGCTGCAGAGCCGGATCAACCGAAGGGGTTGACGCTGAAAGACGAGCGGGTTCAGGCATAGCACTACCTCTCTTCGGCCTTAACGCTTCGTTAAGACGTCATGTCTAGAACGCCTAAATAGCTATGGCCAGCTATTAACTACTATGACCAGCTATTAATTGCTACGTAAAGCATAGCAATTAATAAGCCAAAACAGAGAAGTGTCTATTCAACAGAGGGTTACGTGGCATTTGACGGGATAAATAAATCAGAGTACTTGCAAGCACCAAAAAGAGGCAGTTAAAACGCACCACAAAAGTGCATGAAGCAGATCGGTGCGCTTTGTACAGCCCCTTTCAGAATAAGCATTAGCGATAACTAAGATGATAAAAAGTAAAAAAAGCTTTACCGCACTTGGCAACGCTTAATAAATAGCTATACTGATATTGTACCCACTGGCAATCCTGTACACCCCCTCACCTGATGCCAGTGGACTGCAGTGAGCCAAGCCCTTTAATGCCCGCCTCCCCCGGCGGGCTTTTTTCTATGTCATTACCCCTCTTATGTCATCGCGAGCGAAGCGTGGCGATCATGTTGCCGTCATTGCAAACATAGAGAAGCAATCTCGGGGTTAGCTATCACTGACAAATCAGATTGCCGCGTCGCTGCGCTTCTCGCAATGACATTTTCCTTATAGCTGAGCAGCTATTTACTCCTCTATTAACTGCCCCTTACTCCACATGAATCACCACCTCAACCCCCGATTACGTGCACGCCCTTCCGCGGTGGCGTTGCTCTCTAGCGGTTTTGTTGCTGCCAAGCCGACTGCGCGAAGGCGTTCAGCATCCACGCCCGCCGCTTCCAGCGCTTCCACAATGGCAATGGCACGAGCACTCGACAGCGCCCAGTTAGATGAGAACTCCTCGGTGCTAATGGTCTGGCTGTCCGAATGGCCCTCCACCCACACTTCGCCATCGTAGCGCTGAATAGTCTCGAGCAAACTGCTCACTAGTGACGACCCATCGTTGGTTAGCTCAGCCGTGGCAGAGGGAAACAGCAGTTGATCCTGTACACGCAGGCTAATCCCCTCAGCCACCCGCGATACTTCAACACCCTCCAGGTCGGGCAAATAGGTAGACTCTTCAACGCGTTCCGAAAGCGCCTGATTTAGCGCAGTCGCCCCCGCTACTGACTCATCGCTCACCGCTTGTACATTTGCCGGGGGGTGGTCGGTTAACACCACCATGTAGTCAGCTAAGGGCGATGTAAAATCATCGCTGCCCGCGGGCATCAGTAGTTTTGGTAAAGAAATAACCGGCTCAGCAGGCGGCAATGGTGCTGCCAAAAGCGGTGGAACACCGAAGCTGACTCGTCGAGGAAGATCGGCCAGCTTGGGCAGCCCTGCCACGCCAAGTGCCGCACTAATCGCCATGGGGTTCAATCCTGCACTGCTCCACCGGGCGACACTCTCACGCTCATGGCTTACCTGGGCCAATGCTTCAGGCAGGGGGACTCCCAAAGTAGGCGAGGATGTGCCCGCGTCCTCGCTCACACTATCCTTCTGGTTCAATTGAGGAATAACCGGCCCTGCAGCGGCGATAATGACCACGAACAGAGCCACCAACAAGGTCATGATATCGAGATAACTGATCATCCAACCGCTACCGCTATCACTTTCATGATAGGCCGACATCAGCGAATCATGGCGCGGACCGCCGCGGTGATCTTCAAGCATTGGCATTATCGCTCATTCAAGTTTTTAACCTCGTGGCCGATCTTGCTAGGTATGATGAATTAGATACGTCGAATTAGGCATGGCAAACTAAGCAAAGCACATAGTCTATCAAAAGCCGTTTTGTAGCGAAAAAGGAACCAGCAGGTGCGCACCCGTCCCCGATTATTTCCATTACCCTATTTCATACGTCCTGTTAGTTTGGGGCTGGCAAGCTTAATGCTTAGCGGCTGCTTTTATGCCAATACATCTCAAGCGCCGATCGCCACTACCTACCCCTATACCGAACAGCAACGTATGCAGGCAGCTCACCACTGGGATGTGCTGGCCCGCCATGAAGCTACCAGCATTTTACAACGCGAGCGCGTCCGCAATCGCGATTTACACATCAGCGAGTCAGATAGCGAAGCACTGCACGCCTACAGTGGCGGTGAATTTGGGCGTGGCTTTCGCGCACTGCTGACCAGCGAACTGGTGTCACGGGGCGCTAACCTTACCACCGCCCCCACTGCAAACAGCGCCAATATCACTATCGACGTCGAAGTTGTCGAGCACCGTGACCGCGGCTTTATACGCCCACCGGTTGGCGCTTTTACCGCACTCACCGCGGGCATTGCGGTAGCCACGATTCCGTTTAATCAGTGGAGCGAACCTGCGCTGGGATTAATCCCCGCCGGCATGCTTGCCGATACCACCAGCGGTAGTTGGACATACACCGGTGACGAAGAGATCATCGTGACCACGCAAATTATCGATGGCGAACGAATTCTCTACTCTTCGTCCAACATTTACTACATCAATGCCGGTGACCGTCGTCAATATGCCCCCCATCGCGTGCCTCAGGCACCTACCACACCCTCCGTTTCCCTTACTGATACGTGGTAATTTCATGCTGATGACACTTTTCACTACTTGGCGCGCTCGCTCTATCGGCCATGCTACCCGTGGGATGACCATGGGCATAACGCTACTGTTACTGGCTGGTTGCAGCGCGCTGGGCAATGCTAACAATACGCCCGCCGAACCGGAACCCGATCTCTCTGAATTGGTTCATGCCGCTGCCGAGCAGATGGTTGCCAGCAATCCAGAGCTCACGCGCTATAGCCCCATGATTGCCGCCACTTTTGTGAGCATCGACAATCTAAGCCAGTCATCCACACTGGGGCGTATTAGCTCTGAAATTATGGCCTCCGCACTGGCCCGCCAGGGTATGCAGGTACGCGAAGTCAAAATGCGCGACAGCATGTTTATCGAAGAGAGCGTGGGGAATTGATTCTATCACGGCAAGTTCAGCGCCTAACCGCTCAGCACAACGCCCGTTCAATTTTAATGGGCACCTATGCACAGGGCCAGGACTACGTCTATGTAAGTGCTCGGGTCGTGCGAGCAGGTGATGCCATGGTACTCGGCAGCGCCGATTTCCGCTTACCGCTCAATAACAACACCCGAAGCTTGTTAGAGGGCCAAGGGGGTTGGTGAGCACTCACGATTTTTGGCAAGCTCACGTTTATCTTGTAGTGGTGGGCGATTCAATCAACTTATATCCTTGGGCAATGGCAAACGAATGGCAGGTATTGGCGGGCACTTAAACGATGGGTTGCAACTTCGGCCCTCTAGAGATTCAGATCATCTTTTTCTTGAAGCGCTTTATCGAGATATCCGCAAGACCTGCAACTAGCGCTGGCTGATCAAGACATGATTGAGGCGCTGCTTGAGATGCAGGTTAAGGCCCAAGCAATCGGTTATGGAACCGCCTACCCCAATGCCTTGTATTATATTGTCGAGAAACAGGGTGAGCGGATCGGCCGTGTGACGGTGGATTTCGGTGCTAATGAAGTGCATATTCTCGACCTCGCGCTGATCAAGGGGGCACGTAACAAGGGTTATGGGGCTGTTGTTCTTAGGGCAGTCCAGTCAGCAGGGGCTCAAGTTATGAGCCCCGTTTCCCTCTCCGTCGATCCATTTAATGTTTATGCCAAACAGCTTTACCAGCAGCTAGGGTTCCGTTTTGAAGGATTAATGGGGGCAGTAGAGCGCTGGGTCTGGTATCCGCAAACGCCCTAGTCAACTATTAGTTAAAACTATTAGTTAAAACTATTAGTTAAAAACCAGTTGATACCAGGGCCGTGGGTCACCACCCATTGGGGGTAACACACGGTTAATGTAGACGCCTTCCAGCGTTGCCCCGTCGCCTAAGCGCAAGACCCCGGTGGCGCTGGTAAAATCAACCTCGTCTTGCTGCCCAGACAGAAGAACACCGAAAGGCTCTCGCGCTTCGTCTGCCCCAGGCACTTGGCAGTCGGGGCGGCTTGTTATTTGCTCGACCGTTAACTTCACCGAAAGCGCAGAGGTCGCCTCAAAGGTACACTCTTTTCCCTGTAGCGGCTGAAAGTCCGCCGCCGTAATGGTGCCTAACATCGTGACTCCTACGATAAGAGGCCGAACCTCCAAACGTTCGGCCACCATCACTTGTTGCCCTACCTATTATTGGCGGGATGGATAGATACCCTGCAATGCAATACTGAAGTTCAGGGCGAGATAAGGGTTCATAACGTTAAACGGTTGGCTCCCTCCGCTAATGCCCGTTTGGCCATTGCCTAACTCAACCGTGCCAGAGGGGGTGCCACGGAAGTAATTGTTCACAGAGCCACTAAGGCCCGTTTTTCCGCTGGCTAAATAATCTCCTGTGGCAGGCGTGTCTTCATTGGCGTCATCCGGCGTAGTCATTGCCCCTGCGGCATGGGTATGTTGAGGCATTTGATTGATAGTCAGTGTGCGGTTTTCCGCTCCAGCCAGTTCCCCGATATCGACATTTGCCATGCCCGCTCCCTGACCTTGCCCTCTGGGCATTCGCCCTCTCAGATCTGGCAGGTTAAAGGTGGTTTGGCCGTTGCCACCGTAAACAGTGCCGAGCAAAGAGTAGAGAGCCTGATACTGTGCAATAGATAGCTGGGTACCATTGCATAGCCCCCAACCCACGGGCGCCCATGCAAAGCCTAACATTTTGATTTCCCCAAGAAACGGATCCATAAAGCACTCCTTTGTTACTGTTGTAATGAAAATGACATTAATAAAGACATCGCTTAATGCTTACGGCATCTACTTGTCCACTAGCTTAGGCCACTAACCGCTGACAAGCCTGCTACACGCTCTAGTACCCTAGCCTCATTAAACCTAGCAGTAAAATCTTGCATACACTTAGGACAGCGACCATAATCTTAGTACTTATTTGGCAATCTCCTCAATAAACTTTAATAACTGTTTTTCCTTAGTAAGAAACCCAAAAACTGCATAAGCAGTAAGGTAAGTTAAATAAGCAAAAACTAAAAAAGAAAAATTGAATTACAGCCTAAGACACTCCACACAGCAGCGGGGTTGTTCTTTGGTGTAGCGAAGAGCGCGATCCCGTGTTTCTGAACGTGGGAAGATAGGACCTAATCGGGCGACCAGATCATCCAACGTGTTGAAATAGGGAAATTCAATGCCTGCATCTTTCACCCTGTGAGCGTCTTTACATCAATCGCAGGCAGTGTCGCTTACTCAGTGACGGCTGTCATACTCAGCATTTCAGCTTAGATGCCGCAGAATCACAGTATCAGTTGGGTATCACCGAAATCACTAGAACGGTCACACATAGCACAACGGATCACTTCAGTATCAACTTCTCGCAACCCCTTGTCAGCGACGTGCTCTCGAAAGATCCTAGAGTAAAGAACTGCACAAGGAGCGTTAAGATAAGTATTACAGCGCTTCGGGTCGCTATCATTGGCGGCGGCGTCTCTGGCCTGCCACCCGCCTACTACCGGGTCGACGCCGTATAAGAAAAGCCGTCTAGAAAAGCGATATAAAAAAGACGTAGAAAAAACCTAGACAACCATATAACCAAATCTCTACACAACTTAAAGAGTGTACTCTTTATGAATACTCCCACTCACCAAACGCACCCAAGCCAATCGACTGGTCGTAACGAAGTTATCTTCGTCGACCCCCGAGTTGACGATTATCAAACACTGCTTAACGGCGTGACTGACGATACCGAGGTCATACTGTTAGACCCCAGCGCTAACGGCGTTGAACAAATCGCCCAAGCGTTGGCACAACGCAGCGGGGTTGATGCGATTCACCTCGTTTCCCACGGCAACGAAGGGCGCCTAGCGTTGGGCAATAGCACACTGGATAGCGAGACGCTGCCGAGTTATGCCAGCTTCCTGGAACAATGGGGCGATGCATTAGAGCCAGGCGGAGACATCCTTATTTATGGCTGTGATGTTGGCGGGGCGAGCAAGGGCAGCGGTTTGTAGAGGCGCTAGCACGGGTAACCGGGGCGGACGTAGCAGCTTCCGATGATCTAACCGGGGCCAGCAACCTTGGCGGGGATTGGGATCTGGAACAACAAACAGGCCTGATAGAAACAGCCGTTTTTACACCCGCGCCGGGGCTATTTCAGTCGACCTTGGCAATATCCAATGAGAATTTTGATGATGTAGGCCTTATCAATGAAAGTCCTGTTACATCAATAAACATTGGAGATTGGACGTTTGCAATGGATGGTGCTGATAGGATAGCTACCCCCAACTCTTCAGACTTCACGCTCAACTTGAATAATTCAGGGGATCCTAATGACCGAGTAATTTGGATGAACTTTGAGAATCCAAATATTCGTCAATTCACCTTTTCTTCGACCGATGGGTCTGAATTCGATCTTGGCTCCGTTGCCATTGGCATATCTGAGACAACAACTGACACTAATCCCGTGGCAACGATTCAAGGGTTCCGTGACGGTGCCGCAGTAACTTCTGCTGAATCACTTGACTTTACAGCTTCCGATACACAAGGAGACGCCCACTACACCTACAACGAAACTACAGCGGGTGGTGCTTATGGCGCGATAGATTTTCAGTCTGGCTACGACAACGTTGATGAAGTCAGGATTACATTTAGCGACGTCGCCGTGCTCGAAATGGATGACCTTGTCGCGTCACCGGCTGTCACGAATAATAATCCCGTTTTTGAAAATACGGATCCAGGCGGCCTGGTCGTCGACGAAACGTCCACTGATACCACCTCCGTCATCCACGATGTCAATGCCAACGATGGCGATAGCAGTGGAACCGACTCTGTCACCTACTCGATCACCGCTGGCAACGTCGACGGCGCGTTTGAGATCGATAGCAATAACGGCGAGATTCGTCTAGCGGATCCTGACGCACTCGACTATGAAGCCACCGCAAGCTACACCCTTACTATCCAGGCCGATGACGGTGAAAGCAGCAACAACACGGCTACTCAAGACATCACCATTTCCGTCAACGATATCGCCCCGGCCATCACCACCGGCCAAGTCTTTAGCGTTAAAGAGAGCGATGATAACAGCACGGTACTGGGCACTGTCGCTACCACGGGCGACGATCCAGTGAACTACTCCATCAAGTCCGGCAACACTGGCAACGCCTTCACTATCGATGACTCCACGGGCGAGATCACCCTGAGCGATACCAGCCAGCTCGACGCCAGTGTGACCGGTACCTATACGCTCAGCGTACAAGCCACCGATGGTACGACCCCCTCGACGGAAAATATTACTATTAATGTGGTCGATGACGTGGCCCCTAGCGTTACCAGTATTGCCCCCAGCGGCTCGCCCGGTGCCAACGCGACCTCAATGGATTTCACCGTTACCTTTAGCGAAAGCGTCAACAATGTTGACGCCGGCGATTTTACCCTCACCTCTACCGGTACCGCCTCTGGCACTATTAGTGCGGTTGCTGGCAGCGGTGACAGCTATACGGTCAGCGTTACCGGTATTAGCGGTGAAGGCGACCTGCGCCTGGATCTTAACAGTGGCACCGATATCGACGATGGGGCGACCAATGCCCGGCAGGCTACACCAGCGGTACGGCTCACAGCGTTGATCTGGTCAAGCCGAGCGTCACCAACGTCACTTCGCCGACGGCCGACGGGACTTATAAAGCGGGTGACACCGTTGATATTACGCTGACCTTTAGTGAAGTTGTGACCGTAACCGGGACGCCGCAGCTAACGCTGGAAACCGGGGCAACTGACCGAGTCATTGATTACACGGCGGGCTCCGGTACAAACACGCTGACGTTTGCGTATACCGTTCAAGCAGGCGATGAAACCAGCGATCTGGCGCTGGCGGGCAGCGAGATCCTGCTCAATGGCGGCTCTATAAAGGACTCGGCAGGTAACGACACGGTGTTGGCCCTGCCCCCTCAGGCGATGCTAACTCTTTGAGTAGCAATAAAGATATTGTGATCGATGCCATCGCCCCTAGCATTACGAGTATTGCGCCCAGTGGTTCACCTGCGGCCAATGCTTCCTCAGTGGATTACACCGTTACCTTTAGCGAAGACGTCGACGATGTTTCTATCGATGACTTCCTACTCAACACCACCGGCAACGCTTCGGGTAATATCGCCTCCATTTCAGGCTCCGGCAGTAGCTACACCGTCACTGTGGATACCATTACTGGCGAAGGCGACTTGCGCCTTGACCTGAATGACGGCACCGACATCAATGATGGTGCAGGCAATGCCTCGGAGGGCTTCTCCAGCGGCACTGCACATACCGTTGACGTGATGAACCCGAGTGTAACCAATGTCACCTCGACGAATGCCAACGGTACTTATAAAGCGGGCGACACCGTTAACATCACCCTAGCGTTCAGCGAAGCCGTGACGGTCAGCGGTACACCGCAGTTGACGCTGGAAACCGGGGCAACGGATCGCACCATAGATTACGTGGCTGGCTCAGGTACCGACGAGCTGACGTTTGCGTATACCGTCCAGGCGGGGGATGAGTCCAGTGATCTGGCGCTGACCAACGCTGGAATCATCCTCAATGGCGGCTCAATTCGCGATGCAGCAGGCAACGACAGCGAGCTCACCCTGCCCACACCGGGGACTGCCAACTCGCTCAGCGCCAACAAAGACATCGTCATTGATGCCGTAGCGCCCGTCATCACCAGCGTTTCTATACCGGATAGCAGTCATAAAATCGGCGATACCGTGACCGTCGCTATTACCGCGGGAGAGCCAGGCTTGTCGCTGGACGCCGGTACGGTGAACGGGGTAGCGGTCAGCGATTTTACCGATCAGGGCGGCGGCAGCTATACCGCCACTTACACGGTACAGGAGGGGGATACCTCCCGCGCCCTCGGCGACGATATTCCCGTTAACTTTGTGCTATCCGATGCGGCAGGCAATAGCTCCACTGCTTACACCACTGCTATCAGCCAGAGTGCTGATGTCATCGACGCGGCTCGCCCCACCCTGGATGGCGCTATTGTACCGTCGCTCGCCACCATTACTGACGACCAGATCGGCAGTGGCGGTTTTACCCTGACGCTGAACTTCAACGAAGCGATGAATACTGGCG
This sequence comes from Halomonas sp. PA16-9, assembly GCF_009728585.1. Classification (NCBI taxonomy): domain Bacteria; kingdom Pseudomonadati; phylum Pseudomonadota; class Gammaproteobacteria; order Oceanospirillales; family Halomonadaceae; genus Halomonas; species Halomonas sp. PA16-9. The sequence goes on along the minus strand of NZ_CP040451.1, from coordinate 1,633,354 downwards.
TCGCGCCCACGATCACCTTCCCAACGGAAGATCCCAGCAACACTCTTACCTTTAACACCGGCAGTTGGACGGATGCCACGACCTATATCGCCACCTTTGACACTGCCGATGCCAATGAAGTGATCAATAACGTGGATGTGCGAGTCAGCGATGCTCAGGATGCGGCGGGCAATACGCTTGCCGCCGTAACGCAAAACGACCTCTTCAGTGTGGTGACCGCCACCAGCCCGGCGATTCAGGCGATTACCTCGCCCACCGCCGATGGCACCTTTGCGGTGGGCAGCAGCATTGATATCACCGTGACGTTCGATAAAGCGGTCGACTTTACTGCCAACGGCGGCGCGCTAACGGCTACACTCAACACCGGCGCAACGATCCTTCTCACCAATAGCGACGCCGCTAACCAAATGCAGTTTAGTGGCCGTTATACGGTGCAAGAGGGTGAGACGGACACCGATGGGCTTAACGTCGCCTCGCTAACCCTGACCGGCGGTGCCACGCTGGTCGCCCACGATAACGGCGTAGCGGCGGACCTTGATACGCTGCCCGGCAGTCAAAATCTGGCCGACAGCGCTGAGTTGGTGGTTGATGCTAACTCGCCCGCGGCTACCCCAGCACCCACATTAGCGGCTGATTCCGATAGCGGTGTGAGCGATAACGACAATATCACCAATAACAATACACCCACCCTCATCGGCACCGGGGCCGAGGCAGGCGCTACCGTGACGGTACGTGTCGACGGCATCAGCGTGGGTAGCGCCACCGCCAATGGCAGCGGTGACTGGGCCTTCACCTTGGCCGAAGGCGACCTGAGCGAAGGCCTCAACACGATCGATACGCTGGTTGGCGATAGCGCAGGTAATACCAGCAGCGCATCAGCGGGTCTTGCGCTAACCCTGGATAACACCGCGCCCACCGCCAATGACGATACAACGGCCACGGTACGTGAAGACGCGGGGGAGGCCCTGCTGACCAACGTTAACGGAGCCGGCGATAAGCTCACCGATAACGACACAGGCGCAGACGACACGGCCCCTATCACCGCTGTGAATGACCGTGCCGATGCCCTGAGTAGCGCGGTGGCGGGCAGCAACGGCGGGCGCTTTATTATCGAAGCCGATGGCACGGCTAGCTTCGACCCCAATGGTGAGTTTGAAGGCCTTGCCCACGGTGACACGCTTACCACCGATGTCACCGTCGACATTCAAGACACCGCAGGCAATACCAGCACGTCCACCCTTAGCGTGACAGTGGAAGGCGTCAATAATGCACCTACCATCGCCACCAACGCGGGCCCCAGCGTAAAAGCCGGCCGTAGCGTCACATTAACGACGGCCAACCTGAATGAAGGCGATCCGGATGATGCTGGCGATGAGCTCACTTATACACTGAACACCCTGCCAACGTCCGGTACGTTATTGCTCGATGGTACCGCCTTAGCCGCGAGAGAGACGTTTACCCAACAAGACATCGACAATGGCTTGGTGACATTTACCGCGGGCAGCAGTGCGGGCAATGCCAGCTTTGACTTTACCCTGGCTGATGGCGGCGAGGATGGTGTGGAAAGTGTCTCCGGCACTTTGACCCTTACAGTGGAAGCAGCACCGGTGCCGGAGCCCGAGCCTGAGCCCGAACCTGAGCCAGAACCTGAGCCAGAACCTGAACCCGAGCCAGAACCTGAGCCTGAACCCGAGCCAGATAGCGATAATGACGGCGTGTCCGACAATGACGAAGCTCGCGTACCTTCTTTAGGCGAAGGAACTGGCGACGGCAATGGCGATAGCATCGCTGATGTTGAGCAGGATAACGTTTCCTCGCTACCGTTTTTAAATTCACCGACCGCGATCACGAATCCGGCCGGAGCCCCTGAAATATTTATCACACTGGCCGCCAATAATACGATTGATAGCACTAGTGAGCTGGTGTTACGCAATATTCGCCAGTTGGATGCGCCGGAAGATAGGCCAGACGACCTTGATATGCCGTTGGGGCTACTCTCGTTCGAGGCTGAAACTGACACTATCGGCGGCATCAGTGAGTTTAGCCTATTCGTAGATGGCGACCTGGAAATCAATGGCTACTGGAAACAAAATGCTGCCGGAGAATGGGTCAACCTCGCCAGTGAAGCCTTCGGGGCGGCCTAGAGCAGCTAGATGGCAAACTGCGGCTCGACTTTATACTGCAAGATGGCGGCGAATTTGATAGTGACGGCATCGCCGATGGTGTGATCGTTGATCCAGGCGCCCTGGGGTTTCGCCAAACGGCAACGCCTCCACCGGAGCCGCCAACTGAACCTGAACCAGCCCCACCCGAACCAGCAGCGCCTTTCAACCCGCAAACCCCTGGCCTAGAAGATTTTTTTGGATCTGGAACGAGCTGGGCTAACATGCTAAGGAAACCTCTCATGCAAAAAACGCTTACTTTGTTACGCAACCTACCTCGTATTACTTGGCTCGCAGGCATCACTTGTGGTGTAGCCGTTGGCCAAGCGCATGCCAGCGGCTACCTATTGCTGGAAGGCGGCAAAAGCTACGCAGACCTCTCCACTCAACCCTTTGACCGCGCCGCTACGGCCTGGCTGGCCTCCCCCACTGCCAGCAGCGCCCAAGTGAATAGCGACGACAGCGATACCCTGTGGCGACTGGGGGTAGGCTATGCGCTCAGCAAACAATTTGCCGTCGAGTTCTACTACGAAGACCTTGGTGACTACCAAGCTACCATGAACCTGAATGGCACCAACGGACAAGGTGCCTCCGCGCAGCTAAATGCCACCGAAGCCGTCAAACTGAGTGGCTTAGGAGCACAGCTAGTAGGCCAGTGGCCGCTAACGTCCCACGTATCGCTGCTCGGCACGGCAGGGGTTGCGTATTTAGAAAATGAACGGCGTTACGATGCCACCGTGACCAATTTTAACGCCCCGATCCAAACAACAAATATCAATGATGACCGCCACACATGGGCCCCCACCCTGGGCGCAGGGGTGCAGTTCAGCGTCACCGAGGAGCTCTCCCTGCGCGGACGCTACACCCGCTACTTTGATGCCGGTGAAACAGACAACCTACCCGCGTTTGATCTGGATCTTATCAGTGCTGGACTCACTTGGCATTGGTAACGACAAAGCGTCTAAACATCTGCAGAGGAAAATGCACCGCCGACCTGCTCTTTCTCGGAAAGAGTAAGCTCAACCGGCAACTAGGCTAACAGGGAGCCACTCAATGGCGATAATGCCGTTTTTACTTAACGGTGCATGCGCGCAAGACGTGGCTTGCACCAGCGTTGAAACGGCGTTTCTACGAAATACCACGACAGCCAAGCTAGCAAAATTGAAGCTCCAAGCGAGAAAACCACTGCCACCTCGGCTGAAAAATACGCTTTTACCCAATACACGGGCAAATTATGAAATAAATAAACCCCGAAGCTGATAGTACCCAAAAATGCCAATATAGATGAATCACGCACCGCTAACCTGCTATGAATGACCATCCAGAAAAGCGCACTATATAAAAGTACCATCATCCCGCGATAGGCAAAGCTCTCACCCCAAAATAGAGTTTGAGTGATGGTTTGATAATAAACCCCGCAGATGATGATGCTCAGCGCCAGACCGAATGCTCCCCATGTACACCAAGGCTGTGTCACGACTGTTCGCTTGTGGGCCTGGTGTCCCAGCCACCCGCCTAACCAGAAGGCGTACAAATGTAGCGGCATCACCCACAACTCCGCATACCCTTCCCGCCACTGAGTAACATTCAACATAACCGCCACCGCTGCCATCAACATGAACGCGGCTACATGCCATAAACGAGGTATAAAACTGGGTAAAAAAGCAAGCAGGGCAAAGAAAGTAAAAAAAACCGGTAGCGACCAAAAAGGAGGATTCAGTGCAAATGCCGTCGCGCGGTCTGGGGTAGCCAACAAAAAAATCAAATGATGTGCTATCAACTCTGGCCACTCTTCCAATGGCACCTGCCGAACCAATAAATAAGCCAACACCGCCACTAGAAAAGCCGGGTATAAACGCGTTAGCCGCTTTGCTAAATAGTACCATCCACGGCTACGCTCCCAATTAAGTGCGTAGTATCCCGATACAACAAAAAAACAGCCAGTACCATAGCTATAAAACGGTGTATTGAAATACTGGCTTGCGTAATGCGATGCCACTACCAGGGCAGCACCAAACACTTTTATTAAGTTTAACGCATTGAATAGAGAAGGTGACATTGAGCCTTTCGCTTGCGGAAAAATTTGTTAGTGTAGCGCAATCACTATGATTTAACACCTCCACCGCAGCTAGCAAAACCAAACGGGCCCCCTTAGTGTTAACCAAGGGAAAAGCACACTTTAAGAATAGGTAAAAAAAGCGACAACGCTTGTCGCAGCAAGCAAGTGCCAGCTATACCGTGTTTTACCGGCAATGATAGCTATCAATAACAAAATGATGGCCGCCGATGCAAAAAGCACTCTTTCTTGAGAAACATACATGGTGGGCGAAAACCCCAACATACATGACGGTATAAAAGAAAGCACAAATAGCAATGCCGTATATACTTTAGACTTATTAAACTTCAGATTCTCCAAAAGAGCAAAGGTAAGCGCACCAGAGAAAAAAATCCCAAAAACCATTGCTCTGATAAAGTCATGAGAAAATGCTTCACGATAAGGTACTTGATACACCCCCCCTATAAAATCAATATTACCTGTCAACTCGGAAAAGTCAGAACTTGTATAGCCAAGTATATAACCAGACGTTAACATAATAAAAAGCAAGCTAACTGTCGCTATATATTTAGACAGCCTTGCATTATATCTTAACACTATAATGGCACAAAAAATGATGCTAACCCAGCTACCAATGTAGAAAAACTGGTACAAACCCAAACTTATACCAAAATATGCTTTCTCTAAAACACTCATGTCCAAAAATTCAGGAAAGTAGTTCCTAGCAGAAAAAACCATCCTTCCAGCATTTCCATCGCACAATATAAAAAATGCAAAGCCAATAAAATTGGCCAGCAAACCAAATCCAATCATTTTATTATAAAAATACTCACGTCTTAATATAAAAAAGAGGAAAAAATGAACTACAAAGTTCACAACCATAACTTGTTCATTAAAAGAACTAAAAACAGCAAGAATAAGACCAAGAGCAATAGTAGAAACACTTAGTTTCTGACCGATTATGCCGTACTTAACAACAGCCCAATAACATAACGAAGCCGTAACAGGCCACAAATAATTAATGGAACCTGTTACCCACCAGACACTCCAATGCATCATGTTAGCAGGGATTAGCCAGAAGCAAGCCATCACCAAGGCAGATATATTTAAACAAATTCGACTATCTTTGCTAGCTAAGGAGGAAATAGCAAAGCACATACTTGCAATAACGATGGCATTCAACAGCATCCACAGCGTTGTATGCGTTACCAGAAGAATCGTTACAAGGTCAATTAAAGACCGGGAAGACCACGTCGAGTAGCGGTCTACAAGCCACGCAAAGATGTCGCCACTATTAGCGACAGCTGCATACATTTCATCATCAGAATTCAATGCGGGGCCAGCAGCAACCTGTATAAACAAAGCCGTCAACAGAAGCACCAAGTAGAGACAGCCTCTGCGCGTAACATTAATCTTCATCGCTGTCATCCGTCAGATACACAGGTCTTTCCTTACTTTCGATATAAAGTCGACCAACATACTCACCTAAAACACCTATCGAGATAAGCTGAACTGAACCAAAGAATAATATAGCTGACATGATAGACGCGTAGCCAGGCCAGTCGACCCCAAACATCAATGTACGAGCGATAATAAAGGTCATATATACTAGGCTCAGTAGCGCAATGCATATTCCCACATAGGACCAAACACGCAACGGCCATGTAGAAAAGCTAGTAAGGCCGTCGAGCGCAAAGTTCCATAGCTTCCAGGCATTCCACTTTGTCTGGCCTAGATGCCTTGCTGGACGGCTGTATTCTACTCCAATAGAGCGATATCCGGGCCAGGCAAAAAGTCCTTTCATAAACCGATTGCGCTCGGGCAATTTTTTAAGCGCATCGACTACACGCCGATTCATCAGCCGATAATCTCCCGCATTGGCCGGGATTTCGGTATGGGAAAGCCAATTAAAGATGCGATAAAATAGACCTGCTGAAGCACGCTTACCTGGCGAATCTTCATTTCTCTCCCGGCGCATGCCATATACCGTATCGTACCCTTCTTGCCATAACCTGAAGAACTCGTGGATCAGTTCTGGAGGATCTTGAAGGTCAACGTCCATCGGTATGACGGCATCACCGCTAGCATGATCCAGGCCCGCCGTCATTGCCGCCTCTTTGCCAAAGTTACGCGATAATTTAATATACCGAACCCGTGGATCAACACGTTGTGCACGCTTGATCTCCGCAATAGTCCGATCTGATGAGCCATCGTCGATGAACAGGATTTCAAGGATTGCAGGAAGCTCTGCTAAATGCCGATCAATCGCTTCCAGAAATGGTGCGATTGATTCTTCTTCGTTAAACACAGGTACGATAAGGGAAAGAGTGCTTTCCATAGGAATCATTTCTCTTCTGTCTTAAAGGCCCAAAGCGATGAGGCGAGGTAAGTCAACACAGGCACGCAAGCTGTTGCGATAATCACTGCGACAAGGCCATCAATGCCGAGTGCAAGGCATCCCGTAAGGATGGCATTATTTACCAAGAACCCCCCTACGGCCACCAGCAGAAAGCGTCGCATAGAGCCACGTGTCTGGAAGGTAATATGGCGATGACCGTAAAAAGAGACCAAAAAAGCCACCAGAAACGCGACAACATTGATGCTATAGGGCGAGGGATTATGAACGTAAGCGAAAAGTAACGCGGCTACCAGCATGTGAGTCACGGTAGCCGCCCCACCAACAATGAGAAACCGAAACAACCGGAACACATCACGGTTGAACAGTCGGACGAGTCGTCGCATCAAGCTTCTTCCAAAACAGCGAAGCTAAGACAAAGGGCTATGAATTGAGAAAACTACACAGCATGTCAAAGATAAACTAGAGCCTCTAATAACGACATTAGAGGCTCAGCAATTCAATTTTAGTGGGTGTTCTGCACAGGCAGTTCTTGCTTGAGGGCATTTGCATAAGCCGTGCGTGCGGTTTGAGCAATTGCCAGCTGTTGGTTCAGCCGCTGAACTTCCTGATCGGTCACACGTAAATTAACCAACTGGTTACGTGCGTTCTCAGATAAGTCGGCAAGGTTATACTCATGACCATCGATTGTTACCGTTTTTGGATCTTCTTTCGCCATGTGATAATGCTCCATTTATGAATAGTCGAGAAAGATATAGCATTGTAACAGCTATGATGGAAGGCTTTCGCCTGACACTGCCATTGATGCCTTTGCTACAAGGGCAGTGATTACTCACTTTCTAAAGGGATAAACGCCAGCGCTTTCAATACCCCATCAACATTAGCACCCACTGGCAAGCGCTGGGTGACACGTGTTGGGTGCCGTAAAGCGTACGGCTTCAACGCGCTAGCAGGTAACGCAGCAGATAATGAAGGCACGCAGCGGCGTAGCGATAGATATTGCTGAACCGTCGAGGCATCATCCTGTACCTCGCCCCAGCCCACGGCCCCGTACCCTTTTACATACAGTAAAACACGATCGCCAGCACGATACAGGTTGCTTGCATTGATTGTGTGCAAGTCGAGCTTCGAGGGGTCGGAAGGGAGAGTAGCCTCAGCGAACGCCTTAGGTACAATATGCCAGAAATATCGAATGCGGAGTGTACTCTTTCCTTGCTTTGGGCAGCGTGCAACCGGTTGGGGTAAGGCTTCGCGCAGTTGCGCTTGGCACAACTGACGCACAGAGGACTGATAGGCAAGCCGAACCTTCAGTTCTTCTATGTGCGCCTCCACCTGATTTAAATTAATGAGCTGTTTACGCGCATTTGTACCTAACGCCCAGGTTGGGAATCGGCGGCCTTCAATAACAACGCTTTTGGGCAGTTTTGGCATTACGTTTCACGCTCGTCACCTAAAAATAAATGCAACATTCTACTGAACTCATAGTCATCGGTAAAAATATTTCTGGTCTGACTATTGCTCAGGCTTGGAGCGATCAATACCGCACGCTCATTTTTATAAAAAGTAGCTAATTAATAACGCCACCAAAGAGGGCTACGGTAGGTGGCAACTAACACTCCACCAGCCCTCATTTAGGGGCCATTATTAATCATCAAACTCAAAACTAATGCTGTCATCACCGCTATCAAATAGCGACTCCAAGTCGACTTTTGACGGATCCTGCTGAGTCCAGTTTTTATGAAGCCTGTATAGGCGAATAAGCACATCAAGCCGATGTTGAGAAAACAGCTGCCCGTAAATGATTGGGAAAGCACTGACTTGGCGTAGAGCATCTAACCTATCGACTGGCAATTCCCTTAACGCCTGTTCATCTATGCGGTAGAGCCCTTCTAGAGCCTGGAGTGGCGCCCCCTCTTGTGTGGCCATGTTTATCTTCCAGGGCATAATCAGCCCTAAACTCGACAGAATATTGACCGCTTTTTGTGTGGTACGCCGCTGTTGCTCATACTTAGTTAAAAACTTAATAAGTTGACCAAGCTGCTCTGCTGGCTGGCCTTGTTCATCAAAAAAGGGGTGACCTTGGTCACCTACGTTGTCAAGCACCAGACCGCTATCTTCATCGATCCCCAGCACATATTGTTTCTGCTCTTGATTATGTAGCAGCTGGAAAGGGTAGGCTCGCACCGAAGCTGGGCGATAGCTACCTATCCACCGCCCATCGGGATGAACAAATAAATTGCGCTGCTCATCTAATGAGCAAACTGCTACTAACTCGTAACTGCCGTCTTGCTGTTGACGAAAACCAGTAGGCATGGTGGATAGTGCGTGGGGCAGCTCTTCAGCCACCAAGGGAATAGCGCTTTGCCCGGCGATGTAGCTGTGGTCAGCCGGCTTTAGCCAACCTTTACCTTGGTGAAGGTCACTGGAAAGAGGAATAAAGCGAGACATAATATCCTTAATAAAAACGAACAAGCATTCGTAGCAACTGGGCCTCACTGGGCTCAGCCAAGCTACTTCCACAATGATAAAGACAAAGAAAGGAGGTATTAGTTCTTTAAAACGAAAAACCCCCGGCAAAGCCGGGGTTCTTTCGAGTAGCTATCAGCTATGCATTAAGCAAAGTTGGCAGCATCGAAGGTCTGAGTTTCACCGAAGTCCAGGATGCCCAGCAGATTGACGTCGAAGTCATCACTGTTAGCAGAAGAGGACAGGTGGAACGCTTTGTACTGACCAGTGGCACCGCCATCTTGTACCAGTAGAACGCTATCAGTAGCAACGGTTGTGCTGGCTTGGTCTTCAAAACGAGCAGCAACGTCTGCTGCGTTCAAGTTCACCCAGTTAACACCATCACGGGCATAGTCAGCGCCCGCGTAAGTATCAATTTCAATACCGCGGTTATCAACAACACCGCCAGCAAAGTTAGATGCACCGCCAAGGAGGCTGGTGAAGTCAAGGATGTCGTAGCCAGTGTTAGTCGCGTCACCAGACTCGAAGTTAACAATGCTGTCGCGATCGAATACGCCATCGATCTTAACAGTATCGTTGCTGAACTCACCTGTGCCGAGAACAATGACATCGTTACCAGTACCAGCATTGATAACGTTATCACTCTCAACAGAGCTTGCCACGCCATCTACTTCACCAACGGTGCTACCAGCAGTACCGATGTCATCAGTGTTGTAGATATCTTGGATAGCGCCAAGCTGAGCAGTTGGATTGCTTTCATCAGCTGTTAGCTGCGGACGACCTGTCGGGTTATTGGCGCCAGCAGCCAGAGGGCCACGGAAGTCAATGCTCAAGTCATCTAGGTTACCCAAACCCTGCTGTTCGTCAATTAGGGAAACGATATCAAGAATATTACCGTTACCATCATTGGCTTCAATCAGGTTCTGAAGAACTGCGTCGTTGTTGACCGCATCTTTAATAGCTTGATTGACTTGTAGAGCAGTAGTTTGGGTCTCGGAGTGCGGGACATCAACCCATACAGACTCAAAGCCTTTGAAGCTTACTTGAACCTGAAGTTTGAAGGCATTAAAGGTCTGAGCAACACCGTTGGCACCGTTAGACAGGTCAACAGCGCTGTTAGAAACGCCTGTCGGCAGAGCGCCATTTGCTGTGGAGTTAAATTCCCAGCGAGTGACTTGCTCGATAGCATTGCCGTTAATATCTGTAGCACCTGTCACTAATGGTGTTGAGCCATCTTCCAGGCTGATCAAACCAGAGTTGTCGGCGTAGATAACATCGTTACCAGCACCGGTGCTGATGGTGGCATCTCCAGCACCCCATGTACGTACTACGTCTTCACCGGTACCTGTGCTAATTGTTACCTGCTCTTGACCAAAGTCCTGGTTAAGCTGCTGGTTAACAATAGAAGCCGGCGCACCATCTGCATCAACAATGACGGTTTCAACTACGTTGTCACCGTTGCCTGCATTGATATTCAGCAGAGCGTCTTCACGCTGAAGCACGTCTTCCTGAACAACCAAAGAGATTTGGTCATCACCACCAGCAGTCTGGTAGTTGTAGTTAACGTTGTCGTCAGCAGGGTTAGCCTCATCGTCTTGAGCATCTAGATCGCGGGCAATAACGTCTTCAGTGATGTAAGAATTTAGCTTAACGTCACCGTCGAAGTCTAAACCGTTGAATTTTTCAACGTCGACCAGACCAGTGATGGAATCTAAATTAGCTAGCTCAACCGAGTTATTAGCATTATCAGACCAAGCGTTTAGCAGTTCAGCAACACCACGAACGCCTTCACCAGTAGCAGCCTGTTGGCCAACATTAAAGAAGCCGCTGCCTGTCAGGTTGATCTCTTTCAGGTGCTGACGGTACTGACCGTTGTTGTCAGTATCACGTGAAGTCAGTTGAGACAGCCATACGCCGTTTTCAGCGTCGACGTTGAACTCTTCAACACCTTTGTTGGAGTTAGACTGACCCGCTAGGTTAATAGTGGCGCCTTGCGAACCGTAACCAACGTTATCAAGATCAAGGTTGGTAGAGATCAGATCGCGAACAGACTCAGGTGCTTCGGTAGACAGGTCACCGTAAAGGGTGAAGCCGCCAGTTTCCTGATCACTGTAGGTGAAAGAACCACCGGAAATCTCACGACCTTGAGCATCAGTCAGGATAATGGTGCTACCTACTGCGCCTGGGATCGGCTGACCACCGTCGGTTGCAGTGAAGCTAGAACCGATTTCTGCGGTAAAACCAGCGAGATCGCTGTCATCCGCAATTGCTTCACGGATAGCAGACAGCAGCTCTGGGTAGGTTTTAGCTTCGAAGATAGCGTCGGAGCGCAGTACAGTCGCTTCACCGTCAACATTGAAACGAATACCGTCGATCGGCAGGTTACCCAGCGGCTCAGCAGTACCTGCAGCACGGATATCCAGCAGTTCGATGAACAGCTGTGAGTTGGTGTTGCGTGACTCGGAAGTCAGCAGCGGACTCAGGAACAAGCCTTGGTAAGTTTCTTCTTCACCCAGCTGATTGCTCAGGTTGAAGGTGTAGTCAGCAGAGTTAGTCACCGGACGACCGGCAGCATCCCACTCGACCTTACCAACGTTTGCGACAGTCTGAACATTGTCAGTACCGCCCACTTGTGGCACGAGTTCGCCGTCAGCATTAACTTCGAAGTTACCTTCATTTTCAGCAGAGCTATCGAAGTTGATATTGATAGTGTTGCTGGGAACGTCCGGGCCTTCGCCTGCTTCTGCTTCAATAGCTTCAATCGCATCGTCTACAGACTGCTGGTCAGCTGTAACGTTTGCTAAAAGAGTAGGCAGAGTATCGCTGCTGTAACCTTCTACGCCGCTTTCCAGATAAGCTTCGCTCACTGCGATTTTGTTGCGAAGAACGGCTGCTGCGCCTTCCAGGCCTTCAGGCGGCGTCTCTTGAAGCAGTTTTTCGCCGATTTCCATCAGCACTTGGCCTTCAGGAATGCCGTCGTCCAGACGCTGATTGATGAAGTCGGAACCACGCGTGTAACCCGCGCTACCTTCTTCCAAGCCCAAGCGGCCTAGAATCACATCAATTTTTTCTGCACGAGTGGCGCCTTCAGAGAACTGGCTGGTGTACGCTTCGGTGCGCGCCAGGTCAGTGCCTAAAGCATAAAAACTGGGATCGGCATCGATAATTGCTTCAAAGCGATCGAAAGATGCTTGATCTGGGGCAAAGTTGAACATGAAAGATGTAACACCTAACAGGTTCGTTTTTTGCTGTTCAGTAATAGCCATTGAGATAGAACTCCTTGCATTCTTGACAACGTTGTCGGGCTTCAGTCCTGAGCCACGCGAATAGACGTTAGCACAAGCTCAGATACCTCACCACTTTGCTGCTTGCGGTTTTGCGATATCGCAAGGCGATAATAGCAGCTTTTTGCTATTAGCCAATATTAATTGGCTAAATTCCCCAAGCCAGCATTTCGGTAATATGCCTATTAAGTTTGCTGCATGCAAGCACCCCAAGGCATACAAGGTGGTTGAAAGCTTTAATTTTTCGGCCTGGCTCTCTCCCGAATATCGGTTTTTTGCAGTCATTAAAAAAACATTGTTCGCTAACTTATTGTTCTGGCGCAGGCCAAACAGCGCAACTCGAACGACCACTGCTTTTTGGTTCTACCTGGCCTGGTTGGCACCCAGTAGCGCTAAGGGTAAGATAGCGCCCTTTGTTCACCTTGGAGCATGCTTTGGCTGCCGACCTTTTTTCACGTCATCTGCATTTACTATGGCAGTTCACACGCCGCGATGTGGCCGGGCGTTACCGCGGCTCGCTATTGGGCTTAGGCTGGACTCTGCTTTCACCTCTTATGATGTTGGCTGCCTTCACCTTGGTGTTTTACGGCTTTTTTGAATTGAAATGGCCAGTTGAGGCAACAGGCACGCCACAAATGGATTTTGCTTTACAGGTCTTTGTCGGCCTCCTGGCCTTCAACTGGTTCGCAGAAGTGGTCAACCGTGGCCCAGTGTTGATAACAGGCCAACCCAATTTGGTTACCAAGGTAGTGTTCCCTTTATCATTGCTAGCGTTTTCATCAGTATTGGCGGCGAGCTTTCAGGCTTTGATCAGCCTTGTACTACTAATGCTCATTACCGCTTTCTTGGTTGGGGGCAATATAACCTGGCTAGCGCTTCCTTTGGTGCTATTACCCTTTATGGCCTTATTGGTGGGTATTTCGCTATGGCTAGCAGCACTAGGCGTCTATTTGCGCGACCTAGGTCCCTTCATGGCGCTAGCGACGTCGGTGCTGATGTTTCTTTCACCTGTTTTTTACCCTCTTTCCAATGTGCCACCCGAGTGGCAAAGCCTTTATTTGCTCAACCCTTTGGCGTTACTGATTACCCAATTACGTGATGTGCTATTTATGGGCGCCTGGCCCAGCCTTAAAGTGATTACCGGTTTGGGGGTAGTCGCCACACTACTATTGACTAGTGGCTTTTGGGTATTTAATAAGCTACGCGGGGGTTTGCTGATGTACTCTGACACCCCCAGTGCGACCGTAGCCCGCGCTGAAACAGCTATTGCTTTGGAGGGCGTAAGTAAAACCTTTTACCGCTATCAACGACCATTAGACCGGCTATTGCTACAATTCAAGGGTCTCGCCCGGTTCGCAAGATACGACACCATTAGTGGCCTAAAGCCCCTAGACTTAACCATTCAGCGCGGAGAGGTCGTTGGCTTAGTGGGCCGCAATGGGGCAGGCAAGTCGACGTTATTACAGTTAGTGTGCAACACCCTTTCCCCTAGCGGAGGAAGGCTGCAGGTCAATGGTAAAATTGCAGCGTTACTTGAGCTGGGGTCTGGCTTTAATCCGGAGTTTACTGGTCGCGAAAATGTATTTATGTCGGCCGCTATTTCTGGTTTGAGCCGTGCAGAAGTGCAGGCCAAATTTGCAGAAATTCATCAATTTTCTGGCATTGGCGATTTTATAGACCAGCCAGTTAAAACCTATTCCAGTGGTATGTATGTGCGCTTGGCATTCGCCGTGGCTACCAGCGTGGAGCCTGATATTTTAGTCGTCGATGAAGCGCTCTCGGTAGGTGATGGTGCCTTTGCGCGCAAGTCGTTCGACCGTATTATGGCGCTGCGCGATACTGGGGCTACTATTTTATTTTGTTCGCATTCGCTCTATCAGGTGGAGGCATTGTGTGATCGCGCTTTATGGATAGAAGGCGGAGAGGTGATTGCCGACGATTCGCCTTCGCTGGTGGTGCCTCGGTACGAGCAATTTTTAGCCGGCGACGAGCAAAAAGAGCGTGGGGTTCGTCAAAGCGCTGCTCAAGACCAGCGACGCGTTTCACCGCAAGGTAGCGCGCGCCTAGTAAGCACGCAAGTATCCATTGACGGCCAAACTGCTAATGCTCGCAACGCAGTGATTAGCGGAGAAAGCCAGCTTAGCGTCAAGATTCGTTTTGCCAGCGACCCGTTACTCCCCTGCCCTGGTATTGCGGTAACCATTTCAACAACATCTGGACAAATTGTTACTAGCGCGGGTAGCTGGGAAGCCGGTGTTGAGGTTCAGCGCAACCATCAGGGCGAGGGAAGCGTCGTGCTTGATTTTCCTCAGCTAGCGCTATTAAAAGGTGAGTACCATGTAGGTGCTTACCTGTTTTGCGAGCGCGGGCTGCACAGCTACGAGTGGGTTGACCCGGTCAGTAGCTTCCATGTTACGCAGACTGGAATCGCGCGGGGCGTAGTTCGCTTGCCCCACCGTTGGCACTCTGTACCCAATAGTGCAGACGACCATGTTTAACAACGAATGGCAAACGCGCTGGGCTGAACCTAGCGATTTACCGGTTTTGTTGGCGCTTTTTGAACGCGTATTTGGCCATGCTATGCCGCTTGAGATGTGGCAGTGGAAGTACAGGTTTGCCTCCTCACCCGGCGTAGTATGTGTACATAAAGGTGACATCATCGCTTTCAATGGAGGCATGCCACGCAAGGCACTGGTGAAAGGTCACCCCTGCTCTATCGTGCAGATGGGCGATGTGATGGTTGACCCCGCTTACCGGGGTATCTTGACGCGCCGGGGCCCATTTTACCGGGTAGTGCAGGCTTTTTTTGCCGAGCAAGTGGGTATAGACCGCCCTTACCGCTATGCTTTTGGCTTCCCCCATGCCCGCCATGCCCGTCTGGGTAAGACATTAAAGCTTTACTGTGCCACGGATCGCATAGATGAAGCTCACTGGCCTGCACGCGTTATACGCCGCTTTCGCAGTACAGCCACCCCAATTCAAGCTCATCATGCGTCGGTAGTCGATGCCCTTTGGGCTGATATGGTAAAGGGGTTAGGGGCATGCGCCGTCGCTGTTCGTGACTGGTCTTGGCTATCGCATCGCTATCTTGATGTTCCCGAGCGCGGGTATCTTTGCTGGCTAATCAAAGAACGAATAACACAGCGCGCTTTAGGTGTGTGTGTGGTTCGTCAACATACTGCGGATACCGTCGAACTACTGGATATCATTGCCCCTCTAAGGGCTATGCCAGAAGTTGTTAAATGTACCCAGCACATTATATCCCGGCTGGGCGCTAAACATTTAAGCGCATGGCTGACCCCTTCTGTAGCGCAGCATCTTACCGACACCCAGCCACAATTAACATCTACCGAGGTAGTAGTGCCGGGTAGCCAGGTGAATGGGCTGACGCAGGGAATGGAAGTAGCTGAGTGCTGGTGGTTAATGGGCGGAGATACGGATTTTCGCTAGCCCTGAAAAGTGAACAATAAGGATATAGCGATGAGAGAAGCTTGGTACGTTCCCTACCATGCAAGCGCTCTGGTAGGAGAACGCGTAATGGTACTTGCCCCTCATCCAGATGATGAGGTATTTGGGTGTGGCGGCGCTTTAGCTCAATTGGTAGCTCAAGGCTCTGAGATTCAAGTGATTATTGCTACACAGGGGCCTCAGGCGGCACTTCGTTTATGTGAGTCTAAGAAGGCCGCCCGACTACTGGGTTACCCAGCGCCGGTTAATTGGGCGTTCATCGACCGTGGATTAGAAGAGGCGCGAGAAGCGCTAACCCAACAATTACTCGATGCGCTATTAGATTTTCAACCTGACTTGCTGCTGGCGCCTTCTTGTTGGGAGATGCATCCAGACCACCGGGCCGCCTGTGACGCGGCACTCCAAGCTGGCACGCGTTTTGTAGAACAAAGCGACACCTTGTTAAAGATTGCCTTATACGAAATTGGGGTTCCCTTAAGTGCGAACCAATTGGTAGATATTTCATCTGTTAGCGCTTTGAAAGCAGAGGCCATGCAGTGCTTTGAATCCCAGCTAGCAGAGCAACGTTATGCTGAGCAAATCGCCGGCCTAAATCAGTATCGTAGTTATACACTGGGTCTTGGCGTGACTGCGGCAGAAGCCTTCCATATAGTGCCCGCCGATGCGGTGTCAGCCACTATGGCACTACCCTCAGTCCAAGATCAGGCGCTTTTACGTTGCGAAAAAGCACTGCAACAGTCTGAGCTAGAATATACGCATCGCATTGACTCACTACAGAACGAAAAAGCGGTGCTTCAAAAGATGCTTAAGGATTGCCAGCATGCTCGCCAGGAGGCAGAGGGAACCTTGCAGGCTATTTATGCAACTCGTAGTTGGCGGTGGCTTTCACGGTTGAAATATTTATTAGGACGCGGGTAACCGCGTCGTGCTTTTAGGAAGTTTATGTCAACGCTTAGTCTAAATACTCCTGCCGTTAGCGTGCTTATCCGCAGCATGGATCGCGACCACCTTATTTCTGCGCTGGTTTCAGCCAACGCTCAAGACTACGCACCTCTTCATATTGTGGTAGTCAATGCATCAGGACAGCCGCACCGCCCCCTGCCCAATTTAAAGGTCAGTTGCGAGCTGATTGATCCAGGCGTACAGCTGGCGCGGCCCGACGCTGCAAATATGTGCTTGCAGGCGGTTCAAACGCCTTTGGCGTTATTTCTTGACGATGATGACTTAATTGATCCTCATCATATACGTCGCTTGGTGGAAGCGTTGAACGACTACCCTGCTGCTCCTGCCGCCTATGGCGGTGTGCGGTTAGAGTCATCCGGTGGTGAGTTGCTAACCAGCATGGATTCCCCCTGGGTACCTGGTGAGCTCTTGGTTCATAACACATTACCTATCCATGCGGTGCTGTTTCGGATGGATGCTGTTCAAGCAGGGAGTTGCCAGTTTGATAAGCGCTTCTCTCATCTTGAGGATTGGGATTTTTGGCTGCAGCTTTCTCAACAAGGTGACTTTATACACGTACCTGGCAACAGCGCGACATATTGCATGGCGCTAGGCAATTCTGGTTTATCTCAACAGCGTGATATTGCCACCTATCAAGATGCAAGAAGTGCTGTGTGGGGCAAGTGGTTACCCAAGGTTAACTCTGACCACCTGGCTAAAGGCCTCGCTTCACTCATAGACCGCCTTGAGCAATTGGAGTGGGATACTGAGCAACTGCATGCCAGCGAAGCAAAGTTGCATCAGCAAAATCATGAGCGACTAGGGCAACTACAGGAGCTGCGTGAGCATTATGAAAAGCTGCAAGAGTTACACTCTTCTTTGCATAAAGAGCATAGTGCCATATGGGAACGCTTTAATGCTTTGCAGCGTGAGCATAAACGCTATATTGAGCCAGAACCAATCGCCTCCGACGCTGGAAAGAAGCATCAGGCTCCCCAGCAAGAACATAGTTCATTACAACAAGAGTATGCTGCGCTCAAGCAAGCGCATGTAAATACGTTAAACCGGCTCAATACGCTGCAGAATGAAGTTAACGCCCTGCTTAACTCACGTTCTATGCGTATGACAGCACCTCTGCGCTGGATAATAAACAAGCTGCGTCAGATGCGTTCAGATTTTTCTGGGCGATCACTGCTCTCAGCAACTAAAACTGCGTCTAGCGCCCAACTGCCTATCGCGAGTGCTAAGCAAAAGCAGCCCGCCGGGCCCGTGGACATTATTGTTCCTGTTTATAAAGGATTAGAGGAGACACGCGCCTGCCTGGAAAGCGTTTGGGCTAGTGAGCCTTCTCACGCTTATCGACTCATCGTGATTAACGATGCCAGCCCTGAAGCAGCACTCACTGAGTGGTTGCGAGAAGCCTCAAAGGCACGGCCTATGGTGCTGTTAGAAAATGAGCAAAACCTAGGTTTTGTGGGAACCGTCAATCGTGGCATGGCTTACTCACACAATGCCGATGTTGTATTACTCAATAGCGATGCTGAAGTTGCCAATGATTGGCTAGATCGCTTGATTAAAGCAGCCTACCTGCCCACGACCCGTCCCGCGGCTAGCGTTACACCTTTTTCGAATAACGCCACTATTTGTAGTTATCCACGTTTCTGCGAAGACAACCTTTTAATCGAGGGGTATACGCTACCGGAACTGGATCAGCTTTTCGCTCAAACCAATGCTGGCCAAACGGTTGAGATACCCACGGGCATTGGTTTTTGTATGTATATCCGACGCGAAGCATTAGACGCAGTAGGACTATTTGACGAAGATAATTTTGGTAAAGGCTACGGTGAAGAAAATGATTTCTGCATGCGCACTTTAAAAGCAGGATGGTGTCATCTGCATGCACTGGATGTTTTTGCTTGGCATAAGGGGAGCGTTAGTTTTGGCGATAGCCAACCTGAACGAGTCACTAACGCGCTAGAGGTACTCCATACCTTACACCCAGATTATGAGGCGCGCGTTCATCAGTTCATTCAGCAAGATCCTGCTCAACAAGCACGTCTTGCCATTGATGTTGCCCGCTTGCGCAATAGCACTAAGCCACGCGTATTGATGATTAATCATCAGCGGGGTGGGGGAACAGAACGCCATTGCCGGGAGCTTGCAGACACACTAGTGAATGAGGTGGAGTGGTTAATGCTTCGTCCAAGCCCAGTAGGCGGAGCTAGGCTTTCTCTGCTAGACGAAGCAGAAGCGATGACGCTTGATTATGTACTGCCCGATGCTTTCGATGAAATGGTCGAAATGCTTAAAGCACTTGGGGTCGTGAGGGTTCACGTACACCATTGGCTGGGCTTCAATGACAGTATTCTAGAACTCGCTAAACGGTTAGGGGTGCCGCAAGATGTGACGCTGCATGATTATTACTCAGTGTGTCCGCAAATATCACTAACACGCGATGATAACCGCTATTGTGGAGAAGAAGGAATTCAACAATGCCAGCGCTGCTTGGCTCAGCAGCCAGCTCCTGATGGCAGTAGTATTACTGAATGGCGCGAGCGACATGCTGAGTGGCTACTTGCGAGTGATCGTGTTATTACCCCCAGCCAAGATACTTCAGCGCGGATAAAGCGCTACATTCCAAATCTGGATATAAAGGTTGCAGTCCACCCTGATCAAGAAAACGATACGTATCCCCCCCCTGCTTGGCAACCACCTGAAATGCACGAGCCACTGCGGGTGGCCGTCATCGGCGCTCTTTCGGCTATTAAAGGTGCGGATGTATTAGAGGATGTTGCCGCTCAAGCAGCCAAACTGGGCTTAAGCGTTGAGTTCCGGCTCTTTGGTTTTGCTTATCGTGCCTTTAAACCACTCAAAAACCTCTCAGTAACAGGCGCTTACCAAGACGATGAATTACCTACATTACTGAATGAGTGGCGGCCACATATTGCTTGGTTTCCGCCTTTATGGCCGGAAACTTATAGCTACACACTGAGTACCTGCTTGGCGCTCGGCTTGCCCATTGTGGCTACCAATATTGGCGCTTTACCAGAGCGTCTGAACGCGCGTCCGCACTCGTGGCTACTGGAGTGGGATAGCACCCCTAACCAGTGGTGTCATTGGTTCTCTTCTTTTGCACAACGCCCCGAATGTGCCGTTGGCTCAACGGCAGCCGAACATACATCATGGCCTACTATTCCTACCCCTTTTTATGCACAACAATATGCTGTTGATATAGATGCTGCTATTCCAAATAACAAACTGCCCAGTTTGCCCTCTCAATGGCAAGCTCATGCCTCTCATCCTGATACTAAGGCTATGCGAGCACGCAAAGCCTTAGTATCCATGCTCTATTGGCTTAGGGCACAACCATTTTTACGAGAACTATCTCGACATGTGCCAGCGGGCTTGCAGCGCAAAGTTAAAAGCCGTCTGCTGAAAGAGTCATAAACCATCATGGCGGAAAAAAATTTATCTTGGGGTGTATGTGTGCCTACTCTGAACGCTGGTAAAGATTGGCG
Organism: Halomonas sp. PA16-9; assembly: GCF_009728585.1. Classification (NCBI taxonomy): domain Bacteria; kingdom Pseudomonadati; phylum Pseudomonadota; class Gammaproteobacteria; order Oceanospirillales; family Halomonadaceae; genus Halomonas; species Halomonas sp. PA16-9. The sequence goes on along the minus strand of NZ_CP040451.1, from coordinate 1,613,102 downwards.
TGACTGGTTGGCTAAGACGAATGCAGCCTGTGGAATGGCTTGCAGAAAGCTAGTAATTGATTCAAGCTCAATTGACGGCACGCCGGCACTTGCTCATGAATATGGCTGGGAAGTTGTTCCTATTCAGCGCTGTGACTTTGACCATGGCGGCACCCGTCAGTGGGCTCTTAGTTATTTACGTGATTGTGATATTATTATTTTCCTTACCCAGGATGCACTAGTCGACGACCCCAGTGCGCTCATTCAGTTAGTAAAAGCTTTTGAGGATCCTTGTATCGGAGCGGCGTTTGGCCGGCAGTTACCCCATTTAGAGGCCACACCAATTGCAGCACACGCCCGCTATTTTAATTACCCTGCCCAATCGCGTGTGGTAGATAAAGGGGACATCCCTAATTTAGGTATTAAAGCAGCATTTTTATCTAACTCCTTTACCGCCTACCGACGTGATGCCTTACTAGCTGTTGATGGTTTCCCTGAAAAGACCATTCTGAGTGAAGATATGATTGCCGGCGCAAGATTATTAAAAGGGGGGTGGAAACTGGCCTACTGCTCTCAGGCCTGTGTCCTTCATTCCCATAACTACTCGTTGCTCGAAGAATTTCGTCGCTACTTCGATATTGGCGTTCTTCATCATCGTGAGGCGTGGCTATTAGAGTGGCTAGGGAACGCTGAAGGAGAAGGCATACGCTTTGTGGTGTCCGAGCTAGGTTATACTGCTAAAAAAGCATTCCACAGGCTGCCAGAAGTGATAGTGCGCACAAGTTTGAAATATCTCGGTTATCGTTTAGGGCGTCTAGAAAAACACCTACCTGCTTGGATTAAACCGATACTTTCAATGCATACTTCTTATTGGAACCCTAGGAACTAATCATCAAGCAGCGTTATCTTCTACCCCATGACTGGGGTACACCTTACTGTGCCAAGAGATAATGAATTTACCTTATATTCAACAAGTCTGAAACAAGACAAGTTCACAGCTTTTGATATCACTTTTTGCCAAGAAAAATTCATTTATGAAACTCACTAGCAATGGGCATATACCCTATGGCTTTTGGTTCACGAAACCTTTCAAAATCGTCATAGCCAAAATCTTTATATCTAATCCTAACGACCAATTATCAATATAGTAAAGATCGTACTCTACTCGCTTTTTCATATCATTGAGTTTTTCCGTATTACCCCCAACCATGAACCTGTGCCCATCCTGTAATTCCGGGTTTTACCCGGTGACGTTGCATATAGTCTTCTATGACATCTTTGTAATATTCGTTGTGATCCATGGCATGAGGGCGAGGACCCACCAGCGACATACGACCTTGGAGTACGTTATAAAGCTGAGGTAACTCATCTAGACTAGTACTTCGCAAAAAAGCTCCTAATGGAGTAATCCGTGGGTCGCCATAACGTGCTTGTTGGGTGTGTTTGGCATGATGCAAGCTCATAGTGCGAAATTTATAAATTCGAAAACGCTTTCCATCAATGCCATGTCGGTACTGCTTGAAGAGTACAGGCCCTCCCATTTTCCACTTCACCAGCCCAGCAACAGCTAAGATTACCGGTAAAAATACAATAAATATGAGAGCACCTAGGAGATAATCTTCTATAGATTTCAATAGCCGCAGTGGTGCACTATCAAGCGGGCTGTAATTTAGTTCTAGGGAGTAAAGACCTACAACTTGCGCCATACGGTGATTCAGCAGACGTATATCTGTTAAATCAGGAAAGTAACGCACATTAACGGGTATACCAATCAAGCTTGCAGAAAGTCGCCTGACCTTTTCGCCATCACTCAGTGGGTAGCTGAGCCAAATCTCATCAAAATCACGCTCAAAGGCATATTGAGCAGTTAACGCCGTAATTGTGTCTATGAATGTGCTGCTATTATCGTCTTCGTAGGCATCTTTGATGCCATAACCGGCATAGGGCATGCTATGCAAACGGCTTTCTATTCGTTTGATATTGCTTTGGTGTCCAATCAGCAATACGCGTTTAATATTGGCGCCACGCGCTCTTAAACTGCGTAGATAGATATAAAGTGCCATGCGTGTGGTCATGCCTGACACTAAAACGCCCAATGCTGAGTTTCCCATCCACAAACGAGAAAAATATTGAGTGCTTTGCGTGGCAACTAATAAAAGGCTAATTAGCGCGATAGTCACCACCCAGCTTAAAGAATAGACTCCCAACATGGTGTATAGGCTTCTGCCACGCCAGGGATGGTAGAGACCTAGCAGTTCCCCCACCGCAGGCAGTAAAAGGCTACCAATTAGAATAAGAAACAGATAATCATGCCCATCCACACGGACATTAGGCATTAACCAGAGCGTGGCAAGCGAAATAATAATCGCTACAGCTGCATCAAAGCATCGCATTCCACGCCGTAACCATTCACTGCCTTGGCTTGTTTTTATAGCGGCCATAATAGTTGCTTGACTACTGCGCTACCTGCGATGAAGTAGACAACGACGCTAGTAGCTCCATGATATGATCTAGGTCGTCGCTCTCTAAACTGCCTACAGCAGTATGGAGTGCGAGCATATCAAGAGCGTAGTCGCCGACTGTGTCGACATACTTAATCCGCTGATCATACAGACTTGCTCGTGCATCAAGCACATCCACCAGGTCTCTCAGCCCTAATTGCTCGCCGCGTTCAGCGGCTTCCAGGAATAGCTGGCTGGACGAAATAGCTTGATTTAGTGCTTCCAGGCGGCGTTCACCGCCATTAAGCGACCTTATCCGTTGGCGTACCTCTTGGACAGCGAGATTGCGCTCATTGTCAATGGCAGCCAACCCAGCTTCAATACGCTTTTCGCCTTGTCGAACGCTGGCATTAGTATAGCCGCCCCGATAAATAGGCACGCTAAGTTCAACGTTTGCCCTATAGTCTTCACTTTCCCGCAGTTCATCGTCACTGGTTCGGTCTGAATAGCTCAGACTCAGATTTACCTCAGGATAGTAGCCTGAACGCCTTACGCTTGTATCAGCTTGCGCGATTTCCTGCTCTTGCTGGGCCAACAGAACATTTAAATTTTGGCCAGTACGGGATATCCACTCATCAGGCTCACCAATATCGCCATTGAGGGTTACAGTGGTCAGCTCACCAGGGGCAGTGCCTTGAAACCTTGGCGTCACTCCGGTAAGTCGTTCTAATTCGCTAAGCGCGTTATCTAACTCATTCTCAGCTTCAACCGCGTCAGATACCGCTTGGTCATATCTCGACTGGGCTTCGAGCAAATCAACACGATTGCCAACGCCTAAGTCGAATGCTCGACTTGCTTGACGTACTTGCAGGTCGAGAGAATCTTGCTGAGATTCTAAGAGTCCTAATCGCTGCGCCGCTAAATAGGCTTTAATATAGGCTTCGCTAACTTGAAGCGCCATCTCTTGCTCAAGAACGGCTAGCTGTAACTCAGCAGCACTTACTTGGGCATCAGCAACTCCCATTTTACGCCAGCGTTCTAGGCTAAATAGCGGTTGCTGTAGCTGAACTTGGTAGTAAGTTTCGTCAATCTCCCCCGGACGCTGCGCAGGCTGATCTAAACCAAAATCGTCCGGTGAAGTTTGTATATTCGTTGAATCTTGCCATAAGTAGCCGCCTGAAGCGCTAATTCGCGGTAGCAGTTGGGAACGTGCCATAGGTATTTCTTCGCGAGTGGCATCGAGCTCATACCGCTGGCGCGTCAGATCTGAATCGTGGCGTAATGCCCTAACAAATAGGCCTGGTAGTGATGGTAAAACGTGGGGCTGCGCTTCTGCATTTGCCAGCGCCTGCAGCTCGGTTAGAGCCTGCTGATCAGCAGGCACATCGTTTTGTGCTAACGCAGATTGGCTTAAAAGCAAGACTGCAAGTGCCAGTGTACTTAGGGTAAAACATGGCGTCCGTATCATTAGTCCTCCCTGATAGCGCGGGCTAACATGTCGGTAACAGGCTTGGCGATGTAGCTAGCAAAAGTGCGTTCACCGGTACGAATCATGACCTCGGCCGGCATACCTGAAAGCAGATGCATTTGCTCGGTCATGTCTTCTTGCCCTTGTTCTGTTACACGTATACGCGTTTTATAATAACGCTGACCTGTTGCCTCATCCTCAAAACTATCGGCACTGATATGAATAATTTCACCGTCAATAATGCTTGTTAACCGCTGATTAAAAGCGGAAAACCGAATTTCAGCGAGCTGACCAATAAACAGGTTGTCTATATCGCGCGTGGGTACTCGGGCTTCAATTACAAAGCCGTCGCCGGAAGGTACTATCTCCATAATAGGATCACCGGCGCGAATAACGGCGCCGACCGTATGCACTTGACGTCCAACTACAGTGCCTGACACTGGAGCACTCACAACAGTACGGTTGACTTGGTCAGTCAGCGCTATAATACGTTCTTCTGCCTCTGCTATTTGTGCTTGGGCATCGCGTAGTTTCTCACCTACTTCGGCTTGAAACTCTTGCAAAGTAGTTTCTTTTTGCATGCGGTTTTCGCTGATTTGCGAACGAAGCTGAGCAATATTAGATTGAAACTCTGCATTCTCGCCTTCGTACTGTAATACTTGGCGCTCCAGCTCACGCAGACGCTGATTATCACCCAGTCCTTCCCGGTAGAGGGAGCGAAAATCTTCTGCCTCAGAACGTAGTGAGCCAATACGCTGATTATTGACACTTATCCGTGATTCAAGACCATCGATCTGCTCTCGCATTTGAATGATCTGTTGATCCATGGCGTTTAAGCTGCTTTGCAGCGATTGACGTCGCGCGTGGAATAGGCTTTGTTGAACAGCCGTCACTTGCTGGACTCTGTCATCGTCAATTGACATAAGCTCTTCCGGCAGTTCCAGTGTTTCGGTTCCTTGCTGTTCTGCCCAGTAGACGCGCTTCCATCGCACGGTTGATATAGTATTGCGACTGTGCAATCTCCAACTGCGAGCGCACTTGAGTGTCGCTCAATACCACCAGAGGCTGACCAGCTTCTACTTTATCACCATCTTGCACCAACAGTTCCCGAACAATACCGCCCTCAAGATGCTGAACCGTGCGTTTAAAAGACTCCATGGAGACATTACCAGGGGCCACAACAGCCACAGCTAATGAAGCTGTCACAGACCAGAGAATAAACCCGCCAAGCGCTATACCTAAAATAGCGTAACCGAGCTTACGGTAGCCTTTATCACTAGTAGGCAGCTTTTCTTGAGCTTCTCCGTCAATGGTGGTTGGCCCCTGCGGCGTTACGTCGATTTCTTGCTTGGCTGGGAGCTGGTCTTTTTGATTGCTCATATTACGACTCCTCATTGCCATTTCCAGCACCACGACCGCCTGCTATGGCAGAAAGACGGGCAGCGCTTTGCTGGTTCACCTGGGGGCGTGATTTTTTAGCGAACTGGGCAAGCACTTCATCTCGAGGGCCAAACATATTCATTTGACCTTCTTTCATGACCAGTAGCTTATCCATATTTTTTAGTACGCTGGTTCGATGACTTATTACAAACAACGTTGTGCCTTCAGCCTTTAATTGAGCGATTGCCTGGCTTAGCGCTCGCTCACCAGCATCATCTAAGTTTGCATTGGGTTCATCTAAAACCACGAAGACAGGATTACCGTATAAAGCACGTGCTAGACCTAAGCGCTGACGCTGACCACCAGAGAGCGCCCCGCTGTTAGAACCAATAATGGTGTCGTAACCATTAGAGAGCTCCAATACCATTTCATGAACGCCCGCTTTTTTAGCAGCTGTAACAACTTTTCCTGGATCGACATTGCCAAAGCGGGCGATATTTTCACTGATAGTGCCATCAAACAGCTCGATATCTTGTGGTAGGTAACCAATAAAGGGGCCGAGCTCATCACGGTTATATTGATTAATTTCCCCACCATCAAGCCGTACATCGCCCACTTGAGTCGGCCATATGCCCAGCAATACACGAGCGAGCGTTGATTTGCCTGCAGCGCTGGGGCCGATAATGCCGATATGCTCACCTTTCGCGACACTAAAATTAATACCACGAATGGTCGCCATACGGCTTCCGGGAGGAGCAGCAGCAACGTTTTCAACATCCACAACCCCTTGGGGAGGCGGCAATGACATGTGGCGCTGTTCATCGGGTATTTGCGTCAGTAGCTCATTTAACCTGCTATAGGCACCACGCGCGGATACAAACCCCTTCCATCCGCCTATCATTTGGTCAATTGGAGCCAACGCCCGCCCCATAAGGATAGAACCTGCAATCATCATACCTGGGGACATTTCACCTTCGAGTACTAAGAAAGCACCTAGACCAAGAATTAATGACTGAAACAGTAAGCGCATTACTTTAGACGTATTCGTCAATGCGCCTGCACGATCACTAGCTTGTGACTGTTTAGCAAGAAATTCATGGTGGCGCTTTGACCAACGCCCCATAATCCCAGGGAGCATGCCCATAGCATGCAGCACTTCTGAATTCCTTAAATTAGAATTAGCCAGATTTTGCGCTTGAATCTGCTCGCTATTAGCTTCAGCTAGCAGGTTCTTAGTAGATTTTTCGTTAGCCACCGCCAGCGCGAATAAAATAATGCCAGCACAAGTAGCAAATACCCCAAGCCATGGATGGAAAATAAACAAAATACCCAAATAAATGGGCACCCATGGGGCGTCAAAGAAAGCAAATAAACCGTTACCAGTTAGAAATTGCCTCAAACTAGTCAAATCATTGAGAGGCTGAGCGCTTTGGGATCCCTGCGCGACTAAACTGCGTCGGAACATGGCACTATAAAGCCGCTGGTTGATAGTGGTATCTAAGCGGTTACCAATCCTAACCAACATCCTTGACCTAACAAGTTCGAGCCCCCCCATCACCAAAAATAAGAACACGACGACGAGCGTCAACATAATCAGAGTGTCGAGACTTTGCGTGCTGAGGACGCGATCGTACACCTGGAGCATATACATCGGAGGAACAAGCATCAGCAGGTTAACAAACATGCTAAAAAAGCCCACCGATACAAACGAACCTTTACAGGCGCTTAATGCACGCTGCAGATCCGTTGCTTCCTGTTGCTTTGCCATGGAAGGGTCACCGTTGAATCAAAGAAGTCACGCGAAGATTAATCGCGGCAGCATAACAGAAACGCCCCTGTCTAGGGTAGGGGCGTTGAGAGCACTGGTCATGGGGAGCAGGTAAGTCCATGATTATCCAACTAGTTTAGACCATTTAGTTAGCCAAGCAGCATCATACTCCCCCTAACCCTGCTAAGCCAATCAGAATGACATCCCGTTCTGGATCGCTTACTAACTCATTGAGCTAGCACAATAGGCCAGCCGAGCCTGAAGACCATTCGAGCACATTTGCGTAAGTCAAGTTCAACCAAGACATCAGACTGACCTGTGCACTCACACTTCTACAGTTTGTCCACATTTCAAGTACTAACATCGACGCAAGCAAAGATTGGCAGCTCTCGGAAACCCTAGCTAGCATTACCGTTAAGCCACAAAAAAACGGGCGACCCTAACGGCCGCCCGTTCTTTGTGGCTATCCTTTGCCAAGGAGAATGGTTACAGCTGCTTATTTATAAACCGGAAGCCGCGCACAAACCTCGGCCACTTTATCCAACACCTGGGTTTCGATGGCGCTGGTGTCTTCGCCCTTGGCCAGTACGTCCAGAATGTCACAGATCCAACCTGCCAACGTACTACACTCTTGTTCACTGAAACCGCGCGTGGTCACCGCCGGGGTGCCAATACGCAGGCCAGAGGTGACAAACGGGCTTTGCGGGTCGTTAGGAACAGCGTTCTTGTTCACGGTGATATGAGCACGACCCAAAGCAGCATCGGCATCTTTGCCCGTTACGCCCTGCTTAATCAGCGAAAGCAGGAAGAGGTGGTCTTCGGTACCACCAGAGACGATGTCGTAACCGCGATCGATAAACACCTTGGCCATTGCCTGAGCGTTCTTAACTACCTGCTGCTGGTAGGTTTTGAACTCGGGCTCCATAGCCTCTTTGAAGCAGATCGCTTTGGCGGCGATTACGTGCATCAAGGGGCCACCCTGGCCGCCGGGGAAAACCGCTGACTGCAGCTTCTTCTCGATATCAGCGTCGTTTTCCGCTGAGAGAATCACGCCACTGCGGGGGCCGCGTAGGGTTTTGTGGGTGGTGGAGGTGACCACATGGGCATGGGGCAAGGGGCTGGGGTATACGCCTGCCGCGACCAGACCAGAGACGTGGGCCATATCAACGAGTAAGTAAGCGCCTACTTCATCGGCGATTTCACGGAACTTGGCCCAATCAACAATTTGTGAATAGGCTGAGAAGCCGGCGATGATCATTTTGGGCTTGTGCTCGCGAGCAAGCTGAGCCACTTGATCGTAATCAATTAACCCCTGCTCATCCAGACCGTACTGAATGGCGTTGTAGTGTTTGCCAGAAAAATTAGGCTTGGCACCGTGGGTCAGGTGGCCGCCCGCATCCAGGCTCATACCTAAAATGGTATCGCCTGGCTTAACCAGCGCTTGGAACACCGCGCTGTTGGCTTGCGAGCCTGAGTGGGGCTGAACGTTCACGTAGGTGGCGCCGAACAGCTCTTTGGCGTAATCAATGGCCAGGTTTTCAGCGATATCGACGAACTCACAGCCGCCGTAGTAGCGCTTACCGGGGTAGCCCTCAGCGTATTTATTGGTCAGCTGGCTGCCCTGAGCTTCGAGTACGCGGGGCTGGCGTAGTTTTCGGAAGCGATCAGTTCGATGTGGGCCTCTTGGCGCTCCACTTCTTTCTGCATGGCATCAAACAGCACATCATCAAATCCGGCAATTGTCATATCGCGGCTGAACATCGGCGGGAACCTCGTAACGAGAAAGGGTCATCATGGAAGAAGCGAGGGCGCTATCATAACGCAGCCTGACGCGACTTTCATCGCATCCTCGTCAGGTCTTGCATGAGCGTGATTCATGTAATGACAGAGAAAGTGTCATCGCGAACACAATGAAGCGATCTCAGGGGGCGTCAATTTGCGTTTTCCTTCGCCATGCAAAATACTGTATATTTATACAATATTTTAAGCACCAGGATGCCGACGATGCCGGGCCAGTCTTCTCACTTTACCCCTGCCTTGCCGTTAACCTCTCAGCCGCAGCCTTGTGGCCGCGCTGGTTTTAGTGGCTTTCCTTCGCCAGCCCAGGATTACGAGCCATGCACGCTGGATCTCAACACACGGCTGGTTAAAAACCCTACTGAGACGTTTTATGTCACCGCCACCGGCGACAGCATGGAGGGTTGGGGAATTTTTGAGGGTGATTTGCTGGTGGTTGATCGCAGTATTGAACCGCAACTGGGACATATTCTGGTCGCTATGCTAGAGGGCGAGGCCCTAATTAAACGCTATGCGCTCTATCGGGGAACGCCGCACCTGTGCTCAACACATCCTAACTATCCGCCACTGCCACTTGAAGGCAGCGACTGCCAGCTATGGGGGGTAGTGCGCGCCGTCGTGCACGAGTACTTGCGATGATCGGTCTAGTCGATGCCAACAACTTCTACGTCAGCTGCGAGCGGGTTTTTCAGCCCAAGCTGGAAGGTAGGCCCGTGGGGGTAATGTCGAACAACGACGGCTGTGTCATCGCCCGCTCCGCCGAGTTAAAAGCGCTGGGTATCCCTATGGGTGCGCCAGCCTTCAAGCTTGAAGAAATGCGTCAGCGCGGCGAGATCCACCTGCTGTCGTCTAACTATGAACTCTACGGAGATATGTCGGCACGGCTGACCCAACTACTACGCGATGCCTGCCCTGCAATTGCGCCCTACTCAATAGATGAAATGTTCGTCTACCTGGAAGGATTAACCACAGAGCAGTGTGAGAGGCTGGGGCGAGAATTGCACCATCGTATTCGCCGCCATTTAGGGTTACCGGTGTGTGTTGGGCTGGCACCCACCCACACGCTCGCCAAATTAGCCAATCACCTTGCCAAGCAAGACCCACATTACCAAGGCGTTTGCCTGCTTAATGGACAAGATCACACGACGCAGGCGCTGCTCAAACGTACGCCGGTGGGCAGCGTGTGGGGCGTCGGCCATCGGCTTGCCGGGCGCTTAGCGATTGGCGGCGTGACCACCGCTTGGGACTTGCGTCAAAGCGACGACAAGCAGTTGCGCAAGCGCTTCTCTGTGGTGCTGGCGCGCACCGCGCTCGAGCTGCGTGGCACGCCTTGTATGGAGATGAACGCCCTGGATCAACCGCGCCAACGCATTATGACCTCGCGCTCTTTCGGCCAGCCCACCGGCGTTTTTGCAGAAGTACATAATGCACTGCGGCGCCACGCCCAGCGCAGCGCTGAAAAACTTCGCGAGCAACGTAGCTTAGCTCGTGCGGTGATGGTATTTCTCAACACTAACCGTCATCGCCGCGATCAGTTGCAATACTTCCCGCAGGCGCTGATCGCCCTGCCCTCACCCAGCGACGATACCCGGGTGATCCTTGATGCCGTACGCCAAGGCCTTGAGCAGATTCATCGCCCCCGCTACCAGTTCATGAAAGCTGGCGTGATGCTGCTGGATTTAGTGGATGCAGAGCAGCACCAGCTTTCGCTGCTGCATCCGCCAGTCCGTGATCGCCATCCGTTTTTAATGGCAACCGTGGATCAGATCAACCAGCGCATGGGGCAAGGCACTATCAGCTTTGGTATGACGGATGCCCCTGCTGCTTGGCAACTGCGCTGCGCCCACCGCTCAGACCGCTATACCACGCGCTGGGACGAGTTGATGAAAGTGGGCACTCACCCCGGCGCAGTCGCCGCCGCCGAGGCAAAGCAGAAAGAGAAGCAGAAAAAACAGCAGGCGTTAACCAGCGCTAAGCGCAGTACGCAGCCGCGGGCTTAAGGTTTCTCCAAGCGCGACCATGGTAAACAGAATCCCCAGCAACCAGGGCCAGTGAGCCGCAAACGAGACCTGATAAACGCCCAGCGCGTCGACAAAAATCACCACAATGCCCAGCGGGCTAACGTAGCGCACCATGGTTAGCCACAGCGCATAAGACAAGGGGGCAAGCCCCAGCTCGTCGCGGAAGGTCTCGCTTTTCAGCACAAACCCCGCTACCACTACCGTGCCCAGGCCACCCAACGGCATCATCCAGCGCGAGGTTAAATAATCCAGCCAGTCAAAGAAGTTCTTACCGGCCAGTGTCCAATCCGCGCCCAGGTTAAACGACAGCATCGCCAGTGTGCTAATCAACCACAGCACAATACCGGTGCCCCAGGCGGCTGCCGAACGCGAGATACCTTTGTTGTCGCACAGCCAGGAAACCGTGGCTTCGACCATAGAGATCGAAGAGGTCAGCGCTGCCATAGAGAGCATCAGAAAGAACAGAATGCCAAACAGGGTGCCCAGCGGCATCGCCTGGAAAGCCAGCGGCAGGCTCATAAAAATTAGCCCTGGGCCTTCGCCGGGGTTCATGCCATTGGCGAAAATAACCGGGAAGATCGCAAGCCCCGCCATCAAGGCAACAACGGTATCCGCCACCGCCACACTCACCGTGGTGCGGCCAATAGAGGCGTCTTTAGGCAAGTAGCTGCCGTAGGTCAGAATCGCTCCAGAGGCCAGCGAGAGGGTGAAAAACGCATGACCCAGCGCTGCCAGCAGGCCTTCGCTAGAGAGGCTGCCCGCATTGAAGGAGAACAGAAAGTTAACCGCAGCGCCAAAGCCACCGGAAAACATACCAAAGCCAATCAACACCACCAGCATGATCACCAGCCCCGGCATCATCCAGCTAACGCTCTTCTCGATTCCCTGCTGCACGCCTTTACCCACGATCAACATGGTGGCCAGCGTAACCAGGGTGCTCCAGAAACCGAGGTTCAGCGGATTGGCGTTATTGGCCCCGAACACAGCGGCCATCTCATCAACGCTGCTGCCCGCGAGCCCCCGGTCAGCATCTTCCACAGATACGAGAACGACCAGCCCGCCACCACCACGTAAAACGACAGGATCATAAAGCCGCAGAGCATGGCCATCCAACCAATCAACGACCAGGCCGATGAACGGCCAGACTCATTGACCACGCGCCGTATGGCATCCACCGGGCTACCACGTCCCCGCCGACCAAACGCGATTTCGACCATCATCACCGGCACACCCACGGCAAAGATGCACGTTAGATAGACCAGCACGAAGGCGCCGCCGCCAAACTCCCCAGTCATGTAGGGGAATTTCCAGATATTGCCTAGCCCCACCGCCGAACCGGTGGCCGCCAACATAAACCCCCAGCGGCCTAGCCATTGGGTGCGAGGTTGCCTAGAAGAGGTCATTTGCCCATATCCCGTAAGAAAAAGGCGCTCATCCTAAAGGATTTCGAGGGTAATGCCCACTAGGCCCCAGTTCCTAGGCGTACACCGTGGCTTTTGCGGCGGCATCCAAGCGTTGAGCGGTTTGATCTACCCGGCGCAAACAGGCCAGCAGCACCGCGCCAAGCGTTACAAAACCGCCCGCCAACCACAGCCCAACATCATAGTGGCCAGAGGTTTCAGCCAACATACCGGTTAATGCCGGGGCGCATATCTGGGCGGCGCCGTATGCCAGAGTCATCTGCCCCATTAGCCGCGCGGGGCTGGAAGGATAGAGCCTACCTGCCATGGTCAGCACAAGGCTGACGCAACCAAGGAAGGTACCGCCATAGAGCACCGCACTGAGCAGTACCACTGCTGAGTTCGCGGTAATCGCAGGCAGTACGATCCCCACTACCTGAATCCCCATGGCGAGAATAAGCGCCCCTAAATAGCCCACTCGACGGGCGACCAGATCCCACAGCATCACCGCTGGGGCGGCGGCTAAACCGGCCAGAGCGAACGTCCAGTTGCCCATCCCCGCCAGCAGCGGCTCACGCTCAACGATGGCAACTAAGAAGGTAGCGCTGATCACATAGCCATAACCGGCGCAAAAGTAGGCGGCGAGCATCCAGCGCATAAAAATACGTGTTGGCGGCGTAGCGGTTCGGCTACTCGCCACGTGAGCCCCTTCTAGCGGCCTTTCCGGCCGCGGCAGCCAGCGCCAGGCAGGCACCAGCAGCACGGCACCCAGCAGGCTAAAGCCCCACCATTGGGTCTGCCAGCTAAAGGAAAACTGGAGCATCATCTCCACTGCCACCGCCGCGACAATCATGCCTAGCCCCAAACCGGCAAAATGAATTCCCAGCTCGCCGCGCTGGCGATGTTGGATTAACCAGTGAAGAATCAGCCCTGACGCTAATAGCATTGCAGCGCTGCTTGAAAGACCCGCCAGAAAACGCAACCCCGCCCAAACCCAGAAGTGATCGGTAAGCGCCATACCCGCAGTCGTGATTACCGCCAGGATTAACCCGCAGCGAAATAGCGTGTCTTTGATATAAATACTGTGAATAGAGGCGGCCAGCACGGCCCCCAGCATATAGCCCGCGTAGTTAACCGCAGCCAGCCAGCCGCCATCGGCATCACCCATCCAGGTCTGCTGCTGCATGACCGGTAGCAATGGGGTATAGGCAAAGCGCGCGATGCCAACACATAATATTTGGCTAAAAACGCCCGCCAACAGCACTTTGAAGCGCTGGGCACCTAGCGTTGCGACGGTCATGGGGCTGCTCCTGAACGGCTCTTTAACGACGACTGAGCGGACGTTATGTTAATTAGCGTGCGTATTTTATCGTCATAGTAAGGCCTTTCAGGCAGCGGGTCATGACCACCTAAGTCGAGGAGCGAGGTTAAAAAGGCCTAGCTCGCATCTACCTCCATGCTTAACAGCAAAAACGATAGCGTTTTGCCATGCCCGTCCAAGTTGAGCGCGCCATTAACGCCGCCCTGCAGCACGTCATCGATCACGAAGTTCATGCCCGCCAAATTAGGCAAAGGGTAACGCCGCACTCGGCTGGCACCACGATGAGCAAACAGCGCCAGCACACGCTCCTCGGTTACCTGCTCCAGCAGGGTGGTGTAATGGTCTGGGTCATAGGCAAACAGTGCCACGTTTAGCCGCTCGCCCTTATCACCTGCACGGGCATGGGCGAGTTGATGAAGGGTGACCGAGGAATGCGGGTGCACCGCCGTTTGCGTGGGTTCAGCTTGCAGCATAACGTTCACTCCTACGTTCGCCGAGGGGCGACGCTTCAAACAGACTGGCATGGGCATGAACGTCGCTACGTTTGACCAAATATGAGGCCGTAAACACTCGCCGTTGAAACTGACGCCGCACGCCGCCGCCGCCCGCAGGCCCGGCACAATAAAGCGCCAATAGCTCCTGGGTGGCGCGGGCTACCCAGCGCCGCTCGCTGTGCTCGGCCGCCAGTCGCAGCCGATAATCGCCGCTGGCAGACGCTGAAGCGCTACGCTGCAGCTCACCGCTATCGCTATCGAATACGCTGGCCAAGCCAATGATATCCAAGCGGGTACGCAGCAGGGGCTCGAAACACCAATCGTTCACGCAGTACCTGCGCTGCAAGCTGGGCTCGTGCCAAGGCGTTCGGGCCGGCATAGGAGATTTCCGCCTCGCCCTGCCAACCGCCTTCATAGCACACGGTGGTTTTTAGCCGCTCAGGCGCAGGCTTGCCGCGAATTCCCGTCACCGCCACACGGTTAGGTGACAACTGACGCACCTCGGCGTGGGAAAGATCCACCGTGACATCCGGGGTTAGGTAATTCGCCGGGTCATGCACTTCGTAAAGCAGCTGTTCTTTCACCGTTTGCTCGGTAACACAGCCACCGGTATTGGCAGGCTTGGTAATAATAAGGCTGCCATCCTGCTCCACTTCAATAATCGGATAGCCCACCGTGGCGAGCCCCGGCACGTCTTTAAAACCCGGCAAAGTAGCCGCCGCTTACCTGGGCGCCACACTCAGCCAAATGCCCCGCCATCATCCCGCCCAGGCGATCCCAATCGTCCCAACGCCAATCGAAGTGGTGCATCAGCGGCGCTAAAAACAGCGCCGGGTCGGCAACACGGCCTGTAACCACCACATCCGCCTGCATGACCAACGCCTCAGCCAGCGCCTTGGCTCCCAGGTAGACATTGGCTGAAATCAGGGCGTCATCGCCAGGCATATCCAGCCGCTCGGCCTCCCAGCGCTGTAAGTCCAAGCTATGTAGCTGCTGGCGGATATCGTCACCGTGCACCTGGGCAATGCGCACATCCCCGCGCCCAAGCTGTGTCGACAAGTCAGCAATTACTTGACAAGCACCACGGGGGTTCGCCGCACCAAAGTTGCCTAAAATCTTAATGTCGTGATCCAGGCAGTCGCGGAGCACTGGCGCCAGCAGCTCGTCTAACAGCGGTTCAAACCCGCTTTCGGGATCATCACGCATCGCGCGGTGAGCTGCCGCTAATGTCCGTTCACCCAGGGTTTCAAATACTAAAGCGGAGGGCTGCTGTCGCTTGATCAACTCTGCCACCACCGCCACGGCCGCATCGGTACGGTCGCCAGAAAAACCCGCACCACTGCCTAATAAAAAGCTCATAGCTGTGTCTCCTTGGCCTGAAGAGAGTGGTGGTCGCCCGCGACGGCCCCCTGCTCGTCTCTCAGCAGCGAGCGGCGGCGTATAAATAGCCCAATGATCAGGGCTAGCGCCGCCAGCGTGGTCAGCCAGCCGGGTGTCAGCGCCAGTCCAATGACCGCGATCAGCCCCACGACATCGATCACGCGCTTACCCGTCATGGCTACCCGGGACATCAGCGCGGCGAAGGCCATCACAAACACGACCCCTTGGCAGCTGGCCAAGACGATCTCCAGGGCAGAACCAAACCCTGCCAGGGCTGGGTAGATCAGCAGCAGGAAGGGAATGACGTAGATAGCCGCCGCCAAGCGCACTGATTCAACCGCCGCAGGCAGCCAGTTGGTGTCGGCAATGCCTGAGGCCACAAAGACCGCAATGCAGACAGGCGGTGTAATGACTGAGAGTGTCGCGAAGTAGAAAACGAATAGGTGGGCAATCAGCGGCTCAACACCGATGGTGGTGAGCGCAGGCGCCAGCACTGATGCCACCAGAACATACGCTGCCGTGGTCGGAATCCCCATGCCCAAAATCAGACACACGCCGCCGACGATAAAGGCGACCAGGAACAGCGACTCTCCGCCCACCGTGACTATCAAGCTGGCTAGGGTCACACCGATGCCTGTCATACCGATCATCGCCACCAGTATCTGCGCCCCGGCCAGCAGCACGCCAATAATGACCATGCCCTTGCCTGCATCGACTAAGCCTGCCACCAGCTTGCCGAGGATCTCGCGCAGCGGCATCTTAGCCATAAGCGCAAAAGGCACGAACGTTAGCACGGTCATCAAGATGCCGTAGAACGCCGACATTTGGATCGAACGACCACTGAGCACGCCGTAAAACAGCCCGCCTAATGCAGCCAGAATGGGAATAATTCGTTCAGGGCGTATCACGTCTGACCAGCTTGGTAGCTCATCATCGGGCACTACCTGCAGTTGGCGGCGCTTGGCGACCAAGTGAATGGTGACAAACACCCCCAGGTAGAAAAGAATCGCTGGCAACAAGGCCGCCAAGGCGATACGCAGGTAACTTTCACCGAGAATTTCCGCCATGATAAATGCCGCAGCGCCCAGGATCGGCGGTGCGATTTGGCCGCCGGTAGAGGCCACGGCTTCTACCCCAGCCGCGAACGGGCGTGGATAATTTAAGCGTTTCATCATGGGAATGGTGAAGTTGCCCGTGGTGGCCACATTGGCCACCGCACTGCCGCTGACCATGCCGAATAGCCCGAGGCCACCGTGGCCACTTTGGCAGCACCGCCCGGCGAGCGTCCGCTGATACGCAGCGCCAGATCCATAAAGGTATTGCCGCCCCCCGTGTGCAGCAGCAAACAGCCGAACAGTACGAAAGCGGCAATGGTGGTCGCGGCGACGCCCACCAGCATGCCCCACACGCCTAAATCACCGAGGTAAATGGTTTCGGTCATGTAGTAAAGATCAAACCCACGGTGGCCAAGCGGCCCTGGGATTGCCGCCCCAAACCACGCATAAGCCAAACCCACTAACACTAACAGTGGAAAGATCACACCGATGGCACGGCGTGCCAGTTCCAGGATGGCCACTAGCAGCACGCCGGTCAGCAGCATATCCCGCGGTGTTGCCCAGGGGAGTTCGACCAGAATTTTCTCGTAGTTAAGCGCCACATAGCTGCAGGCAACTACCACTCCCACTGCCAGCACCGCATCAATAGCGATACCCAGCGGGCGCCAGCGCTTGCCTTGCCCTAACGGGTAAACGGCAAGCCCTAGCAAAATGACCAGCGCAAGAAAGATACTCCGCTGAATCAAACTCTCGAACGGCCCAGTGGCGGAGGTATACAGGATTAGCCCGCCCAACAGGAGCGCCAAGCCTTTGGTGACTGTCTCGCGCATGATCATCTTCTCCAATGGGCCTTACTGGACTGGCTGCAAGGCATCGGGGATGTCATACCCCTGCTCTTCGAAATAGCGCGCAGCACCGGCATGCAGTGGCACGGTGCCAACCTCCAGGGTCATTTTCGCCATGTCCGCATCCTGCATGGCCGCAAAGGCGTTAACCTGCGGCTCTGGGTTTTCCATCACCGCTTTGACGATTTGATAGGCGGTTTCTTCATCCATATCCGGATGGGCGTGCACGGCAACACCAAAGGCCCAAGTGGTGTAGGCAGGAATCCCCTCCGCAGCCCCTTCAGGTACATCGACAATCGCCACATCGGGCATTTCGCTGCGCAGTGTGTCGGCCTGCTCTTGGTCAAGCGACAGCACGCTAATCGGTGTGAAAGTGGCGATATCCATGGAGGAGCCATCCAGACGTTCTCCGACACCCGATTTTACCGACCCCATCACGCGACCATCTTTCATGGCGTCGACCATATCGGTGGTGGATCCACGTACATACTCCGGTTCGATGCCAAGTGCGCGCATTACCGCTTCGGTGGTTTTCTCGGTGGCTGACCCCGTAATGCCTGGATTGAAGCGCACACCATTTAAGTCAGCGAAGGTTTCCACCCCTGCATCCTGGCGCATTACGGTATTCTGCGGTGCCACGGTGTAGACCCAGAGCAGGCGGTTATCGACGGGGCGGCCTTCAAAATCCTCCTCACCGGCGTAGGCGTGATACCCCGTATTGGTGGTCACCAGGCCCATATCGATTTGGTTGCGGCCTAAACGGCGCAGGTTATCCACCGTGGCACCGGTTTCGGCAACCGAAGAACTGATCCCTTCAACTTGGTTATTAATAATCTGATTGACTGCCACAAAGTAGCTGTAGTGGCTGGAGGAGCTGGAGGTAGAGCCAATCAACAGGCGTTCATCGGCATGAGAGGTCGCAGCGGCTAGCACAGCGGCGCTTGCCACCATGGCGGTCAGTAGCGTTTTCATTGTGTCTCCGAAGCTCGCTAGGCGAGCTATTGTTATTGTAGAGCGGTTTTTTATCTAAAACGGTGATCGCGACGAATCGAATCGCGATAAGCCAAGCATGGTGCTCAGATTTAATTTTGTATATTGAATAGTTTTTAACTTATGTTTTACTTTCTAAATGAATCCAAGCATCCAGCAGTTGCGTGTTTTTGTTGCCGTCGCCCACTCGCGCAGCCTTGCAGAGGCCAGCGAGCGCGTGCACCTTTCCCAACCGGCGATCTCGATCGCCCTACGTAAACTTGAGGAGAACGTCGGTGGTGCACTGTTTGCCCGCACCACGCGCCAGCTCGCGTTAACACCGGAAGGCGAAGCTTTTCTGCCCGTTGCCGTGCGGCTCTTGAATGATTGGAATGAAGCCTTTGAAGATCTCAACGACCAATTTTCCAAACAGCGCGGAAAGGTAACCGTGGCCGCCCTGCCTACTCTGGCGGCAGGACTATTCCCGCGCGTCATTAAGCTTTTTCACGAGGCCTACCCACGTATTAACCTCAGCCTGCACGATGTGCTGGCTGAGCAGATCAATCAAATGGTGCGCGAAGGCCGCGCCGACCTGGGTCTTTCAGTGCCACCAAGCGACGCAGACGACTTGACGTTTGAGCCCGTCCTCGAAGACAGCTATGTGGTCGTTTGCCCCTGCGGGCATCCGTTGCTGGCGCAATCAGCCGTCGCCTGGAGCCAACTCGCGGCTTATCCGTTTATTGGTATCAATCGCCTTTCCAGCTCGCGCCAGGATATTGACCGCATTATGCAGAGCGTAGGAGAACGGCTGGATATCTTGTGCGATGCACGCCAGATCGCCACAGTAGGTCGCATGGTAGCCGCGGGGTTAGGCATTAGCGTGCTGCCCTCGCTCAGTTTTCGGCAAATTGCCGCCGATGGTATTGAATACCGCCCGCTGGTGGAGCCGACCATTCGTCGTGAGCTGGGCATTATATTAAACCGCCGTCACCCTCCTTCCGCCGCCACCAGCGCCCTGCGCGAGCTAATTCATCACCATGAATAAGCGGCTTTCTCTACACACAGTGCGGGAATCTGGCAGACTAGAGGTGATTAACATCCACCTAAAAATGAGTGAGCGACAACGATGAGCGATAGTGCAAAACCCTGGACACAACCGATGCCCGACGCGCAGTTCAAACTGATGCGCGATATTCTTGCCGCCCCTAGCCCCGTAGGCCTGGAAGCTGCCATGACCTACGGCGTGCTCAAGCCGCATTTTGAGAGCTTCGCGCCTAAAAGCTGGCACCTTCACCAGTTTAAGGGCAACGCGGGCGTTGTGCTGGACACTCACCCCGGCCGCGACGACATGTTCAAGGTCATGCTGATCGGCCATGCGGACAAAATCCGCATGCAGGTGCGCTCGATTGGAGAAGACGGCAAGATCTGGATCAACACCGACTCCTTCCTGCCCACCGTGCTTATCGGCCATGAAGTGAAGCTGTTCAGCGAAGACCCGACGCCCCCGGTAGCTACCGCTGCATTGAAGGCGGCACGGTCGAGGCCCTGGGCGCGATTCACTTCTCCGATCCTGCCCAGCGCGATGGCAGCAAAGGCCTGAAAAAAGAGCAGATCTACCTGGATCTACAGATCCACGGCGAAAATAAAAAGCAACAGGTGCTGAACCTGGGTGTACGGCCCGGCGATTCGATTATTTTCGACCGTCCAATCCGCTCCGGCTTTAGTCCCAATACCTTCTACGGTGCCTACCTGGATAACGGATTAGGCTGCTTTGTGACCGCCGAAGTGGCGCGTTTGGTCGCCAAAGCAGGTGGAACCAAAAACGTGCGAGTGCTGTTTGCGATTGCCAGCTATGAAGAGATTGGCCGTTTCGGCAGCCGCGTAATGGCGGGCGAAATGAAGCCGGATGCTTTGATTGGCGTCGATGTAAACCATGACTACGTGGCCGCACCAGGCATCGGCGACAAGCGTATGCAGCCGCTAGAGATGGGCAAAGGCTTCACCATGGCGGTGGGCTCTATTGCCAGTGAACAGCTCAATCGGATTATCGCCACTGCCGCTAAAGAGCAGGACATTCCGCTACAGCGCGATATTGTCGGTGTGGATACGGGTACCGATGGCATGGCAGGCGTATTGGCGTCTATCGATAGTGCCGCTACCTCAATTGGCTTCCCTATTCGCAACATGCACACCATCTCAGAAACAGGCCATACCCAGGACGTGCTGGCGGCGATCCATGCCCTCACCCATACCCTGCAAGCCCTGGATGTCATGCCTGACCTACAGCGTGAATTCCTGGATAACCACCCGCGCTTAGACCAAGCGAGCCCGCTCACCCATCAAGGCGGCGACAAGCCTGACAGTGAGAAGGATGACAGCAAAGACGAGAGCAGCGAAGGCAAAACAGTTAGCCAAGGCAACGACAGTAAGAAAAGTAAGAAAAAAGCGAAGAAATAAAACAAGCGTATAAAAAAGAAGCCCCGGCCACTCCCTGGCTGGGGCTTTATCAAACCTTCCTTGATTCGTCTTCACAAACATCCTGTTTGTGCATCCATGAGCGTAAGCTTCCCTAGCTTTATCTTCCCTGTTGCCACTTCCTTATGCTGTGTACTCACAGTGAACCTTAAAACACTCTATTTATCTAACCTATGTTATTAAACCGGAAAAAATTTATCTTTTTTATTCAGATTAACTGCACCTATTTAAAGCACGCTTTTTTATATGGCACATATGCCTTGCAGCGCTATACTATTAAAAGTATCGGCAACGATGCTACTCTACACGGACGTTACCACGCCTGAACCATCATCTAACCTAATGGTAGGAGGTCAGCGTGCGAGACATTATTATTAGCAGCAAAGTCAACGGGCTGGATGTCATCTGTCGTCATTGTGGTAACTCAGAGTCACCCAAAGACCCGTTTTTGAACCGCTTCCGTTTAGAAGGCACCGGTAAAAACAGTACCACCGTACGCTGCCTGAACTGTCAAACAGCGGTTGAAATACCCTTGAGTGAATTAAGCTCGCTTTATTATCACTATGCTTGTTAAAACAATCGCTTACCAACTTAAGCGGTTATTATAAAAAAGGCTTATCTTTGTGACCGCTGCCTTTTTACTATCAATAGCAATACATTATTAACAAAAGCGTCATAAGAGCTTAATTAAATTTTTGTTTATTCCAGGGTAAAAAAACCCGGCCACTCCTTGGCCGGGTTTTCATCTATTCTTCCCTGATCTTGCACCACAAACATCCTGTTTGTGCATCCTTGTGCTACACAAGCAATCCTTGCTTGTTCTTCCCTGTCGCGAGTTCCCTTCGCTGTGTGCACACAGTGCGCTTTATAACAGCGGGTTTATCTAACCTGTGATATGTAGCGGCAAATAAATTATTTTTTAACGGATTTTGGATTTTAAATAGCATTTTAGCCAAGCAAGTTTTTGACGACGATTGTTATAGCAACATTTTCAGCGGCATCCATAGCCCCATCAGCACCATGGCGATATTTTCTGTCAGCGATACGAACCCTAGTGGCACATTGCTGCTTCCGCCAACGCAGGCACATTTCAACTCACGCTTATCCACGTACACGGCTTTAAAAACCGACACCGCGCCCACCGTGCCGATAAACAGCGCCAGCAGTGCTGCCAGCCAAAGCATGGCACCGGCCAGCATTAGTATCCCTGCCAGGGTTTCTGCGTAGGGGTACACATAGCTGTAAGGGACATAGCGCTGAGCCAGTAAGTCGTAGTTAAGGAACATCGAGCTAAAGCTCTCTACATCCTGCAGCTTCTGCAAACCCAGCAGCACCATGGCCGTGGCCACCGCATACTCAGGCATTCGTGCTGCCACTAAGGTGCCATTGGCAACCCAGCTAATCGCCAGCCCAATGAGCAAAGCGGTCACAAAAATCGCGATCACCGGCCGATAGGAAGTCTCTTTTGCACTCGGCACGCTCATGCCTAAATGCTCACGCACCTCTTCATAGCCGCCAATACGTTTATCACCTATATAGGTTTGCGGAGTGGTATCGACATTCTCCTGATCCTTGAATGCCTCGATTTCATCTCGGGATGTGAGCGGATGGTCATCGACCTGGTAGCCTTTGCGCTTTAACAAATCGACCGTTTTCATACCGAATGGGCAGAGATGTTCCGCGGTTTTCATCCGATAGACGCGTGCTGTCTCCATGTTAGTCGCCTCCTTGTTGCGCTGCTGAGAACTGCGCTGTTGAGAACATAGCTACTTAAAAATAAATAACCTATCTCCCTATAAGCATAGTCAGAATCTAATCGGCACCCAAAAATACAAACGGCGAGGAGAGCCTCGCCGTCGTCACCAAACCCGGTATTAATACCGGCGGGTTATTTCGTCAGCCACGCCATTAGCGTTTCAGCCGTGAGCGCTGAGGAAGGCGGGTTTTGCCCTGTGATCAGTTGGCCATCTTCACGTACGTAAGGAGTGAAATCATCCGCTTTGCTATAAATCCCGCCGCACTTTTGCAAGGCATCTTCAACGAGATGCGGCACGATATTGGTCAAGCCCACAGCCTCCTCTTCGCCGTTAGTAAAGCCCGTTACTTGGCGGCCTTTTACTAGCGGTTCACCAGCGCTGTCTTTAGCATTTACCAACACTATCGGCGCGTGACAAACCGTGGCAACCGGCTTGCCTTGGGCGATAAAGGTTTCGATCAAGCGAATCGAGTCCGCGTCGTCAACGAGATCCCATAGCGGGCCATGGCCCCCGGGGTAGAATACCGCATCGAAATCATCAGCCTTCATGTCGCTCAAGCGATGGGTAGCGGCAAGCTCCGCGTTAGCTTTTTCATCTTGCTTAAAGCGGCGCGTTTCATCGGTTTGGCTATCGTCTGCGTCACTTTTTGGGTCAAGCGGCGGCTGCCCACCCTTGGGCGATGCCAACGTTACTTCAGCACCCGCGTCTTTAAAGACATAATAAGGGGCTGCCAGCTCTTCGAGCCAAAAACCGGTTTCATTACCGGTATCACCCAACTGATCGTGAGACGTCAGTACCACTAAAATACGCTTGCTCATATCTCTCTCCTGGCGGTGGAAAATGAGGCAATTAAAATGCGTTACGGTTAGTTAGTGGGGGTCTGGATGGCGGAATGCAAGGAGAAACGACAAGTGAGCATCGCAGCGCGGGATTTTTATCGCAGTGGTCCTGACCATCGCCAAGGGCAAGCCAGCAGTTTTGCCCTGATCCGGCGTCAGTTTGATTTTCGCTCCATTGAGATTGGACGCTGGGTAACCAACGCTGAGCGCGACCGTGCCGCCGAGCTGTTTCATGATGCACTGTGCGATCTTATGTTGATTTTACAGGGAACAGAGGCGTTGATTTCCCTACGCGGCTCAATCGCGCTGCAGTACGGCAGCGGTGGTCGACCGGGTGTTTCTGCCCACTATGACCCCAGCCAACGCAGTTTTGCGCTGGCTAAAAACGCTGGCCCCGGCAGCATTGCCCACGAGTGGTTTCATGCTTTTGATCACTACATCGTCAGCAAGTGTTTTCGTGGCATCCCCAACGGCATGTTCGCCTCTACCGCGTGGCTGGCTGATGCGACGCCCATTCCCCACCCGCTTAATCAATTATTGATGGACTGTTTCAAAGCTATTCTGCTGCAGCCAGCAGGCGATCAGCCTAGCGAGCTGTTTCAGCATTCGGTGCAAGTGGATAAAAAACTTGGACAGCTCTATTACAGTAAACCCGAAGAGCTCTGCGCACGCGCCTTTGAAGGGTTTGTGCAAGATGCGGCCATCACCAATCACTTCCTGGTCAAAGGCACCAAGGCCTCTCCTGAAGCGGAAAGAGGGCTTTACCCACGGGGCGCACAGAGGGAACAGATCAATGCAGCGTTCAGCGACTACTTTGGCAGTCTGGGGAAAGCGTTGCGGGATGCAGAGTAAGCATGACGGCGCTCGGCAAGCTCTGCTGACGAACGCCGTGGGTGTCCAAGCAACTTTACCTAGGTGGAGCACTTCGTGATGTCTGCGCGTTTCGTGGTGTGCAGCATCGCCATCAGGTAGCACAATGCAAGCGCTAGAAAGCCCAGCAGGTCACTGATCCATTCGGGGTAGATCATCAGTGCGGCAGGCAGCAGCAGCGCACAACGCATGCGCACTCCCACCGAACCTATTCGATAAAGGTATCCTTCCATCGCCGCTGCCACCAACCAGATCGCGGTCATGGCTGTAAAAGCGGAGGCCATCACGCTCAACAGGGGGCCCTGCAAAATCAGCGATGGGTTGAGCACAAACAGAAACGGCAGTACGAACAGCACGGCTCCCAACCGCACGGCATACAGGCTCGTTCGGGTGCTGTTGGCGCCGGCAACACCGGCAGCAGTAATGGCGGCTAGCGCCACGGGTGGAGTGATATAGGAGAGCATTCCCCAGTAAAGAATGAACAGGTGGCTGGCAAGAGGATTGAGGCCAGCACCCACTAGCGCTGGCGCAAGCAGGATCGACAGGAATATGTAGCATGCGCTGACCGTCATTCCCATCCCGAGGATAAAGCTGGTAATCGCACCCGCCGCCAGCATCAGGGGAATGCTGTCACCTGCATACAACAGCAGTTCGCGAGAGAAAGCTCCTGCAACCCCCGTATAGGAAAGCCCACCGACCACCAAACCGATACCGGCCAAAACGGCGACCAGACTCCCCACCCCGTGTGCCAACTGATAGAAAAAATCCAGCAGTTGGCTGATACGCAGCCGCTGCTGACGGCGTACCAGTGCAATCGCCAGCAATATCAGGGTGGCATAGTAAGGCGCCTGGCTTTCCAGACGCATGACAAGCAGCATGTAGATCAGCACGCCCAAACTGAGTAGGTACGGCCATCCAGAGAGCAGCGTGTCACGCACCCTGGGAATATCCTTGGCGGGCATGCCCATGAGGCCTTTGCGGGCAGCATAGTTATCTACCTGAAGCAGCAGGGCCAGGTAGAAGAGCACCGCAGGCAGCAACGCCGCCAGCATTACCTCACCGTAACTGACGCCTAGGAAGGAAGCCATGATGAAGGCAACGGCCCCCATAACGGGCGGCATCAAGGTTCCGCCCGTGGAGGCGCACGCCTCTACGGCAGCGGCATATTCGCGTGAATAGCCACTGCGCTTCATGGCAGGAATGGTAATCGTCCCTGTGGTCAGGATATTGGATACCGCACTACCGGATAAGCTGCCCATGAAGGCACTGGAAACGACGGCCACCTTGGCGGGCCCGCCGCGGCTTCGGCCCATCAATGCAGTGGCGAAATTCATAAAGAACTCACCGCCACCGGTGATGGTTAGCGCAATCCCAAATACGACGAAGCCGATAATCAGGTTGGCGACGACCTGCATCGGCACGCCCACAATGCTTTCCGCCCCCATGACATGGGCTCGGATGGTTTCCCCCCATCCAAAACCGTTACTCCACAGGAAACCAGGCATGTGGCCTGCATAGAGCGGATAGAGCCCAAACAGCAGTGCCACGGCAAAAATCGCCCAGCCACCACAGCGACGAACGCCCTCCAGCACCAGTAGCAGCATCATCGTTGCCACCAGCGTGGCTTCGAGCGGGGCGAAATACTCCCACCCTTGCTGGGTCATGCGCAGGCCATTAAGGCCGAGGTAGATGGCGCCACCAAGAGCAGCCCCCGCCAGCACCCAGTCATACCAGGGAAGGCGTTCGGTATCAGCCTTGCGAGCCGGAAAGATCAGTAGTGCCGCCGATAGGAACAGCCCTATCAGATAGTAGATAAAGGCATTACCGATCGGATAGAACCCCAACAGCTTGAGGGCAAAGGTTTGGTTGATCGTCATCAACAGACCAACGGCCCCCAATCCCATCACTATCCACCTTGCCGAACCTTCCAATCGCTCTTGACTTGAATTGCTCATGATGTCGCTCCCAGTTACACATCCACCCCGTGGTCAAAGCGCGCCAATCACTTCTTGCCGGCGAGCTTCCCAACGTTCGGCAAGCGCATCCCCTTCGAGGTCTGGCTCCGCGTTCAGCAGGCTATCCCAAGCTTGCTTCAGTGCTTCCAGGCGGGCGAGGCGGTTATCGTTCCATGTCTGCATCTTCTCGCTCCATAGCCCTTTCTCTTGCATGTAGCGGATAGCCCCAGGGTGGAAAGGTATATCGATAGGCGGCACGCCGGAGTCCTCGATTGCCCAGCGGTGAATGGCAGCGGTCGCGTCACGATAAAGGTCATAACTCTCATCCAGGCTCTTGATGAACTGGTAGACCTCTTCTTCGTCACGATCAGCCATGGCCACGATAATCGGGTAACGGTAGGCAAGCATGTTGGCGGGAGATTCTTCGCTTAGCCCGGCGCCAATGGTTTCACGGAATGACTGGAAGACGGGAGCCACCTGGTTCATGCGCGCCCAGCCCTCTTCATCATCGGCAGGAATATCCACCCAGCGAATACCACGCGACGACTCTTCCAGCTCATAAAGCTGGCTGGCGGTGGTGGTCGTGCAGGTGGCATCGGCCCGATCCTCGACCAGCGAGCTCATGGCGGCGCCGTGAGTCGGGAACATCACCGCCTCCACATCGTCGTGACTCAGCCCTGCGAAGGCCAGGATCGCATCACATTTCACATTGACCGAAGGGTTGCCTGCCACGTAGGCAACCCGTTGCCCCCGCAAGTCTTCGAGCGTGTGGATATTGGCGTCGGCAGCCGATGGCACACCAAAGGTAGACGGTCTTCCGGCAACGGCTCTGAGGTCTTGGGGCCCCCAGCGGCGCTCGCTGAAGTCGTAAATTCCTTCCGTTGCAAAGAAGGACTCCGTGGCCAGGTAGGCATAGTCAGCCCGGCCACTTACCAGGGGCTGCAGTCGCCCAATGGCTGACCCTGCAGGCTGGATACGGATGCGGGTGTTGTAGGTCTTGCCAAAGGCATCGGCGATAGCAGAGGCCTCCGAGTGTCCTTGCGAGCCCACATCATAGGCGGTCCATGTCATGGTGCTGGGAAGCTCTGCGGCCGATGCCGTATTGGCTAGAACGGCAAAAACGGTGGAGATAAGGCCAGTGGCCAGGTGCGTGCGTTTCATGGGTTTGCTCTCATATTGTGTTGTTATTGGCGTAACGTTAATTGTGCTTCTTTTTCAGCCCTTAGGATTGGGCAATGGTGTACAGCGTGTTGTGCAAAAGGCTTCATGCCACCGGCACATCCGGCAGCACGCCTTTCGCTCTAAGGTGTTCTATTTGTTGCACGGTCAATCCTGCTTCATGAAGGATGGCGTCGGTATGTTCGGCAAAGCGTGGGGGTGGCGTTTCATAGCGTGAGGGCGTACGAGCCAGCTTGATCGGCGAGCCAGTGCCCTTGTAATGACCGATATTGACGATCATATCGCGGTGCTGGGTATGCGGATGCGCCAGCGCTTGCGTGGTATCGAGTACGGGCCCGCAGGGAACGCCGATACGCATCAACCGGTCGGCAAGCTTATCGCCTTCCCACCTGGCCATGGCACTTTCCAGCACATCACGCAGTGCATCGCGGTTACCCAGGCGGCACCATTGGTTGCAAAGCGTTCATCCTGGCTAACGTCGTGGCATTCGAGCAACTCGCATAAGCGCGCGAACTGCACATTATTGCCAACCGCCAGAAAAATCGGCTGTGTCGCCGTCCGGTAGACCTCATAAGGGGCAATGTTGGGATGCTCATTTCCCGTGCGGCCCGGCGGCGGTCCACCGTAGAACACGTTGGGAAAGTGGGGTGCATCAAGGACAGCCCGGAGTCGAACAGTGCTGTCTCGACAAACTGCCCACGCCCGCTGCGCGTACGCTCATGGAGAGCCAAGGTGATACCGATGACGGCATTGAGGCCGGTCACGATATCGACAATGGGCAGCCCCACTCGCAGTGGCTCCCCCTGTTTCTCACCGTTGACACTCATCAGCCCCGCCATTGCCTGGATGATGGCGTCATAGCCAGGCAAACCGCCCATCGGACCATCAGCACCAAACCCACTGATTCGACACTGGATCAGGCGGGGAAAGTGCGCGCTGAGAATGTCATAGCTCAACCCCCACTTCTCCAGGGTTCCCGGCTTGAAGTTTTCCACCAGCACATCGGCGCCCTCCAGCAACTGCAGTAACAGTGCCTTGCCGTCAGGATGACGAAGATCCAGCGCCATCCCGCGCTTGCTGCGGTTCAAGCCGTGGAAATAGGAAGCTGCATCGCCTTCGAAAGGAGGCCCCCAGCCGCGGGTTTCATCCCCCCCGGGAGGCTCGATCTTGATCACATCCGCACCGTAGTCACCCAGCACCTGGGTGCAGTACGGGCCTCCCAACACACGGCTAAGATCAATCACCCTGATTCCGCTCAGTGCGCCATTTGGCTTATCCATGACCCCCCCCCAGCCCGTGAGAACGCGCCAGTGCTTGGGTATTCACAACCGCCACGACCTGTTCGTCGGTCATCGGCGTTTCGCTGAGCAGCATCGCCAGCGCTTCCGGCGACGCTCGACTGACCGATAGCGGATCGGGAGGGAGTAGCTTGTGGCGTACCACCAGCCAAGCGAGTGCCAA
The DNA here is from genome assembly GCF_009728585.1 of Halomonas sp. PA16-9. Classification (NCBI taxonomy): domain Bacteria; kingdom Pseudomonadati; phylum Pseudomonadota; class Gammaproteobacteria; order Oceanospirillales; family Halomonadaceae; genus Halomonas; species Halomonas sp. PA16-9. Next base: position 1,584,248 of record NZ_CP040451.1, on the reverse strand, counting down.
TCGCCGCCTGTCTCCCGTGATCCGGGACGCCTCCCAGGCCATAAGAATGGCGGAGGTAATGTGGTAGAGACTGCTGGCGATCCGCCGCGCGTCGTGCTCGCAGGCAGGATCCTCTGCCAGTGCATTCGCGCTCTCTACTGCCTTGTCGAGGAGCACCTGCAACAGGTGGCGCTCGTGATTCTCAATGGCGGACGCCTGCAACTGTTGGTGCAAGTAGTCAGCCAGTACCGGCAAGGTCTGTTCACGCCGAATCGCCCGGAAAACATCCAGGGCAACGATATTGCTGGTGCCTTCCCATATTGAGCCAAGGTGGGCATCACGCAGCACGCGGGCATCCGACCACTCCTCGATGTAGCCACATCCACCACGTACTTCCATGCCATCCCCAGCCACCTTGCGTGCATCCCGCGTGGTGCGGAACTTGATCATGGGTGTCAGGATGCGCAAGAGCTTGGCTGACTGGGTATCCCCCGCATCGGCACGCCGCAGGCACTCGGCTGTGTGGAAGACCATCGTGCGCCCCTGCTCGGCAGTGAGCATCATCTTGCTGAGCTGACGCTGCATAAGCGGCAGCTCGATGAGCTGGCTACCGAACGCCTGCCGATGGCGGGCAATGAAAAGCGCCTCGTTGAGTGAGCGACGCATTAGCCCCGCCGACCGCACCCCGTTCGAGAGACGAGACATGTTGATCATGTCCGTCATCTGCTTGAAGCCCTGCCCCGGCTCTCCCACCACATAAGCTTCGGCGCCTTCGAGCAGGATCTCACCGCTCGCCATGGAGCGAGTACCCAGCTTGTCTTTCAGGCGTACGATGCGGTAATGGTTAAGATCACCATTTTCCAGATACCGGGGCAGCAGGAACAGCGTGAGACCGCGAGTGCCCCGCTCCCCCTGCTCGGGGCGCGCCAACACCATCGCCAACGCGGCATCGGGGTTAGAACAGAACCATTTGTCGCCATAAAGGCGCCATTTGCCGTCTTCCTGCCTCGCTTCCGTAGTAATCGCCCCTACATCAGAGCCTGCATCCTGCTCGGTCATGAACATGGCTCCCTGATAGGCCAGATCCATATCCTGTGAGGTCAACGCTTCCAGGTAGCGGTTCACCAACGCTTCGTCGCCAAACTTGCGCAACGTGCGAGTCAGTGCATCGGTCATGCTAAGCGGGCAGCAAAGGCCAAACTCTGCCTGCACGAACAGGTACGTCAGCGCATACTTCACTACCGGCGGCATGGGTTCCGACCAGTCAAGCACTCCACCGCGGTGCGACATGGCCGCCAGCCCGAACTGCCCATAGGCATACGCTTCCAGGCGTTGATAGGCTGGATGTTTGAGGATCTGCTGACGCTCGGCGCCATTTCGGCTGCGCAGGGCAAGTTCAGGTGGATGCTTGTCAGCCTCGATAGCCAGCGTTTCCAGTTCACCGCCAGCAAGGGCTCCCATCTCATTGAAGTGGCGCTCCAGATGCTGACGTAGCGCCGCCGGCAAATAGAGATCCAGAAGTTGGGAAAGGGTGGGATCGTTATGGTAACTGTTCTGCCCCCAGGAATCGGGGATATTGCGGTGTATCATTTCATTCACGACGGCGTACCTCTTGGACTTATTATATGTTTTATCGTCACATTAGGTCGGTATGGAGGCCGTCTCCAATACTGTTTTAGGATCCATTGATTCAGTTTTATGTATGATTGAAGAACAAGAAACGATAAGGAACGAAGCCAATGGCGCTGACATTTCGACAGTTGCGTTACTTTCTAGTGCTCTCGGAGGAGCTGCATTTCGGCAGAGCAGCACAGCGTCTGCATATCTCTCAACCACCGCTAAGTGCCAGCCTGCGTCAACTGGAAGAGGAGCTAAAGGTCAAGCTGCTGCTGCGCAATAGCAAACGCGTTACCCTCACGCCCGCCGGAGAAGCCTTCCAGCGCCAGGCACGCCGGATTCTCGAGCAGCTAGAAGACTCGCAAACGCTGGTGCAGCGCATTGCCTCAAGCGCCACCGGCCTGGTGCGCGTCGGGTTTACACCCGCCATGCTCTTTCGCGGCCTGCCAGAACTGCTCAAACGCCTGCAATCCCGCTATCCCGGCATCGAAATACAATTGATCGAACGCAACTCGGCAGATCAAGTAGAAGCAGTGATGCAAGAGCAGCTCGATATCGGCTTCATCCATTCGATGCCGTTACCCGAGGGAATCGAGTCGGTCATCCTGTCGGACGAACCCTTCCTGTGCTGCTTGCCAGCGCATCACCACCTAGCAGGCCGACGCGAGTTGGCGGTCAAGGAACTGGCCAATGAGCCCATCATCCTGTTTGGTCGCGACCTTGCCCCTCACTATTACGACAGGATCATCGGCCTGTTTCACCACGCCGATGTTAAACCCCATATTTGTCACGAAGTCTCCCACTGGTTGACCATTCTTGCTCTGGTAGCCAATGCGATGGGCGTTGCCCTGGTTCCCCAATCACTTGCCAAAGCCGGGTTTTCCAATGTGAGCTTTCTCCCTCTGACCGATTCAACGACACGACATCAGTCGCACTGCATATGGCGCAGCGATTCGGAGGAACATGAAGAAATCCGTCAGTTGCTGCTTAACTGCCTAAAAGAACAACAGCAAGTCAGGTAAGCACGGCGCCAAGCCCAGCAGCCCCCCTACCTGCCCTACTCCCGCCGACCACCTCATTCCGTCGTGAGGAAACCGCAGTGCAGTCGTTGTCGCCTACGTGCGAAATAACGCTTTCGCGACTACGCTATAGCAACGCTCACTACTCAAAGGAAGAGAATATGTCTACTACCACTATCGTCGTTATCGTTGTGGTTATCGTTGCCGTGCTGGGTATTGGCTTCGGCGGAGTGCTGCCTTTTAAACGTCGTGAACAGAGGGTTCTCAGGAACTCGACGCTAAGCATCTGACCTGAGCACAAAAAAAGCCCGCTGATTGTGAACTGCATCCCAATCGTTGGATGAGTGTCCAACTTTTGAGGTGCAGTTCAGTGGCGGCGCGGCGGGTTCAAAGGTAACAGTTACATCAATCAGGGAAGTTCCGGATTAGCTTGTAGGTAATACCTGTGTTTCCAGCTTCAATTACCTCTAAGGAGGCTCCTTTGTAACTTATCTCGTCGGAGGTGCTTAAATCATACTCTACTTCGTTATTGAAAGCTGGCCTGGCAAGACTGGAGCTAAATTCTCTGTAACCAATGTTGATTTTATCTCCAATGCGACCATTATATATGAGCGTCTGCTGGAAGCTGTCTTCTTGCTCAGATAGCCTTTTCGCCTTTGTGTAGTCACCAGCATAGCAAGCACTACCTCCAAAAGTAGTTATGACACATATTTCAGCATTGTCTTTTTTGGCAACTGCTAGCGCTTGGATTGGATCAGCAAAGGCTCCTCTGACCACGCCTGTAGGTTCATAAAAATCATTTTCCGTATCGTGCCCAATCTGGCGATAGGTTCTATTAGGGATGTCATACATAGCCCCATCAATCATTTGGTTTACTCGGAGAACGCCCACCTCAACCATCGAGCCTTTCTCAACCATGTGCTCTCCCACGCCCACGGTCATAACTTCACCGATCTCAGGATAACTCACCCGATTAACCAACTCTTCCCCCCATTGTAGGAAACTGTTGTACAGCCCGTTAGAGAAATGAGGCTTAGTAAAACAAAAATCGCTTTTTTCATTCTATATCCCTTGCTTATTAGAGTAGCCCTCTCGGAAGGACGTTTTTAATCCCGAATTCATCTAAAATTCGCTAATCCATCTTAGCGTTTTAAGCCACCCGCTAGTTAGGGTGCTTGTGGGGAATTGCTTCATTTAAAAATATGACGTAGCCGCACTTGTCGTTACTGCTCCGAAAACCACCAATGCCGATGTCGGTCTGCACTGCCTGAACTCACTACCCAGGCATATCGAGCATGGTCAAGTACATCTTTAAAAGCAACCTTGAAATCAGAGCTACCTGCAAATACATCCGCCATGCTGAGGGTTTACCGGATGTTGATGCAACTTGAGTCTGAACGGCTGTCATGAACTGCATGAAAATAAGCCAATAATTGCTCGCTTAACTGGAGGCAGCGTAAACCCAGCAAATTAAATCCTCCAGATAAATGTTTCCAAGTCAATGCGAGCAACTTCATTGCGTTCGTTTGATATGAGTCGAATGCAGTGAGCATCATTGGTGCTGAGTTGAATTTTCTTCAGGCAGGGGGTGACAAGCTTCTTCATCTACTGGATGATTACCTAAGGTGATTGAGCCTGGGCTGACCCGTGAATCTCAATCACTGCCAGCAAAGGAACTTAACGACTAAGATAAATGAAATAATATCAAGTATTTAACTATAGGGGGCAACGTGAGCAAGGGCGAACCACAAGCATCACTGGATGAAAAGATCGACGCACATGCAGACAGTTATTCAGATGAGAGTTTCTGGAACAAGACGACTAAGTACGCCAAGAAGGCTGGTGAAAAAACACTCTCACCAGCATTGAAGATGTACTACTCAGCCAAGGATAGCGACACCCCAATGTGGGCAAAAACTACGGTTTATGGTGCGCTTGGATATTTCATCTCTCCTGTTGATGCCATACCTGATCTAACTCCAGTTCTTGGCTATACTGACGACATAGGCGTTCTTGCCGGTGCACTGGCAATAGTGGCAGCGCATATAAAAGATGAACACTATGAACAGGCACAACAGACCCTCAAGCGCTGGTTTAACTGATCTATCCACCAATGTACACCCATGGCGTGAAAGCCTTTATTGGCTTTCACGCCATTTTTGATTTCTAACCAATCACTCATGTTTAATCAGCTTGAATCGCCTTGGGTTTAGTAGACAACTCTAGGCCTTATACTAAAGGCATCTAGAGGATACATGAGCCATGCCCGTTATACTGAAAAATTCAAAATCAAAGCCGTCCAACAGGTGGTAGAGCGTGGGGCCATCGAGTCGCTGAAGTTGCTGATCGGTTAGGCGTCTCAGACCACAGTTTGTACCATTTGATCAAGCGCTACGACAGACCTGTAGAACTCCGGAAAAAAAGATGATGATCTAAGCTGAAAGACGACGCTTGAAGACGGAACTAAAACGCGTATCGAAGGGCGGGGCCTATTAAAAAATGCCGCCGCGTGCTTCGCTAGAGGATCTGACTGAGGTAAGCGTTTATTCAGGATCATGCGAGCCAATATCAAAAAGCAGGCCGCTGTTCATTGCTCACCGAGAGGGCCGTGACCGTCAGGTAATATCTCTCAACTCCACATCCAACGCAGCCGCAATGCGGGTCAGCACACTCAACGAGCCGCTCTTTTTTCCTGACTCTATTTCGGAGAGGTACCCCTGGCTAATCCCTGCTTTTTCCGCCAGTTCACCTGCGCGTAGGCCACGGTATTCACGGTACACCTTCACGGGTGCCACGCCGTCCAGCAGCGCATCCACAACCGCTGCGGGAAATGACTCTTCACCACGCGCCACAACCGCGTTGGCAGCGTCGATATCGTCCTGGTCTTCCAACCGCGCAAGCAATGCGTGGTACTCCTGCTCGGGCAGTACCACCAGCCGCTCGCCAGTGGGCGTTTGAATAATCTGAGGTGCACTCATGCCGCCTCCTGTTAATTGCCGGGTGCATTATTGATGCTTTATTGATAAATAGCACCACGGGCACCGATGTTAATGATGTCCAACACATCGCCACGCTCGTCGATGATCACCCGCCAGTCGCCTACCCGCAGGCGAATATAATCGCTCCCCTTCAACGCCTTCACATTATTGCGTTGGCTTTCCGGGTCTTCCGCGTAGGCCTTGATTTTACCTTGTATGCGCTTCGACTCAGGCCGCGGCATTCGCTGCAGCACCTTTAGTGCACTTTTACGGTAAGTGATCGTCTTCATTACTAGCATTATAGCTAATAGAGAATAAATATAGAAATTTTTTAGCTGTAAGCTAACAAACACCACAGAAGGTCAATATCGCCATGGTGACCAGTTGGGCTAACTCGCCCTTTTACGAGAACGCTATCCGCGAGCGCTTCTGGAAAACCCACCTAAAACACGCCGGCGTTCGCTACCGCGGCCCCAACCAGTGCCGGCACCCGTTCATAAGCCAGCTGCTCTCATTGGAAAAGTGGTGCCGCTGCACTGGATCTCTAACCACGTTGGCCACGCGACGATCATCATGATCCAACAGCGTTATGGTAAGTGGATTCGCAGCGACGGCCCAGATATTCCAGCGCCATTGAGAAGCAATTAAATCTGGAAGCATTCCCAAGTTAGTCCCTGAGAGCCAAAAACAAAAAAGGCCGTCGAGCTAAGAGCTTGACGGCCTTTAAAATTCTGTGGCGGAGGGGGAGTCCGCATACTACATGTACAACAGCATCCACAATGATACAACAAGCCACTGATTTATAATAAAATAATAGTCGATACAGTCCAACCACACCCACTCACATACAACGTAAAACATATTAGAAGTATGGGCTGGTGTATGGGCTAAAATGTGGTACGCTAAAAACATACTTCGGGGATAGCGGCTATGGGCAAACTCACGACAAAAGGCGTTCAAAAGCTGGTCAGGGAGTCAAACCCTGGCATGACCAATGATGGGGATGGGTTGTACCTCAAAATTGGCAAAGGTGGCGGCGCAAGCTGGATTTACCGTTTTCGATGGAATGGCAGGTTACGTGACATGGGTCTTGGTAGTTATGCTGACAAAACACTATCAGACGCACGCGAATCAGCCGCAGAAAATCGAAAGCTCGTCAAACAAGGCATCGACCCACTGGCTGTTCGTGAGCAGAAAAATGAAAAAAAGTCCGTGACTGTAACGGTTACCCACTGCGCAGCACGCTATATTCAATCCCACCGTCGCAGCTGGCGAAATGCCAAGCATGCACGTCAGTGGGTAAGCACTCTTAAAACATACGTGCGCCCGGTAATAGGTAACCTACCCGTAGAAGAGGTCACCACTCAGGATATATTGAAGATCCTCACGCCTATCTGGACAGTCAAGAATGAAACAGCTAAGCGTGTTCAAGGTCGAATTGAAAACATATTAGACTTCGCAGCAGCCCATGAGTATCGCGACCAGGTCAACCCTGCCCGCTGGCGTGGCCATCTCGATAAACTCTTAGCTAAGCCGTCAAGGGTTCAAAAGGTGAATCACCATCCTGCTATGCCTTATGATCAGGTAGCGACATTTATGGGCTCAGTTCAGCTCTACAAAAGCATGTCATCAAAAGCACTACTATTTTTGATACTGACAGCCACACGTACCTCAGAGGTGCTCAACGCTGAGTGGAAAGAGATCGACATTGGAAAAGCTACGTGGCAAATACCAGCAGAGCGCATGAAAGCTAATCGAGAACACAGAGTGCCACTATCTAAGCAGGCAATTGATCTTTTACTGAGCCTCTCTCGCGTGAAAGGCAATAGCTTTATTTTCCCGGAATGAAAGCGGGTCGACCATTATCCAATATGTCGCTTCTGCAATTTATGCGTGGGCTAGGTTACGGGCCTAGTGGTGAAAAAGGCAATTATGTGCCCCACGGATTCCGCTCAAGCTTTAGGGATTGGACAGGCGAGGTAACGAGCTATCCAAGGGATGTAGCTGAAATGGCACTGGCTCATGCAATTGAGAATAAAGTTGAGGCCGCCTATCGTCGAGGAGACCTTTTTGAAAAGCGCCGAGCTATGATGCAGCACTGGGCCGATTACACTTTTTTGGTATAACAGCTAGGCCTTATCATTGATCCGCCAATTATCCCGTGTAATAAGCATTTGGTGACTGAAAGGTAGTCGAATACCTCATTGCACGTCCGCAAGCGAGACGCCTATCGTTAAACTACTTTTGAACACTACGCGTTCGTAGTGTTGCAACGACACGATAAATACCGTTTATCAACCGGTAACCGACATCTGAATTGATGACACCTTATGGTTGCTGGTGAATGGGCGTAGTGCTTTCTCCCATTATTGATATCAATCCCAACAATTCACGTAGTTAAGCCACCACACCAAATACCCGCCCTATGCCGGATGTGATGGCCATAGCAAGTGCACCCCAAAACATGACTCGCAAAGCAGCCTTGAGCGTTGGCGTCCCACCTGCCCGCGCGGCAACGGCCCCAATAAGGCTAGAAAATATAATGAACATAGCGATCCCAACACCGCAAGCTGCGTTAGCGGCCACAATGGCTAGCCCCAGTCCACTGCGCTGCTGTTACTGGCGCGCCAGAATCGATGCGTTAATTTGCGCTATCAACACCTGAGCCTTGGTCGCTAACGCTAAAAGTGAGACGACGCTCCCCTGACTCCCACTGCGCATCAACGTTAACGTGGGCATCGCAAGAGCAACATCAGGCCAGTGGGATGGCTCTATAAAGCGGACTTGTTTGTCGTACAAGCTATTTGCCGGGGCATGTTCGGCCACATCTGCGACGCGACTAGCTTGGCCATAATCAAAACGCACACGCACCTCTAGACGAGCCAGAGTGAGTAACTGGTCAAGGGTTTAGCTCAACCGCACAACGCACTCTTGAGCATAGTTGAGCGATGTTATTGCAGCCTGACTTTCGACCCTGCGAGCCATTTGCAGGTGGGTTTTGATTACAGTCAGCGGAGGCATGGTTTGTAAAGCGCTGCTCGCGGATAATGGCTTGCTGTACACACTCAAGAAGCGTATTTGAGGTTTCAATTAGCGGACGAGTCTCTTTAGGGAGGCCATACGTAGCGACCGGGGCGAGTGCATCGGGTAATCCGCGATCAAGAATGACCAAATCACTGGTCACCGCTCGCACCGCCTGACGGGCGTTAACCCAGTGTTTAGACAAATAAAAACACCCTTGCGGTGAAGGCAAGGGCGTGGGCATGGCAATCGCCGAATAAGGACGAATGGCTAGGCGAGACGCTTAGCGGCAAACCACCCCAACACCATGGTCACCAGCATGGCCAATAGCGGTAAGGAAAGACCGCCGATGGAGGCAATCGCTGGCCCTGGGCAGTAGCCGGAAAGTCCCCAGCCAATGCCAAACAGGGCCGCGCCCCCTAACAACTTCGCATCTAACTCTCGTTTGGTCGGTAACTGAAAGACGCCACCCAGCAGTGGAGCAGTACGCTTGAATACCAGCCGATAGCCGATAAAGGTGGTAACGACGGCCCCGCCCAATACGAACATCAGCGTTGGATCCCAGGCACCCGCTACGTCTAGAAATCCCACTACTCGCGCGGGGTCCGTCATGCCTGAAACAGCCAAACCAATACCGAAAAGTAGCCCCGCCGCATAGCCTGCCGCCGTTTTTATCCAACTGCTCTTGTTTGACTGACTCATTGAACTATTCATTGAACGCCACCTAAACCTAGCAAGTGGCGCGAGATATAAACGGTCACTAGCCCCGTCACTAAAAACATACCGGTGGCCGCCATGGAGCGTGGCGCCAAGCGCGCCAGTCCGCATACGCCATGGCCGCTGGTACAGCCACTGCCCAGCCCCGTGCCTACGCCCACTAACAGCCCAGCCACTAGCATTAACCCTACACCTCCTACTGATGCGCCGATCACCTCGCCAGGGCTACCGGCAACGTTGCCCAAACCACCACCAAAAGCCATAAGCAAAAGCGGGCCGCTAATCAGCCCTAACAGAAAAGCCACTCGCCAAGCGCTATCGCCCTTGGGGCGTTGTGTTATCAAATTGCCCACGATGCCACTGATACCCGCAATACGCCCTAGCGTTGCCATCAGCCAGGTAGCGGAAAGCCCGATCAACACACCCCCAACCAGCCCTTGTAAGCCTGCTGTCCAATCCACTGGTGACTCCTTAGATCGCACTCAAACCGTTAGAAAAAATTAATCGGCACTTTGAGATAGACGGTGCCGTTCTCTTCCGCGGAGGCAGCTCCCCTGCACGCATATTGACTTGCACAGAGGGAATAATGAGCTTCGGCATGCCTAAGGTGGCGTCGCGCTCAGTGCGCATCTTCACGAACTCGTCTTCGCTGATACCTTCATGAACATGGACATTCTCACTGCGCTGTTCCGCAACGCTGCTTTCATGCTCAAAGTTATCACGGGGGGCTTTATAGTCGTGGCATAAGAACAGCCGCGTCTGCTCGGGAAGCGCCAACACTTTTTGAATAGAGTGATAAAGGGTGCGCGCATCGCCGCCGGGAAAGTCACACCGCGCGGTGCCATAATCCGGCATAAAAGCGTATCGCCTACAAAGGCGGCATCGCCCACTACGTAGGTTAAACAGCGGGCGTATGCCCAGGAGTGTGCAGAACATTGCCCTGTAATTGGCCAATGGTAAACGTATCCCCTTCTTCGAACAGCGCATCAAATTGGCTGCCATCCCGGGCAAACTCGCTGCCCGCATTGAACGCCTTACCGAATATCTCCTGCACCTTCACTATGTTGGCGCCAATGCCGGTTTTACCGCCTAACTGATCATGCAGGTATGGCGCAGCCGAGAGGTGGTCGGCATGCACATGGGTCTCCAAAATCCAGACCACCTCGAGATCGTGTTCGCGAATAAAGGCGATGATGTTGTCAGCGGATCGCACGTCCGTCTGCCCAGCGGCATAATCAAAGTCGAGCACTGAATCGATGACCGCACAGGCACGGCTGTCTGAGTCTTGAACCACATAGCTAAAGGTATTGGTGGGCTCATCAAAAAAGTGCGTAACGATTGGGCATTGCATCGCGATCACCAAGATAGGTAATTTAATTTTTTGATTATGAAAATAGTATATATCAAAATAACTCATAAGCTTAGATTTATTTCGAATATGATTCCAGAAAATTTTTTAAAAAAATTCTATCGTTAAATTACAAAGCTGGTTAGCTAGCCAATGGGTATACCCGCTCTGTCGCGACTTGGATCTGGGTAGGCTAAGTGGGGATTAACATATCTTATTGCTCAACACGGATTCCATTGTGTCAATTGCGATATTTGCAAGTCCTTCAAGATAAAACACGAAAGACGAATAGCTTTATGAAGGTTTTGTCGAACATCGAATTTTCCCTTCTTGGTGCAGCACTGGTCGCGATTAGCTACGGGTTTGGATGCTTCACTTTTGGCCTATTTGTCCTGTCAATTATTACCGAGCTGGCTAACGTCCTACTTGATCGGCATTATCAGGGTGCTTAGGCGTTGCAGGTCTCGCGCTGCTCAGTCAGTCGTATGCGCACTATCAATGGGTATTGGTGGGTTTATCTGCGGTATCTGCGCCGGTTTGATGATGCCAAAACTTACCGATGCGATGACGGCATTGGTGAGTCGCACGATGCACGGTCGTGTAATATCCATCATGAATGCTGGTACCAGCATCGGTATTAGCATTGCCGTGCCCTCCGCCGTGTTCCTATACGATGCATGGCGTCTCACTTGTATGGTATTTGCTGTGCTAACGGCTGCTGGCGTGAAGGCTGCATGGTACTTCATTCCCTTGGATTCTCGTTTAACACCTGGCAATGCTTCCCCCACCGCCACCAATCACTCGGTTACAGTGGTCGCGTTTTATTCGGCTTTCGTTGTTCGGCTTCGCGATGGGCTTTGTGTTAGTGCCGTACTGGCTTTTACGTCTTAGGCAAGCGGTCGGTTCACCCGTTATCGGTATTTTTAAGGGCCCAACCTCGTTTGGGATAGCGATGTCACGTATATCTAAACTGGAGATCGCTGGGCCTATCTAACGGTTGTCATTGACATATTAGCTAGAAAACCGGTTGGCTGGGCGAAGTCGTTATCGCCGGATAGCGAACTCACCAGTTGTGTATTAAAAATGGTCTATAAAAGCCGAGGGCGACCCAAAGCCGTTATGTTCCACAGCTGACCAGGGCAGCTATTTTACGAGCTGTAGTTTCCGTCAGACGCTCTGAAAATGCCTGATAAAACAAAGCCTGAGTCGGCGTGGGAATTACTGTGATAATGCGCCAATGGAGCGGTTCTTTTGGAGCTTATAGGTTTAATGGGTGCCGACGTATGGCTATCGCTCATTCTTGGAGAGCCAGCATCATATCGTGAACTATTTAATCAGGTATTAAAGCCAGCTTAGGCCTCATCAGCATAATGTGGGTGTTAGCCTGAATCAGGCAGAGGAAAAAAATGGGTTAACTATAAACCGGTGGCCAGTTTTACTTGACCACTACAGGCGCCAGAAAAACGTGCTCAATAATCAGTTTTTTTGCTGCTTACCTTTTTTTAAGCCTGCCATAAGTTACCTCATTTAGGATGATCCTTGTGCCAATCGACAAATATGTCTTGCACAGCCACCCATCATCGAAAAGAGGTATTACTTATGCGAACTCACATCACTAAGATTATAACATCGGCGTTGTTACTGACGGCTAGCACGGCTGCGCTGGCCGAGACTCATTGTACTGATGCCCCCGTGACGAATGATCAGCCAAGCTGATATGGAAGAACGTATCAGCGAGATGGGTTACAAAATCAAAGAATTTAAGGTCACCGAGGGAACTGCTACGAGATATACGGCTGGGACGAGCAGGAGCGCCGGGTAGAGGATCTATTTCAACCCAGTAGATGCCAGCATCGTGAAGCAGGAAGTCGAAGACTGATCAGGAGGTTACCATGGCCGATAATACCCGTATCCGTGTTTGGGACCGTTGGTCAGGTTGGTACATTGGGCTTTGTTGCTGGCGTAGCCGTCAACTTATGGCTAACCGAAGAAGGGGGGCGATATACACCAATGGGTCGGTTATGCCTTGGTGGCATTAATCGTCGTACGCATCCTTTGGGGATTTATCGGTCCCTGGAGTGCACGCTGGCGGAGCTTTTGGCCTACGTGAGCCGACTTCAATGTGTGCTGCGCGGTCGCGACAGCAAGATAGAGCAAACCGGCATTACCCATACACCGCTGGGCGCTATCATGATGCTGGTGCTGCTTGGGCTAATCCTCGGTCTGGGACTTACTGGCTACATGATGGAAGAAACGGATCGTTTCTGGGGGGTTGGCTGGGTTGAAGAAACCCCGAACTCATGGCCAACGCGATTCTTTTTCTAGTACCACTGCAGTATTGGGTGCTGTGGTAGAAAGCCTCAAGCAAGGCGATAATTTGATCGCTAGCATGTTGCATGGCTATCGCCGCCGCCCTACCTCTACCCCCAACACTAAGGCTCATGATGTTCAGTCTTAATTAAGATGTTGTTAAGACAATGCAATGATAATGGCCACTCCTTAATTTTGCACGAGTGGCCTTTTCAGACCTGTTTGACACAGAGCAATGGCTGCACTATCCCTTATTTATGCCACGACACCGAACAAGCGGCCTATGCCGAAGGTCAAGGTCATCGCCAATGCGCCCCAGAACATTACGCGCACCGAGGCTTTGAGTATCGGCGCGCACCCACACGGGCAGCCGCCGCCCTAGAAAGGCTAAAAACAGTATCGAGAAGAGCGCCACCAGAAGAATAAGCAATGGCGGCGGCGCCCACCAGGCGATTAGCAACGGCCACATGGCGCCAGCCGTGAAGGTCACAGCCGATGAAAAGGCCGCCTGGAGTGGGCGCGCTTGGCTTGTCTCGGTGATGCCAATCTCATCTCTGGCGTGAGCGCCTAGCGCATCGCTTGCCATCAGCTGTTCAGCGACTTGCGTGGCTAGCGCCGGTGTTAACCCACGCGCTTCATAAATCGCTGCCAGCTCTTCCAGTTCAGCATCAAAATGTTCTATCAACGCTTGGCGCTCAAGCGCAAGATCCGCATGTTCGGTGTCAGACTGTGAGCTAACGGAGACGTATTCACCGGCGGCCATCGACATAGCCCCGGCCACTAGCCCCGCAATACCGGCCAACATAATGTCGCTTTGCGCGGTGCTCGCTGCTGCCACGCCGAGTATCAGGCTGCTAGTCGAGACAAGGCCATCATTCGCGCCCATGACGGCTGCGCGCAGCCAACCTGAACGGTTAGATCGATGGTGCTCTGTATGTTGCATGGCCTCACCTCGTGATTGATTTCCCCTTTCTTTTCAGAGGGAGAGTGGCAGATAGCTGTGTGGCAACAGCCTTCAGGGCATATTTTTAGCCAGCGCTTGTAGCAACAGTGCGATTCTCTGGTGCATATAACGGTTGAAATGCATTTAGATTCAATCACTTGTTCCAAAGAAAAGCACTGTAAGCTAATCAGCGATCCTGATGTTGGTTTTGCTCCCACACCACACTGACCGCCAGGCCATTGGGCGTACGGTTCCTAAGCGTAAGGTGTGCGTTCTGGCGCTGAGCCAACTCCGAGACAATCGATAACCCAACCCAACCCCTGCCGGTGGTACCCTGGCCAGACGCGCGCCGAAAGCGCTCAGTGACTTTATCCAACAGTGCCTCGGGGAGGCCGGGGCCAGTGTCACTCACCGTGAGTTGAGGCAACCCCTCCCAAAGCGCTAACGCTACCTCCACTTGACCGCCTTCCGGGGTATAGCGCAAGGCGTTATCCAGTAGGTTACGAAAGAGAATTCCCACCTCGACTTCGTCGGCGCGAACTTCCAGACGGGTTAAGCCTGTTAGCCTCAAGTGCTGATCTCGCTCTTCAGCGAGTGGCCACAGCTCGGCTATCAATTCAGCAATAATCGGATAGAGGTCAATAGTGGCCGGTGAGGTTGTGGCAACTTGATCCAAACGAGCCAAAATGAGCAGCTGTTCTACCACCCGTTGAAGCCGCTCAACCCCGACATAAGCCTTTTGTAATGATTGCTCTCCCCCTGCCTGCGCATTATCTAAGTGGATTCTCAGCGCTGCCAAGGGCGTGCGTAATTCATGGGCTGCATCTGCGGTAAATCGCCGCTCACGCTCTAACGTGGCTTTCAACCGGGCGATAAAGTCGTTTAGTGATTGGCGTAATCCATTAAGCTCTTGAGGAACCGGATTATTGATTTGACGCAGGTCGTGGGCGGAGCGACCTTGTACCTGGCTGGAAAGTGCTTGGATGGGTGCAACACCCCGCCGGATAACTCTACTCATCAGCCAAAGAAGGAGTGGCAGCAACAAGAGCATCGGCAATAAATTGTTCCAGGTGATGCGCTCCACCACTTCATCATGAAACGAACCCCGTAGTCCCATGCTGATCCAGGTATCGCTGGCAACATCGAACATGCTGAAAACCCGCCAGCGATGACCATCGTAGCTTTCCCAGCGAAAACCCTCCTCTAAAGGCGCGGGGAAAGGCCCTGCATCACTCCATTTGCCCCCTAATAGCCTGGGTGAGCCATCGGCATTCCAAAAACCCAGTACTAATTTAAGCTCTTCCTCGTGGTAAAGCTTGGGACCTGATTCAGAGCTGCTCATGGGGACTGCTTTACCGTCACGATATAGCTGAGCCGGATGTTCTGGTAGGCCCATGCGTGAAGCCAGGCGAGCATAGTCATCAATGGTCGCGTTTGGATCGAGTTGACCAGCCACAATCCGGCTATGCAGACTGAGCTGTGTATCGAGAATTTCTTCTAGCTCGTGATCGGTAATTAAGTAAGCCGCGGTAACGGCCACGCCCCCAGCGACAACCATGGTAATGGCTAGCGTGCGAAGCAGATAATGCCGTATCGATCTCATTGCGCCTGGCTATCCAGTCGGTAGCCAATCCCCCGCACGTTAATAATCAGATGTTTTTCAAGCTTTTTACGCAGATGATGAATGTGAACTTCCACCGTATTGGACTCTACCTCTTCGCCCCAGCCGTAAAGCAAATTTTCTAAACGAGGCCGAGATAGCACCCTGTCCGGGTGCCTAGCGAGCTCTAGCAATAAGGCATACTCGCGCCGACCCAACTTGACGTCTTTACCCCGCCAACTCACCGCATGGCGGGCTTCATCAATACTCAACGCCCCAGCGTCAATATTTGCGAGGCACGCCCCTCAGCACGTCGCATTACGACACGCAAGCGGGCGAGTAGCTCCTGCAAATTGAAAGGCTTGAGCACATAGTCATCCGCCCCCGCATCTAAACCGCCAATCCGGTCTTCCATCGCATCACGGGCCGTCAAAATAAGAATCGGCAGAGTAGATTGCTCTCGGAGTAAATTCAGTACCTGCATACCGTCCATATCGGGCAGCCCAAGATCCAAAATAATCACGCTGAAGGCCTCGCTGCCGATAGCGCTGATTGCCTCGCGGCCAAGCATGAACCAATCGACCGCGTAGCCCTCGCGCTCTAGCGCCGTCTTGATGCCATCCCCAAGCAGGGGGTCATCTTCTATTAGTAGTGCACGCATGCTGATTCCCTCAATCGGCAAACCGCTATCTTGGCTACCAAAACTTAAGCTTTTCTTAAATAGAGTAACTTACTTCTCAACAAGCAACCTCATCTAAATCCAACCAGCAAGCCCACCACCCTATTTTTTAAATTTCTTACGCAGTTTAACTCTTCTTTAAGTTATTTAGACTCAAGCTGCCTCTTTCGCCATAGGCAAAGCCAAAGCAGTGCCTTCACTGGCGGTCATTTTTAATGTTCTGTCGCTACCGCGGGCAGGTCATTTCCTATTAACTTAACAGAGCGCCAGCGTATGCACTTACTAACACTTATTAGAACAAACGATTATTTAAAAATAATGGCCCGTTTTTTAGAAAAAAGAATGAAGCGTTATTTAATGGGAGGGATGCGTCTTATTCTCAAAGCGCCTGCTCCAGAAACCATTGACAGCCTTGTGGGCATAGAAAGAATTCTAATTATTCGCCCTAACTTTCGTCTAGGCAATGCGCTAATCAGCACCCCATCATCGATGCTTTGCGTGACCGTTTCCCTTCCGCTCGCATAGACTATTTAGCGACGGATAAACATGGCCACTGTTGCAGCAAAGGCCGGTTGATCATTTTTATTTACTGTCGAGAGCCGCTATTCTGCGTCCTTGGCAGTGTGTGACACTATTACGACGCTTACGAGCACAACGCTATGACCTGGCGGTACAAGTGAGCGGAGGATCAACGAGCGGCTTTATCGTGACCCGGTTAATAGGGGCACGGTACAGCATGGGTTCACGTAAAGGTCACCAGCGCTGGTACAGCATTGAGGCGGAAGGTAAGTCATCACATGCCTACGATGCCATCGTCAACTTGACGCGTCCGCTCGGTGTTGACTGCCGTAACCGGCCATTGCTCCAGCTAACAGAGCAGGAACGCAATCAGGCAATGACGAAAATACATCAGCTTGTCAGCCTTCATAGCGATCATCCATCAGATACAAATTTTATTGCCATCTTCGTAGGTGGGCATCAAAACAAACGCTGGCCGTTGGCATTTTGGCTACTGCTCATTGATGCTATGGAAGCCCAAAAAATACGTCATGTTGTTTTTCTTGGGCCCGAAGAGTTTAGGCTTCTAGCACCTATTAAGCAGCGTTTGAAGTCATCACTTTATGGCAGCTTATGCGCACCGCTTCCTATCCGTCACTTTGCCGCTGTTCTAGTGCGGGCGCGGTTACTCGTGACGCCAGACTCAGGGCCGATGCACTTAGCGGCAGCACTCGATGTCGCCACCATTTCCCTAGTACGACAGAAAAAATCACTCGCCTTCGTACCACGAGAAGCCTATGACACCATTCTTTGGCGCCCAGAGATAAGCACGGTTATAGAAGCTATACGCGCTACTCTTGACGGACAAAACGCAACGGCTCCCGTTCAATCGGCATCGGTAACAAGCCAACCAACACAATGGGCAACACCGCCACCCAGTGCTGACCATTTGTATTCTAGCCCTAAATTAAAGCACATAACTGTTCGTTAAGTTTTGCACTTTATAGTGATCCCTCTATTACGTTATCGAGTGTACTATTTTGCCTATCTCAACGTCGTCAAAACCTAATGGCACGGGCGTTAAACGCATCTTCCGCGCTTCTATAAATGCAGCATCAGGTTTGAAATCTTGCTGGATAAATGAATCTGCCTTTAGACAAGAGGTGATGCTCTGTCTCATCCTCTACCCTTTTGTATTTTTTGTTAATGTCACTTCCGTAGAAAAAGCGTTGCTGTTTTCTTCACTCACCCTTGTAGTGATAGTGGAACTCATTAACTCCGCCATCGAAAGCATTATTGACCGTATTGGACTAGAACATAACGAACTTAGCGGGCGTGCTAAAGACATGGGGGCTGCCGCCGTCATGATGACCATTTTTATGATGATGGGTGTATGGCTATGCGTGCTGCTCTACTAAATGTTTTCAAACCCGTAGCATCCGCATGGCTTTTATTTCTAATCGCCATGTCGGTCTTCAGTATTTTAAAAATAGATTTTACGATAACTGATTTTATATATCGCTTTCAGGGTAATGCCTGGGTGTGGAAAGATACCTTGATTACCCAAGATGTTCTTCACAAAGGCGGTAAATGGCTAAGCTTAGCGATGGGTTTAGTCACACTCCTCCTTTTGATACTAAGCACCGTGGTAACTCGTCTTAAAGCGTATCGCACGCCGCTTTTATATCTTTTTTCCGCAACGCTTCTTTCAACGCTGCTTGTCGCAACGATTAAACACCTAGTGAACATGGAATGCCCTTGGGATTTAGTTCGCTATGGTGGGGCACGCGACTTTATTGGCTTGCTCAGCATACGGCCTTCCTCAATGCCAGCGTCCGCCTGCTTTCCCGCCGGGCATGCCAGCGCAGGGTATACCTGGATAGCCCTCTACTTCTTTTTTGCCGCCATACGGCCCACTGGCGATGGGCAGGGCTTGCACTGGGCTTAGGGCTTGGCCTTACGTTTGGGATCACTCAACAGTTCCGCGGGGCGCACTTTCTCTCCCATGACCTCTGGACCGTCATGATTTGTTGGACCGTAAGCTTTGTCCTTTCAAGATTCTTATTACCCCCCAGCGTTCATTAATCTTTTCATATAGAGAGCCTTTCAATGCCCCCTTTGCTGTCATTGCCTTCAAAAATTGTAGGCACCGCTTGGCATTATCGCCCCACATTAAGTACGGAGCAGCTTGTCTTATGGGGTGTTGTCATATTCAGTGTTTTTTACAATGTCCCTTTTTGGCAACAAGCCTTTGCTGGCTATGACCCTCTTGCCGTCCAGACGTGGCTAACCTTTGCCAATATGTTTTTGGTGATGACCTGCCTTAACTATTTGATCTTCGTGAGCCTTGCTTTTCGAACGCTGGTAAAACCTTTATTAACCTTGCTGTTTCTGATTGCCGCCTTTGTCAGTTACTTTACCAGTTACTACGGCACCTATTTTGACACCTCCATGCTAGACAATGTGCTTCAAACGGACACTAACGAAGCACAGGAACTTCTCACCGCTGGTTTACTGATTCATTTGGCAATCTTTTTTGGCTTGCCTACCGTCATGATTTGGCGCGTTAAAATCACACCGTCAACCTGGAAGAAGGCAGTGTTGCGTCGCTTAGCTTATTGCCTTGCCAGCACTGCTATATTGCTGTTAGCAATTTTCTTATCTTACCAAGAAGTGTCGTCACTCATGCGCAACAATAAAGAGCTACGCTACTTGGTGACCCCAGGTAATTATATTGTTTCGATGGCGCAGGCCCTTTCGAGCCAACACGCTTCCGCGAATACGGTGCGTTCCCCGGTGGGTGAGGACGCCAGTATCAGTTCACAAGCGGGTGACAAACCCAAACTGCTCGTCATCGTGGTGGGCGAAACGGTACGGGCGGCGAATTGGGGGTTAAATGGTTATGAACGCCAAACCACACCCAAACTTGCCCAGCAGCCTGACGTTATCAATTTTTCTGATGTTTCCTCATGCGGTACAAGCACAGCGGTCTCATTACCCTGCATGTTTTCATTACCAGGGCGTGCCGATTACGCTAAATCGTATGCTCAGCAATATGAATCCTTGCTGGACGTATTAGCCCACGCCGGGTTAGAGGTCACCTGGCTTGATAACCAGTCAGGCTGTAAAGGTGTCTGCGACGGAGTGACGACAGAAGCGCTCTCGCCAGAGAAGTATGCTTCTTTGTGTCAAGATGGGCGATGCTTGGATGAAGCACTGGTTCAAGCCTTGACCACGCAAATTAGCGGTACCTCAGTTGATCAGGTTGTTGTGCTGCATCAGCTAGGCAACCACGGCCCCAGCTATTACCAACGCTACCCTGATGACTACGAACGTTTTGTTCCCGCTTGCACCACCGCTGATTTAGCCAAGTGCTCAAGAGACGACATTACCAACAGCTACGACAATGCCATTCTGTATACCGACACTGTGTTGGATCAGGTGATTGAGATGTTAAAGCGTCAGGAAGACTACGCAACTGCGATGATCTATCTCTCTGATCATGGTGAATCACTGGGCGAAAAGGGGCTTTATTTGCACGGCATTCCCTACGCCATTGCCCCCGACGAACAGACGCATGTGCCTATGGTTTGGTGGCTTTCCAACTCATTTTCAAAGCAGCGAAGACTCGATACGGAGTGCTTACGCCTAGTCTCTGATCAAGCCGCTTCCCACGATAACTTATTTCACAGCGTGCTGGGATTGCTTGGCGTAGCAACGGACGTATATCAGCAGGCAGAAGATATTAGCCAAACGTGCCGGAGCCTCGCCAATTAATGAATGCTTAAGTGATCGTTAAGTATTGCATGTCAAGCTGTTCTCCATTCTGCTCAATTATTCTGGTGTATGCACATGGTTTTATCGCTACTATTGGACTCCAACCAAGGTTTTTGGAGACGGCTGCTACCCAAAAAAAAGGCAACAGCAGGAAGCTTGGTAGGCGGTGTCGATACCTCTATTCTTTTTGCTAAATGGCTTTCCTTTAGAGCCAGCGTTGTTTTAATTACTTTACTAGCGACTCTGCTGTGGCTAACCGGTATTGAAAACATCGAGATCATCATCGGCGTATTAAGTGTAACGTCAAATGGAATATCACAGTTATTTGAACGCTATTTTTCTGTCAGTGTATTGAAAATGGTTGAAAATGATTTGACAGATACGCTAGACGCATTGGGAATTGCAGGAGTTGGAACCTTAATAATTTTATATTTATTAGGGTAGCGCACCTAATAAGTACCCTCAACGCCAACTCCATAAAATAATCATCCTTGGTAGTCCAGTATAAGGCCTGGAGGTGTCTACGAAACCTGGGGCGATTCAGTATCGACTAGCCGTTCTAAATTAGTTATTTAAGCGTGATGAGTCAAACAGCCTCATTGATATTGCACAGCCATCAATCGCTAACACAATCCATTACCTTCTCCGTTCATACAGAAGAGAAAATAACCGCATGTCACAAACAAAAAACCCGCTCCCTGATAAGCATTATATTAAAGAGGATAACGAAGCCTCACATTTAGCTGGGAGCATGATGGCAGTGCCTGACATCTTTTCCGCTTTTTCCAAGTTGCCGTTGAGAGAGCGCATAGAGCAATTCAAGCAACAACTGAGTGAAACTTACCTATTCTTGTTGAATGGTGCCCCTGAGACAAAAGAGCTCTCGGATGAAGCATGCCAGGAGCGCTTTTTGGATGAGTACCAAATTTCCCTAGATCGTTTAAAAGATAATATTAGCGCTACCAAATGCAAAAACATCATTTGCCACTCACTGCCTACTACCCATAGCACTGAGGTTAGCAACCTCTTTCCCGTAGCATTCATGTGGATCGTGTGTGCAGATCTCCTTGAGCAACATGGCTTTCATGAAAATGCTTGGTCATCGTTAATCGAGTTTAAGAATATCGAGCATCAACTTGGACAAGCACTGGCCACAGAAGAGAAGCTGCAGAAAAAAGCTTATTCTCAAAAAGCAGGTGGACAAGCCTATAAAGATTACTCGAACCTGAAATACAGCTTTATTGATTTGCTTAGAAACTCTCCTCCTATAGGGGGTTGGAAAACACTCGAGTCCGCTGCTCACGAACTAGCTGAAAAGGTACTAGCAGAGCATGAGAACAGCGAACATCGAGCAAGATATTCAATTAAAAAGGAAAGAGTAGAGACGAAGCTCAACACTTGGTTAAGAGATGTTAATGGTGAGTGTAGAGCAGCATATGACGAAAATGCCGCTAAACATCGCTGAAACTCATTACGCTTGACGGCTCATCAGCCACTCATCCACTTGATTTTCAAGCCACCCGACAGAGGCTGCGCCTAACCTGATGGGCTTGGGAAAAGTTGCATCGAATCGAGGCGACTTGGGGTTCATTTTTTCATAGATTGATGAGCGGCTGATACTGAGCTTTTGGGTCATTTGCTTCATGCGCAGGACAATGCGATTACGGTGGCTGTGGGTCATGGCTTAACTCCTTTCGGTTGATATGTGAATGATAGAGAGCCGCCACTACCACCGCAATTCGAGATGCTAGCTATGGAAATAATAGCTTTTAATGCTTATTTAAAATAATAAAACCCCTTAATTTCAAATACTTATTAATTATTTATGTTTATGGGAAAGAATACTCACCCTTTAGAAGCACTTTAGAGGTGGGTATTGCATGGCTCACCGCGATGAAAGCTAGCACCAAACCAGACGCTTACTTAAGCAGTACTGAATGGAAGCAAAGTGTCACCGGATAGGCACTTATTGTTCGTCTTATCACACTCTCCTGTGTAATGGTTTTTGACTAGCACCAAAGCAGTGAACCCATTGACCGAGGGGTTTGCTGTGGTACTTGCAGAGATAGCTAGCTACGTACATCACCTCCGCAAAGCTATAGGGATCGTTTCTATGCAGCATGCAGAGGAAATATTTATTGGTACGTCTACCGTGTTTCCACTTTTTCACTATCTCGACAAGCCCTTTATTTTTATATATTGGGAGTTCAAGCGCTTGGCTCCACGCGCGAATAGCCGCATGAATCAAGGTATTGTCTTGGTATCCTCCCCACGCGGACTCCTTACTGCTCCCTAGTTGTTGAAATGCATTCCCATTCAGCAAAATAAGCAAGTGGTAGTGCGGCTTATCGCTGTCTTTTTGCTCTCGGCACCACACATTGCGAAAGTTTGTACTGTGGATCTGTGATTGATGTTTTAGCCTCAATAAGGCTAACTCCTCCTCATAATTATCCAAAAAACGCCGTATATATGTGTTCAATACATGCAAAGTGTTAGGTGGCATATCGTCGGGAAAGCGAAGATCTAGTCGGAAAACGAATGTTTTGTTCTGCATTTCACAGACGTATAGCAGAGCGTCGTAGGTGCTTTCCAAATAGTTTTCGATAAGAGGACCCTGTCGCGTAAGTACTTCACAACCACGGTAGTAGCATTCGTAGAAAAACTTAAGCTTCATATTTTCAGGAACCCGCTTGCGCAGTTTAAGGCTAACAGTTTTCATAGTTGTACCAGGCTATCAATGAGACATGCATACGCAGCGGCTTAAAGGCCGTGAGTAATGGCGTCTTTAAAGGGAGGAACCAGGAAGCGGTGCAACGCTTCTGGGAAGGCGTAATGATTAACAGAAACACCACGCTCATCCTGGCGTGGTTGTGCAATTAACTATGCCGCTATAGCTTCGTTAGTCTAGGTCGTGAAGTTGGTTGGATAGGCTGCTGTTTTATTGAGGAAATCGTCGGCTTGTTGGCCTCCTCTTGGTGGATGGCTTTTCGCTTCTCTACACCCCTTATTTATTCTCTAAATGAACATATATATTACCTATTACCTAAACAGCTAAGTGGAAACAATATGTCCTCAGCCGCTCTGCGCCTAGCTATCGATCTCACGCAAGTGGCTAAAATACCAAAGCAAAAAGTCCATTTTTCTTACTCGAACAATGGCGACCCAACTGGGCGCGCAATGACTCAGAATATGACTCTTCCCAGTAAAACTATTTTTGGATAAGTGTATAACGACAACAGAATTTTCTTTCCCTGAGTATTCTTAACCCTGGGCACGCTAATGTCCTTTTTTAAAAAAAGGTAAGGCTTACTCCACGTGGCCAGTGACGATTTTACTGGGCAGGCTTTTATGCATTCCCTCCCTCAAAGGTAATCTTACAACCAGCCTGACCGGTTCTTTTAGCCTACCTCCTTAATATGAGTGATGCTGCCGTTTACAGGACACGTGCGCAATCCGCCAGTACCGCATCGGCCAGAACATCGGTGCGCTGGTAATGAAATAGGAAACCTACGCGACATATAGCCGATAGGTCAGCTTGTCCAGTACAGGCGGCCACCGGAACGAGAGCAATTTTAATGCGATGATCTATCTGATTGGCAGCCCAGTGTTACCTTCAGATGAGAAAACCCTACACGTATATAGAACTCTATATAAGCACAGCTTTCAGACTCATAGCTTTTATTTATAACTGCTTGAATTATGTTCATGCAGTAATCTATCCATCGGTGTCCAACCAAGTTTAAATACTTCTTTTACCATCCAGCAACAAATAAAACTCGATATTAAAAAAAGTCATTAGACACATTAATTAAATCTGATAAATTTAAACTTATTGCCTTATGGATTAAATTTAGCGAAAGAGAGGTTTTTTTAAAAGACATCATGGATCAGTTTCTATGCATAACTTTCTGTTCATCACCATGATATAAAACATGCGGAGTAATGATTACTATGAACAGCACGCGCCCTGCTAATAAAACCAAGGAACCAACCTAATGACATATGATAGTTTTCATTCTCAAGAACATGCTTTGGACGGCATACTTCTTTCCAACCAACCTTCTCACTCCCAACAAGCTGATCAGCCTATTTCCTCTGTAGGTGCATCACTGGGGCATTTAATGCCGTCTATACCCCGCACCAGACGACTACCCAAGCTTTGCAATGCCAATCTCGTCAGGGAAATTATTCACCATTATTATCGACTAGCCATAGACCCCAACGGGGTTAATTTCCTCTTGCCACATTCATCAGGTCCCGTGCTAATAATGGAAGCAGAGATGATTGCACCGATCATCAAAAAAATTGTTGCTGAAAGCAGTAATCGTGATGTTTCTGACAAAAACATCCAAAATGCACTAGATATTATTCGCTTCAATCAAGCTGATTTTCGAACTATCGGCAACGGCCGAACTTGGCTGGGTGAAAGCAACGAACGCTTTATTGAACTAGGTGGCGAGGTGATGATGTTCCCCTCGGGGCATGAATCAATGGTTCGCCCCCAACAACACTATCCTTACTGGCAGCCCATCAATAGTCGCCCCTACAGCGAGTTACACACGCATGGGCGCAGTGCAGACCTGAACGTCATGGAGACTTACGTGGCGCTACCAAAGGATCGAGAGCTGTTAATTTACACATATATGGTGTTGTGCCTAATGCCAGAACGACAACAATTAGCTTTAGAGCTCACGGGAGAGCCTAAAAGTGGCATGTCACTACTTCAACGCATCATCAAAAACTTAGTTGATCCAGTGATTAAGGAAACTGCAATACGTGATATACCCACAACTGTGAAAAAAGTAAACCGGCTTGCTTGGCAGCATCAAGTCATTAGCCTAGAAAACGTTGAAGCGCCTTTGAGTGCAGTAGTACAGCGTCGCTTGTTTGAGTTGCTCTGTACCACTCAACTAGAATGGAGAGCAAACGACGGTAATGAGACTACATCCAGTTTGGATGTGTCACGCCCTTGCGTTCTAAGCAGTTTAGAACCAGTTATTTGTCATGATGAATTAGCTGAGCTCACTTTGAGTCTAGAGATGCCGTCCCCCTCTATTGCTAAACCACGTGAGACTTACCGGATAAAAACTCGTCATGAAAACCTGACACCGATGGATCAGACTTGCGCTTTCAGCGCACTGCTTACACTGCTTGGCAAGGCACATGCCAATATTGACCAAGTGAGATTAGAACGAGAAGTGCCGGGCAACTGGCAAGACTTCTGCCGAATTGGAATGATTGTTTCCGATAGTTTGGTCGGGAACTCAGAAGGCTTCTGGACACAGTATCAGGCGTATCGTAGTGATCGGCTCTGCGAGATGACCGAAGAGGAACCGGTTGCTCAAGCTCTCATTAAATATCTTAAAATCGAGGCCATCACGGAAGCCGTTGAAAAACCAACGGGAGTGTGGCTCGCCATTTTGACAAAATATCGGCCGAGTTGCACTTTGGGTAGCCAATGGCCGCGTGAGCCCCGTGGCCTTGGCGCAGCGTTCAAGCGAGCTGCCTCACTGCTCAATGCCCAAGGGATAATCTGCTATAGCAACGGTAAACGTGGCTCGAAGCGCCACTGGGTGATCGGACCCACCCCCTCTCCCCACAGTATTTCTGTGAGCAATGGACAAACATCAGGCAGCGAGCATTCGGTGCTAGGCTGTGAGGAAAGGGATTTCTTATGAATGTTATTCAACTTTTTATAAGTCCCTCGAAGACACAGCACGTTGCCCAATGCACTATTGACGTGCCTTACAACGCGAAGTTCTTGATGGAGTATCCACGACAAGACGACGTTCGCTGCCAAGAATTTCGTAAATTGCCAACCTATATGGTGTTTTTATGATTTTTTTGCTCTCAACGTCGTGACGTCGTGCTTAAGGGTCCATCCTTACGGCACTTTGGTCACACCGATGTTTTCTTCATCAACTTTATCAATAGTTTAATTTGTTTAGCATGGCAAAAATATAAACCGATGCTTGATCTACTTAACGACCAGAAGCTCGTTCCACTGTGTGGTGTACCGCGGCGTACGTCGTTCACTGCGCAGCGCCCATGCATTGCCTTTACGGGGTAGACCAAGCTGTACCGTTCCTTTACCTAGTTCACGATTGAGCTTATCCATCGTCGCCATCAGCCGTTCACTGCGTTTAGCCTCTTCGTCGGTTTGCGGGGTTTCAGTGAGGGTAAGCTGTCGGTTGGCCTTAGGTGAAAGGTCGAGCAGCATCAGACCTGCTTTATGGTAGGCGTAGCCCTTGCGCCAGAGACGGCGTAGGCCTTGTACCGCTGAGGCGATGATATCGCGGCTATCATCGGTGGGCCTCTCTAGAGAGACAACCACACGTTGTTGATATTGCGGTAAGTCAGTACGGAATGGGTTGGTTCGCAAAAACACCATCACGGCACTGGTTACACTTTGCTGTTTGCGCAGCTTTTCTGCTGCCCTCGCGGCGTGATGCCTTAAGGCTTCGCGTAAGTCATGGGGGTTGCCGGTAAGCCTGCCGAATGAACGCGACACCATGATTTGTTTTTTAGGTAGACTCATGTCATCAAGCTGGATGGCGGATTGCCCGCGTAGCTCCCATACGATGCGTTCCTGAACCACACTAAAGCGCTGCCTAATACGCTTAGCGTCTGCCTCACGCAGATCCCATGCGGTATCAATACCCATTACGCTTAATCGTTCACCGGTACGGCGTGCCACGCCCCACAGCTCGGTTACCGGCAACTGTTTTAGCAATGCTTTGGTCGCTTCACTATCAGCGGTTAGCTTACATACGCCATGCTGCTTGTAGGCAGGATGTTTTTTAGCCGCTTGATTCGCCACTTTGGCGAGTACGCGGGTAGGTGCAAACCCCACGCACACGGGAATGCCCGTCCACTGTCGAACGGTATCGCGCATGGCTTGGCCCCGCGCCTCCAGCGAATCTGGGTCAAAGCCCTGAAACCCGACAAAGCTTTCATCAATGGAGTACACCTCCACATGGGGCGAAAACTCGCCTAGCACCTCAGTTACCCGCTGGGACATATCGCCGTATAACGCATAGTTACTGGATAGCAGCACAGCCTGGCGACGAATCGCGGGCGGTAACAAGTGCATGGCCGTCCCCATCTCAACACCCAGGGCTTTGAGTTCGTTGCTACGGGCAACGACGCAACCATCGTTATTCGACAGCACCCCTACCGGACGCCCTTCCAGCATTGGATCAAAAACGCGCTCGCAACTGACATAAAAGTTGTTGCAGTCAACGAGTGCAATCACGGCAGTGCCCTCAGCAGATTGTGAATCACGTCGGTCACTACACCCCATACTTGGGATTCGCGTCCATCAAGGGGAATCGGCTTAAAATTGGGGTTGCTTGCTTTGAGGTAGGTACGCTGACCAACGCGCTCCAGACGCTTAACAGTCATTTCCCCATCTACGCAGATCACCACAATCCGACCAGGCAGCGCTTCCAGGCTGCGATCCACCACCAATAAGTCCCCAGGGTGGATGCTGTCTCCGATCATTGAATAACCTTCGGCACGAGCAAAATAGGTCGAGGCTGGGCGTTTAACGACGTAGCGGTGCAGATCTAGCTCGGTATCCAAGTGATCATCGGCGGGCGAAGGAAATCCCGCGCGCACGGCGGTTGAATAGAGCGGCAAGGGTAGTGACGAGGCCATGGTGTCTGCGCGGCCCAGGAGTGAAACGTTCGATGACATAATAGGCTACCTATTTTACTGTATATATGAACAGTATCAGTAAAGGAGTTTCATGAAGCAAGCACTCAAAGGTCAAAGCCAAAAAATTACAGACCTATATCACTCCTATGAATCCTGCACACGGGATCACTTTGACACCTATAGGAGTGTTGTTTATGTCCCCGCCTTGCCTGCGCTGTGCAGCCCCATGCACGCTTAACTTTGAAACCGCCCAACGTATCGGCACCGTTGGCGGCAGCCTTGTCGGCGCTGCCATTGGCGCGTGGCGCGAGTCCTATACCCTAACGTCCCCTTTATCGATGGCCTCAACCCGCTTCCCGTTAGCCAAACTGCCCACTGCCGTGATGGGTGCTGTGTTCGGTAGTCAGGCAGGCTCGCGCGTCGCAACCCAATTTTTCACCCAGAAATTGCCACTCGGTGAAGGAGTTTCCTGGCTATGCATATCGTGTGGTCATGCCTTCCGGCAATTACCCCACTCCTACACTTCACCTCGTTAATTCGTCACCATTAATCGACTTACCCCTAACTTTCCAACCATAAAGCGCTGGCGATTTTCGTCAGCGTTTTTTTATTGCTAGGAGTTTTCATCATGGCTCATCTCGTTGAACAAATGGCTTACGTCGGCGCTACCCCTTGGCACGGCCTGGGACAGCAGCTATCCCGTCAACAACCGTTAGAGGTCTGGCAGCAACAGGCCGGAATGAACTGGCACATTGAAGAAGCCCCGGTGCGCTTTATTGCCGAGGGTGCCAGTCACTTGGGCAGCATTCACTCGTTCCCTGAACAGAAAGTGCTCTACCGCTCGGATACCAAGGCACCGTTATCGGTGGTATCACAGCGTTATAAGGTGGTGCAGCCCGAGGAGATTCTGGAGTTTTACCGCGACCTCACCGAGTACGCTGGATACGAGCTGGAAACCGCTGGGGTACTGAAAGGCGGGCGTAAGTTCTGGGCCTTGGCGCGCAGTGGTTTAAGCACCTCCCTGAAAGGCCAGGATGAGGTCAACGACTACCTACTATTGGCAACCTCCTGTGACGGCACGCTGGCCACCATGGCGACACCCACCACGGTGCGGGTGGTGTGTAACAACACGCTGCAGATTGCGGTGGATGGCACGTCGCAGGCAGTGAAGGTACCCCACCGGTCGGAGTTCGATCCACGTGCGTTAAAAAGCCAACTAGGTATTTCTGTTTCCCAGTGGAATGACTTCATGTACCGCATGAAGGCCCTGGCAGAACGTAAGATCGATCATCGCGAGGCGCAGCAGTATTTCAGTCAGTGCTCTGCGGTATCGATAAGCCAATCGAAGATCCTTCCAAGCTGCCTAACTATCGGGCGCTCAACAAGGTACAGAAGCTTTACCACGGCGAAGGCCGCGGCTCCCACCTCGACACGGCCAAAGACACTGCCTGGGGTCTGCTCAATGCCGTGACCGAGTACGTGGATCACGACAAGCGGGCTCGCAGCAACGATACCCGTCTGGATTCCGCGTGGTTTGGCCAAGGGGCGCAGCTGAAGCAAGAGGCGCTACAAACGGCCCTTGCCCTGGTGAGCTGACATGCTGTTTCTGATCATTCTAATGCTGATTTTCCTGGTTTTTGTCTTACCCCTCATTGGATAGCGCGATAAGCCCAGCCACTAACAGGCTGGGCTTTTTGCTTTTACGTGGAGCACATCATGGCCTCTCTTAGCCCGATTTAGATATCGCCTTAACCCAACTGACCGAACGACTGCTCACCCAGGATCAAACCTATGCCGAAACCTACGTGATGGCAAAAGGACAGCTGTATCGCACCGAGCTGCACCTATGCCCCGTTCCCCCGCACGAACTTCCCGCCGATCTTTAACCCTATTGAAGGAGCCTTGTCATGGCCACCAAACTAATGTGGTAAATCACGAGACGTCTGCATCCTCTTTACAAGCGTTCCTGAGCATCCCGCCACACCTTGCGGAAGTACGGCCATCATCCAGGTGATGACGCGCGGCACTCAACCCGGACGTCGACATCGAAAGATGGACGCTTGCTACAGATGCAGGAACGGGTGATGGATCGCCAGCCATGATGGCCTATAGCGCGGCCATGGCGGCCATGCAGACCGAACTTCCCAGCATTGAAGACGCGGCAAACCAAACGGCTGCTACGCCACCTGGAAGATATCGTCGATACCGTGCGCCCCATCATGCAGAAACACGGCTTTGCGGTGAGCTTTCGTATTCAGACGCAGGAGCGCGGCATTGGGTGACCGGTGTGCTAATGCATAAGGATGGCCACCGTGAAGAACCAGCATGTTGCTACCTGCCGACATAAGCGGCAACAAGAACGCGGTGCAGGCGTTTGGCTCTTCCACCAGCTACGGCAAGCGCTACGTACTCAGCGCCCTACTCAACATCACACGGGGCCAGGATGACAATGGCAAGCCCAGTACCAAAGCGGCATCAAGCTAGTGACGCCCTTTCAGGCGGCAGATCCAGCGACTGATTAGCCATGCCCGCCACGACCCAGGAATGGTTCAGTGGTAAATACGGTTCAGCCGTGCAAGTACCTCAGAGTGACTTCGACAAGCTACGCGCCTCACTCTCTAAGCGGCGGTTAAGTAATCCACGCTCTACCCCTTATGACAGGAGTCTTAATGCAACTGCTTACTATGGACAAGGCACCCCAGAGTGGCTGGCGGCGCGGCTAGGTCGCGTCACCATGTCGGAGCTAAAGTCGTGCTGGTGAAGGGTAAAGGCCCAGGCGGGTTGAGTACCGGGGCGATTACTTACATGCACCAGTTAATCGGTGAACGCATTACCGGGGAGCTGGCCGAGCCGTTTCAAGGTAACGCGCATACTCGACGAGGCCATGAGTTGGAAGGCTTGGCACGTGCGCTTTATTGCGATGCCACAGGCGAACCCCAGCCCCAGGAAGTGGGCTTGATCCTTAACCATGGCGTGGGCTACTCGCCCGACAGCCTAGTAGACGCTAACGGTCTGTTAGAAATCAAAACAAAGCTACCTAAGTTCCAGATTGAGGTACTGCTCAGCGGCGAAATACCTGATGAGCACGTGCCCCAATGCCAGGGCGGGCTATGGGTCAGCGAACGGGAATGGATCGACTTTGTGAGCTATTGGCCAGGTATGCCGCTGTTTATCAAACGTGCCTACCGTGACGACATTATGATCCGCACCATTGCCGAGCGGGTAGAACGATTCCATGAGGAGATGGAACGTCGCATAAACCAAGTGATGGCTGCGTGACGCGACGATTCCATAGATACACCAACCGATCATTAACGACATAGACGCCGGGGCCACCACCCCGGCGTTTTTTATTTTTTGGAGACAACCATGACACACGCCAAACTCAAAGCTGGGGAAGTGGCTGGTACCTATCACGTTACCTCGCCAGTGACTGAAAACGATATCATCACCATGGCCAAGCGCTTCGCAAGACGCAAACTCGCTAAAGGCCGCAAGATCACGCAGCCTTCCCAGGCGTTTGAGCACCTGCAGTTACTGCTTCAAGATTACGAGCACGACGTGTTTAGCGTGCTGTTCCTCGATAGTCAGCATCGCGTTATCCGTTTTGAAGAGCTATTACGTGGAACCATCGACGCGGCCAGCGTCTACCCACGTGAAGTACTAAAAGCCGCCCTTACCTACGACGCTGCGGCCGTTATCCTCGTGCACAACCACCCAAGCGGAGATCCCGAACCCAGTGAGGCCGATAGGCGTATTATTGATCGCCTAAAGGAAGCCTTGGGACTGATGGATATACGTGTGATTGATCACGTGGTCGTGGGAAGTGATGGGTGTAAGTCGTTTTCGGAAATGGGGTATTTATAGGCAACTGTTGGGATAAAATGGAACTGCCCAACGAGGCAGCTCTCGTAATCAGGCAAGCTTTATTTTTTGGTTAAGAGGGCAAACAGCCAAGAGCAGACTATCAGGTAGTACCAATATAACTTCCGGCTCAGCGGCTGACAAAATGGCACTGATTTTGCTAGAGCAAAAGCTGTGACGCTTTTGGCAGTTCGACAGCAGCCGATTTGATATCAATTAGTATATAGCGTCTCGGCCCTTTTCGGTGAGGAAAGCCTTATCATCTTTTTCTTCAAAATAGCCTTCTGAGATGAGTGTGTTGAGTGCTGGCTGCAACGCCTCTCGCTGTTTCGGATTAAAGCTCAAGGTTCTGTGCAACAAAACCCTTATTGGCAGAACATGCCCTGTATCTAGCCTCAAATCAGCAGCGAGAGAAAGAATATAGCTCTTCATTTCGTCTTCAGGAGATAAATCAGCTTCCCTTATATTTTGTTTCATGTCAGATATTTTCATTATTTCTCCTTACGGTATTTTAGTTGAGCATATAACGCTAAGGTTATGGGCGGCTTTGGAGCAGGGCCAAAGACGGCGCGTAGCGATCAGGCTGACCGCCAAATTATGGTTCAGACTGCTGTATAGTTCATGTAACGCATCACAAAAGTAACCAATAGGCTTAAAAATCCCAATCCTGCTAACGGCCCCTTTTCTGTGCTCGTTAAGACCATTGTTATCCCCCTAAATACTCCTCCTAATCCCAGAGGAACCAGCAACGGAAATACTATGTTCATTAGCGTTATTAAACCTCCAGCGACAAGCATCAAATACACTAACCCGGTGACAAGGATAGCCTCAGCGCGCCACTCACCGTTAATCGAGGAGCCAAATCTGAGCACGAAGTAAGCAAGTCCGAAAGCGATAAATGAGGCAATGATTTTTGGAAGGCTCACTTTCAAAAAAACTAGTGCCCCGATAGGTCTTCATCGACTCTTCCTTGAACACCAGAAAAATACTCGCTTAGTACACCATTCATGTGCTCGCGCCACGACTTTGGTGTGAAATAATCCCACCCCATCATTACTCCCGCAGCTATTTGAAAATACAGAATTGTCAGCTCTTCAAACGGCACTTAAGCTCTCCTTCAAATATAACGCTACACATAAAGCCTATCGAAATGCGCGTAACGATTCTTTTCTTATATATATGATTGTTAAGTTTAATTTACTATGCCCTTGAATTGCCCTTCAAGACGCCAAACTGTTGATTCGTGATCTTCGAATTTACCACCAACTTCTAATCCGGTCTTACTAATAGCTACCTTTAAGCCAGCATTGACGCCAAAATCATCTTCGTAGGATACAGACAGGGAAAAATCCTGGAGACCATAATTTATTCGGCCTTTGGCGATAGACTGCCAAGTTGGTTCATGTTCATACCAAACCAAATCGTCAGGGATCGATGGTGTTACAGTTCCTGATAGCCTAGCTTCAAAAAGTAGTCTTGAGCCAGAATTTGATGATGACGAAGCTTCAGCACTTACATTACTTTCAGCTTCCCCTAGTGGGACTGAAATACGGCTAGAGAAATCTCTTGACCAACCGTTAACGTGCTCAACGCGAATTGAAGTTGCTCCTAAGCTCATAAGCAAATTAATTGCTTCACAAAACTTATGTTCAAAAGTTACGCGGTGAAAATCAGCCAAAGTGTAATAAACATTAGGCAATGCGGGATGCCCTATGTACAGGACACCATCACGAGGATGGCCCGGTGGAAATGATAGTAATTTTGCCGTCGTACTTCCAACCGGTAACACTAAAAGACCATTATCTCGTGCACGCCCCCATGCCTTTATAGCCTCGCGAGTTACTTCTGCTATAGTTCTACCTAATGGAAGAGGAATAACATCAAAAACGATCGCTTCAGTAATTTTTTTCCAATCAAGACCATCTTGACGAACTTGAACAGCTTTTCGTTCCTCCTGCTTCGCTGCTTCCACAATCACATCGTCAGTAACAACAATCAATTGTCTGCTCGAATAAGGCAGCTCCAAGAAGCAAGAAGAACTGTACTCAATGTGACTCATTTTTATGAGCTCCTATTATGTTTAATGCTCAACTTAGCGGCACCCTTGCAATGGAGGCGAAGCTGCAATGTAAAGGGCGTCTACGGGCCATCGGCCGCGTACTACAGCGACTTGTTACACATTGCTAAGAATAATGAATTTATCTTTTCCAGTAAAAATAGAGCGCCTCATAAATATCTCGTTGACCATCCATAGTTCTACTACGCCTTGAGATATAGCTCGATGTCTTCGAGTTGATCTTTGAATACGAAACACATGAGACCACAATTTTCGAGGCCGATATCTCGCTGATCTTGTTTTCCTTATTCAGATCAATCCCATCTTCTACCACGAAGCATGCCTTATCTGACGTAAGCATCTCCATTTCGGCTGAAATCCAAAGCCAAATGTCACAAGACATGCTGGGCAGGTTGTTGATCCCCACCTTAATGGCTACGATCCAAGCTCCATTCCTGAACAACCTAACTGGTAGAGCGCTTTAAATTTTATTTGCCTAATAGTATATTTTTGCTATAACAAACCACTCATTACCAATGAGTGGTATTTGACTAATTTTTTATATCAGTAAAGCGTTTAGAGTGTGAAGTTCTTACCTCTGTGAACAAGCAAAATGTTCACACACTAGGTCTAGTGTATTAACCCAAAATTTCCATAGTTTCATCAATGTAATCTTCGAATTCACCGTTGTATTTTTCAAGAAATGATCTTTTTTTAGTATTATTTCCAATGCAAATTAGTTTTGCATTTTTATTGAAGTGCTTTTCGTTATATGTCGCAGCTGAGTTAGCATTGCTTTTAGAATCCGCTATAGAAACTATTAGCTGCTGATCCACTGAAGCATTATTCTTAATAAAACTAAGTATCTCATTCTTACTTTCATCTTCAAAGTCACCTTCGAATATAGCGTCAAGAACAAAAGGAAATACGTGTATGTATTCAGTTTTCTTTATCATCTCAACAAATGAAAAATTGTAAGCAAGGAGAGTTTTAAGAAGCTCCACACCTTGCCTAGGAAAAGCAGGAATGTCATACAACAAATAGAAACATTCATCTTCAAATGGTTTTATTTTAACTCTGAAACATGCTTTTCAAATATAGACTTAAAGGTGTAACTAGCACTACGCCTTTCTCTTTTAACGATCTCGTCAGTCTTGAATTTGCTGAGCTTACCTTCAACTTCATATATTTTTGATGTGATTTCGCCTAGCCTTCTCTCCAATTGTACAGATAGTTTGACGCTTACTTTGTTATTTAACCATGATTCCAGCGTGACATTATCCACTTTGTATTCTAAAAGCTCATAGTATTCTTTTTCAACGACTTTTTTCTTCTCATTAATTTCATTGATTACAGAGTTTAGCATTCCCTGTGAATCTTTAAGATTTCTAATGTTTCTGCTTAACTCTTCAAGTTGTTGATCTGTGTCATTTAAGTCCTGAAGATAACTATACGTATCTTCTACGGAATGAGATAAATGTTGAGAACATGTTGGGCACTTTGTATCAGCTAAAATATCATTGCTTAAGCTTCGCTTGACTCTACGTAGAACCTTTCTGCTTTCTTCTAACAGTGTTATTTTGTTGCATAAAGAAAGATATTCTTTTTCTAACTCTATTAACTTTGACTTGTTTTCTTTGTAAGGCTTTATATATTCGTTAGTTTTTTCTGCAAACACTTCGTCCTTCATCTTAGCAAGTTTCAGCTTCTTATCATTTTGCTCTATCTTATGAAGAAGTCTAGATTCTGCTTCTAGATCCTTCTTTTCTTTTTCGAGTTGACTTTTCTCTAGGCGATCATAATTATTCCTTATGCCAAGGAAGTAATCAAAGAAATCGTTCTTGAAATTTTTAACGAAATCCAAACCTCTAAATGATTTATGCCGATAAACCCAGCCAACATCTTGCGCTATGTAGTAAGGTAAAAACATTGCTTCAAGTGAAGCTGGTTTGTACTCGTTGTCATATTCTAAATGCAGTGTAAAACCAAACAATTCAGACAAGAACGCTTTTAACTTTATGTGCTCTCTAGATCTGTTGCCGCCGATACCTATAAACTTAATAGGTGGCCTTTTCGCCACTTTTATAGAAACAATTTCATCATCTCTCACAATGGAAACTTTTTTTGAGCTAGAATTGTAGATGGTGAAGTCGAGTCTAAAAATCACACCTTCATTAAGAATCTCTGCAAGCTTTCTCTTTTCATCATTTATGCCAAATGTATAGAGAATCGCCTGTATAAAAGTACTTTTACCAGATGTATTCTTTCCATGAACTATATTGATACCTTCGGCGAATATAGTGTTGAAATATTTCTTTCCCTTGCTGCTATAAGCAAAGAAATTGTTATATTTTACTGAAACGGTCAATTTTTAATCATCCATTTTATTAATTGCTTCAAAGTAAGCAGCATACATCGTTGCTTTTAATGTTTGATCGTCCAAGCTTGATCTAATTTCATTATTAAATTTTTCAACTAGCTCTTCTATGCAGCCGTCTTCGCTAAAACCGTTACATTGAAGATAGTTTAACTTTACAAAATTTAGGATTTTCTGATGTTCAGCTTCATCCTTGCTTTTAAATAGATCAAAAGCCAAAATAAATTTCATTTCAAATGTTTCACGTTCGAATGGTTTAATCCCTAGCTTTTGACCAACTTCTCTTTTATGATCACGCCAGAATTGAAAGGCTTTAGATTTTGTTGTAATTATCTTTATGGCATTATTTATATCTTTGCTTTGTATCTGTTTTGTTTTATCAGAAAGTCTAGCAATGCTTTTTTGATTGTAAGTCAGTTCGATATCCTTAAAAAGCCTGAATATGGATTCTAATGCCGCCTTGGAATCACTAACTTTCCGATCAAAAATATCTTCAATTTTGCTTCTTAATTGATTCTCTTGTTCTTTATTTGTTCTATTAAAGTCTATGTACAAGAACTTCAAATTCTCTAGCTGTTCAAACAATTTGTCGTTATTATACGACTCATGTAATTCAAGCTTGGTAGTTATAGCGTTTTGTATAACTGGGTCTAACTCACCATAAATGACTTCAGAGTTCTCCTCGTTTACAGCATGAGCATAAGTTCTAGTTTGTTTTTTATTGTCAACGAAGCTATTTACTTTCTTTTCGAGTTGTATGTTTGTATTTGATGAGAAGTACAGGTCATGGCTATAGCTGCAACATTTTGGATATTCATCTATAATGAGCGATTTACCGACTTGGAGTATCTTGACTATTATCTCGGCAAGTTCGACACCGATTTTCCAACTACCATTGGATTTCTTTTTTGATTGATAGGTTTCTACTTTGACTGCTTTCCCATGGTCATCAAGATAGCAAAACAGTATGTCCTCCAAATGCTCAAGAGATAGGAAGTACTTCGCTCCATCAAATTTGCTTTGGTAGTTATCAAGTATAATGAAAAGAGCCATGTTTCTCTGCAAAGCAAAGCCTTGTTGTGCTCTAACTCCTGCATTTACGCTTTGATCAACCAACACCATTTCCTTGTTTTTTGCTTTAATTAATTACAATTAGTAGTTTATTCATAACACATATGATAAAAAATTTCAATAATTTCTAGTATATGATGCTTAGTGGATGAGTGCCATTACTTACCGGAGTTAAGCAGTTAACATGCCAAAATTCCCTGCGCTGGTTAAGGCAACAGGGGTGAAGGCTGCTGCTTTTGGATCCTCACCACGCTGCTGTGCCACCACCGCGTATTTAATTTAAAAGCCACACTCTCAGGCTGCCTTTAAGACGAGCACCGAGTCCGCAGGATACTGCAAAAAGCACCTAGCCCCACAGATCGAGAAAGCTAAGCGCCCAGTGTGACGGTTGTTTGTGATGCCTATGGAATCGGCTGAAGCCAACGATTCTGTTAACCTCAGTCAGACTGACTTCAGAGGCTGAAAGTAGATGCACTTTTGCGTTAACAGTTTATTAGTGCGCATGCGTGTTTTTCTGGCAACCAAAACCCTAACAATTTACCTATAATGCTATGAAATTTATAAAAAAAATATCGACTTTGCGATACCCTTGCCGAAAAGGCGCACGCACATTAACATTGTCACTACCCTTTCAAAGTTGCGTATAAGCACAAAATACTTCCCTGTAAATCATTGTTTTAATTAAATTAACAAGATCATTTTTCAGAAATATGAACACTCAACTTACAAACCCAAGTAGAAAATCGCGCATTGTGTGCTTGAGGCTGCCGTAAAAACGTGGCTAATTCTTAAGTCTATTTTGGCTAAAAATCAGATGTATAGAAAACTCACAATTCTTAAGATGACATTAGCGTAGTCGGCAGCCCCTGTCACCCAGCATTTGTAGGTTTAAAGCTTACGTGGAACATATAGTCTTAGGTCTGGACTGGGTAATGAGGTTGCAGAAGCTTAGATAGATGGATGAACTGTCCAAAGGCATCCCGTGCGTTACGAAGGGAGCCGATACACAAGTATGGGCTGAAGTATGGGCTGCTTAAAATAAAGACACAAAAAAGCCGCTGAAATCAGCGGCTTAATCTATATTCTTGGCGGAGGGGGAGGGATTCGAACCCTCGAAGCCTTGCGGCTTACACACTTTCCAGGCGTGCTCCTTCGACCACTCGGACACCCCTCCGCGTTTTGGCGCTGTTGAAAGGCTGAACCTTTCGCGACAGAACGGCGCATATACTATTGGCTAAGCCTCGAAATAGCAAGCCTTTTCCGGCTGACGAACCTTTAGGTTAGTGACATACCCCGGTTATCGTTCAGACAATACAGCGTAGCTGCCGTTGGCTTCCAGGCAGAGCGTCTCGCCACAATAGAGCTGCTGGGTTAGCGCTATGCGGCCTTTTCCTCGCTCAGCGAGCTTGTTGGCAAGCTGAGTAGGGCCTTCTGGCACTGCTGGCGTGCATATCAGGCGGTAGTCACTGGTTACCGGCGCCAGAAAACGCTGGCTAGCCTCGGCAACCACGACATCCCGCGCAATGCCCCGCTCACGTAGCCATAGCGTTACCCAGCACCAGCCTTGTAGCGTCGTCTGCGCCGTCAGTGCACCACCAAAGCCCGTGCCTTTATCGTTAAGGTTGGGCTCCAGCGCTAACTGCCAGGCTAGTGAATCACCCTGACGCGTCATTTTGCTAATACCTAACGCGCCCACCATGGGTATGGCGTCGCTCAGCCACTGCTGAAAAACGGCCAGATTTTCCGGCTGGTCTTTTGGTAGTGGCAATCGTGGATGAGGGATGCCTGGCTGACGGGGGACTCATCGCTAGTCCCAACGCTCTACAAAGTCAGCAACATTATGCTGCGGTACCGGTTTATGGCGACCACCCAAAGTGCCCAGATAGATAAACGCGACGACTTCGTCATCTTCATCCAGATTCAGCCCTTTGCGAACTACGGGGTCGAAAGCGTACTTTCCGCTGCGCCACATTGCTCCCAACCCTAAGGCGTGGGCGGCTAGCAGTATGCCGTGGGCGGCGCACCCGGCGGAGATCACCTGCTCCATTTTGGGTACTTTTTCAAGTTTGGGCGTGACCTTGGCGATCACGGCGATAATCATCGGCGCCCGCAGCGGCTTTTTACGCGCCGAGTTGAGCGTTTTGTCATCGGCGCTAGGATCCTCCTGAAACTCCGCCTCGGCGAATAGCTCGCCCAAGCGTTCTCGCCCTTCCCCGCTAAACTCGATAAAGCGCCAGGGGCGCAGCTCTTTATGATCCGGGGCACGTAGCGCGGCCTGATAAATGGCGCTGAGCTGTTCGCCGCTGGGCGCTGGCTCCATCAGCTTGCCCATTGAGCTACGCTCGTGAAGCAGCGTGAGTGCGTCCATTGATGACTCCAAGTCCAATTGTGTGAGGCTACTTTAGCACCGTCATTTATAGCATTGTCATTTATAACATTGCCGCTTACTGCCTTGCTAGGCGCAGTGGCGCGGGGGGCGTTAACCCTGGGGTTGCGCGCCAGGGGCTGATATCTAACCCGCCGCGCCGCACATAACGCGCCAGTACCAGCAGCTGCGTAGGCTTTGCCTGGGCCATTAAATCGCAGAAAATATGCTCAACGCAGTGCTCGTGAAAATCCTGGTGCTGGCGAAACCCAATCAGGTAACGCAGCAGCCCTTCGCGGTCGATTTTCGGGCCTTTATAACGAATCAGCACGCTGCCCCAGTCTGGCTGGCCGGTAACCGGGCAGTTGGATTTCAGCAGATGGGAGTAGAGCGTCTCCTCGACGACCTCTTCCCCTACCGTGAGGTGGTCACTGCTAGGCGTATAGTCGCTTACTGCGATATCTAAATCGTCCAAGCATTCGCCCGGTAAGTGCTGTGGCGAAAGCTCTGGCGCATCCACATCAAACAGCTCGACACTCACTTCAGCCCCCGCCGCTAAGGAGAGGTCATTGGCCAGCGTTTCCATCACTTCCTGACGACTATAGAAACGGGTTTGGTTGAAGCTATTGAGGTAGAGCTTCCAGGATTTGGACTCAATCAGATTAGGTGAGGCTGCTGGCAAGCGAAAGCGCGCCACGGCCACAATAGGCTTACCGCGGCTGTTCAGCCAGGAGACTTCAAAGGCGTGCCACTCATCTTCCCCCACAAACGGCAGAGTCCCCTCTTCAATCCCCAGCGGCTCTCGATTAACCGCGCGGGGAATAGGATATAACAGCCCCGCGTCATACTGCTCAGGGTAAGCGGAATCGCGCCCTAACGGCGCGTGCGCTAAAGTGTCTGGGCGATGTGCCATTGTATAAAGCTCTCTCTTCTCAATCAGATTGATGCGTCTAGCAGCCTGCTAGCTGCGGATACCTTTGCCGCGCTCTAGCATCGCCAATGCAATACTAAACAACACAATGATGAAGGCAAAAATGGCAGCGAGCGCCCAGCCAACGGGAATATCCGACACACCTAAGAAGCCATAACGGAAAACGTTGACCATGTACAAAATTGGATTGAGCATGGAAACGCCCTGCCAGAAGTCAGGCAACATTGAGATAGAATAAAACACTCCTCCCAAATAGGTCAGTGGCGTCAGGATAAACGTCGGCACGATAGAAATATCGTCGAACTTATTGGCCAGTAACGCATTAATAAAGCCGCCAATAGAGAACAGCGCAGACGTGAGCACTACGACTAATACCGTGAGCAGCGGGTGTTCCATGGTTAGGCGGGTAAAGAACAGTGAAACGACCGTCACAATCAGCCCGACGCCCAACCCACGTGCCATACCGCCTAAAATAAAGCCGGCCAGTATCACCCAATTGGGCATGGGCGAAACCATCATCTCTTCGATCGAACGCTGAAACTTATTGGAGAAGAAACTCGACGCCACGTTGGAGTAGCTGTTGGTAATCACCGACATCATGATCAGCCCTGGAACAATAAAGTCCATGTAGCTGAAGCCGTCCATGTCACCAATCCGCGAACCGATTAGGTTGCCGAAGATAATAAAGTACATCGCCATGGTGATCGAGGGCGGCAGCAACGTTTGCGGCCAAATGCGGGTGAAGCGTTTGATCTCTTTTAGCACCAGCGTCCACAGGGCGATCAATGTTTGCGTAGCATTCATACGCGCTCCTCCGTCTTCTCAACGCGCTGGTCTATCGCCCCTAGCCCACTGCCTTCCACCATCGACACAAACATCTCCTCTAAGCGGTTGGCGCGATTACGCATGGAAACCACCTGGATGCCCTGCTCACTCAACGCCTTGAAGACATCGTTTAAACGTTGCCCGCGATGCACCACGAGTGATAGCTGAGTAGACTCCAGCTGTTTTATCTCAAACCCGTCGATCTTGGGTATGTCTGTAATGGCTTCCGAGGTATCAATTAGGAAGGTCTCGGTATTCAGCTCAGCCAGCAGGCCTCGCACGCTAGTGTTCCGCACAATGTCGCCATTATTGATAATCGCCACATTACGGCACAGGCTCTCAGCCTCTTCCAGGTAGTGCGTCGTCAGGATGATGGTGGTGCCTTCGTCTTGGTTAATTCGTCGCATGTACTCCCACATACTGCGCCGCAGTTCGATATCCACCCCGGCGGTTGGCTCATCCAGAATCAGCAGCTTAGGACGATGCATCAACGCTCGAGCGATCATCAGGCGGCGTTTCATTCCACCTGACAGCATGCGCGCGCTGCCGTTGCGCTTTTCCCATAGGCCCAGATCGTCAGTAGCTGTTTAGCTCGGGGCAAAGCCTCGCGACTGGTCATGCCGTAGTAACCTGCCTGGGCCAGTACGATATCGAGCACTTTCTCAAATTGATTGAAGTTGAACTCTTGAGGCACTACGCCTAGCTGGTACTTGGCTTTAGCGAAGTCTTTATCCACATCAATGCCGAATATGGAGACCTTGCCCGCCGTCTTTTGCACCAGCGAGCAGACCACCCCCAAGGTGGTGGACTTGCCGGCGCCATTGGGGCCCAACAAAGCAAAAAAATCGCCCTGCTGGACGTCGAGATCAATACCTTTGAGCGCCTGAAAGCCGTTGCCATACACTTTGGTAAGGCCACGGATCGACAATGCCGGTTCGGCCATGAACATGTCCTGTCAGCAAAATAAGAAGAGAAGGAGAAACATTAGGGCGCAAACGACTTTTTTCAAGGTGGGCAATCGAGCCGAACGCCAGACACGCAAAAAAAGACGCCCAGCAAATAGCTGATGCATCAGGGAAGAAATTGAAACTAGAAGCGCTTTGAGTGGGAAAGGAGGCTTTTGCAGTCAGCGCTCCCCCTCAATAAGGTTCTCAATAATACTGTAGCCGTACTTTAGCTCGTCGGCCCTGCGGAGTGCAAGACCACCAGTCACATGCCCCTAAGAGTCGTTTAGAGCATGTTTCAAAACCTTGAAAACATGCTGTGACCGATAACCCCACTTCGTGCGTACTGGCAAGAAAATTCACATTAACAATGCACTCCCGAGCATGACGATCAGAACTGACCGTCGATGTCGGTAACTCCAATCAACTTGTGGTTGACGAATTCCTTCAGCCCGAGGCCGATCAACTCGCGGCCATAGCCGGAGCGACGAACGCCGCCGAAAGGCAAGTCGGCCTTCACTGCCGTTGGGTGATTGATGTAAACCATACCGGTGGATATCTGAGCCGCCACCTGGCGACCTCGCTCAATGTTCTGCGTGAACACTGATCCGCCTAATCCAAAGGGAGAATCGTTGGCGATCTCGATGGCTTCGGACTCACCCTTGGCTCTGAACACCAGAGATACCGGACCAAAGAACTCCCAGTAGTAGGCAGGGTTATCCTTCGTCAAGTCCGTCAACAGCACGGGCTGCACGAATGCACCGCGCTCGGGTATTGCGGCACCGATTACGGTCGCCGTAGCACCATGCTTAATTGCATCTTCCACTTGCTTTTGGATATCATCCGCTGCGCTCTGAGACGACAAAGGCGCCAATGTCGTCGTCGGATCCATGGGATCCCCCGCCTTGAGTACGGCGACGCTGGCTTTGTACTTCTCCAGGAAGGCGTCATAAACCTCCTCGACGACGATGATCCGCTTGGACGAACAGCACACCTGCCCAGCGTTCCAGTGGCGGCCGAACACGGCCCATTTCACCGCCTTGTCGATGTCGGCATCATCCAGCACCACAAACGCGTCGGCGCCGCCCAACTCCATCGTTGACTTCTTCAGCGCCTTGCCAGCCTGTGCAGCCACCACCGCGCCAGCTCCTTCAGAACCGGTCAAAGCGACACCGTGAACGCGTGGATCGTTAATGATGGTTTCCAGCTGTTCGCGCGTTGCATAGAGATTCTTGAATCCGCCAACCGGCAAGCCAGCGTCAAGCATCAGCTTCTCGAAAAGCGCAGCCGATTGCGGAACGTTGGATGCATGCTTGAGCACGACCACGTTACCGGCGGCAAGCTGAGGAGCGATGATGCGGGCGATCTGATAATAGGGGAAGTTCCACGGCTCTATCGCAAGGATAATGCCCAGCGGCTCGTGTACCAGCCAGGCCTCGGTCACCACCGGATCCTTGGACGGCAGTTTCTCAGGTGCCAGCTGCCGCTCGGCGCTCTCGACATAGTACTCGAAGATCGCAGCTGACAGCTCGACCTCCGCCTGCGCCTCGCCCAGCAGCTTGCCCATCTCCAGGGTCAGCAGTTTCGCATACTCCTCGCTATTGGCTCGCAACAAGTCGGCAGCTTTCTGCAGGATAGCGATCCGCTGCTGGATGGGGGTGCTCTTCCAGTTGCCGAATGCTGCATCGCCGCGATCCAGCGCCAGAGCGACCTCTGCATCGGTTGCGCTGGGAAAATTTTTGATTGTCTCCCCAGTATAGGGATTGGTCGTTGCATAAGCCATTCTTTTAACCCTCCGTTACTCGGGTTATCTGTGTGCATCAGGTCAGCGCGCAGGTCCCCCAAAATCACTGTGAAAAGAAACGATTACCCTGGACTACCCCCTCTCCAGCAGACATCCCCGTCCTATGCCTGCAGTTTTGATATTCATCGACATGGTG
Source organism: Halomonas sp. PA16-9 (assembly GCF_009728585.1). Taxonomy (NCBI): domain Bacteria; kingdom Pseudomonadati; phylum Pseudomonadota; class Gammaproteobacteria; order Oceanospirillales; family Halomonadaceae; genus Halomonas; species Halomonas sp. PA16-9. The sequence continues at coordinate 1,539,730 of NZ_CP040451.1, read as the reverse complement.
GCGGACACAAATTGGTGAGCAGAGCAGCTCGTCGATGACGGCCTGACCCTCACGGTGGCACACCACCAATCGAGTCGATACCGTATGCCTCAGCCTCGGTGAGTCAAAGCGCCCGGCAGCTGCCTGCGATCGTCGGCCATCGAAGCCTCACTGCATGTGGGAATAAAAGTCAGCGCGCACATTGGTCATCGCGATCTGAGTGGTAGATGTACCCACGACCATGCACCGCTGGGTCACCATCATAGCCAAGGTTAAGCATTTGTATATTGTCATGGATCATGTCTGCGTGCGCTTCCGTTGTGAACGCACACAGTCGCAATAGCCGCCGTACCTCAGTGGAGGCCGCCGCTGACGGTAATAAGTAAGTGAGAGCGTTAGTTACTGGCTTATCTTCAAATTAATAAGATTCCTAACCGCCAACATGGAAGCCACAAGCTTCACATGATCTTGAACGACGATGATAACCTGACAGGCGGGAGTACTGGCGAACCAGCTGAGTTTGGGCTAAAAACCAAAGCAGATCAGCCCACGGCCATCCACGACCTTTAGTCAGAGCCCTATTGTGCTGAAAGCCACTGACTCAGTATCAGCAAAAAGAACCTAGACCAAGACTGCATATAAAGCAGTGAGATCGGAGAAGTTTGGGATAATAGAAGCTTAGCGGAGAAGGTGAGCTATAGGGCTGGCATGTCGCAGGACTGGCATTCCAGTTCCCGACTTTGGCGTAGCTACCTGATACTGCTTACATGGAGCGGGAAAGGAGATTCGAACTCCCGACCCTCGCCTTGGCAAGGCGATGCTCTACCACTGAGCTATTCCCGCAACGCAAACAACATACTAGATGGCGTCCCATAGGGGGTTCGAACCCCTGTTACCGCCGTGAAAGGGCGGTGTCCTAGGCCACTAGACGAATGGGACTAAATCAAACCTGGAGCGGGAAAGGAAATCGACCGGGCTGGCGTTCCAGCTCCCGACCCATCGCTTACCGATCCGGTACTACTAAAACTGGAGCGGGAAAGGAGATTCGAACTCCCGACCCTCGCCTTGGCAAGGCGATGCTCTACCACTGAGCTATTCCCGCTTATAGAACACTTACTTAGCTTTTACCTAACTTACCGGAAGTGGCGTCCCATAGGGGGTTCGAACCCCTGTTACCGCCGTGAAAGGGCGGTGTCCTAGACCACTAGACGAATGGGACACTATTAAGCACTTTAATGCTTGGAGCGGGAAAGGAGATTCGAACTCCCGACCCTCGCCTTGGCAAGGCGATGCTCTACCACTGAGCTATTCCCGCATTCCGATAACCCTGACGACCGCTTACTCTAGCTCTAGAAAGAAAAATAAGTGGCGTCCCATAGGGGGTTCGAACCCCTGTTACCGCCGTGAAAGGGCGGTGTCCTAGACCACTAGACGAATGGGACGTTGCATTGCCTCGTCGAGGTGGCGCGTATGTTACTCAGACCTTATTGAGCTGTCAAGCACCCTGCCTTCACCAAACTAACTGACACGCTTTCAATTACCTACCTCTACGTCCAATTTTTGCGAAGCCAGTATGCACACCGAGGGTGCCCTGGACACTCATTCGGCGTCATAACGGTGCAAACGGTTATTTTTCTTATATTTAGTCTTTTCAGCAGAGACCGACAAAACCCTTAAAAATCTTTTATTTAAAATAAAATCGATTTTTATGGCACACCCCTTGCTACTTCATTGTGTTCCCTGGCTGACCAATTCCATCATAAATGAGGTGTGCTATGTCCTTATCCCGTCGCAAGTTTCTCACCACAGCTGCCGTCTCCTCCACGGCAGGCCTTGTCTTGGGCGCCCCGTCTATCGCCCGTGCGCAGTCCGCCGAGAGCTTCAACTGGCGTATGACCAATGCCTACCCGCCCGGCTCGCCCTTTTACGTGGAAGGCCCAGGCAGCCCCACTGACGTGATCGCCAAAATCAACGCCATGTCCGGCGGGCGACTCAATATTCAGCATTTTTCATCCGGCGAGCTAATTCCAGCTTTTGAAGGCTTTGAAGCAGTTCAAAGCGGCACCATCGAAATGAATGCCGCCAATAGCTACTTCTGGTCAGGCACCACCTTTGCCGCTCAGTACTTCACTACCGTTCCATTTGGTATGAGCTTTATGGGCCATATGGCGTGGCTTTACCACGGCGGCGGCTTGGAGCTTTGGCACGAAGTGTATGAGCCCTACGGCATGGTCGCCTTCCCGCTGAACAATACCGGCGTGCAAATGACCGGCTGGTTCCGCGAACCGATCGAGGATATTAGCCAACTCAACGGGCTGCGCATGCGCGTTCCTGGCTTGGCGGGCCAGGTTTACTCTTCGCTTGGCGTGGATGCCCGTGTACTGCCCGGTGGTGAAATCTTCCCCGCGCTGGAGCGTGGCGTGATTGATGCAGCTGAATTCGTAGGCTCCTTCCAAGACCGTCGCATGGGCCTGCATAACGCCGCCAAGTTCTACCACACTACAGGCTGGCACGAACCCTCGACCACGGGCGAACTGCTTATCTCGAAAACCCACTGGGATAGTCTGCCAGAAGATCTGCAGATGATTGTCAAAACCGCCTGTATGGCCGCCTGCTTAGAGAGTGTGACTTGGTCTGAAGCGGTCAATGGCGAAGCCATGACAGATCTAGTGGAGAACGAAGGCGTCACTGCCAGCATGCTTCCCGCACCCGTTATCGATGCGCTGCACGAAGCCACTCAAGATACCCTGGCAACAGAGGCCAACGCCGACCCTCTGGTACGCAAAGTGCACGATAGCTACATGGCGTTTAAAGCCAATCATGACCGCTGGGCGGGCGCCAGTGAGCGTGCCTGGTTAAACGACATTATCGGAGTCTGATATGCGCGCCGTGGCATTTTTTGTCCACGGAGTTGAGGCGGTGGTTCGGCTATTTGGCTGGATCGCCGCCTGGACCTGCGTGGTTTTAGTCGGACTCGTCGCTGGCGACGTATTGATGCGCTATGTGTTCAGCATTGGCGCGATATGGCTGCAGGAGCTGCAGTGGCACTTGATCTCACCTATTGCACTGTTTGGCATGTCGTATTTGCTATTGATGGGCGAGCAGGTGCGCGTCGATGTTTTCTACGAGCGCTTCCCTGTAGGCCTGCAACGGGTGATTGAAGTGATCGGCGGACTCTTGCTGCTGGTGATGGGGCTGTATATCGCCTGGCTGACGCTGCCCTGGATCGCCCAGTCGTTCGCCCGCGGCGAGGCGTCGCCCAACCCCGGCGGCCTGCCTCTGCGCTGGCTTCTCAAATCTCTGATCCCATTCGGTTTTCTCCTTCTCGCGCTGCAAGGGCTGGCCCACGCGCTGCGTCAGGCTTTCGCCCTACCCACACGAGGTGAATAACGCATGTCTCCCAATGAATGGCTCGCGATCGGCATGATCGTGGCTTTTTTGTGTTCCTGCTGATAGGTATTCCGGTCGGTATCAGTATCGCGGCGACGGCCTTTTTCTTTGGCTACGTTGGCTTTGGGCCAATGCTGTTTAATCTGCTGCCATCACGTATTTACGGCGTAGTGACCAATTACACCTTTATGGCCATACCGCTATTTGTGTTTATGGGGGTGATGCTGGAGAAGTCGAAGCTGGCAGAGGAGTTGATCGATGTCATCGGCCACTTGTTCGGCGGCATTTCAGGCGGCATGGGCGTGGCGATCATCCTCGTGGGAGTGCTGTTAGGCGCCGCCACAGGCATTGTGGGCGCCACTATCGTTACCCTTGGCCTGCTCACGCTACCGACGCTGCTACGCCGCGGTTACCCTAAAACCCTGGCCACCGGGATGATCTGCGCATCCGGCACCCTGGGGCAGATTATTCCGCCCAGCCTGGTGCTGATTCTGCTGGCGGAAATTCTGGGTGAATCAGTCGGTACGATGTTCGCCGCCGCCATGGTGCCGGGACTAACCCTGGCGGCGGTGTATATTATTGCCATTCTGGTGATCGCCAAGCTCTACCCCAACTTAATGCCGCCTATTCCTGCCGAGGAGCGTGCAGAAATGGGCCGGGGTCAGTTGATACGCAAAGTGATTACCGTGGTAGGCCCGCCAGTGGGGTTGGTGTTTGCGGTATTAGGGTCGATTATTGGCGGCATTGCCGCGCCTACTGAAGCAGCCTCAATGGGTGCGCTAGGAGCATTGCTAATTGTAGCCTGCTCGGGGCGGTTAACCTTTGCGCTACTCAAAGAAGTTGCCAAGGCCACGCTGGTGATCTCGGCCATGGTGTTCTTTATTTTGATCAGCGCCCAGGTATTTGGCCTGGCATTTCGCGGATTGGGCGGCGAGCATTTGGTTGCCCGTATGTTCGACTGGGTGCCCGGCGGCGAATTAGGCGCGATGCTATTCATGCTGCTGCTGATGTTTGTGCTGGGTTTCTTCCTGGAGTGGATTGAGATCAGCTATATTGCCCTACCGTTATTTTTACCCTTCTTTGTGCAGATGGGCGTCGATATGGTGTGGCTGGGCATTCTGGTGGGGCTGGTGCTACAAACGTCGTTTCTTACCCCACCCTTTGGCTGGTCGCTGTTTTTCCTCAAGGGTGTAGCGCCGAAAGAAGTCTCGACGCTGGATATTTATAAAGGCGCCCTACCGTTTATCGGCTTACAGTTTGTCGCCGTCGCGCTGGTATTTATCTTTCCCAGCATTGCTACCTGGTTGCCCGAAGCCATTGGCTGGTAACGATCTGCCTTAGCATTTATTTAACAATAAGGATTCAAAGATGCTCCACACCCAACGTAGTTACGGCGGCAGCTGCGTCGCTCCTCATCACCTAGCTGCCAGTGCCGGGCGAGATGTGCTTAAACAGGGTGGTAACGCGGTGGAAGCCATGGTCGCAGCCGCTGCTGCCATTGCGGTGGTTTACCCGCATATGAACGCCCTGGGTGGCGATGGATTCTGGCTAATTCATGAGCCGGGCAAAGCGCCCATTGCCATTGACGCCTGCGGCCCTGCGGCGGGGCTTGCCAGCGCAGATTTCTACGCCGGTGAAACGCAGATTCCCGAGCGCGGCCCCAAAGCCGCCCTCACCATGGCCGGTACCATTGACGGCTGGCATGAAGCGCTGATCGTGGCGTCAGCATGGGGCAAGCAGTTGCCTCTCACCACGCTACTGGCCGACGCCATTCATCATGCCGAGACGGGTATTGCGGTCTCCCAGAGCCAGGAAGCGCTTACCGCTAAACACCTTGAGCGTTTAACCCAAAGCCCAGGCTTTAGTGACGCCCTACTGCTTAACGCCCAGGTACCCCAGGAAGGCGAACGGCTGCGCCAGCCGCGCTTGGCCACGACACTTAAGCGCTTGGCGGAAGCGGGATTGGATGATTTCTACCGCGGCGAGTTGGCCGCCAGCATGGCGCGAGATTTAGAGGCGGTAGGCAGCCCATTACGACTGGCAGACTTTCACGCCTACCGCGCCCAGCGAGTCACACCGCTGGAAGTAACTCTTCAGGATGCCACGCTCTATAACCTGCCTGCGCCGACCCAAGGCATGGCCTCGTTAATGATTTTAGGTATCTACGAGCGCCTAAAAGCCGCCGAGCCCAACGGTTTTGGCCACCTGCATGGCCTGATTGAAGCCACCAAACGCGCCTTTATCCTGCGCGACCAAAACATCACTGACCCCGGCCGTGTGCCAACACCGCTGCAAGATTTGCTCAGCGAAGAGAACATTGGCTTAGAAGCGGCTCAGATCGACCCGCAGCACGCCCTACCCTGGCCCCACGAACCAGCGCCAGGCGATACCATTTGGATGGGCACCGTGGATAGCGAAGGACGTTCGGTGAGCTTTATTCAGAGCATCTACTGGGAGTTTGGTAGTGGCGTGGTGCTGCCAGAAAGCGGCGTGCTATGGCAAAACCGCGGCATCAGCTTCTCGCTTAACCCCGACGACCTGCGCGGCTTAGCCCCTGGACGTAAACCTTTCCACACTCTTAACCCGGCGCTTGCCAAGTTTAACGATGGCCGCACCATGGTTTACGGCACTATGGGCGGTGAAGGCCAGCCGCAAACCCAGGCAGCGGTATTTTCGCGCTACGCGCTGCATGGCATGCCGCTGCAGCAGGCGATTACGGCCCCCCGCTGGCTGCTGGGGCGCACCTGGGGCGAAACCAGCACTAACTTGAAACTCGAAGCGCGTTTTGACGACACCCTAGTCACCGCCCTGGCAACGGCAGGCCACGATGTGGAAGTGCTGCCCGAGGCATTCAGTGACACCATGGGCCATGCAGGCGGTATTGTGCACCATCCGGATGGGTTGATAGAGAGCGCCCACGACCCGCGCAGTAACGGCGGCGCGGCTAGCGTATAGCGCTTACACTGGCACAGCGATGTATAATCGCCCATGCTGAAACTCATGATGATCAAGTGGTGTCACTAGGCTAGTGAGTCCAAACAACACTTGGCCTCAGCGATGTAAGCGCAATGCATAAGGGAGAGGAACAGAGCATGGCGAAAATAGAAAAATCCCCTGACGAGTGGCAACAGCAGCTAACCCCAGAGCAGTACCGCGTAGCACGTGAGAAAGGCACAGAACGCCCATTCACTGGCGATTATCAGGTGCGTGATGCGCAGGGTATTTACCACTGCGTCTGCTGTCATGCGCCGCTGTTTGAGAATGAGCACAAATTCGATGCTGGCTGCGGTTGGCCAAGCTTTGATCGGCCACTGGGTAGCCGCTGCGTTGAGGAGCATACGGATACCACTCACGGCATGCAGCGCACGGAGGTAGTTTGTTCCCACTGCGATGCTCATCTGGGCCATGTGTTCCCCGACGGCCCACCGGAGACTACTGGGTTGCGCTACTGCATTAACTCAGTGTCGTTGGAATTTCACCCCGACGAGTAATCGCTGATAAATCCTCTCAAGGAAACCCAGCAAGGCGGGCGCCATCTGCTAGAATGGCAGCCCGCTTTTTTGTGCCGCTATTTTGTACTTGCAGGAGAAACCCATGCTCGGCTGGTTCCCCGGACATATGAACAAGGCCCGCCGCCAGATTAAGGAGGTGCTGCCTGAAATTGACGTAGTCATCGAGGTACTCGATGCGCGTCTGCCCTACTCCAGCGCCAACCCAATGCTGGCCGAGCTAACCCGCCATAAGCCGGTGCTGAAAATTCTCTCCCGGGCAGATCTCGCTGACCCGGAGCGAACGGCCGAATGGGTGGCTTATTTCGATGCCCAAGAGAATATGCGTGCCTTGGCAGTCACGACGACCAACACCCGCGAGCTAAAGAAAATTCCCAAGCTGTGCCATGAGCTGGCCGGTGCCGTTCGTGCTGACCGGGATGTGCGCGTGATGGTGATGGGTATTCCCAACGTGGGAAAATCCACGCTGATTAACGGCCTGGCCGGGCGAAAAATCGCTAAAACCGGCAATGAGCCAGCAGTCACCAAGCGCCAGCAAAAGGTGCGTATCGATGGGCGTGTGGCACTCACCGACACCCCGGGAGTGCTGTGGCCGAAGATTGAGGACCAGGCCAGCGCCTATCGGCTTGCCGCCACCGGCGCCATTCGCGATACCGCTATCGAGTACGCCGATGTAGCCATTGTTACCAGCGCAGAGCTGGCCAAACGCTACCCCGAAGCGCTCACCGAGCGTTATAAGCTCAAAGAGCTGCCCTCTTACACCGCGCCGGATATCCCCCATGACATTGATGCGGATGGCCCGAAAAAGCCCGACTTTCTCGCTATTGCTGGCTTCGACGGTAACGCCATCTTAAAAGATATCGCTGCCCGCCGAGGCGGCCTGCGTCCCGGCGGCGCCGTTGATCTGCACCGCGGCGCGGAAGTGCTGCTTCACGAACTGCGTGATGGCAAGCTGGGCAGGCTAACGCTTGAAACCCCGGCAGACATTCCTCCGCCGCCCGTGCAAAACGACGAAGACAATCAAGCACTTTCCGACGCATAATGGCCTAATAGCTCTATAGCCGACGATGGCTTGTGGACGCTGTTTTTAGTCACTCATGCTTTTTGGACACTTTTGGGCCTCTAGCTACTTTTGGACAGACACCTCATGGATACCCCGCAGTCGCACGAATCACAACCGTTAAAGAAATCTCATAAGCTGCACAATGTCTGCTACGACATTCGCGGCCCGGTACTCGACCACGCCAAGCGCTTGGAAGAGGAAGGTCAACGAATTCTCAAGCTAAACATTGGCAACCCTGCGCCCTTTGGTTTTGAGGCGCCGGAAGAGATTCTCCAGGATGTGATGCGCAACCTGCCCACGGCCCAGGGCTACTGCGACTCCAAAGGCCTCTACTCTGCCCGTAAAGCGATTATGCAGGAGTGCCAGCGCAAACAGATTCCCGGCGTAGGTATCGAAGATATCTTCATCGGCAACGGCGTCTCTGAGCTGATCGTGATGACCATGCTGGCGCTGCTCAACGACGGCGATGAAGTACTCATTCCCGCGCCGGACTACCCGCTCTGGACCGCCGCCGCCCACCTTTCCGGTGGTCACGCGGTGCACTACCTATGCGACGAGCAGGCGGACTGGACGCCTGACACAGCGGATATTCGCGCCAAGATCACCAGCCACACACGTGCCATTGTGCTGATCAACCCCAACAACCCCACCGGCGGTGTATCCACCCGCCGTGGTGAAAGAGGTATTGGCGATCGCCAAACAGCACAACCTGGTGGTGTTCTCAGACGAAATCTACGACAAGATCCTTTATGACGGCGTCGAACATACTGCCACGGGCGCACTAGCGGACGATGACCAACTGGTCATCACCATGAACGGTCTCTCCAAAAGCTATCGCTGTGCAGGCTTTCGCTCGGGCTGGATGACTATCTCCGGCACCTTGGCCAAGCTAAACGCTCAGGACTATATCCAGGGGCTGAATATGCTGGCCTCTATGCGACTGTGTGCCAACGTACCCGCCCAGCACGCGATTCAAACCGCGCTGGGGGGCTACCAGTCGATCAATGATTTAATCCTGCCCGGCGGGCGGCTGTTGGCCCAGCGAGACATCACGGTGGAGAAACTGAACGCAATCCCCGGCGTCTCCTGCGTAAAACCTAAAGGCGCGCTGTACGCCTTTCCACGGCTCGACCCCAAGGTCTTCAATATCAAAGACGACCAGCAGATGGTGCTGGATCTGCTGCTACAGGAAAAAATCTTACTGGTACAAGGCACGGCCTTTAACTGGCCAGAGCCGGATCATGTGCGCATCGTCACGCTGCCCTGGGCCGACCAATTAGGCGATGCACTCGACCGTTTTGCCAACTTCTTGTCACGCTATCGGCAGTAGCTTTTTGTAGCCATGACTTGAAACTGCCATGAACAGCACGTATCTAAGCCATTAATCTAGTAATGCTTCGATGAACTTGAGGGGAGAACCTGCACCATGATGCGAATTCTGCTGTTTTTAGGCACCAATATAGCGGTCTTGCTGGTCGCCAGCATTACCCTGCGCCTGCTAGGCGTAGAGGGTTACCTGCGCGGCCAGGGCATCAACTTCACCAGCCTGCTGATTTTCTGCTTTATTTTCGGTATGGCGGGCTCCATTATCTCGCTGTTTATCTCCAAATGGATGGCTAAACGCAGCACCGGCACGGTGATTATCGAAACGCCCTCCAACTCTACCGAACAGTGGCTGTTGGACACAGTGGCTGAGCTCTCCCGCGAGGCGGGTATCAAAACCCCGGAAGTGGGTATTTTCCCGGCTCAGCAGTCAAACGCCTTTGCCACGGGTTGGAACAAAGACGATGCGCTGGTAGCCGTCTCGGCAGGCTTAATGAATCGCATGCGTCCAGAAGAGGTGCGTGCAGTACTGGCTCACGAAATTGGTCACGTCGCTAACGGTGATATGGTAACGCTGGCGCTGATTCAGGGCGTGGTGAACACCTTTGTGATGTTCTTTGCCCGGATCGTGGCGCATCTAGTCGATAACTTCCTGCGCAGCCGCAGCGATGGCGAAGGCGGCCTGGGCTTTATGGGCTACTTTGCGGTGGTCATGGTCGCTGAAATTGTGTTTGGTATTCTGGCCTCGGCTATCGTCGCCTGGTTCTCGCGCTACCGCGAATACCGCGCCGACGAAGCCGGTGCGCGCTTAGCTGGCACCAACGCGATGGTCAGCGCCCTGGCACGCTTGAAAACCGAAACCGAACTGCCCGACCAAATGCCGGATACGCTGCGCGCCATGGCGATCACCAAAGGCCAAACACGCTCGCTGGTGGAAAAGCTATTTGCCAGCCACCCGCCGCTGGATGAGCGCATCCGGGCATTAAAAGAAGCCGCTTATCGTCAGTAAGTTTTCTCTGCTGTTTATACATTTAAGGCCCGCATCTGCGGGCCTTACTGTTTTTCACTACTTTTTTTTCACTACTTAGCTAGCGTTACTACAAACCCTGCCCCACGCAGCATGCCCTCTAGCGCTACCGCCTCCCCTGATAACTGCACATTGAGCGTGGCGAATTCACGCCGCAGCGGGTAGTTGGCGCGGCAGTCATCAAAGCCTTTACGCATTCCATAATTCAGCGTTTGGCGCTGGAGAGCATCGTGATCACGACGCACGTCATATACCGCTCTCATACAGAGCCGCAGGGCGTCTTCCGGGGGAAGTGCGTGCTGCAGATGCAGGGACGCCAGCGCAGGCGGCGGGCAAATATCAGCAAACGTGAGATCGCTTGACTGGCCGCAGTAGCGGGCTAGCGCCTGCTCAATCATCCAGGTACCGCGCAGCTTGCCATCTAGGCTATGCCCGGCAATATGCGGCGTTGCCAGAGAGACCAAATCACGCAAGCCAGCGTCAATATCGGGCTCTTCCTCCCACACATCCAGTATGGCACTGATATCGCCCTTGCCCGCAAGACGACTACGCAGCGCTAAACCATCCACACAGTCCCCACGCCCCGCATTCAGCACTACGCTACCTGGCGCCAGCTCATCGATACGCTGGGCGTTGAGTAGCTGATAAGTCGCGTGCGGGCCTTCACGGGTTAGTGGTGTATGCAGGCAGAGCACGTCACAGCGCTCGATCAGGGCGCCCAAGGAGTGAAAGCCTTGCTCAGGCTCCTCTTCTGCCCTCTCTACAGCTGCCTTGGGCGGGTCACAGGCCAGCGTTGCCACGCCCATGGCGGTTAGCCGCGCCTGCAGCCGGCTGCCGACATTGCCCGCCCCCACAATACCCACGGTACGCTCGCTAAGTACCCAGCCATCGCGTTCCGCCAGCGTTAGCAGGCCGCTTAGTACGTAATCAACCACCGCTTCAGCGTTGCAGCCTGGCGCACTGGCGAAGGCAATATCGCGCTGAGCGAGCGCTGCCTGATCGATATGATCGGTGCCGATGGTGCAAGTACCAACAAAGCGCACGGGGCTATCGGCAAGCAACTGATCGTTGACCTGGGTAATGGAGCGGACGATGAGCGCATCGGCGTCCTGAAGGTGGGCGGCGTTTATCTCCCGCCCTGGCACGCGGATGAGCTTACCGAAATGGCCGAAACAGCGTTCGGCAGCGGGGATATTGGCGTCGATGACAAGTTTCATAGGCGTTTGGGTATCCGAGCTTTACAATACGCCCGCGACGGCTTGATGGGCAGGCGTGTTTAAAGGCTATCTTTTAAAGGCTAAGTAAGGAGAGTGTTGTGATCGTACGCTGGGAAACCAACCATGACTATGTGTTGGTTCATATTCACCAGGATATGTTTGGTGACTGGATTTTCAGCCGCGCCTGGGGCCAAATCGGCACTCAGTTTGGCGGTCTGAAACATCAGCTAGCCGATACGCTGGATCAAGCCCATATGTGGCTGGAGGACGAGACCACTATCCAGTCCTCACGAGGCTTTCGCAAGGTGCTGGAAGTGGCCGACCATACCCCCGAAGGCCAAGAAGCCATGCGTCAACTATCGCTACTGGACGTGATGTAAACCACTCGAACCCAGCCATGCACTTGTTAACCACGCACTTGTTAACCACGCACTTGTTAACCTAAGAAACGCCGCCCATGACGCTTATGGGCGCCTTTAGGCGGCGTAGTGTCTGGCGGTACTGTGAACCCCGCCAGCGCGTCTTCATCCAGCCAGCCGCGCTCGCGCAACCATGCACTTAATCGCTCCAGCTCAAAGCCACGATCCAGCTCATTGCCGTCACCATCCACCAGCACCGGTATCCGCAGGCCGTAGCGCTCAACCAGGGCGTCGTCGTCGCTAATCTCGATGTGGTGCAGCCACACCTTTTGATTCGCTAGTGCCGCCACCAAAGCCTCTAACTGGCTGCATAGGTGGCAGCCCATCGTTGTGTAAAGCGATAGCTGAATCATGCAAAAGCTCTCTTATGACGCCTTATGACGAAGTAAAAACACGTGGTGCAGGTTGGTGCGCCGCTGGAAATCGGGGTCGAAGCTACGCCCGGTGATATCCTCAACAGCGTAATGCTCGCTAAGCGCTTCATCGAGTTTAAAGCGCCGCTGGTTATTAGAAAACACCAAGGTTCCACCGGGTGCCAAGCGCGCCATGGCGAGCTCCACAAGCCGCGGATGATCACGCTGCACGTCGAGGGTATCGCGCATTTTCTTCGAGTTAGAGAACGTCGGCGGATCCATAAAGATCAGGTCAAACTCAGCATTGGCGGTTTCCAGCCAGCGGAAACAGTCGTCGCGCACCACTCGGTGCAGTCGTGTATCGAGCTTATTCAGCGCAAAGTTGTCCTTGGCCCACTCCAGGTAGGTGTTGGACATATCCACGCTCACACTGTCGCTGGCGCCGCCTAAGGCGGCCTGCACCGTTGCTGTGGCGGTGTAACAGAACAGGTTTAAAAAGCGCTTGCCGCTGGCCATTTCGCCCAGCATCCGACGTACCGGGCGGTGGTCAAGGAATAACCCGGTATCCAGGTAGTCGCGCAGATTGATCCAGAGCCGTGCCTTGCCCTCTTGCACCTCAAAACGCTCGCCACTAGCGGCACGCTTCTGATACTGGGCGCTGCCGGTTTGGCGCTCGCGGCGCTTGATATAGATTTTACTGGCGTCAACGTTAAGCGCCTCGGGCATGACTTCCAAGGCATCGTACAAACGCTTCTGCGCTTGAGCCGGATTGATCGAACTGGGCGCCGCGTACTCTTGCACGTGCACGCGGTCACCGTAGCGATCTACCGCTAGTGCATACTCGGGCATATCGGCATCATACACACGATAGCTGGTCTCACCACTCTGCTTCAGCCATTTCTTCAAGCGCTTCTGATTTTTGATCAGCCGATTGGCAAACATCTGGGCATTGTCTTGGTTTTTGTGAACAGCTTGCTCTTCGCTAGCCTCTTCATTAGGTGCCGCTACTGCACTGTTCTCGTTCTGAACGGGCTTTGTATCGCTCGCGGCAGGCGGATGCTCGGCGCCACCAATCTCCATAAGCAGCAGCTTGGCCTCCAGGGCCCCGTTTTTGAGTGCGTACTGTTTGTGCGCACGCATACCCAGCCGATGGCCTAAATCCGGGTTGCCAGTAAACACCGCCAGGGTCCAGCCGGGAAACAGCGCTTTGGCTTTATCACCTAGCTGGGCGTAGAGACGCACCAGTTCGGGCAGCTCGCCCAGCCGCTCGCCGTAAGGGGGATTGGTGATCAGCAGGCCGCTCTCAGCAGTCAGTGTTTCGGGACGCGTTAACTGGGCAAGGCTCTGCCCATGCAGGGTAATCAAGGCTAGGATGCCTGCCCGCATAGCATTGGACTTCGCCGCCGTAAGCGCCGCGGGACTCTGGTCGAAACCTAATAGCTGGGCTTTGCAGCGCTTGCGACCAATCGACGCGCGCGCTTCGGCTTCACGCTTCTGTTCCCGCCACGCTTCGTCATCGTGCCCTGCCCAGCCGTGAAAGCCGAACCGCTCGCGGTTCAGGTTAGGTGCTTGATCAGCGGCCATCATGGCGGCTTCGATCAGTAACGTGCCTGCACCACAAAGCGGATCAATCAGCGGTTCACCGACTTTGAGGCGCTCAGGCCAGCCTGCGCGCACCAGCAGCGCGGCGGCCAGATTCTCTTTTAGCGGCGCATGGCCCACATCCCGGCGATAACCGCGACGGTGCAGGCTTTCACCAGAGAGATCCAACCCAATAGTCAGGTTCATCCGGTGGAGGTGGGCGTATATGCGCAAATGTGGGGTTTTAGTATCAACGTTGGGACGTTCCTGCCCTGCCAGTTGAAGGGCATCAACTACGCCGTCCTTAACGGTCTGGGCACCAAAACGGGTGTGGCGAATATGTTCGCTGCGGCCGTGAAAATCGACTGCCAAAGTGTTACCCGGCGCTAGGTGCTGCGTCCAGGCAATACGGGCAACCACATCGCGCACTTGCTCAGCGGTATCGATCATCGATTCGCGTACCAGGGTCAAAATGACCCGGTTAGCTAACCGCGACCACAGGCAGACACGATAAGCGATCGCTTGGCTGGCAGTGAAATAGACGCCCGCCACAGTGGTTTTACCCGGCGTGGCGCCCAATGCCACTAGTTCATCGTGAAGCAAGCCTTCAATGCCTTTCGGGCAAGTGGCTAGCAGACTCAAGGGGGCGTTTTGATTCAACTCGGTCATGATAATAACGGCGCGTAAAGGCGCAATATTCCTGTATATAACAAATGAGTTTACGTTTTATGACAAATTGGTAGTCGACAGATGACCCCATCATGGTCTAACAATAAGAGAGTAGCTACTGAAAAACGCATGCGTTTCTTGTCAGGGTCGGTTCAAGACCAGACCTATGGCGTATAAGTGTTCTTTTGTAAGAGATTGCCGCTCGGCTCGTTCCGCCCGTGAGTGCCAAACAAGGGCTGAAGCGGCGTCTCGCTCTTGAAGCAAGCTCTCGGAATAGTGGTTGTTGTTGATAACATAAGTCGATAACACCCTATTTCTTATCAAAGGCTTTCGTGAAAAGAGGTTAGCCAATGAAACGGCAAAAACGTGATCGCTTCCAGCGGGCTTATGTCCACGGCTACAAAGCGGGTGTATCGGGTCGTTCTCGTGACGACTGTCCCAGTCAAGATATCAATTTACGCGAATACTGGATGAGCGGTTGGCGTGAAGGTCGCGGCGACCAGTGGGATGGATGACCGGCATCTCGGCATCCACAAAAATCCCTTAGTCATGGCCTAACGTTTTATTTTTCAAGGTTTTAAAAGAAAAATTTTAAGCGAGAGGTTTTCAATGAGCCCACTTTTTCAAGTGGGCTTTTTAGTGCCCCTTTATGCCCACACTGCTTCGCTAATCATCTTCGCGCTCAACCTTTAGCTTTCAGTGCCCTCGCGCATTCACCGACCAGTTTAGGACCTTGATAGATCAACCCCGAGTAGAGTTGCACTAAATCAGCTCCCGCCGCGATTTTGGCCTGAGCAGCAGCAGCACTATCGATCCCACCGACACCTATGATAGGTAACGATGGTAGATGCTCACGCAGTTGGCGAATGACGCGATTGGATGCCTCGAAGACCGGTTTCCCAGAGAGCCCTCCAGCCTCCTCCGCTTGTGAGTCACCCTCTACCCCCGCGCGGGAAACCGTTGTATTGGTGGCAATCACGCCATCAAGTGCATTGCGCTGAATACTTTCTGCCATCAAGGCTACTTCTTCAGCGCTCATATCCGGGGCTATCTTAATCAGCAATGGTACGTTGCGGCACGTTTGGTCATTGAGCTCTGAGGCTCGTGCTCGAATCGGCCCCAACAGCGCATCCAGCTGTTCGCCGAACTGTAGGCTGCGCAGCCCAGGGGTATTCGGTGAAGAGACGTTAACGGCAATGTAATCCGCATAAGAGTGCACCGCGTCTAAGCATACCAAGTAGTCATCCAGCGCGTGTTCTACTGACGTCGTCAGGTTTTTACCAATATTAATGCCCACAATGCCGCCGTAGTGGCGCTGTTTGACCTGCTGGATCAGGTGCTCAACCCCTTTGTTGTTAAAGCCAAAGCGGTTGATGATCGCCTCATGCTGCGCTAAGCGAAATAGCCGAGGCTTAGGATTGCCTGGCTGCGGCTTAGGCGTGACGGTACCCACTTCGACAAACCCAAACCCCAACGCGCCAAGGGCATCCAGGTGGTCGGCGTTCTTGTCCAACCCAGCGGCAAGACCCACCCGATTGGCAAATCGCAGCCCCATCAGCTCGATAGGATCATTCACCTGCTGACCAAACAGGCGTGCTACCCCACCCACCCGATGCAGTGCATCCAGAGCGCTCAAGGCCATCCCGTGAGAGGTCTCTGGGTCAACGCGAAAAAAGCGAGCGAGCGAGGTTGTACATAGCGGATCTCTTGAAGCGGAGGCTGAAAACGGGCATCAGTATAACGCAATAAAGCGCGCCCTGGTGGAGAACCAGGGCGCGCTTTTTTAAGTGGATTAGGGTACGTCTACGCTTCGCTATCGCTCTCGGCAAGATCTACCAGCTCGCGTACCGCCACGGCGAAGAGCGCAAAGCCTCCTTCACTGCCACCGCGCACCTCTTCAATAAGGCGGCACCAGCGGCGATGCAGATCGGCGTGCTGATCCAACCACTGCGCAACCCGCTCTTGGGTATCGCGGCTGCCGGCGTCGAGCTTCAACACGCTGGTGGTCAGTGCCAGCTGCTGACGCTCAATGTCGTCGCGGAAAGTCTCACGAGCCTGAGCCTGCCAGGCGTCGCGCACTTCCAGCTGGGTTACCTGCTGAATCATCCACGGTAGCTCCAGGCGGCTGCCAATTTCGTACAGCACTTCCGCCACCCGCTGGGGTTTTTCATTGGTCAGGCGCGCCGCCTGGATAATACCCAGCCCCGCATAAAGGCTTGATGACGCCGCCACGCTGGATGCCAGTGCATCTGGCACACCCGCCTCCAACAACTCGTCACGACGCGAGTTCCAGGCGCCAAGCTCTTCACCACTGAGTAGCTCACCAATACCTTCCTGCAACTGCGCCAAGCGAGGAGCGAAGTACTCAATGGTATCTTGTGTCGAAAGCCCTAAGTGCTGACGCACAAACCAGCGCGTGGCACGACGAATCAAGCGCATCAGGTCAAGCATCATCGAGTACTGAATGCGGTTGGGCACCTGATTATCGAGGGCTTCAATTTGCGCCCATAGACTGGGCAAGTTAAAGCTATCACGGGCCACGATGTAGGCTCGCGCAATATCGGCGCGTCCCGCTCCGGTGGAGTCCATCAGGCGGCGTACAAAGACGACCCCCATATGATCGACCAAGTCGTTGGCGACCTGTGTCGCAACGATTTCACGCTTCAGACGGTGCTCGTACATTTCGTCTTTAAAGCGCTCGACCAGCACTGATGGGAACAGCCGCTCCAGGTGGCGGTGAATATATTGATCGTCCGGTACGTCAGAGGTGATCAAGTCGCCTTTCAGGGTGCTCTTGGCGTAGGAGATCAGTACCGACAGCTCCGGCAGGCGCATCCCTTGATTGTTGCTGGCCCGCTCTTTGAGCACATCATCGGTAGGCAGGAATTCCAGCTCGCGGTCAATCTGTCCGGCAGCCTCCAGCTCGCTGATAAAACGGCGGTAAGGGCCCATTGACTGGTCGGAAAGGGTAGCCGATAGATCCAGCGCCTGACTTTGGCGGTAATTATCCAGGATCACCAGATCCGCCACCTCATTGGTCATTTCCGCCAACAGCTGATTGCGCTGTTTCTCGGTCATGTCGCCGCGCTTGACCACTTCATCGATCAAAATCTTGATATTGACCTCGTGGTCGGAGCAGTTCACCCCACCGGCGTTGTCAATAAAGTCAGTGTAAACGCGCACGCCTTTGGCGGCGGCTTCCATTCGTCCGCGCTGGGTCAAGCCGAGATTACCGCCCTCGCCGACCACACGGCAATTCAGGTCATTGCCGTTGATGCGCAGGGTGTCGTTGGCTTTATCGCCCACATCCGCATCGGTTTCGTCGGAACCCTTCACGTAGGTACCGATACCGCCGTTCCAGATCAAGTCCACCTTGGATTTGAGCATGGCGCGGATCAGTTCATTAGGCGACAGGCGCTCTTCCTTGATACCAAATACCTGCTGCATCTCCGGCGTGATGCTAATCGACTTGGCGCTACGGCTAAAGATGCCGCCCCCAGCGGAGATCAGCTCCTGGCTGTAGTCTTCCCAGCTGGAGCGTGGCAGAGCGAACAATCGCTTGCGCTCGGCAAAGGACGCCTCGGCGTCCGGGTTGGGGTCTACAAAGATATGCAGGTGGTTGAAGGCACCCACCAGTTGGATCTTGTCGGAAAGCAGCATGCCGTTGCCGAAGACATCTCCGGCCATATCGCCGATTCCCACCACGCTAAACAGGTCGCGCTGGTGTCGAGATCCAGATTTTTGAAGTGGCGCTTAACTGATTCCCAGGCACCGCGAGCGGTGATGCCCATTTTCTTGTGGTCGTAGCCGTTAGCACCGCCAGAGGCAAAGGCATCACCCAGCCAGTGGCCATACTCAATGGAAATTTCGTTGGCGATATCTGAGAAGGTAGCGGTGCCTTTGTCGGCAGCTACCACGAGATAAGCGTCGTTCTCATCGTGGCGGACAACATTTTCCGGCGGCACAACATCGCCGCCCCCAGGTTATCAGTGACATCCAGCAGCGCACGGATAAAGATTTGGTAACAGGCAATGCCCTCTTTCTGGGCGACATCGCGACTGGCATTTTCCGGCATGCGTTTACAGACAAAACCGCCTTTAGCACCAACCGGTACGATAACGGCGTTCTTAACCTGCTGCGCTTTCACCAGCCCCAACACTTCGGTACGGTAATCTTCAAAGCGATCCGACCAGCGCAGGCCACCGCGGGCCACTTTGCCGCCACGCAGGTGAACACCTTCCACCCGCGCGAGCAGACAAAAATTTCAAACATTGGTCGCGGCTTGGGCATGCCGGTAACCTTGGAAGGCTCCAACTTATAGGCGATGTAATCTTTAAAGCGCCCACCCTCAGCCAGTTGGTAGTAGTTGGTGCGTAGGGTGGCGAGGATCAGCTCCATAAAGCGGCGCAGTAGCTGGTCATCGTTAAGGCTGGCAACTCCTTCCAAGCGCTCATTTAAGCTCGCGATGCACTCGTCGGTGGCGTGGCTCTGCTGCTCAGGATCAAAACGCAGGCGGAATAATTCAACTAACTCACGGGTAATGGCAGGATAGTTGGCCAGCGTAGCAGCGATGTAATCCTGGGACATGCCGAAGCGGATCTGTTTGAGGTAGCGGGCGTAGCCGCGCAGCATGGCCACTTCGCGCCAATCCAGCCCAGCGCCGATAATCAGGCGGTTAAACGCATCGTTATCGGCCTCGCCGGTCCAGATGCGCTTGAAGGCTTCCGTGAATACATCACGCATATCGCCCAGGCTGACATCCGCACCGCTGTGCTCAAGCTCAAAATCGTGAATCCAGTAGCGCTGTTCAGGGGCGTTAATATCGTAGGGGCGTTCACCAATTACGCGCAGGCCAAGGTTTTCCATCATCGGCAGCACGTCAGAGAGCGGAATCTGCGATTCACGGTGGAACAGTTTCAGGTTAACGCCACCACCCTGTTCTTCTAGTGGCCGATAGAGCGACAGCGAGAGGTCGTTCTCGCTATCCAGTGTCAGCAGGTGCTGAACATCAAACACCGCGGTGCGCGCAGAGAAGTCTTCACGGTAGCTGGCCGAGAACGCCTCGCGGAACCGATCCATCAGGTTGTTGGCGCGCTCTTCACCGAAGCCTTCGATCATGGCGTTCTGCAGCTCGTCACGCCAGCTGCGCGCCAGCCGTGACACTTTGCTTTCCAAACGCTTGAGGTCATAGTCGCTGGGCGCGTCGCCATTAAAGCGTAAAATCAATTGAATACGCGCCAGCACCGACTCAGATAAATAGGTATTGAAGTCGCCAAAGTGGGCGTCTAACTCGTCGCACAACACGTTTTGAATCCGCTGACGCAGATCCGTGGAGAACACGTCCCGGGGGACAAACACCAGGCAAGAGTAGAACTTGCCGCTGATATCGGCGCGGATAAACAGCCGCACCTGGCGGCGCTCGCGAATATTGAGGATGCCCAGCGCAGTGCTGGCCAGTGACTCGGTATCGATCTGAAAAAGATCATCCCGGGGGTAAACTTCCAGCACCTGGAGCAATTGCTTGCCGTTGTGACCCTGGGGATTGAATCCGGCAATATCCATCACCGCTTTTAGCTTACGGCGCAGCAGCGGGATATTGCGTGGCGATTCGTTATACACCGTAGAGGTAAACAAACCAAAGAAGCGCCGCTCACCAATTACATTGCCGTCGTCGTCGTAGCGATCAACGGTAATGTAGTCAGGGTAGGTAGGACGGTGCACCCGAGAGTGATGGGCGCTTTTGGCAAACGATAGTAGCTGCGGCACCAGCACATAATCATTGTGCTCATCCACCCCCTCTTCGGTGCGAATACGCTCGCAGTAGCGCGGCTGATCCAGGCGGAAGACGCCCAGCACGCTATCTGCGTCACGCTTTAACTCGCTGCCTTCCAGCAGGTACTCGTCGTAGCCCAGGAAAGTAAAGTTATCTTTGAGCATCCACTCTAAAAAGGCAATCGCCTCTTCGTGGTCGTCAGGATCGATCTGCGGCGGGCAGTTTTTCTCGAGTTCTTGAATCGAGGCGGTGATTTGCGAACACATGGCGTCGAAATCGCCCACAGCGGTACGTACATCGCGAAGCACGTCATTTAGGTTGCTTTCGATTTTCTCAAGCAACGCTACGTCGGTGTGCCGGTCTACTTCGATGACAATTAGCGACTCGCGCGCTTCTGGCGCGTTTTCTGCCCTGGGCGAGGCCAGCGCCTGCAACTGATGGCGCTCATCACGGGCGACCGCCAGCACGGCGTTTTGAATGGCGTGTACCGTCAAACCGCGGCGGTTGAGCTCGATACGCACCGAGTCGACCAAAAACGGCATATCTTCATGGAGAACGGCGACAAAAGTATGCGTCGACTGCCAGCCGTGCTCTTCAAAATCAGGGTTAAATACTCTTACCTTGGGACTTTGTGGGTCGTGATGCTGCAAAAACTGCCAGACCGACAGCGTTGCGCCATACAGATCGTCCAGGCGACGATCCACTAGGTCTTCCACCGGCACGGTGGCATAAAAGTGCCGAGCAAAAGCGTCCACAGTGGCGGCGCGAGCGGGGTCTAACCGCGCGTGTAGCCGCTCCTGGAGCTGCTTCAAAAGATCTTGCCGACTCTCTTCAATCGCAACGTAGTGCATCCATCACCTCGACTGCCTAGGCCATTAAACGGCCAAAAAACGAAGGACAATAGGCCTTTAGGCCAACATAACGGCTAGCTTACGCTACCTATCGTCGCGTCCCTAATCACTTGACGTGTTGTTCATGGCACATACCGTTTACGCATTAGGTCGTATGCTTACTCGCCTGTCCGCCGCTTCAACAGCACTCCACACTCACAGTGGTCGGTAAACGGAAACTGGTCAAATAGCGCAAAGCGTTCTATCCGATGAGTGTTGGTCAGTATGGTCAAGTTTTCAGCTAACGTGGCTGGGTTGCATGAAATATAGACGATTTGAGCGTACTCGCTGAGTTGTTCACAGCTCTGCTCGTCTAAACCAGCACGGGGCGGGTCGACCAGCACGGTGGAAAAATCGTACTCTCCCAGCGCCATTTCCGCCACGCGACGCCCGGCTTTTTCGCCCTTCAGCGCCAGCGAAAACTCCTCCGCTGACATACGACCAATCTGCGCGTTCGTTACCCCATTGGCTTCCAGGTTTACGTTGGCGCTAGCCACTGACGTGCGGGAAATCTCTGTGGCCAGCACGCGGCGGAAGTTATCCGCCAGGGCAATGGTAAAATTGCCATTACCGCAATAGAGTTCGACTAGGTCTTTCTTCGCATTACTCTCCTGCTGGCCAGCGGTGACTTCTCGCGCCCAGCTAAGCATTTTCTGGCAGATATGCGCATTGGGTTGGGTAAAGCTGTTTTCGACCTGCTGGTAGTGCAGCGTGCGGCCATCCACCTCTAGCCGCTCCCATACGTGGTCTCGGGTAAGTACGATACGCTGCTTGCGGGAGCGGCCAATAATCATAATACCCAGCTCAGCCTCCAGAGCGCGGGCTTCGCGCTCCCACTCATCGCCTAACGGGCGGTGGTAAATCAGCGTTATCAGCGCCTCACCTGACAGCGTGGTTAGAAACTCTACCTGGAACAGCCGCCGACGCAGCTCATCACAGCGAAGGCAAGCTTCGCGTAGCTGCGGCATTAGCTGATTGATTCGCTCACTGGCGACTGCGTACTGATCTAACCGAATCACCCCTTGTTCTTCGGATTCTCAGGGTCTACCTCGAACATGGCGTAGAAGAGGTCGTCCTCTTCGTGCCATATGCGAAACTCGCAGCGCTGACGGTAATAGCCTGGCGGCGATTCAAACACTTCTAATGCCGGTGGTTGAAAAGCGGCAAAGGTACTTTCCAGATAGTCGCGTTTGGCGGCTAGCTGCTCAGCGTAGCGTTCAGGTTCTACAACGGGGATAGCCAAGGCTGCTCCTTTGAATAATTCGATCAGCAATAGTAGTAAATAGTGCTCAGTCGCCCACATTAAGCAATTGGGACGCCTTAAACCCATAGCGGGCTAGACCAGCGGTCAGATTGGCAGCAGGGGCAGTGGTAAAGCAGCGGCCATCCTGCTGATCACTGTTTAGCTCAGAAACGACTTGCGAAACCCGTCGGGCTATCGCATCGCCGGAGTCGACCCAATGTAGCGGCACGGGGGCCAGCTGCGTCAGCCAGGGCTTTAGCAGCGGGAAATGAGTGCAGCCCAGTACCACTGTATCTAGCTCTGGGGTATCCAGCGCCTGATGAGCAGACGATAAACAATGCGCAGACGATGGAGGTGCAACGGCGTGCCATAACGGTGCCAGCGCCGCCTGCATGCGATCAATATTGGGGGTGACACCAGCCAGGTATGCTTCCGCCTCGACCACCAAGGCATCGGCGGCGACGCGAGTAATCACACAGTCGCTGGCAAAACTATCAATCAAGCGCTGGGTGTAGGGCCGCCCTACCGTGGCCTTGGTGGCTAACAGCCCAATATGGCGTGTCTGGCTAATCGCTGCGGCAGGTTTGATAGCAGGTACGGTGCCCACGACAGGGATCGCCAACTGCTCGCGCAAGTTTTCCAGCGCCAGAGTGCTCGCGGTATTGCAGGCGACAACCAAAACACTCGGCTGGCACGCTTCCACAGCGGAACGACATACCGCCACAATGCGGTCGGTCAGGGCTGCATCTTCGCGCAGCCCATAGGGCAACCAAGCATTGTCGCAGGCATAGCACAGGGCAGCATCAGGGTAGTGTTGGCGCAGCGACTGCGCCACCGACAGGCCGCCGACACCGGAATCAAAAATTAACACGGGGCCTTTCCTGACTCTGCCTATCATGGCTCTGCCTATCATGGCTCTGCCTAAAAAAAACGGAGCCGCTATTTTAGCATGCTCCGTCATTTTATTGATGCCCCGTAGCGGCCACTTGTCCGCTAGCGCTATACCACAGGCACGTCAGCACCACGCAGTTCAGCATAGAGCTCGGGATAAGCGTCCTGTAGGCGCTCTAGCTCTTTCTCTGCGCCTTCGGGGAGCGCCTGACGCAGCTCGTCCATATCTTCCTCGCTAAAGTGCTCGTCAATCAGCGGGAACAGCCCCTCGCGTTCGTGACGCAAATAGGCACGATGCGCTTCCAAATAATCTTTCAGGTCGTCGGCAAAACGATCCATCGGAATGATGTTATCCATTAACACCATGTCAATGTCGTTGGAGAGGCGCTGTAAGCGCGGCTTTAACTCACGATAGTCATTCGCCATCTGTTCGGTCAGGGCAACGTGCTCTGGGGCCTGGGTTTGCAATCGCTCCACGCAGACGCGTTCCAGAGGGGCTGCAAAACCATCCATATAGGACAAAATATAGTCGACGACCTCGCGCATAAGCTGGAAGTTGGGCCGCTCACCTTGGGCAAGGGTTTTCTGCTTAAGCTGCAGCACATGGAGTAATCTCGCCATGTTGGCATGATCTAGACGCAGTTGGTTTAACATCGAACTGTCTCCTTTATTGTGTCATGCCTACCGTCGAGCCTTCGTGATTGACGGCATGCGATAATAAGCGCGAGGTAACAAACATGTTGTGTCGCTAAAACATATCGTAACCTGAGCGTGTCGTAACTAACGGGGGTTATCAACAACAGTTATCATGAACAATGCCCCTCTCAAGCTATCCTCGCAAGTGTATCTTTCTGATAGGTTACGTCTAAGGTAGTTCTCTAAGACGCAGTTTACCACCTATACTTGTTGGCAATTTGTTGCTCAACGTACTGATTTATAACGGAAGCTTACATGGATCTTTTTGATAGCGCTCAGGCGACACCGGCTGACGATGCTCCGTTAGCCTTTCGTATGCGGCCACGCCAACTGGACGATTACGTGGGCCAGCAAGCGCTGGTGGGGCCAGATAAACCCCTACGTCGCATGGCGGAGTCAGGCATTGTGCGCTCAATGATTTTATGGGGGCCGCCAGGGGTTGGCAAAACCACGCTGGCAGAGCTGTTGGCCCGAGCCTCCCAGGCCCATCTGGAGCACCTCAGCGCGGTGATGGCCGGAGTAAAAGAGATTCGCGCTGTGGTGGAGCGGGCCCAACAGATGTCCTCCACGGTTATCCTCTTTTTAGATGAGATTCATCGCCTCAACAAGAGCCAGCAGGACGCATTATTGCCCCACGTGGAGTCGGGCCTGTTAACGTTGATTGGTGCCACCACCGAAAACCCCTCCTTCGAAGTCAACTCGGCGTTGCTATCCCGTGCGCGGGTATATGTGCTGAAATCGCTTACCCATGAGGAACTGATCACGGTGATGCGCCAGGCACTCAGCGACGTAGAGCGAGGGCTGGGCAAGCGTGACATTCAGGTTGATGACGAAGTATTAACTGCTCTGGCCCACGCTAGCGCTGGCGACGCACGACGGGCGCTGGGATTACTGGAAACCGCTTGCGATTTCGCTACTCAGGAAGCAAACGGCGAAGTACTGCATAAAGAGGTACTCGCCGATGTGATCGGCCATCAGGCCAGCGCCTTCGATAAGCAGGGGGACGCTTATTATGATCTACTTTCGGCCATTCATAAGTCGATACGCTCTTCACGCCCTAACGCGGCATTGCTGTATATGGCCCGCTTTATGCAGGGCGGCGGTGACCCGTTGGACGTAGTGCGCAGACTGACCGCGATTGCCTCAGAAGACGTCGGCAATGCTGACCCTCGCGCGCTACCGCTGGTGATTGCCGCCTGGGATGCTTATTTACGCCTGGGCGATTACGAAGGCCAGCGGGCAATTGCCCACGCGGCAATTCATTTAGCAGTGGCGCCCAAGAGTAACCGCATTGACCGCGCCTGGAGTGAAGCCAAGCAGTACGTACGCCAGCAGCCCCAGGTTGAGGTACCGACGTACCTGCGCAACGCGCCCACTAAGCTGATGGAGCAGTTGGGTCATGGCGAAGGCTATCGCTATGCGCATAACGAACCAGACGGCTACCCGGCGGGAAGCGCCCACGACTGCTGGCCTGAAGAGCTGCCTAAAGCCACCTTCTTCAAGCCAAGTGCCTTTGGTCAGGAGAAGCGCTTTGGGGAAATCATGGCATGGCGGGAAAATCTTGACCAGGAAGCAGATCAGGCGCCCTAAGGCGCCTGATGGTTAAACCAGTGGCAGGTTATTGATTAACCGCCACCCTCCAGCAACTCTTTACCAACTCCTCACCATTCACTCCTCACTCCCAACCCTTAAAGCTCTTCACGAATAACATCGGTGCCTTCGGGAATTTCGAAATCAAACATGTCCTCAGCAATCTCGCCATTGAGGGTAATATTGCTAAAGGTGATGGCGGTGCGCTGGCCGGTACTGTCCATCATCCACAGCTCGGTTAGCGTATCGGCATCGAACACCATGCTTAGCTCTTCGAACAGCGTATCGGCCGAGATAGGCACTAGGGTAAAGACATCTTCTCCCCGTCCTGCTCGTAGAACACCTCATAGCTTTCGGTTAAATCGTCCACGCTTCCCGACAGCAGTAACGCAGGGGTATGGGTTACTCGATCGTCCATCTCTTGAACGGTGACTTGTTCAAGGTCGGGATCGTACATATACACATCATCGCCGTCAGAGACCACGGTTTGAGAGTAAGGCGCTTCCACTTCCCAACGCAGCATACCGGGGCGAGACAGCCACATCTCACCACGCGCGCTTTGGAGGCGTTCCCCGCTGCCATCAAGAATTTGCTGCTCAAAATCCGCTTGATAACGCTCAAGCGGATCCAGCCGTTCAGTCAAACGCTCGGCAGCATCGTCTGCCCAAGCGGGAGCACCAAAGGTTAAACCCAAGGCACTTGCCGCAAATGCCAGTGGCGAAGCGCCCATTGCTGAAGTGCGTTTTGTTTGCGTATCGCGCATATAATCTCCCTAGGCAACCGTTGCCCGGTAACTGTTGCTTAAAAATCAAGCAGTGAGGTCGGCTTAACCGGCCATGGCTAACTCAAAAACGTAACAATCAGACGAGAAAAACGCCGCAGGGTTTCACCCGCGGCGCTACTTTCACGCTTATTGCATAATTGTGGCTTTCATCAAGCGGTTAGTGGCCCACCGGAGGCGGGGCAAGCACTTCCCGAGCACCGTTAGAGCCCATAGAGGTCACCACACCGGCGCCCTCCATTGCCTCAACTAAGCGAGCGGCCCGGTTATAGCCAATTTTAAAGCGACGCTGCACGGCGGAAATCGAGGCTTTGCGCGTTTCAGTGACAAACTGCACGGCTTCATCGTAGAGCGCATCCTGCTCCGCATCGTCGCCATCCCCCCCCTCAGCCTCAAGACCCGTTAAGGCATCGGCGGATACGCCACCAGAAAGGATCTCTTCGATATACTCGGGTGCTCCACGGCGCTTCCAGTCATCGACCACGCGGTGTACTTCGTCATCGTCCACAAAGGCACCGTGGATGCGGTTAGGTGGTCCGGAACCTGCAGGCAGATAGAGCATGTCACCATGCCCCAACAGACTTTCAGCGCCGCCCTGATCCAGAATGGTGCGCGAATCAATTCTGGATGAGACCTGAAACGCCATCCGCGAAGGAATGTTGGCTTTGATCAAGCCAGTCACAACATCCACCGAGGGGCGCTGGGTAGCCAGAATCAAATGGATACCTGCGGCGCGTGCCTTTTGCGCCAAGCGCGCAATCAGCTCTTCGACTTTTTTGCCGACGATCATAAAACATATCGGCAAACTCGTCGATCACCACGACGATGTAGGGCAGTTTCTCCAGCACTGGATGCGGCTGATGCACTTCCCAGGGCTGCGGTTCCCAGAGCGGGTCTGCCACTTGGGCACCGGCGCGCTCCGCTTCATCCAAACGGCCATTGAAGCCCGCGATGTTGCGCACACCCATGGCCGCCATGAGCTTGTAGCGGCGCTCCATCTCGGCCACGCACCAGCGCAGGCTGTTGGCCGCTTCTTTCATATCGGTGACCACGGGCGCCAGCAGATGGGAATGCCGTCATATACCGACAGCTCCAACATTTTCGGGTCGACCATGATCAGCTTTAGCTCACTGGGCTTTGCTTTAAGCAGCATTGAGATCAGCATGGCGTTAACGCCCACCGACTTACCCGACCCGGTGGTACCGGCTACTAGCAAGTGGGGCATCTTGCCCAGGTTGGCGACCACTGGGCTGCCACCAATATCTTGGCCTAACGCCATGGTGAGTGGTGACGTCTCCTGCTGGTAACGGTCGGAGTCGATA
Organism: Halomonas sp. PA16-9; assembly: GCF_009728585.1. NCBI lineage: Bacteria > Pseudomonadati > Pseudomonadota > Gammaproteobacteria > Oceanospirillales > Halomonadaceae > Halomonas > Halomonas sp. PA16-9. Next base: position 1,512,014 of record NZ_CP040451.1, on the reverse strand, counting down.
ACTTCGCGCAGGCGGATCATGGCCCGGTTGGGATTAGGTATTTCAATACCCACCGTGGGACGCCCTGGAATAACCTCGACCACTCGCACACTTTTCACCATCAGGGAGCGCGCCAGGTCTTTGGCGAGGTTACTGATTTTAGACACTTTGACGCCCGCGGCGGGCTTGATCTCAAAGCGGGTAATCACCGGCCAGGCCAGGTATCCACCACTTCCGCTTTCACACCGTATTCGCGCAGCCGCACTTCAAGCAGCTCAGCCATATCAGCCAACTGCTCGTCACTATAATTGGGTTGATACGGCTCTGCAGGTGTCAACAGCTGCAAGCTCGGCACGTCGCCCTCAGGTTCGTCCAGAGTTTCAAAAGCAGGCCGCTGGCTCTGCAAATGCTCCACGGTCCACAGGGCGGGGCCTTCATCCGCCTCTGGCGTGCTCTCTTCGGGCGCAAAGCTGGGTTCTTGGCGAGCTGCTGGGGGGGCGTGGACGGAGGAGTAGTCGTTGCGTGCGCTCCTCCATCGCGGCCTTGGGCATACAGCTCATCATCCATCTCTTCATCGTCCCACACCGGCTCAGGCACTACTTCCGCTACACGTTCAGGTTTACGTGCAGGCTCAGGCGCGGTGACGCGCTCAGGGCTCCAGGCAGCATCAGTGTCACCAATATGTGGCTCACCAACACGTGGTTCAGCTTGGCTGCTGCTGGGATCAGCGGTGAGTGATGGCTCACTGCGACGCTCAACGGGCGCGGCATGAACAGTCTCTTTCTCGGCGGGCGCCTCATCGCTGGCAAAGAAGTTACTCCTGGCAGGCGCCGGAGGCTCTTCTTGACGAGTAGCACGCAGCGGGAAGGAAGTCTCGGCTTCTTTGGGTTCATCACCGGGTGCAGGTGCTTGAGTCTCAGGCGCTGCTGACGTTACCTCTGCCTGGACAAAGGCATTTTCCCGCGGCGCTGGGGGTGCCGCTGCTCCCTCCTCTTCTGCCGTTTTAGCCGCTGGCGTCACTGACGGGGCTGCCCCAGGCGCTGAAACCGTCGGCTCCGCGGTAGGTGTCGAAGAGATAGACGCGGGTGTTTTAGCAGGCACATGCTTATTACTTGAAAACGCTGCGGCCTCCCAGGGAATCGAAGTATCCGTGGTTTCGTTGCTATTTGAAGGACTCGCTTCTGACGCATTGCTCTCTGAAGAGCTGTTCGCCTCACGACTGGAAAGTGGTACAGAGAAGCCTGGCTCACGGCGTTCGCGGCCACTGGGGCTTTTGCCTACTGGCTCTGCCGCAGGCTTTATCTCAGCGGGTGCAGCTTCAGGTTTAGCTTCTTGAGACTGCGCTTCAGGCGCTGCTTGAGGCTTGGCCGCAGTTTTGGCAGTTTTAGCAGCCGCTCGCTGAGCAGCGCGCATACGACGCGCTTGGCGTCGTGCCGATAACCAGCTACCCAACCGACATATGCGCTTGCCGAGCTCATCAGCCACTTGCAGCCACGACATACCGCTAAACAGCGGAAAGCCGCTTAAAATTAACGCCGCAGCGATTAAACCAACACCACCACTTCCCACTAAAGGCCTTAACGCACCGACCAAACCTTCGCCCAAAATACCGCCTGAGGCATAGGGCAGTATGCTCTCAGGGTGATAAAAGTGCAGCGCCCCCAACATGGTCGTGCCGAAAATAAGTAGCACTAAGCCACCCGCATGGACAGCAATTGCCACGGGGTCGAGTTCAAAACGTACCTGGCGTGAGCGAATCAGCCACCAAGCGGCAAAGCCGAACATACCCGGCCACCACAAAGCGCTGGCGCCAAGCAGTGAGTAGAGAACATCGGCCAGCCAAGCGCCAACCTGCCCCATCCAGTTACCCACATCTGTCTCAGGGCCCTGATAAGACCAGCCTGGGTCAGAGGGTTGGTAACTAAATAGCGCTAATAATAAGAAAACACACAGCGCCAGCAGGATCACCACTACGCCTTCGCGCACGGAGCCTTGTAAGCGCAGGCCAAAACGACGAGCCTTATCCTTTGCGGCGTTAACGCGCGCAGCTGAAGCCGATGATGGTGTTTGACGCGCGCTACGCTGCGTTCGCTTGTTTACTGCTTTATTCACTTTCAAGCGACTCTCCCTTTACACCTCAATGGCGTCTTTAATCCACTTGCGAGTTTGCATGATACCGAGCATCCTTCCGCCGTCACAGAGGCTATCGTAAAGCGCTCAGCACAAGAACGTCGTAACAGGAGCAAGTAATGCTACCTTGGCTTTCCTCGCCACATCCTAATTTTCCAACTACCTCCCAAGCGCTGGCCTCCCCCAATGGCCTGCTGGCCGCCGGAGGGGAGCTCTCGCCCGCTTGGCTGGTAGAAGCCTATCGGCAGGGCATATTTCCCTGGTTCAGCGACGACGACCCCATTTTGTGGTGGAGTCCAGACCCGCGCATGATACTCCTACCTGAGCAATTTAAGCAGCGTCGTAGCCTCACCAAACGATTACGCCATGGTGGCTTTCATATCACCCTGGATCAACACTTCGATCAGGTGATTCAGGCCTGCGCCGCCCCGCGTGGTGAAGAGGCGGGCACCTGGATTACAGACGAAATGCGCGAGGCCTACGGGCTGCTGCATGCTCTAGGTATTGCTCATAGCATCGAAGTCCATCAACACGGCCAATTGGTGGGCGGGCTGTATGGCATCGCCATGGGGCCGGTGTTTTTTGGCGAGTCGATGTTCTCCCACGCCCCGGATGCTTCGAAGGTAGCGCTGGCCCATCTCGCCAGGGCCATGCGCGAACATGGCGGAAAACTCATCGACTGCCAAATGCACACGCCTCATCTGGCAAGCCTGGGCGCTATTACAGTCGCTCGCGAGGCATTCATCAACTATCTTAAAAACTGGTTACCCGATAAGGCATTTACGTTTACCACGTCACCCACTGAAACACCCACTGTTCCTGCATCGCTCTGGCTTAAGGCGATTGCCACCGAGGGTAATGCGTAGTGATGAACCATCGTGACGAACTTATTCTGTTCCAACCATTTTTTTACAATGAGGAGGCAGGCCGTGAGTAGTAACACTCCGCGTCGGCCGGTGCGGGATTTGCGCTTTTTCCTTACCGTGCCGCATGCCTGTAGCTATTTACCCGGCAAGGAAGCGACAACGCTGTTTCTCGACCCGCAGGAGTCGCCCGTTCCAGGTGTCTATGACTCGCTGGCGCTGCTAGGGTTTCGTCGCAGTGGGCGCCATCTTTACCGCCCTCACTGTGAGGGCTGCAACGCCTGCCGCTCGGTGCGTATTCCGGTTGACCAGTTTGCGGCTAACCGCACACAACGAAAAATTTGGCGCCGCAATGCCGATATAAACGTCCGCATTGTACCTGCTCACTTTGCATCTACTCACTACTCGCTTTACGCGAATTACATTCGTCAGCGCCATGCTGACGGCGATATGTTCCCGCCCAGCCGCGAGCAGTACCGCACCTTCCTTACCCTTGATGAGTCCTATGCCCATCTGATGGAGATGTACCTCGACGAAGAGCTGGTTGGTGTGGCTGCATTCGACCAGTTGGAGCATGGGCTCTCGGCAATCTACACCTTCTTTGCCGTTAGCGAGACTCTGGATAAGCGCTCACTAGGCACTTTTGCCATTCTTCAGCTCATCGAGCTCAGCCGCGAAAAAGCGCTGCCGCACCTTTATTTAGGGTATTGGATCGAAGAGTGCCGTAAGATGCGCTACAAGCAGGCTTTCGCGCCATTGGAAATACTCGATGGACGCCATTGGCGGCCGCTGATTCGCTAAAAATGCCAGCTTTTTTGCCTTGACGACGGGCTTACGGCACAATATAGCGCTGTTTCTTGAGTGCCCACCTAGCGGCACTCAAATTCTGACCGATAATGACATTACTAACTCATCAGTGAGGACATGCCTATATGGCACGCGAAGATCATATTGAAATGGAAGGCGTTATCGTCGATACCCTTCCGAATACCATGTTTCGGGTTGAGCTGGAAAACGGTCACGTTGTTACCGCTCATATCTCCGGCAAAATGCGCAAAAACTATATCCGCATTCTGACCGGCGACAAGGTAAAAGTTGAGCTGACACCTTACGACCTGTCTAAAGGCCGTATCGTTTACCGCTCGCGCTAAGTCGTTACACCATTAACGCGCTCGGCTGATTTTAACTGCTCCAGCTAGACTGTCCTTTAACGACAGCGCCGATCAGCGTCAATGGCGGTTCACTAAAAACGACAACGCCCCGTCGATGACAGGGCGCTGCGTTTTTATGCATATAGCATGAGTATTAGAAAGATAGCTTTTAGCACGGCTTAGCGCCCTTTTCAGGGCGCATCTGCCATCTCAGTCTCTGTGGAAAGGTGCAACTCGCCCTCCTCCAGGCTAACGTGGACAATACCGCCCTGATCAGCCAGTTCTCCGAACAGAATCATTTCGGCTAATGGCTTCTTCAGCTTCTCTTGTATGAGGCGCGCCATTGGGCGTGCACCCATGTCAGGATCGTAGCCTTTATCGGCCAGCCAATCCCGCGCCATGTCGTCTACATCCAGCTGAACACGCTTCTCATCCAACTGCGCCTGTAGCTCGATCAAGAACTTGTCGACCACATTGCGCACCACCGAGACCGGCAGCGAGTGGAACTGAATAATACCGTCCAGGCGGTTGCGGAACTCCGGTGAAAAGGTACGGCGGATCACTTCCATGGCATCGGTGGAGTGATCCTGGTGCTGGAAGCCAATGGAGCGACGCGACGCCTGCTCCGCACCAGCGTTAGAGGTCATAATCACGATAACGTGACGGAAGTCCGCTTCACGCCCGTTGTTGTCCGTTAAGCGGCCATGATCCATGACCTGCAGCAGCAGGTTAAAGACTTCCGGGTGCGCTTTCTCAATCTCGTCCAACAACAACACGCAGTGCGGCTGCTTGGTCACCGCTTCAGTCAGTAGACCACCCTGGTCGTAACCGACATAGCCTGGAGGCGCACCAATCAGGCGCGATACGGTATGGCGCTCCATATACTCGGACATATCAAAGCGCACCAGTTCAATACCCATGATATGCGCCAGCTGTTTGGCCACTTCGGTTTTACCCACACCGGTGGGACCTGCAAACAGGAAGCTACCAACGGGCTTATCGGGAGATTTAAGCCCGGCCCGGGACAGCTTAATAGCCGCAGAGAGACTATCAATCGCCTCATCCTGACCGAACACCAGCATCTTCAGGTCACGATCCAGCTTCTCGAGCAGCTTGCGGTCGGAGCTTGAAACACTCTTCGGTGGGATACGTGCAATGGACGCTACCACGGCTTCCACTTGCTCGACATCGATCGTCTTGGCGCGCACTTCTGGCGGCAATAGACGCTGGTGAGCCCCTGCCTCGTCAATCACGTCAATCGCTTTGTCGGGCAGGAAGCGGTCATTGATGTAGCGATCCGCTAAGCGTGCGGCACTTTCAAGCGCACCATCGGTGTACTTAAGTTCGTGGTGCTCTTCAAAACGTGAACGCAACCCTTTGAGGATTTTGATGGTGTCTTCCACCGACGGTGCCATCACATCCACCTTCTGGAAGCGCCGTGCCAGAGCACGATCTTTCTCAAAGATGCCGCGGAACTCCTGGAACGTAGTCGAACCAATGCAGCGCAATTCGCCCGAAGAAAGCAGCGGCTTGAGCAGATTGGACGCATCCATCACGCCACCAGAGGCGGCACCTGCACCAATCACCGTGTGAATCTCATCAATGAATAGCACAGCGTTAGGCTGCTTGCGTAGTTCGCTCAGCAGGCTTTTGAGGCGTTTTTCAAAATCACCACGGTACTTGGTACCGGCCAGTAGCGCGCCCATGTCCAGCGAGTAGACCACTGCATCGGCAATAACATCGGGAACGTCTTCTTCGACGATACGCTTGGCAAGGCCTTCGGCCACTGCGGTTTTACCTACACCCGCCTCACCGACTAACAACGGGTTGTTTTTGCGCCGACGGGCCAGAATTTGTACCACGCGCTCAAGCTCGTGGTCGCGGCCAATCAGCGGATCAATTTTACCCAGCCGTGCCTGTTCATTGAGATTGGTAGCGTAACCAGTGAGCGGATGCGCAGCGCCCTCACTGCCACCCTCCTCCGCGTCTTCACTCTCAGGTGAAGAAGGCGAGGGAGACGGCCCGTGACCGGCCACTTTGGAGATACCATGGGCGATGTAGTTGACTGCATCGACCCGCGCAACGTTCTGCTGCTTAAGGAAGTATACCGCCTGACTCTCCTGCTCGGAAAAGATCGCCACCAACACATTGGCACCGGACACTTCGCTTTTGCCAGATGACTGAACGTGGAAGACCGCCCGTTGTAAAACACGCTGAAAACCAAGCGTGGGCTGGGTCTCACGATCACCCTGGCCTTCTGGAATCAGTGGCGTAGTCGAGTTAATAAAATCCTGCAGATCGGACCGCAGCTTGTCGAGGTTAGCCCCGCAGGCCTTCAGTACGTCTACCGCTGAGGCATTATCTAGCAACGCTAGCAGCAGGTGCTCAACGGTCATAAACTCATGGCGCTTTGAGCGCGCCACGGTGAAGGCCGTGTTCAGGGTCATTTCAAGTTCTTTGCTCAGCATGGCAGTCCCCTTTTCGCTACTACCTAGGGCGTGTCGCCACCTAGGGCTTGCGTCGGATCAATTTAGTCGACCGGCACTCTCAACATCGGGTACAAATGGCACGGTTGCAAGCCTCACCACCAATTATTTCTCAACGCTTTTAATTGGCGGCCTCAATATCACTTATCAACGGGTGCTCACACTCACGGGCATATTCATTTACCTGATAGCTTTTTGTTTCGGCTATATCGCGCGTAAACACGCCACAAGTGCCCTTTCCTTGGGTATGTACGGCGAGCATGACCTGAACGGCCGTCTCGCTGTCCATGTTAAAAAATCTTGCAGCACTTCAATGACAAATTCCATCGGCGTGTAATCGTCGTTGTGAAGCACTACCTTATAAAGCGGTGGTTGCGCCAGCGCCGGTTCTGCTGACTGTACCGCTATATCACCATCTTCATCGGGCATATCTGGCCGCGTCATCCCCGCTTTTACGGGTAACACGGTCAAGTATGAACTATCTTGGTTGGGCATAAGCTGCACGGTTGGTTGTCTCGACACTGACCGATGGAAGCGTTTATCAGACCTCACATCGCCAATTCACTAGTGTAGTTTCTTAACTGTAGCCTCTTAACTACTATAATTTCTTAACTACTATAGCTTATTAGCCTAAACGTAAGACGCTTTCGATCAGCAAGGGTTCATGGAAAACTTAAAATATTACAGAGCGCAATAGCGAGTGCAATGCAAAACCCCCGCCCGCCAAGCGGACGGGGGTCATTCAGCCTAATCACAGGCGGTCTCTATTAGCCTTTTGCGACCATGGCAAGCGTTTCGTTGAGAGTCTGGCTGGGGCGCATCACCTTAGCCGTCAGCTCGTGATCCGGGTGGAAGTAGCCACCAATATCCGCAGGCTGGCCCTGAACGCTGTTCAACTCATCGACAATGGTCGCTTCTTTGGCCGTTAGCGCGTCAGCCAAGCGTTTGAACAGCGTCTGCATTTCGCTATCTTCGCTCTGCTCTGCCAACGCTTCAGCCCAGTATAGCGCCAAATAAAAGTGGCTGCCGCGATTGTCCAGCTCACCCACTTTGCGCGACGGCGACTTGTTGCTATCCAGGAACTTGCCGTTCGCCTGATCAAGCGCTTTGGCCAGCATTTTTGCCCGAGCGTTATCGAAGGTGCTGCCCAGGTGTTCAAGGGATGCCGCCAGGGCCAAAAACTCGCCCAGCGAGTCCCAACGCAGATGGTTCTCTTCCAGCAACTGCTGAACGTGCTTGGGAGCAGAGCCGCCAGCGCCGGTCTCAAACAAGCCACCGCCATTCATCAATGGTACGATTGAGAGCATCTTGGCGCTGGTGCCGAGCTCCATAATCGGGAACAGGTCAGTCAGATAGTCGCGCAGTACGTTACCAGTGACGGAGATAGTGTCTTCGCCCTTGCGGATACGCTCCAGAGAGAAGCGCATGGCCTCCTCTGGCGTCATGATACGAATATCCAGGCCAGTGGTATCGTGCTCTTTTAAGTAGCTCTCGACTTTCTTGATCAGTTGAGCATCGTGGGCGCGCTGGGCGTCCAGCCAGAAGATAGCCGGCGTTCCGCTTTCGCGGGCACGATTAACCGCCAACTTCACCCAATCGCGAACCGGAGCATCCTTGGTCTGGCACATCCGCCAAATGTCGCCCTGCTCAACGCTGTGCTCAAGCACTACATTGCCGCTGGTATCGGTGACACGTACGGTACCGTCGGTAGGAATCTGGAAGGTCTTATCGTGGGAGCCGTATTCTTCAGCTTTCTGGGCCATCAAACCTACATTGGGTACGCTACCCATAGTCGTCGGATCAAAGGCACCGTGCTGTTTGCAATCGTCGATGACCGTTTGATAGATACCGGCGTAGCAACGATCAGGAATGACGGCTTTGACGTCGTGCAGTTGGTCGTCGGCGCCCCACATTTTACCGGAGTCGCGGATCATCGCCGGCATGGAAGCATCGATAATCACATCGCTGGGCACGTGCAGGTTGGTGATCCCTTTATGGGAGTTCACCATCGCCAAACGCGGGCGCTCGGCATAAAGTGCTTGAATCTCATCCTCAATCTGGGTCTGGCGCTCTTCCGGCAGTGACTTAATGGCCGAATAGAGATCGCCGATACCGTTATTGGGGTCGAAGCCCGCCTGCTGGAGGTCATCTGCGTGCTTACTCAGCACGTCCTGATAAAACTCGCTGACCACCATACCGAACATGATCGGGTCAGAGACCTTCATCATGGTCGCTTTAAGGTGCAGCGAGAACAGCACGTCTTTGGCTTTTGCGTCAGCGACTTCGTCGGCCACAAAACGACGCAGCGCGTTACGGCTCATGACCGCAGCGTCGACGACTTCGCCTTCCAGTACCGAGGTTTTCTGCTTGAGCACCGTGGTGCTGCCGTCTTTAGCGACCAGCTCGATCTTGAGATCGGTGGCTTTTTCAATCAGCGCGGACTTCTCGCTGCCGTAGAAATCGCCTCCACTCATATGCGCCACATGGGACTTGGAGTCGCTGCTCCACTCACCCATGCGGTGGGGATATTTGCGGGCGTAATTCTTGACCGACAGCGGAGCGCGGCGATCCGAGTTACCTTCACGCAACACCGGGTTAACGGCGCTGCCTTTAGTTTTGTCGTAGCGCGCCTGAATGTCTTTCTCTTCATCGCTTTGAGGCGCTTCAGGGTAGTCAGGAAGTTTGTAACCCTGCTGCTGCAACTCTTTAATCACCGCCTTTAGCTGAGGCAGAGAGGCGCTAATGTTGGGCAATTTGATAATGTTAGCTTCTGGGGTCTTGGTCAGTTCGCCAAGCTCCGCCAGGTGATCGCCGATCCGTTGCTCTTCGCTCAGATAGTCAGGGAACTGAGCAATGATGCGAGCGGCCAGGGAAATATCGCGGGTCTCTACCTGAATGCCGGCAGAATCGGTAAAGGCATCGATAATCGGCAGTAGGGAGTGCGTCGCGAGCGCGGGCGCTTCGTCAGTGAGCGTATAGATGATCTTCGGCGTTTTGGTCATTTTTGCGTTAACCTCTCTCTTTTCGCTGCGATGGCAAGAAATCTTGAGCGGAGCGCGAGCTCAACGATGGGCGCCCCATCAGGTAGCCGGAGTATACCAGCGCTGCCCGCCGTGCGCATTGTCGACATACCCATTCCTGAGAGCGAATAGAAAGTAAAAGGGGCAACGAGAAGTCATGAGCAACCTTTATTTACTGCATAAGCCTTTCCAGGTACTGAGCCAATTCAGCGACCGTGAGGGGCGGCAAACCCTGGCGCATTATGTCGATGTGAAAGATATTTACCCCGCAGGACGACTTGACTACGACTCTGAAGGCCTACTGCTGCTCAGCGATGATGGCGAGCTGATTCACCGCATTTCTCATCCGCGCCATAAGCAGCCCAAAACCTACTGGGCCCAGGTGGAAGGGCAAATCGATGACACGGCATTGAAGGCGTTGCGCCAAGGCATTGCGCTGAAAGATGGCCCAACGCAGCCGGCCAAAGCGCACAGAATAGATCCGCCTACGACCGCACCACGCCACCCTCCCATCGACCCCAAACGCCACCCCTCGACTAGCTGGCTGGAGCTAACCATAAGCGAAGGCCGTAACCGCCAGGTTCGCCGTATGACTGCTCATGTCGGCTACCCCACCCTGCGCTTGATTCGCGTAGCTATCGGCCCCTGGCGGCTGGATGGTTTGGCACCTGGCGAATGGCGCAAAGAAGCCCTACACGCGCCCAGACCGACGAATACGCCCCCAAGTCAGCGACGGATTGCTCCGCGAAAAGATCAGCGTAGGCGGCCCACCACAAAACGCAGGAACCCCTGATGAGCCTTATTCGCAGCACGGCGGCCTGCGTCATCCAGCAGGGCGAGCGCTTTTTGATGGTAGAAGAGCAGCGTGGCGGCCCGCAAAGTGTGTTTAACCAGCCCGCTGGGCATATTGAACCCGGCGAAGGTCCCATAGCGGCCATTCTGCGCGAGGTACTGGAAGAGACTGCATGGCAGGTATCGCTCACCGGATATCTGGGTTTATACGTATTTCATACCGACGAAGGGCAAACGTTTCACAGCCACGGCTTTATTGCTGCGCCGCTTCATCAACTCGACCTCCCCCTCGACCCGGATATCTTTGCCACCCACTGGCTTACCATTGAGCAAATACGGTCGTTAGATCAGCAGGCGCGCCTACGCAGCCCGCTGGTACTCAAACGTATCGAGGATGCACTCAGCGGGCCTGGCTATCCCCTGTCGGTGATTCGCGAGTGAAGCACTCGAAGCCATTACCCCCCATCGTGTATAATCCTCGCCCAACTGCACACTGCTTATTTGCACCCTACTTCAACTGAGGATGCCCATGTCATCCACTGAACCAACTACGCCAGGCTCATCCACCACTGAGTCATCCGCCACAGCCGCTAATGGCAAAGTGATTGTCGGTATGTCCGGCGGCGTCGACTCGTCCGTTTCGGCCCTTCTCCTCATGCAACAAGGCTATGAGGTCGAAGGCCTGTTTATGAAAAACTGGGATGAAGACGACGGAACCGAATATTGCACGGCCAAAGAGGATCTCGCCGACGCCGAGGCGGTCTGCGCCAAACTGGGCATTAAACTGCACACCGCTAACTTTGCCGCCGAGTATTGGGATAATGTATTCGAGCACTTTTTAGCCGAATACAAAGCGGGCCGCACGCCCAACCCGGATATTCTGTGTAACCGGGAGATCAAATTTAAGGTCTTCCTTGAGTACGCTGAAATGCTCGGAGCCGACAAAATCGCCACTGGTCACTATGTTCGTAAAGGGCATGTTAGCCAAGGCGATGGCGATGTTCGCCCGCGCCTGCTGAAAGGCCTGGATAGCAATAAAGATCAAAGCTACTTCCTGCATGCAGTGCCAGAAGCCGCCATTGCCCGTACTCTGTTCCCCGTAGGTGAGCTGGAAAAGCCCGCCGTACGCGCGCTTGCAGAACAGCACGATTTGATCACCGCTAAGAAAAAAGACTCCACCGGCATCTGCTTTATCGGCGAGCGCCGGTTTCGCGATTTCCTCCAGCAGTACCTGCCCGCCCAGCCCGGTACCATTGAAACGCCGGATGGCGATGTCATCGGCAAACATATGGGGCTGATGTACTACACCCTGGGCCAGCGCCAGGGTCTAGGCATTGGCGGGCTTGCCAACTACTCCGAAGACCCCTGGTACGTGGCGGCAAAAGATCTTGATCGCAATGTACTGATCGCGGTGCAGGGTAAGCATGACCAGTTGCTCTACTCCGATACCTTGGTCACAGAGGCCATGGATTGGGTGGCGGGTGAGCCGCCGGTTCAGCAGGGGCGCTTTACCGCCAAAACACGCTATCGGCAAAGCGACTGCGGCTGTGAAATGCGCGCGCTGCCCGACGGTGGCGTTGAGGTCACGTTTGACGACCCGCAGTGGGCGGTCACCCCTGGCCAGTCGTTGGTGCTTTACGATGGCGACATATGCTTGGGCGCGGCGTTATTCGCGCTACCTGGAAGAAAGCCGCGGAGGCTGCTGCATGAATCCTACCCCGATTCATCGCGCCCCCGATTCTCCGGCAGTCCGCCAAGCACTTGCCCTTGCTGGCGTCTTTCAAGCCGCCAGCCTGGTCGATGAGCTGGCTCGCACCGGGCAGGTCGACACCCGCGCCTGGGAAACGCTGATTGAGGCCACTGTGGATACTAACCCGGAAAGCTTCGAGGCGATTTATGGCGGGCACCCCAATAATCTGCGCCGCGGCCTGGATACCTTAGAAGCCCTGGTGGGGCGTAAGCAGGCGAACCCGGTGGTGTTGCGCTACGGTTTTTCGCTGCTGATGCTAATGAATAAGCTGCGTACCAATAACGACATGATGGATTCACTGGGCCAAAAATTAACCCGCATTCAGGGTCAAGCCGAGCACTTTGGCACTACCCATGAAAACGTGGTGGCCAGTCTTGGGGAAGCGTACCAAGAAACGATATCCACCTTTAAAACCCGCATTGTGGTGCAAGGGATCCATCACTGCTGCAGAGCCGCATGATGCCTGAGCGTGTACGCGCTTGCTTAATGGCGGGGATTCGCTTTGGATTATTGTGGCACCAGCAAGGCGGTCGCCGCTGGAAACTGGTATTCCAGCGTAAAGCGCTACGCCGGGCACTGGATAGCCTCAACTAGACGGCTACTCTGTTCTCGATCGACGTCTTTTCAATTAACTTGCTCTCGACTAATTTTCTTTCGAACCTCCTGGAAACGATGCCATGCAACTCTCCGCTTTGACCGCCCCTCCCCCGTCGACGGCCGCTACGCCTCCAAAGCCGCCGCCCTGCGCGAACACTTCAGTGAATTCGGCCTTATTCGCGCCCGTGTGATTGTGGAGGTTCGCTGGCTACAGCGCCTGGCTGAGCATGCTCAGATTACCGAGGTACCGCGCTTATCTGCTGAGGCTACCGCGTTCCTTGAGCAATTGATTCGTGAGTTTTCTATCGCGGATGCCGAACGCATCAAAGAGATCGAGCGCACCACCAATCACGACGTCAAAGCGGTTGAGTACTTCCTAAAAGAGAAGATTGCAGGCCAAACCGAGCTGCATGCGGTCACCGAATTTATTCACTTTGCCTGCACCAGCGAAGATATCAACAACCTCTCTTACGGCGTAATGCTCAGCGACGGCCTGAACGCCATGCTGCCCACCATGCACGAGGTTGCCGATGACATTGCCAAGCTAGCCATTGCCCACGCCGCCCAGCCGATGCTGTCGCGTACTCACGGTCAAACCGCCACCCCGACCACGCTGGGCAAAGAGATGGCCAACGTGGCGTACCGCCTTAAGCGCCAGCTGAAGCAGATCGAAGCGGTGGAAGTGCTCGGCAAAATCAATGGCGCTGTGGGCAACTATAACGCCCACCTGACCACCTACCCGGAGATCGATTGGGAGGCCAATGCGCGTACCTTTGTGGAAGGCTTAGGGCTGACTTTTAACCCTTACACTACCCAGATCGAGCCCCACGACTATATCGCCGAACTGTTTGACGCCATTTGCCGCTTCAATACGATCCTGATCGACTTCGATCGCGACGTTTGGGGCTATATCTCACTGGGCTACTTTAAGCAGCGCACGGTTGAGGGCGAAATTGGCTCCTCGACCATGCCACATAAAGTCAACCCGATTGATTTTGAAAACTCCGAGGGCAACCTGGGCCTGGCCAACGCTGTGCTTAGCCACCTTGCGCAAAAGCTGCCGATCTCCCGCTGGCAGCGCGACCTGACTGACTCCACCGTGCTGCGTAACCTTGGCGTAGGCTTGGCATATGGGTTGATTGCTTACCACGCCAGCCTCAAAGGCATCAGCAAGCTTGAAGCCAACCCTGAGCGTTTAGATGCTGATCTGGATAACAGCTGGGAAGTGCTCGCCGAGCCGATTCAAACGGTGATGCGCCGTTACGGTATTGAAAAGCCCTATGAAAAACTCAAGCAACTGACTCGTGGCAAACGTATTGACCAAGCAGGCTTTGCGGCGTTTATTGATACCCTTGAACTGCCCAGCGAGGTCAAAACCGAATTGAAGGCGCTCTCACCGGCCAACTATATTGGTAATGCCCAGGCGCAAGCCGAAGCACTGACACATCAGTTAAACTCTCTGTAACCCATTTGTTGTGACCAACTTGCTGTGACCAACGTTACTGCGACCACTACACCAGGACACGCCATGAACCATCACGATAAGCCGCTAACACTGCTGGGCGATCTTACCGCTGCAGACTTTCTGGCCAATTATTGGCAGCAAAAGCCGCTGCTGATTCGTGGCGCCATGCCCGACTTCATCAGCCCGATTGAAGCCGATGAGCTGGCTGGACTCGCCTGCGAGCCTGGCGTAGAGGCGCGTTTGGTTGAAGAGGAGGGCCCGGATGGCCCTTGGCAGGTCTCCCACGGCCCCTTCGATGAAGCCACTTTTGAACGGCTCCCGGAAAAAAACTGGAGCCTTCTGGTGCAAGCGGTTGACCACTATGTTCCATCGGTGGCTGCGCTAATGAATGAGTTTGACTTCCTACCTCGTTGGCGGCTCGATGACGTGATGATCAGCTACGCACCTCCTGGCGGAAATGTGGGTGCGCACATCGATCAGTACGATGTCTTTTTACTCCAGGCCAGCGGCCACCGCCGCTGGCAGCTGGGCGGCAAGCTCACGGAAGATGCGCCGATCATCCAAGGTATCGATCTCCGCATCCTGAAAGAATTCACCGTAGAGCCCGACTCCGACTGGGTGCTTGACCCCGGCGACATGCTTTATCTCCCTCCCGGCTGGGCGCATCACGGCGTTAGCCAAAGCGATGACTGCATGACCATTTCAGTTGGCTTTCGCGCTCCTTCGGCCGATGAGGCGATCACCTCCTACGCCGACTATTTGGGTGAGCAGTTGCCTGCCTCTCAGCGTTACAGCGATGCGGGCATGGCGCCTGCTCAGCAGGTCGGTGAACTGGACGACGCAGCCGTTGAGCGTATGCGTCAGCTGATTATGTCGACGCTGGATAACCCTACTCAGATTGCCCAGTGGTTTGGCCGGGTGATGACTCAGCCAAAATATGTCGATCAAGTGGTACCGCTTGAAACACCGTTGGACGAAGAGGCGCTTGTTGCTCAACTACAAGAGGGGGAGCCGCTCTACCATATGCCTGGCTCACGCTTTGCCTGGCGTCGCGATGCCAGCGGTACCACGCTATTTGTGGATGGTGACGGCCACGCCTGTTCAACTGAATTAGCCAAACGCCTAGCCGACACCACCCCTCTCTACGCCGAAGACCTTGAGCTTGACGGCGCAACTGCGCTCATCACCCAGTTGGTCAATACCGGCAGCCTCGGCTTTATGAGTGATGAAGGTGATGACGACGAGGAGTATTAATGGCGATTACCCACATTAGCACTGGCAGTTGGGAAACGCTGGGCCCAACGGCCAGCGAGATCCGCCGCAAGGTATTTATTGAAGAACAGAGCGTGCCCCAGGATGAGGAGTGGGATGGCCTGGATCCGGCGTGCCAGCACTTTCTCGCCATGCTTGATCAGCAGCCGGTAGGCACCGCACGACTGCTGCCCGACGGGCATATAGGCCGCGTCGCCGTACTCGCTAATGCCCGCGGCACCGGTATTGGTGTACTGCTGATGCAGGCCGCGATTGAAGCGGCACGCCATGCGGGCCACTCCCAAGTGGCCCTGAGTGCCCAGGTACACGCACTGGCGTTCTATGAGCGTCTAGGCTTTATCGCCCATGGCGATGAGTTTCTGGATGCAGGCATCCCTCATCGAGAAATGACGCTTTCGCTCGATTAACAAGCCCTCTTGATTGATCTCTAGCACTGCCTCGGCAGTGCTTTTTTATGCGCTCTTGCCGCCATCTTGACGAAAAACGACTACACAAACCCTCCCTTCCTCTACCTCCCTGTCGTCGGGTTACAACGGCCTCTGCCCCCAAGTGTCAATTGTTGAAGGCGCCATCCTCGTGGATAGTTATTGCATTGCAGCGTTAAGCGGATTGGGTCAATCCATCAAGCTCAACGCTGTAGCTGAGGTCTCTAGCGTTACTGCTTCCAGCTTTCAAGACGTTTGCATGAGAGACGATTGACCTAGAGACACAATCACGAAAATCAATAATGCTAAATACAACTTCGCAGGTGCAGCATAAGCAAAAGCTGATTTGCGAAACACTATCCAGCCCGAAGAGGATAAGCTCATGACAGGACTGCTCGACGATATCAAAGCCATGGCCCAACTACGCGAAGCTCAAGGCGGCAAGTGGGAAACCATCAAACCTGAGTATGCCGCTCGCATGCGTGCACAGAACCGCTTTCACACCGGCCTGGATATTGCGCGTTACACCGCCAAGATCATGCGCGAAGATATGGCCGCCTATGATGCCGATACCGCCCAGTACACCCAGTCGCTAGGTTGCTGGCACGGCTTCATTGGTCAACAGAAGCTAATCTCGATCAAGAAGCACTTTGGCACCACCAAACGTAGCTACCTCTACCTTTCCGGCTGGATGGTTGCCGCGCTACGCTCCGAGTTCGGCCCGCTGCCCGACCAGTCGATGCACGAAAAAACCTCCGTCGCGAACCTGATCGAAGAGCTCTATACCTTTCTAAAACAAGCCGATGCCTGGGAGCTTAACCACTTGTTCCGCGCCCTCGATGAAGCCAAAGAGGCTGGCGACAAATCAAAAGAGCAGGAACTGATCGGTAAAATCGATAACTACGCAACTCATATCGTACCGATTATTGCTGATATCGACGCTGGCTTTGGTAATGCAGAAGCCACCTACCTGTTAGCCAAGAAGTTTATTCAAGCGGGCGCCTGCTGCATCCAGTTGGAAAACCAGGTCTCTGATGAGAAGCAGTGTGGTCACCAGGACGGTAAAGTTACTGTGCCCCACGAGGACTTCCTGGCCAAAATCAACGCCGTACGTTACGCCTTTTTGGAACTCGGCATTGAAGATGGCGTTATCGTCGCGCGTACCGACTCACTCGGCGCAGGTTTGACGCAAAAAATTGCCGTTACCAACGAGCCAGGCGATCTCGGCGACCAGTACAACAGCTTTTTGGACGGCGATGTGATTGAAAACGCCGCCGATATCAACAACGGCGATGTGGTCATCAAGCAGAACGGCAAACTGGTTAAACCCAAGCGCCTCGCTTCGGGCCTCTACCAGTTTAAACCCGGTACCGGCGAAGACCGCGTTATACTGGACTGCATCACCAGCTTGCAAAACGGCGCCGACCTACTGTGGATCGAAACCGAGAAGCCCCACGTTGGCCAGATCGCCAGCATGGTCAACCGCATTCGCCAGGTCGTGCCGGATGCCAAACTGGTCTATAACAACTCTCCGTCGTTCAACTGGACGCTCAACTTCCGCCAGCAGGTGTTCGATGCATGGCAGGAAGAGGGTAAAGACGTTTCCGCTTACCAGCGTGACAAGCTGATGAGCGCAGAGTACGACGAGACCGAACTTGGCCAGTTGGCCGATGAGTGGACACGCAATTTCCAGCGTGACTCGTCTCGCGAAGCGGGCATCTTCCACCACCTGATCACGCTGCCAACTTACCACACGGCTGCCCTGTCCACCGACAACTTAGCGAAAGGCTACTTCGGCGATGAAGGGATGCTGGCTTACGTGAAAGGCGTACAGCGTCAGGAAATTCGCCAAGGGATTGCAACCGTTCGCCACCAGGATATGGCAGGCTCCAATATCGGTGATGACCATAAAGAGTTCTTCCACGGCGATGCCGCCCTCAAAGCCGGTGGCAAAGACAACACCATGAACCAGTTTGGCTAATTAGCAGGTTTCAACACCATAGTTCACTATGTCCCCCTGCAACAGGAGGCCTTCGGGTCTCCTGTTTTTGCTTGGTTATACGTATTTGCACACTGTTTTCTTAATACGCTGTTAAACTCTTGGTTAAGCTTTTTTTGGCGACTGCTCTACCAACTTTGATCTTTTTTCATGAACGCTGGTCAAAGCCGTTAGCATCGGCTATCTTTAACGAACACTGTTCTATAACTGCATCTACTCTGTGCCTGCCCAGTTATGAGCGCTATATGGATAACAGGCCAATGGATGACAGCTATAAAAATAGACACTCTGGAGGTTTTAATGAAACGTCTTCTTCTACCTGTTGTAGCACTGAGCATTCTCACGCTGGCAGGCTGTGCCAATACGTCTGGCTACTCTGGTGATGTCTATCGCGGCAGCCAAGCCAAAACCAGTCAAAGTGTTACTTACGGCACTATCGTGGCGGTTCGCCCGGTGCAGATCCAAGCGGAAAGCCGTGCCGGCGGCCTTTTAGGTAGCGGCGGTGGCGCGGTTATCGGCGGTCTTCTGGGTAGCCAAGTCGGCGGTGGCTCTGGTCGTCAGTTGGCGACTGTGGCAGGCGCCCTGGGCGGCGCTGTGGCAGGTACGGCCGCTGAAGATGCGACTAACCGCGTTAATGCGCTGGAGATGGAAATTCGTCGCGATGACGGTACCGACGTGGTTGTCGTTCAGCGTGCGGATCGCCAGTTCCAAGCCGGCCAGCGTGTGCGTTTGATTGGCAATGGCGCCAACATGAGCGTGGCCCCCTATTAATCGAGAGCGTTAATCTAGCGCTTAAGTATCAAAAAAGCCCGGCCATCAAATGAGAGGACCGGGCTTTTTATTTTATCGCGAACAGCTTAGTGATGGGTTTTATTCCCAGCCCATTTAGCCAGCGCCATGATTGCCCAGCCAATCAGGGCAAGCAGGATGACGACCAGCAGCATTTCAACCGGCTGCACCAGGGTGGTGGCCCCCAACACTGCCAGCGTAATCACCCATAGATAGCGATTGTCGCCATGGCTTTTCAAAAAACCGGGCAACACCTTATCTAACCCCTCGCTAACGCCGCTATTCCAGCGCTGATAGACAAAATAAGCAATCAGGCAAAAAGCGATAAGCCAAATAATCAAGATCGTCATTACATGCTCCAAAAGTGATAGGGCAAAGGAAAAAATGATGGTTGTAGGGTATCCCTGGTCACCCTGACGCGCAATACCGCCGAAAGTGGTGAGTAGGAAAAAGCGTCGCTACCCCCTGACAAGCCGGCGCACACGCGTTACCATATTGGGACATGCACTCACCGAAAGGTTATTCCATGCAAATTGCGCAAAACTCGGTTGTCGCGTTTCACTACACCCTGACCAACGATGCAGGTGAAGTGCTAGACAGTTCCGAAGGCCGTGAGCCGCTTACCTACCTCCACGGCGCTGGTAACATTATTCCGGGTCTTGAAAAAGAGCTGGAAGGTCGTGCAGCAGGCGAGAAGCTGAACGTTGCCGTATCCCCTGAAGAGGGTTATGGCGAGCTGCAAGAGCAGCTGATGCAAGAAGTACCCCGCGACGCGTTCCAGGGCGTTGAAAGCATTGAGCCGGGTATGCAGTTCCAAGCCCAGACTCAAGGCGGCCCTCTGATGGTGACCGTCAAGAAAGTCGAAGGCGATACGGTCGTTGTCGATGGCAACCACCCGCTGGCCGGCCAGCAGCTCAACTTTGATGTTGAGATCGCTGAAGTACGGGAAGCAAGTGCTGAAGAAGTCGAGCACGGCCACGTGCACGGCGAAGGCGGCGTTGAGCACTAAGACGCTCGCGCTACCGATCAGAAAAGGTGACCTCAGGGTCACCTTTTTTATGCCTACTCGTCAGGTATCAGCACTAACTGCCCATGACGCACGCTGCGCGACGAAGTGACTTCAGCAGCAAATTGTTTGAGCGCCCGCCCCTGGCCTTTGAGCAGCGCCACTTCCAGGCAACTGTCATGGTTGATATGTACATGCAGGGTCGAAAGCGTCAGGTCATGATGGTCATGGGAGTGACGCGTTAAACGCTTGGACAGCTCCCGAGCGGCATGATCATAGACATACACCAGCGCGCCCATGCAGGGCGAGTCAGGTGCAGCCTCTTCTCTCGCCTGTTTTAAGCCGCTGCGGGTCAAATCGCGAATCGCCTCTGAGCGGTTTTGATAGCCGCGCTCGCGCATCAACGCATCCACTTCTGCCACCAGCTCCTCATCAAGCGTTACCGTTACACGCTGCATTCACGCCCCCTGTACTGATTAACTTTGCATGCGCTGCCACCACCGGTAGTATGATGTTATTGTAAAAACATCATACTAGTGACGCTAACAGCATAAAGGATAAAGCGATGACTAAACCAACTCGGCCCATCTTACTGGGTATTGCGCTAAGTTGTTTAGTCGTAGCCTCCACTGTGCAGGCAAAAGAACAGCTGGTACTTGCCATTGGCGGCGAACCCGAACAGGGTTTCGACCCACTGCTGGGCTGGGGGCAGTATGGCAATCCACTGTTTCAGTCGACGCTACTCTCACGGGGCAAGGATCTTGCGCCGCAGCCAGAGCTGGCCACTGAGTGGTGGCTTTCTGAAGACCGCCTGACCTGGACACTTACACTTCGCGAGGACGCCCGCTTTGCCGACGGCACACCGCTGACCGCTGAAGATGTGGCTTATACTTTTAATGCGGCGGCCCAGGCGGGCGGGCGAGCGGATCTTAGCGCCCTGGCTAAAGCAACCGCGCTGGGTAAGCACACTGTTTCGCTCCGCCTGAAGGCCCCGCGCATTACCTTTATCGACCAGTTGCTGACACTGGGCGTTGTGCCCCACGCCGAGCGTGATAACGGCTACAGTGATCAGTATGGCCGCCATCCCCTGGGGTCTGGGCCCTATCAGTTGGTAGAGTGGCAGGAAGGCGAGCAGCTAATTGTTGAGCGTAATCCTTACTTCTATGGCCCTACGCCTGCTTTTGAACGGCTGGTATTTCTCTTTACCGGTGAAGACGCCACGCGAAGTGCCGCCCATGCTGGCCAAGTGGATATCGCCTCGGTTCCTCCTGCCCTGGCGGCCAATGTGCCAGCACATATGCAGCGGGTGATTATGGAGAGTGTCGATAATCGCGGCATTCTTTTTCCCATGCAGCCTGCCAATGGCGAACACGCCGCCTCCGGCGCGCCGATTGGTAACAATGTGACGGCAGATATTGCTATACGTCAGGCGATCAACCTTGCGGTTGACCGCGATACGCTAGTGGAAGTGGCACTGCACGGTTATGGGCGCCCCGCCTTTGGCCCGGCGGACGGCCTCCCCTGGAGCGATAGCGATGAACGCCTTGCCGCGCCCGACCTTGACCGGGGGAGGAGATACTCGATGCCGCAGGCTGGCAGCTACGCGATGATGGCCTGCGCTATAAAGGTGGCCTGCCCGCTAGCTTTCGACTTACCTACCCCTCCAGCGATACCACCCGACAGCTGCTTGCGGAAGTCAGTGCCGAGATGGTTCGTCCACTGGGAATTGAGATACAACCCACCGGCCGTCACTGGGACGAAATCCAGCGCGAAGCACTGCACCAGGATGCCATTATGTTCGGTTTTGGCAGCCATAGCCCCCAGGAAGTTTACTACCTCTTCCACAGTCAGCATGCGGGCAACGGTTTCTACAACAGTGGTTTCTACGCTAATCCAGAGGTGGATGCCCACTTGGACGCCGCCCAGGCGGCGTCTAGCCTTGAGCAAGCCAACCGCGAGTGGCAGGCAGCGCAGTGGGACGGCACCACCGGCTACGGAGTACGCGGCGATAGTAGCTGGGCCTGGCTGGTCAATCTTGAGCATGTCTATTTTACCAATACCTGCTTAGATGTCGGAGATCTAGGTGTAGCGCCCCACGGCCACGGCTGGCCAATCACCGCCAACCTGCTTGAGTGGCGCTGGACGTGCGACTAATTGCGCCTATCGCCAAGCGCGTGGCTCGCCTGGCGCTGGTATTAACCTGCGTCGCCCTGGTGTCGTATGGGCTTATGATGGCCGCCCCCATTGACCCCGTTGATGCCTACCTAGGCCCACAAATGGCCCAAGTGAGCCCAGAGCAGCGCGCACTGATTGCCCAACGCTGGGGGTTTGATGAGTCAGCTGCCGTTCAATTTGGCCACTGGCTGCGCCAGTTAGTCAGTGGTGACTTAGGCTGGAGCCACGTATACAACCAGCCGGTCAGTGAGGTAATCGCTCAGCGCTTTCAGCGCTCCATTGCGCTACTGGGCAGTGCCTGGCTACTCTCTGCGCTGGTGGGGTTTAGCCTCGGGGTTGTGGCGGGTGCCAAAGAGGGCTCCAAGCTGGATAACATCATCAGCACCTACGCCTTTATTACCGCCTCCACGCCCGCCTTTTGGCTGGCGATACTTGCGGTGCTGCTATTTTCGGTAACCCTGGGATGGACACCCACCTGCTGCGCAGGCCCCGCCGGGGCGTTAAACCAGGAAGTCACCCTCGCCACACGGTTGCACCATTTACTGCTGCCAGTGGCTACCCTGGCACTGCTGGGCATCGCCAGTATCACCCTGCACACCCGCACCCGCATGCTTGAGCTAATGCGCTCCGACGTTGCTACCCACGCCTTTGCTCAGGGCGCCAGCCGTCTTGATGTGGCTTGGCGTCACGGTCTTCGCCATGCCAGTGTACCGGCGATTACGCTAGCGTTTGCCTCACTGGGCGAACTGTTTGGCGGCTCCATTTTAATCGAGCAGGTATTTGCCTACCCCGGCTTAGGTCAAGCCACAGTGGCGGCGGGCCTGCGCAGTGACGTCCCACTGCTGCTGGGCATCGCACTCTTTACCGCCCTGTTTGTCAGCGTCGGCAATATGATCGCCGATAGCCTGTATGGCGTTATTGACCCGCGCATTAAGGCAAGTGGTTTATGAGTCAGGCTCAACCGCGCCTTCGTGCCGCCTTCAGCCTGGGTGCCACTGCCCTGCTGGTCATGGGACTAGTCGCTAGCCAGTGGCTGCTGGGTGATTCACCGCAACAGATGCAGTTTGACGCCCGCCTGGCACCGCCCAGCGTTGACCACTGGTTGGGCACCGACGCGCTGGGCCGTGAACTCTGGGCGCGCACTCTGGCGGGGCTGGCACTAAGCTTCTGGGTGGGCTGCTTGGCGGCGCTACTGAGCACGCTGATTGCCTTGAGCCTGGCAGCGATAGCCACGCTGTCAGCGCGGCTGGACGCACTGGTTAGTTTGCTGATTGATACGCTGCTTAGCGTGCCTCATTTGATTTTATTAATGCTGATCGCTTTTGCCCTGGGTGGCGGTACCCAGGCAGTGATTATTGCCGTTGCGGTGACTCACTGGCCAAGCCTAGCCCGGGTGCTGCGTGCCGAGCTGTGGCAATTGCGGCAGGCGCCCTATGTGCGCATCTCCCGCGCTCTAGGTAAATCGCGCTGGTTTGTGCTCCACGGCCACCTGCTCCCCCATCTTATTCCCCATTGCCTGGTCGGCGCGTTACTGCTGTTTCCCCACGCAATTCTCCACGAAGCCGCATTGACCTTTTTGGGCTTTGGTTTAAGCCCCAGTCAGCCCGCTATTGGCGTATTACTGGCCGATGCCATGCGCTACTTAAGCGGCGGTTACTGGTGGCTGGGAGTATTTCCCGGCTTGGGGCTGTTACTGATGGTGCTGGGTTTCGAGCGCCTCTCAAGCCACCTACGCCGTGCGCTTTAGCGCTTTTCAGAAACCATTGGCTGTAAAAACCACTGGCTGTAAAACTATTGATGGGAGGCCTACCGTGTTAACAATTGATCAATTATCGCTACAGCTACCTCTGTATACCTCCTGGTGGAAGCGCGACTGGGCCACCTGCCTGGATGAATTTTCACTAACGGTGTTCCCTGGCGAGGTTCATGCAGTGGTGGGCGCCTCCGGTGCCGGAAAAAGCCTATTGGCTTATGCCATTATGGGTTTACTGCCAACACCTGCACGCTTAAACGGCCAGCTTTACTATCAAGGCAAACCGCTTAACGCGTCACGCCAACGCCAGCTTCGCGGCCGAGAGCTGGCGCTGATCCCCCAATCACTAAGCGCCTTAGATCCGCTGGTGCGTACTCAGCGCCAGGTGACCTGGGCGGCCCAGCGGGCAGGCCAGCCATCAGCACATGCTTGGCACGCCTCCCAACAAGCCCTTGATCACTATCAGCTAGATGCCCGCGCACAGCAGGCCTATGCTCACGAGCTATCCGGCGGCATGGCCCGGCGCGTGTTGACGTCCATGGCCCATGTCAGCCAAGCCAAACTGGTGATTGCCGATGAACCCAGCGTAGGCCTTGACCCTCACCAGCGTCAGCGGGTGCTGGATGCGCTGCGCGAACTGGCCAACCAGGGCAAAAGCGTGATTCTGATTACCCACGACCTGCGCCATGCGCTGCCAATCGCCGACCGCGTCACCATTATGCGTGGCGGCAAGCTGGTCGAAACTGCGCCCGCCTGCGCCTTTCAAGGCATCGGATCTACGCTTCTCAACGCTTATTCACAGGCATTGTGGCTGGCGCTGCCGGACAACGCTTTTGCAACGACTGCCATAAGCCGGCGTGAACAGGAGGCGCACGTTGCTTAAAGCACGCCAGCTGAGTTTTCACTTTGCCCCCAAGGTACCGCTACTTCAGAACATTTCGCTAACGCTGTGCGCGGGTCAGTGGCTAGGGTTAAGCGGCGACTCGGGGGCGGGTAAATCGACGCTAGGCCAACTGCTGGCGGGCTACTTAGCGCCCCTGGAAGGTGATGTCACCCTGGATGGCGAGGCGCTACCCAAAAGCGGTGTGCAGCCCGTGCAGTGGCTACCGCAATCGCCGGAGCTAGCGGTGAATCCACGCTGGCGGGTAGGTAAGATACTGCGCGAAGCCTGGACGCCTTCTGACGCACAGTGCCAAGCGTTTGGCGTACAAGCAAAATGGCTGTCGCGCTTCCCTCAATCGTTATCAGGGGGAGAATTACAGCGGGTATGCGTGTTGCGCGCGCTCGCGCCGGGAGTACGCTTTCTCGTCGCCGATGAGATATCCACCATGCTCGACCCCATTACCCAGGTTGAGCTTTGGCAGGCATTAAAACGGGAGGCGGAACAACGCCAGCTGGGCGTGCTGGTGATTAGCCACGACACCGCCCTACTGGAACGACTTTGCCCACAGCGCTTGCACTTAAGCGAAGGGCAGCTGAAGCCATGGTCAACTGAATAAAATGGCTCCTCGCCACTCAGTATGAAGTTACCTCTACCAGCCTGATAGCAACACCTGTGGGAGGTAGCTTTAGCTCGCGACCGTTCGAGCTTCCAGCCTCATCAGACTAAGGGGTGCCTTCGGCACCTTTCGCGCGCTGAAGCGCCCTCCCACAATCAATTCCCAGCCTGACGGAGCCACTTGTGAGAGGCAGCTTTAGCTCACGACCGGCTTAGGCTGGCGACGCTCAAAGCGCCATAGGCCGAAAGCAATTAGCAGCGTGATACTCAGCAGTAGCCACGAACCGACGCTCACGCCAGACCACCCGGCCCAGCGCCAGAACGGCTCCAGCCAGAAGCCGCCCAAACTGGCTCCCACATAGTAAAACACCAGGTAGAGCGCCGAAGCGCTGCCCCGCGCGCCCTGGGCATAGCGCCCTACCCAGCTGGAGGCCAACGAATGGGCCAGGAAAAAGCCAAAGGCATTAACGGTTAAACCGACGATAATCAGCAGCAGCGAATCCGCTAAGGTAATCGCCGTGCCCAGCATTAAAATCACCACCCCCACCATCATGCACGCTGCGGGAGAAAACCGCCCAGCCAGGCGCCCGGAAATCATCGAACCGAAGGGCCGCCGAGATAGGTCAAAAAAATCAGCCCAGACCACTGGCGGCTAATTGATACGGCGCTGCCGCCAACGAAAGGTGATATAGCTGTATTGATTGATAAAAATCAGGAAGTTGATACCCCCCAGGCAATAAGCAGCGAGTAGCACCGGGTTACGCAAATGATTGACTAAATCGCTTGCCGCTTTGCGCAGCTCAAAGCGCTGGGGAGTAAAGGCGCGGCTATTGGGCAACAGGCGCCAAAACACTCCACAGCCAATTAGCGTCATAATGCCGACCGCTAGAAATGCCGCCGTGGGGCCGCCAATTTCAGCGGCGCCGCCACCGACGATACGCCCACTGATTCCGCCAAGTGAATTAGCGCCAATATAGAGTCCTACAGCGCTTAACAGCGCAGGCTTCTCAAACTCATCGCCCATCCAGGCGATCGCCACCGCTGGCAGCCCGCCCAGCACAAAGCCCTGCACCAGGCGCAAAAACAGCAAGCTTTCAAAGGTGGGGGCGAATGCCAAGGCAATAGAACAGCCGCCTGCAAGCAGCAGAGTAATGCGCATTATGCCTTCGCGACCAATGGCATCCGAGAGTGGCCCAAAGACCAACAGCGCAATGGCTAAGGAGAGAGTTGACACCGACATGAGCAGGCTGACACCTAAGGTCGAGACCTGGTAGGTCTCCTTTAACCCCGGCAGCAGCGGCTGTGGTGCGTATAAATTGATAAAAACAAGAAATGAGCCGAGGCAAAGCGCCAAGGTGGCGCGCCACCAGGCGCGCGATTTGGCTTCAATCATGCCGTTCCTAAAACGTGTTCGATCTGGCTACTGGAAAACGCTGCCACCCAGCTGGGCCAGATGCGTTGGCTCCAGCGCGCGACGTGACTGCCAGTAGTAGCGCTGCCAGTAACTATTATTCAGGCTGGAGATAATGACCCCTTTTGAGGTCGAGGCGTGGAGAAAATACCCATCGCCCACGTAGATACCCACATGGTTATAACGACCCGGCGGTCGGAAGAACACCAGATCGCCCGCCTGCAGCTCTTGGCGGTCGATCGGGCGTCCCTCGTGTACTTGACCACGGGTGGAGCGCGGAAGCTCTAAATTAAAGGTGTCACGGTAAACATTGCGAACCAAGGCCGAACAGTCGATGCCTCTTTCTGAGGTGCCGCCAATTCGGTAAGGCGTTCCTGCCCAGCGCTGGTGTTGCGCCATCAGCGCCTCGCGAACCACTGTTGGCGGCGGTACTTGCAAGCTGCGCAAATGCGCATCGATGGGATCAACCGGGGACATTTGCGGGTTCGCCCCCATTCCCGGCAACGTCATTGAAAAGTAATTCTCGGGGGCCTGAATATTGTTTTGTCGCGCTGAACCTGCACAGCCAGCGAACAATGTAACTAAAAAACAGACACTTACGACACGGACAGCGGTCACAGCGGGGCGTGGCGACGCAACCATGCGATTAACCTCGTGACATTAATAAGAGGGCGGTATGACAAAACTCATTTTTTCTAAGCACGACTATAAGCTAATTATCATATGTTTGGCGAGCATCAATGTAATGTGCGCTGATCGCCCGGTAAGGTATCAATATGCAGTGGCGCAAAATGGCGTGGTTTATTGCCCGGAAAATCCAAGCTCACCCATGGGCCAGCCAAAACCGGCGCGCCGCATATCCAGGCCACCAGCGCCTGACGAAAACCAGCTAAAAAGCTTTCTCGCTCTGGGGTTTCGCCCATAAAAAACGAGAAGCCTGCGTACATCCCCATGGCGTACTCCTGCCATCCGGCATAGTGATCTGCCGCCAGTTGGTAAGCACGATCCAACACCTTAGCGAAAGCAGCACTATCCAGCCAGTTTAACTGCCGCGCGGCAATGGCCAAATCGACCAGCTGGGCAATATCCCAGGCCGCCATATCCACCTCATTACAGCCATCTTCGTTGTCGCGCACACGACGTAAGCGAAGCAGGTGGTGGCGTTCATCTTCAGCACAGTCGCCGGATTCAAGAATGGCGATTTCAGCGCTTAAGCGCTCAGTATTGAGGGTATAGGGCGCGTAGTTAATCTGATACTCCTGACGATCCCCCGATTCGAGCATGTAGGTCAAAAACTCCTGCATATCGCCTGCGTTGCTCAAGTGGTAGTGGCTCTCCACCCACTCGCGAATCTCGGCGCACTCACGGGCACTCTCAGGCTGGGGCTCACTCCATACGGCACTGTTCAACGGGCCCACCAGCGACATAGCGGTGAAGTGACTCAAGGTGGGGCGGCTACCCGGTTCACGCCAGGCGTCATGACGCCAATCCAGCCAGTGAAACAGACTACCGGGATCTTCAATGTGCCAAATAATTTCATTTACCAGCGAGGCGTGCTCAGGCTCGGGCAGACAGCTCTCCCAAGCGAACCAGGCTTCCAACAGCCGCTTGGCATTGGGGTAAAAACGGCACAGGCAGCTTCGCAGTGCGCTGGCATACTCCATTAACGGCGCGCGATCGAATAAGCCGCTGTCGAGGGACATATGCAGATAGAAGGCGAATTTTTCGGCCATATGGATCGTCGCCGCATGGCGGCTTACCCCTTTAACCGCGTTGCGCTGCTTAAGCTCTTCCGGGGTCGGCTGACCAAACCAGCTTTGCGAGGGGGGCAAAACGCCATGCACGGCGTCGGCCGCCAACTGATTAAGATGGTGCGCCTGAGCGGGTAACCAGTAGCGCGCCAGTGCATGAGCGCCTTCATCGGCATGTAAGCCAAGTGACTCCTGCAAATAGAGCGCCGCATCGGCACGCTGCTCTTCCGGCAGCGCCGCGGAGGGGGCTATCTGGCGCAGCATGGCATCCGGTTCGCGTACGCTGGCCAGCGCCAACAACCAGTGATGGGGCGTATTGCGCCACTGCCGAATGCGCGCTTGAGATGCCTTGCGTGTAGGCTCATCCAATAGCTCCCCTGGGGAGCATTTCCAGGGGCTATTCCAAGGGCTATGGGCGCTGTGCAGCAACAACTGATGCCGCTCGCTGGGTGTTTTACCCCGCCGGTCAATGCCATCAAACAGACTCTGCCCGCGCCCGTACGCATTCAGCACGGCATACCAGTCGTGGTAGCGCCGACTGAGTAAATCAGCGGCGTGCCCCGCTAAGTCATCAGCCTCTTCCTGGCTCAGCAAGCCACAGCAGGCGCCAGCCCAGGCAAGTTCCACAATCCGTAGCCAATCCCAAGCCGCCCACTCCAGGGGCTCGCCTTGAGTGACGAACTTATTCAGCACCGGCGCATAGGGCGAATCTTCCACAACGCTACGCTGCCACTCCATGCGTTGGGCGTTGTCCATACTGAGCAATTCGCGTGCTTCGATATCCCAGCGCTGGCGCTCGCCTTGAGCGCCTAGCCAAAGCATCACGCCTATTAGCGCGTCACGGTCATGGACATCCCACACGTGGGCCAGCCATTCGGTGGCCTCGGGCCAGTCGGTTTGGCTGGCGGGATAGACAATAACCGGCCGGAACAGCGCGCATAGCCGCCAGCTCTGCGCTTCGGGCTGCTGGGGCCATAGCGAAGCGGGAGCCGGCAGTTCAGCCAGGGCATTTTCAAGCGTATCCCAGGTAACCCCTTCGCCATCGGTTTCAAGCTTGGCCAGCGCTTGGCAAGCGTCAATAAAACGGTCATCGGCCCCCACTTCCCAGCCCCGCGCACCTAACGCACGGCGCAGGTCTGCTAGCCAGGCACGTAGGTCGCTGTAATCACTGGTGATGCGGCGGGTTAGGTGGTGCGCCCAATGACGGGCTTGGTCAGCCTCTAACCAGCCAGCCGCTCCCGCCAACGCGGCCCATTCCAAAGCGCCTAGCAAACGGTCAGCGCTACCTGCGGGAGCCCCCAGCCCGTGGAAGAGCTGTTCGGCCAGCTCGCCTCGATTGGTAATGCCCAGTTGTAGCAGGCGC
The DNA here is from genome assembly GCF_009728585.1 of Halomonas sp. PA16-9. Classification (NCBI taxonomy): domain Bacteria; kingdom Pseudomonadati; phylum Pseudomonadota; class Gammaproteobacteria; order Oceanospirillales; family Halomonadaceae; genus Halomonas; species Halomonas sp. PA16-9. Next base: position 1,482,339 of record NZ_CP040451.1, on the reverse strand, counting down.
TGCTCTGCCGCTCCTGCATCGACCGCCAGCGGATGAGGAGTAAACGCCCAATCACACAGCACCAGCTGTTGGGCCCACCAGGCATTTAACACGTCGATCAAGAGGCACCTCGAAAAAGCACAATAACACCAGCAAATAGCCGGAAGTAAAGCTGCCTAGTGTAACGGAAAGTGGTGCGAACACCGATAGCCTTAGGCCTCGGTATGCATAAAACGACACCGCCCGGCAAAAGGCCGGGCGGTGACATACAGGTAGCAACTCAATCGCTACGCTTTTTTAACCTTACTGATTACCCAAAGAAGCACCACGGCACCCACGATCGCGGTGACTAGCGAACCGATAAAGCCACCGGACGAGAGGCCCAGAAGGCTAAACAAAAAACCACCTATAACCGCACCAACGATACCGACACCGATGTTACCCAGGATGCCAAAACCGCCGCCGCGCATGATGTTGCCAGCAATCCAACCAGCCAGGCCACCAATGATTAACCATGCAATAAAGCCCATATAGTCTCCTTACTATCTCGATTACGGGTTGCAGTTACGCGTTTTACCTTAGAGTCACGCTTGTTCTACCATAGCACACAGCGTTAGTGTTCGGCGCCTATTCGGTATCGATGCTTGGCAACTCTTAAAGGAAAATTCATGATCCCCGACTCGCTCAATCAACTGATTAAAAGCACTCAAGGACAGCAAACGACACAGTGGGAAGGCCGCGACGTGGTGCTTTTCAATATGCCTTGGGGCGAGTTGGTGGTTAGTCTCCAGGGCGCTCAAGTGCTGCACTTCTGCCCTGCTGGTGATACCGGCTGGTTATGGCTGACGCCTACGCCCCAGGCGCTGCCAGGCGCTATCCGGGGTGGTATTCCGCTCTGCTGGCCGTGGTTTGCCGACGAGCGCTATTCCGATGAGAGCCCCAACCACAACGGCCCTTTCCATGGCCTTGCACGCCATGCTGAGTGGCGTCTAGACGCTGTTGATGAGCACGCCGAGGGAATTGAGCTCCACCTCTCTCCAGCACAGCCCCTACATACACTGCTTACCGCGCGCCTGGTGGTACAAGCCAACGCCCAGCGCTTGAACGTTGAGCTGATTAGCGAAAACATCGGCGAAACGCCGATTAAAACCAGCGGTGCGCTGCATACCTATTTAGCCGTTGCCGATACCCACCAGTGTCGTCTGGAAGGCCTTTCCGGCGCACGCTATCTCGACAAACTGCGCGACTTTGCGGAGAGCGAACAGCAAGGCACGTTGGCCGTTCAAGGCGCCGTTGACCGCATTTATCACACCAATGAAGCCGTGCTGCTCAACGATGGTGAGCGCAGCCTGCGCATCGGCAAGCAGTCCAGCGACTCCACGGTAGTGTGGCACCCCAACAACGACCTTCCCCGCGACACTCCCGTCGACGTAGCACGACATTTTATCTGCGTTGAAGCCGCCAATACACGCCTAGACCCAGTCTGGCTAGTGCCTGGCGCCCAGCACCTGTTAGGCACCACCCTCAGCCGCAGTTAATCTTCGGTTCATCAATGCTTTGCTATCATGTGCTCAATGGCATTAGAGCTAGGGAGATCCAATGGATCCGCAACAATGGCTAGAAGCCGCCACGCTGGCGTTTAATTTAATCGGTATGGTGGTGTGCTTAGTGGGCCTAACCTTGACCCGGCGCTGGCCAGGCTACACCCTGGCGGGGGTTGGCTTTTTGATCGCCACCCTACCGATGCTTTCGCAACTGGTATTAATGTTTAGCCAGTAAAGGCTAAGAGAGCCTGCCTGGCTTGGCCGATCGTCGCGAGAAGCGCGGATTTTGAGCCAAATTTATCGATCGATTGAGGCGAATAGCGTGCTTTTAACGAAATCGATCGAATAAAGTTGGCCAAAATACTGGGATTCGCAGTAGATCAGTGTTAAGTCAGACAGGCTCCTACAAAGGGATCGAAGGATGCGCCAGCCGTTAAGTCGCGAACTGAGCAATTTTTAGAGCGTGGGCGAGATCGCCAGCTGCGCTTGGCGGTCACCGGCCTTTCCCAAGCGGGGAAAACCGCGTTTTTGACGTCGTTGGTCAATCAACTGCGTCATGCGGGCGTTGAGGCGCAGCTCGATTTGCTACCCGCTGCCCGGGAAGGCCGCTTGCTGGGTGCCCAGCGGCTTAACCAGCCCGACTTAGGCGTGCCACGGTTTCCCTACGACCCCGGCATGGCTGCACTACGCGATACGCCGCCGCGCTGGCCGGAGCCCACCCGCGGCATCAGCGAGTTACGCTTACAGCTGCGCTACCGCCCTGCCCGCAGCGGCTGGCTAACACCAGAAATCGCCCACCTTACCCTGGATCTATTCGACTACCCTGGCGAGTGGCTCCTTGATTTGCCGCTGTTACAGCACGACTTTTATAGCTGGAGCCAGGCACAGGCGTTACACGAGGGCGAACAGCGCCGCAGCCTGTTTAGCGAATGGCTTGCCGCAGTAGAACAGCTCGACCCCGCTGGCGAAGCGGATGAAGCCCAGCTTGCTGCTCTTGCCGAGGAGTACGCTCAAGGCCTTCGCCGCGCCAAAAAGGCCGGTTTTTCCGACCTGCAGCCAGGGCGTTTTTTACTGCCCGGCGAACTGGAAGGTGCGCCGGTGCTGCAGTTTTTTCCGCTACCGCAGCTCGACGCCTCTCAACTCAACACCTCTAGAGAAACGCTGGAGGCACTGCCTGCCAATAGCCTTTACGCTACCCTGGCGGCGCGCTTTCGCTACTACCAGCAGCAAGTGGTCAAGCCCTTTTATCGCGATCACTTCCGCCGCTTTGACCGCCAGATTGTACTGGTGGACGTGCTTGGCGCGCTCAATGCCGGGCCAGAACGCTTTGAAGACCTTTCCAGCGCGCTACGCCAGTTAATGCACAGCTTCGATTATGGCCAACGCAGCCTACTTACGCGCCTGTTCGCACCTAAAATTGACCGCCTGGCGATTGCCGCCACCAAAGCCGATCACGTCACTCCCGATCAACACGGCCACTTGGTACAGCTGTTGGAGGCCCTGCTGGCAGAGCCTCTCAAAGACCTTCGCTTTGCCAACGTGCCGGTTAAAGCGCTCTCGCTGGCAGCTATTCGTGCCACTGAAGCCCGTGAGGTGATCCATGAGGGTAAGCGTTCACCTGCACTGCGAGGCACCACACTAGAGGGTGAAGAAGTGCTGGTTTACCCCGGCGATGTGCCCGCCCGGCTGCCCGCTGCCGATTTCTGGCAGCAGCAGGGCTTCGACTTCCCCGGCTTTCGCCCGATGCCAACCAGCTCAGAAGCGTTGGATCATATTCGCATGGACGCCGCCATCGACTGGCTGATTGGAGATAAACTGACATGACCACCCCACAGCCACGCCGCCACTTCACGCTGGATGACCAGCCCGAAAAGGCCGCTGATGCAGAGACAGTCCTACGTCAGCGCGAAGCCTTTGCTGGCGCCAGCGAGCATCATCCATTGGCGCCCTTGCCAGAAGATAAAGCGCTGCCTGCCGCCAGTTTAGGTGCGCCGCGTAAACGCCGCTGGGGGCTGCTATTTGCCCTGGTGGGTGGTGCCGGACTAGGCACGGCAGAGCTGGTCACCGGGATACCCGATGCGATGGCTCAGTCGCAGTGGCTCGCCATGGCCTGGCAACTGTTCGGAATCAGCCTGATTGGCTTGGGCGGCCTCTCCCTGCTCAAAGAGGTGGGCCGTTTGCGCCGTCTCAAGCGCCACGACAAACTGCGCGGCGATCTGGCCGAGCTGCCGCTACGCTCACCCAAGCAGGCCCGGGCGATGGCCGAGCAGCTAAGACGTCAGCTCAAACTCGCCGACGATGACCCGCACTGGCTAGCCTTTCAGCGCGCTTGCCAACCCCACCATAGTGGTGAGGAGATCCAGACGCTGTTGCGTTACCACCTGCTAGCGCCGCGTGATCGCGAGGCCCAGCGCCTGATTACGCGTATGTCCGGCGAAACCGCCATCATGGTCGCCATCAGCCCCCTAACGCTGGTGGATATGGCGCTGGTGGCTTGGCGCAGCCTGGCGATGGTGGATCGACTCTGCCGCCTTTATGGGCTTGAGCTGGGCTACGCCAGCCGCCTGCGGCTGTTTCGTAACGTGCTGCACAACATGGCTTTTGCCGGTGCCAGCGAACTGGCCACCGACGCCAGTATGGATATGCTCTCGCTGGATTTAGCCAGCCGCCTTTCCGCCCGTGCGGGTCAAGGCCTCGCCACCGGGCTGCTTAGCGCGCGCCTTGGGTTACGCGCCCAGCGGCTCTGTCGCCCGGTGCCCTTCACTGCCGATGAGCAGCCCAAGATCGCCGATCTACGCCAAGACCTGTGGCGACAAATCAAACGGCTCGATAAAGAAAAGGTGCCGCAGAGCCGCTAATCAAGTAATCGACAACAAGCCTGTTTTCGGCCACAAGATGGGATTCAACGCTGTTTATCCTCATGATGGGGGTTTGACATGGCATCTTCCACAGAGGAGACGTAGTGTATGAACCATCCCAATGATCCTGAGTCGCCTTCGGCAACGAGCGACATGCAGACCGACTATGTCGTCGGCCAGGACAATATCAAGGGGCAGCTTGGCCCCATCGGTTTCGACATCCACAACCGCGTTTTTGTGGTATCCGCGCTTGCTTCCGCTATCTTCATCGTCCTCACCCTGCTGTTTCCAGAGCGAGCGGGGAGCACTTTTCAGTCCATTGTTGCCTTCTCGACGGGAACGTTGGACTGGTATTTCATGATTCTGGTCGACTTCTTTATTCTGTTCTGCTTAGCGCTGGTGGTTCTGCCTTATGGCTCAGTCAGGCTGGGCGGGGCCGATGCGCGACCGGATCACAGCTATCTCTCCTGGTTCGCCATGCTGTTCACCGCGGGAATCGGCATCGGCCTGCTGTTTTCGGCGTACTCGAACCGGTTTATCACGCCAATGTCTCGCTGCCTCTGGGCATCGCATCGCCCTTCGGCGCCGATGGCGAACTGAACTCAGCGGCTATTGATGATGCCAGCGCCATGGGCCTAGCGGGTACCTATCTACACTGGGGTATCCATGGCTGGGCGGTGTATGTGGTGATGGCGCTAGCGCTGGGCCTGTTTACCTATAACAAGGGCCTGCCATTCTCTATTCGCTCGGCGTTCTTTCCCATTCTCGGTGAGCGTGTCTGGGGCTGGTGGGGCCATGTGATCGATATCCTGGCGGTGTTTTCCACTCTCTTCGGGCTGGCCACCTCACTTGGGCTTGGGGCACAGCAGGCTAATGCGGGGATGAACTTTGTCTTCGGCCTGGAAGTAAGCACCTTAACCCAGGTCATCGTCATCATTCTGGTGACGGCGGTGGCGCTGGTGTCGGTTTGGCGCGGTCTTGAGGGCGGCTTGAAGAAGCTCTCAGAGATCAACATGATCCTGGCCGTTCTGTTCTTCTTTTTTGTGCTTTTCGCTGGCCCTACTCTGCTGGCCATGGCGGGTTTCTGGTCGGGACTTACCACCTATGTCACTGAGTTTATTCCTCTGTCCGCGCCCTTTGGTCGTGAGGATGATGCCTACCGCCAGTCCTGGACGATTTTCTACTGGGCTTGGTGGATTAGCTGGGCACCTTTTGTGGGGATGTTTATCGCTCGGGTATCCCGGGGCCGCACGGTGCGTGAATTTATCCTCTGCGTTTTGCTGGTTCCCAGTCTGTTTATCTTTGTCTGGATGGGCGTCTTTGGCTCAACCGCCCTTGAACAGCTCTATGCTGACCCGGCGGGCAGCCTGGTTAAAGAGTATGTCATCGACAACTACAGACCCGAGCTTTCGCTGTTCGGCATGCTGAACGAACTACCCTTGACGGGGCTGATGTCGACCCTGGGCATCGTGCTGGCGCTGATCTTCTTTGTCACCTCCTCGGATTCCGGCTCCCTGGTCATCGATACCATCACCGCCGGTGGTAAAATCGATGCTCCGCGGCCACAGCGTATGTTCTGGGCGGTCGTCGAGGGTCTCATCGCGATTGTGCTGCTTATCGGTGGTGGCCTGACCGCCCTTCAGGCCGGTGTTACCGCCACCGCTATTCCGTTCTCGATTGTGATGCTGCTGATGTGCTACTCGATCATCAAGGCGCTCAATGGCGAGCTACGGCTTATTCGTAAGTAATACCTGCAGTTGAAACCTTTAGGTAACTACAAAAGAGGCCCCCTGCTGAAACCAGCAGGGGGCCCACTATTTCACAACAGGTTCAAGTCAAATCGCTTACGCAATACGCTGCTCGGTCTCGGCATCAAATAGAATCGCTCTGCCCATATCAACACGTAGTGATAAGCGCTCCCCTGCAACCACTGCGCATTTAGGCCCAACACGGGCGGTAACTTCCTGTTCGCCAAGCGGTAAGCGCAGCAAAATATCCGCCCCGGTAGGTTCTACCACCGCCACACTGGCGCTCAGCAGCGTTCCTTCGGCTTGGGACGTTAACCGCTCATCCTCTTCGCTGAAGTGCTCTGGGCGTAGGCCAAGAATGACCGGCTGGTTAAGCCGTTCGGCCATATCTGGGGCGATGCGCTCCTCCGGCCAGGGTAGCACCAGCTCATCCTCACCTGGCGTGGCAATCCTCAGTTGATACCCACCGTTATCGTCCTCCAGTGTGGCGCGAATGAAGTTCATCGACGGCGAGCCCATAAAGCCAGCCACAAACATATCCACCGGGTTGTTGTAGACCTCATCCGGCGAGCCGAGCTGCAGAATATGGCCGTCGCGCATCACCGCAATGCAGTCGGCCAGGGTCATGGCTTCGACCTGGTCGTGGGTGACGTAAACAATGGTGGTGCCCAGGCGCTGGTGGAGCTTTTTGATCTCGGTGCGCATATCCACGCGCAGTTTGGCATCCAGATTAGAGAGCGGTTCGTCAAACAGGTACACCTTTGGCTCCCGAGCCAACGCACGTCCCATGGCTACACGCTGACGCTGCCCGCCGGAGAGCTGTGCAGGCTTGCGTTCCAGCAGGTGGGTAATTTGCAGTAGATCGGCTACCCGCTCCACCGCGGCTTCCCGCTCGGCTTTGGGCACCTTGCGCATCTCCAGCCCGAAGCTGATGTTCTGGCGTACAGTCATGCTGGGGTAAAGCGCGTAGGACTGAAATACCATGGCGATATCCCGATCCGCGGGGGTGCGCCAGGTTACGTCTTCACCATCGATATAAATATTGCCGGACGTCACTGGCTCAAGCCCGGCAATGGCGTTCATCAGCGTGGACTTACCGCAGCCTGACGGCCCAACCAGAATCAAAAACTCGCCGGAATCGATGGAGATACTAACGTCTTTGAGCACCCGCTCGCTGCCAAACTCTTTACGCACGTTGTGGATTTCTAAAGCTGCCATAATGAAAATCCTATTCTAAAGCGACTGACAAACTCCATTCATCTGGGTTGGTCAGAAGCAGCCCTCCGCGGGGGCGCTGTGAACCCATCCCTGGGCGCTACTTTCGCCATCCCTGGCGAAAGACCCCCGCTACGGGCTGCTTCTGACCTTCTAGAAATGGTTGCCACTCACCTAGTTGTTATTAGCCTTTAACGGAACCGGCTGTCAGCCCGCGTACGAAGTATTTTCCCGCCAGCACGTACACCACCAGAGTGGGCAGCGCGGCAATCATCGCCGCCGCCATATCCACGTTGTACTCGCGAACGCCGGTGGAGGTATTCACCAGGTTGTTTAGCGCCACGGTAACGGGCTGGGTGTTGTGGGCTGAAAACGCCACGCCAAACAGGAAGTCGTTCCAGATTTGGGTGAACTGCCAAATCACTGAGACGACAATAATCGGAGCCGAAACCGGCAGTAGAATGCGCCAGAAGATGCGGAAAAAGCCCGCGCCATCCAACTTCGCCGCCGATACCAGCTCGTTGGGGATACCCACGTAGAAGTTGCGGAAAAACAGCGTGGTGAAAGCGATGCCAAAGACCACGTGAACCAGGATCAACCCGGCGCGGGAGCTGGAGATCCCCAGCCAGCCGAGGGTTTGCGCCATGGGCAACAGCACCACCTGGAAAGGAATAAAACAGCCAAACAGCATTAGCGCGAAGACTAATTCAGAGCCTTTGAAGCGCCATTTGGTCAGCGCATAGCCGTTAAGGGCTCCGATAGTGGTTGAGATCAGCACCGCTGGAATCACAATCGCAAAGGAGTTCCAGAAGTAGCCGCCAACGCCATCGCAGCGCATGCCGGTACAGGCTTCACCCCAGGCTTTTGTCCACGGCGCGAAAGTGGGATTTTGCGGAAACGAGAGCAGCGACCCGGCGCTGATTTCGCTCAGCGGCTTCACCGAGGTCATCAGCATGACCACCAGCGGTAGAATATAGAACAGCGCGGCGAGTATCAGCACGCCATAGAGCAGGCCACGACCCAGCCGCGCAGCGGGCGTCTGACGACGAATCACATTAGCCATGCTTGCGGCTCCTTAGTTCGGAGTAGAGATAAGGAATCAAAATCGCCAGCACGCCGCCCAACATCAGCATGGCGCTGGCAGAGCCCAAACCTATCTGCGCCCGGGTAAAAGCGTGGGCGTACATAAAGGTGGCGGGTAAATCGGTGGCATAGCCAGGCCCACCGCCGGTGAGCGCGACGACCAGATCAAAACTCTTGATCGCGATATGGGCCAAAATCATCACTGCGCTAAACACGACCGGGCGTAGGCAGGGCATTACCACGCGCAGATAAATCCGCGGCAGACTAGCGCCGTCCAACTGAGCTGCTTTGATAATGCTGTCATCAATACCCCGCAAGCCGGCTAAAAACAGCGCCATCACAAAGCCTGACGCCTGCCATACGGCGGCAATCACCAGGGTATAAATCGCCATATCAGGATCGACAATCCAGTCAAAGCGAAACGACTCAAAGCCCCAGCCTTGAACCATCGCTTGAATGCCCAGCTGCGGGTTGAGTAGCCACTTCCACACTACCCCGGTAACAATAAATGACAGCGCCATGGGGTAAAGATAGATCGTGCGCAGTGCGCCCTCTTGGCGAATTTTTTGATCGAGTAGTATCGCCAGCAGCGAGCCAATCGCCAGGCAAATCACCACGAACAGCACGCCAAAAATCATCAGGTTGGTCGAGGCGACCCACCAGCGCTCATTGGCCATTAAGCGTGCATATTGACCAAAGCCGACAAAGTCATAGCTGGGCAGCATGCGCGAGCTGGTTAGCGAGAGCACGAACGTCCACAGCATGAAGCCGTAAACAAAGAACAACGAAATGGCCACCGACGGTGCCAGCACCAGACGAGGCAGCCACGCCTGCAAACCGCCGGATGGCGTCGACCGCTTAGCGCCAGCCCCTAAAGGCGTCGCAGAGGTATTTTTCATGGGGAGGGAATCTCTCATGGAGAAGTATCCTTGCCAAGCAACGAAGGCGCCGCCGTTGCAGCGGCGCCTGAAGAACGCTAACGCTAGAAAAGCCTAGAAAGAGGCCGCTTCGGCAGCGCTCACCATACGTTCTGCCGCTTCTTCAGCAGGCATATCGGCGTCGTTGAAGTAGTTGGTAACCACGTCAAAAATGGCGCCCTGAATATCCGCGCGTACGGCCATGCCGTGGGCCATACTGGGCACTAGGCCACCCTCTTCAGCGGTGCGCTGGAAATCAGCCAACGACTGCTGGGCACAGCTATCGAATTCGCTCATGTCCAGATCTGGCCGCGCAGGAATCGAGCCTTTGGCAAGGTTAAACGCTTCCTGGAAAGTAGGCTCAAGCACTAGGCGGGCTAACGCTTGCTGCGCTTCGCGCTCATCGTCGTCAGTGACCCGGAACATGGCCAGGCTATCGATATTGAAGGTGAACGCATCTTCGGTGCCCGGCGCTGCGGCACAGAGGTAATCTTCCCCGGCGGTCAGTCCAGCCGCAGTGAACTCCCCTTTGGCCCAATCGCCCATCAGCTGAAACCCTGCCACTCCTTCAATCACCATTGCCGTGGCAACATTCCAGTCACGCCCGGGCATGCCTTCATCCATCAGCTCGCGGGTACGCTTGAAGTCCTCAAGGGCATCGATCATTTGTTCGCCGCCCAGGGCTTCAGGGTCTAGTTCTACCAATGCCTGCTGATAAAACTCGCTACCCTGACCACCTAACAGTACGCTTTCGAAGACCGTAGCGTCCTGCCAGGATTGGCCGCCATGAGCCAGCGGTACGAAGCCCGCTTCGCGGATAGCCTCACCTGCCTCGAATAGTTCATCCAGCGTGGTGGGCATCTCTACCCCTGCCGCTTCCAGCACTTCGGGGTTGGCCCACAACCAATTTACCCGGTGTACGTTGACGGGTACCGCCACGTATTGGCCGTCGTGACGCATGATATCGGCCACGACTTCCGGCAGCAGCTCATCCCAGCCTTCCGCATCGGCAACGCCGTTCAGGTCACCGAGCAAGCCAAGCTCACCCCACTCCTGAATTTCGGGGCCTTTGATTTGGGCTGCAGAGGGTGGGTTGCCCGACATGGCACGAGATTTAAGCACCGTCATGGCGGTTTCACCGCCGCCGCCTGCCACTGCAAAGTCCTGCCAACCGTAGCCTTCAGCTTCCATTAACTCTTTAAGCACGTTGGCAGCGCGAGCTTCACCACCGGAAGTCCACCAGTGCAGCACTTCAACTTCATTCGCTTGAGCGGTGGTGGCTAGCGTGGCACCTGCCAGAGCAAGCGCGAGGGTCGTCTTCTTAAGCGTCGACATGGAGTAACTCCTTATATTGTTATTGTCCTCTCGGACGTTCGACATCCAAGAGGTTACGCCAAGGCAAGCGTCAACGGGAGTTACCGAGTACTGCATAGTGTTGGGGTTTTATTACAAACCTGTAATAGTTTCCTGGCGGGGTAGCGAGAGAGTCACCACCAGCCCACCATCAGCATGGTTGGCGAGCGTGATGTCGCCGCCATGGGCACGGGCAATATGCCGGGCAATGCCCAACCCGAGGCCGCTACCACCCGTGTGTCGACTGCGTGAGGGCTCCAGGCGCACAAAGGGCGAAAACACCCGCCCCAATTGCTCTTCGGGTATACCTGGGCCGTGGTCACGAATACGCATGGTGACCGCGTTACCGTGATCTATTAGCTGCACATCGGCCTGCTTGCCATAGAACACCGCGTTCTCAAGCAGATTTGCCAGGCAGCGTTTAAGCGCTACCGGTTTGACAATCAGCGGCGCGATAAGAGAACCACTTTTAATCTCAATAGTGACCTTCCCCCCCTGAAGGCTAAGCTCTTCGGCCAGCTCTTTGAGCAGGTGTGTTAGATCAACGGGCTCGGGCTCTTCATGCAGGTCTAAGCCTTTTACCGAGGCCAAGGCACCTTTAACCAAGCTATCCAACTCATCCAATGAGGCGCAAAAGCGCTCGCGCTGATAGTCGTCATCAAGCATCTCGGCGCGCAGGCGCATGCGGGTTAAGGGGGTCTTCAAATCATGGGAAATCGCCGAAAACAGCCGTTCGCGCTCCTCAATCTGCTCGCGAATACGCCGCTGCATACGATTGAACGCCGCGGCGGTGGCGGCCACTTCTTTGGGGCCACTCTCCCGTAGTGGCGGCATATCCAAATCATCGCCCAACTGATTCGCTGCCCGTGAAAGCCGCGCCAGTGGCCGGGTCACGCTGGTAATACCCAATAGCGAAAGCGCCAGCACACTCAGCAGCACCAGTAACCCGACCAGCAAACGCTCTTCAGAAAGCCAGCGATAGCCGCTGAAAATATCGGGTACGCCCAGCAGCGTGGCAACATAGAGCCAGGTGCCTGGGGCAAGCTCCAGTTGGACCACTAAAATCGGCGGCGAGAGTGGCTCCATCAGCAGGCTGTGCTGCCCCCAGCGGGGCGGTAGGTCGTAAAGCAGTACTTCGTTATTGAGCACACGCAGGTTTTCCGGGCGGGAGAACTCGACAATCACGTCGTCGATATTGAGCTGCTGGGTAAGCACCGAGCGCACATTATTCACCACCACCTGTTTTTCCGGCCCGGAGCCGATATCGTCGATGGCCAGCCTGCGTTCGTTGACGCTAACAAAAAAGCGTGTGCCACCCATATTACGCAGCTGATCGAGCACAATATGGCGGTAGTCAACGGGCAGTGAGCGGAAAAACTTCATGGTGGAGGCGATGCTAAACGCCATATTGGTGGACAGCTCATCAAGCTGTGCCAAGTGGCTGGAGCGCACCTGGGAAGTCCAGATCGCGTAGCTGGCCCCTTGGGCGACCAGCACTCCGGCGATCATGATGATCACGAAGCGCCCGCGCAGCGACGCCGGCAGCCAGCGGGCAGCTCGTCGGGATAAGCGTCGACGAATGATTGTCCACTCCACGCGTCTCACGTTAATGCATCTACCTGGGCGGTTAACACATAGCCTGCCCCGCGCACCGTTCGAATCAACTGCGAGTGCTGGGCATCTTCACCCAGCCGTTGGCGCAGGCGGCAAACGTGGACATCAATGGAGCGATCAAGCGGCGGCGCGTCCCGCCCCCGGGTAAGCGCGTAGAGATCATCCCGAGTGAGCACCTTCGCCGGATGCTCTAAAAACACCTGCAATAGCTGAAAATCAGCCCCTGAAAGCGCGGCGCGCTCGCCCTGCAGGTCAATCAACTCGCGGGTCATGCGGTCGAGTTGCCAATTACCAAAACTGACCCAGCGCGCCTGCCCCGCAGGCAACCCTGGTGGAGCACTGCGGGTGCGTCGCAGTACCGCTTTGACGCGCGCCAGCAATTCGCGGGGATTAAACGGCTTGCCCAAGTAGTCATCAGCACCCAGCTCCAGACCCAGAATGCGGTCGGTCTCATCGGCACTGGCGGTAAGCATGATTATCGGCACATCGCTGTGCTTTCGGACGTCACGGCAGATGGTAAAGCCGTCGTCACCGGGGAGCATTAAATCGACAATCAGCAAGTCGGGGGCGTGTTCTGCACGCAGAGAATGCAACGCCTGCGCACCGTCCGCTGTGAATACCCGATAGCCATGGCGCCCCAGGTAGTCAGCGAGCAGTTCACAAATCTCCGGGTCATCGTCGACCACAATCAAAGTAGCAGGGGTTGTCGTCATCGCAGCGGGTTCAGCCCTACACTGTTGTCGTTATTGGGCCTTGATGATGGTCGAGGAAACTGTGCATCTCAAGCCCCCTTCGACTAATGATGAAATCACCTGTGGCTACGCTATTTCTGTGTATTAATAAGAATGCTAACAAAAAAATACAATATTTACTTAATGCTTTTGTTTGCTTAGCCGATTAATAATGTAGATATAGAGCAATAACCAGCGCTTTCGTCACTATCATCGGCCACATATTGATAGCGATTAAGCAAAGCCACAAGGAGGTATTGCAATGACAATCGGTATCGGGCCATCTACTCCGGTGACCTCTCAATCTACATCGGGTAGCCGCACTCAGAGTGTATCAACCAAGGGAACTGAACAAGGCGGCAGCACAACGCCTACTTCTGGTTCATCGAAGCCATCAAGCCAACTTTCCACGTTGGCTCAGCAGTTAAGCGATAGCGCCCTGCGTGCCGAAGAGCGTGATGCTAGCCTGGATCGTAAAGCGTTAGGCCAAAAAGCCGATGCACTGCTAAGCCAAATTACCGGCCAAGGCTACCATAACAACCGAGCTCGATATGATGCCGAAGTTCCCAACACCGATGATCCAGAACTCTTGGAGCGAGCAAAGCAGGCCACCTCCTTTGTTAATGGCAGAGGTAGCAATCCTTTTAGCGGCTTGTCTCAAGATCAATTAGTACTGATTATTTATGACGATAGTGGCACGTTTACGGCCAATGAACAGCGCGCAGCCTGGCAAGAAGATTATGATCAGCGGCAAGTATGGAAACAGGCCGTCGTAGCCCGTGGCAAGCTGGAGTACAGCCAAACAGGCAAGATGACCGACTTCTTCAAAGAAGTGCTTGGCAATTACAACGACCTGCCTCCCATCATGCAGGCACAATATCCCGACTTCTATGCCCCACGCCTTGAGCACCTGATCGAGATGGATTTCAACTTTATGACCCACCGCGCCGAAGGCAAAGGGGCACCTGAAGATATTTTTGACATACTGATGTCGAGCGAAGACTTTGCCAATCTTGGTAAACGCTTTGCTAACTCAACGGTTAGTTGAAAAGAGATAATAGTAAATGCGAAGCAATTCTAGCGCTGAGGAAGATATTTCACGCGAAGCGCTCATGGCCGATGCCAACGCTCTTCCTCAACAGCTTAATCAAAGTCTGCTTGAGGCTTTTATTGGCAAAAACGATGAAAAACCCACTGAACGTAGCTTTATAATGAAAATGTTTGATTGGCTGAAACCACCAGCGAATAAATAAAGCGTAACGTCAGTTTTTGAACAGCTCATCAAGGGAGTTGGCGGTCAAGATCGCTCCAGACCACTCATCCAACTGCGCAGGCGTTGCTTGCTCCAGCCGCTGTTCTGCCCAAACAGGCAGCTCGCCAAATTTTAGGCCAAGCTGTTGAGTTGCTTCAGATTGACCTCAGCTGCAAGTGACGAAATTAAGAGCCACTAATTAATACGTAACCCTACAGCCCAAAGCGCTTTTTCAGCCATTGGGCAACGGCGGCTTCGCCATGGTGACCGATACGTTCAGCGCCGGTGACACGATCAAATAGCGCAGGGTGGGCATTGGCCATTACCTGGGCCTCCCCTGCTAAATCGAGCATTTCGGTATCGTTAAGATTATCGCCAAACGCTAGGCAATCGACGGGCGTTAAGCCCAACCGTTCCAGCAGTGATGACAGCGCCACGCCTTTGTTGACCCCACCGGCCATGATTTCCAGAGAATCAATGGTGGAATAGGTAATATGCAGCCCGTCGCCGTGGGCCTCTTGCGCCTGTGCTTCTAACTGCTTTAGCGCCTTTGGGTCGCCTAGATAGAGCACTTTGCCTACACCGTTAGTGTCCATTTGCGCGGGGGACACGACTTCATAGCCAAACCCTGTAGAGGCATGAAGAGATAATAAGTGCGGGGCCTCTGAATCAATATGCCAGCCGCTTTCGCGATAAAGATTAAGCCGTACTTGAGGAGGGCGCGGAAGACCGATTAGCGTCTTTGCATATTCAGGCTCAAGGTGATTAGCCGCCAACAAAGCATCGTTGGGATCATGTATATAAGCACCATTGGTGCTAATCAAGTGCGCCGGAATATCCAACTGATCACGAAACACCTTCATATCGTGGTAGTGGCGGCCAGAGGCGAGTGCGACATGATGACCTTGCTTCACCAATGCTCTTAGCACCTCTACGGTGCTTGCGTGCAGGGTGTGGTCGCTTCCTAATAGGGTGCCATCCAGGTCAGAAACAATCAGGCGAGGTGTCATAGCGCGCTCCGTGAGTATGAATATTCAGCTTAACCGATTCCCTTGAGCGCATGTAAGCCTTTGACTCGCCATTACCAAAGCCAACATCAGGGCCAACATCGCATAGCGACAATTGGCGCAGCCTGCGGGAATCCGTATAGTGGCAGCCTAACTCTCGCCAACTGATTGAGCTCATGCTTCAGAACAACGCCATGCTTGCCCAGCTCAAGCAACAGATTCGTCAAACCACCCCCCGTGCTGAAGGGGTGATCAAAGCCACCGACAAAGGTTTCGGGTTTCTCGAAACCGACGACGGTGAATCCTATTTCGTGCCGCCGCCCGCCATGAAGCAGGTGATTCACGGTGATCGCGTGGAAGGCGTGATTCACGAGAACGGTGACAAAAAGTCCATTGAGCCGGAAAAGCTGATTGAAGCGGGTCTTGATCGGTTTGTCGCCCGGGTGCAGAAGCGCGAAGGTCGCCTATCTGTCGCCCCCGACCATCCGTCGATTAAAAACGTTATCAAGGCGCGGATTAAGAACAGCCTTGACGAAGACTCCATTGCTGACGGCGATTGGGTCGTTGCCCGCTTGGTACGCCATCCACTAAAAGCCGATGACCGCGCTTTCTTTGCCCAGATTGATGAGCTGGTCGCCAAAAGCGATGATCCGGCAGTGCCATGGCGCGTCACACTTGCACGCCATGCGCTGGAGCAAGAGTGCCCCGATGCGGGCACCGACTGGCCGCTGATCGATGAAGGCCTGACTCGCGAAGATTTAACGCCCACGCCCTTCTTCACCATCGATGGTGAGAAGACCCGCGATATGGATGATGCGCTGCACGTGGCTACTCGTGCGGAAGGCGGCTGGCGGTTGAGCGTAGCGATTGCCGACCCCACCGCTTATGTGGAAGAGGGCCATGCGGCTGATTTAGAAGCCCGCACTCGCGCCTTTACCGTTTACCTGCCTGGCCAAAACGTCACTATGCTGCCAGAGCAGCTAGCAGATGATCTCTGCTCGTTGTGGGAAGGCAAGGAGCGCCCCGCGCTGGCCTGTACGCTGGATATTAATGCTGACGGCAGCATGGGCGATTACCGCTTTTTTGCGGCGAACGTTAAATCTCACGCCAAGCTCGTTTACGACAACGTCTCCGACTGGATCGAAGGTCAAGGCGACTGGGCACCCGCGGATGAGATCGCCGAGCAGCTTACTGCGCTGCGTGATTTGACCGAAGCGCGTACCGCTTGGCGCAATGAACACGCGCTGGTGTTTAAAGACCGTCCCGACTACGTGTTTGATCTCGATCCCGCCGGTAACGTATTGGCGGTGCGCACCGAAGAGCGCCGCATTGCCAACCGCATGATCGAAGAGTCGATGATTGTGACTAACGCCTGCTGCGCGGATTTCCTGGCCCAGCACATCGGCCACGGTATCTTTAACGTGCATCGCGCGTTCGAGCCCGAGAAAGCCGAAGCCGCCCAGGAATTCTTGGCAGGTCAGGAGATCGTGGTCGAACGCGAAGCGCTGACAGAGCTTGCCCGCTACACTGAGCTTAAGCGTGTGCTGGAAAGCCGCGATGACGCCTGGCTGGATGCGCGCCTGCGCCGCTTCCAGGGTTTTACCAGCATGTCGGCCCAGCCCGGCCCACACTTTGGCCTGGGCCTAGCCGCCTACGCTACCTGGACCTCGCCGATTCGTAAGTATGGCGATATGGTCAACCACCGCCTGATCAAACGCGTGTTGAAAGGCGAACAGGCCCCCGCCGAAGCGACCCAGCAGCTCACCGAGCAACTGACGGAACGCCGCCGCCTGAACCGTATGGCCGAGCGCGACGTGAAAGACTGGCTCTACGTGCGTTACCTAACGCCCGCTGCACAGAACCAGGATACGTTTGAGGCCGAAATCATGGCCATCAACCGTGGCGGCATGCGCGTTCGTCTGGTGGAAAATGGCGCAACTGCGTTTGTGCCCGCCCCCTTGATGCACAGTGACCGCAGCAAAGTGGTCATTGACGATAAAGAGGGCCGTATCCAGATCGAGGGCGAAGAGCGTTACAAGCTTGGCGATCCGCTGCGCATAGTGCTCACTGAAGCACGCGAAGAGACTCGCTCGCTAGTGGCAAAGCCTGCCAATTGACGGGTAGGCAATAGCTAGACATTACTCAAAGGGGCAGCGTTCACGCTGCCCCTTTTTTAGTGTGTTTGATATCTGGATTCGCTACTAGCTATTGGCAAGTGGTCAAAAAAGCTCTTCGTTTCGCTCACTGATTAAGGGCCAGCTAGCGTCTTTTTCAGACACCACCGTGGGTGGCATCGGCCACTCAATCGCGAGACGTTCATCGTTATAGCGCAAACCACTTTCAGCCTCGGGATGATAGGCAGCCGAGACCAGATAGCTGACTTCAACATCGTCGGTCAGCGTCTGAAAGGAGTGCGCAAAGCCTGGCGGTACATACAGCTGGCGCCGGTTTGCGTCGGTTAATTCAAATAACTGATGGTGCAAGTAGGTTTCCGAGTCTTTACGGATATCCACGATGACATCGACAATCGCGCCTCGAATGCAGCGCACCAGTTTGGCTTCGGCATGGGGCTGCCGCTGATAATGCAACCCCCTTAAGGTGCCTCGCTGAGCAGAAAAGGAGGTATTCTGCTGCACAAAGTCACTCAGCAGGCCATGGCGCTCAAACTCCGCATGGCACATGGTACGGGCAAAAAAACCTCGCTCATCACCATGCGGTTCAAGCTCTATCAGGCGGGCATCCTTGAGGTTCGTTTGATGAAAATGCATGTCTTACTCCGTGAAAGTAGCAGCGACACCAGACGTCAATTCCAGGGCAAACATGGCTTCCTGTTCGGCATAAAGACGGTCGATCAACCGCCCTGGTGGTATACGCACATCATCAAAGGTCAGCGCCGCATCCTTTTCCACATGCCCCACCACCTGGCAGCCCAGCGCTAGCCCGATAGGTAATAGCCGATCCCTGCGTATTACCTCGATATTTTCCGCCACTCCATAGACTTCGAAGCCACCGAGTTCTTCTATTGTTTCGCCCTCCTGCAAAGCTTTCTTGGCTATGGCGATGACGCCCACCCTGGGGCCCTCTATGGGGGATAACACCGGATCACGGAACAGCACGGCGCGGGCAACGGACGTGGGCACTTCGAAATGGCACAGATGGTAAGGCGTCGTGAAGCAGTAATACGGCCCCTCGCCCAGCTTGTAGAGTTCGAGATAGTGGCGCTGACGGGGACTGTCGGTCGTCCCTAGCACAAACACGCCCGGCCCCGGCCGCGCCCCAACAACGTAATCCACCAGCCCCGGCCCCTTCGGGTTCAGGTAGGGCTCAAATGCCGATACCGTCTGTTCGATGGGTATTAAGGGCCCACCGGCCACACCATCGGAGAAATCAGGGCCAAGCATGCCGCGCTGCGCCACTTGCATACCGGTGCCGTTGGCGACGATCGCCTGTTCGAACGATATCTTGGTGCCATCAGCAAAAGAGGCCACCATTGCCGGCTTTTGCCCCCAGCGTTTGGCAAAACCTTCCTGGGTAGCCGGGTTGCGATATGGGTCATGCAAGCCTTTAATGTTGCCACACAGTACCGGCTTAATGCCTAGCCCGGCGACGAACCGATAGAGATTCATCTGTACGCCAGGCTGGTCGCCATCGGCAAAGCTGTAGACAGCCCCTGCCGCATCGGCTTTCACTTTCAAGATGGGGCCGATCGTACCGTCGAGTTCCGCGTTCATTTGAATGACGTCTTTGCCACTTTCCAGCGCCGCCAGGACGGCATTCGCCGCGAACTCCAACGAGCCAGTGACTTCAATAATTGCATCCAATCCCTCTGCGCGTGCCAGTGCCACGGCATCCTCGGTGACTGCCGGTCGCCCAGCCGCAATCGCCGCTTCAAGTTCCTGCTGAGTCTCGCAGGCGACTGGCTCAATCCCGGTTTGCTGGAAGACTTTGATCGCTGCATCCAAATGACGATTGGCAATCGCACAAAGGCGCATCCCGGGCGTAGCGGTCATAATCTGCAGACCGATACCGCCCGCTTGGAACCCCGCCCCGACCATCCCCACTCGAATGGGATTACCCTGCGCCTCTCGTTGGGCAAGCGCCGTATCAACAATAATCATTGATGGTTCATTCCTTCCAGAGCTTCCAGGGGGCGCCTTCTGCCCAGGCGGTCTCGAGTACCATTCTGTCTCTCAGCGTATCCATGCTTTGCCAGTACCCGTTATGATGGAAGTAGCCCAATTTCCCCAGCTCGATCATCCGGTTCATGGGCTCGTTTTCCCATACGGTCTGGCTATCGTCGATCGTCTCGAACACTTCCGGATTACAGACGAAGAAGCCGCCATTGATCAGCCCTCCATCTATTTCGCCCTTTTCACGAAAGCCCTCTACCTGGCTGTTGCCCTCTTTCAAACGCAGGGCACCGTAGCGGCCCGGCTGCGTTACTGCCGTCAGGGTGCACCAATTTTTCGAGGCCAGATGTGAGTCGATCAAGGCATTGATATTCAGATCACTCAACCCATCGCCATAGGTCAAACAGAAAGGCTCATCTGCCAGGAGAGACATTGCCTTCTTGAGACGCCCTCCGGTCATGGCATCGGCGCCTGTATCCAGCACAGTGATTTTCCAATCATCATTAACGCTCTGAAGCCAGTCGACGTTACCTGTCTTCAGATCGATGGTGTAATCGGTTCGATTGCCGCGATAATTGAGGAAATAGTCACGGATGTACTCCACCTTATAGCCACCCAGGACGATAAACTCCTTTAAGCCATGATGGGCGTACATCTTCATGATATGCCAAAGGATCGGCCGACCACCCACTTCCACCATGGGCTTGGGGCGAATGGCTGTTTCTTCACTTAAGCGCGTTCCGAACCCTCCCGCGAAAATTGCGACTTTCATAGTCTAGCCTCCGTTTCAGGCCTCAAGGTTAATGTGGGTAGCAGCAGACAAAGCACTCGGGGTGACTGCATCACACATTTGCCAGCGCAGGTTTTCAGATAGACGGCGCGCAGTGATATGTGCCTGCAGCGCATGCAGACGCATATAGCGCGAGGCTCGGAACTGGGTATCGGAAAACTCCATGCTTTTGAGCCCATTGATCAATCCCATGATCGAATCTATTAGCGTCATTTGTGGTTGGTGCTCAGGTGCCAACTTGGCAAACAGGCTGAAATCCACTTGGTAGGAGCGACTGTCCGCCGGGGCTTGGGTATTGATACTCAGCGTGGTGCCGGGAACGGCTTTGGCCACTGCAGTGGCTAAGTCTCGCACTTGATGATTGCGTTCGTTCGATCCGGTATTGATATTGAGTATGCGTCCGCCGCTTTCAGGTTTGCGCTGTACTGCCCAATCGACAGCTATGGCCATATCGGAGACGTCGATCAAGGGCCGCCAGGGAGACCCATCGCTAAGCACGGTAATATGCTGCTGACTTAGGGCACAGGCAACGAAATCATTGAGCACCAGATCCAGCCGTAAACGCTCTGACATTCCGCAAGCAGTCGCAAAGCGTAAACTGGTAATCACCATGTCGCCCCCAATGCCGGCTAACGCTTCTTCAGCTGCTATTTTCGAGCAGGCATAGGCGGTAACGGGAGCCACGGGATCCAACTCACTGCGCGGAGCCCCTAAAGCGATGCCATAAATGCTGCAACTTGAGGCAAAAACGAAGTTTTCTACCCCCCTGAGCCGCTGCCTTGGCAATCTCACCGTCGCCTGCTGATTGACCTCAGCTGTCACTGCGGCGAAACGGTCTCCCATGGGGTCATTGGAAATCGCCGCCAGTTGAACTACAGCCGTATAACCTCAAAAAAATCAGCCGGAATATCTCGCACATCCCCCATAAACTGCTGGTCGAGATAGCACTCAGGAAGAAGTTCGGCATTCGTCAAACAGTGTGCGAAGTAGGCAGTGTCATACCCATGAAGAGTGGCGGATGGGTGACGTAAGGCTAGCTCCCGCACCACAACGGAGCCAACATAGCCCATGTTCCCTATGACCAAGATTTTCAAAATACCACCTCGCCATTATCGTCAATTAAACGAGTTTCCCTACGCTCTTATTTTCAAGCTTATTTAATTCCGATGTTTTTATTCATGCCTACTTGTTGCATTGCATATTTCTGGACTAAAAAGTGTATAGCAGGTAACACAAGGATACCTTAAAGCAATAAAAAAATTGCCACTTCCCAATCAGAAACACTTAAGCCGGACAATATACTACTGCTTATATAAGTAAAAATCACATGTAAACTAACAACACTACACTCCTGCACTAGATTTTTAATGTATTAAAAATCAATGTACTATGATCTTTATAATTAAATTTCTTCCGGTAGCCCTCATGAAAAGCCACACACCCATACACATTACAATAAAAACATAAAATTACCAAAGATTACATTTTAAAGATAAGTGACACCGCTTTTACTGTCAAGAATAGAGGCGGGTTAAAAATCTAGTCTGCAGTACTTTTTTTTCATGTAATAAAGCAAAAAAAAGAGTGCTTTTTTCAAACATTGCTTTTTATTTCTCTATATACTTTTTATAAAATCTGCCATCAATCAGTCTTACTAGCAGCTCACCCAGCCTATGATAAAGCCTCGGCGTTGATGCCAGTGGTGTTTGTTCCCATTGACTACGGCAGAGGAGTGATTGATGACAAAAAAGAGCGTACCCAGACCGAAGAATTAGAGTGTTATACGCTTGTCAGTTCGCTGCGCGAAGAGGACCACTTCCTGATGGCACAACCTAGTGAAAAACTTTATTAGCCCATTAAAAAGCAGCAGCGCCTTTGAGGCGCCACTGTTGTTATCAGATTATTAGAACTCTGCTTGTCTTGCAGCCGAGGATAAGGCCATTGCAGGCTTGTACTCTGTTGCTTTTTTCACAACAGCTTCATCTATTTGAAAGGCAGCTACCAGCTCGCGAAGTCGCCCAGCCTGATCTTCCAGGGAAAATGCTGCATTAGTCGACTGCTGAACCAAGGTGCTGTTTTGCTGAGTGGTAGAATCCATTTCAGTAATAGCAGTATTGATCTGCTCAATACCACTGCTTTGCTCCCGAGTGGCAGAGAGACCTCGACCATCAGCATAGCGAGGCGCTGGATCACCGCTTCCGTCTCACCTATGGTCGCAGCGCCTCGCTCCGCTTGGTCAGAACATAGCTTTATTTTGCTACGCGTATCGTCGAGCATACTACGAATCTCACCTGCTGAAGCGGCACTGCGGCTTGCTAGCGCACGAACTTCTGTAGCGACCACTGCAAATCCACGGCCTTTATCACCAGCACGCGCCGCTCAACGGAGGCGTTTAAAGCCAGGATATTGGTTTTGAAAGCAATCGTATCGATGGCCTCAACGATCTTATCCATGCTTAGCGATGCGGCTGTCACTTCGCGCATTAATTCCACACTTCGGGAAACTTCTTCACCACTGCTTTGCATCTGTTGCGAAGCATTATGGGCCAGCGTATCAGCCTCTTTGGTTGAATCACTATTCTGGCGAACCGTTGCCGTCATCTCCTCCATACTGAAGCCGTCTCCTGCAAGGCAGCTGCTTGCTGCTCAGTACGAGCGGCGAGCTCCTGCCCACCTTGGGCAATTTCATTGGCTCCGTTCAAGACATTCTCGCTAGAGTCACGTAGTGATGCGACCAAGGTAGTGAGCTCTTTACTCATTTCGGCCATGGAGGTTAATAACTGAGCCGTTTCATCACGTCCTGTGGTACGATATCGTGTCGCAAATCTCCTTCCGCAACGCGCCTAGCAACCTCAACCGCTCTCCCGCAAAGGCAATACAATGCTACGCGTAATAGCAATTGCCAGCGCCATCAACAACGCCACCCCCGCGAAAATACAAAGCTGCCAAATAGCCAAACGATACTCGGCATTTATCGCCTCGTTAGCCGTCTTGACCCCTTCAGCAGCCACTAGGCTAATTTCATCAGCCAACTCCTCAAGCTGGTAGATACTCTCTTTATGCTCACCGAAAGCCAGATTGGCTTGAGAGGTTTCGGTAATACTGCCTAGTTCAATTGGCGATAGACTGACAAAAAACCCTCTTCATACCCCTGGAGGGCTCTTCCTGCCTGTTGGTACAAAGCATCGAGGCTATCCTTATCGGCAATTTGGCTACCCGCCTGGAAGGCGGCCTGTATTGCTTCGATGGTCGCCGTCCAACTTTGCTGGTAAGCCGCTACCCGATCACTACTGTCGATATTGATGAAGATATCTTTTTCAAACGCCGCGCTTGCAATGCCAGCCGCTGAATTTCTGCGGCATTGCTTGCGAGTGCTACGTCCGTGTCCAAGGTTTTTTTGGGCAGTATCCTTGGTGAAGGTGATGCCCATAATT
Source organism: Halomonas sp. PA16-9 (assembly GCF_009728585.1). Taxonomy (NCBI): domain Bacteria; kingdom Pseudomonadati; phylum Pseudomonadota; class Gammaproteobacteria; order Oceanospirillales; family Halomonadaceae; genus Halomonas; species Halomonas sp. PA16-9. The sequence goes on along the minus strand of NZ_CP040451.1, from coordinate 1,458,685 downwards.
CCCGCTATTAAAGTGCCCAAAGAAATAGCGAGACCAAGCCAAAAGCCAGTGCGAGCCGTGTACCGATCTTGAACCGTGAAAGCATTGCCAAATCCTAACAAGTGAAAGAGCTAGGATTTTAGGCAACAAGAATGAAAACTGTAACTCAACCTTTGCAAACTATTGTCAACTTTTATACATAATCAAAGAGTATCTACTATACCAGCGCGTCTCACCTGCGCTAACTTAATGACAGACTAGACATAACCTGAGCAGATATCGGCCAGTTCTATGACACTATCTGCCGATGCTGACAGAAGAACCGCAGCATTTCCCGGTCAGCGTCAGGGCCTTGAGGGTCGGTATAGCTGCCCTTTTTGCTACCTCCTGACCAAGCCATGCCCCCATGGATACGCCACTGCTCTAAGCATGGCTTACCCGAAGCATCACGGTGGGTGGTACAGGTGTAGCCGCGGCCTTGGAACGTTGCCTTGCACTACCGTCGCTCCTGCTTGACGCGATGTGCTGTACTGGGCGGCCACGCGATCCGCGTTGCGGGGGAGCACGGTGGTGTCGCGGTTCGCCATGAAACATAATCGCTGGCACATCCGACGCCCACCCGGCTCCTTTTGCTTTGTTACCGCCAGCGAGGGCCCTGTGCCTCCCTGCATGACCCCCAAGGCATCGGGGAAACTCTTGACCACGCCGTGGAGCAGCCCAGAGTGCACGCCTACCGCCGCAAAGATATCGGGGTAGATCATCGCCAAGTGGTCGCCATGGTGGCGCCTGCCGAGAGCCCTGCCACATAGACACAAACGGGCTCCGTTGTCTCTGAACTGACTTATTTCTCCTTTATGGTGAAACGATGACACTCTTTGGGGTTGGAGGTTAGCTTGCACATTGCGATGTGACGATGTTTCATGCCCCCGCCAGCGGCGGTGTCGTACCTATTTGCAGGCCAAACACCGTGTTTTTCTCGCGTATTCCACAGCTGCGCACCAGCCTGCTGGTGCCGGGGGCGGAGCGGATAGTCTTGGCGACCACCACACGCTACCGGCGTTACACCTTCCTTTGGCAAGTTACCGCTTTCCGCTACGCGGTTCTCCGTGGCGTGATGCACTGATTGATCTGAAGCCCGATCTGATAGAGGCTGGCGACCCCTATGTAACGGCCTGGGCGGCGCTCGATGCGGGGCAACGCCTCGGCGTGCCTGTGGTGGGCTTTTATCACTCTGATCTTCCGCGCCTGATGGGTGATCGCTTTGGGCGCTACGTTGAGAAACGCTTAACCCACTATGTCACGACGCTTTATAGCCAGTTTGATAGCGTGCTGGCACCCTGTAACGCATGGCGAATCGACTGAATGACTGGGGCGTCAATAACGTTCGCGTTCAGCCATTGGGCGTCGATTGGCGCAATTCAATCCCCAGCAGTGTGACTCTGCGTTTCGCCAAACCATGGGTATACCCAGCGACAAAAAGCTGCTGATCTTTGTGGGCCGCAATTCCCGAGAAAAATATTGATGTGCTGCTTACGACGATGCGTCAGCTAGGCAGCGATTACCATTTGCTGCTGATGGGGCCCGGCATGCCACATCACGTACCCAGTAATGTCACCATCGTTGATCGCTGTTGTGGCGCCCACGAGGTCGCGAAGGCGCTAGCCAGTAGCGATGCGCTGTTACATGCGGGCACCCGAGAAACCTTCGGCTTAATTGCTCAGGAAGCGATGGCAAGCGGCATTCCAGTAATAGCAGCGAACGCAGGGGCGCTGGCAGAAAACGTGCCGCTGGGGGCGGGTATTTTATGCAAACCGCTCGACCCCGTTGCCATGGCGGAGGCGTGTGTGCACTGTTCAGTAATGATGTCGCCGCCAGTGGGCGCTATGCGCGCCGCCATGTAGAGCGCCATTTCAACTGGGATGGTGTCATGCATTCCCTGCTGGAGCACTATCAGCAGCTTTGCCACGGTAGCCAACCGTATGCACTCCACCAACACCACTAGTCGCCGTCAGCTACTGAAGTGGCGACCCATCCATGGTGTGATGATTGCCTTAGCGCTGATTGCACCGCTAGTGCTCACTGCTTGGTTGGGTGGCGCTGAAGCACTGCAGCGCGTCAAACACTTCCCACTTGGGCTGCTGTTATTGATGCTGGTGATGGCCTTTCTGTGCTGGAACCTGAATGCAGCAAGGCTACGTTTTGATGCTGGGTGGCCGTGCGGGCAGGCTCGGCCAGCGCGGCGCGCTGGTATCGAGCTGGCGTCCAAGTTTGCCCTGTGCGCCACCCAGGCGGCAGCGGTGGCCCAGCAACCCTGTTTTGTTGCTTGCGCGGCGCGGTTTCCCGCCTGCCAAGGGCGCGGCGGTGTTCCTGATTGATCAAGGCTGCGATTTACTGTTCTTCCTGGCCATGCTGAGCGGCCTGGTGCTCTTTTCAATGCTAAGCGACACCCAATGGCCACATCAGTCGCTCGTGCAGTGGGCACTGGTAGGATTAGCGTTCATGGCAGCGCTGGTGATTGTCGTAATGCGTTATCTACCCAGCCTATTGCGTTCACCCGGCGTGAACACGCCATGGCCAAGCCGATATCAGCGACGCTGGCTCGTACGGCGCCTCTTGCGCTGTCGGCATGCGTTAAAGGTCACCCTTAAGCTCCCGCGCAGTATATTGATCACCATGCTAGCGCTGACGACGGCGCACTGCTCATGCGCTACAGCTTGCTCTATTTGGCAGTACTGGGAGTAGGTGGCCATGCGGACTGGATGTGGACATTCTTGACCCAGATGCTGGCGATGGCAGCCAGCCAATTTAGTTTTCTGCCCGGCGGCGCGGGTGCTGCGGAGGTGGGCGTAGGAAGCCTGTTGTTACGTTGATGGAGCGCGAGCAGGCCGCAGCAGCGGTACTGGTGTGGCGGTTGGTCAGCTACCATTTATATTTGGCGGCAGGCGCGCCGCTCTTTGTACTGTATAGCTATCGCATGCTGCGTCGCTCACCGACGCCATAGCAACATTAGCCAGAACAACATTAAATGTGCAGAAATGAATAAGGGCGCCCCGAGGGGCGCCCTTATAACGTGCAGCTAAACGTCAATGGCTTACCAGCCAGTCACTTCTTTCAGCGCATCACCGATTTCAGCCAAAGAGCGCACGGTTTTAACACCAGCGTCTTCTAGAGCAGCAAACTTCTCGTCAGCGGTGCCTTTACCGCCAGAGATGATCGCGCCCGCGTGGCCCATACGCTTGCCAGGAGGTGCAGTAACACCGGCAATGTAGGAAACCACGGGCTTGGAAACGTTGGCTTTGATGTAAGCCGCCGCTTCTTCTTCAGCCGTGCCACCGATTTCGCGATCATGACGATAGCTTCGGTTTTCGGGTCTTTCTCGAACATCTCAAGGATGTCGATGAAGTTAGAGCCCGGAATCGGGTCGCCGCCGATGCCCACACAGGTAGACTGACCAAAACCGTGATCAGTGGTCTGCTTAACGGCTTCATAGGTCAGGTACCAGAGCGCGATACGATACCGACACGGCCCGGCTGGTGAATGTGACCCGGCATGATGCCGATTTTGCATTCGCCTGGGGTGATAACACCTGGGCAGTTGGGGCCGATCAGACGTACACCCAGTTCGTCGCACTTCACTTTGGCTTCGAGCATGTCTAGCGTGGCGATGCCTTCAGTGATGCACACAATCAGCTTGATACCGGCATTCGCCGCTTCAAGAATCGAGTCTTTACAGAACGGCGCCGGTACGTAAATAACGCTGGCTTCCGCGCCGGTTTCGCTACCGCTTCTTTCACGTGTTGAAAACGGGCAGACCGAGGTGCTCCTGGCCGCCTTTACCCGGCGTAACACCACCGACCATTTGCGTACCGTAGGCAATCGCCTGCTCGGAGTGGAACGTGCCTTGGCCACCGGTAAAGCCCTGGCAGATGACCTTGGTGTTCTTATCGATCAGGATGCTCATTACTTGCCCTCCGCCGCTTTAACGACCTGCTGAGCCGCGTCGGTCAGACTGGTAGCCGCGATGATGTTCAAACCGCTAGATGCTAGTTTTTCAGCACCCAGCTCGGCGTTGTTACCTTCCAGACGTACGACAACCGGTACGTTGACACCCACTTGCTCAACGGCACCGATAATGCCTTCAGCAATCATGTCACAACGAACGATACCGCCGAAAATGTTAACCAGTACGGCTTTAACATTGTCGTCAGAGAGGATGATTTTGAACGCTTCTGCCACGCGCTCCTTGGTGGCGCCGCCACCAACGTCCAAGAAGTTAGCGGGCTTGCCGCCGCTCAGGTTGACGATGTCCATGGTGCCCATGGCCAAACCTGCGCCGTTAACCATGCAGCCGATGTTGCCATCAAGCGCGACATAGTTAAGTTCCCACTTCGCCGCATCGGCTTCACGCTGATCTTCTTGCGAAGGGTCACGCATGGCCTGCAGGTCAGGGTGACGGTATAGAGCGTTGCTATCCAGACCCAGTTTGGCGTCGAGGCAGTGCAGATTGCCTTCTTCAGTGACGACCAGCGGGTTAATTTCCAACAGCGCCAGGTCTTTGTCGTGGAACAACTGAGACAGACCCAGGAAAATCTTGGTGAACTGCTTGATCTGGTCGCCCTTCAGGCCCAGCTCAAAGGCTAGCTCACGCGCTTGGTACGGCTGCGCGCCGACCAGCGGATCGATTTCGGCTTTGAGAATCTTTTCCGGCGTCTCTTCTGCAACCGTCTCGATCTCGACACCACCTTCGGTGGAGGCCATGAAGACCACACGACGGGTAGTACGGTCAACCACGGCACCGAGATACAGCTCATCGGCGATGTCAGTGCAGGTCTCAACCAAAATCTTGGCAACAGGCTGACCTTTTTCGTCAGTCTGGAAGGTTACCAGGTTTTTACCCAGCCACTGCTCTGCAAATGTTTTGGCTTCAGCCGGGTCTTTAATCAGCTTAACGCCACCCGCTTTACCACGGCCACCGGCGTGAACCTGGGCTTTAACCACCCACATGTCACCACCGATTTTTTTGCAAGCCTCTTCCGCTTCTTCGGGCGTGTCGACTGCAAAGCCTTTAGACACTGGTAGACCATAGTCGGCAAACAGCTGTTTACCTTGATACTCGTGAAGATTCATCGATTCATGCCATTGGTTGCATGTGACTCGAACGATGATCAGTTTCTAAAAAACTGGCCATCCCCGTTCTTTCGATCTTTGTAGATTAAGACAAAGCCGAAAGTTTGCGCCACCCTTAAAAGGTGGCGCTTCGTTGTTTAACTAAATTACTTACGCTTCTTGCGATTGGCCATATGAATCGCGTGACCATCTACCGCAAGCGCTGCTTCATGAATTGCTTCAGCAGTCGTTGGGTGCGCATAACACGTCAATGCCAAATCCTCAGCGCTGGAGCCGAACTCCATGGCAATCACACCCTGGGCAATCAATTCGCCAGCGTGTTGACCCACAATGTGCATACCGAGAATGCGGTCAGTTTCCGCATCAGCGATGATCTTAGCCATGCCATCTGAAGCGTTGTTGGCGAGCGCCCTACCGTTAGCTGCAAACGGGAAAGAACCCGTTTTAATCTCAATTCCAGCAGCCTTGGCTTCCTGCTCGTTAATACCGACCCAAGCCACTTCTGGTGCGGTATAGATCACGCTAGGAATAGCGTCATAATTCATCTCAGCCTTATGGCCAGCGATAATATCGGCCACCATAACGCCTTCTTCAGAGGCTTTATGCGCCAGCATCGGGCCGCGTACACAGTCGCCGATAGCATAAATGCCCGGGACGTTGGTACGGCACTGGTCATCGACAAAGATAAAGCCACGCTCATCCAACTCAACGCTAACGCCTTCGTCAATTACGCCTTTGGTGTAGGGGCGACGGCCAACACAAACGATGAGCTTGTCAAAGGTCATCTCTTGTTCGCCGTTGGCATCGCTGTACTTCACAACGACTTCTTCGCCTTTGACTTCCGAACCGGTCACACGAGCGCCGAGTTTGATATCCAGGCCCTGCTTCTTGAGTAGCTTCTGGGTCTCCTTGGCGATGGCGGTATCCACCATCGGCAGGAAGGTGTCCATGGCTTCAAGCATAGTGACTTCACTGCCCAGGCGACTCCACACACTGCCCAGTTCGAGACCGATGACGCCAGCCCCAATCACACCCAGACGCTTAGGTGCCTCGGTAAATTCAAGTGCACCACTAGAGTCAACGATCAAGCCTTCGGTCATCGGGGTCGGTGGAATCTCAACCGGCACAGAGCCCGCTGCGATAACAATGTTGTCAGCGTCATAGGTGGCTTTTTCACCATCATGACCAGTAACTTCGACCTGCTTAGACGCGACTACTTTGCCGGTGCCTTCAAGGGCGGTAACACCATTGGCTTTGAACAACGCGCTAATACCGCCGACGTTCTTGGCGATGACCTGATCCTTGAACTCAAGCATCTTGGCAATGTTCGTTGACACATCGCTGATTTCAATACCAATCTCGGCGTAATGGTCACGGGCCTCAACAAACTTGTGCGAGGTTTCCAGCAAGGCCTTCGAGGGAATACAGCCCACGTTTAGGCAAGTGCCGCCGTGAACTGTTTTACCTTCCTTGTTAACCCATTTTTCGACACAGGCCGTTTTTAGGCCCATCTGTGCGGCACGAATGGCGGCGACGTAACCGCCAGGGCCGGCACCAATAACGATCACATCAAACTTATCAGCCATGTTGGCTCCTCTAGCTTGCTGGCCTTCCGCCCGCTTTAACTCGAACCGGGCGGAAGGCTGTGTACGATTGCAGATATATCCTGGTTAAGCAGAAGCGTACTAAATCAATATGACGCTTATGCTTTTTTAGATATCCAGCAGTAGACGTGCCGGGTCTTCCAGCAATTCTTTCAAGGTGACCAAGAATTGAACGGCGTCTTTGCCGTCGATCATACGGTGGTCATAAGAGAGCGCCAGATACATCATCGGGCGAATCTCGACCTTGCCGTTGATGGCCATCGGACGATCCTGGATTTTGTGCATGCCCAGAATGGCAGTTTGCGGCGGGTTGATGATCGGAGTCGACATCAACGAGCCAAAGGTACCGCCGTTGGTGATGGTAAAGGTGCCGCCGATCATGTCGTCCATGCCCAGCTTACCGTCACGACCACGCTTGCCGAAGTCGACAATCTTGCGCTCGACGTCAGCGATTTTCATGCTGTCGGTGTCACGCAGTACCGGTACAACCAAACCACGGTCAGTGGATACCGCAACGCCGATATCCTGATAACCGTGATAAACGATGTCGGTGCCGTCGATAGAGGCGTTAACGTCCGGGAACCGCTTGAGCGCTTCTGAAGCCGCTTTTACAAAGAAGCCCATAAAGCCCAACTTAATGTCGTGAGCTTTTAAGAACGTCTCTTTGTACTGCGCACGGAGGGCCATGATCTCGGTCATGTCCACTTCGTTGTAGGTAGTCAGCATCGCCGCGGTTTGCTGCGCCTGAACCAGGCGCTTGGCGATGGTCTGACGCAGACGGCTCATCGGTACGCGCTTCTCGATGCGCTCACCCTCGGCAGCTGGTGCAGCGGCAGCTTTCGCTGGTGCAGACGATTTTGCTGCTTTCTTGGCAGAACCGTCTTTGACCGCTTTCTGAACGTCTTCTTTCAAGATGCGGCCACCTTTGCCGGTGCCTTCAATCTTGGCAACGTCCAGGTCATGCTCGGCAACCATTTTACGTGCGGCCGGAGCGAGGATTTTGTCACCGACTTTCTCGTCGGCGCCATCGCCATCGCTGCTGTCTGCTTTAGCGGACGCTGAATCGCCACCGCTTTCGCTTCCACTGTCGCCACCGGCCCCTTCGGTGAAGGTCGCAAGAATCGCTTCAGATTCAACCTGGCTACCCTCTTCGGCTTTAATTTCAGCCAGGGCGCCATCGGCCGGAGCGACCACTTCCAGCACAACCTTATCGGTTTCGATGTCGGCCAGCACGTCATCGCGCTTGACCGCTTCACCGACCTTTTTGTGCCAGGTCGCCACGGTGCCTTCCTGGATCGACTCAGGGAAGCTGGGGGCTTTTACGTCGTGTTGCTTGCCGCCACCGCTGGCTTTTTTCTCTTCTTTCTTACCTTCAGATTTCTCTTCGGATTTTTCAGCGCTGTCATCGCCAGAAGATTTCTCTTCTTTTTGGCTGCCAGACGCGCTGCCTTCACCGATTTTGCCTAGCACCTGCTCTGACTGAACGGTATCGCCCTCTTCGGCCATTACGTCCGTCAGGGTACCCGCTTCCGGTGCGACGACTTCCAGCACCACTTTGTCGGTTTCGATCTCAACAATCAGCTCGTCACGCTCAACGCTGTCACCCGGCTTTTTATGCCACGCCGCCACTGTGCCTTCGGCAACGGATTCCGGAAAGGTTGGCGCTTTGATCTCAGTAGCCATGTCGTTTCCCTTATATGTTCTCTAAATCCGGTGGTCGCTTATAAATTAAAAGCGTCTTCCACCAGCTGGCGCTGCTGTTCAGTGTGGACGGACATATAGCCAGCTGCTGGAGCAGCAGAGGCAGGACGTCCTGCAAATTTCAACTCGCGACCAAGGCCATCTTTCAGCATGTCGGCCACTGCACGCATATTGTGCTGGCTGGAGTACCAAGCGCCCTGATTAAGCGGCTCTTCCTGGCACCACACAATATCTTCTACGTTGGTATAGTCTTGCAGCGCTTCCAGAAGCTCTTCTTTCGGGAAGGGGTATAGCTGCTCAATACGCACAACTGCCGTGTCATGACGCTCATTCTCAGCGCGCCAAGCGGCTAAGTCGTAGTAGACCTTGCCAGCACATAGCACAACGCGTGTGACCTTCTTCGGCGCCAGATCTGCCTGGTCGGCGAGTACCATGTGGAACTTACCGTGAGCGAGATCTTCAAGGCTCGAAATCGCTTCTTTATGACGCAGCAGCGATTTAGGTGTCATCACCACCAGCGGTTTGCGCAGCGGACGAATCACCTGACGACGCAGTAGATGATAAATCTGTGCGGGCGTGGTGGGTACGCAGACCTGCATATTGTGCTCAGCACACATTTGCAGGAAGCGCTCCAAACGCGCCGAAGAGTGCTCCGGGCCCTGGCCTTCGTAGCCGTGTGGCAACAGCATGGTTAAACCACACACCCGGCCCCACTTCGTTTCACCCGACGAGATGAACTGATCCACGACCACCTGGGCGCCGTTAAAGAAGTCACCAAACTGAGCTTCCCAGATCACCAAGTCATTCGGCGCAGTGGTTGAGTAGCCGTACTCAAATGCCAACACCGCTTCTTCCGAAAGGAAGGAGTCATGAATGGTGAAACGCGGCTGACCATCGGCCATATTCTGCAGCGGAACATAGGTAGTGCCATCTTTCTGATTATGCACCACCGCATGACGGTGGGAGAAAGTACCGCGCCCAACGTCTTGCCCGGTAATCCGGATCGGATGCCCCTGCTCTAGCAGCGTGGCGTAGGCTAGTGTTTCCGCAAAACCCCAGTTAAGTGCCAAACCACCAGCCTGCATTTTACGCCGGTCTTCATAAATCTTGGCCACCTGACGCTGCACTTCGACGCCGTCCGGCACTTCACACATGCGAGCCGCTAACTGCTGCAGACGCTTCATATCAAACGTCGTGTCGGCATCACCAGACCATTCGTGACCCAGGTAAGGCGCCCAGTCAACGAACAGAGAAGCGTTGGGCTCTTGCACCAGTGCATTGGCAACGTGGTTGCCTGCCACGAGGTCATCACGATAGGTTTCGATCATCGCTTTAGCGGACTCTTCAGAGAGCACGCCCTGATCAACCAAGCGCTTGGCGTACAGCGAGCGCGCAGAAGGGTGATCTTTGATCTTGGAATACATCATCGGCTGCGTGCCTGACGGCTCGTCAGCTTCGTTGTGGCCACGGCGACGGTAGCAAACGAGATCGATCACCACATCTTTTTTGAACTGCTGGCGATAGTCGAGAGCGACTTGGGTGGCGTGCAGCACTGCGTCCGGGTCATCGCCATTGACATGAAAAATAGGCGCTTGAACCATCTTGGCAATATCAGTGCAGTATTCGGTAGAGCGTGCATCCAGCGGATGCGAGGTGGTGAAGCCCACTTGGTTGTTAATCACAATATGGACGGTGCCACCGGTTTTATAAGCACGGGTCTGAGACATCTGGAATGTCTCCATCACCACGCCTTGACCGGCAAACGCCGCATCACCGTGGACGTTGATCGGCAGTACTTTACTGCCCTCTTCGTCGTTACGGCGATCTTGGCGGGCACGCACCGAACCCTCTACGACAGGCGCGACAATTTCCAGGTGCGACGGGTTAAACGACATCGCCAAATGGACTTCGCCGCCCGGGGACATGACGTTCGAACTGAAACCCTGGTGGTACTTCACATCACCTGAGCCACGCTCGATGACTTTCTTGCCGTCGAACTCATCAATCAAGTCAGCTGGGTTTTTACCCAGAATATTGACTAGCAGATTGAGTCGACCACGGTGCGCCATACCGATGACCACTTCCTTGGTGCCATAACCGCCAGCACGCTGGATAAGCTCGTCCATCATCGGCACAAACGATTCGCCGCCTTCAAGACCGAAACGCTTGGTACCTGGATACTTGGATGCCAGGTAATTCTCCAAACCTTCGGCGGCCGTCAAACGCTCCAGCAACGTGCTTGCGCACGTCGGCACTGAAATCAGGCGCACTGCGTACCGACTCAAAACGCCGTTGTAGCCAGCGTTTCTCTTCCGTATCGACGATATGCATGATCTCGCAGCCGATGGAGCGGCAGTAAGTACGCTCCAACGCATCTACGATGTCACGCAGTGGCGCTTTGTCGATACCTAAAAAGAAAGAACCGGTTTGGAACTCGGTATCCAGATCAGCTTTTGAAAGCTGATGAAAGGACAGATCGAGATCGGGGACGGGGGTGGGATTACGCAGCCCTAGCGGGTCGATATTGGCCTTTTGATGGCCACGGAAGCGGTAAGCGTTGATCAGTTGCAGGACTTTTACCTGCTTTTTGTTTTCACCGCTATCGGCAGCGGCGACTACCCGGCCCGGGCGACTTTCGCGCCCCAACTGGTAGAACTGATCACGCACGGGGCTAAGTGGAACATCGTGGGAGGCACTGCCCTCGGGGCGCGGCAACTCATCAAAATAGCTGCGCCATTCGTCAGGGACAGACTCAGGATCGGCGAGGTACTGCTCGTAAAGCGCTTCCACGTAGTGAACATTGCCGCCACTAACGTGAGAGGAACGCCACATCAACTCCATTATGCCTTGTTGCATCTCTCGGTCACCCTGCACTGATGGGGTGGTATCGGTATCGTCGCAAACATGCGGCGACATCGCTATTGCCCTGCCGGCGGGGCGGGACATTTGCCGGCGGCGCCGGCCAACGGCCGGAAACCCTGTTCGTCTAGCTATTCTTCATCTCACACTTTATGTCGCATCTAGCGGTCATACTGTGTTTCTAGCGGTCATACGATGTTTCGTCTTCAGTTCATGCTCGAAAGCCGGTACCCCAGGCACCGGCTTTCAAACTTGTCTGATCAGCGGTGCGACGTGACGCCGCACCGCCTGACAAACCCTATGATAACAAGCGAAGCGCCATGATTTAAGTGGCATTATCACCCAACTTAAGTGGCAGGCGCTTTTTTACTAAGATGTCATAGGCTTAGGTAGCATCAGCGAGTAACATTTCGCGAATTTTACCAATTGCCCGGGTAGGGTTGAGCCCTTTTGGGCACACCGCTACACAGTTCATGATGCCACGGCAACGGAACACCGAGAACGGATCTTCCAGGTTGCTCAACCGTTCGCTGGTAGCCGTGTCACGTGAATCGGCCAGGAAGCGGTAAGACTGCAGCAAACCGGCCGGGCCGACAAACTTCTCGGGGTTCCACCAGAACGACGGGCAAGACGTTGAACAGCATGCACATAGAATACACTCATACAAGCCATCTAGCTTGTCGCGCTCTTCTGGCGACTGCAGACGCTCAATGGCCGGTGCAGGCGTATCGTTCTGCAGGTACGGCTGAATACGCTCGTACTGCTTATAGAACAGCCCCATATCCACGACCATATCGCGAATAACCGGCAGGCCCGGCAGCGGGCGCAGGGTCAGCTTGTTGTTTTTGACAACGTCTGACAGCGGCGTGATACATGCCAAGCCGTTTTTGCCGTTCATGTTCATGCCGTCTGAACCGCAGACGCCTTCACGGCAGCTGCGACGAAACGCCAAACCGCTGTCTTGTTCCTTCATCATATGAAGAACATCCAGCACCATCACATCGCGGCCTTTAGTATCGACCTGAAACTCCTGCATGTAAGGTGCGGAGTCGGTTTCCGGATTGTAGCGGTATACGGATACCTGAAGATTGGACATAGTGACTCCCTCTCGTCTATGCGGCGTTTAGTAGGTACGAACCTTAGGCTCGAACGTATCAACGGTTTTCGGCTTGAAGTTAACGTCGCGTTTTTTCAGCTCTTTCGTCGCTGGGAAGAAGAGCGAGTGCTTCAGCCAGTTGACGTCATCACGGTCTGGATAGTCGTAACGCGAGTGGGCGCCGCGGCTCTCTTTACGCTCTAGGGCAGCGATCGCCGTCGCTTCAGCCACTTCCATCAAGTTATCAAGTTCCAGTGCTTCTACACGGGCAGTGTTGAAGGCATTGGACTTGTCAGGCAAGTAGGCATTGGCGATGCGCTCGCGCAGCAGCGCTAGCTTGTCGACGCCTTCCAGCATGTTTTTCTCTTCGCGGAATACGCCGAAGGAGGTCTGCATGATTTCCTGAAGCTCAGCTTTCAGCTCAGGAATGCTTTCACCACCCTCAGACTCATTCCAGCGCGTGATCCGCTTCATGGCCGACTCAATGTCAGACTCGGAAGCGTCCAGGTACTCAATGCCTTCGTTCAGCGCGCCTTCAATAAACATGCCTGCAGCACGACCGAAGACCACTAGATCAAGTAGCGAGTTACCGCCCAAGCGGTTAGCACCGTGAACAGAAACACACGCTGCTTCACCACAGGCAAACAGGCCGTTAACGATATGATCGTTACCGCTTTCGTCCATGGTAATCGCCTGACCATGAATATTGGTCGGAATACCGCCCATCATGTAATGGCAGGTCGGTACGACCGGGATCGGGTCTTTTGCCGGATCGATGTGAGCAAACGTCTTGGAGAGCTCAACGATACCGGGTAGGCGCTTACCAAGTACTTCTTCACCCAGGTGATCAAGCTTCAAGAAGACGTGATCGCCCTTCTCGCCACAGCCACGACCTTCCAGAATTTCCATGACCATCGAACGGGCGACAACGTCACGGCCCGCCAAATCTTTGGCATTCGGCGCATAACGCTCCATAAAGCGTTCGCCGTCTTTGTTGATCAGGTAGCCACCCTCACCGCGGCAGCCTTCTGTGACCAGCGTGCCCGCACCGTAAATACCGGTCGGGTGGAACTGCCACATTTCCATGTCTTGCATCGGGAAGCCCGCACGCAGCGCCATGCCAATACCGTCACCGGTGTTAATCAACGCATTGGTTGTGGAAGCATAAATACGGCCTGCACCACCAGTAGCTAATACTGTGGCCTTGGACTTAATGTGAACCACTTCGCCCGTCTCGATACACATGGCGATACAGCCGACCACATCACCGCTGGCATTTTTGACTAAATCCACCGCATACCACTCATTGAGGAACACGGTATTGTTCTTCAAATTATTCTGGTAAAGGGTGTGCAACAGCGCGTGGCCGGTACGGTCAGCAGCGGCACAGGTACGAGCCGCCTGGCCACCTTCACCGAAGTTCTTCGACTGACCGCCAAACGGGCGCTGATAAATGCGACCGTTATCTAAACGCGAGAACGGCAAGCCCATATGCTCGAGCTCGAATACCGCTTTCGGGCCTTCAGAACACATATACTCCGCCGCGTCCTGGTCAGCGATATAATCGCCGCCTTTAACGGTGTCGTACATATGCCAGCGCCAGTCATCATTCGGGTCATCGGACGCAATCGCGCAGGTAATACCACCCTGGGCAGAAACGGTGTGAGAGCGGGTCGGGAAAACTTTCGATAACACGGCCGTCTTTTTGCCGGACTTCGCCAGCTCCAGAGCGGCTCGCAGGCCAGAGCCACCGCCACCAATAATAATGGCGTCAAACGTCAGGCTACGCAGATTAGACATGTAATCAAGCTCCCCACAGAATTTGAATGCCCCACACCAAGTACACGAAAATGCCCAAGATGATGACAGCTTGGACACCCACGCGCAGGCGAGTGGACTTGAGATAGTCGGTGGTGACGGTCCACAGACCAATCCAGGCGTGTGCGGCTAAGGCGACGAACGCCAGTAGCGAGAAAATCCGCATCCACGTCTGGCTGAACAGACCGCTCCACGTGTAGTAATCGAGGTTCGGATTAAACAGCAGAAAGGCAACGATAAAGACCGTGTAGAGGGCCAAAATAACAGCAGAAACGCGCTGCATCAGCCAGTCAGAAAGCCCACTACGGCCAAAACTTGTAATGTTAGTTACCATACCCAAACTCCTGCCAGAATAATCAGAACAGCGCTGACCACGACGGTGATCTGCGCTTTTTTAACGCCACCCTCAAGGGTTACCCCAATATCGGCATCCATCAGCAGGTGCTTGATACCTGCTACAAAGTGGAATGCCAGTGCGGATAACAACCCCCAAGCAATCAACTTAGCCAAAAAATTATTGGCCAGTGCATCGCTAACGGCGTCGAAACCCGCAGGAGATGACAAGGACTTGCCCAGCGCCCAAAAAGCGAAAATCAGGCCAACGAACAGGATGACACCCGTGATGCGGTGTGTGATCGACGTCAGCGCCGGCAGTGGGAAATGTATCGTAGTAAGGTCTAGGTTTACGGGTCGTTTGCTATTCACGGCTTTGTACACACTCTCTTGGCCCGCTCTGCGACAGGTCGGGCATGGCCCGAGCGGGCGGTGGTTGCTGGAAGGGGCTCGGCCGTTGCCAAGTCGGGCACGACCACCTACCTGCCGGTCGCGCGCCGTGGATTATAAGAACCTTCGCCCTCGCTTACAAACCGAACTCAGCCCTAACTCGACTATGGTGCAAGAAAATTGTCCGCATCCTGAGTCGATTTTGCGCTGCAGCATGGTTATAGTGACAGTAGATTAGCAATTTGATAAGCCTGTTAACATATCATGTTAGCCTATCGTCAATCTTCTGACGCTTCGCCATAATGTAGGCTTTTTCATCGCATACAAAAACTATTCAAAGCAACAATATTTGTACAACCTGCAGCTAGCGCTTAGGCTAATTGACAAAATGTCGCACACTTCTATAGTGGGCAAGCCTTTTCGCCGGCGCGGTATGCGCAGCAATGACTTTACGTCCCAACCCGAATTCGAAAGGAGGCCAGCATGGCTGACAGGAAAGCGACATTGACGGTAGACGGTCTGGATAAACCGATCGAGCTACCCATGTATTCCGGCACACTTGGCCCCGACGTCATCGACGTACGCGGTTTAGGCGCTGAAGGCCTGTTCACCTACGACCCCGGCTTTATGGCCACCTCTTCCTGCCAGTCTGCCATCACTTATATTGATGGCGGCAAGGGCGTGCTGCTACACCGCGGCTACCCGATTGATCAACTGGCCAAAGAGTCCAATTTCGTAGAAGTGTGCTACACACTGCTGTTTGGTGAACTACCCAGCGACGAGCAGTACGCAGATTTTGAATCGCGCATTCGTAACCACACCATGGTTCACGATCAGATCAACAACTTCTTTAAAGGGTTCCGCCGCGATGCCCACCCGATGTCTATTTTGTGCGGTGTAGTGGGCGGCTTAGCGGCCTTCTACCACGACCACATGGACATCACTCAAGAGGAAGATCGCGTGATCAGCGCGATCCGCCTGATCGCCAAGATGCCTACCCTGGCGGCAATGTCCCATAAGTATAATGTGGGTCAGCCCTTTAACTACCCACGCAACGACCTGACCTATGCAGAGAACTTCCTCTACATGATGTTCAGCAATCCTTGCGAAGAGTACAAAATCAACCCGGTATACGCGAAAGCCATGGATCGCATCTTCATGCTGCATGCGGATCACGAGCAGAACGCCTCTACCTCGACTGTACGCTTGGCAGGCTCCACGGGCGCCAACCCGTTCGCTTGTATTAGCGCAGGTATCGCGGCACTTTGGGGCCCCGCTCACGGCGGCGCCAACGAAGCCGTGCTGGCGATGCTCGACGAAATCGGTGAAGACTCCGAAGAGAACATCCAGCGCTTTGTTGATAAAGCCAAGGATAAGGACGACCCGTTCAAGCTGATGGGCTTTGGTCACCGCGTGTATCGCAACTTTGACCCGCGCGCCAAGGTAATGAAAGAGACCTGCGACGAAGTACTTGCAGAGCTCGGCATGGCCGACGACCCTCAGCTTAAAATCGCCAAGCGTCTTGAGCAGATTGCCCTGGAAGACGAGTACTTCATCGAGCGGAAGCTGTACCCGAACGTTGATTTCTACTCAGGCATTATTTTGAAAGCCATGGGTATCCCCACCAATATGTTCACCGTGATCTTCGCGGTATCGCGCACTATTGGTTGGATCTCGCATTGGCACGAAATGCTCAGCGAAAGCTACAAAATCGGTCGTCCGCGCCAGCTCTATATTGGCCACGACCAGCGTGACTATCCGAAAAAATAAACCACCCCCGCTTGACAGTACGATCAAAGGCCACCTTCGGGTGGCCTTTTGCGTATGGGCTGATTAACGCTCTGGTGCATAGACCCAACGCACCACCACATGCGCTCGCGACCATTCACTAACCTACCAGGTGCCTTGAGCAAGCTCTCCCCTTAGAGCCCCCTCGCCCCTTCTGAGCCTAGGCCGCTGCGATAGCCGGATGCAACATTGAAGGACTTCAAAAACGCCTAATTCGACTCTATTATCGCTTGACTTTTTTGCTTCTGGATCCTGCTCAAGGTTTTCCACACTATCTGTGGATAACCCTGTTCACAACCACTTCAAAACGTCCCGAAATCGCCATGGGCAGTGGGCCAGCCTTAAATTGGTTATTTTTTAACCTAACATAAGTTGCTGTTTTTTAACGATTTAAGTTCTGTTAAAGATTTTTTACGTCAACAACAAGGGGTTGTGCACAACCTTAAAACTAGAATCGCAAAAGTGGACAAGTCAAGCACAAAATCGTCCAAAAATTGTCGATTTGTAGCTCTTTTGTGAACGGCAGGAATACAAAAAGCCAGCAAATGAGAAGACTCATTGCCAGAGAAATAAACGATTAGGAGGGATACTGAATTAGTGGCGTCCCATAGGGGGTTCGAACCCCTGTTACCGCCGTGAAAGGGCGGTGTCCTAGACCACTAGACGAATGGGACGTATATCGAGCCGCTTCGCGAAAGCGTACTGATAACAAGTACTACTAATTGGTGGAGCCTAGCGGGATCGAACCGCTGACCTCAACACTGCCAGTGTTGCGCTCTCCCAGCTGAGCTAAGGCCCCACATGTCGCGAAGACGGAGCGTATAATACTGATTCCGCTGGCCTTCGTCAACAGCAAAAACGCCAATTCCTTAAGGGTAAGAAATTGGCGCTAACGCTATCTCAAGCGCGGTTCGCTGATTTTACTAAACTATTTCACAAAGCGATCTCACGAAATTCTTTTTCAAAGCGCTTTGCCTGCTTTTTCGAGACGCCGCCCAATACCTCTATCGCACTACGCAGGCGTGCCCGGGTAACGTCTGAACCCAGAATCGCCATGGCATCCATAACCGAGGTGCTGGACGTGCTGCCGGTAATGGCAATAAACACCGGTGCCAGAAAGGCTTTCATTTTCAAGTCAAAGTGCTCAGCCAGCGTTTTCACCTCGTTCAACAGCGCCTCTTTATGCCAAGCCGAAACACCCTCGAACCGCCAGACAAGGAACTGAAGCAGTTTGACCAGTTCCTCTTCCTCAAGCTTCACACTATCAAACGACGCTTTTGTTAGCACCGGAAGGCCTGAGAAGAAGTGCCCTGCCAACGGCATTACCTGGGAGAGCGTCTCTACCCGAGGTCGCACCTGTGGCAGTATCTGCTTAACGTAGGCTTCATTGAAGGCCCAGTCGCGCAGCGCGCTCAACAGTGCATCATCATCCAGGTCTTCACGGATATACACACCGTTTAACCAGGTCAGTTTCTCCAGATCAAATACAGGGCCACCTAACGAGACACGCTGAACGTCAAACTCCGCCATCATCTCTTGTAGACTGAATTTCTCGCGCTCATCGGGCATCGACCACCCCATCCGCCCCAAGTAGTTGGTAACGGCCTGGGGTAAAAAGCCCATCCGACGATAATAATTGATGGAGGTCGGGTTTTTGCGCTTAGAGAGTTTGGATTTATCGGGGTTGCGCAGCAGCGGCATGTGACAAAGTTGCGGCATTTGCCAACCAAAATACTCATACAGCAGTTGGTGCTTTGGTGCGGAGTTAATCCACTCTTCTCCACGCAACACATGGGTAATCGCCATTAGATGATCGTCGACCACATTGGCGAGGTGATAAGTGGGCATGCCGTCTGATTTAAGCAGAATTTGCGCATCCACCTGCGCCCACTCCACTTCAATCGTTCCGCGCAGCATGTCGTTGACCACACAAACGCCTTCGGCGGGGACATTCATACGCACTACATAAGGCCAGCCTTCCTGTTCACGGCGTGCTTGCTCCTGGCTATCCAATGCTAAATCAGCAGGCTTCAATGCCAGGTGCAAGCCCGCAGCCTTGCGGGTTTCACGCAGTTCATCAAGCTCTTCACTGGTGCGGTAACACTTAAATGCATGCCCGGCATCCAACAACTGCTGGGCGTATTGAGCATATATATCGCCACGCTCGCTTTGCCGATAAGGGCCGTGGGGGCCGCCAACATCCGGGCCTTCATCCCATTCAAGACCCAGCCAGCGCAGTGAATCGAGAATCATCTGCTCCGACTCAGGCGTAGAGCGCACCCGATCAGTGTCTTCAATACGCAGAATGAATTGGCCACCGTGCTGACGCGCAAAACATAGGTTAAAAAGCGCGATGTAGGCCGTACCAACGTGGGGGTCTCCTGTGGGAGAAGGTGCGATGCGAGTACGTACGGTCATGAAAACGTCCTATTGGCAAAAATGCATGGCGATATTATACGCACCTTAGGCGCAACCAACAGCGTCGCGCAGGGAACGACTAGCGCAAGAAAGCGTCAGAGAAATTAACTCAACGTTATTTGTCCACTAATGCGCGCTAAAGCACAATCGCTTAGTATGGCACTGCAGCAACATCTTGGGTGCATACCCCAAGCTTGAGACAGACCAATAAAGTATGTTCATAGCACCACTATCTATATTAGCTATATTAGAGAAATTTATAGTGGAAGACATTCAACGAGCTTGTTAGCTCATCATCAGGAAGACGAAATGGAATCGCTAGGCTCACGTATCAAGCAACTGCGGCTTAGGGCCAAGCTCAACAAAGCTGCCCTCGCACGCAAAGTTGGCGTGTCAGATGTCACCATTTCTTATTGGGAATCTGGGGCGATCAAACAGATCGGTCACGAACGCCTTGTGGCGCTCGCTGATGCACTCGACTGCTCCCTGGCAACTCTATTGGAAGGTGATAGCGCCCCCGAGCTATTAACGTTGACCCATACTGGTCCCCTCCCCTGGGAACAAGTACAGGCAACGACCATTAAAGTGCCCAGTCACCTCCCGCTGAACATCGACTGGAAAGCACCGTGCGTAATGGCAACACCCGGCCCAGGTACAGATTTTTCACCCGTTAATGCTGGTGACCTTCTGCTACTCGGGCCGACCCATGTGTTTCACAAAGCGGGCCACTATGTAGTGCAACGCGACGATCGTTTCGTCATTGAGCACTTCGCCAAAGCCCCAAGCGACACATCGATTCATGCAGTACTGCTAGCCCATTGGCATCCTGCCTAAAGCGTCTACCTCCCCGGACTCTCTAGCACCTCCACCTGGTCACGCGTTTGCCTTGGCTCACTCCCCACCAAGAAGCGTCGTGAGTAGGTGGCCACTTGGCCCAGCCCATGGCGGGATTGATTTACCAGCTCTCCCGCCAGGTGCTGGCCCTCGTGGCCAATACGCGCTTGAACGGCTTCCGGCTGCACACTGCCTTCGGAAACCTCAACCTGTACTATATAGCCACCATCGGGTAAGCCACTGCCAGGGCCAAATGGTCCCGCTGCGAACACGCCATTCTCTATACGCGTCCGCTCACGCCAACGCACGCTGCTGATCTCGCGTTCGACAATAATCTGTACCAGCGTTTCATCGGGCAAGTTGCTCTCACCTTCCACCATTAAACGCCGATCACTGCGCAGCGATACATGCGCCATTATCTCGACGACAAGAGGCGCCACCTCTTCTGCCACAGCCACGTCTATCTCAGCAGCTGTGGGCTCAGGGGCTGATGTTTGTTCTGCAGTTGATACCGACTCACTCGGCTCGTCTGTTTCGCCACAGCCTGCCAGTAGCGCAACGGATATCATCAACACACCAACACTGCTTAATACATTGCGCATACGCACTCCAAAATATTGCCCCGGAGCCTGTCAGGCTTGACCGAT
The DNA here is from genome assembly GCF_009728585.1 of Halomonas sp. PA16-9. NCBI lineage: Bacteria > Pseudomonadati > Pseudomonadota > Gammaproteobacteria > Oceanospirillales > Halomonadaceae > Halomonas > Halomonas sp. PA16-9. Next base: position 1,438,092 of record NZ_CP040451.1, on the reverse strand, counting down.
CGTCGCGAAAAGCACACGAATTTGCAGTAGATCAGCATTCAGTCTGACAGACTCCTAGCAGCTTACCACTGCATAGCCGCTACCACAGTGGAATACTTGTATTGGCCCCGCGACAGGCACCGCTTCAGGTACAATATGCTTATCATGCTAACAAGACACTTTTAGGAGCAGCGGCTTTGGACATCATTTGGTGGTTGGCCTATATAGCACTGGGCGGTTTTGTGGGCTTGATGGCGGGCTTATTGGGGATTGGTGGCGGCGGCATTATGGTGCCAATTCTGACGTCGCTTTTCGTACTCCAAGGCGTGCCCCACGAGCACCTTGCCCACTTGGCTTTAGGCACCGCCATGGCGGCTATCATTCCCGCCTCTACCGCTAGCCTGCTTTCCCACCACCGGCACGGAGCCGTTCGCTGGGACATCGTGCGCTTTATTACCCCAGGCATATTAGTCGGCACCTTTTTGGCGACCTTTATCGCTGCGCTGCTGCCCACCCGCGGCCTTGCCATCTTTTTCGCCTGCTTTATGGTGCTAATGTCGCTCCAGATGCTGGCAAACATCAAGCCCAAACCGAGCCGCGGCTTACCCGGCCCTCTCGGCGTAAGCGGTGTGGGCCTGGGCATCGGTGGCATTTCCGCGCTCGTTGCCATTGGCGGTGGCTCACTAACAGTGCCCTTCCTCACCTGGTGTAACGTCAAGCTACCCCGCGCAATAGGCACCTCAGCAGCCGTAGGGCTGCCGATCGCGGTTGCCGGGGCGCTTGGCTACATAATCAACGGATGGTCTACCCAAGGGCTGCCCAGTGCAGCGCTCGGCTACGTTTACCTGCCCGCGCTACTGCTCATGGCGCCCTTCAGTATCCTAACGGCTCCCATCGGAGCAAAATTAGCGCATAGGCTGCCCGTCAAACTTCTCAAACGAGTATTCGCGTTTATGCTGATGGGGCTGGCACTGCAGATGGTGTATGCGGTGTTTACTGCTTAAACCCAGGCTTTAGCGTAAGGTCCTTTCTCGGAATGCTAAAATGGGCAGTATATGAGAAACTGCCGTCCTTTTTACGGCGCTTGCGAATCGTTGCCATACTTGCCTCTCAGATGTACCAAATCAAAAGCGGCTCAAGTACCAAATATGTACCAACGAACCATGTAAAACGCCGCTTAACTACTGTAAATATGAACAGCTATGAATGATACCACAACCGCGCAAACCCGCATGAAGTCTGGCATTTTCCGCCCGGAGCTGGATAGAACTTTCTCCGTAGCGCCCATGATGGATTAGATCGAAACCCCGCCTTTAAGCCTCTCGTTAAGAACAAGTACCAAATTTGTGCCAACAAAATAGCGCTTTTGCGCTGTTTCCCTTTTGCTTACAGGTACGTGAGTGACGCGTGTGCGTGCGCATCATGCGTAAGGGGGCGCCAGAATGTTTGGGGGTCTCGGAAAAGGTAATAAAGGTAACCAATCTCGAAAATATACACTAACATACTGAAATACATCAAATTAAAACAGTCGTTCAAAAGGTAATAAAAAGGTGATCAATAGGTAACCACATTACCTTTTAAATAGGTAAATTCTTGCTTTTATAAAACCTCATATTTTCAGCAACTTACTCAAAGATTACCTTTTAGATCACCTTTTATTACCTTTTAGAGGTAACCTTAAAAACAAATAAAAACAAAAGCTTATAGACTAAAAACAGCCAAATTACCCAGATTACCTTTTTCCGAGAACCCCATGCTTTCTGAGAAGTTACCCCCGTGGCCTCCTTGTCTGGGGTGACTCCATTAAATTCGCAAGATTCCGCATGAAAAAGCCTCCCTGTAAAAGGGCCATAAAGCCCAGCACCTGCACGGCTTGGTAGCTAGTGCATGGGTGCATAAAAACACACAGGTTTAGCGCGCAGGCGGGGCGGGGAGTCGACGGCGCGCCGTGGGTGGGCAAGGCTGGTTTTTTTGGTCTAGGGTGACTAAGTGTAAGACTTAATAAAAATGAAGGAGGAACAGTGGATAACTATCACCTCACAAAAGATGGCGACGACTGGAAGTTACAGAAGGAAGGTAGCGACCGTGCCATAAAAAGGTCTGACACGAAAGCTGATGCTATGGAGCACATGAAAGGCTATATGGATGGCAAAGAAGGGTCAGTAAAAATCCATAAAGAGGACGGAGAATTTCAGGAGGAGCGCACCTACCCACGCAGCTCTGATCCTCGCAGTTCCAAAGGTTAATGCAAAGGCCGCCCTCGTTTGGGCGGCCTTTGCTGGAGCCATGCTGGCTTAACGATTGGTAATGATGAGTTCCTCCCGTGGCTCTGTGGCCTGCTGCCCGACCGTGTACCGAATTTCAGTAGTTTTAATGGTCAGGCCTTGGAAAGCATCACGCATTTCAGGTGTGTCGTTGACGCTGATCACGAACTGCCCCTTCCCTTCTCGGGCTAGCTCCCCCATACGGTAGTACTCCTCAAGTGGGAAGTCACAGCCGTAGCCGGCGGTTCCCCAGTAAGGTGGGTCGAGATAGAACAGCGTCCCTGCCCGACCGTAGCGTTTGATGCACTCCGCCCAATCCAGATGCTCAACCACTGTGCGAGCCAAGCGCAGGTGTGCGGCGCTGAGATCTTCCTCGATGCGCAACAGGTTCATTCGTGGTGGGGAAACCGCAGAGGTGCCAAACGTCTGGCCGCTCACTTTGCCGCCAAAGGCTAGCTTTTGAAGGTAGAAGAAACGTGCCGCCCGCTGGATATCGGTTAGGTGGCGTGGGTCGATCTCTCTTTGCGTGAGGTATTCTTCCCGGCTGATCAGTCCCCAACGGAACTGCTTTACCAGCTCATCAGGGTGGTGCTTCACGATGCGGTAGAGGTTCACCAACTCCCCGTGCGCGTCGTTGATCACTTCCACTTTGCTGGGTGCTTTCATAAAGAAGAGCGCAGCCCCACCGCAGAAAGGTTCCACGTAGGCAGTGTGCGGTTTGAATAGCGGTAAGATCTGTTTGGCCAAGCGTCGCTTGCCGCCCATCCAGGGCAATATCGGTCGATTCGTCATCCATGAAACCTGTTAAAATATACAGTGTTGATATAAAGTAGTTGGTATCGCTTGCGGGGCCGGGACGCTCCCACTGGTTTCATGGAGGAAACGAGCGATGTACGCCTGGTCATGCCAGGCGCTTTTTTTAGGGGTCTAGCGAATACTCCTTAAACCGAATCACCTCTTCCCCCAACACATCGTTGATCTCACTGAACACCGCCTGCACCGGTTCCAGCTCGTTGGTGACAAACACCTTGGCGGCTTTTTCTACGTCGCCGAAGCCGCCGGTGTTGTTGGGGATGATGCCCATAAGTTGTGGGGGGATGCGGTGGCCAGCGAGCTGATCGTCGCGGGTGATGTTTTTAATCGCGGCGAAGTCATCCTTGGCGGCCACCTCGCTGATCGGGATGATCTGGATGCCGTCTTTCTTGCCGTTGGGGCTGTACAGGAACAGGTTGCGGAAGTTGCCCACGCCCTTCGACTCTTTTAGCGCCGTACGCATGGCGTCGATGTCCTCCTGGTTGTGGGCGGCATCGGAGACGTACATCACAAAGCCCGCGTGGGAGCCATTCAGGTAATACTTGCGACGGAACAGCGTGGCGTTCTCGTTCAGGTAGATCGACTGCAGCGCGCCCAGGTAATCCGGCACGCCGTACACCTCCTGGTTAATGTCCGGTTCCAGCAGGTGGATGATGCTGCACTCGTCGAACTCGCTGCGATCCGACCAGTTGGGCACCCAGAAGTAGCGGCTAAGATCTGCCCCGCGGCGAACATACTTCGCCCGCGCTGGTTTCAGTGCCAACAGCCTGTGCAATCGGCCATAGATCTTCTCCAGGTAGCAGTTGCCAAACACCAGGTAATCGGTGGCCAGCGCACTAAACGCCTGGCGGCTGAGCAGCGGATGGGGAATGAAGGAACGCACCAGGATATTACGCTTCACCTGAATAGCCGAGCCATGGTGCGCCGTGGCTCGATAGGTCTGGGCCAGCGCCGGAAAATCCACCGGTGGCTCGTACCACTCATTGCCCAGCATCCAGCAGCCGGTATAGAAAAAATCATAGCCATCGATCACCGGCGTCGGCTCGCCAAAGCTGAACGCCTCCGCCTTGGCAGGGGCTGAAGTCTCGCCCGCTTTATTCACAACGTAAGCGGGCACGCGTACCCGCGGCTTTTCTGCCGCTTCGCTCATCCGTACATCTCCATTAGGGAACGGCCCGTGCCGTGATCGACCGGGCCATCAAGTGGCTCATTGTGTAAGGCATGCATGGTCGCCCACGCCAAGTCAGCGTGGCCGGTCTGGTTATTGCGCCCAGCGGTGTAAGTCATCTGGCGGCCGGAGGCGGTCAGTTCCCGGCGAATTGCCATAAACGACTGGGCGAGATCCACCCACCCAGCATCGAATTCAAGACGCCCTTTATTGATGATCTGCTGCGCCTGCATCACCAGGCGCGACTTCATTTCTGGGGTATAGCGGTAGCGGGTCACTGTGGGGAAGAACTTCGCCACCAGCTGGGCCACGGCTTCACCCAGGCCCGAGGTATCGATGCCGATAAAGGTCACGTTATAGCGGCGCGTCACGCTGCGAATAAACTCTGATTGGGCCTCATAGTCGCGGCCCTTCAAGCGGTGGCGTTCCAGAATCCGGTGCTTGCTATCGGCCGTTTTCGGCGGTGCCACCACTACCAGACCCGCCCCATCACCATCTTCACCATCACCGGCCGGATCGTAGCCAATCCACACTGGATGCTCGCCATAGGGCCGCGGTGCGAAGGGTTTCAGATCTCGCCAGGCATCCCAGCTATCCACCATGCAGCGCTGCATCATCGCCAGTGGGAAGGCACTTTGCGTATCGTCCACAAACTCGCACATCAGCAGGTTCGCAAACTCATCGTCGCTGTATTCCAGGCGCAGCTGATCGATGTCGAACAGGTCACAGCCGCCAGCGATCGCATCCTCAATGGTCACAATCTGCCGCCATTGGCCATCCGGCCCGCGTGCCCCGTTCTTCAAGGCCGCGTGGCTGACATCAATCTTCACCCGGTCGGCTTTCTTCTGGCGTTTGTTGAACCGGTCACCCGTCCAGAACGGGTACGCCTCATGAGCAACGGACGAGGGCGTGCTGAAGTAGGTCTGTTTCCACTTCTTATGCATCGCCATGCCCGACGTCACCTTGCGGAACGTCTCGAAGCCATGAATCCAGAAGTATTCGTCTAAGTAGGTATCGCCGTGGTAGCCCTGGGCCGTTTTGGCGTTGGTGCCCAGGAAGTGCAGCTCCGCACCATTAGCGAGAATGATGGGGTCGCCTTTCAGCTCCACCCCGGTGACTTCCTTCACGAACTGCACGATGTAGTGCCGGAAGATGTGCGCCTGGGCCTTACTCGCGCTCATGAATATCTTGTTTTTGCCGGTCTCCATGGCATCAGCGATCGCCTCGCGGGCGAAGTACCAAGTGGCACCGATCTGCCTTGACTTGAGCAGGTTACGAATCCGCTCATGCTGCCCTGCTCGGTACCAGCCCCGCTGGTAATCAAACAGCGAGGCCTCGAATGCCTCGACAATCTGAATGACCCCTTCATCACCCACATCGTTACGGGCAGGCTTCTTCTTCGGCCCTGCGTTGCGAAGCTCAATATTGGGATTAAGGTCGCTCTCCTTCCCGCTGCCCTGGTATTTATGCACCCGCGCTAACCGCTCGATCTGGCGGCCCAGCAGGTCGATCTCCTTAAAATCCTTACCTTCTTTCTGTTCCTTCCAAATCAGCTGTACCAGGCGCGCTTCCAGGGCTCCCTCTACCCGCTGGGTCGGCGTGGCGTCGTCCCAGGCATCGCGCTTTTTCCACGAATCAATGGTTGCCCTGGAGATATCCAGGAACTCGGCAATGCGCGCAATCCGCCACCCCATCCAAAACAGATGGCGGGCAGAGAGGCGGTAGTGATCGTCGTCGATGTTGGCTTGAGGCGTCATGCCGCCAGCGTACCCGCGCTGGAGCAGCCACGATTGCCCCGCCCGGTGTAAGTAACGCTACTTACACTCAGCCCTCATTGAGCCAAGCCGCGTGTGCGGGGAACCTGACCGCAGCCAAACGCCCAACCCACACACAGAGGCCCGCCCATGCCCTGGCACCGCATTGCAAAAGAAGGCGCAACCACCGATGGCCGTACCATCAGCGCCGAATGGCTCACCCAAATGGCCGCCAACTTCGACCCCGCCAAATACGGCTGCCGGGTCAATATGGAACACATCAAAGGTCTGCTACCGGAAGGCCCCTTCAAAGCCTACGGCGACGTGACCGCGCTCAAAACCGAAGCGGACGACGACGGCAAGCTCGGCCTATACGCCGAGATCGACCCGACCGATGAGCTCAAGGCCATGGTCGAAAAACGCCAGAAGATCTACACCTCCATGGAGATCGACCTCGACTTTGCCGATTCCGGTGAGGCGTATCTGGTCGGCTTGGCCGTCACCGACTCCCCCGCGTCGCTGGGCACTTCCATGCTCAAGTTCAGCGCGTCGGAAGGCAAGAACTCCCCGCTGGCCGCCCGCAAGCAGCGTCCGGAAAACCTCTTCTCCGAAGCTATCGAAACCGAGCTCTCATTCAGCGAGGAGGAGGAACAGGAAGAGAAAGGCCCGTCACTGGCCGAGCGCGTCAAGGCGCTGTTCAAAAAGCAGGACGCCAAAACAGAAGCCGGCTTCGCTGCCTTCCGCGCCGATCTGGAAGAGACCCTTGGCCTGTTCGTGGAAAAACACCAGGCACTCAGCGAAGCGCTTAAAAAGCGCCCCACCCAGGCCGCCTTCAATGAGCTCAAAAGCGCCCACGACACGCTGAAAGAAGAGTTCGATGCGCTCTACACCCAGCTAGACAACACCCCCAGCCACCCGTCGCGCACGCCTGCCACCGGCAACGACGGCACCATCGAAACCGACTGCTAAGAGACGCCCACACCCATGCGCAACGAAACCCGCACGCACTTCAACAACTTCGCCGCTCAGGTGGCAAAGCTCAACGGCGTCCCGGATGCCACCCAGAAATTTGCCGTCGACCCCACCATCCAGCAGCGGCTGGAGAAACGCATTCAGGAGTCCAGCGACTTCCTCTCGCGCATTAACATGGTCGGCGTCGATGAACTAAAAGGCGAAAAACTCGCCCTGGGTGTTACTGGCCCCATCGCCGCCCGCACCAACGTCAACAACCAGGATCGCAAAACCCGCGACCTCACCACGCTGGACGCCCAGGGCTACGAGTGCCGAATGACCGAATTCGACACCCACCTGGGCTACGCCAAGTTGGATGCCTGGGCCAAGTTTCCCAACTTCCAGGCAATGGTGCGTGATGTAATCGTTCGCCAGCAGGCGCTTGATCGCATGATGATCGGCTTCAACGGCACCTCCGCCGCTCCCCAAACCGATCCGGTGGCCAATCCCTACCTGGAAGATGTCAACATCGGCTGGCTTCAGCACTACCGCACCCAGGCCCCGGCGCGGGTGATGAAGGACGGCAAAAACAACGGCAAGGTACTGATCGATCCAACGGCCAACGAAAACGAACCTGGCATCGTGGGCGACTACTCCACGCTGGATGCGCTGGTCTATGACGTCGTGAACAGCTTGATCGCCCCCTGGTTCCGCAAGCTCCCAGGGTTGGTGGTCATCCTCGGCCGCAACCTGATGTCGGATAAATACTTCCCGCTGCTTAACCAGCTACCCCCACAGAGCAACTGGCGGCCGACCTGGTCATAAGCCAGAAGCGCATCGGTGGCCTGCAAGGCATGGACTTGCCCTTCTTCCCCGATAACGCGCTCATGGTCACCACCCTGGATAACCTCTCGATCTACTGGCAGAACGGTGCCCGCCGCCGCTTCGTCACCGAAAACCCCAAGCGCAACCGCGTAGAGAACTACGAATCCTCCAATGACGCCTATGTGGTGGAAGAGTTTGGCGCGGGCTGCCTGGTGGAAAACATCGAACTCTCTGAAGCCGCTCGAAACGGCCTCAAGGAGAAGTCATGACCAGCCCAGCCCGCCGCCACTATGAACGCGTCAGCGCCGCCCAAGCGGCCGCTGATGCGGGCACCCAGCCCATGCAAGGCGAAGCCTTCGAGCTTATGCAAGCCGCTCTGTTCGAAGACTATCGCCGGCTAAAAGCCACCCAATCCATCGAACGCAAGATTGAGATCAAGCGCGAGATCCTGCCCAACTACTCCGAGTACGTTGCCGGCGTATTGGAAGCCGGCCAAGGCGCTCAAGACGACGTACTGATGCGCGTCATGCTCTGGCGAATAGATGCCGGTGACCTGGGCGGCGCCATTGCGATCGCCCGCTATGCCCTTAAGCACGGCCTCACCCCGCCGGATCAGTTCGAGCGCGGTACCGCCGCTATCATCGCCGAGGAAGTAGCCGAGCAGGCACTCAAGCAACTGGATCTAGAAGAAGCTGATTTCCTTACATTGCTCGCCCACCTCATTGAGGTAGAGCAGCTCACCCAAGGCGCCGATATGCACGACCAGATCCGCGCCAAGCTGTTCAAGGCCCTGGGGTATGCGCTTCGTGCAGCAGGCCAATTACCTGAAGCTCACACCAGCCTCGCCCGTGCGCTTGAGCTCAACGACCGCATAGGCGTGAAGAAAGACCTCGAACGCCTGGAACGCGAGCTGAGACAGAACACTGCTACGAAGCCTACTGGCTAGCGGCCAACCGAGTCGACCGCCGACGTCAGGGGGCGCGACGTAAGAGCCAAGCGCTAATGCTCACGCTCGAACGCCGCCCACCCCCTTTTATTGAATTGAGGTAAACCGATGAGCAGCTTTATCTCGGCAGGCACCACAAGTAACGAAACCGAAGCCACCACCATTGAAAACAACGGTTTCTGGCCAGCTATCCAGCCCAGTGACTTCCGGGAAACCCACCGGCTGGATAGCACCATTACCAACGCCCGCATCGAAACCACACTGAAGGCCGCAATGGCCACGGTGAACCGTGTACTGCGGCACTGGCAGCAGGCCAAGGTCGACGCGGGCTACCCCACCATGGAAGAGCTACCCATTCCCGTTTGGCAAACGCCGGAAGTCTTCAACGTGCTCTACCTGCGCGCTGTTTACTCCACTGCCCACGCCAACCTGCTGGAACGCTACGCGGATTACGACGCCACCAACAGCGGCCGGGAGCGCGGCGAACGTCTGCAAGACCCCGCCGATGGTTACCGCCGCGATGCCGCCTGGGCGATCAGCGAGATCGAAGGCCGGCCACACAGCACGGTCGAGCTGATATGACCCTGGTACATGCCGAACAGCACGACACCCTGGATGCCATTTGCTACCGCTTCTATGGCACCACCCGTGGCGTCACCGAACAGGTGCTGGCTGCCAACCCGTGGCTGGCGGATCTAGGGCCGGTGCTACCCCACGGCACGCCCGTCACGATGCCCGCAATTCCCCAGGCCACCCAACGCGCCCCCACGGTGAACCTGTGGGATTAACGTTTTAAACCGCCGAGGCCCGAATGAGCCATCACTTTGAAATCACCACCGAAAGCGCCAAGGCCGCGCCCCCGGCCGTCGTCTCGCTGCTGCATGTCGGCGGCATGACACCCGCCGACTGGGTCACGGTGCTAACGCTGCTTTATCTCGCGCTGCAGATCGGGCTCCTGGTTCCCCGCTACCTCACCCGCCTGCGCGACTACTGGGAGAAACGCCGTGGGTCTTAAAACCAAACTCGGCATCAGCCTGGCCGCCGGTGCCATCAGTATCGCCACCGCTGTGGTGTCGTTTTATGAAGGGTACGAGCCTACTGCCTACCGCGACCCCGTGGGTATTCCCACCATCTGCTACGGCCACACGGAAACCGCCCGTCTGGGGCAAACCCTCAGCCAAGCTGAATGTACCGCCCTACTGCAGCATGATCTGGGCGAAGCCTTCGCGGTGGTGGATCGCCGTGCTCAGGTCGAACTGCCAGAACCCACCCGCGCTGCGCTCGCCTCCTTCGTATACAACGTGGGGGCAGGCAACTTCGCCCGCTCTACCCTGCTGCGCAAACTGAATCAGGGCGACCTGCGTGGTGCCTGCCACGAGCTCTCCCGCTGGGTGTATGCCGGCGGGCGAAGACTCAACGGCCTGGTCAGCCGCCGCACCACCGAACGCGAGCTGTGCCTGGCCGGGCTGGAACAGGAACCAACACCATGACCCGCCTACTCGCCGCCCTCGCCATTCTGGGCTTGGTGCTACTGGTCACCTGGGCGCTCTGGCAGCGCACTAACGCCGCAGAGGCCCGTGCCGATCTTGCCGAACAGCAGTTGGCCGCATCTTTACAGCGCGAAGCGCAAAACAAGGTGGTCATCAACGCCCTGTGGGACAACGCCCGCCGCCAGGCCAATCAGCGCCGCGCCCTGGCACAGCAGCAGGCGTCGCTGGCCCGCACCGCATCCGACCGCCTTGCCACCATTGAGGAGCTACACCGTGAAAATGAAACGCTTCGCGCTTGGGCTACCACTCGCCTGCCTGATGCTGTTAGTCGGATGCGCCAACGCCCCGCCGTCACCGGCGCCGATGCTTATCACCAATCAGTGCGCGACGCCGAGCCCCTGCACGCTCCTCGCCAGTAACCCGCTCACCAATGGCGAGCTAGACCTGCAGCTGGAACGCACCGAAGCCGCCTGGGCACAGTGCGCCGCCGAGGTCGATGCCATTATTGCCTGCCACGAGAACGTCGATGAAAAAACTCCACCTGCTACGCGCCCACCTGATTAACGCGGTACCGGCGCTGGCCAACGATCCCGAACGGCTGCTCACCTTTGTTGAGGAAGGCAGCATCGAATTTCGCCGGGGCCCCAACCTCACCCACGAATACCAGTTCACCGCCCAACTGGTGCTCACCGACTTCAGCGCGGATCTCGACACCATCATCGTGCCACTGCTGAAATGGCTGACCGTATACCAGCCGGATGCCGATCCAACGGAAGCCATCAGCTTCGAAGCCGAGATCCTCAGCCACAAATCCGTGGATGTCGCCCTGCGGGTGAAGTTGACCGAACGGGTACTGGCCAAGATGGATTGCGACAAAGGTGAGATCAAAGTAGATCACGCCCTGCCTCGCTTCGAGGCCACCGGCTGCCCCGCCACACGCTGGCAACTGTTGATTCGTGATAGCGAGGCAGACGCCGACTACACCCTGGTCGCCGAATGGGAAGGCACGCATGGCGGATAATATGGAAGCGTTAGAGGAGTGGGTCGGCCCGCTGCTAGCCAAGCTGGATGTAAAACAGCGCCGAGCATTGGCCCGTAACGTAGCGCGGGATCTTCGCCGCCGACAGCGCGAACGCATCCGCGCCCAAACCAACCCGGATGGCACACCCTTTGCCCCGCGTAAGCCGCAATCTTTTCGGGCCAAACAGGGCAGCATTCGCCGCCGGGTCATGTTCAGCAAACTCTCAACCGCCAAGTGGCTCAAGGCCACCACACAGGGCGACACCGCCGTGGTAGGTTTCTTCGGCAACGTCGCCCGCATCGCCACCACCCACCAACGAGGCCTAAAAGATCGCGTCAGCCGCGACGGCCCCCGCGTCGAGTACGCCCAGCGGGAGCTACTTGGCTTCACTGCCGCCGACCGCGAGCATATCCGCGATAGTCTTATCGATCACCTAACGCTTCCCAATCGCTAGGTTGCGTTCCCTGTATGCGGTACTACAATTCAGTATCATTTTAATATGAAACGAAAACACGCCAAGACACTGGCTGTTATTTTTAGCCGCCCCCGGCACCATTGCCTGGAGTGATATCAAATCGCTATTCAAGGCGATGGGGGCAGAGATCCAGGAGCGGGAAGGGTCGCGTATTGCTGTTATATTGTTTGATGAAGTGCGTGTTTTTCATCGCCCACACCCATCAACGGATACCGATAAAGGCGCAGTGGCCAGCATACGCAAATGGTTAGAAGAGAACGGAGAGACGCCATGAATAACATCATGATCATTGACGGCTATCGCGCCGTCATCCAGTACGACCCCGACATTGAAATGTTCCGTGGCAAATTCATTGGGTTAAGCGGCGGAGCCGACTTCTACGCCGACAGCGTTGCCAAACTACGCGACGAAGGCAAAATCTCGCTGCGTATTTTTCTGGAGGAATGCCAGAGGCGCGGCATTAAACCCACCAAGTCCTACTCTGGCAAGTTCCAGGTGCGCCTACCGGAAGACCTGCACAAACACGCCGCCGACGCCGCCACGGCCAAAGGACAAAGCCTTAATCAGTTTGTGGCCAACGCTATCGAGCACGAACTTTCTGTGTGAGCGTGAGCGCTCCGCTAACGGTGTGCTAAACCAACTCCCCCAAGTATAAAAAGCCCCGCCAATTGGCAGGGCTCGGGGAATCATTCATCCTTTTTATTACTGCTGGATAGCTTGCGAGAAAGTTTGGGGATGCCTTTGCCAGTTTCTCCACGCTGGATCCTATCTACAAGCTCTTCCCTGAAAATATCAAAGATTTTCAGCATCTGCTCAGGCGGGAACTCATCAACCGTCGCATCTGCCTCCTCATCCTTAAAACTTTTTTCCAGGCGTGCCACTACTTCCGCCGTCATAGAGCGGTGATTTTCTTTCGCAGCCGCTTTAAGCATTTCTTTCAGCGACTTAGGGATTTTGAGATTAGCTTGAACTTCGATGTCATTTTCCATAAAGCAAAAATGAAGCATTTTGCTCTTGCCATCAATAAAGCTTTTTGCTTCAATTACAAATAAAGCATTTAGCTTTACTTACCAATAGGAGACGTGATGGCCAAACAATCACCCCAATTCAACCTTCGTCTTGAGCCAGAGCTGAAAGCTTGGTTAGACACTAAAGCTAAAACTACCCGGCTAAGCCGCACATGGCTAGTAAATGATCTGATTAGAAAGGAAATGCAGCAATCATACAAAGACGATCAAAAAAGGGCAGATTTGATGCCTGAGCGGTTACAAATGGGTATGGCAGAGCAGTTAAAATAATAAAGCCCTCGGCGCTGCAACGCCAAGGGCTTCAGGAAACACAGCCCCCAACCTCTATGAAAGGAACTGTACATGAATGATAGCACTGCAACCGCCGAAATTCTGCCCTTCCGGTTTGAAACCCGCGAAGTGCGTACCCTACTGATTGATGACCAACCGTGGTTCGTGGTCAAAGACATCATCGTATCGCTGGAATATACAAAATCGAGCAACCCAGCCAAGCTGATTAACCGCGTACCTTCTGAATGGAAGGGGGTGAATCCGATTCACACCCCGGAGGCACCCAGAAACTTCTGATGCTTTCCGAGCAGGGTCTGTATTTCTTTCTGGGGCGTTCTGATAAACCAAAGGCACTGCCATTCCAGATGTGGCTAGCTGGTGACGTCCTACCCGCCATCCGCAAGCACGGCCACTACCACGATACCGAAGGCAAGATGGGTAGCTTGATTGGCCAGACGATTGGCACCGATGGGTTCCACTGTTTAGCGGCGGTTGTCGATGGCCGTTTGCGCCACTACCCCAAAGGCATTCGACAACGTGCTCGTTCACACCTATGGTCGCAAGTGCGTAAAGCCTTTGGTGTCAGCCGCGGCGAAGACATTCCCGCCAGCCAACTGGATTCCGCTCGCCAGTTCATTGCCGCGTATGTCCTGGAAGGCGAATGGCTACCGGCCCCACCATGCATCCCGGTGGATACCCCTCTCATCTTGCCCACTACGCTAGATAAGGATGACCAACTCAACCTACAGTCGCTATGCGGCCACATGCTGCAGATCCGTGACCTTTACCGCCACTATCATTTATATGACGCACTTACCTACCTTGGCTCACCAGCAGGCAAGCGGCTCTATGGTCATGTGGTAGATGGAGCAGCGATTGCTCAACGTTATCAACCCAGACTTGAATTCCAGCTTTCACCATAGATTTCGCGCCCAGCTCGGCTGGGCGCAATTCTTTCCAGTGTAAATAGCCCCACTCACACCCGCCGCCGCTTCGCCTTCCTCTACTGCCGCCGCAGGATAGCGGCTATGAACATTCCCGAACTTCTCCGCCTGCTACACAATCTGATCCGCCTCGGCACCATCGCCGAGGTGGATCACCTCGCTGCCCGCGTGCGCGTCAAAACCGGGGAACTGCTCACCGATTGGCTGCCGTGGGTCGAAGGCCGCGCAGGTACCACGCGAGACTGGAACCCGCCTACTCAGGGCGAGCAGGTCATTATCTTTTCACCCGGTGGCGACCCCGTCGCTGGCGTGGTGCTTACTGGGCTTTTCTCCGATGCGCACCCAGCGCCTGCAGATTCCGCCGCACTGTGGCGAAGGCTGTTCCCCGATCAAGGGCTATTCGAGTACGACCACGCCAACAGCGTGCTGCGCATTCGCCTGCCTGGAGCCATCGAGATCACCGCCCCCGGTGGCACCACCTGGCAGGGCAACATCCAACACACCGGCGAACTCAACCGGGAAGGCAGCTATAGCCAGCAAGGCGGCGGGCTCAGCCACAACGGCAAGAACATCGGCCATGACCATGCCCACGGCGGCATTAAGTCCGGCCCCGCCAACACCCAGGGGCCGATCTAATGGCAGGCATGAACGCACACACCGGCCGCCGATTGGATTCGCTGGCTCATATCCAGCAATCGGTAAACGACATTCTCACCACCCCGATTGGCTCTCGCATCATGCGTCGTGACTACGGCTCGCTGCTGCCTGAATTGATCGACCAGCCCCTTAACGGCCCCACGGCGCTGCGCGCCTACGCCGCCACGGTGGTGGCCTTAATGAAGTGGGAACCGCGTATACGCGTGCAGCAAGTCACCCGGCAAGTCTCCACCCAACGCCCCGGCCGCTTCGATCTCATCATCACCGCTCGCCGGGTGGATAACGGCGAAAGCGTCAACATGGCCGTATCACTCAGGGGGAATGTATGAACAACGCGATTGATCTCTCCCAGCTACCCGCGCCCAACATCATTGAGCCGCTGGACTATGAAACCCTGCTGGCCGAGCGCAAAGCGCGGCTGGTCGCTCTCTACCCTGAAGAAGAGCGGGAAGCCATCACCGAGCTATTGGCGCTGGAATCCGAGCCAACAGTCAAGCTGCTGCAAGAAAATGCCTACCGGGAGCTGCTGCTACGCCAACGCATTAACGAAGCGGCCCGCGCGGTGATGCTGCCCTACGCCATGGGTGCAGATTTGGATAACGTGGCGGCGCTGATGAGTACCGGGCGTTTGGTAATTGACCCCGGCGACCCTACGGCAACGCCGCCTGTGCCACCGACGCTGGAAAGCGATGCTGCTTTACGTATTCGCGCGCAGGCGGCTTGGGAAGGCCTGTCATCGGGTACCCGCATGGGCTACGAGCATGCAGCGCGTAGCGCGGATGGCCGAGTGCGCGACGTGCGCGCCCTAAGCCCCGCGCCTGCTGAAGCGCTGGTGGTGGTACTAAGCCATGAAGGAGACGGCGTGGCTAGCGCCGAGCTGCTCGGTGTCGTCGAAACGCGCCTGCTCGACGACGACGGCCCCCGCATCATCGGCGACCGGCTGTCGGTGCAGTCGGCTGAGATCATTGAATATGAGATTGATGCTGTGCTGCACCTCTATGACGATGCCGGCCCCACCGCCGAGCTGACACTGGACGAAGCCCGCCGCCGCATCGGCGAGTTCGTGCAAATGCATCACCGCCTGGGGCGGCCGCTAGGCGTTTCCGTTTACCGCGATGCGATCAAAGCCGCGATACATGCACCCGGCGTAATGCACGTCGAGCTGACCCAGCCCGCCGAGCACGTGCTGACCTTGCCCACCCAGGCCGCCCGCTGCACAGGCGTAAAGATCGCATTGGGAGGTGGCTATGCCAACGGATGATCGGCGCCCCCTGCTGCCGCCCAATGCAACGTTTTTGGAGCGTGCCGCAGCTGAGGCGCTGGCCGAGATACAGCGCGTGCCAATCCCGCTGCGCGATTTGATCGACCCGTGGCGTTGCCCTGCACGCCTGCTGCCCCATCTTGCCTGGAGCTGCTCAATTGACCGCTGGGACGCGGCATGGAGTGAACGGACAAAACGCCAAGTGATTGCTGATTCGTTCTACATCCATGCGCATAAGGGGACGCTGGGCGCACTCAAGCGGGTAGTAGAACCGTTCGGCTATGTGATCGGTGTGGTGGAGTGGTGGCAGGAAGAACCGCCGGGGCCGCGCGGCACGTTCGCGCTGCGTATCGGCGTCGAAGATCGCGGCATCGATGAACAGACGTATTGGGAGCTTGAGCGGCTGATAGACGACGCCCGACCACTGACGAGGCCGCTAGCGGGGCTGTCGGTGGAAATAAGCACCGATCTTGCGCTATTCGGCGGCGTGATCACCCACGATGGTGACCTGCTCGATGTGTGGCCGTGGCAACCCTCCGACATCGATGTGGCCATGCCCAACCGGCACGCCATTCATTCTTCTGACCATGACATTATGGAGGTTTCTATTCATGGCTGACGTGGATGCCAACACCCAATTTGGTGGCTTTCTTACTCAAATGGGTATCAACCGCCGCAACAACGCGGTAGCGCAAAACAGTACTTGGCGAATCACCCATATGCTGTTGGGAGACGGCGGCGGCGAGCTGCCGACGCCGGACTCGCACGCCACCGGCTTGGTTAACGAGGTATACCGTGCGCCCATAAATCATCTCTATCAGGATCCCGACAATCCAGGCATGTTGATCGTCGAAATGATCATTCCGCCTGAAATCGGTGGCTGGTGGATCCGAGAGCTGGGCGCCGAGGATGAGGACGGTCACTTCGTGGCCGTCGCGAACTGCCCACCCTCCTACAAGCCACAGTTGCCGCAAGGCTCGACGCGCGATCAGACGGTACGGATGCGCCTAATCACCTCGCATATTGACCATATCGAGCTGAAGATCGATCCAAGTATCGTTACGGCCTCTCGCTCCTGGGTGGAGGTTCTTGTCAAAAAGCTCGACACCGCGATCACTGCGGTGGTGCAGGCCCAAACTAAGCACCGTTCGAGCGACGACCACGACGAGAGATATGCACGTCGCGGGCAGAATCTGAGCGACCTAACCAATTCAAGCACCGCCCGGAGTAATTTGGGCCTGGGTACGATGGCAACCCGTGCAACAGGAACCAGTGGCAACTCGTTTCGCACCAACACTCAGAACGATGACCGTTTTGTCCAGCAGAGCCGTCAGATCAATACCGGTGCTGGCCTCAGGGGGCGGCAACTTAAGCGCTAACCGCACGCTATCGCTGGATAACGCCACTATCACCAGCCTAAGCCGAGCTGACAGCGCCGTTCAGCCAGCCCGCACGATCACGACAGGTGATGGCCTCAGCGGCGGAGGAAATTTATCAGCCAATAGAACACTCAGCGTCGATAGCTCAGTGGTGCGCACCTCCCGTGCCATTAATACCGGCACTGGCCTCAGCGGGGGCGGCAACTTAAGCGCCAACCGCACACTATCGCTGGATAAGGCCACTATCACCAGCCTAAGCCGAGCTGACAGCGCTGTTCAGCCAGCCCGAACGATCACAGCAGGTGATGGCCTCAGCGGAGGCGGCAACTTAAGTGCCAACCGCACGCTATCGCTAGATAAGGCCACTATTACCAGCCTAAGCCGAGCTGACAGCGCCGTTCAGCCAGCCCGAACAATCACGGCAGGCGATGGCCTCAGCGGCGGAGGAAGTTTATCCGCCAATAGAACACTCAGCGTCGATAGCTCAGTGGTGCGCACCTCCCGTGCCATTAATACCGGCACTGGCCTCAGCGGGGGCGGCAACTTAAGCGCCAACCGCACGCTATCGCTGGATAACGCCACTATCGCCAGCCTAAGCCGAGCTGACAGCGCCGTTCAGCCAGCCCGCACGATCACGACAGGTGATGGCCTCAGCGGCGGAGGAAATTTATCAGCTAATAGAACGCTCAGTGTCGATAGCTCAGTGGTGCGCACATCCCGTGTCATTAATACCGGTACTGGCCTCAGCGGTGGCGGCAACTTAAGCGCTAATCGCACGCTATCGCTGGATAAGGCCACTATCACCAGCCTAAGCCGAGCCAACAGCGCCGTTCAGCCCGACCGCACGATCACGGCAGGCGATGGCCTCAGCGGCGGAGGAAATCTATCTAGCAACCGCACGCTAAGTGTTGACTCATCGGTAGCCCGGTCAAATCAATTTAATCGTTCGGGCGGATCGCAAGGCGGGCAAGATATTTTAGGTCAAAACCGCTTTCAGTGGGGGTTCGCAAGCATAACGGCGTCGGGCAAGGCTCAACGGGTCAATTTCCCAATGTCATTTAATTCAACGTGCGCTTGCGTAACGGCTAACCACATTGGCACAGGCCCTGTTGTTGTTATCGTGGGTGATCGGGATGCATCGGGGTTTGATTGCAGGGTAACGCGTCTTGATGGGATCACGTCAGGTGAACTTTCTATCAATTATATTGCAGTAGGGTATTAAGATGATTTATTACAGTGCTGAAAAAAAAGGATTCTATAGCGACGCAGTCCACGGCGCCCCCACCATGAGAATGATAGACCCCGACTTCGAATGGCCACTGATCGAAGTGCCCGACCCTGACTACCTGGGCAAAGATGTAGCGCCGGTGATTAAAGTGCGCGATGAATCAATTGATCCACCCATGATCAACGTGCCCAACCCAGGGTGCAGGCTACCTAATGACGTTGTCGAAATCACAGCAGAGGAACACAGCGAACTATTGGCAGGACAAGCAGGCGGCTTACGGATCATCGCCGATGAAAGCGGCTATCCTGTGTTAGCTAGCCCCCCCCAGAACCCCTCGACGAACTCACCGCCCACAAGCTCCGCGAGCTGGACGCTGCCCGCGATGAAGCTTTTGCATCTGGTCTGGAGTACGATTTCAACGGCGAAACCGATGTAGTACAAACTCGCCCGCAAGATCAGGTCAATCTACTGGGACTGCAAGCCAAAGCACAGCGCCTCATAGCCGCTGGCCAGCCAGAGGCAACGCTTACGTTTCGGGGCTTGAAAAACGTCAACCGCGAGCTAACCGCCACGGAAGTCGAGGCGCTCACGCTGGCAGCATTGGGGCATATTGAGGGGATTTATCAGAAAAGTTGGCAGTTGAAAGACCGGCTTGACGCCGCTCTTGAAGCTGGAGAGCACGAAAAGTTAAAAGAAGTATTTTGGTAGTCGTTGGATTGGTGCCCTTAAGGGCGGCATAGCGGTCGGGCTGATGGTGAATAAACATGACACAGCTCGATTAGGATGAATAGAATTGTCACGGTAATAGGCCTCCTATTTTGTTAACCTACTATTTATAAGGGGCATAAAATAGGCTTGTGCCTTTATTACCGTGTTTTTTTACTATTAGGTGGCAATAACTAAAAAACCTCACGTAGCGGTACGTGAGGCTTTTTATTCCTTAATCAATACCTTATTAAACTTTTAATTAATAAGATATTAATTACACGCAGCAGCAATTTTTTCAATATGATTTTGTTGCTTGCTTTCTGCTTGCCATAGATCGTAATTAGCCTGCATCGTCATCCAGTGACGAGCATTACCAATACCGCCATGCTCAAGCCGAACCGCAAGATCAGGGGAAATGCTGGCATGTTCATGTAGCACACGGGATACCGCTGTACGTGACATACCTAGCTTCTTAGAAAACTCAGTGACATTCAGTCCCAACGCTGGCACGACCCGGTTGCGCAATAAGCGGCCTGGGTGCGGCGGGTTCATCATAGCCATAGTTTGATTATCTCCATACACAACGCATGTTAGTTAACACACTTTGTATGATTGAAAGGCTATCCAATACGATAAGCCTTTGTTTCATATAGCTAGCAATCAAAGCTAGCTAACTTACTCGGTGACCCTTGATAACCGAACCGCTTCGGTTATCAAGAGACGCCGCCATCAGTGATAGTCTAAATAGTCAACGAGGTGTGCATCTTCCCCATCAAACATAAATATGACTACCCAATTACCATTTACATGCACCGAAAAGAAGCCCTTTTTATCACCTTTCAGCTCATGAAAATCCATACCTGGTAAATTCATATCGCTTGGTTTGGTGGCTGCATCCAATGCAGCAAGTATATCTTTTAAATCCTCTACATGATTCGGTTGCACTCCTTGTGGCTGATCTTTTTCAAAAAGTCGCTTCAGCCCCTTATGTTTTATTTTCTTTATCATCGCATTGCAGTGCCTCCCATATGGTGAAACTACATTGATTGTAGCGCGTAACGCTACGCGGCACAATCTCGGTTTTTGAAAAAAATCGAGTACAAGGTGTAAACCGCCCCACTCACACCCAGAACCGCTACCACCCTCCCCCAAGCCCCCGCACGATACCTGCGTGAATTCACAACTTTATACAGTGAACCTGCGCAGGAGCCACCATGGCACTCGATCAACACCACCACGGCGTACGCGTTGCGGAAGTCAACGACGGCACGCGCACCATTCGCACCGTCTCCACGGCGGTGATTGGCGTGGTCTGCACCGCTTCCGATGCGGATGCCACCACCTTCCCCCTTAACCAGCCCGCCCTGGTCACCAATGTCGATACCGCTATTGGCAAAGCGGGCACCCTAGGCACGCTGAAAGACACCCTCACCGCCATCAGCCAGCAGGCCAAGCCCATCATCGTCGTGGTGCGGGTGGAGGAAGGCGAAACAAAAGAAGAAACCACCGCCAACGTGATTGGCACCACCACTGAGCTAGGTCAGCGCACCGGGCTGCAAGCGCTGCTCACCGCCAATCAGAAGCTGAGCGTCACGCCACGCATTATTGGCGTGCCCTACCTTGATACCCAACCGGTGGCCACCGCCATGGTTTCAGTGCTGGAGCAGCTTCGGGCCTTCGGCTACGTATATGCTCACGGCTGCGACACCATTACCGATGTGCTCGCCTACCGCGATGAATTCGGTGCACGCGAGCTGATGGTCATCTGGCCTCAGTGGCAAGCGTTCGATACCGACGACGCTGACACGGTGGATATCAGCCCCGTGGCTATCGCCCTGGGCCTGCGCGCCAAGCTGGATCAAACCGTCGGCTGGCACAAAACCCTGAGTAACGTGGTGGTCAACGGCGTTACCGGCATCAATAAAGACGTGTTCTGGGATCTACAAAACCCCGCCACCGATGCCGGGCTGCTCAACGCTGCCGATGTCACCACCTTAGTCAACCAAAGCGGCTACCGCTTTTGGGGCTCGCGCACCTGCGCCGGGCCGCAAAGCCTCTTCCCATTCGAGAACTACACCCGCACCGCCCAGATCCTCGCCGACACCGTGGCGGAAGCGCACCTGTGGGCGGTGGATCTGCCCCTGCACACCTCACTGGCTCGCGACATCATCGAAGGCCTGAACGCCAAGTTCCGCGAACTGAAAACCCTGGGGCTGATTGTGGATGGCAGCGCCTGGCTGAATGAAGAGCTCAACACCCAGACCTCCCTCAAGGCCGGCAAGCTGCGCATCGACTACGACTACACACCGGTGCCGCCGCTGGAGGATCTCGGCTTCCAGCAACGCATTACCGATTCGTACCTGGCTGACTTCGCCGAGCGCGTCGCGGCTACCGCCTGAATTGAATAGCGAGAGAACCCCATGGCACTCCCGAAAAAGCTCAAAGACCTGAACCTGTTCAGCAACGGCGAAAGCTGGCAGGGCATCGTCCAGTCGATCACCTTGCCCACCCTCACCCGCAAGATCGAAGAGTGGCGCGGTGGCGGCATGGACGGCGCCGTGGGTATCGATATGGGCCAAGACGGCCTGCTCACCGTTCAGTGGACGGTGGGCGGCCTGGTCGAAAGCCTGTTCGACAACTTCGGCACCGCCCGCATCGATGCCGACATGCTACGCATGACCGGCAGCTACGAGCGCGACGATATCGAAGACGCCTCCGCCGTCGAGGTCGTCATGCGCGGCCGCCACACCGAGATCGATATGGGCGATGCCCAAACCGGCGAGAACACCGAGCATCAAGTCACCAGCACGCTTAGCTACTACAAGCTCACCATCGACGGTACCGAGAAAATCGAGATCGACCTGGTGAACGGCGTGTTCAAGGTCAACGGCGTTGACCGCCTAGCCGGTCGCCGTAAGCGGCTGGGTATTTAAACCGCTCCTTTCCCCACACCTCACTCACGCACTAGGAACACCACCATGACCAAAGCCAACACTGCCATCGTGACCGATCCCATCAAGCTGGACGAACCCATCAAGCGCGGCGAGCAAGCCATCGACAGCATCACCCTGCGCAAGCCCAAATCCGGCGAGCTGCGCGGCATCTCACTGGCCGATGTGCTGCAGATGCAAACCGATGCACTGATCACCCTGATCCCACGCCTCTCCAACCCTTCGCTCACCGCGACCGAAGTACGCCAGATGGATCCGGCCGACCTGGTGCAGTGCGGCGGTGAAATCGCCAGTTTTTTGCTGACGAAGCGGGCCAAGGGCGAAACCGAATAAACCTACCTGGCCAAGTAGAAGATGCGATGGCGGATCTCGCCATCGTCTTCCACTGGTCGCCGGAAGACTGCGCCGACTTCAGCCTGCGGGAGCTAATGGAGTGGCGCGAACGGGCGCGAAAGCGCAGCACACCCACGGAAAACAGGAGCAAGCGTGGCGCGTAATCTAAAGCTTGAGGTAATACTCAACGCCGTCGACCGGGCCACCCGACCGCTACGGGCGATTGATCGCGCCTCCCAGGTCGCGTCTCAAGCCATACGCGAAAACCGCGAGCGCTTAAAGCAACTGCAGGCCACCCAGAAAGACGTCAGCTCCTTTCGTACCCTGTCCCGGCAATCCACCGACACCACCAGCGCCCTGCGCGAACAGCAGGAACGCATCCGCCGCCTCTCTCAACAGATGCAATCCAACCAGGGCGACACCGCTGCCCTGGCCGTCGAGCGTCAAAAGGCCATTGCCCAGGCCCGCCAGCTGACCCAGCGCTACGACGAAGAACGCCAGCAGCTACAGCGGCTGCGCACCTCGCTGAAAAATAACGGCGTCAGCACCGAACACCTCTCCCGCGATCAACGACGACTAGCCAGCGAGATACAGCAGGCCAACACCGCTGTGGATGAGCAGCGGCACCGATTAAAACGGCTAGCAGAACAGCAGCGCAATGCCGCCCAGGCAAGGGGCCGATACGACGGCGCCATGAGCATGCGCAGCAACATGGCCGGTACCGGCGCGGGCATGGCAGCCAGTGGTGGTGCCGCACTGTACGCCGGGGCACGGCTGCTGGCCCCTGGCGTTGCCTATGGGGAATCCATGTCTCGGGTGCAGGCGCTGACCCGCCTGGAGGCCGACGATGAACGCTTCCAGGCTCTCCGCCACCAGGCACGGGAACTGGGAGCCACCACCGCATTCAGTGCTGGTCAATCCGCCGATGCCCAGGGCTACCTCGCCATGGCAGGCTTCGATCCGGAGGCCATTCAGGCCGCCATGCCGGATATGCTCAACCTAGCACTGGCCAACCGCACCGACCTGGCCCGCACGGCGGATATCTCTTCCAACATTCTCTCCGGCTTCGGGCTAGACCCCGCCGAGATGGGTCGCGTGGGCGATGTGCTCACCGCCACCACCACCCGGGCCAACGTCGATCTGGAAATGCTCGGCGAATCTATGAAGTACGTCGCCCCCCAGGCGCGGGCCATGAACATGTCGCTGGAACAGTCCGCCGCTATGGCTGGGCTGCTAGGCAACGTGGGTATTCAAGGCAGCCAGGCAGGCACCACCCTGCGCGCCATGGTCACCCGCCTGGCCGCCCCCACCGGGGCAGCCGCCGGAGCGCTGGAAACCCTGGGCGTGAACGCCAAAGATGCCCAAGGCAACCTGCGCGATATCCCCCGCATCCTTACCGATGTGGCCAGAGCCACTGAGGCTATGGGCAACGCCGACCGCGCCGCCTACCTGAAGGACATCTTCGGCGAAGAGCCGGGCGCAGGCATGGCGGAGTTGATCGCCCAGCAAGGCAGCGCGGGCATTGAGCAGTTTGTAGAGATTCTTACCAACGCCGCCGGTGAGAACGCCCGCGTGGCGAAAACCATGGCGGATAACATCGGCGGCGACCTCAAATCGCTCAGCAGCGCCTGGGATGAAGTGGGCATCTCCCTCACCGAGACCAACAACGGCCCACTGCGCGATCTTATCCAGAACGTGACTGCCATTACCCGCAGCGGAGGCCGCTGGATCAATGAGAACCCACGTCTCGCCGGTACCATCGCCAAAGTGGTCGCCATTCTGGCCGTGCTGGTCACCGCGGGCGGCGCGCTAACGATGATGCTCGCCTCCATCCTCGGCCCCATTGCCATGGTGCGCTACGGCATGGCGTTAGTAGGCCCGCAGATCCTTATGGCAGGCAAAGCATTCCTGTGGCTGGGCGGCGTGTTACGTACTGTGTCGATGTTCCTGCTCGCCAACCCGATTGGTATCGCCATCGCCGCGATCGCCGCCGCTGCTTACCTGATCTATCGCTACTGGGAACCGATCAAAGCCTTTTTCCAGGGGCTGTGGCAGCAGGTCGAAGACGTGTTCAATAACGGTACTAGCGGCGTGGCGCAGCTGCTCATGAACTTGTCGCCGCTGGGCCTGCTTTACCAGGGCATCACTAACGCTTTAAGCGCCCTGGGCGTTCAGATCCCCGAGCAGTTCAGCTCCCTTGGCAGCGCCATTGTGGACGGCATGATCGGCGGACTAACCGGTAAGCTTGGCGAATTGCGCGATAGCATAACGGGCATGGCGGGGAGCGTGCGTAACTGGTTCGCTAACGTGCTGGGGATCAACAGCCCCTCACGGGTGTTTGCCCAGCTAGGCGGCTTCACGGTGGATGGGTTAATCAGCGGCCTTAGTAGCAAGCTAGGCGAACTGCGCGACCGTGTAGTGAATATGGCGGGCAGCGTGCGTAGTTGGTTCGCCAACGTACTGGATATCAACAGCCCCTCCCGCGTGTTTACCCAACTGGGCGGCGATACGGTAGACGGCCTGAATAGAGGGCTGGAAGCCCAGCGAGACGAACCCGCCAAGCGTATTCAAGAGATCGCCCGCCGCGTCACCCGCGCCGGTGCCGGGCTGGCTCTGGGCGCCGCTACCCTACCAGTAGCGGCGATGCCCAGCATTGAGCAACCAACGCCCATTCAGTTTGATACCCGGCCACCGCTGAGCGCGCCCAATGCCCAGGCAGGCGGTTTCACCATGGGCGATATTAATATTAACGTCACCCCAGCCCCCGGCATGAACGAACAGCAGCTCGCCCAGTACGTGGCGCAGGAAGTGCAACGCGCCCTGGCCAACGCCCAGCGCGATGCCCTGGCGCGGCAGCGTTCGTCCCTGCGAGACCTCGATTAAACCTGAATAGGCTCACTCTCGACCGACTTAAATACCATCACCGCTAAATTGAATGTAATGCCATACAAAGAGATAAACATCAGAGCAATAGGCCCATAAATCGCCGTCTGACGAGCAAAATTATCAGGATCAAACGTTATATCCGTAGGCATTAGGGCAACTAGTTGTGAAGAAACCGCCATTAACAGGCAAAACAACGCGGCCAAAGCTAATGATTGGCTCTTTGAATGACGAATCTTGATATAGCCAATCATCACCATAGCAATAGCCACATATGTAGAAGCGTCAAAGCTTTTAACCATTTCCATAAACACTTCATTAGTTGGGGAAAAATGCTGAGCAAGAAAGCTGACACACGTTCCAAATATTCCCAATCCAATAATGAACTGGCCCATGAACCTTGAGGCTAACTCTGTTTTAGGAAACGATTTTTTACTATTCGCCTCTCGCCACTTGAGAAAACGATTGAGGATGTTTTTCATGCTAATGGCCCTTGGCATGTTCGTGTTTGAAACCCGTAGCGTGCCTTACCAAGAGTTAAAACGCATTAGCGAGTGGCGACACCCCAGCCAATCTCGCGTGGGACAGCGGCCCGCCTACCAGTTCGCAGGCCCAGGGACGGATACCATCACCCTTAGCGGCACCCTGCTCCCCACCTTCACCGGCGGGCGCTTTAGCCTGGATGAGATCCGCGAGATGGCGAACCAGGGCAACGCCTGGCCGCTGGTCGAAGGCACCGGCCGCCAGTACGGCTTATGGGTCGTTACCCGCGTGGAAGAAACCAGCACCCACTTTTTCCGTGACGGCGCTGCTGAGAAAATCGAGTTCAACCTCACGCTTGAGCATGTGGATGATGAACGCACAGACCTGATTGGCCGCTTAGTTGTACCCGCTGTGGCGCGCCTGGCCGGGGGCTACGTATGAATACCCGCTACTCACGCCCCAGATATCCAAAAGTAAGCTATCGCATCACGCTGGATGGCACCGACATCACCCCGCGCATCAACGGCCGGCTGATCAGTTTGACCCTACGCGAGCAGCGCGGCCCGGAAGCCGACCAATTGGATATCACCCTGGCCGATCATGATGGCCAGCTCGCCATTCCCCCACGCGGCGCCGAGCTGCAAGTGGCCTTTGGCTGGCTGGATGAAGGGTTGATCGACAAGGGCCGCTTTACGGTAGATGAAGTGCAGCACAGCGGCACGCCCGACCAGCTCACCATCCGCGCCCGCTCGGCGGATATGCGCGGCCAACTACCCGGTAAGCGCACCCAAAGCTGGCACGACCTGACGCTGGGCGAGATCGTCACCACTATCTCCAGCCGCAATAAATTAGAGCCAGTGGTGGCCACCAAGCTCAACGGCATTCGCATTGGTCATATCGACCAAACCGACGAGTCGGATCTAAACTTTCTCACCCGCCTGGGCGAACGATACGACGCCATTGCCGCCATTAAAGCTGGACGTCTGCTGTTTACCGTTGCAGGCGAAGGGCTCACCGCCAGCGGCCAAGCCATGCCCACCATTACCCTCACCCGCCGCGACGGTGACCAGCACCGCTACAGCGTGACAGATCGCGACGCCTATAGCGGCGTAAAAGCCTACTGGAACGACACGCGGGGCGCAGAGCGCAAAACCGTGCTGGCCGGTACCGAAGAAAATGCCAAACAGCTGCGGCCCACCTACGCCACGGAAGACGACGCCCTGGCCGCCGCACGCGCCGAGTGGCAACGCATCCAACGAGGCATGGCAGAATTTGAGCTAACGCTGGCTCTGGGAGGGCGGATATTCTGCCGGAATCGCCGCTCACGCTTAGCGGTTACAAGCCGCAAATTGACGCCACGGCCTGGCTGGTGGCGGAGGTGACTCATTCGCTGAATGATGGTGGTTTCGGGACGCAGGTAAGGTGTGAGGTGAAAAACTGAATCTATTAAGCGTCTATAATCAAATTTGTTGCTCCAAACTTGTTAATTATCTCAGAGTCGCTTAGCGATATTTCCCGTTCTGCCTTTGATATTGATATTGGCTCACTGAATTTCCCCAAGTACCACATCCGGTATAAATTGATTCGCTCTTTTCGATCTGAGGTTAGATAAATAAAATATTTTCTGTCTGAATTTTCAAAAACAACTTGCTCCGAACAAAAAGCCCTAGCCTGATCACAGATTACTTCTATCTCTAACAGCTCTTTATGAATTCTAGAAACCACTCTTGGCCCAGTATCATGCTTGAAGTATTCCAAATCATTTAATAGATCGATTTTTCGCCTCAGGTCTGACATTAACTTAAATCTATAATCATGACTAAAAAGGCTCACACCGTAGGCATGCCCAACAGTATGAGTAAAGACATCCACATCTCTTTCGATTTCACCTGTTTCTTTGTTCTTACCTTCAACGACTTTTCTAACATCTACTGTTACCGCTATTCTTTCTGTTTTAGCCATGCCTTGTAATGTAGATAGAACGCGGGAGGGTAATGACCTCATCAAACTGGAAATAAATTCATTGACTTCACCTAACCGATCACTCTCCTTACTTAGAGAATTTAAAATTTTTTGTTTGTCATAAAAGCAATGGTTTATATAACTAACCCTTTCCAAATACCTTTTTTGTTATCATAATGACTTACTGATTTCTTCAGCTCACCTTCTGGATCGAAGTCATTAACGCAAGTACTCCCTAGCAAAGATTTCGCGTTGCCTTTTAGCTCAACTACATATCCATTTC
Organism: Halomonas sp. PA16-9; assembly: GCF_009728585.1. Lineage (NCBI taxonomy): Bacteria > Pseudomonadati > Pseudomonadota > Gammaproteobacteria > Oceanospirillales > Halomonadaceae > Halomonas > Halomonas sp. PA16-9. The sequence goes on along the minus strand of NZ_CP040451.1, from coordinate 1,410,036 downwards.
TGTGATTTTGGCCACAAAGTTTTTTCAGTTTCTTTTCGCAACAGCACTGAAGAGGAGGCTCAGAATCAGTTAAGTGATAATCACCTATTAAAGAAACAAAATTATTTGCGTTAACCGCGATAGGTTCATCAGCACCTACAAGGTTCAAGACTTCACTAGCTCGTTGGTAAGAGTTAATTTCTGAAATTTTGCTCATTCCACCCCCTGGCCAAGGTGCACAGTCCAGATACAGTCAAATGAACTTAGCACATGCATAGAATGCAAAACAAATTTGAGTGTGAAGGTACGAAACCCTTCAGCCATCCATGGCCGGGGCATATCTCGTTGCCGCATCCTTCTGTCGAGGCGGATTCCGTCCCGCATGCTTCCAAGCGACAAACCTATCTTCTCAAGTTTTCGTCCGTGTTAAACGGCACCGGCTACCCACGCGGTGGGATTTAAACAAACGGTACCCCCCTTCCTCCTACGCCACAGAAGTCAACGCCCTGGGCGCCGCTCGCAGTGAATGGCAACGCATTCAGCGCGGCCAGGCAGAATTTGAGCTAACGCTGGCACTGGGCAGGGCTGACATCTCCCCCGAAACCCCGGTCACAGCCCAAGGCTACAAGCCAGAGATCAACGCCACGCCCTGGATCATTGACGAAGTCACCCACAATTTCACGGAGCGGGGTTACACCTGCAGTATTAGGATGGAGACGCAGTGAATATTAACGCAGATGTGTCGGTGGGAATTATCGGGATGGGCCCTTAACAAGCAACACCAGACAACCCCGGCCATCCGTTGGCCGAGGGCTTTTGGCATCCGTCTCCTTACAGAAAAGCTGATTCCTTCCAGCTCGCGCATCCAAGCGTCATTGGCAGCATGGCAGATAAATTGATCCGTTTATGTAAGCCATCGTCGACAAGATTTGTAAGAGATCTCTTACAACGCCATAAGCTGGAACAACATCTAAGCCCCCCACCCGTTCACCAAACGGGGTTATCAGGGTTATAGAAATTGACCATTTTTCGTTTCAGGGTTATAGTAACCCCATAGTTAACAGCACAGGGGCAGGAGGTGGATAGCAGAGCACTGATAAAAGAACTGAAGAAAGACGGTTGGGAGCTGGTCAGGGTCAACGGCAGCCACCACCACTTCAGGCACCCTACCAAGCCCGGCACGGTCACCGTGCCACATCCCAAAAAGGATTTGAAAACGGGATTGGTAAGAGCAATCAGAAAAAGCGCCGGCCTCTTATGAGGCTGGTCACTGCTGCCCCCTTACAGGAGATCAACGTATGTTGTTTCCCATTGCAATTGAACGTGGCGACGAACAACACGCCTATGGCGTGGCGGTACCTGATTTGCCCGGCTGCTACTCAGCAGGCGATACGTTTGAAGAGGCGATGATTAACGCCAAGGAAGCGATCGAAGGATGGCTGGAAGTAGCCGTGGAGTATGGCGACCCCATTCCCGAAGCAACGTCCATTGAGCACCACATGGACAATCCTGATTACGCTGGCTGGATCTGGGCGGTGGTGGATATTGACCTGACCCCCTACCTGGGAAAAAGCCACAAAATCAACGTTACTCTGCCTGATCTACTGGTTAAGCAGATTGATGACTTTGTCGCCAGCCATCCCGGCGATAAAACCCGCTCGGGCTTTCTTTCCCGCGTCGCCATGGCCGAACTGGCCAGGGCACGCAAAGGCGCATAACTAAGGAAAAACAAAACCCCCGGCCACTCCAAATAGCCGGGGGTTTTTATTGCCGCATGATTCTGGCGAGGCGATTCCCGCCCCGCGTGCTACAAGGCGACTTAACCATTATGCCAAACATGCAGAATAAATGATGTAAGCATTTTGCCATCTGTTTGTAAGAAATAACCTACACCGCCCAACACCTGGCTTGCACCACCACCCCCCGATACTGCTTAGTGGTAATAAACACCCCTGACCACCAGCGGTGGGCAACAACCGGCAACGGCTACCCACGCGGTGGGATTTAAACAATCGGAATTCCCCTTCCACCTCAGCCACCACCAGATCCCCGTGGCCAAACGAACGCGCCTCATCCACCACCAGCACATCGCCCTCCGTCCATAGCCCGCCGGGGCGTGCGTCCTCGCTTATTTCCACCAGAAAACAGCTAGGTGGAAATTTTCGCTTATCTAATTCTGCTATCGCTGGGTGCTCCACGCCCATTACCACTGGCCCTAATTAATTTACTCGCATGCTGTGGCCCTGTGCTTGCTCCACATTAAGCGACGTACATTAGCGTTTGCCTGTCGCTTTTCCTACCGCAAATACTGTGTAAACAAACAGTATTTAACAAGAGTTATGGTGACAACATGATTGGCTTGGTGGACTGCAACAATTTCTACGTCAGCTGCGAGCGGGTGTTCAACCACAAGCTGAACGGCCGCCCGGTGGGCATTATGTCCAACAACGACGGCTGCATTATCGCCCGATCGGAAGAGCTGAAAGCGCTGGGTATCGAGATGGGCACCCCCGCCCACCAGGTGCGTCACCTAGTCGAACGCGGCGAGATCGTGTTGCACTCCTCCAACTATGAACTTTACGGCGATATGTCCCACCGGGTGCAAGGCATCCTGGAGCGTGAAACCGCTGGGGTAGAGCCCTACTCCATTGATGAAATGTTCGTGCGTATGGATGGCTTCGAGCCTGAAGCGCTGTTAGAGCGCGCCAAATCACTGCATCGGATGATTCGCCGCGGCACCGGCATCCCCGTCTGTGTAGGCGTCGCCGCAACACACACCCTTGCCAAGCTGGCCAACCGCATTGCCAAGAAACACCCCGGCTACCCCGGCGTTTGCATCCTTCACGCGGAAAGCGACGAAGCCAAACACCTGCTAAAGCAGATCGAGGTCAGCGATGTGTGGGGCGTTGGCCGCCGGTTAAACGAGCGCCTGCAGATCCTGGGCATCAACACCGCCTGGGATCTCCGCGAAGCAGACGCCAAACGCCTGCGGCGTAAGTTCTCGGTCAACATGGAGCGCACGGTGCTGGAGCTGCGCGGCATTAGCTGCCTGGAAATGAACGACTTTAACGAACCCCGCCAGCGCATCATGACCAGCCGATCGTTTGGCCGCCCCACCTCACAGCTCTGCGACCTACAAGGCGCTGTTCGCCAACACGCCCAACGCGGCGCCGAAAAGCTACGTGAGCAAAAGAGCCTCGCCCGCGCCGTGCTGGTGTTTCTCAAAACCGACCGTTTCAGGCCCGACCTGCCCCAATACTCCCCCAGCCTGGCGGTAGAAATGGAACGCCCAAGCCAGGACACCCGCGACATACTCCACGCCGCCCAGGAAGCACTACGCAAGATCTACCGCCCTAAGTATGGCTATAAGAAAGCGGGTGTGATGCTGATCGACCTGACCGACGAGAACCGCCAACAGCTCAGCCTAATGGACACACCGCAAACGGAAGAAGAACGCCAGCGCAGCCAAAAGCTAATGGCCACCATGGACGCGCTAAACGAGAAGATGGAAAAGGAACGGTACGCCTGGGGCTGCCAGAAAAGAACGCCCCCTGGCACCTACGCTGCGCGAACCGAAGCCCGCGCTATACGACGAATTGGGATGAGTTGATGGTGGCGTATACGGATGAGGGAGCGGCAAACAAGAATAAAAGAACCCCACTCCCAAATTGTAAATGGGCCAATAAAACATCTAAAAAGCAACATACTAACCCGTAGCTTGGTATGCTTCTTGAATGTAAACAGCAAGCTCCTCTTCATCATTATGTGTAACCAAAGAAATATCTTCCTTTTTTAACATGTATGAAACGTTATCTATTTGATTTTCAATACTATTTAAAATTTTATCACTAAGATTATTATCTGGCAAAAGTATATGCATATAATTATTTTTCTTGTTTATAAAACCCTTTGATAAAGATATATCTTTTTGAGCTTCATAAATATTCAGCCTAGCAGTATGTTCACCTGACACCCTGGCACTTGCAACGGTAGCTGTTGAATTTTTTGTTCTCACTGGTAAGTATATTCTACTACTACCTTCTGGAGTAACATATGGATTCGAAGGCATAAAGTTCTTAAGACTACCCATTCTTGACCTTAAAATTCTTCTAACCTCATTTACAGCCCTTGTTCTGCTTACACTGGTAGCTCTTAACAGCTTTTCCTCTGGCCTTCCCATTGGCACCATTTCATCAAAAAGTTGATTTACTAAAACATGCACATCCTCCCCTCTTACAACACCTCTTTTATCAATGAAGAAATGAGGGTTTTGATTAATAACTACTAAGTTATCCTCTCGCCTTTCGTCAAGATAATGCTCAATAACTTCTACTGCTAATTGTGCATGAAACACAGCTTCACTACTTTTACCATAAACACATTCAAATCTATTAAAAAAATCGAGAACTTTAAAATCAACATCTCCACCGCTATGACTTACAGCCACGCCCAAATTAAAGCGCTCACCATTTCGAGGCTCAGGGCTCCACTGGATGACATACCAGTCACCATTAACACTATCTTTAGAAGAATTTGAACTAATTAACGACTCTAAATTAATCATTTTAGCTCGCCTTTAAAAGCGTTGGATTTTCTTGTATTCGTGCAGCTCCATCATTTGCCCTTTCCTGAATGAAGTTTTTAAGCGCATTAAAAACCTTATCAGAATCATCACCAAACATAAGGCGCAAACAGTCCTGCCAAACTTCTTCAATACCATTAGCAATATCAGAATATACTTTAGAATGTGTGGAAGCAGCAATCACAAGCTTCGTTTCTTATCACTACATGCACGTGAATTATATCTATAACCTTCTGCCAAAACACTATCAACTTGTCTACTTGGATCTAGGTCGCCTATACTCCAATTAGACTTAACTAATGCATCACTATGGTCAATTAGATAATAAGAACTTGACCCAGCTATTACCACATTGCCAATATTCCTATCTCCGTTAGCAATCCAGTCATCAAATGCCAAGACATCTTCAATTCTTGACCATTCAAAAAGATGGTCAAAGATAGGAGCAAAGCTATCTACTCCTACATCTTTATAAATCATTTTAAGTGTTTTACCAGGCACTTCGCTTACTGCTATAGCCCATTCACAACACTGATTAGCTTTTACAAAATCTTCAGGAAGTTGCAGCATACCTAATTTGTTAGGAAGTGGTAAATTACAAGCTTTACCTATCAAAAACCCAGTTATCTCATTAATAATACAAGTACCTAGGTTAGAGCCGAATATTTTTAGGTAAGCTTGGCTTTCAGTTCCGTCTGACCATCTAAGGTAGCAAGGTTGTGTCAAAGCCCTAATACCTTCATCCACCGGCTTATCAATGCGAATAAGATTTTCGGCTGTTAGCCTATCAATACCTTTATGAAAAGAAACAACATTCCCCATACCTATACCCTTTTATTTATTTGAAATAAAATATCAAACCACCCGCCCAATCCGAATCTCACACCGCCCCAGAATCTCCACATCATGCATATCCTGCGGCTTGATCATTTCCGGCTGGTAGTGCTCGTTGTCGCTGATCAAGTACAGCGCGCCGCCCGCCAGGCGCTGCACTCGTTTAATCCGCCGTTCCCCACTCACCAACAGCAAAAACACACCTTCCTGTTTAGGGTCACGATTACTGCGATCCACTAGCACCCAATCCCCATCGGCCAAGGTGTCATCCATCGAATCGCCGCGAACTTTGATGCCCACCACCTGGGCAGGATCTAGCCCCTGCTCGGCCAGTTCATCCCTGGAAAAATACAGCGTGGTTTTTACCGGCTCGCCTTCAAAGCTACGGCCAGCGCCCGCTGCCGCTTCGATGTCGTACATCTTCACCGGCGAGAGATTCTGCGATGGTTCACTTAACGGAACCCCAAGAGGTTGGGCCGTTGCTGTTCCTGAACGGTGGCCTTTGAGCACATAAAAAATATCAACGCCTTCATCAGAAACCGCCGACAAATAGGAAGAATCAGGGTTACTAGCGCCTTTTCGTATTTGATCTGGGTCGTTTTCCGACACCACCAATCAGGGCCAGAGCCGTCTGGCTCAGTCCAAGTCGCTCACGTTCTTCTTTTAAGCGCTCACCAATGACCATATTTATGAACCATCCTTATTGACAGGTTCATTTTTCTGAACCATTCTATTCATGTCTTTCACATCACTACAGATAGCTAAGGGAACCAATGCCATGGTCACCATTTTCGCCACCATTGTTATGCCTACCACTCAGACCACGCTGTTCCGCGGGGTCGAGGTCGAGCTTGACCGCTGCTCTGAACACACTCGCCGCAATATCGAAACCGCACTGAACCGCGGCACTAACACGCCTAATCCGCTGGCGGATATAGAAGCGCTAGAAGAGCGCACCACCGCCCAAGCCGTGGGCCAACTCGCTGCCACGATGCTGGCCCAAAACGCCCCTATCGAGCAGGTGGAAGACGCGCTTTGCGAGCTGCGCACCTACATGGATGAACACTTCCTGCAGCGCAAGCTGGTGCGCCTTTACGAGCGCTAAGCCCCCTTGATCAAGGTCTCGTTCAAAGTCTTTCACTCTATTAAGGAAGCCTAACCCATGGCCACCACTAACACCATTACCCCAAAGCCAATTTATGCCCCCAAGGGGTGTAACTGCCCCGTCATGATTCACCTCACGAAAAGCGAGCGGGAGGAACTGAAGCGCATTCAGGAGCTGGAAATGCGCACGATGTCGGCCACCGGCCGGATGCTCATGCTGCGCGGCATCGCCGAGTACGACCAAGACACGCTGAATGCCGAATAAGGAGCGACCCATGAACATCTCTACCGATATGCAGCCGCTCGCCACGCCGTTTCTGTTCCAGCAGGCTGAGGTACGCACCGCCACCGATGAAAAAGGCGAAGCGTGGTTTTGCGCCAAGGATGTGTTCGACGCCTTGGAAATTACCTGGAGTAACAAGCGAGGGAGCCTTAGAGGAGTGCCTGAAGAGTGGATTTGCCCCTTATATCTCAAGGGGCAAAGGGGCTCAGGCGAGGTGTTATTTCTCTCTGAAGCCGCTGTGTATAGGGTGCTATTCCGTTCTAACAAGCCCCAGGCAGTGGAATTTGCCAACTGGGTATGCGGTGAAGTTCTGCCCACGCTGCGCAAGCAAGGCTTCTTTGGCCAAGTGCCTGTTAAAGAGCGACTAGGCTTTTCCCGGCAAATTATCACCGTAACCCGCGAGTTGATGCGCTGTCGCAATGCCTTCCACCAACACATATTGCTGGATGAGCTGCGCGACCTATATCGCATGGTGGGTAAGCCACTGTCCGACTTTAGCGCTGTCAGTCTAAAACCTAGCCAAATGCCGCTTCTGTAACCCATTTCGTCTACCTGCTGCATAAGGACTCCAACATGTACCAGGATCCAAAGCGAGTTCGCTCCCATAAAGCCACCGTTTACCTAGATGACTATGAGCTTGCCATCATCCAGGCCCATGCCGATTACAACGGCGTGCCCAAGGCCGAAATCATGCGCCAGATGCTGATGAAGGAAGCCAGTGACGTGCTAGGCATCGATCTCGCTGGCCTTACCGAGAGCATCGCCCAACGGGCTATGTGAGGCCAGGAACATATCCACCGCGCATCCGAGGTAACCATGCCGGAACAACCGATGGATCTCGACCAGCAAACCATCGCCGTGCTTGACGCCGTTCGCAAACAGCAAGGCTTAGAGACACGCGCACAAGCGGCTGAGTGGCTGTTGCGTCGCCGCATTCGTCGAGGTTCCCAAGGGCTCACCGGCCGTGGCCGCGCCCTTTACCCCGTAGGGAGAAACCATTGATGTCGACCGCTTCCAAGCACCGTATGCCCTGCCCCCATTGCAGCCACAACATGCGTACCCGCAATAGTGAGGCACTAACACTGGTGTACCGCGAAGGAGTGATGGAGTGCCGCAACGTCGAGTGCAACTTTCGAGGCAAGGTGGGTTTTCAGTTGCTGAACACCTTAACCCCCAGCGATATGCCGAATCCAAATGTGGATCTGCCCTTCGCCCCTCGCTTACTCCAACTAATGAAAATTGACCTTAATCGATTGGCCGCAAACGACGAACACTACGAGGAATCAGCTGATGAATAAGGCAGCCCATCTCCCACTTCCACCACGACCCCAGCTCCGCTACTGGTCTAGGTTTTGTGCCCCGCCTAAAGGGAGCAATAACGGCCCAGCAGGCGTCGTGAGCTAAAACCCGACCCAGCTCCTTCACATTGTTAAATAAGGAGGCGAGCGTGAATTCATCGCTGCGCCAGGACATTGTTGCGCGCTTAATCAGCGATTTTGAGGCGATCGAGCGCGGCCCCTACCTGCAACGGGTGCGCTGCCCGGAGTGCGGTAAGCGCGAGGCGTACATCAACGCCGATGCGCCGTGGATGCTGAAGTGCGGGCGGGAAAACAACTGTGGCGCACAGATCCACGTGAAAGCGCTGTTCCCGGATCTGTTCCGTTCCTGGAGCGAGCGCTACAGCACCAAGGCAGGTGAAAAGCCCACTTCAACAACGCCGGTGGCGGATGGCTACCTGCGCGACGGCCGCGGCTTTGAGCCTGCCCGCATTCAGGGCTGGTACACCCAGGAGAGCTACTGGAAGCCGGAGATCGGCGGTACTGCCACCGTGCGTTTCGCCCTGCCCGGCGGCGCTTACTGGGAGCGCTTGCTAGATAACCCGGAGCGCTTCGGCAAGCAGAAGGCCAATTTCGTTGGCCGCTATAAAGGCCAGTGGTGGTGCCCGCCTGCGCTCACCGCGGCGGATCTGGTCGCCGCTGGCGAGGTGTGGATTGTAGAGGGCATCTTTGATGCCATCGCCCTCTACCATCACGGCATCGCCGCTGTTTCTGCCATGAGCTGCGGCAACTACCCGGATGAAGCCTTAAAACCCTTTCGGATGCCGCCCACCAAGTCGGTACCAGCCGCCCCACCCTGGTGTGGGCGCTGGATAACAACCGTGCTGGCCACAACGCCATTCACAAGCATGTAAGGCGCTCCCGTGCTGCAGGCTGGGATTGCGACGCCGCGCAGATCCCCAGCGCCGACCACGATTGGAACGATGCCCACCAGCGCAACGAGCTCACCGAGAAACACCTGGAAACCTACCGCTACCACGGCGACCTGCTGTTGGCCCCCACGGCCATGGCCAAGGCGCTGTTGATCTACAAGCGTCGCGAGCAGCGGGAGTTCTGGTTCGAGTTTAAACGCCAGCTGTGGTGGTGGAAGCTGGATATGGACGCCTTCGACCGCGCCCTGCGCGCCGATGGGCTGGACGGTGAAGACCAGCGGCAGATCGACCCCGCCCTGCGCGACGCTGCCCTGGAGCAATCCGGCAGCGTAAAGCGGATCTGCTCCTGTTACCCCACAGCGCTCTACTACCAGGCCAACGCGGTGACTGATGAAAGTTGGTACTACTACCGCGTGGAGTTTCCCGACGGCCGCCCGCCGATCAAGAACACCTTTAGCGGTGGCCAATTGGCATCCGCCTCGGAGTACAAAAAGCGCCTGCTGGGCGTTGCGCCAGGTGCGGTATGGACAGGTACTAGCCAGCAGTTGGATAGCCTGCTGCAGGATCAGATCGGCAACATCAAAACCGTCGAGACCATCGACTTCATTGGCTACAGCAAGGAGCACGGCGCCTATGTGTTCGGCGATATTGCCGTGGCCGGTGGCAAGGTAGTGCCGATCAACAGCGAGGACTTCTTTGAGCTAGGCCCCCGCCGCCAGTTGAAAACCCTCAGCCAATCCGTCGCGCTGCACATCAACCCCGATCGCAAGGCGTTCAACACCGAATGGACACAGCAGCTGCTGGGCGCCTTCGGTACCCGCGGCGTCATCGCCCTGGGCTACTGGCTGGGCAGCCTGCTGGCCGAGCAGATCCGTGCGGAGATGGGCAGCTTCCCGTTTCTGGAGATTGTAGGCGAAGCCGGCGCGGGTAAATCCACGCTGATCGAGTTTCTGTGGAAGCTGTGCGGCCGGCGCGACTATGAAGGATTCGACCCCAGCAAGGCCACCATGCCGGCACGCTCGCGCAACTTCGCCCAGGTGAGCAACCTGCCGGTGGTATTGATCGAATCCGACCGCGAGCAGGAAGGCGGCGCCAAACAGAAGCAGTTCGATTGGGATGAACTCAAAACCGCCTTCAACGGCCGCTCGATCCGCGCCCGTGGCGTAAAGAACAGCGGCAACGACACCTACGAGCCGCCCTTCCGCGGCAGCATCGTGATCAGCCAGAACGCCCCGGTGCAGGCAGGCGAGGCTATCCAAACCCGTATCTGCCACCTGCACTTTACCCGGGAAGGCCAGAACAAACAGACCAAGGCACTCGCCGAGGCGCTGGAACGCACCGAGATCGAACACGTTAGTCAATTCGCCCTGGCAGTGGCCCAACGTGAGGCCGCGCTGCTGGCGTTGATCACCCAACGCGCCCGCCACTACGCCGACCAGTTAGCCGATGACCCGGATATCAAGGTGCTGCGGATCGCCAAGTGCCACGGCCAACTGATGGCCCTGGTGGAGTGCCTGGGGCCGGAAGGCTTGGATCTCTTCGACCAGCAAACCCTGGATATCGCCCTGGGCCACGTGAAGCAAATGGCCCGCGAACGCCAGCAATCCATCAACGCCGACCACCCGCTGGTCGCTGAATTCTGGGAAGCCTTCGACTACATCGAGGGCCTGCGCGACGACCGATGCTGAACCACTACGGCAAGGGCAGCGACCTGATCGCCATCAATCTTAAAGACTTCGAGCGCACCTGCGCCGAATACAAGCTGCGCACCCCGGAGATGCGCGAGCTGAAGCGTTACCTGAAAAGCAGCAAGACCCGCAAATTTATCGATTCCAACCGCACCGTGAACTCCCGTGTACGCCTTAACGGCGGAAGCGTGAAGTGCTGGGTGTTTCAAGCATGAAGGAGCCTGTGATGACGACCAACCACTCAATGCCACTGGTGACCCAGCGCCTACGCGAACGCAACCGTGAAGCTCAGGAGGCAATGATCGCCGCCGAAGTCGAAGCCGACCATAAGCGCGCACAGCTCGACGAAGAAGGCCCGGAAGCGTTGCTACGTCTTATAAAGGTCGCCGATGGGGCGTCTGGCCAGAGCCAACATTGCCGCCGCGTGCTGCTCTCCGTTTACAACGGAGCCGCCTGGCCACTCGACCCCACCCGCCTGCGCTTGATTGATCGCGAACTACAGGAGGCTGCGCTAACGCTAATTGAGTGGAGCATCCGCGCCTCCGATGAGCCCCACACCTATGTATGCAACGGTGGTCGCCTGATGCAGCGCTATGCCGCTATTGAACAAGAGGCACAGTAACCATGGCAGACAACGCCGACATCGCCACCGAACTCATGGAACGCCGCATGGAGGCCGCCTTGAGTAGCCGGCTTTCGCTGTACATTCCCAATCCAAACCCGGAGTGCGAAGACTGTGGCCAGGAGATTCCCCAGGCACGCCGCAACGCCGCCCCATGGGCCACTACGTGCATTGAGTGCCAAGGGATTCGTGAACAACGGAGGCGGCATGTGCGCTAAACAGGCCAAGGGCGGCAAGCTCGCCAGGCAAGCCGCCATGCTCTGCCAGGATCGAGCATTTCAGCTCTACCTAGACCGCCGCCGGCGCGCCAAATTTGGGATCGACGCAAGCACTCTGCCCGACGGCACTCACAACGAACAAGACGCTCGGGACTGGCTCTGCGCCGCCTGCCTGATCCAAAGCCGGGTCGAGTTAGACCATAACCCAACCGCCGCGGCCACTTTCCGCCGCATTCGCCAACGCTTCCTGAAGTGGAAGCAGCGCCCAGAGAGACAGCAATGAACACATACTTTGGACTGCTCGCCGAATTCAACGGCCGCACAGAGCTTCCACTTGAGGAAGTCGCCCCGCGCTTCTTCGGCATTAGCCCCCGCACCGCCGCCTTCCGCGCCGGCGCCCAGGCTTTACCGGTACCCGCCTATCGTGCAGGGGATTCCCAGAAAAGCCCTTGGCTGGTCAGCGCGATCGACCTGGCGCAATACATCGATGCCAGACGTGCCGAGGCGAGGGAGCAGTGGAAGATGGTGAATGAGTGAGACATGCGCCGGCTTCCATGTAGCCGGCGCGCCCGACTCCTACTTCGATATTTACGCGCTCACCACTCTATCGCCCTCGGCCTACTCGCCCACCACTCATGGAGATAATCATGAATAGTCATTTGATCCCTGTTTTTCAATCTGAAAGCAAGCAATTACTCTGCAACGCCCGCGACCTGCATGAATTTTTGGAAGTGGGACGCGACTTTTCGAACTGGATAAGAGGCCGCATCGAGCAGTACGGATTCATTGAGGCTGAAGATTACGTCACTGTACAAATTTTTTGCTCGCCAAATCCGGCGAGCAAAGTGAATTCCGATTTTGATCCCTCCAATTTGGAGAACCAAACACCTACAAACTTTGCTCCCCAAAACGGGGGAGCAAAAAATAGAGACCCACGTGGTGGACACAATCGAGTCGATTACCATCTCACAATAGGTATGGCCAAAGAACTGGCCATGATCGAAAACAACGCCATGGGCCGTCGTGTGCGCCACTACTTTATCCAGCGCGAACGTCAAGCGATTGAGTTATTACAGCAACAGGCCAATAGCGTGCGCCCGCTGGAAGAGGTGCGAGCAGAGATTGGCGATACACCCAAGTTTCGCTACCTGTTGATTTTGCAGGAACAAAGCCGTTCATGTGCTCGCCAGTTAGATCAAGCGCAAGGACCACATGAGCGCTATACCCTGCATTGCCAGCTACGTCAGATTAATAACGTGATTGGAATACCCACTCAACCGCTGGTGAAGCAGGATGAAGTTGGTAAGCTTGCCAGTGCCCATAAAGGTAGCGCTACCTCCACACATAATTTGGAGAACTAACGTGGACAGTATTATTGAGCGAACCCTTACTGCAGCCAGCAAGCGCGCGCTCTCCAGCATCGAAATTGAACGGCTTGCTGCCTTCATACGCGCACTAGAAAGCCGCGCTTTGCCGCGGGAGGATGTTCTGGTGAAACGAATCAAGGAACTAGAAGGCAAACTGGAGGATTGTCATACCCGTGTTAGAAAGTGTGAGCGTAATGGCTGCCCCGATTAATCACGCCGCCCTTTCGGGCGGCCTTCTCTGACATAAAATAACGGTATAAGACTAACGCAGCTGCAGTGTTTCCGGCCTCAGATGCGTGTATCGTTTCAACACATCCCAACTCTCGTGGAGCGTGAACTGCTGCACCTCCACGATTTCATAACCCGCCTCAAACAGCCGCGACGTAGCCTCATGACGGAGATCGTGAAAGCGCAGATCCTCAACGCCTTTTGACTCCGTCGCTGCACGCCAGCGGGTGCCAATGGATCTCGCGTAATAGGGGAAGATGCGTGGCTCATCTTTTTTACGTGGCTGCCGCTGGACGATGGCCATCGCTTCATGCGTGAGCTTAAAGCGCTTATGGTTGCCCCACTTCTGCCGTGGGTGCTTGGCATCACGCACCCAGCAGGTCATCGCCTCTGTATCCAAATCATCCCAAGTGAGCCGGGTAATCTCTTCCTGCCGGCGCGCTGAGGCGATCGCAAAATCCATAATGTCTTCCATGGGAATAAGCGCATTCGGCCGGATCTTTTGAGAGCGAACAAAGTAAGCCCGTAACCGCTCAATTTCGTCGGCTGTTGGCCGCCTATCCCGCGATGCAGGCCGGCTAGTTAGCCCTTTGCTATTCAGAAGCAACTTTGCCGATTCAAATTCATTCAAATTGACAGGCATACGCCAGGCAGCCACGGCTGTTTTTAAGATAATGCCTAACCAGGTCATATCGAGCGATGCCGTAGACGCTTTCACGCCACTACGCCGACGCATCTGCACATGATCAATTAGCTGCTCACTGCTGAGCTCAGTAATTTTGACGCGAGCGATCGGAAAGCGCCGGAGCTGCTCAATGGTGGCTCTCTTACTACGACCTGCTCCATCGGCAAATTCATGCAGGTAGCGCTCAATCGCATCGTGTAAAGTAACGCCCTTCCATTTCGCAGTAAGCACCCCACCCGGTGTGGCCAACTCCAGCTCCCTACGTTTGGCCCATTCGGCAGCCATCGCCTTTTTAGGAATGTTTTAGACTCTGAGTAGTCAGGTTGACCAGTACGCGCAATGCGAATACGCGCTAGATATGAGAAACTGCCGTCCCTTTTTGGACGCTTCACGATCGTCGCCATCACTGCCTCGAAAAGTGACAAATGAAAGTGCCACGAAGTGCCAAATTTGTGACACCAATTAGCTAAAAACGTGGCTCAACCACTGTAAATATGAACAGCTATGAATGATAACACAACCGCGCAAAACCGCATGAAACCAGGCATTGTCCGCCCGGAGCTGGATAGAACTTTCTCCGTCGCGCCCATGATGGATTGGACAACCCGCGATTACAGAGCGCTAGCACGCACCTTAACCAAGCGTGCGCTGCTGTATACCGAGATGGTCACTACCGGTGCGATTTTGCACGGGACGCCCCGTGAGCGCTTTTTGGGCTATAACGAGGTGGAGCATCCGCTTGCACTGCAGTTAGGCGGCAGCGACGCCGGTGAGCTGGCTGAGTGCGCAGCGATTGCCGAAGCCTGGGGCTATGACGAGGTGAACCTGAACGTCGGCTGCCCGAGTGACCGCGTGCAGAACAACCTGATTGGCGCGTGCTTGATGGGCTACCCCGAAAAGGTGGCAGAGGCAGTGCGGGCAATGCAGGCTGCGGTGTCTATTCCGGTCACGGTGAAGTGCCGTATTGGTATTGATGACCAGGATGAGGACGCTGATCTTGAGCAGTTTATCGCTATCGTTGCTGACGCAGGCTGCGAGGTGTTTACCGTTCACGCCCGTAAGGCGTGGCTGCAGGGTTTGTCGCCTAAACAGAACCGCGATGTGCCGCCGCTTAACTACCCCCGTGTTCATCGTCTAAAGCAGAGCCGCCCTGAATTGCATATTGGCATTAACGGCGGGATTAAAACGCTGGCGGAGTGCCAAGCGCAGCTTACCCATGTGGATAGCGTGATGGTGGGGCGTGAGGCGTATCAAAACCCGTGGCTGCTCGCTGGTGTCGATGAACAGTTGTTTGGTGAGCAAGGCCCGGCAGAGAGCCGTTTGGATGCTGCGAACGCTTTCCGGCCGTATATTCAGCAGCGCTTGGATGAAGGCGCGAAGCTGAATCATATTACCCGCCACCTGCTGGGTTTATTCCAGGGTTGCCCCGGCGGCAGGCGCTTCCGGCGTCATTTGTCAGAACACGCCCATAAAGAAGGCGCAGGATTGCGCCTATTTGATGAAGCGTTAAGTTTAGTGCGTGAGCCAGAGGCTCAAGACACACAGCCCGCCGCCCTTTCTGCCCCCCTTCCCGCTTAAGCGTTGAAGGTGTGGACGGCGCGCCGTGTGCTTAAAAAGTCACGCGTTAGCCGCCTTTCACGCCTTTAGCGATGCGGTCGCCGACTTCCTGGTCAATATTGCGCCAATACTCAAACGCACGCTGAAGCACCGGCTCCGTAACACCATCCGATAGATGACCAACAACGTTCGACACCAAACGGTCACGCTGGGCGTCATCCATCACTTCACGCACCAGGGTATGGGCCTGCCCCCAATCGTCGTCATCGCGGCGCAGGGTGTAGGCGGTGCGCACAAAGTCACCACTCACTTCCCAGGTGTTATCCATAGGGTAGCGCTCAGCATCGGCAGAGGGGCCGCCTTTCGAGTTGGGTGCATAAACCGGGTCGGTGACATTTTGCACCCGCATCGCGCCATCTTTAGTGTAGCTGTGCACCGGCGACTTCGGCGAATTCACCGGGATCTGCTTATAGTTCACGCCAAGCCGCGCGCGGTGGGCATCGGCGTAGGAGAACCCACGCGCCAGCAGCATTTTATCAGGGCTTAAACCGGTACCTGGTACCATATTATTGGGCTCAAATGCCGCTTGCTCGATCTCGGTGTGATAATCCGTGGGATTACGATCCAAGATGAGTTTACCCACTTCAATCATCGGGTAGTCCGCATGGGGCCACACTTTGGTCAGATCGAAGGGTTATAACGGTAGGTCTTCGCCTCTTCAAACGGCATGATCTGCACTTTCAGCGTCCAGCTGGGGTGATCGCCATTTTTAAGGGCTTGATAGAGGTCGCGGGTATGGTAGTCAGCGTCTGCGCCAGCCATTTTGTCCGCTTCTTCCTGGGTGAGGAAATCGATTCCCTGGTCGGTTTTAAAATGGTACTTGACCCAAAACCGCTCACCCTCTGCGTTGATCCACATATAAGTATGGCTGGAGTAGCCGTTCATATGACGCCAGGTTTTCGGGATACCCCGATCCCCCATCAGCCAAGCCACTTGGTGAGCCGATTCAGGCGACAGCGTCCAGAAATCCCACTGCATATCATGGTCACGAAGATTGGTATCTGCGCGGCGCTTTTGCGAGCGGATAAAGTGCTGAAACTTCATCGGGTCGCGAATAAAGAACACCGGCGTATTATTCCCCACCATGTCGAAGTTGCCTTCTGTGGTGTAGAACTTGATCGAGAACCCGCGCGGGTCACGCCATGTGTCCGGGCTACCCCGTTCGCCGGCCACGGTTGAGAAACGCATCAGTGTTTCAGTGGTCGTGCCCGGCTGGAACACGGCTGCCTTGGTGTACTTGCTGACATCATGAGTCACTTCAAAGCGCCCAAAACCGCCGCCACCTTTGGCGTGAGGCTGACGCTCGGGAATACGTTCACGGTTAAAGTTTGCCATCTGCTCAATCAAGTAGTGATCGTTGAGCAGAATCGGGCCGTTGGGTCCTATGGTAAGCGAGTGTTCGTCACTGGTGACCGGTATACCCGCATCTGTCGTGGTGTGATTAGGTTTATCGCTCGTCATCGCTTTTCCTCCATGTCACGGTAGACGTGGCGTTTGATCGCCACTCGTTCGAGTCCGATGAAAGCTTAGCTATTTGTTTTGGGTGTTATCATTTTGAGTAGCCGCTAACAAAGCCCGTCCTTAGGTATAGTCAAATGGCTACTGACTTGCCATTTATAGTAGCTAATCCTTAACTATTGAAGCGATAGCGTTGAGTTATGAACTACGATTAATAAAACGAATCAGGTGGCGGCACCAAGCTTGAGTTAAAGCTCTCAATAGCCGTTTCTGCCTCATCAATTTCATCAAAACGGGCAATATGGAATAGCGCCTCTCCTTCATTGGCCAGCGGCAAGCGACTCATGCCAATCACAATACCGTCGGCAGCGGCGCGCACTTCGCCTTCATCATTGCCAAAAGGGTCAGCGACTTTGCCCAGCACCTCGCCTTTCGCAACGCGGGCGCCTAGGCGCACCTTGGGGCGCAAAATGCCGTCGATAGGTGCCCGAGCCCAGCTTGACCCTTTGGCAAGCTCCGCAGGTGCTGGCGTGCGGCGGCGTTGTTCGCCGGTCAGCATGCCTAGTCGGCGCATGACTCGCAGCACACCGCGGACCCCTGGGGCAATCGCCCACTCGTCAAAACGCAGCGCCTCGCCGGCTTCATAGGTCAGCACTGGAATCCCGCGGTTCTGAGCGTAGTGGCGCAGGCTACCTTCACGCAGTTCCGCATTTAGCACTACGGGCGCACCGAAAGCATCGGCCATACGCTCGGTTTCGCTTCCAGGACGGAGCTGGGCACGAATTTGCGGCAGATTAGTGCGGTGGATTGCACCGGTATGTAGGTCAATAATATGGGTAGCGTGATCGACGATTTGTTCGCGAAACAGATTTGCAATACGGCCGCCAAGTGACCCCGACTCGCTGCCTGGAAAACAGCGATTTAGATCACGCCGATCAGGCAAATAGCGGGTTTGCTGCAAGAAACCAAGTACGTTTACAACCGGCACAGCGATCAAGGTACCGCGGATACTACTAATCGCTTTCGCGCGCAGTACCCGGCGGACAATCTCCACGCCGTTGATTTCATCGCCGTGAATGCCACCACATACCAACAGCACTGGTCCATCCTTACGGCCATGAACGACTTCGACAGGAATATGCAGGGGCGTATGGGTATATAAGCGCGCCACCGGCACATCAACTTGTAAGCGTTGGCCGGGCATAATGGTATGTTCGCCCAGCTGAAAAGGAGCTCGCGCCATGCTTTCTGTCCTGTTTTTTAATTCGTTTTGCTCACGACATTAGGGCCTGTTTCATTGCCTGTTTATACGCTTTCAGTCGTGAAACGACGAATTTGTTAACCCACGTTATGAGATGGCTCATTTAACCATACAGTTTTGAATGTAAATGTTCTCCCTCTTAGGTTAAAATATGACCATACTGTGTCGATAATGAGGTTGCATTTCCATGGCAAGAAAGACCAAAGCAGAAGCGGCTGCTACACGAGAAGCACTGCTTGAAGCTGCTGAAGAGGTATTTTTTGCCAAGGGCGTGGCGCGCACCTCCTTAGAGCAAATTGCTCGCCATGCAGGCCTTACTCGCGGCGCCGTTTATTGGCACTTTAAAAACAAAGGCGACCTGTTCATGGCGCTGGTTGAACAGGTGCGTATGCCCTTCCAATCGCTGATGGATGAGGTCGACAAAGCCGACGCCGAATTATCACCATTGGAGTCTATACGACTAGCCTGCCATGCGGGTTTAGTGCGCCTTGAGCAACCTTCTTATCAGCGAATACTCTCCATCCTGCTGCATCGCTGCGAGTTCTTCAGCGATATTAACCCGCTCGACATGCAGGAGCAGATCGGCAACGAGTGTTTTGAAGAGATGCTGGATGTCTTTGTGCTCGCTGAGCAGCAACAATTGTTGCGCGAAGACCTTAGCCCCGAAATTGCAACGCGCTTGATGCAGTCCATGCTGGGAGGCCTGTTCCACGACTGGCTACGTAACCCCGGAGCTTTTTCGATTCGGGAACGCGGTGGCGAGCTGATTGATACCTCTATTCGCATGATGCAGCGTTAAACATTGCACCCACTCTCGCTGCAATGCAGCAAGTATGCTTATACTGGCCCCACTGTTCTAGCCGTGTGAGTACCCTATGGATGCCTTGGAGTTTGTTCGCATACGCGAATTAGAAGTCGCCGTACGCATTTGGAACCCTACTGCCCCCCGCACTTTGATCGCCTGGCATGGCTTTGCTCGTCACGGTGGCGACTTTAGCGCGCTGGCGCGGGAACTCGGCAGTGAATGGCGGATTATCGCCCCAGACACCCCGGGCCGCGGCTTATCAAGCTGGTCGCTTTTCCCTGCTCACGACTACCTTTATAGCCATTACGTGACAGTAGCAATCGCACTGCTTGACCACTTTGAACTCGATTACATCGATTGGCTGGGCACCTCGATGGGTGGCCTGCTAGGTATGTTGATCGCCGCTGACCCACAACACAGTGGGCGTATTTCCCGGCTGATTCTTAACGATGTGGGCCCCGAGCTGAACACGCAGGGTCTTATTGGTCTCTCCAGCTATTTCGGCGTTACCCACCGCTTCTCTAACTTCAGCGAACTCCAACAAGAGCTCAATCAGCACTACGCTAGTTTCGGTATTACCGGTGAATCCGCATGGCGCGAACTAGCGCTCAACAGTGCCCGTCGGTTACCGGATGGTAGTTGGACGTATCACTTTGATCCGCGCATCGGCGAGCAGTTTGTACACGATACGCCGCGCGACATGTGGGCAGACTGGGCGAACATTCGCTGCCCGACGATGGTGATACGCGGTGAGGAGTCCACACTTTTAGACCCGGAAACACTACCGCGGATGACCGAAGCACAGCCTAAGCTTGTGACGCTTACAGTGCCTGACTGTGGTCATGCGCCCATGCTGGATAAACCAGCACAGGTAGACCCCATTCACGACTTTTTAAACCGCCCCGCACCTCGTCCTACCTCCGTTGATAAGACGCAAAACGCCACTGTCTGGCAGCGTGCAGTGCAGTGGCTGACACAGCAGTGGCGGCGTTGGAAATAACCGGGATGCCTAGCATTTAGGCTTCCCGGTGACGCCCTTCAGATAGAACGTCGTATTAGTGGGAGGTGGAGTAATGGGTTGAGTGGCGATTTTTCTGGTTTAGCCGCAGTCTATTCAAACGAACTCGCGTTTCGAGATACGCCTTCTCAGAGACGCTGCGATAGGCGCCCTCTTCAGGTAAGTACTTCACCAGCACTCGGCGCTCCCCCTGTACAGGTAGGGCATCGTGCTTGCTCAGCAGTTTGACCCTGCTATTGGGCTCATTATCAATGACTGCGAACGCCTGCCCACCAGTACCTTCGCGCTCAGTCACCACCACCGTTTGCCCCAGTAAACAGCGGCGCGTGAAGGGGCGATAACGGTGCAGCCCACGGTGCAAGGCCTGGCAGAGCATCGCCGCCAAAGGCGAAGCAACCACCAGCGTAGCCCATAGCACCAGCACCCCTACCGGTATACGTATCAAGCCAAGCGGTAGCCACCGCAATACCAGTAGTTCGATCGCCAATGTAAGCACTGCTGCAATGGTCAGAATCACCGTCAAGGCCAGCGTCGCGGGAACCCCAGCGAAGCCTAGAGAAACCAGCGTGCTGGCGAGATGGTCTTCTTTGAGGCTATCGCGTTCAAACAGCTCCAGAGGGGCTAAACGGATAATCACTAACAGCCAGTAAAGAGCCAACAACCCGAGTAGCAACGTAAAGACGATGGTCGGAAACTGCGTAGCAGCGTGCAGTAGATCGTTCATGATGGCGCCTCCCCCGGTACTTAGCCGGTGATGTATTGTTACTTCCAGCTTAGTCCAGATTAGCTTTTGGGCGCCACCTCTACCTTGATCTTAGTCAGCTAGCTTGATTATCGTGACCGCAATAAAAAGCGGGTGCCATCCGAAGATAGCACCCGCCTGTTCTTGATGGTGGTTAATCGCTAAGGACTAGGCTTTGTCATGCTCAAGTGCCGACTGTGAGCTATCATGCCTATTCCCTTTCATCTTGCGACCTAGCCAATCAGAAACGGTTGCAATCATGGCGTAGAAGCTGGGAATAAACAGGCTGCCCAAAGTGGCAACTGAGAACATACCCATGGCGACCGTGGTACCAATGTGATGACTGCTCACATCGCTGGCACCGGTCGCCAATGCGAGCGGTAAGGTACCAAAGATAAATGCCAGGGAGGTCATCACGATGGGGCGAAAGCGCAGCTCTGCTGCTGTAATCGCCGCTTCACGGATTGATTTTCCCTGCTCCTTACGCTGCAGTTCGGCGAATTCAACAATCAGGATGGCATTCTTCGCCGCAAGCCCGACCACCACCAACATGCCGATCTGCACATACACACTGGTGTCCAGCCCGCGCAACGCGATACCCCCAATACCCCCCAGGAAAGCAAAAGGCGTTGCAGTCAATACCGCTAGCGGTAAAGACCAACTCTCATACTGAGCCGCCAGGATCAGGAAGACCATCAATAGGCCGAAGACAATCGCTAGCGTCGCGGCGCTGCCCATATTGGACTCTTGGTATGCGGTCCCCGTCCAGCCCATGCCCCAGTTGCTGCCCAGCGCTTCCTCCACGACTTCGTTCATTGCTTCGATCGCCTGAGCTGAGCTATAACCAGCAGCTGGCTCACCCTGGAACATTGCACCGGCATAAACGCCGAAACGGGACACTACCGACGGACCGGTTTGGCGCTCAAGCTCGACAAATTCAGAGAGCGGAATACGTTCGCCATTTCCGCCACGCACGTAAACGCTGCTGACGTCTTCCGGCGTCTTCCGGAATTCATCTTCGTTTTGTAGATAGACCTGAAAATTACGGTTTTGATAGCTGAAGTAGTTCACAAAGCCGTTACCAAAGGTATTACCCAGAGCCGAGTTAATGTTCTCCAGCGCCACGCCGTAACTTAATGCTTTTTGCTGATCAATGTTGGCACGATAAGACGGGACATTAACGTTGAACGTTGTAAATACCCGGTTCAAGGCAGGATGCTGGTTAGCTTTCTGCATGATTTGCAGCGATGCTTCATACAGCTCACGTGCCGATGCACCATCAAAGGACTGCAAGTAGCCGGTAAACCCACCGGTGGTCGAAAGCCCCATGATAGGTGGCAAGTTAAAGGCCATCGCGGAACCACCATCAATACTTGCGCCCAACCCCATAATGCGCCCTACAAGTTCTGTGGCAGTCAAATCACGCTCAGACCAAGGGCTTAGATTGATAAACATTACCCCCCGAGCGGTATTCACGGAACTCGACAAAATGTCATAGCCCGCCACCGCGGAGGAGTATTCCACACCGGGAATATCTTCAATCGCTGCACTGAGTTTTGACATATAGCGCTGGGTGCGATCCAGCGACGCGGCGTCAGGAAGCGACACGCTGACCAGCACAACCCCCTGGTCGGTTTCCGGCACCAGCGTTGAAGGCGTATTGGCGTAGAGCCAGTAGGAACCAACCCCTGTCGCTACCGTGAGCGCTAATGCTAACACCCAAAACCGTACCAAGCCTTTTACGACCCACATATAGGCAGCGGTGATCCCCGCAAACAGTCGGTCAAACAGGCGTAGCGGTGTATTTAGGGCGCGTTTGAATTTGGACTGCCCGGCACCGGCGATTTTGTGCTTGATAAAAATCGCTGACAGAGCAGGGGTAAAGGTCAGCGCCATTAACGCCGAAATGGCCACCGAGATCGCCACGGTAATTGCAAACTGCTGGTAAATCTGCCCGGTAAAGCCGCCCAGGAAAGCCACGGGTACAAACACGGCTGCCATGATCAACGAGGTCGCAATCACCGGCCCGCCGACTTCTTTCATCGCCCGAATAGTCGCGTCGCGTACACTGATATCGTCCTCTTCACTCAGCACGCGCTCGACGTTTTCCACTACAAGAATGGCATCGTCGACCACTATCCCTATCGATAGCACCAAGGCAAATAGCGTCAGCAAGTTGATTGAAAAACCAAACATGTAGAAGCCTGCGAAGGTACCTACGACCGCAACCGGCACCACCGACATGGCAATCACGGTGAAACGCCAGTTCTGCAGGAAAATAAACAGAATGACGATAACGATCAGAAAGGCTTCAATAAAGGTGTGGAGCACCGTTTCCACGGAGGCATCAATAAACAGGGTGGTATCATAAGGGGCAACATACTCAAGCCCGGGCGGGAAGCGACCGGCCAGTTCCTCCATGGTATCCCGCACACCCTGCGCAGTTTCCAGCGCGTTAGCACCGGGCTGCTGGTTAATAATAATCGGCGTCATGGTTGAGCCGTTCAAACGCGCATCAACCCCGTAAAAAGATGCCCCAAGTTCAATACGCGCGACGTCTTCCAAGTGTAGCGAAGAGCCGTCGTTATTGGTGCGTAGGTAAATATTACGGAAGTCGTCGACATTATTAAGGCGGCCGCCAGCGGTAATCGTATAGGTGTACGCACGCGGCTCACTTTGCGGCGTCGATGCCAAATTGCCCGCAGGCACTTCAGTATTTTGTGCCCTAATCGCGCTGGCCACTTCACTGGGCGTCAGGTCGTACTGGGCCAACTTATCCGGATCCATCCAGATACGCATGGCAAACTCGCCGCCGCCCAACACCTCGGCATTACCCACACCCGGCACCTGGCGCAGTTCATCAAGCACGTTAAGGGTCGCGTAGTTCTGCATATAGATGTTGTCGTAGTCGCCATCAGGCGAGGTCAACGCGATAAACATCAAAATCGAGTCAGAGCGCAGCTCAACGGTGACACCTTGTGACTGCACGGCCTCAGGTAACTGCGAAAGCGCTCCCTGAACCCGGTTGTTGACGTTGATGGTGTTAATGTCGCCGTCGGTGCCGATGTCAAACGCCACGCTTAAGCTCATGAGGCCGTTATCGGCGCTGTTGGAGGTCATATAAAGCATGTTCTCAACGCCGTTAATGGCTTCGGCGATGGGAGCCGCCACCGTTTGCGCAACGGTTTCAGCGTCCGCCCCAGGGAACTGCGCTTGCACCGATACCGTCGGCGGCACCACGCTGGGGTACTGCTCAATCGGTAGAATACGCATGGACATCACGCCCACCAACGTCACGATAATCGCCAATACCGTGGCAAATATCGGGCGGCTGATGAAGAAGTTAGAGAAGTTCATTATTGCGCACCCTCTTCTCCTTCAGCGGGCTGGTCATCACCTGCCCCCTCTTCCATTGTCTCTGCCGCTTCAGACTGCTGTTGGGCCTCTTCTTGCTCCACATCTTCAACGATGTCCTCAGCGTTACCAGCAAACGGCTGAGGATCAATCACCATACCCGGCTCTAAACCAGCGGGGTCGCCGACCACTACACGCTCCCCCGGCTCAAGCCCCTCACGAATCAACTGCCATGGGCCAGCCACTTCGCCCAATGAAACAGTCCTTTCGCGGGCTTTGTCCTCGTCATCCAGGACAAACACTTGCGGGCCCATTAGCCCTTGGGTAACGGCAATTTCCGGGACTGCCATCACATCAAAACGCTTCAGGCCCTCGATGCGTACACGTACAAATTGGCCGGGCAGTACGGTCGCCTCAGGGTTTTCGAAGGTTGCGGATGCCTGCACGGTACTGGTGCCGCTATCGACTCGTGAGCCCAGGAAGTCCAAATGCCCTTCTAATTCGGAATCGCTGCCGCCACTCACGCCAGGAATGCTCAACCGCGCACGAATATCCGACGTATCACCGCCGTCACTCAACTGACGACGCAGCTCAAAGGCATCCCGCTGAGGCAGTTGGAAACGAACTTCCAGCGGATCCAGCGGGGTGATCGTAGCCAGCTCCGTACCCGAAGTCACCAAATTGCCCACGTTAACTTGGCTCAAACCGATCATGCCTGAGACAGGAGCCGTCACCTGGGAATAGCCTAAATCCAGGTTGGCACTGGTCAAAGCGGCTTCTGCTTGGGCGACGCTCGCCTGAGCTACTCGTTGGTCGGCCAACGCCTGATCATACTGCTGGCGACTCACTGAGTTTTGGCTTAATAACTGCTCGAAACGCTGGGCATCACGCTGGGCGCGGGCAAGCTCGGCACGAGCGCTCTGTAAATCGGCTTCACGCTGATTGACCGTGGCCTGGTAAAGATCGGGCTCGATGGTGTAAAGACGATCCCCCTCCTCCACCAACTGGCCGGGTTCAAAGTGGCGTTCCTCCAGAAACCCATTGACTCGGGCCACCAAAGTGACTTCATCATCACTGCGTAGCAGTGAGGGGTACGACTTATCCAACGGTATATCTTGACGCACCATTTCGGCCACTTCGACCTTATGAGGTGGAGCTTCTTGCTGGGCACCCTGTTGAGGCGCCTCGGCTTGTTCTTGACCGCAGGCTGAAAGTGCCAGCGCAGCTACTAGCGTCACCAGACTCGCTCGGCGTGAGTGAATCATCTTCTTCATACGTTGCATTCCCATATATCTTTTTTAAGGTGACCGATAGCACATGCGCACCTGAATCACTTCCAACCGACAAGCCATTACGTGCCAGGTTGGGGCGGTGCACCGATGTTGAGCGCGGACTCATAGCGGTCGTTGCCACCGCTTTCGGGCAAGGTGAAATTCACCTCATCGCCGGTTAACCACGCATTGACTTCTTCAATGGCGTCTACATCCAGGCGCCCGGCCTGCTGACGCAGTGAGAGCAGGTTAACGACATAGTCGTAGCGAGCCTCGGCGTAGTTGGCGATGGCGTTATACAAATTCTGCTCAGCGTTCAAACGTCCACGATGTTACGGGTGCCGACTTCGTAACCGGCGCGCGTCGCTTCCAGCGCACTTTGGTTGGATACAATGGCCTGCTCGCGGGCCTCGACAGTTTCCACATCGTTGCTGACTTGAGTGTACAGAGAGCGAACCTGTTGAATTGACGAACGACGCTGGGACTCGAAATCATACTGGCTGCTTTCAAGTTGATAAGTCCCCTGGCGGATGCTGGCGCTGGTACTGCCGCCGGTGTAGACGGGTAAATTAGCGCGTATGCCTACTTGGCTAGAGGAGTCATTTCCAGTGGTGTTATCAATATCACTGTCGCCATACTGATAGTTGCCAAAGGCTGAAAGGGTGGGCAAACGACCCGCACGGGCAATTTCCACACCGCTGCGTGATACCTCAATCCCCGCCTGTTGCGCCAATACCTGAGGATTGCGCTCAATGGCTTGCTCTACCCAGTAGTCGCGGTTGCTGGGTTCCGGGAGGGCGATTGGCATACTGTCGCCCAACGCTTCAATACTGGCGTAGCGCTGGCCGGTCAGCTGCTCTAGTGCCTCAAATGCCACCTGCAGATTACTCTCTGCGGCAATGCGATCAGCACGGGACTGGTCAAAGGTAGCCCGGGCCTCTTCGACTTCGGTAATCGCAATCAAACCGACCTCAAACTGTTCGCCTGCCTGTTCAAGCTGACGGCCAATGGCTCGCTCTTGGGCAAAACGCGCTTCGAGGACTTCATAAGCCCGCAAAATATCAAAATAGGCGCTGGCCACGTCAATTAATAGCTGCTGTTCGGTAGCTGCCAGCAGGTATACCTGCTGGTCAATCTGCCGCTCGGCCTGAGTGACTTGGCGGCGCGTGACCTCATCATAAAGCGCTTGGGTGGCTTCGAGGGTGAGCGCTACGGTGTTGTAACGGTCATCACCAGCGCTCACATTACCCGTTCCAGCCCCTGTTCCCGCTCGGGATGAACCCTGACTTTCATATTGCTCGTTATGCGCCACGGTGCCCGAGGCGTTAATTTGGGGGAGTAACCCACCGCGGGCAACGTCTCTGCCTGCTTCAACACCCAAATACTCCGAGCGCGCCGAAGCAAGCTCAGCGTTATTATCCAACGCATCACGGGTAATCGTGATGAGGTCGGCGGCTTGAGCAGGCAATACAAAAGAAGCAGTAAATACCGCTAACAGTAGGGGTCGTAAAGGGGCATTGACTGCCCAGTGTGCCAGTCGCATGGGATTGCCTCTAGGTATCAGCGTCAGATGGTAAACGCGCTTAGTCTCTCAACCTGCTTGTCCTGCAGAAAATTAAGCCACTCGCACGTTAAGCCATTCAGAAAGATGAGCATTATAGTTACATTCATGTATGTATGCTAGCCTTGAACAATCTATAAATATGTGTGCAGCCTGTTGTCAAGTCGCATCCAACTTACCTTAGTCCAAAGCATGGTGGTTTGGCGATTAATGCGGCGCTCTTTTACGAAATTCCCGCGCATCGATACCCCATTTAGTTAGCCGCGAGGCCAGCGTAGTGGGTTTAATACCAAGCAGTTCTGCCGCGCCCCGGTCCCAGAAATTTTACCTCTCGCCTGTTCCAGAGCGGCAATCGTGCTCGCCCGCCGACGTTGGCTCAGCGCCTGCTCAGTCAGCAGCGTTGCTTTACTTTGCTCTCCGCCGGTGTGGCGCAACGTCGGCATTGGTTGAGCACGCCCCATCGAGCGCGACGGCTCTCCCGATAGCAGGTCATCAAACATTAAGCGTCGATCCTGGGTCACGATGACTTGGCGCTCGATGATGTTTTCCAGTTCACGAATGTTGCCTGGCCATGGGTAGCGCTGCAGAATCTCCAACTGGGCGGGGGGAATGCGCACTCCCGGCTTATTAAATTTCAGGCAGGCACGCTGTAAAAAGTGCCGCGCCAGTAGCGGCACATCCTCAATCCGCTTGCGCAGCGGTACCGAATCAATAGGAAACACATTGAGTCGAAAATAGAGATCTTCACGAAAGTGGCCCGCATCGATCATGTCGCGCAGTTCGCGATTGGTGGCGGCAATCACCCGCACATCCACTTCGCGGGTACGGTTATCGCCTACGCGCTCAAACTGCTGATCCTGTAGCACCCGCAACAGCTTACTCTGCAGCTCCAGGGGGATTTCACCGACTTCATCCAAAAATAACGTGCCGCCGTGGGCAAGCTCAAAACGCCCTGGGCGATCCTGCACCGCGCCGGTAAAGGCCCCTTTTACATGGCCAAAAAACTCGCTCTCAAACAGATCGCGGGGAATAGCCGCACAGTTCACGCGGATCAGCGGTCGATCACTGCGTGTACTCCCCGCATGGATGGCGCGGGCAATCAGCTCTTTACCGGTGCCCGACTCGCCGCTAATCAACACGTTGGCGCTGGTGGGCGCAACCAGCTCAATCTGCTGAATCAGCTTGGCCACTGCCGGACTATTGCCGACAATATCGCGATGGTTTAGCTCCGCTTTTATCTCTTCCTGGAGGTACTCATTTTCCAGTTCGAGGCGCTGCTTGAGTGACTCCACCTCAGCAAGGGCATCACGCAACTGCTGCTCAGCGCGCTTGCGCTCACGAATATCACGAAACAGCACCACCGCGCCGACCAAACGCCCCATTTCAAAAATCGGTGTACTCGTGTACTCAACGGGAATTGCCTCACCATTTTTGTGCCAGAAACCTCGTTATCGACATGATGCACCTGACCATCGCTAAACGAGGCGTGAATAGGGCACTGCTGCACCGGGAAGTGACTGCCATCGGCGTGGGTGTGGTGGAACATCAGGTGAGCGTCGTGGCCCACCATATCCTCGGTACTCCAACCCAGAATTCGTTCGGCGGCAGGATTAACGAAGGTTGTTTTGCCTTCGGCATCCAGCCCGTAAATCCCCTCGCCCGCTGCGCCAAGAATCAGTTGGTTCTGCTTTTCAATCCGCTCGAATACCTGCTCGACCCGCTGCCAACCCACCTCACCCTGGCGGTGCTGGCGGCCTAATTCCGCTTTTGCTCGCCGCTGCTCAGCTTTATTGCGGTCTATCAGCGTCAGTAACAGCTGTGAAGAGTCGTCGATACGCCGAGCATAAACCTCAACTCGATACGGCTGGCGCAGCATATCTAACATCACTAGGTCATCCGACCAGGCCGCTTTGTGTGTTAGCGCTTCATCGGTGAAGCTCACCCATAGTGGCAGCGAAGCACCCAAGCGATGGCTAAACGGTGCCTCCAAAGGCATTGCTTCATCAATATTGAGCAGCGCGCAAGCGGCATAATTCGCAGCGAGCAGTTGGTCGGCAAACGGATCGACCAAAATCATCGCCAGAGGCGAAAAGCCACCCATCAACGCAAAAGCGTGATGACGTTCAGGCTCATCCATTAGTGTCGGTCTCAAATGAGTTGTCCCATCACCATTCAATTACCGCGCCAGT
The DNA here is from genome assembly GCF_009728585.1 of Halomonas sp. PA16-9. NCBI lineage: Bacteria > Pseudomonadati > Pseudomonadota > Gammaproteobacteria > Oceanospirillales > Halomonadaceae > Halomonas > Halomonas sp. PA16-9. The sequence goes on along the minus strand of NZ_CP040451.1, from coordinate 1,380,961 downwards.
TACGACATTTCGTCACTAAAACAACGAAATATCGTAGTTTACGATATTTCGTAACACCTTAAACGCTCCAAAAACATCCTCTAAAAAATAAATTAATCCATTCAAAACAAAATATTAGAAATCATATGCGCGAGTTGGCACACAAATAGCACTGGATGGGTGGATAGTGCGATAGCGCCACACGCTTAATCTCTTTTGCACCAGGACGGCGCAGCCATCGGTTTTATTGCTCCTATCAGGAAACACTAAAACTCTTGGGTTAGGCGTTAATTAACCGAAATGACACAGGAGACATATTTATGTCTTATCTAATGCCCAGTGAATTTGTCACCAAGTTGGTGGATCAGGGTGAGTCAAAAGTCTATATGGGCACCCGGGATACGCTTATCCGCGCCTTTATGGCAGGAGCGACTCTGGCGTTGGCGGTTATTTTTGCCATCACCATCGCGACGCAAACAGGCCACTTTTTGATTGGGGCACTACTCTTCCCCGTGGGCTTTGTGATGCTCTACCTGATGGGCTATGACCTGCTCACCGGGGTTTTTATGCTGGTGCCAATTGCATGGCTCGACAAAAGACCCGGAGTGACACTGCCGCGCATGCTGAAGCTGCTGGGCTCTGGTAGGGCTTGGCAACCTTGGGGGCGCCCTATTTATCGCCACCTTCGGCTACCTGAATTTCACCATGGGCGGCACAGAGGAGATCAACGCTGTCGGCCAAACGATGATGGCCGTTGGTGAAAGCCGCACGGTGGGTTATCAGGAGGCGGGGCTTGCCGGTTGGATTGTGCTTTTTCTGAGAGGCATGTTCTGCAACTGGATGGTATCCATGGGCGTGGTAGGTGCCGCCATCTCCACAACGGTTTCCGGCAAAATCATGGCCATGTGGATGCCGATTATTGTCTTCTTCTACCTTGGTTTTGAGCACTCAGTGGTCAACATGTTTCTGTTCCCAATTGGCCTCATGCTGGGCGCTGACTTCACGCTGTATCAATACATTATGTGGAACGAAATCCCCACGGTACTGGGTAACCTGGTAGGCGGCCTAACCCTGGTTGGCTTGGTTCTCTATACCACCCACGTCCGTACTCAGCCCAAAAAGGTGCTGTCTTGATCACAGCCTAATAGGCCAAAGCCCCCTTTATAGGAGAAACCCTAATGGATAAACTCGAAATGCGTCACACCCTGCTCGCCGCCAAAGCGCGTAAAAAAATGAGCTGGGAAGATATTGGCAAAGCGGTCGGCATGTCGCCGGTATGGGTGGCTTCCGCCTGTTACGGCATGAACAGCGCCAGCCAAGAGGTTGCCGCTAAGCTGTGTGACACCCTTGGCGTGGAGAGCGATGCGGCAGAAGCCTTAGTGGCCTTTCCCACTAAAGCCTGGGATGAAGCGATCCCCCAGGATCCATTTATCTACCGCCTCTATGAAGTCGTTGGTGTGTACGGTGAGACCCTAAAAGACGTGGTGCAGGAGAAATTTGGCGACGGCATTATGAGCGCCATCGATTTCACCATGGAGGTCGACAAAATCGAAGATCCCAAAGGCGACCGGGTACTATTAACCTTGAATGGTAAGTTTTTGCCCTATAAATCTTGGTAAAACCTAAATCCTGGTAACACATAGGTCCTGGTAAAAACATAAGCCCTGGTAAGTCAGGCGAAGGACTCAAGCCTCGCCACGCAGCGTTCAACCGCAGAACGATAGCCGGCACCGAACAGCACCAGGTGATTCAACAGTGGGTAAAGCTGAAACAGAGCTTCACGCCTCGGCCAGCTGGTCGGGGCGTCGCCGTTCCAGTAGGCGTCAAAAAATGCCTCTCCCGGCGAGCCAAATAGCGTCAGCATCGCCACGTCCACTGCCGGGTAGTGGCGATACACTGCCGGATCGATGATCGCCGGCCCTTTTGTAGTGAAGAGTACATTCCCTGACCACAAATCACCGTGCAGCAAGCTGGGCGGCGCATCGGGCAGCCAGCGCTCCAAATCGTGGGCCAAGCGTTCGATACGGCCACGCAGCTCGCTGTCCAATAGCCCACGCTGGTGGCACGCCTCACACAGAGGGAGCAAGCGGCGCTCGCGCTGGAAAGCTCGACCGTCGCTGAGCGGGGCATTCGGCTGGGGTGTGCGCCCACAAGCGTTATCCTGATGCCAGCCGTGGGCATCGCCAATCACGCTGTGCAAACCGCGCAGCCCTTCACCAAGCGCTGCTTCGCTCTTCTGCCCAGCGGGCACGGTGTCCAATGACTCCATGATCAGCCAGCCTTCTGCCAAACCTAACACCTCTGGCACTACCAGCGATGAACAGGCGCCACGCAACGCACGCAGCCCTTCGGCTTCGCCACGCAGCCGCGCCGTATCGTCGTGTTTAATCACCACCTGCCCCTGACGGTCTCCAGGCGGTATACAGCAGCAATGTCACCCCCACTGAGCGACTGCAAATCGCCAGCGGGGGTTAATTCGATAGATTCCAACAGTTGGCTCAGGGTGGCATCCATAAGGCTTTCTCCCTGTACCCGAATGTATAACGGCGTCGGGGTTAGGGGCCCCTAACCCCGACGCGCTTAAGCTATGGGCTAGCTTATATTTCAGCCTAACCGCTTATCGATCAGGCTCTCTAACTCAAGCTGGTCGTCGTGGAAGCGGCGGATGCCATCGGCCAGCTTGTCGTTGGCCATGGCATCTTGATTGTGGCCCCAGCGGAAAGCGGCTTCGTTCAATGGCTCGGTAGGCTTGCCACTGCCCTCACTCGCTTGGATTTGCGCAGCAACGCTGCCTTCGGTGGCATCCAGCTCTTCCAGTAATGCAGGCGAAATGGTCAGCCGTGGGCAGCCTGCCAATGCAAGTACCTGCCCGGTATTACGGAAGCTTGCGCCCATTACCACGGTGTCGTAGCCGCCCTGGTTGGCACGCTGGCAAACGCCTTGAACAAACTTAACGCCCGGGTCGTTTTCCGACGTGTAGTCGTTGCCGGTCTCTTTTTTGTACCAATCGGTCACGCGGCCTACGAAGGGTGAAATCAGAAACACCCGGCATCGAAACAGGCCTGGGCCTGGGCATCGCTGAACAGCAGCGTCAGGTTGCACTGAATACCTTCGCGTTCGAGCACCTCGGCGGCGCGAATGCCTTCCCAGGTAGACGCCAGCTTGATCAGCACGCGGTCACGTGACACGCCACGGGCATCGTACAGCTCGATTAACTCGTGGGCCTTGGCAATGCTGGCCTGGGTATCAAACGACAAACGGGCCGCCACTTCGGTGGAAACACGCCCCGGTACAACGGCGGAAATTTCACTGCCCATGGCCACCGCCAAGCGGTCAACGGCATGCTTGACCTGCTCTTCACGGCTGCCAACCGAGGCTTTTACATTGCTCAGCTCTTCGTCGATCAGCGCTTGATAACCGGGCAGACTAAACGCCTTGAGCAGCAGTGACGGGTTAGTGGTGGCATCCTGCGGCTGATAGCGGCGAATAGCCTCAAGATCACCGGTGTCGGCGACGACAAGCGAATGTTGCTTTAACTGTTGCAGCTGGCTGGTCATAAAATCTCCTTGGTATGCGTTTAAGCGCCGCCATGGCGTTGTTCAAGTGCTGCGCAGTAGCGCATATAAATCGGTTGGTACGCGGCCACTCGCTCAGGATGGGGGTCAGCAAGTGACTGCGCATCCAAGTGGACTAATCTTTCACACAACGTTTCCAGGGTTACGCCCTCTGAACGCTGGTCGCACCAGGCCGCCTGTATTGCGGCGCCAAGCGCGGCCGCATCGGTAATCTCAGGACAAATCACCTGGGTACCGGTAATGTCCGCGACCATCTGGCGCCAAACGGGGCTGTTAGCGCCGCCACCGATCAAACGAATCTGGCTGGCTCCGGCGGTTAAATCGCCCAACAATTCCAGCCCATAGCGTAGCCCGAAAGTGGCCCCCTCCACCACGGCCCGGCACAAATTAGCCTGGGTGGTATTCAGACTGGTCAGGCCAAGAAAGTCCGCGGAGGCGTCGGGCAACATCGGCACTCGCTCACCGTTGAAAAACGGCAATACGGTAACGCCCTCGGCGCCTATCGGCGCGCTGGCTACTTTTTCGCCAAAGGCTGCCAGATCCAAGCCAAACAGTTCGCGCACCCGCGTGGTGGCCGAAGTAACATTCATCGTGCAGATCAGCGGCAGCCAGCCACCGGTGCTGGAACAGAAGTTGGCGACCATGGCGTTATCGCATTCAACAGGGTTAGCCGAGTAAGCGCAAACGGTGCCGGAGGTGCCCAAACTCAGCGTGATCAGCCCTGGAGTAATATTGCCGGTGCCAATGGCGCCCAACATATTGTCACCGCCGCCGGAGGAGACGACAACCTGGTCGCCAAGCCCAAGCTCGCGGGCCACGGCCGGGCGTACAAAGCCTACCGGTTCATGGGCTTCCAGCACCCGGGGCAATACCCGCGCCGGGTCTAATTCTGGGGCCATCTCGGCAAAAACATCCAGCTGCCAGCAACGCTTACGAGTATCGAAGTAGCCAGTACCGGAGGCGTCGCCCGCCTCAGTGACCCGTTCGCCGGTGAGCCAGAAATTAAGGTAGTCGTGGGGCAGCAGCAGGCTCTCGATGCGCCGATACGCATCCGGATGATGCTCGCGCAGCCAAACGATTTTAGACGCGGTATAGCCGGTTTGTAGCACCAGCCCCAGCTTCTCCAAACAGCCCGGCTCGCCGCCCAGGCGGGTAACTAAATCGGCATTCTGGGCGCTGGTCTCAGTATCGCACCACAGCTTGGCGGGATAGACCGGCACGCCTTCGCCATCGAGCGCGACCATGCCGTGCTGTTGGCCTGAGACACCAATGCCGCGCACTTGGCTAGCCGATACAGCGGCTTTATCCAACGCGGCAAAAAACGCCGCTTTCAATGCGGCTAACCACTCCGCAGGCGCCTGCTCCCGGCGGCCATTTTCGCCCTCTTCCAAGCGGTGAGGACGGCTTGCTTCAGCGAGAATCTTGCCTCGCTCAACGTCTACCACCACTACTTTGGTACTTTGGGTACCGCAATCCACCCCGATATACATCACACTGTTCCTTTGGACGACGCCAGACCCTCTAGCGTAGCGCGTGCGCCACGTTCGTGCAGTGAACTAAGGGCCGCTAAATAGGCTTCAACAAAGCGAGTGCTGTCGATTAAGTCACCAAACAGCTCGCGGTTTTCGATAAAGGCCGTTGGCCGTTGGCGGTTCTCGGCAGCAATCGCCATTAACGGCGCTTTCAAGCGATCGACGATCTCAATGGACTGGCCCTGCTCGTCGACCCCTTCAGCGTAGCGCGCCCAGCTGGCCACCACGGCGGCGCTGCGCTCTATTTCACCACCCTGGGCCAACTGTTGGCGAATCACCGGCACTAACCATTTAGGAATGCGGTCAGAGCTCTCGGCGCAAAGCCGTGCCAGGGTATCTTTGATTTGCGGGTTGGCGAAGCGCTCAATCAACGTTAATCGGTAGGTTTCCAAATCAACCCCCGGTACCGGCTCCAAGGTCGGCGTGCCCTCTGCGCGCATATAGCCCAGTAAAAAATCAACGAATAGCGGATCTTGGCACACCTCATGGGCGTAGCGGTATCCGGCTAAATAGCCAAAATAGGTCAATGCCTGGTGACTGGCGTTGAGCAGGCGCAGCTTCATCAGTTCGTAGGGTTCGACATCCTCCACGACTTGGACACCCACTTTATCAAACGCCGGACGCCCAAGGGGGAAGTGATCTTCCAACACCCACTGGGTGAAGGGTTCGCAGACTACCGGCCAGGCGTCCTCTACGCCAAAGCGCTGACTCAGTTCATCAATATCCGTGGGCGACGTCACCGGAGTAATGCGATCCACCATGGCGTTGGGAAACGCCACCTCACGGGCAAGCCAGGCGCCTAACTCGGCGTCCCGCGCCAGGGCATAGGCGCCAAACATGCGCTTGGCCACGTCGCCGTTGCCTTGAATATTATCGCAAGACATCACGGTAAATGGCGGGATACCTCGCGCACGGCGGCGGGCGAGCGCTTCCACCACCAGCCCGAAGCTGGTGGTGGGCTGGGTGGGGTTAGCAAGATCGGCGCGTACCTGGGGGTTATCGAGGTCGAATTCGCCGCTCACCGGGTGAAAATTGTAACCGCCTTCGGTCACCGTCAATGACACAATGCGAATCGCCGGATCGGCCATCTGCTCGATAACTGTCTCGGTGTCTTCCGGTGCAAACAGGTAATTCACCATACTACCAATGACCCGTGGCTCATACTGGCCATCGGGGTGTTTGACCACCAGGGTATAGAGATAGTCCTGCGCTGCCAGCGCCTGCTGCATGCGTTTGTCGCCAGGCATCACACCCACGCCAACAATCCCCAATCCAGCGCCTCGCCCTGGTTCATCAATGCATCCAGATACATCGCTTGGTGGGCGCGGTGAAAGCCGCCGACGCCGATATGTACGATGCCGGGGGTGAGCGTCTTGCGGTCATATTGAGGTTTGGCAACGTAATTAGATTTGGCAACATCGTCGGTTAGCTTGCCCAGGTTGTGATTGTTAAGTCGGGTCATGGGACTCTCCAGCCAAGGCCTTCTTGGCGCGATGGGGTGAATAAAGGCAGGTAACAAGTGACGCTATCAATGGGTTAACACAAAGGGGCTAACACAAAGTACTAGCGCCAGCGCTGGTCAGGCGTTAAACAGCAACTCTTCACTAATTGAGCGTTAAGCATGTCTTTGTGGTGGGTGCGCTCCAGCGCACCGGTGCGATCCTGGCCCATCTCAAGCCAGCGATTGATCAGCCGATCGACCAACACGACGTCATCGACGTCTAGAAATAGCGTCCAATCAAACAGCGGGCGCAGTTCGCGCCAGGGGGAGCGGTCAAGCAGCAGGTAGTTGCCCTCGACAATGACGATGCGCTGCTCAAGGGTGATTAGTCGTCCACCGGCACGGGCTAGATCCAGCGGGCGGTCAAAAACCGGCACCGCTACCGGATGAACCCCTTGGCGGATGCGTTCGAGGTCACAGCGCAAACCCTCTACATCGAAGGTATGGGGCGCGCCTTTTACCGGCACCTGTTGCTCGCCCAACACAGCGTTATCGAAGTGATAGCCATCCATGGGCACTAGCCCAGCCTGGCCTGGTAGGTGCTGATTAATCGCATCACAGAGCTGGGCGCTGCGATAGGATTTCCCCGCCCCCGGCGGCCCTGCCAGCGCTACTAGATAGCGTGAGGCGCCTTCGGCGGCGCGAATAATCTGATGGGCTAACGTATCAAGATCAGGGGTCATGGCCATCTCAGCTCATCCAGTTGCCGCCATCGACATTGAGCGTCTGGGCGACCACGTAATCACTGTCTTGGCTGGCCAAAAACACCGCCGCGCCAGTGTGATCTTCCGGCAGGCCCATGCGCCCGAAGGGAACCGCTTCGCCTACCAAGCGTTTTTTCTCGCCGAGCGGACGGTTCTCGTAACGGGCAAACATTGCGTCGACTTCTTCCCACATCGGCGTATCCACAACCCGGGGGCAATGCCGTTAACGTTGATACCGTGTTTGATCAGATCCAGCCCACTGGATTGGGTAAGGCTGATGACAGCCGCTTTGCTGGCGCAGTAAACGCTTACCAGGGCTTCACCGCGGCGACCTGCCTGGGAGGCCATATTGATAATTTTGCCCCCCTGACCACGGGCCACCATCGAACGGGCAACCGCCTGCAGGGTAAAAAACATACCTTTGGTATTGACCGCAAACTGCTTATCAAAGCTTTCCTCGGTCACCTCAAGTACCGGCGCCATATCAAAGATGGCAGCGTTATTGACCAAAATATCGATACCACTGAAGCGCTCTATTACCGTTTTGACCATGGCGTCAATCGATGTCTGATCGCAGACGTTCAGCTCGACCCCCATCACTTTTTCGGCAGGCGCCTGCTGCTCCAGCGTAGCTAAAGCATCATCGACAGCGGTTCGATCAATATCTGCCACTACCACGCTGGCGCCTTCGCTTAAATAACGCTGAGCAATAGCCAAGCCGATACCCCGCGCGCCGCCGGTAATCACCGCGATTTTATTGGTTAGTTTCATCGTCATGCTCTCGTTAAGGCAAAAAGCTGGAAGCCTTGGCTTGCCACTCGTTCACCAGAGCTTCCAGGCCGTGCATATGCTCTAAAATACGCCAGGCACCGACTTGAGTAAGGCGCGCCGCTTGATCAACATCCACATGGCTGGCGCCGACAAACCCAATCACGCACATACCCGCGGCACGGGCGGCGGTCACCCCGGCCACGCTATCTTCTACCACTAAGCAGTCCCGCGGCATTTGGCCTAAGTGAGATGCCGCCAATCGGTAGAGTGCAGGGTCGGGCTTGGGGTGCGCTACCTGATCAGCGGTAAAAATGGGCACCTCGCCAAACGCATCGGCCAACCCTGTGCTTGCCAGTGATGCCAATACGCGACTGCGTCGACTGTTGGAAACCACTGCCTTTTCCAAGGTAATGCCACGAACCGCCTTGTCGGCGCCGTCTATAGCTTTAAGCTCCTGCGCCAAGCGGGCCTCGATAGCCGTATCCACCTGCTCGGTGGCGTCCAATGGCAGCCTGTGGGCGCTTAACGCTTCGAGATGAGCGAGAATAGCCGCCGTGGTCATCCCCAGCGCTTGGCCTAGTTCCTGGTCGATATTCAGATCGGGCAGCCAGCGGGAGAGATACTCCACCAGCGTACCTTCAGCCAGCGCCTCGCTGTCGACCAGCACGCCATCACAGTCAAAGATGAGTGTCCTCATGCAGGCTCCTCAGAAGGCGAACCGGGCGCGCGGTTATCGTGTCGGGTTAGCCCTGCCAAGGGGTGCTGTTGCAAGCTAGGCAAGGCCAGGCCGCCAGCGTCAAACAGGTGGGCGCGCTCGGGGGCAAAGCCGAAATGCACTGTATCGTTGACCCGATAGGCCACGTCGCCATCGGCCATAATCGTGATCAGTTCGTCGTCCATCTGGACATAGAGCGAGGTTTGGCCACCTAGCCGCTCCAGCACTTTGATCTCGCCGCTCAGGGGCCCCTGCTCTTCGAGCACTAAGTGTTCCGGGCGAACACCCAGCTCAAGAGGGGCGTTGGCCTCCAGGTGCTGACCGTCCACCGGCACGCTGCGTTCACCGCCGCCGGGCATACGAATCCCCACGCCTTCAGGCGAAACGCTGGTCAGCGTTACCGACAGAAAGTTCATTTTCGGCGAGCCGATAAAACCTGCTACAAAGCGATTGCGCGGATGATGGTAGAGCGCCATGGGCGAGCCCACCTGCTCGACCACACCGTCGTGGAGCACGACGATTTTATCCGCCATGGTCATGGCTTCGATCTGGTCGTGGGTGACGTAGATCATGGTGGCGTCCAGCTCATCGTGCAGACGCGCCAGCTCGATACGCATCTGCACCCCGCAGCGCGGCATCCAGGTTGGAGAGCGGCTCGTCGAACAGAAAGATGCTGGGGTTACGCACAATCGCCCGACCAATCGCCACCCGCTGGCGCTGACCGCCGGAGAGCGCTTTGGGCTTGCGGTCTAACAGCGGCTCCAGCTGCAGAATTTTGGCCGCCTCCAGCACCTTGGCGCGTCGCTCTTCCTTGGGCACCCCGGCCAGGCGCATGCTGAAGCCCATGTTGCCCTCGACCGTCATATGCGGGTAAAGCGCGTAGCTCTGAAACACCATGGCGAGGCCACGGTCGGCGGGGCCAACGTCATTGATGCGCTGTCCGTCGATCAAAATATCACCGTCGGTCGCACTTTCCAGCCCGGCGATCATACGCATCAGGGTCGATTTACCGCAGCCGGAGGGACCAACGAAGACCACAAACTCTCGGTCATTGACCTCAAGGTCGATGCCCTTGATCACCTCGGTGTCGCCGAAACGCTTGGTAATATTGTTCAGTTGTAGTGTTGCCATGAGGAATATCCTTTACTTGACGGCACCAAAGGTCAGGCCACGTACCATTTGTTTTTGGGTCATCCAACCAAGTATCAAAATCGGCGCAATCGCCATGGTGGAAGCGGCGGACAATTTGGCCCAGAACAGCCCCTCAGGGCTTGAGAATGAGGCGATATAGGCGGTTAACGGCGCAGCACTTGAGGTCGTTAGGTTGAGACTCCAGAACGCCTCGTTCCAACTCAAAATGACCGATAGCAGGCCCGTTGAGGCGATACCCGGCAGCGTGAGTGGCAGCAGCAGAAAGAACACTTCCTGGAAGGTGGAGGCGCCGTCCATACGCCCTGCTTCAAGAATGTCTTTGGGCATATCCTTGAAGAAGGTGTAGAGCATCCACACCACAATCGGCAGGTTCATCAGGGTATAGATGATGATTAACCCGGTGCGGGTGTCGAGCAGCCCAACGTCACGGAAAATGAGATAAATCGGCACCAGCACACCCACCGAGGGCAGCATTTTGGTAGAGAGCATCCACAGCAGCGTGCCTTTGGTGCGTTTAGTGGGCAAAAAGGCCATGGCGTAGGCTGAAGGAATCGCAATCAGCAGCGCGAAGAACGTTGAGCCAAATGCCACCGCAACGCTGTTGAGCGCAAAGCGTGCATAGCCGGAACGCGCGTGCACGTCCTGGTAGCTCTCTAAGGTGGGCGAAAAAATCAGCGAGGGGTCGGCAATCGCCGCTGTTTCCGTTTTAAAGCCAGTCAGGATCATCCAGAAAATCGGAAAGAAGATCACCAGCGCCACCGACCACCCCAAAAGTGTCAGCAAGATGCGCTTGCTTTGCGCCGACCGCCACCCTGACACCGAGCGTGGCGCTGCGGTTTTGGAACTTAATGTTGTCATCGAAGTACTCCCAAGACACAAGTGCCGGTCTAATCTTCCAGGTTCTTGGCTACCATACGAACCAGGAAGATCGCCACGATATTGGCGAGAATGATCGCAATCACCCCACCGGCGGAGGCAGTGCCTACGTCAAAATCCAGCAACGCACGAATGTAAATCAGGTAAGCCAGATTGGTCGTCGCCAAGCCAGGCCCACCGGAAGTGGTGACGAAAATTTCGGCAAAGATGGTCAGCAGGAAGATCATCTCAATCATGATCACCACGCTGATGGCACGCTTTAGATGCGGCAGAGTGATAAAGAAGAAAATCGCCACCGGCCCTGCGCCGTCCATCCGCGCCGCTTCCACCTGATCCTCATCCAGCGATTGCATCGCAGTAAGCAGAATCAGCAGTGCAAATGGCAGCCACTGCCATGCAACGATGATCACAATCGACGTCAGCGGTAGCGAGGAGAACCAATCGACAGCGGGCAGGCCAATGGACTCAGACAACCACGCCAGCACCCCGTTAGAGGGATGCATCATCATGTTTTTCCACACTAGGGCACTCACGGTGGGCATTACAAAAAACGGTGAGATCGCCAGCACACGAGCGATCCCGCGTCCCGCAAACTCCTGCTGAAACAGCACCGCCAGCAGGGTACCGCCCACCACGGTAATCGCCAGTACCCATCCCACCAGCAACAGCGTGTTGCCCATAGCGGCCCATAGGGCAGGGTCGGTGAGAAGGTATTCATAGTTTTCCAACCCGGCAAAGCCAGTCATACCGGGCATTAGCAGGTTATAACGCTGGAAGGAGAACCATAGCGTCATACCCAGTGGCACAATCATCCAAAGCAATAGCAACGTTACAGCAGGCGCTTGAAGCGAAAGCGTCCGTAGCCCGCCGACCGTCCGGCCAGAAGCACGTGTTTTATTCATGGAAATACCTGCAGAAACAGTGTGGGGGCAATGCCTGCCGGGTTAGCCAAGGCAGGCACTGCGGGTCACATCAGTCTAGATAACCGGCACGCTGCATGGTGCGTTCGGTGGCACGCTGAGCACTGTCTAGCGCCTGCTCCACCGTGGTGTCACCGGTCAACGCCGCGGCAATGGTTTGGCCTACCTGAGTGCCGATCGACTGGAACTCTGGAATGCCCACAAACTGCACGCCCACATAGGGATTGGGCTCCAGGGTGGAGTCGGTAGGATCGGCGTCTTGAATAGCCTTCAGCACGAAGTCTGCAAAGGGGGCTGCTTCGGTGTACTGCTCATTGGCGTAGGTCGACTCACGGGTGCCTGGGGGTACGCTGGTCCAGCCTTCGGTTTCACCGACCAGCTCAATGTACTCTTGTGAGGTCGCCCAGGTAATAAACTCAAGCGCCGCTTCCTGATTCTCTGAAGAGGCTGGGATAGCTAGCGCCCAGGACCACAACCAGTGTGAGCCTTTGGGTGTTTCTGCCACGGGTGCTGGGGCAAAGCCTAAGCTGTCCGCCACATCGGACTCATTGCCGTCATACAGCTTGCCCGCTGCCGAGGTGGCATCTACCCACATCGCGCAATTACCGCGGGAGAACAGCGCCAGGTTTTCGTTAAAGCCGTTGGAACTAGCGCCTGGCGGGCCGTAGTCGTTGAGCAGATCGACATAAAACTGGATAGCGTTGACCCAGGCTTCAGAGTTGAGTTCAGGGTTCCACTCTTCGTCAAACCAGCGACCGCCGTAGGTATTCACCAGTGTGGAAACAAAGGCCATGTTTTCGCCCCAACCTGGTTTACCACGCAGGCAGATCCCTGCTACCCCCTCTTCACTGCCGTGCAGCTCGCCCGCCCACTCACGCACCTCTTCCCAGGTGGGCTGATCGCTCATTTCAATACCCGCTTTCTCAAACAGATCCTGACGGTAGTACATCATTGAGCTTTCGGCGTAGAAAGGCAGCGCATGCAACGTGCCATCCAAGCTCAAACCATCGCGCACTGAGGTCAGTAGATCGTCTTCGTTATAGTCGTCGGGCAGATTATCCAGGGGGGACAGCCAGCCGCGCTCTGCCCAGATAGGCACTTCGTAAGTGCCGATGGTCATCACGTCGAACTGGCCGCCATCGGTGGCAATATCGGTGGTCATCCGCTGACGTAGCACGTTCTCCTCGAGCACCACCCAGTCCAGGGTGATATCGGGGTGAGCTTCTTCGAAAGCCTCGGTGAGGCTCTGCATGATCACCATATCGTTGTTATTGACCGTAGCCACGGTAATTTCGGTTTGCGCCTGGGCATGGCCCGACATGGCAATGGCGGCCGCTAGCGTGGTAACGGGCAAGTGACGTGCGAGTCGCATAAAGCACTCCTATGGGCTGGTATTGGCATTGTTGTCGCCTTGATCTTATTGATCATCTATCGAACAAATGATCGTACGTAAGCCCAAAAAAAGCAAAGCCGATTAGCTTAGACTTTACGCTAATTCATTACCCCTAACGCATGTTGCAGTGCACCCACTTAGGTTTTAAAGACCTAGAGCGGTTTGAAAGCCCTAGAGTGCTTCAACGATCTGCCGAGCAGCCACTTCGTCAGTCACCAAGCCCTTCAGCCAGCCGCCGCGCAACGCGGCGTGAATCGCCGGGGCTTTTTCGCGGCCACCGGCAATCGCCACCATATGATGCTTACCAAAACGTTCCAGGGGAAGGCTGGTAACTCGCCGCGTAATCGAACAGTCGATCACCTCGCCGTCACGGTTCAGCGGCCAGCCTAGCAACTCCCCTACCGCTTTCAGTCCCAGCAGTTCATCCAGCTCGCTTTCGCTAATAAAATGGTCTTGAAACAGCGTGGCTTGGCGGTCGATGCGCCCAACGCCGATAAAGGCAGCTTCTGACTGCCGCGCCACATCGGCAATCGCCGTAAAGAGACGCTGGGCCAGCATTGCCTCTTTTTCAGCCAGCGACTCTGCCACCACCGGCGCGGGCAGTAAAAAGCGCTCACCACCGGTTTTATCCGCCATCACCATTACTGCATCGTAGCGGTTGGCCGAACCATCTCGGGCGACATTACCCACCAGCGACACAAAGCGATGCTGGGGCCGCTCAACACGACTAAGTGCTTCCACCGCTGCCCGCACCGAACGCCCGGTGCCTAGCGACAGAGTCAACGGTTCGCTGCGTTCAACCAGCTGCGCAATGCGCTCGGCAGCGGCGACTGCCAGGTAGGAGGCGGCGCCGTCGGCTGCGTGGCTATCGGCAGGTACCACTTCACAGAAGGTCAAGCCAAAGTGATCACGCAGCGTGCTGCCCAGCGCCATACAGTTAGAGATAGGATGATCAATATGTACTTTGACTAACCCCTCCTGGCGAGCCAACGCCAATAAACGCTGCACACCGGGTCTTGAGACACCCAGTTGGCTGGCGATCTCATCCTGAGTCATTCCACCTACATAGGACATCCACGCGGCTCTGGCCGCCTGATCCAGCTTTACCTCAAATTTATCCATAGGATGGCTCATCTAACAGTCGTGGGTAAACGTCATAAAAGCATCATCATACAAAGCCAAGCCCGCGACCAGTAGTCGCCTATCCGCTAACATAGCCAGAGTTCAACGTTTCACACTGGATTGATCGTTTGGAGGTACAGTATGTATAAGCTCGCATTTTTTGTCCCCGTAGAAGATGCCGAAAGCGTTAAGCAGGCGGTATTCGAAGCCGGAGCCGGGCGTATAGGAGCGTACGAACACGCCTGTTTTCAAACCCGAGGCACGGGGCAGTTTCGCCCAACGGAAGGCGCCCACCCGCACATCGGCTCGGTGGGCAGCTTGGAAAAGGTCGAAGAGTTCAAAGTCGAACTGCTCTGCGATGAAGCGCACATTCACGGCGCCATCGCGGCCTTGAAGCTTGCCCACCCCTACGAAGAAGTCGCTTATGATGTGTGGCAACTCGCCGACCTATAACCAGACTTTTAAATAAAGTATTACGCACTGCCAAAGTAACGCTCACGATCTTCTGGCGTTACCATGCTGATATGCAGCGGAAATTCATTGCGGGGGCGGTCGGCGTAAAAATGCTTGAGGGTGCGTTCAATCGTCATGAAGGCCAGCTCATCCCAAGGGATTTCATGCTCTTCGAACAGCGCGACTTCAAGGCTTTCCGGCCCGGCGCTGAAGCCGCCGACTAGCTCGGCACGAAAAATCATATACACCTGATTGATATGCGGCAGGTCAATCAGGGTGTAGAGGTTGGCCAGTTCGACCTCGGCACAGGCCTCTTCACGGGTCTCTCTGGAAGCTGCCTGCTGGGTTGATTCGGCATTTTCCATATAGCCGGCGGGCAGTGTCCAGTAGCCTTTGCGCGGTGAAATCGCCCGCTTACAGAGCAGTACTTTACTACCGCTGACGGGCAGCGTGCCGGCCACGATGCGAGGGTTCTGGTAGTGAATCGTGCCGCAGGCATCGCACAAGTAGCGAGGCCGGTCATCGCCTTCCGGGACGGCAAAACGTACTTTATCACCACACTGGCTGCAAAAGTTCATCGCGTATTCTCAACGGCTAGTGAATAGAAGCCTCGACGCGCTTGACGCCAATGACCGCTGCTGGGTAAAAGAGAACAAAGTAACGGGATACCCCATGTTAGAGAAACTGCGTAAACAGCTGCAACAGCTGACTCCTCAACGCTTGGATCACATCGTGATGCCCGAGGCCGCCGTGCTGTTGCCGATTGTCGAGCGCCCAGCGCCTACCTTGCTGTTTACCCGGCGGGCCAGCCATTTGAGCACCCATAGCGGCCAAGTGGCGTTCCCAGGCGGCAAGCGCGAGCCCTTTGATAGCGACCTTTACGCCACGGCACTGCGCGAGGCAGAAGAGGAGATTGCCCTCGACCCCGCTCTGGTGCAACCCCTGGGGCGGCTGTCGGACGTTATTTCGCTGCACGGTATTCGCGTTACCCCCTGGGTGGGCATTATTCCGCCGGATTTACCGCTGATTGCCGACCCCGGCGAGCTAGACGCTATTTTTGAAGTGCCGCTAAGTCACTTTCTAGACGATCACCGCACCCATACCGACGTGATTACCGTGGATGGCGTTGCCCACTACGTGCCCAGCTATCATGTGGACGGCCATGTGATCTGGGGATTATCTGCCATGATGCTGGTCGAGTTACTGGCCGAGGGCTTCGGTATGCCAATTGATTTATATCAGCGCCCCCAGGGGCCGCTGCGCCACCACCCTGAGCGCAAAAACCGCCTATCGACACCCTCGACAACCGTTTCCAGTTCGGCGCCATCGAGATCCAACCAATGACACCCAGTGTTGCTACATCTTCACCTGCGCTTCAGCCCACGACGCAGGTCGCTCTTGTGGATGCGCTGGTTGAACAGGGCTGGTATGTGGGCCGCGGGGTTATTGACCTGGAGCTATGCGGCGCGCTGAATAATGAGCTTCTACACCGGGCGGCCTATAACGGACTGGATGAAGCGGGCATTGGCCGCGGTCAACAGCACCTGCTGCGTAAAGATATCCGCGGTGACGCTATTCACTGGCTTGATCGAGAAAGCGCTGCCCAGCGGCGTTACTTAGACGCCATGAGCGAGCTACAGCAGGCGCTTAACCACGCGCTGTTTTTGGGCTTATTTGAGTACGAAGCCCACTTTGCCCACTACCCGCCCGGGGCTTTTTATCAGCGCCACCTGGATAGCTTTCGTGGTCGCGCTAACCGCGTGATATCCACGGTCGGCTATTTGACGCCGGACTGGCCCAGCGACGGTGGCGGTGAGATGGTGATCTACCATCCGGACGACCCCAGCCAAGAGGTCGCCCGGGTGGTACCCGAAGCGGGTACCTTCGCCTGCTTCTTGTCTGAGACCATTCCCCACGAAGTACTGCCTACTCGCTGCCCGCGTACCAGCATCGCGGGCTGGTTTCGGCGCAATGCATCGCTGGGTGGGGTGTTGGATCCAGCACGCTAGCGCTGCACGATCGTTTAGCTAATCGGCACAATCTGGCCATTCGCTCGCTCTAATATTTCACTTACCTGCTCGTAGTTGGCGCTGGAGGCACCACTACCGTCATGCTTTTCAATTAAGCCAACAACGTTTAACAGCGTTTCCATACCAAATACTTGTTCATCCGTCGCAGTGAAGGCTTGTATGTAACGCTTCCCCCCTTCACCCCAGCCGACTTTGATTGGTGAATCGATAATATTGACCTGGGTGCCTACCGGTACCCGCCAGAAGACCGACTCAATATCTTCCGGGTGCATTCGTATACAGCCACGGCTGGCACGCATACCGATGCCATCTGGCTGGTTAGTGCCATGGATCAGGTAACCGGGAATATCCAGCAAAATAGCGTATTCACCCAAGGGATTATCGGCGCCAGGGGGAACCACCGCAGGGGCTGGGTCGCCCCGCTCGGCGGCTTCACGACGAATCGACTCAGGTGGATACCAGGCCGGGTTTTCAAGCCGCATGGTGGTTTCGGTAATTCCCAGCGGGGTGTTATAAGCATCCCGCCCGATACCAATAGGGTATGTTTCGACCCGCGGCGTCTCGCCCTCTGCTACCTCGGGGTAGTAGTAAAGGCGTAGCTCTGCCACGTTAATCACAATGCCGCTACGCGTCTCATCGGGAAGAATATACTGCCCGGGATCGTCACCTCGGTGCCTTCTCCCGGTACCCAGAGGCTGGTATCCGGGTTGGCCATACGAATCTCTTCGTAGCCCACGTTGTGTGCCCGGGCAATATCCAGCAGCGTATCCTCTTCGGTCGCCGTGACGGTATACATCTGGCCCACCATATTGCCCTCTTCAGGCAGCAGAAAATGCCCTTTGGGCAGCTCGCTGCTATCGGCCACTGCGCTTGAGGCTAATAGCCAAGCGCCTAGCGCAACGCTACTGACGCAGAGCTGCTTAATAATCTGCAAAGGGTGGGAAGTCATGGTCTGGGGTCTCCTTTTTATGCGACCTCACTTTTATCAAACCAAGAATAAAAAGTGAGCCATTTGGGGACGAATATGAACACTGAACGAGGGCGGGTCAACTCGACAGACTGCCGCACGACGGCGCGGTGTAGGCCCATGAGGGCGGAACAGCAGCGGTTATGTTACTTAAAAGTTTCACTTGAAAGGTTGTATTTTTGAACACAGCGACTAATCTGATAGTCGTCTTGGCGCAGTGAAGCGCAAGATAGCGTCAATTATCCTAGTGCATTAAATAACCAGGGTAATTAACACACTTAGGAATAATAGTATCGGCGTTGCTATCGCTTATTTTAGACGAAGCCAATACCGCCACTATTGATTTATTCGGGTTGTTACGCGGAGTCGTTAAGCCCAATAAAATCGCAAGGAGCAAGCAAAATGAAAACGATCAAACCCGCTATTCTAGGTACGCTCATGGTTCCGGCCTTTATGTTTGCCGCTGGCAGTGTAAATGCTGAAGAGAGTACCACCATGGAAGCAACTTACCTGACGGAAACGCCAGAAAACACTTTCCATGCTGACGCTTTAACCGGCAACCAAGTCAAAAGCAGCGTCGAAGATGACGAAGATATCGGCACCATCACTGATCTGGTAATCGGTGAAGACGGCCAAATCAATGCTGTTGTTGTTGGCGTTGGTGGCTTCTTAGGTATGGGCGAGAAAAACGTCGCTATTGAATGGGACTCGCTTGAGCTGACCAAAAACGAAGATGACGATGATTATGTCATTACCGTTAATGCGTCAGAAGATGCGCTAGAAGCAGCTGAAGAGTACAATCGCAACGAAGACGAAGACAACAAATAAGCACCAGTCAGCAAATAAAAGCCTTGGCAATTGCCAAGGCTTTTTTAATGCCTATAACTTAAAAAAATACCTAAGAGGCTAAAATTAGTTTAGTCAACAAAATGGCTCGCGCACACTGTTTATACGCGAGCCATCTCTATTAAAAAACTATCTTCTTATAAGCAAATCACAGTCTAAAAAAAATTTAGGCCTTCAGTTTAGCCGTCATGCTAATATCCGCATTAAGTACTTTGGAAACTGGGCAATTCGCTTTAGCCGTTTCCGCTGCTTCCTGGAATGCGGCGTCGTCAGCGCCACTGATCTCAGCCTCCACGTCCAGGTGAATTTTCGAGATACTGAACCCAGCATCGCTTTGGGAAAGAGTCACTTTGGCGCTGGTTTCGATGGCGTCAGCGGTATAGCCTTTCTCGCCCAAAATCATTGAGAGCGCCATTGAGAAACAGCTGGCGTGCGCTGCGCCAATCAGCTCTTCGGGGTTGGTACCTTTTTCATCTTCAAAGCGCTTGCTGAAGGAGTACTTGGCATCTAAAACGCCACTTTCGGTTGAAACGGTGCCTTTACCATCCTTGAGACCACCTTCCCAACGTGCGCTAGCTTTACGATCCATGAACAACTCCTTGTGTGTGCGATTATGCATAGACATGTTATCAGACAAGGCCTAACGGCAGTTGCCGCTCGACCACCTAACCAGCGTAGCTGATTTTCTCCTGTTCTGCCGAACCCGTGCTTCAATCACTTCCATCCCCTTCTATTCGGCCTTAAGCTAGTTAGCTACCTAACTGGATCACCTCTTGAACGTTAAGGACTCGCCATGTCGTCGGCTGATGCGCTGCGCTTGCTACTGCTCTCTTCGCTATGGGGCCTGTCATTTATCTTTATGCGCGTGGCCGCCCCCGAATTCGGTGCAGTGCCTTTAGTGCTGGTGCGCATGGGCATTGGCGCGCTGCTATTGATGCCGCTGCTGATCAGCCTGCACTACCTGAGACTCATCTGGCAGCATAAGGGGCCGCTGCTGTTTTTAGGGGTAGTCAATCACGTACTGCCTTTTTCACTGCTGGCACTTGCCACCACGCGCCTTGAAGCGGGCTTTACCTCGCTGATTAATGCCACCACGCCGATTTTCACTGCACTAATTGGTGCGCTATTCTCGCTACGCTACCGCGATACAGCGCCAGCAGTACCTAGGACTTGCCTTGGCACTCCTGGGTGTTTATGTGCTCTCTGCCGATCGGCTCGATTTTGCCCTGGGCGGCGACGGCTGGTTCATTTTGGCCGTTTTAGGCGCCACGTTTTGCTACGGTATTGCGGGCAACTACTCAAAAACACGCCTTGGCCATCTACCAACCCGTGTGCTGGCCGCAGGCAGCAGCGCCATGTCGGCGCTGGTGCTGATGATTCCCGGCATATTGCTGTGGCCAAGCGAACCCATTAGCCCACTGGCGTGGGGCAATGCCTTGGCCTTGGCTGCGCTTAGCACCACGCTGGCTTTTCTGCTCTACTTTGGCTTACTCGCCAGCGCGGGCGCTACTGCCACCTCAACGGTCACTTTTCTGGTGCCGGTGAGCGCGCTGATATGGGGCTATCTGCTGCTTGGCGAAACGCTCAACCTTCAGATTATCGCCGGTATGGTGATAACCCTTATCGGCACGGCGATTGCCACTAAGCTGCTGCGCATTAAGCGTCGCGAGTCGCCGCCGCCAGTCTATCCCCCACACGAATAACGCTGCCTGCGCCTTCAAGCAGCGTGGCATTTTGGCCAAAATGCGCGCCTTTAAGGTTGGGTTGCGTATTGAGTTCAATCAAGGTTTTTAGCGGTTCAGCAGGGGCAGGCACTGCCGCCGTATGCTGATCGATGGTGGTGATTTTGCAGCGCTTACAGGGCTTACGTAACGCTAGCTGAAAGGTGCCGTTTTGCTGAGTCAACGTTGCCCAGCGATCTTCCGCCCACGCCTCGTCACTCTCTACGACGATATTAGGCCGAAAGCGGTTCATGGGCACAGGAGCATGCCCGCCTGCCACTAACGCTTGATTTAGAGCGTCTAACGACCCCGTAGTGGCAACCAAAAAAGGGTAACCGTCGGAAAAGTAGGTATGCGCCGCCCCGCCATCAAGGAAATCCTCTTCAACGGCACGGGTAAACTCGGTAGCAAAGCGCACCATGCTAAACCCCTGAACCTGCTCGCCTAGGGCGGCGACCAACCAGCGCGATACTTCATCGCTCTCCGGCAGAGCTTTGCAGTGGTCATTCCACACGCTGACCAGGCGCAAATTTCCCTCTGGCTCGGCCAGCGGTACGCTCATAGGCTCGACGTTAGGATGCGACAGCACCAAGTGCTCATCGGTCAGCGCGACCTCAACGGTGGCAAGCGCCGGGAGTTGGCGCTGGGTCACAAAACGCTGCTGCGCGTCTACCAGCATCCAGCGGCGATCCCAGGCTAGCCCGTGCTCTTGCAGCTCGCTTTGAGTCACGCTGATACCTTTTAGCGATTTGACGGGGTAAATATTGAGTTGAGTAATCTGCACGACGGCCTCGCGACAAAAGTAAAAGGCTACTTTAGTCATTTACGCCGCTAACGGCTACTTGATAACGCGCTCTATAAGGTCATCCCCACTTCAATACGATAGCCCAAATCAACCACTTTTTGGGTCTGCTTCTCACCGCGAAGCCGCGCTAATAGCTCCCCCGCAGCTGCTTCACCGATGGCCTGACGGGGGGTGACCACACTGGCTAGGCGTGGTGTCATTACATGGCCTACATCGTGGCCGTGGAAGCCCGCCAGCGCCATCTGCCCTGGTACGTCAATGCCCCGCCGCTGACACTCGAAATATGCCCCAACCGCGACGTCATCGTTGGTGCAGAACAGACCATCCGCCGTGGAGTAGTCAGTGATCACCTGTTGCAGCAGCGCCGCTCCCACACTGTAAGAGGAGCGCTGGGTGCTCTGCAGGGTAACGGGCGTCAAGCCGTGCTCTTCCATGGCACGGCGGTAGCCCTGTTCGCGCTGGCGAGTACGCTCATCCAAACGTACCGCCAGATATATCACCTGGCGCCGACCCCGTAAGATCATCTCGCTGACCATGTCGTAGGCGGCTTGAACGTTGTCGTAGCCCACCGCCTGTTGTAGCGGGGGGCGGTGGGTGTCCATGATTTCCACAATTGGAATACCGGCGGTTTCCAGCATTCGCAGGCTGCGCGAAGTATGGTCACGATCTGACAGAATAATGCCGTCGACATTATAGGAGAGCAACGAGGCCAGGCTGCGTTCTTCAAGCTCGGGGCTATAGCCATAGTGAGAAAGCATCAGGTGATACCCCGCCGGCTCCGTCAGCGTTTCGATACCGAGGATAACATCGGCGAATACCTGGTTGGTAAGCGATGGTACCAGCACCCCGATAGAGTGGCTGGTCGATCTGGAAAGCAGATCCGGCGCACGGTTGGGAATATAACCAATCTGTTCGGCAATCGAGAAGATGCGTTCGCGCAGGCCTTCCGAGACCGTTTCAGGGTCACGTAGGCAGCGGCTTACCGTCATTTTGGTAGCCCTACGTGGTCGGCAATATCCTGCAGGGTGGGACGTTTTTTCTTCAAAAAGTAACTGCCTTATTCAAGGTGTAAGCATTGAGGTCTTCCCTAAAGCTGACCCCAATGCTTATTTTTCCTTTAACTTACTTCCTTTAAATGGGCGAGCGGCTGGGCGTCGGTAGCGTGGCAGCAAATTGCGTAATGATCGCTTGGGGCGATAAGGCAATCGAGGCATTGAAGGCCTCCTCTTCACTGGGCGGTTCCAGGTCGGCCAGTTGACTGGCTAACATGGTATCGCCTTTGAAGAAGTGTCCAGCCCGGGTTTCAAGCCGTTCAAGCAGTAGCTCCCGGCTGCCCTCTAAATAGAGAATCTGCAGCGCTGGGTCGCCTTGCCGCAGCCGATCACGGTAGCGCTGTTTTAATCCGGAGCAGGCAATCACCAGTGACTCCCCCCTTGCCCGATACTCGGCAAACAGCGCCGCCAAGGTGTCCAACCACTCACTCCGATCATCGTCGTTGAGCGGCTTGCCACTGGCCATTTTGGCCACGTTGGCGGGTGAGTGATAGTCATCACCATCGATAAACGTGGCACCCAGAGTCAACGCCAACTGGTGACCAATGTGCGACTTTCCGGAGCCGGACACGCCCATCACCAAAATACGATGCGAGTGGGTCTTCACTGCGGCTCTCCTATTCATTACCAAGAACCTTAATTGCCGCGCACGGCGGTAAGATCAGGCAGCCAAGTCACGATGCCAGGGAAAGCGATCAGAATTACCAGCACGACTAAGAGCGCCACATAGTAAGGCAGCATGGCTTTGACTAACGACTCCATGGAGACTTTACCCACACCACAACCTACGTAAAGGCAGGTACCTACCGGCGGGGTTAGCAGCCCAATGCCCAATACAAACGCCATCAGTACGCCAAAGTAAGCGGCATCAACACCTACCGAAGTCACGATCGGTGCCAGCATGGGCGCCATGATGACCATGGCCGGCGTTAAGTCCATTACGAAACCTACCAACAGCAGCAAAGTCGCCACAATCAGCAGCAGCATAAACGGATCTTGAGTGATCGCTTGCACTTGGCTGACCAGGGTTTGTGGCACCATATTGATGGTAAGGAACCAAGCAATAACCGTCGCAAACGCTAGCAGCATCATCACCATGCCGGTCAAACGAGCAGTGCGAATCAGCATACCGCCGAGCTCTTTGATCTTGAACTCACGGTAAACCACCAGAAATAGCCAGCGCATAAAGCAGCGCCGCCACGGCCGCTTCGGTGGCGGTAAATACGCCGCCAATAATACCGCCAATCACGATGACCGGCAGAACAAGTGCAAGCCAAGCATCTTTGAAGGCTTTCCAGAGACGATCCCAGCGGAACTGCTGCACGCCGCCGCCATCCTTTTTGGCAAGAATATAGGTGGTCACCATCAGCGCAAAGCCAATCAACAGCCCTGGAATGATACCGGCTATAAACAGGCGGCTAATCGAGGTTTCAGTGACGATGCCGTACAGAATCAGCGGGATGGAGGGCGGAATAATAATTCCGATCACCGACGACACGGTATTGATTGCGGTAGCATTAGCTGCGGTGTAGCCCTGCTCTTTCATAGAGGGAATCATCATCGCACCAGTAGCGGCCGTATCGGCCACCGCTGACCCACTGATGCCGCCAAAGAACATCGAACCGGTAATGGCAACCTGCCCTAGCCCGCCGCGCATAAAGCCGACCATAGCGCCAGCCAGTTCCATCAAGCGACGAGCAATACCGCCATTACTCATCACCTCACCGACTAAAATAAAGAACGGAATGGCGAGCAGCGGAAAGCTGTTCACCCCACGAATCGACTGCTCGATCATAATCGACAGCGGAATATCTGAGAGTACCGCCATGACCAGCGCCGCCACGCCTAAACCAAAGGCAATGGGCAGCCCAATAACGATAGAGACCAATAAAATGGCCAGGAAAATCCATAGCATGATTAGCGCTCCCGCTCAGAGTGGCGAATAACGTTAAGGCTGACCCACATTCGCCACACCGCTACCACCGCAATAAAGATGACACACAGCACCAGAGAAAGGCTGATAAAACTCAATGGCACATCCATAATCGCTGAGCGCCCGCTTGAACGCGACAGCACTTGGTAGCCACCCCAAATCATTACCACCATTAGGCCGGTAATAATTAGGTGCTGCAGTAAATAGAGCATGTGTGCCAAGCGCAGCGGCAAGCGCCGTACTAAGGCATCAACGGCAATGTGCTCGTAACGGGAAAACGCCGCAGCGGCCCCGATAAACACCAGCCATATAAACAGCATGCGCGCCAGCTCATCGGCCCAGGGCAGTGAGTAATTAAACAGCGCGCGCCCTACCACGTTGCAAGAAACGGACACAATCAACGCCACTAAAATAACGCCGATAAGATACTCCATACCTAAGGTTAGCCAGCGGAACAGTGCAGGGCCTTGGCGGGTATCGGTATCGATTTCCAGCAACTTGCGATTGGGGTCATCCAGATACACCGATGGATCTTCAATCGGCGTGGGGGTATTTGGGGGTGTAGAGGAGAGTGACATAGGAGCTCCAGAAGCACTGACACGTTGGGCAGGCTCGATGGCCTGCCCAACGGTGCGCTAAACGTAAGGTTTAGTTGCTGCCTCTCTTCAACGATCTTTTGAATGTCGGCGATCAGGTCTTCGCCAATACGCGGCGCCCACTCTTCATAAACCGGTTGAACGGCATCTTGGAACGCGGCTAACTGCTCGTCGTCCAGGCGAGTAATTTCCATTCCTCGCTCTGCTAGCTGATCCCGAGACCAGTCATCATACTCAGCAGACAGCTGAATTTCATATTCAGCGGACTGGCGAGCGGCTTCCAGCACCAACTCTTGATACTCAGGCGCCATGCGATCCCAAGTACGCTCGGAAAGCATCATGATAAAGGGAGTATAGACGTGGCGTGTTTCAGTGCCATAGTCCTGCACTTCGTTGAAGTTAGAGGTCAGGATGGTGCTCCAGGGGTTTTCCTGACCATCAACCACGCCCTGTTCCATGGCGGAGAACAGCTCACCAAAGGCCATTGGCGTGGGGTTGGCACCTAAGGCTTCCCAAATCGCTAGGTGTACCGGGTTTTCCATGGTACGAACGCTTAAACCGCGCACATCTAGACCTGCAACGTCATCAGGACTAGCCACCGATCGAGCGCTGTTCGAAAGCTGACGATAGCCATTTTCAGAGAAAGCGAGTGCTTTCAGACCGGTGCCTTCAAAGGCGTCCAGCATGTCCTGGGCAACATCGCTCTGCATGACCGCTACAGCGGCTTCACGACTAGGTAGCAGGAAGGGCAGATCAAAAGCGGCCAGTTCTTCAACGTAACCCGTGGTGGCTGAGCTCGACGGATAGGTCATATCCAGCGTACCGGTTTGTAGCATCTCCATCATTTGAACGTCGTCGCCTAACTGACTGTTAGGGAAAACGTTAACAGTGATGCGGCCGTCGGTGCGCTGCTCCAGAATCTCACCAAAGTATTGGCTGGATAGGTACTGCGGAGAGCTTTCCGCCAGGCCGATACCCATGCGCAAAGTATGCGAGCCGTGGTCGCCGACTACCTCGCCTTCAATTTCAGGCGGATCAGAGAGCTCCGGGCTTTGGGCATGGGCCATACCAAATGTCAGGGTGGTCGCGCCGACTAAGGTCAGCGTGTTGCGCCAAATAGAGGTCATAGCGTTGTCTCCAAATACTCATTGTTGTTAATGACTGGGTTGTTAATAGCTGAGTCGTTAATAGCGATGTTGTTAATGGCCGATTCAATGAACGGCAATTTGTTACCGGTAACATTGAGTATGCGAAGGCTAGCTACCTGCCTTGTGCGTGTCAAAACAAAACTGCCAACTTACGACCAACGTCTAGGGATAGCCACTAACTGCTTCCCGCGCTACATTAGGCGATGTATTTCGGATCGGAACCATACTTGTGCAACCATCTTGTAGCGAATTAGAGCTCGATCACCAACTTTGCTTTGCGCTCTATTCAACCTCGTTGATGATGACCAAAGTTTATAAACCCTTGCTCAAAAAGCTGGGGCTTACTTACCCGCAATACCTAGCCATGCTAGTGCTGTGGCAAAACGATGGCATCACGGTAGGCACAATGAGTAAGCGCCTACTAACCGATCCTGGCTCACTGACGCCACTGCTCAAGCGCCTTGAAGCCGATCAATTGTTGAATCGCAAACGCAGCCACGAAGACGAACGCGTGGTCGAGCTTTATCTCACTGAAAAAGGCAAAGCGTTGCGCGAACAGGCGTGCCATATTCCAAGCTGTGTGGTGCATGCCAGCGAGCAATCGATCGAGGCGCTGACCACGCTGAAAGAGGACTTAGTGCGGCTGCGTGATAGCCTGCAAAAGAACCAATAGCCTTCGCTTTCTAGCGCAGGGCATAGAGATTTATTTACCATTTATATTGCGCGCAAAATAAAGCTGCGCTAAGTTAATAGCGCAGATTCATAATGAAAACACCGACAGGAGATACAGAATGACGACCACTATTGAAAACGTTGTTTATCGTGCCCACGCCACTGCTACTGGCGGCCGTGAAGGCCAGGCCAAATCGTCCGATGGCGCGCTGGATGTTAAACTCAGCACGCCCAAAGAGCTGGGCGGCGCAGGCGGTGATGGCACCAATCCTGAGCAGCTATTTGCTGCTGGCTACTCGGCCTGCTTTTTAGGTGCGCTTAAGCATGTCGCTGGCCAGGAGAAAGTAAAGCTTCCTCAGGATACGAAAATTGATGGCCACGTAGGTATCGGCGCCATTCCTACCGGCTTTGGCATCGAAGTCGAGCTAAAAATCAGTCTGCCCGGCCTTGAGCAAGACGTTGCCCAGCAGTTGGTCGAGAAAGCCCATGTTGTCTGCCCCTACTCCAATGCCACCCGTGGCAATATTAATGTCACCCTGACACTGGTCTAAGCGTCGTTACCTAGATTAATCATTTAGTGCCCACGCCACCGCTCTCTGGGCATGCAGAGCGGTGGTGTCGTAAAGGGGTACCTTGGTATCACGCTGGCCCACCAGCATGGCGATTTCAGTACAGCCTAAAATCACCGCCTGGGCGCCATGAGCATGCAGGGAGTCAATGATTGCCAAGTAGCGCTGCCGCGATACATCTTCTATACGGCCCTGGCAGAGTTCATCAAAGATCACCCGATGAATAGTGTCGCGCTCAGACTGATCGGGCACCACGACTTCAATACCGAACTGCTTTTCTAAGCGGCCAATATAAAAGTCCTGCTCCATGGTAAAGCGCGTACCCAATAGGCCAACGCGAGTGATTCCGTCGGCGGTGAGCTGTTCAGCCGTGGCATCGGCAATATGCAGCAGCGGAATAGTCACTGCCTGCTCAATAGCGGGCGCCACTTTATGCATGGTGTTGGTGGCAATCAGCAGGCATTCGGCACCCGCGCGCTCGACGCTTTGGGCAGCGCTGGCCAGCAATTCACCAGCAGCGTGCCAATCGCCCTGCTGCTGGCGCTTCAATTTCGGCAAAATCGACGCTAACCATCACGATCTTAGCCGAATGGAAGCCACCTAGCGCTGCTTTTACGCCCTCATTTAAGGCTCGGTAGTAGCCTTGGGTAGATTCCCAACTCATACCGCCTAGCACACCAATAACACGCATCCGCCACCTCTTTGAGAAAATGCACTACTTTATTATCAGGCTAAGCACTAGCTAACCCTTGTAGCCGCTTTGTCACCGATAGAATATTTATAGCGAGGAAACTAATGAGCGACAACACCTATACTCCCCCGAGCGTTTGGAAGTGGGAACCTGGCAACGGCGGTAAATTTGCCAATATCAATCGCCCAATCGCAGGCCCTACCCATGACAAGGCGCTGCCGGTAGGCAAACACCCGCTTCAGCTCTACTCCCTTGCCACACCCAACGGTGTCAAAGTCACCGTGATGCTGGAAGAGCTGCTGGAGAAAGGCGTAGCAGGCGCCGAGTACGACGCTTATCTGATTCAAATTGGCGAAGGCGGTCAGTTCAGCAGCGGCTTTGTCGAGGTGAACCCCAACTCCAAAATTCCCGCACTGATGGATCACTCTACCAATCCCCCCCAGCGGGTGTTTGAGTCTGGCGCAATCCTACTCTATTTGGCTGAAAAATTTGGCGAGTTCTTACCCAGCGACCCGGCGAAACGCACCGAGTGTCTCTCCTGGCTGTTCTGGCAAATGGGCAGCGCACCGATGTTAGGCGGTGGCTTTGGCCACTTTTACGCTTACGCACCGGAAAAGTATCAGTACCCGATTGACCGCTACACCATGGAAGTAAAACGCCAGCTTGATGTGCTTGACCGCCACTTGGCGGAAAACCGCTTTATGGCAGGTGATGAGTACACCATTGCCGATATGGCGATTCACCCTTGGTATGGCGCACTAGTGAAAAATCGCGTTTACGAAGCGGCTGAATTCTTGGAAGCCCATACCTACAAGAACGTTCTGCGCTGGACAGAAGAGATTGATGAACGTCCCGCCGTTAAACGTGGCCGTATGGTCAACCGCTCTTTTGGCGAGCCGCACGAGCAGTTGCATGAACGTCATGATGCCAGCGACTTTGAGCTTCGCACACAAGATAAGCTGGCTGATAGCGAGTAATTAGTCACCCAAAAAAGGGCCTACGCTTGAACTCTCAGCGTAGGCCCCGGTGCAGCATCAATACTCCAAGCCGAGTTCTGTTTAACGAGAAAAACTAAACTGACTCAATCCGCGAGTTATTCAACGCGTAATTCCAAACTCGATAGAAGTAGAAAATATACCCTAAACCAAAGGTGACCAGCGAAATCAACATCCATAGGATGATATGGCCGATATTGCTGAACAGGTTGATATCGCAAACCATTTTTCGCTCGACGCCAGTGCTGGCATCAACTAGCGATGTGCGATTGATGACAAACCGCGCAAACGAATAGGGAAAGAAAAATAACGCTATGCCAAACGTGATAATACTCAACACCACCCAGACAAGTAGATGGCCAATGATATCTAAAATGGAGAGGTCTGCTTTGATCTTCACAGGTTGCCCTTAGTATGCGTGGAAAGCGGCAGAGAGTAACACCGCAAGCCCCAACCGTGAATTATAAATTAATATAAATTAGGGAAGCTGTCGTTTACTCTCCCACCACTCGGCATAGGAACTGTTATGGGGCGCCAAACCGCCTTCATCGGGGGCGTCATCATCCCACCATACCGGGCCACGCTCTCCGAGGGCTTCTTTGGCGTTCTGCACCATGTTGCGGGCTTGGCGAAGCGCATCTTCATCGTCTTGCTGCTGGGCTGTCCTAACCGCCCGGCGGGCTTTCATCAATGCTTTGATATGGGTTCGCTTTTCGTCTTCATCTAAGCGCGGGTCAGTGCAGCGCCAAAGCCGATTTTTGGCGACAAAATAGCGTCCATCGGGAGTGTGAGGATACTTGTTAGCCATAAGCAATACTCCTTTCCCGTTGGGCGCTTCTACTCACCTCATTTCACCTAACCGTTTAGAAGCGCTTAGATAGCGTGATAGAGCCGAATTTATCCTGCTCTTCCTGGCCGTCAAATTCACGTGAGCGCTGAACTGCCGCGTAAGTGACTTGCCAATCTTCCCAGGCCAGCGCCAGCCCTGCTGATACGTCGCCTACCCACTCTTTGCGATCAACCGAGTGGCTATTTCTAAACGTATTGCCGTCAAGCGTCAGGTTTTGCGCCATGTAGTAACCGTCTACGCTGGCAAACAGGTACCACTGCCACCCCTCTTTACCGGTCATGTGGTAGCGGCTACCAGGGCTTGGCGTTAGCGTAGGAATGCTAGGCGCCTCATCACCCCAGCGAACGCTATACCCGGCGCTTGCATAGGTGTAAAGGTTGCCCAAAGCGGCGCTAACGCTGGGGCCATGGGCAAACTGCTTACCCATCAAAGGGGAGCTATACCACCACTGGCGACGCATGGCGACGTTGACGATGGCTTCATCGCCAAGCTGGTTATCCCAACCGCTGGGGCGGTCGCTTTCGGTGATGCGGTGCACTTCGCGTTGAATGCTATCGGCAAGCGACGAAGGCCCTACCAAACCAATATCCAGGTGCAGGTCAGTCGCTTGGCGCCAATTGCCCATGGGCACGTCTTCGTAAAGTGAGATACCGCCGTAAACAATCCCGGCGTAGGGGCGATCATCTTCAATCAGTCCACGCTGCTCAATATTGTTTGGCGTATAAATCTGATGCACCAAACGAAAAGCTGCCATATCAGCGCTGCCAATAAGGCTATCGGGTAAAGCGGTGGCCAAGCGTTGCGTCCAGCTTTGTGCTTCAGGCTGAAACGTCCAATTAATCTCAAAGCCACTGGTAAAGTGGCCATCATCGCTGCTGGCCATGCCATCATTTGCGTGCTTAATCGAGAGGACACTATCGTCGGCTTGTGCCAGCGTTGACAGCAGGGTTACTACAGCCACTAGCGGTAGCAGCTGCCATCGTAGAGGGGGGTATCTTTCATTGCTCGTTCCTTGAGATTGTCCTGGGGAGTGTTTTTTTGGGGCTGTTTTTTGAGGCCACTTTTGAAGAACATCAACAAACATTGTTGATTGTATGTAATTGTGCAAAAAGATAGCAAGCATACTTTTACTGTCTTCTACAGAAAAGAGCTAAGTCACTAACATCAAAGGGTGGCTCGTAGGCCACCCCTTCTGCTGTCATTTGTTTAGATTTATTAGCGTAGTCGACTAGACGAAAGTTGGTAGGCTAATGACTTAGTTGAATCACTATCTGTCGCGCAGCAGCCACTGCGGAGTGATTTCATGTTGGCCGTTTTCATCGGTAATAAACAGCGATCCTTCGCTGATCATTACTGCCCAGTTAATCGCCCGAGGCAGGTCTTTAGCGATAATCGCTAGGGCCTCTTGTGGCAGCCCCGCCACATGCACATTTTTCAGTGATGCCACGCTGGGCAACACTTTACTCTCCCATTGATCTATCCGGCCGTAAGCAAGTAGCGACACGCGCTCTGCCCTACGTGAGCACCAGGTAATCCGCTCGGCATCGGGCAAACCCACTTCGATCCAGTGCAGTAGGCGACCGTCTAGGCTTTTCTCCCACAGTGCCGGTTCGTCTACATCGGAAAGCCCACGCCCGAAGGCCAGCGTCTCGCTGTACCACAACACATAAGCAAGCAAGCGCGCGGTCATGCGCTCTTCGGTCTCTGACGGATGGCGAGCCACGGTAAAGCGCAGCGTTTCATACACCCCGCGATCCAGATCGGTCAGATTGATATCAACTTTGTAGGGCGTTGCGCTAAGAGCCATGGAAATGTCCAAACGAAATTTGCGTCAGTGTACCCGATGGTGGGTGTCTCTGGTGAATAGTCCGACAGGTTAAGCTTTGCGGTGATCGGCCGTTACGCTGCCGTTTTTCAGCGTATCGGCCTCGTGCATGGGCTCATGCCATGGCTCTTCGAGCGCGGCTTGATACCACGCTTGCATTGCTGGCAGCGCTAGCAAGCGCTCGACATATGCCTGGGATTTTTCATGAATCGGCAGGTTGAATGTCTGCACGCGAAACGCCACAGGCGCATAAAACGCATCTACTGCTGAGAAGTGCTCACCCGCTAAAAACGGCCCGCCAAAGCGCTCAATCCCCTGCTGCCATAGCGCATCCAAGCGTGCCACATCGGCCTTAAGATTGGCCGATAAGCTATTCAATTCCACCCGCATACCGCAGTTCATTGGACACTCGTCGCGCAGGGCGCTAAAGCCGCTGTGCATCTCGGCTGTGGCTGAGCGCGCCCAGGCGCGGGCGGTTTTATCACTCGGCCAAACATTAGCGTGCTGCTCGGCCAGATACTCGATAATCGCCAGGGAGTCCCACACCGCCAGCTCGCCTTCATCCGTCACATCCACCAAGCAGGGCACCAAACCTGAAGGTGAGAAGCGAATGAAGGTGGCATGGCTTGCACCCAAACCACCCTCGAACGGCATCAGGTATTCGTTAAACGGAATCTCCAGCGCTTTCATCAGCACCCAAGGGCGCAGCGACCAAGAAGAGTAATTCTTGTTGGCAATATAGAGATCAAACATGCAGCGCTCCTTATGTGGGAAATCGAATTAGCCGATCAATTAGGCAGCCACCTTAACGTGCTGCCTGAGCCAGTGTATTACCGCCTAATCCCATTAATACGCCACCGCCAATGCGCTGTATGAGCTGGGAGGAGCCATGGGATTTTTTTAGCCACTCACGCAACGGGCTGGCCAGCAGCACCACAACAACATCCGCTGATGAGAACAGCACATTAGTGGCGATACCTAACCAGAGCAGTTGCCACGCTACCGGCATAGCGCTCTCGGGCTGCACAAATTGAGGCAGAAACGCGACAAAGAAAAGCGCGGTTTTAGGGTTGAGCACCTCCACCAAAAAACTGTCGCGAAGCACGCGTTTAGTGGTTGCCAGCGGCACCTCATCATTATGGGCACGAATGCCCTGCTGCCATAGCCTCAGCCCCATCCAGAGTAAATAAAGCCCACCGATGATTTTCATGGCGATATAAGCAGGCGGAATCGCTGCAAACAGCAGCGCCAAGCCCAATGCGGCCGCCACCACATGAACGTAGCAGCCCATATGCACACCCATGACCGCTAACCATCCTGCTCGTCGGCCGCGCCCCAGGGTTTGCGCTGCGGTATACAGCATTGCAGGCCCAGGGAGATAGGCGAAACCCAGCGCGGCGAGGATGAATGCGGCCCATTGCATATTGGCGATTCTCTTGAAGGTAATGGTTAGGTTTCGAGAATAAAACGGGGGTGACGTAAGCGCCACCCCCTAAATAAGTAAAGCTGGAATGAGGCGTGGTTTAGAAGTTAGGTTTACGCTTTTCAACAAAGGCTGACATGCCCTCTTTCTGCTCGTCACCGGCAAAGCAGAAGGCGAACAAGCTGGTTTCCAGTGCCAGTGCACTATCCAGATCCTGATCCATTCCATCGTGAACGGCCTGCTTGGCACCACGCACTGATTGCGGGCCGTTGCCTTTGAGTTGCTTGGTAAGCTCCTCAGCGTAGCTTTCCAGCTCCGCTTGCGGCATCACGCGATTGACTAGGCCGATACGCAGCGCCTCTTGGGCATCGATTTTGCGCCCGGTAGTCACCAGGTCAATCGCCATGGCAGGGCCAACGCGACGTGGTAGGCGCTGGGTGCCGCCAAAGCCGGGGATGACGCCCAGCAGTACTTCAGGCTGGCCGAATACAGCGTTGTCACTGGCTACGGCCCAGTCGCAGGCCAGCGCCAATTCGCAGCCGCCGCCAAGGCAAAACCCGTTCACCAGCGCGACCACCGGCACGGGGAGAGTCTCTAGGCGTTTAATAGTACGCAGCGCTTGGCTGGCGAAAGCTCGCGCTTCTTCGGGCGTTTTTTCACGCATTTCAGTGATATCAGCACCCGCGACGAAAGACTTCTCGCCCGCACCGGTAATCAGCACGGCGCGCAGGTTCGGGTGAGCCTCAAGCTCTACTAAGTGCGCTTCCAGTGCGGCAAGCACTTCGCTGTTTAACGCATTCAGTGCTTTGGGACGATTGATGGTCAGACGCACCATCCCATCGTTATCAACCTTCTCGATGACTGCTTCGCTCATGGCGGGCTCCTTATTTGATTTGTTATGGAATATTAAAGTGAACACCACTCAACCCTAGCGAACGCTTGGTTGAGTGGCAATCACTTCTTTACGCCGCACTCTTCCCTTCAGTACAAGCTAATCGTAAGAGTAGAAGCCGCGCCCACTTTTACGGCCTAGGTAGCCCGCTGCGACCATGCGCTTAAGCAGTGGGCAAGGACGGTATTTGGGGTCGCCAAAGCCCTCTTGAAGCACGTCCATAATCGCCAGGCAGACATCCAGCCCAATTAAATCCGCCAGCGCCAGCGGCCCCATGGGGTGAGCCGCGCCTAGTTTCATGGCGTTATCAATCGCTTCGGGGGTCGCGGTGCCCTCCTGAACAATAAACGCCGCTTCGTTGATCATCGGTACCAGCAGGCGATTCACTGCAAAGCCCGGCGCGTCACCTATCGGTACAGCGGTTTTCCCCAGCGCCTTAGCGAGGGTTTCAACCTCGGCTACGGTAGCGTCTGAGGTTTGCTCGGCGCGAATCACCTCCACCAACTTGAGCACTGGCACCGGGTTAAAGAAGTGCATACCCACTACGCGCTCGGGGTGTTCGCATACTGCAGCCAGCCGGGTGAGCGACAGCGATGAGGTGTTGGAGGCTAAGATAGCCGTGCTGCTCATTTGGCTAAGATCGCGAAACAATTTCTCTTTTAGTTCAGGCTGTTCGGGGGCGGCCTCGATAATAATTGCGCAGTCGCTTAGGGCATTGAGTGTGGTAGTGGTAGAGAGACGGGCTAGAGCGGCGCTTTTATCCGCCTCGCTGATTTTCTCTTTCGCCACCAGCTTTGCCATGCCTTTTTCGATGTTCGTTTTGGCACGGCCAAGCTGCTCTTCGGCCACATCGTAAAGGTGCACCTGAAAACCACTGGCAGCCACTACTTGGGCAATTCCCTGCCCCATAGTGCCAGCCCCTACAACGCCAATTTGTTGATCACTCATGCACGCTCTCCACTATCTATTATCACTACTATCTATTATTACCACTGGGGGGGTATCAATGCTGCTTGGCTTCTTCGCGCAATACGAATTTCTGAATCTTGCCCGTTGAGGTTTTCGGGAGTTCGCTGAAAATGACCGTTTTGGGGACTTTGTAGCTCGCCAAATGTTCGCGGCAGTGGGCGATAATGTCAGCTTCGGTGACTTCGCCGTAACCGACTTTGAGCTTCACAAAGGCACAGGGCGTTTCACCCCACTTCTCGTCGGGCTTAGCGACCACCGCGGCCTCTTCAACGGCGGGATGGCCATAAATAGCGTCCTCCACCTCGATGGTGGAGATATTTTCACCGCCAGAAATAATAATGTCCTTGGAGCGGTCTTTAATCTCGATATAGCCATCCGGATGCCAAACCGCCAGGTCGCCGGTGTGGTACCAGCCGCCCTCCAGCGCCTGCTCGGTGGCTTCCGGGTTCTTTAAATAGCCCTTCATGACGTTGTTGCCACGCATCAGTATCTCACCCATGGTTTGGCCATCCTTGGGCACTGGCTCCATGGTGAGCGGATCAGCCACGCACAGCGCTTCGAGCATGTGGTAGCGCACCCCCTGGCGGGCTTTAATTTTGGCTCGTGCTTCCAGCGGCAATTCATCCCACGCTTCCCGCCAGGCGCAGACGGTTACCGGCCCGTAGACTTCCGTCAGGCCATAAACGTGGGTTACCTCAATGCCCAGCTTCTCCACCCCGGCGATCACCGAGGCAGGCGGCGCGGCACCGGCGGTGGTGACTTTGACCGGATGATCGAACTGATGCTTATCTTCCGCAGGCAGGTTCACGAGGCCATTAAGAATAATCGGCGCCCCGCTGAAGTGGGTGACCTTCTCTTCGGCAATGAGCTGCATGATCTTTTTAGGATCGACGCGGCGCAGACACACGTTTACCCCGGCGTTGGCGGCAATCGTCCATGGGAAGCACCAGCCGTTGCAGTGGAACATCGGCAGCGTCCACAGGTAGATCGGGTGGTGGGGCATCGCCCACTCCATGATATTGCTCACCGCATTGAGGTAAGCGCCGCGGTGGTGGTAGACCACGCCCTTGGGCTTGCCGGTGGTGCCAGAGGTATAGTTGAGCGAGATCGCATCCCACTCATCGGCAGGAAGCTGGTAGGCAAAGTCAGCGTCGCCCTCTTGAAGCAGCGCTTCGTACTCCACTTCCCCAATGCTCGGGGTCTCGCCAAGAAACTCCACATCGGCCACATCGATGATAAGCGGCTTGTGGGGTAGCTTGGCTACGGCTTGCTGGATGACCTCGGCAAACTCGGGGTCAACCAGAATGGCTTTCGCCTCGCCATGTTCCAGCATATAGCTGATCGCCTCAGCATCCAGGCGAATATTCAGCGTATTAAGCACGCAGCCGGCCAGCGGCACGCCAAAGTGTGCTTCAAACATGGCGGGGATATTGGGCAGCATCGCCGCCACTGTCTGGCCCGGCTGAATGCCCCGCTTTTCGAGCGCAGAGGCAAGCTGGCGGCAGCGCGCCCAGGTTTCGCTCCAGGTGCGTCGCGTACTGCCATGTACCACCGCTGGGTAGTCGGGATAGATCGACGCCGAGCGCTCAATAAAGGTCAGCGGTGAAAGCGGCACGTGGTTGGCAACGGTTTTGGGCAAGCCTTGCTCAAAGATAGCGGTCATGGTCGGCTCCTGACTTTTGTTGATGTTTTTGAAAGCGTTCGTTTTAAGAGTTTGTTTAAAATGGTTGTTTTGATCGCTTAGAAACAGCGCCGCCGCCTCAAGAGGCGGCGGCGTGAAGCTGAAAATTAGCGTTAGTGAACCTCAAAATCGCTTAAGCACTGCATACCCGCCTCAATCACCGTGCGCTGGGCGCGGCCTACCGGCAGCCATTGAGTGATGGCAAATTCGGCGCTGCGCATCTTGGCAGTATAGAAGGGATCATCACTGCCGTTGTTAAGGGCAGCATGGGCGCTGAGAGCCGCCAGCCCCATCTGCCAAGCACACAGCACGTGGCCCGCCAAGTTCAGGAACGGCGTTGCGTAAGCCTGCACCGCATCTGCGCCGATTTCAGGGTCACTGCCTTGTTCCAGCACAATTGCCTGGGCAGCTTTCAAATCCTCAAGCCCTGCGGCCAAACTACTGCCCAACGCTGACAAAGCGGGGTCGGCATTGAGTTGCTCCACGGTGGCGGAAACGTCGTGAAGCAGCGCAGCGAGCGCTTCGCCATTGTCACGCTGGAGTTTACGTCCCGCCAAGTCGAGTGCCTGAATACCGTTGGTGCCTTCGTAAATAGGCGCAATGCGGGCATCGCGCAGTAGCTGCGCTGCTCCGGTCTCTTCCACATAGCCCATCCCACCGTGCACCTGAATCCCCATGGAGGCGATATCCACTGCCTGATCGGTAGAGAAGCTTTTGATCACGGGAATCAAAATATCCGCGCGGGCCTGGGCGGTTTGGCGGGCATCGTTACTTTCAGCGCGGCGGGCGGTATCCAACTCTGCGGCGCAGTAGAGCGCCAGGGCGCGCAGCGCATCGGTGCGGGAACGCATGGAGAGCAGCATGCGGCGCACGTCTAAATGATCGCTGATACTGCATTCAGCGCCGCCACGGGTTTTGGGAGAGCGCCCTTGGCGACGCTCCAACGCATAGGCAAAGGCGTGCTGGCAGGCACGTTCGGCCACGCCAATACCCTGAATACCGACTTTGTGACGCGCCTCGTTCATCATGGTAAACATATGATTAAGGCCACGCCCTTCTTCGCCAACAAGGTAGCCAATCGCCCCGCCGTTTTCACCAAAGCTCAGGGTGCAGGTGGGCGAGCCATGAATGCCCAGTTTGTGCTCGATAGAGGCGCAGGTGACGTCGTTGCGCTCGCCCAAGGAGCCGTCTTCATTGATCAGGAACTTGGGTACCAGAAACAGGGAAATACCTTTGTTGCCTTCCGGCGCATCGGGTTTGCGGGCTAGCACAAGATGGATAATATTTTCGGCGGCATCGTGTTCGCCCCAGGTGATATAGATCTTCTGGCCGCTGATGCGGTAATGGTCGTTTTCAGGTACCGCGCGAGTGCGTACTTGGGAGAGATCCGAGCCCGCTTGGGATTCGGTCAGGTTCATAGTGCCCGTCCAGGTGCCTTCCACCAGTTTGGGCAAGTAGGTCGCTTTGAGCGCATCGCTACCGTGATGGGCCAGCGCTTCGATAGCGCCAGCGGTCAGCATGGGGCAGAGCCCCAGCGCCATATTGGCACCGTGAAGCATCTCCTGCACCGCACTGGCAACCACTTCTGGCAGGTTCTGACCACCTAGTGCTTCTGATACACCAATACCGTTCCAGCCACCCTCGACATAAGCCTGGTAAGCCGTCGCGAAGCCTTCTGGCGTCGTCACACTGCCATCGGAGTGGCGCTTGGCCCCTTGCTGATCACCAATCTTATTAAGCGGGCCCCAAATGTCACCGGCCAGTTTTGCGGCCTCTTCGAGTACCGCCTCGACCAAGTCTGGCGTGGCCTCTTCAAAGCCCGGCAGGCTAAGCGAACGGTGCGCTAGCAGCTCTTCAAGCACAAAGCGCAAATCGCGTACCGGTGCGGCGTAAACATTCATAGCGAACCTCGGGCTGAAAATTAAACAATTGTTTGAAAGTGTACCCTTGATAGTAGTAACACTCTCTTGCCCACACCATTAGCCCAAGGTATCACCCGCTATGATTAGCGTCCTCACCCGTCTTTACTTTCGCTCACTTGCTTGCTCCACATCATCATAATAAGTGATATGGCTCTCATCTTCCGCAGGCGGCCCTACCACCGGTTCAGCGGCGTCGACGTCCCATACGGCATCTGAGAGATCCTCCAAGTGCTCGTGCTCCAGTGCCCCCTGCATCAACTCCTCGGTGACCACCAGCTCAGCACCAGCAGCGGTCATTGGCGTAGTCGGCGTAAAGGGTGCCACAGGCACAGGCGCCGGGCGCACGCTACGCCGCCAGGAGAAGAACATAACAAAGAACAGACTTAGTGAGCCGAAGGCCCAAAACAGACCCGCATCGCCCATCGCGGTCATCACCGGAGAAATCATTAGCGGGCTGATCGTGGCGCCAATGGAGTTGATCAGCAACAGGCCCTGGCTCATACGCACCAGCGCCCCTGCGGGGGCGCGGTCGGCGGCGTGGCTCACCGCCACCGGGTAGAGCGCAAATACCCCACCGCCAAGCAAGAATAGCAGTACCGCCAACAGCGGCGTAGAGAGCGGCAGCCAAAGCATCGCCGCCGAGATCAGCACGCAGAAACCGCTAATGCCAATCAGTACCATTTGTCGGTCATGGCGATCCGACCAACGGCCAATCGGGTACTGCAGCAGCATCGCGCCCATAATCACCACCGCCATCTGCCCCACCTGACTGACACTCATGCCAATACGCTGTAAATAGAGCGGGAGCAGTGTGTACGCTGCGGCTACCACCATCCCAGAGCCTAAACTACCCATCACACCGGTGGGCGTCAGGGTGATCAAACGGTGCGGGGGAAGCGGTTCGGCGTGCTCCATAATCGGTGACACGCGAGGAATCATCGCCATAGGTAGCACAGAGAGCGAGGCCAGTAGCCCAATCACCATAAAGGGCGCAGTGACGCCCATGGCGTTGGTAACACCCAGCAGCAGTTGGCCCAATACACCGGCGGCGTAAAGTGAAATCATATAAAGCGCCAGCAGGCGGCCGCGAACCTTCTGGTCGCCTGACGTGAGCAGCCAGCTTTCGATAACCAGATAAACCCCAACCGTGGCCCAGCCGCCGATAAGGCGCAGTACAAACCAGGCCCAGGGGTCGAAGAACAAGCCTTGCAGCAGCACCGTGACGGCCACTAATGAGGCAAAACTGCCGTAAGCGCGAATATGGCCAATGCGCAGCAACAGGCGGTCATTCACCATTGCGCCCAACGCTAAACCGATAAAGTAAGCCGACGAGACAATACCGATGACCGTGGCCGACTCACCGGCAGCATCCAAGCGCACGGTAATTAAGGTGGCAAGAAAACCGTTGCCAATCCCGAGAATGAAGAGCCCTAACAGGGGCGCCAGCGCCATGGCTAGCAGTTGCCGCGACATGAAAACCTCGTCTTGCCTAAAAGTGGTGAAACAAAGGACTGAAAACAGGCGTAAAAACGCTACTAAGCGTGTTCACAGGAACCGTCATCTCACCTGGCACATCGAGTCAGGCCGGGATAGCGGCGCGCAATTATTACCCAAAGGGGGCAAAGTCAATGCTTTTCTAACGTTATAATTATTCACGTTAGCGTTTTGTGTAGAATAACCGTGTCTGGCCCAGGAAATTCCACTACTAAACTATTCTTTTGTGCCCACCAACGGAAGGTCTCCTCACTAAAAAAGCTGATATGGGTGGGGTCGCTAATATAGTGCCAGCGGGCAAAAGCCTCCGGCGAAGTGACGCGCTTGGTCATTAAGCCCAGATAGCCACCTGGCGAGAGCTGAGCCGCCAACTGCGTAAGCACCTTGCCGGGCTGCACCAAGTGCTCAACAACTTCTGTGGCGGTGATAAAATCATATATTTGTGTCAAAACTGAGGCATCGGGGGCGTAAAAAAGGTCGTAAATAGCCATCGAGTGCCCCTGCTCTGCGAACATAACCGACAGCGTCGGCCCTGGCCCTGAACCAAAATCAAGACCGCGGGCGTTGGGTTCGAGCTTAGCTAACAGCGGGGTAAATAAACGCCCTAAAAAGCGCCGGTATCCCGTATCATGCGGCGAGTTTTGATGTTTATCGTATTCGGCCTTTTCTGCAGCGGCGCTTAAATGCTGCTCGGGGGGACAAATACCAGCTTGCACGTGGCACACTGGTAGTAGTCACGACGCCGATCCCGGTGGTAGGGCGCAGTAGTGGGCTCCACACAGAGCGGACAGCAGCGCATCATCGTATTCTCTGGCTTATCGTTACGTATTAAGGAAGGTGGCATGCTATCAGGTCTGGATCATCTTGTTGTAACCGTGACCGATATGGGTCGCGCAGTCGATTTTTACTCACGTGTTTTGGGCCTAGACGTGCGCTATCGCGATGCCCAACGGGTCGATTTAATGCTCGGTGATACGGCACTTCGCCTACATCAAACCGACACCGATATTGCCCCCATTTCAGCCACACCCACCCCTGGCAGCCTGGACTTATGCCTGCGCTGCCAGCTGCCGCTGGATGAGTTCAAGCAGCATTTAGATGCGCTGGCGATAGACGTAGAGCTAGGCCCCGTCGCCCGCCAAGGCGCCACAGGCCCGATTGAGTCGATTTATCTGCGTGACCCGGACGGTAACCTGCTAGAGATTTGCCGCCCCTCTTCGCGTTAATGCTAAGTCTAATGAATCAAGGTATTATATATCGCGCTTAAATAGCGCGCACTGATGTGCCAAGCACCATCACCCACTTCAGCATCTATACAA
The DNA here is from genome assembly GCF_009728585.1 of Halomonas sp. PA16-9. Taxonomy (NCBI): domain Bacteria; kingdom Pseudomonadati; phylum Pseudomonadota; class Gammaproteobacteria; order Oceanospirillales; family Halomonadaceae; genus Halomonas; species Halomonas sp. PA16-9. The sequence goes on along the minus strand of NZ_CP040451.1, from coordinate 1,339,868 downwards.
TTGAATGAAAGGAAACGTTATGCTTGATAACGAAAGTGAATCCCCACTCGACGGCCAAGTCGTAAGCGAAGAGCAGAGCTCCCAGCCCGACACAACCATGGCAATGGTTATTTATGCGCTCTATCTGGCCAGTTTTATCCTTGGTTTTACGTCGATTATTGGTGTGGTCATTGCCTATGTCTATAAGGGCAAAGGCCCTACGTGGCTGGACGAGCACTACCGCTACCAGATCCGCACCTTCTGGATAGGATTGGTGTACGGCATTATTTTCTCGATATTGCTCTTTGCAGTGATCGGTTTCCCACTTTTGCTGGCGCTAGCCGTGTGGTTCATTATTCGCTGTGTTAAAGGTTTCAAAGGGCTGCAAGAGAAGCGCGCACCTTCCAATGTAGATACTTGGTTGATTTAACGATGACACCACAGGGGGCTAATAACGCTAGGCGTTTTTCCAAAGCCAGTGCGATCAGTTGGCTGTGGCGTCAACTGTCACGCTGGCCGCTTGCGCGCCTGTGGCGTATTTCTTCGGCGCTCGGCCCCCTGGTTTACCGCTTTAATAAGCGTGAGCGTTGGGTAACCGATCGCAACTTAGCGATCGTTTACCCAGACCTCTCCATTGCTGAACGTAAAACCCTTGGTCAGCACAGTTTACGCCACTCAACGGCTACGATGTTGGAGCTGGGCCACGCCTGATGGCGGAACCAAACAAGGTAGAGACCAGCATTTTAGCGGTGCACGGTCGCGACAAGCTCGATAACGCCCGCACCGAAAGCCGCGGCGTGATTGTGCTTGCCCCGCACTTCGGCAACTGGGAGGTGCTTAACTTTTGGCTCTCGAGCCATTTCCCTTTCACCGCCATGTACGAGCCACCCAAAATCACCGCCCTCGATCCCGTCATTCGTCATGGCCGCGAGCGTATGGGGGCAAGTTTGGTTCCCACCAACCCCCGCGGCGTTGCGGCACTACTTAAAGCGCTTAAACGCAGCGAAGCGATTGGCATACTACCTGACCAGGAGCCCAACTGGGGCAGCGGCGTTTTTGCACCCTTCTTTGGTCGCGAGGCTTACACCGCCACCCTGCTGCCGAAATTGGTCGCCCGCACCCAGGCACGGGTAGTCACCGGCGTCGCGCTACGTATTCCTGGTAAAGGGTTTGAGATCCATTTTCTGGATGCCGACGAGCGGGTCTATAGCGACGATGATGTGCAGTCTGCCACAGGCGTCAATGCCAGCGTCGAGAGTGCGATTGCCTTGGAGCCTGCACAGTATCAATGGGAGTACAAGCGCTACCGTAAAGTAGTGCAGGAGCAGCAAAATCTAGCCAACTTCCGCGACTATCGTCTTTATTAGGCTGAAAAAGAGAGAACTGATGGCACAACCCCCTATACCCCGCGATGAGATACGCGCTCCGCAGATTATCTACGCGCTTTACTTAGCGGGTATTGTCACTGCCAATATCACCCTGCTGATTGGCGTAATCATCGCCTATGTTTATCGTAAAGAAGCGGCGCCCTGGCTGCAGCAGCACTACCGGTATCTGATCCGCACCTTCTGGATCGGCACGCTCTATGCCTGCATCGCCTTTTTGCTAAGCATTGTGATAGTCGGCACCCTGCTCTGGCCGCTGCTAGCGGTATGGCTAGGCGTGCGCTGCGTACTCGGCTGGGTCGATGTTCGCAAAGGGCTAACACCGGCACGCCCTAATAGCTGGCTTTGGTGAGTTAGACGTCATTCACTGCTGCCACGGGCGTAAACATCATCTAAACGCTCGATATCGTCCTCGCCCAAATAACTCCCCGACTGCACTTCGATCAGTTCAAGGGGTATTTTGCCGGTATTTTCCAGCCGGTGCAGTGCCCCAATAGGTATATAGGTGGACTGGTTTTCAGTTACCAAAAAGCGACTCTCTTCTAGCGTTACCTGCGCTGTTCCCCTCACCACGATCCAGTGTTCAGCCCGGTGATGGTGGCGCTGCAGCGATAAACGCCCACCAGGCTTAACGGTAATGCGTTTGACCTGATAACGCTCGCCTCTGTCCATGGCCTGAAAGCTGCCCCAGGGACGCTGGATCTGGGCTGCCGTGCAGGGTTCGCTACGCCCCGCTTGGGTAAGCGATGTGACTAGCTGCTTTACCTGCTGCGCCTGATCACGGTGGGCCACTAGTACGCTATCCGATGTCTCCACGACAATCAGATTATTCACGCCCAGTGTGGCCACCAAGCGGTGCTCGCCAAACACCAACGAATCCTGCGTGTCGGTCAACCACGTATCGCCTTTGGTAGCATTACCCGCCGCGTCAGGCGTAACGGTTGACCACAGCGCATCGAAACTGCCGATATCGCTCCAAGCGGCAGCCAATGGCACTACCGCAGCACGATCGCAGTGCTCCATCACCGCGTAATCGATGGAGTCTGCAGGACAGCGATGAAACGCCGCTTCACCCAAACGTAGAAAATCCAAGTCATGATGCGCACTGCTAACCGCCTCTTCGCAGGCTTCCAGCATATTTGGCTGGAGCCGTTTTAGTTGACCTAAGTAACTTGAAGCGCGAAGTAGAAACATGCCGCTGTTCCATAGGTAATCGCCGCTGTCGACTAACGCTGTCGCCCGCTTGGCATCGGGTTTTTCAATAAAGGCCGCCAGATGATGGCCGCCTTCCAGCGGCTCCCCGCAAGCTATATAGCCGTAACCCGTTTCAGCCTGTGTGGGCACAACGCCAAAAGTTACGAGATAACCCGCTTCTGCTAACGACACAGCCAGTGAAACGCTATATTGAAACGCCTGGACATCACCAATCACATGATCAGCCGGGAGCACTAGCAGTAGCGGGTCATCGCCAGACTGGCGCGCCAATAGCGCCGCACAAGCAATTGCCGGAGCGGTATTGCGGCCTTCAGGTTCAAGCACCAGGGTAGCGGCTTGATCCATTTCGCGCAGCTGTTCGGCCATTAAAAGCGGTGACTATGATGGCCCATCAGCATTGGTGCTGTGTCGGTTAGCCCGGCTAAGCGGCTTAGGGTTTGCTGGAGCAGACTCTGGGAGGAGGTTAAGCGCAAAAACTGTTTCGGCATCTGCTCTCGGGAAAGCGGCCAGAGCCGCGTGCCGCTGCCTCCGCTTAAAATCACTGGCTGAATCATTCCTGCGTCCTTGTCATTGTGTTTGAAACGGTGACTGGCCGTACATCAGAGGCAACACTTACCCCAGCAGTCATTCCTGTTGCCACATCAGTGGCTACATCCACCGCTAACTCTCCAAAATCGGCCTGCAGCCAGTGGCGTAATTGGCTCATTCTGGGCGCGTCGCGCGACTCTTTGAGCGTAGGCAACGTGCCAGGAACAAAGCCACGCTTTATAAAGGGCGCCAATAGTTCAGGGTCGCCACTAATAATATGCACCGGTACTGCCGCGCTGGCATCGTCACCGGTAATCAACGGCGCGGCTTGATGATCCCCCAGCACTATCATCAAGGTATTATCATCCACTACACGTTCAGCCCAGCGGCCGGTGACTTTCACAGCGTAGTCCACCGACCAGGCGTAGTGGTCACGAATGCGCTCAATGTCCTGCCACAGCACTTCTGGTGGGTCACCGGCATCCTCCCAGGGGGCAAAAATACGCCCATCGCCAATGGATGACCAATTGTCCAGTACCGGCAGAATCGGCGTCCATGGGGCATGGCTGGAGATCAGTGCCAATTGGGCAAACACCGGTGTCTCACCTAGCAAGTAGCGCTGGGTGTAATCGAGAGTGAATTGATCCGGCATGGTTACCCAGTTGAGAGTAGGCCCGGCGTAAGCGATATCTTTCGCTGCGGCAATTTCATCGAAACCGTAGGCCTCCCCTTCCGGCCACGCCAGGGTAATGGCGGGCATCACACTGAGGGTTCGCTGACCAGTGGCACGAAAATCATCGATCAAAGTGGAGTGGCCGCTGTCCAACATCAGCTGATACCACAGCTGGTTGTCGATCCAGCGGCCGCTGAGGGCTGTCGCGTGGGCTAGCCATGACTGCCCACCACGAATGGGTGAGGCCAACATGCCAGAGACCACGTGAAGGTTATGCTCCCCCAGGCGCTGTTGCATCTCGGCTAGAGTAGGCAGTAGAACGTCGGAGTAACGTGGGTTTTCCAGCGCCGAGATACCGTAGGACTCAATAAAGGTGAGCAGTACATTGCGCCCCGCCAATCCCGGCAGTGGTCGCGCCTCCATGGGTGCGGCCTCCAGCTGTGCAGTAAAGGCGAGGCGGGCGGCGTGGGTATCGGTAATTTGCTGCCACTGAAAACGCGTGGTGTCCACCGCTGGCAAGCGCGCGCTTTCTATCAGCCGTACTCCATTGAGTTCAAGCGCCGCGCCGGTAGTGGCAGTGACCAGCAGCGTTAACGCGACCACGCCAGGCAGGCGCTTAACAGAGTAGGCAACGGGTGGCATCATCAGGCGTGCCAAAACCAGAGTGATGGCTATCAGCAGGGCAACCCCCAGCAGCATTGCGCAAACTGCCAACAGTTGACCTACATTACCTACTAGCAGGTGATAAATTGAGCGCAGCAAAGGTATATCAAGATAAAGATTAAGTGGCCGGGCAAAGGCCATTTGGGTGGCGGCTGCGCCTAGATTCGCGGCGGTTGCCAACATCACCCAACTAACGAGTCCGATGGACACTATGCGGCGCGCTTGACCGACGGGAAGCAGCAACATGAGCGGCGCAATGATAAGCGCCTCCCAAGCGAGCAAATATGAGCTGATCTCGCCAAAACGCCACCAGAGCGGCGCGATGAGTAAGAAATTCAGCGTTAGAAGCATTAGTAATAATCGACTCATCGCATCCCCATAGGTGCCTACTTTAGCTTACAGTGTCAAAGGTACAGTCTGTCAGCGCTTGGTCTCGTTGAGTAGCTGTACCCAATCGCAAGATAAGAGAGCAAGGAATAAGGCTGCTGAAAAGCGCAATAATCATGTACTGTAATATTTTATCGTATAGTTGTTGTGTAAAAATTTCACGCTTTGCTTGGCTTTAGGCCATGCGCTTTGCAGGCCCTCACCGGAAAGGATTTCGCCCATGCGTTGTAATCAAGTTGGTAGGAAGCCGGTTGCCAAGTGGCGGCCTGGCAAATGGATAGTGTTAATTGGCTGCGCGCTGACCTTGCCAGCGTTGGCCGCAGACGATGCGCACTTCAGGCAGGTTATTGAACGCGCCAAACAGCTTGCTCAAGAAACCTACCAAGCCCCGGAAGAGACCTTACCAGAGGTATTGCGTGAGCTTGATTACGATACCTACCGGCAAATTCGCTTTGATCCCGAACACGCCTACTGGAAAGACGAGAGCCCTTTTAACCTACAGTTATTTCATAGCGGCTTTCTGTTTCAAACCCCGATTGCCTTGAACGTTATCGAAAACGACACGGTAACGCCCCTGCCCTTTTCAGCAGAGGACTACACCTACGATGGCAATGCCGCCGCACTGAAAGAGCAAGACTTAGCCGGCAGCGGCCATGCGGGGTTTCGCCTCCACTACCCTCTTAACAGCGATGACTACGCCGACGAATTTGGTGTATTTCTCGGTGCCAGCTACTTCCGCATTGTGGGGCGTGACCAGGCTTACGGACTCTCTACCCGCGGGCTGGCGATCGATACCGCCTCACCAGATGGCGAAGAGTTTCCGGCATTTCGCGAGTTTTGGCTCTATAAACCCGAGGCTGATGCCGAACAGATTGAACTGCTGGCGTTAATGGATAGCCCCTCGGTCAGCGGCGCCTATCGCTTTGTTATCCAACCCGGTGAGAATACTCAGGTCGAGGTCGAAGCGGAGCTGTTTGCCCGGCAAGATATTACCAAGCTGGGCGTTGCACCGCTCACCAGTATGTTTACTTATGGTGAGGCAAGCCGCGAGCGGCCGGACGATTTTCGTCCACAGGTGCACGACTCCGACGGCCTACTGATACATGCCGGTAGCGGTGAGTGGATCTGGCGCCCGCTGAGTAACCCATCTCACCTGCATACATCCGCCTTTGTAGACGACTCCCCTCAAGGCTTTGGATTAATGCAACGGGAACGGGATTTTAACCGCTATTTGGATACCGAAGCCCAGTATCACCGTCGCCCCAGCCAATGGGTTGTCCCGCTGGATGATTGGGGGCCGGGCCACGTGGAACTTGTCGAAATCCCTACCCCCGATGAGACTCACGACAATATAGTCGCCTACTGGGTGGCGGACGACACCCTGGATGCCGGCGAATCGCGCCGCCTGCACTATCTCACTCACACGCTGAACACTCAGCCTGATGCGCACAATCTTGGCCGCGCCATTCGCACTCGTCATGGCAATGCGGCGGTGCCGGGCAAGCGGACTCTGCCTCACAAGGCCAGCGCCAGTTTATTGTCGACTTTCAGGGAGGTGCCTTAGAGGAGCTCACCGCTGACCAGCCCGTCGAGTTAGATATTAGCGCCCAACACGGCGAGGTACTGCTCCCCCAGGTCACCGCGCTGCCCAACAATGGCTGGCGAGCCAGCTTCCGGCTACCCGCCAGCGATCAACCCAGCGATGTTCGCCTAAGGCTCACCTTAAACGGCGAACCAGTTAGCGAAACCTGGAATTACGTGTGGTATCCCGATGACGAATAGCACTTATCAAGCCAACCTTATCTCGCCAGCGCCTGTGTGGATCAAGGCACGTCCATTCAGAGAGCCCAACTAATGCGGCGCATGGCGCTACGACGACTGCGCAGCGCGGGTGGGCTAGCCCGCTCGCTGTTTATTTATTGGCGGCCTGGGCGTCAGCGTGGCCTGCAGCGCCTCTATCAGCCTTTCATACAACCCGGCACCGTTGCCTTTGATATTGGCGCGCATCTAGGCGACCGTAGCGCAGCTTTTCATGCGCTCGGCGCCAAGGTGGTGGCGCTGGAGCCCCAGCCCGACCTCGCCAAATGGTTTAAACGCCTGGTAAAACCGCCGACCATTACCCTGCTGCGATGGCGGCGGCCCTACGGTGGGCTTTGCCGAGATCGCGATCAGCCCCAGCAACCCGACCCTTTCCACCCTGGCCACCGAGTGGCGGGAGCAGATCGGCGAACGCAACGCAGGCTTTAGTCAGGTACGGTGGGAGCAGCGTTTACGGGTGCCAGTGACCACGCTGGATGCGTTAATTGACGAGTATGGCGAACCCAGCTTTATAAAAATCGACGTTGAAGGCTTTGAGGCGGAGGTTTTGGCGGGGCTAAATTGCCCGGTGGCCGCGCTGTCGGTGGAGTTTGTGGCAGGTGCCCTGGAAATAAACGACGCCTGCGTGAACCACTTAAGCCGCCTTGGCGAGTACCGCTACAACGTGGTAGCTGGTGAGCAGCGCCACTTTCGCTGGGCCGAGTGGCAAACGCCACAAGCGGTTAGCGAGTGGCTAAGCGCAGGGGCCGAAGGATTGCCTTCCGGTGACCTGTACGCCTGCCGCTCGGATCATCGATTACTTCTGAATGATGCTTAATACCTAAAGGCTTCTCATTTTATGATTCACCACTGGCAAACCCTAACCGCTCCGCAGTTAGCCGAGTTCGCCCAATGCGACCCGGTAGCGGTGCTGGTACTCGGCGCCATTGAACAACACGGCACTCACCTCCCCTTGGCCACCGACTTGACCATTGGCGAGGGCCTGCAAGCCGCGATGCTGGAGGCGCTTGATCCGAACCTTAATGTCATCTGCCTGCCCGCCATTGCCGTCGGAGCAAGCGATGAGCACGCCAGTTTCCCCGGCACGCTTAGCCTGCCAGCACCGCTGGCCATTGCCACATTAGAGGCTTATGGGGATAGCCTGGCTCGCGCCGGCATACGCCGACTGGTGCTGCTTAACAGCCATGGTGGCAATAAGGCGGTGATGGATTTGGCAGGCTTAACCCTACGGCGGCGGCATAGCATGCGCGTGGTAAAAGCGACCTATACCCGACTACCACCGTTAGAGGGTGCCATTAATGCGGAAGAGTTGCGCTACGGCTTACACGGGGGACTGCTCGAAACTGCGATGATGCGCTATTTAGCGCCCGCGCTGGTGCAGTTGGACGGCTACAAGGCCACCCCGCCTGCAGCGCCCCAAGGCGATGCATTAGTGAGCGCAGAAGGTGCTGCAGCTGTTGCCTGGCTGGCAGAAGACTTAAGCATCCAAGGTGTGGCGGGCGATGCCAGCCAAGCCAGCGCTGAACTAGGCGAACGGCTGGTTCAGCACTATGCCCGCCAACTGGTGGCCGTAGTGACGGAAACCGCCCACCTACCGCCGCTAACCAGCTAGCGAGATCCCCATCATTAGGTTAGCGCTCACCGCTTAGTACGGTTTAGCGCTGGCCGCTTAATACGTCTTCCAACAAGTGTCCGCCACGGGTGGCCTTGGCATTGAGGTAGCGCTGGTTATGGTCGGTAACGCTGCCGTAAAGCGCCTGGCGTGAGACCACCTCGATACCGCCTTGACGCAATGCCTCCATCTTCAAGGGGTTATTGGTCAGCAGTTGCACCTGGTCAATGTTAAGCGCGTTAAGCATATCCACCGCCACCGCATACTGGCGCTCATCGTCACCAAAACCGAGTACTTGATCCGCATCCACGGTATCCAGGCCACCATCCTGTAAGGTGTAGGCGCGTAGTTTATTGGCTAAGCCAATGCCCCGGCCCTCTTGAGCCAAATAGAGCAGCACACCGCCACCCATGGCTTGAATATCCGCCACGGCGTTGCGTAGCTGCTCGCCGCAGTCGCAACGCAGACTGCCGAACAGGTCACCGGTTAAACACGCCGAGTGCAGGCGTAGCGGCACCGCGCCTTCCCAGCGCTCCGGTTTACCGATCACCACAGCAACGTGCTCACGCAGGCCGTCCGGCTCACGGAAAAGCACAAAGCGGCTGTCGGCAGCATCCTCGAGGGGGATATTCGCTTCGCTCACCCGCTTGAGCATGCCCGGCGCCCCGGCAAGGCATTGTGTAGCGTCTTCAGCGCTGACTTGCAGCAGGCGTCCTTCTGCCAACTGCTGCTCAATGGTCGCTGTAGCCTCTTGGCTAACAAAAGCGCAGAGCGCTGCGGGAATCAGCAGGGCTCTGCGCATCAGCGTCACGGCGCCTAGTTCGGCTATTCCGGCGGGCTTTAACCCGCTCAGTAACCCACCCGCAGGTTGTGAAAGCGTTTCCGCCGTGGCCAAGCCATTCAGCTCATTGGTGCTAATGTGAGCTACCAGCGGTAGGCTGGCGGCCTCGGCGGACAAGTTCATGCCCATCGCCGTCAGGCGGTGACGAGTAAGCACCAGCGAAGGCCGCTCGCCTGCTAGCAAAGCCAGCGCTTCGACCGATTCACTGCCTTCCAGCGCCTGCACGAGCAAACGCTGCCCACTGGCATTCACCACCACTGGCAATCCACGGCGGATGTCGAAAATAGCGCGTTCAATCTGGTACATGTAGGCCTCCTGGCTTCCTTACGAGGGGGATGGCGCATGCTTGCTCTAAACAACTTGCTCTCAACTGACGAGAGCCCGCATGATGAAGCGGATTTTCTAGCACGGAGGCGTCATGCCCGAATCCCATGTCAACATTATTGCGCTGTCCGATGCTTGGGAATGGCTGTTGGCGTTGCGTCATCGGCGCTCTTGCGATGTGGCGATCACCTTGGCGCCAACCGGCGAGTGGCAAACGGCTAAAGCGATCACCGCTGAGGCGCGAGAGCTGCTCGATTGCCTGACCCCGCTGGCCAGTCGACCGGCGTGGGTGGTGGCGCAGCTGGGACAGAGTATGGATGGCCGCATTGCCACGGAAAGCGGCCACTCCCACTACATCAACGGCCATGAAAGTTTGGTTCACCTGCATCGTCTGCGCGCTTTGGTCGACGCAGTGGTGGTCGGCGCGGGTACCGCCAGCGCCGATAACCCGCAGCTGACCGTGCGCCATGTTAGCGGCACTAACCCGACGCGGGTGGTGCTGGATCCACGCGGCCGCATTCCCAGCGACTTGGCACTGCTGAACACCGATAGCGCCCCGACGCTGCATATCGTGGGGTCTGACGTAAGGTCTGAGCTGCAGGCAACGACGAGCCTGGCCCACGTTGAACGTTGCGTACTGCCCCTGAACGCCAGCGGTCAGTTCGCTCCCCATGGTGTTGTCACCCTGCTGGCCAAGAAGGGCCTGCCGCGGGTGTTGATAGAAGGCGGCGGCATTACGGTGTCTCAGTTTATCGAAGCGGGAACCGTTGATCGACTGCATCTGCTGGTCGCCCCGCTGCTGATCGGCTCCGGTAGGCCAGGGCTGCAAATGACGCCCATCGAGACCCTTGAGAGTGCGCTGCGCCCGCCCGCGCGAACTTTCCGCTGCGGTGACGATACGCTGTTCGATCTGCGACTGCGGGATACTACCGCCTGAAGGTTGCGCTTTTTCACGACGACTCAGCGCCACCCAGATACCCGGTAGGCTCGCCAGCAACACCAGCACCCCGTAAGCCAATGACACCGCCACGCCTTGAGCGGGTGGCAGGCCGACCAGCGCCCAGACCCCGGCAGCGGCGCCTTCACGCAATCCCCATCCGGCTACCGAAAACGGGATCAGCATGGCCAGTAGCAGTACCGGTGTCAGCGCCAGCACTTGCAGCGACGGTAGCTCAACGCCAATCGCCCGAGCCGCACAGACCATTACCAGGCCATAGCTCAGCACAATCGCCAACGAAGACAGCAGTTGCTGGGGCCACACACCGCGCCGCAGCAAGCCACGCCTTACATCGCGAGCCAGGGCTTGGCACCAACTGGGCAGCCCTGCTAACCAAGGGCTAAAACGTTGGCGCAACAGTAGGCCGCTGACGATGATCGCCGCAAGAGCAGCTAATGCGCTTAAACCCACCGCAGTGATGACTGCCCCACCCAGCGCGGCATGCCAGAGCGGTGAGAAAAGCAGCGCGGTTAGCGTTAGCATCACCACGGCGACCTGCCCCGAGGCGCGCTCAATAATCACCGCTCGCCAGGCGCGTCCCCTAGACTGCGCTTGAGTGGCATGGCGGTGCGCCCGCCCGGCGTCGCCTAATACACCGCCGGGCAACAGCTGATTGACCAGTAGGGCCAGGTAGTACTCCCGTAGCGCGTAAGCAAACCGCAGCGGTACATCAATAAGACCCGCGGTAAACTGCCAGCGCCAGGCGCAAAGCATGATCTGTAGCGTGCTGATGGCTAACGCCAGCACGACCCACTCCGCGGAGAAACGTTGCACCTCCGCCACAATCGCCTGGGGCTCCACCCACATCGCCACCGCACCCAGCAACGCTAGGCTGACCACCACGCGGCGTAGCCATGGGCTTCTCCGCGCCAGCTTTTTAGAACAAGCACCCAGTCGAGTGAACATACCTTGATCAGGCCCCATAGGATTAGGCCTCTTCCCTGGGATTGGCAAACAGAGGCGTAGCAAACAGGTCGCGGTGCCCCACCCAAATACCCAGTTCGCCATTGGCCACCGCCTGCTGGCGCTGCTGTAACCAGGTGGCAATACGCGCCGCCGCTTCCGGGGCTTGCTCGGTGGCAGCTTCGGCCCAGCCTTCGAGTAGCGCCATCATTAACGGCTGCTGTTCTTGACTGCCAGCAGCGAGCTGCCACGGTGTTTCAGCTTGCTCAATGCGATAATCAGCCCTCTCTAACGCGGCAACTAATGCCCCGTGCGCCTGCCCGCCTAGTGCATCACCTAAACCTTTATCGCGCTGCTGGTGAGCCATAAACATCGCCTGCAGCCAGCGGTCTTCGTCATCCAGCACCGGCGCGCCTTGAGGGTCAATAAAGTGCCACTCACCGGTCACGCTTAGCGCTATCAGCAGCGCCTGCTGCTGCCCGGCAATGCGAGCCACAAAAGCATCGATCCACTGCTCGGAGACCAGATCCAGCAGCGCCGATGCGGTGACGAGGTGCGCGTCGTCAAGCGGCACCTCAGCAAGCAGTTCCAACGATACGCAGTGCGTCTCAACGGCCACGGGCTGCCCTTGGCTATTGCTTAATCCGGCAGCACGCTGGCGCGCCTGGGCTAACAAAATGGCGTCGTGATCGATCAGCTTCCAGCGCTGTTGGCCATTCAGGCGCGGCGCCAGAAAGCGCATATTACTGCCCCGGCCGCAGCCAAGATCCGCTATCAGCGGCGCCGGAGTACGCGCGCTCAGCCACTCCGCGGCAAGCTCAGCCAAGGGCTGGCTACGGGAATCGACATCAGCCGCCTCCCGCAGCGTCAGCCAGTCGGACGCAAACTGGCTGCCTGGGCGCAAATTTGGAGAATCGGCGGGCGCAGTTAACGCCGCGGCAAACTTGGCCCCCGCTTCTTGCCAGTCGCTTAACGCATCCCGGGCCTGGGCCGCTCCCTGGCGCAGTTGGTGGCGTAGTTTGTCGTCATGGCAAAAACGGCTGAGGGCATCTTGAAGCGCGTCGACGTCACCCGGTTCAACGCTCAAACCAGCGCCTGCAGGCAAGGTATCGCGAAGCGCACCACCGGTAGTGGTAATCACTGGCAGGCCGTGGGCCAGGGCTTCGGTGACCACCATGCCGTAGCCTTCATACCAAGAGGGCAGTACCAGCGCATGGGCGCTGCGATAGGCCGCTTCCAGCGTAGCGCCATCGCACTCGCCGTGAAGCCGTACGCTGTCTTGCAAGCCGTTCTGATCAATCAGTTGCTGTACACGCTGGGTAAAAGTGGCATCCCGGGCGCCACCGTAGCAGTCGCATTGCCAGTGATCGCCGCTAACGCCCGCCAATGCCTTTACCAGAATATCCTGCCCTTTGCGCGGCGTTAACGTTGCCACACATAGCAAACGTAGTAGCTCACCCGGTTCTGCTGCGGAGCTGATCGGCGCCTGGGCAACACCCGGCTCAACCACAGTGACACTGGGATTGAGTGGCATTTCATAGTGAGCCGCCAGCTCAGGTAAGCGCCGGGCGGTAAAGTGACTGGTGACGATAATCCGCGCCACGTGGGCAAGCGCGTTTAACTCGCTGCGATGAAAGCGCTGCTGATCAGCCTCATCAAGCCCCAACTCATCGCCTAAGGGGTGGTGCAGCAACGCTGTGATTTCCAGCCGCTGGGCATGTTGGGCAACCACCTCCGGTAGCGCTCCCATGGCCAGGCCATCAATCACCACCGCCGCCTGATCGGGAAGCGACGCTAGGGCCTGAGTGAGCGCTTCTGCTGCCTCGGCATCCGCATCAGGAAACGTGCCAGCCAAGCCGACGACGTCAATTTCCCATCCCTGGTCACGCAGGGCCGAGACAATTTGGGCGTCGTAAATATAGCCGCCGGTACGCTGAGCAGGGTCACCGGCAACGATAAGGTTAAACCGCTTACTCATAGAGCGCCTTCATAGCTTGCCCAGGCTACATGGGATTCATGTAGCTTGATCTCCATATGGGTAATCCCTTTGGCGGTGATGCCCATTTTGCCCTCACCAATCGCCTTGGCGAGCTGGTCAAAGATCACCTTGGCCATAAACTCGGTGGTGGTATTTTTACCGGCAAATTCAGGCACTTCATCCAAATTACAGAAGTTGTAACCCGCCAGTACCGATTTAACTGTTTCACTGGCAAGGCCGATATCGATCACCAGGCCGTCCTCATCCAGCTCGGGGCGCTGAAAAACTACGTCGACAACATAGGTAGCCCGTGGGTACGCTGGGCAGGGCCAAAGATCTCACCATTAAAGCTATGGGCAATCATAAAGTGGTCACGAACACATAAACGAAACATAGAGACTCCAAATGATAAGAAACCTCTGATTAACTATTGCGCTCGACCATACGGCGTTAAAAATCGCCTCAAAATGCTCATTTACAACCCGTAAACTCCGCTTTTTCGTTGATTTTTGCCTTGTCTGGCCTTCGCTCATTACGTTAATCAGAGGCTCCATAAGTAAATAGGTTATGAGGGGTAGCGCAGGCGGTGACAGAGCTCAACGCTACCACGGCCAAACAACTGAGGAGCAAGCGTGGGCAGTTGTGCAAAGTCGCTTTCACCGCTGATTAGCGCATCCAACCGCTCGTCTACCAGCAGGCTCAGCGCTAATTGAAGGCGGCGCTGGTAGTCCCAGCGTGGGCGTAACTTGGGCGGCAGTTGACCTACCTGGCTGGCCTTGAGCGTCAGCCGCTGGGAGTGAAAAGCACCGCCTAACGGTATCGCAATATCCCCCTCGCCAAACCAGCTCATTTCGATAATGCGCCCTTCGCTGCCCGCTAACGCCAGTGCTTGGCGCAAGCCGGCGGACTGGCCGCTGGCGTGGATCACGCAATCTTGGTCATGAAGGGCTTGTTCGGGAGTACAGAAGGTCACGTCCAACTGCTCGGCAAGCTGGCGACGTTCAGGGTTAATATCGACTAACTGGACGGTAACGCCGGGCACTTGGGCGCACAGGTACGCAACCAGCGCACCGACGACACCGGCGCCAATAATAGTGATTCGCTCCCCCAGCATGGGCTCGGCGTCCCACACGCCATTGATGGCGGTTTCCATATTGGCCGCCAAGACGGCACGTTTAGCAGGCACATTGGTGGGTACTTCCAGCACTGCCGAAGCAGGCACAATGTAGTGATCCTGGTGGGGAAACAGGCAAAAAACGGTTTTATCCAGGAGAACGCTTGGCCCCTGCTCAACGCGGCCAACGCTGCAGTAGCCATATTTGACCGGGGCAGGAAACTCACCCGACTGGAAGGGGGCCCGCATGCACGAGAATTCGCTTTCAGGCACACGACCATTGAACACCAACGATTCGGTGCCGCGGCTGATACCACTGTATAAGGTACGTATATGCACCTCATCCTGGGCGGGAGGACTTAGTTGTTCACGCCTCATCTCGCCTTGTGCTGGGTTGGTCACCCAAAAGGCGGTGGCCCAGGTTTTTTTAGCGGCATTGGGAGCTTTGCCAACATCGTCAAGCGCCGACATGAGCGTTCCTTTTCGTTACGAGCCCACTTGATTCGGGCTCTCTTTCATTCCGTTGAATGTGGCGTGGCACCATTGCGCGACAAGTTAGGGGTAAGAGACACGCCGTGTGTCTCAGCCCCCGAGTATAATGTGTGGCCATGCATTGCATGGCCTTAGGCAGAACAGTTTTCAATGGTTCACCATCTTCAGCGTAGCGGGTGAAAAGAATATATTCGATTAACCATTTGGAACAATTGAAACTAACCCGTCTATTTCTTGATCTTATGGACAACACTACCTTCTTCTACAAGAATGGTACATATAAAAATAGTTGCATCATTTATTTCAACTGCGGATAGCGACGCCGCTTCGTGAGCCACCATGCCGCTTTTTTCCAACGCTTCTTCTTACACCCTGCCTAAGCGTCTCTATGGCGCTGCAGAACTACTGCTGGGCAGCTTGCTGCTAATTGCTGTAGGCAAAGGCTTACCACTTTTAATGGCTACTCCGGCCAATTGGTGGGTGGCCTTTGCCTTCTACACGTTTATTTCCGCTCTGGTCATCATCTTCTGGCCCCACGGCACACTGGGTTGGGCTAACCGGGTCACGTTGGTGCGTGCGGTTATGGTTTCATTAGTGGCAGGTGCGCTCGCCGCCAATGCCTTTGTAGGGGCAATCTGGCAATGGCTGGCGATCGCGGTGATCGCCCTACTGCTGGATGGCGTTGACGGCTGGATAGCCAGGCGCACCAAAAGCCACACCCGATTCGGGGCGCGCTTTGATATGGAGTTGGATGCCCTGCTGATTTTGCTACTGTGCGCAGGTTTGTTGCGGCTGGAATCACTGGGGTTTTGGGTGCTGTTGATAGGCGCAATGCGCTACCTGTTTATCGCCGCCAGTTGGCAGTTCCCGTGGCTTTCAAAGCCGCTGTTTGCAAGCTTTCGCCGTAAAGCCGTTTGTGTCTGGCAGGCGGTGGCGCTACTGCTAGCATTAACGCCACTAACCTCCCACCTTGTTGCCAGCCTTCTCGCCGTTAGCGCATTGATCTCTTTAACCTATTCGTTTGGCTTTGACGTTTGGTGGCTATACCGCAAATCAAAGCATAGCGAGCGAAGCTAGCACTCCAATCCCAGGCGCTGGTGCCATTCAGCCAGGCTTTCATCCGGGTATTCGTCGAAGCATTTATCTTGGAAATGCCCATTGACCTCGACCCAATCGGCCCGGCTTCCCAACATCATGTGCGTTTTCCGGGGAGGGGTCGGCAAGTCCGTATCAATCGCCGAAGCGAAAGGGTGTACCAGCTCGGGCCATTCGGGGTCATAAACCCACAGCGACGATGCACAGTGCTTGCAGAAATGCCGCTCTCCCGTGCTCTGCTCCCCCTTAATGAAGGCGCGGTAGACAGTAATATGCTCTTCGCCGCTAACGTTGAGCGTTTTGCTTTCTCCACTGAGGTTGATTGCGTACCCACCCCCGCCAGCCGTTTTGCGGCACACAGAACAGTAACAGCGATTAAAAGGATAGGGGTGGTTTGACTTCACACTGAACGTCACTGCCTGGCAGTGGCATGATCCTTTGAGCAGCATAGTTACCTCCGTTTGCAGCGGTTACCCAAGACAAATATCAAGGTGCGACTGCATGAACCGAGTGCGATCTTAAGTACTCTCTTTAGTACTCTCTTAAGTGCGCTCTCAGGCTCTATCTTAATATCTTAGCTTAGCGCATAGGATCTACGTCGCTTTCAACGGGGATAATTGACGCTGTTTGTGAGTCAATGCATCAGCGTTCAGGCTTTAAGGCTTGGAGCAATTCAGCCACGGCCATCTCCCCTTCGGGCTCGTCAAACGCTTGTGCCAGCGAAGCTTGTACATAGCTCAAAAAACGAATGGCGGCGGGGGGTAAGCGGCGTTGCCGTCTGACCACAAAGTGCCAACGACTTTTCAGCGGAAAGCCCGGCAACGGCAGCTCTTGGACGCCGTTGGGCGAATCTGCAACAACGTGGCGAGACAGCACCGCTAGACCCATGTTTGACGCCACCGCTAGCCGAATAGCCTCGTTACTGGCGATCTGCTGGGTAGAGCGTAGCTCAATACCCGCACTGTACAGCCAGGCTTCAAAGGTATGCCGAGTCGCAGAGCCCGGTTCGCGCAGCAGAAATCGCTCCTCTTTGAGTGCGTCCATGCTGAGACCTTCTACGCCTGCCCAGCGGCAATGCTGCGGCCCCACCACTACCAATGGATTGCTCAGAAAAGGCGCGGCTAACACATCGTCATCAATGGGCGGGTGGCTAAATACGTAGATATCATCCTCATGGCGCTCAAAACGATTGAGCATCTGCTGGCGATTACCTATCTCCACCGTGACATCTACCTGGGGGTTAGCCTGACCAAACGGCCCTAACAGCCGTGGCAGTACATATTGCGCGGTGTTCACCAAGCCAATACTGAAGTGTCCGCGCCCTCCGCGGTTGTACTCCTCCAGGTACTGACTAAACACATCAGCACGGCTAAGCAAGTCCTGGCTGAGTTGATAAAGCGCCTGACCAACCTCAGTGGGCACCAGGCGCCCTTCCTCGTGGCGCACAATCGGTTCACCGACAATTTCTCTCAGCCGCTTTAGCTGCTGAGACACCGTGGGTTGGGTCAGGTGGAGCCGATTTGCCGTGGCCGTCAGTGAGCCTGTGCGAACCACGTCGGCATAGACCTGTAGCAAGCGAAAAGTGAGTTGTCGTACTTTCATAGCCAGCTCCATAGATAATCATCTATGACTATATAAATCTTATTTGTTTTCATCAATCTCTTTGGATCGCTAAAGTAACTGCTTTAAAACCCATCAAGGAGATTGTCCGTGCCGGATATTGTGGTGATGTTTTTTGTGCTAGGTGTGGTTGCCGGTGTGGTGCGCTCCGATCTTAGTATTCCCAAAGCCGCTTATGACATATTGAGCTTACTGCTGATGCTGACCATTGGCCTTAAAGGCGGCATGGCGCTGCATGGCAGTTTGAGCATATCGCTGCTGGTCGAGTTATCTGGCGTCACTCTGCTGGGGATCATCATTCCACTGCTTATCTTTCCGGTGGTTCACTATTTAGTACGGCTATCCATCGCCGACAGCGCCAGCCTTGCAGCCCACTATGGCTCCGTTAGCGCCGGTACGTTCGCCGTGGCCCTGGCGTATACTGAAGCGCATAGCCTAATAACAGGTGGGCAGGTGACGCTTTACCTGGTACTGCTCGAACTACCGGCCATCATGCTGGGCCTGTTGCTCTACCGGCGCTTCAGCCGTAAAAAGGCCGCTGACACAACGTCAGAGCCGATCAAAACTTCCGGGCTGTGGCACGAGACTCTGACCAATCGCGGTGTAATCCTGTTGGTGGGCGGTGTGCTTATTGGCTGGCTATACGGCCCAAATGCAGGTGAGTCAGTCACCGGGCTGTATACCAAAGCCTTCCATGGCATTCTGGCGCTGTTCCTGTTGGAGATGGGCTTGGTCGCGGCAGAAACACTGCGCAGCCTGCGGTGGGGGCACAGCCGTCTGATTATATTCGCGCTCGCGGCACCTATCGTGCTTTCCTGCTTTGGCCTGCTAATGGCGTACTGGCTAGGGCTACCCGCTGGATCAGCGGTTATTCTAGCCAGTCTCTCCGCCAGTGCCTCTTACATTGCCGCCCCCGTTGCTATTCGCGCCGCCATTCCAGATGCCAACATTGGCCTTGCCATGCTGGCATCTTTGGGGCTCACCTTCCCTTTTAACGTGTTAATGGGCATACCTCTCTATCATCAACTTTGGGCATGGCTGGTAGGGTGAGGTGAAGTGTCCAATGTAGCGCTATGATGGCTGACCAATGGGCCAGACAGTTTACGCAGCGCCACGTAGAACACCGGCGTGAGGAACAAGCCAAACAGGGTGACGCCGATCATGCCGGCAAACACCGCAGTTCCCAGCGCCGCCCGTACCTCGGCGCCTGCGCCGGTGGCAACTACCGAAGGCAACACCGCCGCGGTGAAAGCGATCGAGGTCATGATGATCGGCCGCAGGCGCAACCGGCAAGCTTCCAGGGCCGCTTCCACTACGCCCTTGCCCTGCAGTTCCAGCTCCCGGGCGAACTCCACGATCAGGATGGCGTTCTTACAGGCCAGGCCAATCAGCACCACCAGCCCCACCTGCACGAAGATGTTGTTGTCACCTCCGCCAAACCAGACACCAATCAGCGCCGCGAGCATCGACATGGGCACGATCAGAATCACCGCCAGCGGTAGCGTCCAGCTCTCGTAGAGGGCCGCCAACACCAGGAATACCAGCAGGATCGACAGCGGGAAGACCACTAGAGCCGCATTACCTTGGGTGGATTGCTGGTAGCTCAGGTCGGTCCACTCCAGCGCCATGCCCGGGGGCAGCACCTCTTCCGCCAGGGCGTTGATGGCATCCATCGCCTGGGCGGAAGAAAGCACGCGGGGGTCAAATTCGCCGGCCAGGTCTGCTGCTGGGTAGCCGTTGTAGCGCAACCGGGTCCGGGCCGAAGGTTTGCTTGATATCCACCATCGTGCCGATGGGCACCATTTCCCCCTGGTCGTTACGGGTGCGCAGCCGGGCGATGTCCTCCACGCTGGCCCGGAAGGGGGCGTCCGCCTGGGCGATCACCTGCCAGGTGCGCCCAAAGCGGTTGAAGTCATTCACATAGGTCGAGCCAAGATAGGTCTGCAGGGTGTCGAACAGTTCGGTCAACGGCACGCCCTGGGCCTTGGCCCTTAGCCGATCCACCTCTGCATCCAGCTGCGGCACGTTGGATTGATAACTGCTGATCGGAAAGCCCATTCCGGGCGTTTGCGCAATCGCGCCCTGGAGTTGATTGACCGCCTGCTGCAGCGCCCCATAGCCAAGATTGCCGCGATCCTCGATAAACAGCTGAAACCCCGACCCATTGCCCAAGCCAAGAATCGGCGGTGGCATGAAGGAGAACGCAAAGCCTTCTTTCAGGCCGCCAATGCCCTGATTAATGCGGGCGTTTATCTCCGCGGCGCTAAGGCTGCGCTCACCAAAGGAACTGAGGGTAAGAAACGCCACTCCGGTGTTGGAGGTGTTGGTGAACTGCAGCGCGTTAAGGCCGGGAAAGGCAATGGCGTGCTCCACGCCCTCGGTCTCCATGGCAATATCCACAACATCCTGAAGCATCTGGTCGGTTCTCTCCAGAGACGCCCCTTCCGGCAGGATGACGCCCGCAATCAGGTACAGCTTGTCTTGCACCGGGATAAACCCGGGCGGCACTGCCTTGAACATCACGCCGGTACCCAGCAGCAACAGCGCGTAGACCACAAACACCGCGCCACGATGCTTCAGGGAACGAGCCACGCCGCCCTGGTACTTGTTGGAGCTGGCGTTAAAGAAGCGGTTGAAGGGACGGAAAATCCAGCCGAACAGCTTATCTATCACTCGGGTGAGTCGATCTTTGGGCGCGTCATGGGGCTTGAGCAGCATCGCCGCCAGCGCGGGCGACAGGGTCAGCGAGTTGACGGTGGAGATCACCGTGGAGATGGCAATCGTCACCGCGAACTGGCTATAAAATTGACCGGTCACCCCCGACAGGAAGGCCATGGGAATAAACACCGCACACAGCACCAGCCCCACGGCGATAATGGGCCCGGAGACTTCTTTCATGGCCTGATGAGCAGCGGCCTGGGGCTTCAGGCCCTCCTCGATGTTCCGCTCCACGTTTTCCACCACCACGATGGCGTCGTCCACCACGATACCAATAGCCAGCACCAGCCCAAACAGGGTCAGCGTGTTGATAGAGTACCCCAGCAGGTAAAGCGCCCCAAAGGTGCCGATCACCGAGACCGGCACCGCCAGCAGCGGGATAATGGAGGCCCGCCAGGTCTGCAGGAACAGCGTGACCACCAACACTACCAGCAACACGGCCTCCAGTAGGGTGGCTATCACTGACTTTATAGAGTCATTAACAAAGATCGTAGTGTCGTAGACCGCTTCGTACTCAACACCTTCAGGGAACTGCTCGGACAGCTCCTCCATGGTAGCGATCACCTGCTCTCGGATATCCAGCGCATTGGCACCCGGTGCCTGGAATATTCCCACCCCCACCGCGTTGTTGCCGTCCAACTGCGAGCGCAGCGTATAGTCCCCGGCGCCCATTTCCAGCCGGGCCACATCCGAAAGCCTGAGTATCTCGCCGCCCTCGCCGCGCTTCAGCACGATGTCGCCAAACTCCTCTACTGTTTCCAGCCGCCCTTGGGCGTTGATCAGGGTAAGAAAGTCACTATCTTCAATGGGCTCAGCTCCCAACTGCCCGGCGGAGACCTGTACATTTTGTTCACGCATGGCCCCCACCACATCACTGGCCGTCAGGCCACGGGCAGCTATTCGATCAGGATCGAGCCACGCCCGCATGGCGTAGTCCCCTCCGCCGAAGATTTGCGCGTCCCCGATCCCTTCGATCCGGGCCAGCCGGTCACGGACATTCAGTCGCACATAGTTGCGCAGGTAGAGGGTGTCGTATTCACCGCTGGGCGAGGTCAGGTGAACGACCATCAGAAACGTTGGCGACTGCTTCTGGGTGGTGACGCCTTGCCGACGCACGGCTTCCGGCAGTCGGGCTTCCGCCTGGCTGACGCGGTTCTGCACCCGAACGGCGGCCTGCTCAGCATCGGTACCAGGGCGGAAGGTGACGGTCATTTGCAGCACACCGTCAGAGCCCGCCACGGACTTGAGGTACATCATATCCTCAACGCCGTTGATGGCTTCTTCCAGTGGCGTGGCGACCGTTTCGGCGATCTCCTTCGGGTTAGCGCCGGGGTAGACCGTGCGAACGACCACTGATGGCGGCACCACGTCCGGGTACTCGCTAATGGGCAGGTTGGGTATGGAGATCAGCCCCACCGCTAGAATAATGATCGACAGCACCGCTGCAAAAATCGGTCGATCCACAAAGAAACGCGAGAAATTCATGGCGGTCTAGTCCTCCCTGGCAGCAATGGCGGGTTGGGCGTCAGCAGCCGGGGCGGCGGGCACCGTTTGGGGGCTCACTTCCATACCCGGCATGAAGACTTTTTGCACCCCGTTGACGATCACCCGGTCGCCGGCAGCAAGCCCTTCGCTGATGACCGTGCGTTCATCCACCCGGCGCCCTGTGTCGACCTGGCGACGCTGGGCGAGGTTGTTCTCATCCACCACGTAGACGTAGCGGCGATCCTGGTCGGTCAGGACCGCCTTGCCATCCACCAGCAACGCTTGGTCCAACCGCGCGACCGGCATTTCGACCCGCGCAAACTCCCGGGCCGAATGCGGCCATCCGGGTTGTCCAGCACTGCCCTGAATTGCAGGGTACCGGTGTTGGGGTTCAAGCGGTTGTCGATAAAGTCCAGGGTGCCTTTGTACTGGCGCTGCGGGTCGCCGCCCAGCTCGATATTCAGGCTGTTCGACGCGTCACCGGTGAGAAGTGTCTGGCTGGCAAACGCGGCCTGCTCGTCGGCCTCAAAGTAGACGTGGATCGGATCAATGGTGACCAGCGTGGTCAACAGACTCTGGTCGGCGTTGGCTAAGTTACCGCGAGTGACCATCGCCCGACCGACGCGGCCACTGACCGGTGCTGTAATGCGGGTGTATTCAAGGTCAAGCTCGGCGGTCTGCAACGCTGCCTCAGCAGCATCGACCATGGCACGCGAATTACTCAGGGCCGATTGACGCTGGTCATGCACTTCCTGGGAAATGGCCTGACGCCCCAGCAACACCCGGGCGCGTTCAGCTTCACTGCCAGCCTGAACCTGCTGGCTCCTGGCCTGGGCAAGATCCGCTTGGGCGGCGTTAACACGGGCCTGGTATGGGCGTGGATCGATCAAGAACAGCAGATCTCCCTGCTCTACCAGCTCTCCCTCCTCGAAAGCGACTTCCTGGATATAGCCGCTGACTCGCGACCTTAATTCAACCGTTTCAGCCGCTTCCACCCGCCCGGTGAATGACTCACTCAACACCACTGGCTGAGCGGTCACTTCTGCCACCTCGACTTCTGGGGGTGGCGGGGGCGATGCAGAAGCCGCCTCCTCACTCTTGGCTTCGCAGCCGGTAAGCAAGGCCATCAGCAGCAGGAACAGGAATATCGCCCGGCTGCTTGCAAAGCGGGTTCTTAGAGACAGACTTCCCATGATTACTTGCTCCAGTGGCTATCGGACGCCGATAGCAGCATTCGTTATATAACGCCTCACCGCGCTGGCGGTTGGCATTTAATTAGTCGGTTCAGCACGATCCATTTCGACATTGCCCTACGGCTTCCACCGTGAGGGGGAGTCTCAGACCGGTAGCGTTCTTGAAAGACGCTCTGGTCATACGGAGGACAGGCAAGCCCGCAGCACCAAGCTGCGGGCTTAGCGCCCATCAGACGCTACCTACAATAGGCGGTACGAGCGCGAGGGAGGTATCGTGTTCCTGCGGAAAGCTTGCCTGTTTCTGTCACGGGCAGAGAGCGGCCCAATAAGCAGGCCCAATCAAACAAACGAACGATTTTCGGACTTGCACAGCATGACGGTCAGGTGACAGCTGATGCGGGTTGTCGATTTCTACGGGGTACTTGCCTGATCCTGCAGAATCAAATGAAAAAGCCTACGATTTATAAATCGAAGGCATATACTGCGAACTAATAGGGAGGAAAGCCATTGACCACTATCTTGCCTGAGCAGATTGTCCAGCTCAGCGACAACCTGTCGCAACAGTTAATCAGCGTTGCCCGTCGCTGGAGCCCACTTGAAGAGCTTCAGGATACGGCGATTGCCGAAGTGCAACTGGTGCGCGCTGACGCCCCTACCAGCTTTCACTGTGCGGTATACGAGCCGTGCCTGTGTTTTGTCATTCAAGGCAGCAAGACCGTGCTACTAGGTGACAAGGAGATCGTCTACACCGGGCCCAGCTACATGGGTAGCGCCGTTTACCTACCGGTGGTAGGCAGGATTGACCATGCCACCCCGGAAAAGCCCTACTTGGCGGTAAAAGTCTCGGTGGATCCCCAGGAGGTAGCAGGACTGATACTGGAACTGGGCGACACAGCGCCGCCCGCGGGAAATGATACTATCTGCTCCGAGACGGACTGCGGATTAAAATCGGCCCCCATGGATGCACGCATGCAGGGTGCACTTTATCGATTGTTGAGCCTGCTCGACTCCCCGGAAGACATCAAGGTGCTTTCCCCCTTGGCCCGTCGGGAGTTGATCTATCGGGCACTCATGGGTGCCATGGGGCCTCACATGCGCCGGTTTGCCGCCTCCGACTCCCAGGCCAACCGGATTGCGCGGGTCATCTATGCGCTTAAAGAGCGCTACACGCAACCGCTCAAGATCCGTGAACTGGCAGCAACCGCCAACATGAGTGAATCGACGCTTTACCATAGCTTCCGGCAAGTCACACGCATGTCGCCCCTGCAGTACCAGAAGAAACTTCGCCTGCACGAGGCCCGACGACTCATGCTGGCCGAAGGGCTCGAGGCGGCTACCGCCAGCTACCGGGTAGGTTATGAAAGCCCTTCCCACTTTAGCCGCGAATACAGCCGCATGTTCGGTGCGCCACCCCGAGCTGATGTTATTCAACTGCGGGCAGCGGGAACAGCACCGCAGACTGCATGACTTCCAGTGTGATCGGCTTCTGGTTTTCCCGATGATTCTGATAACGGCTATTTAGTCTTTTATAACTTCAAGCCACTTAATATTGAATTATTGCAACTAAATTACCAGCAACAATAACGCTATAGATGACTATAAACCCTTAACCTTAAAAGCACATCACAATGTCATTAAACATGACAAACACAATAGGTTCACATCTTTCGCACAAGCCGCAAAAAGTATATTAAAAGCAAACAAAATCAGCTAACACACACATTGTTAGCCAAGGCTATATTAGTTCACTATTACAAACTTAATTTTTAAGACTCTGTCTTGTTTGTTTAATAAATCGTGGTAGGATTCATCGCTATTGAATACCCGACTTTTACACTCAAGCATAGTATTACTACTCTGCCACTGGGTAAATGTGCGCGGTACTTTTCCAGCGAGCGAGTTCACACTCCATGACACCGATTACCCTGCTGTTTCTGGCCGTATCCATGTCGGCGGATGCCTTCGCCGCCTCCATCAGCAAAGGCGCCGAGCTGCAAAAGCCACGGTATCGTCACGCCATCGGGATTGGCCTGGTCTTTGGTGTGATCGAAGCCATTACCCCGGTACTCGGCTGGGTAGCGGGCAAGGCATCTCAGCAGTATGTGCAAGCCTGGGATCACTGGGTGGCCTTTACCCTGCTGACGCTTATCGGCCTTCACATGATGCATGCCGGGCTCAAAAAGGAAGACAAGATAGAGCATCGCAAACAGACGCTCTGGTTATTGGTGTTGACCGCCACAGCAACCAGCATTGATGCCATGGCTGTGGGCGCCAGCCTCGCCTTTATCGATGCCAATATCATCGCCATCAGCCTAGCTATCGGCCTCGCTACTACGGTAATGGCCTCTATAGGCACTTTTCTGGGCAATAAGCTTGGCAAGTTCGTCGGTCACTGGGCAGAACTTATCGGCGGTATTGTGCTAATCGGAATTGGCTTAGCAGTATTGGCCGAGCACACAGCTTTTTTTAATGCTTAACCAGCAATTTATAACCTTGACCTCTTTTAAACCTGAAAGTCCTTCTTAAGCGATTGAGCTTTTACACATGAAGCTGTCGTAAAAGAAAAGCTTGAGAAAAATCTATTTACTTAACTAAAGACTAAAGCTGCGGTAGCTGGTCAGCCAAGTGGCATAATTTATCCGGATTACGCACAACGTAAAGTGCCTGGATACGACTATCCACGACCTCCAGAGTCATGACCTGAGGTAGCCCATCGTGTTCGATCGTTAACCACCCCGGAAGCCCATTGACAATTACATGACTTACCCAGCAAGGGTTGGATGACGTCGACTTGTGGGCCAAGCCTGCAAAGAACCGGCTTATTTTATCTGCGCCGATAATGAGTCTGCGTACAGCAACTCTCTTGCCGCCTCCATCGGCATGCAGCGTCGCGCTGGCGCTCAACAAAGCCTTCAATTCGGTGACGTCGCCACTGCGTGCTGCTTCAAAGAAGCGTTGGGTCAGTTGGCTGTGCTCTCCAGCCGCCACCTGATAGCGCGGGCGTGCGGCCCGCACCTTTTTGCGAGCCCGGCTGGCAAGTTGGCGACAGCTTGTTTCACTACGTTCGAGGCTGATGGCGACCTGACCAAAATCCAGCCCGAACACATCGTGCAGTAGGAAAGCAGCCCGTTCCAAAGGCGACAGCCGCTCCAGCGCCAGCATCAGGGCGAAAGAGACATCGCTGGCTAGCGCCTCGGGGTCTACCGGAGTATCCAGCGTTTCCACCAGCGGTTCAGGCAACCAGGGGCCCACATAAACCTCCCGTTGCCGATGAGCTACCCTAAGGCGGTCAAGACAAAGCCGGCTGGTGACAGTGGTCAGGTAGGCACGCACATCGTTCACCGAAAGGTGGTCAGCATCATGCCAGCGCAGGTAGGCATCCTGTACCACATCCTCCGCTTCGCTCACCGAACCCAGCATTCGATAGGCGATACCGGTCAGATAACGGCGCCAGTGATTAAACTGGCGCGCGAATTGTTCCGTCATGGTGCCTGACTCCCGTTACTCAAGAACGGCGGTCGCGTCAACTTCAAACAACATACCATCCAGCGCTAACCGCGGTACCGGCACAAGTGTTTGCGCAGGCAGCGCATCGCCAAAGGTCTCCTTCACATAGCGGGTCATAACCTCCAACATCGAAGGATCATAATTGACGACATAGGTGTTAATACGAGTAACCTGTTACGGGCTCGCATCAAGTTCTTGCAACACAGTTCTAAGGTTGCGATAAGCTTGGGCAACTTGATCCGCAAACGACTCAGGCAGTACTCCCTGGGCATTTTCGCCTCCCTGACCGGCAATGTAGGCAACCCGGCTGCCTCCGCTGGCAACCACCGCGTGGCTATAGCCGTTAGGTGCAGGATCATAAAGTTCATCAGAATTGACGATGGTTGTTGTCACTCCACCTGCGTGAGCTGTGTTCAGCGCCATAGCGATAATTCCCCATTTAAAGCGTTTTATGATGCAACAAAACATACCACTAACCCTCAGCTCTGATTACTGACGGCTTTGGGTTTCATTCGGATGAAGCGAACGAAACCCCACACTAATGCGGTTCCAGACGTTAATCGCTCCAATCAGTAAGGTAAGGTCAACGAACTCTTTCTCGGTAAAATTCGCCACGCCCTGCTCGTAATCCTTCGTAGGAGCGCCTGTGTCGGGTAGCTTTGTCAATGCCTCGGTCCAGGCCAACGCCGCCCGTTCCCGTGGCGTATAGAGAGTGGACTCGCGCCAGGCAGACAGCAGGTAAAGGCGTGCCTCGCTCTCACCCGCTGCGCGGGCATCGCTGGTGTGCATATGCAGGCAAAATGCACAGCCATTGATCTGAGAGGCGCGTGTTTTAACTAGCTCAATCAGACTAAACTCCAGTCCACAGTGGCGAACGTACTCCTCTAGCTTAGTCATCGCGGTAATGCCCTCTTGAGAGGCTTTAAAGGCGTTCAGGCGTGTTTCCATTGTCTTGCTCCTCTGTTTTATATGGAGTGGAAAGCTATCCACCGGTCGTTCTACAGAGGTAGACGGAACAGCCTTAATGTTTGTGACATGGTGAGAAATAATTTAGAAAATAAAACGCCTGGGAGACGAGGAGTACGCCAAAGCATTGGCTAGTGGCCAGGGCATTTCGGATACTTATCGCTATCTCCCCTACCCTGTGGGCCACTCAATCACTCTCTTTTCCAACGGCTTTCACATGCCGTAGAGTAACGGCTGATATCAACGCAAGCGCCAAAAGGGTGGCGCCACTTACTACGGCGGCCATATTCATACCTTGCGTAAACGCAGACTGGGCTTGTTCAAGTATCCCATCGGGAAGTCGTTCAGCAACTGACGTTGTTGCCCACAAGCTTTCTCCAAGGGCACGGGAGATATCGTCTGGCATCCCGTTAGGGATCGCACTGGCAATCTGCACGCGATACAACAGGGTCGCCATGCTGCCGAGAAGTGCTACGCCTAGTGCCACCCCCAACTCTTGAACCATCTCGGACATCGACGATGCAGACCCGGTTTTTTCCGGAGGTGCAGACCCTACCACCAAGTCTGTGCCCAGCGCGGCGATGGTACCCAGCCCCAGGTATACCAGTGAAAATCCGATTACGACCTGGAGTACCTGAACGGAGAGTGGGTCTACTTGAGCCAGAAAACCACAACCGATGCTTGAAAGCATAAACGCTAAAGCAATAACAAACGCTGGCCGAATTCGGCGCGCAAAGATAGGGGCAAGGATACCGGCTAGTACCATCATCAGCGCTGGCGGCCCCATCCACAACCCAGCAATCAGCGGCGTGTAGCCCGCCACTAGCTGAAGATATTGGGTAACTAAGAGCATCATTCCCGCCACGCCCACCAGCCCTATCAGGAGTATAAAAAGGGCGGCAGTGAAGGTTTTACTGGCAAACAGTTTGAGATCAAGCAGTGGATCGAGAAGCTGCTTTTGGCGACGCACAAAGAACAGTGTTCCCACTACGCCTAGTGCGAGAGTAACCAATACCAGTGGCGTCAATCCTGCTTTAGAGAACTCCTTTATGGCATAGATACTTGGCAAAATTGCTATCAACAGCAACAGAACACTCAAAAGATCCAGACGGCCTGCCTGTGGGTTACGGTACTCCGGCAGGAGTAATGGGGCAGTTAACAACAGTATGATGACGATGGGCACGGCAATTAGGAAAGCGGCTCCCCACCAAAAGGGTGCTAACAGCAACCCACCGACCACCGGGCCTAACGCCATACCCAGTGCGAACATGGTTGCCCATATACCGATCGCCAGTGCCCGCTGGTGCAAATCAAAAAACATATTGCTAATCAGGGCCAACGTAGAAGGCATCAGGGTTGCTCCGGCAATACCCAGTGCTGCCCGCGCCACAATGAGCCACTCGGCATTGGATGCATAAGCTGCAAACACCGACGCGACCGCAAACGCAGAGGCTCCCATCATCAGTAGCCGACGCCGGCCAATCCGATCCCCTAGCGTGCCCATAGTGATCAGAAAACCGGCGATCATGAAGCCGTAGGCGTCCATAATCCACAGCGCCTGGGTACTGCTTGGCTGTAGCTCTACCGCCAGGGCTGGAAGCGCCAAGTAGAGAATAGTTACATCGAGCCCAAGCAGCATGGTGGGCAGTGCCAATACCGCAAGCCCCGCCCACTCTTTAAGGCCAGCCTTGTTATAAGGCCGTCCTCCTGCAACCGTATAGAGAGGGGTGTGAACATCACAATTGAATGACATGTAGCCTCCGACTTCATCATGGAAGCAGGCATTCTCAGACACTCAATATGGGGTTACAATATAGCCAATTATCCTATTACCAAAGGTAATAGCATGTCGAATCATAGGCTTGAACGAACACAGAGTGATCTCACCGAATTCATGCTGCGGCATCGTCGCAAATTGACGCCCGCGGACGTTGGACTTCCCACCAGCGGGCGAAGGCGTACACCGGGCCTAAGGCGAGAAGAGGTTGCGGCGCTTGCTGGGGTAGGACTGACTTGGTACACGTGGTTTGAGCAGGGCCGTGACATTAAGGTCTCCGAACGCTTCCTGCTCAATATCTCCCGTGCCCTGAAACTGGATGATGCCGAGTGCTGTCATCTTTTTCTGTTGGCACACCGCCGAGCGCCGCCAGCAGAAGCGTATCAAGAGCAGAGCATATCTCCCCGGATACGATCGCTGATGGATGATCTCTCTCGCCCTAGCTACGTCATGAACCTGCGCTGGGATGTTATTGGCTGGAATGCGCAGGCCGATAAGCTACTTCAGTTCAGCAGCCGAGAGGCGTCTGAACGCAACCTGCTAAGGATGGTATTTACCGCCCCCGATCTACGCCGACGACTTCCTGACTGGCAACTGGATGCCTCGCATATGCTGGCGCAGTTTCGTTGTGACTTAGCTGTCGCCCCTGAAGACCCGATCATGCAAACGCTGATCGACGAGCTTTGTCAGTTATCTCCAGACTTTCGGCGCTGGTGGGAAGCTTCAAGTATGGAAGGCTACCATCGAGGAATCAGCAGCCTCCTCGATACAGAGGGCGGGCATCATACTTATACCCATGAGACGCTAATCGTTGATGAGCACCGTCATCTCAAGATGGTTGTTTACTTCGACAGCTAAATCGTTCCTATGCCATCTTCTTTCACGGAATATTGAAGAGAAGACTCAACCGTCACACGGTCTCTGCTTCACGTGCCTCACTCGGCGGGTGTCCAATAATGCGTTTGAACGCGCGACTGAATGAGGCTTCAGAGTCATAGCCAAGCCGGTTCGCGGCCACGGCGATGCGCATATTGTCCCGCGCTATCCACTGTCGAGCCTGAAACATCTTTACCCGCGCCACATACTTGGCGGGAGTCACCCCTAACATCCGGCTGAACTTATCGTTAAAGCTTGAGCGCGAAGCTCCCATGACATCCGCTAACTCGGCGACTGACCAATCGCGCTCCGGCTGCGTATGGATGGCTACCAGCACCTTGCCGAGTGTGGGCAGCGCACGGCTGCAATCCAGCCGCTAGAGTCGCTGCAGGCACACTCAATCCAAGCACGAATAATAGTGGCGGCCAGCACATCGGCCAAACGGGCAAGTATGCCGCAGGCACCGATTCGATCCAGGCTAATTTCTCGCTCCATTGCCTCCAATAAGGCAGGTACCGAGGGATCACGTTTAGCCAAATCGCTAGCGCGCATCATGTCAGGCATTATCGCAATCAGAGGGTGTAGCGGGTCGAGATTGAAGTGCATGGCGCCACAAAAAAGCACATCCGGCTCAATATCACTCTCTTTTGACTCACTGTTCACCAGATAAATATTCTCGGAGACCGGCCTACGAGCCAACGTAGCCTTATCCACTGCAGGCACGTCCTGCGAGCTGGCCATTACGTAGGACGCTCCACGCGGAAAGAGCACCGCATCGCCAGCGTTCAGGTATGTCCACTCGGTTGTCTCGGTACGCAACCAACACCCGCCTTGAGCCACAAAAAGAAAAAGTGCTGCTGGCTGGGCAGAGGTTGCGACGGCCCAAGGGGCGCGCAGCAGGCAGCGCCCATACTCCACGCCCTCAAGGCGCAGGCCGAGCAGAATTTCAGTTAAGGTGTCGCGCATATTAATGAACCCGGTTTGGACAAATAGTCATTCTTTACGGATTTTATATCATAGAAAAGCCAAACCCTTAATTTTACACTGCAGCTTCAACTAACACTTTAGTAGGCCTGCAATGAACGACACTACTTGCTCCGCTAGCCCGTCATTACTAACGGCAACACCCACCGCTGAACCTACCTCAGCCAATTGGATGGGCATTGTCAGCCTCGCGCTGGGGTTTTTGGTTTAGTGACTGCCGAATTTTTACCGGCCAGCCTGCTGACGGCCATGGCAGCGGATCTCAACATCTCCGTTGGCGCCGCGGGCCAAGCGGTCACGGCTACTGCTGCAGTAGCTGCGCTTGCCGCGCTAACAATCCCACTTCTGACCCACAATTTTGATCGCAGGTTTGTGCTGCTTTTTTTAACGCTGCTGCTTGTCGTTTCCAACGCTTTGGCGGCAACGGCGAATAGCTTTTTTGTTTTAATTTTTGCTCGAGTACTGCTGGGAATTGCCTTGGGAGGGTTCTGGTCGATGGCCGCTGCCCTGGCAATGCGCATGGTGCCCGACAATCTGTTTGCACGCGCCATGTCTATTGTTTTGACCGGCGTGTCTGTCGCTACCGTTTGTGCAGCACCTTTGGGCGCCTATATCGGTGGTCTCTGGGGGTGGCGAAGTGCGTTTATTGCCGCTGGTTTCCTTAGTCTAATAACGCTCGTGACTCAGCTTTTCACCATTCCCGCTATGCCGCCAAAAGACAACCCAAGCCTGCGCATTCTCTTCCAACTGCTTAAACGCACGCAGGTTCGCGTTGTGCTGTTAGCCGTAGTGCTGATGATTTCAGGCCATTTTGCCGGATTTACCTACATACGACCGCTCCTTGAAGAGGTGGCGCAATTATCCGTCAGTGCAATCTCTGCGGTACTGCTCGGCTTTGGTATTGGTGGTTTTTTTGGCAATTTCGCCGGTGCATTTATCGCGGAGCGTAGCGAGCGCAACGCCATTATGTTTGGTGGGGCACTCATTATTGCGATCACCATTACGCTACTGTTCGCGGGTAGTTTGGCCAGCGTTACTGCCGTGTCTATCGCACTGTGGGGGTTTGCTTTCGGCGCTTTTCCCATCGGATTTCAAACCTGGATAGTTCGTGCCGCGCCGGATCAAGTTGAAGCTGCAGGGGGCTTGATAGTTGCCGCCTTTCAGGTTGCTATCGCCAGTGGCGCTATAGGCGGCGGCATACTAGTGGATTACCTCGGCGCGCTGGGTGGGCCCCTATTAGCCCTGATCACTACCAGCCTGGGAACCCTGCTTGTGCTGTCATTTGGGCCACGCTCACAAGGCCCGGCCTGATAGCAAGAGAGCCGGGAGTAGTGAGACTTCCCGGCTCCTCAGTTGACTAGACCACCCAGCGGAAATGCGGTGATTCAAGCGTTACATGCCTCTTGCAGTTCCCGTTACCCACTGTTCATCACCGTTCAATATCGCACAGGAAACTCTCCAGAATGGCACGGCTTTGGGCCAGTTTGGCTGCTTTCTGGTCGGCAAACTCAATTTGTTCGTGCAAGACATTGCGTAGTTCGTCACAGGGCTCGAAGACTGGGCCCTCCCCTCTCACACACGGTAGGAATTGCTTGATGGTTGCCAGAGTCATGCCTGCTGAACCGAGCAGTTTGATCCGCTCGACAGTGCGAATCTCACCCTGCCCGTAATGACGGTACCCATTGGTGGCGCGCGTTGGCTTAAGCAAACCTTCCGCTTCATAGTAGCGCAGCATGCGAATGCTTACTCCGGTGCGTTTTGCCAGCTCGCCTATTTTCATTTCACTCTATTGACTCTTACAGCGCTGTTAGGGTTTAGGGTAGTGATTCTTCACTGCAAGTTCAATCAGGAGTCACTGCTATGTCCACTAACGCCAGCAATTTTCAGGCCCATATTAATGGGCAGCCAGCCACTCTTTCAGAGCTGATACCCCTGGCCTTTGCAGGGTTTGCCCATTTCACGGCCATGCAGGTACGAGATCGAGAGATCAAAGGGCTAGATCTTCATCTTGCCCGTCTGCAGAAAGCGTCAAAAGAGTTTTTTGGAAAGATGCTTCCCGAAGAGCAGCTAATCTCCTACATCAGAACAGCTATTGATGAAGGCCCGAAAGACCAGTCATTAACGGTTACTCTCTTCTCCAGCCACGGTGAATTCACCGCGGCCAGCATGGATGCAGAGCCAGACGTGCTCGTCCGTAGCAGCGCACCGGCTAATGGCCCTAAAGGGCCGTTGAGGCTGAGTAGGGTAGATCACGAGCGACCTCTGGCTTCTATCAAGCACGTTGGTGAGGCGGGCAAAACCTACTATCTACATCAAGCTCTGCGCCAGGGCTTCGACGATGCAGCCTTTGTCGACCGCCATGGGCGATTGAGCGAGGCAACCATCTGGAACCTTGCCTTCTGGGACGGTGAGACGGTGATCTGGCCACAGGCAACGATATTGCAGGGCACCATGATGGGTATTGTTCAACGCCAACTGAACCGCCTCGGTATTGCCCAGCGCCACGAGGAGATCACCATTGAGCGTCTTCAGGAACTGCCCGGTGCCGCGGTGATGAATTCATGGACACCTGGGATCGCAGTCACTGCCATTGCTACCACTGCTTTTGCAGAAATAACCCGTTCATCAGTCTGCTTCATAAAGCCTACCAAGCTGAGCCCAACAGTGTGTTGTAGGGGGTCTTTCCATATAGCGCGGAATCTGAGACAACACCATCGATTTTCCAGCGTTGTCTCAGCAAGCTCTTCGGCAAAGTGCATTGCACATTGCCCCCCGCCACCACAAGAGTGAACACGGCCTTTCCGTTCAAACGTTGCAATCAACAGACCAGTTGCTCGCTCAATGCTGGTAAGCGCACCTTTATTTAACAAAAGGCTTTCAAGGGCCTGCATGTAGGCTCGCTTGTATGTGTTGAATTGCCATGCCTTACTCACTCTTATAAGGGTAGATTTAGCAAACACAATGTGAAATTTAATTAACTTTAGACTTAAGCCAATCGACAAAGGTCTGCATTTTGGCGCTATGCTGCCAACTTTGGGTCGGGATGTAGTAACACAGCATTGAATCAACGCCTTGATACGACATTGGCTGCAATGTGTTAGCTTTCACAAAGTCAGAAACCAGAGTCTCTGAACAAAACACCAGCCCTTTCCCAGCAATAGCTTCATACACGCCATAGAGCTCCTGATCAAAATATCTTATTTCAAAGTTTGGAAGAGACTCCCCATTTTCCATTAACCAGCTTTCCCAAGGTGAATCCGGTAATTTACTATTCTTCCATTTAGTCAGGTAGACAATAGGAGGCTTATCCGCTGTGATAGAGTTGATAAAAGAAGAGCCTCCATACACGTTAAAACGTTCTTTTTTCAATAAGCTTGACTCATCAACACGGGTTACGTCTCCCAAACGGATAGAGAGGGCATTAATTTTAGATGCCACCACTTCACCTGTTGATATTTCAACATCAATATTTTGATAGATTTTATTGAAATCATGTAATAACGGAATTAACACCAGGGCAGCAAAGGATGAAGTGGTATCAACATTCAGTCGTGATGCCCCTGACTTTATATTATCTAGCGCAGTCTGAATTTTCTGCAGACCTGCTGTTGTTGCCTCAGCGAGCTGGTGCCCCTCTGAAGTTAATATCACTTTTCGGTTTTTTCGGTTAAACAGCCGCACTCCCAACCTACTCTCAAGGTTGCTGATGTGGTGCGACACACCTGCTGGCGTTATCGACAGCTCCTCAGCGGCATCTTTAAAGCTCCCCAGTCGAGCTGCTGCTTCAAACACCTTAATCGCTTGCAATGAAGCCTTCACCGCCAGCCTCCCATTTTGGACTCAAACTCGTTTCTCAATAGGTAAGTTTTACTCATCTATCGAGCCAGTTTATTCATTTGCCGCAGTATTGGCAAAAAGGCAGCATAGCCACTCCACATCACTATCCGTCGAGCCCACTATGCACACATTACTTCATATAGACGCCAGCGTACGCAAGACGTCCAACCCAAACCCCGACCACAACTCAATATCAAAGCGCATTGCTATGCAGTTTGTTGATAAATGGAGGTCTGCTAAAAGTACAGATAATTACATTTATCGTGATATTGGCTTAAATCCACCAGCTTTCATTGACCAAGACTGGATAGGCGCTGTGTTTACTCCGGATGACCGAAAAAGTTCTGAGCAACGCGAAAAACTGGCTTTATCAGATCAGCTATTTAACGAGTTATCTCAAGCGGATGTCATTTTAATATCTTCACCTATGTACAACTACGGCATGCCCGCCCCTCTTAAAGCATGGTTCGATCAGGTAATGCGTATAAATAAAACATTTAGCTTTGACTTGGCTCGTGGCGACCATCCTATAGAGCCACTTTTGTCTGGAAAAACACTTATTTTAGTGACCTCATGCGGAGAATTTGGGTTTGGGCCAGGAGGTGAACGTGAGCATATGAATCACCTCGGGCCACACATTAAAACATTGGGCAGATACTTGGGTGTCGAGTCATTTTATGAAATAACGTCAGAGTACCAAGAATTTGGGGACGAAAGGCATCAGGAATCAGTTGCTAATGCGCTTAAAAATGCAGGATTACTAGCGACTGATTTGGCTAGCAAAGCATAAATCCTTAAGCAGTAGTAGGGCAGTGCAATATGCGCTGCCCTGCTTAAAAGCTATTAATCTTGAACAGTAATACAGAAACTGCAACGCTAACCTGCCGTTTTAGGTGGGCTAAACGCTTTACTGTAATAGCCAGATGGATCGAAGCAGCAAACGCGGCGCTTTCCAGAAGCAAGCATGTCGCAAGCATCGAGAATCCGCTTCGCTCGAGTCTTGGACTGCTTGGCGGACGTAATCCAATGAATCCAGTCCAGGCGAGCAATCGTCGTGGTATCGCTCCAAACGGCTTGAGCTTCTGGAGACTCTGCAAGGGCATCCTGCAAATCAGCGGGCACCTCGGGTTCAGGCTCCTGCTCTACGGGCGTAATCTCAAAGGTGACATCGTCGCCACTGTTAACGCCTGCCGATTCAAGCAGCTCTTTACTTACCCGCAACCAATGGCTCAATTGGCCGTCCGGTTCAAGAGTAGCCTGGAAGGCATAAGTATTGAGAGTGCCCTCTACCGTTGTCCTGCCTCGCCGTGGGAGCTTCTCACTCACGCTTTTGGGCAGCACGACAAAAGCCCATGAATTATCGCTATCCTGCTTGGCGGGCCGAAGAAGCGTTGCTTTAAACTGAGATGTCATAGCTCTTTGTATCCTATTTTTAGTGTGGCAGTTAACAGTACTCCAATCAAAAGGGGCAGCCCCTCCTTCAGAACGGGCTGCCTGTGGCATGCTGCTGCATAGCTCAAGGCCCCTAATCCTGATTATAGTCAGAGTGAGGCCCTATATTCAGACGCGATTTATTGATACTCCACCATCTGCCAATAGTGCCGTTCCGGTCGTAAAGCTGGATGCATCTGAAGCCAGGTAGAGTGCGGATTGAGCAATCTCTTCAGGCTTTGCCGTCCGCTTCATTGCATGTAGGTTGGCTACGAACGCTAATGCTTCGGGAGTGTTGGCAAACTCCCTGGCTGCAGCAGTATCCGTGCCTCCCGGTAGTAGCGCATTCACTCGAATGTTATCAGAGCCATATTCACAAGCGAGTACTTGCGTCAGCCCGATTAATCCCGCTTTACTGGCCGCATAAGCAGCCATGCCTGGCATTCCAGCGCTATAGCCAACAAATGTTGAAGTGAAAATTAACGAACCACCGCCACTCGTTAGCATGGCCGGCAGTTGATACTTAGCTGCCAGAAAAGCGCTCGTTAAATTGGTCGTGATCACCTGATTCCAATCGGCCAACGACATCTCGGGCACCGGCCCCATCGCACCTAAAATGCCTGCGTTGTTAAATGCCGCGTCCAATTGACCAAACCTCGCGAGCGTCTCGTCAACGAGCTTTCTGGCGAAATCCTCATCACCTACGTCGCCAGCAACCGCTAACGCTTGGCCACCCTCCTCTTTTATAGCGTCGACCAACGCATCCAGCTCTGCCTCTCTTCTGGCAGCTACCACTACAGTAGCCCCCTCCTTAGCGAAAAGTCGGGCAGTCGCATAACCGATGCCTGCGCTGGCACCAGTAACAATGGCGACTTTATTTTCGAGTACTTTCATCTTTGTGACCTCCATCACTGTTCAAAAGAAGGAACAACCCTCCACCAACAGCGAAGATCATAAGAGGTCGTTTACCCAGCGCCGACCCGAAACTTGCTATATTACGCGGGTACGCAGATGCTGATTACATCAGAGTCCTGTTATGGCGCAGCGAGCCGTTGCTTATACTGCTCCGGAATAAGTCCACGATGTAACTAAAAGGTGTCGGCTTATATGGGTCATTACAACGAAAATTTGGACGGATGTTTAGTCTATTCTACTCTTTGATAGAGATATAATTACCTATTTACTTTTCTTGACTCTGGCCTTACCCTTCAGGCGTTTCGCCCGCAATGCAGTTTCATAAGCACGATCGGCCCATTCCCTGGCATGAACTGGATTTTCAAAGATTTCCTCGGGTGCAGCGTAATAAGCCATTTTCACCCTTTTACCCCTCTTCTCGTATTCAAACTGCTCCATGCCCAATTCGATAAAGGAGCCTACCGAACTTTCATCCGCTTTGAGGTAAAGAACATCATCGGCGACGAGCGCAAACATAAGACCATCGCGATAAACGCCATATCCTCCAAACATGCGCTTAGTTTCTATTGCACCAAATAGCGCAAATACGTCGCTGAGGTTTGCGATAAATTCGCTGGTAGCTTTCATTACCCTAAAATCCGATTTCAGCCGCACTGCATAGCAGCATTGTATGGAATATTAAGACTGGAATGGACTGACTTCGCTTTAAACGAAAGTTGAGTCAAAATCATTCCAGCTCAGCAAGCCGAGCTATTACTAGATCTCTTAATAATTTTTCATCAACTTTCCAGTCACTAGGAATTTGAAATAATTTTTTCTTAACAACGTATTTCTAAGCCTGAGTGAAATCCAGAATTTCCTTTACCAATTCATCAGGCGTCTCTTCAATAATCAAGTGTCCGGCATCCTCAATATAGTCATAAGACCTGGCAAGTTCCCAATCACTCATGAGCCACGCCTGTTACCAGCGTGGACATATAGCTTCCCCGGTTCTGAATATAGGCCAACAGGCGCTCAGGGTAGTCAACGGTGACAGCCTGCCGGATAGACTCGCGAGATCGCAGATGGCCTTGCCAGCGCTGAACGTTCCCCGCTTCCCGAGACAAATCCAGCCCTATTACCGAATCAAATACGTCAAAATACCTGAAAATCGGGCCATAAACGGCATCGATGATCCGAAAGTTATGTCCGGAAAAATAGGGGCCATTGCCCAGCCGTTCATCCAGTTGTAAAAGCCGCTTCCGTAACATCGCGAGCGCGGCACTGAACCTCTCCTGTGTCGGGGCGTTATAGAGTTGAGCGATGCTGCTCAGCAGGCCGGATCCGAATTCGATCCAGGCGCGATGATCGGCACGCTCCAATGGATCTTCCGGATGCAGTGAGCCCGGAGTAACCTCATTCAGGTATTCGCAGATCACAGCAGACTCGAACAAGGACTGCCGTGCTCCGACCACCAGTACCGGCACCTTGCCCAGCGGGGAAATTTGCCGGAACCAATCCGGCTTGTCGGCCAGGTCGATGTCCGTGCGACGGTAAGGAATTTGTTTCTCATGCAGCACAATGACCGAGCGTTGTACGTAGGGGCAAAGTACATGGGTGATGAGTTCGAATTCTGGGCTCATTGGTGAGGCTCCTTGTGGTGAACAAAAGATTGTCGGGCGTTGAGCGCATATTGTCCGTCGCCCAGACACAGCTGAACCACGGCCATGGCGGTCAGAAACAACGGGTACTCCCAGCCACCTCCGGTATTGGTAAAAAGCCAGCCATTGCCGGCATGTACCCAGGTAGCGCCCAACAAGACGGGTATTACCGCTAATGCCCATACCCGGCTGTGCCAGCCTGCGATGAGGCCTGTTCCGGCCAGGACTTCGATCAGGAATACCCCGTACGCCAGCAGGCCAGGCAGGCCGACACTGTCAAAGAATTCGGCGGTACCGGGCAGAGTGAAGACCACCATTTTCAGATAGAGGCTGTGAGCCAGAAGCACCAACCCGAGTGATAGTCGCAGTATCAGGGCGGCCAGTTGGGGGGTTAATCTGTCTAACATCTGCGTTCTCCTTGGCATTGGTTTCGGGTTCAATATCGCTCTTGCATCTGGCGAATGGAATTCGCGATACCAGCAAGTTAAAATTGCATTTTTGCAAACACTGGGAAAAACCCTGATGGACTGGAATGCACTGAAGATATTTCTCGCCATCGAACAGGCGGGGTCTCTGGCTGGCGCGGCTCGGGCGCTGGGTGTGAACCATTCGACCGTGTTTCGCCGGTTGAACACCCTCGAGAAGGATCTGGGCTCCCGTCTGTTCGAACGCCAGTCCGGCGGCTATGCGCTGACACCTCTGGGGGAGGAGCTGAGAGATATCGCCAATCGCGTCGATGGCGCCTTCAACGATATGGAGCGTCACATTGCGGGTCGCGACGTGCAGCCGAAAGGTAAAGTACGGATCACCGCGCCCAACAATCTCGCGTACAGGTACCTGCCGGATTATCTAGCCGACTTCAATCGGAGCTATCCGGATATCAAGGTCGAATTGTTGGTCAGTAATCTCGAGGTCAATATGAACAGTCGGCAAGCGGACATTGCAGTTCGCGTTACCGATGCTCCGCCAGAGCATCTAGTTGGCCGACAAGTGCGGTCTATAGGTTGGAGTGTTTACGGCAGTGCGGCCTACAGGGAAAAATACGGCTTTCCGGACGACTTGGACGCTTTACAGCATCATCGCCTAATCGGTGCCAGCGGTGGTATGCAGCACTTACCGGCTTTCGTCTGGGTGGAACGCAATTTGGCGCAGTGTGTGTCGGCGCGCAGCGACGATCTGGTGGCTATGTCTTCACTAGCCCAGAGTGGCCACGGCTTGGCCCTGTTGCCGAACGATCAGCAGAGACCAGAACTGGAAGCCCTGTTCGCTTTACCGCCAGGAAAGACATCGAACCTGTGGCTGCTAACTCACCCGGATCTGCGCCAGGTGGAACGCATCAAGCTGGTGATGCGCCACCTGGCAGACGACTTTGCCGGAGACCATCGTCTGTAATCTCACGGAAAAGTGAAGAGGGCCGAAGCGGCGTTGGGCAGGATGACGCCGGGGATCGATATTGATAGCCTTGAAATCGAGGTTGCGGGCTACCTTCTCAAGGGTAGAGGCCATACAGGCACCAATACCGTGGCGCCGGTACTGCGGTGCGACCATACCCCCACTTACCCACGGCGAAAGATGTCTGTGTGTTGTGATGGACTCTGACTTAAGCGCTACAACACCGCAAGGTTCCGAGCCGACAAATGCCACGAGGCCGACAGGCAATTGATTGCGGTTTGAATACGCCATAAGATCTCGGCGCGCATTACCGGGGCTACCTACGCCATAATATCCGGGCCATTCTGTTTGGAGCAGCCGCTCAAGGGCGAGCCCCATTGTTAATTGCTTTTGCTCTCAACGTGCTTCTTAACATTGTTAAGAATACCGAGCCAACCCTGCTTTTGCAGATCCGCTGAATATTCATCTTCAACTTCAAACGTTTCTATGAGCTAAACGCCATGCTGTGTTTCTATAAATTGCACCTCAATCGCTCGGCCATCTTCAAGCCTATAGTGAATCGATTTATAAGGGGGTTATTCTATGAATCCAGGCTTACAGGCCTACATCAAGCTCCAAAATGCATCGACCAGCGGGTTTTTTAAGTTTTTCTTTAACGTAAACAAGCCAATATCGTAGGGTTCCAGCTCAGGCTTCACATCAAGCACCCGAATACGATCCTTCAATGGGCTGTTATCAAGCACAATTTTTGGCACTACGCCAATGCCGAATCCCAAGCTCACCATACTTACAATCGCCTCATTGCCCGTGACCTGTGCATAAATGCGCGGGGCAATATCGCGTTGGCGAAACCATTCGTCCACACGAGTTCTTGAGACACCGCTTTCAGATAAAATCATCGGGATATTCGCCCACTCTCCGGGTGCGGTTGGCGAGGTCGTGGGAATATTTGGCACTTGCTGCTCAAGTGGTGCGATAAATAACAAAGGCGATGTGGCAATGGGCTTGAATGCTAACCCGCGAGGTAAGTTTGCGGGGCGTGCCGCGATGCTGAGGTCTTCTTTACCGTCCAGAACATGCGCAATCGCGTGTTCTGGATCCCCCGTGCGCAGCTTTATTTCAATCGCAGGATAGGCGATACGAAAGCGACGCAGCAGCTCGTACAGAAAACTGTAGCTCGCGGTGACTGAACCGTACAAGCTGATTTCACCGCTTAATTGATCAGAGTTGTCAGTTAACTCATGGCGGATCAAGTTCCACTGGCTGCTGGTATCGCGCGCGTATTTAAGAAATTTCTGGCCTTCCTGGGTCAATGCCACGGTTCGATTGTCGCGATTAAACAGCGGTACACCCAGCTCGTCTTCTAAATGACGAATGTTGCGCGACAGCGCAGAAATGCTGATATGACATTCATCGCTGGCGCGTCCGAAATGCAGCGTTTCTGCCAGGACAAGGAATTGTTTTAAAAGTTTAATATTCATAATAAGACCGACGCTCCGCGACTGCGCTTGTGGCGATGTCCGAATACTAACCGACAGTTGCGAAAAATGGGACGTGTTATTGCAAATATATCAATTTAAGAAAGAGTCACTCTTCTATACATTACCTCTCATCACATGCTCTTACTGACATGGCGCTAGCGTTTCTCCCTAGCGACGGTGTCACCTTTTTAATATCGGTGTACCTTACACCGACACATTGATCATAAAATTAGGATGCTAACGATGGCTAACTA
The DNA here is from genome assembly GCF_009728585.1 of Halomonas sp. PA16-9. Classification (NCBI taxonomy): domain Bacteria; kingdom Pseudomonadati; phylum Pseudomonadota; class Gammaproteobacteria; order Oceanospirillales; family Halomonadaceae; genus Halomonas; species Halomonas sp. PA16-9. Next base: position 1,297,788 of record NZ_CP040451.1, on the reverse strand, counting down.
TTTCAATACGTTACCGCTACGCGAGCAATTGGCTCAGCTAGCGCAATGCCGCTTCATGCACACCGCTGAGTTTGCTGATGGCGTCGAAGCGCTAAAAGGCAAAAAAATGGTGGTTATCGGCTGTGGCGCACAAGGCCTTAACCAAGGTTTGAACCTACGTGACAGCGGCCTAGATGTTTCTTATGCACTGCGTCCTGAAGCCATTGAGCAAAAGCGCCAGTCCTGGAAAAACGCCACTGAAAACGGTTTTGTGGTAGGAACTTACGAAGAGTTGATCCCCACCGCAGACGTTGTTTTGAACCTCACCCCTGATAAGCAGCACACTTCAGTAGTGAACACAGTGATGCCGCTGATGAAGGAAGGCGCCTGCCTGTCTTACTCTCACGGTTTCAACATCGTAGAAGAAGGCATGAAAATTCGCGACGACTTAACCGTCATCATGGTGGCACCGAAGTGCCCTGGCTCTGAAGTTCGCGCTGAATACGTGCGTGGTTTCGGTGTTCCCACCTTGATCGCTGTTCACGAAGACAATGACCCCAAAGGCGAAGGCCTTGCGCTCGCCAAAGCTTACGCAGTAGGTACTGGCGGCCATAAAGCGGGCGTGCTGATGTCCTCTTTCATCGCGGAAGTGAAATCCGACCTGATGGGCGAGCAAACGATCCTTTGCGGCATGCTGCAAACGGGCTCCCTGCTTTGCTTCGACAAGATGGTCGAAGAAGGTATCGACCCGGGCTACGCCTCACGTTTGATTCAATACGGCTGGGAAACAGTCACCGAAGCACTGAAGTACGGCGGTGTGACGAACATGCTAGATCGTCTTTCTAACCCAGCGAAGATCAAAGCGTTCGATCTTTCTGAAGAGTTAAAAGACATCATGCGTCCGCTGTACAACAAGCACCAAGACGACATCATGAGTGGTCACTTTTCTAAAACGATGATGGAAGACTGGGCGAACGATGATGCGAACCTTCTAAAATGGCGTGCAGAAACGGCTGAGACGAACTTCGAGAAAACACCCGCTGGCGATGTAGAAATCTCTGAGCAAGAGTTCTTCGACAACGGCATTTTGATGGTCGCTATGGTGAAAGCCGGTGTTGAACTTGCTTTCGAAACCATGACAGCGGCGGGCATCATCGCTGAATCGGCTTACTACGAGTCGCTACACGAAACGCCGCTCATCGCGAACACCATCGCGCGTAAGAAATTGTACGAAATGAACGCGACTATCTCTGATACGGCGGAATACGGTTGCTACCTCTACAACCACGCCTGTGTGCCGCTGTTGGCAGACTTTATGAAAGGCATCAAATCCGACGTGATCGGTAAAGGGCTTTCGCTAGACGACAACGGCGTTGATAACGCACGCCTGATCGAAGTTAACACTGCCCTTCGTTCACACCCCGTAGAAGCCGTTGGCTCGGTTCTTCGTGGCTACATGGCTGACATGAAAAAAATCGTTTAATCGCCTGATTAAACGATAGACGTTCAGGTCATCAAAACCTAAGCCGTCAAAAAAAGCCGAGATATCATCACGATATGCTCGGCTTTTTGGTTCCCCGAACAGCGTAAGGAAGAGAGTAATGGATTCGTTAACCCGCCTAGACAATATTCGCCTATCAAAAGCGACGGTTAGCTTTGATGATCGTTTCACACTAAGCGAGATTGATTGGACCATTACGCCAGAACAACATTGGGTTATCACTGGCCCCAATGGCACGGGTAAATCCGCCCTAGCGGCTGCGCTCGCGGGCATTGGTGACATCCAGAGCGGAAGCATTCAAGGCCTTCCCAACAACGTGGAAATCGTCTCTTTTGAAGCACAGGCAGAGCTCATCGCCCAAGAGTTGAAAAAGACGACGCCGACATTATGGACGTCATTTCACTCGGCACTCCCGTCAGTGAAATGATTTTCGACCATTGCCAAGACACTGAACTTGCCCAATCCTTGGTCGAAAAGTTTGGCCTAGGGAAACTGCTCGATCGCGCGTTTCGTAAACTTTCCACCGGTGAAACCCGCAAAGTCATGTTGATTCGCGCGCTGGCCAACAAGCCTGATTTACTCATTTTAGACGAACCGTTCGATGGCCTGGATGTAGACACGCTCGCCATGCTGCAAGCACATCTAGCCTCTATCATCGACACCGTTCCCATGGTCATGGTATTGAATCGCTTTGATGAAATGCCCGACTTCATCACCCATGTGGCCTACTTAGATAAAGAACGTGGGGATAAAGACCGTTCGGATAACAATAGTGGGAATAAAAAGAGAGGGGATAAACAGAGTGGCGACAAAGGCCGCTTGAAGCTCACGGTAGATCGTCTGGATGACGCCACCTTCAATGAGCTCTACCAGTTACTGCATTTGAAAACCACCGACCTAAGCGTGCCGGAGGCCGATCCCACCAGTAAGCTACCCGCTCTCAACCCGAGCCAGCCATTAGTAAAACTAACGCAAGCGACCATCCAATACGGCGACACTGTGATTGTCGATAAGCTCGATTGGACGATAGAACGGGGCCAGCATTGGCAACTGAGTGGGCCTAACGGTAGCGGCAAAACCTGCGTTTTATCATTGATCACCGGCGATCATCCGCAGTGCTATACCAACGATATTTTCGTGTTTGGTTTCCAGCGCGGTAACGGCGAAAGCATCTGGCAGATTAAACAGTTTATCGGCTATGTATCCACTAACCTGCAGTGGGAATACCGGGTTAGCACCAGCTGCAAAAATGTGATTATTTCCGGTTTCTACGACAGCATCGGCATGTACACCAAGCCCACTGACAGCCAGAAAAAAATTGCCGACCAATGGCTAGAACTACTCGCCATGAAAGACCGCGCCGACCAGCCATTTAACAAGCTCTCGTACGGCGACCAGCGCCTGCTACTCATTGCCCGCGCCATGGTCAAACATCCGCCCCTGTTGATTCTAGATGAACCTTGCCTTGGCCTGGACGACATAAACCGCCAACTGGTCCTCGCCCTGATCGAGAAAATCTGCCAGGGCTCAGAAACCACCGTGCTCTACGTCAACACCACGCGGAAGATCAGATAACAGGCATAGAGCATTATTTAGGACTGGAGAAAAATAACTAATTTTTCAAATAGTTAAGATCATTAACTATACTGAAAAATGGCCAGCCAGCTAGTCTTTTTTGTCTATCGTTACCTCAATCGATTTGCTATCGCCAGCAAACCATTTCTGAACATACAGAGTGCCCACGATAGGCGCCGTTCCTTCATCAGGCACTTCTTTATAGCGAACGCTGTTTTTGGTTTCTTTCTCGTATTCAAACATAACTACTTTCTTCGCCATGAAACATATCCAGTAAATAATAATTAGGACTTGGGCGACTAATGTCGCTCAACAGGCTTGTTAGGTTTTGGAATTAATCAGTCTCAAAGCGAACGGTTACTTTCGATCCGCACACCTGAGCGACGCAACGCGCATAGCCTTCAAGAGATCATCGACCTTGTGATGATATAGATCAAGGTCTACGTTGGATGCAGGCGCAGCCTGTTGCCGTGCCTTCACGCATCACACGGAGGTGAATATTGTTAGCAAGCTCAGGATCCACGCCCAGTCGCAGACACTGCCCGGTAGCAAGGCCGCCTTCGTCAGCGGCCAAACGATCCACCCCAACGGTGGCACCATCGTCAATGGCTGAGGCGAGCGCCCTCTTGATCACATAAAGATATGGATGCAATGAACCACGGCACAAAGCCCCATGACACCGATCAAAAGCCCCGGCGCTGGCTCGATAGCGCCACCCACCCTTCTGGCTGACCCGCGAAGGGCTCGCGCTGTTTGAGTTCCACCGCCAGGCGCGACTGGACTCCGGCGGCTTCGCACCGCTCGATGGTGACGGGCGCATACCCGACGACGCCGTGGCCGACACCATGCTTACCGCGCGCATGGCGCATAGTTGTGCCTTAGCAGCGCTACAGGGCGTGCCGGGCGCTGCCGCGCTGGCCGAGCATGCTATTCGCGCGTTGGAAGGTAAGCTGCACGACGAGCAACACGGCGGCTGGTTCGGCGCCGACCCCGCCACCAGCGACGACCGCACCAAGCAGTGCTATATCCATCACTTCGTCGCCCTCGGTGCCGCCACTGCGACCCACGCCGATATTCCCGGCGCGGCTGCTCTGCTCGAAGAGGCCATTGGGGTGATCGACACCCGCTTCTGGTCGATGGATGAGCAAGCTTTCGTCGAGAGTTTCAGTCAGGACTGGAGCGAACTGAGCGACTACCGCGGCGGTAACAGCAACATGCACGGCGTAGAGCTGTGCTTGGCGCTAGCCGATGTGCGCGACGAACCGCTGTGGCTTGATCGGGCGCTGGCCATCGTCGAACGACTGATTCACCGCCACGCGACTCCCCGGGAATACCGCATCCTCGAGCATTTTCACGGCGACTGGTCGGAGTGGCCGGAACACAACGCCGACCGCCCTGACGACGGCTTCTACCCCTATGGCGCTACGCCGGGGCACGGCTTTGAGTGGTCGCGTTTGATGCTGCACCTGGAAGCATCGCTGCAATCCCGCGGCCGAACGGTTCCTGCCTGGCTGTTCACCGACGCTGCGGCGCTATTTGACGCCAGCCTGCGCGACGGCTGGAATACCGACGGCGCCCCGGGGCTGGTATATACCGTCGATTGGGAGGGTAACCCGCACTCCCTGCGGCGACGCCACTGGACCCACGCCAAGGCGGCGGGCGCGGCGGCCGCGTTCCTACAGCGCACCGGCGAGGCCCACTACGAGCACTGGTATCGGCAACTCTGGGATGCGATCGACACCCTCTTTATCGATCGTAAACGGGGCGGCTGGTACCAGGAGCTCAGCGGTGAGTTGCAGATCGACCCCGCCGAAGGCGACGTCAAACCCGATCTCTACCATGCCTACCAGTCCACGTTGCTGCCACGGTTGCCCTTAGCCCCCAACCTAGCGTTAACCGTCCACCGGTTGTAACTGGTTGTAATAAATAGTGCAACGTTCACCCGAGGTGGTCCCCCCTCAGTCGCCGTGCCTGTCGTGGGCCCGGCTTTTTCAGTTTATTTCAGTCATACCAGTGGTGGGTTACGCTCAGCGAACTGGCCGTTCCAATAGGGATAATAGGGGTAAGGTGGAGTTACCGCGCTCGCCACGTCTAATCGTGCAACCTGAGACTCATCAAGGCGCCAGCCAACCGCACCAAGATTCTGCCGTAACTGGGTTTCGTCCCGGGCACCTATCAAAACCGATGACACCGTCGGACGGCGCAGCAACCAGTTAATCGCTACCTGGGGCACGCTCTTGCCGACTTCGTCAGCGATCTCGAATAGCACGTCCAGTACCCGGTACAGTCTTTCATTCGGCACAGGTGGCGCGAATCCTTCGGTCTCGTGAAGACGGCTCCCGACGGGCAGTGGTTGGCCGCGACGAATCTTACCGATCAGGCGGCCCCAGCCCAGCGGGCTCCACACCAGAGCACCCAGGCCTTGATCCTGCCCCAATGGCATCAGCTCCCACTCGTAATCTCTGCCCACCAGGGAGTAATACGTCTGGTTCGCCACGAAGCGCGCATAGCCATAACGCTCAGCAACGCTTTGGGACTTCATCAACTGCCAGCCAGAGAAATTGGACGCCCCCAGGTAGCGAACCTTGCCAGCCCGCACCAGATCATCCAGTGCGGACATCACCTCCTCCACCGGGGTCATGGCATCGAAGTGATGCAGTTGCAGCACATCGATATAATCGGTTCCCAGCCTTTTTAGTGCGCGCTCGGTGGCGCGGATCAAGTGGTGTCGAGAGCTGCCCACGTCATTGGCGTCATCCCCGCTGCGTAGTGACAGTTTCGTGGACACGATCACCCGGTCACGACGGCCTTTGATCGCCGCACCAAGGATCGCTTCCGATGCACCATCGGAATAAACATCTGCGGAGTCGAACAGATTGACCCCAGCGTCCAGACATATATCGATCAGCCGCTTCGCTTGCTCAACATCGGTATTGCCCCAGGCACTGAACAGCGGCCCCTTGCCACCGAAGGTGCCGGCCCCGAAACCCAATGCAGGCACCTTGAAACCAGACCGCCCTAGATAACGATATTCCATCACACTCACTCCTGTTCGCAGGAAATTGCCGGGGCGGGCCGAAGGGACTCGCCATGCTCACGTTTGATGGCCCAAACGGCCACCGCCAGTCCGGTAAGAGCAACCAGTGCGGCGGCGCCAGGCACGGCGGTAAAGCTGCCGCTGCGCTCAATCACCACACCGCCCAAGCCCGCACCAATGGCATTGCCCAGATTGAACGCACCGATATTGAAGCTGGACGCCAGGCTGGCCGCGCCTTCCGCCCGGTTAAGTACCCACAGTTGCAAGGGCGCCACCGTAGCGAAACCGGCCATGCCCAGCAGGCCGACGAAGACCACCGTTGTCCACTGATAGCCGAGCGCAAAAGGAAACAGACCCAGCACCGCCGCCAGCACTGCCAATGTGATAATCAGGGCCGGTGCCAGCCCCCGATCCGCGAGACGCCCGCCGAGCAGGTTACCGACGATCATGCCAACGCCGAATACCAGCAGAATCAGCGACACCGCATCCTGGGAGAAACCGGCGATGCCGGTCAGCATCGGCTGGATGTAGGTAAACACGGTGAACACCCCGGCGATGCCAAGCGCTGTCATCAGCAACCCCAGCAACACCGTGGGTCGACCGATCGACGCCAGACTCTTTTGCCAACCCAATACCTCTCCGTCACCGCTGTCGCGAGGCACCATGAGGGCGATCACCAGGGTCGCCAGTACGCCCACACCGGTGATTGCCCAGAAGGTGGTGCGCCAGCCATATTCGTGCCCCAGCCAAGCGCCAGCGGGCACGCCCAGCAGCGTCGCCACGGTCAAGCCGGTGAACATCGTGGCGATGGCACTGGCCCGTTTGTCCGGCGCCACCAGGCCAGTGGCGACCACCGAACCGACGCCGAAAAAAGTGCCGTGTGCTAGGGAGGTCACCACCCGGGCAACCATCAGCATCGAGTAGTTCGGAGCCAGCGCGCAGGCCAGGTTGCCGAGGGTAAAAATAACCATCAACGCCACCAGCACCTTCTTGCGAGGCCAGCGGGCACTGGCAATGGTGAGCAACGGCGCGCCCACGAACACACCCAGGGCATATCCGGAGATCAGCAGGCCCGCTTGGCGGATGCTCACATCCAGATCGGCGGCCACTTGCTCCAGCACCCCCATGATCACGAACTCGGTGGTGCCGATGCCGAAGGCACCAATGGTCAAAGCGTAGAGCGCCCAGGGGATCGGGCGCGAAGAGGTTGAAGTCATCATCAAAACGTCCATCAGGGAATGATGAGGCGAATGCTAGACCTGCATCACCCTCCTTGATACCTTTAGGATCTTTAATGACTTTCAATATTTTATTGATAATGAGACCATCATGGATCGTCTAAGCGACATCGCTCTCTTTCTTCGCGTGGTGGATCTGGGTACGATCAGCGCCGCCGCCCGCAGCCTTGACCTCTCGGTGGCCTTGGCCAGCCAACGTCTGCAGCGGTTGGAAAAGGGTCTCAATGTACGACTACTGCACCGCACAACCCGACGCCTTCACCCCACCCCCGAGGGGCTGGCACTGGCGGAACAGGGCCGCGATCTAGTGGAGGGGCTGGAAGCACTCACTCAGGATCTACGCAGCGGCGCCGACAACGTCACCGGCACCCTGCGCGTCACCCTACCCCACTCCTTCGGGCGTCAGTACATTTCGCCGCTGTTGCCCGAGTTCCTTAACCGTTATCCCCGGCTGGATCTGTGTGTCGGCCTGACTGACCAAGTAGTGGATCTGGTGGGCGAGGGCTACGATCTGGGCATTCGCATCGGCATTCTGGAAGATTCCAGTTTGGTGGCGCGACGCCTGGCCGACGACGAGCGGGTACTGTGCGCCTCTCCCGACTACCTGAAACGCCACGGCACCCCACAACACCCCGGCGACCTGGCCGATCACCAATGCCTGGTACTTTCCAGCAGTCGGCGTCGGCAGGACATCTGGCATCTCACCGACAAACAAGGGCAAAGCGAGGCGGTACAGGTAGGCGGCCGCATACGCAGCAATCAGGGTGAAATGCTCACCGAGGCGGTACTCGGCGGCCTGGGCATCGCACAGCACTCGGTGTGGCACATCCACGAATACCTGCGCAGCGGTCAATTGAGCGTGGTATTGCCGGATTACCGATTAACGGAAACCGGTATCTACGCGGTGATGCCCCAGCGGCAGCTGGTGCCGCCTCGGGTAAGGGCGTTTGTAGCGTTTCTGGAAGAGCGCCTAGCTGAACATCCTGTCTGGGCGTTGCGACGGGAAAATCAGTAAGTGTCAATAATCCGAAGAAGCCATTTCCGCGCCTCCGTTTCCTCCCTCAGTGCGATGGCTGCTAAAAATAACCACATGGTATGGAGGCTCGGGGGCGTTAGCATTTTTTGTCATAGCTCTCTTTAGACATTTTTAACCTGTCGAAAAGGCTTCAGTGAGACACGCCACAATTCGATCAGCGCACACTCCTAAGGAATCAAGATCGGGGTCATAGATGGTGACCTCCGTGCCAACGCATTTGGGTGATGAGAGAGGTTGCGTTAGGAGAGTGGTGATCACTATAAGCTATGGCCCTCCAGCAAACACTTGGCCCCCAAGCTACGGGTATTTATTGATATTATGGTTGAAGAGCTTTTTAAGGCTTAGTTTTTTCGGTTCCTTATAAGATTGCAAACCGAGGTGATCAGACTGAGCTTCAGGTTATACAGCTACTATAGATCTGCTTTGAAACGAAAGAAATTTACTGCCACCTAAGATGCGATCCTCGACATATTTCATACTAATTTTTTCGGCTACGCGAGCTGACGCAATATTCTGTGGGTCTATATCCGCAACTATGCGAGGAAGCCCAACGGTGTTGAGCCCATGCTCAAGAATAATCTTCGCTGCCTCTGTAGCGACCCCTTTACCCCACGCATCCCTGACTAAGCGCCAACCGATCTCTACTTCAGGCTTTAGCACATGGTAAGGAATTAAAAGAACCCAACCGTAGAATTTTTCTGTTTCACGATCACGGATCGTCCAATAGCCCAGCCCAGAGGGATACACTTGCTCAATCCGCTCAACCACAAAGCTTCTATGAGCGCTAGGCTTATGCCAAGGCCCCTGGACGAACCGCGTTACCTCTGGATCACGATCCATTCTCAAACACTCTTCGAGATCACTTAGCCTCCGTGGCCGGAGCGTTAGATGATTGGTGTTAAAGGAGGGTTGCGTATTACGCTGCATAACAAAGCTCTAGATAAAAGCGGCCCCGGGCAATCCTCACTCCTCGATTTCATTTGGAGGGAAGGTGTTCTTAAATTGCCATTGATTGCAAACTAACGCTTGAACAGAACGGCCTTTGAAACACATGCACAATCTGCAAAAAAACGCCTCACTTCAATGGTTGTTTAGCTCACATATGAGTTTCAGCCGCCATACTCGTCGTGGCGGCGGTTCCACACATACGGCTTCGTCTGTGGCCAACCTTCGGTGAGTCCTCCCAGGTTTCCTGGCGACCAAACGGCGTCAAATCCAGGTATGTCCAGTGGCTACCTAAATATTCGACGCCACGGGCACCGTAAAGTAGGTACGATAAATGTCGTTTCATCGCGGAGGAAGACACTCGCCATGCCTTTCGCCCTCCTCTGTCGTTGCGCCGACATCCTCGTTGAAGTCGCTTCCGTAAGAGGAGTACCAGGGAATCGTCCAGCCCATGCGCGTCTTATATTGATTGATTTTCTCTAGCGGAGCGCGTGACACCATGACCAGCGAAGTGTCACGTGCATGGAGGTGCGCCGGGTGCGTCATGGCATCGGCCACCCACGAGCACCCATCACACCCCGCCTTCCAATCGGGGGCAAACATGAAATGGTAAACAATCAGTTGACGTCGCCCAGCGAACAAGTCAAGGAAGGACACACTGCCCTCATCGCCCTGGAAGACATAAGGCTTTTCCATTTTCACCATGGGTAGCTTGCGCCGCTCAGCGCTCAAGGCATCGCGTGCCCGAGTGTGTTCTTTTTCTTTAATGAGCAATCGGTTGAGTGCCGCCTCCCACTCTTCAGGGGAGACAACTTGCGGTAAAGGGTGTTTAGTTGTTGGCATATTTGGCCCTTCTTCTTTAAAGCCCGTTTGTTCTCGCTCCGCAGAAAGATCTAATTCATGGGTTGATACCAATAGCCGACTCAGTGCTTGAGTAGCACCATAGTCACCTCCCTTTCGGTAAGGGTCAGCGCTTCTATCAATGCGGGGTGGCAAGGCACGTTTCGATGGATTGCCGCATGGAACAAATTAGCGCCTGGAACTCCCCCTGCTTCCCCTGCCATTGGTCGACGACCTTTCCGAGGTAGCCTTGCTTAGCGTAGTCCAATAAAGCCGCATCTTCCTTTGCCAGCTGTTCCTTTGCCCACTCTGCTGCCACATCTTTTGAAGCAATATCACCCGTTGCTACGGTCAGCCACATGCGAGACAAGGTTAAGAGCACATTGCGTTCATCACCTGCTGTCTCTGCCAGCAACGTAGGCAAGGAATCACGAATCGCTCTTTGGACATCAGCCATTGGCACTGGCTCAAACACCTCAGCGGCGTTGATCCCATATAGCGGCAGGCTGTTATCGATCACCTTTTTCAGCACAATCGCCAGATCAGGATCACAGGCTGGTTTCGGGATGTGCCCTGCCTCGAACTCATCCCGCAACCACTCACCGTATATAAGTTCCGCCCGCGGCGGGAACCGCCAGGGCACAACATCAGAGATCGTGATGACCGTCAGCTCTACTGGCCTGGTAGCTTGTGCATTGCCAATCGTGCCAGAGACCTTCATCAGCTGCGCAACCAGAGCCTCCCTCTGCTTACAGGTTGGTGAGTCGCTCACTGCCACCAGAACATCAACATCGCTGTTACGCTGTAAGCCATCGGCAACGGCAGAACCAAAAAGATAAATACCCACAATCGACTCGCCAAGCACGTCTTCCGCGATGGATTGCGCTTGTTGTGCTTCATATGGAATCACGGGTCACACCACTTTTGCTGGAATGTAGTTTCCTACACTGACGAAATGCGGCGATGGTAAAAATCGAACCAGATAGAGAGTGTTTTTGAGTTTTTAGGTGGCCCAATATCTTCATCAAACATAAGCTTATGACCTCGGGTGTTACTACCCCAAACTCATGCAGGCCCCACGGTTTATCAGTGATTCTCTAAAAGATATTAACTCCACGACGCTGATAGTCGTGAACAATCTCGGCGAAACCTTCACAATCTACATAGCCAAAGTAGGAATGTTCTCACGCATCACGAGCAGATAATTCATCAGGACAGTGGCCTAATGAAAAACAAGCTGGACAAGTTCATCGGCCACGGGACTGAGCTTATAGGCGGCTTTGTGATGACCAGCACTGGCTGCTTGATGCGGCAGCACACACGACTTTTCAAACAGCTTTAGCTTTTAAGATGGCTATCGGCTTGCTGGAACAATGCATTGGCAGCTTTAACATATTGGCTAAAACAGATGCAAGTAGCCTCGCCATGGGCTATTACTGGCTCACTGACCGCCGCCATCTCCTCCGCCGCCAGAGCAATCGATGCTAGACGCGTCACCTCCAAAACTCGCTGACGCTGCTATTACGCTTGAACAGTTGAACTCAGTACTACCCGAAAAGTAGGCACCGCCGACCTCTTCACGCAGTTTTTCATAGCTGAAATTTTCATGTATCTCGCTCTGATAAGCGACAAATTCTGGACGATTAGCATACATCGCCAGCGCGTAGTGCTGATGCTGGCTATTTAGCCCCGCACGCTCAATACTCCGCCTTACCTGCAGCTGTGTGTAATATTCCTGGCGGCCATAATCGTTGACCAAGACGTTAGGCAGTTTCTCTATGTAGCCTTTAATAGCACGCTTCTTCTTAAAGTTATCGAGTAGTCCCACCCTTAACCTCCGTTCTTTAATAAATACCAGGAAACCTCTGGTTAACTATTACGCTTGGCCATACTCTTATTAAAAATCGGCTCGTGCACGAGTCCAATCAAAGCACTCATTTACAACCCGTAAATTCGCACGCGAATCCGATTCTTTTTAATAGGCTGTGTCCTTACCTGGCCTGCGCACGCCGACTTTTCAGAAAAAGCCTAGGCATTAGTCAGACTCTGTAGGCAACTGTTTTTAAACTTCCCCTGTGAGCTCGTTAAGACGCTCTGTTTACTTATGGCCCAAACAAACCCTGTGACACCGCAAGAGTGCGAAGAGAGGAATTGCCACGACCGTTGCGGCCGCATCAAATGTAATGGCAACAGGCGTTGCGATAACACGCCCGGCTGTATCGATAGGGCCCCTGGGCATGCTCATACTGACTTGATACTCCTTTTCGAGCTTTTCAAGCGGCAAACTTCCTTCAATGGTATATCGCTCGCCTCTAATCTCCCGTATCAAGTGAAAGCTATCGTTGACGGGGTTTTTCGTAAAGCCCAATGCGGCTAATTGACTGACAAGTTCGGCTGAAGGGTTCTGTTTATGCAGTGTGAGCTTAATGCTGCCGGTCACCACATTGGAGCTAGAGAGCGAGAAGCCGCTAAATTCGGGAAGAAACTCAACTTCTCGGCTAAGCATCAGCGCCTGGCCAAGTTGCTGCTGAGAGGGAAACAAAAAAGCTTCACGCCGCGTGGTGACCACTAAATCGTTCGTTTCTTTATTAACGTAGAAGCCGTTGACGGCCATCACTCTCTCTGGCTTGGGCTCCCACAGTTTTGTGGTGCAGCCCGCTAAAAAAATACATAGAACGATCACTACTCGATACATGCTTCCCTCCTGGTTATGGCTCATAGCATTCCAAGTAAACTTTACCTGACCAGAGCTTTAAAAAACCAGGTTTTTTATAAGTATAATTTCATATAAACCTGAAATGGGAGGAGAACGACTCTTCATCGCTATGATCAATACTACGGCGCACCAGCTCCTCGCTATGTTTCGACTGCCGACAACCGCACATACTCCGGAACCCTTTCCTTGAGCAAGGTGATGAGTTCAGGCTGCATTAACTCGTAGTGGTCGGGAATATCCAAGCAGACTAATCTCTTCCCCTTGAGTAACTGCTCGTACTTCTTGGCGACTTCATCCCGGTGACTCTTTTCCATCACTAGGATGATGTCAGCCCACTCAATTAAGCGCCAAGAAACGGGCGTTTTAGCACTCGAACTTGTCCCAGCTCCGATTGCTTGAATACCGGGGTAAGCTGAAAAGACACGTTCAGCCGTCGGACTGCGGAGTCTATTTGCGCTGCATATAAACAGAAGATTCAAAACTCCTCCCTGGCCCGGCTTTACGACGTGCCTAAAGCACAGCATAATTAATTAGCAGTATTTCGTGCCGTCTACCTTTGCACTTTGCAACCTTTGTAACTTCCTCGCGTTATTATAGTTGCTTAGGGCTAGTTAATTACCTAGGGCCAGCTAGTTATTTAGAGCCCGTTAGCTGCTTAGAAGAATTACGGGCCTCACGCCGCCACTCAACCGTAGAAGAGCTGTCATGGACGATAATCGCCTAAATACCCTGGATCGGGCCACTAGCCTGGGCTTGATTTTTTCGCCGTTGTACAGGGTTGCGCGCTCTATGCGCTGCATTTGGCTATCGACCATGAGTACTGGCTGGTCGCCGACCAGCGCTGGCTTAAGGCGCTCTACACCGTCGCGGTCGCCTTGCCAGCTTTTTATCTGATCAGCATCGTACGACTGCGTGATCGCATCAACTTCCTACCGCTGCTGCTAGCTCCCCCTACTGTTTTGGCTGGGCTGGCACCTTGGCTGGGTCGAGCAGGTGCCCGAGCCACAGCAGTGGGGAGGTCACCCGTTTACCTTTGCCTTTTGCATGGCCGTAGGAGTTGCCTTGTTTATTCTTGCGCTGTTCTTTCGTAGCAGCGCCGCCAGTGGCACTTGGCCAAAAACCTATCAGCCCATGTTGGATTATTCATGGGAGCACGCCCTGACAATCGCCCAACTAGGCCTGTTCATTGGCGTTTTTTGGAGCTTGCTATCTTTGTGGGCAGCGCTCTTTTCAGCCATTGGCTTAGACTTTTTCAAAACATTGTTCCAAACACCCGCTTTTTTCTATCCAGTCACCTGGCTGGTGATTGGCATGGGGCTGGTGATGATCCGCAATCGCTTTCGTTTTATCGCGAGCGTAAGACTGATGTGCGAAGCGCTTATCAAGGCGCTACTGCCGCTGGTTGCCCTAATCATATTGATGTTCTTTGCCGTGCTGCCCTGGACCGGCCTGCAGCCGATATGGGATACCGGCAGAGCCGCGCAAATACTTATGGCGCTGATGTTGACCCTGCTGTTGTTCTTCAACGCCGTTTTCTATCAAACCGATAACAAGCTGCCCTATCCTATATGGTTACGCAGCGCCATTATGCTCGCCGTCGTATTGCTGCCGATAGGTAGCCTGCTGGCCGCCTGGGCGCTCTGGCTACGAATCGACCAATATGGACTCAGCTTGGATAGGCTCTGGGCGGCACTGCTGCAAGTGCTAACCGCGGCCTTTACCTTCAGCTATAGTTTGATTCTGCTTTGGCGACGGCAAGCAGCACTACCCAATCTACAGCGCGCCAATGTTGGCTTGGCCCTGCTGGTGGCCGGGGCGCTGATCGTGGTTAATACGCCGCTGGCGGATATGCGCCACTGGGTGGCCCAGCATCAGGTCAAGCGGTTGATAGACGGACGCACCACTGTGGATGCTTTCGACTACCGCTATCTACGCTTTCACCTCGGCCAGCCGGGCAGTTTGGCATTACAAGCACTTGCTGACAGCGAGTTTGCCCAATCGCGACCTGAGCTGATACGGCGTATTGATCTCTCGCTAAAGCAAACCAATCGCTGGAACCAGGATCCTCTCGTGGATACCCACAACCTGGATGATGTCGCCCAGCAGTTTAGCGTGAACCCTGAAGACGCCACGCTACCCGAGCCACTGCTTCGCCTTGTTAATTGAGCAGGGCTCAGCCTGCCTAAGCCAAGTTGAACCCTGCCAAGCGTTTCAGGTAAGCAATGAGCATGAATTACAATGGCTTATCTACGCGTCCTACAGCTCGCATGGACAGGTCTATACCGAGCACAATGCAGGCTGGCAGCATCTAGGCACGCTGACTGAGTTAGGCGCAGCGCAGGATGAAAATGCTGACGGCTGTCGAAATACCAAACCGTCAACCGATTTACAGCCCATACCAGGGTCGTTAAACGCCTATCAGAGTGGTATCTGCCTATATAGCTTGCAGCCCAGCCTCGAAAGCGTCAGGCAACAAATACAAGCCCGCGCAGAGGCAAGCGATGTTCGGATTGATTAAGGTGGCTGCTCCCCGCATTGACTACGGTTTACGCGGGGGCTAAAGCCTTACCTCCACGGCTGGATCAGTGCCGGGCTCTAACTGCTCACCGACCCAGAGCCGATGCAATCGGGTTTTGAGAATATCGCCAGGTCCAGAGATGAATTTAGGTTGTCCGAAGTGAGTCATCACTTCGTGTTGGCGCTCTAGTGCACGACGATCCTGCGAGACCACTGGGGCCAGGAACAATCGTATGGCTGCTTGTTTGAGCCAGCTTGGCGCCAACCCCTTGGGTGTCGAAAAGCGCGCGAAAGGCGTGAAACTGTTTCCCGTCGCTGGCGTGAAAATGGCGGTGACACACAGGGTTAGCTTGGTCTCACCTTCCCACCGCACTTGAACCGTAGTGGGCGGATAATAGCGCGATACACTGCGCGAGCGGTCGCGCTCCAAAAAGCGCGACATCAGACCATAGTCAGGCTGGGTTTGCTCGATGGCCATATCGATCCCGTCGCCGTGGCTGGTAACAATCAGCTCCACTGGCAAGCGTCGATCCCGGCGACGAATAAAACCATGATGCAGATGATTGGTGTGGAACGGATCCATCACATTTTCAACCGCATCGTAGGCGCGACCCACCCAGGTGCCTTGTTGCCACCAGAAATGATCAAGTTCAGGGTTGCCAAAATCAGGCGGTAACACGGGCTCGGGCGGTGCCGCGTCAGAAAGCGCCACAAAGATCCCGCCGTGCCGTTCGACTACGCGCAGTGCGTCGGCCTTCAGCTTTTGATCATGGGCCGTATCGACCAAACAACCAGGCACTTCGATACAGGTTCCATCGCTTGCGAAGCGCCAGCCGTGGTAAGGGCACTCGAGTGCCCCCTTGTGCACACGCCCTTCAGAAAGTGGGTAATTGCGGTGCGGGCAGCGATCAACCAAGGCGCCAATCCCCTCTTCGCTGCGAAAGAGTGCAATCGGTGTATCGCAACACATGACCTTTTGCGCTTTGCCGCGTTTCAGGTCTTTCGATAAGGCAACCAGGTGCCAGGCATCGCGGACTGACTGGGGAAATGTCATTAAGGCAGCTCCTCACCATTCCACTCGAGATCGTCAGTGGCGGCGGCATTAGTCGAGATATTGTGTTTGAAACCCATCAGGGAGAAGGAAGCGGCGTCGCAAAGCGCACCAAGCAAAGGCCAGCGATCGCCAGGCCGAGACACCACGTCGCGCCCGGTAGCAACGCAGCGCCACCAATCGCGCATACGCGCACCACACACCGCCTGCGGCAGGCCAAATGCGACCATCGCCGGGCCAAGATAAAGAGTGCGTGGCGCGGCATCAGGTGCGGCGATCCCGTCACCGATTGCATGGGCAAGATGACCGGCACCAGTAAGCAGATGCACGCCGCTAGTCGCGCGCGGATTGCACTCAAGCAAGTAGGCAGCGCCAGCTGCATCGAACATTGCATCGCAGGCGAACTGCCCGTGGATATTGGCACACTGCGCCAGGCGAGCAGCTATTGTTCGCAGCGCTTCGCGATGGTGATCAGCGACAGGATCGAAAGCATAGCCAGCTCCCCCGCCCAGGCGCCAGCTGGAACGGTAGGCTGCAAAGGCAACCAATTCTCCCCGATGCGCCACGCCATGAAAGCAAACTTCTTCACCATGGATACGCGCTTGTGCCATCCAGGGTTTGTCGGGGCTGGGTGTAATAGCGGCCAACGCAGGCCGGTCAGGGGCGACCAGCGCGCTATCACCAAATCGGCTGAAGCGCGGTTTGAACACCCACTCGCGACTTCTGCTAGCGAAGCGAGTCAAGTCTTCTACGGAGTCTATCGGATGGCTTTCCGGCACGGGCAAGCCCCATTCGCCACAGTGGCGCGCAAAGGCGAGCTTGTCGTGTAGTTGGCGTAACGTGGCAAGGTTAGGCACAAACAGGCGCTCACCCAATCGGCACTGAAGGGCGGGCGCCGCAAGATGGAAAACCTCCTCGCAGGTCGGCACCACCCGCTCGAAACCGAAGGTATCGACTAGCTCGACAATACGCGCGTGAAAGGCTTCGCCCTGCTGCCGTGGCGCGGGATAGCGGTGAACCCGCGCAGGTGCTTTCGACCAGCGCGCCATGCGCACCGGTACGCTGTCAGCCAGATGCGGCTCCCATCCGGCCGCGGCGAAATCCCGGGCAATATCCAGCGCGGCAACTGCCCGGGCGCCGGTGATAAGTACGCGTCTAGCCATCGCGCCACACCACTTTACGGCGCTTCGGGCCGCTCCACGCGCTTAGATCATGAAAGACCTCAACCGGCACCGGCAAATCCCATGCCTGGCTCAGCGCCCGAGCAGCAGTCGTTGCGCTTGGGGTGGAAATCGAGGCTGGGCAAGGCGGCGACAGATGAAGCACGACGCGCTCAGGCCCCGCTTCAGCCTGCCAGATCTTGTCGCCCCCCAGCACCGTCTCAAGCGCGGCTACCACTTGGGGTGGCGTAACGCTCTGATCTGCAAAGCGCCAGATATCGTTCACCCGGCCTTGAGGCGCATGGATGACGCGACCCGCAAAACCGCACGGGCAGGAACAAGCGTCGAGCTCAAGATAATCGTCGCCGCGAACACGGACAATCGGTTGGCTGGTGCGGCGAAGGTCGGTAATGATCGGTCGATAGCCGGGCGTGCCGGGAACCGGCTCAAGCTCGATAGCCATCGCATGATCGTTGAGATGCAGCCTGCCGTTGGCACACTCAGCGGCCAGAAACCCTTCGGTCGCTTGGTATATTTGGCGTGGCCTTACCCCTAACCGCTCGGTAAAGAAGTGGCGCTCAGCTTCACCGGCGGGTTCGCTGCCGCAAAACAGATGCTGCAGCGAGGGGAAATGCTCCCCTGCTTCAGCGAAAGCGGCCAGCCGATGGGGCGGTGCGATCAGGATCGTCGGCTCGAACTGCGCCAATTCTGCAATGCTCTGTTCAATCGACGCTTCGAGCGGAAAATGGGCAAACGTAAACCGCCCTCGCCCAACATCGCTGTAGAGCGCATTACTGGCGCGCAAATGCAGGGCGAGCCGTTGGCGCTTGAGCAAAGCACGCGCCGGTAGCAGCCGGGCCAAGCTCTGGCCGATGTAGTCGGCACGCTCTGCGGAGCTGGAGAGAAATAGCCCTCGCGCACCGCCTCCCGTTCCGGTCGACCAGCCTGCTGACAATTCGCCGACGGCTGTGCCTTGCTCTGAGGCGGCGGCCAACCCGCGCAGTTCCTCATCGCTCATGCCTAGGCTATTCCAAGCGCCGTAATCAGCACGAACATCCTCGATGTCAGTGACTGGAAACTCCGCCAGATCACGACCGGCATATCTTGCCAGTGCGGGAGTACGGGCGATGACAGGCTGTAGTTTGCGCCACATGCTGGCTCGCCGCGCAGCCAGTTGCCCCGACGACATGCTCAGCGCACGCCGCGTTCGTATCCACGCGGCTAAGACCCGGTCAGTTCGCATCATGGTCACCAAAACGCTTGGCACTGGCAGCGCAATGCGAAGGTAGGATGACCAAGTCGCCATTGCAGCACGCTGCCTCGCTCAACAGGTTTAGCGTTGCGCGATAACGCCGGGTATCGCCAAGAAGCGCGGTAGTAAGCCGTGGCGGTGGCCGGCGCTGCGTGATTGACTTGCCAAGCCACACCGCATCGGCAGCCAGCAAGACCTGGCGATCGTCGGTGGTGCGCAGTGCCAGCCCCCAGTGGCCGACACAATGACCGGGCAGTTCGACGGCGATCAGGCTACCATCACCCAGGATGTCACGACCTTCGCTGAAGGGGCGAACCCGCTGGGTAGTGACACTGCTGGCGCATCTTCGAAAAAGCGAGCGTTAGAATCGGCCGCCTGGGGAACCAGCGCAGGCAGCAGGCCCTGGCGCACGCGGCCAAAGCGACCCGGCCGACGCAATTCGGAAAGGCCCACACGGGCGCAATAGACCGGCCGCTGGGCAAGGTGGCTCATTCCCGAGACGTGGTCACCATGAAAATGCGAGATGATGGTGCCGACAATCGCGCTGTCTTCAATCCCATGGGTCGCGAGCCAGGCGCTCCACGCCTGCTGTGCATCGATTTTGACCGGCGTTGTCCAGCGATAGAACCGCTCGGGAAACGTCTCGGTTGCATTGATAAAAGCAGGATCATAGCCGGTATCGAACAACAAAATACCCCGCGTCGGGTGATCAATCACCCCCACCATGGCGGGAAAATCAACCGCACATAGGCTCCCACCTGAGAAAGTGGCGATCTCTGGATGGCGGCATAAACCGCGTTCAAGCCAGCGAAATCCGACGCGGATCATGGCTGCTTTTCCTGCATGGCAAGCTGCCGCGCTTCGGCCAGCAGGGTTGCCATCGCATCATGCTGGGGGCGGTAGCCGAGTAATCGTTGAGCAGGCTCAAGATCAAAGGTTTGAGAGTAGGCCAGCGTCGCCAGCTTGTAGCGTGTCAGCATCGGCTCGCGGGCGGAGCGCATCAGCAGCGCAGCGTTTTCACTGAGCACAGCGATAGCACGCGCCAAGCCAACCGGCAGTGAGACAAGCTGCGGTGTTTTGCCTAACGCATCGGCGAGCTTACCAGCCACCTCTCGTACCGCAATAGGGTTACCTCCCGATATGTTGATTGCCTTTCCGGCAAGCCCAACTGCCTGCTCCTCAGCGGCGCAGATGGCCCATGCGGCGTCGCGCAGATCGGTCAACTCAATCAGCGCCCGGCCGCCACGCGGAAGCGGCATCCGCTCGCGCCCCGCCAGTTCGGCCAACTTGGGCAAGATCACCCGATCGCCCGGCCCCACCAGTGCGCGAGGGCGAATGGCACAGCAGGCCATGGCGTCTTCCCGCGGCGCAAGCACGCGACGTTCCGCCGCCAGCTTGGTACGTGCGTAGTGGTTAAGTGGCTGAAGCGCGGGGCCGTCATATTCGCCGATGGCTATCCGGTCACGATACGCAGCAAAAATTGACGGCGAAGAAACAAATACGAAACGCTCAACGCTCGAGCAGCTGGCCGCTTCAAGCAGGCGTTCGGTCAGTTGAATGTTGTGAATCTCAAATGCTCGCCGGGGGCCCCAGCTGGCCGATAAGGCGGCGGCATGAATCACGCTATCGACATCCTTTAAGAGCCCGCGAAAATCAATTTCTGGCTGGGTAAGATCCGCCCTAACAAACTGCGCGCCGAGTGACGTTAGCGCCTCGCCCGCCGCCTGCGAACGCCCTGTGGCACGCACAGCATGCCCGCGTTTTAGCGCCTCGCGCACCAGTGCCATGCCCAGCCCGCCGGTCGCCCCGGTGATAAGGATGCGCCGTTGACTCATAGTTTGAGCACCATGGCACTGGCACTGATCCCCGCGGCGGTGCCCAACAGCAGGATATAGTCACCCGGTTTGGCGACCCCCGTCGTGAGTGCGTGGGCGAGCACGCTCGGGATTGAGGCGGCGATCTGGTTACCGGTCGTTGGGAAGATATTGACCACGCGGTCACTGTTGGGCGCGAAAAGCCGCTTGATATGCTCGACCCCTGGCGCACTCGCCTGGTGGCAAATCACGCAGGCAAGATCATCCTTGCTTATTTCCGCCTGTTCGAGCGCACGCTCAATGACGCCAGGCAACGCTTTGGCAGCGGCCTTGAAGATGCCAAAGGCGTCCATCTCGAAATAGGAACCGGCGACCAGCGCCTGGTAACCTTCAGCGATGCGCAACTTTGTGCCGCCCGCCCGAAGCTGCGCTAGCGCGTGGTGAGCACCATGGGTAACCGTAACGCTTGAGCGCATTCCGCAGGTTGGGTCTGACGTCGCCTCAATCGCCAGCGCCGCTGCGCCATCGCCAAAGATGGACCGCGTTTTCGGCTCCTCAGGGTTAAGCCCTGCCGACGCGATGTCACTCGCAAATACAAGCGCGCGCCGCCAGCGCCCGCAGGCAATGCCCATGGCGGCGATATCCAGTGCCACCATAAAGGATAAACAGGTCTGGTTAACATCAAAGCTAGGCACGCCGGACTGGCCAAAGCCGAGTCGGTTCTGGACTAAAGCGGCTGTAGACGGAATCGGTTGCTCCATAACGCCACAACCGCCAATGATGACGTCGGGCGGTGTATTGCCCCAGCCAGCGCGGTTCAGCGCCTCACGGGCTGCCTCAGTCGCCATCATCGAGGTGGTCTCATCCTCGCTCGCGACATGGCGCGCAGCGATGCCAAACTGGCGTTCTGTCCAGCCGGCCGATTGACCTTGACGCTCGTCCAGGGCGCGCGAAGTTAACAGGGTGTGAGGGCGATAGCTGCCCCACCCGGCAATCGTAAAGTTGCTAATCATATGTCCAATTCTAATCGATTCGCTCTCATACTCTAATAAAGCTTAATATCAATCAATTAGAAATTAGACGATGTTCATTTTATGGCTAACTTGGTGGAGCGCGTAAAGGAGAGCCAATCACACGCTAAAAAAGCTCGTGATTTGCGGATAGCTGTCTGCTGCTTACGTTTGTTAAATTCCAGTTGCACCGACCGTGGCGAGGCCCAGGGAAAGAGCCAACACCGCTAATAGCCTCACCCACCACAGAGTGAACTGCCTGCGAAACAGGTTTATAACAAACAGCATACTTCCTACTATCCCAACTAAAACACCTACTCCAACGACTATCGCCCCTGGCTCGCCACCGAGAAAGTAGGCGCGCATTATTTCGGGAAACAAACTCCAGGCAAAAGGGATGAGCAAAGCAACTGCAATACTTGCTAAACCAGTAACTAATGCCGCGACTTCGAGCCTAAACATAGCACTCCAATATATATTTAATGCCGCTTCTCACGGGTGGCAAAAACGCGGAAATGTAGAAGCTATGGTATTCGATACTTGACCAACTGTTTTGGCGCAAAGACTTTGCGCTGAAACTAACGAAGCGCGACGATGAAAAAAGCGAACCAGGCTGAGAAGTGCGCCACCTGACGGTGCGATAGGTTGTATGTCTTTATGATTGCATTTTCTATAAGTCGGATTCATGGTCATAGCATATAACGTAGCTTTGGCATCTGGCGCATGGATTGTGTATGCGGCCACAAAGGGCTCGGTGTCTCAATTAAACATAACCTACGCCCCTTGAGCAAAGCACCGCTTATAGCCTTCCAGCTGTCAGACCGGCGGCACCATCGTCAATGGCTGAGGTAAGATCCCACTCGATCACATAAGGCATGGCTGCGATGAACCACGACACCGATCAAAAACCCCGGCGCTGGCTCAATAGTGCCACCCATCACCACTGGCTGACCCGCGAAGGGCTCGCATTGTTCGAATTTCATCGCCAGGCGCGTCTGGCCTCTGGTGGTTTCGCACTACTCGATGGTGACGGGCGCATTCCCGACGGCGCCAGCGCCGACACCATGCTCACCGCACGCATGGCGCACAGCTGTGCCCTGGCGGCACTACAAGGCCTACCAGGTGCTGCAGCACTGGCCGAGCACGCCATTCGCGCTTTGTCTGGCAAGCTGCGCGACGAGCATCACGGAGGCTGGTTCGGGGCCGATCCCGCCACCAGCGACGACCGCACTAAGCAGTGCTATACCCATCACTTCGTCGCCCTCGGTGCCGCCACTGCGACCCACGCCGACATTCCCGGCGCGGCTGCTCTGCTCGAAGAGGCCATTGGGGTGATCGACACCCGCTTCTGGTCGATGGATGAGCAAGCTTTTGTCGAGAGTTTTAGCCAGGACTGGAGCGAACTGAGCGACTACCGCGGCGGTAACAGCAACATGCACGGCGTAGAGCTGTGCTTGGCGCTAGCCGATGTGCGCGACGAACCGCTATGGCTTGACCGGGCGCTAGCCATCGTTGAACGGCTGATTCACCACCACGCGGCTCCCCGGGATTACCGCATCCTCGAGCATTTTCATGGCGACTGGTCAGAATGGCCGGAGCACAACGCCGACTGCCCCGACGACGGGTTCTATCCCTATGGCGCCACGCCGGGTCACGGTTTCGAGTGGTCGCGGCTGATGCTGCAACTGGAGGCGGCGCTTGAATCTCGCGGCCGCGCAGCTCCTTCTTGGCTATTCGCTGACGCTGCGGCGCTATTTGACGCCAGCCTGCGTGACGGCTGGGCCACCGACGGCACCCCAGGGCTAGTGTATACCGTGGATTGGGAGGGTCGCCCAAACTCCCTGCGGCGTCGCCACTGGACTCACGCCGAAGCACTGGCCGCCGCTGCCGCGTTTCTACAACGCACCGATCAGGCCCACTACGAGCGCTGGTATCGGCGGCTTTGGGATTTCATCGACACCACCTTTATTGATCGCGCGCGGGGCGGCTGGTATCAGGAGCTCGACGGTAAGCTGCAGATCGACACTGCCGAAGGTGACATCAAGCCCGATCTCTACCACGCTTACCAGGCCACACTGATACCGCGGCTACCCTTGGCACTCAACTTGGCGTTGGCTGTCGAGAGGCTGTAGTAGCTCAACCTTTACCCGAACTGATCGTATTATGACCACCTGAGGTTAGCTGCCAGGGTAGTGGTCACTGTGGCTAACCTAGCTATTTTTCGACTGTCGCTAATCGTACATACTCTGGAACTCTTTCCTTGAATAATTTAATGAGTTCAAGCTGCATTAACTCATAGTGATCCGGAATAGATTCAAAGCTCCCCCTAGGCCCGGCTATACGGCCTGCCTGAAGCGCAGCGATGACTTTGACGTATCGAAGCGGAGGCATTCGAGTGACGCGCCTGGCTAGCTGCTCCTAAGCATGTACGCCCGATGCTTCCGCTCTTCTCGCATGATATAGAGGACGAGAACCCACCTCTCATCCATTTACCCAACAACCAGGAGGAGAACATGCAGACAATCAAACTAGGCGGAGAAAGCGTACCCCGTATCGGCCAGGGCACCTGGCATATGGGCGAGAATGCAGGGCAGCGGCAGGCTGAGGTCAGGGCGCTGCGCGAAGGGCTGGATCTGGGCATGACGCTGATCGATACCGCCGAGATGTATGCCGAGGGCGGTGCTGAAGAGGTCGTTGGCCAAGCGATCCGTGACCGGCGCGATGAGGTGTATCTGGTCAGCAAGGTCTACCCGCACAACGCCAGCACCAAGGGTGTTCAGGCTGCCTGCGAGCGCAGCCTGCGCCGATTGGGCACCGACACTATCGATCTATACCTGCTGCACTGGCGCGGCCAGTACCCGCTGAGCGAAACAGTGGAAGCCTTCGAACGGCTGCGTGAGCAGGGCAAGATCCTGCGCTGGGGTGTGTCGAACTTCGACATTGACGACTTAGCAGAGCTCAACGAGCCAGCTTGCGCCACCAATCAGGTGCTCTACAATCCCGAAGCACGGGGCATTGAATACGACCTGCTGCCCTGGCAAGCACAACAAAACATGCCGCTCATGGCCTATTGCCCGATCGGGCAAGGCGGCGCGCTACTGCATGATGCCGCCCTGCAACGCATCGCCGGCAAACACAGCGCCACCACCGCGCAAGTCGCCCTCGCCTGGGCTCTGCGCCACCCTGGTGTGATTGCTATTCCTAAAGCCGTGAAACTGGATCACCTCAGACAGAACTTTGATGCAGATAACGTCAGACTCGACGAAGATGATCTGGCACAGATCGATGCCGCCTATCCTCGCCCAATGCGCAAGCAGTCTCTGAAGATGGTTTGAAGAAGAGTCATTAACAGCCCAGCACTGGAGTGATGTCATGTCACTGCCCGCCCCACAACCAAACGCCTGGATTCGCTTTCTCGCCCACCTGCTGTTTATTCTGGCGGCGTGGACGCTGTTCATTAAATACCTGTTTCCCATTGGGTACGGGCTGGCATACGGCGAGCCCTGGGCAAGGCATATCTATTGGGATCTATGGCCACTGGCGCACGTTTGGCTAGGTTGGGCGCTGCTCGAACGGCCTAGCTATACGCGTGCATTGGCGTGGGCATGTCCGTCATTGAAATCCTCATCATCTGTACCCTGTTCGTCCGTTTTCTCGCCGACCCTGAGTGGTCGATCTGGCGTACCAACTGGTTTGTGAATAAGGTATTTGTGCTGACATGCTTTGTGCTGGTGTTGGCTGCCACGGTGCCGGTTCAAAAAAACCTGAAGGAGCGACCGCTATGAAGCATCACATCAAGCATCGCATCACGCGCAGACAAAGCCTTACGCTCATCGGCGCCACGCTCACCGCCATGACGCTCCCAACCGTATCACTTCTTGCCAACACGGGCGGGATGCAACAGAAGACCTTTGCGGGCACGGACAAAACGCTGCCATTATCGGCATGGGCACTTGGCGAACATTCAACGTTGGCAGTGATCCGAAGCTGCTCGATGTGCGTACCGAAGTAGTTAAGGCATTCTTCGAGCATGACGGCGGACTGATCGAATCTTCGCCCATGTATGGCTCGGCGCCTCCAACCACCGCAACTGAAATGCAGTGCCCTCTTTATTAGTCACTAAACAGGCTGCCGCCACCGCCAAACCAAACGATGGGCATTAAACATCAGCAGGTTGCCACTCACAATCATTGCTAACCCTATAAGTGCATCCGCATGCCACTGGTAACCCTCGAACACCGTTGACAGCGCCAGCGCAACCAAAGGAAACAATACCGTCGCATAAGCCGCCTTACCGGCACCAATACGGCCGACCAGCATAAAGTAGGCACCAAAGCCTCCCACCGATCCTATTACCGCCAAATAAACCAGGGCACCTAGATATCTCGGTTCCGCTGGCAGGCTGAAACTGGCTCCCTGAGCCCAGGCAATCAGCCCCATCAACATCCCCCCATACAGCATAGCAAAGGCGTTGGTGGTGTTGATTTTCAAGCCGCATCGCTGGTGCCTGACCGACACCATGTTACCCAGCGAAAACCCGTAGGTACCCAGCAACGTCAAACCAATGGCGCCCAGCAGTTCCCACGTAGCCTCAACTGTGACCAGATCCTGCCAGAAAATCAGCGCCATGCCCGGCAGACCAAGGGCCAAAGCCAGGTAAAATACCCGCGGAACCGGTGTGCGAAAGAACAGGTAGCCATTGGCCGCATTAAACAGTATCGACATAGAAAACAGGATGGCAATTAGGCCGCTGGGCAGATAACCCGCAGCGGTATAGAAGCAGTAGAAATTCAAACCAAAGACACAGCCCCCCTGCAACAGGCAGAAAAGATGATCCCTGGTATGCAGAGCCTGGCGTCGGCGCAACAATGTAAGCCCGGCCAACAGCACCAGCGCGGCGATGAGAAAACGATAGAATACCGAGACCGGCACCGCCACCTCGCCCACTTGCCAAGCGATAGCCAGCCAGGTCGAGCCCCAGATAAGAACTGTTGAGATATACAGAAGACTATTCATGGCTTGCCATTCCCAGAGTGGTTAGTGTCAGCCATAGTATCGGCTCACCCCGGCTGGCTAGCTTGCCTGCGTTTGCGCCAGTTTGTCTATTCTTGCGGTTGAATGGTTCGCTGAATTGAGTTTCGTGCTGAGCCTGAGTACTGTTAACGCAGTTCCCAGGAGCCGCCCATGTTCACCGACACTTTGAGCCACTATCCCAGGATGAAACAGACACAGGCGCGTCTAGTAAGTAGCACCCAGCTAAAAAATGGCATGGCGCTGGCCCGTTGGAGTAACCAAGAAGACCGTATTGAGAAAATTCACTCAAACCACCACACTCTGAGCGTTTATCTGAACGGCGCGGAGAACTCCCTACGCAGGCAGGGATCACAAACCATTGCCAGCGAGACCAGCAATAGCGTGTGTTTAATGCCCGCCAATCTGATCACAAGTTGGGACGTGCATGGGCCTATCTCACTACTGCATTTCTATTTCAGCGACACTCACCTGAGTCAGTTGATCGAACAGGTATGGGATAAAGATGGCCGAAGCGTGCAACTGGACGAAATCGACTTCGCCCAGGATGCCCTGCTCACTCAGCTGTTTTGCACCACCCTTGGCCAGAGCAACTGGCAAGACCCGCTGGATCAATTAGCGCTGGATTCCGCCACCCAAACGGCATTGATACACACCCTACGCCACTATAGCCAGCACCGACTGCCAACTCTGCGCCCAACCGGTGGACTACCTGCGTGGCAATTAAAACGAGTGGTGGAGTTCATTGAGCATCACCTGAACCAACCCCTTACGCTGGCATGCATGGCGGGTATCACTGGCTTAAGTGACTACCACTTCGCCCGCATGTTCAAACAAGCCACTGGTTACCCACCACATCGCTATGTGCTGCACCGTCGTCTTATCCGGGCGCAATACTTGTTGGCGGAAACATCGCTAAATATGACTGAGATCGCACTACGCTGCGGTTTTGGCTCCAGCAGTCATTTCAGCAACCGCTTTCGTGCAGAGACAGGTGTCAGTCCTACTGAGTATCGGACGCAACAACGTAGCTAGGATTCTTACGAAGACTGCCTGCTACCCGCCCCGCTTTAGGACTTTGTCGCCGTCGCGTTTTTCTTTCAGCGCTATGCAGCGCTCAACTGGGCCGGGCTATATTGGAGACGCTTTCATTGCCCAGGCCATGCTGCTGGTATTGATGGCGTTAACGGGATGGGGAATGGATAACGCGCCACGCGCAACAAACTCACCAGTTGCTATAGGTATAGCCATCAGCCTCTTCGGCCTGATCATAATGCCGCTGATGGCGCCGCTAAGCGGCGGCACCTGGCACCTGGCGGAAGTGTTCGGCATTCATGCCGCCCCCACAGCAGTTACCACGCTGGGCCTAGCCCTTATCATGTTCCAGGGTTTCGCCCTATGGAGTGGCGACGAAGAAGCCAAGGAAAGGGCGGCCACCAGACGCGAACTGCTGCGACTTGTTATATCTTGTTAACTAACTGCAAAGTCTTCAAGCGCTTTTCCTGTCAAACGGTAGCCTATCCATTCATTTTGCGGTTTTGCGCCTATTGACTCATAGAACTGGATCGCAGGTTCATTCCAGTCAAGTACGTTCCACTCGAAACGGCCGCATTTTTTCGATATTGCAATGTTAGCAAGATACTTCAAAAGTGCTTTGCCAGCCCCGACGCCACGATATTTTTGAGTAACGTACAAATCTTCAAGATATAGCCCATGCTTACCGAGCCATGTTGAGAAATTGAAGAAATAGACCGCAAAGCCAATAGGTTCGTTATTGAAATAACAGATAACGGCCTTAGTCGTCGTATTATCGCCAAACAAAGCGTTTTCTATATCCGCGACTGTCGCTAACACTTCATGTTCTGCTTTTTCATAAGTCGCAAGTTCTATGACAAATTTATGGATTAAAGCCGAGTCTTCAATGGTAGCTTGCCGGATTTCCACTCCTGACATTACCTACCTCCGTATCTTGTAATAATGTTTGTGTTCCGCTTGCTGCGTCACCAATTCGCACGCAACCGCTCTCGCGCTACTCTACGCTGGC
The DNA here is from genome assembly GCF_009728585.1 of Halomonas sp. PA16-9. Classification (NCBI taxonomy): domain Bacteria; kingdom Pseudomonadati; phylum Pseudomonadota; class Gammaproteobacteria; order Oceanospirillales; family Halomonadaceae; genus Halomonas; species Halomonas sp. PA16-9. Next base: position 1,269,042 of record NZ_CP040451.1, on the reverse strand, counting down.
GTTATATAAGATCACCTCATCTCCAGCCCCATAGCCGCTAATCACGGCCGCGCGGGAGACTCCCAGCGTGGATTGATACAGCTTCTCTGCGAAGTTGCCTTCCGAGGTGGTCACCATCACCGCCCCCACATCGCAGCCCTGGCGACGCACGTGGGCCTTGAACGGCGCTAGCGACTCCACAATGAGCCGCTTACCCAGCCCCCTACCTGCTGCTTCCGGGTGAATGCCGATTTGCTCCAGCTCGATGATGCTTTTTTCCCGAAAGCCGTTCTTAACGCACCAAAGGATATAGCCACGCACCTGGCCTTCCACCTCCACCACGTAGTAAACGCCCCGTGGATAGGTGTTAAACGACGACTCAATCCACAGCGCGTGATTTTTCTCACGGGGGAAACACGCTTGGTACACCTCGGCGATGGCGGCAATATCGTTTTTTTCTGCTGCTCTTACGGTCATTCTAAAGTCCTTTTTTCTTTGAGAGCCCGTTGCTATCGGCTCATACCCGCCCTTTCTGGGGCTTACATCATGACTTTTTCGAATCCAAAAAACTCTAGCTTGTGTGCCTTACCGCCTGCCTCCTCATCATCCGGTAAGGGGTAATAGCGGTTGTAAAAGGAGACAATCTTAAAACCACACTTGTTGACATAAAAGTGGATGTTTCGCTTTTCGAAGTAAGGCGTATGGGTCATCCATACCCGCGTCTTGGGGTACGCCTGCTCGATGGCTTTCCACGCACGGTAGCCCACGCCACGCCCGTGGGTGCTGGGCAAGAGATAGAACAGATCCAACGAGTTGTGTTGAGTGGATTCGTCAATGACTACAATCGCGCCCCCCACTTTAACGCCATCTAAAAGGATGTGATGCACCATGGCATCTGGCGCATTAAGAGAGTTCTCGATATCTGCGTCAGAGGGAATCAAGCTCGGCTCCACCGCGCCAAAGGTCTCTTCTACCGCCACGCTAAACGAGGCTTTTAGCTCTTGCTTGAACGCATCAAATGCCGATGCGTCTGCCAACGCCAGCGTGACTGCGGATGAATGTTCCATGGCTGCGCCTATTTGCTCAATGAGCGTCATCAACAAACCGTTTAGGCTAACCGCTGCCATGACGTTTTGCTATACCACGCCCCTGCAACCAACTACTTATCCACTTGAACGCTGAATCTCGGTGACCACTTCTGCCTTAACGGAGTTGGCGATAACGCCAGAAAGTCGTCTTTTGCAGCACCAGCGTTATCAGTCTGCCATCATTTCTAGCGCTGCGCGCCCCGGTGCTTCGCGCGACTTGCGATCAAAGAACCAATGACGATGAGCACGCTGGCACTCAATACGGCCACCGTGGCCTCGCCGTATCCCGCCAGGATCAGTAGCATCACCGAAATGAGTGGCGCGCTGTAGGCTAGGGTGCCAAGTAGCTGGATGTTCCCGTGTTTGACGCCATAGTCCCAGGTAAAAAATGCGAATCCAACCGGCCCGAGGCCCAGCCCAACCACGCCTACCCATTGCATCAAGCCATCCGGCCACACCGTCTTTTCCCACAGCATATGGCACCCTAAAGCCAGCAGCGCCGTCACGCCGCAGAACCAACCGACGGCATCGGTTGGCACTGAACGCACCAATCTGCTGAGCACGGAGTAAGAAGACCAAATCAATGCACACGCCAGCGCTACCAGATAACCGGGCAGGTTCTCCCAAGCAAATCCGCCTGCATTTCGGCTGATCAACAACCAACAACCCACCAGCGCCACCAAGGCGCCAACGATAGACTGAGCTTGCATCCTCTCATCCGGTAATAGGGCGGACAGCAGAACGATCAGTAGCGGCCAGAGGTAAGCCAACAGGCTGACTTCCACCGCCGGTGCTAGCGTCATCGCCTTGAAATATGCAAAGTGATAACCGAATAACCCGACGATACCGATACACCAGGCAAACGGCGACTGGCGTATATACCGAACGCCCGTATGGCCAGCCAAGACCCAACGCCCACCCATCAACAGAAACGCAATGCCGAAAGTCATGGCCATCAGCTGGAACTCTGGAATATCTCCGCCGGATAGCTTGGTCAGCAAAGCCAACGTACCCCAAAGCAGAACGGAAATGGATCCGATCCAGGTAGCGGCATTCACGGTTGCCATGTCACTCTCCCCGAGATTCTCATGCGTTAGCGGTTGCGGGAGAGCGTATCCATGGCATCAATGAGGATCTTTTGAATCCTGGCGGAATTATGTCGAGAGACGGCGGAAGTGGCTAGGCGGTTTGCCAAAGTGACGTCTGAAGCGGTCGCTGAAGGCTGATAACGACGAGTAGCCTACCGCATCAGCCACCCGCTGAACGCTGAGGCCTGACTGTTCCAGAAGCCGAACCGCCTCTTTCATTCGCACTTCTGTGAGGTATTGATGAGGCGTCACGCCCACCTGATGGCGAAAAAGATCGTTCAACTGCCGAATACTCAAATGGGCCACGTTAGCAACCTCAGCCATGGAAATAGGTTGGTGGAAGTGATCATCCAGAAACTGTTGCGCTGCGTGAACCCTGCGATCCAGTTTCAATTGACTTCCATGGCGCTCCTGCAGCAGTTGTAGCAGCAATAGCAGCATGTGATGCTGGGTAGCATCCGCTCCAGCCCCGCTCATGACCTGAGCATGTAGGAACTGGACGTAATGGCGCAAAGCCGAATCAAGCTCCACGAAACAAGGCAGCTTATCTAACGCAGGAGCCAGCCCCTCAGGCAAATCAGCCACCAAAAACCGATTATCTTCTGTTGCAGCAAACCCATGGCCGCTTCCTGAAGGGATGATGGCCGCACGGTGCTGTGCCACCTCCCCCGCCATGGAGTCTACTGACAGGAACAGCGTGCCGACCAGTGGCAATACCAGTTGATGATGGTCGTGGGAGTGACTTTTAACTTCATCATCATAGGTACGTATGTGCAGGCCGATCTCTGGATATTTCATGACCTTACTCAGCAGTCGTGGGCATATTCACTTCCTTGACCTGATTCCTCCAGCCTTAGGCTGTGCGTTTTTAGGCAACGCTCGCTTGGTGGATGGAGGTGGCATCCAGCGAGAGGATTCTCTTGGCTCGGCGCATATCGATAGTGATGATGCTGTAGTTCAGCAGTCTTGGTAAAGCGTGGAGAAGAAAACCGTCAACAACAATGACAATTTAAAGGCTATTTACATGCTGTAAAACGAACTTCACGCGCTCATCAATAGTGTCACGCGGCACTTCCAGCGTTTTGTAACCCCATTGCGAATACCAGCTTTTCATCCCCTCGAATACCTTGAGGGACTCCTCGAACGTTTGATCACGCTCTGAATCTGTACCGTAAATGTCTTCCCATGGCGGCAGAAGAAAAACAACGGGATTATAGGGGAACAGTTGAACATAGTTGGCGATGTCCGCCCGTGACAACGCGTTCTCCGCATCAAGCATGTACAGCGCATCCAGCACCCCACGATCAAAGAACGTGGCCTGCTCGCCAACAGCGACACGCCGGTACTTTTCAATATCGGATTTCAGAATATCCTGAGCGAAAGCGACCGGGTCTGGCCGAGGTGATAGCTCCGCCGCCAACCGTTCCTTGATGATGCTTCGGGCAGACTCCGGTATGACGCGATAGCCCCGTTTCTCTATGGCATCAAGGAGCGTGGTTTTGCCACCACCGGGGCCGCCGGTGAGTACGAATCGATGGTTCATATTATTAACGCCCTACAGCAGACAAGGAAAACGCTATTGAGTGAGATGCTGTCTCCCCAACACAATAAAAGCTCAGGCTCCCCCATGATCTCATCTAGCTGCTCGCCCATTCGCACAAGACACCATGTTTCATAGGTGTACTCTGTTGGCATAGATGTTAGATATTTATATCAACGCAGTGCTCCTTTTTAAAGACTTTTCTAGCCCACTTAACTAAAAAAAGCGTTAGCAAAAATGCTAACGCTTAAAACAACCTTACGATGAAGCAAGGTTCAGATCACTATCCGCACAACTAGCCATAGACATATAATCAATTACAACTTTTTATTCAGGCCGAAGCCGCAGGTTAAAACCGATAGATAACACTCCCTTGTAGGCGATCGACACTTCCACTACGGCCATCCACAGTATGCCGTGCAGCATGAGCCAACTCAATTCCGTAGGTTATGTTATGACCAGGGCTCCATTGGTAATTAATATGCACAAGTTCACGCTCTTCATCATAAGCGCTTATGAACTCATTTGAACTACCAGTATTAACAAGAGACACGCCATCGCGCTCGGCATCATCCCAATCTGCATTAACAAGTGAGTATGAAACGTTGAAAGCACCGGGGCCTATATCATGGCTAATGCCAATCGTTCCCCCCATGCAAAGATGGTCTCTAGCTCGCTGCCTGCTCGATAAGCTGAGGGTGCCGGGTTTACTTTCATGTAAGCCCCAATCCCCTCACCGCCGGTTATTTGACCACGCAACGTCGTATTTGGCGTAAGAGCGTAATTAGCCGCGACAAAAGCTCCCCACCGATCTTTGAGTCCTTTGCTGCACCATCGTCAAAGGCCACTTCTCGAATCATGGCAGCTGATGCCCAGCGTAATGCACCAGCCAATGACTCGTACCGAAGCGTAATGTCTGGCAAGCCATCTTTACGATCAACATCAGTACCAGCAATGGATCTACCACCGGTTACTGCATCGTATCCTCCGTCAAAAGAGTTGCCAGACATAGCACCACTCGGATCCTCAATAGCAACATGAAAATTGCCTACTGAATACCGTAGTTGTGCTTGTCGAAGGAATGCATCGCGACCTGCGGGGCCAGTAAAATCAAGAGTAGGAGTAGTGCTTATAAAGGTGTGAAAATTGCTCCACGTTTGTCCTGCCGTAATACCGTTCCATGAGCCATAGGCCTGACGCAGCCGGAGATTACCGAAGAAAAAATCGCCCTCGATATTGGTAATCAAGTCACCTTTCTCTGTCGGCGTTGTAGTCCGGATGCCCAGGCGTGACTCATTAGCATGCAGATTCGACTGCCCACTTGTACTTGGTTGGCCATCCACAGCAATTTTAGAGAAGTTCACACTATCGCCCATGCCACTACTATTCCCGGTCTTAACGTCGCCAATGTCATACATCACATCAAGCTTAGCGTAACCGTATAAAGAAACGTTAGTTCCATTCACATCATAATCAATTGCAAATACAGAAGGAGTAACGAATAGAAAAGAATAGCCTAAGAAAGGAAACACTCTGCGCCACAACAAAAACTTATTCATATCTTTATCTCTATATTTGTAATACTTTTATTTGCAACTTAACCCAGGAGCCTAAAGACAAGCTGAGAAGACATTGCGAAAATGGTCACCAACCCCACTAGAGCAAGCGTGGTTTGTAGAGGGCCATTTTTTAGATCCCCCATCACATCTTCACGTCTTGTCAAAAGAAAGAGAATAATTCCCAAAAAAGGTGCTACTAGGACGGTTAAGGCTTGAGCGATAATAATTAGCTCAATGGGAGAACCCTTCGCCACTACAGCAACCGTAGCCCCCCAAGCCAACACCCCATATACAAGCAGCTTGACTCTCCATCCGGATAAACTGCTGTTCCAGCCCAACGCATCCGCTAATAGCGTTCCTCCCGCAGAAGCATTTGCCGCCATTGATGAAAAGGCTGCTGCAAAGAACCCAAGGCTGAACAGTACCGCCCCTACCTTTCCTGCCAGCGGCTCCAATACACTAGCCAGCTGTGGAAAAGTCGTTGCTACAGTACCAGTGGAGTGAAGTACCGCTGAGGCTACAATGATGATGAGCATCGCCATAAATGCGGTAGCCACATTCCCCGGAAGAGTATCCATTAACGTAATAGCTCGGTACTGCTGCCTATTCAGCTTTCTTTCATGGATGGCATAGCCAGTATAAAAAGCTGAGTTAATGGAGAAATTTGTACCGATCAAAGCAATTAAAAGAACGCTGGCCTCAGCAGGAAATTTGGGAATAAGACCTTGCGCAGCAGCCGCCCAATCTGGGTCACTCAGTATGGTTGATGCTAAAAAACCTACGGACATAAGCCCAATCAAAGCGACCAACAAGCGCTCCATCGCCTTATAAGTATTCCGCATGGCTATTAATAAGCCGACCGCTACTGTACTAGCGAGCGTCCAGCCTACTACCGAACCTCCTAAAAGCAGGCTTAGCGCTAAACCAGAGCCAACGGCATTGCCTACAGCAAACATCAAAGTGATAGAGAAAACACCGAAGCCAGCCATGACACCAATTGGCCGACCAAGTTTTTGCTTGGTGACTTTGACCACAGAGTCACCAGATGCAAGGCCCAACCGAACAGCCATATCATTAAACACAAACATTAGCACTGCAGACACAAGGATTACCCAAAGCAGCATGTAGCCATATTGGCTGCCTGCCTGCACAGCGGATGTCAGCGCACCGGGTCCGAAACGCCAAGCGCCAGCGACAAATGCAGGCCCCATTAACGCAAGCATTTGTGGCAACGTCAGAGAAAACCGAGATCGATGGTGGTTTGTCGCAGGGGGAAATGGCCCTGAATCATGTTTGGTATTCATACTCATCCTACGCTCCTATTAAATTTGTTATTTAGGATGCATTACGGTGATGCCTCATTGGCATCACCGTTCGGGGACGCCCAGCGTCTAAGGATTCGTCAATCCCGGTTAGGCTAAACCGGCTTGTTTCATAGCAGCAGCAATTTCACGATCTGCGCCTTCGGCAAGCGGACGAAGCGGAGAGCGCACAGTAGCGTGATCAAGAATACCCCGGGCTACCAGGGCCCATTTTAGAGCCACAGTCCCTTCCATATGCGAACCACGGTGATAGACATTCTTGGTGACTGGAAGGAGGCGATCATGCAATTCGCGCGCCTTGGCATAATCCTTGGCTTTTCCTGCTTTGATCAGTTCGATCAGAGGCTCCGGTGCAATACTGCCATAGCCAACTAACGCACCATCGACATCAAACATGGTGTGAAGCAGGTACTCATCATGACAAGTCAGAATTTGTAGATCCGGGTGCTCAGCGCGAATGACAGGAATTTCAGTATCCCAGCGCTTCATATTGCGGACACCATTTTTCATCGCAAACACACCAGGTTGAGCCGCAATATCAATCTGCGTCTGGAGGTTGTAAGTGGCTTTCGTGTTGTCCGGATATTGGAAAAGAATCAGCGGTAGCCCACTTTCCTCATGAATGCGGCGATAGCGCTCTTGAGGCGCTCCTTCCTGATAACCAAACCTTAGCCAGCCATGAGATGGGTAGACTAGACCAGCAGATGCGCCCGCCTCGACAGCCCGTTTTGCTTCTTCGGCTGCAACATGGTCGCCTTCGCGAGTGATGCCCGCAATAATTGGGATCTCACCTTTTACCGATTCAACAAATGCCTCAATAACACGCCTCTGCTCATCAGAGGTCATGAATGTACCTTCACCAGCGTGGCCAAGAACAACGAGACCTTTAACGCCGTCGATGCCGCCCAACCAAGAGCCAAGCTTCTTGATTGCAGCAAAATCAACCTCGCCATCGCGAGTGAAAGGAGTAACCGGCGCGGGGGTTAAACCTCGGAGATCGAGAGACATGATGATTCCTCTTATATGATTGTGTTATCGTTCCTGGGAACGATTGCAATCGTTTCACCAAATACACCACATCGAAAATTAGACGTTAGTCTACGACTCACAAATGATGTGTGGATACGGAAAGCAAACTAATAGTAAATCAGTGGGGTTAGCGTCATATCGCTTATAAGATCGCTGTAAAACCGATAGAATGGTTCGCCTAAATGCCTGTTTATGCGAGCCAACACAGAGGTTCAGTAATCCACCTCACGTCATGGAATAATATATTCATGCACGGTAAGCCTATAACTATGCAAGACGTTGCCAAAGCCGCGGGCGTCAGCACGTCTACAGTCTCTCGCGTTCTTGATGAGCGCCTTCCGCCTTCCAATAGCCCAGCCGCTCAACGGGTTAAAAAAACGGCGGAAGAACTCGGCTATAAGCGTGACATTCTTGCCTCCAGCTTGAGGCGAGGTGGTACAGGCACTATCGGTGTACTGGTGCCCCGACTGAGCGATACCGTCATGGCTCTTATCTACGAAGCGATCTCTAAAGTTGCTCAAGAACGTCACTATTTCGCTATCGTAGCAACCAGTGGTGACGATCCTGAAAGCGAGCGTCAAGCGGTTGAATTGCTTCTCAATCGACGTGTGGACGGCCTAATTTTGGCTACCAGCCGACTTGATGACCAATTACCATCTCAACTGCGTGACCGGGGAGTTCCGCACTCATTGGTGCTTCGTACCGATGGTAAAAGTCCTTCTGCCTTGGGTGACGATATTCAAGGTGGATACCTTGCTACTCGGCACCTCATCGACCTGGGGCACCGTGACATTGGCCTTGTTGCAGGCCCTAGCTTTACCTCTAGCGCTCGCGACCGACAAAAAGGCTTTCGCAAAGCCATGAGCGAATCAGGGATTCCTGTGCGTGAGCCATGGATTATCGAGTCAGGCTATGGAATCGAAGCTGGCGAGGAAGCAGGGCTGGCTCTGCTCTCACAGAATGAGAAACCAACAGCCATTTTTGCAGTCAACGATAACCTCGCTATTGGCGTGATGGCTGCTGCACATAGACTTGGCATTGAGGTGGGCAAAACGCTTTCATTAGTCGGATATAACGATATCCCTCTTGCCAGTCGTCTACCTGTGCCGCTCACGTCTGTATACATACCTTTTGACTATATTGCACAACAGGCTGTCGACTTACTGCTAAGCGATAAACACTCTGGCTCGCCGATCAATAGAGTGGCTATGCCTAGTTTGATCCCAAGATCATCATCAGTCCGACATATATAAAAAATCATGAGTACGCAGTATTAAGCTATTACTCTGAGAGCCCTCCTAATGCTAATCTAAATTATGGCAGAGGGCTATTCACTAGATACTCATTAGCAAATAGTATACGCCCTACATTTATAAAAATATTTACTTTTTCATTAACTGCTTATCATCAGAGAAGAACTTGATAGAATCCAGCGCTACTCAGCATCCTAACCTTACACTTAAGTAAGTTATTTTACGCACCTAGTTTAATCAAACGAGCTTTCCTACCATAACGTGTATTGCCCTGCATTCCATCACTGGCCTAGACGCCGTGAACATAGACACCAGCCTCGTATTCATTGATGTGAACATCATCACCGTCAGCCTCACCATTGGCTTAGCCATCACAGTGATGGCCTCCATAGGAGCGCTACTAGACCACAAACTCGGTAAATATGTTGGGCCATTGGGCAAAACTCATTGGCGGCGTAGTGTTGATTGGGATGGCACTCAGTTTTAGTAATGCTGCCGTTTCTTGAGCTGTAGCCAAAGTTGCAATAGGCATTGCAACGACAGTTTTGCTTGGCGTGAATCAGCCCCACTGTTTCAGAGTATTTATAGATTCCCTTGGTCAGAAAGTTTTTCCCTACTATGGATGGAGACTAGCAGGTATCCATCCGCTCGAACTGGAATTTGGTTTTGCACCAGACCGCAGGACTATTGGCACTGTAGCGGCAAATTCCCAGGGTAGCTGTGCGTGGCTCGGATCGCTGACGCAAAGGAACGGAGAACGACAATCCTGGTGAGCTTTCGGCCAGCAGCCGCCGTCAAAATGGCGCTCACCGAAACGACACAAAGCTGTTCAAAGTCGTTCGATCAACATATCGATAAAGGCGCGTACAGCGGGGTTGGTGCTACGACTCTGTGGCCATAGCGCAATGATATTATGCCGCTCTACATCGAAGTCGGGCAGGATTGGTACCAGTTCCTCTCGCCTAACCCGCTGGGCAGCCATGAAACTTGCAACCATCCCGATACCTGCACCCGTGGCCATAGCAGCTATGACGGCTTCGCTTGAATCAACGATAACAGGGGAAGATGGCACTATTTCGATCTCCTTCTCGCCGATCCGGAACGGCCAGCGAAACATTTGCCCCGTACTTTGGTAGCGCAAATTGATCGTTTCGTGCCCCACCAGTTCATCTGGATGCTCGGGAGCACCATACCTAGCCAGGTAGTCTGGCGAAGCGTAGCAAGAGAGCCTGTAAGGCGAGAGTCGCCTGGACAACAGTGACGAATCCGCAAGGTCACCGATCCGCACTGCAAGATCAATGCTCTCTTCAACCATACCGACGATGTGGTCGCTCAGCCGCAGGTCGATCGTTACCTTCGGGTAGCGCGTTCGAAAATCCGTAATAGCAGGAGCAATCAGATGCAGACCCAATGGGAGTGATGCCGCAATTCGTAACGTGCCTGCGGGCTCGGAACGAGCAGACTTCACTACCTGCTCTATCTCTTCTGCCTGGCGCAACAGCTCTAGCACACGTCCATGCAAGTCGCGGCCCTCGGCCGTGAAAGACAGCGAGCGTGTCGTACGAGTGAAAAGAGAGACGCCGAAGTGACGCTCCAACCGCTGGATGCTTTTGCTTATCGCAGAGGGCGAAACAGACAGCGAGCGCGCCGCAGCGGTGTAGCTGCCTAAGGAGCCGGCGCGTGCAAATGCGATAAGCCCCGTGAGGCGTTCCAATCCGATTTGTTCCTTCATGGAATTATTAAAACGAATCTACGCACCATTATCAATGACAAGGAACTTCCTTACTATTTGCCATGTGACTATTCTTGAGTGAGGTTGTGATGAACGACATGATGAAAGCAGTGCAGCTGCATAGTTTCGGTGGCCCAGAGGTCTTGCTTTACGAAGATACGCCCCGACCCGAAGTACAAACCGGTGAAGTGCTTATCCAAGTTAATGCGGCAAGTCTTAACCCACCAGACCTTTACCTGCGCGACGGCTATCGGGCGCTACCTCCAGAATGGCAGCCTAGCCCACATTTCCCGTTGATATTGGGCACTGATGTGTCAGGGGTCGTTGCTGCCATTGGCGACGAGGTTTCCAAAGTCAGCGTAGGTGACCACGTCTTTGCAATGGTGCGTTTTCCCGAAGACCTGATGACGGGCAGCAGCACCTATGCCGAATATGTCAGCGTTCCTGAAAGCCACCTAGCGTTGAAGCCAAAGGGCATTTCTCATGTCGAGGCAGCAGGTGCCCCAATGTCACTGCTTACTGTCTGGCAGTTTCTGGTTGATCCTGGTAATGACCTACCCAATCCATTCCAGGCATTTCGGCATGTGCCTGTACCGCTCGAAGGCAAGACCGTCTTGATCAATGGAGCTGGCGGTGGCGTGGGGCATCTAGCGGTTCAAGTCGCCAAATGGAAAGGGGCGCGTGTAATCGCGGTTGCTTCAGGTAAGCATGAAGAGCTTCTTCGCGAGCTGGGTGCTGATGACTTCATTGATTACACCAAGGCAGCCGCCGAAACGATCGCACATGATGTGGATCTGGTGCTTGACGCTGTGGGTGGCCCGAACATGGAGCGCTTCCTCAGCATTATTAAACCAGGCGGTTCGCTCTTTCTGGTCAACCCCTTGGGCTTTTCTGCCAGGGATGAAGCCGACAGGCTAGGGGTTACGGTTTCCTCACTACAGGTGCACTCAAACGGAATGCTGCTGGCGCAGGCCAGTCGCTTGCTCGACGACCGTACCATTCGGATCGTGATCGACAGTACCTATTCGTTGGCAGAAGCATCGGCTGCGCATCAGAGAGCTATGCAAGGCGGCGTTCAAGGTAAGGTCGTGCTTGTCGTTAAACAGTAACCGGCCAAGCGTTGTTTCTGAGCGCGAACCACTTCTGTCAGAAAATCCATCAAGGCATGAATCCTCACTACGCCTCGTAGATCCGGGTGCATCAGAAACCACAAACCGTATTCCAGCTCCGGGATGGGATCAGTGAGCTGGATAATGTCCGGATCTTCGTCCGCCAAATAACAGGGCAGAACACCCAGCCCCATACCGGAGCTAACAGCGCTGAGTATATTGACCAGAGTATCGACACGGTAGACACAGGCCGCTTTCAGCGCGTTGTTGTCCTTCCACTGATCCAGTGCTGAGTCCTGCAATCGCGGACCAGCACAAATCCAGGGCTGGCTAGCAAGGGCCTTGATGGAAGCTCCTGGTGACAGATTGAGGCTTCGATGTCCGTAGACCGCCTGCCCTATGGCCGTCAGCGGTCGCCCAATCAGATTTTCAGGAGGAGCATTGGACGGGCGGATGGCGACGTCAGCTTCTCTGCGTGTCAGATTGAATAGCTGGTTGGATACGGCGACGTCCAACACGATGCCTGGATATTTATGCTGAAACTGCGTGAACAGAGGAGAGAGCAGCCCCATCAACAAAGAGTCCGTTGTGGTGAGCCAGATTTCCCCTCTCGGCTCCAAGTCGCGCCCAGCGACTTTACGTTCGGCGGCCAAGGCTACTTCATCCATGATTCTAGCGGTTTCAGCGAGCTCTTCTCCAGCAAGCGTTGGCCGGTAACCGGTTCGGCTTCTTTCAAAAAGAGCAACACCAAGGCGCTGTTCGATATCACCCAGCCGTCGGAAAATCGTAGCGTGACTGACGCCCAAGACGCGTGAGGCACCCGACAGCGAACCTGCAGTTGCGATTGCCAGGACGACCTCAAAGTCGTTCCACGCTAGGTGACTCCTGGTTTTCTGTGTCATGGCAGAAGGTTGCCTGAGATTTTTACCTGTTCGTTTTTGCAAAGTTAATTCTCACTTTCATGGAATACCTTGCAGCTTAGAACAAGATTAGCATGCACCTGAACCCATGAGATAACCCAATCGCCCCGGGAACAGGGACGATATGATGGAGGTCAGGCGCATGATGAACACAACAAAAGTGCAGAACTTTCACCACCACGGCTCGTTAGCCCGCTGCGATAACGATGCCGTGCCAGAAGGAAGTGCCGGCAATTTGCTCAAGGGAAGCATCCCTTCCAGATACCGCGATGGGCGGGGAGGCGTTGATCTTGAGCGTGTGCGGCTGGATCAGCAAGAAGCTCGACGACAGGTAATCCAGGCGATGGTACGACGTATCGAAAAGCTATGGCGTCTGCGTTGAGACAACGCATTAGCAAACAAGCTGCCAACACGCGTAACTTTCCAATGGATTCGAATCCGCAAAGCGGCGGAAAACCGAGCGCTGTGCAGTTGATTGTCAAACCTCACTACGTACTATATCCTGTACATTAACAACATCCTGTACGGGAGCAACCTTATGGATGCTATCAGCTACACAGCCGCTAGAACCAATCTAGCAAAAACCATGGAGCAGGTCTGTGAAGACCATTCACCTATGATCATCACCCGAAGCAAGGCGCAATCCGTGGTAATGATCTCTCTCGAAGACTATGAGGCGCTGCAAGAGACAGCCTATCTTCTGCGCGCACCTAAGAACGCCCGCCGTTTGCTGGAATCCGTTGCCGAATTGGAACAAGGTGGTGGTCAGGAGAAGGAACTTCTTGAATGAAACTAATCTTCTCCGAGAGCGCCTGGGAAGACTATCTGTACTGGCAGAAAACCGACAAGAAGATTCTTAACCGAATTAACAAGTTAATCAAAGAGACCAAACGAGAGCCATTTGAAGGGGTCGGCAAACCAGAGCCTCTCAAACACAGTCTCGCCGGTTATTGGTCTCGGCGAATCAACGAAGAACACCGAATGGTTTACAAAGTCACGGATGACGCTTTGCTAATTGCCCAACTCCGATATCACTACTGATTTAACGCAGCATTAAGGTGTAAGCAACGCTGCCACCTAACCTAAAACATTGTGCCGTAAAAACGACACCCAGCCTTGAGCTGAAAATGCCAAGCGTTGCGATTCACTCTTAAACGCTTTGTTATGACGCTGAGCTTTGAGTCAGTTAATTTAATCGTGTGCCATAACGTTTTGTTAAGGGGTGGGCTTTAGCCCGTCCCAGCGAGCACAGCGAACGGTTTGAACCACTTGTTGGATGGTGCCAATATGGCCTCACTATTTATTAGGGAAGTATTCAAGTATCTCATCTTCCGCATCATCAAATAGACCAGTTGAACGCCAGCCTAGGTGTCGATAAAAGCCATATGAACGAGCTTTCGCATCGGATGAACACCCGAGGAAAAGTCGTTCAAACCCGAAAGAGTTGAAAGACTCAATCATTTTATTCAATAGTGCTTTGCCAACACCTTTACTTTCATATTCTGGCAATAGTGCCAAAACAACAATTTCTCCGGTTTCGCTATCACCGAAGCAATAGCCAATAATCTTTCCTTCACTAACACCAACGTAACCAGGTAAGGAGCCATCGCTAATTCCTGCTTTCCAGCTCTCTAAAGTAATACCGAGTTCTTCCAATTGTTCGACAGAGAAAGCGTTTTCTCTCGTCTTTCCTCTCAAGGCAATGCATTCGGCCGCATCGTCAGGTGTTGCCATCCTGTATGCAACTTTCATTAGGAGCTCCATTTTAGTGCTTGGTTGTAGATCTAACGCCGTTCAGCACGCGCGGCTACGAAATGAAGGCGTCGCCGTGACTGACCTGGTTAGGAGTTCTTTAGCCAGCCTTGATCCACTGCGTACTCAACCTTTGAAATAAACCAGTCGTATATTTCTGGGTTTTCCTGCTCTATGAACCCATGCATTTTCAGCACTTGGCTCTTCCGTATGCCATGGTCTCTCCAGGCACGACCCTCGCTCGTTACATTGTGCAGAAAGGGTAATAGACGGTCGATGACTTTCAGAAGCCTTGCTTCCTTAGTTTCCCCAGTCTCTTGCTCTTCCCAGAGCTCTGGAAGAGCTCCGATTGGGTTACCGGGATGAGAAGCCAGTTTCTCGATATATTTACGCTCTTCAATGTGGGCATCATTGCGGTTTGCGCTATAGAGAAATGTATCTCCTGCACCAATCTCACCAAGATCATGCACCAGGGCCAGTTTGAGTAATTTTAAGAGGTCAAAGTCTTCCTGTGACTGCTCCGCAAAAGCCCAGCAAGCCATCGCTAGGTGCCACGAATGTTCTGCTGAGTTCTCAACTCGCTCTCCACCGTTGATGTAGGTTTTGCGGTTTACCGATTTTAACGCATCAAACTGAAGTAAAAATTCCGATATCTGAGTGACTTTTTTGGTCACGTACTCCTCCTAACTCCGAGCACAGCGGCGACCTTGGAATGGTGACGAAGGAGCCATGTAAAGGGTATCCGGCGGTCGCAGGCCGCGTACTGATGCGAATTGTTATGGCGAACCTGCACTTAATGATTAGCGAAAAGAACTAAAAGCAAGCCAATTGCGCCTGGCAATGCCTGCACAAATAGAATTTTCCGGTTTGCTGTTGCTGCACCGTAGATTCCGGCCACAACAACGCACGCCAAAAAATATAACTTGAAATCGTATCCTGCCGCACCTTGAAAGATACCAACCAAAAGACCGACTGCAATAAAACCGTTATAAAGACCTTGATTCGATGCCAAAACTTTTGTCGTTGCGGCTTGCTCTTTGGAATGACCAAAGACTTTAAGGCCCATCGGCTTATCCCAAAGAAACATCTCCAATATCAAGAAATATCCGTGGAGCAAAGCTACCAATAACACTACCAAATCAGTAATCATTGCCATGTGCACTTACCTACTTTTGAGACATAATTGAGCTTATGTAGCCATCAAAATTAACTCTACCCCATTGATTCTTCAGGTGGCAAAGAAAATTTCGGCAGTACACCCAAGATTCGGGTGCTTGCGCGTTTTGGTTAACTCGACAACGCTGTATATAAGCACACATTTTGTAGGGAGCGGCCCCTATGAAACTGATGGAGCGGGTGAAGGCTACCCTCAGAGTCAAACGCTATACGGATTCAATATCTCGACCTGCCCCACTGATCACCATTGTCCATATCGGGGGAAGCTACTCAGGAACGATCAGAATGTAGCTTCCCACCTTTGGCCCAATGCTCATCATCAAAATTTTGAAGGAAGATTGTTACTGCCTCAGGGCTGGTTCCATATGCTTCTGAAAATGCTTCGGTTATACGCTTAACTAAGAGCTCACGTTGCTCTTTAGTCCTGCCTGGAGACTGCTGAACGGTTACGATTGGCATATAGATCTCCTAATAAAATCAAAGATATATATAGGTTTAAATGAGGCACCCTGAGCAACCTTATTCAACCTGACGGCTCTTCCATTGAAGTTCTATCAACTATATCTTGACTCTACTCCACTCTTTCACAACCAAGCAAAGCCTAATTCGGCAGTATCAACCTTCCCCTTGCATTTCCCCCCCGCCTCCTGCACTCCACCAACAAAAAGCTTGACGGGGTGCCAGTGATATCAGGCTGGGATCGCGCAAGGTGAGCATTTTGCTGCCAAGCGCTGATCCCGCTAAACCTGATCCGGCTAATGCACTGCCTGTGCAAGCACCGGAGTAGGGGGTTAAATATCACAGTCAACGCATTCTTATATCTTGTCTGTTACGCCTCAAGGTGATGCCCTTCCAGGCTTCGACAAAGCGCTGCCAACCTGTCGACCGCCTGCATCAACACCTCATCCGGCACTGTCAGCGCCAGTCGAATTAGAGATGTAGCACTCTCGCCAAAGGAAGCGCCCGGCATCACCGCCACACCCTGCTCTTCGAGAAGGCGCCAAGCGAAGGCCTCGCCGTCCATACCTGTTTTGGAGATATCGATCATCAGGAACATGCCGCCCTGGGGCAGGCTTGAAGACAGCATGGGGATTTGGCTGATAGCTTTGTGCAGTAGTTTGGCGCGACGTCCCAGCGCTTCGCGCAGACGCTCGGCGGTATCGAAATTCTGGCGCAGGGCTACCTCGGTCATGTCAGCGATAAATGGCTGGTTGCCAAACAACATGGTTTCAGAGATGGGCAGCAAGCGGCGCGAGAACTCCACCGGCCCAATTGACCAACCACTACGGAAACCAGTTGCCGCATGGCTCTTGGAGATCGATGACACCACCACGGTTCGCTCTCTTAGGCTGTCGATTTCCAGTGGTGAGACAAAATCACCGTCGAAAATCAACGCTTCATAAACCTCATCACAGAGAATCCACAAATCGTGCTTGATACACAGCTCGCCCAGCTGCACCAAGGTCTTACGATCCAACACCGCGCCGGTAGGATTGTGCGGAGTATTGAGCATTAGCACCCGACTTTCCGGAGTAATAGCGTCGGCCAGATCATCGGGCTGCATGATAAAACTATTCGCCATACGCAGAGGTACCGGTTGTAAATGCGCACCTGCCGCGCGAATAACCCCTTCATAGGTGGCATAGTACGGGTCGCCACTCAACACACCATCGCCTTCACCGACCAGTGCCAGAATGACAGCGAACAATGCAGTTTGGGTGCCGGGAAAACACAGCACGTTCTCTTCGCTGATAGAAGGAAGGCGTGGTGCATAGGTGTCGATAAGCGCATCGACCAATCCCGGTTCACCACGCCCGTTAGAATAGCGCGTTCGCCCCGCCCGCAAAGCATTGATGCAGTGTTCGACAAGAGCCGGATCTGTGGTGATATCCGGCTCACCGATGCTCAGCTCAATGACCTCTTTGCCTTTGGCTTGATGCGCTCTGGCGGCATTGTGCACCGCCCATTTGTCACCGCCAAGTTCATAAAGACGGTCGGTAATCGCTGCGTAGCGCATGAATAAATCCCTATTGTGTTGCGGGTTGAGAAGACGATTTGTCGACAGCGACATACTGCATCAGTGTGTTATTGGGCAGCGCTAGAATGCCTTCGGCGGCGCTCAACGCGATCTTAGGTAGCAACGCTGTGTCATATAGGCCGTGACCCAGCCCCCCTTCAAGCCACAGGCCATCAATCAGCGCATTCAGCGCAATAGCGTAGTGTTTACAGGTAACGGGGTCTGCCGGACGCTCCAGCGCTAAAAGTACCGGATGGATCAATGTTTCCAGCAAAGCCAGGAATTCTCGATAGCTTTCGCGGTGGATATCGGAATATTCCGGCTCGGTTCGCACGCGACCAATGAAGGTTGCCCACAGTGCGACCTTTCGAGACGACAGGTTCGGCGAGGTTACGTTAGCGACGATAAAGCGTGCCAAGCGCCGCTCTGGCACTTCGCCCGCTTGCTCAGAAGATTCCTCGGCTTCACCCGTCAGTTGGCCAATCAGGTAGGCATAAGCAGCACTCACCATGGCATCTTTAGAGCCGAAGTAATGCCTAATCAGCCCAGCCGTTACCCCTGCACGTTCGGCCACACGACGCGCGCTGGCACCATTCATTCCGTGCTCAGCAATACAGTGCAGCGTGGCTTCGAGTAAGCTGCGCCGCCGTGCATCCATAGACCAGCGCTGAAATGATTTCCTACTCATAATTCCCTTCGTTTCCGCTAAGAAACATCCGCCTAGGCATTTAATGCCACGTAAATTACTTCACAGGATCTACTTCGCATTGTTTCCAGCACATAAGTTAAGCAACTGAATAACCTTGTGAGATCAATACAAAACCTGCCTCAACAGTCGATCACCAACAGCAACCGACTCACCTTTCGTTGAACATTGATGCTTTGAATCTGACCGTACTTGGCTTACAGTTATACTGTCGTATAACAAGGAACTAATTGCAAGCGCCTGCTAAATGATGAAGATGTTTCCCCTCCGGGAGGCAGATGGGCGCCCCCAGAGACGAGACAATCAATGGCAAACGTACCTGCAATAGAGATCCGTGATCTTCACAAACAATTTGGCTCTCTCAAGGTCCTCAAGGGTATCTCCCTGACCGCACGCCAAGGCGATATCGTCGCCATCATTGGTGGATCAGGCTCGGGAAAGTCCACACTACTTCGCTGCATTAATCTGCTGGAGCGCCCGACCTCGGGCGAGATAGCTATCCAGGGTGAACCCTATCGCATGAAGGACGCCCGCCATGGCGGTCTTGAAATCGCAGACCGTCGCCAGGTTCAGCGTATTCGCGCTCACCTCGGCATGGTTTTCCAGAACTTCAACCTGTGGCCACACCGTACGGTTCTGGAAAACGTGATCGAGGTGCCTATTCATGTGTTGGGCATGAAGCGCGACGAGGCCATTCATCGCGCTGAGGAACTACTCAACCGAGTGGGACTTGGCAGCAAGAAAGACATATATCCGGCCGTCATGTCCGGCGGGCAACAGCAGCGCGCAGCGATTGCTCGCGTGTTGGCCGTCGACCCGCTGGCCATGCTGTTCGATGAGCCCACATCAGCACTCGACCCGGAGCTGGTCGGCGAAGTGCTAACCGTGATTCGTGACCTAGCAGCCGAGCATCGCACCATGCTGCTGGTGACTCACGAGATGGCGTTTGCGCGTGATGTGGCCACACATGTGGTGTTCCTGCGAGAGGGCATAATCGAAGAACAGGGCCCTCCTGATCAGATTTTTGGTGACCCTCGCTCACCGCATTTGAAGCAGTTCATCAGTTCGGTGGCCTGACCGCCACCGATATCCCACCACTCCTGCAAACAATCTGGAAGACAACCCCGAAAACAACAGAGGTAATCCCATGTTCAAGACATTCACTGCTACCGCCGGCCTTATCGGCCTGAGCATTTTCGCTGCCCCTGTGTTGGCAGATAGCTACAAGATCGGGCTATCCGCAGAGCCTTATCCTCCCTTTTATGCACAGATGCCAGCGGCAACTGGTCGGGCTGGGAAATCGATTTCATCGAGGAGCTGTGTGACCGCCTGGATGCCAAGTGCGAGATCAAGCCAGTGGCCTGGGAAGGCATCATTCCGGCCCTGAAAACCGGCAAGATTGACATGATCATCGGTTCAATGTCGATCACCCCTGAACGTGCCGAACAAATCGCCTTCTCGAATAAGTATTACTCCAGCCCCACCGGCATCCTGGCGCGCAAGTCCACTGACATAGAGCCTACTCCCGAAGGCCTGGAAGGCGCCTACCTGGGCATTCAGTCGGGCACCAACCAAGAGCAGTATGCACGCAAGCATTTCGCGGATAGCGCCACCCTTAATGTCTATCAAACCCTCAACGAAGAGCTACAGGATCTGGTCGCTGGCCGTCTTGATGCCATCGTCGCCGACACCCTGGCGGTACAGACCTTTATCAACTCTGAGACCGGCCAATCCTGCTGCGAATACCGCGGCGAGGTGGCCAGCGACCCTGAACTCATGAGCGAAGGCATGGGAGTAGGCCTGCGCCAGAGTGATACCGAACTTCGAGAACGGGTCAATTCAGCCATCGACGCGATGCGCGCCGACAGCACCTATGAAGAAATTAGCGCCCCTTACTTCGACTTTGATATCTACGGCAGCTAATCCCCACCAGCAAAGGCCGCCCACCCAGGCGGCCTTTGCTTTCCAATTTTACAAGGACAAGCCACTATGACGACTGTCTTCGATTTAAGCTTGTTGGCCTATGAGCCTCCCGGCTGGGGCAAGGTGCTGCTCGTCGGGTTCATGCGCTCGATTCAGCTGGCGGCGGGTGGCTATTTGCTGGGTATCCTGATCGGCATCGCAGGTGCCGCTGGCAAACTGTACGGCAACAAGGTCGTTCGCGACCTGTTTGAAATCTACACTGTGGTCATTCGTGCCGTGCCCGAATTGGTGCTGATGCTGCTGTTCTACTATGTTGGCACCGATCTTTTAAGCCGTGCTTCAACCGCCATGGGTTTGGCAGCGTCGATATCGACGGCCTGACCGCCGGGATTCTGGTAATAGGCCTGGTACAGGGCGGCTATGCGACCGAAGTCTTTCGCGGGGCTATTCTCGCCGTCCCCCGCGGACAGACCGAGGCGGCCCACGCCTTTGGCATGTCGCCCGCCCAGGTGCTGCGTCGGGTCACGCTGCCAGCAATGACGCCACATGCTCTGCCCGGCATGGCCAACCTGTGGATGATTGCCACTAAAGACACCGCCCTGCTTGCCGTCATCGGCTTCAGCGAGCTCACACTGGTCACCCGGCAGGCCGCTGGCGCTACGCAGCATTACATTATGTTCTTTCTGGCCGCGGGCGTGCTGTATCTGGCGCTAACGCTGATATCAAACGTGGCCTTGCGCCGCTTCGAACGCTACGCACGGCGTGGTCTTGTCTCTACACGCTGAACTCAAGGAATGCCTGTGTCTGACCCTCAAACTCTGGCGTCGCTTACCCGACCGTCGCGAACGCCCATGTTAACCAAACTGCCGGGCCTACTTGAGCCTCACCGTATTATCCTGCTTTTGATATTCATCGTCGGTCTGGTGGCCGCGATTCAACTGATGGACTGGAGCTGGCTACCCCGCTACTTGCCCAAGCTCTGGGAAGGCCTGCAGATGACTTTGATCATGCTGGTATCCAGCGTGGTGGTGGGCTTTCTGATTGCTTTGCCTTTAGGGCTTGCGCAAGTCAAAGGAGCGTGGCCGCTGCGATGGCTAGCCACCGGCTTCTGCACCGTCATCCGTGGCACGCCACTGCTACTGCAGCTATGGCTGTTCTATTTCGGGCTAGGAGCGCTGTTCGGCCAGTTCCCGGAAATTCGCGACTCCTGGGCCTGGGACTACCTGCGCCAGGCCTGGCCCTATGGTTTCATTGCCCTCACGGTGTCATTTGCCGCCTATCAGGGTGAGGTTATGCGCGGTGCCTTTGCCGGTGTACCGCATGGCGAGCTGGAAGCCGCCAAGGCTTTCGGCATGTCGCGTCGCAAGGTTTTTAGCCGTGTCTGGTTTCCGCGTGCTGTTCATCGTGCTCTACCAACGCTGACGGGCGAGATCATCCTGCAACTGAAATCCACACCGCTGGTTGCCACCATCACCGTGATGGACTTGTATGCCGTCATCACCCAGGTACGCCAGACCACTTACCTGACTTACGAACCGTTACTCTTCCTGGTCGCCGTCTACCTCTGCCTGAGCGGCGTCTTGATCGTTGGGCTGCGCTGGCTGGAAAACCGCGTACCACAACACTAATGGTCACGGGCCTGTGCGAGCATCACGTTTATTAACGCTAATTCAGGACGTGGCACAACCAAAAAGGGGCCGTCCAGTGGCCCCCTTTTGCTTGTGTAGATATTCGTATAGTTCTGATACTGGCTTGCTTGCCGTGCTGGCAACCGCGCCAATTTAGTCTTTGTAGCTTGGATCCAGCGCCTCAAGCGTGCGCAGGTGCGCGGCCCATTCGAGTTCAAGATCGCCGTCTTCATGAATAGTCTGGTCGTATTGGCGCGCCACGTGCCGCGCCACCTCTTCTGGCACCAGCCGTAAGGGCTGGCCAGTAGACTGCGCCGCCACCTGTAGCTCACAGGCACGCTCAAGATAAAACATATTGTTGAACATCTCTGCAGCCGACGCACCGGTCGTCAGCAGGCCATGGTTACGCAACACCAGCGCCGGGTTGTCGCCAAGGCTTGCCACTATTCGCTCACGCTCAGCCAGATCCAGGGCAATGCCTTCATAATCGTGGTAAGACACCCGTTCGTGAAACTGCAGCGCAATCTGGTTAAGCCGTGTTTCAAGGCCCGACTCCAGCGACGACACCGCCACGCCAGCGCGCTGTGGGTATGCATCACCCAGGCCGCATGGTGGCTAGCAGTATGAATCGCGGAATGGATGGTGAAACCAGCCGGATTCACTTGTTCTGGGCTGTTATCAATCTTATGGCCATCAACGTCAATCTTCACCAGCGAAGAAGCCGTAATCTCCTCCCAACGCCAACCGTAAGGGTTGATCAGGAAACGTCCCTTCTCACCAGGCACCCGCGCGGTAATATGAGTGTAGATCAGATCCGTCATGCGATAGTAGGCGGCCAGACGATAGCAGGCTGCCAGCGCGATGCGGGTTTCTTGTTCGGCGTTGCTCGTCGTGGTGCGTTGAGACTTATCGAGACTCATCAGGTGTTCCTTTGCAGCAAAGTGATTGTCATGCAACGTGTTTAGCGTTTACGTCAGTAACCGCGCGCCCGATCAACGCCCATGGCAAGCGGCTGCCCATCGCGAAGGGCGCGGGCGGTGTCGACAACCTGCCCTGCGACCACCTCTGGCAACGAATCACTAGCAATGTGTGGCGTGATGCGTAGGCACTCATGCTGCCAGAAGGGATGATCCGCAGGCAGCGGCTCTGCACGGAACACATCCAGGCTCGCCCCACCCAAATGGCCGTGTTCGAGCGCTAGGAGAAGATCGTCCTCGACCAAGTGCTCACCCCGACCGATCTGCACCAACCAAGCGTCTTTGGCGAGCTTCGCGAACAGCGCCTTGTTAAGCACGTTTTCAGTGGTAGCCGTCAGTGGCAGCACATTGATCAGATAATCGGCGCCATCCGCTGCCGCCATGACAGCCCCGTCACCTGTCAGATAGGTCACGCCTTCAACCGGGGCTTGTGGCTCGCTGCGGCAGGCTACGTGTACAGAAAAGCCAAGCGCGGCCACCGCTTTCACCACGGCGCGCCCCATGGTGCCGTGTCCCAGCACCGCCACCTTTCTTGATGCTGGCGCGCGCATCGTCAATGGCGCCCAATGCGCCTTGGCAGCATTTTGCTCCAGGGTGGTGAACTCACGCTCACGATGGAGCACCTCATGCGCGGCAAAACCCGCCATCAAGTCGGCCTGATGTGGATCCCGCACCCGGGCGATATGTACTTCATCGCTCAGGCCAGGATGCGCCAGCAGGGCATCAACACCGGCACCGATAGACATCGCCAGCTCAAGATTAGGATAGCTCTCGAAAGCCTTGTCATTGGGCAACCAGCAGATCGCAAAACGCACATCTTCGGGGTTATCGATCTCATGGGGATGGCGCAGGACGACATCACTCGCTTCATCGCGCAAGGCGTTACCATAAATGGCATCAAGGTCGAGCGAATCACTGAGATAGACGCCTAAAATCGAGTTCGTGTTGGTCATGCAACTTCCTACGGTTCACATTCGAAATAGCAGTGGCTGTAAAACAGCCACTTGTTACTCAACTGTATAATAATTCACGTACCGATGCCATGAAACGCCATTACAGCACCTAAACTCTCATCGCTGTAATGATGCTAATAAATTGTTTCCCGATAACTTTCCATGTCATACACCCTTGCATCTCCCTCACCCGCCTCCTACACTCCACCAACGAACAGCTTGACGGGGTGCCGGTGAAATCCGGCTGAGATGGCGCAGGGCGTAGCAATTAATGCTGCCGAGCGCTGATCCCGCAGAACCTGATCCGGCTAATGCGCTGCTACTTACACAAGTTCGCAGCGAGGGTACCGGCGTAGGGATCAAGCGATGGCCACGGCTGCTCTCTCACGATCGCACGCCGCCCTTCTGCGCCACTCCCTCGATCTTTTTCGCCCGCCCTCCGGATCATTACCACCGGAGGAGTCATGGGCTACCGCTTTACTGATCTCACTACCGCTTGCCAGAAAGATTGGCGCGCCTATATTGAGCACGATTTTGTGCGCCAGCTAGGCACCGCCACGCTGCCCGGGGCGTCGTTTCGCCACTATTTAAAGCAGGACTACCTGTTTTTGATTCACTTCGCCCGCGCCTATGCGCTGGCTGCCTACAAAAGCCCCACCCTCGCCGATCTTCGCCAAGCCCATGAAGGCTTGAAAGCCATTGTGGATGTGGAGCTGGGCCTGCACGTGGGCTTTTGTCAGGAGTGGGGGATTTCCGAGCAAGAACTGGAGGAGCTTCCCGAAGCCAGAGCGACGCTTGCCTACACCCGCTATGTGTTAGATACCGGCAACCGCGGCGACCTGCTGGATTTGCACGTGGCGTTGGCCCCCTGCCTGGTGGGCTACGGCGAAATCGCCAACTGGCTAAACGCCCAGCCTTCCACCCTGCGCGGCGCGCAAAACCCTTACGACGCCTGGATAGCCATGTACGAAGGCGAGGAGTTTCAGGCCGCCATGCAGGCGGAGCTTGAATGGCTGAATATCCGCCTTGCCGACATTACCCCCGCCCGCTTTGCCGAACTGAGCAAGATCTTCCGCGACGCCACCCGCCTGGAAATCGACTTCTGGCAGATGGGCCTAGAGCTGATAGACCAAGACCTCACCCACTAATTCAGCAAAACAACACAAGGAAACAACCGTAATGACTAAGACCGTAACAAGCAAAACCAGCCACTTTTTAGCCGAAACCGCCCAGGTCGATGCCGCCGCCATTGCGCCGCTGCCCGGCTCACGTAAGGTATATATCGAAGGTTCGCGCCCGGATATCCGTGTGCCGTTCCGGGAAATTTCACTGTCGCCGACCAAAACCACCGGCATTGATGAAGAGAACCCGCCACTGCTGGTGTACGACACTTCAGGCCCCTATAGCGATCCGGATGCTAACAATGACCTGCGCCGCGGTCTGCCGGAACTACGCCGAGCCTGGATTGAAGAGCGTGACGATACCGAATTTCTATCAGGCCCCACGTCTGATTACGGCAACCGCCGCGCCAACGACCCGACGCTTGCCCAGCTGCGCTTTGATCTAACCCGCACACCACGCCGAGCAAAACCGGGCAAGAACGTGACCCAGCTGCACTACGCCCGCCAGGGCATTATCACCCCGGAAATGGAGTTTATCGCCTTGCGCGAAAACCAGCGCCGTCAAGCGCTAGGTACCGCTGAAGTAGAGCGCATTCTGGGCCATCAGCACAAAGGCCAGAGCTTTGGCGCCAGCCTGCCGGAAGAAATCACCCCTGAGTTTGTGCGTGATGAAGTCGCCAGAGGGCGGGCGATTATTCCCAATAACATCAACCACCCAGAAAGCGAGCCGATGATTATTGGCCGTAATTTCCTGGTCAAAATTAACGGTAATCTGGGTAACTCAGCGGTGACTTCTTCTATCGAAGAAGAGGTAGATAAGATGACCTGGGGCATCCGCTGGGGCGCGGACACCATTATGGATCTCTCCACTGGGCAGAACATCCACGAAACCCGCGAGTGGATTTTGCGCAACTCGCCGGTGCCGATTGGCACAGTGCCTATCTATCAGGCGCTGGAAAAGGTCAAAGGCGTGGCCGAAGACCTCACCTGGGAAGTCTTCCGCGATACGCTGATCGAGCAGGCCGAACAGGGCGTGGACTACTTCACCATTCACGCGGGCGTACTGCTGCGCTATGTGCCGCTCACCGCCAAGCGGGTCACCGGCATTGTCAGCCGCGGCGGCTCGATCATGGCCAAATGGTGTTTGTACCATCACCAGGAGAGCTTCTTGTACACCCACTTCGAGGAGATCTGCGAGATCTGCAAGCAGTACGATGTGGCGTTCTCCCTCGGTGATGGCCTGCGTCCTGGCTCAGTGGCCGATGCCAATGACGAAGCACAGATGGCGGAGCTAAAAACCTTGGGCGAGCTGACCCATATTGCCTGGAAGCACGATGTGCAGGTGATGATCGAAGGCCCCGGCCACGTGCCCATGCACCTGGTGAAAGAGAACATGGATAAGCAGTTGGAATACTGCGACGAAGCGCCCTTCTATACCTTAGGCCCGCTGGTAACCGATATAGCCCCGGCTACGACCACATTACCTCGGGCATTGGGGCGGCGATGATCGGCTGGTTTGGCTGCGCCATGCTCTGCTACGTCACCCCCAAAGAGCACCTGGGCCTGCCCAATAAAGACGACGTCAAAACCGGCATCATTACCTACAAGATTGCTGCCCACGCGGCGGATCTCGCCAAGGGCCACCCTGCAGCACAGCGGCGGGATAATGCACTCTCTAAGGCGCGCTTCGAGTTCCGCTGGGAAGACCAGTTCAACCTGGGGCTAGACCCGGATACTGCTCGGGAGTACCACGACGAAACCCTGCCCAAAGACTCCGCCAAGGTGGCGCACTTCTGCTCCATGTGCGGACCAAAGTTCTGCTCCATGAAGATCAGCCAGGAGGTGCGCGATTACGCCAACGAACATGGCCTAAACGGCGATCAGGAAGCGGTGATGAAAGGCATGGAAGAGCAGGCAGAGAAGTTCCGCAACAAAGGCAGTGAGCTGTATCAGGAAGTTTAAAATAGCGACTTACTGAACAGCATTGTGACTATATGTGGCCCTTGAGTCTTAGCAAAACTCAAGGGTCACATTAATATCCAATCGCCACAGGCCAGCCACTGAATTTGTTCTAACAATATTAAAAGTAATTACCGTCCAAGTAGATTAATTATACATTGCTCGTGTATGATTCTCATTTGCGCAGCGCTCTGTTCATAGCGTTTTATTTAAAACCAACACCATTCAAAGAACCGATTCCAGATGAAAACCAAACTTTCCTTGGCGGTAACCGCGGCTCTGCTCAGCGCAGGCATGTTAACCGGCTGCAGCGATGATAACGAATCAACGTCAGCAGCCACACAGGAGGAAGCGCCGAAAAATAATGCAGCTCCCATGCTGAAATATATTCCGGCTGACTCTCCCTACTTCATGGCAACACGTGAAGCAATGCCTGAACAAGATGCTTTTGATCGTTATCAACGCATGCAACCCAAGGCTAGCATTGAGTCTAGTTTGGATGAGCTACGCGAGACACTGCCCGAGATAGACGATGAAGTGATGTATTCGTTGATGACGGTATTGATCGCCATGAGTGAAGAACTGGTCGATGTTGAAACACTGGACGATGTCCATGCGCTAGGCCTGAAAATGAACCCTCAGGCCGCCCTCTATGGGTTGGGTGTCTTGCCTGTTTTACGTATGCAACTGCAGGATGAAGATGCCTTCCGCGAAACGCTGCAACGCATTTGACCAAAGCAGACATTAACCTGAGCACGGCCACCACCAACGGCACTGAATACTGGGTGCTGACGCCTGAGGGGCCCGTCAAGGCGATTCTAGCCATTGACGACCAGCAACTGCTGGTGTCTGTGGTACCACAGAATGCTAGTGACGAGCTGCTAGCACAAGTGCTGGGCAACACCCTGCCCGACAGCAGCATCGGTGATACCGATGCACTGGCAGAGCTTGAAAAGCGCCATGGCTTTACACCTTACGGCGCGGGGAAAATCGACTCCTCACGCCTACTTAATGAGCTGAGCACCCCCACTCACTCAGGTACTCAGGCACTGATGGAAGCGGTTGATGCCGAGCAATTGGATTTATCCGCCTGCCAGGCAGATATCGACCGTATCACGAACCGCTTCCCTGGCCTTGTAATGGGCTCGCGCGAGAACGATCTTGACCGCATGGAAATGAACCTGATTCTAGAAACCGATGAGGATATTGTCAGCGACCTGCGCACTCTGACGACTCAGGTGCCGGGCCTAGGTAGCACAGAAGGTATGGCCAGCTATGGCTTAGGTCTGAACATGCCGCTGTTGGTTCAGACCGTTCAGAAATATGCTCAGGAAGTGCGCCAGAACCCCTTCAGCTGTGATGAACTACAAGATCTGAACAGCTCCTGGAATGAGATCAACATGGCGATTAATAACCCGATCACCATGATGATTGGTCAGTCACTATCTGGCTTCAGAGCTCGTATCAACAGTCTGACAATGACAGACGGCGAACCTACCATGACGGGGCTCCTGACGCTTGCTTCACAAAATCCTCTTTCCCTGCTTTCTGCCGCAAGCTCTTTCGCGCCGGAGTTAGGGACTCTAGGGCTTGAACCCGGTGGGGAAGCCAAGCAAGTCGAGAGCATGATGCTGCCCCCTGAGGCACCGGAACTCTACGCCGCCATGTCTGACACGGCTATTGTACTGGGCGCTGGTATCAGTGATTCGGCGACACTGCAGAAAGAGCTGGAAGCCCCTGCCTCAGAGCGCAATCTGCTTGTTCATGGACACATAACAGGCGAGTTCTACCATTCACTGGCCGACTTTGTGGAACAGATACCATCAGATGATTTGTCAGCGTCCGATATTGATATGCTCAAGCAATATGGTGACATCTACAAAAACATGGAGTACTGGTTCAGAGTAGATGACGCTGGCGTGGAAATGAGTTTATCGCTGGAATTAAACTAAGATCAGGCCGCTTCAATAATGCGAAAAACCTGCTAGTGGGTTAGCGGTTTTTTCGTTTGAGCAAGACAACTGTTTAAAACCACTTAAACGCCAACAGGGGGCCGAAGCCCCCTGTTGGTATCAGTGTTACATAACTAGCGCTGTTTTTTCTGGCTCTCCTTGGCGTCGCCTTTGCCTTTTTGCAGTTCGCCTTTAGCCTGCTGGGCCTTACCTTTGGCTTCAGTTTTAGCGCTTCCTGTTGCCTTGCCCGTGGCTTCTTTCACTTTTCCCGCTGCTTTGTTGGCCGTTCCTTTCGCTTTATCTTCTTTACCAGTTGCCATGACGAACACCTCTAATCCGTTAGTAGGGAAAACGCCGTGTGTGAAAGGTGCGAGTAGCACGGCTAATCACACGTCGACACATTCATCAGAGTAGCCTTTATTAAAAAAGTTGCGCTAATTAATTTAGGCCGGGTTGTTGGCGGGTAACCGCGTTGGTGCCCAGCGGTTCAACACGAAGTGCAGGGAAGCCATAGCCAGAAGCGTAAGAACCAGTGCCACACTCATGGAAGAGAAGCGATAGAGCGCGCTATACACCAGATCCTGATGCGGGCCTAACGACTGACCAAACAGAATCCCCAGAGTGGTCAGTCCACCAAAGCCAATCCCTGAACCGCCCCCTTCATGGATATGCTCTCGAGCGAAAAGCATTAACCCCAGCCAGTAGAGCAACACCACCAGCAGGAAATGGTGGCTCTGAGTATATAAGAATAACTGCATTAATAGAGCCAAGTTGCACCCTAGTAGGGTTCCTATGGCTCGCTTACCGGCTGATACTTTCGCTCCAGAGTACCCCAGCGTAAACAGCACCAGGATGGTCGCCATCTGCGCAGAGAGCGACCCTTGCAAGTCGAACATCTGAAACACTACAAATGAGAGCGTGGCGGTTAATCCACCGATTAAAGTTTCATGGCGAATTTGCGAGGGTGTTTTGGTAACCCTGGGCGGCGGTTTGCGGGCTTCCACGTCGGGAAACAGCGTATGCATCAGCATGGCAATAAACACCGCCAAACCACTGGCGACGAGATTACAGGCCAGTAAATCGCTCAAGTCCACATTGGGGTAGCTGGCGAAGTGAAGCAGAATGCTGAGCGTCAGCACACCGTTGGCGCCAAACAGAAACAGCGGCCCTTTCGCCATCAGGTTAAAGCGAAACAGAAAAATGCCCATCACCACCAGGGTCATCACCACCGGTATATGTTTGAGTAACCCCACCACCAGGCTGACTTCAAGCACGTTAAGCGATACGTTGGCTAAAAACTGGCGAATAATATGGCCATTCAGAATCGGCACCATGCCCAGCAAGAACATCGGGAAAACAGTAAAAAACACCCCGTAGTTCCAGCCCATTAGCTGGCTGACCACAAACCCCAGCGTGCCACCACCGGCCACCCGCAAGCACTGACGCAGGCCGTTTTGGGTTAACACCGGGCGAGCAGTTCCCTTGGCATTAGCCCAGTCACGCTTCCCCCACCAACCTTTAAACGGGGTCAACAACAGGCGCTTAATATACGGGCTCTTAATAAACATAGTGCAACCAGCTGATCAGATGTGCCTGTAACCACACAAATGGTTTGGCCAAAGCAGCATCTCCTGGCTGAAGCTGCACCGTGGCGCGGGCGCCGCTGGGTAATAAATTCGCGATTGGCTGAGTTAGCACCAGGTGTACACGCATCCGCTGGGCATCGCGTATCCAGCGATCGGTGGTGGGAATATCAGCCAGTTGACCATCGGCAGACAACTGTCCTTCACGAACACCGGCATCCATGGCGAGCACTTGCGCATCAAATACCTGGCCTGGCCAAGCATCAAACACTACTTGCGCTGCGTCACCAGGTGCCGCATGGCGCAGGCTCTTTTCGCGAAAATCGGCAATGACATCTATCGCATCCGCCACTACTGCTACCGCTGGCTGCCCCGCCTGAACGTAGTCGCCTACATCTAGCTGCAGGTTGGAAACACTTCCGGCTTGCGCGGCGCGCACCTGGGTATGAGCAAGATCCAACTGCGCCTTGGAAAGCGCATTGTCTGCTTGGCGCAAACGCAGATTCGTCTCACCGGCCTCGCCCAGTTGCACTTCCAGGCTGACGATTTTAGCCCTGGCTGCCGCCACACTGGCCTGTGCGGTACGCTCAGCAGCCACCTGCTGTTCGTACTGTTGGCGCGATACGCTCTGCTGCGCCACAAGGGTTTCAGCACGCTGAAGTTCTCCCCGACGCTCGGCAGCCGTTGCCTCAGCGGACGCCAGCTCCGCTTGGGCAGAGGTAAGCTCTGCTTCCAACCGGGCATTCTCCCGCTTGGCCTGTTCGCGATTAAGCTGCGCCTGCTCAACGGCTAATCGAAACGGCGCAGGGTCGATCTGAAACAGCACATCGCCTTTTGCTACATGCTGGTGATTACTGACCAGCACCTCACTCACTGGGCCGCTGAGTTCGGGCGCTATTCGCGTGACCGGCCGCATCACCCTCGCCTCGGGCGTCATGGGCATAAAGCTATCGGCCACCAGAAAATAGATAAAAAGCAGTACAAAGGTAGCAAGGGCTACCCTCACCCATCGGGCAAATATTTGATCGGGGTCATGCAGAGCTCACTTGTTAGCCACCAGGAAACCACCTGGCCAGCGCCTCTCAACGGGCGCGCATCGTGTAGGGAATCGCATAGGGGACTTTAGTCTAACAATCAATTAGCGCGCTAACAATATACCTATGTCTATCTACTGCTACATAAACGCTCTCTACAAGCTTATAAAACAAAAAACCCCATGGCATAAAGGCCATGGGGTTTAGTCATTCGCTACGCTGTTACGCTAAGGATTTAGAACCGGTAGCGTAAACCTACGCTTGCAGCATCAAAGGAGTAAGCTGATTTATCCAGGTAGCGCATATAGTCCGCGCTGAGGGAGAGGTTTCTGGCCACATCCATCTCAGCGCCTGCGCCGTAGGAAAAGTCGCTTTCGCTGTCGCCGCGGTCAAACTCTACTTCCGTAAAACCCGCCAGGCCATAAAGACGTACTTCAGGTGCTATGGGAATAATCCCTTTAGCATAAGCACCCGCTACATAGTCTAATTCGGCACCACCGTCGGAACCGCCCGTACCTAAATGACCTTCAATGCCAAAGTAGTCATTGAACTGGGCACCGCCGCGCAGGCGTAAGCCTACGTCATCACGGGACGAGCCTCTGTCTGGATCCAGACTCCAGAACATGGCATCAGCGCCCAGGTAAGCTTGCGGATAACCGGTAGACTGTTGTGCTTGAGCAGTGGTTGCAAATGCGCCTGCACCCACCAGGAGTACCGCCGATGTAAGTGACAACATGGACATCTTCATAGCTTGCACCTCAGTTAAAAAACAGTGTTTCCTTACACATTTGTATTGTGATTCATAACTATGAAGAACGCAAACATTTACCGCCCCTTGGATAAGCTCAGCACGACAATACCGCCAACGACGACTGCCCCACCTACCAACTGGCCGGGGCTAAGCATTTGCCCCAACACAAAGTAACCCAGCACCAGGGAGGCAACCGGCTCGATATTCATCACCGGTGCGTTGCGTGCCATATCGAGTCGCGGCACAAAAATAAACAGCGTCGAAAACGCCGAACCATACAGCAGACCAAGCAGCGTTAGCCCTAGCCAGCCGGTACTGTTATCCGGCAGGCTCATACCCCCTGGCACTACACCGGCGATGCCGCCAATGATCATGACAATAAACACGGTCTGCATGGTCAACAGGCTGCGCAGGGTGCTGCCCACTCCTGCAAGGCGGTGCTCGGTAACCCACAGCGCGCAGGCAAATACGAAGGCCGCCATTAATCCAAAACCAATGCCTGCTATCCACCCCGGCCCCATGCCATCGGCGCTGGCAATCCATGAGGGAATATCCAGCACCACCAGTAAGCCGATTAAAATCGTGCCCATGATCAGACAGCTACGCAGAGTAGGACGCGGGCCGCCCAACGCCCAACTGAGCAGCGCCAGCTGAATAGGAAAGGTATTGACCAATAGCAGTGCGATCACCACAGGCAGCCTGGCCACCGCCGAGTAGAGGCTAACGCTTTGGATCGCAATCAGTAGCCCCACGGTCAGTTGCCACGGCCAAGATCCCGCGGGCAGCCACAAGCGCTTTTTCTGCACGATGACTAGCGCCACTAAAATCAGGCAGGCAACCCCCGAGCGGGTTAATACCGCCAGTAACAGACCGGTGCCATTATCAAACGCCAGCCGAGCTGAAACGTGATTGGCGGCGAACATGGTGGCCACGGTCATCATTAACAGAATGGCCAAATGGCGCGGCAGTAGTTTCGGCAAAGAGGACGCTGACATAAGAACGGTACGGCTCGTTATAGGGGTGAAGGTGTAAGATGGCGAGTAGCCAGGTAGGCAAAGATCCCAGCATGCCAAGCTTTTGCCTAGAAGGCTAACGAAAGCCTGACGCTGCTTTTGCGCGCTGCAACATGTTAAACTAAAGTCTACCCCTTTGCTCAATAACCTCCTAGCGAAAAGGTTTTTATGAACGCACCGGTGCTGGTCATTAACTGCGGTTCCTCCTCTATTAAATACGCGTTGATTGATTCCGACCCTCAGGCACCGCGACTTGAGGGCATAGCGGAACGCTTGGGTAGCGAGGATGCACGCCTCAAGGGCAAAAACAGCGCCGGTGATCGTTTCAGCCAACCACTTCCTGGCGCCGACCACACCAAGCACTTAACGCGATCCTTGAGCGTATGGAGGGCCGATTACCAGCGGCGGTGGGCCATCGCATCGTGCATGGCGGCGAGCACTTCACCCAGGCCGCACTCATCGACGCTAGTGTCATTGCGGCTATCCAAACCACCGCAGCACTTGCCCCCCTTCATAACCCAGCAAATTTAGCGGGTATTGCGGCGACCCAGAACGTCTTTCCAGACCTGCCCCAAGTGGCAGTGTTCGATACCGCTTTCCACCAAACCATGCCGCCGCGTGCTTACCGGTACGCACTGCCAGAAAGCCTCTATGCTGAGCATGGCATTCGCCGCTACGGCTTTCATGGCACCAGCCACGCTTATGTTAGCCAGCGGGCGGGCGAACTGAGTAGCCGTGGCACAGGCGGCTGGCTGACTGCCCACCTGGGCAATGGCTGCTCCACCAGCGCGGTGTGGAACAATCAAAGCCAGGATACCAGCATGGGCCTTACCCCACTGGAAGGCTTGGTGATGGGCACCCGCAGTGGCGACGTTGACCCTGGCCTGCACGCCCACCTGCACCGCCAACTGGGCTGGTCGCTAGACAAAATCGACGACGTGCTCAATAAAGAGAGCGGCCTACTGGGCCTTTCAGGCTTAACCAACGACATGCGCGAAATTGAGGAGGCTGCTGAACAAGGGCACGCCACCGCACAGCTGGCGGTAGAGGTATTCTGCTACCGGATCGCTAAATCTCTGGCGGGGCTCTCCTGCGCCCTGCCCCAGCTTGATGGGGTTATTTTCACCGGCGGTATCGGCGAAAACTCGCCGATTGTACGTCGCCGTGTGCTCGCCCTATTGCCCCACTTCGGCTTTGCGCTGGATAACGACGCTAACGAAGCGACTATCCGCGGCAAAGAGGGCAAGCTGGATAGCGCCAGCCATGAAGGCCCCCAGGTGTGGGTGATCCCTACCGATGAAGAAGGCCGCATTGCCATGGAAACCCGCCACTGCCTAGAGACACGTGTATGACTCATCCCGACCAGCCACAAGCGATTCTGTTAGTGCCTACCAGCCAGGGCGTCGGGCTTACCTCCGCCTGTCTGGGGTTAATTCAAGCGCTGGATACCATCGGTCTGAAAGCCGGGTTTTTAAAGCCGTTTATGCAGAACGAGCTGAACGGCCCAGGCCTGGATCGATCCACCGCATTGGTTTCCCGGGCACTCAATCAGCGCCCGCCTTCGCCGATTTCCCAGGCTCGCCTTGAGCGCTTGCTGCGCGACGACCAAATCGATGAGCTGATGGAAAATGCCGTCGAGCTCTATGAACAGGTTGTTCAACAGGCCCACCGCGATGGCAGCACCCTAGACCTAGTCGTGGTAGAGGGCGTAGTGCCCACTCAGCACACCACCTACGCCACCCAAACCAACGCCCAGCTCGCCAACGCGCTTAATGCGCGAATTATTCTTGTCGGATCCGGTGATTTAAACGAGCCCCAGGCGCTGGCCGAGCAGCTTGATATGCACGCCCGCAGCTTTGGCGGGGTTAGCTCCAGCCGCACGCTGGGCGGCATTTTGATGCGCATGAAAAATCTGCCCTACGCGCAGGAAGATGATCTTTCTGCAGCACCGGGCACCTTCAAACCGCAGTTGGAAGAGTCAGTGCTCGCTGAGCTGCGCCAGTACTCCCCCGCCCTGGCGACCGATAAATTCCACCTGATTGGTGTGGTGCCTTACAGCAAAACGCTTAGCGCCCCGCGCACCCTGGATGTGGCCCGGGCGCTTAATGCCAAGTTGTTGAACGAAGGCGAGGCGGCCAGCCGTCGGGTACTCTCCACCAGCCTCTGCGCCCGCAGTGCTGCCAACGCACTGCATATTTTCACCCCTGGTAGCCTGGTAGTGGCTTCCGGTGACCGTGATGATGTGGTGCTGGCCTCAGCGCTGGCGACCATGAACGGTATTCAGCTAGCGGGCGTACTGTTGACCAACGGCTTTATGCCCAACGACAGCATGATCGAGATGTGCCGCCCCGCGCTCAAAACGGGTCTACCGGTCTTGGCAGTAGAAACCGACAGCCTGACCACGGCACAGCACCTCAGCCAGCTAAGCAGCGAAATCCCTATGGACGACTTCGAACGCGCCGAACAGGTGGCCCGTTACGTCGCAGCCCATATGGATCTTGAGTGGTTAAAAGCCCACCTGAGCAGCGGTTATACCCGCCGCCTTTCACCTTCAGCGTTTCGCCACCAGTTGGTTAAACTTGCCCAGTTGGCTAAAAAGCGCGTAGTGCTGCCGGAGGGGGATGAACCGCGCACCGTAGAAGCGGCAATAATCTGCCAGCGCCGCGGCATTGCCGACTGCGTACTGCTGGGTAAGCGCGACGATATCGAAAATGTAGCGCGCAACCGCGGTCTGACACTGCCAGAATCGCTGACGATTGTTGACCCTGAAAGCACCCGTGCGAACTATATTGGCCCGATGGTCGAGCGTCGTCGTGGCAAACTCAACGAGCTAACCGCCGAAGCGCAGTTGCAAGATAACGTGGTGCTCGGCACCATGATGCTGCAGTTAGATGAAGTCGACGGACTGGTTTCCGGCGCCGTACACACCACCGCCAACACCGTGCGGCCCGCCTTCCAGTTGATTAAAACCGCGCCGGAGTATAATCAAGTCTCGTCGATTCTTTATGCTGCTGCCCGAGCAGGTGGTGGTCTACGGCGACTGCGCGGTGAATCCCGACCCAGACGCTGAAACCCTGGCCGAAATCGCCCTACAAAGTGCCCGCTCCGCTGAAGCCTTCGGTATCGAGCCACGTGTCGCCATGATCAGCTACTCCACCGGCGACTCCGGCACCGGCGCGGATGTGGATAAAGTCCGCGAAGCCACCCGGATTGCTAAAGAACGCGCGCCGCACCTGGCCATCGACGGCCCGCTACAGTACGACGCCGCCGCTATCGAGAGCGTGGGCAAACAGAAAGCCCCCGACTCGCCAGTGGCAGGTAAAGCCACCGTGTTTGTGTTCCCCGACCTCAACACCGGCAATACCACCTACAAAGCAGTGCAGCGAAGTGCCCGCGTCGTGAGCGTTGGCCCCATGCTGCAAGGGTTGAACAAGCCAGTGAATGACCTTTCCCGCGGCGCACTGGTCGACGATATCGTTTACACCATTGCACTAACCGCCATTCAGGCCAGTCAGCGGGAAAGCTGAGTTACAGAAACTTTCCCTAGCCAATAAAAACGCCCCAAGCAGATAACTGCTTGGGGCGTTTTATTAACGGCTTAACGGTATGTGAGGGCTAAACCCACATCGGCACCATCGATTCCAGCACCATGACTAAACTCATCGCGGTGATGGTAAGGATAGAGACGCCAAACACCTTTTTGGCCCAGCGCACATCGTCATCTAAACGGTAGCCGCGCAGTGCCAAGTAGAGCCAGTAGCCGCCCATGGTCAGCGCCACGCACAGATATCCCGCGCCCGCTTGGCTGGCCAGCCCTAGCGCCAGCGAGGCGGGAATAAACGCCACAATGTAGCCAAGGATATGGTGTTTGGCCATTTTCACCCCGCGCACCACCGGCAGTACCGGAATCGATGCCCGTTGATAATCGGCGTAGCGGAAGATCGCAATCGCATAGGAGTGCGGCATCTGCCACAGGCAGAAAATCACCAGCAGCATAATGGCACCGCTGTCGAACTGACCGGTCACGGCGCAGTAGCCTACCACCGGCGGCATGGCGCCGGAGAGGCTGCCTACCAAGGTGCCGTACTCCGAGCGGCGCTTCATATAGAGGCTATAAAGCCCCACATACACGCCCCAGCCAATCACCGCCAAGGCAACGGTTAGCCCGTTGGTGCCCAGCGCCAGGCACACCACCCCCGATACACCCAGCAGCGCCGAAACGCCCAGTGCCTGGGTAATAGAGATGCTGCCTCTTACCAGGGGGCGATGGCGCGTACGCGCCATCAATGCATCAATATCGCGGTCAATAACGTTGTTACACGCACAGCCTGACGCGATGATTAATGCAATCCCCACCATGACCGACACAAAGCTGAGCCACTCGAACTGCCCTTGGGCGGCGAGAAAATAGCCCCCCAGGGTGGCAATCAGGTTGCCGCCGATAATGCCCGGCTTGGTCAGCTCGAGCAGATCCCGCCAGCGGCTGGGCGCTGAGATTAGCCGATCATCATGTTGAGATGCAGATGCTGCATGATCCACAGCGAGCCTCCTACCACTAGGACGAGAATCGTCAGTGTGAAGACGAAGGACATCAGATTCCAGCCTTCGTCGGCTTTGGTACTCATATGCATAAACATGACCAGTTGCACCAGTATCTGCAACACTGCGGTCACGGCTATCACAATCACGGTAGCCAACACGCTAAAAGCGCCACTCATCACCACCGCAAAAGGGATAATGGTCAGTATCAGCGACAATACCAGTCCTGTCACATACGACTTAACGCTGCCATGGGCATTGGTTGAACTTGCACTCATCTCACAACACTCCCATCAGATAGACGAATGAGAAGACACAGATCCAGACAATATCGAGGAAGTGCCAGAACAGGCTTAGGCACAAAATCCTCGGCCGGGTCATATCGTTCAACCCTTTGGTGTAAAGCTGTACCAACATCACCAAAATCCAGATCATGCCAAACGTAACGTGCAACCCGTGAGTACCGACTAGGGTAAAGAAGGCC
Source organism: Halomonas sp. PA16-9 (assembly GCF_009728585.1). Classification (NCBI taxonomy): domain Bacteria; kingdom Pseudomonadati; phylum Pseudomonadota; class Gammaproteobacteria; order Oceanospirillales; family Halomonadaceae; genus Halomonas; species Halomonas sp. PA16-9. Next base: position 1,230,855 of record NZ_CP040451.1, on the reverse strand, counting down.
GATAAAAAGCCGCTACGGTCCGGACCGTACCCTTCATGGATTAGATGCTGGAATTCATAGACTTCCATCCCCAGGAAGCACAAGCCCAGTAGAAAGGTAATAATCAGCCACACTTTCACTTGGCCAACACGGTTGGCATGCATTGCCAAAACGCCCATACCAAAGGTGAAACTACTGATCAGCAGTGCAAAGGTTCCGAAAAGGATCAAAGGTAATTCAAAGATATCAGCGCCAGTTGGCCCACCCGCCGTGCCCTTCATCAGCACGGCATAAGTGGCGAACAGTGACCCGAAGATCACCAAATCGCTCATTAAGTAGACCCAGAAACCAAACAATTTCGTGCCCGAGGCATCGTGATGCTCTTCTTCGTGCTCTACCGGGTGGTGCGAGCTATGATTTAGCGTATCAGTCGACATTACGCTTGCGCCTCCACGCGTTGTTGATGCTCACGTTCGATTCGCTCAACTTCAGCAGCGGGAACGTAGTAGTCGATATCGTCGTTAAATACCCGTGCCATAAAGCTGATGAATACACCCACGGCGCCGACGCCGGCTAACCACCAGATATGCCACACCAGCGCAAAGCCGATGACCAGCGCAAAGAAGCTGATAACTGGCCCGGCCACGGTATTACGAGGCATATGAATATCGGTATAGGGGGCTTCTTCAAGCTGCTCTTCGCTACGCTGCTTTTGCGACCAGAAGCTGTCGATATCGCCCACTTCCGGCAGACGTGCAAAGTTGTAGAACGGCGCTGGAGAAGAGGTTGACCACTCCAAGGTGCGGCCATTCCAGGGGTCGCCGGTGACATCAGCGTTCTGTTTGCGGTCACGAATACTCACCCAGAACTGGATGATGGTGCAGACAATGCCCAGCATAATGATTACCGCGCCTACCCAAGCCAGAATCATCCACGGCTGCCATTCGGGGTTGGCGTAGGACTGCATGCGGCGCACGGCACCAAAGAAGGCCAGTACGTAAAGCGGCATAAAGGCGACGTAGAAGCCGATAAACCAGCACCAGAACGAACGCTTGCCCCACTTTTCGTTCAAAGTGAAACCGAACGCTTTGGGGAACCAATAGGTAAGCCCCGCCATCATGCCGAACACCACGCCGCCGATAATAACGTTGTGGAAGTGCGCAATAACGAACAGGCTGTTATGCAACACAAAGTTAGCCGCGGGCACCGCCAGCATAACGCCGGTCATACCGCCTAGGGTAAAGGTGATAATAAAGCCCAGCGTCCATAGCACCGGCGAAGTGAGTTCCAGGCTGCCGCGGAACATGGTGAACAGCCAGTTGAACACTTTCACCCCGGTAGGAATGGCGATGATCATTGTCATAATGCCGAAGAAGGCGTTGACGTTGGCGCCCGCCCCCATGGTGAAAAAGTGGTGCAACCAAACCACAAACGAGAGCAAGGTGATCGAAATGGTCGCCCACACCATGGTGGCGTAGCCGAACAGCCGCTTACGGGCAAAGGTCGCAATCACTTCAGAGAACACGCCGAAGGCTGGCAGAATCAGGATATAAACTTCCGGGTGGCCCCAGGCCCAGATGAGATTGACGTACATCATCATGTTGCCGCCAAAATCATTGGTAAAGAAGTGCATACCCAAATAGCGATCCAGCGTTAGCAGCGCGATGGTCGCGGTCAAAATTGGGAAGGAAGCAATGATCAGCACGTTGGCGCACAGCGAGGTCCAGGTGAAGATCGGCATGCGGAACATCGTCATGCCTTTGGTGCGCATTTTAATGATGGTCACGAAAAAGTTAATACCGGTCAGCGTGGTGCCTATACCGGATATCTGCAACGCCCATATCCAGTAGTCGACCCCCACCCCGGGACTAAACTCGATCCCCGATAACGGCGCGTAAGCGAGCCAGCCGGTTTTGGCGAATTCGCCCACCACCAGCGAGATATTGACCAGTATCGCGGAGACCGCAAACAGCCAAAAGCTTAAGTTATTCAGGAAAGGGAAAGCAACGTCGCGGGCACCAATTTGCAGCGGCACCACCAGGTTCATCAAGCCGATGACCATGGGCATGGCGACAAAGAAGATCATAATCACGCCGTGGGCGGTAAAGATCTGGTCGTAGTGTTCGGGGGGTAAATAGCCCGCTGCATCCCCGGCGGCCATCGCCAGCTGGGTGCGCATCATTATCGCATCCGAGAAGCCGCGCAGCAGCATCACCAGAGCGACGATGAAATACATAATGCCGAGCTTTTTATGGTCAACGGAGGTAAACCACTCGTTCCACAGCCAGCCCCACTTACGGTAATAGGTGATTAAACCAAACAGTGCGATCCCACCAATGGCCATAAAGGCCGCGACGACCATGATGATCGGCTCGTGGTAGGGAATTGACTCTAACGTGAGTTTTCCAAACACGGCTTAACCTCCCACTTCTACGCTAGAGGAGTGGCTGCGCATGGCATTATCCTGACTAGCATGGTTGTTAGTGACATGACCTGATTCGGCCGCGTGATCGGCAGTCTTCTCATTTTCACCATCGTAGGAGTCAGCATGATCGCCGCCCATCTGATGCTCGCCGCCGGTATGGAAGCTTCGTAAGATGCTTTCATACAGCGATGGTGAGATGGCTGAGAAGTACTCAACCGGATTCGATTCGCTAGGTTCCGCCAACGCTTCATAACCTTCTGGGTAGGTCAGCGTTTGTGGAGCAGCGCGTACCGTTTCCACCCAGGCGTCAAAATCCTCAGGGTTGGTCACCTTGGCTTCAAAGGTCATGCCAGAGAAGCCCGCGCCACTGTAGTTGGTGGAACGACCAGGGTAGCTACCAATCTCATCGGCGATGAGATGGACATCGTTATCCATGCCCGCCATGGCATAAATCTGGCTACCAAGATGGGGGATAAAGAAAGCGTTCATCACTGAGCCTGAGCTGACCCGAAAGCGCACCGGTGTATCTACCGGAAAGGCCACTTCGTTAACACTGGCAATACCCTGCTCGGGGTAGATAAACAGCCACTTCCAATCAAGCGCCACCGCCTGTATTTCGATCGGCGCCACATCGCTTTCCAGCGGTTTGTGGGGATCAAGGCTATGGGAGGTCTTCCAGGTCAACAGGGCGAGCACCGCGATAATCGCACAGGGCACGATCCACACCACCGCTTCAATCACGTTGGAGTGCGCCCAATCAGGCGTGTATTTAGCCAGGCTATTACTACGCCGGTAACGCCAGCCAAACAGCAGCGTCATGACAATCACAGGAATAACTACAATCAACATTAGGCCAAAGGCGGTCAGAATCAGTGTGCGCTGCTCAGCGCCAATCTGGCCTTTTGGGTCTAGCAGCGCTGAACTACAGCCTGCTAGAAACAGACACAGCGCAAGGAGCACTAGAGTGCCTCGCCTGCGCCAAAGTGAGCGTCGTTGCATGGTGTGATCTCGTCAGAGGTTGTTTAAAACACTAGCTAGCCATGTCGCCCTTCTACATAGCAGGCTAACTACCACCCCATACTCTTCCCAAAACATGCTCTGCATGGCGCTCTTGAAAACGTGCTAGGAAAACGCTCTCAAGGACAGTGCACACGTGACGCTGGGCGCCATTGCTCCGGGAAAAATATGCGTCGCCGGATGGGAATTGGCGACGAGCCTCGCTGGCCTAAGCACTAAAGGCTTAAGCAGTTAAGACTAAAGTATTTTCTATTGATCGAGATCATGAAAGAAGTGGCGCATTGCCGCACCCAAGGTATTGACTGGGATGAGCAAGGGGGAAATCGCTTACGCCACTGTGACGGTGGGAACCACTATCTCAGGTACAACGCGGCCATTTTTTTTAAGCAACTGCGGGGCGCCCTCTTCGTCGGTAACCACCACATCAAAATCGTCCAGAGCAGCGAAATAGGCCGGGCGAACTACGCTGAACTTACTGGCATCTACCACCAACAGGCGCTGCATAGCGGTGGCAATGGCAGCCTGTTTAGGCGCCACTTCGTGAAAGTGAAAGCAGCTAACACCACGCTCTAAATCCACCCCTGCAGCGGAGATCAGCGCCTTATTAATGCCTAACCGCTCGATAGCAGCAGTCATATTGTCGCTACCGAATGACTGCGAGGTGGCATAAAACAGCCCGCCTAGTAGCACCAAGCGCACGTTGGGCAGGGCGGCAACGGCATTGGCAACATTAAGCGCATAGGTCACTACCGTCAGCTCTCGGAAATGACTTAACTGGCTCAGCAGCGGCATTAGCGTTGAGCCGCAGTCGATAAACAGCGTATCGCCCTCTTCTATGTAAGCTAACGCCCGCTGACAAAGCCGATACTTGGCCTGGTAGTGGCTAGCCTGCTGTTCGGTCAAGTCATAAATAGGCGTTACGCCAGGGTAGTTTGCCATCACTAGGCGCCCACCCAGCAGGCTAATGGCAGTATCCTGAGTCGTCAGATCGCGACGGATGGTCATTTCGGAAACATCGCATAGCTCTGCGGCATCGCGCAGATGAAGAGTACCGCCACTGGCAAGCGCTTCCTGAAGCTTGGCAAGGCGCAGCGCACTACGGCCATTCATGGTGGGCATCTCCTGGCAAACCCCTCTTGTTGTGATTTTCGCAACGAGAGCATCGGTGTTGCGTCCATTTTCATTTCTATGCTGAGCGAGCGGCGGCGTAATTTCCACTGCTACGACGGCTATTGGTGCTATTAGTGCCACAATGAGAGCCATATGACATTTAAATAGCGTTGATGTGACAACTCTTGCAAATCAACGTTAGAAAAATAACACTAAATGTTATAATTTTAACATTAACGCCAGCCCGCACGACTACAAACTCGGATAGCCACACCCAAGTGGCTCCGCGACAACCAATGTTGAGGCTCTCATGACTGCTCGTACACACTCTCGCCCCCCTTCGTCTAAGATCGCGCTTGGCGCTGGCGTATTAGGGGCCATACTCACTACGCCGCTAATGGCAGACGAGGCTGCTCAGTCGCATCCTCTAGATCGACTGTGGTCATTCGCCAACGTTTCGGTTAACTACCTGGACTGGTCAAACGGCACCGAGGCGCGCACCGCTTCCAACGCGGCGAAAAGCGACTTTATGTTTCTCGAAATCGAAGGCGGCGCTGGCTTTAGCTGGGGCGAGTTCTACGGCTTCTTTGATTTCGAGAACCCCACCAACGACCAGTTCGATGAGTCCAGCGGTGGTAAAGACAACTTCCGCACCGCGGGTAAAGTGACCTCACACATTTACCTGGGTGACAGCTCGCTGTCGATTTACGCCCACCTGTATGACTTCCGTGATTACGGTTATGACAGCCGCGAGCAGGATCAGATTCTTGGTTTGGGTTACCGCACTACCTTCGACAATGGCCTGTGGTTCAAGCCCTTTATCGGTGCTGCGCGGGTACAAAGTAACAGCTATACCGGCATGAACGGCTATATGGCAGGCTGGGTCGCGGGTTATGATTTCACTGCACTCAACCAGGACTTCAGCGTCACCAACTGGCACGAACAGACCTTTGGTCGCGACGATGAGTATCTGGAGCAGAACTACGTGGGCGATACAGCGGGCAGTGTAGGCACCAACGGTGCACTGAGCCTATGGTGGCATCCGAGTGATTTGATCACCACTGGCATTCAGTATCGCTACTCTGACAATAAGTTGGGCACCCCCAACAATTATCAGAATGCGATGATCTACTCCGTCAAGCTCAACTTACTATAAACGCGCTTCTTACTCGCGGACTCGAAGGATCTCCTTATGACACTCCTTATGAGCTTGGTGGGTATGGTCACTCTGGTGGCCATTGCCCTGATCTTCTCCTACGACCGTAAATCGATCCGGCTACGTACCGTGCTGGGCGCCTTTGCTATACAAGCGGGGATTGGTGCCTTTGTACTTTATGTGCCGTTTGGCCAAGCGGTACTACAGGCCATCTCCTCCGGCGTTAGCCAAATTTTGGTGTATGCCAACGATGGTATCGGCTTTCTGTTCGGCGGCTTAGCCGATGTGGATAATGTCGGCTTTGTATTTGCGATCAAAGTACTCCCCGTCATTATCTTCTTCTCCTCGCTGATCGCCGTGCTCTACTACATCGGCATTATGCAGTGGGTGATTCGCATCCTCGGTGGTGCCCTGCAAAAAGCCCTGGGCACCTCTCGCACGGAGTCGCTTTCTGCAACGGCAAATATTTTCGTCGGCCAGACCGAAGCGCCGCTGGTGGTGCGCCCGTTTATCGCCCGCATGACGCCTTCGCAGCTGTTTGCCGTTATGTGTGGTGGTCTGGCGTCGGTCGCCGGTTCAGTATTGGCGGGCTACGCCGCGCTGGGTATTCCCATGGAGTACTTGGTAGCGGCCTCCTTTATGGCGGCGCCGGGCGGGTTGCTGTTCGCCAAGCTGATCATGCCGGAAACCCAAGACGTTACCGACAGCGACAGCGTTACCAAGGTGGAAGAAGAGATTGAAGCCCTGGAAGATAAACCTGCCAACGTCCTGGATGCTGCTGCATCGGGCGCTACCTCGGGTTTAATGCTGGCCGCCAACGTGGGCGCGATGCTGCTGGCATTTATCGCCCTGATTGCCCTGATCAACGGCATCCTGGGTGGCATTGGCGGCTGGGTGGGCTTTGACTCGCTGAGCCTGGAGCTGATCCTGGGCTGGCTGTTTGCCCCGCTGGCCTTCCTGTTGGGTGTACCCTGGGAAGAGGCGACGCTGGCTGGCTCATTCATTGGCCAAAAATTAGTGGTCAACGAGTTTGTCGCCTACATCAACCTAGCGCCTTACATTGATGGGGAACAGGTGGTAGCTGCGACGGGTCAGATGATGACACCGCACACCATGGCGATCCTCTCTTTTGCGCTGTGTGGCTTTGCGAACCTCTCCTCCATTGCGATTCTGCTGGGTGGCCTGGGTAGCATTGCCCCTACCCGCCGCAAAGAGATTGCTCGTTTTGGCGTCAAAGCCGTATTGGCCGGTACACTGTCCAACTTGATGTCGGCCTCGATTGCTGGCTTCTTTATCGCCCTAAGTAACGTCACTGCTTAACGCAGCGGGTTTTACTGAAGGTGGCGGGCACTGCGGCTTTATCCGCAGTGCCCGTTTTTATCTTTTACTGATTTGTGAGAATTCCATGACTGCGACCGCCTCTCCCCATATCGTCCAAGCCGCCCGCCAAGCACTCACCCTCATGGATCTGACGAGCCTGAACGACAACGACACGGACAGCACCATTGAAGCGCTCTGCCAGCAGGTAAAAACGCCCTTTGGCACCCCTGCCGCGGTCTGCGTATACCCACAGTTTATTGTCACCGCCCAGCGTGCCCTTACGGCTCACAAGCTAAACGAGCAGGTGAAGATCGCCACGGTCACCAATTTCCCTAATGGCGACGACGACATTATGGCCGCCGCCCGTGAAACCCGCGATGCGGTTGCCTCCGGCGCCCATGAAGTTGATGTGGTATTTCCCTACCGCGCGTTGATGGCAGGCGACGAAGAGACCGGCCTTGAGCTGGTAGAAATGTGCAAAGCCGCCTGCGCTGGTCAAGCACTGCTCAAAGTGATCATTGAGTCCGGCGAGCTCAAAGAACCTGCGCTGATCAAACGCGCCAGCGAACTGGCCATTGAAGGCGGTGCGGATTTCATTAAAACCTCGACCGGCAAAGTAGCTGTTAACGCTACACTGGAAGCCGCAGAAATTATGCTCAAAGCCATCAAGGCCAGTGGCCAAGACGTTGGTTTTAAAGCAGCAGGTGGCGTCAAAACCGCCGAAGACGCAGCAGAATATTTGGCTCTTGCTAACGATATTATGGGCTCAGGCTGGGCGACGCCCGCTCACTTCCGCTTTGGTGCCTCTAGCCTGCTGGGTAATCTGCTGGCTACGTTGACCGGCAACACCAACGCGGCCACCACTGACGGAGGTTACTAATGTCTGCCAACGCGACTAAACACACCCTTCTTCCCCAGGAGCTGATTCGCCTAAAGCGTGATAACCAGCCGCTGCCCGCGGAAGAGATTAAAGCCTTTGTGCAGGGCATTGCCGATGATCGCATCAGCGACGCCCAAATTGGCGCCTTCACCATGGCCGTGTTTCTCAACGGCATGAGCCGTGAAGAAGTCGTTGCGCTGACCACCGCCACCCGCGACTCTGGCCACGTGATGCAGTGGAGCGATCTAAACCTGCCCGGCCCGATCGTCGACAAGCACTCCACCGGCGGCGTGGGCGATTTGGTTTCGTTGGTGCTCGGCCCCTGGGTCGCCGCCTGCGGCGCCTTTGTACCGATGATCTCCGGTCGCGGCCTGGGCCACACCGGTGGCACCCTGGATAAGCTCGAATCGATCCCCGGCTACGACCCCTACCCTGCCCCTGAGCGCTTCCGCGAGGTGGTGAAAACCACCGGCGTAGCGATTATTGGCCAAACGGGTGATCTCGCCCCCGCCGACAAGCGCATCTACGGCGTGCGCGATGTGACCGCCACCGTGGAATCGATTCCGCTGATTACCGCCTCTATCTTGGGCAAGAAGCTGGCCTCCGGACTGGATGCGCTGGTAATGGACGTTAAAGTCGGCAGCGGCGCTTTTATGCCTACGCCGGAAAAATCCCGCGAACTGGCCAAAAGCATCGCCAATGTGGCCACCCAGGCAGGCACGCCCACCACCGCCCTGCTCACCGATATGAGTCAGCCGCTGGCGCCCTGCGCCGGTAACGCCGTAGAGATCGTTGAGACTCTGGCCCTGCTGCGTGGCGACCGCCCCAACAGCCGCGTGATGCAAGTCACCCGTGAACTGGCCGTGGAAATGCTGATCGCCGGCAGGCTCGCAGGCTCACGTGAAGAAGCGCTTACTCAGCTTGAGAAGGCGCTAACCTCTGGCGCAGCTGCTGAAGTATTCGCCCGCATGGTGCACGAACTCGGTGGCCCCAGCGACTTTATGAAACGCTCCGAACACTACCTAGCCAAGGCCGAGGTAATCAAGCCGGTATATGCCGAGCAATCGGGTATCGTGCAACGCATCGATACCCGTGCGGTGGGCATGAGCGTGGTGGAACTGGGTGGTGGCCGCCTGCGTAACGATGCCAGCGTCGATCACAGCGTCGGTTTCACCGACATCGTCGAAATCGGTGAGAGCGTGGATAGCCAGCGCCCCATTGCCATGGTGCACGCCCGCAGTGACGCCGCCGCCGAGCGCGCCGCCGAACAGCTGCGTGCAGCGTTTACAATTGGCGAAGGTACGGCCAGCGCCGACACCCTGCTACAAGACACTTTCCGTGGAGAAGCCTTATGAGCCGCGCGATTGTACTGGTACTTGACTCCTTTGGGATTGGCGCCGCCCCGGATGCCGCGACCTTCGGTGATGAAGGCTCCGACACCTTGGGTCATATAGCCGCCGCTTGCGCCCGTGGTGAGGCGGATAACGCCAACCGTTCTGGGCCACTCAAGCTGCCCAACATGGCCAAGCTGGGACTATTTCATGCCCACCGCGATGCCACGGGCAGCGTTGCCGAAGGTGTCACGCTGCCGGATAGTCTGGAAGGTGCTTACGCCCACGCCAAAGAAATTTCCAGCGGCAAAGATACCCCTTCCGGCCATTGGGAAATTGCCGGAGTCCCGGTACGCTTCGAGTGGGGTTACTTTCTAGATAAAACCGACAGTTTCCCCCTTGAGTTGCTCGACGCCATCGTGCAAGAAGCTAATCTCACCGGCGTGATTGGCAACTGCCACGCCTCCGGTACCGAGATCATCGCCCGCCTGGGTGAAGAGCACGTCGCCACCGGCAAGCCAATTGTTTACACCTCGGCGGATTCGGTCTTTCAGATCGCCGCTCACGAAGAGCATTTCGGCCTTGAGCGGCTTTATAAGCTGTGCGAAACCGTCCGCGAGCTGCTGGAGCCTTATAACATTGGCCGCGTCATTGCGCGTCCGTTTATTGGCGAAGACAGCACCACTTTCGCCCGCACCGGCAACCGCCGCGACTACAGCGTTGAGCCGCCCTCGCCCACCGTACTGCAAAAGCTCGCCGATGCCGGTGGCGAAGTGGTCTCGATTGGTAAAATCGCCGATATCTACGCCCACTGCGGCATTACCCACAAGGTAAAAGCCAGCGGCCATGACGCACTCATGGACGCCACCCTCAGAGAGATCGAGCGCACCAACCAACGCGACGAAGGCGAGCGCGCCATGATCATGACCAACTTTGTCGATTTTGACTCGGTCTATGGCCACCGCCGGGACGTGCCGGGCTATGCCGCCGCGCTGGAAGATTTCGATGCAAAGCTGCCTAATCTACTGGCTGCGCTAAGCGAAGATGATCTGCTGATTCTCACCGCCGATCACGGCTGCGACCCCAGTTGGCACGGCACCGAGCACACCCGCGAGTACATCCCCATTCTGGTACATGGCCCCGGCTTTACCCCCGGCCCGCTGGGCGAGCGCGGCACCTTTGCCGATATTGGCCAAACCCTGGCCGACTTTTTCCTGCTACCGGCCATGGCCGATGGCAAAAGCTTTCTACCCGACGCCGCTTAACGACTAGCGCCGCTTAAAGGAGACCTTTGATGGCAACCCCACATATTAACGCTGCTCCCGGTGATTTTGCCGATACCGTACTGATGCCCGGCGACCCGCTGCGCGCCAAATACATCGCCGATACTTACCTGGAGAATGTGCGTCAGGTCAACGACGTGCGCAACATGTTTGGTTATACCGGCACCTATAAAGGCCGCGAGATTTCCGTGATGGGCCACGGCATGGGCATTCCGTCGGTCTCCATCTATGCCAAAGAGCTGATCACCGACTACGGCGTAAAATCGCTAATTCGCGTGGGCTCCTGCGGCGCGGTACGCGACGACGTCAACGTCCGCGATGTGGTGATCGGCATGGGCGCCAGCACCGACTCCAAAGTCAATCGCATGCGCTTCAATGACCACGACTTCGCCGCGCTTGCGGATTTTGAACTCACCCAGCACGCAGTGGCCGCCGCCAAGGCCAAAAACGTGCCGGTCAAAGTGGGCAACATCTTCTCTGCAGACTTGTTCTACAACCCGCAAACCGAAATGGCTGAAATGCTCAAGCGCTACGGCATTGTCGGCGTCGAGATGGAAGCCGCAGGTCTTTACGGCGTCGCCGCTGAGTTTGGCGCCCGCGCCATGACCATCTGCACCGTGTCGGATCACATCCTGAAAGGCGACTCGCTCTCCAGCGCCGACCGTCAAACCACCTTCGACGATATGATGCTGATTGCACTGGACACAGTACTTCGCGACGACGCTGCCCGCGCTTAGGGCGTTGAAGCGGCCAAAAGGAAAAGTGATGGATCAAGTATTGGAAGAGATCGTTCAAAAGTTGTTAAACGCGCGGGCTAACGCTTATGTGCCCTACTCCGCGCATCCGGTGGCGTCGGTGATGGTGACTCCCGATGGTCAGCAGTTTGCCGGCACCAACGTGGAGGTGGCGCACTACAAAGGCTTGTGTGCTGAAGCCTCGGCCATTTCCGCCATGGTGACCGCAGGCCAACGCCAGCTGGCGACCGTCTACGTCATGGGCCCCGCTGATCACCTCTGTACGCCCTGCGGCGATTGTCGTCAGCGCATTCGCGAGTTCGCCACGCCAGAGACTCAGATCAAGGTGCTATCCGGCAGCGGAGAGCTGCTCAAAACCTACACCATGGAAGCACTGCTCCCCGACGCCTTCGGGCCGGAGCAGTTGCCACCGCGTTAATATTTCTACGCCAAAGAAGCCGTTTCGCTTTATTCAGCTGACGGCTTTTCCGTGGACAACTGTTGATACGCTTCCACAGCAGCCACCACTTCTTCGGGTGGAATGACGCCGTCTTTACCACGAATAACCGCACGCGAAACACCTTCAGCAACCGTGGCACCGCTGGGGTTGGTAAACCTGTGCCGCATGTAAAAGTACTTCTCGTCCCAATGCTCCATACTCATATTGCAACGATAACGCTGACCAAGCTTGAGTGACTTATAGTAGCTCATGTCATGGTAAGAGATGATGGGCATCCATTTTCGCCGAAGCATGATTCGAGCCAAGCCTGTGCGAATGAACAAGTCAATGCGGTTAAGATCGCAGACCGTCATGAACCGGCCATTGTTCATGTGGCCATTCACATCGATATCATTGAGTAAAACAATTCCCTCAAGGGTATTTTCAAGGGCATTCAGGCGCATCCAACCGCGTCGACGCTTCGTCGTCAGTAGTAGCCAGATCATTCGAAAATATAGATTCACTGTGTTGTCTCCATAAAACTGACTGTTCACGTAAAAATAGCCAGTGTTAATGAATCCAGTCTTCATAAACCAGCCCTGGTACATGGCTAAATTCACGCACGTTGTTGGTAACCAGGGTGCAAGTCGAGGCGATTGCATGCCCTGCAATGGCCGAGTCGTTTGAGCCAATAGGCGTGCCTGCTTTAGCTAACACCCGCGTTATCTCAACGGTTGCATCCACGGTTTGCTTATCCCAGGGCAATACGGCATCCAATCGCTTCACGAATTCATCAACAAGAGACTTGTGCTTAGCAGATGCTTTCTTACCGATTTGACCATAGCGCATTTCTGCATAGCGAATTTCGGCATAAGTCAGCGTCGATCCCACTATTCGATTCCCCTGCCCAACCTCAGTGGCTAGGCGACTGATAACCGATGCTCCTTGTTCGCACATAATGAATGAACAGATGCAGGTATCCAGCATATAGGTCGTCACAGATCGAACCTGCAGCCACCCAAGCTTGCATATGCAAGCACTGCTCCCCGACGCCTTTAGGCCGGAGCAGTTGCCGCCGTGCTAACTCGTTTCCCGTAGCACCAGCGCCACCGGCAACGATACGTGCCGGGGCGCTTCTCCCGCCCTTGCTTCTGCCAGTAGTGCCATGCTCGTCTCGGCTATCTCGGCAATATCCTGCCGTACGGTGGTGAGCCCAGTAGCGAGGGTGGGCAGGTCATCAAAGCCTGTCACCGCGACCTGAAAAGGCACTTCAATCCCGCGGTCTTCAAGCGCGGCCACACAGCCCAACGCTAGTTCGTCGGTGGCGCATACCAGCGCATCAAAAGGCAATGATTGAGTGCCCTCTTCGTCTAAATAGCGATTTAGATAGCGATAGCTGTTAAGGGAGTCTGACGCGAAGCGGTGCGGTAGGCTGATCAAGCGTTCAGCAAACCCAGCCTCTGCCAACGCCCGCCGGTAGCCCTCCAAACGGCTATGGGGACGCGGCACCTCTAGCTCGCCGCCCATAAACGCCAGCCGCCTGCGACCCTGGGTAATGAGGTGGTGGGTCATCTCATACAGCCCCTGCCGATCGTCCGGGGCGACGGAAAAGCCTTCCCCGGCATCACCTATGCGCACAAAAGGAATCGCAGCGGCCTTAAGCAGCGCTGGGCGCTCATCGCCTGGGGCTTCACCAAGCAAAATAGCTGCCCCGCGCGTTCGGGTAATTCAGCGGTTTGTTGGTGATTAAAGAACACCGGCACTATACCCTGCTGATGAAGGGCCACGGTAAGGTGCTGGTAGAGCAAGATATAGTAAGGGCGCAGCTCGATATCCTGACGGCCGAGAGAGATGCCTACCACCGCCGTTTTACCGCTTATTAGCTGACGAGCCGCGGCGCTGGGTTGGTAGGCCACTTCTTGGCTAATCGCCAAAATTTTCTCACGCAGGGCATCACTGAGCCCTGGCTTGCCGTTCAGGGCCCGGCTCACCGAGGCAATCGATACCTCGGCCCGCCGGGCAATTTCTCGGATGGTGGCCGTTTGGGCGCTTTGCTTGCTCTTTATCACCGAATCTCTCACCGGCTATTTCCCGCCCTATTTTTCACCTGGAATGCCTCCAGTGTGCCGAAAAACACCCGGCGTTGCGACGCTGATTACACTGCAACTTCCAGGCTGCGATCTTCCTGACTGGAGATAACGCAGGCATCAAGAACGGTTTGGATCGCCGCCCCGCGGGCAAAGTCCGGCTGGTCGTTTTGACCACTGCGGATGCTTTCAACAAAACGCTGATAGATACTGGGTGTTGGCGGTGCCTTCACTGTGCTCCAGCGCGCCGGGTGAACGTCATCGTCCAAACACACCTGCACGTCGTCTTTTGAGGCGTCTAAATCGACGCGAATAGCACCTTTATCGCCGTGTACACTCAGGGTTAACGAGTTGTGATGCCCGGTCGCCCAGCGGGTGGCTTGAATGGTGCCCTTGGCCCCATTGGCAAACGTCACTCGCATTAGCGCGGTGTCGTTGGCATCCAACAAATAGTCACCAATCCGGTTGTCTGGAGCTTTTTCAAAACAGGTCAGTTCGCAGTTAACGCGAGTAATATCGCCGACCGGAAAGCTGGCAAAATCAACAATGTGAACGCCCACATCGCCCAGTACACCTTTGCTGCCATGGGCTTCCGAGAGCCGCCATAGCCACTGGCTCTCCTGATCCCAGCGCCCCCACTCATTGCTGACCAGCCAACTTTGCCGGTAGCTGGCATCTACGTGGCGAACTTGACCAATCGCCCCAGCGGTAATCAGCGCACGAGCATGCTGAATGGCCGGGGCATCGCGATAGCTAAAATTGACCATATTGATGACCTTGGCGGCCTGCGCCGCTTGGGCCATTTCATGCGCATCATCCGCATTCGTCGCCAGCGGCTTTTCGCACAGAATGTGCTTACCTGCGGTGATCGCGGCCAGTGACGTGCGCTTATGAACACCATCCGGCGTGACGTTGCTAACGGCTTGGATATCCTCCCGCGCCAGCATAGCTTCCAGGTCGTCATACGCATCGGCGATACCAAAACGGCCAGCAAAGTCGCGGGCCTTGGCCAGCTCCATATCGCACACCGCCACTACTTCCACCCCCTCGATCCGGCTAAAGTGCTTGGCGTGTTCCCCCGCCATACTGCCAGCGCCAATTATCGCTAAACGGATCATTTGAAGCCCTCCTCGCCAGGTTTATGCAGCCCTTCGCCTTTGATTTCCACCGGGTTGGGGGCCTGGTCGGCAGGAACATTGGGGCAGCTATCGATCCAGCGGGAGCCTTCCGGGCGCGCCCATTTCACAGCGTTCTTCAGCACGGTTTTTACCTGTTCGTTGTAATAGATCGGATAGGTTTCGTGACCTGGGCGGAAGTAGAAAATCTTGCCGTTGCCGCGCTTGTAGGTCAGCCCTGAACGGAATACCTCACCACCCTCAAAGGCGCTGATAAAAATCACTTCATCGGGGTTTGGCACCGCAAATGGCTCACCGTACATTTCAGTATGCGGCAGTTCGATATAGTCGCCCAGGCCCTGAACGATAGGGTGACCAGGGTTAACGACCCACAGCCGCTCGCGCTCTCCCGCTTCCCGCCACTTAAGTGAGCAGGTCGTGCCCATCAGGCGTTTGAAGATTTTTGCGTAGTGCCCAGAATGCAGCACAATTAGCCCCATCCCCTGCAACACGCGGCCTGCACGCGGTCGACAGTTTCCTCCAACACATCGCCATGGGCAGCGTGGCCCCACCACAGCAGCACGTCGGTATTTTCTAGGATCTCTTCACTTAGCCCCTGTTCAGTGTCTTGCAGAGTGACCGCACGGGCATCGAGCCCTTCAGCTTCGTTTAACCCTTTGGCGATGCAGTTATGCATACCTTCTGGATAAATTCGCGCCACGACTTCATTGGTTTGTTCGTGGACGTTTTCACCCCAAACGGTAACGTTAATGGTCATCTATTCTCCTTAGCCGTAGCTGGTTAACAGCACAAAAGCAGCTTAAAAGTGCTGCATAACCCACAAAGTAAACGTTTACCCCGTCGACGTAAACGTTTACTCGCGTGCAACTTTAGTCGCTATCCCGTTTATAGTGCCTAGACCATCATCATTGGCATCGCGACGAAGTTATCCGTATTCTGAAACGCAACCTCGCGCTTTAGCGTGACTCACGATGCGTGTTTAATGATTTGCTTCTAACAACAGGCTGTTTCTAAAAACAGGAGAACGCCATGGCTGGTTTACTACCCAACGTCGACCCCGACGGCTTGCTTGAATACTCGGTGGTCTACACAGACCGTTCGCTGAATCACATGTCACAGCAGTTTCAAGGTGTGATGCGGGATATTTCAGCCACGCTGAAAGAGGTGTACAACGCCCAAGCGGCCGTTATCGTGCCCGGTAGCGGCACCTTTGGCATGGAAGCGGTGGCGCGCCAGTTTGCCGTTGACCAGAAAACCTTGGTTATTCGTAACGGCTGGTTCAGCTACCGCTGGACGCAAATTATTGAGATGGGTCGCTTAACCGATCAGCACACGGTGCTTAAAGCACGGCGTCTAAAGGCCGATGAGCTTCGCTCGCCTTTTCAGCCAGTGCCCATTGAGGAGGCCGTCGCGCAGATTCGTAGCGAAAAACCTGCCGTCGTGTTCGCCCCGCAAGTCGAAACCTCTGCGGGCTTGCTACTTCCAGATGACTATATTCAAGCGCTCGCCGAAGCCACTCACGAGGTAGGTGGCCTGTTTGTACTGGATGCCATTGCCGCGGGCACTCTGTGGGTGGATATGCAGGCACTCGGCATTGATGTGGTGGTAAGCGCGCCGCAAAAGGGGGAGCGGTTCGCCCTGCTGCGCCATGGTAATGCTCTCAGAACGTGCCACGCAACGCTTGAGTGAGACCCAGAGCAACAGCTTTGCCTGCGATTTGGGCAAGTGGCACAGCATTATGCAGGCCTATGAAAATGGCGGGCACGCCTACCACGCCACCATGCCTACCGATGCACTGCGGCAATTACGGGACATTATGCAGGAAACCCGCGCTTACGGCTTTGCCAAGGTAAAAGAGGAGCAGCAGGCGATTGGCCGGGAAGTCCGCGCCATGCTTAAACGCCACGGTTTTGTGAGCGTTGCTGCGGAAGGTTTTGAAGCCCCAGGCGTAGTGGTGTGCTATAGCGACGATAGTGGCTTAGTGGGCAAACTTGCCCAGGCGGGCGTGCAAGTGGCGGGCGGCGTACCGCTAATGTGCGATGAAGGTGATAACTTCCAAACCTTCCGCATCGGTCTATTTGGCCTCGATAAGCTGCACCACACAGAGCGCAGCGTGAACAGCTTAGAGCAGGCGATTAAAGCAGTGGTGTAAGGTAAAGAAAGCAGAGCCCGCTATTTTAATAGCGGGCTTTAGGTCACATATAGCCCACGCCCCGCGGCATCATGCCCAGATGATTTTCGACTTGGGTAACCCCTGGCACGTTTTCCGCAGCAACGGTTACCGCCTGCTTCTGTTCAAGGGATTCGACCAGCCCCCATACCTCCACAGCGCCGCCATCCACAATCACGCTAATACCTTCAACTTGTACGCCGGTATTATTCTCAACTTCTTTGAGAATAGCCTCACGAATTTGGCGATCATCCGTGGGCGACTGGGTTGGCGCCACTGCGGCATTGGCGATACCCTGGAGCAAGTTAGCACGGCTAACAATACCCACTAACTTGCCATCACGTAGCACAGGCACCCGCTTGATATGATTTTTCCAGCATTCGCGCAATGGTATGCAGCGGCGTGTTCTCTTCCACGGTCATTGGATTCGGGGTCATGACCTCGTGGGCTTTACGACCATGGGACTTAACATAGTCGCCAGCATCCTTGCCGCCGGTAAACAGCGATAACCACCAGGAGTGTCCATGATCACTGTCACTTTTTACCCGGCGCATTAAATCACCTTCGCTGACAATGCCAATCACCCGCCGCTCACTATCTACGACAGGCACCGCACTAATACGGTGCTTGAGCAGCAGTTGCGCAATTTCACGTACTTCGGCGTCAGGCCCCACACTCACCACTTTGGGCGTCATAATATCGATAGCTTGCATTGTACTCCTCCTTGAGCTCAACCTTTAAAGACTGAGCCGCAGATGCAGATTATCCTGCTTGTTCTTTGAGCCTAGCTCGCTGCTGAAGATTTGCCCATGCTGGCTAGCGATCTCAAAGAACGCATTGAGGCTGCGTTGACCTGGCGCAGTTTATTGGCACTTTTGTTATTCGCTTTCCTTCACCACGCTGCTCTCTTCGACTTTCTCGACATCGACAATGCCCGAGCGGCTAACGACAACCTTCCAGCGGGCCAAGTAAGGGCTATCCTCACTGCCCGTCTCCCGAACCACTAAGTTAAACAGATGACGGCGCTCGACGCCCTCGCGAACTGCTTGGCCATCTTTTAAACGGTAGATGTGATGCTTGCCCTTACTCATTAGTCGCGTAAGCATGGAGATATCCAGATTGAGCGTTTCGCGGGTATGCTCGTAGCCGCTCAAAAAGCGCGTAGGCGACATACGTGAGCTTGAACGATAGTGCAGCACCACTTCTTCACGCTGGGCTACCGTACGGCGGCGCATCTGCTTGATATCATCGCCCAGCGATGCGTAGCGCTTGTAGTCAAACCACTCCAACTGGCGGCCCACCACGGCGTTGCGCGTGGGGTCTAAATACTGGCGCCGCCACTTGGGACGGCCTTTACGCAGCCAGCGCCACAGGGTATTGCGCAAATCATCCTTAAACACTTCGCGCAGGGCGTAGAGCAGCGCCATGGCTAATACGAACAGCGCGGTGATATCTCCCAGAGCATTACGCAACTGCAGCACGCCTAACGATACAAAGGCCATTACCACGGCGGTGGCAAGCGCTTTGACCGCTTTTTGCTCGCCGCCACCCAGCTCCAATGCCTCTTGTTTCAGGGTAATCGGGTGCTCAATCAGGCGCCGCAACAAGCGCATTTTATTCGACATCCGCGTGGGATCAGCCATCACGCGCTCGGCGTTGTACTGCTGTTCGCGGCGATACTCGCCCTCCCGGTGACACACGCTAATAAAACGTCGGCGAATATCGGTAAACTCTCCGCCGCGGGGCATGTGTGCCACCAGCGCCAGCAGCTGTTGTTCGGTAAACCAGGAGAGGTAGTTATCGATATTGGCAAAGTACTTATATAGACTTTCGTCATCAGGCTGGTGGCGACGCAGCCGCTTGAGAATACCATCGCTCAAGTCGATCATCTCATGCAGTTGGTCACGTAGGGCAACGGCACTCTCTTGCACCTCACTGTTCTCTTCGCGCTCCTCTTGGCGAGCATGGCGCAGCTTATTGGCATTCACCAACATTGCTCGAGTAGTGCGCTCCATCGCTTCCACGTATTGATAGGCGTAGAGACTCAAGCTCAACCGATACGAGTCGCTGCCGAGCCGATTACGGCTGGCCAGCCGACTGTGCACCAGCGGTAAGAGATACTCGTCACTGTAGTAGGTGCGCGAGACATTGATAGCGGCATGATAAAAGGCTTCTTCTGAGATAAGCTGGGTGCTTAATCCCAAATCGCCAGGCACAAAAAGATAGACGTCGAGGTTATGCGATGTCTCTTCCTTGAGCCGCCGGGTAAGACGCAGCTGAAAGCTGTTTTTACGCTCAACGTTGATCAACTCATCAATCTCCTACTCCTTTGCCTAACGCGATGATATACCATGGCTAACTTGATCATGGCGCTACCTAAAGCCACCCCTCTGCTCACCTCTTCACCTATGGAGCTAGGAAATGTCCATTGCCCGTTTTTCACCCTTTGAGCTGCTGCTATTAAAGAGCCGCAGCCAAGTGGATACGGCAACCCTGCTGCTGTTGGCCTGGGTGCTGGTGCACCGTCAACATGTTTCAGAGGGGCAGCGGCGCCGCCGCCTGGCTCAGGTGACCGCACAGTTTCGCCACGGGCATGAGCTGGGGCCAGTAATGAGTATTGCCCGTAGCCAAGACTTGCAAGCGATCCAACTAGCTGCCGAGGTGGTTCGCAAAGAATGCGGCACAGAACGCAGCCTGAGCGTTATTCATCAAGCGATTACCGTCGCCACTGACGACGGCGAGCTGTCCCTGGCCAACCACTATATTTTGCGTTTTTTGGCCGACCTGCTAAGTATCGCACCAATGACCTTGAATACTCTGTTTAAAGAGCTCACCGGCACACCCCTTGCCACACCCGAAGACCCCAGCCGTGATGCTTACTGGCAGGCACACGACCCAGATTATCATGCCCGAAAAGCACGCGAAGCCGAGGCCGCTGAGCAGTACCAAACAGGCCAATGCTCGGGCCGAACAGCAGCAACAACAGAAAGAGCGACGCCACCAGCAAAAGCAACAAAAACAGCAGGAGAAACAGCAACGCCAGGAGCAGGCTCGCCAAGCCCGCGAACAGGAACAGCAGCGCCAGCGTGAACAGACGCGCCAACAGGAGCAGGAACGGCAACGGCAACAACAGCAGCGCGAACAGGCCGAGCGCGAACGGCGCCGCTCTCGCCAGCAAGATTCTCGTCACCAGCATCGCCAACAAGAGCATCGCCAGCAGCGCGCCTCACCGCCGCCCGATCGCACCACGCGGGCGCTTTCGGTGCTGGGACTTACCCCAGGTGCCACCCGGGTAGAGGTTCGCCACGCCTATCGGCGGATGGCGCAGCTCCACCATCCAGACCGCTTCTATTCGGAAAGTGAACAACAGGTCGCCTTGGCCTCAGCGCGGTTTCAGCGTATTAAAAACGCCTATGATTATTTGATGCAAACTTACTAAGACCATGTAACGCTAGACGTTTCGCAGGATGCACTGGCCCATGAGAATAAATTGACCCTATGCGCGATTTGTACCAGCGCCTCGCGGTTTCCCCCGAGGCCAACGAACAAGAAATCAGCCAAGCCGTGGCTAGCTGCCAGCATAGCGCGCTACGCCAGGATGCCGAGGCGGTGTTCGCGGTTGCCGAACGCCGCGAAACCTACGATACGCTGCACGACACCGTCAGCGATATCGGAAAGCTACGAGCGCGCCTGGGGCTCAGCCACGGCGCCCACTGGCAGGGCGATGTCGCCAACGACTTTTCGCTGCCGCCGGATCACGCCATTTCCCGTCACGACGAACTGGTCGACCGCGTTAGCCACGCGGTCTCGTTGTACAACCGTTGGCGCCGCTGGCGGGGCCCGTGGCTACTCATCGCCGTGTTCGCCACCGGGGCTGGCATAGGAATCGCTCTGGGGCTTGCCCTGTGCCTGGGGCTTTTGCCGATGTGACGCAGCACGATTATTCGTATTATCGTGCCTGCGTGCCTGTTCATCCTGGCGAATCTCAGCTTTTGTCGGACGCGGCGCGGGCTTCGGAGGTGTTGGTTTCTTATGCTCCTGTGGGTTGAAGTCACTTGCTTGCGTCGCGCTATGCTTGCCTTGTTCACTCTCAGGCGAAGTGTTTTCTTGCCCGGCTTGTTCTTGCGAGCCCTCTTCTAAAGAGAATGAAGTACCCGCGGTCGCCTCCATGCGGTCTTCAGCGCGTGCTTCCATACTGACACTAAGACGCGGCACGCCCAGGTCAATCTCTTGAGCTTCCATACGCTGCTTCAGCAACAGGTTAAACGCCCGCGAGACATCCCACTGCATCTCCGGCGCGGTGCGAAAGCGCATGCGTAAAATGGGGCAGCCATCTTCAAAGCCCTGAACGCCCTGCATCTCCAGCGGCGACCAGATGTAGTGGCGCATCATCGGATCACGGCGCAGCTCCTGGGCAGTCTCCTGCATCAGCGTAATCGCATCGTCGATTTTCATATCAAACGGAATGCGTATTCGCATCAGCGCGATGCCGAACTGGCGGGACATGTTATGAATCGACTCAATGCGGCTAAAGGTGATGATGTGCACAATGCCATCCAAATCGCGTAGCCGCACAGTGCGCAGCGTCAGCCCTCGACCGTGCCCATATGGTTATTGATCTGCACGAAGTCATCGACCGCTAACGAATCTTCGATCAAGATAAAAATACCGGTAATCAAATCCTGCACTAACGTTTGCGCACCAAAACCGATCGCCAGACCGATCACACCAGCACCCGCCAGCAGCGGTGTGACGTTGACACCCAAATTAGCCAACCCGGCGATAACGGCAATAATCAGAATGGTTACAAAGATGACGTTGCGGATCATCGGCGTGATGGTTTGCGCCCGGGCCTGATTGACCCGCCGCCCACGTGAACGGGCTGACGATGTTAGCGCTCGCTGAATGGCGGTATCGGCAAATATCCATACCAGCCATGCAAGCAACACCGTGGCCCCCAAGCTAACCAGCGCTTGGCCAATCCGCGCGCTGGCCACGGCTTGTTGGCCCAAACCGAAGAACGAACTGCCCCACACCTGCATTGAGAGTTCGGCAAACACCATCCACGAGCAGATGTGCGCCAACACGAAGCCGAAGCGCTCTAAACGTTTACGATACTGGCTATAACGGCGGCGGTGGCGACGCTTACCCATCCGTTCCGCTTGGCGGCGCAGCAACCCGGTGACTACCAGTGTCAGTACCAGCAGGCTGGCGGAAATAATCGAGCGCGCCAGAGCAGTGCCCACATCGCCCACGGTGATAAAAATCGCCAGCAGCGAACCACTCACCAGCAGCAGCGCGGGTATGTGCCATAGCCCCCCAGGGAGCGAATCATTTCGACCGCGGTGCTGGCGTCACGCCGCTGCTTGAAGGGCCGGTTGCAAATCAGGTGGCGCACGGGGCGCTTAAACTTGAGAATAAACCGCGCTGCAAGCAACGCCGCGAGCATATTGGAAAGCACAGAGGCTAGGCTCGACAGCTCGCTACCCAGCATTTCAACGAGACGAGTGGAGTTGACCGCGTCGCCAAGCGCAATCAAAGCACCAATCACAAACAGCCCGCGCAGCGCACGCTGTTGAAGCAGTTGAACCGCAGTAAAACGATGGCCACGGCTAAAGAACGCGATGACTGTTTCAAACACCACCGATAGCGCCCTGCCACACAGGCAGATATAGGCCACTACCAATACTAGCGTACGCCCAGGGCTATCGGGCAGCACCTGGCCAATCCCCAAGGTAATGGCAAACGACAGTGCCCAGGGCAGCATGCGACGCAAAAAGTGCACTGCCATCAGCCAGCCCTTGGGATCCCGAGGCAGATCCAACGGCCACTCACGCCGGGTAGCGATCATGCGCCCAAAGGCAATCATCAGCACCAACAGTACGCCCCAAACCAAGGCCAGCACCGCCCCTTCGGCAATCGCTCGAATCGCCTCCCCTGGTCGGCATCATCGTTAAGCGCGCGCAAATCATCTACGCCCTGAACCAGCTGGCGTGACCACTGATCAACTGGCGAATCCCCCGCCTGGGCCTGATCACCCAGGTCACTTAAGGTATCGGCGAGAGCACCCAGTAATCCTTGGCGTACTACGCCCTCATCTGCGCTGGCAGCGTCTGCGGTTACTTGCAATTCGCGTAGCGATTTAAGCAACTCTGTGCGCCGCTCTTCGTTTTCAAGCATGGTGATGACGTCAGTGAGCGACTTCTGAAATTCTTCACCGCTAACGTCAGCGCTTTCCTCTTCGGAACCGCTGCTCAGGCCGGGCAGCGACACCGTTTGCGCCTGGGCCTGAGTGATTGCCATGCTCGTCATTGCTAGGCTTGCCAATACAAACAAGACAAAACCTATTAACGAATTGATTAACCAGTGCTGTCGCACGCCTTACTCCTGAAAATTAGCTTAGATGGCGTCCTGCTTATCATTTGCCGCCGCTATGGCCCGTCATACGCTCAGTCTCAACGCGTGACTATGATAGGCTGAAGACTTAAACGTTCACCTCAAGGACGCCGAGATGACGCTACAAGCTCCACCTAATCGCTTAAACAGCCAGGGGAAAATCCGGCACGTTGGCATTGAAATCGAGTTCGCTGGCCTGCCGCCCCGAGACACGGCGATGATCGTACGTGAACTGTTTGGCGGGGAGCTTAACGTGGTAAGCCCCCATCGGCTACTCGTTGAGGATACCCGCTGGGGCGAATTTGGTATCGAGCTCGACACCCAATACGCGCATCCCGACAAATCGCTGGCCGACGACCCTCACCCAGAAGATAGCGAGTGGCGCGCCATCAGCATCAACGCCGGGTCGAGTTCCATCACAAAACCCGCGAGCTGATTGGCGACATGGTCACAGGCCTGGTGCCTACCGAAATCGTTTGCCCACCGATACCTTGGAATGAGCTGGAAGATTTAGACGCGCTGTTCGAGGCACTACGAGCACATGGCGCTAAAGGCACCGATGCCAGCCTGCTGTATGGGTTTGGCTTACACCTAAACCCTGAAGCGGAGCGTTTCGACGTTGACTACTTGCTAGCCATGCTGCGTGCGTACCTGCTGCTGGCTGGCTGGCTGCGCGACGAAATTAAAGTCGATATTACCCGTGAGATGCTGCCCCACGCGAATCCATTTCACAAAGCCTATGCGTTAAAAATACTGGATAGCCGCTATTCGCCTGATCTCGACACGCTGATTGACGACTACTTGCACCATAATCCACGCGCAATCGCGAGCTGGATATGCTGCCGCTATTTGCCTACCTACGCCCCGATCACTCTCATGAATTGCTGCATACGCAGCTTACCAAGCCGCGCCCCACCTTTCACTACCGCTTACCCAACGCTCAGCTTTCCCAGCCGGGGTGGGGCTCAGTGACCGAGTGGAATCGCTGGGTGGAAGTTGAGAAACTTGCCGCTAATTCTGAGGTGTTCTCGCTCGCTGCGCTGAGTATATCGCCGACCATAACCGACCGATGCTGACCCGCATAAAAGAAAAACTAGTTCGTTTGCTTCGCCGCGAACACTGATTGTGTTGTAGAGCCCAGCTATATAAAACCCGTTTAGCATTCTTTATTTCCTGTCACAGTGAGTAACTATCCACATGACTCGGCCGCTTATCGGAATTACTACCTCTGACCAAAAAAGCCACTTAGCGTGGTGGTTTGATTGGTTCGCCGTCTGGCGGCATGGCGGCAAACCATTGCGGTTATCGCCTTCACGCCCGCAGCCGGAAAGCCTGGACGGCTTGATCATTGGTGGCGGCGACGATATTCAGGCCCACCTCTACGGCGGAGAAGTACAATTAGATGTTCGTTAGACCCTGCAAGGGATGAACTGGAGCTAGCCCTGCTTGAACGTTTTATTCCGCTGCATACACCGGTGCTGGGTATTTGCCGAGGGGCACAATTAATCAACGTGCATCTTGGTGGCACACTGGATCCTGATATCTACACCACCCACGAAGGGCTAAAACGACGACGCACCGTTCTGCCGCGCAAAACCGTTGATATCGTGGGGGCAAGTAAGTTGCACCGCCTGCTAGGGGTTACCTGGTGTCGGGTTAACAGCCTGCATCATCAAGCCGTCTACCAGGCAGGCAGAGGAATTGAAATCGTTGCACGCGACCGGGATGGCTTGGTGCAGGGCATTGAGTCACCGGAGCACGACTTTTTGATTGGCGTGCAGTGGCACCCGGAGTGGCTGATTTTCAATCGCCCCCAGCAGCGCTTGATTCGCGCGCTGGTGAGGGCGTCAGAGCGGCATGCTACACGGCATACGAGCTAGCTCAGCACCGCCAAGGCAGCATCATAATCAGGCTCGTTCTTCAACTCGCTCACCAGCTCGCTGTGCAGCACTCGGTTATCGGTATCCAGTACGACGACTGCACGGGCGCAAAGGCCTTCCATGGAGTTGTTGCACAGTGCTACGCCCCAGGCTTCGCGAAACTCGGGGTGGCGGAAAGTAGACAGCGTTTCGACGTTATCCAATCCTTCCGCGCCACAAAAGCGTTTGGCTGCAAAGGGTAAATCCGCTGAGACGACCAATACCACGGTGTCGGCAAGGTTAGACGCCAGCTCGTTAAAGTGACGCGTGGACATGGCACAAGTGGGCGTATCCACACTGGGGATGATATTGAGCACTTTACGCTTTCCTGCGTACGTATCGAGCGTAACGTCTTGCAGATCGGTGTTGGTCAGCGTCATCGCCGGTGCCGCCTGCCCTTTTGCTGGCAATGTGCCAGCCACATCCAGTGGTTCGCCTGCGCGGGTAACCTGTTGCATTATTGTCTCCTTATGATGTTCATAATTAATGCGTTCTTACCATTTAAGCAGCCATGGTAGGCTATCTTCACGCCTTTGCGCTCTTCCTGAAAGGCCTTTGTTCAATGTTTGCGTTTCATCATACTGAGGGAGTGATATGGCCTGTGTATTGATCGTTAAAACCGGCGACGCTTTTCCGGAAGTCGTCGACCAGCACGGTGATTTTGAAACGCTATTTATAAAGCAGCTTAGCACCGCGCTGTCCGCGCATTTAGAACTACAGGTGTGGGATGCAACCCGCCAACCCAGTGCTCCTGAACTTAATACACTCGCGGGTATTGTGATTACAGGCTCGCACAGTATGGTCAGCGAGGCCGAACCCTGGAGCGAAGCACTGAAGCCGTGGCTGAAGGAGGCGCTGGCAAACGACATTCCCATGCTAGGCGTTTGCTATGGCCACCAGTTAATGGCCGCCGCTTTTGGTGGCGTGAGTGACTACCATCCGGCAGGCCGCGAATCCGGCACACGCACCGTGCGGCTCACTCAAGCAGGCCAACAAGACCCCCTGTTTAGCCAACTACCGGAGAGCTTTGCTGCCCACCTGACCCATGCCCAGTCGGTGATGCAGGCGCCCCAAGGTTGCACGGTGCTGGCCCATAACAGCCACGACGCCCACCAGGCGCTGCGCTACGGCCCGCGCCAGTGGAGCGTGCAGTTTCACCCGGAATTTACGGCACCGGTGATGCGCGCCTACCTTGAACGCCAACGCGCCGCCCTACGCGACCAAGGCGAAGAGCCCGACACCCTGCTGGCGAACATTACTGACTGCCAAGAGGCCTCCAGCCTACTGCGACGTTTTTTGGCGTTTGTATAGCCCTTAGCCATTGGCAATCAATGGCTACTTGCGCTGATCACGCCGTGAGGCCAGCCGATCCGCCAGACGCGTTGGCTCAGGTAGCTTGGTACGCCCTAAGCAGCGCAACACCCAGGTCAGTGAGGTTTCAAGAGTGATACGGTGCCCGGGCGACACATACACGGGTTTGACCTTGGTGCGGGAACGCAAAACGGCACCAATGGTCTCTTGCCCCGCGTAGAGCGGCACCCAGTCGCCGCGCTGCTCGCCCACCTCGGCGTGTTGGCCATATAGGCGTGACTTGGCAATACCGATGGTAGGTAGATCGAGCCATAGCCCTAGGTGAGCCGCCACGCCTAACCGGCGTGGGTGTGCAATCCCCTGGCCGTCGACCATCACCAGCTCAGGCATCACGCTGAGTTTTTCAAACGCGCCTAGCGCGGCAGGGATTTCTCGAAACGAAAGCAAGCCGGGGATGTACGGCATGCGGGTGGGCTCGCGATGAACTACCTGTTCCACCACGCTTAAATCGGGTGCGGTGGCAGGATCCCATTTCAATACCACCACCGCTGCCCGAGTGATTTCGCCGCCCTCTTCGAACCCAATATCCACCCCGGCGATATGCGTTATCGGCGCTAGGCGATCAGTAAGTTCCAATCGCCTCGCCAACTGCAACTGCAGCGCCATCGCTTCCTTGGGTGCCAGATTCCATTCGTGTAGTGGTGCGGACATGGTTTCCTCCTTGAAACGGTTAATGGTGAATAAGGTAGCAAAAAAACCGCCCTCGCACCAGTAACGGTACGAGGGCGTCGAGATCTTCTCAGTTGCCGCTTGGCGGCAGCTGATTAATCCTTACAGTGGTGAAGACTTAGGCGCGTTCGCGACGACGAACCGGCGCATCGCCTTCGTCACGACGACGGCGGGAGCGCGCTCAGCCGGTGCGCTGTCTTCGCTGATTTCCAACGGACGACCGGCCACACGGGCACGGGCCATCTTGGTCAGAATCGTCGAGGGCAAGCCGCTCGGCAGTTCGACCACAGAGAAAGCGTTGCGAATATCGATACGACCGATACGCGCGCCTTCAATGCCGCCTTCATTGGCGAGGGCACCGACTAGTTGGCCAGGCTTGACGCCATCTTTATGACCAACCGATACGCGGTAGCGCGTCATACCTTCAGTTGGCGCACCAGTGCGTTCGCGGCGTGCACCCGGCTTACCGCCAGACGCTCCATCACGCGAGGGCTTCTCTTTGCGCGGCGCCTGCAGGCGACCGATCGGCGCTTCCTCAGCACGCGCCATAGCGGCAAACGCACAAGTCAGCTCGACCGGGTCATGGCCTTCTTCGATCAGACGCTCAATCAGCGCACGCTGCTCTTCGGCGCCCTTCGTTAAGGAGGCGATAACACGCTGATAGAAGACGTCATCGCGATGGGCACGAATAGCGGCTTCATCAGGTAGCGGCATTTCGGTCATTTTCTGACCGGTTGCCTGCTCCATCCAGCCCACTTTGCGGCCTTCACGGAAGCCAGCAAAGGTAATCGCGATACCGCTACGGCCCGCACGACCGGTACGGCCAATACGGTGCGTATAAGCCTCTGCATCTTGAGGCAGATCGTAGTTGATAACGTGAGTGATACGCGACACGTCAAGACCACGGGCAGCTACATCGGTAGCGATCAGTACGTCGACTTTGCCACGCTTCAAGCGCGTAATAGTACGCTCACGCAGGCTCTGATCGAGATCACCCGACAAGCCTGCGGCGTTAACGCCACGTGCAGTCAGTTGCTCAACCAGCGTGGTACACGCAGCACGGGTACGCACAAAGACGATGGCCCCATCGACCGGCTCGACTTCAAGAATACGCGAAAGAGCTTCAAGCTTAGCGCCACCATCAACACGCACAATGCGCTGTTCGATGTTTTCGCCGGTCGTGGTGCCCGACTCAATCGCGACTTTCACTGGGTTAACCAAGTAACGGTTAACGATGCGTTCGATTTCAGTGGGCAGTGTCGCTGAGAAGAACACACGCTGAGCATCTTTCGGGGTATCGGCAACCACGCGTTTTACGTCGTCGATAAAGCCCATGCGCAACATTTCATCAGCTTCGTCCAGCACTAGGGCGGAGAGGCCATCAAGCTTCAGGCTACCGCGGTCCAGGTGGTCGATAATCCGGCCGGGGGTACCGACAACCACTTGCGCGCCACGCTTAAGGGCGCCCAGCTGTTCACGGTACTCTTGGCCACCACATAGGGTCGCAACTTCGAGACCTTTCAGGTTTTGGCCATATTTACTAAACGAGGCAGCTACTTGCTGAGCCAATTCGCGGGTTGGCGCCATAACCAACACTTGGGGCTCACGGCGAGTCAGCTCTAAACGTGACAGTAACGGTAATGCAAACGCTGCGGTTTTGCCGGTACCCGTCTGGGCCTGGCCCAGCATATCGCGGCCTTCAAGCAACGCAGGAATAGTTTGTGCCTGAATCGGCGAGGGAACGAGGTAGCCCTGTGATTCAACAGCAGACAGAACGGCAGGCAAAAGAGCCAGATCGCCGAAGCTCGGCGAGGCGACAGAAGTCGAGGTCATTAATCACACCTTGGTAGGCCGGCAAGTACCGGCAAAAAACATCATAAGCGTCTCTGACTCAGTCATCGCACAACGACATGAAGAATGGTCATTATCGATAACAGGCACCGCCGTAGCGGTCAAAGCCATCAGTGGAGTCGGAGACGCCGGTCGCACCTAGCATCCGGTTGGCAAACAACGCATTAGCGGGCCAACCGTTGTGGCGACCTTCTGCGCCGATTTCACCCGTTTGGTGAAATACTGGAGGCGCGCCATCTACACAGCAATGAACATCTAGCAATTGGCGAGATGTTCCCGCAAGCGACACTACAAATAACTATTAACATCTACCCATTAATAACTATGCAGTTAAACGCTTACCGTCGTGATGGAGGGGTCAACACATGCGAGGAGCGCGCATCCTACCATTGCATTTGGCGTCTGACCAGTACTTTTAACTTACACCACATTGAAACAAGGACTTGCGCTCATGCACATATGGTCTAACCTGAAAAAGTGCCTAATCAAGTTCACTATTCTCAAGGAGCGATGCAATGAACTGGGATCAAATTGAAGGCAAATGGAAAGAGATGAAGGGTAAGGCACGCTCAAGCTGGGGCGAGCTCACCGACGATGAGTTGGATCAGATCGGTGGTAAAAAGGATCAATTGGTAGGCAAGCTTCAGCAGAAGTACGGCCTAGAGCGCGAAGAAGCAGAGCGTCAAGCCGATGACTGGGCTGATAAGCAGTAATAGCATTATAAGCCCCCCTTTAATTACACCATTTCCGTTTTGGTAGGTCGGTTTTTTTTAGCAACACTATGTGTTGGTGGTTCTAGTTACGTTATCCCCCAATACACCTACAAGCACACCGATCTATTATCTATCGTAGCCACATGAGAGATGCTATGCGTAAGACAATCCTCACAACCCTTATCGGTACCGCCCTTATGGGCAGCGTTGCCATGAATGCTCACGCGCAGGATGAGCCCCAGGGCATGTATTCTGCCGACGACATTCTTGATGCAGAGGTCTATTTTGCCGGCGGTTCCGGTGAAGAGATTGGTGACGTCGATGACATCCTGTTGATGAAGAGATGCGCATTACCGCGATTGTGATCGAAAGCGGTTCAGTACTGGGCCTCGGCGGCCGCGAGATCGTTGTTGATACCGACTACTTCACCCTCGAAACCGAAACGGACGCCGATGGTGATACAGAACATCGCATTATGGTCGAAGCCAGCCAGGAAGAAGTCGAAGCCTTCCCGGCTTACAATAACGAGTGGTGGGAGCAGACTAAAGCCAACGCTCGCGATGCCTGGCAAACTACCCAAGAGGGCGCTGAAAGCGCTTGGCAGCGTACCCGTGAAGCGTTAGATATCGATGATAATGGCTAACGCTTCCCCATTGTTTTTAATAGCAACGTTTTTAATAGCAACGAAACGCTAGCAGTAGAATCTCAGCATTAGAAAAAGGGCTGCCCAACTGGGCGGCCCTTTTTGCTAGTTAGCGATACGCATCTATTTACGCCGCACGCCCTGCCCCGGTAAACGCTCCCGGTCGTGAGACCGTTCAAGGTCGAGTAGTGGCCCAGCAGGTACGATTCGCGTTGGGTTAATCATGTCGTGACTATAATAGTAGTGGCGTTTGATGTGATCCATATTGACGGTCTCCGCCACTCCCGGCCACTGATAGATTTCCCTCACGTAATTGGAAAGATTGGGATAATCTTCAATGCGCTTAAAATTGCATTTGAAGTGGCCATAGTAAACCGCGTCAAACCGGATCAGCGTGGTAAAGAGACGAATATCCGCCTCGGTTAACCACTCCCCCGCCAAGTAACGATGCTCGGCCAAGCGTGCTTCCATACGCTCTAGACCGTCAAACAACGCCTTCACGTGCTTCTCATAAACCGCCTGTTCGGTGGCAAAGCCTGATTTATAAACGCCGTTATTGATGTGGTCGTAAACATCGGCGTTTACGTCATCAATGACACCGCGCAGATCTTCTGGGTAAAAATCCAGGTCGTTGCCGGTCAATTCATCGAACGCACGGTTAAAAATACGTAGCAAGTCTGCAGACTCATTATTAACGATGGCGCTGCGCTGTTTGTCCCATAGCACGGGCACGGTGACACGCCCGGTATAGTGGGGGTCGGTCATGGTATACAGCTGGTGATGGTAGTCGACGCCGTTAACGGGGTCGACACTGGCACCTTCGTCCTGACGGTACGTCCAGCCTTGGTCGAGCATCAAGGGGCTAACATGGGACGTGCCGATCAACGGCTCTAGCCCTTTCAACTTACGCATAATCAGCGTGCGATGCGCCCAGGGGCAGGCTAGCGAGACATATAAATGATAACGCTCTTTTTCCGCTGGGTAGCAGTCACCGTCAGTCTCCGGATGGCTGCCCACCCAGTCGCGAAGCTGAGCGGACTCACGAACAAATTCGCCGCCGTGTTTTTTAGTGTCATACCACTGGTCTTGCCACTTGCCATTTACCAGTAATCCCATTGGGCGTCTCCTGAAAGTCATTAGAGGTGCTAACAATTACGTTCTTTTCTTCAGCATACGCCCGCTTCAGGAACGCTCAAGCGGATGTTTTACGGCCTTTCATTCGAGTCAGTCGAATCATTCAGCGCGCATTCGCTCACCACGGCCTGTTTCAGTGCGGCGGCCATCGCATGAGCCGCTGGCCCTGCCCGGTCTCGGTCGCGAAAAATCATCTGAATCGGCACTTCACGAATACCGCCCGCGGGTAGTGGCAGCGGCTTTAATTGCCCGCTGTTTAACTCCTCCGCAATTCGTGTTTCCGGCATCCAGGCAAACCCCAAGCCACGCCTTAGCATATCCAGTGAGGTATTGAGGTGGCTGACGGTCCAACGCTGCTCGGCTTTCAACCAGCCAGCATTGGTTGATTGGCGCAGCGCTGAATCACGCACCACCAACTGCCGATACTGGGCTAGATCGCGTAGATCCAACGAGCGGCCCAATTGATGTAGCGCATGCTGGGGATGCGCCACGGCAACAAAGCGCACCGTGACCAACGGCTCGCCCAAGAAGCCCTGCGCCTCAATGCCGGAGACTACCAAGTCTGCGCGGCCATCATAGAGCATCTCAATGCCGCCATTGAGAACACTCTCGTGCAACTGAACGCGCACCTGCGGGTACGTTTCAGAGAATCGCTCTAGCGCTTTAGCTTGAGCAGCAGCGGGAAACACCTGATCGATTGCCACTACCACTTCCGCTTCTAAACCAGCGGCTAGCCGGGTGGCGACATCTTCAAGTGACGCTGCGCTCTCTATTAATTGACGCGCGCGCCGAAGCAGCAGCTCGCCCGCTTCGGTTAACCGTACTTGTCGGCCAATAGGCTCCAGCACCTGCACGCCTAGCTGCTCTTCTAATTTATGAACGGCATGGTTCAGCGTGGAGGGGCTTTTATGTACCGCCTCTGCCGCACGCGCAAATCCACCGTGGTCAACCACGGCGGCCAACATTTGCCATTGTGAAAGTGTTACCCGGGACATTTCGATTTCCTCAACGCAATACAGCGAAACAATGCGCTTAATGTTCGAAAAAACATGGCTAGAATGCCAGGAAACAGCTAACACTTTCCGCCCATGCTTACAAAATGCTTGAGATTAACTGCTGGTCGCAGGTAAAAAAGCACGTTATTTCTATCCAGCGGGAAAATATTTGACACAGATTATTTAGTTAGCACGCTTCACTGGTTACATTTGTTAGCAAACGCTGTTTATAAATAGTAATCTCTGTCTGTTAGTGCTATTTTTGTATTTAATTACGCTTTATGTATAGATATACAGTCTATGCACCCCTGCCTTCATGGGGTATGGTTTCCGGGTTTATTCGCTTAATAGTTACTTTTAATCACGAACTCGGCGGTCCATTTACCCATGTTGCGAATCCTCCATTCGCTGCCCCGTACGCACAAATTATTACTGTTACCCGTGGCCACAATGGTCACCGTGCTGGGCACACAAAAGTTATTGACGACATACCAAGATTTAACTCAACTAAACACACCGCTTGAAAGCGTGCTAGTACCGCTCCCAAGCGACTCTACTCCGGGTGTCCCTTCCCTGCATCAAGAACGCACCCGGTAGCAGATGCGATCGATCGCGCCTCGCGCGCCCTCGACGCGACCCGCGAAAATATCCCCCTCAGTGAACTCACCGCAACCGAGATCGTTGATCTTGACGTCATTGCCAGCGCAGAGGCCGACATGGCGAACCAGCCGGCTTTGGGCGGCGACGTCACGGTACCGAATACCGCAGCACTGGAAAGCGGTGGTCTCGATGACGGTGCGCTGCATATGGCAATTGTGCTAGGCACATTGGCTAGCGGCATGCTGGATAATAATGTAGACAACAGCTCTTCCGTCGAAATTGCCGACGCTACCTCTTATGAGGATTATGGCGTTGAGCTATTCGATGATATCTCCTTTCTGGATTTAGAGCTGGCAGCTGAAGAGCCCTTTGTACCTGAGTGGGAAACCCACATTGTTGAATCCGGCGAAACTTTTGCCGTACTGGCACAAAACGAATTAGGCCTAGGCTATAGCGAAGTGATGGCTCTGCTGGAGGATTTACCTGACCCGCGCATGCTAACCAATTGGCGCGCCGGGCACAGCTTTGATTATCAGCTGGATGAAGATGGGCGTTTATTGTCGCTACGCATGATGAAAAACACCCGTGACGGCATACTGCTGGAGAAGGACGCAGACCACTTCGCCATCACCACGATTGAACGCCAAGGAGAACCTGTTCAGCGCCTCTATGCCGGTAGCGTCAGCGGTAGCTTTGCGCGCTCCGCCCAGGCGACAGGTTTGAACAGCGGCTCGGTAACAGAACTGACGAAACTACTCGAAAAGAAACTCGATTTTCGGCGTGACAGCCGCCGCGGCGATCGTTTCCAGGTACTGGTCGAGTCAGACATGATCGATGGTGAAACTTTAGATTCCCGTGTATTGGCTGTTCATTACAACGGCGAACGCATGGACTTAACCGTTGTGCGTAATGCCAGCGACGATAACTTCTATACACCTGAGGGTGGTAGCCTGGATCCTGCCTTTGCGCGCCACCCGTTTGAAGGCAACTACCGTTTAAGCTCCAGCTTCAATCCGCGCCGTAAGCATCCAGTAACCGGCCGCACTAGCCCGCATAACGGTACCGATTTTGCTATGCCGATTGGCACGCCGGTAACGGCTCCCGCTAACGGTGTTGTGGAACGAGTGAGCAACCATCGCGCCGCAGGACGCTATGTCGTCATCCGTCATGACAATGGCTACCGGACGCGCTACCTGCA
This sequence comes from Halomonas sp. PA16-9, assembly GCF_009728585.1. NCBI lineage: Bacteria > Pseudomonadati > Pseudomonadota > Gammaproteobacteria > Oceanospirillales > Halomonadaceae > Halomonas > Halomonas sp. PA16-9. The sequence continues at coordinate 1,196,299 of NZ_CP040451.1, read as the reverse complement.
CCTCTCCCGGCCGCTGGTGAAGCAAGGTGAACGTGTAACAATGGGCGAGCGTATCGCGCTATCAGGCAATACAGGCCGCAGCACCGGCCCTCACCTGCACTACGAAGTCATCGTCAACAACTCACCGGTCAATGCGATGACGGTTCCCCTACCCGAAAACACCAGCTTGAGCGGCGATACGCTTATTGCGTTCCAGAATCAGGCAGCACCCATATTGGCGGCGCTGGAAAGCGGCGAAACAGGCCCGGTTAGCGTGGCTAATTATCGGCAGGAGAGCGACGACTAGCGACCGCTATATAGCTACCGTGTACTCAAACGCAAAACACCGCCACTGGGCGGTGTTTTGCGTTGGCTTACGTATTTTCAACTGTCTAGACTGACCGCTGCAGCGCGGCCAGTAGCGTTGCATCCCGGCGGTAGATATCAGGTCTAAACTCCACCTCGCCTTCGGCATTTGGCCACGCGGTCAAATAATGCAGCGCAATGGGAATACGCTGAGATAAGCTCACATTGCGATCACTCCCTCCTTTTAACAGCGTACTCATTTGATAACGACTGCCGGTGTCTTGCAGCAGCATTTGCGCCAGCTCAGTCACACCTTCAACCCGAATACAGCCTGAACTAAGTGCACGCTGATCACGCCGGAACAATCCACGCGCGGGGTATCGTGCAAATAGATCATTTCATCGTTGGGAAACCGTACCACGACGCGACCTAGCGGGTTACCTGTACCCGCTACCTGACGCAACATAACGCCGCCAGGACGCTGCCAGTCGATCTCCTCCGCAGCAAGCGGTTCGCCCATGGGGCTAATCACCTGGATGTTTTTACGCGCCAAGTAGTCGATATCGGCACGCACCTGGGGCAACACATCCTCGCGCATGATCGTCGGCGGATTGTCCAGGAAGGATTAATGGTTAAATGGCTGATCGTAGAGTGGATAATCGGCGTCTCGCGCCGCGGGGTTCCTACCACCACACGAGCGTCCCAGTGCTGGCCGTTAGGGCGCACGTAGTGCATCCGGTAGCCTGCAATATCAACCCATACTCGTGGCTCAGCAGATTGCATCGGACGGATCCACCGCGCGCGCTCTAAATTGACCCGCAGTTGGTCGATTCGCGACGCCACTGAGGTGTTCAACGCCAAGCGAGTTTGTTCGCCCACTACACCATCTTCCTGCAGCAAATGACGGCGCTGGAAACGCCTCACCGCGGCTTCCAGCGGTGCATCAAAGGCACGCCGATTCGACCCGGCTTGTACACCGATTAATGGATAGGCGCTGCTATCCGCCACCTGTAACTCAGCCTCTCCCATAGTGCCAGGCGCTGGCGCAGCACGCTCACATCGTCGGCTTCATCGCCTGGCCGCAACGACTCTTCCCGCGCAGCCAAGTAGGGCACGCTGCCCAGGTTAGCCAGCTGATAATGCTGCTTCAAGGCATCGCGCAGTTGCTGATATTCAGCAGACGAGGGCCGAGCCAGCGCGATCGCGTTATCAAGCGAGCGGTCATCGACGGCATGCACCACACGCAGCAGTGAGTAGCGACGTTCAGGGCGCGGCGCATCCCACTGGGTTCGACATCGCGCGGGTTCACCTTACCGCGCTCTAAATGATCCAGCGCCAGCAGCAACGCTCGAGTTGCTTTAATATCAAACGACGCCTGAGCGGCTTGACTGCTTGCCTGACTGCGCTGGAACTCATCAATCAGTGTATCAGCGTGGTAATCCTCGGGTGTTAGACCATCGGTTTCCAAGCTATTCAACGCAGCCACCAGTGACTCAACCGCCACGGCTGCCTGCCAGGCGGGCTGCCCATCGCGCAGTTGATAAAACTCAGCAACGGGTAGCCGCTGCACCTCCACCGCGCTTAATTGCTGGGCTAACGCCTGTTGTAACGGCGCTGAATCCGCATTCGCATAGCTAATGCCTAAAGGGCTGTGGGTAAGCGTGAGACAAAGAGCGACCCCTATCGCCCATTGTCTTAGTGGCTGTATCTCGTTCATCGCCCTCTCCTTGCGTTACTATAGTCTTCCACATCGCCGACCCTGTTTTTTATATTAGTCGGCTAATCTTTATAATGACTTATATTGCTCGTAGGATCGACTTTTATGGCTCTTCGTTTAAATGTTGCCACGTTATTATTTCTCTCCCTTTTACATTATTTACATTACCGCTCCACGCTGCCAGTTTCTTCGCCCAAGTTGATTCAACGCCACCTCGCGGCATACTGCCTTTACACCATCAGTTGCTGCAGCTCGCCCCCCAGGCCTCGCCCGATGCGCTGCGTTTAGCCGCCCAAGCGCTTAACTGCGCCGAGCCTAATGCCGAGCGCTTGGCAGTGATCGATTACTCGCTGCCATCTACCGAGCCGCGCTTGTGGGTATTTGATTTGCGCCAGCATAAGCTACTCTTCGAAGAGCTGGTCTCCCACGGCCAGGGGTCTGGCGACGCCCAAGCAGAGACGTTTTCCAATACCCCCGATAGCCATCAATCCAGCATTGGCCTATTTCGCACTATGAACAGCTACTATGGGCGCAACGGCTATTCACTGCGCCTGGAGGGTCTGGAACCCAACGTCAATGACTTGGCGTTTGAGCGCGCTATTGTGATCCACGGCGCGGACTATGTAAGCGACGCCTTTATCACCCAAACGGGGCGGCTCGGTCGCAGCCATGGCTGCCCGGCGGTACGCGAAGACGTCACTTACCCGCTGATCGACAGTCTAAAAGAGGATCAGTATGTGTTCGCTTATTATCCCGATGCCGAGTGGCTGGCCACCTCCGCGTTTTTAGGCTGCACGGCCACCGCCGCACAGCTAGCCCGGCGCTAATGTTACCCAGAATCTTAATGAGGGAACGTTAACAACCTCAGCCTTACAGGCAATCAGTAGCTGAATTTTATCATTTTCGGCCGCTAAATCAGGCGCACAGGGGAACCCTCTGCAATACTTTGTGACAAATTAACACAAAATATTGCTATCTGCCGTAGGTGTCTCTGCCATGTTCACCTTTATGCACCCGTACCAAAAAATTCGCCGCCTGGAACAGGAAGTTGCCGAGTTACGCACTCAGCTTGACGCTGCTACCCCCTCCCCCAGTTGCCGATTATTGAGCCTGATGAAACCGGCACAATCCATCGGCATGCTGCAGGCGAGAGGCGCGGATATGCTGGCTTCTCTCAATAGTGGCATACAGGAGTACGCGGATCAGCTTGCCGGCGAGCGGGCCACCCTAACGGAAACGGTTAATTTAATTGCCACCGCTGAACAGGCGGTCAGTAGCCTTGACCAACGTTGCCACGACACTGAACGTACCGAAGCGTTACCCCCATTAGTGTTAGCTAAAACTCTGCACGCCTTAAGCCAGCTACAGGTCGCTCTCGCCCGTAGTGCAGGCCACGCCCAGGCGTTAGCGGTAAGTACGGCCCTTGAAACGGCCCATAGCCAAGGTCTGCTTGGCAGCACCGATGCCGCTAGCCAGCAATCTCCAGGATTGGCAGCCATTGCAGACGATGTCCACCGCTTAGCGTTGACTATGCACAGCTTGAGCCATCAGCTCAGCCTACTGATGGAGCAAATTAATAGCCAGGTAAGAGAACACTCGCAGGCCGTAGTGAAAAAATGTCTGGCCGACGAGGAGATTACCCATTCCGCGCAAGCAGCCAAGCAGGCAGTGCATCAGCTTGCTGACCAAGCTCAGCATATGCACAAGGTGATTCATCACAATGCCACCGCTGCGTTTTTACACTCCGCGAAGCTTGATCATGCGGTGTGGAAGTGTCGGCTTTATAAGCAGCTCCTCTCTGCCAACACAGACACTCCCCTAGAAGACCATCACCAATGCCGTTTAGGGCGCTGGCATCAACATGGAGAAGGTCACCAACGTTACGCCCGCACTGAGGCCTATCGAGCGCTGGCGGCACCCCATCGCCGTATGCATGACAGTGGCGCGGAAGCACTTAAGTTTGCCCGCCTGGGCGACCGCAATGGTCAACTGGCCGCCTTGGGAGTCATGGAAGAAGCCAGCCAGCAGCTCGCCCTGCAGTTGGACAACCTCATGGAGCACGCCATGTATGAGGCGCCCTATTCAACCAATCATCACTCACCGCTTGCGGCGCACCTTAAATAGCCGTTGTACGCTAAATAGCCTTTCGTCTTATCTAGCCGCCTATGCCATGCTGGTTGCAATAAAACCACTTTCCTCACCAGCAGCAATGGGAAAAAGCATATGGCACAGGTCAAAAAGCTAGATCTCGCGTTACAAGGCGGTGGCGCCCACGGGGCTTATACCTGGGGTGTCATTGATCGCCTACTGGCAGATGACCGCATTGAGATTGAGGGCATCAGCGGCACCAGCGCCGGGGCAATGAATGGCGTGGTAATGGCCGATGCGCTCACAAGAGGCGATAAAGAGACCGCTCGGCAAGCACTGCACGACTTTTGGCAAGCGGTGAGTCGCGCGGGTATGGCCAGCCCCATCCGCCGCTCTCCCTTGGACATATTGACCGGCAACTGGAGCCTGGATCACTCGCCCGGTTTTATTGCGATGGACCTATTAAGCCGTGTGGCCTCCCCCTACCAACTCAACCCACTCAATATAAATCCGCTGCGCGATATCGTGGCCGAACATATTGATTTCGAGCGGGTTAGGCAATGCCAACAGCTTAAGCTGTTTGTCGCGGCCACTAACGTACGCACGGGTAAACAGCGGGTGTTCCGCCGTGAAGAGATGAGCGTTGACGCGGTGATGGCCTCCGCTTGCTTGCCCTTTATATTCCAAGCAGTGGAGATCGACGGCGAAGCGTATTGGGATGGTGGCTACATGGGTAACCCCGCCCTGTTTCCTCTCATGGAGGAGTGCAGCGCACGGGATATTCTGCTGATACAAATCAACCCAATCAGCCGTAACGAAGTCCCCACCTCGGCATCGGCCATTATGAATCGCCTCAACGAGATCACCTTTAACTCAGCACTGATTAAAGAGATCCGTATGATTGCGCTGCTTAAGCATACCCTCGATGAGCAAGGCATTGAAAACTGCTACCAGCAGGCGTTGTTCCACCGCATTAGCGGCGAGCAGGCACTTGAGGGCCTCTCTGTCTCCAGCAAATCCAATTCTGAGTGGCCTTTTCTATGCCATCTTTTCGAGCAGGGACAAGCTGCCGCTGAACGTTGGTTAAGCGAACACTTTGAAGCGATTGGTAGCCACTCCACACTGGATATTGATGCCGTCTATTTACATGAATAATGGCTGCACGTTCAGTCCGCCCATTGCACCCTTCTAGCACCAAGATGCCGCAAAATCGGCGTTGCATGCCCAATCATGCAGCATAGACTTGATCACTCATCTCTAACACGCACAACAAAAAATAAATTAAGATATTGATTTTTAGCAATAAATATTCAACTGGCAAACTACCTGCATAACTCCTACCAGTGGTGGTAGGCGTGGACCAGGCCCAGTCGGGTACGAGTGCGTCGAACCTGACCTTCAACGGTGAAGGCATGTTCTCGTCAATTGTTTGCGTAACGCGCTAACTTGTTTGCGTTGCGTAGCGACTAACTCGTTTTATGCCCCGTGAGGCCATCCCATGGACATACGCAACAAAGCCAACCGCATTCGGCTGCTTAACTTCTCGACTCCTCAGATGCGCGCTTTCCACTTTTCATGGTTCGCGTTTCATATCTGTTTTCTTCGGCTGGTTCGGCATCGCCCCTCTTATGGCGATTGTTCGAGAAGACCTTTCACTGACTCAAACACAAATCGGCAATACGATTATCGCTTCGGTAGCGATTACGGTAATTGTGCGCCTTGCAATTGGCGTACTGTGTGACCGCATCGGCCCGCGTAAAACCTATACCGGGCTACTGATATTAGGCGCTATTCCGGTGATGGGCATTGGCTTGGCCGATAGCTTTGAAACCTTTCTATTGGCGCGCTTAGCCATTGGGGCCATTGGTGCCTCCTTCGTGATTACCCAGTACCACACCTCGATGATGTTCGCCCCAATGTGGTCGGCACTGCCAACGCTACTAGCGCAGGTTGGGGAAACCTGGGTGGTGGCACCACGCAGATACTGATGCCACTAATCTTCTCGGGCATGCTGATGCTGGGCGTTAACGAAGCCTTTGGCTGGCGTTTAGCGATGATGGTGCCTGGTGTAGTGATGTTCTTTACCGGCATTGGCTACTGGTTCTTTACCCAGGATGCCCCCAACGGCAACTTCAGCGACCTGCGCGCACGCGGCGAATTGCCTGAAGCTTCAGGAGAAAATGGTGCCGCGCAAAGCTTTCTAGCCGCCGCCAAGGATATTCGTGTTTGGGCGCTGTTCGTTGTCTATGGCCTCTGCTTTGGCGTGGAACTGACGATCAACAATATTGCCGCCATCTACTTCTTTGATAAGTTTGATCTTACCCTGGCCACCGCGGGTCTGATTGCCGGTCTGTTTGGTTTAATGAATATTTTTGCGCGTACTTTAGGCGGCGTCTTCTCGGATCTTTTCGCTAAGCAAGGGGGCTTGAAAGGACGCGTTCGCTGGCTGTTTATTGCCTTGGTTTGCGAAGGTATTGCGTTGGTAGCGTTTTCGCAGATGCACGTATTAAGCCTAGCGATAGGTATCATGCTGGTGTTCAGCCTGTTTGTGCAGATGGCGGAAGGCGCTACTTTTGGCGTGGTGCCGTTTATCAACAAAAAGGCGCTGGGTGCCGTGGCGGGCATAGTCGGCGCTGGCGGTAATGTGGGCGCGGTAGGCGCTGCCTTTCTGTTCCGCAGCGAAAGCCTGACCTATCAGCAAGGTCTGTTCTATTTAGGCCTCACTGTACTGATCCTGGCTTCATGTGTGTTGGTGGTACGCTTTAGCGATGCTACCGAAGCAGAAGAGGCCAAAGCGTATAGCGACGCAGTAGGTGATGATGTAGGCGCGGGCGCTCTGTCGTTACGCTAAGCGCTTTCCAGTACACTCATACTTCCATAACGTTCCTGTTCACTCCCATACGCTTCGGCATGGTATGGGAGAATAACGGTATGGGAGTGTTCACATTTAGGCGGCGAGTCACCAAGGAAATTTCTATGTCTTCAGCGCAGCAACTGCTCTTAACCGCCATCCGTTGCGATATCGACAACCTTACCCACCTTGCCACCACCGCCGATATTGTCGGCGACATCAGCCGCTTTATTCATATGCTCCAGCGTGAACGGGGCGCATCGACGATTTACCTTGTTTCCCAGGGGCAGCGCTTCAAAACCCGCCGCGACACCTACCGGCAACACAGTCAGCAGGCCGAAACACTAATGCGCCAACGGCTGGAAGCGCTCAGTGAGGAGGCCCGCCCCAGGCCGCCGCGCGCTTACTGCGCCGGATTGCCGCCGTCTGGTACGCGCTTGACGAACTTGGCGCGCTTCGTCAGGCCATTGATACCTTTGCTATCACCCCCGATGCAGCGACCCAGGCGTTTAACCAGTTGACCAGTGGCCTACTAGCCATTGTGTTTGAGGCCGCAGATACCTCTATCGATCCCGATATTACCCGCACGCTAGTAGCGATTTTCCACTTAATGCAAGGCAAAGAGCTGGCGGGCCAGGAGCGCGCCTGCGGCGCCTTTGGCTTTACCCATGGCCACTTCGACGAGCCCCATCGCGCGCTGCTCAATCAACTCATGGCAGATCAACAGCGCTGCTTCGACACCTTTGTAGAGTTTGCGACACCCGAAGCGCAGCAGGCATGGCAGAAGGAGCTTTCACCGCGCACGCTGTCGGGTATTTGCCATCTGCGCGATATCGCCTGCCAGCGCTCGTCGGCAAAACAATCACCACCCAAAGAGACACCCGATAAGCTGGGAAACCTGGTATGAACTCACCACGCTGCGCATCGACTCAATGAAAACGGTTGAAGATGCGCTGATTGAACAACTGAGCATGCTCTGCCACCGCAAAATCGGCCAGGCTGAGGAGGCTTTAGAAAAAGCCAAGGCACAGCCCTGCCACCCTACACCCGCCCCCTGCGAGCAGCTGCTGGCGCTGAATGGAGCGCAACCATTAGGTGACCTGACCGCCAACGCTCTCACCTCCCCCCTGGGCCGCTCGCTGATCGAGCTCACCCAAGCCCAGGCCAGCCGCTTACAAGGGCTCAGCGATGAGCTTGAAAATACCCGCAAAGCGCTACGAGAACGCAAACTGATTGAACGCGCCAAAGGTCTCATCATGGCCCACCAGGAGATGAACGAAGAGGAGGCCTACCGCTTTCTGCGGAAAACCTCAATGGATCAAAGCAAAAGCATGGCAGATATGGCTCAAGCGATACTGGATCTCTCAGCGATGCTAAAACGCAACGATGCTAAAACATAAAGTAGATGGGCTCCTCGTTAGCAGTCAGTTAGCAGCACAATACCAAGCTGCTTAAGCCTATATTTGCAGGATGCTGTCACCTTAGCCATGCTAAAAGCTCACTTGACTGACCAAGCAAGGAGCGCACCCCATGCAACACCGCGTGCTATTAATTACCGGCGCATCTAGCGGCATCGGTGCGGCCACCGCTCGCGCAGCTGCACGTGAAGGCTATAAGTTAGTACTCGCTGCACGTTCTAGCGACAAGCTCACCGCACTGGCGCAAGAGCTGGGGCCGGAAAACGTACTGACCTGTGAGCTGGACGTGACTAACATGGAACAGCAGCAGGCCATGGTTGAGCAGGCGCTGGAAACCTTTGGCCGCCTGGATGGCGTCTTTGCCAACGCTGGCCGTGGCGGTTCACCCGGCGGCTTTAGTGAAGCCGACCACGACGCATGGCGTGAGATGATTCTCACCAATATCTATGGAGTGGGCCTCACTATTCAAGCCTGTTTGCCCGCCCTTAAACGCAGCAAAGGCCATGTATTGCTCACCGGCTCAGCGGCAGGCCGCACGACTATTCCAGGCTCGATGTATAGCGCGACCAAGTGGGCGGTCACCGGAATTGGCTACAACTTACGTGAAGAGTTACGTGGCACCGGCATGCGTGTGACGCTAATTGAACCTGGAATGGTCGACACCCCCTTTTTTGATGAGCCGCCAACTCATGCCTTAGAAGATCGCGATATCGCCAATGCGGTAATTTACGCACTAGCGCAACCTGCCCATGTAGATGTGAATGAAATTCTTATTCGCCCCACTCCACCTTTAAGTGAGGAGTGAGGAGCCAACGAACCTGTATATCCGCCACCTGGATAGTCGACACCTTGCAATTCATCTGCAATGGCCGCATAACGTGTAATTACCAAGCGCGCTAAGTAATTTTTCACCCGACGCGCCCACGAATTAATTTGCAGGTGATCCATGAGCCAACTCGCTTCCACGGCACTTTCCGTTCTTGATCTGGCACCTATTCGCCAGGGCGGCAGTGCCGCAGAGACCTTTCGCGATAGTGTTGCCCTGGCGCAATTAACCGAGCGGCTAGGCTATACCCGTTACTGGCTTGCCGAGCACCACAATATTGCCGGTATCGCCAGTGCCGCAACCGCCGTGTTGATTGGTCATATAGCCGGGCAAACGTCCACCATCCGCGTGGGTAGCGGCGGCATTATGCTGCCTAACCATCCACCGCTGGTGATTGCCGAGCAGTTCGGCACACTGGAAACGCTCTACCCTGGCCGTATTGATCTGGGATTAGGCCGTGCGCCTGGCTCGGATGGTGCCACCATGCAGGCTATGCGCCGCAACGCCCACGCCGGGGTCGATGATTTTCCACAACTGCTGAATGAGCTGCGCAGCTACTTAGCCGATGCAGAGCCCCAGCAGCGAGTGAAAGCGGTGCCTGGCCAAGGTACCCATGTGCCTATTTGGTTGCTGGGTTCCAGCGGTTACAGCGCGCAGCTGGCAGCCAAACTGGGCTTACCTTCGCGTTTGCGGCTCAGTTCGCGCCGGGCTATTTATTTGAAGCGCTGCGTTTGTACCGTGATAACTTCCGCCCTTCGGAGCACCTGGATAAGCCCCATGCGATGGTCGGCCTTCCCGTGATGGCCGCAGAGAGTGACGCGATGGCTCACTACCTGGCCACGACAGCGCAGCAGAAGTTTTTAAACCTTATTCGCGGCAAGCCGACTCAGTCACAACCGCCGGTTGAGCAGTTGGATTGGTCGCCGATGGAACAGGCCCAAGTCAGCCAATTTTTAGGCGCGGCGATTATTGGTGGGCCCGAGACAGTTAAAGCCGAGCTTGAGGAATTCCAAACACGCACTGGTGCCGATGAACTAATGATTAATAGCGATTTTTACAACCACGCCGACCGTCTACGCAGCTACGAAATTGTGGCTGAGGTCGCCCGATAAGCACTTAGCTGCACAGGATAGTTATGACCACACTCGCTTTCTCTCCAATAACGGATGACGATTTTGCTGCTTTCTGGCCCACCTTCCAAGCCATTGTTGCAGCGCAAGAGACCTATGCGTTTGATCCCGATATCAGTTTTGAAGCTGCCCGTCAGTTATGGTGTAAAACGCCTAACGCCAGTGTGGTTGCCAAAGATGAAAACGGACAAGTGCTGGGCGCTTACTACTTAAAAACCAACGCGGCTGGCCCCGGCGATCATATATGTAACTGTGGTTATATGGTGCCCCCCGCCGCACGGGGCAAAGGCGTAGCGCGAGCCATGTGTGAGCACTCCCAGCAACAGGCCCGGGAACTAGGGTTTCTGGCCATGCAGTACAACGCCGTGGTGGCCACCAATGAGGTGGCTGTCGCGTTATGGCAGAAGCTTGGGTTTAGTATTGTGGGTACCGTTCCTAACGCCTACCGCCATGCGCGCTTCGGTTTTGTCGATACGCATGTGATGCATAAGACGCTTTAACAATCATCCATTTACCAAAGGGTTCTTTACCAGACGACTATTTACTAAGCAACTCTTTATCAAACAATTATTTTTCAAACAACTCTCAAACAAGTTTAAAAAAACATTTAATTATACGGCTTTATTATGATTTAGCATTTAACAATATAGAAAACTAACACCAACTTAATCAAATTATTATTTTAACGGAAAATTGATACCTTTTAAAACTCCTCATGCACCAATTCAGGTGCGGGGAGTATTAGGAGAAGTATCAATGCAAAACATATCAGTTAAGAGAGTGATTGCTGGCGCACTGATTGTGCTTTTAGCCATGCTTATCATTTTGGGTAGCATGGGTGTCATGGCAGAACGCGAAGGTGCACAGCTGCTGGCAGAAATTAATGAAATCAGTGCTCAACAAGCGAGTGCTGCTAACCGTGCAGAAACCAATCTAATGGAAGTGCGGGTCAGGCTAGAGCGCATGTCACAGCACTACCGCAATGGCAACGAAAGTTACGCTGAGCGGGCGCTGGGAGAAGCGCTGGTGAGCCTGGAGAAATCTGACCAGCGTATTGCAGAACTCACTCGCCTTGAACTCCCGATTGATTCCGAGCGTCGCCCACTAATCGATGCAATTGTCGATAGTTACCACCTTATTGTCACTGACACCTTAAGAAGTGATTTAGCCAACGAGCGCTATGAGACACTGGACGAATACCGTGATCCCATTAATCAGAAGTTCTCTGGCTTTAGCACTGCGATCAGTAATTTCAATGATTATGCATTGAGCAGAGGCAACCAAGTTCACTCGGAAGCGCAGCGCGACAGCGTCATTTTTGGTATCACCGTAGGCGTTCTCATTTTAACCGCGATTGTACTCTATATTGTGGTACAAATAATGATTAATCGGCTCGTCATCAGTCCCCTACAGCGGGCAGTCAGCATTTGCGAAAACATTGCAAAGGGGGATTTGACCAGCCATATCGATGCCCTAGGGCGTAACGAGATTGGCCGCCTTTATAGTGCCATGGAGGATATGCAGGAGCGCCTGGAAGAGATAATCGGTACGCTCAATCAAAGTAGCGAAGCCGTCGCCTCCAGCTCTACGCAAATTGCCAGCGGCAGCCAGGATCTCGCTTCGCGTACAGAGCAACAAGCCGCAGCTTTGCAGCAAACCGCCGCGAGTATGGATGAAATTTCATCGATTGTGCAGCAAAACGCAGATACTGCCGGTCAAGCACAGCAATTGACCCAGGACGCCGCGCAACAGGCGAATAGTGGTAAGCAGGCATCTGAACGCACCAGCCTACTGATGCGGGAATTAGAAGAGACCTCGCACAAAGTCCATGACATTATTCAGGTGATTGACTCAATCGCCTTTCAAACCAATATCCTGGCGTTGAATGCATCGGTAGAAGCTGCCCGGGCTGGCGAGCACGGTAGAGGCTTTGCGGTGGTGGCCAGCGAAGTTCGCTCCTTAGCCACCAAGACCTCCACCTCATCGAAAGAAATACGCACCATGATTGAAGATATCTCACAGCGTATTGTTGTCGGTGCGGAACAAGCAGCGAAAAATGGCCATGATATGGCGGAGATCAACGAAGCTATTCGTAAAGTGACGGAAATGATGCAAGAGCTTGCTCTCGCCGCAAAGGAGCAGGAGTCGGGCATTAGCCAAGTCAGCACAGCGGTATCCCAGATGGACTCGGCGACCCAGGAAAATGTATCGCTGGTTGAAGAGACCAGCACCGCGTCAGCCTCACTCCAGGATGAAGCTACTCGTTTGGCCGAGTTAGTCACGACCTTCAAACTTAAGCGCGTAACGCACGGTGGCTCGGAATCCCCCACCGCCTCTTCATCACCGCAGGCACTTGCAGCGTCTAACGCTTACTCAACTAGAAAACTGCCCAATGCCACACCTGATTGGGAAGTTTTTAATTCGTTTTGGCCAGCTTGACTGGCCCTTTTTCCATTGGTCTTCCGCTTCAGGTCATAAAAATTAGCGGCTCGTTAAATGCGAATATCGACATAATACATTTGCGGATGGCGCCCTGTATGCCGCTAAAAGCAAAGGCAAGCATCAGCAAGCGATTCACAAACCTTAGTCGCTCACGTCAAAACAGTGCTGCAACTGCTGCTCAGCGACGTCGCTGCCCATCGCCGTTAACTTAGCGATATTGCGCTCAGGAATCGCGTCGGTATCGCGTAAAACTCGATCGCCTTTTCAACACTCTCTTCACGTAGCAGATGCACCATGGCATAGGGAGAGCGATTGGTATAGGGCAGCGTCATCGGGCTCAGCCCCGTCGAAGCAGTAATCGGGATGAAAAGTAGCGAGCTGATAGACCCCTTCATATCCCTGATCGACCAAGATACTTTCGGCCAGCTCAACAAAATCCAGGTAGTGATCAAAGCTTTTAAAAAGCGTAGGAAATACCAGCAACGTCGTTTCAGTTTCAGGGTGTTCGTCCAGCCACGCTACCTCGACCATCAGCTCTTCAAGCGCCACTTCAATTTTTTTAGAGCGCACAACCTCAACGCGGATGGCTTCACGCGCTAGCTCCCGCTGAGCGAACGGGCAAATATCGTGGGCGACAATGAAGGTGCGCACCCAGTTCAGCGTTTGCGCGGCTACTTGGTCATCTGCGTGTTGGTTATCTGTGTGCATAGCACCCTCATGATCATGGTTAGGTCGGCGATGGCCGACGCTTTATGCGCAGCAGTTTACCAACTGTTCATGACCAACTACACGTGCTCTTGGTAGCGCTTCAGGGCGACTTCATAGGATTTATGGATATGGTCGTCCATTAATTCACGCGCTGCTTTAGCATCCCGCTGTAGCGCCAGCTCCACCAGCTGATGATGCTGCTCGTCCAGCTCTTGACGTATCGTCGGCATTTTTGGCCCCAAACGTCGGTAGCGATCGAACTGGTCGTGTAACTGCTCAATAAAACGCAATAACCAGACTGACCCACACGGCGCCACCAGGGTGCGGTGAAACTGTGTATGCAGATGCTCCCACTCTTCGCCTTTATCCAGGGTTATATCGGCCCGTTTCAGGCGATGTGCGGCGGCAAGCAAATCGGCCTCCCAAAGCGAGTCACCGTTAGCAATAGCTCGCTCTAGCGCCATCCCCTCCATTTCCAGGCGCATTTGGGCAATATCGTCCAGTTCATCCCGCGATAGCTTCGGCACCCGAAAGCCGCGCTGATTCTCCTGCACCAGCAACCCATAAGCCGCCAATCTATTGAGCGCTTCTCGCAGGGCTCAAACCGACTTGATAGCGCTCTTTGAGCGCATTGATAGCGAGCTTTTCACCGGCCACAAAACGCCCACCCACCAAATCCTTGCGTAAATGATCAAACACGCGACTTGATGCGGTACCCGCTGGCCCCACTGGCCCTACTGACTTGGCTGACGTAGGTAGAGAATTATTCATCACGATGTCCTTTGTTTATCTCAGTTCCCGCTGTCCATTCTGTTTTGACTGTTGACGTTGGGTCGGGCACTACCTATATTCTATTTTAGACAAGATAATCGATTTTTTAACCTACAAACGATAAATAAGGTCTAGGTATGCTTCTGATCTCCTCTTTGGCTTCGCGGGATATGCATCAATGACACCACCCGCCACCTCCTGGCAACTTTTCTGGGCCTTTTTCCGCATCGGCATCTTTGGTTTCGGTGGCGGCCCCGCCATGATCCCATTAGTGCGCGCCGAGGTCGTCACCCGTCACCATTGGTTAACCGATGAAGAGTTTGCCGATGTACTGGCGATTGGTAATACCTTACCCGGCCCCATTGCCACCAAGATGCCCGGCTATATTGGCTATCGTGTAGGTGGAGTCGTCGGCTGTATTGCGGCCGTCATTGCTATTATCGTCCCGATGATTGTGGCGATGATTGTCATGTTAGGCATTTTCAGCCGTTACCGTGATGTGGCTTGGATTCGCGGCATGGGCCAAGCCGTGGTGCCGGTGGTCATGGTGATGATGGCGCAGCTCACATGGGACTTTTTTGATAAATCCCAGGCCGCTCTTGGCTGGCTGGTCAGCATTGCCATGGCCATCATTGCCGCCGGGCTGATCTACTGGCTTGGCATTCACCCAGGCTGGGTGATTGGCGCCATTCTACTTGCCGCCCTCCTGCGCCCTGCCGGTAAGAAAAAAGCGGAGGGAGCGGCATGATTTATTGGGATCTCTTCCTAGCCTTTTTTATCCCAAACATTATCGGCTATGGCGGCGGCCCGGCCATTATTCCACTGATCGAAGCCGAAGTGGTTGGCCGTTATGGCTGGATGACCGCACAAACCTTCGCGGAAACATTAGCCCTCGGCAACGCATTACCTAGCCCTATCGCGACCAAAATGGCCGGCTATGTGGGCTATGAAGTAGCGGGTATTGGCGGTGCCTTCATTGCCGTAGCTGCCACAGTGATCCCTACGCTGCTACTCATGTTAGGCGCGTTAGGGTTGCTCTACCGTCATCGTGATTCCCCCCGGGTTAAGCGCATGAGCCAATGGGTGCGCCCAGTCATCGCCATGATGATGGCCTGGCTGACCTTGGGGTTTCTGCTCGAAAGCCTTAATACCAGCGGGGCGATTCATACCCTGATCATTGGCATAGTCGCCGCTATAGCACTGATTCGTTTTAACACGCACCCCGCCTTTGTGGTTATGGGCGCCCTGGTTTATGGAGGGCTTATTATTCCGTAAAGATAACTCAAACTTTACAAAAACTTATAAGTAACACCACTCAACACGCCAAAACTCACAACAATTCATGGATCAATGGGGTAAACAATGACACTTAAATCGCTATTCACTACCACCGCCTTAGCAGCAGCACTTTCTATACCCGCCTTTGCAACAGCTGCTGATAATTATCCTGAAAAGCCAATCGAATTTATTGTGCCCTGGGGGCCAGGTGGCGGCAGCGACTTGCTAATGCGTTTGGTAAGCAAACATCTTGAAACAGAGTTAGGCCAAGCGGTGCCTGTGATTAATATGCCTGGAGCAAGTGGAACGGTAGGACTGCGTGAAGCCTCACGCCGAGATAGCGATGGATACACTATTTCGCAAATACATGAAGGTTTGCTGATCGCGCACCATTCGGGGGTGACAGACCTCAACTGGGACGATTTTGATGTCGTTTCCATGATGACCAGCGATAACTCGGTCATCGTAGTAAATGCCGATACTGGTTGGGAAACACTCGAAGACATGCTCGAAGATGTCACCTCAAACCCAGGTGAGTATCGGATGGGCGTTACATTAGGTGGTATTCCACACTTATGGGCAGTGCAATTTGAAGAATCCACAGGCACTCAGTTTGGCTATGTGGGGTATGAAGGGACTGGAGAAAGGTTACGTGCGCTCGCGGGTGGGCATATCACAGTGGCTATAGAGGACTATTACTCAGCACGCGCCTTCGTAGAAAATGGCGATTTGAACGTGTTAGCAGCGGCTACTTCTGAACGCATTGAAGAACTACCTGATACACCCACACTTAAAGAACTGGGGCATGATCTTGAGTTTTTAGTTACTCGTGGGGTTGTTGTGCCCAAAGGAACACCCGAGTCGGTCGTTTCAACACTGGAAAGTGCGCTTAAAAATGTCGCTAATAGTGAAGGGTTTAAAACCGACATTGAGAATGTAGGCGGCACAGTGCGTTACCTTAACAGAGAAGACTATACCGCTTATTTAGAGCGTAATAACGAGTTCATTGAAAACAACGCCCACCTCCTTAATTAAGGTAACGTTGTGCTTTAGGAGGTTTTTATGGAGCGCAGAAGCGCAGAGACAGCTCTAATCCCGGCGTTACAAGTGCTGTCTTACCTTATCATCGCCCTCGGTGCTTTATTCATGGCCTTCAAGGCCGGCTCATTGCCGGCCTCTCGTTGGGAACCCATGAGTGCAGGTACTTTCCCACAAATTATCTTTTTCAGTATTGCAATTTTATGCGGCATGGCAGTTATCTTTGAACTCTCCAAACACGGCTTACCGCGTACAACCTTTTGCATTGCCTGGAGAAGACTAACCGCACTTAAAGCCGTCATCATCAACCTGGTGCTATTTACTGTGTATATGATAGCAATGCCTATTGCGGGATTTATTATCAGCACTTTTGTATATCTGCTTACTACACAGCTTTACCTAGCCCCCAGGAAGGCTACTACCGTAGCGATTGCCATCTTCGTCGCCATTCTCTTTTCTGCTGGGCCTTACTATTTATTTTCTGAGGCCTTCAACATCTATCTTCCTCGTGCTCAATGGTAACGTAACCTATGACTGATGCTTTCCTCGTAGCGCTAGGGGGCGTGACCGAGCCCTATACGCTATTACTCATGGCAGTAGCGACTTTTGCAGGTATTGTTGCCGCCGCAATACCCGGCTTTACGATTACCATGGCCATAGTCCTTACGTTGCCTCTTACATTTGCCATGCCCCCCATGCAGGGCATTGCGGTCATGCTATCTGTCTACGTAGGTGGACTAAGCGGTGGCTTATTTAGTGCCGCTCTGCTGGGCATCCCAGGCACGCCCTCATCAGTTGCAACCACCTTTGATGCCTTCCCTATGGCTCGACAAGGTCATCCTGGGAAAGCACTATCCTTGGGATTATTTGCTTCATTCGTGGGCTCTATTATTTCTATTGCTGTGCTGATCGTGGCCGCGCCTCCACTCGCACTTCTAGCGGTTAAGTTAGGACCCTGGGAATATTTTGCGCTTATTATTTTTGCTTTGACTGTCATAGCAAGCCTAGTGGGTGACTCTCTTATCAGGGGGCTAATCGCGGGTCTAATCGGGATCGGCATCGCCACTATTGGGCCTGACCCACTCATGGGGCGCGAGCGTTTTACCTTTGGCTATGAAATCCTGACCGCGGGCATACCGTTCCTGGTTGTATTAATAGGCATGTACGCCATGAGCCAGCTACTCTCCGAATTAGAGCCTGCCGCCGGAGACAAACAGCCCTCTTCTGGCGCATTAATCAGTGGAGACATGCGCCCTCACCTTTGGCAAACCATAAAAGACATCTTATTGAAGCCCGCCAATGTTATACGCTCATCATTGCTCGGTGTGTTTATTGGTGCAGTACCCGGTGCAGGTAGCTCAATTTCTAATCTATTAGCTTACGACCAAGCTAAACGAGCGTCTAAGCACCCAGAAACTTTTGGTAAGGGTGAACCACAGGGCGTTGTTGCTTCTGAGTCAGGCAACTCATCAACGGTAGGCGGCAGCTTAATACCATTGATAGCGTTAGGCATACCAGGGTCTCCCGCCGATGCAGTTCTCATGGCAGCCATCATGGTACACGGCATCAGCATTGGCCCGCGCTTAATACTTGATCATCCCGACTTGGTTTACAGCATGTTTATTGCCATGGCGATAGCTTCTGTCTTCATGCTGTTAATAGGCGTTATTTTAATGAGGGCTTTTTTACGCCTACTAAATGTACCTAAGTATATTGTTGTTCCCGTTGTATTAGCTTGCTGTGCAATTGGTACTTACACCCTGAACAACCGCTTATCCGACCTTTATCTACTTGCCTGCATTGGTGCAGTGGGATATCTGCTTAAAAAACTGGATTATCCGCTAGCACCTCTTGTACTTGGCGTTGTATTGGGCCCTATAGCAGAAACCAACTTAAGACGGGCCTTCCAGACAAGCACTGACTGGACGCTCTTCTTCACTCGGCCAATATCAGCGCTGCTGCTTACACTGGCGGTTGTTTCTGTGATTTACAGTATTTATAGCTATATGAAACAGCGCCGCCTAATGGCTCGCCGTCTAGATGCCACATCTAAATAGGAATCACAATGCATACTGACCCACACTATTACCCTTCCGCCTCACGTCGTATGGTCACGTTTGGAAAACGTGGAATGGTCGCTACGTCTCAGTCGCTTGCTGCACAAGTCGGCATAGATATGTTACGAAAAGGTGGCAATGCCATTGATGCTGCCATTGCTACAGCTGCTGCTTTAACCGTCGTTGAGCCAACCTCTAATGGTATTGGTAGCGATGCTTTTGCTCTTGTGTGGGTAAAAGGTGAGCTACATGGCCTCAATGCTAGCGGCCCTGCGCCAAAGAGTATTTCATGTGATGCCGTCAAGGCCCTGGGTCATGAGGAAATGCCCGCCCATGGATTAGTGCCAATCACAGTACCCGGTGCGCCAGGCGCCTGGGCTGCGCTTTCAGAGCGTTTTGGTAAACTGCCTTTTGAGCAGCTGTTAGCGCCAGCAATAGAATTAGCTGACGAAGGTTTTGCTGTATCAGCAGTAGCCAGCCAACTCTGGAAAAGTGCAGAAGAGCGTTATGGAAAATACGGGACAGATGAATTTGCCTCCTGGTTTACGCACTTCACTCCCAATGGGCAGGCTCCCAAAGCAGGTGACATTTGGCGCTCTCCTGATATGGCAAAAACGCTGCGTGAAATTGCCAATAGCCATGCGGATGCGTTTTATCAAGGCAGCCTAGCGGATGCGATGGATGCCTTTTCACGTCAGCATGGCGGCTTCTTACGCAAAGAAGATTTACAAGCTTTCAAACCAGAATGGGTCAAACCCATAAGTGTCCGATATCGCGGCCATGATATTTGGGAAATTCCTCCCAACGGCAGCGGATTAATTGTGCTTCAAGCCTTGGGTATTCTTGAATCTTTAGGCGAACAGTCAAATGATCAGATAGACACTATCCACCGCCGGATAGAGGCTACAAAACTTGGTTACGTAGACGGCTTAAACTACATTACTGAACGCTCATCTATGCAGCCGAGCGTTGAGCAGATGCTATCGAATGAGTACCTTTCGCAACGCGCAGAGCTTATTGGCCAAGACGCCATTGACCCCATTCATGGCAATCCATTAAGGGGGGCACCGTTTACCTGGCAACCGCTGATGATGAAGGTAATATGGTGTCATTCATTCAAAGCAACTTTGAAGGCTTTGGCTCTGGCATCGTAGTACCGGGCACCGGCATTAGCCTGCAAAACCGTGGCTGGTCGTTCTCCCTCGACCCGCAGCACCCTAATGCACTAGCCCCCGGCAAGCGCACCTACCACACCATCATCCCAGGCTTTATCACCAAAGATAACCAAGCCGTTGGGCCGTTCGGTGTGATGGGTGGCTATATGCAGCCCCAGGGCCATGTGCAGGTGGTAACGGCGATGCTTGAGGATCAACTGAATCCTCAGGCGGCGCTCGATATGCCGCGTTGGAAATGGACCAAAGGCAAAACCATCGAAGTTGAAGCCGACTTCCCCAATCACTTAGCGCTTGCCCTGGCACGCCGCGGCCACGACATCGTTAAAGTCGCCGATTCAATCAGCTTTGGCCGTGGCCAAATCATTCTGCGCGATCCTGACACCGGCGTACTCCAAGGTGGCACCGAGCCACGCACCGATGGGGCTGTGCTCCCCTGGTAATATCTCACCACTAAACTGGGTCTCCGCCGTGTTGCCGTTGAAGGCAACCGGCGGCTGAGCTGGCTATCCACGCTCAACCACCGCATCATGGCACTCTTTTTTTCGTCGGTACTTTTTGCCAGCCTAACTATGTCTCCACCACCTTCTGAATCGACTTCCTCACCACTAAGCGGCTTTTTTGGCGTATTTCGCTATAGCCGACGTGCACTTGGCTTAGTCTGGGAAACCTCTCGCTGGATGATGCTTGGGCTGGCGCTGTGCACGCTGGTCGCAGGGGTTCTGCCTGCCGTGGCGGCCTGGGTGGGTCAGTTGATTGTGGATGGGGTGGTGAGTGCCATGGAAGCCCATCAAGCAGCCACTGATCCCAATCTGCTAGCGTCCATCACACCGGTGCTAACGCTGGTGGGGATCGAAGCCGTGATTATTGCGCTCATTGCCCTGGCCCAGCGCGGCCTCTCAGCCCAACAGTCACTGCTGCGTGCGCTGCTGGGGCAGAAGGTCAATGTGATGATTCTGGAGAAAGCGGGACAACTGTCACTTAGCCAGTTTGAAGATTCAGAGCTTTACGACCAGCTCACGCGAGCGCGCCGTGAAGCATCTACGCGCCCGCTTGCACTGGTGAATAAAACCTTTGGGCTGCTGCAAAACGCTATCTCGCTGGGTAGCTTCGGCGTGCTACTGGTGCAGTTCTCCCCTTGGGCGCTGCTGATTTTGGTGGCAGGCGCCCTACCGGTATTTATCTCAGAGGCCAAATTCTCGGGCGATGCTTTCAGGCTGTTTCGCTGGCGCTCGCCGCAAACCCGTATGCAGATCTATTTAGAGACGGTGCTTGCAAGGGAAGACAGCATTAAAGAGGTCAAACTGTTTGGCCTTGAAGGGCTGTTTCTCAAGCGCTATCGCGACATTTTTACCAAATTGTTTGCTGAGGATCGCCGCCTAACTTTGCGTCGTGAAAGCTGGGGGTTTCTGCTCGGCCTGCTTGGCACCTTAACCTTTTACGCCGCCTACGCCTGGGTGGTGATTGAAACGATTGCCGGGGCGCTTACCCTGGGCCAGATGACCATGTACCTGATGGTCTTCAAGCAGGGTCAGGCCGCGCTCTCCGCAAGCCTCACCGCGATCAGCGGCATGTACGAGGATAACCTCTACCTCTCCAATCTTTATGAGTATCTTGAGCAGCCAGTGGAGGGAGAGAGCGGTACACTCACTCAGGGGGCACTGCCCGGTGACGGGCTGCGCTTTGAGCACGTTAGCTTCTCCTACCCTGGCGGCGACTCTGTTCTCCAAGATCCGGTTCTTCACGATATCTCACTGCACCTCTGCCCTGGGCAGAGCCTGGCTTTGGTAGGCGAAAACGGCTCGGGTAAGACGACCCTTATCAAGCTGCTCACGCGGCTCTACCACCCAACCCAAGGCCGAATTCTGTTAGATGGTAGCGACCTGCGGGATTGGAGTACCCAAGCACTACGTGAACGCACCGGGGTGATTTTTCAGGACTTCGTGCGCTATCAGTTGCAGGTGGGCGAAAACCTTGGTGTCGGCGATACTCATGCCTTTAACGACCAAGAAAGGTGGCAGAACGCCGCTCGTCACGGTATGGCGGATGAGTTTATTACTCGCATGGCCAACGGCTACAAAACCCAGCTTGGCCGCTGGTTTAAAAATGGCCAAGAGCTCTCTGGTGGCCAGTGGCAGAAAATTGCCCTCTCCCGAGCGTATATGCGCGAAAACGCGGACATTTTGGTACTGGATGAACCTACCGCTGCCATGGATGCTGCCGCAGAAGCCGAAATATTTGCCCGCTTTCGCGAGCACAGCCGCAATAAAATGGCGATATTGATCTCTCACCGTTTTTCCACAGTACGCAGCGCTGATCTCATTCTGGTTATTGATCAAGGGCATATCGTTGAACGCGGCACCCATGAAGAACTCCTGGCCACTGCAGGCCGCTATGCGAAACTATTTCAACTCCAGGCAGCGGGTTATAAATAGCCACTAAAATATTAATAATTCTTATTATAATTATGTTTAAACTCTTACCACGCTAATTAAAATCTCGAACGTGAACAAACGTCACAAGCGTTACAAATCTGTCGACCGTTCTAACGCTTTAAAGGTAATGTGCTCTCATGGTTTGACACTACAGGAGTGGCACATATGAACCGTCTTCATCAGATAAGAGTTAAGTATGCTCTTGCCTTTATCAGCGTTGCGTTAGCACTACTGGTTATTGTGGTAGCCGATGCACTGCTGGTTAATATGGTAAAAAGCCGTTTAGATACGTTTATCACCAACTATATTCCGGCGACTTCAGCCACACTCAACGGCGACCGAGACCTTTATCAAGCACGCGTTGCTGAGATTGAGTATCTGTTATCTGACCCCAGCTCCGAGCGAGCAACAGCGTTAATCGCCGAGTTTGAAGAGAATGCTCAGCAGGCTTATGACCGCATGGGGCTCTACGCCGAACTAATGCAGAACTACCCAGAGCTAACCAAGCAACTAGCTAACTTTGAAACGCTGTATAGCGATTGGAAACAAGAGGCAACACGTGTTTTTGAGCTGCACCAAAGCGGTAATACCGCAGCAGCATTAACGATGCTATCCGGTTCATCATTAGACGACTTTAATGCACTGCGTGATATATATGATGTATCGGGAATAAATATTGAGACAGCCACTTATCAAGCAGAAGCAGCGGTGGTTGATAGAATCCAAGTGCAGCAAACATCCACTATTATTGTTGCTTTAATCATCTTTATTGCTGCAACGCTTATTGCGCTACTGGGGCCGCTAATGATGTCTCGGGCTATCCGTCAAATTAGTGGACGTATTAAAGAGATTACCGAAGGCGATGGCGATTTAACCGCGCGGATTGAGAGTCAACGCCGTGATGAAATTGGTGAATTGGCACAACAGTTCAATGCCTTTATTAAACGCATTGACGATACGCTTCAGTCAGTTAGCAGCAGTACCGTTAGCCTGCAGCATGCATCTACTGAAATTGCCAAAGGCAGTCAGGAGCTTGCGGCACGTACTGAGCAAGCTGCTGCGAATTTACAGCAAACCTCTGCTTCGATGGA
The DNA here is from genome assembly GCF_009728585.1 of Halomonas sp. PA16-9. Lineage (NCBI taxonomy): Bacteria > Pseudomonadati > Pseudomonadota > Gammaproteobacteria > Oceanospirillales > Halomonadaceae > Halomonas > Halomonas sp. PA16-9. Next base: position 1,172,992 of record NZ_CP040451.1, on the reverse strand, counting down.
GCAAATCGCAGCAGTGGTCAACAACGCCTCTGATTCTGCCCAGCAGGCTGACCAGTTGGCGCTTTCAACCCGGGATCTCGCTCAACAGGGTTTGCACTCCATGCACAGTGTTGAGCAGACAATGGATACGATTAACGACTCTTCCTCTGAAATCAGCAGCATCGTCAACCTTATTGATAGCATCGCTTTTCAAACCAATATCCTGGCGCTGAATGCGTCTGTAGAGGCCGCCCGCGCAGGCGAGCATGGCCGAGGCTTTGCGGTAGTTGCCCAAGAGGTACGTATATTGGCCAGCCGCTCAAGTGATGCATCCAAAAACATTGCCACTCTGATCATACGTCGTTAAAACCGCACAAAGGTGGGCGTTGACCAAGTGAAACAAACCCGGTCACATGCAGGAGATGGTAAAATCGAGAGCGTGTGCGGACGTGTTGCTGAGATCAGTGCTGTGCTAAAGAACAGAGTGTAGGTATCGGTCAAGTAAATGACGCAGTCAACGAGCTGGATAGCATGACCCAGCCAATGCCTCCATGGTAGAAGTCCAGCGCTGCGGCGGCGGAACTAAGAGAACAAGCCGACCGACTGGGCGTGCTAGTGGGAGGCTTCAAGCTCAGCAATGCTAACGCGCAACCAGCTCTTGGCAAAGCAGCGCTTGCCCCTACAGCTAATAAGCCCTCACCTACGCCTAATGTCCCGCGTCGTTTAGCGAGCTCACAGCAGCCTGAATGGGAGTCGTTTTAAGCAATCTCCCTTAGTTTTCTAAGTATCCTTGGACTCATACTGAGTCCAAGGAAGTTTCGTTACCGGCTTATATGCTCATCCATTTCAGCAAGCTCTTCGTCTAGCCGCAGCCGCTCATCGTAGTCATCAAAGGTATATGTATGCTGTCTGGTGCTTTAATTATTGATGATGATTGTAGTGTCCAACTATTGGGCAGAATGCTACTACGCCAGCACGGTTATCAGGTGGTGACGGCAAGCAGTTTTGGCGAGCTGGTGCGCCAACCCGACCTACTCAATGTCGAGCTGATCTTGCTTGATCTCGGGCTAGGTGAATTTACGAGCCTTGATATTCTGGAATATCTTTATGATTTACGCTTAAACGCTTCAATTTTATTAATTAGCAATTATACGGAAGAAACTGCCGCGCATGCGCTTGCAGCAGGTGAAGCAAAAGGCTTGAAAATGTTAGGTTTCCTATCTAAATCCAAGCTACTCACCGGTCTAACGACATTTCTGGGGCCATTAAAAAAGCGCCCAAAGCGCCTACAAGCGTTGAATTGGCGAAGGCCATTCGTGAACAACAGCTTTTTCTAGCTTTTCAACCCCAAATAAGCCTGCAACAAGGCACTCAACAAGGGCAGGTTATTGGCGTTGAAGCGCTGGTACGCTGGCAAGACCCTCAACGCGGCGTGCTATACCCCGACAGTTTTATACCTCTAGCAGAGCAAAACGACCTGATGCTTCCACTCACTTGGTACGTTATTGAGCTTGCCATGAAGCAGCAAGCCCAATGGTTGTCACAAGGGTGGGACTTAGACGTCTCGATAAATATACCGGCGGCCTTTATTCAAGCAGAAGGCGTACTAGACGCGTTTGATCAACTCACCCAAGCGCATCATGCTGTGCTTAGCAAGATCACCCTGGAACTCACCGAAACAGCGGGGTTGAGTGCTTGGGCTACGCTAGCTACGTGCTCAAAGCGTTGCGACAACGGGGCTGCAAACTGGCGTTAGATGACTTTGGTACCGGCCACTCTTCGCTGACACAGCTCTATCGGTTGCCTTTCAGCGAGCTCAAAATTGACCGTAGCTTTGTCTCACTGATCGATCAGGACAAAGAAGCACTGGTGATAACAGAGTCGATTGTCGACTTAGGCAAACGCCTGGGACTGACTGTTGTCGCCGAAGGTATCGAAACGTCGGCACAGTTCACTCGGCTTGTTGAAGCCGGGTGCACTGTTGGACAAGGCTACGGTATTGCACACCCGTTAACCGCCGACGCTTTCAACACCTGGTTACGCGAGTACTCACCGTCCGCCCCCTAATAACGCATCAAACGAACATGCTTTCTTGCTCCAAAGCCAGCTTAGTAGTGGCCTCAAGAGCAACTAAACGCTCCAGATAGATCATCAATTCGCTTAATGGGGCTTCTAGCGCTGCTTGCTCCAATTGGCTTGCTTGCTCAGCAATCGCAGCACAGCCTAGAGAGGAAGCGGCACCCTTTAGTGAATGGGCTTCTAGGCACAAGGCTTGTCGATCCTCTGACTGCCAGTAGGCATTCAAGCGAGCGATACGTTCACCAAGCCGTGTTAAAAACGTGGTCAGCAGCGCATCCAGTGCCTTGGGTTCAAAGGTACTTTGCAGCTCTTCGCAAAGACGCTTATCGAGTACTTGAACTGCCCCAGCGCTATCACCCAGCGATTCGGGGCTTTTAATAGGAACGGTAGCGTGAATACTGACAGATTCAACGCTTTCATCATTTAACAGATAGCGGCCAATCACCTGATGCAACTCATCGCGCGTAAAAGGCTTGTGAATCATATCGTCCATGCCGCTTTGAATGCAGCGCTCTCGGTGCTCAGGCATCACATTGGCGGTCATCGCCACTATGGGCAACTTAGGCAGTTGATGCACAGCTTCATAATCGCGCCAGCGTTGGGTGGTTTCCGTGCCATCCAGCTTAGGCATCTGCATATCCATTAACACCAAATCAAATCGACCATGGTCTGCTTTCAACTGATCGAGCGCTTCCTGGCCGTTCTCTGCAACCGATACCTGCTGGCCAAGGCGCTCAAGCATGACGCGTGCCACCGTTTGATTTAGCGGGTTATCCTCTACCACCAAGATATGGTGATGGGAGGGCATTGCTGGCAGGTGTTCACCGCTTTGGTAAATGGCCAAAGGTTCGGTTTCCGGCAGGCTGACGGTGAACCAGAATCGACTGCCGAGCCCCTGCTGGCTGTTAACACCTATCTCGCCCTGCATGGCATCGACCAACCGCTTACAGATTGCGAGCCCAAGCCCCGTGCCTTCGTGACGACGCGCCATTGAGGTATCCACTTGCGAGAACGCCGAGAACAGCTGTGCTTGATCCGCTTCCGCGATACCACAGCCAGTATCGTGTACCTCCATAAGAATATTATCGTCTCCAAGAGGTTTTATCTGGCATTTGACGAACCCCTCTTCCGTGAACTTCAAGGCATTATTGATTAAGTTCATCATGACTTGGCGCAGCCGCGCGATGTCTCCCAGCACATAACGGGGCAGCGCCGGGTCGATAGCGTAACTAAAGGAGACCTTCGCCTTTGGTTCGCGGAGGGTATAGCTTTCACAAAGCTGGTCGATGCATTGGTGAAGATCAAACGGCTGGATATCCAGATCGAGGCGCCCCGACTCAATTTGGTGTAGTCGAGAATATCGTTGATCACCGCGCGTAGGCTCTCCGCACTGCGCTTAAGAGCGGCTAAATAAGTCTCTGCACTTGTTGTTTTAACCTCCTCGCTTAACAAATCCGCCATACCCACGACACCATTTAACGGGGTTCGAATTTCATGACTCATCACCGCCATAAACTCAGATTTTGCCAGACTCGCTTTCTCTGCTTGCCTAGCTGCCTCATTTAGCTCTTGGCTCTTGGTTTCTAACGCCTGAGCCTTACGATGACTGGAGCGCCCTTCTAGAATCAGCGCGCGAACCAACATGCCACCTGAAAGCATTAACAGGACAATAAGCAACAGCACCAATCCGTTGAGACTTGTCAATGCGCGGTGTTCCTCACTATGCATATGGGAAACATGGGCGTTGGTTTCGATCAAAATGTTACCGCTGAGTTGCTGTAGCTCAGCCGTTTGCTGCAGGAGGATAGCCGTTAACTCGCTATTTAACTGGGTAGGGTTGTCCCATACCGTTTCGAGTAGGGTTTCCATCTCTAGAATGCGGATGTGAGCTTGTTGAATGACCGCCTCAATATCCTCGAGTTTCGCCACGACTTTTCCTATTTCACCTTGAAAAAAAAGTGATTGTCGGCTGAAGAGAATCTCAAAACGCAGCAACACATCATCAACCGTAGCCTTCCCAGCACTCGTTTCGAATAGCGACAAGCGCAATTCGCGCACCTCTCGATCAAACTGATACCCGGCCCATAACACATTTTCGAGCAACCGCTCCTCCTGCGCATGCTGACGGTTATAAATAACCCCACCGGTGGTTAGCGCTGAAAGAAAAAAAAGGATCGCCGAGAATGTAGCGACCCTGGTACGGCGGGAAAAATAGAACTTAAAAAAAGCCAGCATGATTGCTACTCGGTTATATTACTCAACGTCGATTCGTGTCACCTGCCACACAGAGCGCGAAAATATCTCTTCATCTAGCAGTTCGGGGTGCTGGTCAAAGGGGTAAATGACAAATAGCGGCCCCTGATCACGAATTCGCAGCGCTTTGCCGTTTGCCTGCATAGCCAGAATGACATCGTAATTCTCAAAATCGCTGATAGGCACCGTCGCGGCGTACTCATTCAACGCTACCACACGAATATTCTCCCCCTCGGCACCGACGGCTTCCAGGATAGCTCGCCCCAATGGGCCAGAGAAGCGCATCACGCCGTCGTGCCAGGGCGTGCGGGTAATCGTTTCGTGCTGCGCCAAGCCTTCTAGCATCGCTTTATCAAAATGGGCTTCGTCACCCACATTCGTCTGCCCCACCTTTCCACTCACCACCAATATCACCGGGCCTTCAGGTACTTCCAGGGCGATAGTGTGGGTCGACAGCAAGGCAAGTCCTACCGCGACGATGAAAACCACGAATTTAACAACCATAGGGCGACGTATCATGCTGCACCTCGGTGCTGACCGTTGAAAGTGCAGAAATTGTATATCGGCCGTTGGCGGGCTAACTGTGAACCTTTGTGTCAACGCATCATCATCCACTAAACTTAACGCGTGAGCTTGCCGCCTCTACACGGGTGACATTTATAAGACGACAATAAGGGAAATTAGCATGCATATTGGCGTACTTGAAGATGACCTCGACCAACAGGCCTTTATTGAGCAGTGCCTACTAACGGCAGAACACCAAGTCTCGCTGTTTAGTCGCTCTAGCGAGCTTCGCCGGGCGACGCAGCAGCACACCTTTGACCTGCTCATTATCGATTGGCGCCTGCCCGACAGCGACGGCATGGATGTGGTTGCTCATCTTCGCCAGCACGACAGCTGGCATGGGCCAATCCTGTTTATTACCGCCAGCCAGGGCGAAGACGATGTTGTTAAAGCCCTGGAGCGAGGCGCCGATGATTTTCTCGCCAAGCCCCTTCGCCCCAGTGAGCTGATTGCCAGAGTGAGTGCGTTAGGTAGACGCTCTGGCTATGCCACATCGCGCCCTGCACCGGCCTGTCCCGAGATATTTACCCTGCATACCGATGAGCACTACATCAGCGTGGCGGGCGACGCCATTGATTTAACCGAACGTGAATACCGGTTAGCCACGCTGTTTTTCTCTAAAATGGGTGAGCTAATTACCCGTGCGCACTTACTAGAGCTGGTGGGGCATTAAAGGAGATATTTCGACGCGTACCGTTGACACCCACGTAAGCCGCCTACGCCGCAAGCTGGAACTGGATGGTCGGCATGGCCTGCGTCTACGTAGCGTTTACCAATCGGGGTATCGCATGGAAACTTGCCAGCCCCCCCACCTTGAACAAGTCGCTAAATAGATTGACGCTCATATAAGCATCGGTTAAAACATAAGAGCTCCCCTTTAAGGGGCAGTCTTTTTTATTAACGAAACTTTTTCAGAGACCTTCTCATGCGCTGGCAAATCCCCGCGACACGAATGAATAAGCTGCATCGCATTATTAATAATGCGGTATCAGCTTATTATTGTCGCGCGCCAGAGATGTAAAGAGGAAATTGGCCGCGGCAAGTGTCGCGGCCATGTTGTTTTATCGTTACCTTTGAGACTCCCTGATCGCGATGTTGCCCGGCCTCCTAACCCAGGAGACCGACCCCATGGCAATCGCAACCATTACCCGCAAACTACTCAGCGCTTTCACCCACTATCGTACCCAGCGGCGCTTTTACGAAGACCCGCGCTTTCATGACCCGCACCTGTTAAAAGATATCGGTTTACGCTGGGAGCAGGGCCATCTGGTATCCATTCATGGTGTAGAGGAACCAAGTCAGCGCAACCAACGCCATCAGGCTGAAACCCGCGATGCCTACGAAAAATGTCCACACTGTGGGAGTAGGTTGGCATAGCCAACGCCCCGGTCGCAGGAAGTGGCCGGGGCGTTTTCAGTGGCGTGCCACGCCTGGCGCGCAATAAAAAAGCCGATCCATTGGATCGGCCAAGCTGATGGGATATTGCACAGCATGGGGAATACTGTGCAGAGATGCCTGGGGAAGGCATCGCCAAAACGCCGGGTTAGGCGGCTTGGCGATGCCCTCCCAGAGAATTGCGTCCTTTCCGGGAGTAGCTCCCTTTACCTTTTTTCGGGGTTTGCTGCTGCATTTTAAACATCGGCGTTCGCAGCTGCGCTTTTAAAGCGTTGTCTTTTATCTTGCGCTGTTTCATCGTTTTCTCCATTCTTTTAAAGATGCCTGCCTGGGCAGGCACCCACTACGACACATACTATTAACTGAAGTTCATCGTTTAGCGTTTCAATTCCTGGTTATTCATTCCTCTTACTCATCCCAGAGCGGCGCTATTTCAGGGTTGGCGATACGCTCGTTACGATCCAACTTGGCGATTTCCGTCATCTCGCTGTCGCTCAAGACTAAGTCAAAGGCGGCAATGTTGCTTTGAATATTTCGCGCCTTGGTCGATGAAGGAATCGTAATCATATTGCGCTGTTTTACCCAAGCAAGGGCAATTTGCGCGGGCGTGGCGTTATGCGCGTCGGCGATCTGCTTAAGGGTTGGGTCATCCATGACTTTACCCACGGCCAGGGGCATAAAGGCAGTAATTTGAATGCCATGCTGCTCGCAGTGATCGACCAGTTTACGGTTCTGTAAGAAAGGATGAACCTCGATCTGATTGGTGAGAATTTCACCTTTACCCAGAATGCTAACCGCTTCGTCCACCTGGGCGATGGTAAAGTTGGAAATGCCGATATTGCGCGCTTTACCCTCGGCTTTGACCTCTTTTAGCGCCGTCAGGTAATCGACCATCGGCACTTCATCCTCTGGGGACGGCCAGTGGATCAGCAGCAGGTCAACGTAATCGGTGCCTAATTTCTGCAGGCTTTCGTCCACGCTCTCTTTAAGTGTTACGGGCTCAAGATTATCGAACCACACCTTGGTGGTTAGGAAAATATCGCTGCGTGGCACGCTGCTGGCGCGAATCGCCTCCCCTACCCCTTTTTCATTGCCATAAAACTGTGCCGTGTCGATGTGCCGATACCCGGCCTCAAGCGCTGTGTGGATACTCTGCTTGAGCGTATCGCCTTCCAGGCGAAAAGTACCAAAACCGGGGTTGGGTATCACAGTCTGCATCATTAACGTCCTTTTCTATTGATAGCGTGTTAACTAATATGGGGTGGAGACCGCCCCACTTCAACCCCGTTGTTTATTGTTCCCTGATCAACAGTAGTGCCATCAACGCAATAAAAGAGCGATAACCACTACCGCCAACACTAGCGACACCCCCTTCCAGAACAGCACCGGGTCGCGCTCTAGCAGCGGTAATTGGGCACGTTTCAGCACTTCTTGGCTTGGCGAGCGTAGCTCGAAAATAAACTCCGAAAGTGCCGAAAAACGTTTGTGGGGATTGGGATGTAGTGCCTTTTTGAGCACCTCATCTACCCAGGCGGGCAGTTCACGGTTCTCGCTAAGCGCCGATTGGTAGGCAAGCTTATGCTGCGCTGCCCGAGTGCGGGTTTTGGCCACCTCGGTGCCATAGGGCAGCGTGCCGGTTAGCATCTGATAGGTAATCACTGCCAGTGAGTACTGATCCGAACGGGGCGTGCCGCCTTCACCCAGAAAATACTCCGGAGCGCTGTACTGAGCGGTGCCTAGAATATCTTCGCTAGCCTCACTGACCTCTTCGGCGATACCCGACACCTTGGCAGCACCAAAGTCGATCAGCTTCACCGTTCCGTGGCTATCGATCATGACGTTATCGGGGCGTAAATCCTGATGCAGCATTTCCAGGCGATGAAAGGCGCGTAGCCCCTTGGCAATCTGCTCGACGATGGGACGAACGCTGGCTAATTCGGCGTTGGGGTGGTCACGCATCCACTGGGTCAGGGTTTGCCCTTCGATATACGCCAGCACGGTGTAAAGGTAGCGGCGAGGGCGCTCTTGGGCGGGGGCTTTAAGCACGTGCTGATTATCGATGCGTCGGGCAATCCACTCTTCGCGCACAAACCGCTCGATACTCGCCGGGTCTTGGCTTAGCTCGGTTGAGAGGGTTTTTAGTGCCACCTTCTCGCCACTGGCAACATCTTCCGCCAGGTAGACATGGCTACGACTGCTGGCATGCAGTTGACGCACAACGCGTAGCCTCCAGCTCGCTTCCTGCACGCAATTCAGACGGTGACGGCAGGGTGCTAAGCGCCGCGTAGAGTTCATTAGCGTGGCGCTCAGGCAGCGAATCAATGCGCACAATTTGCACGGTGAGGTTGTCATCGCTGCCATGATCGATTGCAGCCGCGATTAGCGCCTCAGCCGCCGCATCGAGATCGCCCCAATGGGCGTGAATCAGCGCGGCCATTTCAGCGCCGGTTAGCCACTCATAAACACCGTCGGTAGTGAGTACAAACACATCGCCCACACTCAGCGATACGGCGCAATAATCCAGCTCCAGGTGCTGGCTGGCCCCCATGGCGCGGCTTAAATGACTAACTTCCGGGATGCCCAGAAGCGATGATCCTCGGTCAGAGGCTCCAGCGTATTGCCGACGAGCTGATAGATACGGCTATCGCCAACGTGAAACAGGTGCGCAGTGGTGGATTTAATCACCATCGAGCTCAGGGTACACACATAGCCACGATCCAGGTTGTAGCGGTACTGGCTTTGCCGGGTTTGGGCGTAAAGCCACGCATTGGTGGCCTGCAGTACCCGCTGGGCGGAGGTTTTAACCGCCCAGGTGGCCGGGGTGGCATAGTAGTCTGTTAAAAACCCGCCTACTGCTGCCTCGCTCGCTTCCCGGCTCACTTCGCTGCTGCTGATCCCATCCGCTAACGCGATCGCAATGCCTTTGGTGGCGCGCTGGGGGTCGCTGGGTAGATAAGCGCCATAAAAATCCTGATTGCTGGGCTTGCGCCCTTTATCAGAGTGCTGGCCGAGCGAAATGGTCAGCGCTGCCATTATGCTTCCCCTAAAAAAAGCCTCCGCCGGAGCGAAGGCTTGGTTAATGACAAACGGCTACCTATCAGATCATAGGGCTTTTTGCGGCGCGGTACGCACGTGAGTGGTGTAGAGCGTAAGCCCCGTCAACGCCAAACCTCCAATCAAGTTACCCAGCACTACCGGAATTTCGTTCCAGATCAGGTAATCCATAATCGAGAAGTTACCGCCCATCATCAGGCCGGATGGAAACAGAAACATGTTGACCACCGAGTGCTCAAAGCCCATACCGAAGAACAGCATAATCGGCATCCACATGGCAATCACCTTACCGCTCACCATGGTTGAGATCATTGCCCCCACTACTCCCAGCGATACCATCCAGTTACACAATATGCCGCGAATAAAAATCGTCGCCATGCCGCCTGCGCCATACTCTTTGTAACCCACGGTGCGCCCTTCACCTACTTCACCAATGACCCGCCCCACTTCGCTGGGTTCGGTGCTAAAGCCGTAGGTAAAGACAATTGCCATTAGAAAGGCAACCGTTAATGCCCACCAAAATTACCGATAAACAATGCCCCAGTGCTTGAGAATACGATTAATCGTTACCCCAGGCCGTTTATACCAGCCACGCCAGCGGCGTTAACAAATACCCGGTCAACAGATCAAAGCCCATTAGATAGAGTATCGAGAAGCCGACCGGAAACAGGATGGCGCCGATAATCGGGTAGCCGGTTTGCACCGCTACGGTCACCGCAAACACCGCCGCGATGGCCAATATAGCCCCCGCCATAAAAGCGCGAATCAGTGCATCAGGGTAGACATATGCAGCTTGGCTTCACCAGCATCGACCATCTTGGTAGCAAATTCGGCAGGCAATAAGTAGGACATAGAGAGCGTTTCCTTTGTTGTGGGTTTCTAGGTCAGAAGAGTAAAACGCGCACCGCAAACCCTGCCGCTAAGGCGCGGTTTGCGGTGCAGAACAGAAATTGGAGGCTAGGGCAGCGGGCGTCGTGGCGACTCTTTGCACCACACTGCCCACCACAATCAAAACAGGGTGACGGTAAGGGAGTTGCGGCGAGTTTTTCGGGCATATCCGCCAGCGAGCCCACCAGCGACTGCTGATCACTCTGGCTGGCGTTAGCCACCAGCATGACCGGCCACTCATCCGGCAGGCCTGCTTGGCGTAGGCCGTGGCAAATTGCACTCACTTTTGAAAGCCCCATATAAAACACCAGGGTTTCATCCTTGCGCGCCAGCGATGCCCAATCCGGCGTACCGTCTTCGCGGCATAGCTGGGCAGTCACAAAGCGCAGTTGCTGCGCATGACCGCGATCGGTGAGCGGAATGCCCATGCAGGCAGCGGCGGCTGAAGCAGCGGTGATCCCCGGCACAATGGCAGCGGGGATCTCGGCAGTGGCCAGGGCATCCAGCTCTTCGCCCATCCGCGCAAACACCGCCGGGTCGCCGCCTTTCAAGCGCACCACCGATTTACCTTCCCGGGCGAGTTTTACCATCAGCTCGCCGATCTCCGTTTGGGGTACACTGTGGTGGCCGCGGGCTTTGCCAACGTAGTAGCGTTCGCTGCCGCTAGGAATCAGCGCCAGAACGTCATCGCCCACCAAGCGGTCATATACCACGGCGTCCGCCTGCATAAGTAAGCGTGCGGCCTTGAGGGTTAACAGCTCCGCATCGCCGCTGCCTGCGCCAACCAGGTAAACCTGCCCGGCGCGGCACTCGCCACGCAGTGGCAAACGTATGTCTACAGCCTGCTGAACCCACGGCGTTAGCGCGCGGTGCGATAACCGCATAAAGGCGTTAAACCACTTCTGTAGCAAGGGGTTGCTTAGTGCGGGCATTGGGCCGCTCCTCTTCAATAAGTGATTTCAATTCGGGAATACAGCTACCGCACTGGGTGCCGCAGGCGAGCCTGGCGCCCAACGCTTCTACGCTGGTGTCGCCCTCTCGGATAGCGCTGACGATGGTGGTTTGGCCCACTTGGTGGCAACTACACACCACCGGCCCGGTATCCGCAGCACCGTCGTCGCAGCCCGCCAATAGGCGCCGGCGGTGGGTATCGCTCAGCGCCGCCTCGTTAAAACGCGCTTCCAGCCACGCCAACCCTGGCAACTCTTTGGGCGGGCCAACCATCAGCCACCAGCGCAATTGACCGCTTTCCACGCAGGCGGCGCGCAGACGTCCGTTAGTAGGGTCTTGGCTGATAACCGATACGTCGCCGGGCAGCCACGTTTTCAGTTGCGCCAACCAGTCATTAACCGACTGCGTATTGGCAAGCTGCCAGCGTTGGCAGCCGCGCATGGGAATACGTGTCCAGTAGGCACTGGTGCACCAAGGTGTTGATTCCGTTGCCCCTTCGGCGATCAGTAGAGTGGCCTGCCAATCAGTAGCAAGCGGCGCCAGCGCCACGGCGCCGTGCTTCGATTCAGGCTGCCCAGAGAGCGGATCGGTAATGCTGTCGATCAACGCGCTGCTTCTGGCCTGCTGGGTGAAGCAGTCAGTCCAGTGGATGGGCACGAAGACCTCACCACGGCGTTGAGCATTGGAGACCCGCACCCGAGCGCGAAATTCGCCTTTCTCGGCGGTTAACACCGCCAGCCCTTGATCGGTTACACCAGCGGTGTGGGCATCCTCTGGGTGAACATCCATAAAAGGTTCGGCGCGGTGATTCATTAACCGCGGTGAGCGAGCGGTGCGGGTCATGGTGTGCCACTGATCACGAATCCGGCCGGTGTTCAGACGCAGTGGGTAGGCGGCACTCAGCGCCTGTTCAGGCCCTTTGGGATGGATCGCCAGCAGCTTGGCGCGACCATTGGCGGTGGCAAACTCGCCATCCTCAAACAGCCGAGCAGTGCCATGGGGTGCGGCCTTTGTGACCGGCCATTGAATGGGGGCTAAGGCGTCGTAGCCATCCCGGCCCAGGCCCACCAAACCCGATATATCAAACAACCGCTGCGGGTTGCCGGGCACCGTGCTGTTATCAACACCGTTTTCAAACCCAGAGAGCTTGGCGTGCTCGTCGAAAATCTCCCAGGGGTGCGCGTAGTTAAACGCCTCGGCAAACCCCAACCGTTTCGCCACTTCGCAGATTATCCACCAGTCGTGGCGGGCCTCACCTGGGGGCGGCAGCATGCCCCGCTGGCGAGAAATACGTCGCTCGGAGTTAGTCACGGTGCCATCTTTTTCCGACCACCCCGAGGCGGGCAGCACAATGTCGGCATAAGGCAGTAGGTCGGTATGGGCAGCGCACTCGGAAACAATCACCAGCGGACATTTTTCCAGCCCAGCACGCACCCGCGCAGCATCGGGAAGGCTAATCGCGGGATTGGTGGCCATCACCCACAGCGCTTTTATTTCGCCACGCTCAATGGCTTCAAATAGCTCTACTGCTTTATAACCGGGCCCTTCCGGCAGGGTCGGCGTCAGGCTATCGGTGGCCCAGAAGCGGCTGACTAGATCGAGGGCGCCTGGGGTGTGGTAATCCATATGCGCGGCTAGCTGGTTGGCCAGCCCGCCTACTTCGCGCCCACCCATGGCGTTGGGCTGGCCGGTAATCGAGAACGGCCCTGCCCCTGGCAAACCGATTTTGCCGCCAGCCAAGTGACAGTTAATAATCGCGTTGCACTTATCGGTACCACTGGCGGATTGATTAACGCCCTGAGAGTAGAGGGTAACCACATGCAGTTGACTAGCGAACCAGTAGTAGAAGGTTTCCAGGCGCTCGGGGTCGACATCACAGGCCACCGCTACCTCTGCCACCGAGTTCGCGGTTTGCTGGGCCACCGCCAGGGTATCGTCAAACCCTTCAGTGTGGCGCTCAAGGTAGAGGGTATCGAGCTTGCGGCGCTTCGCCATCCACGCTAGCAGGCCGTTAAACAGGTAAGCATCGCTGCCTGGCTTAATCCCCAAGTAAAGGTCGGCGATTTCGCAGCTGTCGGTGACGCGGGGGTCGATCACCACCAAACGCATCAATGGATTGCGCTCTTTGGCCACTTTAATGCGCTGGTAAAGTACCGGGTGATTCCAAGCCAAGTTGGAACCCACCAACACGATCAGTTCCGCCTCTTCCAAATCCTCGTAGTTACACGGCACCGCATCGGCACCGAAGGCGCGCTTGTAGCCAACCACCGCTGAGGCCATGCACAGCCGCGAATTAGTATCTAAATGGGGCGTGCCCAAAAAGCCTTTAAACAGCTTATTGGCGACATAATAGTCTTCGGTAAGCAGCTGACCGGATAGGTACGCTGCCACACTGTGGTTGCCATACTCGGCCCGTAGGGTGTTTAAGCGTTCGGTAGTAGTGCTTAGGGCGGTGTCCCAGGAGACCTCAACACCATCAACGCGAGGGTGAGTCAGCCGCCCCTGTTGTCCCAAAGTTTCATGTAGCGCAGAACCTTTGACACACAGCCGCCCGAAGTTCGCCGGATGCTCGCGGTCGCCTTCTACAGCGCTCAGCGTGCCCGCGTCAACGGTTGCCGTTACACCACAGCCAACGCCGCAATAGGGGCAGGTGGTTTTGGCTTGCTGCGTCGTTGTGGACTGCTGCCCTGCTTTTGCCCCTCGCATAACACCTCCTCGGGTCGAACCTGAACGCCGTATATACGTATATAAATGCCGGGCATAAAAAAACGCCCAGTCCCATTCTCTAATGCGCTATATAAACGCATTAAGAGAAGAGGGCTGGACGTCGTTGCCACAGCGCACCTTCATCGGTGCATTACTCTTTACAATAGTCTCTTCAAACAAATGAAGATTTACTAACAGCTACACATTTTCTAACGGCTACTTATTTTTCTAACGGCTTTGGAATTGTTCGTTGCCATCGCCAAACAATGAGCGCTTATCCCTTGTTAACTTACTTATTGCCTAGGGAACTGCAAGAGCCAAGCCGACAATCGGATATATAAAATTTAATCATTTAAAAACATGTAGTTAAAAAATAAAAAATCATCACGCAACGCTCTTTTTCGCCCTGTGCACATGCTAAATGGTGCTTGAGAGTGCAGGCCACCTCTCTTTTCGCACCATCACCGTGCAGTCTATCCGAAGAGCCTGGCCACCGCTCACCCACCACCTAAACATAAGCAACTGAAGTTATTTAAAAAAATATGCTATACGGCCAGTTGGCTAGCTCCTTGCTTGTTACAGGGTAAGGTTTTTAATCAGCTGACAGCCAATGGCGGTTGTCGCGTATTTAAAACGACGCTATCGGGCAACGACGCCCCTGTTACGCACGCTTTTGCGATTCTTTGCAAAGAGGTGCGCGACAGGGGCGTTTTTTTGTTTGGTGCTCAAGCAGCCGCAAAGACACAGAGGAGCCACCCATGGAAACTACTTCCCGGTGCTCATCCAACGACCATCTGGTGGTCATTGGCAATGGTATGGCAAGCCACCGCCTAATTGAGGCATTGGTAAAACAGCCCACACGCCCCCAGCGCATCACGGTGATTGGCGCAGAGCCAAGCCCTGCCTACAACCGTATTCTGCTTTCGCCACTGCTGGCCGGTGAGATGCAGCAGGAGGCGCTTACCCTGCACGATACCCAGTGGTACGCCGAACAGGGCGTTACGCTGATACTGGGTGAAAAGGTCGAGATGCTTGATCGCACACGCCAAACATTGACCACCGATAGCGGCCGAGCGCTTGATTACGATCATTTGGTCATCGCCACCGGCTCGCGCCCAGCGCTGCCCGATGTTCCTGGGATAGAGCTTGAGGGCGTACATGGCTTTCGCAACCTGCAAGATGCCGAATCACTAGAAGCCATTGCCCAGCGTGGCGGTGACGCTGTCGTGATTGGCGGCGGCCTGCTGGGTCTTGAAGCGGCTGAGGGGTTACGTAAACGCGGCAGCGACATCAACGTAAGCGTGCTCCAGCGCAGCGAGCGGTTGATGAACCGTCAGTTGGATACCACCGCCGCCCACCTGCTTAAAGACACCCTCACTCAACGCGGTCTACAGATCATCACCGGCGCGCAGTTAGCGAGGCTAGAGAGTGACGCCCAGGGTCGGGTCGCCAAGGTGCAGCTTGCCGATGGCCGCCAGTTGAACGTCTCCAGTGTGATCGTTGCCGCGGGCATTACCCCTAATGCGGAACTTGGCCGCCAGGCAGGTCTGCGCACGGATCGAGCTATTGTGGTGGACGAATGGCTCACCACCAGCGACCCGGCGATCTCAGCACTGGGCGAGTGCTGCCAGTTCGATGGCACCACCTACGGCTTAGTGGAGCCGATCTGGCGTCAGGTAGAAGTGCTCGCCGCGACGCTGTGCGGCACGCATACCCAAGGCTACGCGGATGCTCCCAGCGCTACCAAACTCAAAATTAGCGGTGTAGCGCTCTACGCCTTTGGCCCCACCGAGGCCAGCGCCGAGCATGACGTACTGAATTACCACGATCTTGAACGCGGCGACTACCGCCGCCTGCTGCTACGCGACGGCCAGATTGAAGGCGCGGTGCTTTACGGCGACACCAGCCAAGGCCCCTGGTACTTCGAACAGGCGCTCGCGGGTACCGATCTCAACGCTTACCGCCAAGCCTTGTTGTTTGGTGGTGCTGATGTCGAGGTGCTCCGCGAAGCATCTCAACACAGCCCTGATGCTTCTGAGCTCTCTTCAAAACAATCTTCTTCAAAACACTCTTCTCATACAACGTCGGAGGCGGCTTAAATGTCTACCCAACAGCAGCTTATTATTATTGGTAACGGCATGGTCGGCCACCACCTGGTCGAACAGTTAGTCGATAACGGCGCCCTTGAGCGCTATCAGGTCACCGTGTTTGGCGAAGAGCGCCACCGCGCCTACGACCGGGTGCATCTGTCTGAATACTTCAGCGGCCGCAATGCCGATTCACTAGCGCTTTGCGAAGCGGATTACTACGCCACCAGCGGCGTGGAGCTGCGCACAAGCGAAGCCGTCATTGAGATCGACCGCAACTCACAAGAGGTGGTCACCGAACAAGGCCGTTACCCTTACGACCGCCTGGTGCTGGCTACCGGCTCCTTCCCCTTTGTGCCGCCGATTCCCGGTAATGACCGCGATGGTTGCTTGGTTTACCGCACCCTGGACGATTTAGACGTCATCCAGGCGGCCGCCGAAAACGCCACCACCGGCGTGGTCGTGGGTGGCGGTCTGCTTGGTTTGGAAGCAGCAAATGCCCTGCGCGGGTTGAACCTGGATACCGCCGTGGTGGAGTTCGCCTCACGCCTAATGCCGATGCAGGTGGATAACGAAGGCGGCGAGCTACTGCGGGAAAAAATCGAAGCGCTGGGCGTACAGGTGCTTCTTGAACGGGCCACACAGCGTATTGAAGATGGCGAGGCAAGCCGCCACCGCATGGTCTTCCAAGACGACAAAGTGCTGGAAACCGACCTGATTGTGTTCTCAGCAGGCATCCGCCCCCGCGACCAGTTGGCCCGTGACTGCGGCCTGGAGATTGGTGAACGCGGCGGCGTGGTGGTGGATAACCAGTGCCTCACCAGCGACCCGGCCATTCTCGCAATTGGTGAAGTGGCGCTGTGGAATCAGAGCATTTTTGGCTTGGTCGCCCCCGGTTATCAAATGGCCAAGGCGGCGTTTTCGACGCTAACTGAAGGCGACACCCAGTTTGGCGGTGCGGATATGAGCACCAAGCTCAAACTGCTGGGCGTGGATGTGGGCTCGATTGGTGATGCCCACGGCAACCAAAACCCCAGCGCTCGCATGTTCCGCTACCTAGACCCCATCAAGCAGGAGTACCGCAAACTGGTGGTCTCCAGCGACGGTAAAAAGCTGCTCGGCGCCATGCTGGTGGGCAATAACAGCGTTTACGACACGCTGCTGCAGTACTACTCCAACGGCATTGAGTTGCCCGACGAGCCCGCCTCATTGATTCTGCCCCAAAGCAGCGGCGCCACGCCCACTCTCGGCCCCGGTGCGCTGCCGGAAACCGCCTCCATCTGCTCTTGTCACAACGTCACTAAAGGTGATATTTGCGCCACTATTGACGCTGGCGCAGTAGATCTAGGCGGTGTCAAAGCGGCCACCAAAGCCAGTACCGGCTGTGGCGGCTGCACAGCGCTGCTCAAAAGCGTGGTTGATCACGAGTTGGAAGCTCGCGGCGTCGAAGTCGATAAATCGATTTGCGAACACTTCGCCCATACCCGCCAGGAGCTTTACGATATTGTGCGCGTTGAAGGTATTAAAACCTTCACTGACTTGATTGAAAAACACGGCAACGCCGACACCCACCGCCTGGGCTGCGATATCTGCAAACCCGCCGTGGCATCAATTCTGGCCTCCTGCTTTAACGAGCCGATCACCGACGCGGCGCATATTCCCCTGCAGGACACCAACGACACCTTTATGGCCAACATGCAGAAAAACGGCACCTACTCAGTAGTGCCGCGTGTTGCCGGTGGCGAGATTACCCCGGACAAACTCATCGTGCTGGGTGAAGTGGCCAAAAAATACAGCCTCTACTCCAAGGTCACCGGCGGCCAGCGTATCGATCTGTTCGGCGCCCGCCTGGAAGACCTGCCGGATATCTGGGGCGAGCTGATTGCCGCAGGCTTCGAGACCGGACACGCCTACGGTAAATCGCTGCGCACGGTGAAATCCTGCGTAGGCAGCACCTGGTGCCGCTACGGCGTGCAGGATAGCGTCGGCATGGCGATTCAGTTAGAGAACCGCTACAAGGGCCTGCGCTCACCCCACAAGATCAAGTTTGGCGTTTCCGGCTGCACCCGCGAGTGCGCCGAAGCCCAGAGCAAAGACATCGGTATTATCGCTACCGAAAACGGCTGGAACCTCTACGTTTGCGGTAACGGCGGCATGCGCCCGCGCCACGCCGAACTGTTTGCCACCGACCTGGACGACGAGCAGCTCTACCGCACCATTGACCGCTTCTTGATGTTTTACGTGCGCACTGCCGACCGTTTGCAACGCACTTCGGTGTGGCGCGAAAACCTCGACGGCGGCCTGGAGTACCTCAAAGAGGTGATTCTGGAAGACAGCTTAGGCATCAACGACGAGCTAGAGCGCCAGATGCAAACCGTGGTGGATACCTACCAGTGTGAATGGGCCGACGCTATCAGCGACCCGGAGAAGCTCAAGCGCTTCCGCAGCTTCGTCAACGACGACCGCCCGGATCCGTCAATCATTATGACCTCCGAGCGCGGCCAGCTGCGCCCCGCTTAAGCGACGCTGGGCCCTGACACTGACAACGACACTGATTCTGAATAAAAACGAGGCAACCCATGACCGCAACGGCACTGAAAAAAGAGATGGATATGGCGGATGTGCACAATAGCGAGGCTTTTGAAAACCACGCTTCTGAAAACAACACGGCGTGGCAAAAAGTTTGTACCAAAGATGATCTGGTAGCGTTCTCTGGCATCGCCGCCTGGCTGGAAACCGCCGAAGGCCCCGCCCAGGTAGCTATTTTCTACTTGCCCGGGCTACGAGGAAAGGGCGATGAACTCTATGCTCTCGACCACCATGACCCCTTCTCAAACGCCAACGTGATCGCTCGTGGCATCGTTGGCGACCTTAAAGGTGCGGCGGTCGTCGCCTCGCCTATCTACAAGCAGCACTTCCGTCTTGAAGACGGCCAGTGTTTAGAGGATGAGGACGTTAAGCTACGTACCTGGAAGGTTGAATTTAAAGGTGATGAGGTGTGGGTTGAGGGGTGATAACGCTGCTTAACACTGTTAAGGACGGCCAGAACCGCTCTTAACATTATTGAAACACACCTCAATCTCAGCTTGCTTTAGAATCGACTGCATCTGGCTATCGAAAACCTGATTGCCTGATGCAGAATCTCCTTACGCTTAGGTGACGGAAGCTCTACTTTTGACGATCGTTATTTTTTTGAAGGGATTACCATACCGCACCATTTTAATATTTTCTTAAAAGAAAAACGTGAGAGTAGCGTCGTTGTTGAAGAGTGCTGAGTAGTGTCAGGATGACATAGCAACGTTTCACCTTGAATAACCGCGCAAGTTTTAGGCATTGGCTGCCCACCCTGCTCTGGCGGAAGGCTGATAACTTCATCCTCAATAAACGCTAACCACCACTGCTTCAGGCGGCGCCCAGGCTCACTGGTTAAGGGAAAGGCCTGTTCAACCAACAGCAGCTGAGAGGCAGCATGATCATACTCTGCATGATCCAATAAAAGACTGTTTACCATAATAAAAAGCGTATGCCACGCTTGCAATTGGTCTTGTTCGGAGGGGCTCTGTTTCAGGTATTCGATAAATTCACTAAAGAAATTATTACTAAGCGCCATGGGGCTGCCTGCTTTTTCAAGGCGAGCATCATGTTGTCTAATATCGTTTAGGAAATCTTGTCGCCCTCCCCCTCTTTGCATAGAGCTAGGTTCATATTCATCGCTAGTCAATGGTGCAGTCATATACACATAGAGTTCTTGTATCAAACGTGCGCGATCCAACGCATCAGGCGCATCCAGAGCGACTTCTAACGCCAGGTTAACCAAGCGCTCGTTCAGTTCTTTGAAACAAGTGCAGATTGATGAACTAAGGTTTGCAGAACACTCTGAAACAAGCCACATTAAATGCTCATGGGTACAAAACGACTGCCCGCTCGGTTATGAAATGCTACTAATGGCTGAGCAATAGACACCCAGTTACGGGCTTTATTTTCAGCGGTAGCAACATACTCAAAAAGCTCTTTTTCAGACTCACTTAGCTCATTCGACATTGTGTCCTCATAGGACAATCTTTGCTCTGAACTAACCGCTTGATAAATTTCAGTAGATATAGACTCAAGACCTTCTTCTAACTCTGCTAGCAAACCAGCAACATTTTCATGATACGTATCATATAAAAAAACGGCTAACTTATTGTTAGCAATATCAATTTTTTCATTTTTACTTATTGCCATTAAGACACTGCCCAGCACAGAAGCACCGTGCTGTTCAAAGGCGTTCACTACAGCATGAGTAATGCGCTTTGCATGCCATTCCAGGGCGTATTCAAGCTCTATCATTGACACTTCACTGAAGTGCCCGGCACGCCGCTGCTGGTTAATACTATCTAATAAGGTAGATTTATTAAGTTGCTGCCACTCGTATAATACATTGTTAACCGTATCAGGCTTTAACATACTTTCGGCTGTTAAATTGTGAACCGACAAGTTAAACCTAGCAAATGGTGGGCTCAGCGAATCCTCATCAAGCTGCCCCTCAACCGCTTGGAGGGCTTGGGTAAAACCAACACCTGGCAACCACGCCACCTCTGCTTTCAAACGCATAGCAGAGTCCACTAGAGCAGACTCGATCATGTTGGCCTCTTCGGCATTTAAGCAGGATTGCTGAACGTTATGCCGCAGCCGATGCTTTAAATCCGTATGGCTATTACTGGGCGAATAGTTTAAAAGGCAAAAAAGATTGTCATTTAATGAAAATGAGGAAATTTTCATTTCTCGAAGAGCGCTGACTTGCGCCTGCATACGGCCATTCATAGTACGTCCTAAATTAAAAGAGAGAAAACATTAACATCAGAAAATATAAAAACAACAACTAATCAACAGCAAGTCCTTAAATACAACCACTTCTTTTTAAAATGTGGCATAGGTTAAGAAACTGACTCCAAAACTCAGCCGCACTTCTAACATCCTGATCAACCCTCTACCAAATAGACAACATCACCATCATCAGGCTTTATTCAGACCAATTGTCAAATCAGTCTGGTTATCAACGAGCGCCTTCAGTAAACCAAAAACCCCCAATCCGACGGGCATATAAAGAATAAACCCAAGTCCGCCAAAGTAGAGAGACACGATTAGCCCCCCGAGGGTGTAGAGCAGCATAAAGACAACCATCGCCTTCCCGAATCGCTCTCTTTTCTTCATAACACTCGCTAGGCGATCCTTGTCTTCAGTCCCAATCAGCAACTCACCTTCACAATTTGGGCAAGTAGCCTTATTGGCTTTCAAAAGGTCGGCAATCCATGGTGAATCTTCGCAGAAACAAGAGCTGCATGAGGGACACTCGAAATCAATGTTTTCAACTAAGGCTTTCTCTTCTTTTGTGCAGGCTTCTTTTTCACTCAATGCTGTACTCTCCAATACTGGGTTATTGATACACTATCGCTAAGCGACCTGGTTGCGCACCCACTCTCGGTTCTTCAGGCTGAGAGTAGCGTTTCCTCTGCATAAACCTCGGCGAAGATAGCCGTGATCGGCCGGCTTGGCTGTTGCGCATGGCGCTGTTTGACTTCTTTTGATAGACGCGTGAGCTCTTCACTGGGTTTGGCCCACTGTTCTTCGGGCAAGGGTTGCGACCACTCATCAAGGCTCGCAGGCAGGGTCTTCTGACCGGCTTTTTGGATGATGTTTATCTCCCATTCGGCAAGATGAAAAGGTATCGTCCATAGGTCGAGAATGTGCCACAAGTACCACATGGTGACCGCGAACAGGCCTATTTCGCCCTCGCGGTAGCGGCGATGCAACCGGCGCCGGGCATTATGGAAGGTGTGCACGCCCTCGTAGGGCGGATCTCCGGGGCGATGCAGGCCATGGGGATCTTGAATTTCTTCGCGAGTATTGACCTCGTACTCCATATAGGCCCGCACCGCTTCCCAAAGCCCCAATGCCAAGGGCATGCCGGGCTGTGATAATTCCAGGAAGTGCTGCTGCCCTGTCTCAGGCTCGATAAAGCCTATCCCCAAGCCATACTGACGCTGCACACCGTATTGCGTCATACCCTGCGCTTGAGTCACCCAGGCCGCCACGCTTTCCCAGGGCACAATGATGGGCGGCTTACCGTCACCCGGCACAAAAGCGACCTCGCGGCGCTGGCGGTGAAAACGAGTGGGGACAGCCTCGCGAAATCTATAGTGGTAGTGGACTTTAATAAACAACCCCAATGCAAGGGTCAACCCTCCCCCCCACGCCCCTATTTCGAATCCCACATCAAAAAAAATCTTAAACTCACTTAAGAATAAATATTCTGAATTCGACGTTATGGACGCAGAGAATGTCGGAAATATCAAAGCCATTATTAAAAAACCAATAAAAGGTATTCCTAATGTGAATTGCCAGGTAAAAGGCGTAGGAAGGCTTCCTCCGAAATCCAAATAGGCATCGTTTACTTCCCCAATCGCCTGGTTGAAATCTAAGGGCGCCGACGCTGTTGGCAAGGGAGTCGGCGCTAGGTAAATAACTTTGCCACCTAGAAAGGGCTCAACATCACCAGCCCGGTGGGGCTGGAGGATATCAGGCCGCGGCGTTGGGTGTTGCTTGGCCGACATAGGGGTGCCTTAAATCAATTAATAAAGAAGGGGGTCGATATGCTGCCCACTTCATCAGGCTGACATTGGCGTCTCTTCGCCATAAATCTCGGCGAAGATAGCCGTGATCGGCCGGTTTGGCTGTTGCGCATGGCGCTGCTTGACTTCTTTTGATAGGCGCGTGAGCTCTTCGCTGGGCTTGGCCCACTGTTCTTCGGGCAAGGGGTGCGACCACTCATCAAGGCTCGCAGGCAGGGTCTTCTGACCGGCTTTTTGGATGATGTTTATCTCCAATTCGGCAAGATGAAAAGGTATCGTCCATAGGTCGAGAATGTGCCACAGGTACCACATGGTGACCGCGAACAGGCCTATTTCGCCCTCGCGGTAGCGGCGATGCAACCGGCGCCGGGCATTGTGGAAGGTGTGCACGCCCTCGTAGGGCGGATCACCGGGGCGATGTAGGCCGTGGGGGTCTTGGAGTTCTTCGCGAGTATTGACCTCGTACTCCATATAAGCCCGCACCGCTTCCCAAAGCCCCAGCGCCAAGGGCATGCCGGGCTGTGATAATTCCAGGAAGTGCTGCTGCCCGGTTTCAGGCTCGATAAAGCCTATCCCCAAGCCATACTGACGCTGCACACCGTATTGCGTTACCCCTTGCGCCTGGGTCACCCAGGCTGCCACGTTTTCCCAGGGCACGATGATGGGCGGTTTTCCGCCACCCGGCGCAAAGGCCACCTCACGGCGCTGGCGATGAAAACGCGTAGGCACAGCCTCACGGAACTTGAAGTGGAAGTGGGCTTTAATCACTAAGGCTAATAGTAATATCAATATCGAGAACACAACGGCCTGAGCAAATACCTCATTAAAGAGCCCAGCAATCCCTACGTAAAATAGTGCGATATCCTTTCCTATTATCCACATTAGCCCCCCCCCAACATTGGAATAATAAAAACCAACATTAAAAAACCTATAAAAGGTATGCCTAACGTAAACTGCCAAGTAAATGGCGTGGGAAGGCTGCCGCCGAAATCCAAGTAGGCATCGTTTACTTCCCCAATCGCCTGATTGAAATCCAAGGGGGCTACACCCGTAGGCAAGGGGACTGGCGACAGGTAAATAACCTTGCCACCTGGAAATGACTCAACATCACCAGCCCGGTGGGGCTGGAGCATATCAGGGCGCGGCGAGTCCGGTATCTTCTGGTTCATAACTGACATCCTTGTCGCGTTGACATAATCATGCTTTGAGCCCCTGCCACCGGTAGGGCGACATCGGGTGCTGCACATATGGCGCTAGGTATTGATGGCCTCGGCGTCTTCCGCGCCCTGGTTAAGTCTCCTCTGTAGCTTGGCACGCCCCAAGTAATTGATCATCGGTAAGGCCAGCAGGCTCGATGGGGCAGTGGGTAAAGCGCCGATCGCGAGGAGTACCATAGATGGGATAGACCACTTCTCTTGGCCAAGCTTATAAGCATAAGCCCTCAATGCCAGTCCAGAGAGGACAAAGATTACACAGGCCAAGGCATAGGGGTAGAGAAACGCAACATTGTTGTGAGTGGTATACAGCAACCCACCGCCGGCGACCAGAACGACATAAAGAAGAAGACAAGCGACGCCGATATCAGGCGTAACCTCCTGCTGGTGAATATCCCGCTCCTTCAGAAAGGCAAACAAAGGCTCTTGAAGCGGTCCCGCATGCTCCGTGTGAACGATTCCTTCCTTCGGGCTCATCCCGAACAGCTGCTTGTTGCTGGCATTGCGAATTTCTCCAATACCGGCCTCCTCGGGGTCATCGGTCTTGCGCCCATTCTTTGTCCTGAGTATCAGCTTTAGAGAGTCATCATGGCACACAAGCCGGTCATACAGCGATTTAATAAACTCAATATCAAAAGACGTTTTAAAACTTAATGGAAGCACGCACACTCTCCTTAATACGAGGGTTTAATTGAAAGCAAAATCAAGAAAAAGGCGTATTTTCACCTTTATCTTTTAATGCTCTCTTCTTGGCAAATTTTATTTTCGGCTTGGTTTCTGAATAAATTGCTAAATTTTGATTAGCCGCTTTTATTATAGCGACGTACAAAAAATGCTTTATAAGCCTGATGCCAGGAGAGAGGCTTTAATCTACAAGCGCAATCACACCCCTTAGCAAAACAGACATGCTCTAAACACTCATTAAATCTAGCCTTTCATAGAACATTAACTTTCCTTTCTTCATACTCCGCATCAGGAAAATGCTCTTTGAAGAACTGAATGCGCTCATCCAATTCGTCTGTGCGGCAGAAAATAAAGTGGGTGCGTGGCCTATAGTAGGAGTTTTTGCTAAAAGGCTTCCATTGGTAGGTCAGCGCAATAATGCTGCGTTTACGCCATACCTTGATATGCTCGGTTTTCTCCCACGTCCACTCTTCATGTCGACTATTACTCTGCTTCGCCTGTTGCGACCCCATCATCCCTGCCATCAGCCCCATTCCTAATGGCCCAATCCCCGCAATCACGAGGGAAGGATCCATTAAAATCAGCACACCCACGATGGGCAGCAAAATAATCGCAGACCACTTTAGGAAAGAAGCAGCGGCAGCCTCTTGCGGCTTCCATGAATACTCCTCAGCCAACGTTTCAGTAAAACGGTAGGCAATAATGGTGGTACTGTGAGTTATACTCATGGCAATTATAAGAAAAAAAACATACATACCCCCTCCCAACAAAAAGAGAAAAGCAATGTTTCTGTCAAAGTGAAGATACATAAGCCGCACCTAAAAAAAGGAACGCAAGTATAAAAAATCCAATGTTTGCAACATGAGTATTATAATTTCGCGCTCGAACTTGCCAAGCCATGACCGCTGGCTGTTCAGCATGCTTCCAGGGTATTTCAGGAATATAGTCCTGCTTGGGTTGAATAAACCACATACATGCAACCTTATTTTATCATGAGAACTATAAGCTCAAAACGAATAGGCGAACTGGCCCGCTGGCGCTCTTCACAAATCAGTCCTTATAAGCGTTGCGAGTATTGGAATATTCAGGCACAAAACGTATTCATAAAAAAAACTTTTCTTCCACAACATCAATTTCTGGCAGCCTGGTCGTAAAGAAATTTAAAACCTCTTCTCGCTCACCCTTCTTGCAATAAATTTGTCTAACACCTCTAGGCATCATCTTATCTAAATCGGGGCTATACCAAGGTATATTTAAACCAATAATTTCTCTTCCTGGATAAAGGTAGATTTTATCGGTCTTGCGCCAATCAAGGGGATGGTGTTCATTCTCATTTTTCTTAGCCCCCATCATCCCTGCCATCAGCCCCATCCCTAATGGCCCAATACCCGCAATCACGAGGGAAGGATCCATTAAAATCAGCACACCCACGATAGGCAACAAAATAATCGCAGCCCACTTTAGGAAAGAAGCAGCAGCAGCCTCTTGTGGCTTCCATGAATACTCCTCAGCCAACGTTTCGGTAAAACGGTAGACAATAATGGTGGTGCTATGGGTTATACTCATGAAAAGCAATATAAATAACAAGGCAATCCCTGCCCCCATTAATATTGAAACAAGAAGTGTTCCCTCAGCAAGGGAACCAACATAGAATCCGAAATAGGCTCCACCAAGACTAATGAGCGCTATTACAATTAAAGAAAAATTAGACCCAGAAGTATCATAATTACGCGCCCTAATTTGCCAGCTCATTACGGCAGGCTCATCGCATGCTTCCAGGGTATTTCAGGAATATAGTCCTGTTTGGGTTGAATAAACCACATATATAAATCCTTACTCTTCTGGGGTTATGGGACCGCAAGTAAAATAAGCGCGCTGACACCCCGGTTCGGATCTCCCTATAAGGCATAGTTACTAAACACCTTAAGCTCTCGCTCGTGATACGGAACGTTTGGCAATGCCTTTCTCAGGCATTGGATATTTTCGTCAAAATTATGCGGCTGACAATAAATGGTGCTATAAAAAAAAGTCTCTATTCCATCTTCGTGAATATCAGTAAAACGTAAACCAATTAAATTCCGCTTACGCCAAGCGACAATTTCCTCGGCTTCCATCCATTCTATTTCTTTATGTTGACTTTTATTATGCTTCGCCTGTTGCGACCCCATCATCCCTGCCATCAGCCCCATCCCCAAGGGCCCGATACCCGCAATCACTAGCGAAGGATCCATTAAAATCAGCACACCCACGATGGGCAACAAAATAATCGCAGACCACTTCAGGAAAGCAGCAGCGGCAGCCTCTTGCGGCTTCCATGAGTACTCCTCAGCCAACGTTTCAGTAAAACGGTAGACAATAATGGTGGTACTGTGAGTTATACTCATGGCAATTATAAGAAAAAAAACATACATACCCCCTCCCAACAAAAAGAGAAAAGCAATGTTCCTGTCAAAAGTGAAGATACATAAGCCGCACCTAAAAAAAGGAACGCAAGTATAAAAAATCCAATGTTTGCCACATGAGTATTATAATTTCGCGCTCGAACTTGCCAAGCCAAGATCGCTGGCTTATCGCCATGCTTCCAGGGTATTTCGGCAATATAATCCTGCTTGGGTTGAATAAACCACATACCTGTATCCTTACTCTTCTGGGGTTATGGGGATCGCAAGTGCAAAACGGGCAGGCGCGCTGAGGCCCTGGCTCTCCTCACTATTGGGTTCGATCTCTTTTTTGCCTGCGGCAGCGTTGGGCTTGTAAAAGGTGAAACTTAAGTGGTTGTCGCTTGAGAGCAACGTTTCGGCATAGTCCACTGTTAGGATAAAAGAGGCATTTTTTGCTTGTTCGCTGGCCGGTATCCAGGCCTGCCAGATTCGCACATCGTCTGAGTTGTATTCTGCGTCGGCGGGTAACACTGCCCCTCGCTCCGCTTGTTGAGAAAGGCTCTGCGCAAAGCTGTTGCCCGGTGCCCAGAAGCCGCCTCCGGCGATCTCGGAGATTCTGACGGTGTCCCCCGCTAAGGAAGCAGGAAACGCAATCTGCACCCAGAAACCTTCATGCGCATAGTTAATTTTCACCCCAACCGAGGTGCTATGGGATGCTCCAAAGTCGACGTCCCCCTTCACGGCAGTTAACCTAACAGAAGGCTGTAGCAGAATTTCCATCAACGCCTGCCACTCGTTTTTTTCGCCTTCGTCAGTCGCATCCCACTGATACTCCCCCTTGCCCCAGATGCTGGTATATAGCCAGCCGCGCACCCCTTCACGGTTATAGCGGGCAGCAAAATGTGAGGCGATAAGGTGAATAACCCCCGCCGCAAACAGAATACCCGAGACCCAACCGCCAAGTATCCAGGAAAAAGCAAACCAGCGACCAAAAATAGCGCCGCCTAACTGGGCTGCTGCTGTAACGCTCATGGTTATACCAGCAAGGCTTTTAACTGCTAAGGCCAAACGCTCTTCTTCACTTGTCGCCTCCCCATAGTCACTTAAGCTATTCCACGTATCGAGCCCTGCAGAGATTGCCCCAATAGCCGACAAACCCGCCACTCGGGTGGCTAATTTGGCCGCTAATCTTGCTGTTTGCGGCGAGCTTTGGCCTGACCATTCGCTAATACCAGCCTTTGCTACTTCTGTCATAGTTCGTGACAGCATGAACTTTTGCGTAGCGTGCTTGTTCCAAAAGGGCATGACCCATAGGCTCATTGTTGCGCCAGCGGCAAAACTGGCGGTCGTCGCCAAGTTTCGCGCTTCCTCTCCATCAATGCCTTCTTGGTTAGCGGTGCGTACCGCTGCCTGGAAGTTATAGATATTCAGCCCTGCAATTAAGAGTGGCAAACCGCCACCCATTCGCTCGACGAACCCCGTTAGATGTCGACGAGCCGCTCTCACGCCGCCCATGATTTTAGAGCGGTGTATTTCGTACTGTTCGTAAAAACCGACGGAGGCAAGATTATTCGCACGCGCCTGATTGCCCGGACTGCTGTGATCAAGGGTATCGTCCGCACCGCTGACGCGCCTGGGTTCATCATAGGCATGTTCGTAGCGTTGTTGTTCCAACCGTTTCACCTCATCGACATTTCTTTGCCGCTTGGCGGTACGAATGTCTCTGGTCAGCTTCCAGGACTTTTCCCGCCATTCGCGGTGCTTGGCCTCGTACTCAAGGTCTAGCACCAGTTGTGATGAGGCAACATCTGGATGGACAAGCACGACCATAAGGGGATGCAACAGTGCTTTAGTTGCTTTTGCCACAGACACTTGGCCTCTGGCACTTAAAGAAGGTAGAAAGTGGTAAGCAATGCTTTCCCACACCTTAAGAGGGGGCCCACTTAGCATACCGCGCAGAGTATCAAACGCCTCTTTTACATGCGGTGCCAGGGCTTTATAGGCGGGATGACTCTGCACCTTTTCGTACTTGAGGATACCGCGAAATGCACTGATCCGCGAAGCCACGCTCGCCGCGCCAATACCATTATCCGCGGGCTCTCCATCTTCGGTACCCTGTTCGATGAAGTGTTGTGCAATCGTCTCTAAGACGTCAGCTAAAGCGGGATCAAAGTTACTCATCGCAAAACCCATCAATGAGTCGCTCGCTTGATAGGTGTCATTCAACCAAGCACGGCCGGTCTGCGTAGCGCCAAGGGCTTCAACCACCATGCAGCCAAATTCATGAATGCCCTGGTTCTGCTTGACATTGCAGGTATCAAAACAGAGCTCTTGAGCGGACAGCGGCAGACGTTCCAGCCAAATAATCAGATCCGCCAGACTGTTTTCGATATGCGCCTGCAGTCGCTCTAGCTGTGGCACTTTTTCGGTCAGAAAAGCGATGACCTCATCCAGTCTGACATCCAGGCGTGGATGTTCTTTCCCGAGCCACTCTTGGTATCGTGGACTGCTGTAGGTGGGGGGATTTGGCATGCCAAGCTCGACTAGCTCTTCGCGAATCTCTTCAACATCATCCTCTCTATTGGCTATGCTCTGATCCGGTCCGCTAAGCACATTGCTCATGGCATCGAAAAGCTCGTAAGTCTTATCGGTCAGCGCTCGATAACGCTCGGGATCTTGGCGCGCTTCATCACTGATCATGTCATCAATATCGATCAGGCACAGGGCTTTGACGACCTGCGCGGTCTCGAGCTTATGACCGTGTTCATCCAGAAACGCTTCTAACTCCAATTCGCGGCCAACCAGCGCCATATGTAGATCGTTAACAATCCCTAAATCGTCATCGAGCGCGACAAAGATCGCTTCATCGTGATTATCGATATTGGCGAGAACGCTGGCCTGGGTTATCTCCGGCTTGACCTCATAATGCCGATAAACGCTTGCCTCTTTACTCTCGTTTTCACTCTCCCCATTTGTATCTACACGGTTGTCGCTATCGCTACTGTTGTCGTTTTCCGGTGCCGTCTCTCTCTCTACGGTCGAAACGGTCGTGCTGGTAAAACCATCAACCGCGCCATCGGGCGTAATGTCCGCCACGTGCTCGCCGAGCTGCGTGATAGGGGCAGCATGGGAAGAAAATGACGCGCAGTCGCCCGTTGCATTGATCGCCGCTATCAAACTGACAGAACGCATGATGCGTTGACGAAAATCCGCGTTCTCCAGCACATACTCACGAATACGTTCAGTCCATTGGACAGAGGAGTAAGCTAACGCGATGGAGGCGTAGGTGGGGTACGTTAGGTGAGAAGCACCATTGAACGTGGCGCCTTCTATGCAGTACTCGTCAATGCGCGGCTCCTTGCCCGCCTCACTCACCCAGACATATAGCCAGCCATCACGCAGTTGCCGAAGCGTGTAGTCGCGCGTTTCGATAGTGGGGTAGCCCGGCCCCTGCCACTCCTCATCAATTGGGTGTGGCGCTGGGGCACCGGCCTCGGCAGGCGCTTCGTCAATGGCGTAGCGCACAGGGAAAATATCGATATCGATAAACAGCGGGCAAACCCCGCCACCAATGGGGGTTTCATCAAAGGCGGCGTCGCGTGCCTGCGCCTGAACATCCGTGTTAGCCATTGGCTGCCTCGTCTACTGATAGTGGTGCTTGAGAAGGGGATCCGTGAGGTTGGTTGTGCTGCGAGGCGCTAGAAGCCGATGTCCGGCTCCAGGCGTCCAGGGCATATAGCTGCTCCTGCCGGGGGAGACACACTTGGTCAGATGAGTGTCTTGCCCACTGGGCATATAACCCATCATCAGCCGTCATAAATGCTTTGCCCCAGTGCAAACTGAGATCTACCCAGATGGCGAGCTGACGTTCGGTACTGGCCCCCATGCAATGGCATCGTCCAAGCGTTCGTCAAGCCATCGGCCGTGACCGCCCTCAAGTTGTTGCCACGCATTAGGCGCATGCTGTTTAAAGTAGTCCGTTAACCGCTCTTTAAGCTGCCAGCGCGCCACGGCTTTGAGCGCTGCATACTGATGATGCCCCATTGGCGGAAAATCGGGCGCTTGTGCCGCAGGGGTTGATTCGGGGTGGTGGCTGGTTTGAAAGGCTTGCCATTTCAGAGCACGCTGACCAGCCCAGTTAGGCGTCCAATCGGCGACCCACCAAGTATTGATGGGGCCCATGAGGGTAGCCGGTAACTCGTCGCCATAGCTCCTTAACCAGTGACGTGTCACCAGGGGGTCAGCGAAGCGCAATAACTGTTCTTGCCCTGCCTCGCCGTTGAAGGTGATGAACCGGCGGAGATGCTTGCTTAGTGATTGAGTGCTTGCTTGGCTACTGAACAGTGAAAGCGAGCGATACAGCGAAGTGTGTTCACTTTGGCTGGCCTGACTGATCAAGCCAGCTCCTTTTAGCGTGACCAGCATGGGCCCATGCTCGGCCACCGCACTCCACCGGGTTGACAAGTAAAGTGGCTCAACTTCCTCAACACTATCGTGTCGATATAAGCGCTTCCATGCATCGGGATAGCAGACACCATCTACCAGTGCATGGGTCGCGGATGATATAGGCGGCATTTAGCTTTCCCCCTGATTCGACTCTTCACAAATGTCGCAGTAGGCAGGCGCTCTGAGCAAGGCTTTAAGCTGTGCGGCCTGATTGATCGGAGGGCTCAACAACGGCGAGTGCCCTATCGCTTCTGCCCGGTCATGATCTTTACCTTCTAACACCGGTGGCAGTTTGGGCGGTTCAGCCGCTTGCCCGGTGCCGTTACCGGGGCTGCCGCCGGCGTTGATCTTGACCTGGGGGCCAACGATGGTGATGCCGCTGGCGTCCAGCTTGATAAAGCTGCCGCCCACTTGAGGGTGATTTCGCTACCGGCTTCGAGCACCGCTTTTTGGCCCGACTTGATATGCAGTTCCCGACCGCTTTCACTTAGCCAAGCCTCACCGGCGCGCATATGCATAGTGCCTTCAACATTTAAATGTTGGGCACCTTCGGTGTGCTCAAAGCGGTGGCGCTTCCGTGTGGTGCTCGTCGTTGTCGATCTCGCTGATACGGTCGTTGTGCACTTTGAGATGGCTATCGCGTTTGATCTCTCGGTGCGGTCATTAAGCGTCAGCAGCTCCAGATCTTTTTGGGCGTGAAACCAGATCTGCTCTTCGCCGGTGGCGTCCTCAAAGCGCAGTTCGTTAAAGCCTTCCGACTTATGGCTCTGGGTGCGGATCACCGTGCGGGTCTTGTTGGCCGGCAGCGGGTAGGGCGGGGTATTCACCGCGTGGTAGGTGCGCCGGTGACCAGCGGTTGATCGGGGTCGCCCTCTAAAAACGAGACAATGACCTCATGGCCGATCGGGGATCGCCATGCTGCCGTAGCCACCGCCTGCCCAGCCCTGGCCACCCGCACCCAGCAACTGGCGTCTCGTTGGGTCGGCATAACGATCCCAGGGGAACTGCACCTTGACCCGCCGTGTTCGTCGCAGTAGATCTCTTCGCCTTCCGGCCGACCACAAAGGCCACCTGGGGGCCATCGACCCGCGGCTTGGGGTTGGGCACCGGGCGGAAGGTCTGATCCTTGGCATGATCACCAGTCGTTGTAGCGGGTCATCAGCTCGCCTGCTTGCGCGACTGGCTCCACTTCCATTACCGCCCCGGGCCATACCGTCCTCTTCCAACGCCTGGGGCTGCTCGCCGTGGTGCACCGAGACCACCTGCCAGCACGGTTAAGGCTATCGATATCGTGGTCGGTGAGGGTAAAGCAGATGCCGGGGCGAGCTCGGGCAGGTCACTCTCGGCCTCGGCGGTGGTGGCGTCGGCGCGCAGGGACTCTAAGCGGTGGCGGGTAAACGGCTTGCCGGAAGCGTCCTTCTTATAGCGGCCGGGGTAGTCGAAGTGTCGTAATCCTCCCGCTGGGCGTGTTCGCCCAGCCCGGCGACGATGTCGTGGATCTGCGCGTAGGGCGGGTTCTTAAAGGTGTAGTCCTTGAGCATCGCCGAGGCGGGGCGCACGCGGTTGGCCTGACGCAATTTACGCAGGTGGCGTCGGGGCGGTGTGCCCCCGGCGCGACCGTGGTAGGTGCGCTCGCCCACGCTGGGCAGCACCACGGTGGCATCGGCAAATACCAACTGGTGTTTGCCGCCCTCGGTTCTCAAACTCATGGAAATAGAAGCAGCCCTCTTCGGCGGCTAAACGCTCGATAAAGGCCAGATCGGTCTCGCGGTACTGAACCAGAAACTCCCGATCAAGGGGCGTGCGGGTGGTGGCAAAGCCGATATCGGTGAGGCTGCGCTCATTAGCGAGGGTGGTAGGCATCAAACGGCGAGGTGTCCTGAAAGATACGCGAATTATGGCGCAGCGATAACCGCCACAGTGCGGGCGAATCTCCACCCGATAGAAGCTGCGCCGGTGTCCCCTATCGCCGCGGTGCAGCTCTGAAATCATCCCATGCACGCGGCGCGTGGCTCGCCGTCCTGCCAAATGGTCAGGTGGCGTTTTGATCCAAACAGTCGCTGGGCGACAGGTCGTGGGTGCGGCTGGCAAACTCAACCGAGAGCGCAAACGGCTCCGACAGGCCTCACGGTGGGTAAAGCGCACCACGGCGGTGTCATCGGCCCCGGGTAGGGTCAGGGTAAATTGCAGGCCGGTGTTATCCGCCATCGCTCCGCTCCTTGGATCATCAACTGCTAATGAGAGGCAGTCAGGATAGCGAGCCAGGGGCAGAGGGCAACCCCTTGAGGGCACGAAGCGTCAATGTCTTACACGCTTGTAAGAGATCTCTTACAAAATAGGGCCGAAGACTCATCAAACAGGCAGCCAGCATTCAATAAGCCACTGACGTTGTGACCAACAAAGTTGCTATGCTTATTGGCTATTTTGACTATGTACACTGGAAGAAACCTTCGTGAAGACAGAATCAAGCACTCTAGCGTTCTCCGCTTTTATGGCGCTGTTAATTGGTTGTGCAGGCATCGTGGCCACACTCGCCACCAACTCCCAGGCGATCCTACTGGATGGGCTGTTTAATCTGATCTATTTCAGTGTTGCCCTGGTGACGATCAAGGTGAGCAAGTTAGCCAGCCGCCCCGATAGCGAATCCTACCCGTTCGGCTATAGCTACTTTGAGTCGCTAGTAAATCTGTGCAAAGGGCTGCTTATTTTAGGCGTGTCTATTTTTGCCTTGGTCGATGCCATTGCCGCCCTACTCACCGGCGGCCGTGAGATCGCGGCAGGCTTGGCGGTGCTGTACGCGCTATTCGCCACCGCGGCTTGTTCACTTACCGCTTGGGTGATGCACCGCAGCCAGCGCCACGTATGCAGCCCACTGGTGGCGGCAGACAAACTCAACTGGCTAGTCAACAGCGTTATCTCTGCCGCCGTGCTAGCCGCTTTCTGCCTGGTGATGCTGTTTGAGCGCCTAGGCTGGCAGACAATTCTGCCCTACGTGGATTCGGTGTTGGTCATTGCGGTGGTGGTGCTGTGTTTAGGCGTGCCGGTGCGGATGGCCTCCCAAGCCTTGAAGGAGTTGCTCAACAGAACCCCGGAAGAGGCTATCGCGGTGCCCGTTCGCCAAGCCGTGGCGAGTGCCTTGGCGGATACCGACACCCAAGAGGTGCGGGTGCGCATGGTCCGTCCTGGGCGCCTGCTATATGTGATAGTGCATGTGGTACTACCCGACGCATCCGATGTTTCGGTCTCCACCCAGGATTTACTCAGGGCACGCGTCGATGACGAGGTGCGCCGTTATTACTCTCCCGTGGTGTGTGACGTGGTGTTTACTGCCAACACCCGCTGGGCAGCGCCCTCCTGTGGTCTATTGGTAGAGAAGCAACCATAGATCAGCTGTCCAAGTTACCGAGCCTTGCGCAATAGAACTAGCGTGGCGATCACGCCCACCAGCAGCGCAAGGCCAAATAGCGTTAACGCCAAGGTATGCCCTACAGCATCAATGAGTACCCCAGTAGTGATCACCGGGATACTGAAGCCCAGATAGGCCATCAGAAAATAGCCCGCGCTGGCTTGGGTGGCTTGTTGGCTAGCCGAGGCATCCGCAATCGCCAACACGCCGCTTAATCCCCCAGGTAGATAAACCCATAGCAGGCGCTGCTTGCAGCTACCGTGCCCAGCAGCACCGCCACAAGATTTCCGTGAACAGCACCCCAGGCGATCAACCCATAGGCAATCGGCAAAATCACCAGCCCCAGTTGGGTAGCGCTGCGCTGCGCAAGTCTTCTCGCCCAGGGCTGAAACAGCACCCCGCAGCTGCAGATACCGAAGGTGGCGAAGCCACTCCAGGCGGATAAACCGTGTTGGCTTAATGCCGAAGGCAGAATCGCAATCACTAGCCCCACCAACGCCCAGGCCAACAAAATCGCCAACCCATAGGAGATAGCCCCTTGGGGATAGCTGGGCAAACGCAGCATAGGACTTTTAGTGGTGCTCGGTGCACGATCCTTAAGCGTGGTGACCACCACCAGCGCCAACGAAGCGGTAGCCAAATAAATCCACAGGCTGGGTGGCGATACGCTTGGGGTGTGGAAAACAAACAGGCTAGTCACCGCGGCCCCTAGCCCAAACCCGAGAGCGGTACTGGCCGTTACATAGTTAGTCGCCACACGGTTGTCCTCACCACCCAACAGCATCTGCATATAAGCGGGAGCTACCGCAGACGTTAGCCCCGTACTGATACCCAGCAGAAAGCGTGCAACACCCAGCGCCAGCAAACCGGGCGCTATCAGGGTGATCCCGGTCGCCAAGAGACATAACAACAGCGCAGTCATAATTAGTGGCTTGCGCCCTACCCGATCGGCCAAGCCATTTAACCCCAGCAGCACCGGTATAATACCCACCACATAGCAGGCAAAGGCGATGCTGGTGGCGCCAACGCCCAAACCATCCCGCGCCGCCAGCGCATCGTAAAGAGGGGCCTGTAAATTAACCGCCGTGGTAATCGTACATAGCGCAAACGCCAGGCAGGCTGCGCTCCTTTTATTGATCGTGCGATTGACAGTGCGGCTCATGGCTAAGTCCTAAATAAGTACGTCATTGAACCGCTACCCTCCCACGCTTACCTCGCGGCGGTAAGGTACACTTAACCCCCACTTTCCAAACACTGTTCCGCCCTTTTAGCGAACAGTTGAAAGCCATAGGGCACGTTATGAAACTAGAGGTTAATCGGCACGCCACAACGCCCATCGCCCAGCAGCTCGAAGCGGGTATTCGCGCTTGGATTGCAACTCACGGTGCCGGTGGTGGCCGTCGTTTACCCTCTATTCGCCGCTTAGCCGCCACCCACCACATCAGCCGTAATGCGGTGATTGAAGCCTACGAACGGCTTGTCGCTTCTGGCTTAGTGCGTTCACGACCCGGTTCAGGTTTTTATGTGGCGGATAGCGCGGCAGCACTGGTATCACAACCCGCAGCTACGAGCGGGTTGGAAGAGGTCACCAACGGGCTATGGGGGCTTTTCAGTGCCAATGAGCACACGCTCAAGCTGGGCTGCGGCTGGCTGCCCAGCAATTGGCGCGAAGGTGATGACCTAACTCACGCCATTCGCCAAGTGGCACGTAAAAGCCGTTCGGGAATTTTCGAGTACAGTACCCCTCAAGGGCCGCAGGATTTACGCGGTTTAATCCAGGAACGCCTGCGCCCACTGGCGATTACTGCGGACGCCCAACAGATCGTGATGACCGGTGGCGGTAGCCATTCGCTGGACCTACTGGTGCGGATGCTGCTTGAGCCTGGCGATGTGGTCTTCGTGGAATCACCGGGCTATTACAATCTGTTCGGCCTGCTGCACTTACAGCGAATCCGCGTAATTGGCGTGCCGCGATTAGCCGATGGGCCTGATATCGAGCGCTTGGAGGTGTTGTTGGCCAAGCACCGCCCAAAGCTGTTCTACATTAACAGCGTTTTTCACAACCCCACGGGCAGCACGCTCACCCCGGCGGTGGCGCACCGAGTGTTACAGCTCGCCGAGCAACACGATTTTCAGATTATTGAAGACGATATCTACGCGGATTTTCAGCACACCCCCACCACCCGCTTGGCAGCGCTAGACGGTTTGAGCCGGGTGTTCTACCTGGGCAGCTTTTCGAAAAGCCTTTCCTCTTCACTGCGAGTAGGCTTTGTCGCCGCCCCCGTGGCTTGGGTGCAGCGCCTTGTGGATATCAAGATGTTGACCAGCATCTCCGCTTCGCGGTTTGCCGAGCAAGTGGTCACCACCCTGCTGCAAAACGGCAGCTACCGGAAGCTTACCGAACGGCTGCGCATCAAGCTCGCCAATCAAATGGCAATGGCACTAACGATGCTGAAAAATGCCGGCTGGGAGGTGTATACCCAACCGGCTGGTGGGATGTTTGTGTGGGCAAAAACCGGTAGCCATCGCCCCTGAAACCCTGAGTGAACTGGCTAACCGGTGGGAAATCACGCTATCGCCGGGGCATCTGTTTTTCGCCGATCACCAGCCAACGCCCTGGCTCCGGCTTAATGTAGCCTATATACAAGATCCCAGAGCCAAAGGGTTTATTGAGGCGGCAAGCTAGGATTAAAGCGACCCTTCTGATATCGCTGAAGGGGGCTGGTAACCCCCCGTTAATTACAGCTCGCGTTTGCCGTCGACTAACCGCGACACCTTCAGCGGGTTGCCCTCTTTAAGGGCGTCGGGCAACAGGCCTTCAGGCAGGGACTGGTAACAAACCGGCCGTAAGAAGCGGTGAATGGCCGCCGAACCGACGGAGGTCGAGCGCGAATCAGAGGTGGCCGGGAACGGGCCGCCGTGCACCATGGCATGGCACACCTCGACACCGGTGGGCCAACCATTGGCGAGAATACGCCCAGCCTTGCGCTCAAGCGTAGGCAGCAGCGCTTTAGCGGCATCCAAATCGGCGTCGTCCATATGCAGTGTGGCGGTGAGCTGGCCTTCCAGCTGTTCAGCAACACGTTTTACTTCCGACGCGTCTTCGCACTCAACAATCAACGAGCTGGCACCGAACACTTCCGCCTGCAGCGCTTCAGATGCGAGGAAATCGCTCGCTGAGGCAGCAAACAGGCCTGTCTGGCACTGGTAGTCGCTGCCGGTTTGACCACGGGCGATTTCGCGCACTTTGGCTGCGCCGCTCAGGCTGGTCACGCCCTCTTGATAGGCGCGGTGGATACCCGGCGTCAGCATTGTCTGCGCGACGCTGGCTTCCACGGCGCCTCGCGCTGCCTCAATGAAGGCATCCAACTCAGGACCTTTTTCCGCAATGACCAGGCCAGGATTGGTGCAGAACTGGCCCGCGCCCATATTGAGTGAGCCAACAAAGGCTTCGCCCAGCGCTTTACCGCGCGCTTTAAGTGCCGCCGGTAGCAAGAAAACAGGGTTAATGCTG
Organism: Halomonas sp. PA16-9; assembly: GCF_009728585.1. Classification (NCBI taxonomy): domain Bacteria; kingdom Pseudomonadati; phylum Pseudomonadota; class Gammaproteobacteria; order Oceanospirillales; family Halomonadaceae; genus Halomonas; species Halomonas sp. PA16-9. The sequence goes on along the minus strand of NZ_CP040451.1, from coordinate 1,134,780 downwards.
CTCATCTCAGCGTAGACCGGGATCGGCTGAGGGCGTGCTTGCGCCGTTTTCATCAACGCCATACCGCCACTGCGCGAGCCGGTGAAACCAACCGCTTGAATACGCGGATCATCTACCAGCGCCTGGCCAATTTCGTTACCGGCACCAAACAGCAGCGAGAAAACGCCTTCCGGTAAATTGCAGGCTTTTACGGCTTTTTGAATCGCCTGGCCCACCAGCTCAGAGGTGCCTGGGTGCGCAGAATGACCTTTCACCACCACCGGGCAGCCAGCCGCTAGGGCCGAAGCGGTATCACCACCCGCAACCGAAAATGCTAGCGGAAAATTGCTGGCACCGAAGACAGCGACAGGCCCCAGGGCGATATGACGCTGACGCAGGTCAGCACGCGGCAGCGGTTGGCGATCCGGCATGGCCGGGTCGATGCGTACATCAAGCCATTCACCGGCACGCACTACTGAAGCGAACAGTCGCAGCTGCCCGCAGGTTCTGCCTCGCTCGCCTTCAATGCGTGCCTGGGGCAGGCCCGTTTCAGCCATGGCGCGCTCAATCAGCTCACTACCGATCGCTTCTATTTCACTGGCGATGGTTTCTAAAAACGTAGCGCGCTCTTCGAGAGACGTTTCGCGGTAGATGGCATAGGCCGTTTCAGCTAGCTCGCAGGCTTGCTCAACATGGGCTCGACTGCCGCCAGTATAGATAGGCTCTAGTTTTTCACCGGTGGCTGGGTTAACAGCTTGAATATTGGCTTGAGTGCCGGTCACTGATTGTTGACCGATCAGCATTTCGCCTCGAATCGTCATATGTTGCTCCTTATATGGGTCAGTGGTATCACTGGTCGCGATACTGGGCGTATGTATTGCGCGCCCGATTAAGGTGCTGGTACATGGTTTCGCGAGCTGCTTGAGCATCACGAGAAAGAATAGCTTCGAGAATGTAGGCGTGCTCTTCCTGAACTCGCTCTAAATAGCGCTCTGAGGAGATCGGGTTAATATCAATACTCAGCAGCTTGGCGCGGGGAATCACGCTCTGACTCCACTGCTTGTAGAAAGATTGAAAGAAAGGATTTTTGGTCGCCGTGGCAATCGCAAAGTGAAACAAATAATCCTCTTCTCGAGCTTGGGTTTTTGCAGCATACGCATTGCTAAAAGCAAGGTGCTGCGCTTCGAGCCGTTGACGATCTTCATCATCATGGCGTAAGGCAGCCAGTTCAGCTGCCGCTGGCTCTAAGGTTAGCCGCAGTTCCAGCAGGTGCAAGATATCTTCCACGGTGGTCGGGTTTATGCGCTCTGCAGGCCGCGCCTCTACCGTAGAAGAGCGCAGCACCGAAGTGCCTACACCACGTCGGGTCTCAACAAGCCCCAGGGATTTAAGGTGTGTGATGGCCTCACGTATGACTGTGCGGCTAACGCCAAAGGAGTCACAAAGACTGTTCTCAGTGGGCAGTTTTTCTCCCACACCTACTTTCCCCTGGGTGATCAACGCTTCCAACTGGTCGGCCACGTGCACGGACAAGCTTCCCTGCTGTGTCACTTTACTTATTTGAAGCGGTTTTAGGGCAGATGCCGCTGCGCTGGTTTTGACCATGGAAGCTATCCTTCATTAATATCCAAGTTGTATTATATCGTACAACCTAGGTCTTGGAAGTGCCAATAAACGGCTTCTGAATGACCCCAGGCAGCCTGTTTTCTATTTTTAATGCCATCACGAGTAATAACAAATATTTTTTCATACCAGATATAACACATCATACAAGAAAAAAGGTAGGTCTGGTTATTGTGCCAAGCAAGCATAACTAACGAAATCTAAACCAAAGTTACAGTAGCACTTTGATAAAATCAGCTCATCAACATTACGGTCCCACATACCTTACCCCCCCTTGCTTATGGCGCAATCGGTGCATGCTTTTTGTTGCAGCCTTGTATGATGTAATACAACATGTGGTTCATAGAGGAATCCAAAGGCGATAAGACTTAACGCAACCCTCATACCGGCGAGATCACACAAGGTTCTTTACTTGCATAGCGCCACCTTGGGTGGATAACCCGCAGCCCTTAATAGAGTAATCATCAAGGAGTATCACCATGCTGTATGATCACCGTACCTATACCTGCACACCTGGCACGTTGAAGAAACAGATGGCGCTCTACGAAAAGCATGGCTGGGCTATCCAAAAACGTCACCTTGGCGAACCTCTGCTATATGGACCGGTAGAAACAGGCAATGTGAATTCCTATGTGCATATCTGGGTGTTTAAAGATGCCGCTGACCGTAGCCAGCGGCGCGCCGCCATGCAGAGTGACCCAGAGTGGGCCGCCTATCTCAAGAAAAGTGCCGAGGCGGGTTATCTAATTAGCCAGGAAAACAAGATTGTTGTCCCCGCCCCCTTCTTTAAAGACTGATTTCTTGATTAGCGGGTCTCTTCATGAAGTGGTTCCTTTATGAACGAGCTTTAGCTGAACGCAGTGCTGTGACGGTAGTGCGTGTTGAAATACGTTCCGGGTCAGTCACAAGCTCGATCACGGCAGGGCGACCCGAGGCCATGGCCCGCTCCAGAGCGGGCTTGAAAGCGGCCGTATCGATAACACGTTCGAAATGCGCGCCAAGCCCTGCTGCCAATTGGCCGAAATCGGGATTCACCAGGTCGGTTCCCGAGACGCGGTTGGGATGTTCACGCTCCTGGTGCATACGAATCGTACCGTAAGTACCGTTATTGAACAGCAGTACGATGGGCCGCCCGCCATGCTGTACGGCGGTGGCAATCTCAATACCGCTCATCATAAAACCACCATCGCCGACAAACGCCAGCACACACTTATCGGGCTCGCGTAAAGAAGCTGCCACAGCGGCAGGTACGGAATACCCCATTGCCCCGCAGGTTGAGCCAATAATCCGACCAGGACGCTGGTAAGCCAGAAAGCGCTGCGCCCAACCGGTATGGTTTCCGGCGTCCAGAGTGACGATACACTCCTTCGGTAGACTGTCGCGCAACGCATGCATCGCCGCTCCCATATCGAGCGGGTAATCGTGTGACGGAGGCAAAATATCGGCAAGATACTCATCTCGCAACGTTTTGCACCACTCACTCCAACGGCTGCGCTGCCCCCAGTCGTGAGCGGCTAACGCTGCAGCCAGCTTATCAGGGGCCGAAACAACGCCCAGCGCCGGACTAAACACACGGCCTATCTCATCCGGGTCAATATGCACGTGTATCAGCGTCTGGCTGGGGTTTGGTGAAGTCAGCGTGGTGTAGGTTCGGGTGGTCATCTCGCCTAACCGGGCTCCGACGACCAACAGCAGGTCTGCCTCGGCTAGGCGCTTAATCAGTGACGGCACCACGGCAGTACCGAAATCACCGACATAGCATTCCGAGGCATTATCGAGAATATCCTGACGGCGAAAGGAGCAGGCTACGGGAATACCGTTAGTTTCAGCGAAGGTGCGTATCTGCCCGCAGGACTCATCTGTCCAGCCCGATCCACCAACCAAAATCATCGGACGTTCGGCACGGGAGACCAGGGCAGCGATTTTCTCGATTTCCTCCACGGCAACGCCCGGCCTTGACGGCGTGTAGGGAACAGCGTCTTCGACTTCGACGATATCGGTTAGCATATCCTCAGGTAGCGCCAGCACCACCGGGCCAGGCCGGCCTGATGTCGCCACCCGGAAGGCGCGCGCCATGTATTCGGGAATTCGGCGAGCATCCTCAATCTGTGCCACCCACTTAGCCATACCGCCGAACATCACCCGATAGTCAATTTCCTGAAACGCTTCCCGATCCATCGAGCCACGGTCGACTTGGCCGATCAGCAGGATCATTGGCGTCGAATCCTGCTGGGCAATATGAACGCCAATAGCGGCATGGCAAGCGCCAGGCCCGCGTGTCACCAGGCAAATTCCAGGGCGCCCCGTCAGCTTGCCATAAGCCTCGGCCATATTCGCCGCTCCGGCCTCGTGCCGCGCATTGTAGAGGGTGAAGTGTTCACGCTGATCATAAAGCGCATCAAGCACTTCCAGGTAGCTCTCTCCGGGCACACAGTAGCCACTATCAGCCCCGTGGATCAGGAGTTGGTCAACCAGTACTTTTCCCCCGGTACGCGGTAGTGGGCGAGTTTTTGTTGTCATGTTGGCATCCTAATGGCAGAGAAGAGCGCCCCCAGCCGTTCGTGATGATCAATACAGGAGGCGCATAGCGAGTAACAGAAACCAATCTTGTTGTGTACAAATGTTTATTAAGATCACGGAATGGCATCAAGCTTCGGCTTCTTGCGCAGAATCAGATAGGCGAAAACGACGGTTAATGCCAGGAAAGCAAGGCTGTCTAAACTCGTCAGAAAGACTATCGGGTTACCGTCATTGAACGATAAGGAGCGTCGCAAATACTGCTCCAGATCCGGCCCCAAGATGAAGCCTAGCAACATGGCCACAACCGAGTAGTTATGTTTGCGCAGGAAGAAAGCCAACACACCAAACAATAGGGCTAAAAACATCTGAAAAATTGAGTAGGTCGCCACATAACTTCCGACGAGCGCTACCACGGCGATGGCGCTGTAGAGCAGACCACGGGAGATTGAGACGATACGAATAAAGTACGGCCCGAACAGGAACAGCGTCAGCGGATGAGGATCAAGGCGCTCACAAACAAAGAGGCAAACATGGGAGCTATTAGATCAGCCTGCTGTTCAATGAGACGTGGCCCTGGCTGTAAACCATTGATAACCAAAACGCCAAGTACAATAGCTGTGGTAGGGTCGCCCGGAATCCCGAACATTAGCATTGGCACAAAAGCACCGCCACACATGGAGTTGTTCGCCGATTCAGCCGCGGCAATACCTTCTCGACTGCCGTTGCCATACTCCTCAGGCTTCTTCGAACCGCGTTTGGCATCAGCATAAGCCACAAAAGCGGCCATCGAGCCACCCGCGCCGGGAAGGATGCCAATCGCATAGCCAATGAAGGCGCTCTTAATATAGGTAAAGAAGCCCACTTCGCGGATTTCAGACCAGGGGGGGATAAAATCGCGCCGACGTATTTTTAAGCCCTTCGCCCTATTCAGGGAGCCTTCCAGAGAGAGGTTCCAGTTCTGCGCCTGTACCAGCAGCTCACTGACCGCAAACGCACCGATCACCACCGGCATTAAACCGATACCTTCGACCAGCAGTTCGGTGCCGAACTCAAAGCGAGGAATCGGCTGAAGTACATCGATGCCTACGGTGGCCAGCATGATACCCAGCGTGGTGGCGACAATTCCCTTGGCGATAGCGCCCTTATCGACAAGGATAATCACCACCAGTGCGAAAAGCACAAGGGAGAATTTCCCCGGGGTGCGGATCAACAGCGCTAGCTCACCTGCAATGGGCATAAACGCCATGAGCAGTAACGCGCCGATTGCCCCACCGATCATCGAGCCCAGCGCCGCGTGACCCAGCGCATTGGCGCCCTGCCCTTTTAACATCAAGGCGTTGCCTTCCACGGCGGTCATCATTGACGACGGCGCACCGGGAATATTGATGGTCGTGGCTGTTATGCTGCCGGAGTACATCCCCGCCATAAAGATCGAGGCACACATGACCAGCGCTGGCACAACGTCAATAGTGTAAGTAATCGGCAATAGCAGGGCTATTGCCAGTACAGAGGTAAGGCCTGGCATCGCACCGAAAAATGTACCAATCAAGAAGCCGGCAATCATGAAACCAAGTACTTCCCAACTCAACAGCGCTTCGAAACCGCCCAGAAAACTGACAAAGGTCTCCATCAGAACCCTCCTAACAGGGGAGGTAACCGCACCCCGAAAATACCGGCGAACAACCCATAAAAGAGCGCTGTAACGGCGATCACATAAAATATAAAGAAGGCGGGCCGATGTTTTTCGAAGTCAAAGATAAGGAAGAGGGCTACCACGAAACCCAGCGTAGCGGGCACGTAACCCAAGGGACGAAACAAGGCGATGTAGATGCCTGTCGCCACCACAATCAGCAATGGCCTTAGCAGAGAGCCACCAGCAGCCGCCTCTGCTTCTTTGCGCCACTCTCCTACGATTACGACTATCAGCGCTGCATACATGATGAACGCCATCAGGATAGGCATGAAGCGCGGCCCCACAATGGTGTCACCACCAAACTGAGAGCGTATGCTCAAGGCTTCCGCCAGGTAGATCGTGGTCAATATCAGCAAGAAGGCAGGAAAAAGTACTGCCGACCTTCTAAAGCGTTCGACGTTGTTCATTGACTCAAAATCCTCTGCTTGAGATAGCTGTGGCACCGGTAACCGGCGCCACGCTCTTTGAGTAGCGAGTTACTTGGACATCACGCCTGCTTCTACCAGCGCATCCATTTCGCTGAACAGTGACTCGGCCGTTTCATCAGCCCAGGCAGTCACCTCATCGGTACCCAGCCAGTTCGGCGTAACACCGACGTTGGCAACCCACTCTTGAAACTCATCACTGTCGTAAGCCGTTTTGTAAGCGCTTTCCAGTACGTTAATGGCTTCTTCCGGGGTGTCTGCTGGTGCGGCGAACACAATAAAGCTGCCAATCTGGAGGTCGATCCCCTCGTCAGCGGTGGTAGGCACATCGGGATACGTCGGGTTTTGCGTATCGGAGAACTCAACGAGACCGCGTACGGTGCCATCTTCCAGGAGATTGGAAAAATCGCCCAGGCTGGTAAGTGCAACATCGACCTCATCGGACAGAATGGCCTCTTTCTGAGGAGCAGCTCCGCCAGGATAAGAGACGATTCGGAACTCCGTACCGGTCGCTCTTGAAGCTGTAGAATCGCTAGATGGATACGCCCGCCAAGATTCTGAATGGCTACGCGAATCTCACCAGGATTTGCCTTAGCCGCTTCAATAAGGTCATGAATCGTTTGATAGTCGGAATCGGCGTCAACAACGATAGCGTCGGGCTCGCTTGTTACTCGTGCAATCAGCTTCAACTTATCAATATCGTAACTGGGCAGCATGGCTTGCCAAGGCACGGTCACCAGGCTGTCGTAGGTTAACGCGCCAATGGTATAGCCGTCGGGCCGGGCGCTCATAAGCTGGCCAATACCAGTGGCACTCACGCCACCCTCGATGTTTTCTGCATACATGGAAACATCAAGATTTTCTTCAGCGATGGTGGTCAGTTTTCGAACGATTCCATCGGTACCCCCTCCGGCCCCCCAAGGCACAATCACGCGAATATCGCGCTCGGGGTAGTCAGCAAGCGCCACGCCAGTTAGTGAGGATAAAGCGACGGCAGCGGACAGTGTTAGCAGGGCTTTGTTGTTTTTGTACATTGTGTACTCCTTGGTTTAAAACCTATCAGCAAACTATTTCTTACGATCAAGTCATACATCATACAACCTGAAACTTAGTGTGTTCTTGTTAGCGCTACAATAGAGAGATGTAAAAACTAGACCAAAGTCGAGCGCTTACCTAACTGACCACATCTCTCTATCGGTAATACGTCTGGCTAAATCCATCATCATCGAGAAAGTACTTTAACGAACGAGTGCGGGACGCTTAGGATCAAACTCCCACCCAGGAATCAAAAACTGCATCGCCATGGCATCATTTCGCTGTGTGGTATCCAACGATTTATAAAGACTATGCGCCTCCATAAGCTTCTCTTCATCAAGCTCAACCCCCAGCCCTGGGGTGGTGGGCACCTTGAGTTTGCCATTGCGAATGAGCAATGGGTCTTTAGTGATTCGCTGCCCGTCTTGCCAAATCCAATGGGTATCAATCGCGGTAATCTCACCCGGGCAAGCCGCTGCGACGTGGGTCATCATGGCGAGCGAAATATCGAAGTGGTTATTACTGTGAGAGCCCCAGGTCATGCCCCACTCGTTGCAAAGCTCACCCACTTTTACCGCACCTTGCATGGTCCAGAAATGACAGTCTGCCAAAGGTATATCCACCGAATTGAGCTGAACGGCGTACTGCAGCTGTTTAAAATCGGTCGCAATCATATTGGTAGCGGTGGGTAGGCCGGTTCGCTTCTTAAACTCGGCCATAGTCTCGCGCCCTGAATAGCTCTCTTCCTGGCCACAGGGGTCTTCAGCATAGCTGAGCAGATGCTTGATAGGCTCCAACACGCGCACCGCTTCATCCAGTTTCCAGGCACCGTTGGGGTCAAGCGTCAATCGAGCATCGGGAAATGCATCATGGAGCGCTCGAATGCAATCGGCCTCCTCTTCCCCACGTAATACACCGCCCTTTAGCTTGAAGTCTTTAAACCCATAGCGCTCATAAGCGGCTTTGGCCAACTTAGCCACGGCCTCGGGTGTTAGCGCTTCTTTGTAGCGTATTTCATCCCAGCTATCTTGTGGGTTATACGCGTTAGGGTATGGCAGGTCTGTCTTGCCCGGGTCACCCAGTAAAAACAGGTAGCCCAATGCCTCGACTTCATCACGCTGACGGCCGTACTGCCCCAGCAGGTCGGCGACGGGTAGCTGTAGTGCCTGCCCATAGAGGTCTAACAGCGCCGACTCAATTCCGGTGATCACGTGTACCGCTACGCGCAAATCAAACGTCTGACGCCCCCGCTCTTCGCGTCCGTTCTGAGCCAATCGCAGGCGAACCTGATTGAGGGTGTGCTTGATGTTATTGATTTGCGAGCCTTCCACCAACTCACGGCACTGCTCCAGCCCCTTAAGAATGCCGCCACTGGAAGGGATCTCACCCACGCCTTGATTACCTGCATTATCCTCAAGAATGACCACACAGCGGATAAACCAGGGGGCATGACCACCACTGAGATTTAATAAGAAACCATCGTAACCAGCGACAGGTACCACTTTCATTGATTTAATTTTTGGAAACATATCTCGTAAACCTCTACTTATTATTGACCCAAGTTGAAACTTTATTCAGGTGATCAAGTCACTGGCGCAGGATTAAACAACACCAAATCGTTATGAATTCCCAGTCGGTCGGCAGCGGCCTGTTGGCGGCCGCTGGCCACGTCCAGGATGAGGTGGAAAAGCTCCCAGCCCACCTCTTCGATACTGGCATCACCGGTGGCAATGCGCCCCGCATCGAGATCGATAATGTCGTGCCACCGTTTTCCCAGAGCTGAGTTGGTGGAAACTTTCAACACCGGCACCATGGCTAGACCATATGGTGTACCCCGACCTGTGGTGAATACCTGCAGATTCATGCCTGCGGCTAACTGAAGCGTGCCACAGATGAAATCGCTGGCCGGGGTCGCGGCGAAGGTCAGCCCCTTACTGCGTAGCCTTTCACCAGGGCCGATGACATCGACAATCGGCGAGTTGCCCGACTTGATCACCGAGCCCAGCGCCTTCTCAACGATATTGGAAAGCCCCCCCTTCTTGTTGCCCGGTGAGGTGTTGGCGCTACGATCAGCCTGGCCTTGAGCCAAATAGTTGTCGTACCACGCCATCTGCTCAATCAGTGCCCTACCCACGTCTTCGTCAATAGCCCGCGGGGTTAACAGATGTATGGCATCGCGCACCTCGGTAACCTCTGAGAACATCACACTGCCACCCGCTCGCACGATCAAATCGGTCGCAAAGCCCACTGCGGGGTTAGCTGTCACCCCCGAAAAGGCATCGCTGCCGCCACACTGCATGCCGACGACGAGCTCGGACGCCGGGCAGGTTTCACGCTGGCGTCGATTGAGTCGCTCAAGGTGTCGTTCGGCCATGGCCAAAATACCCTCAACCATCTCGCCGAAGCCCTGAAAAGAGTCATCCTGAAGGCTCAACACGTTGGCTTCCGGGTCGGCCGCCTCGGTGTTTTCATAAATTTTCACCGGTCGATCGGAAAGCAGTGTCGAGGGTTGCAGCTTCTCGCACCCCAAACCGATGATCATTATTTCGTTGCCGAAGTTGGGATTCAGGGCGATATTTTTAAGCGTTCGAATGGGCACAATAGCCGCAGGCGCATTAATGGCGACCCCACAGCCATAAGAGTGATTAAGCCCCACCACATCATCCACGTTAGGAAATCGCGGCAGCAGCTCGCGTTTGATCCGCTGCACGACGAAGTCGACGGTGCCGGCGACACACTGCACGCTAGTGGTGATACCCAGTACATTTTTGGTGCCCACGCTACCGTCAGGGTTACGAAAGCCCTCGAAGGTATAACCTTCAAGCGGGTCGGTTTTCGGTGCTGGCCGAGTCGCCAGCGGTAGATCCGCAAGCGGCGGTGGTGTCGGCATGTGCAAGTTGGTCTCACTGACGTGGCCGCCTTGGGGAATAGGCGTAGCTGCCGTACCGATCACTTCACCGTAGCGAATGATGCGCTCACCCTCCGCCAGATCGACAAGGGCCACCTTATGCCCCTGCGGGACAGCCATTGTGGTGGTAACTCCTCCCTCAATGACGGCACCCTCAGCAAGACCGCCCGGTTCAACCACGATGGCGACATTATCGTTGGGGTGTATGCGAATCACGCGCGTATTAGTCGTTGTCTGTTTCATGACCCTTTCCTGAGGCTGTGCGTGTACTGCCAGTTACCTGGGTCAGCTCCATTTTTTGCCTGGCGCGGGATTTGAAGCCCATGACGATGGCGAACATTACCGAGGCGACAATCAACCCCCACAGCACCATGGCGATGGGACTCTTGGTGAAAAAGATCGAGAAAGTGCCGAACGACTCCAGGCTCTTGACGAAGTAGACCTCGGCTTGGCTGCCCAAGATAAAGCCAATAATTAGCGGGGCCACTTCCAAACCAATTTTCTGCACCAGGTAGCCTAAAATGCCGAAAATAAGCAGCGTCCAGACGTCAAACATAATGCCGTAGTTGATGGCATAGGCCCCCACTACACACATCATCACAATGATGGGGAAGAGAATATGCTTTGGCACCATCACCACTTTGGCGATGTACTTAATGGCATAGAACATTAAGAAGAACATCACGATATTGGCGAACACCAAAGCCGTCATCATGACGTACCAGGTCTCGGTATTCTCAGGAATAAATAGCGGCCCTACCTGGATGCCCTGCAGGGTGAACGCACCAATCAGTACCGCCGTCGTCGAGTCGCCAGGAATACCTAGCGATAGCAGTGGAATCAAAGCCCCACCGGTCAACGCATTATTAGCGGACTCCGAGGCAATAAGCCCCTGAGGCGCCCCTTTACCCATTTGCGATGAATCACGGGTTAAGTTTTTCTCTTGGGTATACGCCAGCACGGAGGCAGCGCTGCCACCGACCCCTGGCAACATGCCAACGAAGGTGCCAATAAACGACGAACGCACCAGATTGGTCAGGCGTCCATTAAAGATTGAAAGCGAAAAGCCGCCTCCTTTGCTGATCTTTATGCGTTCGTTGACTAGCCCGCTCTTTGCCCCCTTTTCCGCCTCAAGCAGAATCGTGGAAATACCAAAGACACCGATCAGCACCGGCAGCAGGGAAAACCCTTCAAATAAGTAGGGTTCCATAAAATCGAACATCAGCCGGGTCTTGCCATTTCCGCCATCAGATATGCTGTAGTCGCCAATCAGGCTCAACCAGATGCCGATAACGCCACTAAAGATGCCAATCAGCATGCTGCTGGACAGCGAAGCAATGACACTCAGCGCTAATAAAATGATCAAAAACTTCTCTACATAAGAGAACTTGATCGAGAAATCGGCCAGCAGAGGCGCAAACAAGAACAGTATAGCGGCGCTAATAAGCCCGCCGACGACTGAAGCGATGACACAGATCTTCAGCGCTTTCTCACCCTCACCCTTTTGAGCCATCGGGTAGCCATCAAAGGTGGTGGTAATGGAAGAGGGAGTGCCGGGAATATTGAGCAGAACGGCGGGCACCATACCGCCCGAGATACCCCCCACGTACAGCCCCAGTAGCAGCGCCAGACCGTGGTGTAGCCCAAGGGCATAGGTGAGCGGTAAGCAAACAGCGACTGCCATGGTGGCGGTCATGCCGGGGATCGCGCCGAAGATGATGCCGACCAGAGCACCGAACCCGGCGAGTAAAAAGAAGGTTATATCGAGAAGTGAGAGGAATTCCATGGTGGCACTCGCTCCGGTCACGGTAAGGTGATAGTGAACAGCTTGGCGAGAACGAACCAGGCCAGACTAGGGGCGACGATGGCATTGACCACGACGATGGTAAGCGCCTTTTTCGTCCAGTCATGCAGATAGAGCAGTGACATCAGGAGAACGAAAACCATCGATACCAGCAGGAAGCCATAGCCTGTGTAGGGGAACATATCGCCCACCACGGCCATGAAGTAAAAATACGCCGCGATCAAGACGAGAGTGCCAATAAAACGGAAATTATCTCGAGCCTCACCCACAATGGGCAGTGTGCGCTCTCCTCGTTTCACTGATGCCATGAAGGGAGCTACCTTTGTCATTAAAATCAAGACAAAGAGTCCCGCCATGATCCAGTGAATAATCCTCGGGAAAAACAGGTGGGAGGTCTCGAAATCGATGGAGACACTAAGCAGACTTGAAAGACCTGATTCCATAACAGCTCCGGGCATTAGCAGCAGATACCCTGCTTACTATTGTTCTATAGCGGCTCATGCATAGGAGAGGCAGCCGCCGCTCACGCAGCGGGCGCCATACCTTTACTTGATGTTGCTGATGATTTCTTCGTAGCGAGCCATTTTATCGGCGAGATACTCAGAGGCTTCATCAGAAGGCTTGAAGTTGGGGATAAAGAAGGCGTTCTTCTGAGTCTCCTGTATTTCACCTTCCGCATAGATATCCGTTAGCGCTTCATCGATTTGCTCAACAATCGCTGGATCCATGTCTTTGTTGTAGAGGAAGAAGAACTCCTTATCGAATGTAAAACTCTCGTCATCGCCCATTGTGACGTGCACGTTTGGCTCTACATACTCCAGCAGTTGCTCACGAGACGTTTGGCCAAGCCCCTCTTCCGGGGCCTGTTCAATGGTATCTTGCCGGGCCGTCAACCAGACAAAACGCATCGCTTTCTGGTCGTCTTCAGGTAACCGCGTGTACTGCTCGTTAGCCTGCACAGTGCCATTAATTACATCGGCTTGGCCGTCAAAAAGCTGCTGGTTTTTGTCGGATTGAGAACCGGTATTGACAGCGACCAGGTTGTCTTCCTGACCAGGATGCTCAATAGCGATGGCATTTTTCAGGGCACTGAAACCAATCTCCGATACGCCACCCGGCTGGATAGCGACCCGCACAGTCTCACCATTGCCTACTGCAGCAATGATGTCGTCAAGGGTTTGGTAAGGTGAGTCTTTAGGCACCAGGTAGGCATTGCCTGGGTTGATTGCAAGCGTCGGCCCGACGGTATATTTCTCAAAAATATCGTCGTAGCCCTCAACCCCATACAGATGGCCAAGATAGGACTGATCGTGGAAGATCATCAGCGTATTGCCACGAGAGTCCCGGTCAAGTGTGCGAAAAGCAGAGCTTGCACCAACGGCATCCACCTTCATGTTGAGATCCAGCCTTTCAGCTAGCTGATCCACCACAATAGTAGAGTTTTGATACGTATCCCCGCCGGTGGACGTTGAACCGATAACCACACGAATATTGCCCCGCAATGGGCCATCTTGGGCCATGGCTACGCCAGCGCTGACGCTCAATGCTGCCATCAGCGCTGCTGAACCGACACTTGTCATTAATCTATTGGAAATGCGCATACTTTCACCTCTTTCGCTCGTTGTTAAATTGTTATAGCTCAGTGGTTTAATGGCTTAGTGAGCTGGCGCTTTATTACTATTTAACGCGATCGATCAACTTTTTAAGCTCCTGACACTCCGCCTGGGTTGGCATTGTCAGCGGCGCGCGAACACTGCCGGCGGGACGGCCAACAATGTCTGCGCCTGCTTTGATCAGGCTAACGGCATAGCCCGCTTTTCGATCCCGGAGGTCTACGAAAGGAATAAAAAAGTCGTTAGTGATCTGTTTCACAACGTCTTTATTACCTTTGCGCAACTCCTTGTAGAACTTCACTGCCATCTCCGGCACGAAGTTGAAAACAGCCGATGAGTAGGTATTTACGCCAATGGAGACATAGGCCTCGGCAAAAATTTCAGCCGTGGGAACGCCGCCGATATACACCAAACGGTCACCCACAGTTTTGACGATTTTGTTAAGCGCCTGAATATCGCCTTTGCCATCTTTTAGCCCCACCAAGTTAGGGCAATGGTCGGCAAGCTGCTGAACAGAATGAGCATTCAGGATGCCATTACCGCGGTTGTAATAAATCACGTTGACTGACGTGGCATCACAAATCTGGCGGGCATACTCCACCAAGCCATCCTGCGGGCACTCGGTAAGGTATGGCGGCATCAGTAGAATGCCGTCAGCGCCCGCTTCTTCGGCCGCTTTTGCAAAGGCCTTGCCGGCTTCAACGCTTAAGCCCGCGCTAGCAATGACGGGCAAGCGACCGTCGATTACTTCGACAGCGACGCGAACAATCTCGCGATACTCATCAAGTGACAGGTTAAAAAACTCCCCCGTGCCACCTGCGACGAAGACCGCCGAGATCTCGTGGCTGATGAACCACTCAAGCCGCTTGCGGTAGCTCGCCTCATCGAAACGACCTTGACTATCGAAATCGGTAATCGGGAACGATAGCAGACCATCGCCGATGGCTTTTGTTACTTCTTGTCTTGAAAACGTCACTTTGCGCCCTCTTTAAAATGTGTTGACCACTGAATGAGCAGACATCATTAGCTAGCCAACAACCTTATGTCATACATCATACAACCTAGAAGATAAGTATCCTGCTAGCAGGGTGCAAGCAGAACTACCGAAATTTAAACCAAAGTAGCAGCCATGCCCTGTAAACCTGTTGAGGATTAAAACGCCTGTAACTAATCACCAGCAAGCTCACAAACAGAGCGCCATAGCATGTCATCGATAACAATCGACCTCTCTCCATATCGCTGTTCAGCGGTCGACTCGCCTGGCCAGCGCACTGCGCGCCCCGGCTCGGCAGGCGTGGTGGCGGCCAGATGAGACTGAATGCCTTCGACAATGCTATCGCAAGCTTCGCGACCGCCGAGTTGTACCGGGTCAAATACCATAAACACCTGACTGCAACCACCACCACTGCCGCGCTGAACCTTATCAATGGCATGGCTAGGACGCCCTTGAGCGAGCAGTGCTGCTAACGCATCCAGTAGGATCGACAACCCAGAGCCTTTCCAGTACCCGGTCGGCAACAAGCGACGCGTCGCAGCGATCGCTGCGGGATCACGGCTCAACACTCCACGCTCATCAAAACCGCCGTCAACGGGCAAATGCTCGCCCTTCAGCTGAGTCGTCTGTAGCTTCCCATAGGAAAACTGAGACATCGCCATATCAAGCACCAGAGGCCCGGTGCTATGCGGTACGGCCATCACCAACGGGTTATTGCCAATCGATTGGGAAGCACCACCCCAGGCAGGCATGCACGACTCGGTATTGGTCCACATAATCGTAGCGAACCCTTGCTCAACCGCATGCCAACCATAGCTTCCGCCCCGCATCCAGTGGGTTGTATCGCGTAACGCCACCAGCCCCATACCATGCTCACGCGCCAACGCCATGGCACGCTCTGTGGCATGAAGTGCATTGACCACACCTATTCCAAAGCCTCCATCAAGCACCTCAATCGCGCCCAATCGCTGGACAAGGCTTGGCTTAGCGTCGATATCGACCCAGCCTTTCCCGACGTACTCAATGAAACGCGGAACCCGCCCGATACCATGCGAATGTACGCCGTCGCGGGTACTTTCAGCATGGATTTGCGCGCAGGTCTCAGCATCAGCGGGCTTTAGCCCCGCCTTCAATAGTGATTTCTCAATCGTACTGCGCAACGTCTCAAAATCGATGTTAGCCATCACTTCCCCCCCACCATTAAAAAAGCCCACTCCGCGAGTGGGCTTCAACACCCCAGCCGCCTCGAATGGCGGCCATGGACTTCAAGCAGCGCCAGACGCCGCGTCTTGCTGTCGAGTACGGTAGTTCTGCCACAGTGTCAGCGCCAGCAACCCTAAGGCGATGACTAAAAAGGTAACGCTGATGGGGCGGGTGAAAAATGGTGTCCAATCACCACCGAAGGTCTGCAGCCCCCGTCTCAAGTTAGATTCCGCTATAGGCCCCAGAATTAAACCCAGTATTACCGGGGCGGTTCCAAAGCCATATCGGTTGAGAAAATAGCCGAGCAATCCAAAAGCCAGCATTATGTAGAGGTTAAACACATCCCCATCAACTCCGTAAACACCGATAAAACAGAAAACAATGATAGCCGATATCAACTGTTTTCTTGGCACTAGCAGTACACGAACAAACAGCTTGATACCTAAACACATGATGACAAGCATGAAGAAGTTAGCGACTAAGTACGCTAAAAATATCCCGTAAATGATGCCACTCTGGCTTTCAAATAGCATCGGTCCCGGCGTAACGCCTTGAATCATTAAACCACCCAATAGAACAGCCGTCGCGGCCTCGCCGGGGATGCCCAGCGCAAGCGTAGGAATTAACGCCCCACCTAATAAAGCATTGTTCGCGCTCTCAACGGAGACAATGCCAGCACCATGTCCCTTACCAAACTTTTCAGGTGTTTTAGAAAAACGACGTGCTTGGTCATAGGCCACCAGTGAGGCGATACTGCCCCCAGCGCCAGGCACTGGGCCCACGACAGAACCAGACACTATACCGACGAGAAGGGCGCGCCAATTGCGCAGCGTTTCAATAAACCGCGGGCGTGCAATATCGACCTTATGGGGGCTATTCTGAAGTTTATTGGAGGGGTCATATTCGAAGGCATCTTTCAGCACTTGTGACACAGCGAATAACCCAATCAGCGCCGGTAAAAGGTTAATCCCGGTCAATAAAGACAGCTGTCCAAACGTAAAACGGTCAACCCCCGCAATAGGATCTGTACCGATGGTAGAGCAAAAGAAACCTATCAGGCCTGCAATCAAACCTTTCAGGAGGGACTTGCCCGCAACAGAAGCAATAATGACTAGCCCGAAAATGCTCAGCGAAAAATACTCCGCAGCACCAAATCGCAATGCAAACTCAGCGATAGGTGGTGCGAGAAGACTTAACACCACCATACTAGCTACACCGCCAAAGAAAGAGGCAACAATTGCCAGCCCCAGGGCTCTCCCCGCTTCCCCCTTTTGAGCCATTGGAAAGCCATCGAACGTAGTCGCGACCGAGGATGGCGTTCCTGGAATATTCAACAATATGGCGGGTATCGAGCCACTGGCACCAGCACCACACAGGGTACCCAGCAGCATACCAATACCCATCACAGGCGGCATTCCAAAGGTTACCGGCAATAATAGGGCTATCGCCATGGCCGATGTTAAGCCTGGCAATACCCCCATGATAATGCCTAGGAAAGTCCCACCGGCAATCGCCAATAATGTACCCAACTGGAAGACCAGCCCCAAACCATCAATATAACCCGTTAGCATCTCACTTCTCCTTCTTCAATCCGGCAGTGGGATATTGAATAGTTCGGTAAATACATAATAGATAACCAATGATAAAGCGAACGCAAAAACTGTATACGCTGCTAGGTTTCGAAGTTTTCGGCTATTGCTTAATTTTTGAAATTCACCGCTAGTGATGACAAGACAAACGACATTTAAAAAGCAAAATATCGCTGTGCTTGCGATATACCCCAGCCGCTCGAAAGAGTTGATATAAATAACAATCAAAGCCACGATGGTCAGCCATTGCAAAATGCCTTTCTTCGGAGCAGTGGCATTAAGGGCTGTTGCGTCTTCCCGCATTCGCCTTGCAACAAGCCATTCGTAAGAATCACGGATTAAGCAGGGCACGGCACACACAAAAATCAAGCCAGAAATCAACTTTGGAAAAGAAGCGGGGGAAAGCCCCCCCGCCATGCTGACTGCTGGCAGCGTAGTGGCCATATAAAACCCAATTGCCGATGCCACCACAAGAAACAGATCAAAGATCGGTTTACCTATATCCTTTGCCATCAGTCACTAACTCCTTATTTTATTTAGCAGCTAAGTCGCCAGCACTTTCTTTCATCACTTCAGCAGATTCAGCGATAAACGCCTCTAGTTCATCCCCATACAGCGGCACAATATCCAAGCCCAGATTCGAGGCAGTCTCTTCGAAGGATCCTTCTTCTACAATTTCTTTAATGGCGTTGACCCACGCTTCCTTAGCCTCTTCCGGTAGGCCATCAGGGCCCGCGATGCCGCGCCATACTGTCAGAGACAGGTTGTATCCTTCCTCCTGGAAAGTAGGGACATCGGGCAGCGACTCGCTACGCTCTGCGTAGGACATACCCAAGGCTTTCAGACGACCGGACTCTAGCGCCGAGCGAAGTTCCGCCCCACCTAGCACCACGGCATCCACGTGCCCTCCCATAGCAGCGGAGATAGTCTCAGAACCACCGGGGTAGGGAATGAAGTTAAAATCGACTTCAGCGGTATCAGCAAAGGCCACCGCCGCGATGTGAGCTGATGACCCTACCCCCGAAACCCCAACTTGCACCGAGGTGCCTTCCTTCGCAGCCTCGACCATAGCGTCCAAGTCGGCGTATTCACTGTCTTCACCAACAGCGATGACGTAGGGCTCTTCAAGAATCTTGGCGACAAAATCAAAATCTTCGTAGGTAAAGTCAACATTACCCAACGCCTCCAAGGTCAGCAGTGCATTGCTGGCGGCAGCTAAGGTATAGCCATCTGAATCTGATGCCTGAGCACGCGTCAGCCCCACGGCTCCGCCGCCGCCCGAGATATTGCGAATGACCAAGTTGGTATCGAGTTTTTCTTCCAGAAGCGGCTGTAGTGCGCGGACGAAGGTGTCGTTGCCGCCACCGGCTGAGAAGGGCACGATCATATCGATGTTTTGCTCAGGATATTCAGCAAATGCACCAGCACTGGCCATCATTGCTGTTGCCACAGATAAGCTTAGCGCTAACTTTTTCATTGTAATGTCCTTCTTTGTCATGTTTAGAGTATTCACTCAGCGCACTAACGCTGGCTTTTTCGGATCAAACTTCCAATCATCTATCAAATATTGCATTACCATCGCATCATCCCGAGCACCAGCAGGCAGTGAACGATAGAGCTTATTAGCCTCCTCTATGGCCTTCATATCGATGTCGACCCCAAGCCCCGGCGCATCGGTTACGGCCACTTTGCCACCCACAATCTCCGGCGGATTGCGAGTCAGGCGAGCATCGCCCTCCTGCCATATCCAGTGGGTATCAAGCGCGGTTGTGCACCCCACGGCGGCGGCCCCCACCTGGGCGAACATGGCAAGCGAAATATCGAAATGGTTGTTGGAGTGCGAGCCCCAGGTCATACCATGATCCTGGCAGAGCTGGGAGACACGTACAGCACCGGAAAGTGTCCAGAAGTGCGGGTCGGCTAATGGAATATCGACTGAGCGCAGCATCAGCGCGTGGGCCATTTCCCGCCAGTTGGTGGCTACCATGTTGGTGGCGACAGGCAATCCGGTGGCATGGCGAAACTCAGCTAAAATCTCGCGACCGGAGAAGCCTTGTTCCGCCCCGCATGGATCCTCTGCGTAGGCAATCACACCGTGGAGATCCTTGCACAGCCGGATCGCTTCTTCTAGCGACCAAGCACCGTTAGGGTCAATGGTCGTGCGCGCATCCGAAAACGCATTGTGCAGCGCCGTGACGGCCGCTATTTCTTGCTCGCCAGCCAGAGCCCCGCCTTTTAACTTAAAGTCTTTAAAGCCGTATCGATCATGCGCCGCCTGAGCTAGCTCAACAATGTGTTGAGGGGTCATAGCCGCCTCATCGCGTAAACGGTACCAGTCGTGATCCAAGCCCCCAGTGCCACGGCGGAAATCCAACGGCGTAGCGTGCCCATCACCGATAAAGAATAAGTATCCCAGCACGTCAACGCTGTCACGCTGCTTGCCGTTGCCTAGGAGCTCTGCCACCGGCACTCCCAGAAATTTCCCCATCAAATCAAGTAACGCCGCTTCAAGCGCGGCAACTGCATTGATGCGCAGTTCGAATGTCCAGGAGCCTTTGCCGAAATCTTCAAAATCGGCACTCCGTCCGATATTGTGTAACGACGCAATCATGGAGCGCATTTTCCCGATCGACTGACCGACCACCATCTCTCGTGACTGCTCAAGAGACGTTTGAATCGTCTCGCCACCGGGGGCTTCCCCTACCCCTACATTACCGTGGCTATCTTTGAGAATAATCAGGTTGCGGGTAAAATACGGCGAGTGCGCTCCACCGATATTGAGTAACATGCTATCGCGCCCTGCCACGGGAATGACCTGCATATCGGTTATCGTGGGAGTGTCGTGACTCGACATAAACAATTCTCCATTAGGCGGTGTTAGCGCGCAGATCAGCATCCCGCTCATTGCCGCATTAAAATAACGAAGGCGGACAAACGCAGCCCTTGTTGGTCAATCAAAGACTTTTAAACTCAAACCCACTCTTCGCTGCTTGGCATAGGCGATCTAATTATCCGGATCAATATGTCATACATCATACAAATAAGAAGATAAGTAGCATGACTTTCAGACGCAAGCAGCAGTAGTGAAAATTAAACCAAAGTAGCACTGGCTGGCATGACTGCCAGCAAGTGATTAACAACCTAAAAAAGACATTAAATAACTGATTTTATTTATTTTTATACTTCAACCACCCAGCCTGGCTTAAATATCGCTGGAGTAAACTCATCAGGGTATCCACCAGGGTTGGCAATGATACGCGTGCCGTTACGCAGAATATCCACGGGTTCGTGAACATGTCCGTGCACCCATACATCCATATTGCCCATTAAATGAGGCAAATTGGAGGCAAACGCGGGGGATAACGCGTCGCCCAGATATTGGCCTGGGATACAGTCGTGTAGCGGGGCATGATGGCTAACCACCACCTTAGGGCCATCAAACGGCTGGGACAGCTCTTTTTCGAGCCAAGCAAGCGCTTCAGCATGCCTGCTGGCTTGCCTGAGGTGTGAATGTCTCCCCTGGCGAGGTTTGAACGATTTTAAAGTCGGGCATGTAGCGCAACGCCTTAGACTCAGTATCGGCGGGGTTTTGCGTTGGGTCACCGGCGTACAACGCAAAGTCAGTCCATAGCGTTGTACCGTAAAAGCGTACGCCATTGAAGGTGACAGCACGATTATCCAGAAGCTCAATGTCGAGCCGCTCGGCTTCGAGCGCCAGCTCATCACGCAGCAGCGGCATGCAGGTACCGTAGAACTCATGGTTGCCTGGTACATAGATAATCGGCGTGTCTGGAAACTGGTGGCGCGCCCAGGCAAGGCCTTCGCACTTACGGTGAATATCCCCCGCCAGAATCACTACATCTGCCTCCACCTCAGGCAGCTCGCGGTTCCCGTCAAAAAACTCCAGGTGCAGGTCAGACAAAATACGCAGACGCATAGGGCTCCTCGTAACAAATACCTATTTAAACGATCTTACCCGGCCTAGGACACGTTGTCGCAGGGCATCGGTGTCACGTCAAGTCATGCTGCATTGCAGCAAAAATAGGCTATAATAACGATGTAGTCCCAATAGGAGGACCGCACAATGACTTTTTTAATAACCCCCCCTGCACGCGATAATGAAGTTCTAGAGTTCTGGAGCTTGAATGCTCAATGGCATCGTGCCGCAGTTGAAGCGCTGAAAGCCTATTTAGGCTAATTCAGGTGCTTTTGCGCCCTTTAGACCAAAAGCTAATCACCGAAGCCGGAATATTTTCCGGCTTTTTTATGACTATGAAAACCTTTTCCATTCAAAGACCTAATATCGTCATTTCAGCATTTGTAAGCCATGGCTTACGAAAAATGGCAAAACACCTACATCGTTAGGACTAGCCCTTCCCAAAAAAAGCTCTTAGTATCCGACCACAGCTAAATTGCTGCTATGCACAACACAGGCTGTGTACAACATAAGCTTTCTACAACTTGAAGGCTTTACAACATAAGTTTTACAACAAGGTCTCATCGCATTCCCTGTCCCCTGAAAGAGGAGTGAACGCCATGCAACACTTAGTCACCCCAACACAAGCGTTGGAAGTAGATGTTATGGAAGTATGGGCACAGCGTGCCCGCCAACAACGTGCGGCACTTGACGCTATTAAAGCTTACCTGCGCTAAGTCCCCAAACGTCATATTGGTTCAACGCCGCTCAACGCCTCGTTTCAGCGAGGCGTTTTTTTACCTAGTTAAATGGACAAGCATCACTATCAGGTCTAAATATACGACCTCCAGGCTATAACTATGCTTTACGCAGCCATGCATTACCCTGCAACATAGTCTCTTGACACAAGACGCCTGTATAAGATAACGCTCTTCTGCTTACCCGCACCCCTTACCAGATGAACCGCTTTAATGCTCGCTACCATTAGGCTTAATTATATTTGTCACCTCTTTAAAAAACAAATAGTATTGCAATACCTAGTGGATTAATGATAACCACCTCGACGCTTCAGTATACATAGTCCCCCCAAATCATTTACTTCACGGCTGGGTATGGAGTTATATAAAGAAATAGTCTAATATTAATTCGGCTGATAAAGGCGCAATACTCAACGTGCAGACTCTTCTTGTTATGCACGCACATTGACGAAGGAACGGACGATGCAAACACCTTTTTTGGTTCGCAAAACATCTTATGCTTTAGGTTTAGTGGCGACACTCGCCCTTAGCGGCTGTCAATCAGGCGCTGATCTCGGAGGCTTAATGTCTGCGGGCTCCAGCTTAGCCGGCGCTGCCACGATGTCAGATCAGCAAATGCAACAACTAGGCGATCAAACCATCGCCCAGCTTGACTCCCAGAACCACCTTGTTGCAGACGATAGCCAGTATGCAAAACGCTTGGCCGAGTTAACCCAAGGCTGGGAAACAGTCGACGGCCATACGCTTGACTATAACGTTTATCGAATAGAAGAAATGAATGCTTTTGCGGTACCCAACGGATCCATTCGACTGCATAGCGGGCTGATGGATGAGATGACCGACGATGAAGTGCGTTACGTTATCGCCCACGAGATCGGCCACGTCTCGTTAGGACACTCCAAGCGTGCTTTCCAGGTTGCCTATGCTGCTTCCGCTGCACGTGAAGCAGCTGCGGCCAGCGGCAGCACTACCGCCGCCGCACTATCAAGCTCTGAGCTTGGTGACCTGGGCGAAAAACTGATCAATGCTCAGTTCTCTCAAAGCCAAGAGAGTGCAGCTGATGACTATGCCATTGAGCTAATGCAGCGCCACGACATGAATGCAGAGGCTTCAGTTGCAGCTCTACGCAAAATGGAAGCCAAATACGGCAACAACAGCAGCGTCTTCTCAAGCCACCCAGCAGCGGGTGATCGTGCAGAGCGCCTAGAAGCTTCGTTCCAGTAAAGCTCAGACACTGGTACTGGTACTCCTGCCAAGTTAGTCTTGATAATGAATGGCAGGAGTATCGATGGCAGGAGTATCGGTTGCTTAGGTTTACCGATTTTTCTTACCCCCACTAAGCCCACTCGCCACCCTCTTCTTGCTGTTCGGACAGTTGCGTCAGGTAAGTGCCCTGCAAGATATACATCCGCTTTACATCGCGGTATTTGCCATTGATAAAGAACTCCTGCACCAAGTGGCCCTCTTCTATAAAGCCACTCTCCTCGTAAAGATGAATCGCTTTGACATTATCCACCGCCACAATGAGATATACCTTGTGCAGGTTTAGAATGGTGAACGAGTAATGCAGCGCTTGGCGAATTAACGTGCGCGCAAACCCTTTGCCCTGATGCTCCGGGGTAATAATGATTTGAAACTCGCCGCTGCGATGGATGTAGTCGATCTCGATCAGTTCTACCAGACCGATGGCATTTCCATGGCTATCTTCAGCGACAAAGCGCCGTTCGGCGTTGTCATGGATATGCTTGTTATACAGCTCCTCCAGCTCATCAAATGACTCGTAAGGCTCTTCAAACCAGTACGACATAATGCTCTGGTTATTATTTAGCTCATGAACAAAGCGCAGGTCGTTGCGCTCCAGTGCACGCAAATAAAGTGTATGGCCCATTGCCCGCTTTCCTTATGAATATCCGTTAAGAATACTCGTTTTAAACTTGCCCGCCACTCGGTTCTTGCCTTTAGGTTAGGCCATTTTGGCCAGGCGTCTAAATGAAAACAGCTCCGCCAAAGGGTGTTCTCTACCCTCTATAAGCGCTCGCAGCAGTTTGGCGCCTATCATGCTATAGCTAATGCCGTTGCCGCCGTAGGCCATGGCAAAATGAACGCGTGGGCCTAGGGCGTCATGTGGGCCGAAAAAAGGTAGACCGTCGTCGGTTTCAGCAAAGGTGCCACCCCAAGAGAATGTTGGGTTGATATCGAGCTTAGGCCATAGCGTTGCTATTTTAGCTGTTAGCCCTTCGGCCTTTTCTTCTACCCTCGCATCGCGGCGCTTGGGAATATCTTCATCGTCGTCGTCTCCCCCTACGAGAAGTCGTCCATCGCAGGTAGTGCGCATATACAGGTAGGGGCGCGATGATTCCCACATCATGGTGTGGCGCAGTTTGCCCAATGCCTCTGGCGGTAGTGGGTCGGTAATCAGCGCATAGCTACTGCGATTGACGGCCACCTTTTCTGGCAGCCAGGCTTGAGACTCATACCCTGCGGCCATCACTACGTACTGGCAACGCAGCTTGGCGCCATTGGCCAGAGTGAGCGTGACGCCTTGATCATCCGGCGTCATCGTCTCCATCTGTGTGCGGTCATATACTTCTCCCCCACGCGCGACCACTCTGGAAAACAGCTGATATGCCATGCGATAAGGATCAATAGTGGCGGCTAGCTGAGTAAGAATAGCGCCGGGTGCCTCAAAGCCGTACTCCGCCAAAATAGCCTTGCGCTCAAGCCACTCGGCTTCAAAACCGTGTTTTTGGCGCAGCGCCAATTCCTCCTGAAGCGATGCGACATCCTCTTCGCTACTGGCATAGTAAAGGCTTTGCTGACGCTCAAAGTCCACATCGCCCAGCCCTGCCGCCAGGGACTCAAGCTCGCCAATGGCCTCTGCACAGGCGCGGTAAGCACGCACTGCATCGGCTTCGCCATAGCGCTCGGCTAGTTCTGTCATATGGGTGTCAATTTCGTACTGCAGCAAAGCCGTACTGGCGGCTGAACTGCCCCACCCAACATCCCGGCGTTCAAGCACCACCACATAGTGGCCACTGCGGCTTAGCTCATCAGCAATCAACGCCCCCGTAATACCGCCACCAATCACAACAACCTCGCATTGGTGATCGCGAGTCAATTGAGGAAAGGTTTTCAACAGGCCATTTTTGACTGCCCAAAAGGGATAACCACTTTTCAGATCCATCTGTTTGCCTTTGCTTGAGAGACTTGCAGTATGCTGTTAACCATAGATGGTTCCCCAGAACTTGCTTGAGAAAACGCTTCCGAGTGATTGCTCCACACAATAAAGGAGATGCGCATGATTGATTTACGCAGTGATACGGTGACCCGTCCGACCTCTGCCATGAAAGACGCCATGATGGCCGCCCCGGTTGGCGATGATGTGTGGGGCGATGACCCAACGGTCAACGCGTTTCAAGCCAACCTGGCCGAGCAGGCAGGTAAAGAAGCGGCGCTGCTGTTTCCTAGCGGGACTCAAAGCAACCTGGTGGCGCTAATGGCCCACTGCGAGCGCGGCGATGAGTACATTGTTGGGCAGTCAGCCCACACTTATCGTTATGAAGGCGGTGGCGCAGCGGTGTTAGGCAGTATCCAGCCACAACCCATCGAGAACGACGCCGATGGCACGCTGCCACTGGAAAAAATCAGTGCCGCGATTAAAGCCGACGATTTTCACTTTGCGCGTACTAAGCTGCTGGCATTAGAAAACACCATTGGCGGCAAAGTGCTGCCCGTAGACTACGTATTAAAAGCCACAGAGCTTGCTCGCGAGCGTGGCCTGGCAACGCATTTAGACGGGGCGCGCTTATTCAATGCCGCTGTCGCAACCGACACCTCGCTCAAGCAGCTCTGCCTACCGTTCGATAGCGTGTCGCTGTGCTTCTCAAAAGGCCTGGGTACGCCAATAGGGTCGGCGCTGGTGGGCTCACAAGCATTGATCGACCACGCTCGGCGCTGGCGTAAAGTGGTGGGTGGTGGCATGCGCCAATCAGGTATTATCGCCGCCGCCTGCCAGTATGCGTTAGATCACCACGTGGCAGACTTAGCCGACGATCACCGCCGTGCAGAGCGCCTTGCAGCGGGCTTAGCAAAGCTGCCAGGAGTCGAGATCAGCGCTCAGGCAACCAATATGGTATTCGCGCATTTTCCCGACGAGCATGTAAAGCCACTCTCCGCCTGGCTAAAAGAACACGGCATTTTGATTGAGCTGCTTTACGCCACGCGTTTCGTTACCCATCGTGATCTTGATGACGCAGATATCGACAAAGTCATCGCGGTGATGGAGGCCTATTTTAGTCGCCATTAAAAACGAGTCGTCATTAACCAGTAAATAGCTTAGCTAAGAGATGACGCCCCTAAAGCAAGATGCACGGCGATGCCCGCCATCATCAAGCCAATCAGGCCATCGATAATGCGCCATGCGATGGGTTTTGAAAGCCAAGGCGAAAGCGCAGCGCCGCCCCAGGCCAGCAGGCTGAACCAGAGGATGGAGGCAGTCGAGGCTCCCGCCACAAAAACACCGGCGCTCTCCTGCTGGGCGCCAATGGCGGGTATCAGCAGCAGCGTATCCAGATACACCTGAGGGTTAAGCACGGTGACGGCAAGGGTGGCGAAAATCACTTTGGTTAAGCTGCGCGCTTTGCCCGCTTCGGCACTTAACCCTTGCCGCCCGCTAAAGGCTCTAAACAGCGCCTGAGCCGCCAGCCAGCTTAAAAACACTACGCCCACCCAGCGCATTGCCTCCAATGCGTTGGGCATCGTCAGCAGAAAAGCACTCACCCCAAACATGCCCGCCGTGAGCAGGATAATATCCGCGCTGATGCACAACCCTGCCGACCACCAGTGGTACTCACGACGAATAGCCAGCCCTAGGATATAGGCGTTTTGCGCCCCAATCGCCATGATAATCCCGCCGCACACCACTAGCCCGGTGATATAACTTTCCCACATTGCCCTGCCCCCATTGCCGGAATTAGCGTCGCGTTAATTAATCTGGCAATAAAGTAACCGGGAATGCTGATTGCTAAAAATCATCCTGCTAATGGGGTATTAGTTTTTCTTATACTCACCCTCTTACACACAGCCTATCTATTTTGATTCCAAGGCTATGGTTTGTTGGAACGTTTGAACTGAAGCGCACGCTCAACACCACGAATTTCCGCCATGCCGCGCAAACGCCCGATTGCCGGGTAGCCAGGTTTAAAGTCGCTGCGCAAATCACTCAACATCGCATGACCATGGTCTGGACGGAAGGGAAGTTGTTCGCCCTTTTTGCTTCAATGTCCAGAATGATATCGACCAGGCGAACCATATCGGTATCACCCTCTAAATGGGCATCTTCGTGGAAACTGGCCCCATCTGCTTCCAAGGTAGTATTTCGTAAGTGCAAAAAGTGCACTCTATCCGCCTGTTCTTGCAATATTGCAGGCACATCGTTATCAGCTCGTACGCCCAGTGATCCAGAGCAGAGCGTGAAACCATTTACCGGCGAATCGACCATATTCGCAATATCTCTTAAGTCCTGGGCGGTTGAGACCACTCTCGGCAGCCCGAACAGAGAATACGGTGGATCGTCTGGATGAATCGCTAATCGAACGCCTGTATGCGCTATCTTTGGAATGACTCTTGAGAGAAACGAAGCGAGGTTTTCTCTCAAAACCTCGGCGGTAATGTCTTTGTAGGCAGCGAGCCGCTCGCTGAAGCTATCGAGACTGTAGCTTTCTTCAGCACCTGGTAGGCCAGCAATAATAGTATTCGTTAATTCCTCAACCTGATCTGCGTTCATTTCAGATAGGCGAGCCCGGGCTGATTCCTGCGTTTTCTCGTCATAATCTGACGCTGCGCCGGGGCGCTGCAGTATAAGCAAATCAAAAACGACGACGCTAAGCGCGTCATACCTTAAGCATAAGGCCCCATCAGGTAACTCATGGCGCAAGGACGTCCTGGTCCAATCAAGAACCGGCATAAAGTTGTAACAGATGGTTTTTATGCCAGCCTCGGCAAGATTAATGGCACTTTCTGCCCAGGCATCAGCCAGTGTTTCCCAACCATGGGCGTGAGTCTTTATATCCTCATGTATCGGAATGCT
This sequence comes from Halomonas sp. PA16-9, assembly GCF_009728585.1. NCBI lineage: Bacteria > Pseudomonadati > Pseudomonadota > Gammaproteobacteria > Oceanospirillales > Halomonadaceae > Halomonas > Halomonas sp. PA16-9. The sequence goes on along the minus strand of NZ_CP040451.1, from coordinate 1,106,632 downwards.
TTCTGCCACTGTCCACTCAAGCCCAGCAGCTTCGATAATAGCTTTACGCTCCATGATTTCATTCAAGGGCCACACACAACCGTTCGGTAAGTGATGCAGAGCCGTCACAACACCAGTCGAGCCAGCTTGTCGTACATCCGACAAGCTGATTGGATCGTCCGGCCCAAACCAGCGCCATGTATGTTTCATCAACCTTCTCCCCCGTATTATTAGTGTTAAATAATGCTCTTATTAAATCGTGCTCTTGTTAAACAGATAACCGTCAAAATTCGGGTCTTCAACGTCGGAAAGCTCCATTAGGGTGTCTCGGACGTTATCTAAATGAACCCACATCGCCTTACGCGCCCCTTCGGCATCTTTTAGCTGCAGTGCAGAGAGAATATCCTGATGATCCTTTAGCCATTTTCTCGGTAGTTGGTATCAAATATCCGCTCATGTAGTCTGGCCCACATCAAGCTCTGGTCTCTTTTGGCCCACAGTTCAGAGACCATATCGACCAATACACTGTTTTGCGTCGCCTCCGCTATCAGGCGATGGAATAGCTCATCACTGGAGTAGTCGTTATTCTTTTCTTCAATGCCCTTGCGCTCCATATCAAGCGCTTCCCGCATACGTACAATATCGTTTTTGGTGACTGACACCGCGGCAAAGCCGGCGATGCTGCTTTCCAAAAGCTGCCTTGCCTGTAACAGTTCAAACGGTCCTATATCATCCACAACAGGCTGTGCTACCGAGCGACTGTCGGAAAGCAAATAGATGCCAGACCCTTTTCTCACTTCAACCAGCTCTTCAATTTCAAGCATGAGTATGGCTTCGCGCGCTGCGGATCTGCCCACGTTTAAAGCCTCTGAAATCTGACGCTCAGTCATAATACGATCGCCGACTTTATACCCTTTCTGCTGAATCAAAATCTTCAAGTCGCGAGCCAGCTCCTGGTAACGCCGTAAACCTTTATGCATTAGATTTCATTTCCATTTTTAATCTTTTATAGAGTGGTAAAAAGAAGCTAGAACATTAAATGCTTCTTTTTTTGTAGATTTATCAGCAGCAATTAACCCTTTTCGATTGAATCCTCTCTGGAAGATATTTTGTCTTCGCTCAACTCTAAAATCGTATAAAATCCAAGGCGACATACCTTTGATATACGCTAATTTTTGCAGCGTATCGATCTGCCGCCGGTAAACATCCGCCATATACTTTTCGCTGAACAGGCCTTCAGATGGGCCTTGAGACGAGTTATCGCCATCCGCCCCCGTTTCAGAAATGATGACGGGGCGATCAGGATCGGAATTTTTTCCGATGGCGTACAGGTCGTCGAAGTTTTCATCGTACCAACCGTAGTACTCATTAATGCCTATAACGTCTAAATGGTCGACTAACCGATCCTCAATTTTCAATTTTGCATGATTAATTAGGCACGCTGCGGCGACTAAGCGCGTGGGGTCATACAAGCGTGCAGTTTCAGCCAGGTCTCGCATAAAAGAGAGACGACTATCCGTATCTGGATTCTCGTTACCAATCGACCAAATAATGACGCTAGCCCTATTGCGATCACGCTTTATTAATTCAATGAGTTGGTTTTTAGCGTCTTTAAGCGTGTTGTGATTATCAAAGTCAATGGCCCAGTAAACGGGAATTTCTTGCCACAGTAAAAAGCCCATCTCATCGGCTAGTTCAGCTGCGCGTTCATGATGGGGGTAGTGCGCGAGGCGAAGAAAATTGCACCCAAGCTCTTTCGCATGAGCGAGCCGTCTGCGAATGTCTTCGTCGGACGTCACTTTCCCTAGGATGTCGTCGTCTTCATGGACAGAAATGCCGCGTAGCCAGATAGGCTCGCCGTTTAGGAGAATATCTACCCCTTGGCGAACGATGGAGCGGAATCCGACATTGTCAGTGATACGGTCCTCACCAGCCGTCAGCACCACTTTATATAGGCGTGGGTTTTCAGGCGACCATCGCTCTGGCTCTGCTGCTATTCGGCAAGTACCTTTGCCATGTTCAATGTTAATCTTTTGAGCAATTCCTAATTCAGGTATCTCAAGGTGAGCATGATGAATGCTGGGGCCATCAACAGCGCTATCAACAACTACATCAACCTCTATCGCCCTTCCATCCTGAGAAAGGCGAATGAACATATCGCGAATGAATTCTCTGGGTAAGCTAAAGAGCTCGACCTCGCGGTAAACGCCACCGTAATTAAACCAGTCTGTATTGCGCATCGGTACGCGATCCAGCGTACGGGTATTATTGACACAGAGCATCAGCCAATTGGTTTCTTCGGCAAGGTCATCCGTCAGCTCAACGTAGAAGGGAGTCGAGCCGCCATAGTGATTGCCCAGGAATTTTCCGTTAAGAAATACTTTACAGTCGTACTGAGCCGCACCGACCCTAAGGATGTAGCGTTGGTCTGATTCAGCGGCGCTACCCTTTTTTTTGACCAGTTTTTTGGTGTACCACGCACTGCCCTCAAAGAAGTACCATTTTTCCTTTAACATGGCCCAGTTTGAGGGCACCGGGATGGACTCACCCATAAATGGGTCGTAGTCCCAGGGTTCAACTCGATCGACAGGGTTGGCCGGCTGCATTTCATACCATTTTTGACGCAGACCTGTATCAAGCAAATCCACACAAAAATTCCAACTGCCGTTAAGCGACGTTGACGTGCGGCCTTTCGTGAACACCATGGTGGAGTGGTTCAGATTTTGCAGATTCAACGGCACGTCGTACTCTTCGTCATGTAACGACGTTAGGGCATTCTCAGCCAAGGATGATCGCTCTAGCATCTCCCACCTCCCCTGCAGCGGTTTTAGTTAGCCTCTGCCTTGATTCGGCTGATTAGGTCGGCCAATTCAGCAGATTGGTTGGCCACTTCATCGTGCATAGGCATGACCGCTTCAATAAAGGGCGCTTTATCTACTTTATTAATCTCAACCCCCATCTCAGTCTCTGCGGTTTCCAATGCTGCCATTGCCGCTTTATTCCAGGAATCGGAATGGAATGCCTGAGCTTCTGATGCCGCCTGTCTCATCGCCGCTTGCTGATCTCCGACATACGATCCCAGGCGCAGCTGGAGATGACGACCACGGATGGGATGATGGTATGTTCATCAAGCGAAAAATGGCTTGCTACCTCGCCATGACGCGCGTTCGTCAGGGCCGTTGGGTTATTTTCTGCCATCTCGACCACCCCTTGCTGCAGCGCACTGTAAAGCTCGCCCCAATCAATAGGTGTCGGATTACCTCCCAACAGCTCAACCATTCTCACCGCTGATGGGCTTGGTTGTACTCTTACATTCAGGCCCTCTAGGTCTGCTGGCGATTGAATGGCCCGGTCACCATAAAAGGAGCGAGCCCCTCGGTTAAAAAGGCAACCCCTATGAATCCTTTATCTCGTGACGCGTTAAGAATATCTTGGCCAATATCTCCGTTAATGACCCGTTCAAAATGCTCTTCGCTTTCAAAAATGAAAGGTAAATTCATGGCGCTGTACATTGGCTCGAACGCTTCCAGTTCGGCCGTATTGCTGCGCGCCATATCCAATGTACAGTTTTGTACTAACTCCATGGATTCACGCTGCGAGCCAAGCTGTGCGTTGGCATAAATGCGGATATCCAGTTCACCATCGGTGAGCTCTGAAAGACGTTCACTCATGTACTGCATGCTGACATGAGTAGGATGGTCTTCAGGATTATTGTGGTTCAGCCGAAGTGTCTGGGCTTGAGCTGAGGTCGCTGACATGAACAGCGCCGCACTGATTAGAGCCGTATGTCGCAAGGCTTTTGTTGTCATCAGCTATTTCTCCTGCTTGTTATGCTTGTTGTTGTGATTGTTGTCGTGAAAGCCGACTGTCATCGAGGCACTCACTTTCTAGGTTACAGATGCAAGATGGCTTACCGACCATATCATGTCAACCAATAAAACAAATTGGTTGACATCTTTTAGAGCAGAAGCGACTCTCTGCATCATGACTAGGAAGTAAGGAGCTAGTCACCAATACACAAAAATAAAACCAGAGGTCTTACGTATGAAGCGCGCAATGGACTATGTGCTTGGCACGGCAGTGTTTTTAATACTGTTGATCATCGTCGTCAGTGTGACGTGGCAAGTATTATCCCGGTACGTACTAGGCACCCCAAGCACAGCGACAAGTGAAATCGCTCGCTTGTTGTTCATGTGGTTAGCGCTACTTGGAGGTGCTTACACCTTTGGCCAAGCTCGGCATCTCGCCATCGATATATTGCCCCTTGCCTTAAACGGGCGCTCACGTCAGTTACTAAATACACTCATATTGTTAATCGTGGCTGGCTTTGCCTTCTTTGTAATGGTTTGGGGCGGTTGGCAAATGGTCTCCCGAACGCTGGCATCGGGCCAAATCACCCCCACGTTGAGACTCCCCATGGGCTATGTATATGGCCCCATTCCGATCTCGGGACTGATCATCATTTTTTACTGTTTTATCTTTTTAGGGCGGGTTTGGCTCAACCCTAAGTCGGAGGGCGGCTTCACTATCGATCCGCAACAAGCACCTGCTCCACAAGAGAGAGATTAATATGAATATAACCGTCCTGGTGCTTTTTGGGTCGTTCGCGCTTTTAATGGTCTTAGGCATACCCATTGCGTTCGCAATTGGCGTATCTGCGACACTCACCTTCCTGTTATTCATGAGCGTCGACCAATCCCTCAGCATTGTTGCCCAACAAATTGCGTCGGGGCTTGATAGCTTTACGTTAATAGCCATCCCCTTCTTCATTTTGGCTGGCAACATCATGAATCGAGGCGGCATCGCACTTCGCCTTATCGATTTAGCGAAAGTGCTTGCCGGAAGACTTCCCGGCTCGCTTGCCCACGTCAATATCATTTCAAATATGCTGTTCGGCGCTTTATCCGGCTCAGCCGTTGCGTCAGCGGCGGCCGTTGGAGGCGTAATGGCTCCTATCCAGAAGCGGGAGGGTTATGATCCTGCTTTTTCGACAGCCGTTAACGTCACCTCTTGTCCTACGGGTCTGTTGATTCCTCCGAGCACAACACTCATTGTTTACTCGCTGATTACTGGCGGCACGTCGATAGCCGCGCTTTTTTTGGCGGGTTATATCCCCGGTATCATCATGGGCTTATCCCTGATGGTGGTGGCAGGGATCATATCTAAAAGAAAGGGCTACCCCGTCGCGGAGAAACCCTCCCTTGCGGAAGTTAAATCAGCAATACGCCGGGCGATATTACCTTTAGGCCTTATTATTGTGGTGATTGGCGGGATTATTAGTGGCGTATTTACGGCGACCGAAGCCTCAGCGATCGCTGTTGCTTATTCACTTTTCCTGTCTTTATGTTGGTACAGAGAAATAGGGGTAACGGATCTTCCCAAGATCTTTATCGACTCGGTCGTCACAACGTCTATCGTATTATTTTTAATCGGCTGCTCCATTGCCATGTCCCGCGCCATGGCGTTCGGCGACATACCTTTAACGATCTCTTCTTTTATGATCGGTATATCTGATAATCCGATCATCATTCTACTGTGCATTACCGCCGTACTGCTGGTGATTGGTACTTTTATGGATATGACACCAGCACTGCTTATCTTCACCCCTATCCTTATGCCAGTGATGCAGGATATCGGTATAGACCCGGTTCACTTCGGCATCATCATGACGATCAATCTCTGCGTCGGTATCTGTACCCCGCCAGTGGGCTCAGCACTGTTTGTCGGCTGCTCCATCAGTGGCGTGAGTATTGGTCAAGTGATGAAACCCATCCTGCCATTTTATTTAGTCTTGATAGCCATTGTTCTACTGGTGACCTTCGTTCCACAAATCAGCTTATTTTTGCCCCAGCTTATTTTAGGTTATTAACGAGTCGGTTCCAGGTGATGACCATCGTTAAATCCTGAATTCAGGAATCAAAGGATAAACAATGAAAACCTTAAAAAACTGGCGCCTGGAGCACCACGACGACACGACAGTGCAACTGAGAGTGCACGATAGACATTTAATCTCCATCAACATTCTCGACAACCAATTGTTCCGAGTGCGGCTGCTAAAAGATGGTGCATGGCGCCTTAACCGCTCATGGACGGTAAACCCGGATGGCAACACCTTACCAAAGGGCCGCTCACGTGATTCGGTGACGGGGTTCAGTTGTCCCCAGTACAAGCTTGGGTGGTCGGATGGGCAGTTGCAGATCGAGACCGATGCCTTACGGCTCATCGTCTCTCAGCCGCTGCATTTTAAGTGGGAAGCCTTCGTGGATGAGGGCTGGAAGTATTTAACTGAAGACAGACCCACCGGCGCTTATATGCTGGGCGTTAAGAACCATGCCCACGCCCACTATTTACGTCGGCACCCCGATGAGCGGGTTTATGGCTTGGGCGAAAAAGCCGGGCTGTTGGAGCGGACGGGGCGGCGTTTCGAAATGCGCAGTTTAGACGCTATGGGGTATGACGCAGAGCGCACCGACCCGCTGTATAAACACCTGCCGTTCACCCTTACCCAAACCGCGTCCACCGGTAGTTTTAGTATCTTCTACGAACCTTGAACACCTGTGTATTGAACATAGGGCAAGAGCTTGATAATACCCACGCCCCTTATCGCTCCTTTACGGCCGATGATGGCGACCTGGATTACTACTTCCGCTGGTCTCCACAGCTTCTAGACCTGGTGAAGAGCCAGTTGGCGTTAACCGGTGGGATGGGCATTTCCGCCGCGCTGGTCACTGGGCTATTCCGGGTCAACCATGGCCTATACCGATGCACCCGACGCTCAGGATCAGCTCATCGGCTTTTTGCGAAAGCTGGAGAACGAGGCCATCCCCTGCGACAGCTTTCATCTTTCTTCGGGTTACACTCCATTGAAGATAAGCGTTATGTGTTTCATTGGAATAACGACAAGGTGCCCAATCCAACCACGTTGACGAAAGCCTTTAATGATTCCGGGTGCGATTGATCGCCAACATCAAGCCCTGCTTGTTAAGGAACCACCCGCGCTACGCAGAAGTGGCAAACAATAAATATTTATCCAAGACAGTGAATCTGACACACCGAGCTTTCAGCTTCTGGGACGATGAAGGCTCTCATCCTCGACTTCACCAATCCCGATACTCTCAGTTGGTGGAAAGAAGAACGTCACTCAACAACTGCTGAACCTCGGCATCACTTCCACTTGGAATGATAACAACGAATTTGAAGTGTGGATCATGGCGCTCGCTGCGTTGGCTTTTGGTGAAGAGGTCGAGGTGGGGCTGATACGGCCCTTGCATTCGCTGTTGATGGTTCATGCTTCATGGGAGGCGCAGTCACAACATGCGCCCCAACATCGCCCATACGTGGTGACCGCTCAGGCTGTGCTGGCCTACAACAGTTTGCCCAGACCTGGACGGGAGACAACAAAACCAGTTGGGAGAGCCTGCGTTGGAATATCCGCATGGGGCTGGGCCTGTCGCTTTCGGGAATCTACAACATTGGGCATGATGTCGGTGGGTTTGCTGGCCCCCAACCTGGCCCCGAGCTTTTACTCCGTTGGGTTCAGAACGGCATCTTTCATCCCGGTTCTCCATTCACAGTTGGAACAACGATGGCTCTGTGACCGAGCCTTGGACGCACCCCAGCGTTACCGAAGGCATCCGTGCCGCTATCCAATTCCGTTACCGCTTGTTGCCATATTTTTTATACCTGCCTTTGGCAGGCGGTCAACAAACCATGAACCCATGCTACGGCCCACTTTTCTCGATCACGAGAATGACGCACAGACCTATGCAGACACCGACGATTTCCTTCTAGGTCGAGACCTACTCGTAGCGTCTGTAGTTGAGCAAGGCGCAGATAAGCGGCGCATCTATCTGCCCGACAACCATGCAGGGTGGTGGGACTACTGGACAGGCCAATTGCATGCCCCGGGAACATGGTTTGAGAAGCCGGTTTCATTGGCGGATATGCCGCTGTTTGTTAAGGCTGGATCAATACTGCCGCTTGCTAATGAGGCCATAAAAGCAACGCCGGAGGCGCAAGTTGGCCGAACGTTGGCACTGTTTCCACAGCCTGGATCGTTTTCCTGCACCTCACTGATTTACGATGATGACGGCGAGTCCAAAGATGGCCCGCACTGCATCACCACTCTGCTGCTTACCGGCGATGAGCATAGTTTGGAACTGCAAATCAGCCAGGCTGGGGATATGCCTTTTCCATTTAAACAGCTCAATATAGTGCTACCAGCAGGTGAAAATCGCCCCTTGCACTACGGTGGTCGCGTCATAGAGCATGGCGGGCTAATCACCGTGGGAGAAGCGTCGTGAGCAGCGATAACACATTACTTTGGCGCTTTTGCACGAGCCGCTATCGCTGAAATGGTAAACCAGAAGGCTTTCTATGAATAATTACCTACACACTGATTTCTTGCTGGATACAGAAACAGCACGCCGCCTCTACCATGATGTAGCTGCGGACTTGCCGATTATTGACTACCACAACCATCTTCCGCCCGAGAAAGTGGCTCACAATCGCAGCTGGGACAACCTGGGCGATCTATGGCTGAGCCATGACCATTACAAGTGGCGTGTCATGCGCTGGGCGGGCGTCCCTGAATCTCACATTACCGGCAGCGCAACAGATAAAGAGAAGTTTCTGGCGTTTGCCCAGATTCTGCCTAAGGCAATTGGCAACCCCATGCACCACTGGAGTCACCTAGAACTGTGGCGCTACTTTGGTGATGAAGGCAAGTTGATCAACGGCGATACCGCAGAGGAGATTTGGCAAAGCACGCAAGCAATGCTGAGCCAGCCTGAGTTCCGCGCCCAGGGCTTGCTAAAAAAGATGAAGGTCGAACTCATTGGCACCACCGATGACCCGCTCGACAGCCTTGAGCACCACCAAGCATTTGCTGCCTCGCCACACAAAGGTGGGCTTTCCATGGTGCCTACCTTTCGCCCGGATCGCGCGCTGGCAATCGAAGGCGCAGGTTTCAATAACTACCTTGAAAAACTGGAGACCTGACCGACAACCCATCAGCACCTTCGAGCATCTGGTAAGCGCACTCACGGATCGCCTGGAGTACTTCATTGCCAACGGCTGCCGTGCCGCCGACCACGGTATTGGGCAGCTAGACAGGCCGATGAGCTAAGTGCTAGCCAGCTTGATGCCATTCTGGAAAAAGGCCGCCAAGGCAAAGCCTTAGCGCCAAAGGAAGCAGAGAGCTTCCGTATGGCCGTATTGGTAGCACTTGGCCGTGGGTACGCGCGGGCTGATTTGGTGATGCAACTTCACATAGGGCCACTGCGTAATAACAGTACGCAAATATTCACGGCGGCTGGTAGCGACTCAGGTGCTGATTCCATTCAAGATAAGCCCATCGCCGAGCCGTTAAACAAATTGCTGGATCGCATGGATAGCACCAATGAGCTGCCGCGCACCATTCTTTATGCGCTGGATCCCAGTAAAAACCCCATCATCGTCACCACGGCGGGTAACTTCCAAAGTGGTGGTATAGCAGGCAAGGTACAGGGGGGACTGCATGGTGGTTCAATGACCAACTTGACGGCATGGAAAACCAGATGAACCATCTGGCGCAAATGGGCCTGTTGTCTACCTTCACCGGCATGCTAACGGACAGTCGCTCCTTCTTGTCCTTTCCTCGGCATGAATACTTCCGAAGGTTGCTTTGCCGTATCGTCGGCCGTTGGGTTTCTGAGGGGCTGGCACCGAATGATCACAAGCTGCTTGATGAGATCATTGCGGATATCTGTTACCACAACGCCCGCCGCTGGTTCATTGAATGATACATGATGATTTAGTAGTGCGATTAGCCAGCAGCGTTAGGGGGCGCTTGCGCCTCCAAGGCTTCAACAAGCGACTCGGCGAAACGGAGGGCTGAGGGGAACCCTCCCCATGGCCAATAATTTCTGTTGATACTTAACGATGTATCATCCAACCAATGTTGCCAAAGCCCCGATGTCGGCAATGTTGAAGTTGAGTCTTGCTCTTGCGTATAAAACGGATGAAGAACAACCTTCTGGCCTTCTAATCTAAACGCTTCCGGGATTGATAATGTACTAAACCCCCAGCCGTTAGTGGAACCTTGCCAGGCATTCTCCAATCCGAGTCTCGTCAAGACCGCATCTTCTAGGCTTCCAGGCCCATAGACCCGGACATGGCGACCATCCCGAATTTCAACGATCAACAAAGGCTCTGCAGGCCTCTCAATCTTTGCGGCTATGTCTGACAGACTAACTTCAACAGTATCGATAAATATTTGGGCTTGTTGTTCGTCATCTATCACTTTTCCTATTTCTCTTGTTAGATGCTCCAGGCTCGGCCATACGTTAAATTCACTCCAAAGCAGCTGTATCTTTGCCACACGGGCAATACTTAACAACTTGTTCTCTATATTCAAATGTGCTGGCGGCGATATCAAAATAGCATTAGGTTCAAATAGTGACAGATACTCAAAATTAGGCTGAAACTGAGACCAAGGTCATGGGTTTCTGGAAGCAATTTTTCTTGGTATAGCTGTCTATATTGGGCTAAGCCACCCAGCGCGATTGGAGGGTGTTGCAAAGCATCGAGAGTGTCCGCCATCGCATAGTCAAAAGTGACAATATTATGTCGACTATCGGCTTTCACAGGTATTACAAAAAATAGCACAAGCCAGATCGACAACATAAGTCGAATAATAATATTTATGTATTTTATCACTACAAAACCACCTTTATTTACTCTAAAAATATTATAAATAAAAATCTTTAACGAAACTCCTCTAAACACCACATTATTTAAAATAAAGTTATATGAAAAAATAAAACGAGGTACCTTTCATTAAAAAAGGCACCCACGCGTACTATTTTAATTAGCCCACTATTTGTTGCCCTAACACATTGATAGAATGCAGGGAACCTACCAATGATAGCTTACAGTGGCTGTCACATTGCGCTCTTCGCCAAAGTGACAAATCCTGAAACTAGAGCAAGAGGACGCGTACTCTTTATCAAGAAGATTGTTGGCATTGACCTGTAAGTTCATGCCATTAAGGTCGCTTGACAGCATGCTTAGATCGTATTCCAACATCGCATCGACCAGAGTATAGCCACTTACTTGGAACGTATTGGCCTCATCGCCCCAGGTAGAGTCGTTGTAGCGGACACCTGCGCCAATCCCCAGGCCGTTTAAGGCACCATTAGTGAACTCATATTTTCCCCAGGCCGAGGCCATATGACGGGGTACGGCATAGGGCGTATTGCCTTGTGTCTCATTATTGGTTTCAACGTACTCCATATCGGTATACGTATAGTTGGCTAGCAACGAAAGCTGCTCAGTGGGACGTAATGTGGCAGAGAGTTCTAAGCCGCGTGAACGCACTTTGCCGATAGATTCATAGAACGACGTGTTAGGAATGGCTTCAGAAACATTCTCTTGTTCAAGATGATATACAGCAGCTGTGTATTGATCATTGCTGCCGGGCGGTTGATACTTGATCCCTGTCTCGTACTGAGAGGCCTCACTGGGATCTAATGTGTTGCCGGAGGGATCAGTCCTTGTGGCAGATGCCGCCTTAAATGATTCCGAATAACTGACGTAAGGGGAAATACCATTATCAAAGGCATACAGTAAGCTGGCACGACTAGTGAATTTCTCATTGTCGCTTTCAGAAGACATACCTAAGTTGGTATAGGCGGTACTGGTGTCAGCCCAATCCTGACGCCCTGACAGGTTTAAACGCCAGCGATTGAAGCTGATCTGATCCTGCAAGTAAACCCAGTTTGCTCCACCTTGTTGATGAAGTTAGTGGGCGTTGAGTATGTGATTTGTGTGTTTCCATACTGTGGGTTGAAAGCATCCAGGGGAGACGCCGCCCCGAACTGCCATTCTCCTGAGTTGCGTTGGTACTGATAGTCCAGACCCACTAGCAACGTATGTTCCAGAGACCCAGTCGTAACATCCCCTGTAGCTGATTATCCACATGATAGGCGTGCATGGATTCATCGGCTCGCGCTGCGCGCCGATCTAGAAGATTACTATCGCCTACGTAACTACTGGAATAAATGGAGTCATAATCAATACCCGAAGAGGTGAAGCGGAGATTCTGTCGAGCTTGCCACTGATCGTTGAACTGATGTTCTAGTTGGTAACCTATTAGTCGTTGATAACGCTCGAACCCATTGACGTCTGGCTCGCCATCAAAAAAGTTATTATCGATCCGTCTACCATTATAATCTCGCACCGTACCGTCGGCTGGTGTCCAACCATAGTAACCACGATTTGGCTCGTGCTGCAGATAGGCCATTACAGTCAATGATGTCGCATCGGTTGGCAAAAACGTCAAAGAGGGGGCAATAGTATAGCGTTCGTTCTCTACATGATCGAACTGGCTGTCTGAACTGCTAGCTAATCCCACTAGTCGATACGCAACTTGTTGGCTTTTCCCTATGGGGCCGCTGAAGTCAAATCGTGCCGTACGTTTATTATGAGTGCCCGTTTCTAATTGGAGCCCATAGCTTGGCGTGAACAGAGGTTGTTTACTGGTCAACCCGACGAGGCCGCCAGGATAGCTTTGCCCATATAAAACGGATGTTGGCCCCTTGAAAACATCAATCCGCTCAAGAAAGTAAGGATCAATTTGCAGTGAATTATAGCCGGAAACATCGCTGGCCATTTTGAGGCCGTCAAAATAGACGTTGTCGATACTACCTACGCCACCAAAGCCGCGCATATTAATAAAATCAACACGATCTCCAATGCCGTTGCGGGTACCAGTGAACACCCCAGGTATATAACGTAGTGCTTGCTGCACCGACTTTGCGCTTTGATCTTCGATCTGCTCACGCGTGACCACAGACACAGATTGCGCTGTCTCCATCAGCGGGGAGTCGGTCTTTGTGGCAGCGGCACTTCGTGAGGCAATATACCCTTCCACAGGGCCCCAAGCCGATTCATGTGTCCTATCAGCTTGCACCTGCATCGTCGTCAACGCCACATCCGCCACCCGCTCTTCCACCCGATAACTACCATCACCCTGCCGGGCTGCCGTTAAACCCGTTCCATCCAATAGCCGCTCCAGCCCTTCATCGACTCGATACTGGCCTTGCAGGCCGGGGCTTTGGCGCCCTTTCCCCAGCTCGCCAGCGCGCTGATAAAAACTCCCGCTTCGGCGCGAAGCGGTTGATGACGCTGCTTACCGGGCCGCTGGCAATGTCATAGTCGCGCGCTTGCTGCTGGGTGACTTGAGCTATGGCGGGCTGCGATAGCAGCGGCACGGTCAATAGCCGGCGGAGGCAAAATGAACCGCCAGCGCCAAGGCGCGGCGGTTGAGCCTCGGTTGGTGCTTGGCAGTAAGCGGTTGAAGTGCAGTGCGCTGTTGGAGCATGTCGGTTCCCCTTGCAGATACGTTTTAAGTGCTTATAAAGGGGAATCGAACCAGCGCGAAAAAGGGGAACCAGAAAAACCAATTTGCTCTTTTTTATTCCTCGCTGGAGCTTGCTTTGCCTGCCTCGATTTTGATCCACCAGGGCATTACCCGGCGTACCTTCACCGGCAGCGTGGTCTCTACCATGTTCAGGGTGCGCTCTAGGTCATCGAGCGGGAAAGCGCCGAGCAGCGTGAGATCCGCCACCGCCGGGTCGACCTCAAGGCGGCCACGGTGATGGCGGCTAAGCGCCGCGGCGAAATTCTTAAGCGACATGTTCTCGGCCAGCAGAATGCCGTTGGCCCAGGCTTCCCTGCGGCTTTCGGCGGGGGTGAGTTCACCGATGCGGTCAGCGGTGTAGCGGGCTGCTGACCGGCATTGACCACCTGTCGCTGACCCGCATGCTGAGCATCGCCCAGGGTCTGGATAGCCACGGCGCCGTCAAAACACCGCCAGCAGTTCGCCTGAGGGCTGTTCACCCACGCTAAAACGCGTGCCCAAGGGCGTGAGTCGCGCACTGCGGGTATCCAGGTAAAACGGTCTTTCGGTGTCTTTGCCGGTCTCTATCAGTATCTCGCCGGTCACCAACGCCAAACGGCGCTGCTCTTGGTCGTAATCGACATTCAGCGCCGAGGCGCTGCTCAGCCAAACCTGAGTGCCATCCTCCAGCACGATGTGAGTGATTTCGCCGGTGGCGGTGTGATAATCAGCGCCCCACTGCTGTACTAGTCGTGGCAGTGGTGTGCTTTGCCAGAGCGCTGCGGTGAGTACAGAGACCAGCGCAAGGCTTGCCAGACCACCCAAAAGGTGGCGACGCCCTCGCCGCCGTTGGCGCGCTAGGTTAATCACGCTGTCAGCGGTTTGGCGTTCATCTTCGCCTAGATGCTCGGTGAAGCGGCGGCTACGCCTTCCACTTGATGCCAAGCCCAGCGATGGATGTCGTTAGCATCCCGCCATGCCTGCCAGCGTTGACGCTCTGTTGCCGACAACCCCCGCTTGCCACTCAGCAAACCATTCGGCGGCCTCCGCCAACGCACGACGCTTGGCGGCTTCATCGGCGTTAGCCGCAGAAACCATTTAGAGGCCCGCCTCGAAGCCTGCTTCGATCAACGCGCACTGCAGCATGGCCTGGGCCATATATTTTTTGACCATGCGTTCGGAAACCCCACTCCTCAGCAATCTGACGGTAGGGTTTACCGTGTAGCTGGGAGGCCAAAAAGGCGCTAGCGACTTTCTCGGGTAGCCGCGCCAGCATGCGGTCGATTTCGCACAGCGTTTCGATGACGATCTGCTGGTGTTCGGCGGAGGGCAAATGCGCCTCGGCGCTGGCCGCCAGGGCTTGCTGCCAGGCGCGCTCGATATCCTGGCGGCGCCAATGATCCACGCACAACCCTTTGGCCATACGGCTGAGATAGGCTCGGGCACCTTCGAAACTATCCAGGTGGCGGGGCGTTTTCATCAATCGCACAAACGCATCCTGCGCCAGATCCGCCGCCGACTCACTGCACCCCAACCGCTGGCTGAGCAACTGCTGCAACCAAGGCTGATGGTGGTGATACAGCTCACCGAGGGAGTCTCGACAGCCGGTATGGTAAGCCGCAGGCTCGGCTGATCGGGGTGCCGCCCATATAAAAAGTGCCCCACTTCTACGAAAATGATTCTTATTCTTTTTCAATTCACAAGCAGTGTCAATGCACAGTGCTCAACGAACCTTTCCACTTTTTGATATGACACCCTGCAAAACCCTACCCCCCAACAGCGCCATCACTGTCACCGCCGCCATGCCTAGCGCCAGCGCCGTAAACATAGCCGGGTAGCCCAGCCGGTCTAGCAAAATACCAGCGAGCACAGGCACAGCCAAACGCGACAGGGTGAACAGACTGGCCTGTAGACCGTAATCCAGCGCCTGATACCCTGACCGGGCGAAGTGCATCATCAGGCCGAACATTACGCCCGAAAGCGCGCCCATGGCACAAGCCAACAGTCCTGCGCCCACCAGCCACAGGGCATGCCCTGCAGCCATGTAACCCACTCCCCCCAGAGTCGCCAGGGCCAGCGTTGCCAAAGCGGCTAACAGCGGCAGGGCTCGGCCAAGCCCAATACTCCGTGCCAGGCGTTGCCCCGCCAGACTCGCCAGGGCGCCCGCTATGCCACCACCAACCCCCCACCAGGCGACTTGCTCCGCTGGCATCCCCAGGTCGAGCAACAGCGGTTTTAGATAGACCCAACCAGCGCCAACGAAGGGAAAGAGTAACATCAGCAGGGAGACCCAAAGGCCTGCGGCTGGCTGACGGACAAAGCCCATTGCCCCCTTATGGCTCACAGGTTGAACCGCTTCCGCTGCCGAGACATACCATTGCCTGCCGGTCTCTGGCGGTAACGATATCCAGCGTAATAGGATTCCTCCCACGGCCAATAGCAACGCCATCAGTACGAAGGGCACTGCTCCCCCTGCACGCTCGTGCACGACCAGCAATAGGCCACCGCCCACCACCGCAGCCAGAAACAGCGCCGCCGAACGAATTCCCCCGGCGCGTAGTCGCTCTTCGGCGGGCAGGCAGCGAATCGCCAGCGCGTTCACGGGCACATCAGCCCAAGTCGCCAACCAACTGATCAGCAGCACCCAGGCATAGAAACGCGGCGGCTGCGCTAGTGGGAAGTCGTACGCTAACCCTAGCAACGCCAAGCCCAACAGCAATCCGAGCAGACCAGCCCAGGCACGATAGCCTCCGCCCCCCAGGCGGCAGCGCTCAACGGGAACCGCCATCACCAGTTTGAGCACCGCTGGCAGGCCCGCCAGTTGCAGTAGGCCAATCTGGGTACCGCTCCAGCCCTGCTCGCGCAGTACCAGCGGCATTCCCAACAGCAGATAGATGCTGGGCAGCGCCAGAGCAAAGTGGAGCCAGCCAAATGCCAGTTGCCGGGCGGTCAGGCCGCGCATCATTTCGTCCTCCTGCGCGCCACCAGAGCCGTGGCAGGCGCCATGGGAAGCGCAATCGGCTGCGCTTCACACACCTCGAAACCCTGCGCCAGCAGTGCCTGACGCAGATCACCGGCCTGAGTCACCCGGCGCCCCTGCCACAGCAGCGGCAGGTAATAGGACAGCATGCGGCGGGCCGCCTCGGGTTCTTCGGGAATTTCAGCGTGCACGCAGATCAACTCGCCGCCGGGCTTTAGTGCGGCATGCAATTTGGCTAGGCTGGCCGAAAGCTCGGGCACAAAATGCAGTACCGAAGAGCACCAGATCAGGTCGTACCCTGTGCCAATGTCATCCCTCACCAGATCGCCACCCCGAGCCTCAAGACGCGATGCCAGGCCGGCTTCGGCAATATGTTGCGCCGCCACATCGGCGGCTTCGGGCAGTTCAAAGACCACGCCGTGCATATGTGGAAACGCCTTCGCCAGGGCGACGGCGACCAGCCCCGGGCCACCGCCTAGATCCAGCAGCCGCCAAGCTGCTTTAGGCATCCTCCGCTGTGCCACCAATTCACAGGCGGCAGGTGCCGTTACCGCCGCCTGCTCGCGTGCCAGATGGCCGCGCGCTGCCACGGCCCAGCGCTCACCGTTGGCCAGCGGTGCTGGCCGGCTTTGTCCGCGCAAGCCATCGGCTAGCCCGGCACCGAAATCGCGCAGGGAAGCAAGTCGAAAGCGCCAAGCATCACCACAGTCTAACGCTGAGGAAGACGCCAGATAGCGCCGCGCCACCTCGCTGCTGGTGTAGTGCCACTCACCCGCGGCATCGCGGCTTCGGTCGAGCAGTTGCATGCTCCATAACAGCGTCAGCCAGTGGCGCGTGGCTTCGGGCTGCCATGCATGCATTTGTGCCAGTGCCTCAGGGGTGCAGGGTGACGCTAGCGTCTCAAATAGATCCTCTGCTAAGGCAAGCTGTAGGGCCTCGGCCTGTACAGCGGCCAGCGATAGATCCCAATAGGGCTGCAGCGCATGGGGAAGCGCATCCGCGGGCCGGCTCATAACGATACCCCCACACGCAAGCCAATCTCACGGGGTGGGCTATACTCCCGCATCGTGCCGTTGAGCAGGCCCACCGCATCGTATTGTCGGTCAGTGGCGTTGTTCACATAGACCCCCAGTTGCCATGGCCCTTGTTGATAGCCGCCAGCCAGATCGAGCAGGGCATGACCGGGGCGGCTAAAGCGGTTGGCCGCATCCAGGTAGGTCTTACTCATGCCACTCAGGTTGGCCTGGGCATACCAGCCCTGGGGTGAGTCGTAGCGCAGCCCCAACCGACCACTGATATCGGGCGCAAAGGGGTTGTGGTGGCCGGCGTGGTCACCGCTCAGGTCGTTGAACTCGCGAAACCGGGTACGATTGAGCGCCAGGCCCGCCTGGAGCGTCCAATGTCCGCCCAGCAGGTAGTCAATATCCAGTTCTACGCCCTGGGAACGCGCCGCGGCAGCATTGGTGATTTGCACACTACCGGGCTGAATAACTTGCTGGACTTGCATGTCGTCAATGGTCATCCAGTAGCTGGCTAGCCCATAGCGCAACCGTTGCGAAAGCGCTGTTCCCTTGATACCCAGCTCGTAGGAAGCCACCTGTTCAGGTTCGTAGCCGGGATAGTCACTCTGAGCAGAGAAGGCGTTGAAACCACCGGCGCGAAACCCTTCGGCATAACGGGCATACAACCAGTCGTCGTCGCCCCATCGGTACTGCAGAGCCAACTGCGAGGTAACATCACCCCAGCGCTCGCTGCGCTGGACGGCTCCCCGGGGCGTCAACGCCACCCGGCTCTGCTCTAAGCGCAGGCCTGGTGTTAGGCGCCAACGCTCGCCCAGCGGCAACGTCCACTGCCCGAACAGCGCGAGGTTCTCAGCCTCCAGCGTCGCCTCACTGCGCTGGGTGCCCATCGGGTTGCGTTGCTCGAACTGCAGTTGATGATCATCACGGTCACCGTACAGGCCCAGCACCCAACTGCTCCGCCCTTCATCGCCCTGGCGCTCCAAGCGAAGCTCCTGAGACAAGGTGGTCAAACGCTGGTCGCGCCCGACAGCAAAGCGCTGAGCTGGCGTTAAATCGGTATCCTGGGTGACGCGATCACGGATCTCCCGCCGCGCCGTGATGGATCGCAGGGTCAAATCAGGCGCTAAGGCATGACGCGCATCCAGGGAAATATCCCGCCCGCTGGAACGGTTACTGCCGGGACTGGGGGAGTCAATGCGACGCGTATCGTGACCGTTTGACCCGACAGGCCCCCAGGGAGCCGCACCGTCGCGGTAGTGTAACTGCCCATAGCGCAGGGTAACGTCCGTCTCCGCTGTCGGCATCCAGAGCAGACGTAGCCGACCGTTCTTGCGCTCGCGGTCATCTGCCTCACCCGCGCGCGCCAGGTTATCCACGAAACCATCCTGCTGGCGCCACTCCCCACTGCCCCCCAAATAGAGCTGCTCGGGCACGAGTGCCTGAGCGGCATCGAGGCGTAGCGCGTTCAGGTCGCGGCTACCCAACGTCGTCGCCAGTTCGGCATAAGGGCCTGCATCCGGCTGACGAGTATGCAGGCTGACCACGCCTGCCTCGGCGTTGCGACCATAGAGCGTCGACTGGGGCCCGCGCAGCACCTCAACCCGTTCCACGCCCTGCAGGTTGTGATCGAACCCCTGGCCGGCCACGACTGGCACCCCATCCACCAGCATGAGTACTGATGAGGAGAAAGCGGTAGCACCTGAGGTTAGCCCCCGCATTACCGGCAGCGCGGTACCCGACTGGCCAAAGGGCTGAAAACTCAACCCAGGTGCGTAGCGCGCCAAGTCGCCAATATTGGCAGCACCGGCATCCGCCAGCGTCTCGCCGGATATTACCGCTAAGCTCGCCGGTACCTCTTGCTCAGTCTGCGCGACCTTGTTAGCCGTTACCTTCACCACGGGTAGTGCTTCCCCTTGAGCGATGCTGCCCACGCCGCATCCCCCCAGCAGAAGCACCACCACTGCCTTTCTTTTCAACCCATTGCTCTGCATCGCCCACCCCCTTAGCGCTGTTTCTGGCTCCCGACTAGCGCGGGAACATTCAAGGGAGTAGGCTAGCTATAAACGATAGCAATTATCATACTCATTCATATGCAAACCAATTCACTTCTTATGCGTAGCGATGCATCACGCCCCATTGGCGACTCTCTGCAAGGTTCTCAATGCTGCGTGCTGGATGATGGCCTCTCGGTAGTGTTAACCCGCTACCGTGCTAAACAAGCGCTCGTCGAAGAGAGCCGCACACCCCATACGGGCGCAGGCGTGATTGTGACCTTTGGTCTACAAGGCCACTCTGATTACCGAGAGCGCTGGGGGCCGCGCATCGATTTCGGTCACGGTCACACCACGGTAACCACCTTTGACCACAGCCAGGGGGAGCGCCATATACCGGAAGGGGAAACAGTGCTTCAGTTACGCCTTGTCGCCAGTACTGGCTGGCTAGCGCGCTACCTGGGCGAGCGATATCAAGCAGCACTCCCTGCCTCTGGGGGTATTCGACCGCTGGCTTTTCAGCCTACGTCGCCGGTCAGCCGGGCACATCTGCAGGCGCTCCAGGTATGCCTCCAAACAGGCAGCGCTCGGCTCCAGCAACACATTCACGCCTTGAGCTTATTGGGGGAACAACTCGAGACGCTGCTGCCGGAACCCAGCCCTACACGGAACATCGCCAGCGCAGACGCAGCGAGCGCATCGTCCAGGCCCGTGAGATACTTCTCAGCGAACTGGATCGCCCCTTGACCCTGGCCTATCTGGGAGCACGGGTGGGATTAGGAGAGCAGAAGCTTAAGCAGGGATTTCGTTGCATGTTTGGCACGACGCCTCAGCACTTTCTTCATCAACAGCGCATGCGCCGCGCCCATACGCTGCTGGAGAGCGGTCAACAGGCCGCTCAAGCCGCCTACGCCACGGGCTATCGGCACCCAAGTAACTTCAGCGCTGCCTTCACGCGCTTCTTCGGTTATGCCCCTAAAGCCATCAAACAGCGCAAAAGTTGATAACAAGTATTGCGAGTACTGATGCAGCTGTCCGAGCGAGTTCCGGCGGAACTGCACACTGTCGCGCGACACACTACAATAAATAAAAGCCAGTTAGGCATAAGCCGGTACGATAGATGATTAAAAGCATCAAGCATAAGGGACTAAAACTGCTTTTTGAAAAAGGCAGCACCAAGGGCGTCCGTGCCGATCATGTCGACCGTCTCCGTGATCGCCTGACCGTACTGGACGCAGCCACAAGTCTCGACGATATAGCGGCTGGCAACTGGGATCTTCACCCTCTAACTGGAAAACTGGAAAACTGGAAAACTGGAAAACTGGAAAACTGGAAAACTGGACGGCCAGTATGCCATCAAGGTGTCGGGTAACTGGCGACTGTTCATCGAGTTCCGAGACGGTAATGTTTACCTGCTGGACTATTTACCTTCTGAACCATGACGATTATCACTGATGGGAGAAGAAACAATGGCCATGTGTAACCCCTCACATCCGGGTCGCATTATCCGGCAACGTCTGATTGAGGATGAAGACGGCCACAAGATTGGCAGCGTGGCATCGGTCGCTGAACAGCTCGGCTGCCACCGTAACACCCTGAACCGGGTAATTAATGGCAGCGCCTCCGTCACACCTGAAATGGCACTGGCTCTGGAAAAATTGGGCGCCGGAAGCGCCGAGTTCTGGCTATCCATGCAAACCAATTATGACCTATTTCAGCTTCGCCATAACCAGGGCGCAGCTTAGCTAAGCGATATCACTCACTATAACTAATTATTCTAAGCGACTCACATCAATGACTACCCACCCGGGCCACCGCATCGCGGCTGGCGGCTTCTCGCTGTTCGCCGGTGAGCTCTACCAACTGCCCCTGGCGCATTTCCAGCAGCCGATCGGCCTGGTCGAAGTAGTGGTCGTCGTGGCTGATCACCACCAGCGTCTTGCCCAGCGCTCGCAACTGCGGCAAGAGCTCACGGTAAAAGACCCGGCGGAACTGGGGGTCTTGGTCGGCGGCCCACTCGTCTAGCAGCAATAGGTCGCGCTGTTCAGCGACCGCTAATAGCATCGCCAAGCGCTTGCGCTGGCCCTGGGAGAGGTTGACGTTGGTGATGCGATCGCCGTCGAAGTCAAGCTTGCTATGCATGCCCAGCGCGGCAAGCCACTCCTCCACCAGCGCCGGGTCGGGTGACTCGCCCGCTGGGCCCATCAAACGATCAAACAGGTGCAGATCGGTGTAAATGGCCGAGAAGTGCTGGCGATAGCGTGTCCAGTCTTCTTCCCGCAGCGGCCTGCCATCGACCCGTACACAGCCACTTTGGGGCTGGTAAAGCCCGGTTAGCAGCCTCGCCAAAGTCGATTTGCCACTGCCGTTTCCGCCGATCAGAAACACCACCTCGCCACGCTTCAAGGTCAGGTCGATAGGGCCGATGGCAAAGCCTGATCGAGATTCCTCATCCGGCTAGCGATAGCTGACCTGCTCCAGGGTTAGCTCTTGCCAGTCGTGGCGCAGCGCAGAGTGGCCGAACGCCTCGCGGTGCTCGGTCAGGTCTAAACTGCTGATTTTTTCAAACGCTACTCGTGCGTTAATCAGCGTCGGAAAGGCGCCAATGGCCTGCATCAACGGCGCACGCAAAAACAGCAGTGTGAGTGAGAAGGTCGTGGCTACCTGCACCGATGCCCAGCCCAGGCCGTTGGCCAAAAAGAACGCCACACCTATGGCCCCCAGCATCATGATGTTGAACCAGTTCACTGCGCTGAGATGGTAGGTATCACCAAGAATAAAATGGCGTCGGCAATCCTTTGCGTTAGGCGTATAAACATCGCGATACAGCCATTCGGCGCGGTCACGGTTGAGCGCCAGCTCCTTGCGCCCCTCGATCACCGATTGGTAATCCGCGTAGAGACGATCCTGTATTTCGCGCAGTTTGGCCATATGCCCATAGACCCGCGCCACCAAACGCATGCCAATCAACACCGTCACGATCACCCAGAACGCGGTGACGCCCAGCATGGCAGGCGAAAGCCACGCCAAGTAGAGCGTAGCGCCTATCGTCAGCACCCCACCCTGCACCAGCTCCGGCAAGCGTATAAAAGCAACGGTCACTGAACTCACGTCGCTGGACAAGCTCGCCAGCAAACGCGCACTGCCAATCTGCTCGGTGCGTTCGATATCGGTATCCAGAATTCGCTTGATCAACTGCCCACGCAGCCGGTAAACGAAATGGTGACCCAGCGTGGTCAGCGCCAACTGTGATGCAAGGGTAATGACCAGCAGCAGCGCTATCAGCCCCAGGAATTCGGGCAGGATACGCCAGGGGTCAGTGAAGGTACCCAGCAGCCGTTGATTGATAAAGGCAATGACACCAATGCCCAAGCCAGCGCTTGTCAGGCTAAGCAGTACTACGGCCACAAACGGCCAACGATAATCACGCCATACGATTCTGAACAGTTCCATTAACTTTGACTCCTTGCAAGAGTTGAACGCTAAAGGAAGCGCTGCGGCGTGCCGTACTACCCTAACGGCGTTTCTTGGCCGGTTTATTTTCGGGTTTTAGCGGGCATCCACCGCACAGCGGCTCACCGGGTAGCCGGTATTTGATACAGCATAGCCGTCGCACACGAGCAGGCGTTTCACCGCCCAGCTCCAGATAACGCACCGGCTGATAGAGCGGATTACGACGCCCATCGGGAAGCGTCTTGGTGGCGAGATAATCCAGCAGCGGCTCACCCGCCCCTGTAAAGGTTGGATGCCGCGAGCAGGTCTTGCCCACGAACTCCACGTAGTGACCAAGATTGCTCCAGAACACCTTGGCAGAAAGCCCAGAGACAGCGGCCAACGCCTCGATCAGTGGGGCACAGTGGTCATCGAATAGACTGCTGAAGCGTGCCTGGAGCGCTTTAGAGGCCAGCGGCACACCACCATGCGGCAACCAGATACGAGCCGTCTGGCCGTGATCACCAAACGCCAGTCTCAGTTCATCCCCACCCACCGGCAGGTCGTAGCCCAATAGCAGGTTGGCCACCAGCGTCGGGATCGAGACGCTGCTGAAATGAAATTTCGACCATATCGAAGCGACGGCCAGAAAATCGGCATCGTCACCGTGGTATCGCCGGTAACGCGTCAGCTGGGCGTTAAGCACCTCATGGTTCAGCAGCTCAGAGGCCGCTAGCGTCGGCACATCAGGCTGACCAAAACAGGGAGCCTTGGCGTTATCCAGCGGCGGCTGGCGGTAAAGCGCCAACAGCGCCTCCGCTGGATCCACCGTTGCTAAAAGCTCCCTCGTTTTGATCGCCACGTTACTCATAGCCGCCGCAGCCCCCACATAAAGTAAGCGCCGCCAATCAGGGAGGCGACCAAGCCCGCTGGTATCTCATAGGGGAAAATAATCTGGCGCCCCACCCAGTCAGCCAGCACCATCAATAACATGCCGATCAACGCTGCTCCCAGCAGATGCTGACCCGCCCGGGAGAAGCCGACCAAGCGCGCCATATGCGGCGCCAGCAGGCCAATAAACGAAAGCGGCCCCACCACCAGGGTGGCGCAGGCGGTTAACAAGGCCACCAACAGCAGCAACGCCAAACGGGCTCGATTGAGGGTTACCCCAAGCGCCTTGGCCGTCGGCGCGCCTAAGGGCAAGATATCCAACCAGCGGGTGAAGGGCAGCGTGATCAGCGCCAATACAGCGGCAATGCCCCCAACCACCACCGCATTGGTGATATCCACGTAGTAGGTGGAGCCCGCCAGCCAGGCAATCACCTGCTGGCCACGAGGGTCGCCGCCCGCCAGCATCACGCTGCGCACTGCATCAAACAGCGCGCTGACCGCCACCCCGGTGAGCAGTAAACGCTCGGGGAGATAACCGCTCTTGCGGTTGATACCCACCAACACCAGCAGCGTCGCGAAAGCACCCAGGGTACCCACGCCAATCAGCATCATATTGGTGGGCGCAGGCAGCAGGAAAATCCCCAAAATCAGCGCAATGGCACAGCCACCACTGATACCCAGTACTTCGGGGCTGGCCATGGGGTTGGCGGAAAGGCGCTGGAGAATAGTCCCGGCAATCGCCAGCATTAACCCGCTGGCGGCTGCCGCCATCACCCGGGGCATGCGCCACTGCATGACATTCCAGTTATTGGGCGCCAGCCAGTACCAGCCATCTACACCCTGGCCAAACAGCAAGCCGAGAACCGTTGCCCCCAGTAACGCGAGGATTAAACCAGTGGCTAAACGTGAAGGCGCTGGGTGACGACGGGCGAAAATCCCCGCCCCTTTCGGCGGCTGGTCGCCCTGCAGTTTCAGGCGCGGAATCAGCCACATTAACAGCGGTGCCCCCAGGGCACCGGTAATCGCCCCGGTAGGAATAAAAGCTGCCACCATGCCACCGAACTGCTGCAGCAGCAGATCCGTGGTAGCCAGCAGCACGGCCCCTAATAGCGTCGACCAGATTAGCCGCGGCCCTAAGCGGCGCGCACCGGCCATGCGCACGATATTCGGCGCTGCCAAGCCGATAAAACCGATGATGCCCACCACGCTGACAATGCTGCCGGTAATAAATACTGCCAACCCCATCCCCGCAAAGCGTAGATAGGTCAGCGAGACTCCCAGGCTCTTGGCACTGGCATCGTCCAGCTCCAGCACCGCCAAGGGCCGTAGCAAAAACCACGCGGCCACGCAGCTAATCGCTAGCCGAGGCCAGAGGATTGTAACGCCGTCCCAACCGTTTTGCGCCAGCGAGCCCGCCCCCCAGATCAGCAGCCCGGAGAGCGCCTCGTGGTTGAACAGCAGCAGCGCCGTAGACAGCGCCCCCAAGTACAGATTGACTACTAGGCCCGCCAGCACCACCACGATCGGCGCCAGCCCGCGCCGCCAGGAGAGCAGAAACACTAATCCAACCGCTAGCGCACCGCCCAATAAGGCGACCCATTCGCGCCCGGCGACAAGCAGCCCCGGCGCCAGCAAGGTGGCGGTCATCAACGCCAGGTTAGCGCCCGATGCCACCCCTAGGGTGGTGGGCGAAGCCAACGGGTTGCGCAGCACCTGCTGCATAAGCACGCCTGCCAACCCCAGGCCGCCCCCGGCGAGCAGGGCGATAGAGAGGCGCGGCCACCAAGCGTAGTAAAGCAGCAGCTCGTCAACGTTCTCAAAAGAAGGGGCCACTAATGCCTGCAGGCCCAGCGCGAAACCGCCTTGGCCCTCTAGGCCCACCCAAAACAGCACCACCATGGGCAGGCTAAGTAATAGGCAGGCTTTAGCAGGCGACATTCCCCCCATTCTTTGGGTAAATTGCGCAGCGCCTAGCATAGCGAGCACCCTTTTGTGATAACCGGACAGTTCGCCAAAAGAGACGTGATAGGCAGCAGCGTCATTTTCTTAGCCTTACTATTTATGCAAACGAGTTTATGGAAATTAGCGATTGAATAACTAACAACGATTCTAAATGATAATAATTAGCACTACAATTGACTCCTTATATATAAAGGAGGCATCACTATGGCAGCCAAACCGAGCTACCAGCTTTTCGATATCACCCTAGCCCGGCGTACCCAAGTCAGCGCCTCATTAGTCAGGTTCACCTTTACTGGCCCGGAAGTCAGCCAAATGGCGACCTACGCACCGGATCAGCGCGTCAAGCTATTCTTTCCCGAAGGCGGTGGCAGTCTCGACCCGCTGTTTGAAATTGCCAAGCTGGAAGAACACGACTGGTACGGCGCCTACCGCGCACTGCCGGATGCCCAAAGGCCCTCAGCGCGCACCTACACTATTCGCGCCCTCCGCCCGGAGCAGGCTGAGGTGGACGTTGAATTTGTACTCCACGGCGACAATGGCCCCGCATCGCGCTGGGCAATGCACGCCCGCCCGGGTGACCGGCTAGCCATGACAGCCCCCGACGCTAACGCGGAAGGCCCAAAGTTGGGCTACGAGTGGAAGCCGCCCCAAGGCGTACGCCGTATTCTGATCATCGCCGATGAAACCGCCCTCCCCGCTGCCGCCGGCATTCTGGAAACCCTTGATGACCTACCGCTCAAACCCAAGGTCGAAGCGCTATTCGAAGTGCCTCGTGGCGACGACGTTCAGCCTCTGCCCCAGGCCACCAAACTGCGCTGGCTGGCCCGCGACGCTGAGCCCGCCTGCCAACACGGTGAGCTGCTAATGAGAGCGCTACGTGATATCGATTTACATAGGGAAATTCAAGCGCTAGGCGGCACGCCTACTAACGTCACTACCAGAGCCACGACCAACGACGAAAGCGACGATGAGGACGGCCCTCTCTGGGAACCCGCCACCCTGGATGACAGTGCGCCCTTCTACGCCTGGATCGCCGCTGAAACCAAGGTCGCCATGAAGCTGCGTCGCTATTTGGTCAACGAGTGCGGGCTACCCAAGCAGTACGTCACCAGCATGGGCTACTGGCGCCAGGGCAAGGCCAATGGTTAAAGGAACGGCAAACAACACGGCGTTAAACAGTGATATCACAAGCAAGCAAGCTCAAACGCCTATTGGCTGGCGAGACAGCCCCAACTGCTATGGGCGGGTCAGCCGTGTACTGCACTGGTTGACCGCCGCGCTGGTCACGCTGCAATTTTCCGTGTTGTTGGCCTGGAGAGGAATGGGCGAAAACGCTATCACGCTGTTCTTGGCGAGCATCGGGCCTCACGGCTCATTAGGATTTATGATTCTGATCGTGACGCTGGCTCGCCTTGGCTGGGCATGGATAAATCGCAAACAACGCCCGCCCCACACGCCAGGGCTAGGTGGGCGCTTGACGCGCTTTGTCCATATCACCTTTTATGGGCTACTAATGTGGTTGCCCGCTTTCGCTATTTTGCGCCAGTACGGCCGCGGCGGGGCGCTACTCTTTTATGGCATGGAGCTGCTGCCCGAAGCGGAACGCGAGATCACCTGGATGGTCGCCCCCGCCGAGCTCCTTCACGGCCCGCTCTCGTGGCTGCTATGTGGATTAGTCATCGGCCACATCATGATGGCGCTGACTCACCGCTTCTGGCTTAAAGACCGAGTACTGGCGCGTATGGTGGGGTCAAGTGGCCGATGAGGGTTCCGCTAGCGGCTCTTCGGCAGTCTCAGACTCAGCAGTCAACAGCTTGCCACTCTCTAGCCGCACCAATCGATCTGCGAGGTGGAAATAGCGGTCATCGTGGGTGATGACCAGCACCGCTTTGCCCATGCGTTTTAGCTCGGGCAACACCTCGCAGTAAAACACCTCTTTGAATAACGGATCCTGATCCGCCGCCCACTCGTCAAACACCAAGAAGGGCCGATCCTCAAGGTAGGCAACCACCAGCGCCAGACGCTTACGCTGGCCCTGGGAGAGTGCTTGGGTGGTGAACGCACCGTTTTCAACCCGCACTTTGTGCTGCAGGTGCAACTTGGCCAGCAGGCGATCACCCTCCTCGTCCAGGTCATCACGTGGTGCCTCTAACAGGCGCTCAAAGAGATGGAAGTCTGAGAACACCACCGAGAAGAGCTGCCGGTAGGCATCCCAGCCATCCGCTTCGACCCGCTCTCCATTGAGCAATACCTCGCCACCTTCCGGCGGGTAAAGCCCCACCACTACTTTGGCCAGCGTGGTCTTACCGCTACCGTTGCCCCCCACCAGAAACACCACTTCCCCCGGCGTAAAGCTCAGATTAATCGGCCCCAACTCAAAGAAGTCATCGCTCTGCTCGTGGTAGTACTGATGGGTGACGTCGTGCAACTCAAGACGCTGCAAAGCAGGCACCTGAGGTGACGCCTGCCTCTCCTGCCCCTGGGGCATCTCTCGTGTAATGTCATCAATTCGACTAGCAGCTACCCGCGCCATATTGATCCGCGGGATATTGATCAGCAAGCCTTCAAGGGGCGTCACCATAAACACAAACACCAGCGCAAAACCGGTCATTACCTGGGTTTGGTTAGGCCCATCGCCCGCCAATACAAACAATACCAGACCGATAAAGGCGTACATCAGGAACTGCCCCCAACTGGTCGAGATCACGAACAGCGACATGCCATAAGTACGCAGCCGCCGCACGCCTTCAACCGACTCCCCCAATATCTGATCCATAAAGACCCGGCTCTTGCGTTGGTGTAGCCGCAACTCTTTTGCACCATCGGTCAGCGCGCGGAAATGTCCAAACAGGCGATCCTGCTCTGACGAGGCATCCTGGAGGTAGTGAATAGCGCGTAAGTGCACAAGGTGATAGCCGACAGCGCCCAGCCCAATCACCCCCAGTGCAAATAAAAACACCTGCCATGAGAGCATTGCCAGGTAGCCCAAGCACCCCACCACGATGACCGTATTGGTCAAAATCACCGGCAAGCTAACGAACAGTACCGCCACGTTGTTGCTGTGCTCGGTGAGCGCCGACTGGATCCGTGCACTGCCCACACGCTCGAACCGAGCAAAGGGGGTCTCGGCCACGCACTGGGCGACAAAACTGCGCAACTCGGCCAGAGCACGCTGCCCCAACCGCTCAAACAGCGCCGTCGACACCATCCGACAGACCATTAGGGCCACGGCGATCCCCGCGAAAGCCCAGGCCGTATTGGCACGACTGGCGGCATCGCTGTTTAACGCCGCATTGATTTGGGCAATCAGCAGCACGCTGAAAAGCCCCGAGAGAATACTGGCCAGCGCAGCAGCGGTCATCAACCCGCGGGTTCGACGAATCAGATAGGGAAGCACATTCACCTCATTGGAAAGCAATTAGAAAAAGCGACTGGAAAGCAGTACCTACCCATACAGACGAACCACCGCTGCAAAAAGTTAAACACCTTTCTTGTAAACATACCTCATTCTCATTCGTCTTTAGATAAAGAAGTCAGTACGCCGCCTTTCGGTGGGGGTGATTTTTTTATTCTTTTCTTTGATTCGTTTTTTCGATAGGAGCTTAGCGGTGTCCAGTTCTGTCCAGGCACAAACACAGGTACCCTCTGAAAGCTACGCGGTGGCCTCGCTGCTCTCACGCCCAGAGGGGTGCACCTATCAAGTTTCCTATGAGGTAACCACGCAGACACTTTATGTGGAAGGACATCAAGAGCGCCTTGAGTGGTTGCTAGTAGACGATAACAGCACCTTGATGCTGCAGTGGTCACAGCGTTCAGCACCACCTTTCCCGGCATTGCTTGCCGCTATCGAAGGGGCTTTTGCCTTTTACCCGGCCAGTGTTGCGCTACGCCTTCAGCTACCTAGTGTTTTGTACGCCAACCTGTGTGCCGCTGGCATCGCGGTTCAAGAAAACCATGGGGAGCTCTGGGCCTATGCAGAGCTCTTTTGGCAGTTACCCACGCTTTGGCTTAACTCGCCACCCACGCGCCCTTACCCGCAGCAGTCCATATTGGAGAATGGAAAACGACACCCACGCCGCCCGCCGCGCCCCAGTGGCACGGTCTATCAGCGTCATATTGCCTGGCTGGATGCCACATTAAGCTTTCGAGTGCTTGACCTGGAACTTGATCTGGAGCGCTTCAACCGGTGGATGAACGACCCAGTCGTCGCCCATTTCTGGGAAGAGCAGGGTGATTTGGAACAGCATCGCGAGCGGCTGGAGAGCACGCTCCAGAACCCCAGCGTTGTACCGCTGATCGGCTGTATCAACGGAGAGCCCTTCGGTTATTTCGAGACCTACTGGGCCAAGGAGGATCGCATCGGCGCTTATTACGATGTCGGTGACTTTGACCGCGGCTGGCACGTGCTGATCGGCGAAGCCGCTTTTCGCGGGCGGCCTTATGTCGCCGCTTGGCTGCCCTCTATCTCTCACTACCTGTTCCTGGACGACTGCCGCACCCAGCGCCTGGTAATTGAACCCCGAGTAGATAACGCCAAGATGCTGCGCAACCTTGCCCAGTGCGGTTACGCCCATGTTAAGGCGTTCGACTTTCCTCACAAGCGGGCCATGCTCGGCATGCAGCTACGCGAACACTTTTTTAACGAGCGCTGCTGGGTTCCGCTGCCCTCGCACCCTGGGTCAGCCCCACGACCCGATCCACGCCTCACCCCATAGACACATCAGCCACGAGGACTCTTATGCATATTCACGATTTGATCGGCATCGGCTTCGGCCCCTCCAATATTGCCCTGGCCATTGCGCTCGACGAACAGCGCCAGGCAGGGCAAGCGAAGGATGCCTTGTTTATTGAGCGTCAGCCCTACTTTGCCTGGCACCCGCATATGTTGCTGGAAAATGCCCATATGCAGATTTCTTTCCTCAAAGATCTGGTCACGCCGCGTAACCCTGAGAGCCGTTTCAGCTTCCTCAATTATCTTCACAGCAAAGGCCGCTTGCAGGACTTTATCAATCTGCAGACCTTCTTCCCCAGCCGCCATGAGTTCAATGATTACCTAAGCTGGACTGCCAGCCACTTTGAACACCAGTGCACCTATGGAGAGGATGTGTTTGAAGTGCTGCCCGAAACTGATAACGACGAGGTCGCCTACCTTCGCGTGCGTTCACGGGATGAGAGTGGCGCGGTGCAGGAAAGGCTCACCCGTTCATTGGTAATTAGCGTGGGGGGCGCGCCCAATGTGCCTGAATGCTTCGCCGGGCTAAAAGACGACCCACGGGTCTTCCACTCCAGCCACTACCTCCGGGAGTTGGCGAAGCAAGACGCCCCCAAACGCATCGCGGTGATCGGTGCGGGCCAGAGCGCCGCTGAGATATTCCTTGATCTACACGGCCGTGAAGGCATTCAGGTGGATCTTATTAGCCGGGCATGGGCCTTTAAACCCTCGGACGATAGCCCTTTCGTCAACGAGATTTTCAATCCCGAATACACCGACTACGTGTTCAACAACCCCACCGGCCAGCGGGAAGCACTGCTGCAGGAGTACAAAAGCACCAACTACTCAGCCCCTGACTTGGCGCTGATTCAGGAGATTTACGATGTGTTCTATCAGCAAAAAGTAACCGGCCAGGCCCGCCACCGCTTCCGCCGCCGCCATGAAGTTATTGGTAGTCAAGCAGGCCCCGAAGGTATTGAGCTAAATGTTCGCGATTTAGAGAGTGGTCATACGGAGTCCACTCGCTACGACGCAGTGGTATTAGCAACAGGCTATATACGCGACACCCATAAACAGCTATTGGCCCCCGTCGCGGACTACCTGCCTGACTTTGCCGTTAACCGCCACTATCAGCTCTACACCAAACCTGCGTTCAAACCGGCTATTTTCTTGCAAGGCAGCTGCGAGCCCACCCATGGTTTAAGCGATACCCTGCTGTCGATTTTGGCAGCCAGGACAAGTGAGATCTGTGAAGTGCTTAATGAGGCACTGCCAACATCCTATTCAGGAGTATCAACTCCCTCACTAGTAGGCGCGGACTAACCAAGCACTATTAACGCATGGCCGCTCTCTCAGAGCGGCCCCTAATACCGAGATTCACGACCATCATGTCCCTACATCCTGATATCGCCGCTTTCTTAGATCTGGTCGCCGAAAGCGGCAATCCGCCTTTTCACTCGCTCTCACCACAACAGGCACGCGCTGCTTACGAGGCATCATCGCAGATGCTTGATGAGCCAGCATCGCACGATGCCACAACGCTGAGCATTACGTGCCGAGATGGTCACCAACTTGAGCTACGCCGCTATCAAGGTAAGGAGTCTATCTCTCCCACCCTGCTCTACTTCCATGGCGGCGGCTACCTACTGGGCAGCCTGGATTCACACGACTCGCTCTGCCAAAGCATCTCTCAAGCAACTGGCTACACAGTGCTGGCCGTCGACTACCGTTTGGCCCCCGAGCACAAGTTTCCGACAGCTTTTCACGATGCTGAAGATGCCTATTGCTGGCTGCTAAAGCATGGCGAAGAGATGGGTCTCAATACCTCACGTATCGCCGTTGGTGGTGACAGTGTAGGAGGCACCCTTGCCACGGCTCTTTGTATGTCAGCGCGTGATAATGGTTGGCACCCTCCACGCTGCCAGATCCTGCTCTACCCCTGCACCAGTGCCTGGCAGGACAGCGAGTCTCATCGCCGATACGCACAAGGCTATCTGCTGGAAGCAGACACCCTGCAGTGGATGTTTGGCCACTACCTAAATAGCGATGAGGAACGCCACGACTGGCGTTTTGCGCCGTTGGAGGCTGCGGAACTCAAAAACCTACCACTTGCCTTCATCGCCCTGGCCGAACACGACCCCCTAGTCGACGAAGGCATCGCCTACGTGAATCGTTTACAGGAAGCGCACGTGGATACCCAACTGACTATATACCCCGGCATGGTGCATGACTTTGCACGCCTGGGCAGCATCACGCCCGATGCCACCGGTCAGGTACGCGCGGATATCGCCAAAGCGCTTCAGCACCATCTTAGTAAGCACCCAAGCTCAGTTGATGTTTAATTGCCTCCCATGGGGCACAGCATGATTGGTACCTGTGGCGCCTCTTGCCACAGGTACCATTTTGGGCAACGGAGTGTTGCAAGAACGTACAAATTCAGAACATAATGCTAATAATAATAATTACCATTAACGCATAAATATCATTCAAGGGGATTACTATGCATCCATTTCGTACCGGCCTGCGCAGGAAACTGCTCTCCGTGGCCATTGCTAATGCCTGCGCTGCGACGCTATTCGTGGCACCAGCTGCACTCGCTCAAGACCTCACCTCAACCCAAACAGAAGAAAGCGGGGAGTCTACAACAGAGTTACCTACGCTTCAGGTGACCGAAAGTCGACTCTACGATTCTCTTCCAGTACCTTATGCTGGAGGACAAGTAGCAACAGGCGGACGCCTTGGTTTGCTTGGCAACATGGACATCATGGACGCCCCTTTCAACATCACCAGCTACACATCAAATCTCATCAAAAGCCAGCAATCAAGAAGCATTGCCGATATTCTCGACAATGACCCATCCGTGCAGACAAGCACACGAGGGAGGGGAACTAACACTGGAGGCGATACCTTTCAAATTCGTGGCTTCACTCTTTTCAATAGTGACATCGCCCTTAACGGACTCTATGGTGTTATGCCCACTAACACCATATCCATGGAAACCGTAGAACGAGTAGAAATAATTAAAGGACCAAACACTCTATTAAATGGTGTATCACCTGGTGGCCGAGTTGGTGGCACAATAAATGTTATACCGAAGCGTGCAAGCGATACCCCTCTCACGGAAATCTCTGCTGTTTATCAAAGTGACTCACTGCTAGGTACTCATATAGATGCTGGACGCAGATTCGGAGAATCCAATCAACTTGGTATACGTTTTAATGGTGTTTTCAGAGACGGCAATACGGCGGTCGATGGTCAATCCTCGACATTAGGCGCTGCCAGTCTCGGCTTCGATTATCAGGAAGATAATTATCGATTGTCCGCCGACCTAGGCTATCAGAAAGATAAAACCAATGCCGGAAGTGGCTTTGGCTCAGGGCTCCAGATTCGCCAAGGAGCGGAAGTCCCCTCGGCCCCCAATGCAAACAAGCAAACAGCGCAATCGTGGGAAGAAATAGAGAATGAAGACACTTATGCAGCTTTGCAAGGTGAATACGACCTATCCCCCAACTGGACTCTCTACGGTGGGCTAGGAGGACGTAACAATACTCGCTATAATCTTAGAACCAATCATGCACTAATAGACACATCAAACTCTCTAGCCTCATTCCCCGTCTACTATCCTGACTACTCTGACACTCGAAGTGCAACTTCAGGAATTCGCGGGCTTGTAACAACAGGCAATATCACCCATAATTTAAATATAAATTTCTCTAAACTAACGGAGGAAGGCGGATATCTTTATGAGAGCAGCGATATAAGTCTCTCCAACCTTCACAATGTTGGTGCAATTGGCTTTCCTGACCAATTCGAGCTATCTAGAGATATCCCAAAATCCTTTGAAAGAGAGCTAACATCCATAGCAGCAGCAAACGTCATAGGGTTGCTTGACGATCAACTACTTGTCACTTTAGGTGCGCGTCATCAGAATGTCAGGATTGAAAACTTTGACACTGAAAGTGGAAATAGAACTTCTCTGTATGATGAAAGTGCTATTGCACCAGCTATCGGAATAACCGTAAAACCCTCTGATAATATTTCTATCTATGGTAACTATATTGAAGGGCTGGATCTTGGGTATACAGCTCCAGCAACGGCGGAAAATGCTGGAGAAACGTTTTCTCCGTCTAAAACACAACAAATAGAGGCAGGTATAAAGCTAGACCACGGTGATTTTGGGGGATCAGTAAGTGCCTTCGAGATTCGGCAGCCGAGCACAATCACTCTTCCAGGCTCTACTGATGGAGCATTTATATCGACTCAAGATGGTGAGCAGCGCAACCGTGGCGTCGAAATAAATGTCTTTGGCCAACCCACATCAACCTTAAAGCTTTTAGGTGGTATAGCTTATCTACAGCCGACTCTAACTGAAACACAAGATGGAGTTAACGACGGGAACCAAGCACCGGGCACGTCAAGATGGCTAGGTAATGTCAGTGTTGAGTGGGATACTCCGATCTCTGGGTTGACGCTAAATTCACGTGTTGTCAGAAGTAGCTCTCAATATATTGATGCTAGCAACACTCAAGAAATCCCAGGGTGGACACGCTGGGATGTTGGAGCAGGTTACCAGTTTGAAAATCACCCTATAACAGTCAGGGCTAACATAAATAATCTCTTAGACAAAGACTACTGGGAATCTGCTAACGGTAGCGGTGGCCGACTTCGCCTAAGTGAACCAAGAAGCGTAATCTTGTCTGCAACTATGGAGTTTTAGTTCTACCCCCTGCTGACTCCTAAGGTCGGCGGGGGGAGTTTCTATTAATAAAAAATAGTTACTAATACTACAACAAAAAGTGCCACTTCCTTTATAATGCCGTGTTAAAAGCCTACCCTTAGCAATACAAGTATTTCATTCGCTGCACTAAGATCAAACTAGGAATGCCATGCCTCGATCCTCTATCATCAGTATGCTTCTATTTCGCGGCCTGATAGCCATCGTTGCAATTGCTGACCTAGCATGCGCTGCTCCAGGCTCGGCAATTACACACCATGAAATTCCATCTGTTGCTTCTCTTGATTATCGCAGTACCGAAACCTTGCTTTCGCTGGGTATAGTACCTACAGCGGTTATCGATTCAAACACTCCATACTTCACGCTAAGAGGGGCAGTCAAAGCAAGCAACCTAGGAACGATCATCCAACCAAATCTTGAGCTTCTCAGTCAAATCTCACCCGAGCTCGTTCTCACATCACCAGAATTCAAACATATGACTCCTCGTCTGTCAGGCATTGCCACAGTGAAAAGCCTAACTCTCTATAGCCCAGAATTTGAAGCAAATAGCTGGCAGCGGATGACGTCTTTCACAAGAGAGGTCGGAGAGGCCGTAGATGCTGCGGATCTCGCGGAGGATGTAATTCAGGAAGCTGAAGCACATTTCCAATCACTGAGAAAGAGGATAGCTGATGATCAAATCCCTCCCTTATTGATCGTTCGCTTGATGGATCATAAACATGCCAGGGTATTCGGGAACAACAGTTTGTTTCAAAGCTCCCTAGATCAGCTAGGACTGTCAAATGCTTGGGAAGGCGCACAAAATCACTATGGAATCACCACGGTTAGTATCGACTCTTTAATTGATATCAATGCTCGCCTAGTGATATTGGAAAGCCCATATGCCACCAATCCCAATCGTGAACAATTCTACATAAGTGGTATCTGGCAACATTTGCCTATCATACAACGTGGTGATGCCATCATCCTACCGGCAACCTTTAACCATTTCGGCGCTCTTCCCTCTGCTAGACATTTTGCAGATGTCCTGATTGATGCCATAGAAGAAAGTCGTGCTACCTCATACCTTCCAAAGGGCTAATTATGTGACTATGTAAGTGCTTGATCTTAAATTTTTATGCATTGTGGCATCGGATCTCTCTTACGGATGAAACTATGTTAAGGCGTTTCGTTGCTCCCCTTACTGACTCTGAACATTAGACACCGACTGTCCTCTGCCTATCACCATGGAGAGAAGCGTGCCCTACGTCGCCGTGCGAATGCTATCCTGTTGAGTGATCAAGGCTATACGATCAACCAAATCAGTGAGGTACTGCAGGTTTATGCATTAATGATTTGCTCTCTTCCCAGCGCGGCCAAGAAGAGAGCTTTCTTTTAAAAACCAGCAATCAAACCAGTTCTTGTTCGTCTACAATTACCTCCAGGTGAGCTACCTCTTGCAGTTTTTCCACCACCTGTAGCAACAGCGAATCACTGGAGACAATCGAAAAGTGACCCTCAGAAGCCTCAATAGCACGACGTGGCGCTTGCCCCACTTGATTCGTTAGCGCTTGCCGCTCCTCGTGTGGACGCCCCTCAGACCACCAACAATCCGCTTCACAGCTCAGCGTCGGTAAGGTATCGGTCTGCAGAGAGAGCCTCTTCAAATGGCGTGCCACACAGAAGATCCGAGCGAGTTCCTCACCGCCCAGAGCGGCATAACCTTCCCGTCCGTGTGCCTCATCCGGCGCCAGTAGCCTATCCAACCTGTCGGCTAGCTTAGTTTCGCTCGGCTCCTCATGGGGCGCGTCACTATTACTACTGGCTTCTGCCTCAGCCGAGATGCCCGGTAAGATCACTGACACAAAAGCTGCGAAGTCCTTCCGCCAATCATCTTCGCGCCTCTGGTCGCTACTCGGGATATAGGGATCCACCAGTGCTAACAGGCTCACCTCTTGACCTTGCACTTCAAGCCGTGCCGCGATCATCGCTCCCAAGGTGCCACCTAGTGACCACCCCAATAACCGGTAGGGCCCCTGAGGCTGAATACTGCGGATAGTTGATGCATAGTCATCAGCCATTGCTTCCAGCGACGTATCACAATGTTGCGGGTCGGTTAGCATCCGGCACGGCAATCCATATACCGTACATACTCCCTGTAGACTCCGTGCCAGCGGCTGGTAGTCGTAAAGGGTGCCCATACCAGCATGAACACAGAACAGCGGTGACTGCCCCTGACTCTCGCCATTGAGCATAACCACGCCATCCAGCAAAGCATCCGAAGATTCACCCAGCCCTAACAAACCGGCAATGGTGGGTTTCTGCATCAGATCACGCAGTTTAAAATCAAGCGTAGTCTCCTTTAGGGCACGCACTCGGCTCAACACCTTCAGACTTAGTAGAGAGTCTCCACCCAACTCAAAGAAGTTGTCGGTTTCTCCGACCCGCTCAATACCCAATACTTCCTGCCAAATCTCAGCGAGCTGACGAGCTTCCGGTGTAGAGGGGGCCACGTGCTCGCGATTTTCATCCAGCCGTGGCTCGGGTAACGCCGACTGATCCAGTTTGCCATTGACCATACGTGGCAGGGCTGTTAGCACCATCATATGGGCTGGCACCATGTAGTCGGGCAGATGCGCTTCGAAGTGTCGGCGTGCACGGCGCACTAATCGAGAGTCATCCGCCTCATCAGCTACCAGATAAGCAACCAATTGATGTCCATTCGAGACTTCATGGGTAACGATGGCGACGTCACTCACGCCAGGTATCTCGCGGGCACGTGCCTCTATCTCACCCAGTTCAATACGGAAGCCACGCACCTTCACTTGGTGATCTGCACGGCCCATATACTCCATATTGCTATCTTCCCGCCAGCGCACCAGATCTCCAGTGCGGTAGAGGCGCCCACCCAAGGTGTCGAAGGGATCGGCCACAAAGCGCTCGGCTGTTAAGCCGGTACGCCCAAGATACCCTCGCGCCAAACCATAACCACCGATATACAACTCGCCCACAACGCCCTTGGGTACCGGCTGTAGGTTGTCATCCAACACGTAGAGCGACCGCTCGCCAACGGGGCGACCAATCGGTGCATAGGCACAGTCAAAAGTCTCCTCGGCGGGTGTCTTCCACAGCAGTGGTGTCACCACCGTTTCGGTGGGCCCATAGCCATTAATGAACCAGCGCGGCCGCAACGTGCGGCGCGCCTTGTCATAGGCTGTCTTGGGCATCGCTTCACCACCGAAAACGTATAACTCCACCGGTGGCGTATCATCACGACCTTCTGCCCAGTCAGCGACTTGATTCAAATAGGCCGGCGGGAAGGCCACGTTTGCTGCTTGATAGTGTTGCAGGGCCGTGTAGGCCTGTTCCGCTGTCCATAGCTCTTCTTCCCGAATTGCTAGGCTCATCCCCGAGCACAGGGCTGTCAGCCAGCGCTCATGGGCACCATCGAAGGAGAATGACATGAAATGTAACTCGCAGGAGTCTGGTTCCATATCATAGAGCTCGCTGATCGCCTGGCAATGCATCGCCAGCGGGCCATGAGCCACCGTGACACCTTTCGGTGTGCCGGTGGAGCCCGAAGTATAGATCACGTAAGCCAGTGATTCTTCGTGCACTACCAGGCCGGGGTCAGTGTCGTCATAACGGATTAAATCGAGCGCTTCGCAATCGACATAAGGTATACCGTCCACTTTTGCTAAACGCGGCAGTACATTACGCTGCGTTAGCAGCATGGCCATACCGCTATCTTTAATCATAAAACTTAAGCGCTCGGGTGGGTAGGCTGGGTCGAGAGGTACATAGGCACCGCCCGCCTTGAGCACAGCCAGCAAGGTCACAATGACCTGAGGCGAGCGTTCGAGCGCCACGCCAACCCGCACATCAGGCCCCACACCTTGCTCGCGCAGATAATGGGCAAGGCGATTAGCCTGAGCATTCAACTGCGCATGGCTTAAAGCTTGGTCACCCATTCGAAGCGCAATATAATCTGGCCGAGTAACAGCATGCGCGGCGATGCGGCGATGCACTGGCATGCGTGAGAACCCGTTGCGGCCACTCTGGCTCAATTCACTTAGTGCATCCCATCGAGCTGATTCAATCCATTCCAACTCACCCACAGGCCGATCAGGCGACTCCGCCATCTGACGAATGAGCAGTTCCATAGCGCATTTCAGTTCATCAATGAACGGTTCAGGGAAGTCCCTTCGGCTATAGCAGTACTCAATCTCCAGCTCATCGTCGATCACCACCTGCAGATCCATCGCATAGCCAGTTATGCCTTCCCCGGCAACCTCACCAAAGCGTAGACCATGCCGCTGCTGATCACGCATTGTTCTATCGACGGGGAAGTTCTCAAATACAATAATACTGTCGAACAGAGCGCGGCCCGATGACTCAGACCAGCGTTGGATATCTGCTAGCGCGGCATGCTCATACTCGCGAATGCCCAAATTGGTCGCCTGCACACTCTGTAAGTAAGCACCAACACTCTGCTCAGGCCGCGCCTCCAATGCCACGGGGATGGTGTTGATAAACAGGCCTACCATCTCCTCAGCGCCTTGCAGGCTCGGTGGGCGGCCGGATACCGTCGCGCCAAACACCACCCGTTCCTGATGACAGTAGCGCTGCAATAACACCCCCCAGGCTGCCTGTATCAAAGTGTTTAGAGTCACGCGTTGCCGCTGGGCAGCAGCTTTTAGTAGCGCAGTATCTTGTCGTTCTAGACGGGTATAGCGTTTGGCGAAGCCCTGGGCTTCACTTTCTTGACGGGTCGACTCTGCCAACAGTGTCGGCCCTTCCAGCCCCACCAGTTCCGATGTCCAGAAGGCTTGAGTCGAAGCGGCATCCTGGCGCTGCAACCAGCGAATGTAGTCACCGTAGGGTCGCCCAACAGCCGCCAAGGGCTCTTCCGCATAGCTGGCCAGCCACTCGTTAATTAGACGGGCTTCTGACCAGCCATCGGACAAGATATGGTGCCGAGTCCATATCAGTTGATAGCGGTCATCATCGAGTCGAATCAAATGCAACCAGGCTAAGGGTGGTGTCAGCCAGTCAATTTGGCGCTTAATTACTTGCTCAGCATAGGTGGCGAGAGACTCTTCAAGCCCATCTTTCCTATTGCGCCAATCCAACTGTACGATCTCAGGCTCTACTTGTGCCAAGACGAGTTGTAGTGGACGCGCCATACCCGCCTGCCATAAGAACCCCGTTCTTAGCGTGGCGTGGCGTTCGACCATAGCTTGCCAAGCCCTTACTAGCCTATTGGCATCCAGTCCACTGACGTCTACGTTCAATTGATTGACGTAGAGCCCCGGCTCTTCCGCTTCAAGAGAGTGGAAGAACATCCCCTCTTGCGTGGGCGACAGGGGGTAAACATCTTCGATATTGTCTTGGTCTAATCCTAGGGCTTCGATCTGCTCACTGCTCAGATAATCCGCCAATCCATTTAGCTCGACTTTACGTTTTTGCGCCTCCTCCAGCGCACCGGACGCATTCAGCGCCAACTCGGCTATGCTCTGGTGCTCAAAGACTTGCCGAGGAGTAACCATCCAACCAGCCCGTTGCAACCGGGAGACGATCTGTAGACTGAGAATCGAATCACCACCTAGCTCAAAGAAGTTATCGTGTCGGCCCACCTGCTCGACGCCAAGTATCTCTGACCAGATTTTTGCAAGCGCTTCTTCCACCTCGCCCTGAGGTGGCTCGTACTGCAAGCCACTGGCCAAATCCGGCTCGGGCAAGGCCTTGCGATCTACTTTTCCGTTGGCATTCAGCGGCAGTGCATCAAGCGAGACCAGAACACCCGGCACCATATAGTCCGGTAGCTTTTGACCCAGTGCTTCACGTAGTACGGCGGTATAGAGTTCACAGTCGACTTGGGGAACCACATAGGCCACCAGCCTAGAACCACCGGGGCCTTCTTGAGCGACCACCACCGCCTCGCGAACCTCCGGCTGAGAGAGTAGTTCGGCTTCGATCTCGCCAAGTTCGATACGCAGGCCGCGGATCTTCACTTGGTGGTCAAGACGGCCCAGGTATTCAAGCTGACCATCTTCCCGCCAGCGCACCAGGTCACCGGTGCGGTAGAGGCGCTCGCCCTGCACAAAAGGATCGGCGACAAAACGTTCTGAGGTAAGGTCAGGGCGGTGCAAGTAGCCCCGCGCCAAACCAGCCCCGCCGAGATAGAGTTCGCCAGTGACCCCAGACGGCGCCAAGTTAAGATTGCCATCCAGCACATAGGTACGAATACCTGCGATGGATTGGCCGATGGCTACGTGGTTGCGCCCATCGTCTTGACAGATCCAGTGGGTGACATCAATGGCCGCTTCGGTGGGGCCATAGAGGTTGTAGAGCGCCGCATGAGGCAAACGGGCAAATACCTGATTTTGCAGTTCCGCCGGTAGCGCCTCACCGCTGCACACTAAGCGTGTCAGACTGGTACAACCTTCCACATCGCTATGCGCCATGAAGGCTTGGAGCATGGAAGGTACGAAGTGCAGCGTGGTGATCTTGTGGGCTCGGATCAGTTCAACTAGCTGTGCTGGTTCGCGATGAGCACCTGGCGGCGCCATCACCAGCCGCGCCCCCTGCATCAGCGGCCAGAAAAACTCCCATACCGAGACATCAAAGCTGAATGGCGTCTTCTGTAGCACCGCATCGTCGGCCGTTAACCCATAGGCCTCCTGCATCCACTGTAGGCGATTAGTCAGTGCATGGTGACGGTTGGCGGCGCCTTTGGGACGCCCGGTAGAACCCGAGGTGTAAATGACATAGGCGAGATGTTCACTGTGCAGTGCCACCTCCGGGTTGGTTGACGCATGATGTGCCACGTCCAATTGATCCAGCTCGATAACGCCAAGGCTCTCAGACACCGGCAGCGTATTGCGAAGATGCTGCTGGGTGAGCAGCAGCTCGATGCCGCTGTCTTCGACCATATAGACCAGCCGCTCGGTGGGGTAATCCGGATCCAGCGGCACATAGGCGCCCCCTGCTTTGAGGATGCCCAGCAGTCCTACCACCATTTCTACTGAGCGCTCAACAGCGATGCCCACGCGGGTTTCGGGACGCACTCCCATTCCGATCAGATAGTGAGCCAAGCGATTGGCACGAGCATTGAGCTCGGAGTAGCTGAGTGACTGATCTTCGAATACTAGCGCAGTGGCCGTGGATGTTACCGCAGCTTGGCGCTCAATTAGGTGATGGACTGGAGAAGTGCCTAAATACTCTTGCGTATTCTCTCCCCATTCGCTCAACAGCTGCTGTTCGTCTGCTCTGAGCAGGTTGATCTCACTTAATGGTTGTTGAGGCGCCGCTTGCAGATTTCCTACGATCCCTGCAATGGCTGTGCTCAGATAGTCACATAACCGCTGAGCACCGATTAGACGGCTCACCTGCCCTACCAACTGGAAGCCGTTCCCCAGATCGTCCACCGACATCGTGATCGGGTAGTTGGTACGCTCCTGACCACCCAGCACTTCCATACCTTCCCAGGTATGAGCGATGTTCCCCTCTTGCTGAGGTGCGCTGTAACGATAGTTTAGCAAACTGGTGAATAGCGGCGTCCCGCCAGGTAGCCCGCTGCAGCGCTGTGCGAGGCCAAGGCTGGCATGTTCATGGTGCATTAGCTCAGATAGGGCGTCGTGGGTTTGGCGCAGGCATTTATCGGCACCTTGAGCTCCCATTTTAATACGTACTGGTAGCGTATTAATAAACATCCCCAGTGCCCGTTCGGCCCCTTCAGCACCCTGCATACGCCCGAACAGCACAGTGCCAAATACCACATCGTCATGCCCAGTCGTTTTGCTGAGCACCAATGCCCAGGCTAGATGGAACAGGCTAGCCGTGCTAACACCATGGCGCTGAGCCTGTTGCCGCACCTGCTGGGCTAACTCCACCGACAAAGGAACGCGTACTTCTTCGATATCGCTGCCATTGCTGCGAATGTCTAGCAGCCCAAAGGGCGCTGTCGGTTCTTTAATATCGCCCAACTGCTCACGGAAGAAAGCCTCGTGATCTTCCAGGCTTACCCCTAGCCGGGCCTGTGCCACGAAGTTGCGGAAAGGTAGCGGCTTGGGCAACTCATCTTCACGACCTTGCTGGATCAGGGCAATTTCTTCCACCAGTAGCTCAAGGGTGGTGTGATCCATGACCAAGTGGTGGCTAGGTAGCTGCAGCAGCCAGCGATTTTGCTCGGCATCATATGCAGCAACTGCGCGCAGCATGGGAGCTCGACGCACATCGACACGATGGTGTTCAGGATCCACCTCGGCATTCAGCCGTTCAGCGACGCAGCGAGAACCATCTCGCTCCAAGTCTAGCCATTCGAGGGCTAATTCGGCATACCGGTAAACTACCTGTACAGGCTCGCGGAGCCCACCCCACAGTACCGCGGTACGCAGAATATCGTGGCGGTCAATCAGTTTATTAAAACAGGAAATGAATGCTTCCAACCGCTCCTGGCAATCAAAGCCGAGCAAATGTTGGGTTACATAGGCATCTCCTTCTTGCTGCAGCCGGTGATGGAAAAGGATGCCCTCCTGCAGCGGTGCCAACGGGTAGATATCCTGAATATTGTTAGCACCACCAGGCACTGCCGCTTCGATCGCATGGATCTCTTCGGCATTAAGCTCGATTAGCGTCAGCATATCAGGCTGAAGAGCTTGGCAATCGAGAGGGACTTGATTTGGCGGGATGATGATTTCATCTCGCAATGGCTTCTGGACTATAGCCTGAGCAAAGGCTACCAGTTCCGGATATTGGAAAAGAGTACGCACCTGCGCTGTCAGGCCACAATTCCGCATTTTCTCAAGCACCTTCAGCGCCAGCAGCGAATGCCCACCCAACTCAAAGAAATTATCGTGACGCCCTACCTGCT
Organism: Halomonas sp. PA16-9; assembly: GCF_009728585.1. NCBI lineage: Bacteria > Pseudomonadati > Pseudomonadota > Gammaproteobacteria > Oceanospirillales > Halomonadaceae > Halomonas > Halomonas sp. PA16-9. Next base: position 1,062,694 of record NZ_CP040451.1, on the reverse strand, counting down.
CCACCCCCAACACCTCGCTCCAGACCTTCGCCAAGGCTGCTTCCACCTCTCCTTGAGGTGGCACATACTGCGAGCTACTCGCTAGGTCAGGCTCAGGCAGCGCCTTGCGATCCACCTTCCCGTTGGAGGTCAGCGGTATTGCATCGAGGATAACTACAGCCCCCGGCACCATATAGTCAGGTAGATACTGGCCTAGTCGCTCGCGGAGAGCGCTGATATCGAGCTCGATGTTGGCTTGGGGAACCACATAAGCTACTAGTCTAGAGCCTCCGAGGCCGTCTTGTGCAACCACCACCCCCTCGCGTACCTCCGGCTGAGATAGCAGTTGCGCTTCAATCTCCCCCAGCTCGATACGGAAGCCGCGTACTTTCACCTGATGGTCAATACGCCCCAGGTACTCGAGTTGGCCGTCTTCATGCCAGCGCACTAGGTCACCAGTGCGATAGAGCCGCTCCCCGAGCCGAATGGGTCAGCCACGAAGCGAATTGCTGTCAGACTACAGCGGTTCAAATAGCCTCGTGCCAAGCCTGCTCCTGATACGTAAAGCTCTCCAGGAATCCCGATGGGGACACGATTAAGCTGGTTATCTAATATATGTGCGCCGAGATCCGGGAGAGTGATCCCTATAGGACTACGTTGACCTGTCAGATCATCAGCTGTCACACGTCGATAAGTGACATGCACCGTGGTTTCAGTAATGCCATACATGTTGATCAGACGGGGATGATCATCACCGAAATGCTCAATCCAAGGGCGTAGGCTTTCCGGTTCCAATGCTTCACCACCGAAGATCACCACACGCAAAGCCAAGTCTTCCGTGTTATAGAGGTCGGGGGTGGCCATCAACTGCCGGAAGGCAGAAGGCGTCTGGTTCAGGACTGTCACTTGTTCCCGGCATAGCAACTCAAGGAAATCCTCCGGCGAACGGCTAACCCAGTAGGGCACCACGACAAGTTTTCCGCCCGTGCACAGCGCACCAAATACCTCCCACACTGAGAAATCGAAGGCGTAGGAGTGGAACATTGTCCAGGCATCCTGCTCGTCAAAATTGAACCAAGGTGCCGTGGTATCAAGTAATCGCGTCACGTTCGCATGGCATAGCTGCGCCCCTTTAGGTTGCCCTGTGGAGCCCGAGGTGTAGATCACGTAAGCAAGATTTTCGCCGTGCAGCGCCACGTTTGGATTGGTCGACGCATGATGCGTCACATCCAACTGATCCAGTTCGATGACATTCAGGCTTTCAGCTACTGGTAACGACTCGCGAAGATATTGCTGGGTAAGCAGCAGCTCGATGCCACTGTCCTCGACCATATAGGCCAACCGATCACTCGGATAATCTGGATCTAGCGGTACATAAGCACCGCCCGCCTTAAGAATCCCCAGCAGCCCCACCACCATTTCAACAGAGCGTTCCACAGCAATGCCCACTCGGGTCTCGGGTTTTACGCCTAGGCCAATTAGGTAGTGCGCCAAGCGATTGGCACGGGTATTGAGTTCGGCGTAGCTGAGTAACTGATTCTCAAATACTAGCGCCGTGGCCTCTGGGGTTGCCGCAGCTTGGCGCTCAATTAGATGATGGATCGCCCTAGCAACAGGGTAGCGTTGAGCACTAGTACTCCACTCGGACAACTTCCTCTTTTCAAACTCACTCAGCAGATCAACATTGTTGATGGACTGGTCAGGAGACGTAGCTAGCGCCTGGAGTAATGATTGATAATGGGCAGCAAGGCGCTCGATAGTTTCCGATTTAAAAAGCTCGGCAGCATAAGCAAACGTTGCTCGAAGCGTACCATCAGCACCTTCGACTGTGTTCAGTGTCAGTTCAAATTGCGCAGCCTGCTGCCCCAAAGAGTAATTCTCGAAGGATAGATCCGGCAGTTTTAACAATGATTGAGAATCTTTTCTCTGATGGTTGAATACCACCTGAAATAGTGGTGTATGGCTCAGACTACGCTCCGGCTGCAGCGCTTCAACAAGCTGCTCGAAGGGCAGATCTTGGTGCTCCTGCGCCCCACGTGCTGCACGCATGCTTTCCTCTAATGCCTCGGCCAGACTCAAGCGGTCATTCATCTGGTTGCGAAGCACCTGAGTATTAACGAAGAAGCCCACAACTCCCTGGGTTTCAGCCCGGTGACGGTTAGCGATTGGCACACCGATCCGGATATCTTCCTGTCCGGTATAGCGATATAGCAGCGCTTGGAATCCCGTCAGCAGCGTCATAAACAGAGTGGCCCCCTCGACCTTACTCCGCTGACGCAACTCGCTAACCAACGATTCTGGTAACATCATCTGGTGGTACGCAGCGCGATAACGACCATCATTGCGACGCGGGAAATCGGTTGGTAATTGCAGTACTGGGTGCTCTCTACCCAGTTCCTGCTTCCAGTAGACAAGCTGGCGTTCCTTTTCACCCGCATCCATCCATTGACGCTGCCATACTGAATAGTCAGCGTACTGAATCGGCAAGGCTGGCGGCTGCCAGGCTTCACCTATCACACGAGCACGGTAGTCGACAGCAAACTCATCAATGATCAACTGCATAGACCAGCCATCAGAGACAATGTGGTGCATCACCACTACCAGCAGATGATCATCTTCAGCACGCTGAATCACCCCCACTCGTAGAAGCGGCCCAATTGAGAGATCAAAAGGCGTGTCGCAAATTTCTCGAATCGCAGTATCGGCAAGAATTTCACATTTTTCAGGCGCAATATTGCTTAAGTCGGAATGGCGAAAATCATATGCGTTTTTATCTAAGACTACCTGCTTCGCCAGGCCATCATTATTAGACGCGAACACTGTCCGTAACGACTCATGGCGCTCCACCAAGGCCGTGAAACAACTCTGCAAAGCTTCAATGTCTAACTTACCCTTCAGATTTAGCGCCCCTGAGATATGGTAAGCTGTGCTTTTAGGCTCTAATTGCCATAGAAACCACTGACGTGTTTGAGCATAAGATAAAGGCAATGACTTCGTTCGATCAGTGTTTGATAATACAGGTATGGTTGGCTCTTGCTTCTTATCCTCTCCCTCACCCTGCAACGCATGTGCAAGTTCAGCGAGAGTTTGCTTCTCAAGTAACTGTTTAGGCAATATCCGCAAGCCACGCTTTCTTGCCCTAGCCACCACCTTCAAACTCAAAATCGAATCACCACCCAACTCGAAGAAGTTGTCGTTGCGCCCCACTCGCTCGCAGCCGATCACGTCGGCCCATATCTCAGCTAGCGCAGTTTCGATATCGCCTTCGGGTGCAGCGTACATGTCTCGACTAGATGTCCTCAGTTCCGGTAACGCCTTGCGATCCAGCTTGCCATTGGCGGTCAGCGGCAAGGTATCCAGCCGCACTATGGCACTGGGCACCATATAGTCCGGCACGCGCTCGCCAAGCTGCGCAAGTAACGCGGCGTCATTGACGTCGCTCCCGGCTGCCATAACCACGTAGGCATACAGTTGCGCACGCCCTTCCTCGTTTTCCTGCGCGATCACCTCAGCCTCGGCAATACTCGGTTGATCGCGCAGCAGGGCAGCGATCTCGTTCGGTTCCACCCGATAACCGCGAATCTTTACCTGATCATCCACACGGCCAAGGAACTCCAGGCTACCGTCGGCCAGTTGGCGCACCCGGTCACCGCTGCGATAGAGCCGTTCCCCTGCTTGGAAGGGGCTGGCGACGAAACGTTCCGCCGTTTGCCCCAGGCGCTGTAGGTAGCCTTGAGCCAGCCCTGGGCCACCCAAGTAGAGCTCACCGGCAACGCCCTTCGGCACTGAATTAAGCCAGGGGTCGAGCACATAGGCCTGAGCATTGGTCAGCGGTGTGCCGATCGGCAGTGTGCTGGCAGCTCGATCGGCCATTTCGGCTTGCTGGGTGAGAATACCTACCGTGGTTTCCGTAGGGCCGTAGTGATTAAGCACCCGACAGGCTGGTTTGAGCTTGACGATACGCTCCAGTAGCGCCCAGTCGGTAGCTTCACCACCGAGAATCAAGCGCTCTTGCGGAAGTACATCTGCCGGATCTGCAGCATTCAACAAGGCACGGAGGTGGCTAGGCACAATCTTAAGTATGTCCACCTGCTGTTCCCGCATATAAGCCGCAAAGGCATCCGGGTCGAAGGCACATTCCGGTGAAATAAGATGCAAAGTGCGCCCCGAGCACAAGGCACCAAACAGCATCGTATGCCCCAGATCCGCCGCCACCGTCGACACCATCGCCATGTTGCGGGCGTCCTCTGGTAGCGCCAGCGCCTCCAGAACGCCCTGCACATAATTGGCCAGAGCACCGTGACTCACCGCCACCCCCTTGGGCTTGCCCGTGGAGCCAGAGGTATAGATCACATAGGCAGTCTGCTGGGGATGGATGTCGGGCAGTTTGTGTTCTACTGCAGACGGAATATCATCGGCAAACGCCAGTTCCATTACCGGAACGTCACCGCTCCAGTCGCAAGCCATGCTGCTCAGCATTAAGCGAGCGCCACTGTCAGTCAGTTGATAGGCCAAACGTTCCGTAGGTAGTTGCGGATCCAGCGGTACAAACGCCCCGCCCGCTTTGAGTACGGCGAGAATGCCGAGCACGTACTCGCACGAACGCTCAGCGTGAATGGCAACGCGTACTTCAGGGCCGACTCCCTGTGCCATTAACTCTGCCGCTAACCGTTGGGCCTGGGCATCCAAGCTGGCATAGGTGGCTGCATTATCCGGTTCATCTTGCATCGCAAGTTGTTGGGAGTGCTCGACGGCTCGATCCCAAAGCTCTATAACGCTCCCAGAAGTGAATGTAGTTGTATTTCCTTCAAGCACCGAAGTGGGGGCGGGGATTTCGAGCAATGCCAATGGCGTACTCGGCGTTTTCAGCACTTGCTCAGCCAGGCTTTGTAGTGCTTCGGCGAATCTCTTGACTGTTGTTTCGTCGAACAGTGCCGCCGCATAGGCGAATACACAGCGAATACCATCAGTGGTATCGGTAAAGTCAAAGCTCAGATCGAAGTGCGCATCACCGCCGCTTAGTCCTTCAAGATATACCTTTAAGTCACCTACTGCCTTTTCCCTCTCCAGCTCTTTCTGTTGGGTGCACTTGACCTGAAATAGCGGATGTACTCCAGGTTGGCGCTCAGGCTGTAACGCTTCTACCAGAGTATCGAAAGGAATATCCTGGTAGTCCTGTGCATCAAGCACGGTTTCTTTAACGGCGCCTAATAAGCTGGTAAACCCCTTGGTAGGCTCTAATAAGGTTCTCAGCACTTGAATATTGAGCAGGTAACCAATCAAACCATGTGTTTCAGCTTTGTTCCGATTAGCACTGGGAGAGCCTATACGTATGTCGCTTTGTCCACTGAAACGATGTAGCGTCAGCTTTAAAAGTGACAGCATCACCATATACAGTGAAGCGCCATGCTCACGGGCTAGCTGATGAATACCATGGCTCACCTCTTGAGATAATTGAACATGACACTGACCGACTTTCGATGTCGCCTGTGAGCCTCTTGGACGATCCAAAGGAAGCTCGATAGGCGTGTGCGAGCCCCCCAGGCGCTGGCGCCAATGGTTTAGCTGCCGCTCCATTTCGCCAGCCTCGAACCAACTTCGTTGCCAAACAGCATAATCACCAAACTGAATGGGTAACGAAGGTAATGCAGCATTGCGCTGTTGGATTCGGGCTTCGTAAAACTCGAACAACTCATTGATGAGCAACTGAATCGACCAACCGTCACAAGCGATATGGTGCAATACAATGGCAACTGCATGATGGTTAGTATCTAACTGGTAGATTGCCATGCGGAATGACGGCTCAACATCAATCGCAAACGGGCGCTGAGAGAACTCGCCAATGAGGCGCTGTAGCTCTTTTTCCTTCTCTAACTCGGTATATTGCTGTAAATCATCGTGTAATACGGGAACACGCCAGTCATTGAGAACCTCCTGGAGAGGTTCTCCCTCACTGCTCTGAGGGTATATCGTGCGGAGTACTTCATGGCGCGTCACAAGGTCATTCACACTCGACTCGAATGCAGCAACATCCAGTGGGCCTTGCAAATAAAACACACCTGGCATGTTGTAAGCCGGGCTTGCCGGATCAAGCTGCCATGTCAACCATAAGCTACGCTGCGAATATGACAACGGAAGTTGCTCAGCTCGGTTAACGGGCACGATAGGAAGCTCACGAAAATCAATGCCACTACTTCTCAGCTTATTCAGAAAACTTCGCTGCGCATCAACCTGTAATTCTGCAAAACGTTGAGCAATCTTTCTTTCGTCCAATTCCATGCCTTACTCCTCCAATTCGTTGAGCAGTTGATCCATAGTGGAGAGCCGCTTCGCGCGACCACCATCGGCATTAACCTGTTGTAACGCGACTCGTGTTGCCATTTTCGCCAGCGTCGGGTGTTCAAAAATAAGTCTTACTGGCAACACCTCTCCAAAGCGCTGCGTGAAACGAGCCGATATCTGAGTTGCTAAAAGCGAGTGGCCTCCCAACTCGAAGAAGTTGTCGTATCGGCCCACCCGTTCGAAGCCAAGTATCTCCGACCAGATCTCCGCTAAGGCTTCTTCCACCTCTCCTTGAGGCGGCTCATACTGCGTGCCACTGGCAAAACCCGGCTCGGGCAGGGCCTTGCGATCCACCTTGCCGTTGGCATTCAGCGGCAGTGCATCGAGCGTGACCACCACTCCCGGCACCATATAATCTGGCAACTGTTGACCCAGTCGCTCGCGTAATTTACTGGTGTCGAGCTCAATGGCGACTTGGGGTACCACATAAGCCACCAGTCTCGAACCACCGGGGCCTTCTTGGGCGACCACCACCGCCTCGCGAACCTCTGGCTGCGTCAGTAACTCAGCTTCAACTTCGCCCAATTCGATACGTAGGCCGCGGATCTTCACCTGGTGATCCAGGCGGCCCAGGTACTCAAGCTGACCGTCGTCGCGCCATCGCACCAGGTCGCCGGTGCGGTAGAGGCGTTCTCCCTCTGTGAACGGATCAGCGACAAAGCGCTCCGCCGTTAAGCTTCGGCGATTCAAATAGCCCCGTGCCAACCCAGCGCCACCAAGATAGAGTTCCCCCGCAACGCCTGACGGCGACAAGTTAAGATCGCCGTCCAGTACGTAAGTGCGGATACCGGCGATCGGTTGGCCGATCGCTACCTGGTTGAGCCCATCGTCTTGGCAAGTCCAGTGGGTAACGTCGATAGCTGCTTCGGTGGGGCCATAGAGGTTGTAGAGCCCCGCGTGAGGCAAACGAGTGAGTACCTGATTCTGCAGTTCGGCCGGCAGCGCCTCACCGCTGCATACCAAGCGTGTCAGACTGGTGCAGTTTTCAACCTTGCCATGAGCCAAGAAGGCCTGAAGCATTGACGGTACAAAGTGCAGTGTAGTGATGTTATGGCTACGGATTAGCTCGACCAATTGTGCCGGTTCGCGATGGGCTCCCGGCGGCGCCATCACCAGCCGCGCCCCCTGCATCAGCGGCCAGAAGAACTCCCACACGGAAACATCGAAACTGAATGGCGTTTTCTGCAGCACCGCATCGTCAGCCGTTAGGCCATAGGCATCCTGCATCCACTGTAAGCGATTAATCAGTGCATGGTGACGGTTGGCCGCTCCTTTGGGTCGCCCGGTGGAACCCGAGGTGTAAATCACATAGGCGAGGTGCTCACCATGCAGGGCTACTCCGGGATTATTCGAGGCATGGTGCGCTACTTCTAGACAATCCAGCTCGATAACGCTCAGACTCTCAGCTATCGGCAACGTATCGCGAAGATGCTGCTGGGTGAGCAGCAACTCGATGCCGCTGTCTTCGACCATATAGGCCAGCCGCTCGGCGGGGTAATCCGGATCCAGCGGCACATAGGCGCCCCCCGCTTTGAGAATAGCCAGCAGCCCCACCACCATCTCAATGGAACGCTCCATGGCGATGCCCACTCGAGCTTCGGGTTTTACGCCTAGACAGATCAGATAATGAGCCAACTGGTTGGCACGGGCATTGAATTCAGCATAGCTGAGTGACTGATCTTGGAATACTAGCGCAGTAGTCTCTGGCGTTACCGCAGCCTGGCGCTCAATTAACTGATGGATTGGTGCAGTTGCGGAATACTGTTGCGTATTCTCCCCCCACTCGCTCAACAACTGCTTTTCGTCTGCTCTAAGCAGACTGATCTCACTTAATGATTGCTTGGGCTTCGCTTGCAGCTTTTCTACGATACCTGCAATGGCGGTCCTCAGGTAGTCACACAATCGCTGAGCACCGATGATACGGCTCACCTCACCTGCCCTACCAACTGGAAGCCGTTACCTAAATCGTCCACCGACATCGTGATCGGGTAGTTGGTACGCTCCTGACCGCCCAGTACTTCCATGCCTTCCCAGGTATGAACGAGACTTTTCGCTTGTTGAGGTGCGCTGTAACGATAGTTCAGCAGACTAGTGAAGAGCGGCGTTCCGCCAAGCAACCCGCTGCAGCGCTGCGCAAGGCCAAGGCTGGCATGCTCGTGATACAACAGAGCAGATAGAGCCTCGTGGGTTTGTCGCAAGGACTGATCGACACCTTGAGAGCCCATTTTGATACGAACCGGCAGCGTATTGATAAACATCCCCAGCGCTCGCTCGGCGCCCTCGGTGCCCTGCATGCGGCCGAACAGCACGGTGCCGAACACCACATCGTCCCGCCCAGTGGTTTTGCTCAATACCAAGGCCCAGGCCAGATGGAACAGGCTAGCCGTGCTCACACCATAGCTCTGGGCCTGTTGCCGCACCTGCCGGGCCAGCTCTGTATCCAGAGGAACGCGAACTTCCTCTATCTCGCTGCCATCGCCGCGAACGTCTAGTAGCCCGAAGGGCGCGGTCGGTTCTTCAATATCGCCCAACTGCTCGCGGAAAAAGGCTCCGTGCTCTTCCAGGCTTCCCCCTAGCCGGGTCTGCGCCACAAAGTTTCGGAAGGGCAGCGGTTTGAGCAACTCGTCCTCGCGGCCTTGCTGGATCAGGGAAATTTCTTCCACCAATAGCTCAAGGGTAGTGTGATCCATGACGAGGTGGTGGCTAGGTAGCTGCAGCAGCCAGCGATTTTGCTCGGCATCATATGCAGCAACTGCCCGTAGCATAGGGGCTCGACGCACATTGAGGCGATGGTGCTCAGGGTCCACCTCGGCATTCAGTTGTTCGGCAACGCTTTGTGATGAGGCGCCATCCACGTTCAGCCATTCGAGAGCTAACTCGGCATACCGGTAAACCACCTGAACCGGTTCATTCAGGTTCTCCCACAGCACAGCAGTACGCAGAATATCGTGGCGGACAATAAGCTGGTTAAGACCAGTAATAAATGCTTCCAGTCGCTCTCTACTATCAAAGCCAAGCTGCTGTTGTGTTATGTAGGCATCGCCCTCTTCCTGCAGTTGGTGATGGAAGAGAATGCCCTCCTGCAGTGGTGCCAGCGGGTAAATATCCTGGATATTGCTGGCTCCACCCGGCACTGCCGCTTCGATGGCGCTGATCTCTTCGGCATTGAGTTCGATCAAAGTCAGCATCTCGGGCTGGATTGCCGAGCAGCCATCTGGAATGCGGTTAGGCGGGGTGATAATTTCCGGCTGCTCTGATGCCTGCGTCAATGCCCGGGCAAAGGCCGCCAGTTCCGGGCATTGGAACAGCGTGCGTACCTGCGCCGTCAGTCCTTGATGCCGCATTTGCTCCAACACCTTCAGAGCCAATAATGAATGGCCACCCAGCTCGAAGAAGTTGTCGAGTCGACCCACCCTTTCGACGCCCAACACCTCAGACCAAATTTCCGCCAGTGCTTCTTCCACCTCACCTTGAGGCGGCTCATACTGCGAGCCACTGGCAAACTCCGGGTCGGGCAGCGCCTTGCGGTCTACCTTGCCGTTGGCATTCAGCGGCAGCGCATCGAGGGTGACCACAGCTCCCGGCACCATATAATCCGGTAGTTTTTGACTCAGCGCTTCACGTAGTACAGCGGTATTGAGTTCACTGTCGACTTGGGGAACCACATAAGCCACCAGCCTCGAACCGCCGGAACCTTCCTCGGCGACCACCACCGCCTCGCGAACCGCCGGCTGAGCGAGTAGTTCGGCTTCGATCTCACCTAGCTCGATCCGCAAGCCACGGATTTTCACTTGATGATCAAGCCGCCCCAGGTACTCGAGCTGGCCGTCCTCCCGCCAGCGCACCAGATCGCCGGTGCGGTAGAGGCGTTCGCCCTGCGCAAATGGATCGGCGACAAAACGTTCTGCGGTAAGGTCAGGGCGGTGCAGGTAGCCCCGTGCCAACCCAATGCCTCCGAGATAAAGTTCACCCGCGACCCCGGGCGGCGCCAAGTTAAGATCGCCATCCAATACGAAGGTATGGATACCAGCGATCGGTTGGCCGATAGCTACGTGGTTGCGCCCGTCGTCTTGGCAAGTCCAGTGGGTAACATCAATGGCCGCTTCAGTGGGGCCGTAGAGGTTGTAGAGTGCCGTGTGAGGCAGGCGGGCAAATACCTGATTCTGCAGCTCCGCAGGCAGCGCTTCACCGCTGCATACCAAGCGTGTCAGGCTGGTGCAGGCTTCTACCTCGCCATGGGCCAGGAAGGCCTGCAGCATTGAAGGTACGAAGTGCAGCGTGGTTATATTGTGGGTACGGATTAGCTCGACCAGTTGGACTGGCTCGCGGTGAACACCTGGTGGCGCCATCACCAGTTGGGCACCCTGCATCAGCGGCCAGAAGAACTCCCATACCGAGACGTCAAAGCTGAACGGGGTTTTCTGTAGCACCGCATCATCGGCCGTTAACCCATAGGCCTCCTGCATCCACTGCAGGCGATTGGCCAACGAACCATGACGGTTGGCTGCGCCCTTGGGTCGCCCGGTGGAACCCGAGGTGTAAATCACATAGGCGAGATGTTCACCGTGCAGTGCCACCTGTGGGTTGGTTGACGCATGATGCGTGACGTCCAACTGATCCAGCTCGATAACACTTAAGCCATCGGCCAGAGGCAGAGCATCAACCAGATGTCGCTGAGTGAGTAACAGTTCGATGCCGCTGTCTTCGACCATATAGGCCAGCCGGTCGGCGGGGTAATCCGGATCCAGTGGCACATAGGCGCCGCCCGCTTTGAGTATGCCCAACAGCCCCACCACCATCTCGATGGAGCGCTCAACAGCGATGCCTACTCGAGTCTCGGGTTTTACGCCTAGATCAATCAGATAGTGAGCTAGGCGATTGGCACGAGTATTAAGCTCATCGTAGCTGAGGCGCTGATTATCGAAAATGAGTGCCGCGGCCTCTGGGGTTGCTGCCGCTTGGCTCTCAGTCAGATGATGAATTGGCGGAGCATCGGAGTAATGCTGAGTGTTTACTCCCCATGTCTGTAATTGAAGATGATCGCCTTTATCAAGCAGATCAATATCGCCTAGTGCTCGCTCCGGCCTATCTACCAGAGCCTCTAGAACGGCGACATAGTGCTGCGCTAGGTGTTCAGTTGTAGTTGAGTCGAACAGCTCTTCTGCATAAACAAAGTTTGTTTCTAAGCAGCCATCTGTGCGCTCCACAACATTTAGCGTCAGCTCGCACTGCGCCTCGCCCTTATCTAGTGGCCAACTGCTCAGTTCTAGTCCTGGTAGTGTCTGCAACGCGCCATGATCCTGCCGCTGGTGGTTGAACATCACCTGGAATAGCGGCGTCTGGCTCATACTGCGTTCCGGCTGCAGCGTTTCTACTAACTGCTCAAAAGGGAGATCCTGATGCTCTTGTGCACCCAACGCCGCTCGTTTGCTCTGTTGCAGCGCCTCGGCCAAGTTCAGGCGTCCATTCAACTGGTTACGCAGTACCTGAGTATTAACGAAGAACCCAACTACCCCTTGAGTTTCCGTCCGGTGACGGTTGGCGATCGGTACACCGACCCGAATATCTTCCTGCCCGGTATAGCGATACAGCAGCGCTTGGAAACCTGTCAGCAACGTAATGAACAGGGTGGCACCCTGTGCCTGGGTTAGCTGGCGGAGCCCGCTAATCAGTGATTCCGAGAGCACCATTTGGTGACGCGCAGTGTGATAATGTCCATCGTTGCGGCGCGGACAATCGGTTGGCAGTTGCAGTACCGGATGTTCGTCACCTAGTTCCGCCTGCCAATAGGCGAGCTGGCGTTCCTTCTCGCCCGCCTCCATCCATTGGCGCTGCCATACTGAATAATCGGCGTACTGAATCGGTAAGGATGGTGGCTGCCAAACCTCCCCTCTCACCCGAGCGCGGTAATCGGCAGAAAACTCATCGATGATCAACTGCATCGACCAACCATCGGAGATGATGTGGTGCATAACCACCACCAATAGATGCTCCTCTTTAGCTAATCGCAATAGCCCCACCCTCAGCAGCGGGCCCTGCTCCAGGTCAAAGGGAACATCGCAGAGCTGTGTAACTTGACTCTCTATTGACGCTTCGCGCTCATCCTTCTGCATCTGGCCTAGTTCAACTTCGTGCCATGCGAAGTTGCTCTCGTCTTGCACCACTTGTATCACCCCGCCCTCGCCATCGTCACGGAAGACCGTGCGCAATGCCTCATGACGAGTTACCAAAGCGGAAAAGTTACCCCGCAATACTTCAGGGTCGAGCGTACCCTTAAGGGTTAGAGCGCCAGTGATATGGTAAGCGCGGCTCTGAGGATCCATGCGCCAGAGAAACCACTGGCGAAGCTGGGCATAAGAGGGCAAGCAAGTTTTCTGTTTTGATAAAGGGCGAGAAAGAATTGGGAACTGGCCAATTCCCAGCCCTTGAGTACGAATTTTGTCGTAAACCACACGGCGCTGCTCGGCCGACAATCCGGAAAAGCGTTCCGCAATACGATGGGTATCGATGTTACTCATTGAACGGTATCCATGCTGTCGATGAAGGAATCAATGTCAGAGAGCGACTGGTCTAAGGAGTGCCCGCTGCTTAGCGTGGCGATACACTCTGCTAGATCGCGCAGCAGGGGTTTCCTAAACACCTCGGATAGTTGGAGTTCAACTTGCATATCAGCTTGAACGCGAGCCACCATCTGCACAGCCAGCAGCGAATGCCCACCATGATCGAAGAAGTTGTCATGACGCCCCACTCGTTCGGCGCCAAGGGCTTCAGCCCAGACCATCGCCAATGCTTCTTCCACCTCACCTTGAGGAGGCTCGTACTGCGAGCCAATGTCCAATCCCGACTCGGGCAGTGCCTTACGGTCTACCTTACCGTTCGGGGTTAGCGGCAGCGCTTCCAGAGTGACTATCACCCCAGGCACCATATAGTCCGGTAGCTTTTGACCGAGTCGTTCGCGGAGTGTGCTAGTGTCGAGCTCGATGTCGGCCTGTGGCACTACATAAGCCACCAACCTAGATCCACCTGGCCACTCTTGGGCAACCACCACTGCTTCGCGTATCTCCGACAGGGCAAGCAATTGAGCTTCAATCTCGCCTAGCTCAATACGGAAGCCGCGTACTTTGATCTGATGGTCAATCCGTCCCAAGTATTCAAGCTGACCATCCTCCCGCCAACGCACTAGATCACCCGTACGGTAGAGGCGTTCGCCCGCAGTAAAGGGGTCGGCCACAAAACGCTCTGTCGTCAGTTCAGCACGGCTCAGGTAGCCCCGTGCTAAGCCCACACCACCTAGGTACAACTCCCCCGCCACTCCTAGGGGTGACAAGTTGAGCGCACCATCCAGAACGTACAGCTGTGTCGCCGCAATAGCACTTCCCAGAAAAGCTTGGCCGCCACTCACTCGATCCGTCGCTGACCAAATCGTGGTCTCAGTGGGGCCATACATGTTCCACAATTCGATCCCCTGAGTTTGCAGTTCCTCAGCCAAATCAAGTGGCAAAGCCTCACCACCGCATAGCCCCTTAAAGCCTTCCATTAACGGGGCCGTCGTCCATGGCCAGCCTGACGAGCGCAGCAGCCGCCAGCCGGAGGGTGTCGCCTGCAGAACCGTCGCTTTTTCCTGATTGAGTAATTCTCCCAAGGCCTTGCCATCTCGAGTCGTCTCACGGCTCGCCAGCACTACCCTTGCTCCGCTGATCAATGGCAGATACAGCTCCAGGGCGGCAATATCGAACGATAGTGAGGTCACCGCCACCAGGATATCGTCTGGGCTTAGGCCAGGGGTTTCCTGCATGCTTAATAAGAAATGGCTAAGCGCATGATGGCGCACCATCACGCCCTTGGGCCGTCCGGTGGAGCCCGAGGTGTAAATGACATAGGCGAGATGTTCACGGTGCAGTGCCACCTCCGGGTTGGTTGACGCATGATGCGTCACACCCAAGCGATCCAGTTCAATAACGTTTAGCCCATCGGTCACTGGCAAGGTATCACTCAGATGTTGCTGGGTAAGCAGCAGCTCAATGCCACTATCTTCGACCATATAGGCCAACCGCTCGGCAGGATAATCCGGATCCAGCGGCACATAGGCACCGCCCGCCTTGAGTATCGCTAGTAGCCCCACCACCATCTCGATGGAGCGTTCCATGGCGATGCCCACCCGGGTGTCGGGTTTTACGCCTAGACCGATCAGATAATGAGCCAACCGGTTGGCACGGGCATTGAGTTCAGCATAGCTGAGTGACTGATCTTGGAATACTAGCGCAGTGGCCTCTGGGGTTGCCGCTGCCTGACGCTCAATTAGATGATGGACTGGAGAAGTGCCTGAATACTGTTGGGTATTCTCTCCCCATTCGCTCAACAGCTGCTGTTCGTCTGTTCTGAGCAGACTGATCTCACTTAATGGTTGTTGAGACGCCGCTTGCAGATTTTCTACGATGCCTGCAATGGCCGCGCTCAGATAGTCACACAACCGCTGTGCACCTATCGTTCGGCTAACCTGCCCTACCAACTGAAAGCCGTTACCTAAATCGTCCACCGACATCGTGATCGGGTAGTTGGTGCGCTCCTGACCGCTCAGTACCTCCATACCTTCCCAGGTATGCGCGATGCTTCCCTCTTGCTGAGGTGCGCTGTAACGATAGTTCAGCAGACTAGTAAAGAGCGGCGTTCCGCCAGGCAATCCGCTGCAGCGCTGCGCTAGTCCAAGGCTGGCATGTTCGTGGTGCATTATCTCAGACAGAGTATCGTGGGTGTGACGCAGGCACTTATCGACACCTTGAGTGCCCATTTTGATACGCACAGGGAGCGTATTGATAAACATCCCCAGCGCTCGCTCGGCGCCCTCGGTGCCCTGCATGCGGCCGAACAGCACGGTGCCGAACACCACATCGTCCCGCCCAGTGGTTTTGCTCAATACCAAGGCCCAGGCCAGATGGAACAGGCTAGCCGTGCTCACACCATAGCTCTGGGCCTGTTGCCGCACCTGCCGGGCCAGCTCTGTATCCAGAGGAACGCGAACTTCCTCTATCTCGCTGCCATCGCCGCGAACGTCTAGTAGCCCGAAGGGCGCGGTCGGTTCTTCAATATCGCCCAACTGCTCGCGGAAAAAGGCTCCGTGCTCTTCCAGGCTTCCCCCTAGCCGGGTCTGCGCCACAAAGTTTCGGAAGGGCAGCGGTTTGAGCAACTCGTCCTCGCGGCCTTGCTGGATCAGGGAAATTTCTTCCACCAAGAGCTCGAGGGTGGTGTGATCCATGACTAAGTGGTGGCTAGGTAGCTGCAGCAGCCAGCGATTTTGCTCGGCATCATATGCAGCAACTGCCCGTAGCATGGGGGCTCGACGCACATCGATACGATGGTGTTCAGGGTTCACCTCGGCATTCAGACGTTGAGCGACGCAGTGAGAACCATCTCCCTCCAAGTCTAGCCATTCGAGGGCTAGTTCGGCATGTCGGTAAACCACTTGTACCGGTTCACGAACTCCCTCCCAAAGTACCGCCGTACGTAAAATATCGTGGCGGGCAATGAGCTGGTTAAAACCGACAATAAAGGCTTCCAGCCGTCCTCGGCTGTCGAAGCCAAGCAGACGCGGGTGACATAGGCATCGCCCTCTTCCTGTAAACGGTGGTGAAAGAGGATGCCCTCCTGCAATGGTGCCAGCGGGTAAATATCCTGGATATTGCTGGCTCCACCCGGCACTGCCGCTTCGATGGCGCTGATCTCTTCGGCATTGAGTTCGATCAAAGTCAGCATCTCGGGCTGGATTGCCGAGCAGCCATCTGGAATGCGGTTAGGCGGGGTGATAATTTCCGGCTGCTCTGATGCCTGCGTCAATGCCCGGGCAAAGGCCGCCAGTTCCGGGCATTGGAACAGCGTGCGTACCTGCGCCGTCAGTCCTTGATGCCGCATTTGCTCCAACACCTTCAGAGCCAATAATGAATGGCCACCCAGCTCGAAGAAGTTGTCGAGTCGACCCACCCTTTCGACGCCCAACACCTCAGACCAAATTTCCGCCAGTGCTTCTTCCACCTCACCTTGAGGCGGCTCATACTGCGAGCCACTGGCAAACTCCGGGTCGGGCAGCGCCTTGCGGTCTACCTTGCCGTTGGCATTCAGCGGCAGCGCATCGAGGGTGACCACAGCTCCCGGCACCATATAATCCGGTAGTTTTTGACTCAGCGCTTCACGTAGTACAGCGGTATTGAGTTCACTGTCGACTTGGGGAACCACATAAGCCACCAGCCTCGAACCGCCGGAACCTTCCTCGGCGACCACCACCGCCTCGCGAACCGCCGGCTGAGCGAGTAGTTCGGCTTCGATCTCACCTAGCTCGATCCGCAAGCCACGGATTTTCACTTGATGATCAAGCCGCCCCAGGTACTCGAGCTGGCCGTCCTCCCGCCAGCGCACCAGATCGCCGGTGCGGTAGAGGCGTTCGCCCTGCGCAAATGGATCGGCGACAAAACGTTCTGCGGTAAGGTCAGGGCGGTGCAGGTAGCCCCGTGCCAACCCAATGCCTCCGAGATAAAGTTCACCCGCGACCCCGGGCGGCGCCAAGTTAAGATCGCCATCCAATACGAAGGTATGGATACCAGCGATCGGTTGGCCGATAGCTACGTGGTTGCGCCCGTCGTCTTGGCAAGTCCAGTGGGTAACATCAATGGCCGCTTCAGTGGGGCCGTAGAGGTTGTAGAGTGCCGTGTGAGGCAGGCGGGCAAATACCTGATTCTGCAGCTCCGCAGGCAGCGCTTCACCGCTGCATACCAAGCGTGTCAGGCTGGTGCAGGCTTCTACCTCGCCATGGGCCAGGAAGGCCTGCAGCATTGAAGGTACGAAGTGCAGCGTGGTTATATTGTGGGTACGGATTAGCTCGACCAGTTGGACTGGCTCGCGGTGAACACCTGTGGCGCCATCACCAGTTGGGCACCCTGCATCAGCGGCCAGAAGAACTCCCATACCGAGACGTCAAAGCTGAACGGGGTTTTCTGTAGCACCGCATCATCGGCCGTTAACCCATAGGCCTCCTGCATCCACTGCAGGCGATTGGCCAACGAACCATGACGGTTGGCTGCGCCCTTGGGACGCCCGGTGGAGCCCGAGGTGTAAATCACATAGGCGAGATGTTCACCGTGCAGTGCCACCTCTGGGTTGGTTGGCGCATGATGCGTCACATCCAACTGATCCAGCTCAATAACGTTCAGGCTCCCTACCACGGTAAGATGTCGTGCAGGTGCTGTTGGGTAAGCAGCAGCTCAATGCTGCTGTCTTTGACCATATAGGCCAACCGATCACTCGGATAATCTGGATCTAGTGGCACATAAGCGCCACCCGCCTTGAGAATACCCAACAGCCCCACCACCATCTCGATGGAGCGTTCCAGGGCGATGCCCACCCGGGTCTCAGGTTTTACGCCTAGACCGATCAGGTAGTGGGCCAACTGGTTGGCGCGGGTATTGAGTTCGGTGTAGTTGAGCGACTGATCTTCGAATACTAGTGCCGTAGCCTCTGGGGTTGCCGCAGCTTGGCGCTCTATCACGTGATGGATGGGTTCGACCGGACTATCGGTTGCTTCGCGGCTTCCCCAATCGCGTAACAGTGCTTTTTCGGCATTGTCAGGGAGCTCTATGGAGCAGAGTTGTGTTTCTGGCTTCTCTAATAAGACTCCTAGTACTTCCTGGTAATAACCAATCAATCGGTGGATGGTTTTTTCATCGAATAGATCGGAATTGAACTCTAGAGCGCCAACCACTTGCTCCTGCTCGATGAAAATATCCAGAGATAACTCAAACTTTGCACTCGTCTGCGAAATATCGATCAGTTCGACAGACACATCATCTAACTGAAGCTGCTCCTCATCAGACCTAAACTGGAGACCAAACATAACCTGAAACAGCGGCTGTCGAACGGGATCCCGCTTTACTTTCTGTTGTTCGAGCAAGACCTCCAATGGCATATCAGCATAATTGAGGGATCCCACTGCATCCTTTTTAACCTGCTGACATACGTCACGCAGCGTCATGGCTGGATTCACTCGTACTCGAAAAGGCAGTGTCGTGATGAAAAAGCCAACGACCTCCTGAAACTCCTCTTGCTGGCGACCTGACGAAGGAACGCCAATGGCAAAGTCTTGCTGCCCACAATAGCGGGCCAGGACTACTTGCCAGGCGGCGAAAAGTGGCACAAAAGGAGTAAAGCGCTGTTGTTGGCAAAAGGCTTGCAGGGAACTGGCGAGGCTGCTATCCAACACGAAACGCTTTGTGGCACCCCGAAACTCTTGCTGTTTGGGATAGACATGGTCAGTAGTGATTTCTAACGGTGGGACATCATCCCCCAGATGCTCATTCCAATACTTAAGTTCCTTGTCAATATCGCCCGACGCCACTCTCTTCTGTTGTTGTCGAACGTAGTCGCCATATTGCACGGGCAAGCTTGGAAGCTGCGCATCTTCGTTTTGGCCCAACGCCTGACGATAGGCTTCACTCAGATCGGATTCGATGATGCGGTTAGACCAAGCATCTGAAATGATGTGGTGAAGGCAGACAACCAGAACGTGTCGGCGCTCTTCCATCTTTATCAACCGAGCCACTAGCAACGGTGGCTCACCAAGATCGAAGACATGCTGCGCGACTTTCTTGATCGACCGCTCCAGCCTTTCGTCCTGCTCTGGTGCAGCCAGCGCAGAGAGATCTTCTCTACGAATAGAAAAAGGGATGCTGGAGAACACGGACTGCTGCGGTACGCCGTTGCGCTCAAAGAATCGCGTTCTCAGTACACTATGGCGTTGAATCAGTGCTTGAAAGGCGCTTTCTAGCGCCCCTGCATCCACGTTTCCGGTAAGCCGGTAAGCACGCGGCTGGTTGTAGGCGGTAAGATCCGGCGAATAACGATACAGGAACCAAAGCTGCTGCTGGGAGTATGACAATGGCAATACATCATCTTCACGAACTGCTTCAGACACTCCTTCTTGCCCTTCCCTGCCATCACTAGGTGCTGCCACATCTTGTGGATGAGCCAATTCCTTCATCGCTAAATCCTCTTCCTGTATCGCGTTACAAATGATGTTACTAGGCAAGTTTGTCTACTCAGTTGCTATCAAGCTCGGCTAGACCGCTCGTGCTGGCCTCAGCACAACTCTCGCGTAGAGCAGCACCCAACTCGGCGACGGTAGGATGATCGAACACCACACCGGGGGCTATCTCGATCCCGAACTGCTTACGAATGCGTGCCACCAGCTTGATCACCAGCAAGGAGTGCCCACCCAGCTCGAAGAAATCGTCATCAATACCGATCTCATCACGACCAAGCAGCTCAGCCATGGCCTGACACAGGTTGACTTCCACGGCATCCTGGGGCTTCACCAAGGTTTTTCTTTCCGTTGTTTTTTGGGCCAAGGCTTCCAGCGCGGGGGTGTCTACCTTGCCGTTACCTAGGCGAGGGAAATACTCAACAGGGATAAAACGAGAAGGACGCATGGGCTCAGGCAGTAGCACAACCAGCTGCTCGCGAAGCTGGGCTTGGCCCTCAACGGACGTTACCTCGGAGTCAGCAATCAGGAACGCTACGAGTTCCTGGGTATCACCGCCCCGACCCATCAGGCGAACCAGGCTCTGCTTAATCCCTGGTTGTGCTTGCAACACGCTTTCTATTTCCGCCGGTTCGATTCGGAAACCACGCAGCTTGATCTGATCGTCGGCTCGCCCAATAAGGCGTACGCCACCCTCGGGCAGCACGCACGCTAGGTCGCCGGTGCGATAGAGACGCTCACTGGGAATGAAGGGATCTTCGACAAACGCGGAAGCATCGCTATTGAGATAACCCCGCGCCAGTTGGGCGCCGCCCAAATACAGCTCACCTACGGCACCGGTGGGGGTCGCGTGCAAATTATCGTCAAGTACTCGATAGCGGCAATTCGGCAGCAACTGGGTTAGCGGCAGCGGGCCCTCAACGTCTTGCGCCAGCGATACCGAGTGCACCATAACGCCCACCGTGGCTTCTGTGGGGCCATAGTGGTTGTATAGTTGGCACTCGGGCGAAATCCGCGCAATGCTCGAAAGTAAGGCAGATGAAGTTACCTCACCGCCTAAAATCAGCGTTTTCGGTAACCGGGGAGCTTCGCACTCCAGCAGGGCCTCCAGGTGGGAAGGCACTATCTTGAGCGCATCGATATCGGCCGCCGACATAAAGTGCGCAAAGTGGTCACCATCCTGCATATCGTCAGGTGCGGCGATCACGATACGGGCACCATTGAACAAAGCACCGAACAGTGCAGTATTGCCCAGATCGGTGGCCAGCGAGCCGGTCAATGCCCAGCGCTGGCATACCGATAGCCCCATGGCCTTTGTGGCACTGGCTACGTAATTGAGAAGTTGACCATGCTCGATTACCACGCCTTTTGGAGCCCCCGTGGAGCCAGAGGTATAGAGAAGGTAGGCCACGTCGCCGAGGTCCAGCTCTGGAAACGACAATGCGCTACCACCCGACTCTTCGACTTCTCTTGGCGAACCCACACTGCGGATGCCGGGAAGGGCTAGGGGCTCCGCCTCGGTGTTTTCAGCGCTTACTACTAGCGCGGGCTGGGCATCCTCAAGCACCCGACGTTTACGGGCTACGGGCCACTCAGGGTCGAGCGGCAGATAGGCGGCACCTACACGCCATACTGCCAGTAGCAGCACGACCAAATCGGTGGAACGGGGCAAATTAAGCGCTACGTAATCTCCACGCTTGACGCCCTGACCATCCAGCCACCGAGCGATATCATTAATGCGGGCTTCCAGTTGGGCGTAACTCAGCGTACGACCCTGCTCCTCAATGGCAATGGCATCCGGCGTCGAAGCCGCCCAGTCAGCGATATGGGCCGCTACGCTACGCTCACCCACGTCGAGCACACTGTCCTCAATCGACTGCAACGCCAGCTGTTGCTCAGGGGAAATAAGCGGCACCGAAAATAGTTTTTGCGCGGGATCGGCGAGGCCAGCCTGTAGCAGTGTCTGGTACTGACCCAGCAGACATTCGGACGCCGCGCGGCTATAGCATGATGGGTCGGTGTAGAGCATCGCCACTGCGCCGCTCTCACTGCGGTCAATATGCAAGGCAAGTTCAAATTCTGCTGATGGCCCAGGCAATGCTCGCAAGTGCCACTGCAAACCTGCCGTATTTAACTCACTCACTCCCTCCGAAAATGCGAACCCCGCGACTAGGTGGCGCTTATCGGGCAGCGCATCAATCGACCAATACTCTTGAGCCTGGGTATGCGCCTCTAGCTGCTCTGCTAAACGGGTAATCCAGCTAGAGAAGTCACTATCAGCGACACCTTCAACCAGCACCGGCAGCACCTTATCGAAGAGCCCGAATGCCCCTTGCATCACCTCGTAATCCTGGCGGCAGTCGTGTTGCCAGCCGCCCAGCACACACTCGTTGCTGCTAATCCTGGCGAGTAGCGCCCACCAGGCCGCCTGCAATACTACCTCTGCGGATACTTGAAGCTCATCTGCCAGGCTATCGATACGCGCTACTAGGTCTGGTTCGAGCGGACAGGCCACATATTCATGCTCTACCCGCACGTCATGGCGATTTGCCTGCATTGTAGGTAAACGGCATACGCCTGCCTGCTCGGCATGCTGCTGGTGGTTTTGCCAATACTCTCGGCCCTCTTCGGCGTCATCGTCGTTTTCAAGAGAAGCGCGCCACTCGATGAATTGGGAATATTGCAGCGCAGACTCATCGTCGGTTCCGCCACGCGGCTCATAAGCATCCACCAACGCCGAGAACAGCGACAGCAGACTGCCACGATCCGCCACCAACGCCGAAACAGCCAGTACTAATACCCAGGTTGTTTCACCCGTTTGCAGCAGCGCTGGACGCAGCAGCTCACCGGATTCTAGGGCAATGGGCCGGCGCTTTAGTGACTCGCGATAGTTATTAAGAAAGTCGTTGAGCAGCGCTTTCTTGTCACCGCTGCCGCGTAAGTCCTCATGCCGCCACTCAATGGCAGGCAGGTCTTCAAGCGCTTGGTGGCGCAGCCCACGATACCCCGCCACACTCTTCAGAGCCGTCGATAGGGCTTCATGCTGTTGCCTAAGGTCGCTCAGTGCTTGCTCCAGCCGCGAGCTATCAAGCGCACCCTGAATATCGACCACCATGACCTCGACCTGCGCTAATGCTGCCTGCTGTGTGTCACTTTCATTCACTTCCGCCGCCACCAACACTGCACGCTGTTCAGGGCTAAGCGGCCAATGGGCAAGGCTCTGCTGTTCCGTTATCGCATTCATTTATTGACTCCCAATACCCGTGACTTCATTGACCGACCAACTCGGCATCGGCACTTGCTCCTTGAGCCTCTTCCAGCGCCGAACGCTCATAGATGTCTCCCATCGCTACCACGATCTTGCGTGGCCCCTCGTAGGGATCCCGGGCATGGGCTGCTAACATGTTGTCGACCATCACCACATCGCCCCGGCGCCAGTCGAAGCGCACCGCGCAGGCTTCGTAGGCATCGCCGACAACCTTCATCATCTCGTCGCTAATTACGGAGCCATCACCGAAATAGACATTGCGTGGCAGGCGCTCCTGACCAACCATGCCAAGCAGGTCTTCTTTCACATCAGGCTCAAGGCAACTGACGTGGTGGAGTTGCACCTGATTGAAGAACACTCGGTCACCGGTCACGGGATGGGTGACTACCGCTGGGCAGCGCGTACGCGTCTGCAGTTCGTCATCACCCAACCACTGCCACTCAATTCCCCCTTCTTTGAGCCGCGCTTCAACCTCTCCTTGCTATCGGTTTTGAAAAAGTCTCGCCAGCTCACGTCCAGGTTGCGGGTGAAGGTGCGCACATAAAGCAGCCCTTTGCGCTCGAACTCCTCCACCACATCGGCGGGCAG
This sequence comes from Halomonas sp. PA16-9, assembly GCF_009728585.1. NCBI lineage: Bacteria > Pseudomonadati > Pseudomonadota > Gammaproteobacteria > Oceanospirillales > Halomonadaceae > Halomonas > Halomonas sp. PA16-9. Next base: position 1,039,496 of record NZ_CP040451.1, on the reverse strand, counting down.
TTGGCGTAGCATCTCCCTGCAGTCAACGATCGGGGTGGCGCCCCCCACGGAGAAGGGAATTCGCAGAAGAACAGTTGCTTGCGCGGCCAGCGCTCCAAATGCGAGCTTTCGTTGTGATAGAGAATCATCTGGCGTTCAGGATAGGGGGTTGAACGGTAGGTATTGCGCCCCCTTCTTTCTTGGGCAGGTCACCATAGTTGCCGTAAAGGCCCGGCTGGATAGCCTCGGCAAAGGCTTCAAACTCTTGCGGTGTGGTCAGCCCAAAGTTACGGAACAGAATGCCTGCATGCTTGCGTAAGTTTTGCTCGATGAAGTCACGCTGGGAAGTTGCCCACGCCACCGCATCAAGGTCAGCGTCCGCCGCTTCGATCACGAGAGGAAAGACTCTTTTTTCATCGAGCAGCGCCGTTCGTATCGGTGAATCACTATTGGTCGAGGGGCGCGCACCTGGCTGGGATTTCAGGCTGCCAAGCTTGTTGAGTTTGGAACCTTTTGAAAGCTTGTTTTGCATAGCGTGTTTCTCCATTAGGGTAAACGAAACTCCTCGACGGGCATGTTGGGAGCTTCCACGATCTGCGCTAGTAGCGACTGCCAGGCACCGGTTAAGTGCTCAATGGTTTCGCGTCGGTACAATGCGGTGGCGTAGACCCACTCGACTGATAGTCCGGTATCACTCTCATTGACGAATATCGCCATATCGAACTTCGACTCTTGCCGAGGCTGAGGCATTACCTCCACTTCCAAGCCCGGAATTGAGAACCGCTCGGTTGGCGTGTTTTGTAGTACGAAGAGGGTTTGTATCAGGGGGGAACGGTCGCGCTCACGACCAATCCCCGAAAGCTCGACAATTTTGTCGAAGGGAACATTTTGATGATCGAAGGCATCCAGCACGCTGGTCTGTACTTGCTCGAGCCAGTGGCCGAAATCAATCTGGCCATCAGACAAACGAGACCGCAGCGGGATTACATTGACAAAAAAGCCAATCAACGGCTCAACGTCGGGATGGCTACGGCCAGCGACATCGGTTCCCACAATCAGGTCGTGTTGACGGGTCTGGCGATGCATCAACAGCTGAAAACTCGCCAATAGAAGCGTAAATAGCGTGGTGCCACGCTGTGCGGCAAGCTTGTTCAACGCTTGTGATTGGTCTGGACTAAATGTCATGCTCAGGGCACTACCGGCATGCGATACTTGGCTAGGCCTAGCGAAATCCCCCGGTAGTGTTGAGAGCGGAGGAGCATCACTTAGATAGCGGCGCCAGAAGGTTGCGCTTTGCTCGAAGGCCTCTCCCGACAGTGCTTTCTCATGCCAAGCGGCATAGTCCACGTACTGAATACCAAGCTCGGGTAACCCAGACTCCTTCCCTTCCAACAATTCCCCGTACAGAGAGGCAAATTCCCGGACGAATACGCTCGTGGACCAGCCGTCGAAGACAATGTGGTGAATGACCAGGACCAGGGCATGTTCTTGTGCGCCAAAACGCAGTAAGCCCGCCTTGATTAAAGGGCCCGTGACAAGATCAAATGGTGTGTTCGCATACTCGGTGAAGGTATCTTGCAGATATCGCTGTTGCTCCCGTTCAGGAAGGTCACTGCAATCCAAAACAGGAAGTTCGATGTTTCGCTGATCCTCGATAACCGCGATGGGTTCATCACTCTCGCTTTCAGGGTAGTGGGTACGCAATGCTTCATGCCGCGCAACGATGGCATTAACGGTTCTTTCTAGAACCTCTATATTCAACTCCCCTTTCAGGGAAAACAGCGCTGGAAGGTTGTAGGCGGCACGCTCACGGTCGCCCGCCTGACTTGCCAAGCGATCAACCAGCCAGAGCCGGCGCTGGACAGGTGCCAAAGGTAGTTCCGAAGACCGGGAAATCGGCATCAGTGGATTCTGGATAGCTCCCTGACGAAAAGCCGAAGGCTTCGCTAACCGGCGCTCTACTTCATCAACCACATCACTAAAGCGCGGCTTTTCCATGACCGATCTGGTCGGGAAATCAATTGCCCAATGATCGCTAATGCGTGAAGCTAACTGCACCGCCGCCAGAGAATTACCCCCGCTAGCAAAGAAGTGGGCATCTTTTCCCAACGGCTTTTCCTTGCCGTCCCCCAGCACCTGGTGCCAGAGCTTCGCCAACGCCTGCTCCGTTTCGCTCCCAGCTTCCGCAGGCGATGGCGATGACTTTCCTCCGCCCTCAGCGTCACCATCACTGACAAAACGCCCAAAGGCGTGAATGGCGTAGGCATCCAGGCTACCCGCCTCCCAGCCTTGGCGGCAGGTGCTGCGCTGCAATTTACCGCTGGAGGTTTTGGGAAGGCCACCTGGGTTGAGCAGTAGCACTACCGAAAGCGGCTCATGGCAAGTGCTCCCCACTGTCTCGCTTAGCGCTTCAACCAACTTCTCGGCAGGCACTAGTTTCTGCATACCACGGGAGACTTCTGCCGCAACGCCGATCCCTTCGGCGCCTTCCGGCGTGGTCACGGCAAAGGCCGCCACGCGCCCTTTGCGCACTGCTTCTACTTCCGCCTCAACAGCGCTCTCGATATCCTGAGGGTAGACGTTATGACCGCGCAGAATGATCAGATCCTTAATACGCCCAGCGATATACAACTGCCCTTCGTGCAGAAAGCCTAGATCGCCGGTGCGCAGCCAGCGATCATCGCGGACGTCGTGGTTCTGTGCATCAGTATCATCGGTGCGCTGCCAACTGACCCCATCGCGGGTAACAAAGGCTTGCGCTGTTGCTTCTGGGTTCTGCCAATACCCGTGCGCCACGCTGGGCCCATTGACCCAGATCTCGCCGACTTCACCACTGGGCAGCGAGTGAAGCCCCTCAGGGTCGACAATATCGATAGCGTGACCGGGTTCCGGTGTACCGCAGCCCACCAGGGTGTTGCCTTCAACCGCTGAGGCAGCCTTTCCCTCGGCCAGCGATTGTTGAGAAAAAGCAGTACCCACCACGCCCGTACCGCGCGAATTACAGCTAACCAATAGCGTTGCTTCGGCCAAGCCATAACAGGGTGCTGCGGTATCAGCGGCAAAGCCCGCTGGGCGGAAGCGTTCGATAAAGCCCGTGAGGGTATCGTGGCGTACCGGCTCGGCGCCTGAGAACGCGACCCGCCAGCTAGATAAGTCGAGCGCCTCAAGCTGCTCGTCACGGATACGCTCAAGACACAGTCGATAGGCGAAATCGGGGCCACCACTAATGGTGCCCCGGTGGCGGGAGATCGCTTCCAGCCAGCGTACCGGCCGCTGTAAAAAGAAAGTGGGGCTCATCAATACCGCAGGGATACCGCGATAGATGGGCTGCAGCAGGCCACCGATCAGCCCCATGTCGTGGTAAAGCGGCAGCCAACTGACGAAAACATCGTCGGCACCAATCGAGAAGCCCGTCTCAATAGCACGCTCGTTCGCCATCAGGTTCCCATGGCTAACCATCACCCCTTTGGGAGTGGCCGTGGAACCTGAGGTGTACTGTAAAAAGGCGAGATCACCACGCTTTGGGCGATGCTCAATCCAGTGTTCAGCGCGGCTCTCATCTACGGCATCCACGGGGATCAGTTCGGCGCTGCCGAAGCCTTCGCTTGCAGATGCGACCACATCGATAATCGTTGTAGAGGTGAGCACACAGGCGGCCTGGGAGTCGGCGGCAATGGCGAGCAGACGTGCCAGATGTTGCTGCTTGGCCGACTCTGGAGGGAAGACCGGCACGGCAATCACCCCGGCATATAGGCAGGCGAAGAACGCCACCACATAGTGTTCATCGTTATCCAGCAGGATCAAGGCACGCTCACCAGCCGGGAACCGCTGTTGGAGCTCGCTGGCCAGGGCGCGGGAACGCCGTTCCAGGGTGGCGTAGTCAAGGGTGGTCTCACCTTGTGCGTTCACTACAATCAGCGCCCTGTCGCTGGGCCTTTCCTGGGCCAGGCGACTTAAATGCTCAACGAAGCTGTGGTTAACAACGTTATGGGACGGGTGGCTGTTCATTGTCTGAGCGTGCCTAATATTCATATGCGTACCTGCTGGAACTCCTGGCCGTTAGATGAGGCGTTATGTTTAGTCGTTGGAGAGGTTGCCGTGACCTTCCGCCATGGCGACGACGACTTTGCGCGGCCCTTTGAACGGCGTGCGCGCATGGGCGACCAGCATGTTGTCGAGCATCAGCACATCGCCTGCCTGCCAGGGGAACATCACCGTTTCGTCGGCCAGTACGCCGCGGATCTCATCGAAGATGGCATCGTCAATGGGGCTACCATCGGCAAAGAAGACGTTACGCGGCATGTCTTCGGGGTCGAGCAGCTCTTCCAGCGACTCTCGCACCTCTGGCTGCAGGTTGGAGACATGGAAAAGATGGCCCTGGTTAAACCACACCTGCTCACCGGTGACAGGGTGAGTCTCTATGCTTTGGCATAACTGGGTAGTACGCAGGTCGCCATCAGGCTTCCACTCACAACGAATCCCCGCGCGCTGGCAGAATGCCTCCACCTCGGCACGGTCTTCGGTGTTAAACACCTTTTGCCAAGGCATGTCGAAATCGCCGTAGTTGCGTACGTAGAGAATGCCGGGGGCAAAGCGCTCGCGGATCTCTGCAGGCATACGGCGGTAAATAGCGCGGCTATCGGCTATCGGCGTCTCTCCCCCTTCGGGGGAAGCGGTGACACAGTGGAACCAGATTTTCATCGGCCACTCGCGGGTGTAGGCCTGCTCATTGTGGAGGGGAATATGTTGATGAGCGGGGTACTCGGTCGAGGTATAAATGCCCGACGAAACCGCTGAACGCGGTGTTGAGGCGAACTCATAACTCAGCAGAGGATGACCAAAGGCGGCAGCAAACTGCTGAAAATCGTCCACGGAGGGAACATCGAAGCCTCTTAGCAACACCCCACCGACTCTGGCCACCAGCGTCTCAATATCAGCACGCAACTCGCCAAAGGCTTCCAGCAGCGGCTGCCCTGGATAGGTGGGGGAAATCATAATGGGCAGCTCCGAATCAGCAGGCCCCTGACGTTTGGATATGGTGTTGGTTTGTTGCGTTGGTGTTGCGCTTTGGCTGTCCATTATTGAACTCCTGAAAATTCGTTGAGTAGCGTTTACCCTGGGCGTTTGTGTGTGAATAGCCTGAATCGACATAGCTTGATTCGACATAACTCAGGGCAGCGGCATAGCCACTCGGCGCTGGCAGCGGCCATGCTTGCAAAGGTGATGAAACGGGAAGCGAGTGCTCAAGGTGATAGGTGCCTGGCGGCCCTAAAGAGGAAGTGATCGAGAGCGCCTGCAAATGATCAGCGATGCCCAGGCCCAAGGCTTTGAGCACCGCCTCTTTAACCACCCAGCGCTCCATAAAGGGCAGTGCGAAGCCGTCGCGTGCGTGGCGAGCTGCTCACTTGGCGATAGCACCAGCCCTTGCAGCGGCGCCAGCTCGGCCTCGGGTCGGCAGCGCTCAATATCGACCCCCACCGCGCCGCCGGGAGCAAGCGCGATCAGGGCGACATGGCCAGAGTGGGAGACATTGAAAGCAGGCCCATCAGCGTTTTCCAACGCTGGTTTGCCGTAAGCGTTCTGAGTGAACACCAACTTTTCAGGCGCCACGCCGGTGCGCGCTGATAGCAGTCGCCGTAGGGCAGCGCGTGTCGCCACAGCGCGTACGACATCAGCGTGATGGCGAAGCCGCTGGGCGCGCTGCCACTCGGCTCGACTCAGCAACCGATCATCTTCGTCAGCCACCGGGGCGTTCAGGTCGAGCGATAAGCGCCAGACTTCAAGCCCCTCAGGAGCCCCTTCAGCTAACTGCAGGCGCTGCATGGGGCACCTCCTCAAGCCGTCGAGTTAGCGCCCGTTCGATAGTCTCCAGCACTTGTGCTTGCTGCTGGCGAATAAAGAAGTGCCCTCCTTCGAACCAGTCCAACGAGAATGCCCCGCCCGCTTCTCGCTGCCACGCTTCTAAACGCTCTCTTTCGATATCGTCATCGCGCCCTGCGAGTACCTGTAAGGGATAACCAAGCGGCGACCCGCCGCGATAGCGGAAACTGCGGCAGAGGCTATAGTCCGCCATCAAGATATCGAGGGTAAGGCGCAGCAGTTCCGGGCTTTCGAACACTTCCTCTGGGGTGCCGCCCTGTTGGCGAAGATCCGCAATCAGGGCTTTGTCGTTATCAAGGCCCGCCAAGCGGTCTGAGTCGCGCATTGAGGGCGCCGCGCTGCCTGAGGCGAACAGCATCCGCGGCTGAGGTCGCCCTACATCGCGCAAGCGAGCTGCCATGCCGTAGGCCAACAACGCCCCCATGCTGTGACCGAACAGGACAAAGTCTCCACGCATCCGCGTTGCTTGCTCTTCGCACAGGCGCACGACCTGGGTCTCGAAGTCATCGATGAGCGACTCACCCAGGCGTTCACCACGCCCAGGCAGCTCGACGGGATATACCTCGATCCAGGCGGGCAACTGACGCTTCCAGCGCAAATACATAGTGGCGCTAGCCCCGGCACAGGGCAGGCAGAGCAGCCTTAAACGCTTAACCTGCATCCACCTGCTCCGCCTCAGCGTTAGCCTGCTCATCCATCCACTGGCGCAGCGACAATGGCCGCATATCAGTCCAGGTCTTTTCGACGTAGTCGAGGCAGGTTGGCTTATCGCCGAGTACGCCGGTATCGGTCCAGCCAGCGGGAATCGCTTTCCATTCTGGCCAGAGGGAGTACTGCTCTTCGTGGTTGACTAATACGCGGAAGACACCATCTTCACGATCAAAACAGCTTGTCATGGGACTAACCTCATCGTTGCCAAAGGAATGAGAAAATAAAACGCAATTACTTCTCATTACTCAATGACGAGTGAGGCGTCAGAAAATTTAATGTTGGGGTAGGAAAATAGAAAAAATAAGGGGAGGGGCCGCTAGGGCGTAGGCATAGAATTACCTTTGCCAGACTAAGAATTGCACCAGTAGGAGGCAGCTTTAGCTCGCGACCATTTAGTTAGCCTGACAACCGAAGGAGGAGAGTAAAAAAAACAGTGACTGATCAGTTGCGCTCATCACCACTTGGAATCATCCCCGTTAGCAGCCATAGCTGTTCGGCTTCACGAAATACACGGCGGTGCTGAGAAGAAGCCGCTAACCACGCATGAAGCGCCTCGCGATCAGCGTCGCTCAACGTCTTTTCATGCTCGCGCATCAGCCAGTCTAGCGCCGTTTGCCAAACGGCATCATCGCCGCTGTCGTTATCCATCGTTACTGTCAAACCTCGCTACTGCTGCCTGCTGAACACTGTCTCGGGAAGCGTGTAATATTATCAACGCTATTTGCTGACAGTGTAACAAAGCGACAACAAAGAAGGGACGGAACGTGGGCTTACCGATCTGGCAACATCTGGCCTTGTAGCGACTGGCGGCAATGAGTCAATGCATCGCGAATCATAAAATTAACTAACGTGGTGGAAATACCTAACAAGTGGGCCACTTCCCGCTGCGTATGACTTCCCGAACGATAGAGCTCAAAAGCGCGCCGCGTACGCTCGGGCAGCTCGTCCAACGCGTCCACCACCTGTGCCAAGGCCTGGCGGTCAATCGCGATCACCTCTGGAGAGTGTGACGCGTAAGAGGTGGTATCCCCCTCCTCTTCTTTTGCAAACAAAGTTGACTCAAACGCCGAACGGCGGCAGCGGTCAATGGCGAGGTTGCGCACACACGTGACACGTAAGATATAGGCTGCTTCACCTCAAAAAGCGTGGTTGCTTCCGAAATTTTTAGATAGGCGTCCTGCACGACATCATCGGCTTGATCAGCATTGCCCAATACTCTTGCGGCGACACAGCAGAGCCGGGGCCGCTGATTAACGAAGATATCTTCTAACTCAGCGCTCCAGGTCTGGGTATCCACAGCTCGGCCTCCTGCCTTGATTAACACCACGGAATAAATGGCAATAATTATTATTTGCGTTAGAGCCTGACAAGTCAACTGGTGAGAGCTAACTCACTTTTTATAACGATATGCTTGTTGACGTTATTTTTAGAAGCCACAACCTTCACCTGCTTGGGCAGACTTGCCCAAGTTCATTAAGCAGCGTTGACACTGCATAAAAGACATTCATAATATAAACAATAATGATTAACATTAAGAATTAAAACGAACTCTATGCAAGGAGAATATTCTTGAACCAACCTACTTTCCGCAAGCGGTGGCTAACGGCTGCCGTTGCAGTGGCTGTCTGCAACACACGGGCTGTGTTTGCTCAGCAGGCCGAACAGAGGGCATCTTCAGGTAGTGAAACCTCCACCGCGCTACCCACACTGCAAGTCACGGAAAGTCGTCTTTATGAAGAAGCTACAGGGCCTGTGCTGGGTATTGCCGCCACCCGCAGCGCAACCGGCACCAAAACCGATACGCCTATCATTGAAACACCGCAATCGATTTCCGTCATTGGTAGCCAGGAGTTTCGCAACTATGGCGCACGGAACGTCAACCAGGCGCTGGGCTACACAGCGGGCGTATCAAGCGCTTATGGCGGAGGAGGTGCTGATACAACCCACGACAGCATGATGATTCGCGGTTTCAGTGTGTATAACAGTTACCGGGATGGCAGCAAGTATCAGGTCAACATATTCGATGCCCAGCAGGAGCTCTATGGCCTGGAGAGACTGGAGGTACTCAAGGGGCCATCGTCAATTCTCTATGGTGTGGCGTCTCCCGGGGCTTGATCAATGCGGTCAGTAAGCGCCCTACCAGCGCCCCCCTGCGAGAAGTTAATTTCCAGGTAGGCAGTTTTGATCGACGCCAGGTCTCTGCGGACTTCTCTGACTCCCTGGATGAAGATGGTGAGTTTTCCTACCGTTTAACCATGCTTCGCCGCGATAGCAACACCTTTGTCGACCATGTGCCAGATGATCGCACCTACATCGCACCTGCCTTAAAGTGGCAGCCGAATGAGAATACCTCCCTCACCCTACTCAGTGAGTATCAGCGGGACGAGACGACTTATATCTATGGGCTGCCTGCCAGCGGCACTATTCTTGCCAATCCCAATGGCGATATACCGCGGGATCGGTTCGTTGGTGAACCCGGCTTCGATGACTACGATAACGAAAGCTACTCACTTGGTTATCTGTTCGAGCACGATTTTTCCAATCGCCTGAAGCTGCGCCACAATTTGCGCAGCTTCCACTCGGATAGAAACTTCGACAACGTCGGCATTTCTCAGCAGCCTCAAAGCTCCGCTGGGCGACTTTTTTCCAGAACCGCCCATGATCGGCGTGATGCTTCCAGGGCAATCTCCTCCGATACGTCCTTGCAGTATGACTGGGAGGCCGGAACGACAACCAATACCTCTCTGGTCGGCCTTGACTATGTCCGCCAGCGCCACGAAACAGAACGCTACCAGCAGAGCATCCCTGCTCTGGATCTCTATAACCCTGCCTATGGGAGTGGGCAATTGAGTGAAAGCACCCCTAATAACTATTCCAATCTGAGCCGTAAGCAGCAGGTGGGACTGTATGTTCAGAACCAGATGAAGATTGCCGATAAATGGGTGGTCATGCTGGGCGGGCGTCAAGATTGGACGGATACCGAAGCTGCTCGGTACTTCGATCCCTCTCAAGAACAACAGCAGGATGATGATGCTTTCACCGGTCGTGTTGGATTCGTTTACCTGGCCGATAATGGCTTGGCACCCTTCGCCAGCTTCAGTCAATCCTTTGAGGTAGCGACTGGCACCGATCGCAACGGCAATCAGTTCGAGCCCACCCAAGGCGAGCAGTACGAGGTAGGCATCCGCTATCAGCCCAAGGGGTTCGATACCATGCTCACCGCCACCGCTTACGAATTGACTCAAGATAACGTGCTGGTCGCCGACCCGGTCAACACTAACTTCCAGACACAAATAGGCGAAGTGCGCTCTCGGGGTGTCGAGCTGGAGGCCAAGACGGAGATCGGTCTCAATGCCAATCTAGTCGCAGCGTATGCCTACACTGATGCTCGGACAACAAAAAGCAGCCCGGCGACCCCCGAAAAAGCCGGGGAACGAACCGGTCAGGCACCCTACAACCAGTTCTCACTATGGGGTGACTATCGCCTCAGTGATTTCGGTCTGCCGGGGCTAAAACTGGGGGCAGGGGTACGCTATGTTGGATCAACGCTTCCTAACGCCCCCTTGATGGCGAAGTGCCTGATTTTACCCTGGTTGATGCCATGGTCAGCTATGAGACGGGCCCATGGCTACTTTCCTTGAATGCGACCAACCTGACTGATGAAACCTATATCGAGTCCTGCACCTACGCATGTTATTACGGAGAGCCTCGCAGTGTTGTAGGCACGGCGTCCTATCAGTGGTGATGAAGGCACTTCTTTATTCGCAAAACACAGGCATGATCGTGACATATCAAAAAGGGATACTTTATCCAGCTCTACACCCTAAAAGCATGGCTTTATTGACCGCATTGCTCATAGGTTCATTGATGAGCAATGTATCGACAGCCAGCGATAAAAACAACGAGGTGCCACTAGCGACGTTTGACTTCGCCATCGCGGAGACCCTCAATGCAATGGGTCATCCGCCTAGGTTTCTGTCGGGCCTTGAAGGGTATGAAACCTACTCCCGTCAAGATGGCATTATTCCCGATACGACTAACCTGGGTTATCGCCACCTCCCTAACCTTGAGCTACTGGCAAGCGATCCCCCACAACATATTCTAATTTCACCGCCTGCTCATGCCAGCTTACTCCCACGGCTCAGAAAAATTGCGGATGTTAGGGAGTATCCGCTGTACAACTTTTCCGGCATTAATAACGAACAGAGCCACTGGGAAGCGGTGGAGGCGTTGACTCGCCAGCTTGGTACCCTCGTCAATGACACTGCTGCATCGGAGCAGTATATTGAGCAAACCAACAGCGACTTTGACAATTTAAAAAGCCAGCTTGATAGCATCAACGAACCTTTTTTAATGGTACGTCTAGTGGATGAGCGCCATGCCCGCGTTTATGGCAAAGGAAGCGTTGAAGGCATGGTGCTAAATCGCCTTGGACTTCAGAACGCCTGGCAGGGCGACTTAGGCCAGTGGGGAATGACGACAGTCAGCGCAACGTCTCTGTTTAGCATCAACGCTAAAATGATATTCCTTGAAAGCCCCTATGATCCTCCAGGAGGGCAGAGTCAACTACTGTCTGATGGCCAGTGGCGGCACTTACCAACTGTGAAAGAAGACAACTATTTTATTATCCCTACCAACTACTGGTCTTGGGGAGGTCTACCTGCGGCACTGCATTTTGCCGACAGTCTTGTCAGCCAACTTATTGAAAGCGCCGCACCGCCACTCAGGTAGGCGATGCGACACGAACGATTACTTCCTCACTGCTTATGTACTACCAATCGTAGGACACAGTTCCCAGCACGGTGCGACCGGCCCCCCAATAGCAGCGCCCTCCGTTGTTACAGCGAGCAACATATTCACGATCAAAAAGATTGTTGGCGTTGAGTTTAGCACTCCAGTTATTGCCGAAATCGTAACCAATGGCCGCATCGATTAGCGTCTCGCTACCTATTTCAAGTGTGCCGTAATCAAGACTTTCTGGTGGATAAGCGTAGGATTTGCCCAGGTAACGAACTCCGAGGCCCGTCTGCAAGCCGTTCAATGCCCCCTGACGGAAGATATAATTGGCCCAGACAGAGGCCTGATGACGCGGAATCCCCGTAATTTGCCCATCTTCCAAGCGCGAACCAGCATCTTCGATGACCCTGGCATCGATATAACTATAAGCAGCGGTCAGGCTCAGGCTTTCGTTAACATCACTTTTGACCTCAACTTCTAAACCCTGGGATTGTGTCTCACCAATTTGTCGATAGTCGCCGGTGCCTCCGTCATAGCTAACGTCATCTTGCTTGGTGATATCGTAAGCAGACACCGTCACTTGGGTATTCCAGTCCTCAGGTGCGTACTTCACCCTACTTCTATCTGGTCGCCGGTGATGGGTTTAAAGTTGTCTTCAGTGCTAAGTTGAACCGGTACGAAAGTAGTAGAGTAGCTCACATAAGGAGAGATGCCGTTGGCAAACTGATACATCAATCCGGTTTGCCAGCTGAACGCCTCGTCGGTACGCTGAATATCATCATTGGCTGCTGTATAGTCATCGTATTCACTATCAGCCCAGTCATAACGACCACCCACCAGGGCAATTAAACCGCCTACCTTACCTTGCCACTGGGCATAGGTTCCAAACAAATCCTGCTTTAGGTCGCCATCACTAACCAAACGAGAAGTTTGTGGCTCGCTGCTGTACTGAGGATCAAAAATATCGACAAGGTAGAACTCACCCATGGCGATGTCACTGGCATACTGGCTTTGTTCGAGTGATGTCCTATCGAAGCTGGCACCGAACAGCAGAGTGCTTTCGAGCGCTCCTTTTGTCAGGTTGCCGACCACTTGGTTATCGATGGTGTAGATCCTGGACTCATTGGCCCGGTCAAGATTATAGGCTCCAATGTTAGAACCGTACCCGGCATCGACGAACTGCAACCAAGTTTCCTGCCGATCTATTAAGGAACGTGTGTAACGTCCATTTTGACGAAACGTCCAGTCGCTATCAAAACGGTGCTCGTATTCATAACCCAATGTCCAGAATTCCCGATCAAAACCATCCCAGTCTGGATGCCCCAGGTTGGTATCAGTACCCAGTTTACCGCCTGGATTGTCGAGTAGCGTGCCCGATGCCGGCAGCCCCAGTTGCATCTCGGTGCTGTCCTTTTGATATTGACCAGCAGGGTCAGGGTATCCCTGTCGCCAAGATCGATGGCCAATGACGGGGCAAAGTAAATTCGATCATCCTCATGCTATTGATTTGCGTATCAGCCTCGCGAACCAGGGACACCATTCGACCACGGATGCTGCCATCTTCATTCAGTGCACCCGATACATCAGAGGAGAACTGCCGTCGGTCATGGGTTCCATAGCTAAGATTGACCTCTCCCTGTCGTTCATACGTAGGGCGCTTGCTAACCAAATTCACCATTCCACCGGGCACGTTTTCACCGTATAAAATCGATGTCGGCCCCTTGAGCACTTCAACCCTCTCTAAGCCATATGGCTCGGCCGAAGTGGCGTAGGCATTAGACTGCACGCGTAAACCATCTCGATAGGTACCGTATCCGTAATCACGCTGGTTCATACCGCGGATATAGAAAATATCACCAGCCAGCGCATCGCCGCCAGGATAGTTGGCACTGTTAACACCTGGCACATAATCTAAAATGTTACCCAGTGTTTGTGCTCCCTGATCCTCAATCTGATTCCTCGTTACCACCGAAATGGCGCGTGGTGTTTCAGACAGAGGGGTATCCGTTTGGTTGCCGTTAGACTGCGCTCTGCCTGATAGCCCACATCTGGCCCCTGCGCCCCCACTCGCTCTGCTGTTACCGTTAAGCTCTCCAATTCGGAGACCGGTTCTTCTTCCTGAGCTGCTGAATAAACTGGCACCGCAACCAATGTGGCCACCAACACCCCGCTCTGACAGGACAGAGCGTATTTTCCCTTAAACATGCAACCGTTCCCTTTTTAAAAGTGTGTGAGAATTAAATATAAAACAAATCTACATAATTATCATTTACATTTAATAAAGAATTCCTCACACCTCACTTTCTTCGCTCCCTCATTACAAGCTAACCATACGAAAATTCTCTCGTTCCTATAGATATCCAGCTTTCTCTGCTACTCATCTTGCTACCTCACGCAGTGAAACCACATACGCCTTCCACTAACAAGCTCGTCACTGCGAAATGCAATCGGTGAGCATGCTAGACTATTGGTCGTAACGTTGTTTTTTTGCTCTGGAGACCCACCGTGACGGATGCCCACCGCCGTAAGCTACCCATCGGGATTCAGACGTTCTCGGATATCCGCGAAGGGAACTATTACTACGTCGATAAGACACCGCACATTGAGCGTTTGGTTAACCAGAACAAATACTACTTCCTCTCGCGGCCACGCCGCTTCGGCAAAAGTCTCTTGCTGGACACCCTGCGTTGCCTGTTTGAAGGTCGCCAGGCGCTGTTCGAAGGGCTGTATCTCCACGACAGGTGGGATTGGCAGCAGCGCTACCCGGTGATTCGTATTAGCTTTGCCGATGGCGTGATGCAGGGCCGTGAAGGGCTGGATGAGCGTATTCGTGAGCAGCTACGCGTCCAGCGTGAGCAACTCGGCATTACCCACCACCATAAAACCGATATACCGGGTGAATTTTCTGCCCTCATTCGTGCCGCCCACCAGCAGAGTGGTCAACGGGTGGTCATTCTGATTGATGAGTACGACAAGCCGATTCTGGACAATATCCTGGTACCGGAGCGCGCCCGGGAATTGCGTGAGGGTTTGAAGAACCTTTACAGCGTTATTAAAGACGCCGACCCATACTTGCACTTTGTGTTGCTCACCGGCGTTTCCAAATTCAGTAAGGTCAGCCTTTTCTCAGGATTGAATAACCTCAATGATATCACCCTGGATGCCCCCTTCAGCACGATTTGCGGCTATACCGACGAGGACATCGACACGGTCTTCGCCCTGAACTACCCGGCCTTGATCGCGAGGCGATCCGCCAGTGGTATAACGGCTATCGTTGGGGTGGCGGTGAGGTAACGACTGTCTACAACCCTTTCGATGTGCTGTTGCTGTTTCAGAAGCGCGAGTTCGGCCCGTACTGGTTTGAGTCTGCCACACCAACATTCCTGGTCGACATTCTCAAACAACGCGGTGTGTTTACTCCCTCATTGGATCATTGGGAAACCGAGTATGAATTGCTCAGCCAGTTTGATGTTGACCAGATCAGCACTGAAGGTCTGCTGTTTCAAACCGGCTACCTCACCATTCAGCAAGTAGAAGAGCCTCTGCGGGGCTACCGCCAGTACACCCTTGGCTTCCCTAACCGCGAAGTCGAAACCAGCCTCAACCATGCGCTGCTGCCGTCACTGGGGGTCGAGAACGCCCCACGCGAGCGCAGAACACTGTTTCGTCATTTAAGCCAGCACGACCTGGCCGGATTGGAAACGCACCTCAAAGCGCTCTACGCAGGTCTGCCCCACGACTGGTACCGCAACAATCCCATCGCCAAATACGAAGGGCATTATGCCAGCGTCTTTTACAGCCACTTTGCGGCCTTGGGGCTGGATGTAACCGTGGAAGACGCCAGCCACCATGGCAAGGTGGATATGAGCGTGGACTTTGGTGGGCATATCTACCTGTTTGAGTTCAAAGTGGTGGAACAACTGCCGGAAGGTAAAGCGCTGGAGCAGATCAAACATAAAGACTATGCCGATAAGCACCGCGCTTCGGGCAAGCCCATCCACCTGATCGGCGTGGAGTTTTCCAGCGTTGAGCGCCAGATTGTGGCGTTTGAGGTGGAGACTCTTGAGTAGGTCGTAACACCCATCTGTGAGCATGCTAAACTGCTGCTCGTATCGCTGCTTTGCTCTGGAGACCCACTATGCCGGATGCCCACCGCCGTAAGCTACCCATCGGGATTCAGACGTTCTCGGATATCCGCGAAGGGAACTATTACTACGTCGATAAGACACCGCACATTGAGCGTTTGGTTAACCAGAACAAATACTACTTCCTCTCGCGGCCACGCCGCTTCGGCAAAAGTCTCTTGCTGGACACCCTGCGCTGCCTGTTTGAAGGTCGCCAGGCGCTGTTCGAAGGGCTGTATCTCCACGACAGGTGGGACTGGCAGCAGCGCTACCCGGTGATTCGTATTAGCTTTGCCGATGGCGTGATGCAGGGCCGTGAAGGGCTGGATGAGCGTATTCGTGAGCAGCTACGCGTTCAACGAGAGCGACTCGGCATTACCCACCACCATAAAAACCGATATACCGGGTGAATTTTCCGCCCTCATTCGTGCCGCCCACCAGCAGAGTGGTCAGCGGGTGGTCATCCTGATTGACGAGTACGACAAGCCGATTCTGGATAACATCCTGGCGCCGGAGCGTGCCCGGGAACTGCGCGAGGGTTTGAAGAACCTTTACAGCGTGCTGAAAGACGCCGACCCGCACCTACACTTCGTGCTGCTTACCGGCGTTTCCAAATTCAGCAAGGTCAGCCTGTTTTCGGGCTTGAACAATCTCCGCGATATTACCCTTTCGCCCGACTATGCAACCTTGTGTGGTTATACCGATGACGATATCGATACCGTATTTGAACCTGAACTTTCTGGGTTAGACCGTCAGGAAATCAAACAGTGGTATAACGGCTATCGCTGGGGTGGTCGTGAGGTTACCTCTGTCTACAATCCCTTCGATGTACTATTGCTGTTCCAAGAGCAAGAATTCGGCCCGTACTGGTTTGAGTCCGCGACGCCAACGTTTTTGGTCGATATTCTCAAACAACGCGGGGTGTTTACCCCTCGATTGGAGACCTTGCAAGCAAAAGCACAGTTGCTCGGCCGCTTTGATGTCGACGATATCACCACCGAAGGGCTGCTGTCCAAACCGGCTACATCACCATTAAAGACGTGCAGGAACCCATGCTGGGTTATCCTCTATACGCTGGGCTTTCCGAACAGGGAGGTAGAAAGCAGCCTTAACGATTTATTGCTGCCAGTATTGGGTATTAACACAAGCGATGCGCAAACCTACCAACTGGCGTTATTTGACACTTTTCAGCGCCATGACCTTGCTGCGTTGGAAGCTCACTTAAAGGCGCTCTACGCCGGACCCCCATGACTGGTACCGCAACAACCCCATCGCCAAATACGAAGGGCATTATGCCAGTGTCTTTTACAGCCACTTTGCGGCCTTGGGGCTGGATGTAACCGTGGAAGACGCCAGCCACCACGGCAAGGTGGATATGAGCGTGGACTTTGGTGGGCATATCTACCTGTTTGAGTTCAAAGTGGTGGAACAACTGCCGGAAGGTAAAGCGCTGGAGCAGATCAAACATAAAGGCTATGCCGATAAGCACCGCGCTTCGGGCAAGCCCATCACCTGATCGGCGTGGAGTTTTCCAGCGTTGAGCGCCAAATTGTGGCGTTTGAGGTGGAGACCTTGGCTTAGCTACCAATCTATCCGCCACTGTCATCTCCGCGTCATGAATGGCTGGTTACATTGAATGCATACAGTTTTTGCCATTCACTAAGGCACGATGAATGCCCAGGGGAAATACAATGCTCGATAGCAGTAACGACCTACTCGAAACGGTGAAGCAGGCGGCGTACGAGGCAGGTGCGCTGTTACGCGAGGGATATTCGCTAAAGGGCAGAATCGCCTTTGAGCAAAAGGGGGCGTCAGACTTTGTCAGCTACTACGATACGGCCGCCGAGAACATCATTATCGACTGTATCAATAGCGCCTTTCCCGATATCGCTTTCCTAGGTGAAGAGAGCGGGCTTACACCCACCGATAGTGACTATACCGTCATCATTGACCCTCTCGATGGCACCAGCAACTTTTTGCATGGGGTGCCTCACTTCTCAGTCTCCATCGCGGTTACTAAGGGCGATGAGCTGATCATCGGCGTTGTCTATCAACCGCTGCTTGATGAAATGCTTTGGGCCAGCCTTGGCACCGGCGTCTTCCTCAACGACACGCCGCTCACTACGCCTGAACCTCGCCCACTGAACGAGATGCTTATAAGCACCTGCCTGCCCTACCACGCTAAAGGCGACTGTACGACGGCCCTAGATCAACTCGCTGCTCTAATGCCCCAGGTGGCCGGTATCCGCAGCCCAGGATCGGCGGCGCTGGAGATCGCCTACACCAGCCTGGGCCGGTTTGATGCTTTTTGGTCTCAAGGCGCTAAGCTCGACTTTTGGGATATCGCCGCCGGTATTGTGATTGCCAGAGAAGCTGGCTACACCGTCACGGATCTCACTGGCGAGCCGAATCCCTCTCAATGGAACAGTTTACTTGCGGCGCACCCCGAGAGGCATGGACAACTGCTAGCGTGTTTAGCGTCTTGCTGATAAACGACCAACGTCATCTCTAACCACCTGAGACCTACCCCTTGCCTGCTTTCCCCAAGCGGCGTTTGCCATCTATCACGTAAATCTTTTCATTTTTTTGTTAAAATGAGAACCATTAGCACTAGAATGGAGGCATTATCATCAACCCTATCTCCAGGAGTCATTCATGTTCGAGGTCAAAGGCGCCACCTTTGAAATCAATGGTAAGCAGATTTTAAATCCCATTGACCACAGTTTTCATGAGGGCAAGGTTTACGGCCTGATTGGCCATAACGGCTCGGGCAAGTCGACGCTGATCAAGCTCATGGCCCAGCAGCAGCCGGTAAGCCAGGGGGAGGTTCACTTTGATCAACGCCCGCTGAGTGACTGGGGAAATCGTGAGTTCGCCCGTCAGGTGGCTTACCTGCCCCAGCATTTACCAAGTGCAGAAAGTCTTACCGGACGCGAGCTAGTCGCCTTTGGCCGCTACCCATGGCACGGGCTGCTGGGCCGCCACACCCAGAAAGACAAAGATGCCATTGATCGCGCCATTGCCCTGACCCACACAGAGGCCTTTGCCGACCGCTTGGTCGACACGCTCTCTGGTGGTGAACGTCAAAGGGTCTGGTTGGCGATGCTACTCGCCCAGGGCAGCCGATTCCTGCTGTTGGATGAGCCGCTAGCGGCGCTGGATATCGCTCACCAAATCGAAGTGCTGGCGCTGATCCGTAAGCTGTGCGATGAGCTAAATCTTGGGGTGATTATTGTACTGCACGATATCAACATGGCCTCGCGCTACTGCGACGAGCTGATGGCACTGCACAGCGGTCGCTTGCTGGCCCATGGCAGCCCGGGTGATTTGATGAGCTGCAGCACCTTAGAAGCGATTTATGGCCTACCGATGCAGGTCATGAAGCACCCCAACGGAGAGCACAATATCGCCGTGGCTCAATAACGTTATTCTCCGAGGCCAAAGACATTTAAAAGCACTCATTCGCAACCAAACGCTTCAACTGATACGCATTATCGATTAAGCTGGATGCCATATTTCCCCTGTGTGCTGTGTAAAACCCTGCGCTAAATCCCTGTGATGGAGCCTCGCGATGCCCTCTGCTCTGCGTCAGCCGCAACTGTTCGAGCCTTCGTTAGCGTCCTGCTACACCGGGCCGTTGGCGAACTTTACGCCGCCGTTAATAGGTGGAACGCCACCGCTGGAAGCGTTCAAAACAGCCCGTTGGCGGAATGCCGATTGGCTCAAAGAGGATCTCTCCCGTTTCACTGAACAGTACCCAGCGGAGACCAGCGGGCAGTGGTATCGATCTGGTCGAAATGGCACTTAAGTGCGCTAACCGTTCCCACACTGACTGCCAACCTGCTGCTTAACCGTGACCTGCCGGTGGGCTGGACGACATGCAGGTTATCTTTAACGACAAGGGCGCCACCTCGCGGCTGTGGTTGCCCCACGAAGGCACGTCGATAACCACTCACGACCCGTTTGAGCGTTTTGCTACCCTGATTGAGCAGCACTGGGCACCGTTGATTGAGCAATTAGCGGCTATCTCCGGCGCTGCACAGCGGGTGTTCTGGAGCAATGCCGGTGGCTATCTGGACTTTTACGTCAACGCGCTGGGCGAGCACCCGCTTGCCAATAGGCAGGCGTTTGAGGCCGCCAAGGCGCTGCTGGAAGCGCGCAACCTGCCCAACGGCAAGCGCAACCCGCTGTTTCAGCCGGTGCGTTACTTTACGCCCAAGGGGAGTGAGGAAGTTAAGCGGGTGCGCAAGCTTTGCTGCCTGCGCTATTTACTGGATGAGTTTGATACCTGCGGCACCTGCCCGCTAGAGGGCTGCGACCTGGAAGCGCGAAAGCGCGCCAAACAGGTCGTCCGTTAACACGTTAGTATTTTTAACACGGTTTAGATATTAATTTGCGCAACTGCATCTTCGCTTGCCCGCGCACGCTGCTCGCCTTTCAGCTCGCTAAGCTGCCCCTTCGACATCTCCAGCAACCGATCAGCGTGGACGAAGTAGCTGTCGTCATGGCTGATAGCAAACACGGTTTTACCCATTGCTTTCAAGTGCGGTAACAGCTCGCGGTAGAACAGCCGCCGGAACTGCGGGTCTTGATCCGCCGCCCACTCGTCGAGCAGCAAGATATCGCGCTTTTCGGCAATCGCCAGCAGCAACGCCAGGCGTTTACGCTGACCTTGTGAGAGCTGAGTGTTGATGACGCGATCACCCTCCCACTGCAATTTATGCTGCATCTGCAGTCGCTCAAGCCAGGTATCAACGACCTTCTGGTCAGCAGGTAGGCCTTCAGGGCCCATGGTCTGATCAAACTGGTGGAAATCGGTAAACACGCTGGCAAAGCGAGCACGGAACGCTTCCCACTGAGCAGCAGTAACAACCTCGCCATCAATCTTAATGGTGCCGCTTTGGGGGCGGTATAACCCCGAGAGTAGCCTTGCCAGGGTCGACTTACCGCTGCCGTTGCCGCCGATCAGAAACACCTGCTCACCGCGCTCTAGAGCCATATTGAGTGGCCCCACCTGGAAGCCCTCGCCCTGGGCAGTGTCCGGGTAATGATAAGTGACTTCCTCCAGCTCCAGACGCTGCCAATCAGCCAGCGTATCGTCGACGGCAAAGCTTGATTGGTACTCGGCTAGCTCCAGGCTGCTCAATTTATCAAAAGCGACCTGGGCACTGATCAGCGTTGGCCAAGCGCCCACCGCCTGAATCAGCGGCGTACGCAGGAATAGCAGCGTCAATGCAAAGGTGGAAGCCACCGTGGTACTCGCCCACCCCAATCCATTAGAGAGGAAAAACACCACCCCGATGGCGCCCAACATCATAATGTTAGACCAGTTGTTAGCGCTTAAATGGTAGGTATCGGCGCGGATAATGTGGTGACGGTAGTCACGGGCATTGGCGGTATAGCGCTCGTCATAAAAGCGCCGGGCACGGTCGCGGTTGAGCGCCAGCTCTTTGCGCCCTTCAATGGCCGCCTGGAAATCTTTATACAGACTGTCTTCGCTTTCACGCACGAGGCGAAAATGGCGATACACCCGCGACACCAGCACCCAACCCACCCATGGTGAACGCGATCCACAGCACGGTGATCACCACCATTTGCGGCGAAAGCCATGCCAAATAGGCCACCGAGGCAAGCGTTAGCACCACGCCCTGAATCAGCTCCGGCAGACGCACAAAGCCAATGGTGATGTTGCGCACATCGCTGGACAGACTGGCCAGCAAGGTGGCGTTGCCCAACTGCTCCAAGCGCTCAATATCGGTGTCGAGAATCCGCTTCACCAGCCGCGAGCGTAGGTCAAACACAAAGTGGTGCCCCAACACGGTCAGCGCTAATTGCGTACTGAGTGTGACCGCCAGGAGCACCGCCAGCAGGCCGAGAAATTGCGGCAGCGCCGCCATACTGCCTACTTCGATAAGCCGCTGGTTGATAAAGGCAATTACCCCGACCCCTAAGCCAGCGCTCAATAGGCTCAAAGCAATGGCGCCTAAAAAGGGCCAGCGGTAGTGATGAAATACTAAGCGCAGCAGTTCCATGGGGCTCCTTGCCTTCCTGTAAAGAGCGCTGAAGTCTAACAGCAGCGCCTCTCACCAAGAAGACGTCATTCATATTGGGTGGCAAACGAGCAGCGACAGAGGCCTGACAAAGAGTAGTCTGAACCGGAACGCTATTCCTAAGAGCTATTCCTAAGAGCTATTCCTAAGGGCGATTCCGAAGGGCTATGTCAGATGGTTATCCCAGCGGAGTTCCAGACTGGCGACCAGTTGGGGTGTTGCCGAGCCAGGTGTTACTCGGTAAAGCCCGCCCTGGCCGGAGGAGACCAGAAAGCCGCCGTTGCCGTCGCAGCGGGCGCCGGCGGCGTCGGGCAGCGCCAGGCTGGCAATAAGCTTGCCTTGCGCGGTATCCAGCAGCAGTACCCGGTTGCCGCGGGGTGCGGTGACTAGCACAGTGTTAGAGATACGGCTAAACGCCACGCTGGCGGTGTATTGGTTCAAGCTGGCAGTGACGTCCTCGGGCAGCGCCAGCTCAGAGAAGTGCCCGTCGGCAGCCAGACGACAGATCAGCGGATGGGTCTCCCACTCGGGCCCTTCAAACTGGTAGCCAGCGATCACGGTACCGTCCGCCGCTACATCCAGATGACGACAGCTGAGCTGGTGGTGCGAAGGTTCGTGACGGGCCAGAATCTCACCGCTGTGGCGATCCAGCAGCATCAGCGCTGGTGCCATGGTATCAAGATTGAGTTTAACCCGGCCATAGTCAGGATGAGTCTTGATCCCCCCCAAACCAATCACCAGTGTGTCACCATCCGGCATCAGCCTAAGCTCATGAGGCCCGATACCACCCAGCGGCATATCGCGCACATGGGCGTAGTCGTTGGCAGCGTCGTAAACGCGCACTAGCCCGGCGCTGTCCTCCAAACGATTGGCGGTGACATACAGATAGCGCCCGCTCAGGTCGAAAACGCCATGCCCGTAGAAGTGGTAGCCCTCCCCGGCCGCAATGGTGTGGGCTAATTGGCGGCTGTCCCATCGATCACATGCATCCGTGTGCCAGGGCGGCGAGCAAACAATACCGCCTGGCGAGAGTCGGGCCGCAGACAGCCTCCATGGCAGCGCTCGGGTACTTCGATCATAAAGCGGGTCTGACCATCCAATGCCACCCCGGCGATGTAATGCCCTCCTCTGGGGTCGTCTACCGCGCTGAACAGCCAAGCGGCTTCCTCCCGCGCGGGCAGCGCCCAACTCAGCGGGGTCAGCGCCATGGCGACGCTGCCCAACCCTACTTTGAGTACTTGGCGTCGCTGCATGGTTCAATCCCCATCGCTGGAGTTAAAGCCTCGTACCAGCCCCAGTTCACCAGCGATCTCGTTACCCAGTAGATGGCGTAGCTGGCTGATGTCGAGGTAGAGCGACTGCAGACCGCGAAACGCCTCTTCGTCTTCAAGGGAAGGCACCAAGCCCGGTGGCAGTTCGCTGGCCTGAACGAGTGTCTTATCCAACTGATCACGAAACGCCTCGGCGAGCGGCAGCGCATCGGCCTCGCGCAACAGCGCGGTGAGCCCCGGCAAGAAGCCGGTACGCAGACCCTCCAGGCTGCTCTCTACCAATCGAACCGTTTGTCCGCTTCGCCACGCTTCCGCCAAGTAGCCGTTGGCGGGTGCGCCTTTAAGGCCCATGGGCTCACCGAGCCGTTTATCTTCGAGTATTTCGAGAGCCTGGATGGCGCTCGCCAGCGTGGTCTCCGTGTAGTCAGGAGTCTCAAGATAGTGCTCGCCAAAGGCCTGCCAGTCGCGATGCAGCGCGCTTGTGGTATCAGCAAGATGCGTGGTGATGGCCTGCATCAGCGAGCAGGCTCCAGGGTCGCTCAGGGCCTGTTCGTCCATGGCGTCGTCATAAAGCAAGTATTCAAGGGCGGGAAAGCCTTGAATCGCCACGCTGTCACTGGCGATATCTTGGGCATCCGGGGCTTCGGCTGCCTTCAGCCAGCCGCGCACCTTGCTGCCCACCAGGTTTTTACGGTCTGGCCAGAATTGCAGTTGCCAGCCTCGGCTATTCTGCTCGACCGGGCCGAACTGAATAAAACGCACCGCCTGCCAAGCTTGATAGGCGCTCAGCCAGTCATTTTCCAGCCGCTGTCTGAGCGCTTCGTCTGGGCTCTGGCAAAAGCGTGCGGCGCTAGCTTCCAGGCGCTCGGAGCGGCGCTCAGCTCAGCATACTGAAGTTCCACCGCGCCGTGCCACATTTCCGCGGCGTAGGGGTGTCCGTAGCAAAAGAGAGCGGCGTCGCGAGTAGCGCGCAAGCCAGCAAACTCAGGCGGCGAAGAGATGCGATCACGTTAACTCCTTAACAGTAATGACTTACAGGGATTCAAGGAAACGTATAAGTTCCGCTCGCTGGTCAGCGGGCAATGCGCGATAGCCCTGGGTAGCGCTTTCTGCCTCACCACCGTGCCAGAGTATCGCCTCTTCCAGAGTGCGGGCGCGACCATCGTGGAGAAAACCAGCCCGGGGGTTAACCGTTTGCGCCAAGCCGATGCCCCACAGCGGCGGGGTGCGCCATTCTCGGCCATCGGCCTGGAACTCGCTGCGATGATCAGCCAGGGCATCGCCAGATCGTGGAGCAGTAGGTCGCTATAGGGCCATATTTCCTGATTGGCTAGCGCCGGACGGGCAGTATCCGCAGCGGTGCGATGGCGCGGCGTATGGCAGCTCGCGCAGCCGAGCGCGTTAAATCTCTCAGCGCCCTGTTTCACCGCTGAGTCATCCATATTGCGTCGCATCGGTACCGCCAAGCTGGAGGCGTAGAAGGTCACGAAGTCGGCCACGTCATCGCTGACCTCAGGCGTGCCACCGTTAGGAAAATCATCGCACCCCTGGCTCTCCATGCAGTCGGTTTGTGGCACCAGACTGGAGGTCAGCCCCATATCCCCGGCGAAGGCATGCAGGCCCTGCTGCTCAATGCTGGGCTCTCCGGCTTTCCAGCCGAAACGCCCCATAACGGTGCTGCCGGTACGCAGATCCCAAACCCGATTGGCGCGCCCGGAAATGCCGTCGTCATCCGCGTCGTCAGGGTCGGCGGCCGCCAGCAGGTCGGCTTCAGGAATTGCCGCCAGCAGCCCAGGCCAATCATCGGCGGAGCCAGCCGCGGCGAGGTCTGCAGATCCTCGGGCAACTCACCGTAGGCGGGCTCGGCAATCGAGTAAAACGGCGCCTGCAGGGTAACGCTAGTGCCATCGGCAAAAGTCACCTCCCGAGGGCGATACTCGATCAACATTTTGCCTCTGGCTGCGCGCCGGAAATCGCCGCGGTTTGTAGCTGCAGGCCGTAGTTGGGCACCGGAAGCGCGCCGCGCTGTTCCAGAATCTCGGGCTCCGCTTGCTGAGAAGGTAGCGAAAGGCGCAGGAATAGCGCGATGGGGTTTTCATCACCGGCTGGTGGGTGGCCGCGACCATCTTGAGGTGACACCCTTGGCAGCTATTGGTGTTGAATAACGGGCCCAGGCCGTCGCGGGCATCGGTGCTGGCGGGAGCCGCCACCCAAGGGTTACGGAAGAAGCTATTACCCACGCTGAAATCCAGCCGCTTGGTCATCGACATATTACCCAACGGCAGCGAATAGGCGTTATGGTCAAACTGCTCCACCGAGCCATCGCCACCACTCATGGGCGTCGTTTGAATGGGATAATCTTGGCTAGGTGGCGCATTTTGTATAGGTGATTCGGCTGCCTGCAAGGGCACGGCCAACAAGAACAGTAAGAAACTGCTGTGGGTTAATGTGCTGGGCACCCACTTGGCTAGGACGATAAACCGGGGTAAGCGGTACATGGTGATACCTTGAGAAGGAAGATACTGACAAAACCAACAGAGCCGCGCGATAGCAACACTATCGGCGGCTCATGGTAGACGCTAGTCCGCTCTAGAACCGGTGACCGGCATCATCAGGCTGTAGGGAGGTCACGCCCAGCTCACCTGCGGCCTGTTCGATAGACCCTGTTTGCGCCACCAGGGTGAGAATCGCCTCGTTGATCAATTCACTGCCCTGCTCGTTACCCGGCGCAATCATCATATCGAATGCCATCGGGGAGCTTTCCGCTTCAGCCGCCTGCTTGATAGCATCAAGCCGCGCCATGGTGGCTTCAAGCTGATCACCAAGGGTGTCGGCTAGCTCGCTATCTGCCTGAGACAGTAAGTCTTGTAGCGAAGGCCCTTCTACCACACTGCCATCAAGACGCTGATAGCTGCCGGTGTAGATATTCTGAACACCCTGGCCGTTGTAGTAGTGGGAGTTGTGGGTATTGTCGCTGAAGCAGTCGTGCTCATCCTCAAAAGAGTTGGCTTCAAGGGCGACCTTTAAGCGCTCACCTGCCAGCTCACCCAGGGAGAGCGAGCCCATGCCGAACAGCATGCGGCGCAGGCCTTCCTGATCGCTCTCCGCCAGCAGTTCCTGGCGATAGTTGCCTTCAGTTTCCGGCGCCCACTGATTCACCATCCACTCAAGGTCATCGACTAACAGGTCTGAGACCGCGTCCAGGTAGGTACGACGACGGTCACAGTGACCATGGGTGCAGTCGTCGCCGGTTTGGAAATCGCTCACTGGCCGCTCGCCACTGCCTGCCTCAAAAACCATTGAGATCCTGCCCCAAAGCAGAAATTCGATGGCGTGATAGCCGCTAGCGACGTTAGCCTCCGAGCCGCCGATTTCATTCAGGTCGGCGAGTAATTCTGGGGTAATATCGCTAACGTCCAGAGTTTCGCCGCCGACAGTAATTTGCTCGTTGGCAATGATATTGGCAGTGGCACCTTCGTTGCCCAGCTCATATTGGTAGTCATCGCCTCGACATAATCGATCATGCCCTCATCAAGGGGCCAGGCGTTTAGCTGCCCTTCCCAGTCGTCCACCACCGCATTACCGAAACGAAACACTTCGCTCTGCTGATAAGGCACCCGCGCCTGCAGCCAGGCTTGCTTGGCTGCGCTCAGGGTTTCGGCCGTGGGATTGGCGAGCAATTCGTCGATACGCTCGTTCAATGCTTGGGCAGCATTCAGTGCATCGGCGTAATTGGCATGAGCCAGATCGGCGTAGTGTTTAACCACGGCGTCAGCGCTAACGGTGCCGTCAGCAGCAGCAGCAGCAGTGTCGACAGCAACTGGGGCAAAAGGCATCAGCGCGCTAAGCGCAACGATGCCAGCAAGAGGGCGACGGAGCATGATGGCGGGCATTACAGTGTCCTTTAGGCTGTGGCATTACAGAAACTACTCACATAAAGTGCTAGGCAACCCGAGAGGGTTTTGGTGCTCTAGCCCTGCCTGAAATGTAATTCATTGGCCTATGAGATTCAATCCTATTTGATCTTAAATAGAGAGCACTACGCCGTTTCATCACCATTTTTGCTCTGTGCCACTTTTTGCTGCCTTGGGAAAACCGACATGCTGGATTATAAACTGCTTCATGCCTTGGCAATCGTGGTGGAGTGCGACGGTTTTGAGCGCGCAGGCGATGTACTGGGCTTTCGCAGTCAGCTGTCTCCCAGCGCATTAAGGCACTGGAGGTTCGCCTTGGGCAGCGGTGCTTATACGCTCTCCTCCATTTAGCTCCCACCCCTGCGGGTCAGCGGCTGTTGACCCATTACCAGCAAGTACAGCTATTAGAGCGCGATCTCCGCGGCTCCCTACCCACGCTGGATGACCAGGCGCCGCGTCTGCGGATTGCTATCAATGCGGATAGCTTGGTCACTTGGTGGCCGAGGCCGTTGCCACGATCTGCCAAGAGGAGGGTTTATGCTGGATTTGGTGATTGAAGACCAGGATGTCGGGCTCAAGCGCTTGCGCGATGGCGATGTAGCGGCCTGCCTGTGCGCCACACCACAACCGATAGCCGGTGCACGCAGTGTTGCGCTGGGAGAAATGCGCTACCACCCTTTGGCGACACCGGCTTATATCGAACGCTACTTTCCAGAAGGCCCTTGCAAAGAGAGCTTTCAATCCGCGCCTGCCATCGTCTTCGGCCCTCACGATCAGTTGCAGCATCGCTTTCTTGCTCAGTGCGGCTACCACGGCCACTTTCCTTATCACCTCTGCCCATCTTCAGAAGGTTTGTGCGCTTAGCCACAGCCGGGGTCGGTTACGGCATGATGCCTCAGTTGCAGGTCGGCGAATTAATGGCCAGTGGCCAACTAGCCAGTGTTGCTCCGGTCATTTTTTAGCAGTGCCCTTGTACTGGCATTTTTGGCGCCACAGCGGGCAAACTCATTCAACGACTTACGCAACATTTAAGTCGTGCTATGACTTAAGCATGAGAGTTTTCAACGTTTCTTTCACCAAGCCAACTACACTCAAAGAGCTTATCGTACGGCACAAGGAAATTTGAGCTGCTTTTGAGCGGGGTGGCATGCAAACCGCATCTGAGCGCTATGCCGACGAATTAGCGGCCCCCGGCGGGTAAGGGAACCAGGGAACAGCGAACGGGGTAAAAAAACGAAAAAAGCGATACCCTATGCATGCACAACGTTTAACAGCGGGTGTTTACACCGGCTTATTGCTGCTGCTTGCGGTTTGTTTATGCCTGGGCGCAGGCAAATACTCTCCTATCCGCATCGCCAAGCCAGGCGAGCTATTCACTTGCCCCTTATAACGAGTTCTGGCACGCCGACGAACAGTCTGTAACGCTTAAACGATTTGCTCGCCCAATCGCGTACTTTTACACCCACGCACCAAGCCCAAGATTTAAATTTCGGCTATACCCGTGGTGATGTGTGGCTGCGCACTCAGGTGCGCAATGATTCGTCGGAACCCCAGCGTTGGATGGTGGAGTTTGAATACCCGTTTGGATTACGTTACCCTTTATACGCTTCGCCAACAGCTAAGCAGTGTGCAACGAAGCGGCAGCGCGGTTCCCGTTGAACAGCGTGCGCTTGCCCACCGTCAGGCAGTTTTTCCATTGGAGCTGGCCGCCTTGAAACCGTCACGCTGTATACCATGGGCTGCCTCAGGCAGCAAGATGCTGAGCTACAACTTATTAACGCCAGAAGTGTTTTATACCCAAATGATCGTCATAATTTTTGGCTGGCGACCTACTTTGGCATGCTGCTGGCGATGGGTTATATAACTTACTGCTATTTTTCGGCTTAAAGAGCGCATATTTCTTCACTACTCGCTATTTGTCGCAGGCTTTGGACTTGCCATTCTGGCGTTTAACGGCATTGGCACACTCATGTTTTGGAGTTTTCTGGGTGAGAACACGTCTCGCTTGGTGGCGCTCGGTTTCACCTTTGCCTCTACCATGGCCACACTGTTGCGCAGAGCTTCCTAAACACAGAGACATATTGCCCACGCTGGCACCAGGTATTAAACACCTTTCGCAGCTACTGTTGGCTCGCCGTCATGCCTCGCTGCTGCTGCCCATTCCTGCGGCCTCCACCTAATGGATGTGACGGGGTTTTATGGCCGCCTTACTGCTCTGATATGCGGCAGCTACTGCAGCTTTCGACGCATACCCAGCGCTAGACTCTTCGTGTTTGCGTGGTCGATATTCTGCTGGGGCAGGTGTCTTTACACTCCGCAACCTGGGCATACTGCCGGCTAATTTATTACCTACACGGCATTCAAATGGCTCGGCGCTAGAAATGTTACATGCTTTCGTTTGCACTGGCATCACGCTTTAACAAACTTAAACGGCAAAAAGAGCGCGCTCAAGCCGCTATGCTAGCTGCGCTAAAAAAGCAGGAAGCCGTGCTGGAACAAAAAGTCGCCGCCCGAACTAAAGCGCTAGAGCATTTAGCCAACGGCGATATGCTGACCGGTTTATTAAATCGCCATGCCTGGCGCGCTGCGCCGCAGAAGCTCTGGAGCGTAATCGTCAAAACGGCCATCGCTTGGCGCTCCTGATGCTTGATCTGATCGTTTTTCAAACCCATTAACGACTGCTACGGCCATGAGGCAGGTGATTTTGTCTTACAACAAATTGCCAAACGTATTGCCCATATGGCGCGTACCGGTGACCACTGTGCACGCTTTGGTGTGATGAGTTTATTATTATCATGGAGAACATCGAACCTCACGATACGCTTGAGAATATACAGGCACGTATCGACGAAGCCATTCGCTCACCCATAAAACTCCCCTGCGGCGAGCGAGTTAGTGTTAGCGTGAGCATTGGGGTAAGCACTTGCCAGGGAACAGAGGGCGCCACTCTTGAGAGTTTACTGCGTGAAGCCGATAGCCATATGTACGCTGTCAATCACGCCAAGCGGTAGAGTTCTATCGCTACGGCTCGGCGAGTTAGGTATTAACCTTGGTCATTAATCAAACAGGCTCATACGTTTCATAACGTTATCGCGTTTGATTTTCCAATGGAACATGGCACCGGCAACGTGCAGTACCACCAAACCTAAAATGGCCCACCCCAGGCGCCCATGCCACATAAAGAGTTGTTCAGATAGTTGCTCGCGCTCGCGCAATCAGACCGGGTAAATGCCAGTGGAAAAACTCCACGGGAAAGCCGCCGCTTGCGGTAGCCGCCCAGCCCAATAAAGGCATAACGACCAACGCCAAGTAGAGCAAATGGTGAACGCTGGTACTCACCACCCTCTCGAAGGCATTTAGAGGCGGTTCATGGTCAGGCACCACAAAGGCCAGGCGGGTAATAATACGTAGCGTCATTAGCAACAGGATCAGCACACCCAGCGTCTTATGGCTGGTATACAGCAAGTTCGTCAACATATTGCCGACTAGAGCGAGGGTGCGTTCATAGCCCAAAAAGCCTAACGTTAAACCGCTGGCCAAGGAGAGCAGCACCGCGCCAGCCACCAGCCAGTGCAACACCCGATGCGGGTAGATATAGTGATCCAGTTCGTGCATGCAGTGCTCCTAACAGCCAATTCATTTGCTCTTCATTCTAGTCAGTAACGCTCCCTTACGCTGATTAAAGCACTACACGGCCATCAACGCTAAGCATTACCTAGGCTCTACTTGGTCTCAAAAGCCACTTTATAACGCTTGTTCGGGCACTGCCAGCTGATCGCGTATTAACTCTGCCAAACGGCGCGCAGGCTCCGAAGGTCGGTGCGGCGCCCGGTGCAGCGCCAACTCAATCGTCGGCAGCGCAGGCAGCCCACTGCTCTCATCCAGCGGTCTCAGTGCAGGGGTTAGCATGCTGCGAGTCACCACCACGATGGCCAGCCCAGCGGTCACAATTGGCGCCAGCCCTGCCATGGATTGGCTGGTATAGGCCACGCGCCAGCTGCGCTCCGCCGATTGCAGCGCCTGCTCGGCCACTTCACGGAATACGTCAGCTCCCGGTGAGTAGAGCGCCAACGGCAACGGGTCGCTTAGCAGCGGCTGCTGGTTCATACCGACTGCCCACAACAGCGGTTCCCGGCGAATCACATCGCCGCCCGGCGAGTTGCGCTGCCGGGTCACCAGAGCGAGATCCAGCTCTTTAGCTTTAACCTGCTCAACGAGATGCGCGCTAGTGCCGCAGATCACCTTTAACCCCACGGCGGGGTAGAGCTGATGAAAGTAGGCAAACACCGAAGGCAGCAACGAAGCGTAATCTTCAGGAATGCCGAGGGTAAGATCGCCTGTCACCTGGCGCGCCTGCATATCGCTCCACGCGTCATCGTTAAGTGCTAATAGCCGTCGGGCGTGGTTAAGCAAGCGTTCACCTTCTGAGGTAAAGCGTATTCGCCGCCCTTCCCGCTCGTGCAGCGTGAGCGAGAGCTGCGCTTCTAACCGCTGGAGCTGCATGCTCACAGTGGACTGGGTATACGCCAACCGTTTAGCAGCTGCGGTCACACTCCAGTGTCCGCAATCGCCACCAGGGTGCGTAGCAGGGTTAGGTCTAACGTGGGGGCACGCATATATCACCAAGCTTGATGAAAACGATCACAAAAGATCGATATTGTGATGCATTGATGATGAGTATGCTGCTCGGTACATGCTCAAATCAAGGAGAACTCTTATGCATCCCGTTCACTCCCCTGCGTTATTCCCACGTTGGTACAGTGTTGGTGCGGCGCTGGTGGCCGTGATGCTTTGGAGTTCGGCACCGCTGCTGGCTGAGTTTGCCAAAGCGACACCGCCCTTGCAGTTAACTGCCGTTACCCTGTTAGCGGGATCATTGGCGACGCTACCATTAAGCCGCCGCATTAATGTCGCTGCCTGCGGCGCGGGTTGGCAACTCAGCGTTTGGATGGGTATCCCACTGCTCATCTTTGGCGCCGTCAGCACCTACTTTATTGGTATGCGGCTAGCCCCCGCCGCCGAAGCAGCGTTAATTACCTACACTTGGCCCGTGCTGTTTGTGCTACTCAGCCAATGGAGTCGTTTGGCCGCCTGCGCATCGCAGGGTGGTCGGCGCTCTGATTGCGTTTTCAGGCGCTGCGCTACTGCTGGTTCCTCAAGCCATCAGTGGAGGGCTCGGTGGTGCCACCACGGGCTACGCGCTAGCACTGCTGGCCGCCTGCTGCTGGGCGATCTATTCATGGTTAAGCCAAGCTGCACCAGTGGCCTTAACACCCCTGCTGCCGCGGCTACTGCTGATTGCCTGCGCTATTGCCGTGGCTGCCAGCTTAATACTGGAAGGCACCCTCGCCCTCCCCAGCGGTGAAGCGTTACTCGCGGGCATCGCACTGGGTTTAGGGCCTTACGGAGTAGCCATGGTGGCCTGGGATAAAGCATTGCGCTGGGGGCACGCGAGCCTTGTGGGCAGCTTGGCGTATGGCGTGCCGATTCTAGCCGCCCTACTGCTGGTGCTAGCAGGCATGAGCGTGCTCGACTGGCGCCTACCCGCCGCGACCGTGCTGGTAGTGGTAGGCTGCCTCAAAGCTGGCCGTTAACCTCCTCACGCCTAACTATTTACGCCTCACCATTTACTCCTCACCATCGACCAATAAACCAACGCCCTATCACGATAAGCAACAGGGGCGCTGGGTATTATCGATTAACGCTAACAATTAAAGCTCTGGGGGAATGTCCGTCGGCTCCATGTCGAGGCTTAGTTCAAATAAGCCGCTACCGGTAGCGCTAAACCCGCGTGCGCTTACCGTGTAAGTGCCGGGCAGCAACTGCTCTTGAAGCCGTGAGTCGGTACCTCCCGCGCCGTCGTCATCGCTGGCGACAAAACCCTGACCACTGATCTCAATAAAGGTATCAAAATCGTCAGAGCGCATTTCCAACGTCACTAAAGAGCTCTCTTCTACTTCCAACTGATACGTCAGCGGTTCACCGCTATACCAACCGTTAAGCGCTTCACCAGGGTAAGCGTGCCTTCATTACGCAGATTAACATCTGGCATATCACGCGGAGCCATGGAGAGCGTAAACATGCCACTGCTCTCGCCATAGGCAGTACGTGCCGTTAGCTGATACTCACCGGGAGCAAGAAAATCAGCGATGCTAGCATCCAGATTGCCGGCACTGTCATCATCTTCGCGGTAGTAACCGTTAGGCCCTTCAAGCACTAGGTAGGAATCGATATCGCTGGAGCGCATCTCAATTTGGTACATGCCTGCTTCTTCTACTTCTACTTGGTAACTAAGCCCCTGGCCACTAAACCAGCCGTTGAGAGAGTCATCGGGAGTGAGCGCTCCATCATTACGCAGCTCACCATCACCCGGTAACTCGTGAGGCTCTACTGAAAGCGTATAAACGCCATTGCCATCATCGTAGGCGCTACGTGCCGTCAGCGTATATTCACCGGGTTCAAGGAAATCAGCGATGCGCGCGTCTAAATCACCGGCGCTGTCGTCGTCTTCGCGGGCGTAACCGTTCGGCCCTTCAATCTCCAGGTAAGCGTCGAAGTCGTCAGAGCGCATTTCCAGTTGGTAGAGGCCTGCCTCTTCTATGTTCAAGGTGATTTCACGGGCATCCCCTTGCAGCCAACTATCGATGGGCTCGCCCACTGCCACTGTGTCAGCATCCGTCAGCTCAACGGTTCGGCTGACAACGGTAAACGGGCCATAACTGTGGGCATCGGCACCGCTAACCACCACTACATAGTCGCCGCTCTCTTCTATACGGTGACGAACGATAGGGGCATTATCGAGCAGCTGTAGCTGATCATCATAAAGCGCCACAACACCTTGCAAGGCTCCGTTGAGAGAAATCTCAACAATCTCATCCTCTTCCAGTGCGATGGCGTAGCGCATGAAGCGGCTGCCATCGTTACCGTTCAGCTCGCTGGCCGAGGTTATTTCGCCACGCATGCGCTCATCAAGCGTGAGCTTTTCAAGGCCAACAATAGCCTCGGCAACGGACGGCTGATCAGTTGTCTCAGCAGTTTCGGCAGGCGCTTCATCGGCGGTTTGCCCCGGTAAGGGAATAATTTGAGCAGCGAGAAAACCAACGGCTGCGCCACCGATCGCCACCCATATAAACGTAAACGAAGAAGATCTAGCCATGAGCGGTTCCTTGTTGAGTCGCAATGACAATCATTAATTAGATAAGTGTCAGTGATTATAAGATGCTTACTCAATTAAAGTGAGCGTTTCATGAAGAATGCTGCTTTGCACAAAGTGCTTTCTCTATTCATTTCATACCTGGGTTGATAAGTCACTGAAACCCAAGGCTACATAAGTAGAGATTTAAAAATCTTGAAATTGAACCTATTTGCATCGATCTTCTCAAAGCTTGCTGACTCGTTGCGACAAGGGTAGTATCGAAAAGCCTATTCAGGCACCTCATCAAGAGTGCGGGATTCGCAACAAGCAAAACCGAGGTACTCCCATGGGAGCCGAAAAACGACTGATCCGAACGATTTGTTTGGCAGCGATAGTGGTAAGTAGCGCTGCTAATAGTGCTTTTGCACATGAAACAGAAACGCAGGAAGGCGTCGCCTCCTTTTACAGTGACCGCTTTCAAGGAGCGACCACTGCCAGTGGAGAGCCCTTTGACCAGCAGGCGTTGACCGCCGCCCACCCGAGTTTGCCGTTTGGCACCAAGGTATTGGTGACACGCCCGGACACGGGCAAGAGGTAGAAGTACTGATCAATGATCGTGGCCCTTTCATTCAAGGACGCATTATTGATTTATCTAAACGCGCGGCAGCGAAGCTTGGCATGATTCGCCGCGGTACAGCTCCAGTGATGGTAACGCTGTTGGATTAACGGATAACACATCCTTGGTTGTTGTGTGATACCCATTAGCCTAATCAATGCGACAGCACACGAAGCATCGTTATCTTAAAGTAGTCAACAGACAGGGTGACCAGCAATGGTCACCCTGTTTCTTTATGTGGCTACTTTCCGATACATTAACGAACTTGCAAGCAGGCTAATGGTCTCTATGCTGCAAGGAGTTCGATACACGCCAAGTATTTGCAGGAGATACATCCATGCAGTCACAATTTTACACGCTTACCGATTATCCCAAAGGCCTGCCCGATCGCACGCTCTTCAAGCTAGAAACACAAACCCTACCCGACCTAGCCGAAGGCGAAGTGCGTATTCGCAACCGCTGGCTTTCCGTCGACCCTTATATGAGGGGGCGCATGAGCGGCATTCGCACCTATGTGGAGCCGTTTGAACTCGGCAAACCGATGGAAGGCGGCGCCATTGGCGAAGTCATCGAGACCAATGATTCAAGCTTAAAAGTGGGCGACAAAGTGAGCCATATGGGCGGTTGGCGGGATATTGCCCAACTGCCTGCGCAGGGCGTCACGCCGCTACCCGATATCGATGTTCCCGAACAAGCCTATCTGGGCGTACTCGGTATGCCTGGCATGACCGCCTGGACTGGCCTCAACCTGATTGCCGAATGCAAGCCGAGTGACAATGTGTTGGTTAGCGCGGCTAGCGGTGCCGTAGGCTCCCTGGCAGTGCAGTTGGCCAAAGCCAAAGGTTGTCATGTGGTCGGTATTGCCGGGGCTGCGAATAAGCTGGCCTGGCTTGAATCATTGGGCGTTGAACCGGTTAGCTATCGTGACCGTACCGCACAGGAGTTAAGCGACGCCATTAAGCTCGCCAGCCCCAACGGCATTGATGTGTATTTCGAAAACGTCGGCGGTATCTGCCTAGAAGCAGCATTGAACCAGCTAAATGAAGGTGCGCGGATTGCCGTATGCGGCATGATCGACAGCTACAATGCAAAAGAGCCTACCCCCGGCCCGAGCAATCTCTCTCAGTTGGTAGTGCGCAAGGCCAAAATGCAGGGCTTTATTGTGGCTGACCATTGGGCTAGCTACCCCTATTTCCTGAACGAAGTAGCCCCCCAAGTAGCGGAAGGTAAGCTGGTATATAAAGAGACAGTGAAAGAAGGCCTGGAGAACACCCCGATGCATTCCTGGCCCTGTTTGACGGCGGCAATACCGGTAAAATGCTGGTCAAGCTATAAACCTCACGCCTTCTGGCTACCCCTACCGCGACATTAACTACCCTGGCGGTAGGGCACCCGCCTTAGAAAAAAACATCAAATCGTTAGACCAATAGCGAATTGATTATTAAAATCATCCACCATAGCGGTGTGTTTTAACCCATCGGCGCCGCCGATGGGTTAAAGCGCGTTGCGGGTTCGCCGCTTGGCACTTATTGCTTGAATTTAGGGTTTAAGCGGCATGCATTAACGTATTCAGTACGTTTCACTAGGGGAAATCTCATGGAAGAAAGCACGCGCGCTCACAGTAAATGGCCAGCTATTATAGTTGGCCTGCTACTATTTATTATCGGCTTGGTGCTTGCTTTTGGCGGCAGCAAGCTCGTCAGCGTAGGCGGCAGCGCCTACTACTTAATTGCCGGGCTTAGCATTATTGCTTGCGGCATTCTATTTGCCCTGCGCAAAGGCGCCGCTCTGTGGCTCTACGCGCTGATTCTTTTTGCCACATTAGTGTGGGCTCTGTGGGAGGTTGGTCTCGACTGGTGGCAGTTAGTGCCTCGCGTTGCCATTCTCTGTTTAATAGGTATTCTGCTGCTCCTGCCCTGGTGGCGTAAGCCACTACACTCAAAAGGCGGCAGTCTGGCGCTTGTTGGCAGCATTACTGCCGCTGTTATCGTGGCCATTGCCAGCCAGTTTAACGATCCCGGTACTATCGAAGGGTCGCTAGCCGCTAACAACCAATCAACGACCGATAGCGTAAACCCTGCCCAAGTGGCGGGCGATGATTGGCCCGCCTATGGCGGCACCAATGCAGGCACCCACTACTCTTCCCTTGATCAAATTACGCCGGAAAACATCGGCGAGCTTGAAGAGGTATGGCGGATTCAAACCGGTGACAAAGCGGGCCCCAATGCGCCCCCGGAGATCACCAATCAAAATACCCCGCTGAAAGTGAATGACAGCCTGTATATCTGTACCTCTCACAGCCGGGCAATGGCGCTGTCACCCGAGACCGGTGAAACCCTCTGGGCATTTGACCCCGAGATCAGCACCATGGGGGCGGATGACTTTTCTGGCTGGGCACATATGACCTGCCGCGGCCTCGCCTACTATGACGCCGCAAACTATTCTACTGACACTAATGACTCTGCAACCGATAGCACAGAAGTGACGAACAGTGACGCTGCCCCGAACAGTGCAACGGCACTCTCTTTTGATATCTTCGATGACAGCGATATTTTCAGTCTGAATCTCTCCTTCTTGTCACTGCTGTTTGGTGTTGAAGAAGAAAACGGCGCCCCGCAGCAACCCATGCTCAGCGAGACCGACGTCATGTGCCCACGCAGGCTCTACCTGCCCACGGCGGATGCACGCTTGATTGCGCTGAACGCCGACACGGGTGAGCGGTGCGCCAGCTTTGGCAATAACGGTGAAATTGATCTCACCAACAATATTGGCGATTTCTCACCAGGCGGTTACTACTCCACCTCCCCTGCAACGGTAACCGAAAATCTGGTTATTCTGGGTGGCCACGTCACCGACAACAGTTCCATTGACGAGCCCTCAGGCGTTATTCGTGCCTTTGATGTGCATACCGGCGAGCTGGTATGGAACTGGGATAGCGGTAATCCCGACGACACCGACCCGCTACCAGAAGGCGAAACCTACACCCGCGGCTCCCCCAACGTATGGGCACCGATCAGCGTTGACGAAGAGCTAGGCCTGGTTTACCTGCCAATGGGTAACGCCACGCCTGACCAGTATGGCGCTGACCGCACCGAGAACGATGAAACCTACAGCGCGGGTCTAGTGGCGCTCAACCTGGAAGATGGTCAGGTTGAGTGGGTTTACCAGTTCGTACACCACGACCTATGGGATATGGACTCACCTGCGCAACCGGTACTGATTGACCTAGCCACTAGTGATGGCACCCAGCCCGCGGTTATTCAGCCGACCAAGCAGGGCAGCCTATATGTATTGAACCGTGAAACCGGTGAACCGATTGTGCCCATTGAAGAGGTTCCTGCACCTCAGGGCGCCGTGGAAGGCGACTGGACCGCCGAGACTCAGCCGCGTTCAGCGCTTAACCTGCTGCCACCGCCGCTCACCGAGCGCGACATGTGGGGCGCTTCACCGTTTGATCAAATGATGTGCCGCATTCAGTTCAACTCTTTGCGCTACGAGGGCCAATACACGCCACCTTCGCTGGAAGGCAGTATTGTTTATCCAGGTAATGTCGGTGTAATGAACTGGGGTGGTGTGGCCGTTGATCCCGAGCGCCAAGCGCTCTTCACTGGTGCTAAATACCTGGCGTTTGTGTCTACGTTAATTCCTCGTGAAGAGGTAGAAGAAGGCCAAGGCTCTGCCAGCGAACAGGGTTTACAAGCCAATGAAGGCGCACCTTATGCCGTTGAGCTTGGCCCGCTGCTTTCAGTGCTCGGCCTGCCCTGCCAAGCGCCCTCCTGGGGCGATGTAGCCGGTATCGATCTGCAAAGTAACGAGGTGGTGTGGAAGCACCGCAATGGCACCACACGCGACAGCATGCCGTTTGATCTACCGATTGGCTTGAACGTCGGCGTTCCTGCACTAGGCGGCCCGCTGACGACGGCTGGCGGGGTGTCGTTCTTAAGCGGCACGCTGGATCAGTACCTGCGCGGCTACGACATCACTACTGGCGAAGAGCTGTATAAAGCGCGCCTGCCAGCAGGTGGCCAAGCCACGCCGATGACCTACACCGGCCAGGATGGCCGTCAGTATGTGGTCGTCACGGCGGGTGGACACGGCACCTTTGGCACCAAGATGGGCGATTACGTGATTGGTTACGCTCTGCCTGAGTAAACGGCTAACTTAGCGTTATCACCCACGAGAACGGGCGGCCTCAGCAATAATGAATGAGCGCCGCCCGTTTTTATTTACTTGCAGTATTTCGACTTAAAAGCGTACTTCTAAACCGCCATACACACTGCGCCCCGGAGCAGGTTCATAGAAGCGACCAAAGGTGCCGTTCAAGCGCACGTTGGCGTAGTGCTCTTCATCTAAGAGATTGCGCACGCCCACATACGCATTTAGCCGTGTATCGCTTCCCAACTGCCAACCATCACCCACCCGCAGGTTCACTAGCCAGTAGCTATCGACTTCTGTCTCATTGGCGTTGTCCGCCACCATATCGCCTACGTACTCGGTTTCCAGCGTGGCAAAGCGCTCATCCAGCCCCTGCCAAGTTAGCTGATTGACCCAGGTTTGCTCGGGTAAGCCAGGTATGCGGTTACCGCCAAAACTCTCTGACGGTGTAGTAAATCGATCAAACTCATAGCTCGCCAGCGTAAGAGCGCTATCCAACCGCCATTGGTCGGCGAGCTGCCAGCCTAGCGCCAGCTCAATGCCGTCGCGGTCGGTGTCGCCTGCGTTTTGGTAGAAGGTGCGGCCGCCGTCATCATACGGCACGAGCTCGTCACGCACGCGCACCGAAAATAGCGCCAGATCGTAATCCATGGCCAGCGGTTCAACGTAGCCCCGCAGCCCACTTCACGATTCCAGGCTTTTTGCGGCGACACCGACGGGTTAAAACCACCGCCCGCCGGATTGGCAAACTCGGAGAACGTAGGCGTTTCAAACGCCGTACCGGTATTGATATAGGCTTGATGCTGCGGACGATAACGGTAACTTAACCCCGCCGAACCGCTCCACTCATTGAAGGTCTGGTCACCGCTTTGATCGCCATCGTCCTGATAGCGATCATCTACTTCTAGCTCCACTCGGTCAAAGCGTGCGCCAAGCGAGAGCGTTACCTGCTCGGTCAGCGCTAAATCGCCCTGGGCAAATACCCCAGCGGAGGTCGCCGTTTGGGTCTCTTCCGCCAGTTGCTCGCCGACCACGCCTTGGCCATTTACATCGTTCCTAAAGCGCTCGTCGTCTTGACGCGCCACATCGACACCGGTGATATAGCTCAGCGGCAGGCTGCCCAAGCTGACTTCATGGTGATACTCAGCACTCGCGCCCAGATAATCACGCTGGTAGCCGATACGGCTATCGCCCACATAGGGCAGTTGCTGCTCAAAATCGCGCTGCGCAACAAAGCCTTTTAAATAGAACTCACCAGGGCCAGCGGATAAATCTTCGTACTGTAAGCCAAGAAGCTGCTGATCTACGTTCTGTCCTGCATCCAACGCCAATGAGTTCGGCGCTGCTTGATCACGGCCATTGGCCACTTCACGCGCGTTCAGCGCGCCAGGATCTTCGGAACGGGGGTTGTCCAGCAGGTTGATAATCGCGGTTAACGCCGATCACTGCCTAACTCTCGGCGCAGTTTGGCATTCAGCAGGTATTTCTCCGTAGAGCTCTGCTCCCGATAACCATCCACATTGAGTGCCGAGAAGCTGACGTGGTGCGACCAATCACCCGGGCTCCACCGGTTTGTACGACTGCCTTACGGTAGCCATCACTGCCCACCTCGGTGCGCACGCTTGAGCCAGGGTTATCGCGACCATCGGCGGTGGTCACATCAATTACCCCACCCGCCGCGTTGCCGTAAAGTACCGAAGAGGGCCCGCGGATAACTTCGATGCGCTCAGCGCTGTCCAGATCAATGGCATCTAACTGCGCCTGGCCATCGGGTAACGTATACGGAATGCCATCCACCATCACGGTAATACCGCGAACGCCAAACGGCGCCCGAGCGCCGAAGCCGCGAATGGAGATTCGCTGGCCTTGGGCAAAATTATCGCGGTTTTGCAAAAACATGCCAGGCACTCGCACTAACGCCTCATCCAGCCGTGTGCGCTGCTGCCCTTGAGCAATCGCCTCACGGTCGAGCGTTGAAACCGCAGCGGGCGTGGCGTAAAGCTCTCGCGATAAACGTGGCGCTGTCACTTCCAGCGTAGCCAATGTGTTATCACTCACCGAACTCTCTTGAGCCCAACTCTGGCCAGCGCCAAGACAGCTTAATAAACAAAAAGACGTGGTAGTTACTTTAATGGCACTTTGATGAACACGGAGTCCCTCCCAAACAGCGTAGAGCGGAAATAAATGGCGGAATTGAACGATTGCCTACTCGGCTAGTCACAGGGAATTAGCCAAGGCATGGATAAAGTAGGTTGATCGTGCCTACACTTGTACAAGTTACACCAATGAAAGCAAAGGAGGCTTCATGGCGTTTACAGCGACTGATCCAATCAAAATGATTTTTGCCGTAATACTTCCCCCGCTCGGCGTATTTTTTGAGGTCGGTTTTAAAGGGCATTTCTGGCTGAATATTATTCTAACGCTATTTGGCTTCATACCGGGCATCATTCATGCGTTTTATGTGATATTGAAGCACTGATACCCGAGAGCAGTAGATAGCTTTAACTAAACAGGCGCCTCTCTTTAGGGGCGCCTGTTTGGGTTCAAATGGGATCGTTATCGATGACTAATATGCGTATGGATATGCGTAAAGTCCGGCCATGGCACCTTAGGCTGGCTCAGGGCATACTCTAAGGAGTCGTGCCTACCCACCATCAAGAGCCTCCCCCCTATGCCATTGGGCCATCAACCGCCTCTGCGCGTCGGATTTATCCTACTCCCGCTATTTACCATGAATGCCTTTGCAGGGTTCATCGATTCATTGCGCTTGGCTGCCGACAAGGGTGGCCGAAGCCGACAAATCCACTGTAGCTGGCAGATCATGGGCCCCGGTCCAATCACCTCCAGCTGCGGCTTGGAGGCCCACCCACAAACACCATATCGTGAACCGAGTGAATTCACTCATATTGCCGTTTGTGGTGGTAATAATTATCTCAATCCCCACGAAGATCAGGCACTGAGTCAATATCTCAAGGAAGCGCATAGCAAAGGAGTGAAACTTGTCGGTGTATGTACTGGCACGTTTGCTATTGCCCGTGCAGGCCTGCTGAGAGGCCAACGGGTATGTGTGCACTGGAACGTAATCAATGATTTTCGCCAACAGTTTCCCAAAATCGACGCCACTCCCGATCGAATATTTCTGGAATCCGCCAGGGTAATCACTTGTGCAGGCTCGTCAGGTGCAACGGATATGGCCCTGCACCTGATTCATCGCACATGTGGCCCCGAGAAGGCCCAGCAGGCGGTTCGTCACATGATCTTAAACGGCATGCGTACGTCCAACTCTCCACAAACACACTTTTTTGAAGCCATCCATGAAATTCGCGATGAGCGAGTCCGGGTAGCCGTACTCACCATGGAGCAATCGCTGAATACCCGTCTAAGTGCTTGTGACCTGGCCAAGCGGATCAATTTAAGCCCCCGACAGCTTGATCGACTCTTTCGTCAAGAACTGGGAATCACACCTATGCGCTACTTCAAAATCATGCGCCTGCGCTATGCAGACTGGCTACTCCACCATACCGACAGCTCAATTGCCGATATTGCCGCTGACTGCGGTTTCTCCGATGCCGCTCATCTCGCCCGAGACTTTCATACGCATTTCGCTTGTAGCCCAGGCCAGTCACGCCGTCAGGAAAAACGTTTGTAGCTCTTCGTTAGCCGCCTGCTGTCATGATTTTCAAACAGTTACTACGTGCGCAATCCGTCCAAAAAATTCAATTTTCTGTCTCTTTTATTCTATAAATCATGGTGGCGCAGACCTACTCTAGAGACACGTGATCGTAAAGGTCCGTGACATGACTCCCGCAAAAACAACCTCCGGAGCGTCACCATGAAAGCACTTTCCTCCGTACGATATATTGCTTCCTTCGCCCTAGGGCTCGGTTTGGCAGGCCAGGTAGCTGCCGCCGAGCTAGAGCTTCGAGCGGCGACCATTGGAAGCCAGCAAGGCATCCAGATGGCGGGGTTGAATGCCCTAGCCGCACACGTGGCAGAAGCGACCAATAACAGTGCCGACATAAAACTTTTTCATTCTGGTTCACTTGGCGATCAAGTCAGCAATATAGAAGCAATAGATACACGCTTGTTAGATATCGCCACTATTGAAACGCCGATTACTACCATTGATGAAGATATGGGTATTCTTTCACTTCCCTATCTATTTCGAGACAGGGAGCATGTGAGCAATGTCCTGAGCGGTGAAATCGGTCAAGAATTAAAAGACAAGCTTCAAAAGCAAGGCTACCGTGTTATCGGTTTTTATGAAGGAGGTTTCCGTCATATTACCAACAATAGTCATGCCATTGAAAAACCTGAGGATCTTGACGGGTTAAGAATCCGTACCCCTGGCAGCCGCCAGCGTGTCGAGATGTTTAATGCCTATGGCGCTAACGCTTCCCCGCTGCCTTATCCAGAACTTTACTCCGCCCTTCAGACCGGTGTCTTCGATGGCCAAGAAAATCCTCTCGTCGAAGTAGAGGCCAGCCGCTTTTACGAAGTACAGGATTACCTCTCACTCTCTGGGCATGTTTACACCGTCGGCTTCCTGCTGATGAACGAGTCACGTTTCCAGGATCTTGATGCCAGCGTTCAGCAAGCTCTACTCGAGGGTGGCGAACAGGCCTTCGAGGCAACGGTTAACTTTGGAGAACAAGCGGATCAGAGCGTCGTGGAGCTTGTAAAAGAGAACGGCATGGAAGTGAACGAGGTAGACACTGACACCTTCATAGCAGCCTCTCAACCTCTATGGGACTCCTTTACCGAAGGACTGTCACAAGAGGCACGTGACATGGTGCAACGCATCGCCGACCTCCCCTAACGACAGAGCACACTTCCCGGCGGGCACTTCCTGCCCGTCGCTACTCCGGGAGTACTACCATGCTTGATCGTTTTTTTGAAGCGGTCGCGGCACTGCTGTTGGCTGCCATTACTCTCCTGGCAATAGCGGCAGTGGCTGCGCGCTACATCCTGAATGCCTCGCTATCGTGGAGCGCCGAAGTCTTAGTGGGTCTGCTGGTCTACATTACCTTTTTCTGCGGTTATCTGGCACTCAGGCAAGGCGCTCATCTACGTATTGATGTTATCGCTGCCTTACTTCCCTATCGCGGTCAATGGGTATTGTTCTTTATCAACCAGGCACTGATAGGGCTGGTCTGCGTCATCATGATCGTGTGGGGCTTGGAACAAACACTCACCTTTTCCAACCGTACAACGCTTATGCTAGGTGCACCTCAGTGGCTTTTCTACTCCGCCGTGCCTATCTCCGGCGCGGGCATGTTGCTGGAATTGGTTCGCCAGTGTGTCGTTGCCGCCAAGGCAAAGATACCGCCCTATGAAGCTGCTCGAAGAGCCGCTCTGGAGGAGTCAGAGCTATGATTCTACTCGTCATACTACTTGCACTTCTGGCTCTGATTGGGCTGGCCATGCCAATCGCCTTCGCTTTGACACTTGTTTCTATCGGCGTACTCGCTTTTTCGGTGTCGATATGCTCGTGCTGGTACAGCGCCTATACCGAGGTACCGAGTCCTTTCCGCTATTGGCTGTTCCGCTGTTCATTCTAGCGGGCCAGA
Source organism: Halomonas sp. PA16-9 (assembly GCF_009728585.1). Lineage (NCBI taxonomy): Bacteria > Pseudomonadati > Pseudomonadota > Gammaproteobacteria > Oceanospirillales > Halomonadaceae > Halomonas > Halomonas sp. PA16-9. The sequence goes on along the minus strand of NZ_CP040451.1, from coordinate 995,354 downwards.
TAATGAACCACAGCGGTATTTCAGCACGGCTTGTCGATCTGGCTCGTTCCATGGTGGGGGCCATACGGGGTGGGCTGGCGGCGGTCAATATCTTGACCTCCATGTTCTTTGCAGGCATGAGCGGCACCTCCATGTCAGATACGGCCGCCGTGGGCGGTGTGATGATCCCCCAGATGGTCAAACGGGGTTACTCCGCCCCCTTTACTGCCGCCGTGACTGCCTCCTCCTCCACTATTGGCATCATCATTCCTCCCAGCGTGCCCATGGTGTTATTGAGTGCCTATATGGGACTTTCGACAGGGGCGTTATTTGCTGCCGGTCTAGTCTCAGGGCTACTCATTGCCATAGGACTCATGCTTATGGCGTGGTGGATATCGGTGAAACGCCAATATCCTATCGAAGCTGCATTTTCGATCAGGCAACTGGGCAGTAGCTTGGTCAGTGCATTCCCGGCCCTGCTAATGCCAGTCATCATCCTCGGCGGTATCCTCGGCGGCATTTTCACACCGACCGAAGCCTCCGCCGTGGCAGTCGCTTATGGCATCTTCGCTGGCATGGTGCTTTATCGTTCGCTTTCACTACGTGCGCTTTATCGTGCCCTGGTTGAGAGTGCCGTGTTGACCGGTGCGGTCATGTTTGTGACGGCAGCGGCACATACACTCGGCTACACCTTCACTTACCAAAGTCTCGGGCAGCTAGTTCTCGGGCCGATCGCAGCTCTGGATATGGGCCCCATCGGCTTTCTACTGATTTTGAGCATCGTCTTGATTATTGCCGGTACCTTCCTCGATGGCATCGCGATGATGTTCATAGTGGTGCCACTGTTCCTGCCCAGTGTTCAATTGCTAGGCATAGACCCTCTCCAGTTCGCCATGGTGGTCATTCTTTGCTGGGGTATTGGCCAGCAGACGCCACCGGTCGGGGCCGCCTTGTTTATTACGAGCGTGATTTCACGTGTCGATATCATCCGCATTACCTACGCCAACCTACCGTTCATTGCCGTGATGTTGGCAGTGCTGCTCGCCGTGATTGTCTGGCCTGCTGGCATGGTCATGAGCGTACCCCGCTGGTTTGGTCTTTAACCCAAGACTAATAACCCAACCGCACAGCCCACAGGAAGAAGCAACCATGAAAAACCAACAGTTCCTTGACGTTATCTATACCCATACGGAAGGCGAGCCAACCTGCATCGTGCATGCTGGCATTCCCTACCCGTATGGCAGCAACATTCTATCCAAACGCGCTTATTTGAAAGAGCATCACGACCATGTCCGCACTAGCCTGATGCGTGAGCCCCGCGGCCACCAGCACATGTTTGGTGTTTTTCTAACCCCACCTTCCGATGAGCATCATGACGCTGGCATGCTATGGATGGATGGCGAACAGTTCGTCGACATGTGTGGTCACGGCACCATAGCCCTTTCCATGGCGATGGTTTCTCACCGCTTGGCGCCACCAGCACAAGAAGACGGCATGACACGCATCCGTTTTGAAACTACCGCTGGCACCGTCGTCTCGGAGGTCAAAGCCGATGCCGACAAAGTGCATTGGACTCGCTTTGAAAATGTGCCCGCCTTCGTGATGGAGCAGGACATTCCTGTTGACGTTCCGGGGCTGGGTACACTAAAGGCTGACCTGGTATTTGGTGGCAACTTCTTCGCTATCATTCGCATTCCATCTGACAAGCAACCCATCTGCCCCGAAAATGGCAGTTATTTTTCGATGGCGGGAGAGGCGGTCAAGGCAGAATTGAATAAACGCATGACGATTCGTCACCCCGTACATGCTCACATCAATGGTCTAAATTTCGTTACGTTCTGGCATGAGGGAACGCAGCCAGATTCACTTTACCGCAACGTCCATGTGTTCTCAGGCGGCAAGCTGGATCGCTCGCCTGGTGGCACTGGAACCAGCGCCATGATGGCCATGTTTCACGCACGAAATGAACTGGAAGAGAACAAGGAAATCTACTCGGAAGGCCTGCTGGGAAGCGGCCGTTTCACGGGCAAAATATTGGGTAAAACCGAAATTGGTGGTTATTCTGCCATTCGTCCAAGCGTGCAAGGTACCGCTGAACTGATCGGTTATGCCAAATGGCTGATGATGAGAGAGACCCCGTGGGTCGCGGCTTTATGATTGGTTAACGCGATCTCCCCCCTAAGTCGTTCTCAGGGGGGAGATAAACGCACTACCCTCTTACTGCCAAGCCCGCGTCTTCGACGGGCTCCTCTTGCAACTCCTCGCCTTCACTACGGGCTATCACGGAGGTGCCGACCAAGTCGCCTGTCACGTTCAGCGCAGTACACCCCATTCCCACCAGTGCATCGATAGCGGTGAGCAACGCGACGGTTTCAATTGGCAGGCCCACCTGAGCAAACACCGTGGCAATCATTATGATACCGGCCCCCGGCACCCCTGCCGTGCCCACCGACACTAGCGTGCCGATCAACACTATTTGCACCATGCTGATGAAATCCAGCGGTGCACCAATCACGTTGGCGGCAAACACCGCCGAGATGGCGATACGAATCGCCGCTCCATCCATATTTAAAGTAGCCCCTAACGGCAGACTAAAACCATAGATGCTTTTGGGAATTCCTAAGCGGTGGGCAGCATTAACCGTTAGCGGTAACGTACCCGAGCTACTCTGGGTAGCAAACGCCGTGGCCATGGGCGTACGGGCTTCGCGAAAAAAGGTGCGCAGCTTCACGCCAAACAGCCGCATGATGCCGCAATAAATCAGCAGTTGGGTTGCCAGGGCGATATAAAGCACAACCACCATATCGCCCAATGAGAGCAGCGTTGCCAAACCCTGCTGACTCACCGTTTCGGCGACAATCGCAAACACGCCGATGGGCACGTAGTGCAATACCCCCGACATTACTTTTAGAGTGACCTCGTTTAGCGCTTCAATCACCCCATAAAGGCGTTCACCCATGGCATGCTGGCGCTCCGACTGGCGCATTTTTAGCAATGCGATGCCAAACACCAGCGCCGTAAAAATAATGCCCAACATGTTGAGTTCGGCAAACGCACCAATAATATTATCCGGCACTATATTCAGCAGCGTATCGACAACGCCTGGATTCTCGGGCACCGAGAAACTGGCACTCTCATCCAACGTCATACCGCTGCCGGGACTAAACAACGTGGCAACCGCTAAGCCCACCATGATCGCCAGCGCTGAAGAGGTAAGGTAATAACCAAACACCTTGCCGCCCACGCGGCCAGCTCTTCCCTCCCGGGACTGATTCACCCCCACCATCAGCGTAAACAGTACAATGGGGACAATCAGAAAAGTAAGCAGCCGTAGCAGCAGGTCACCCAGCGGCGCTAGCCAGGCAGCCACTGCCTCACCACCAATAAGCCCAACGACAACGCCCAGAACAAGCGCAACAGTGACGCGTAAAATCAACGATGCCTGAGCATAGGCCTTCCATATACGAGTCATTTGCGTCCCTACAGATTTGAAGAAGTTGGTAGGTCTAATTTGATAAGCGTACATCACACTCTATTAGTGTGGCACAGCGATATCTACCAGGTGAGTAGGCGGCAATAAATCAAGGCTTGCCTTCATGGTACGCACCTCCTCCGCTGGTGGGCGGCCAAAGAAGCGCTTGAATTCACGACTAAACTGGGAGGGGCTTTCATAGCCCACTCGGCTAGCGGCCGCGGCAGCCGTCAACCCATCACGTATCATTAACAGCCGAGCATGGTGCAAGCGGGTGGATTTAATGTACTGGATAGGTGAGGTCTGGGTGACCGCCTTGAAGTGTACGTGAAAGGCTGGCGCACTCATGCCAGCTTCATTCGCCAGGCTTGCTACTTCCAGCGCATCGGCATAGTTAGCATGAATACGATTGAGCGCCTTAGCAATTTTACCAAATTGCCCATAATGGGAGAGCGCTGTTCGAACACTGCCGCCCTGCTCTCCCGTCAATACCCGATAGCAGATCTCCCTGACAATAAAAGGGGCAAGAATATGCGCATCCGTTGGTGAGGTAAGCGCATTCAATAAACGTAATGTCGCATCTGCCAGCGGCTCTTCCAGCGGGCTTGAAAGCATGCCGCGCGGCGCCTCAAACCCATACTCGCCTGACGCCTCCAACATCGTCACCAATTCGGCGATTACCACCGCATCCAGGCGGATAGCAATACCCAGCATTGGCTCGTCAGGGCTGGCTTCTGTTTCCGAAGTAAACGGCAAGGGTACTGATAGCACCAAATAGCGCTGCGCATCGTAGATATACACCTCATCTCCCAAATAGCCACGCTTTCGGCCTTGGCAGATGATGACGATACTCGGCTCGTAGAGCACAGAGGTGTTTTTAAGCGGGCGGTTAGAACGCATAAAGCGTACGCCATCCAGTAACGACTGGGTATATCCCTCGTGTGGTGCGAGTTGGTATAAGCATTCGACGATATTGCTGTAAACCACAGAATCGCTCTTCAGTGTCATGTTAACCACCTTGGTCATGCGTGCCGCACCTGAACCAACCCTAAGAGCCAATAACACCATAAGAGCAATATACATGCTGTGTTGCTTGCCTCGCCGCCCACCTTTAACAAACAAATAGGATTAGGCAAGCATGCAATAGGATCGCCTATACAGATGCCAGCCGCAGCAGCTTAATCTTCTCTGGGTACCCACCACCCTGAGGATTATCCAATGACTGCTTTAACAACCCCATCTTCCAAAGTCGTTTTACTGACCGGTGCCAGCAGCGGCATCGGTGAAGCCACTGCTCGCTGGCTTGCAGGTCAAGGGCACCGTTTGATTATTGGCGCATGCCGAACTGATCGGTTGGAAGCATTGACCCACTCCCTTCGCGAAGAGGGCGGCAGCGTGGATTTCCAGGCGCTGGATGTCACCGACCTTAAAGACATGCAGGCGTTTGCGGATTTCGCGATCAAAACCCACGGCCGCATAGATGTCATCGTCAACAACGCGGGCGTCATGCCCCTATCGCCTTTGGCAGCGCTCAAAGTAGATGAGTGGAACCGCATGATCGATGTCAACATTCGCGGCGTACTCAATGGTATCGCCGCTGTTCTGCCTACTATGCAGGCCCAGGAAAGTGGCCAGGTGATCAACATCTCCTCCATCGGTGGCCTCACTGTTATGCCCACCGCAGCAGTCTACTGCGCCACTAAATATGCGGTGCGCGCTATTTCCGATGGGCTACGCCAGGAAACCGACAAGATACGCGTGACCTGTGTCTACCCCGGGTAGTGGAATCAGAGCTGGCCAATACCATCACCGACTCTGAAACCGCAAAGGCAATCGACCTTTTCCGCCAAATTGCCCTCAAGCCCGAAGCGATCGCCTCCGCCATTGCGCATGCCATCAACCAGCCCGATGACGTAGATACCAGCGATATCGTCGTACGGCCTACAGCGAGTCACTAACTGCGCGCCAGGTGCTGTCCGAGCTTTTGGCCAAACGTAAACATTAGCACGAGCGATATTCATGTAAGAAAACAAGCTTCCCATTTACTGGAAACGTGCCCTGATGGTCGCTGGCATTATCACTACTTTCCAGCGACCACCTCTAATAGAGGCTCTCACTGCGCCCCATAGGCAAGACAATCCAGAAAGGCTTTGACACGCGCTACAATTCATGACAATGTAGCGCCAGTTGGTTAGCAAGCAAGCATGGTTTCAGAAGTGTACGAAAAAGATTTAGAAATGTACGAGATAGACGTGTACAAAATCTTTCGGCAAGACTGTAATTGTATTCCTTGTTTTATCCGCTATTAATCTGGGTGATACCAGGAACTTTACAAAGCGCTTTGCGCGAAAGGATTTTTACTATGTCTACTGGCACAGTTAAGTGGTTCAACGATACTAAAGGCTTCGGTTTTTATTGCTCCTTCTGACGGCGGCGATGACCTGTTTGCCCATTTCTCTGAAATTCAAGCAGACGGCTTCAAAACCCTGCAAGAAGGCGCTAACGTTTCTTTTGACGTTACCCAGGGTAAGAAAGGCCTTCAAGCTTCAAACATCAAGCAAATTTCTTAAGCCCTAGCGCTTAAGAATTTGCTCGAACCTTCTAAGGTTCGGATAACAAGGCCCGCTTATGCGGGCCTTGTTGCGTTTGGGCATATTAAAACTGCGCGTTTAGAGCAGACTAAAGGGAAGCTGCGTTTGCACTACCCTTCTATATTCGCATGTACATCACTATTCGCACATCCACCGTCACCACCAGCACCTCTAGTGCCGCTGCGCGATCACGCCCCTCAGGGCTGGCTCGGTAAAGATGCGGCGTCATCGCCAACAGATCGACAATTTCCTCACTTCCATTTAGTGCAATTGAGTAGCTTACCCTCTCGCTGCCATGGTGAATAAAGCCATCGGGCACTACCGTCTCACTCGCACGTTCAGCTTTTAACGTGGGGTAGATAATCTCCCGCAGCTCCCTCAAGTGATTAGGCCCCGCTTCAACCTGCAGTAGTACGCCACCGGTTTTCAACACACGAGCAAACTCGCTTACCACTGGAAAGCCAAACATACACAGCACGCTATCCAACGTTCCCGTCTGCACCGGCAAGTGTGCATTACTCCCCCGACCCAGCTGCTTAGCGGTGCCTGCTTAGCATCCTGTTTTGCTGCGGCCAATACCGCCCATTTAGAGATATCCAGCCCCATCAGTGAAAGTGGCTGCGCGTTAGTCGCCGCGTCAGCTAATTGGCGAAGGTAATAACCTTCACCGCAGCCCGCATCCAGGCAGCTAAAAGGCAGTCTGTCTGCCTTTTGAACCTCGGCATGGCCCAACACAGCATGACTGACTGCCTCCGCAATGGGTTGATAGTACCCCGCGTTAAGAAAACGCTGGCGAGCAGCTACCATCGCCTTGCTATCCCCCGGATCGTGGGAACGCTTTTGCTGCACAGGCAGTAAATTAACGTAGCCCTGCTTAGCAATATCAAAGCTGTGGCCATCAGAGCATCGCCAAACACTAGCCGACCAACTGAGTGGTTTTCCGTCTAGCGGGCACGCCAGTGCTTGAAAAGGGGTGATGCTCATATCGGTGTCTTCGCAAAGGTAGATGGGTGCATGCGTTTAGCGAGTCACCAGAATGATGCCAACTAAAATAACGCCACCGCCGATTATAAAATTAATACTCAGCGGCTCATTGAGCAGCAGTGTACCAAACAGAATACCGAAAAGCGGCGCCAAGAAAGAAAACACGCCTAACTGCGAAGCGCGGTAGCGGCGCAGCAAGGTAAACCATAACAGCAGCGCAGCAAACGAAATGATCAGCGTCTGAAAGCCAAGGCTGGCTAACGCCATTGGGGTAAACTGCGCGCTCATTAGCTGCCCGGATATAGCCGCCAACGGCAGGAGCAACAACGCCGTCACGCTCAATTGATAGCTCAGAGTGAGCTCTGCTGGCGCCTCAGAAAGCGAAGTCTTGCGGATCACGACGGTCGTGGCCGCCCATGAGAGGCCAGCGAGCAAGCCCAGCGTATCCCCAATAAGAATCTCGATGCTGTAAGCACCGCTTGGCGCCATGGCAATCACCATTCCCAGAAATGCCAAGCCAACGCCCCACCACTGGCGAATGGAGAGTTGCTCGCCAGGTACCCAAAGATGCAAACCCAGGGCAGCGAAGATGGGCGCAGTATACAGAAAGACCGACATGTGGGACGCCAAGGTATAGGTTAATCCCCAGGCGATAAAAGCGAACTCAGCCGCAAACCCCAGGCCCACCAGCAACCCAGGGCCCCAATGATGACCCACATCCGCCCAGCGAATACCGCGCCAATAAGCCAGCCCGCCGACCAGACACACCGCCAAGGCTGAGCGCAGAGCCATCTGCACCACGGGTGAGATATCCTCAGCCACACCCTTGATCGCTACCTGCTGAAAACCCAACACCAGGCAAAATAGCAGCATCAACGATGCTGCCGTTGCGTCCACTGATTTTCGCTGCGTTCGACCAACCATGCAGACAGTGTGGTTGGTGGCGGCTATTCTTTGATTACTCATTGCGGGCTCCTATAACATATAGGTGCCCATTGCAGCAGTAAGCGTCATTGCATACAAACGATTACTTATCGGCCCTAGGCTTAGGAAACTCACGCTATGAGAATAGAAAGGCTACCGCTGAATGCATTGCGCGCGTTTGCCGAAGCCGTGCGAGAAAATAGCTTCAAAGCCGCCGCTTATCGCCTTGGGGTGACGCCTGGCGCCGTTAGCCGACAGGTCAAACAGTTGGAAGATCACTTAGGCGTGGTGCTGTTTGAGCGTCATGCCAATGGGGTATGCGTTACCGAAGCAGGCCGGGTACTGGCTGAAGATGTGCAGGCAGGCCTTTTGCGCATCGCCAGCGGCGTACAAAACGTCACCGAGCGCTCAGAAGAGGCCTTTCGATTGCTACTGAGTGCACCACCCTCCTTTCTACAACTCTGGCTACTCCCCGCTTACCCCACTTTGAAGCTAATGAACGGCAAATAGAAATCTCTCTGGATGCCGAGGCGCGCTTAACGCCACCGCTGTGGTTGCCCAACAGGGCACGCTTATCATTGCGCTATGGCCAGGGCCCTTGGCCCGGTGTCACCAGCCTGCGCCTGTTTGAAGACACGTTATTTCCGGTTTGTTCGCCCTCTCTATTAGCGCAGGCAAACATGCAAACCCCCGACGATTTGCTGGCACAGACACTGCTCACCGTGGATTGGTGCAGCCACGCAGGCCACCCCATTCCAAGCTGGAGCGATTGGTTTAAAAGCGCCGGGGTAGCGCTAAACAAGATGCCCAACCAGCGGCAATACTCGCTTTACAGCTTGGCTCTCGATCAGGCCATTGCCGGGCAAGGCGTGGTACTCGCCAGCTACCCATTGGTGGCTGACCGGCTAGCGAGCGGTGTTTTGGTACGCCCCTTCGCGGAACACTATCCACTCGCTTCTCCGTTCGCCTACGAACTGATTCTGCCTAGTGATGGAAAAACGCCACCAGCGGTAGCACGCTTCGTCGAGTGGCTAGAACAAGAGGCCACTCTCTTCCGGAACACATCTACGTAGCGTTGGGAGCTATTTGGCCACCCCGCTTGTAATCCTGAAACAGCCCATACTGCCACTGCCGTACCGCCAGCACAGAGGTCGTGCCAAACCGCTGATGGATCGGCAGCCCGCTCTCCCGTTCGCATAGCGCATGAAACTCTTTCGCCAGGCGCTGCATGGTCTGCTGCCATTCAGCATTACCCGCAGAAGATAATAGGCCATTGAGGACAATGAGCTTTTCGCTGTCACTATCAAAACGGGAACGGAAAAACTCGTTGGCGATATGCTGTTGAAAGAAACGCTGTATCGGCCCATCCGCCCGCCAGCGGAAATTAGCAGCGACCCGCCGCCGGATCCGGTTATCGGGAAGTAGCTCTACAAGCTTAAGCCGCTCAAGCTTCAGTAACTGCCGGATACATTCTGCTTCACTGAGCTGGTACTGGTGATGAATTTCGTCGAAGCTATAGCCATTGATGACGCAGACAGCCACCAGAAACAGCTCACGGTCATCCACAATACTCTGCTCTTGGCCATGGGTTAGCTCCTGCAAACGCTGCTCGTCCGCTTGCATGGTCTGCACCAGTTCAGCGAATTCGATATTTAGCTGGTCGCAGATGCACTCTAACCGCGATAGCGTAAAGTGTTTTTCAGCAAACAGGCGCTTCACGGAGGCCTCGCTCAGTGCCAACCACTGAGCAACATCGGCATAGGTTTTACCCTGAGCGCGGAGCTGGCGCTTTAGCGTTTCAATCAGCGAATCGGCTTGGGACATTGAAATCTCATCAGTGAAATGAAAGAACAGACAACATAAAAGTAGCAAATAACGATACCAACCAGCACCCATAACACAACTTTGTGCAAATGAGTTGCAACCAGTAAGCCTCACAGAGAAAGTGCTACGACTTCCAGGGATTAAGAAGGCTAAACAACGATGCATCGACTACTGCACTTGAAGGGCGCTTTGCCCTATTTGATCGCTATTTTTCTCAATGCCTTTGTGGATCTGGGCACAAGATCGTCATTCAGAACACGATCTTCAAAAGTTACGATGGCGAAGCACAGATCGTGCTCACCGCACTGGTCAACGGACTTATCCTGCTGCCGTTTATTTTACTGTTCAGCCCGGCGGGCCATGTGGCTGACAGCTATCCCAAGGTACGTGTTCTGCGCACATCGGCCTGGGCCGCCGTCGTGGTCTCGCTGGGCATCACCGCCGCTTACTACCAGGGCTGGTTCTGGCTGGCATTTTCCATGACGCTGCTGCTGGCGATTCAATCAGCCTTTTACTCACCGGCCAAATACGGCCTGGTAAAAGGGCTATTCGGCAAGCCGCGCTTGGCGGAAGCCAACGGGCTGATCCAGGCCGTCACGATTGGAGCCATTCTGGCGGGCACCGTGGCGTTTACCGCGCTGTTTGAAACCTGGATTACCCCTGATGATCAAACCCCAGCGCAGCTGTTGCGCCAAATAGCCCCTCTGGGCTGGCTGCTGGTGCTCAATAGCGCCATCCAGGTGGTGGCGCTTTACCGCCTTCCGCTTGATAACACCACTCGGTCAGATATACCGCTGACCTGGCAGCGCTACATCAAGGGCACTGCCCTAAAAGACAATCTGAGGATTATCGCTCGCCAGCCTGTCATCAGGCTCTCCATTATCGGCCTTGCCACCTTTTGGTCAGTGGGCCAAGTGCTGCTGGCGGCCTTTCCTGCTTATGCCAAAGATGCCCTGAGTATCGATAACACCTTAGTGCTTCAGGGAATTCTCGCCGCTAGCGGCATCGGAATTGCGCTTGGCTCGCTATTCGCCAGCAAACTTTCCCACAACCGTATTGAAACCGGCTTGATCCCCGTAGGCGCTATTGGGGTGGCCGTGGGTTTATGGTGCTTGCCACTGTTGACCACACCCGTTGGCCAAGCGCTGAACTTTGTGTTCATCGGCATCATGGGTGGGCTGTTCATCGTGCCGCTCAATGCGCTGATTCAGTTTCACGCCGCCGACAACGAGCTAGGCACCGTACTGGCCGCCAACAACTGGATTCAAAACATCGCCATGCTGGGCTTTTTGGTGCTCACGGCGCTGTTCGCGTTGGCGGGAGTGAATAGCCACTACCTGCTGCTACTTATCGCTACCGTGGCCATGGTGGGCGGTGGTTACACCATTGTTAAGCTACCCCAAAGCTTGGTGCGCTTTCTGTTGAGCTTCCTGCTGACACGCCGCTATCGCGTAGACGTCCATGGCTTGCAGAACCTGCCCGCCCAGGGCGGCGTGCTGCTATTGGGCAACCATATCAGCTGGGTGGATTGGGCCATGGTACAGATCGCCAGCCCTCGACCGGTGCGTTTCGTGATGCTCAGATCGGTTTACCAGCGTTGGTACCTGCGCTGGTTCTTCAAAGCCTTGGGCTGTATTCCCATCGAGCGTGGCAGCGGTGCCGAAAAGGCCCTAGCCGGTGTTGCTGAACAGCTCAACGCAGGCGAAGTGGTGTGCCTGTTTCCTGAAGGGGCGATCAGCCGCACTGGTCAACTGGGCGAATTACGCCGCGGTTACGAGCGTGCCTGTGAGATGGCGAATCCAGACGTCAAAATTGTGCCCTTCTACCTGCGAGGCCTGTGGGGCAGCCAGTTCTCCCGATCTTCCAGCAAGCTTAAAGAGCTGCGTAATGCGCCTCTGCATCGCTCGGTAGTGGTCGCCTTTGGCAAGCCGCTGCCCAAGGACACCCCCGCCGATGTGCTCAAACGACGTATTTTTGAGCAGGCTACCCGCTCTTGGCAGCGGGCCATGGGCGAGCTCCCGAGCCTGCCTAACGCCTGGATTCAAAGCGTTAAGCGCCGCCCTAGCGACCTTGCCCTGGCCGATACGCTGGGCCGCTCACTCAGCGCAAGCCAAGCGCTCACTGCCAGCCTGCTGATGGCAAAACGACTTCGCAAGCTCAACCCAGGGCAGAACGTTGGCTTACTGCTACCTACCAGCAGTGCCGGGGTTATCGCCAATATGGCCACGCTGCTAGCGGGTAAAACGGTGGTGAATCTTAATTACACCGCCGACCACGAGGCGCTGACCTCTGCCCTTTCCCAGGCGGAAATCGCTACCGTCTTCACCTCACAGCGCTTTGTGAAGAAGCTCGAGCAGCGCGGGCTCGACGTTAGCCAATTGCTTCGCGAGAAGCAGGTGGTTCTTTTAGAAGACCTGCAGGCCACGATTGGCCGTGGCGAACGTTTGAGTACCTGGCTGGCGGTGAGAATACTGCCGACTTGGCTGCTACAGCGCTGCTTCTGCCACGGCCACGATGCCGACGCCACCGCCGCCATCCTGTTCTCCAGCGGAAGTGAAGGCGAACCCAAGGGCGTGATGTTGAGCCACCGCAACCTGATGGCCAATATCAAGCAGACCTCTGACGTGCTCAACACCCAGAGCAACGACGTTGTAATGGGCTCACTGCCGCTGTTCCACGCCTTTGGCCTTACGGTCACCCAGCTGCTACCGCTGATTGAAGGGCTGCCGTTGGTGTGCCACGCCGACCCCACCGATGCCCCCGGCATTGCGGGCGCTATTGCCAAGCACAAAGCCACTATCATGTTCGGCACCTCCAGCTTTTTAAGGCTGTTTGTGCGCAGCTCAAAAGTGCATCCGTTAATGCTGGAAAGCTTGAGGGTGGTGGTTGCCGGAGCTGAAAAGCTCGACGAAAACGTGCGTAATAGCTTTGCGCTGAAATTCCACAAGCCTATTTATGAAGGCTACGGTGCCACGGAAATCGCCCCAGTCGCCTCAGTGAATCTGCCCGACGCCATGGGCGTTCACTATCAACAGGTGCAGCGGGGCAGCAAAGCAGGCACCGTCGGTATGCCGTTACCCGGCACCAGCTTCAAAATCGTCGACCCTGACAGCTTTGAAGAGCTGCCGACCGGTGAGGCCGGTATGATATTGATTAGCGGCCCGCAAATAATGCAGGGCTATCTCAATGACCCCAACCGCACAGCCAAGGCGCTCCATGTGATCGATGGCCACCGCTGGTACATAACGGGGGATAAAGGCTTTATCGATGAAGATGGCTTCTTAACCCTGATTGACCGCTACGCTCGCTTTGCCAAAATAGGCGGTGAAATGATCAGTCTCAGCGCCGTTGAGGCAGCAGTTAAAGCGGCTCTGGAGGATACAGACACATCGCTGATGGCGGTGAATATTCCCGATAGCCGCAAGGGCGAGCGCATTGTGCTGCTTTCAGAAACAGCGTTAGACGCCAAAACCGTCAAGGCCACTATGCTCGCTAACGGTACGCCACCCATGATGATCCCCAGCCATTGGTTTACGGTAGAGACCATCCCTCACCTTGGCTCTGGAAAAGCGGACTTTGCAGGGGCGAAACGTTTGGCCCAAGCACTAATAGAGGAAGAACTGAAGCATTAAAAGCTAGTGTTGGAGTGAGATACTGTACAGCAAAGCCCAAACTCAATATGCGCTGTGCAGTATCGAGCTCTTCTTAATAAATCAGTTCTAAAATCAGCAGGCCGCTTAGCTTAGCCATTGCTCAATCAGCAGCATGACTTCATACCTGATATTACATCTTCAGCGCCACTTGACCTCAAGTTAACTTTAGGTTTTAGGCTACCTTAGTCGGAAAAAAACCACTGGAGCTCTTATGCGCTTATTCAGAGTCGTTAGTAAAACTATTTGGGATCAAACTCAGCAACTTGGCTATGTACCCCGCTGCGGAAACGATCATAAGCTCGACTGCGTTCATTTGAATGTTGAAGAAGCTGTTCTTTTTATCGCCAACAAATACTTCGTCTATGCAGAAGCACCGTTGGTGTTAGAGATTGATGATGCGCTATTTAACGACCGTATTGAGTGGTTGCCACCCAGTGATGAGCAGCCCTGGCTGCAACCGAGAGCGCATATCGACAACCTGCCCCAAGCAGCCATCATCACCGCCATACCTCTTAGCTACCGAGATGGGCTTTTTGGTGGGGAGAAAATCTCTAGAAGATCATGCGGAATATAAGGGCAATCAAAAGCAGATATCCACTTACCAATACAATCCCCCTTTCGCACCAAAAAGGAGATCCCCCCTAGAAACGCGCACTAAGTTGCACGTTTTTATCGGTGCGTGTTTCCTTAAAATCATGTATAAACTTTTACTTATATAATAAAAACAAAGGGTTAATTTAATTTGGCACATCACCTGCATACGTTCAGATATTACGTATATTGGCCGGATAATTAGAGCCCTGAAGATTAATTCAACGCAGCGCCTGCTGCAGTAGGACGACATCACGTTACTGAAAGGACTCTACTTGCCTGCCTATGACTTCATAGTGAGGTAGCAATGTCATTCAATCCAGAAGGTGTAACGCGTCGATCTTTTTTAGGCATGGTGGGCGCGGTGGCGGGAGCTGCGGCCATGTATTCCGCAATGAGCACAATGGGCTTTGCATCTCAGTCTAATTGGCGAGGGCGCTTAAACCTACAGGGAGCCCCTGACAATACCAATATATTAATCTTAGGGGCTGGCTTAGCCGGTATGACGGCAGCCTTTGAACTGCGCAACGCTGGTTATAATGTCAAAGTGCTGGAGTATCGCGATAAAGCAGGTGGCCGCTGCTGGACGTTACGCGGTGGAGATAGCTACACCGAGTTAGGCGGTTTTACCCAGCATATCGATTTTGCTGAAGGCAACTACTTAAATCCTGGCCCATGGCGAATCCCTTCGGATCACTTCGCCGTATTGGATTACTGCAAACGCTTTGGAGTGAAACTAGAACCCTTTATTCAGGTCAATTACAACGCTTACTTACACGACTCAGAAGCCTTTGATGCTCAGCCTCAACGCTTCAAGGAAGTGGCCACCGATTTCAGAGGTCACGTTGCAGAGCTACTTGCCAAAGTCGTTGATCAACAGGGGCTAGATGAGGCAGTTAGTGTTGAAGATGCAGAAAAGCTCGTTGCCGCACTTAAACGCTATGGCGCATTAAATGACAACTTAGATTATATAACGGGCAGCGAGTCCTCCACTTTCCGAGGTTGGAGTCACCCTGAAGGCGGCGGTGTTGATGGAAAGCCTGAGCCATCTCAGGTCAACTCACTCTCAGAAATACTAAACTCAACGTTATGGCGTAACCTTACCACTGGCGATAATTTGCACATGCAGTCCACCATTTTCCAGCCGGTGGGTGGAATGGACATGATTGCAAAAGGGTTTGAAGAACAGGTTGGCGAGCTGATTACCTACAACGCGAAAGTGACTCGCATACGCCACGAAGGCGACCAAGTAACCGCCTCTTGGATATCTGCCGATAGTGGTAGCAATGAGCAGACAGAAACGGCCGATTACTGTATCTGCACCATTCCGTTTTCCGTGCTTAGCCAGATTGACCATGACTTTTCACCTCGCATGAGCAAGATCATTGATTCAATGCCCTATGCATCAGCCTTCAAGGCTGGAATTGAGTTTAAGCGGCGCTTCTGGGAAGAGGACGAACATATCTATGGCGGCATTAGCTATACCAATCTTCCCATTACGTTAATTTCTTACCCACCCTACAACATGTTTAGCGATGGCCCAGGAGTCCTTTTAGCGGCTTACCCTTGGGGAGCCTACGCCTATCAATTTAACGCCCTCTCCCCCGAAGAACGTATCGACAAAGTGATGGAATACGGTTCGCAGATTCACCCTCAATATTACGATGAGTTCAAAACCGGCGCTTCAGTCGCATGGCATCGTGTTCCATGGACCTTAGGTTGCTATGGCCTGTGGCAAGACCGTGAAGCGGACTACCAGGATGCCACCGCAATGGATGGACGAACGCTAATGGCAGGTGAGCATATTTCGTATCTACCTGCGTGGATGGAAGGGGCCGTACTCTCCGCTCTGGATGCCGTCGAACGCCTACACACCACCATTACTGAGATTTAAGGAGTCTGTGATTATGAAAATGCTATTCACATCAATGGCAGCACTCTTTCTCTCAATGCCGGCCATCGCCCAGGAGACCTCCATTGATACCACCACTTGGTTCGATGACCCTTCTACGTTAACTCAAACCGACGGGGCTTCCATCTATGCGGGCGTTTGCGCCGGTTGTCACATGCCCAATGGGCAAGGCGCCAAAGGGGCAGGAGAATATCCAGCGCTTGCTAACAATCCCAGCTTAATGGCGACCGCTTACCCTATCAGCCTTGTTATTCACGGACATAAAGCCATGCCCCCGCTAGGCGGCTTACTGGATGACGAGCAAGTTGCTTCGGTGGTGAACTTTATCCGCACCAACTTTGGTAATAACTACACTGATAACGAAGCCAGTACAGAACTGGTAAAGAACATGCGCTAAGGCTTTTCGCTAAGCCTTAAGCAACGCAAAACGCGTTCTTACTCCCAAAAGGAAATATATGATGAGTTTTAAAAGCACGATTATTGGCCTAACACTTCTTTCTGCTTATGCGGGCTCGGCTCTTGCTGAAGACATTATTCGCCACCCCATTCCCAATTCAGATTTCCCTATACTGCAGGCGGTTGAAATCCCTTCCGATAGTACAACGGTTTATCTCAGTGGCACTGTTCCTAGCATCATTAATGAAGATGCTGATCCAAATAGTATGGAGGCGTTTGGAACAACCGAAGAACAAACGGTCACGGTTATGAACCGCATTAAGTCGAACCTGGAAGGTCTCGGTTTAGGTGTCGGCGATATCGTCAAAATGCAGGCGTTTCTTGTAGCCCCTGAGGGTGAGACCGTCGATTTCAAAGGCTTCATGGCGGGATATACACAATTCTTTGGCACCGAAGAGCAGCCTAACCTCCCTGTGCGCTCCGCCATGGTCGTCGATGCGCTGGTCAACCCCGGCTGGCTGGTAGAGATCGAAGTTACCGCCGTTAGGCCATAATTTAAACAGCAGGACAGCAAAACAGCCGACTACATTAATGTATTTGGCTGTTTTGTGATGGCACCGCTAGCAACTATGGGGCTGTTCGCGCTTCTATTTTTAAGGTTTTATCAAATGCTTTGAGAAAAAATCTAGCAGTAGTTGGCAGTGTGCATTCTGCCCAGAGCTACTGGGTATATGATCTTCACCTTCGTAGTAGTGCACTTCCGGGGCGCGGCCATGCTCGCGCAGGCGTTGTTCCAGGCGTTTGGTCATTTCCACCGACCACATTCGGTCTTTGGTGCCATGGGAAAGCAGTAGCGGCCCTGGGTAGCGTTCGATTTCGATCGGCGTGGTCGGTAGCAAGCCTTCGTGACTATCGCGCCATGTCCAGGCGCGTTTGCTGACATCCCAGGCTTGCCAGCCTGGATCCCCTCCATCGCGAAAACTACGTGCATCAAAGGCCCCGCATACAACATCTGGAGGGCTATGCGCGGCAATGGCATCAGGCATACCTTCGATCTTATCTCTTGCCATCAGTGAGCCGAGCAATAATGCATGCTCGGCGCCGCGTGAAATACCATAAAGCCCTACTCGCTCATCAGCGAACTGGAATTCTCGTAGGGCTTTAAATGCCTCCACGCTGCGATCCAGTGGGTGGTCGATAATATGCCCCGCATTCCATGCATTACCGCCGCTTGAATAGCCATAAGGGAACGCCAAGAAGCCATGGGCGGCGAATAGCATCGCATCACGATGGCTCCACCCTGCCCACGCGCCTTCAGAACCATGCAACAACATGACGGCTGGAAAAGAGCCATCGCCCGGCGGGCCATAAGTAACGCCCCAGCCGGGTAGCAAACGCTGCACGATATTTAAAGGCATTTAGACAACCATTCCTTCCTTGTTTTCTGATTCATCCAAACTAACTTTTTGTCAAACCCTGCTCGGAAAGCCGTTCACTAAGCAGGGAAAGGCAACACGCCTTGGTGAAGAAAATCATCCAGGTGGTAGGTATAAACGCCTGATGCGTCTTTGCGTTTAAATGACACTTGAGCGGCACTTGTAACGCAAAGCCAAGGGCGCATATCGGCTGGCTCATGCTGGGAAAGCGCATCAGGGGTAAACAAGCCCACGCACGCACCACCCTGAATATCTCTTGCGGAGGCATACTCAAACGCCTCAACGCCTGCCCCACGCATTGCGCTACCCAATTGCTGACACGGGGCGTAATCAACTGGATGTTTCAGTACCGCAAGGTGGTCGACAAAGAAGCCTGCGTATAGCCTCACTCCCCGTTTAGCGGCATAGTCTACAGAAAAGAGTGTGTGCTCTGAGCGCAGCGAGGCGGTAACGGGATCACCTTCCATGGAGTACCAGAAAACCAGTCGGTAGTAGGCAGATTCAGCGAGAGTGGTAGCAATGCCCTTACCACCGTAGAAAATGCTTGGCTCAAACACACGGCCAAAACGTGACCCCCATTTGAGAGGGGGATACCGAAAAGGGGTTTTTAGAAGATAGTGCAGGTCTCGCTCCTGTTCAGGGTAAGGCGGTTTAGCAGTTTCAAGCAGTGCTTCAAGCATCTCCTGCTCTTCTAACGTGTCGACATAGCTAAGCGTTGCGACTTGCTCCTGACTTTCCACCAGTCGATAAAGGGTTCCGGAAATAGGTTTAATATTTCGCGCGCCGCCACAGGCTTCCCACACACTCACACTTTACCCCGCATACCATCCACGAATCTCAGTACCGCAAACAGCCCCTCCAAACGTGTTACCTGCTCGGCCGGGATGCCACCAGTAACACGATTGGATGTTCGCATAAAATGCTGAATCCATGTTTGGTCGCCTCCGGTAAGAGCGAATAATGCTCGAGCCAAGCGGATAAGCAGCAGAGCTAGTTCACCCTGCTTAGAGTTCGGGTCAAGCTTCAGGCTTTTTTTAAGTTGGGTAATAGTCGTGCGGTGTACGCCTAGCACCTCTGCCAAATCAGACTGCGATAAACCCAATTGCTCAGCAGCACGCAAAACTGCTTTAGCTAGCACCATTTCCGGGGTGGGCTTTGTTTGAGTAAGAGCTGGCATGGCGCACCTCAGAGAGATGGATTTTCATCAATGATAGCAAAAAAGTTCTTTATTCACACACTGAGCACAATTTTCCTATTTATCTAGGTGGCCAGGCGAATGGTTTCATTTAGTGCCGTGCCCCATCACCGTATAAAGTTTAACTAGCATAGTAGCTAAAAATGACGCTTCCATCGCATTAGAATATTATGGATCATTAGACTTTAGCCGACACCCAGGATATTACTATGCACCAGCCAATCGCTGTTTTCGACGCTGGCATTGGTAGCTATGCCATTGTTGCCGAGATACATAAGCGCCTTCCCAAACAGGATATTGTTTATTTCGCTGATCGGGCGAGCTTTCCTTATGGGAGCAAAGGGCGTGAAGAGCTACTCGCTGTCATGCATCGCACACTGCGTTTTCTTGAGGGCTATGCACCCTCTGCCATCGTCATCGCATCGAACGCACCGTCTATCATGGTGCTGGATGACGTTCGCCAAAGCACCTTGGTGCCATTGTTCGGCGTCTACCCGCCCATCGAAGAAGCACTCGCTATGTCGGCGAGCGGCAAGATCGGCATCATGGGGGTGCATTCACTCATCGAAAGCTCGCCGCTCAAGCAGTTCATAGCTCGCCATGCACCCCACCCGGAGAATGTCAGCCTGATCAATGCTTCGTCCATGGTGGAGCTTGTCGAGAATGGCGCCTTTCTATTCGACCCAAAAGCGACGCAGAAAGCGGTCACTGCTTTTATCGACGGCGTCTTCCGGCAGCACCCCGATATCGACACGCTGACACTTTCCAGCACGCATTTACCATGGCTTCGCTCCTTCTTCGAAGCGGCGAGACCCAGTTGCCGATTCCTCGACCCCGCCGAATCGATTGTCGCTGGATTAGGCGATGGCACGCCGGGCACAGGCCAAATTCAAGGTCTGGTGACAGAAAGCGAGGCCTATGATGTTGAGACATTCCGACGTATGTTGCAGCAGTTCGGCGTCGATATACCGCTAGAGGTAGTCTAAGCGCCATAAGGCTTTATCAGGTCAAAACGCGTAGTTTTTCCCTGGGTTCTTTAAACGAGTCGGTAGCGATGCCAAACCGTTCCGAAAGCTCGCAGATTTGGCGCCAGTTCAGCTTGCGGCGCCCACTGAGAACTTCAGACACCACTGATTGAGCGCCAACTTCAGGTAGCTCGCTCTGCGCTATCCCATGCTCTTGCATAAGGTAGCGAAGTACCTCACTTCCAGACACCTCAGGCATCGGGCGATGTGCTTCATCATAGGACTCAATGATATCACCCAAGCGATTCGCCAGGCCGACAAGTGGGTGTGTCTCATCGTCACCGACAAGATCAAGAATTTCATCAAGCGCCTCGACCCGGGCATCGTATTCAGCTTCGGAATGTGGATCGCTAAGAAGAGGGGCAAGATAAACCCAGTGTTCCGTCGCTTGCTCAACGAGTGCGTGCATAGTCACTCCTTTTTCCACTTACCCTTGTCATAACAAGACTACTCTATGGATAAAATACGCAAAAGCGTTATCTTCCGCTGCACAATCCCCCTTTATTCAGATGGTTTCACCTCAACACTATCCATTTCCCCCGAGCTTTTCCCTTGCGACCCGCGGGCGATATCGTTGTGACTGATAACCACAATTTCACGTGGCCACCACTCTGGATGGTTATCGCGGATAAACGCCAACAGCTTCTCGCGCACATTCATTTCCGCTGTCCAACCCGCCAAAGGGTCTGAGGTCATGAGGTAACAGGTGACGGTTTGCGCCGTTCCTGTTTGTGCCGTTACGTAGCAGAGCAGCTTATGGTGTTCGATAACGCTGTCTTCTTCTTTGGCGACCTCGAGAAATTTCTCTCTTAACAGTCCTATATCGGCGCTTAAGTGAAGCGTCAGCGTCAATGACCGGTACATCTTGGTACTTTTTACCGACAAATTGTCGAATGGCTTAGAAGTAAAATAGGTAACGGGCACAATCAAACGCCGCTCATCCCATGACCTCAACCGGATAAAGGTATAAAAAATACCTTCGACATAGCACCACTCGTCTTCAAAGATCACCAAATCGCCAATGCGAATGGGTTTAGCAAACGATAACTGAAATGAAGCGAGGATATTGCCAAGTACCGTTTGGCCCGCCACACCCACTAATACGGCCAATACACTGGCAGACGCCAGAATCGATAAGCCAAGAGTTTCGAAAAGCTGAACCTGACCCAGTATGTAGATGGATACGCCAGTAACGGTGATCAGAATAATGACCCGGCGCAACGCGTAGAGCGACGTTAGCAGTCTGCGTTCGTCTCTGGGCTTGGTATCATCGATTTCCCCCACAATACGCCGCGTTAAACGCAGCATAATGGTATCCACTAAGCGCAACGCAACCGTGCCGACTCCCCAGGCCAAAATACTGATGAGTAAAACTCGGAAGGTCGTCGTGGCAACCGCTGAAAACGACACTACATAATCCAGTACCATCTGGGTAACCAGCGACATCGCAATCAGCGCTCCAGGCATACCGATTTGGCTGGCAAAAATGCTCGACACCCCTGAAGGTAACCATTTCGACATCAAGCCGATCAGACGGTGAACTCCCCACCCTACGAGCCCGATGAATAGCACAAACAAGGGAATCGCGATCCATTCCCAAATTCTCAGGATGCCAAACGAGGCCTGGAAGCGTTCGGGAATATAGCCTTCCAACGCTGAGGGCCGTACTGCTCATAAAGCGCCGGAATATAAGACACACTGATAGGCATGATCAGCCAGACTGGTTCCTGCTCCCCACGCGGTAGCGACCCAAGCGAATATCGTAGGTTTCCCCGTCGGCTTTTAAAGAGGAGACCTCAACGTTGCGACGTGTCTCGCCAACACGGGGGTTTTGGCCTGCGGGATCTTCAATCACCGCGTCTTCGCGACCGGGCAGATCGGAAACGCTCAACCAATCGCCGCGTTGAAAAACCTCTGCCAGTTGCCGGGCGAGTTCACTCCCCTGCTCGCGTTGTTCATCCTCTGAGAACTCGGAAAGGTTGAGCATATGGGCAGCGGCCTCATACTCCTCCTGATCCGTTAGCTTCAGAAAACTCCTGATCGATTCTCGCGGTGTTACTCGGTTTGCCTCTTCGGGAGGTTCACCAAGCCCCGTATTTAACGCATCGATGGTAAACCACCGCTCACTTTCGCTCTCTCCTCCTTGAGTTTGTGCCGCGCATAGGTTGGAAAAGGTCAGTGCCATCACCAACAAAACCCATGCGAGCCACGAGCTGTTTGCTTTCATAAATGCCTTATTCATTGAAGTGGGTCAGTTTGACTACCCACCGACCGGCCCTATCGAGCCAGTCCAGCGTCATTACTGGACTATCCATGTCAGTGGAGGAACAAAGTACAGCCTACCTTACTGAATGAAGCAAGACAGAATGCAATAGTGAAAAGTGGGATGAGAACAGCTCGCCAGATAAAGTAAATTTTACTTAACGCTTTCGCCTAACTTAGTTAATTCTGCATTGTATAAAGCCACCAGCAAGGGCTCGCCCTTGGTATTCACCCTAAACTGACCATAACGCGCTGGCTCATAGCGCTCGCCGTGCCCCTCCTGAAAGAAGAACGCATCGGTGGCAAAGCGTACCTGACCATTGCGCAGCCGGTAGCGAAGGCGCCGTTCGTCGTCGCGTAAAGAAGTACCTTCATCCAAGCGCTGAAAGTGAGCGATACGCTGTTCATCCAAACGCACCACTACATAGCCGTTAAGAGCTTTCAGCGAGTCTTCATCACGCTCACTCTGATAAAGCGCGCTTTGAATTTGGTTACCCAGCGCAAAGTTTAGCGCCATATAGTCGCCCTGCATCAATGAGCGCGGGTCGACGGGCGCCAGCTCCAGGTAAACAATTTCTCCCTCGGATAAATGACGCTCTTTCTGCCAAACGGCCCAGTTCACCGTCACCAACACAACGACGGTGGTTAACACTATGATCCAGCGATTTCGCTTGGCTTTCAGCATCATTTCCCATGTCCTTCCACAGAGGTCGACGGACTATTTTCCGCTACGCTCAACCACTTGAGCAGCGTCCAACGTAGCGCCAGCAGCCCTCCCCCCAACACCAGCAACGTTAGAGCCTTGGTTAACAGTGTTGCGTCCAGCCAGTAGTAATAGCTGCCAATGCCCATCAGCAGAGAAAGCACTCCAAGCCCCAGCACTAGGCGATGCCCGATCGCGAACCCTAACAGTACGACGACCAAACCTTGGCCCACACTCGGTGCATAAAATGAGACCAACAGCAGCGCTAAAGGACTGAGATACAACCCCCAATGGGTTTTGGAATGAGGGATGGTATAGAGCAGCAACGCCAGAGAGAGTGCCACGAACACGGCGTTCAACCAGGGTGCTGACCATGCAAAAGCGTTAGTGCTCTGTGCGTCAAACCAGAAGGCAAAGGAGTGGCCGCTATGCGCTAATCCCTGCATCACCAAGAGGCCTATCAACAGGCCGTAGCCCCATGCTTGCACATCTTGAATACGGCCAGGACAGCGAAACTCATTCAGCCAGAGCAGCGCCAATGCCAACAGCACCAATCCACCCGCTGCTGGCGCCATAGCGTTCACTGCCAAAGCCATATAGAGCGCCAAGCTGGCGGCAAAGGCTGAAAAGGTGCGATGTACCTGGCTTGGCATTACCAGCGCCAGTGCGCACTGTAAGGCCAGCAGCGACCACCACAAATAAGTGGACACATTCCAGAACTCGACCAGCGCCCACGCTATTAGCAGTTGCCCGGCTAAGCTAACCGCAAGCGCCAAGTGCTCGAGCACATCACCGCGAGCTTTGCAAAACAGCCCATAAGCCGCACCGATCATCACAAGCCCCAGGCCCAACGACGCGGCGGGGCTCTCCACCACGAACACCACGCCCATGGCGATAAAGCCGAGCAGAAATAGCGCCGCTAACCAGCCTGAAAAGGCCTGCAGCGCACGTACAAACCAAGGCGTTTGCAACTGCGCTGGGGAGGTAGGCTCGTTTAACGGAATACCCGCTTGGCTCAGCCTAACGCTTAAATCATTAACGTTGTTCGTCACTGGGAAATCTCCCGATGTAGACGCTTTAGCCATACCACGGCCCCAGCGCCCATCGCCAGTACCGCGATGGTGATCAGCAGCAGACTTCCCTCCTGCCAATCGCCTTCCCAGAGCAACAGCCTGGCAAGCAGCAGTGTGGTCACCGTTAACGCCGAGACACAGCCGCCCGCGATCATAAACAGGTCAGGCCGCCAATAGCGATAAACGCCATACAGCACCGCCAGCCAGAGTGAGTAAATCACCAGCATTGGCGACCATACGAGGCCTGCATCGACTATCAACCTCATCGTTAACAGCGTCATAGGCACCCCGCTACCCACCGCCAGCAAGCGTAGTGCCCACTGCCGTGACCAGTTCCGGCAACGAGCCCCCCATTCCCATGTCGCCAAGGCAAGGGTATTGAGCCCAAACAGCCCCCAAAGCGCGGCATCGCTACTGACCAAAACGCCAAACGGCCCGCCCCAGGTACGAAAATAGAGCCCGACGGCCAAATTAAGTAACCCCAGCCACAACACCCAGAGCAGCTCAAAACGCGCCACCCAGACCCAGGGCAACGTGAGCACCGCCCAAGTAAAAAACAGTTGCCACGGATCGGCACCGGTCTGGTACACCTGCCCGAACAGCGCTAACAGCACCCCCAACAATAATGTGGCCGAGGTTAGCGCCACACGCTGAACCATCGGGCTGTACTTGGGCCAAATGGCGACAACTACCGCCAGCACCATCGCTGCCTGCACCACGCCAAAGCGCAGCCAACGGCCCATCTCAGCCCAGTTATAAGCGATGAAAAACAGCACCGCGAAGGCCAGCGCCAGTCCGCCTAGCCACAGCAGTAAGCGATCAATAAACAGAGCCCAAGCGCGAGGCGAAGGGTGCAGCCCAGAAGCTTGCACTGCGCGCGTCACCTGTTCAGGCGGTATCACGCCCTGCTCAATCAGTGGTATCAGTTCACGGCGGGTAGATGCCATGGGGGCTCCCTTCTAAACGGCGCAGTGGAAACACAGGAATCTAGGCTAAGCGCCACGATCACTCCAACTTAGTAAAGCGCAACCGAGCAACCTGCGCAGGCGGCTGGAAGGAGTCGGCTCGGGCATTTTCCCAATAGTGCTTGAATACCGTGTGCTCGCACTTTGCATTGAGCAGTTCATTGGGTTTTAAGAAAGTGAATATCTGATCGTAGGACTGAATCTCGTTTTCCGAGACACGCCGGATAATGTGCTCGGGCCCCAGCTCACTAGGGTGGCTAAGCCCTGCGGCCCCCAGCATTTCCGCCAGCGCTTTTAAGGTATTGCGGTGGAAGTGGTAGACCCGCGCTGTTTTATCGGCAATGTCCAAATGGCGGCTGCGGTTAGGGTCTTGAGTAGCCACGCCGCTGGGGCATTTGTCGGAATGGCAGTTAAGCGCCTGAATACACCCTAATGAAAACATAAAGCCCCTGGCCGAATTGCACCAATCAGCCCCTAGTGCCATGGTTCGGGCAATGTGAAAACCGGACATAATCTTACCCGCCGCGCCGATACGAATCTCCTCGCGCAGCCCGGCCCCCACCAGGGTATTGTGCACCAGCGTAACGGCTTCTGTTAAAGGCACACCTATACGATTGATAAACTCCAGCGGTGCCGCACCGGTTCCTCCTTCGCCACCGTCCACCACTATAAAGTCAGGCCGCTCGCCGGTTTCTAGCATCGCCTTAACGATCGCAAACCACTCCCAGGGGTGGCCAATCGCCAGCTTGAAGCCGATCGGTTTACCCCCAGAAAGCGAACGCAGGCGGGCAATGAATGCCATCAGTTCCAGCGGCGTCGAGAAAGCTGAATGGGCAGCGGGTGAAATCACGTCCTGGCCCATGGGGACTTCTCGCGCTTCGGCAATCTCGGCAGTTACCTTAGCCGCTGGCAATATGCCACCATGTCCCGGTTTGGCGCCCTGGGAAAGCTTGATTTCGATCATTTTCACCTGATCGACACTGGCGTTAGCTGCAAAGCGCTCCGCATTAAACGAGCCATCGTCGTTGCGGCAGCCAAAGTAACCAGAGCCTATTTCCCAGACGAGATCACCTCCATGCTTGCGGTGATAGCCGGAAATAGAGCCTTCACCAGTATCGTGATAGAAACCGCCTTTACCAGCGCCCGCATTCAGCGCCTCGATAGCGTTGCCCGAAAGCGAACCGAAACTCATTGCCGAAATATTGAAAACACTCGCCAGGTAGGGTTGGCTGCAGCGGCTACCGCCCACCCGAATCCTGAAGTCACTGTTTTCGATAGCCCGGGGAAGTAGCGAGTGGTTGATCCACTCATGCCCCGGCTGATACATATCCAGCAGGGAGCCAAAAGGCTTTTTATCACTCTCATTTTTAGAACGCTGATAGACCACAGCGCGCTGCTCGCGGGAAAATGGTCGTTCGTCAAGATCGGACTGGATAAAATACTGACGTATTTCCGGCCCAATAGACTCTAGAACATAGCGAAAATGGGCCAGAACAGGATAGTTACGGCTCACCGTTCGCCGCGTTTGGCGTAGATCATAAAGCCCCAGCCCAGCGAGCATGCCAAAAATCGCCACGCCCCAAAGCCATGCTAAAGAAAACACCACCCCCACCAGCGAAACCAACAGCAGAATCAGGCAGGCAACAAAGACGGCATTACGCAGAGGAATACGGGTCAATCCCCGGGCTTCGATCATCTGAACACGAACTCCTTATCAACAGTTCACCACAGGGGCGACCAGCTACCCCGACAGGCTCAATTTAAATCGTAAGGGTTTTGTGTAAGTTTTGGCGAACTTACTACACCCATTAATATCGAATGCTGCACTCACCTCGTATGCTACCCACAAAGGCCTTAGTGGAGACACCCAATGCTAATAAAGATTGCCAAACCGAGTGATTTACACGAATCCGATGTCACGCCGGAATCTATCTACCTCTCCCGGCGGCGCTTTATGGGCGGTATCGCAGGCCTAGGTGCAGGGCTCGCCCTATCCGGCCACGTCCGCGCTAACGACAACTACTCCGATGTACCCGAAGGCGATTCACCAGCGTGGTTAAAGGAGAAAATCAGCGAAACCCAGTGGCGAGCCGTCACCCCTAGCGATCCTGACAAAGATAAAATTGCCCCCTTTGATGACGCCAGTGGCTACAACAACTTTTTCGAATTCGGCACCGACAAGGGTGATCCTGCCCGCCATGCGGGCAGCCTGGAAACCCAGCCCTGGAGCGTGGTGGTCGATGGTGAGGTCAATAACGGCGGGCGCTTTGCCCTGGAGGGCTTCGCCAAGCCCTCGCAGTTTGAAGAGCGCATTTACCGCCTGCGCTGCGTTGAGGCATGGTCGATGGTCATTCCCTGGCTGGGTATTCCGCTGGCCGATATCATCAAACGCGCCGCCCCCACCAGCAAAGCCAAATACGTACGTTTTGAAACCCTGGTGGATCCAGAGCAAATGCGCGGGCAGCGCTCCTCGTTTTCGATCATTGATTGGCCCTACGTGGAAGGCCTACGCCTGGACGAAGCCATGCACCCGCTGACGATACTGGCCATGGGTATGTACGGCCGGGAATTGCCCAATCAAAACGGCGCCCCTCTGAGGCTGGTCGTGCCGTGGAAATACGGCTTCAAGAGCATCAAGTCGATTGTGCGGATATCGCTGACGGAAGAACAGCCGGTGAATTCCTGGCAGAAGATCGCCGCCGACGAGTACGGCTTTTACGCCAACGTGAATCCCAACGTCGACCACCCCCGCTGGCCAGCCCAGCCACCGAGCGCCGGCTGCCCAACAGCCTGTTCAACCCCAACACCATTGATACCCTGATGTTTAACGGTTACGCCGATGAAGTCGCCGAGCTCTATGCGGGTATGGATTTAAAGGAAAATTATTAATGGCCAGCCCACGTATATGGTTAGCATGGCGCGTGGGCGTGTTTCTGGCCGCGCTAGCACCGCTGCTGTTTTGGAGCTGGCAGGTGGCAAATAACGCCGCAGGCCCCGAACCGGGGCGCTACCTGCTGCTGAATATCGGCATCGGCGGGCTGTGGATGCTGCTGCTCACGCTCAGCCTTACCCCACTTACCAAGCTCACCCGTTGGAAAGGCTTTGCACTGATCCGGCGCCAACTGGGCCTATGGACACTCGCCTACGCCACCCTGCATATGCTCAGCTACGCGCTGTTTATTCTGGGGCTTAACTGGGCACTGCTTGGCAGCGAGATCATCAAACGCCCCTACATCATCGTCGGCATGATCGCGCTGATCGGCCTTGCTGTGCTGGGTGCCACGTCCAACCGCTGGGCAATGAAGCGCCTGGGCAAACGCTGGAAACCGCTGCACAAATTTTCCTACGCCATTTTAGGGCTGGTACTGCTGCACTTCTTCTGGGTGGTGCGCGCGGATATGCAGGAGTGGGCCATGTATGCCGCCATTGCGGCGCTCATCATGTCCACTCGCCTGTCCCCAGTTGCCCGTACTCTGCCTAAACTACGCCATCGATTGAGTCGTACTTAGGGCTTGTAAGAGATATCAACCGACGAAGCCTAGCCAAGTACGCAGCGCAGATGCTTACGATAAGCCGCTTTATCGCGATCGACATCCGGCATCTTCATTACATCGTTGGCGATAAAGGTCGGCAGCGCTTCTAAGCCGATAAATTCCTGAGATTTGTGGAACGGGAAGTAGACACCATCCACACCGCGCCCTTCGAAGAAGTTGTCAGGCTCATCGAACGCTTCCAAAGGCGCGTTCCAGGTCAGTGATAGCATATAGCGACGGCCCTGCAGCAGGCCACCACTGCCGTACTGCTTGGTCGGGTCTTGGCGGCTGCGGCCATCGCTGGCGTAAAGCGAACCGTGGCCTTCTGTAAACACCTCATCAATGTAACGTTTGACGATCCATGGCGCGCCCATCCACCAGCCAGGCATCTGATACACAATGGTGTCCGCCCATAGGTAGTTCTGCACCTCGGTATCAAGATCATAGCCCTGATCAATCACCGTCTCGCGCACTTCATAGCCCATTTCCTGCAATGTACTCACCGCCACACCGTGCAACGTATTATTGAGTTCACCGCCAGAGTGGGCAAATGCCTTGCCGCCGTTAATCAACAGAACTTTCATCAATAAAACCTCCCATAATAGCTAGCATACCCATGCCTATATACTTTGGCATGGCGTTTAATGAGCGGTATTGTGGATTCAAAGCATGCGAAAAAATAGCAACGCTTCAGCAAGACACTTTTGATTTAAAATCAACAAATGTGGTATTCGCCATTAAGGTAACCGATAACGTTATGAACAGCACTCTATGAAAAGCACCCTTGAAGAACAGCAGTCCTTTGTGACGGTCGTCGATAGCGGCTCAATCACCGGTGCCGCCGAACGGCTTGGCATTACCGTTTCTGGGGTTAGCCGTGCGCTCAACCGCCTGGAGCAAAAACTCGGCGCTACCCTGCTACGTAGAACCACGCGTCGCCTGGAGCTGACCGAGGAGGGAGAAACATTCCTAAACCATTGCCGCCGTATTCTCGCCGCCGTGGAAGAAGCCGAAGAGGCGATGCTGGATCGCCACAATCAGCCTCAAGGCAGGTTACGGATCAACGCCGCTCCCAGCTTTATGCAGTTCGTGATTGTGCCGGTGTGATTGGCGAGTTCCGCGCACGCTACCCTGGTATTACGCTGGAACTCGACACTCACGACCGCTTTGTCGACCTGTTGGAACAGCGGGTTGATTTGGCCATCCGCATTGGCAAGCTTGAAGATTCATCGCTGCACGCCCGCCTCCTTGGCTACAGCCCGCTGCGCCTTCTGGCCAGCCCCGCCTACCTTGAACGCCACGGCACGCCGGAAAGCATCGACGACCTTCAAGATCACAGCTTGCTAGGCTTCAGCCAGCTCGATCATCTCAACCGCTGGCCACTGCGCCGCGCCGATGGCCAGCCCTTACATATTACCCCAACGCTGGCGGCCTCCAGCGGAAGTACGCTAATAGAGCTGGCCATTGCAGGAGAAGGCATCGTTTGCCTTGCCGACTTTATGACCATCACTCCTCGTCACAACGGCACACTGGTGGATGTACTACCCGACTGCACAGAAATGCAGACCCAAGCTGTGAACGCCGTGTACTACCGCCAAACCACGCTTTCACAGCGCACCCGACTGTTTATGGAGTTTTTAGCAGAGCAGTTACAGGGGCAACTGCATGGAAGCCTATCCAATCACTGATTACAGCTTGCGCGATTTACTCCCTCATTCTAATTTACTTATATGCAAGGCTATTCGACGTCGCTCCAGATGTCACTTCTCACTTCGCTACTGAGATAAGGTGCCGCCCATGCCTCCCGCCGCCGCCCACTCTTTATTGCAGTCGCCACTAAATCACTCACACGGGGCTTGCTGTTGCGGTTCACCGTTACTACAACGGTTTCATGAGCGTGTGATGGCAGATATTACCCGCCGCCAATTCATGGGAGGAGCCACTGCAGTAATGGCACTTTTCTCTGGTCTGCGCGCCCCCACTGCCATAAGTGCTCAACCTAAACGGGCTGATGGCCCACTATTATTGACCAATCTAAGGCTATTCGACGGCAGCGGCGCGGCGTTACGCGACAACGTTTCAGTACGTATTGAAGAGCAGCGTATCCAGGCTATTTTGCCTGGTGATTCCGCACCTGAAGGCGCAGAAATCATCGACTGTGGTGGTAGCGTATTAATGCCAGGCTTGATTGATGCCCATTGGCACACAACGTTGGCGGCTATTAGCCAAGTAGACGCCATGACCGCCGATCTAGGCTATATCCATCTAGTGGCGGCTCAGGAAGCAGAGAGAACGCTGATGCGTGGCGTTACTTCAGTGCGAGATGCGGGCGGGCCATCCTTTGCACTGAAGCGTGCTATTGATGAAGGAATTGTGGCTGGACCGCGCATATTTCCGGCAGGAGCCATGATCTCCCAAACCTCCGGCCATGGTGATTTTCGAATGCGCTACGAAGTCCCACGGGCCAACAACGCACCGCTTAGTGAACAGGAACGCCAAGGCGTAGCTGTCATTGCCGATGGGGAAGCAGAAGTATTACGACGTACCCGTGAACAACTCATGCTAGGAGCTTCACAGATCAAATTGATGGCGGGTGGCGGCGTGGCGTCTACCTATGACCCATTGGATAGCACCCAATTCAGAGAGCGCGAGCTGCACGCAGCGGTGGATGCAGCAGAAGACTGGGGTACCTATGTCATGGTGCATGTTTATACCTCCCGAGGTATTCAGCGTGCATTGAGGGCAGGCGCTAAATCCATCGAACACGGGCAGCTCGCCGATGAAGAGACCGTAAGGATGATGGCAGGGGAAGGCGCATGGTGGAGCCTTCAGCCTTTCCTGCAAGATGAAGATGCAAATGTTTATCCCGATGCCGCTCGCCGCGAAGCACAACAACAAGTAGCCGAAGGCACCGTGCAGGCCTACGAGCTAGCCCAACGTTTTGATATCAAGACAGCCTGGGGTACTGATATTTTATTTACCCCGCAAAACCCCCCAACCAGCTGCGTCAATTAGTCAAGCTGACACGCTTTTATGACCCACTTACCGTGTTGGCCATGGCGACTGGCCGCAATGGTGAGCTTCTTTCACTCTCCGGATCACGCAACCCCTACCCTGGCACGCTCGGTAAAATAGAGCCGGGCGCGATGGCCGATCTACTTTTAGTAGACGGTGACCCTAGTAAGAACCTTGATTTCCTTCATGACCCTGAACGCAATCTGCGACTGATCATGAAGGGCGGACGCATCTATAAAGAAAATGTATAAGGATTTCTGTGATAGCCAAATTACGCCCGTTTATCACTGCCTTCAGCATCTTAGCGATAGGCTTTGCAACGAATGCCAATGCCCAAGAGGATGCTTGGCGTTTCCAGTTTACCCCTTATGTCTGGATGACGGGTTTAGCTGGCGATGTGCGCCCTCTGGCGACTGCTCCTACCATCAGTACATCGCGCTCATTTAACAATGTACTTGATGATCTTGATGGTGCCTTTTTCATGGCTGGCAGCGCACGCCGCGACCGCCTAGTTCTGTTTGGTGACATTACCTGGGCATCGCTTAGCCACGAGAGCACGCTGCTTCCTGGCGTTGCTATAGAAGGCAAACTGCGCCAACGCTCTTTAACTGCAGCAGCAGGTTATCAAGTGGTCAATACTCCGAGCCAATACTTAGATTTACTGGCGGGCGCTCGCGCTTGGCGGATCGAGGCAGAAGTGAATGTGCCCGCGCTAGGAGTTGATGCAAGCGAGATCGAACGTTGGGTCGACCCGATTTTAGCCGCACGGCTGCGTTCCACCTGGGCCCCAAAGTGGTCAACATTAGTGCATGCCGATATTGGTGGCTTTGGAATTGGTGCTGATAGCACCTGGCAGGTAGTGGCTACCGCTAATTACCAAATCGACAAGGCGTTCCACCTATCAGCAGGCTATCGCCATTTGGCAGTGAATAGAGACGAATCGGGTACACGCATCGATATATCGATGAGCGGGCCTTTGCTAGGTGCTACTTGGCGCTTTTGAGTAGGCCAATTCTTCCCTCTTAAACCTCAGAATCATCTCTCCTGCTATAGTCCACCCACGCCCGGCGGTCAATGGTGGTCAGAAAGCTACGCGGCTCATGAAGTTTGCTAAAGGAAGGTGTCCTGAGCCAGATCAGCCGCCTGCTTTCACCTCCAGCCTTTGGATTTCAATACAAAGCCAATTTTCTCATTATTTGCCTTTCACCGACGCCATGATCCTTCCGGCATATCAATATCGCGTTGAGCCTCATCAAGCGCCTGACGTAACCCCTCCCGATCAAACGGTATACAGTAAGCTGGTTTGGCGCGCTCAAAACGCCAGCTTTCCGCCAGCGACCCAGCATCGACAACGTCGAAGCCGAACTGTCGCACCAACCTTGCGACGCTCTCCTTAGCCGCATCGTCATCTCCCGCTATCGGTAGGGCGCGCCGGTTTCCCGAAGGCAGCGTCTGCCCGCCCTTCTCCAGATCGGAGGCCAGAATCGCGTTGAATGCCTTCACGAGACGGGAGCCTGTCAAATGCTGCGACAGCAGTCCACTCGTCGTCGCCCTGCGCTCATCCAGTTCGGGGATCGATCCATCTCGATCTGGATAGTAGTTATTGGCGTCCAGCACTATCTTGTCGCGTAGCGACTCAACCGGAAGAGTGGCATATTGATGAAAAGGAATGGCGATCAGTATAATTTCGCCGAAACCTATGGCTTCATGCAGGGTGCCAATTTGTGCTCCAATTTTCGGCGGAATGCTGCTGAGTGTCTGCGGCCCCCGCGAGTTACTGATCATGACGTCATGGCCTGCCGCAATCGCCTGGCGTGCAAAGGCTTGTCCGATAAAGCCCGCACCAATAACTCCAATCCGCATGTCTTTCTCCCGACCGTTTTAAGATAAGCAGTACTTTATTGCGTTACTCAAACGTGATAAACAGGTCTTTATTGACTTAATAATCCACTGAGAGTTGATAATGCTGGATCGGTTAACGAGCATGGCTATTTTTGTGAGGGTTGCCGATCTTGGCTCTTTCACGGCCGCCGCCGCAGAATTCGGCCTATCGACGCAGATGGTTTCCAAACACATCATGGCCCTGGAGCAGCGGCTTGGGTCGCGGCTATTGCACCGCACCACGCGCAAACAGAGCCTGACCGAGATCGGGCATCTCTATCACGAACGATGTCAGGCTATCCTTGCGGAAGTCGAGGCGGCCGAAGCGCTGACGGAACAGGCCCGGGCCGTTCCACGGGGTCGCCTCAGAATCAACGCGCCCGTCACATTTGGCAGTCAAAGCCTGGTGCCTCTTGTCACCCGCTACCTTCGTAAGTACCCAGAGGTGGAGGTCGACCTCACCTTGTCGGATCGTCTGGTCGATCCTATCGAGGAAGGTTACGAAGCTGTCATTCGCCTCGGGCCCATCAGCGACAGCACCACATTGGTGGCACGTCCGCTTGCCCCCTACCAGCTCATCGCCTGCGCCTCGCCTGCCTACTTAGCGAAGCATGGAGAGCCGGAGACGCCTGCGGATCTGGTTGAGCATGAGTGTCTGGGGTTCGCCTATTGGTTCGGTACCTTGGGCAGGCAGTGGCGCTTCAGTCGCGACAACTGCAATTTCGACGCTTCCGTGAACGGGCGGCTACAAATCAACGACTGGAAGGGGCTGCTTCGCGCAGCATTGGAAGGATTCGGCATTACATTGGGCTACGAAGCTGCATTGACGGAGGCGTTATCCACTGGGCGGCTGGTGCGCATCTTGCCAGACTATGCTGGGCCATCAAGACCAATGCACCTGCTCTACGCCGCCGATCAACGCATGACGCCGAAACTACGTCATTTCATAGACGACGTTGTGGCCACGTTCGCTTAACTTCCACCGTTACCTCGCGCCTTTGTCGTCACTCACCCAGCGGGTAAAAGCAGCGACCTGAGGATCCGCCTCCTTTACGGCATAATAAACCAACCGTAGGTGGCGCTCTTCATCAACGGTTAACGTCGTGTGCTCGAACGCTACCTCGCCTAACTCCTCAAGGTGAAGATGACGTACTCCTGGCAAGGGGCGTTGACCTCCTGGGTTTTCCACAACTGCTTAAACTCAGGCGAGACCTTGGTTAACTCTTCGACAAGCTCATCAATGGTGGGGTCTTGCGCCGCTCGGGCAAAGTCGCGGCGAAAACTGGATAGCATTTGGCTGACCTGCGTTTCCCAGGGTGACAAGCGCTGACGCATGGCAGGGTCGGTAAATAACAACCACAGCATGTTGCGACGCTCTGGTGCATGGCAAGAGAAGTTGAACAGCTTATTGGCCGCGCTGTTCCACGCCAGCACATCCCAGCGCAAGTTCAGGATATACGCAGGTCGCGTAGGCAGGTCGTCCATCAACCTTTGAACCAGCGGCGGCACGCTGCACCAGGTTTTGCCTAGCTCAGAGGGTAAGCGCTGATGGGTAAGCAAGAATAGATGTCGGCGCTCAGCCGCATCCAGCTTGAGCGCTTTGGATAGATTGTCCAGAAAAGTGGCCGATACGCTGATATCGCGACCCTGCTCCAACCAAGTATACCAAGTCAGCCCCACGCCTGCTAAAGCGGCGACTTCTTCACGCCTTAACCCCGGCGTACGCCTTCGGCGGCCACGAGGAAGTCCCACCTCTTCTGGTGCGATTTTCTCTCGGTGCATGCGTAGGAACTCAGCTAGGTCTTCCCGCGTTCGAGTCAGCGTCCGTGGAGCGGTCATTTTATTACCTTGAATAACTTATCACTTTTAGTAATAGCATAAATAGTTAAATTGTACCCCCTTTAAAGCCTCTCCAGAATAGCCCTTCGCTGGCAAAACAGCGCTGGCGGATTCTTTTCTAATGCTTATGCCTGGAGTGCGTTATGGCTGACCAATCTCGTCTATCGGTATATCTCGTGGCACTGGGTGCGTTTGCACTTGGGATGGCCTCTTATGTGACTGCGGGGCTAATTCCCCTCATCGAAGACGCCTTTAGTGTCTCTGCGGCCACGGCTGCTCAGTTAGTCACGGCATTCACCTTAGCCTATGGCTTAGGCTCGCCTGTCGTCGTTGCGCTACTACCTGGCAAGCACCAACGCCTGGGTTTACTACTAGCGTTAGCCGTTTTTATTGTGGCAAATATCGCCAGCGCACTAGCCAACAGTTTTATATCACTCTCGATATGGCGGGCGGTCGCTGGCGTTGGCGCAGGGGTTTACCTTGCCATGGGCATTGCCGCCTCAGCCGCCATAACGGCTGAGGCCCACCGCGGTAAAGCGATTGCCATCATTATGGGCGGTATGGCGAGCGGCACGGTACTGGGGGTGCCTATCAGCCTGTTGCTAGCAGAGCGTTTAGGTTGGGAGTCAGCGATGTGGCTTATTTCAGCACTTGGGTTAATCGCCTACGCGGGGCTACAGGTAAAACTACCTGCTCTTCCATCCGCACCAACGCTTTCACTTGTTCGCAAGCTCGCTATTTTGCGAAGCCCTCATGCCATGGCCATTCTGGCGGTTTCCTTATTGGGCGCTGTGGCCAGTTTGGGGATGTATACCTTTATTGCCCCGTTTATGGCGGCCACCGAGTCAGGTGCTGTTCAGTCAATTACCGGCTATTTATGGGTGTGGGGGATTGGCGGCGTCGTGGGCAGTTTTCTGATTGGGCCTCTGGTGGACAGGTTTATCGGCCCTGTGATTACCCTGGCGATTATGTTGCTGCTCTTTTTGGCGCTCATTGCTCTACCTTTCACGGCGTCGGTTCACCCACTGCTGACGTTACTTCCAATTGCGCTTTGGGGTGCTGTGGGCTGGCGCTTCAAGTGCCACAAAACAATGAACTCGTTCGTGCACGCCAAGCCCACGGCGACGGTAACCTGGCGGTCGCACTCAATGAATCAGCGCTCTATTTAGGCAGTGCGATAGGCGCGGCGTTCGGGGGCGTTTTGCTGGCTTTCCACCTTCCCGTTTCGACATTAGCCATTGGCGCGGGGGTTATTGCCGCTGCAGGTGCAGCAACACAGCTAATCATCGTCATGCGCATGAAGCGCTAGATCAGTTAGTGCACGCCAAGTGGCACTCTTCATGCCCCTTGGCTCTACATAGATCAGTCTTTCGCTTAACACCCAAACATCAGCGACCGGTGTGTAGAAAGCCCGGCCATGGCGCCATCAGCCACGGCAAAGGTGACCGACCCTGCGGCGCGGGCTACATCACCGCAGGCGAAAACACCGGGGATTGAAGTGGCCTGCATTGCATCGGTTTTAACAATGCAGCCCATGGGAGACTCCTCTAGCTCGCATCCCAATTGAGCTGCTAACGGGCTAAGGTGAATGCGCGGCGCGACAAATAAGCCCACCAATGGAAACACCCGACCATCCTGCATTACCAGCTCAACGCCAATCTCTGTTTGGGAGACTAGCGTGCCGGCGCCATATTCGTATATGAGTACCGCGCGCCTTAAGCTGAGCCAGTTGCTCAGCAGTGGGTTCAAAGGCATCGTTAACAAACAGCGTGGTTGCGCCCCAGTCGGGCAGCATCAAACCATGGTGCATCGCGAGTTCTGAGGTTGCCAGCACACCGATACCCTCTTTGCCCAGCTCATAGCCGTGGCAGTACGGGCAGTGGAAAACGCATTTTCCCCACTGCTCGGCGAGCCCCGGTAAGCCTGGAAGCTCATCGGTAACACCCGCGGCCAGAATAATGCGCCGTGCCTGATAGGTGCTGCCATCGGCCAGCGCCACCAAGAAATTATCAGCCGTCCCCGTTACTGCCTCCACCCGCCCCGTGCGCCACTCAACCGTTGGGTACTCCATCAGTTGGCTACGGGCCTCTGCTGCTATCTCTGCGGGTGGTGCACCATCCTGGGTTAAAAAACCATGGGAGTGAGAAGCAAAACGGTTACGGGGTTGTCCCGCATCTATCAGTAATATTTTCCGCCTTGCTCGGGCTAGCTGTAGCCCTGCCGCCATGCCTGCGTAGCTGCCACCGATAATCACTGCATCAAAACTCATTGCCCTTCCTCCGTGTACACCCAGTCTTTTAAGCCCATGGTGAATAAACTCATTTCATGTATCTTTTATTGATACATTAAAAAGCGTACAGAGGTCAATGGCAATGTTGAGAATGCCGATTAACGCTAATCGGGTTGGTGGTGAAGATTAAGGCGTCGGCAGCTGGTAGCCTTTGCGCGTCGCAATATCGTCAAACTGAGTGGCTAGTTCCGCCAGCGTGACCGCTCCCAAGCGGTCGATCAGTAGCGCTTCTGCTTCGCGCATGGCATCAAAAAGCGCCGCATTAACCACCTGCTCTACCGCGCAGTCCGGGTTATCACGGTCGGTGCCGATGGCGAAAATGCGCGGTCCGCCTACGGCGTTGTGTATATCCAGCAGCGTTACGCTGTGCAAATCACAGGCGATGCGCCAGCCGCCGTTGTGCCCCTTTTCAGACTTTACATAGCCCGCCTTACGAAGGCCCGCCATAGTGCGCCGCACCACGGCAGCATTGGTGCCCAGCATGGCGCCAATCTGCTCTGAAGTAATCGGTTGGGATTCCCGCGCGATGTGCAGCAGCACATGCAGCATACGAGAGAGGCGGCTATCTGTTCTCACGGGCAACAGTCAACTATTCAGAGGATAAACAAAGGAAAACAACGAAGCTGCACTTTAGCACACCCGCGAGCGGGGCTGGGAATGAACCCAACCAGGGCCACCGCACACGAACCTACACCTCGTTCGCCGTTATAAGGCAAACTATGCTCTCGCTCTCTATACTGGTGCTGAATCACTTTCACTGGCAGGGGATAAATGTCTGGCACGTCATTAGCCCCATTTAGCGCCTCCCATTGTCGTTACTTCCAGGCCACTTAAGGATGTTATGGGTCTTCACGAAATCGCTGTCGGTGGCATCTACTTAAGCCCTCTGTTGATCTACGCGCTGATCGGCTTTGTGGCTACGCTGACCATTCGTTCACTACTGCACTGGGTGGTCGGCGAGTACGCGCTCTGGTACGAGGCGTGGTTCGACATTTCATTATTTGTCATCCTCACCGCTGCCACCACGTTCATTTTTACTGTTTTGCTTCAAAGCCCTTAAGACAGCCCTTGAGAGAATCGCCGATGCGCCCTTCGCTCCGTATTTTGCTCACCCTCGTTATTGTCGCCATTGCCGTTGCCGCCGGTGCATGGCTATGGCACTACTACCTCTATACCCCCTGGACTCGTGACGCTCGGGTTCATGCGGAAGTGGTGACGATTGCCCCCGATGTCTCTGGCTGGGTACGCACACTTGAAGTCGTGGACACCGACCATGTTGCCCAAGGCGATACGCTGTTTGAGATCGATAACACGCGTTACCAAGCGGCGGTGGACAGCGCCCAGGCCACGGTTGACCATCGCCAGGCAACCCTGGAGCTAAGCCGCGCCGAGGAGAGTCGACGTAACCAGTTGAGCAACAATCGTGCGATTAGCGC
This sequence comes from Halomonas sp. PA16-9, assembly GCF_009728585.1. Taxonomy (NCBI): domain Bacteria; kingdom Pseudomonadati; phylum Pseudomonadota; class Gammaproteobacteria; order Oceanospirillales; family Halomonadaceae; genus Halomonas; species Halomonas sp. PA16-9. The sequence continues at coordinate 956,375 of NZ_CP040451.1, read as the reverse complement.
AGAAAACCAGCAGATTGCCCAGATCAACTCGCGCATTGCCGCCGCCGATTTACAGCAGGCTCAGGCGGAGCTGGCCAGTGCCCAGCTTGATTTAGCGCGCACCCAAATAACCGCGCCGGTAAGCGGCCATATCCTCAATGTCCACCTTACCGCTGGCACTTACGCTAATCGCGGCACGCCGGTAATGGCGCTAATCGCAGATAATTCCTTCTATGTCGTGGGTTATTTCGAAGAGACCAAAATGACGTCGATCGACATGGGCGATCCGGTGGATGTGATTCTGATGAACGGCGACACCCATCTGGAGGGCCGAGTGGTGGGTATTGGCCGAGGCATTGCCGATAGCAACACAACCCTTAACCAGCAGTTGCTACCGCAAGTGGAGCCCACCTTTAGCTGGGTGCGCCTGGCTCAGCGTATTCCGGTGCGCATTGCACTAGAAGACGTTCCTGATGACACCCTGCTGAGCGTCGGCATGACCGCAACCGTGCGTGTCCGCCCTGCTAAAAACGCTGCCGAGCAGCCTGAGTAAGCCATGTCGCCGTTTGTTAGCACCTACCTGACACCCAACGCTACGGCGGTCAAGTTTGCGATCAAGACCACCCTGGCGATGATGCTCGCGCTCTATATCGCGCTTATGTTCGACTTGGAGCGCCCCTACTGGGCGCTGATCTCGGCGGCATTTCTGCAGATTCGCCCTATGAGTGGCATGGTGGTTGAGAAAGGCATCTGCCAGCTTGGCGGCACCTTGATTGGCGCCGTGGCGGGCATCACGATCATGGCCCTATTCGCCCAGGCCCGCGTACCTGCGCTTATCGTGCTTACCGCTTGGATTATGCTATGCACTTACGTGGGCTCGCTGTGGCGTAATAACTACACCTACGGCTGTCTGATGGCCTCCGTAACGGCCATGCTGATCGTGGTCATCTCCAGCGGTAGCACGCCCGCTGGGATCTTCGATATCGCCGTGGCGCGCCTTACCGAACTGGGGCTGGGCGCCATCTGCGCCATGCTGGTCAGCTCGCTGCTCTGGCCGTCCCATGTGGGCGCCCACCTTGCCACCCAGGCCGACAGCGTGATCAACGAAGCCTTCGAGCATGCCGCCCTGCGTTTGGAAGCCAGCGACGATATCCCGGCGATGCAGAAAGCCCTGCGCAGCAGCCTCGTGCCGTTAACCCTGCTGGAAACCGATAGCCAGGCCGCCCGCTTTGAAGGCCCGGTAGGCCCCGGCCGAGTTCGGGCAGCCCATGTACTAACCCGCCGCACGCTGCGCTTTTTCGCCAACCTGCAGGCGCTGCACCAACTGATGCACGACCACGCTGACCGACTCGCTCCGCAAAGTATCGAACTCGCGGGCGAGGTCGCAAAAGGCTTTCGCGATGCTGAACACGTCAAAGGGGTCATTGAGGCCAGAAAAGCTCTCCAGTCGCTACGCCACCGGGTTCATGAAAGCGAGGAAGAGGCCAGCTTAGCTCCCCTCGATCGACGTCTGCGGTTGGGGCTACGTGAATCGATCGGCCACGCCATGATCATGCTCGATGCCCGGGAGGCGATTGCCTCGCCGGAGAGCCATAAACTGCGCTCATCGCCACTGGCCTGGCACCGCGATCACCTCGCCGCCGGTATTAACGCCATTCGCTCAGGGCTAGTATTTTCGCTACTGGCGACTTTCTGGATCGTCACCGCCTGGCAGAGCGCCATGATCGCGATGATGCTGGGCACACTGTTTTCCGCCTTTTTCGCCAGCCGTGACAATCCCCTCGCCATCACCATGATGTTTTATAAAGGTATGCTGGCGGCGATTCCTAGCGCTTTTCTGTTCGGCCATGTATTGCTCTCCCAGGCCAACGGTTTTCCGATGCTAGCAATGCTGTTTGGTACACCGCTGTTCTTAGGACTATTAGGTGCCACTAACCTAGCCACCATGGGCTACTGCCTAGCCTTCACTATCTTCAATATTCTGCTAACCATGCCCGGCAACGGCATGGATTTCTCGTTCGACAGTTTTGCCAACCGGTGGTGGCCGTAGTGATTGGGCTAAGCTGCGTGGTAATGGGCTTTCGTCTACTGCCGGGGCTGGGCACCCGACTTCGGCGGCGACGTTTAATCAATGCGATTTCCACCGATATCCATGAGCTAAGCCAGCGCTCGATTCGCGACGCCGAAACCCGCTTCAGCGGCCACATGGCGGATCGGCTTCTGCAACTGGCGCAGCATGACGACATGCTACCCGAAGACCAACGCCACCTGTTTATTCTTGGTTTGACCGGGTTGGATGTTGGCACCGCTACGCTGCGCCTGCGTGATCGGCTTGATGATGCACCGCACCCGCGAGTTCGCGAGGCGCATCGCCACCTACTAGGCACGCTAGCTGGCGGGTTTGAAGAGAGCGCCAACGGGCGCCAGCCACAAGGAATTCGCGAAGCAGGCCAGCAGTTGGAAGAGGCAATAGAGGCTTACGGTGACGTGCCCGCTGACCGCCGTGTACTGTTGGAAGGCTTGGTTGAGCGGCTCGAACTGGCTCTAGAGCGTCTGGGGCGCATCATGGCGGAGCGGCCACAGATTAAGTCTATGCATAAAGCCCCGAACGCTCCCGTGCTAAAAAAATAAGTGTCCGTTCATGGAATTACCAGAGTAAAGCGCTAGTGAACTAGCTACTTGTATCGCTACTGCCCCGTCGATCAACCATGGGCGCATGCTGAGCCATCAACTCCACAACCCAATCGATAAACACGCGCAGCTTGGCGCTTACGTGCCGATTCGGTGGAAAAGCGACGTACATCGGCATTGGGTCGAGATGCCAGCCATCAAATAGGCGAACCAGCTCCCCGCGAGATACGTGCTCACTGACCATGTAGTCAGGAAGCCACACTACGCCGAGCCCCGCTATGCCTGCCGCAAGACCGGCATTACCGTCATCGACCGAAATCACATAGCGCCCTTGTACGGTAACGCGCTCTCCGTTGCGGTACATGGCGTAGGGAGAAGACGCCCCGGCACGGGCCCATCGGAACCCTACAATGTAGTGAGGGGGAGCTGAGAGTTCTTGCGGGTGCAAAGGCAAACCAGCGCTTTCCAGATAGCTCGGCGCGGCGTAAATACCGATCTTCAGGTCGCCTACGCGGCGCGCCACTAACGATAAATCCGTGAGTTCTCCGCCGCGCACCACACAGTCCACGCTTTCACCAGATCAGATCCACCATGCGGTCACTCGCCCCCATATCAATTTGAATATCGGGGTATTGAGCGTGGAAAGCAGGCAAAGCTGGTATCAAGATCATGCGCGCGAAAGGGCTGGGCACGTCCACCCTTAGTCGACCGCGAGGCAACACCGAAGCGTTGGACAGGCTGGTTTCAGCATCATCCATATCGGCTAATAGCTTTATAACGCGCTCGTAATAGGCGGCGCCGTCAGCCGTTACGTTCACCTTGCGCGTGGTGCGGTTGAGCAGCTTTACCCGTAGCCGTGCCTCTAGTTGTTGCACGAGTTGCGTCACGCTGGTTTTGCTCATGTGAAGTGTTTCAGCTGCCTTGGTAAAGCTGCCCGTCTCCACGACCCGAGCAAAAGCCTGCATTGCGTTAAAACGATCCATGAGGGCGCCAAACACCTTTGATTGTTTGAAATATACAAACAATGTTGAACAGAATTCGCCGTTTATCCACCTCTACTGACGGCTTAAAGTGACGCCATCGTAGATAAAGGGTCGGCTTCGACCTATTGATGGAGATTCACATGACTCAACGTGACGTTGTTTCCCCCCCAGGCCGTCAGGCGCTTTATGAACAGAACGCCTACTCCGCTGCCATTCGCTCTGGCGACCTCCTGTTCGTGTCGGGCCAGGTCGGCAGCCGTGAAGACGGCTCGCCCGAGCCGGACTTCGCTGCCCAGGTACAGCTCGCTTTCGACAATCTGAAGAGTGTCTTGGAAGCAGCGGGCGCAAGCTTCGAAGATATCGTCGACGTGACGACCTTCCATACTGATCCCGAAGCCCAATTCACCACCATCATGGAAGCCAAGGCACGCGCATTCCCGGAAAAGCCCTACCCTAACTGGACGGCGGCCGGCGTGACATGGCTGGCGGGATTCGACTTTGAAATCAAGGTCATTGCCAGACTACCCGAGTAAACAGCAGTACTTTTCTGCACGGTTCAACCACTGGCATAGCAGTGCTCGCAATCGGCGAATTAATCCTCATCAACGTCTATTTTTTTGATTATCCTGGCGGGGTTGCCGGCTACTACAACACTATTTGGCACATCTTTAGTAATGACAGCCCCAGATGCAATGACAACATTATTGCCGACTGTTACTCCTGGGTTAATGATGGCGCCGCCACCAATCCAGACGTTATTTCCAAACGTAATCGGCTTTGCGTACTCTTTGCCCGAATTACGCTCACGCGGATCCAAGGGATGCGTGGCCGTATAAATCTGCACATTCGGCCCAAGCATGCAGTTATCACCAAATCGTATTTCACAAACATCCAGCAGGGTGCAATCGAAGTTGGCAAAGAAGTTTTCACCGACATGGATATTATATCCATAATCCAGTCGAATATTTGGCTCTACATGAAGGCACTTCCCCGTAGAGCCAAATAAATCTTTTAACACTTTCAAGCGCTGAGCATCGGTTTCCAACACTTGATTGTATTGCCAAACCTTGCGCTTTGTTTCCTCATGCTCTTTTCGCAATACCGGATCAGCAGGGTTATAGAGCTCTCCTGCTAGCATCTTGTCTTTTTCCGATCGCATTATTCGCCTTCCTTGCTAGAACTCTATGTTAATCACTCCCAACCGGTATTGTCTCGCTCCGGTTCGGAATCAAGCGGTGCAGCCAGTTCAAGATATCATCGACACCACTGTAGACAATGGGAATCACCAACAGACTCAAAAACATCAACGTGACCAGCCCACCAATGACCGCGACGGCCAGGGTGCCCAGAAGCTGGATCACCCTCCTCCCTTGAGCTCAGTGAGAGTTGAGCATGTAAAATGATCGTTTTACACTACTCACATGGATACTAAAACAAAGCTTATTTCAGCAGCAGAGCAGCTATTCGACCGGCACGGCTTTACCGCCACCGGGATGGACAAGCTAACCAAGGCGGCTGGCATGTCGAGCCGAACGCTCTACAAGCATGCGGGTAGTAAAACGGCGCTAATAACGGATGTGCTCAAAGAGCGCCATCGACGATTCCTGCCGCTCATCGAAGTAGACAGCGTTGATGCGCTCTTCGACGCGCTGGAAGAATGGATAAGGAGCGAGAGCGCAAGAGGATGCCTTTTTCTGCGCGCTTACGGCGAAACCGGCGGCGACACGCCGGCAATCACTGAGGCCGTGCTGGCTCACAAGGCAAGGCTTTATGAGAAGATCCAGGACATTGTCGCGATAGAAACCGATGGCCAGGAGATGCCAGAACTCGCCGAGCAGATCCTTATTCTGTACGAAGGCGCCACCGCGGCCGCGATTTACCGTGGCTCGGAGGCGATAGCCTCGGCACACAAAGCCGCATTAGCACTGCTCAAGCGGGCACGATCATGAGCCCCAGCGTGTACCTCGGTGCGGCGGGGTTTGGCCTGATTGCGGTGTGCTATGGTTTTGCACGCTTCGCCTTCGGGCTCTTTCTGCCCCAGATCGACACTGACCTTACTCTTACGCACACCTTGAGTGGCTTTATCTCAGGTGGGTCTTTTCTGGGCTACTGTGTCGCCATCATTTTATCGGCGTACCTGACCGAACGGATCGGCGCCCGCGCCGTTGCCATCGGGGCGGCGCTGGTCGCGACCGTCGGCATGGCAAGCATCGCCATGGCCCCCTCCCCCATATTGCTCGCCAGTGCGGTCATGCTGGCAGGCTCCAGTACGGGGCTAGCATCGCCGCCCATGGCAGCAGCGGTGGCCGTCGCCGTCCGCCCTGGACGGCAAAGTGCCACCAACACGATCATTAATGCCGGAACGAGTGCCGGTGTGGTGCTTTCCGGGCCGGTCGCGTTACTGATGGGAGGTCAATGGCGGTTAGCGTTCGCGTGTTTTGCAGTGGCGGCTTTTGTGATGGCAGTAGTCGCCGCGCTCAGCGTACCCAGCGGCACCAAAGCGACCCAGACCTCGGGAGGCTTACCACCCTTTAACAGCGTTGTTATGCACTTGATCGCGGCTGCTTTTCTGATGGGCGCGTCCAGCACTGCTATTTGGTCTTTCGGCGGCAAACTCGTCGCGCTGCAACTTGGCTGGGGCAATACTGGCGCAGGGCTGCTTTGGATCGCTATCGGCGCTGCCGGTATTGTGGGCGCAGGCGCAGGCACGTTAGTGGCACGCTTCGGGATCGACCGGGTACATTGGCTTTTTCTGGGGGCATTGGCAGCAGGCATTCTTTTGGTTGGTACCAGCGCCACCACTCCCCTACTGGCAATCGTCGGCGGCATGCTATTCGGTGCTGCTTACATCATGGTGACAGGTGTCTATCTGGTATGGGGCGTCACGGCATTGCCCGACCGGCCTGCCACAGGTCTGATGATTGGCTTCCTGACCATCGCGATCGGCCAGACGGCTGGCGCCCCACTCTTTGGTTTTTTGATGGATCGGCTGACCCCCGACTACGCTGTGCTGGTCTTCGCATGCCTTGCCTTTACCGCGGGCTGGCAAGGGCCGGCAGCGCCATACCCAAGCCCGCCCCAAAAGCCACCTAGTCAGCACAAGAGGTCAGTCACCTAATAGCGGGTTACTGGCCATACATTGACAATAACGAGGCAGTGTTAACGCTCCTGACACAACACGTTGAAGCAGCCAAAACGATACAGGAGCGGCACCAGGCATTGCCGTGGCAGGCGGTATCAGCTACACCGCCATGAAGATGATGGGCAACCGTCATATCGAAGACTGCTACCAGATTGCCCTGGCAACGCTGGAAAATGACCAAGAACTCGTTGTCGTTGCCGACTACTCGACAACCCCTCTGAGCCACGATGCTAGCCCTCCAGCGTCATGACGCTTCCACCGGCTTGCTTCAAGCGGTCAAAATAGGTGGAAGTTTCTAGCAGTTGGTAGGGAAAGTAGAGGCCAGGTGGCGTCGCCGGGTTACCATCCAATCCGGTAAGCCTCTCAAGAACCAGGGCCACACCGAGCCCTGTCAGAGGCATCTGCCCTTGCGGATGAACGATGGCATGGCGAGTACACAGCGCTTGACCGTTATGATCCTCACCCTCAAGTTCGATAATAATCTCGGTCGATATCGGCTCGCCGCAACGGCGACTGGAGCTCTCTCCAATCGCGAGGTTGAATTGCACATTGGGTGTATCGAGTACAGTCGCCAAGCCGACAACATCATTCGGCGATAGCGCAGACGCTTCCATTTCTGTGCCATCCACAGCACGGAAACGGGCCATGGCATCAGCATCTCTGCGCCAGTAAAAGACGCCGTCACGACGGGCAAGCGCGACGGGCATCGCTTTCGTTTGCCGCTCCAGATCAACTTCTGCGGCCGGACCAAAATCATCTCGCTCATCAAGCAGTGCGCCAATAACGACGTTATGGACACGGCGGAACCTCTTGGCAAATTCGAGCGTAGGCACGGTGGTAGCACCCACCAGCCACTCGGTACCGAGAACCACAGGAGCAGTGCTTGGGTTGTGCATATAGGCGGCGACTTCGGGGCCTAACTCAAAGATACCCGGTGAAATGCTAATATGCGGCACACAGCGTGACTGGGCGAAACGAAGTGCGGCGACCCGGTCATCCATAAAAAGCGTAGCAACAGCACTGATGCTGCGATCCCCAGCCCAAGATCAGAAGTGGACAAATCAACTTTCAAGCCCTGCGCATTGCCCAATTCGGCCGCCCATTCCTGGGCCTTAGCAAGGTTGCGTCCGCCAATCAGTAACGGTACATCAGGGTAAGCAGAGCGCAGGAATTGCGACGTCCACCGACCGACAATGCCATAACCGCCTATAAGCAAAATAGAATCCTGTAGCATGGATACACTCCCTAACCTAAACCTACCAATAGTAGGTTATACCTACCAACGGTAGTCTTCAACTAAAAATCGATACAGAGAACCGCGTCATGCAAGGCAAATCAGGTGAAACAAAAACACGTAGGCTTTCCAAAGCAGAGCGTCGGCACCAGTTGCTCGACACGGCAATCACGATTGTTCGTGAAGAAGGCGCTGATAGCTTGACGCTGGGACATTTGGCCAAGCGAGCCGACATCTCCAAGCCCGTCGCTTACGAGCATTTCGGTACGCGGTCGACGCTTTTGATCGAACTCTACAGATCAATCGACGCAGAGCAGGCAAACGCGCTCCGCGCAGCGTTGACTACCGGTGAGCGAAGCTTTGCAGAAACGGCTGACGTTCTGGCAAGCACCTACATCCATTGCTATGCCGACACCAGCGGTGAATGGCACGCAGTGGGTGCCGCATTGGCAGGTAGTGAGGAAAAGGAAGCCGTATACCAGGAACTGCTCGACGGGTATGTTCAACTATTCGCTGCCATACTTAAGCCACACAGTGCTTTACCGCTAGAAACGTTAAAACAACGCTGCATTGGGCTGATCGGCGCGGGCGAGGCCCTTTCTTCCGCCATGGTACGCGGCAACTGCAGCGAAGCTGAAGCGGCCCAGACGTTCGCTGCGCTTATTCAGGGCGGGTTGCGCTAATACAGCCTAACCCCGCAACTCTCGCAGCAGGTCGATAAAAGCCCGCAGGCTGGGCGGTACATGCCGGTTATTGGGGTAGTAAAGAAACAGCCCAGGAATGTTTGGGCACCATTCTTCTAGCACGGTGACCAGCCTTCCATCCCTCAGATAGACTTGGGCATATGACTCTGGCACGTAGGCAATACCCAACCCATCCGCTGCGGCCTCCACCATTAGTTGGCTACTGTCCAAGGTCAGCGCACCTGGCACATCAACTGCCATGTCCTGGCCGTGCTGCTGAAATTCCCAGCGGTAGAGTTTGCCACTCGGCAGCCTTTGCCTGATGCACTGGTGTGAGAAAAGATCGTCCGGCGTCTTTGGTGCCGTTCGGCCGCGCAGGTAGTCAGGGGAGGCTACGGCAAGAAAGCGCATATCGTGCCCCACTGGGATGGCGATCATATCCTGAGGAACTGCCTCTCTAAGCCTTACGCCTGCATCAAATCCCTGCCCGACAATATCGACAAGTCGCCCCTCTGCCACGAGATCAAGCTCAACGCCATCATGAAGGGCGAGAAAACGCGGTACTACGGTTTGCAGTAACAGCCGCACGGCCCCTTCACTGCCATTGATACGCAGCCGCCCCGTGATCTTTCCTTCGGCGCTGGAAGCATCCTCCAGAATCGACTCCAAGTCGCGCAATAGCGGGCTCAGCCGCGATAACAGCCGCTCGCCGCTCTCGGTCAGCGAGACGCTACGTGTGGTTCGGTGCAGCAGCCTTGTACCCATCCGTTGCTCAAGCGTGCGCACAGTATGGCTGAGTGAAGAGCGGCTCACTCCCATCAGGTCAGCTGCTCGGCGAAAGCTGCGATGTTCCGCCACGGCCTGAAACGCCTTGAGGTCGGTTAAGGTTGGCTTACTCATTGGTGAAATACTTTCACCTCCTCATGCCAATTGATGAGTATTCTCTTACCAGTGTTACTGCCCTAGCCTTTGTCTTGCAACACTTGATGAATGACTTAGGAGATATCTCATGGCTAAAACCTGGCTTATCACAGGGACATCCACCGGCCTTGGCCGACTACTCACTGAACGGCTGCTTGAACGCGGCGACCGCGTTATAGCAACGCTACGCCGCAAGGGTTCGCTAGACGACTTGCTCGCCTTGCATGGTGAACGCTTGCAGATACTGACCTTCGACGTGACGGATACACAGACGATGAGAGATGCCGTTTCGCAAGCGTTCGCAAAACTCGGTCGAATCGATGTGGTGGTCAGCAATGCGGGGTATGGGCTCTTTGGCGCTGCCGAAGAAGCCAGCGACGAACAGATTGAGCGGCAAATAGCGACCAATCTCACAGGCTCTATCCAGTTCCTGCGTGCCGTACTGCCCCATTTACGCGAGCAAGGGGGTGGTCGGATTGTTCAAGTATCGTCAGAGGGCGGCCAGATCGCCTATCCAAGCTTCAGCCTCTACCATGCCACAAAGTGGGGGGTTGAGGGGTTCGTCGAATCAGTAGCGAAGGAAGTCGCACCTTTTGGTATTGATTTCATTATCGCTGAGCCGGGCCCCACTGCTACGCACTTTGCTGAGGGGCTGGATCGCACACCCTCGACGCCGACCTATGAAGACACCCCAGCGGGAGAGCTGCGTAGGGCCCTGGCGTCAGGTGACTTGGCCATTAAAGGCGATGCAGGCAATACCGTTGATGCCATCATTAAAATAACGGACATGCCGAACCCACCACTCCGTATTACGTTAGGCAGCACGGCCTATGACTCCATTAGCCATGCGCTAAAAGAGCGGCTTGAGTCGCTCGAAGCATACAAGGAGGTGGCGCTATCTGCGGACACAGATGAAGCAAGTTGATAGGCGCAGATACCGTAGGATCCAGCCAAGCCGAATCCAAAGTAGATACTCGCCCCTTTCTTGCCTAACGCTGAGCTTATTGCACGTCCACATTTGCAGTGTCGGTGGCTTCGTAAAGTGGGCGTAATGCCTCTTCCCGGGCTACACCTCCTACACCGTCATTCACCAAGGTTTCGGCATTATTTTCAAGATATTGTCTAACTCCTTCGCTTTCAGCAACACGCTGAAAGTCGCGAAGTGAAGCCATCAGTTGTGGTGTCAATTGGTCAAGTTGGGGGCGAATATCTTCGGCAAGGTCCGGCGGGGATTCAAAGGGAGGCTGCTCTGTTTGCCTCCATTGTTCATGGAGCCGATGCTGGATAACCTTGCTTGCCTCAAACTGATGTTTGAAAAACGTCTGGGCAAAGGCTTCATCGATACCCGCCCGCGTGGCTTCAGCCACGACCCTCTCTAGAATTTGCGCTTCTCGTGCGGGAGCATCAATAGGATCACCAGAGTTCCATTTAGCCTTTGCAACATCGGGTGCAATAGCAAGCCGCTCATGAACCAACCGGAGCAGTTGATCCACCGTCTGTCTGGCGTCATTGGAAGGCTCGGCGGCACGGGCCTGATACCCAACACCGAGCACCAGTGCCACCAGGAGAATGGCACACAACATGACACGCTGGGAAGCAAGAGAGATCGTTCTTGAAGTGACCATCATGACCGTCCATAGCTAGTTAGAGTGAATTCAATTTTTCTGTTTGCGACGCGCCAAAATTTAGCAAAAGGCATACTGACCAACACGCTTACGTATTCAATGGGGCGCAAAGATCACGCTGTGGTAACCGTTAACGGCGATACTCTATGTTCAATAGATCTTCGAGCTCGCAGAGCGTCCTGCTTCGGTGGCTTCTGGAACAGCCGCCCATATTCGCGAGTGAACTGAGAAACGCTTTCGTACCCCACCTCGAAGGCAGCATTGCTCGCGGAACACCCTTCGTCAAGCATCAAGCGGCGCGCCTCAATCAGACGAAGTCGCTTTTGGTACTGCCCCGGTGTGAGCGATGTCATGTGCTTAAAATGCTTGTGAAACGAGGTGCCACTCATTCCCGCTTCTGCCGCGAGTCGCTCAACGGGCACACGCGACTGATACTCAGCTCTGAGGATCGCGATGGCGTCGGCGAGGCGGCTCGCGTAGCTATCCGGATCTGCAATATTCCGCAAGGCGGTGCCATGAGGGCCTGATAGCAGCCAATAATGCAGCTCCTGCATGATACCTGGGCGTAGGAGCGGCGCTGATTCGGGGCGATCCAGCAGTTTCATCAGCCGTAATACGCAGTCAATCAACTCAGCCTCGGTGTCTTCGGCAAATAGTGTCTGCGTCTCGGATGAGCGCTGGGCGCAGGCACTCCCCATGTGAGCGGCCAACTCGCGCAAGATAACCATGTCCAGTTCGACGGCGACCGCTAGATAAGGCTCGCCCACTCTTGCCTGCACGATCCGACCAACCACCGGCATATCAGCGCTCACGATGGCCGACTGACCGGCGGATAATACTCTCTGCTGGTTACCCACAAGAATACGCTTTGCGCCCTGAAGAACCAGGCAAACCAACGGTTTATAGACCGAATGCAGGTCACCAGCCGGTGCCTCGACGCACATCATGTGTAGGCCCGGCACGGGTGTGAACGCCAAGCCATCGCTGTTGACGTGGCGCTTGGCGTAAGTCTCGACAGCCTGTTTAAGTGAGTTCATCTGCTTTTTCTCCAGCATTTCGACTCAAATTTAGCATGACCGAAAAGGCGTTTCTCCATGCCTGCAGGATCAGGCAAGTTTTGCGCAGGTGCTGGCAAGCCCCGCTGCCACCGAATTGTTAAAAAGTTAGTGGCATTCGCCACTAAAAATAGACGGAGAGTTAAACCATGAACATGTCAGGTAATACCATACTAATAACCGGCGGTGGCTCCGGGATTGGCCGTGAACTTGCCTTACGCTTCAATGCGCTTGGCAACACCGTGATCGTCGCCGGGCGGCGCATGGAAACGCTGAAAGAAACCATTGCGGGTCATCGCGACATGCACGCGATGATCCTTGACGTCGAGGACCCAACGGCCATCCAGGCTTTCGCTGAGCGGGTCATCGCCGAGCATCCCAACCTCAACGTGCTGATTAACAATGCAGGTATCATGCGAAGCGAAGATTTATCCAGCACCAGTAGCCTGATTGACGCCGAACAGACGGTCGTCACCAATCTACTCGGGCCAATCCGGCTGACTAATGCACTGATCGACCATCTAGTAAACCAGCCAGACGCGGCGATTGTGAACGTCTCCTCCGGCCTTGCATTCGTTCCGAAAAGCGGCACACCCACCTATAGCGCCACCAAGGCAGCCATCCACTCCTATACGATATCCATGCGCGAACAGCTCAAAGGCAAGGTCGAACTCATTGAGCTGGCACCTCCTGCGGTTCAGACGGAACTGACACCAGGCCAATCGACCCGCAGTGGTTTTATGCCGCTCAATGACTACATTGAAGAGGTCATGACGCTGTTTCAAGAGCAACCTACACCCAAGGAAATCTTGGTGGAGAAAGTAATGTTTCAGCGCTGGGCAGAGCGTGACGGGCACTTCGATCAAGCGGTCGAGATTCTCAGCAAGATGTGAGTATCCTCGACGACTACCACGCATAAGTTACAATTGGTGGCACATTATGGTCGCCAGACTCTTTAGCCATGGATATCAACAAGCTTATTTCGGCACCACACGTCCAAACGTAGTGGTACTTATTTCTGCGTCGACAATAATATGCATGCCAACGCGTAAGACATTGTCGTAACGTTTGGCTAGAAGACTTGGTTGCTTTTTTATCCCAACCGCATGGATAGCTCAACATCCTCGCCAACAGGTATTGATAGGTAGCCTGAAGCTGGCGACTTTATATGCAAAAGATAGTCGGGGCTCATGTCAGCGTCATCGGCGAGAATAAGCGAGCCAGGGCGAAGCCGGTCTTCGAGCAGTGCCAGAATCTCCTGATAGAGCCCCTTGGCACCGTCGAGCAACAACAAATCTATGGTGTTAGGGAGATCGCTCTTCAGCGTCTGAAGAGCGTCACCTTCTCGAATCTCGACGAGATCGCTCAAACCACTTTCTTCGATGTGATCGCGAGCACGAGCAACTTTGGAAGGTTCGAATTCAGTGGTGATCAGCCGACCACCACCATTATCTTTCAGTGCGGCAGCAAGATGTATGGTCGAGAGCCCAAAGGAAGTGCCGAACTCAACAATCGATTTGGCGTTACTGCTACGCGCCAGCAGATAGAGCAACTTGCCGGTCTCCCGCGAAACAGGCAGCCAGAGATCTTTGAGTTGTCCATAGAACTGGAGATAGCCAGTCTTGCTTTGTAACAAACGCATTCGATCTTCTTCGGAGATTTCATCCAGCACAGGACTAATCGCCTGATCGGCCTGAGCAAACAGTCGATCCAACAGAGGGCCCACCGGGGCCGACATTAAAGTGTTCATGTATCGTTCCTTGCTTGAAAGCTGTTTTCACAAAAGCGTGTTTATCGACTTAAGTGCGTCGGCTGAAGCACCAGATTAGGATGTAACGAATTCATCGCATTTTCTATTCGCATTGTGAGACGCTCATGCCAGAAATTCTTAACCACCAGATTTCATTGAGAAAAAACCCCACACAAGCCCGATCTACGGAGTCGATGGAAGCTATACTGGAAGCGGCTATTCAGGTTTTGACATCAGAAGGGGTCGCAAGATTTACAACGGCTCGGGTGGCGGAGCGAGCAGGCGTCAGTATTGGCTCGCTGTATCAGTATTTTCCCAACAAGGCATCAATTCTGTTCCAGCTTCAACGTCGGGAGTGGGGACTAACGATAACGCTGTTGCGTGGATTGCTTGAGGATGAATCAAGACCGCCACCGGCCCGGCTGAGGCGGCTGGTTCATGCCTTCATTCAATCGGAGTGCGAGGAGGCCGAGATTCGTCTGGCGCTGGTTGCTGCTGTGCCACTCTACAGCAAGTCGAAAGAAGCAAGTGAAGGGAAAGCAGCGGGCAAGCGCATGTTCGAAACATTCATGGCGGAAGCACTACCCAAGGTAACAGAAGAACAGCGTGCTCTGGCAACGGATTTGTTTACCACCACACTGAGCGCTGGCGGCGCAGAATTCTCGCAAGAGCCACGAACGGCCGAAGAAATCAATGCCTACTCGGAGGCCATGGCCGATATGCTTTGTGCGTACCTTTCCATTCTTTCAGAGAGTGAATTTACACAGGCTGATGAATGACATAGACACCAATACTAGAACGTTACGATGCGAATAAACATCGCTGAACCGCCAACCGGTTGCGCCCCTGCATGTTCTACTTGATGTTGAAAACATCGCGCGCTGCGGCTGCCAACGAGGCAACCCCCTATCTTTTATCTTTTCAACGGCCCCATGATGTAAGGCAGATAAGAGGCTTTAGGGCGAAAGCAAGTCTGAGAACGGATCCACAATATCTCCTGGACGATTGCAAAAGTAAACAGGACTTTATCGCATAGATGGGACAGGCATAGACCCCTAAAGTTCTTGTAGTCGGCGCGGGGCTGGTCACGCCTGCAATGGCGACCGTGAGCCTAGCGTCAATCATGCAACGACAATGAGGGATCAGCACATGCGCGTATTCGTGACTGGGGCCACGGGCTGGGTTGGCTCAGCCGTGGTGGATGACTTGATAGCTGCGGGACACCAGGTGAAGGGCCTTGTCCGCGACGGTGATAAGGCCACGATTCTTGCTACGAAAAGCGCCGGGGTGGTACGAGGCACTTTGGATGATCTCGATATAATTTATGAGGCCGCACGCACCGTCGATGCGGTGATACATACCGCGTTCAACCATGACTTCTCGAAATTCCAGGAAAGCGCCGCACAGGATCAGCGCGTGATCGAAGCATTAGGGAGTTCACTGGAGGGATCCGACCGTCCTCTGGTCGTGACGTCCGGCCTTTCCGGAATACCTTGTGGCGGAGTAGAAACGGACTCTCCCCATCCGGCAGTGCCGAGAAAGTCGGAAGTAGCGGCTCAATCCTTGGCCGAACGTGGTGTGCGCGTTGCAACGGTACGACTAGCGCCTTCAGTGCACGGCTCTGGTGATCATGGCTTCATCCCGCTCGTTATCCGCAAGGCGCGCGAGACCGGCGTATCGGCCTTTATCGGCGAGGGTTTGAATCTTTGGTCAGGCGTACACCGACTCGACGCCGCGCGCCTGTACCGACTGGTGCTTGAGAGCGGCGTCACTGAGTCCGTCTATCACGCAGTGGCCGACGAAAGCGTTCCCTTCAAACGGATCGCCGAAGTCATCGGCACCCATTTGGGGCTACCCATAGTGTCGCGGACAGAAGAGCACTTTGGCTGGTTTGCCACCATGGTCGGCGCGAACATGACAGTTTCGAGTGAGCGGACGCGTGAATTGCTCGATTGGAGGCCTACTGGCCCGGATCTCTTGAGCGACCTCAAACAGCCTAGTTACTACACAGGCTGAAAAGCGCGCAAGTAGCCCGACCGGTTTCGCTTGGTTTATGAGCGCCAAGTCAGGTTGCGCTTCTCGCCGACCAGACTACCGAATTCGGAGGATTTTTTATGAAGTATGCTGCTCGCCCATCGCACATTCTCCACTTCGGTGGAGCTGTGCTTCTCAGCTCGACGCTGACGGGATATGCGTCGACTGAAGCGTCATCGGAGTGGAATAAAAATAATGAAGCGATCACAGCCAACGGAAACCTTGTCCTGGAGCGCGCTCTGGCGTTCGCCGGAGCACTTTCGGAAACTCAACGCGAAAACCTCTTTCAGGCGTACTCGTTCTCCAATGCATCACGCTGGCACACATATCCGCAGGCTGATATGTATTCTGGGCACCGCATTGGGCTGCCCTTGGAAACGCTCTCATCAGAGCAATGGCGTCGACTGGAAGCATTGCTTGCGGCTGCGAGCGGCAGTAGCCCGAATGAAGGTAGCGACGAAATCCGACAACACCTGAACGCCGAGGATTATCTGCGGCAGATCGGTAAGGGTGATGCTTACGGAAGAGGTGAGTTCTACGTCGCATTTCTCGGCAGACCTTCACCTGGAAACCTCTGGCAGTTGCAGTTCGGAGGGCACCATTTTGCGCTGTCTAACACCTATCGAGATGGAATTCTGATCGGAGCCACGCCTTCTTTCCGGGGCATGGAACCGGCCGGGCCTTTCGATTACAACGGTGTAACGAACGCACCCCAGCTTCAAGAGATGGGCGCATTCCGCGAACTCCTGGCTTCGTTCGACGAGCTCCAACTGTCGGCCGCAAAGCTTTCAAGCCAATTTCGAGACGTGGTAATGGGCCCAGGCAGGGACTGGAGCTTTCCGACACAGGCGGCAGGGATACCTGCTGCATCATTGGACGACCGCCAACGCACCCTTCTACTAGCGGTGATCGCCACCTACGTGGGTGATGTCGACGACGCGAACGCCGCCGCCTACATGGCGAAATACGAAAGAGAGCTGGCGACGACACGCGTTGGATACTCGGGTACAACATCGCTATCGCGGGCAGGAGACTATGTTCGGATCGACGGGCCATCCGTGTGGATCGAGCTGTCTTTGAACCATGGCTACAACTTTTCTGATCCGCACCCTCACTCGGTCTGGCGCGACAAGGTCACGGATTACGGTGGGCTTCGGCCTTAATATCTATTGTGGTTAAAGAGAACATGACACATGAAATCAAACAATATTAGAACTGCAATCGTAACCGGAGCATCGCGGGGCATAGGCGCGGCACTTGCTAGACGACTTGCTGCTGACGGATTTCAGGTAATCGTCAACTACGCATCAAGCCATGCCAATGCGGATAATGTTGTAGCTGCAATCACATCAGCAGGCGGGCGGGCGAAGGCAATCCAGGCCGACATTGCCGACCCCACGGAGGTTCGTGCGCTATTCGATCAGGCGGAAGCCGAATATGGGCCGGTTGATGTATTAGTGAATAATGCAGGAATCATCGCGCTATCGCCGCTAGCACAAGTCACGGACGAGGACTTCCAGCGTCTTATCGCCGTCAACCTCACCGGCACGTTTAATGGCATGCGCGAGGGAGCGCGACGCATTCGCGACGGTGGACACATTATCAACGTGTCGTCAGGACTGGTCGGCACCTACCTCCCCAACCATTCCATCTATGTAGCTACCAAAGCGGCAGTTGAAGGAATGACACATGTACTCGCGAAGGAACTCGGCGGCCGATGTGTCACCGTTAATGCGGTCGCGCCCGGCCCGGTTGCAACCGACCTGTTTTACGCTGGCAGGTCCGCAGACATTATTCAGCGTTTAGTAAATGAAACTCCCCTCGGGCGTCTGGGTGAGCCGGATGACATAGCCCATGTCGTTTCATTTTTGGCCAGCGTGGAAAGCGACTGGATTAATGGTCAGGTCATCAAGGTCAACGGTGGCCGAAACTGAGATCGAATGTTCATGAAACTAATTGGCAATACAACCCTGATCACCGGCGCCACCAGTGGCATCGGCCGCGCGCTTGCTGAAGCCTTCCATGACCGCGGTAACCGCGTCATAGTTACGGGGCGGCGACAATGAAGTCACAGCCTCCCGACCAGGGCTGGTTGGGATATCGCTCGATATCAACGATCCTGATTCGTTAGCCAGCCTCGCCGATAACGTACGGGCACAGTTCCCTGAGCTCAATGTACTGATCGCTAATGCAGGGATTTCACGACCGGAGAACATGACGTCTGAGGATTGGGACGTTTCTATAGCGCAGTCGATCATAAATACCAACATCATGGGCGTACTGCACGCGACGGCAGCATTCCTGCCGATCCTAAAAAGCCAATCCGAAGCGACCATTCTGGTGACCAGTTCTGCCTTGGCCTTTGTACCACTGGCTAATTTCCCGACCTACTGCGCCGGCAAAGCGTTTCTCCACTCCTGGCTTACCTCTCTGC
Source organism: Halomonas sp. PA16-9 (assembly GCF_009728585.1). Lineage (NCBI taxonomy): Bacteria > Pseudomonadati > Pseudomonadota > Gammaproteobacteria > Oceanospirillales > Halomonadaceae > Halomonas > Halomonas sp. PA16-9. The sequence continues at coordinate 937,904 of NZ_CP040451.1, read as the reverse complement.
GGCATCAGTTGCGCACAGTCCCAGTGGAGGTACTCGAGCTTTCACCACCGTACGTGCAGACAGACCTCACTAGGGCGGAGCAGGCTTTCGACCCGCGTGCTATGTCACTCGAAGCATATATCAAAGAAGTAATACAGTTGCTAGAGCGCGGTGATCACCCTCGTGGTGAAATTCTTCTTGAGCGCGACCAGGCTCGCCGCTGGGCCGAGCGTGACGATCGCTACGAAGAAATATTTGCGGCTATGAATCCAGGCTAACGGTGCTTCGATTAGGCGAAGTCATTTCAGTTATTGCCACCAGCGTCCACGCAGCCGTGGGCTTAACGTGTTTGTAAAACGAGTAGAAGATCACTTCTGCTTCCGCCGCGAGTCGCACTATAAACACTAGCGTGGGACATGAGCTTCGCCCGCCTGTTTAAGCGAGCTCATCTGCATCACTCCTGCCTTCGGCCTGAACTCAGCATGACGAAAAAGGCTTTTCACGCACACTGCAGGAAAAGGCAAGGTTTGCGCAGGTGCTGGCAAGTATTGTTTCCATCAACTTATTAAAAAAGATAACGCAAACTGCTGCCTCTAAGGCAATCGAGAAGAGCCAACGACCCTGCCATGTTACGACCCGAAATGAGGCCAAGGAGAAGCAGTCATGACAGCATTCACGATCAACGGACGCGCCCGCCGAGCCTGGCACACCGCTTCTCTGGGTAATCCGGGAGCAATTGAAACTCACCGGTACCAAGTTCGGTTGCGGTGGTGCGCAATCCGCGCCCTACCGATGCGCACATACACCGTGTCGCCGAAAGCTAACCGGCGCCATGTTCCCTCAAGGCTTATGGAAAGGACAGGTCAACAATGAAAACACATCATTTATCCTTTAGCCGTCACGCCTTTCTAGGCGGCACTTTAGTGGCGGGCGCCGCGCTCATCATTCCCCTTCGTCTACCCACGGCCTGGGCACGAGAGGACCTTTCGCACGCTTATATCCGCATTGACACAAGCGGCCTGGTAACCTTCCTGCCACCCACTTTTCTGAAGGACTGGATCGCACACCCACGACGCCGATCTACGAAGACACCCAGCAGGAGAGCTGCGTAGGGCACTGACTCCAGGCGCCCTGGCCATTAAAGGCGATGCAGGCAACACTTCTTGCCTAACGCTAAGCTTATTGCACGTCCACATTTGCAGGCCTCGGTTTCAAGCCGCAACCTTATATCTCTCCTGATCGTCTGTTAATCCCAGAGCGTCGCGTTTTAACGACGGCAACCGTGCATATTCACGAATGAACAGTGATCCCTCCCATTGCCCACCCCAAAAACAGTAAATAGCGCAGGAACAGGCAAGTTTTACAGACTGGATGGCAAGCTCTTTCGCGGCTGAATTGTTAAAAACTCATTGTTAACGCTTCTATTGCAATAAAGGAGAGATGACAGTGGCGGATTCAGTTAAGGGCCCGAATGCCAACAGCGATACCCTACCCAGGTGAGTCGCCGCACGGTACTCGGTGTTGGCGCTGGCGTAACGGCTGCCAGCCTGGCACCTCTTCGAGCGACCGGCCTGGTCCCTCTTCAGGCTGAAGCTCAGAAGCGACTTCCCGTTCCAAGCCCCGAAAACGGTATGACAACCCACATCGCATTTCAGGTAAATAGCGAGCCGATCGCCATGGAGATAGATGCGCGAGCGTCACTACTGGACCTTCTGCGTGATCGCTTGGCGTTGACCGGAACCAAAAAGGGCTGCGACCACGGCCAATGTGGCACCTGCACCGTTCATCTGGACGGGCGTCCCGTTGCCTCCTGCCTCACCATGGCGGCCAAAATCGATGGACGGCAGGTCACCACGATCGAAGGGCTTGTGAGAGGTGAGGAACTGCACCCTATTCAACAGGCTTTCATCGACCACGATGCGCTTCAATGCGGGTACTGCACTCCCGGGCAGATCATGTCGGCTGTCGCCTGTGTCACCCAGGGGGAGGCAACCGACCCCGACGCGATCCGCGAATTCATGAGCGGGAACATCTGCCGTTGCGGCGCTTATGTCGGCATTCTCGCAGCCGTCGCGCAAGCCGCCGAAACGATGGAGGGCTGACCGTGCGGGAATTGAATTACACCATCGCTGAGTCGGCGGATGCAGCAGTCGCGCAGTTCGTCCAGGCTGACGGTGCCGCCCGCTATATTGCGGGCGGCACCAATATCTACGACCTCATGAAGCTGGGTATCGAGCACCCGGCGCACCTGATCGATGTGAGCCGCATCGAAGGGCTGGACGCGATTGAAACGGATGGCGATGTCCTGCGATTCGGTGGCGGCGCTCTGATGTCGGATGTGGCGCGTACGCCGGTGGTGCGCGATGAGTATCCGGTCCTGGCCGAAAGCCTGCTCAAGGCCGCCTCGCAGCAATTGCGCAACATGGCCACGGTGGGCGGCAATCTGCTGCAGCGCACCCGCTGCATGTATTTCCGCAATGGCGCGGGGTCATCTTCCATGGTGGGTGTCTATCCTTGCAACAAGCGAGAACCCGGATCCGGCTGTGCCGCTATCGAGGGGCTCGACCGTACCCAAGCCGTACTCGGCACCAGCCGGGCATGTACCGCAGTGGCGCCCGGGGACTGGCCGGTGGCGCTGACCGCACTGGACGCCGTGATAGAGGTTTTCGGGCCAGATGGTACGCGCAACATCCCGATCGCAGGCTTCTATCGGCTGCCTGGGGAGACGCCTCACAGGGAATTCAATCTCGAGCCGGGCGAGTTGGTAACAGCCATCACCGTGCATAAAACCCCGGCGGGGCGCGCATCCACCTACCACAAGATTCGTGACCGCGAGAGCTATGCCTTTGCACTGGTTTCCGCCGCTGTCGCGGTCGAGATGGAGGGAAACACCGCCCGCAGCGCTCGCATTGCCTTGGGCGGTGTCGCCACCACGCCATGGCGGGCCAGCGCCGCGGAGCGAATTGTGAGCGGTGCGTCCCTGACCCCCGAACGGGCACTCGAGGCCGGGCGTGCCGCCTTCGCCGAGGCCAGCCCCGGCCGACACAATGCCTTCAAGATGGACCTCGGTGCCAGAGTCGTCGCCGATGCGCTCATCACTGCTGCGGAAAGGAGTGCGTAATGCCTGCAAAAGTATTTTCCGACATCGCCCGGACCGATGCCAGAGGCAAGGTGCTTGGTCAGACGCCGTTCGGGGCCGATATGATTTTCCCCGACATCCTCCACGCCATGCTCGTCCCAGCCACGATTGCCAAAGGGACGGTAAGCCATATCGATATCACGCCGGCGGCTGAAATCAGCGGGGTGGTACAGATCCTATCCCTGGGGGATTTTCCAACGCTTTCTCCCCAAATCAATTATCTGGGCCAACCCATCGCGATGGTGATTGCCGAGACGCTCGAGGCTGCCATCGAGGGAGCAGAGGCCGTCACCGCAACCTATGAGGCCGCGTCTTTCGTTCCGCTGATGGATAGCCCTAACGCCTCGGTCGTTTCCTCCGAGGGTTTTGAAACGGGCGATGTCGATACCGAATTCCGGCACGCCGTCGAGATCGTCGAGGGCACCTTCGAAACGCCGGTCCAGCACCACAATGCCATGGAATTGTTCGGCACTGTCGCGCGGTGGTCCGGGGGACGGCTGACGATTTACGAGGGTTGCCAGAATTCCGCGAGCGCCAGAAATGCCCTCGCGGAAGCCTTGGGAATCTCCAGTGAGGCCATCACCATCAGATCCGACTATGTCGGCGGTGGCTTTGGGCAGAAGTCCCCGCCTAAACTGCAGACGGCTCTGGTCGCCGAAGCCGCAAGGTTAACCAGGCGTCCGGTCAAGCTCGTTACGCCACGCGGGCAGCTTTTTCATATCGCCACCTTCCGGCCACGCAGCATCCACCACATCCGACTTGCCGCCAACAGCGAAGGGCGCCTCACCGCGCTTAACTACGATGTGGTGCAGGAGAACTGGCCCGACGGCGGCTTCCGGTCGAGCGGCTATCATGAGGATATCGCCCGACTCTACGCCATCGAAAACCTTCGCGCGACGGCTGGGGATGTCCATATCGACCGTAACATGCCACGTCATACCCGGGGAACACACCCATTTTCGGCCGGGTTCGCCTTGGAAAGCGCGATCGATGAAATGGCCTACAGACTGGGCGTGGATCCGGTACAGCTGCGTCTCGACCATGAGGCCACGACTGACATTATCGCCGGGCAGCCGCTCGCGCCGCATTTTCTGAACGACTGTCTCAGGGAGGGCGCGCGCCGCTTCGACTGGAGCCGGCGCACCCCAAAACCCGGCTCGATGCGGCTGGAAGATGGCACTCTGGTGGGATTCGGTGTCGCCTGCGGTATCTTCGGAGCATCAGGATCCGCTGCAGAGACAACACTCAGGGTCCGGGCGGATGGCACGACTCGGATCACCAGTTCGGGCCATGAAATGGGGCAAGGGATTCGCACCGCCGTCGCGAATACGATCCTCCAAGGGCTTGACGTCAACCCGGATAGGATCGAGATCCTGATGGGAGATACATCGGTGGGGCCGCAGATGGCCACGGTCGGAGAGCGCGGCACAGCCAGCATTACCCCGGCGACGATAAAGGCTGTAGAGGCCCTGCGGGTCCGCTTCGAGAAGTTACTGGCGGGATCGCCCCCCCGGCGGGTAATCTGCACGAGCAGCTGTCGCGTCTGAAACGCCCATACATCGAGGTGACCGCATCGCAGCTCGCCCCTGGGCAGGACGCCTCCGCCCTCGAAGCCTTCAGAACCGGCAACCGAGCGGGGGCGGGTTCGGAATATCCCGGCTTCACCTCTATGAGCTATATCGCGCAGTTCGTCGAGATCCATATCGACCCGCGAACGCGGCATCTGCGTATGCCACGCGCCGTAAGCATCGCCGACGTCGGACGGGTCGTCAGCCCCAGGACCGCGAAAGGTCAGATGCATGGCGGCGTGGTCTGGGGCTTCAGTACTGCCCTCCGGGAGCAGAGCGAGATCGATCCGCGTTATGCCGGATATCTCAATGACGACCTTGCTGATTACGTCATGGCGGTGAATGCCGACATCGGCGAGATCGATGTCGGTCTGATCGACAAGCCCGATACGCTGGTCAACTCGGTCGGCGTCAAGGGAATGGGCGAACTCGTCATGCTCGGAACGGCACCCGCGATCGCCAACGCGATTTACCACGCAACCGGCAAGCGCATACGGAAACTGCCCATCCGCATCGAAGACGTGCTTTGAAAGAGTGACGGAGGTGGTGGCACCAGTCGCGTTGGGAGAAGACCGTAGATCACACCGTTGGGACTTGACGTTCCGTAGCGCTTCGGCCGCGCAGCACGTCGCGCTTCGGCGGCACTTGGAACAGGTGGCCGTAGTCGCGGGTGAACTGCGAGGCACTCTCGTAGCCCACTTCGAAGGCGGCTTTGCTGGCTGAGGAACCTTCCTCTAGCATCAGGCGGCGCGCTTCGACCAGGCGCAGCCGCTTCTGGTATTGTCCGGGCGTCAGCGAGGTCATGTATTTGAAGTGCTTGTGAAATGACGAGAGGCTCATGCTAGCTTCCGCCGCCAGCCGCTCCACGGATAAGCGCGAGCGGTACTCGGCCCTGAGGATCGATATGGCGTCGGCGAGACGGCTCGCGTGGCTGTCCGGGTCTGCCAGCGTCCGCAAAGCATTACTGTGAGGCCCAGACAGGAGCCAATAGTGCAGCTCCCGCATGATTCCTGGGCTCAAGAGCGGCGCCGCTTCGGGGCGATCCAACAGGTGCATCAGCCGTGATGCGCAATCGAGCAGTGCGGCTTCGGTGTCGACGGCGAATAGCGTAGGCATCTCTGAAGAGCGCTGCGGGCGGGGGGTATCGATATGGGCCGTGAGTTCGCGCAAGAGCGCTACCTCCAGTTCGACTGCGATCGCCAGATAGGGCTCGCTCTGGCTTGCTTGCACGACCCGTCCGATGACCGGCATGTCAGCACTAACGAGGACGGACTGCCCGCTAGAAAAAACCCGTTCCTCATTCCCCACTATCAAGCGCTTCGCACCCTGCAGAACCAGGCATATCAGCGGCCTGTAAACCGAATGCAGGTCGCCAGATGGCGCCTTGAGGCACATCATTCGTAACCCCGGCACCGGGGTTAGCGCCATACCACGGTTGTCGGCGTAGCGGCTGGTATAAGCCCGGACAGCCTGTTTGAGCGAGTTCATAGGATTCCTCCCGCATTTCAGCTGGAACTTATCATGAAGGGATGGCATGAGGGGATGGTTTCAAACAGCGGTCTCACCCCACCCGACTTTGCGCTCGCGAAGCATCAAAGCTCCAAACGCCTGGGCCTGCGGCACTAATATAGAGAAAGATGAAGCAATAAAGCATGGCCGCTTCACCGTGGTTGAGAACAGGAAAGAAGCTGTTCGAGCTGTGCGCGATAAAGTAGGCAAATGCCATTAAACCAGAAAGTAAGAAGGCCGTTGGTCGCGAGAACAGACCCATTAATAGCAACAACCCGCCCACTACCTCCAGGATGCCTGCGGTATAAAGCATGGGGTTAAGGGGATACTCGAAAGGAGCAGGCCAGCTGAAAAGCTTCATCGTCCCATGTGTCAGGAAAGACCCAGCGGCAAAGATTCGCAGAACGCTGAGAAAGTACGGAGCCAATTTGCTCAAGCGGTGCATTGGTAGTGTCGGCATGTTGTCCTCGCTCTATGCTAGAGATTACGGTGCCGAGCTAACTAAGCTCTGCAGCGACAACGAGGATGGTAGGTGATGGTTGTGTCCATGATATGCCGTAGTTTTGGTTATTTTGTAGCAAACTGTGCCACTAACGCTAAATCACAATAAACAATGTGATGAGTTTGCCTTGCCATATTGGGCATGGGTTACTGGAGTGTCAGGGCAAGAAACAGGCTATTTCGGTGAGTGAGCACTTTGCACGGATCGTGAAGTTTTTTTGAGTCGCCAGATACGCTCTTTTCGCACTGGCGCTGCGTCTACACTGCCTTCCCTGGGAAGCGAGATGATGGCTTGCATACCGGCTTCGCCATTGAAAAACGAGATATCTCCCCCGTGCTGCCGCGCGACTGCGCGCACTATCGAGAGGCCGAGACCGATGCCTCCGGTCTGTCTGTTTCGCGACGTTTCAAGCCGGACAAAAGGTGCGAAAACCTTCTCTTTCATGTCGTCCGGAATCCCCGGCCCACGGTCTTCAACGACGATATCAACCGTGGAAGGAGTCTCCCGAAGAGACACTTTTGCCTCCCCCCCATAACGCACCGCGTTCTCGACCAGATTTCTTAACGCGCGGCGAAGGCTATCTGGTCGACAACGGTACTTCATCTTAACGCTCTCGACATGGGTGACCGGATGTCCCAGATCAGCGTGGTCGTCACAAATACTCCCCCAAGCGCTTCCAGATCAATGGTGCGCGTTTCCTCTTTAATCGACTCTCCACGCGCAAACGAAATCGCGGCTTCCGTCATCGACTGTAGCTCGTCAATCGTCACTATCATTTTGCGCTGGATATCTTCGTCGTTGACGAATTCGGCTCTTAACCGAAGCGAGGTCAGCGGCGTCCGTAAATCATGGCCAATCGCTGCAAGCATCTTCGTCCGATCCTCTACGAAACGATGTAGACGGCTTTGCATCTTATTGAAGGATTGAGCTGTGCGCCTGATCTCTTCTGGCCCCTCTTCCAACAATGGCGGCAGGTTTTGCCCTCGACCTAAAGCTTCAGCGGCTGTGGCCAGATTTCGTAGTGGTTGGGCGATACGGCTTGCTATAAAAATGCTGATCAAAGCGAGCATGATAGCAGTAAGCCCAAGCGAAATCAGAGGCTTGGATGTCCACAAACTACCTTTATCGTGCTGGTAAAAGGCCGCATTCAACCAACGCCCGTCACCCAGTTGCGCCTTGTACCCATACCCAAGACTGCCTGAAAACTGGAGCACCTTGGTTGGCTGCGACAGCATCCACAAATAGGGCGTTGGAGTCCACCATGGGTCATCGGCGTTTGCAGTGACCACTTCGTCGACGTTTGGTAATTTCGGATGGGGAGACCCAGCCCATCCTAATGTTCCGTTTGGATCGACGGCGCTATCCAAAGGCCGGGAAAGCTGGGAGAGGGCCACCAATCTCCAGGCATTAGGATCCGCAGGGTCGCTGTCGGTCAACCAGTATCTTAAATAACTGCCTTCACTTGCGCGCAGAGCCTGCTCTCTCAATGGCGGCGATAGCGATTCCACCAAGCGGGTCACGGATGACGCTCGGCTGATAAATTCAGCTTTTACCCCTGCATCGAACTTTTTGGTGTACTCATCCATGGAAATAAGGAAGGTAAACGCCTGGGAGACGATTAACGCCGCTAGCGTTAGCCCGATGATTTGTATAGCCAAGCTTTTACGCCAAAGACGAATCATTCGAACACGACCTCAGTACACAGGCTGTAGCCACCGCCCCAATGGGTTTTGATGATCGACGGATTCTTGGCATTCTCCTCAATCTTCTTCCGCAGACGGCTAACTTGGTTATCAATGCTGCGGTCAAAGATGTCGGCTGTCCTCCCAACCGTCAGATCAAGAAGCTGCTCTCGGCTGAGTATTAACCCAGGTCGCTCAATGAAAACCTTGAGAAGACGAAATTCTGCTGTACTGAGAGGAACGCCAACACCATCGTCACCGAAGATCTCCTGGCGCCCTAAATCGAGTTTCCAATGTCCGATGCGCACTATCCTACGATTGAAAATAGTACCCGTCGGCGTAGAGCTGGTGGCACGACGGAGGACGGCTCTAATTCGAGCAAGAAGCTCACGCGGATTGAATGGCTTAACCAAGTAATCGTCCGCGCCAAGCTCAAGACCGACGATACGATCTGTATCTTCGGCCATCGCAGTCAGAAATATGATAGGAATATCTCCGGATGCCCGAACCTCCCGGCATAGCGAGATACCGTCCTCACCGGGCATCATGACATCGAGAATGATCAGGTCGACCGTCTGTCGCGCGAGGATTCGCCGTAGGGTCGCCCCCCCTTCCGCTACGCTGACCTTGTAACCTTGATACTCAAGATACTCCCGCACCAGATCCCGTATATCATTATGATCGTCAACGACGACTACATGTGTGGCGTCTTGCATTCCCCTACCCTCCGCCGAAAAGGCTGAATCTTACCTCAGTCGACACTCTGGCCTGTCCTCTTGGCTAGCTCATCGTAGCGTTGCGAAGCCACATCAGGAGTCATTCTCGTAGATTGGTCTTCGCTTACCCCGGCGTCAACTTGGACGTTGATGGGCCCATCGTCGCCTCACCTTGCCGTCGGGTCAGCCACGGCATGCTGTAGCGGGAGCACGACGATCAAGGCCAGCCTGGAGAGTTCCGAGTGAGACGCGATGCGGGGCACTATTAATACGATAGATTTGTCGCGTAAGTGTGCCGCGTTGGTAGCAAATTGTCACAAGGCTTTCTCCGCGGTAGCTGACGTTGCGAGCGAAATATCACAGGGCGCCACACGTTGCGACGAACTGATACGGGTACGACACACCAGTAAGACAAAGCCGCGGTAAAGTGCGACCAATTCGCACCGAGACGGGAGTGTCGACTATGAAGTTTCAATATTTCGACAATAGAAGCATTGCTGCTTCCATGCGGTATGAAATGTTCGGTAGAAGCACGCTAGTGGCAACTGCAGTTCGCTTTTCCATGATCGTTCTGATGTTCATCCTACTCGCTGCCATAGCGTTCGTGGCCTCGTTCAGCGCTCATGCCCAAGCGCCGAACTCGACCGGTTCTCCGGTAACAGGTGTATTGCCTGTGGGTACGCCTCTCGAGATTGCCTCGGGGCTCAATATGCCCTGGTCCGCCGTACCCGTGGGCCACGAGGTACTCATCAGCCAGCGTGACGATGGGGAGATTGTCGCTTTGCAGCCAGACGGGGCGCTGCGATCTGCCGGTATCGTGCCCAACGTAGTAGCCAGAGGGGATGGCGGAATGCTGGGGCTCGCAGTGCTCAAAGAAGGCGCAGACGTATGGGTTTACGCTTACCATAGTACGGCCTCAGGCAATCGCATCGTGCGGATGCGGTATGCCGCGGGAGTACTCGCTGATAACCAGATCGTCCTTGATGGATTGCCCGGCGGACGCAGCCACAACGGTGGACGAATCGCGTTTGGACCGGATGGAATGCTCTATGCCACAGTGGGCGATACACGCAATCCCAATCTCCCCCAGAATCCCAACTCGCTCGGCGGCAAGATCCTGCGTATGACGCCGACCGGCAGTATCCCGACCGACAATCCAATCGAAGGCTCCCATGTCTATTCACTTGGACACCGCAATCCTCAGGGGCTGGCGTGGGATGAAAACGGGCAGCTATGGGCAACCGAATTCGGGGATGATGCCTGGGATGAGCTCAATCGAATTGAGCCGGGTGGAAACTACGGTTGGCCGTTCGTCGAGGGCCGAGGGGAACAGCTGGCATACATCGACCCAGTCGTCCAATGGCGTACGCAGGAAATGGGCCCGAGTGGACTTACCTACATTGACGGCACCTTTTTCATTGCCGGGCTGACTGGCCAGCGGTTGTGGTCGGTGATCAACGATGCCGAGGGTAATCCCGTAGCCACCGCGCACTACACCGGCGAGTACGGCCGTATTCGCCATGTGTTCGAGGGCAGCGACGGTAACCTGTGGTTCCTGACGAATGGACAACGTGGCAAACCGGGCGGACAAATCCTGTCTGTTCCGCTTGCGCCCAATGCACGGGCGACAGTAGCACGTGCCGAAACGCCCCTGATGGATCACCAGACCCATGCCAACGCCCTCCCCATGACGCTTGGAACAGGCGTCGTCACGTTCGACTTCTAAGTGGGAAAGCTTTCAGTGAGCGGGTTTGCGTTTTGTGATTCTCGAACCTGTGGGGTGAATACCCCTCATTTGGTCTACCCTTCGGCCTGAACTCAGCATGACGAAAAAGGCTTTTCACGAACGCTGCAGGAAAAGGCAAGGTTTGCGCAGGCACTGGCAAGCCTTGTCTCCAGCAAGTTGTTAAAAAGATAACGCAGCCATGGTCGAAGCCAACTGCTGCCTCTAAGGCAATCGAGAAGAGCCAACGACCCTGCCATGTTACGACCCGAAATGAGGCCAAGGAGAAGCAGTCATGACAGCATTCACGATCAACGGACGCGCGGTAGACGTTACCGCCGAGCCGGATACACCGCTTCTCTGGGTGATCCGGGAGCAACTAAAACTCACCGGCACCAAGTTCGGTTGCGGCGTCGCGCAATGCGGTGCGTGCATGCTGCATGTGGATGGTGAGCCGGTGCGTGCCTGTGTTTTCCCGTTATCTGGCGCCGAAGGCAGATCCATCACCACGATCGAAGGGTTGTCCGAAGATGGCTCACACCCCGTCCAGCAGGCCTGGGTGGAGCTTGACGTCCCGCAATGCGGCTACTGCCAGTCGGGTCAGATCATGAGCGCCGCTGCGCTTCTGGCGCGTAATCCGCGCCCTACCGATGCGCAGATCGATGACGCAATGAGCGGCAATCTTTGCCGTTGCGGCACCTATGTGCGCATCCGGGCGGCCATACACCGTGTCACCGAAAGCTAACCGGCGCCGTGTTCCCTCAAGGCTTATGGAAAGGACAGGTCAACAATGAAAACACATCATTTATCCTTTAGCCGTCGCGCCTTTCTAGGCGGTACCTTAGTGGCAGGCGCCGCGCTCATCATTCCCCTTCGTCTACCCACGGCCTGGTCACGAGAGGAAGAAGATACACTCCTTTCGCATGCTTATATCCGCATCGACACGAGCGGTCAGGTGACCTTCCTGCTACCCACGAGCGAAATGGGCCAGGGCACCCACACGGGCCAGGCCCAGATTCTCGCCGAGGAGTTGGGCGCCGATTGGTCGAGTATTACTGTCGGTATGCCGAATCAGCTCTCCGACGACTACAGGATTCCGTTCATCGGCCAGATGCGCTCTGTGGGCTCGTTCGGCATCCGTTTCTGGCACGACCCGCTGCGCCGCGCGGCCGCCCAGGCACGGGAAATGCTGACCCAGGCGGCGGCCGAGCGCCTAGACGTAGCAGCGACGGCCTTGCACGCCGAGAACGGCTTCATTGTTCACGCCGACAGCGGCCGAAGGATTCCCTTCGGTGACCTGGTGGAAGACGCCATGGCGCTGCCGATGCCCGAGGAGCCGACCCTGCGACCCGATAGCGAACGCACGCTGACCGGGCGCAAGGTAGCGCGTCTCGATACCCCGGCAAAGGTGACAGGCAAAGCCGTATACGGGATAGACGTCGAGCGCGAAGGCATGCTATATGGCGCCGCCCGACTCGCCCCGGTCTTTTCCGCCGACGTCGAGTCATTCGATGAGAGCAGCGTCTCCGGGATGCCGGGCGTTGTCGCCGTGGTTCGCGTGCCACGCGGCGTGGTGGTGGTTGCTGACTCCTGGTGGCAGGCCAAGAAGGCCGCCAATGCCCTGGATATCACCTTCACACGAACACCGGCGGATACGCTGTCCACCGATGAGATAAATGCAATGCTTCGCCAGGGACTGGATCGAACCGATGTCCCCATGACCACGCTGCGGGGCGAGGCCGAGGCAACCCTGTCGGACGACGGTCAGATCGTCGAGGCCGAATACTCGGTGCCGTTTCTGACTCATGCCAGCATGGAACCGATCAACTGCACGGCCGAGTCCACCGAGGAGCGAACAGAACTATGGATCGGCACGCAGGGCCAGGACGTCGTACGTATGACGCTCGAGAATGCGATGCAGATACCGGCTGACCGGTTTTTCATCAATACCACCTATTTGGGTGGTGGCTTCGGGCGCAAGACTCACGGCGAGATCGCCCTTCAGACAGCGCTTGCCAGCCGCGCCGTCGCTGGTCGACCGGTCAAGGTGCTATGGGCGCGCGAGGATGACGTTCAGCAGGGCCAGTATCGACAGACGATGATGTGTCGCTTCCGGGCGGTTCTGAACGAGGCCGGCCAGATCACCGGCATGCGCATTCGCGTCGCCGGGCCGCAAATGGGCCGCGAATACGGTATCGATCCGGAGCAGCGGGCGCAGTCGACGGGCAATCTCGCCAACTTCGACCCCTTCTCGCTCGGCGGCCTGTCGGACATGCGCTACGTCATCCCCAATTTTGTCGTGGATCACGCCGTGGTCGACCTGCCAATCCCGCTTTGCCCCTGGCGTTCGATCGCCCACTCCTTCAACGGCTTCTTTTTCGAAAGCTTCATGGACGAATGCGCTACAGCAGCGGGCCGCGATCCGCTGGAGTTTCGCAGAAGCCACTGCACCGATCAGGCGAGGATGCTCGCCGTCCTTGACCGGGTCGCCGAGATATCACACTGGCACGAGCCTGCGGCAGAGGGCATCTCGCGCGGCTTGGCCGTGGTAGAAAGCTACGGCTCCTATGTTGCCCAGGTAGTCGAGGCTCGGGCTGACGATGAAGGTATTCAGGTGGAACGTGTCCATGCCGCTATCGACTGCGGACGCGCGATCAATCCCGGCCAAGTGGAAGCGCAACTACAGGGCGCCGTCATCGATGCGCTCGGAGCCGCCATGAGGCAGAAGGTGACGATCCGTGACGGCCACGCCGAGCAGTCGAACTTTCACGACTATCCCTTGCTCCGCATCGGGGAAGCGCCAGAGGTAGCGGTGAGCATCGTTGATATCGGCTCGCCGCTAGGCGGCGTTGGTGAGCCGGGTATTCCCCCGCTCGCCCCAGCGCTGGCCAATGCGCTGTTTGCCGCTACGCAGCAACGAATCCGCCACCTGCCGTTGTCCGATCATGTTCAGGGTTAGCACAGCCGACCACAGATTGACGAGGTCTACCATGTATCTGGAACACGCGCAGGATGTCCTTGGACAGTGGCTCGACTGGCGCAGCAAAAGCAAGGCGGCACTGGTCATCGTAACCGCGACGGCAGGTGGCGCCGTGCGCATGCCGGGCGCCCTGATGGCCGTGTCTGCCTCTGGTGATCGTTGCGGCTACATTTCAGGCGGGTGCATCGACGCGGATGTGGCCCATCATGCGCGGCAAGCACTTAGCACGGGGCGGATCAAACGCCTGAGGTACGGCAAGGGCTCACCGTTCATCGATTTGCCGCTACCCTGCGGTGGTGCCATTGACGTTTGCGTACTTCCCAACGCCCAGGCCAGTGTTCTGCGTGCCTGCCATGATCAGCTCGCCTCGCGCCAGCCGGTAACGATCACGCTTTCTGACTCTGGCTCGCTCGGATTGGGACATCTGCCCACCCCAGGCGCTCTGTCTTTTCAGTACATGCCCAAGCTCCGCCTGCGTATCGCCGGGCGCGGCGCCGATAGTCTGGCGCTGTCCCGGCTGGCGACGGCAAGCGGCATCCACACCGAGCTGCAACTCCGCGACGCTGCCGAAGCCCAGGATGCCCATCGATTAGGCATCGGCCATGTCACGCTATTGACGGTTCCATCAGCGCTTCCCAAGCTGGACGATGATCCATGGACGGCGTTTCTGCTCGCCTTCCATGACGTAGACTGGGAGGAAACGCTCCTCGCCCAGGTGCTTAAAGGCCCCGCCTTCTATATCGGCGCCATTGGCAGCCAAGCTACCCATGCGCGGCGCTGTGAGAGGCTTCAGTCAATCGGTTTTACCGAGAGAGAGACTCACCGCATCCGCGGGCCCGTCGGATTGATACCTTCCATGCGCGACGCTTCATCGCTTGCCGTGTCCGTACTCGCCGAGATCGTAGAAGCCTATCAACGCAAGGTGCGATCCCCCTTAAGCTCGACCGCGCTTGCTCTGCTGGCCGATATGCCGAACGTTCCAGACACGCACCTTCTTCAATCTTCGTCATGCACTAACGCCTGAGCGCTCCGCGGTCATGTCCATTGGAGGGGGAACCCATCTGCCACCTGCCAACTTCGCTAGCACAAGCTGAATTGGATCATTTAGTCGAAGCAACTCGAGTCGATGGTGGATTGGGAGCCTAAAGGTGAAAGCTCGGCCGACCGCCCGCGATTGCTTGCCTAAGAGTTTCGGCTCAAGCGATGGATCCGGTCTCCGTTGAGCTAGCGGCTTCGGCCTGTAGCAGCCTGTCAAACGAAGTGTCCCGAGCATAGCGGGCAGGCGGAAGCCCAACATGACGGCCGAAGGCGACACTAAAGGTGCTGGCGGAGCTGTAGCCAACCCGTTCGGCGACGTCAGCGATACTGGCTTTTTCTCTGCGCAGCAAATCCTTGGCTAACGCCATGCGCCAGGCGAGCAGGTACTCCATTGGCGCCATGCCCACCGCACGACCAAACCGTTCGTAAAACGCGGAGCGGGAGAGTGTCGCTTCGTTTGCAAGCTGTGCAACCGTCCAGGGGCGGTCGGGACTCTCATGTATCCGGCGGATTGCAATCGCAATCCGCTCGTCGGTAAGGCCGCGCAGTAGCCCAGGCGAGGTGTCCGTCTTACCGTCAGAGCGAAGGGCCTCGATGAGCAGGACTTCCAGCAGGCGTTCCAGAACCACACCTCCCGCGCCGGCCGTTGCGCACGCGCTTCATCGCCGACGAGTTGCATGAGAGTGGCCAGCCGATCCACTCCCCGAACGTGTACAAGCTTGGGGAGCAGCGACGAAAGCAGAGCCGCATCCGGGGAGCGAAAGACACAGTAACCCACCAGAAAGCGGACATCGGGAGAGTCGTTTGGGTTGCCGACCCTGTGTTCGCCATCGGGTAACACGATGGAGGTATGAACGATGTCTTCGGGGGTCGTGGGCGAGTGGCTCGACATTGAAAAGTTATAGGCGGAGGGGAGGAGCACGAAATCCCCCTCTTCGAGGGCGATCTCGTCGTGCCCGTCGGCTTTGAGACGGCATGCTCCCTCAAGAATGGCGCAATAGAAAGGGCGCCCGACCTCTGTGCGGAGAACTCTCCAACGACCGGCGCCGCTACCCCGTTTCGAAAACGGGGTAGCGGGTTGAAGGAGCGTGACTACCTGGGCAAGCGGATCGAGCAACACAGGACACCTGCAAACTAAATACGGACGATTTATTGTAGTGCATCCTGTTTCGGCTTGCCATACTCGACTCATGGCAGATGCCAGAGGCGCTCTGCAGCGGGGATCTCTCCCGCGACTGTTGTGAACATGATTCACCTGCACCGTTGCCATCATACGAGGAGAACACCATGCAATATCGTCAACTTGGCCGTACCGGCATCCAGGTCAGCCCCTACTGCCTGGGCACGATGATGTTCGGGGGAATCGCCAATGCCGATCACGATGAATGCGTCGGCATGATCCACAAGGCACTCGATTTCGGCATCAATTTTATCGACACCGCCGATGCTTATCACCAGGGCGAGTCCGAGGAAATCGTCGGCAAGGCACTGAAGGGGCGGCGAGACGATGTCGTCCTTGCCACCAAGGCGTCTCTCCCGATGGGGGACGACCCCAACCGCCGGGGTGGCTCGCGGCGTTGGCTGACCCGCGCGGTCGAAGACTCGCTGCGCCGCCTGCAGACCGACCATATCGACCTTTATCAGATTCATCGGCTGGCGCCGGATACCGACATCGAGGAAACGCTGTCGGTTCTCACCGACCTGATGCGCGAGGGTAAGGTGCGAGCCATCGGTGCCTCGACCGTTCCTGCTTCCGCCATCGTGGAGGCGCAATGGGTCGCCGAGCGACGCGGGCTGGCACGTTTCCGCACTGAGCAGCCGCCCTATTCTATTCTCAACCGTTCGATCGAGCGGGAGGTGCTGCCCATCTGCCAGCGTTATGGCATGGGAGCGATGGCTTGGAGCCCGCTGGCTAAGGGTATGCTCACAGGCAAATACCGCAAGGGTGGAGAGCAACCGGACTCGCTGCGCACGAAATATTTCCCCAAGGCGATGTCCGACGAAGCCAGCCTCAACGCTGTCGAGCAGCTCATCCCGCTGGCCGAAAATGCAGGCCTGTCGTTGACCCACATGGCACTGGCTTTCGTCGTGACGCATCCGGCGATTACATCCGCTCTCATCGGCCCCCGCACGCCCAAGCAACTCGACGACCTGCTCGCCGGCGCGGAGGTGCATTTGAGCGATGAAATCCTCGACCGGATCGACGAGATAGTCCCACCGGGCGTTGATGTGGCGCCGCTGGAGGGAGCGGCCTATGTCCCGCTGGCGATCGCCCAGACATCCCTGCGACGGCGTAATCCCCAGGAGCGGGCGGCCATTGTGCGTGGTGAGCAAGGAGAAAGCTGAAGGCAGTGCCGTGTTTATGCCCTTGTGACGGAAATCAAAAACAGGAGACTTTCATGAACGACATCGAACAGGTAGGCACCTTTAAATTAGGTGATCGGCAGATCAAGCGCATGGGATATGGCGCAATGCAACTGGCCGGCCCCGGCGTATTTGGCCCGCCGAAGGACAAAGAGAGCGCCATTGCCCTACTTAGAGCAGCCGTGGAATACGGTGTGGATCATATTGATACGTCCGACTTCTATGGCCCCCACATCACCAACCGAATCATTCGGGAGGCCTTGCATCCCTATCCCAAGGAGTTAACGCTTGTCACAAAAATCGGCGCCCGGCGTGACGACAAAGGTGACTGGCTTCCGGCCTTCTCTAAGGCTGAGCTTACCCAGGCAGTCCACGACAACCTGATTAATCTAGGCTTGGAGCAGATAGAGGTGGTGAACTTGCGGGCAATGTTTTCTGCGCACGGTCCGGCTGAAGGTTCCATCTCTGAACCCTTTTCAGTACTTGCAGAACTACAGCAAGAAGGGCTTATTCGCCATTTGGGTGTCAGCAATGTTACCGAAAAGCAAATCGAAGAGGCCCGCGCCATTGCGCCTATCGTCTGTGTGCAGAACCATTACAACCTTGCCCACAGACATGACGATGCTCTCATCGAGCAGCTTGCACAGGATGGAATTGCCTATGTCCCTTTCTTCCCCTTAGGAGGCTTTACACCGCTGCAGTCTACAATTCTGCAACAAGAAGCAGAAACGTTGCAGGCATCGCCTTTGCAGGTTGCTCTTGCCTGGCTGTTACAGAGATCCCCAAACATCCTGTTAATCCCTGGAACATCATCCATAGTACATCTACAGGAAAATTTGGCTGCCGCACAGTTGGTTTTGCCGGAAGAATCAATCAACAATCTCAATCGCATTGCCAGCGAAGCTTGAGTGGAAGCAACACGGGTAATACCGCAAGCGCCCCCGAGGTAAGGGGCCCATCCATGTGCACGGACGTGATACGTTACGCGGAGCGGCCGTTGTCCATGCCGTCGAACAGGCCGGAGGAACCGCCCGGTTCTTCGAGGCGGACTTCGCCTCTCTTGGCGACGTGTATAGACTCGCTGATGCGGTTCACGCGGAATGCTCCCATCTTGACGCTCTCGTCAATAATGCCGGAATCTCGAAGCTGGGGCTGGCGGCTGCGGTCAAGCTCAATCGAATATGATGATGATTTTGCCCTGTGCACGTCCTGAGGCCTGATGTCGGAATGCTGGAATGAACTCTGTAAACGGTACCGTTCGATCCACAAGGATCCGTAGTCCGTACTGGTCGATAGCTTTCGATACTCGCGCCAAGCGCTGGCCGTCGGAAGCATGGAATACGAAACCTGCAGTGACGTTATGAGCGGCTGCCAAAGTGTCATCAGGTGGCATGACGGTCGACAACAAATGCCCTCCCGTCCGCAGCACGTCGAAAGAGCGTTGCTGGGTTTCGCCGCCCAACGTATCGAGGACGACGTCAATGTCGGATAGCTGCCGAGTGAAGTCCTCGCGGCGGTAATCAATGCCCATGTCAGCGCCAAGTAGACGGATGATATCTAGACCGCTGCCCGAGGCCGTTGCGATGACCTTTGCTGCGACACGATGAGCGAGCTGAATGGCAAAGCTTCCGACGCCACCCGTGCCGGCATGGATCAATACTTTCTGTCCCTCAGTAAGCTCGAAGGACTCGAACAAGGCTTGCCAGGCCGTTCCGGCAGCTGTCGGAATGCCGGCTGCTTCATTGAACGGTAGAGTACTAGGCGCCTTCGCAAGGAACTCCTTCGGCACCAGGGCGTATTCTGCAAAAGCACCTCCGGCGGTCGGGTTGGTTCTGGCGACCACCTGGTCGCCGAGAGCCCACCCTTCGACATCCGTCCCCAACTGCTCAATGACACCGGCGAGATCGGTCCTAGCGTGTAGGGAAAGGTCAGGGGAAAGAACTGTTCCATGTAGCCACGTTGCAGCTTGACGTCGAGTGGGTTGAGACTAGCGGCCCGGACTCGAACCAATACCTGACCGCTAGCCGGCACTGGCTTGGAGACGTCATCAAGGTGCGGCTCGGCCTCATAGCCGGTGATACGGATGACTTTCATCGTGTGTTCTCCTGCTGAATCGCAGGCCAGGCGCCGACCTGATTGAGCCATCCAAACCAGTCTTCAAGGTGCCAGGTATGGGTCAACCTGCCGTTAGCGATATGGTGGAATTCGTGAATCGCGAGCTGGCAGGTCTTGCCGGTCGGTGCAATGCCAAACCACTCGCCTTCATGTGTGCCTGAGATCACGGCTCGCACGGCGGCCCGGCCAGGAGCGCTGATGATCTCGTGGATAGTAACCTTCGCATCGGGAAACGCAGCTCTGAAGTCGGCAATGAGCGGTTTCATTCCGTCTCGACCTGCTATTTGACCAGGAGCGAGCGGTATATCCTGCCAATCGGCCGCGACAGCATCGTCGAGCAGTTCCGGCTTTTCTTCAAAGGCGCGATAGAATGTTTCGATAGCCTTGAGTTCTTCAGCGGGTAGGCTCGCTACTTTGGCCTTGTGTTGAGTGGTTGAATCAATCATGGAAGGTTCTCGCTTTGAAGGTTCTCGTTGTGAGGGTTTTCATAGCTTAGGGCTGCAAAGAACATACTTGAAATCGATTTTTGATATGCATTAACATCCATCTCATGAATCTACACGGCATAGATCTCAACCTGCTCGTCGCTTTCGATGCCTTAATGGTGGAGCGAAGCGTCACGCGAGCAGGGATACGGATCGGACGCACGCAGCCCGCAATGAGCGCTGCGCTCTCAAGGCTTCGTGCTCTGCTCCGGGATGAGTTGTTCGTACGCGGAACCAACGGTCTACAGCCGACCCCACGGGCACTCGAATTGGCCGAACCGATTAGCCATGCGCTGGCGGAAATCCAGCGCACGCTGAATTTCACACAAGAGTTCGATCCTTCTTCATCCACCGTCGCTCTTTCTATCGGCCTGTCCGACCACCCGGCGTTCAGGTTTTTGCCGCGGCTGGTGGCGAAGCTGCGCGAGGCAGCTCCGGGCATAACGCTAGCTGTACGGAATTTCACCAGTCGGGATGATGCCATCTCAATGCTTGATGCCGGGGAAGTGGAAATGACTATCGGCGTCCCGCCCACATCAACTGGCCGCATTCTTAGCGCTCCCCTGTTTGAAGAGCGCTTTGTCTGCATCCTGCGTAAAGATCACCCGGCCATTCGTCAGGGTCTGAACCTCGAAACATTCCTGTCCCTGACGCATCTTCTCGTATCTCCAGAGAACGACCGTTTCGGCGTTGTGGATACAGCCTTGGCAAAGCAGGGGCTGAAGCGGCAACTCGCTTTGACCCTTCCGCAGCTCTACGCCGCTCCGGCTCTTGTCGCCTCGTCGGATATGATCGCGACGATTCTCGAAGGGGTGGTGGAAGCTTCTGGTCAAACGGAACGTCTCTATGTGGGAAGCCCACCTATCGAACTCGACCCGGTTCCTTTCACGCTATCCTGGCATCGCCGCAACGATACTCACCCTGCACAGCGCTGGTTCCGTGAACGGGTTATTGAGGTATTTAGTGTCTGAACTTGCTTAAGCGATGCCACCATTCGCACGTATAACTTGACCGTTGATCCAGCCCGCCTCCGGCACACGAGGAAGACGATGACCTCTGCGATATCGTTGGGGTGACCCAAACGTCCGGCGGGCGCCAGCGAGGCCATACGCTGAACATCGGCTTAGCTCTTGCCGCCCAGGAACAGCTCTGTCTCGACGGGTCCAGGCGCAACGGCGTTCACCGTAATACCGTGCATCCCAAACTCCTTGGCGAGAACGCACGTAAAGCCTTCGACAGCGCCGGGCCTTCCGCAGGCTACATCAACGGAAAAACCATCAACGTTGCCGGAGGTTTCGGTATTTAAGCGCATGCACTCCGTCGTCCACGTAGCTATACACCACCGGAATAACCAACAGGCTTAAAAGCGTCGACGTGATCAGCCCACCAATGACCACGAAGGCCATGGGGGCCCGGAAACTGGGATCGCCTGCCCACCCCAAAGCAATGGGCACCATGCCTGCTCCCATGGCAATGGTGGTCATTACAATCGGCCGGACACGCTTCTTGCAGGCATCGAGGATGGCGTCTGCGCGTTCTATTCCATGCGCCTGACGGGCGATGATGATGTAGTCGACTAGTAGGATCGAATTCTTCGTCGCAATCCCCATTAGCATGATCAATCCGATCATGGCCGGCAGCGATACAGGCGATTGGGTCAGGAACAACGCCAGGAAAGCCCCGGGGATGGAGAGTACCAGTGCCACCAGAATAGTGACCGGCTGCATGAAATCCTTGAGCAGCAGCACCAGTACCATGTAGATACACAGCACGCCGGTCAGCATGGCAATCCCGAAGCTTGTGGCAAGTTCAGCCATTTCCTCTGCATCACCCGCCGTAGTCTGGTAAACGCCGCGCGGCAACTCACGCAAGCTGGGCAATGTCTGCACGAACTGCTCGATCTCCCCCAAAGGCCGCCCTGCAGGCTCACCTCGAAATTGACGTTGCGTAGACGGTCGTGTCGGGTGATTTCCGAAGGGCCGCTGCTCCACTCGAAGGAGGTCACACTTTCGAGTGGCACCATCCCATTAGCACCAGGGACAGGCAGTCGTTTTATGGTCGCCATATCCTCCCGAGCGGCATCCGCCAGCCGCACCATCACCGGCACCTGGCGCGAGCTGAAGTTCAACTTAGGGAGATCCTCTGCGCTGTCGCCCACGGTCGCGATGCGCACTGTATCGGCAATGGCTTGGGCCGAGACCCCAAGGTCAGCAGCGCGAGCAAAATCAAGCCGTACGATGAGTTCAGGCCTAGCCAAGCTGGCCGTCGAACTCACCGCACCGAGGCCGGGAATGGCACGCAGTTCCCGATCGACCTGGCGGGCATGCAGCTCCAGCACCCGGCTGTCCCGCCAGCGAGCACAAGCTCATAGGTGTCTCCCTCGGTGCCTACTCGGCTTCGCACGCCGGGAAGCGTCGCAAGCGCAACGCGCAACTGCTGCTCAATCTCCTGCTGTTTGACACCTGCGCGAGTCGCACGGTCTGCCAAACTCACGGTCAGCACCACCGAGGTCACCGCTCCATCACTGCTGCCGGAGCCCTCACCGACAGCCGCAAAGACGCTGACGACATGGCGTTGCGTCGCAAGTCTTGAGCGTGACTGCTCGGCAAGTACCGCCGCTTCAGACAACGTGCTGCCGGGCGGCAAGGTGAGCGTCGCCTGCGTCAGGGAGTTATCATCGGGAGGGATGAAGGAGCCCGGCAGGGTTGATGCCAGCCAGGCTCCTCCCGCAAAGCAGGCTGCCGCCGCGAAGAGCGTTGTCTTGCGGTGCCGCAGGCACCAACGTGCAACAACCAGATAGTAGCTGATCCACGCTGGATCGCGAGGGTGTTGATGGGGTTTGCGCAGCAGATACGCAGCCAGCATGGGCGTTAGCAGACGCGCCACCAGCAGCGAAAACAACACCGCCACCGAGGCAGTCCAACCGAACTGAACGAAGAATTGCCCGACGGTGCCGCTCATAAATGCCGTGGGCAGAAAAACGGCAATCAACGTAAAGGTGGTGGCGACCACAGCCAAGCCGATTTCTGCCGCCGCATCCATGGCGGCCTGGCGCGGGGGCTTGCCCATTAGCAGATGCCGTTCGATATTTTCGATCTCGACAATGGCATCGTCCACCAACACCCCGATCACCAGCGAGAGCGCCAGCAACGTCACGGTATTGAGCGAGAAGCCCATCAGGTGCATAAAAGCGAAGGTGGGGATGATCGACAGCGGAAGCGTAACCGCCGCAATCAGTGTCGCCCGCCAATTGCGCAGGAAGCAGAACACCACCAACACAGCCAGTGCCATGCCCTCGAACAGGATGTGCATGGAGCCCTGATAGTTCTCTTGCACCGGCCCAACAAAATTGAAGGCTTCTTCGACCTCGACATGGGGATATTGCACCTGCAACGCCGCGAGCGCAGACTGCACGCCCTCGGCCACATCCACCTCGCCGTATCCCTCGGCACGGGTCATCTCGAAGCCAACGACGGGCACGCCATTAAGCAATGCCATCGAGCGCCGCTCGGCCACGGTATCGGTAACCGTCGCCACCTCATCAAGGCGAATACGGCGGCCATCGCTGAGTGCCAGCTCCATCTTCGCCAGCTCGGCTGCGGATTCAGCGTTGGCGATGATGCGCACTGCCTGTTCGACCCCGCCGACATCCACACGGCCGCCGGGCGCCTCCAACTGCGCCTGACGCAGCTGGCGTGAGATATCCAGCGCTGTCGTGTTCATCGCCAGCAGACGATCCGGATCCAATGCCACGCGGACTTCGCGATCGACCCCGCCGATACGCCGAACCGAACCAACGCCCGGCACCACCAAGACGGCCTTGGTCATTTTGTCATCGACGAACCAGGAGAGTGCCTCATCGTCTAGAACGGAGGAGGTCACCGCGTAGCGTACAATCGGCTCACTGGAAAACTCACTCTTCCGAATCACTGGATCACGTAGGTCGGCGGGTAGATCCGAGCGGATGCGGGAAACAGCGTCACGCACGTCCTCAACAGCCTCTTGCAAGGACTTTTCCAGCCTGAATTCGATAGCAATGTCGGCGTTGCCATCCGTCAGCGTTGTGGTGATATGTTTGACGCCGGAGACGGTGGCGATGGCGTCCTCGATCTTGCGGGCGACCTCGTTCTCCATTAGAGCGGGGCCGCCCCCGGCAACGAGGCGGAGACCTCCACGCGGGGTAATTGCACATCCGGCAAATCCTGAATAAACAAGCCTCTGAAGGAGATGAGCCCCCAAGGTCAATAGGATGAAGAGCAGAACAACCGGAATAGGATTGCGAATCGCCCAGGATGAGGTATTGAGCGTCATACCCCCTCCTCGGCGTCGGTATCGTTCGTTTGGGGTGAATGAACTGGCTCTCCCTCAATCACCCGCACCTGATCACCGTTGCCAAGAAAAGCACCGCCCGAGGCGACCACTCGGGCATCGGGTTCAAGCCCGGCGCGAATTTCGATTCGATCCTCCGTGTGCTGGCCCAAGGCAACTTTCAGCTCCGTTATTTGGCCTTCATCGCTGACGCGATGGACGTAGCCAAAGCCATCGCGTAGCTGCACAGCGGCGCGGGGTAGCGTCATCACTGGACGTGTGCCCAGTTCAAATTCGCCCCGCGCAAACATTCCCGCCCGAGCCACGCCACTTTCCGGGAGGTCGACATAGACCAGGCCATTGCGGGTAGAGGGATTCACTAGCGGCGCGATGGTGCGCAAACGCCCTTCGAGTTCGTATCCGCCCGCTAGGGTAATCCTGGCAGTCTGACCGGATCGCAGCTTCTCCAGATCAGAAGCGGCGACCTCGGCCCGCCACTCCAGCCGACCGTGGCGCGTCAATCGGAACAGTTCCTGATCGGCGCCTGTAACAGCGCCAACAGTGGCCGTGCGGGAGGTAATCAAACCGTCGTCCGGGGCGACTACCTGCGTCTGAGCCAAACGCAGCGCTTGGGCTTCATTCTGTGCTTGCGCAACGCCTAGCCGCGCCCTGGCGGTGAGTTCGGCAGTTTCGTATTGCTGAATCTGCTGCTCTGAAAGCGATCCCGTGGTTTTCAAACTTCGGGCACGCTGGGCATTGGCGTTCGCTTCCGCAAGCGTTGCTTCGGCTTCCGCCACGGCGGCGCGGCTCCTAGCCAGCTCTGCGCGCACTGTCGTGTCATTATAAACGGCCAACACCTGCCCTTCCGTGACCTCGTCACCCACCTCTACTTTGACGTCGACCAGCCGCAGGCCACCGATTTCGGTGCCGATACTGATCTCCTGCCACGCGGCGATATCCCCATTGGCCGACAGCGTGTTCGTAAGCACCCGAGGTTCCAGCGTGGTCACGTTGACCGAGAGGGATGGCTGCCTCGTAGGCGCCTCAGCCGCATCACTTTCAGACGACACCACCTGTATGCACACTAGCGCGGTGGCGCCAGCAACCACAGCAATTAACATGCCGAAATAACGTTTTCGTATTGGAGGTGACATCGTCCAGGCCTGCTTCCAAGGGTTCAATTCATTGATGAAAAAGAAAATTCAAGAATTTCAGTTGATCCACTATCGGCCTGCCTTCCTTTCTCATTTCTTACTGACGTAACGTTTTAAATAAATCGGGCACCAGTAAGAAACGCGTAAGATAGCGCACCTGATGATGGCACTTTCAAATCATGCTCACTTTCACACCATGATAGGAGTGCCACCATGGGGTCTCATCAGTCGCTCTCTCAGACCGTTCAGCTCACCACCAGAGGGTTGGCGACCGCCGCGCTCATAAGCGGTTTTGTTATTGTTTCTCCGTTGGCATTTGCCGACGACGCAAGCGCAAATAAAACCACTTGGGGATTAGGGATAGGCGCAATAAGCAAGCAGGAACCCTATGCCGGTATCGATCGGGATAACAGCGCACTGCCCTTACTCCAGGTCGAGAACCGGTACTTTCGTGTCTTCGGTCCGGGAATCGAATTTAAACTGCCGAGTATTAATATCAGCGACTCGCAACAACTCAATTTCGGTATCGTCGGCCAGTACGATGGTAGCGGCTACGAAGAAAACGACGCCCCCATTCTCAACGGCATGGGTGAGCGCGAGGGCGGCTTTTGGGCGGGGGCCAAAATGGAGTGGAACAGCAACCTCGTTGATGTCGACGCCGAATGGCTCACCGACGTCTCCGGCAACAGCGACGGGCAGCGCTTCAATCTTGGCCTGGAGAGAACGTGGCAAATCGGCGAACATGTACTGCTAACCCCACGCGTAGGGGCATCCTGGCAGGACGACAAGAACGTCGATTACTATTTCGGTGTTCGCGATAGCGAGATTCGCTTCGATCGCCCTGCCTATTCAGGGGAATCGGCTATCAATATCAAGGCGGGGGTGCGCGGCGTGTATCAGTTTGATCAACATCACTCTGTGCTGATGGGTGTTGAGGTCACGAGCCTGGCGGACGAAATCAAAGATAGTCCGCTGGTGGATCGTTCGACCCAAAATGCCGTGTTCGTTGGCTATCTTTACACTTTCTGATGAGCCGCATACTGCTGATCGAAGATCACGACCGGCTAGCCCATTTGATGTGCAAAGGGCTGGTGAACGCCGGTATCGGCGTTGATGTGGTCGGACGCATTGATGCGGCATGGGCTGCCGTCCAGCAGTTGCCCTATCAGGCACTGGTGCTTGATCGCGGCTTGCCGGATGGGGATGGGCTGCTATTGCTGAAGAAGCTTCGCAACGCGGGCCTTAGCGTTCCCTGCCTGGTGTTGACGGCGCGCGATGCGCTACATGACCGGCTAGAAGGCCTAGAAGCCGGTGCCGATGACTACCTGCCCAAGCCATTTGCCATGGACGAAATGGTGGCACGGGTTAGGGCCTTGCTGCGCCGCCCTGTGGAGTTCCACCCTATCGATCCCAGTCATGGCGACCTGAGACTGCATACTGAAAGCGGCGTTCTGTTCAGCGGGAACGAGAGCATTACCCTTGCCCCGGCGGAGCTACACATTATGCAGTTGCTGTTATACAAGCACGATGAGGTAGTTCGCCGCAGCGCGCTAGAAGCGGCGGCCTGGGGCCTAAGCGAGGCTGTAACACCGAACGCTTTGGATGTCGCCCTGTACCGTTTACGCCGCAAGCTGCTTGCCATCGGATCGCGCCATCGGATCGTCAACATCAGAGGAATGGGGTATGCGCTTCGTCAAGCGGATGACGCTAAATAGCCTGAGGCTGAAAGTGCTGTTGGCCTATGTGGCAGGGATGGTGCTGAGTATCATGCTGCTGGTGATCGCGGCGACAGTGTTGCTTCAGAGCGATTTACTAGCTCGCATGGATCTAGCCGACGCCGCCGAGGGGCTAGCCGATAACATCGTTTTCGATAGTAGTGGAGTACCTATAGGTTTCGACTCAGGCATGGATGACCGCGCCTGGTTATACGAAGGGCCACAGAGCGAGACAGCGTACCGAATTCTAGATAACACTGGGAACGTGGCGGCCTTTTCGAGTAGCAGCGAAGAATTCTGGCCAGCCAACGGCGCCACCCATCAATTAGCCCGCGGTAACTTTACCTTCGAGCACAATGGCAAGACCTTTTATGGCGCTACGCAGCCCCTGGAGCACAATGGGAGAACGTGGTATTTGCAGTTCGTGGCCAGCGCAAGGTTCGTGGACATTCTTCATAAAGTTGCCTTCCCACAGGTGGTCGCTGGCGTGCTGCTGTTCGGCTTCGTCTTGTTTATCGCCTTTGGTCTATGTGCCTTCGTCACCTTGCGCTACACCCTTAAACCGCTGCGCGATGTATCAGATTCCGCAGCGGCTATTTCACCGCGCTCCATTGACGCCCGACTAAATACGGAAGCGGTTCCCGTGGAGATTGCGCCACTGGTGGATAGCTTCAATCACGCCCTGGAGCGCCTTGAGCGGGGTTATCGCCTTCAGCAGGAGTTTCTCGGCCACGCGGCCCACGAATTGAAAACGCCACTGGCGCTGATCCGCGGGCAGGTTGAGTTGCTTGAGGAAGGGCGAAATGACCGCGAAGCGCTATTGAGCGATGTCGAGTATATGACCCGCCAGGTGCAACAGCTGTTGCTTCTGGCAGAAGCAAGCGAGGCGCATAACTACCAGTTTAGCGTTGTTCGAATGCACGACATCGCCCACGAAGCTTCTACCTACTTGCAGCGCATGGCGGAGTCCGCGGATGTGCATTTAACGGTGCTTGCCGCGGATCAAGGGGTGACATGGAAGGCTGATCACGGGGCATGCTTCACCCTGCTCAAGAACTTGCTGGAGAACGCCATCCAGCATGCCCCCGAGCAGACCGTCGTCAGCATGGAGATCCAGAGCAATATGATAACCGTGCGTGACCGGGGGCCTGGCGTCGAGCCTGAACAGCTGTCTCTGCTGTTCTCTCGTTTCTGGCGTGGTGCACATCGGCGCGACCATGGTGCTGGTTTGGGGCTGGCCATCTGCCAGGAAATCGCCATGGCACACGGCTGGGTGCTTTCGGCTCACAACGCCCATCCCGGGTTGATCATGAAGCTATGCAAAGAAGCCTAGGGTTAATCCCTGCAAACAGCGCCCTACATCACTTATCAACGAGGTGGTCATGCAAATTTTAAGACGCAAGCCCCTAAATCCGCCCAACCTGCCCGATACCTTGATCGAAGGTCACAGCCAAGCCGTATTAGTTCAGGGGGCTCCCGGGTGCTGATGTCCAGCCAGGTAGGGGTCGATACCGAAGGCCATTTAGCGGGCCCCGAACTTCCCGAGCAGACCGAAGCAGCGCTGAACAATATCGAACGATTGCTATCAAGCCTCGGCGGCGATCTCTTGCGTGTGGTGATGTTGAGAATCTACTTAGCCGAATCCGCTCGCTACGACCAGCAAGTGGTAATGGAGGCGCTGAAGCATCGTTTCCCCATCGCCCCGCCGGCTGCTACTTGGTTGATTGTGTACGGCCTTGCCGAACCGGAATGGTTAATCGCTATCGAGGCCGAGGCAGTGCTGCCGGGGTTTGCCTTAAACAGCTAAATAACCGTAACAGTCAAAATAATCACGCTGCTCGTTAAACACTACACAGCCCGCCTGCACGATCATTCTAAATAAGGGGGAGCACATTTGTGGCTCTCTGTTAGAGGCAAGCATCTACAGAGAGGGTTTCATGATTAGCCGCCTGAACGTTCTACTTTTCACACTTTTCTTGCTGGCTTCCTGCACCATGCCACCGGATTCGCCGGGTTTTCAACCCTCAGAAAACCTGCCTCGCTATGATCAGGAGAGTTTCGATCAATATGTGCGCGAAACACGTGCATGGATTGCTGATAATCGCGCTTTCATCAGTGAGAACCGCGACCTTGAAATACAGCTCAATACGCCGTTTGAAATCCGCCCTGATAAACCGGCGAAACGCGGTATTCTGTTAGTGCATGGACTGGGCACAAGCCCGTGGTATTTCATCGATATCGCCAACGCTATGGCGAATGACGGCTGGCTGGTTCGCTCCATCCTCCTGCCCGGCCACGGTACACGTCCAGCCGATCTGATGCTGCCTGATAATGATGATTGGGAAAACATCATTGCCCATCACGCCAAACTGCTTGCAGCCGAGGTCGATGAACTTTGGCTTGGCGGTTTCTCAACCGGAGGTAATCTAGTCACCTCTCATGCGTTCACAGACGACAATGTCGATGGCCTGCTGCTTTTTTCCCCTGGATTTTACCCCGATACCCACTATCTATTTCTCGCCCCGGCCATTTCCTATTTTTGGGACTGGCTCGATATCGATGATGAAGACAATATTGTCACTTACCAATCACTTCCTGTACGCGGGGCCTCGCTCTATTATCGCTCGGTCAGTGCCGTGCAAAAAAACCTCGCAGCCGAGCGCTTCGATAAACCCGTGCTGATGACCATGAGCCAGCACGACAGCGTCCTTGACCCCGACGCGACGCTCACTGCCTTTCAAAACCGCTTTCCCAATCTACAATCGCGTTTCGTCTGGTACGGCGATCCACCACAGCACCGTGACGATCCCCGCGTCACCGCCCTGACCAGCCACCTTCCCGACCGGCGAATCAGCAACTTTTCCCACATGAATGTGCTGTTTGCACCCGAGAATACCTATTACGGTCAAGCGGGTAGCTACCTCATGCTGGAAAACGGCCAGGACGGCCTCGCGCCGCCCGACGACCCGGATGCCCTGTGGTTCGGCGCATGGGGTCAGAGCGACGCGGAAAAATACCACGCTCGCCTGACTTGGAATCCCTATTTTGACGACCTCCTCGATGGTATTCGCGAGGTAACAGGAGACTAATCGACGTCCCTCCCCGACTGAGCTTTTCGGGACTCATGGAGAATAGGTGCAATAAGATGGTTATATCTATATTTTCACTATCCAAGTGTTTTCTTGTAACGCTATGCATGGAAGAGAAAACGTTATTCTCAAATGCTTGGCTATCAGAAACTCCTGGAACTTTAAGTCATTCACAGTGCTTTGCTTTACGCATTACAATAACTTTAACTGCCTTTTTAGCGTTACCCATGATACTTCTTGATGCAGGATCAATTGAAAACACCATTGCCGTCTTCAGCGTTGAAGCTAGCACTGCAGCCTTAATCTTTTCCAAAATAAAATCAAAAAGCACTACAGCTTGGCTACTGAATGATATTGAGGATGAGATACTAGAGTTCACCAATACAATAGGGATGGCAGGTGCAGGAACACTAGTCATTATATATTTTTTGGCCTGATCTATTGCTCAATTATCGTTTTGAAGGCCAGATAGTTAACTGAACGTTTATAACGACTTAGGCGCAGAATCTGAGAGCCACTTCCAAAAAATCTGCTAAGCAGTTCTTCCACTCACTAAACCGTGCTCAGAATTGAAGAGCGTGCCACGATACTGCCGTGGCGAAGCTCCCATGACACGTTTGAAAGCGGTGCTGAACGCGCTTTCGGACTCGTAGCCGAGGGAGAATGATATAACGGAAACAGGATCACTGGAATTCTCTAACCTATCCACCGCAAGAAGCATACGCCATCGCGTCACGTATTCCATGGGTGACGAACCAATTGTCTCTTTGAATTTTTGGGCAAAGGCCGAACGGGACATGCAGGCGCGCTCGGCCAGTGACTGTAGTGTCCAGCGATATGCAGGCTCAGCATGGATTGCATTAATAGCTGGCCCCAACTGCTTGTCTGCTACACCAAAAAGCCATCCCGCCTCCTTCGCTTGCGTCGCTTCTGTCACATGCAACCTGAGTGCCTGAACCAGCATCATATGCGCGAGGTGCTGGGCAACGAGGGCGCTACCGGCCTGCGGTTCGCGTAGTTCCTGCATCATCCTTTCCACCGACCAGCGCAGCGCAGCCTGTTCCGACTCGTTGTGAATGTGCACGATGGGCGGCAGCATGCCCATCAGTATATCGGCATGCCCACCGCTGACGCCAAAACGACTTCCGACAAGAAAGCAACCGCCCCCATCGTTAATGGTGACGACAGTTCCCGGATGCGGGGGCGGAAAATACGTGCTGGAAGGAACAGTCGGCAGCGCCATATCGCTCGCAAGACGGAAAGGACGTCCACTCGGCAAGACAAAGCAATCTCCCTTCTTCAAGTGAGCCGCCTCAGGAACCCCCTCGACCGCCAGCCAGCATTCGCCCGACACCACTGCGTAGCATTTAATCAGTTTATTCTGATCCGGATACTGGATTGACCATTCGCCACCGGCATCTACTCCGGCGGATACGTAGCTGCGTGGCTTCAGCAGCGAGAGTACGTCTGAAAGTGGATCCATGCATTCTCCTGGACGATGGCGAAGATAGACTGGACTTTAGCGCATAGATCAGACAGCCCCAAGCACCTATGGTTGCAGTCATGATGTTCCGGATACCGCTGAGCACGAACCATATCCACCTCTACCGCGCTTTAGTTGTCTTGGTGCACCTTGCTACAAAATAACCAATCTTTGACACACCGTGGGCACAACCATGGCCTACTTTTTTATTCCCAGCAGACAGCTTTGATAGCCCAGCTCGGTAAGCAGAGATAATCACATATAGAGATTAGCGAAGTATTAATAGTAGGCAGGGTCTTGGTAACAATCGATAGCCTTCGCAGATGCTGCCGTCTTCGATCCTTTGGAAGAGTTTAGAAAAGCTATGGAACTTAGAAACCTGTCCGACACACTCTTATTCTTCAAGGCTTGGCTCTTTAACCCACTGAGTATTGGTGCGCTCATGCCTTCCGGTCGAGCGCTGGCCAACCTTATTACCTCGGAAATATCTACGGATACGGGTCTGATCATCGAGCTTGGGCCGGGGACGGGGGTCTTTACACACGCACTCATTGAGCGTGGTATCGACCAGAAAAACATAGCATTAATCGAGAATGACGCGGCATTCGTTACCCGGCTACAGCATCGCTTCGGGCATGCGCACACGTTTTGTATTGATGCTTCAAGGCTACACGAAGTTAAGTTTTTCGACGGGGCGCATGCTGGTGCTGTCGTCAGTGGGTTGCCCATGCTGTCAATGTCTCCACGTAAGATGATCGCCATTCTGGACGGCGCTTTTGCCAAAATGCGGCCCGAAGGATCTTTTTATCAGTTCACTTATGGCCCGAGCTGCCCTATACCCCGAGCGCTGCTCGACCGCCTTGGGCTTAAGGCAACGCGTATTGGTCGCATACTCGTAAATGTCCCTCCCGCCACCGTCTACCGCATCGTCCGACGTAAGCCTCGTCCTGCCGCTAGCGGTGAGCGCATCGGCGTGTGATGACGGAGTGTCATCTGCACTACTCCATTCACAGTAATCGAAACCCACTGATGGCTTTTCTCCTAGCAGAGGATGGCCGGAGAGGATGACTATGACCATCAAATTCTGGCTTTCTGGATTCGCCTGTTTTCTTCTGACCGCCTGTGGCACCCCTGCTGACGATAATATAAGTGACAATGAGCGTGCTGCCGTACCTGTCTCAGCGGTACCAGCGGAACTGGCGACGTTAGGCGAGCAGTTGTCACTTACGGGTACCCTAACCGCTGAGCGCCAGACACGCCTCTCCCCTCGCGCGGACGGGCTCGTGGCACACGTGCATGTTGAAGCGGGTGATCATGTTAAGACCGGACAGTTACTGCTCGAACTCGACCCGGCCCTTGCACAACAGGCGCTCATGCGTGCTCGCGCTCAGGAGGAAGAGGCAAACGCCTCGGTGCGAGAGGCTGAACGCTTGGTAAATGAGGCACAGCGGCTTGCTGAACGTCAGGCCATCCCCGCAACAGAGGTCGCATCGCGTGTTGCCGCGCTAAATCTAGCACGGGCATCGGCAGCCTCCGCTCAAGCAGCCACACGAGAGCAGGAAGAACTGGTTGAACGGCACAGTTTGCCAGCCCCCTTCCCAGGCGTCGTCGCCGAAAAACTCACCGAAGTTGGCGAATGGGTGCAACGGGGAACGCCGGTGTTATCGTTAGTCACGATTGATCGTATACGTCTGGATGTGCAAGTGCCCCAAGAGCGATTTGGGCAGCTAGATGAGCAGGCACAAGCGCAAGTATATGCCGATACGCTGGATGACACCCCATTGCCCGCGCAGATCATTGCACGGGTTCCCGTCACCGACCCCGAGGCGAGAACCTTTCTACTTCGCCTACTGGTAAACGATCCACAGGGTCGATTACTTCCTGGCACCTCCGCCCGGGCAGAAATTTCTTTACCCCCGCAAGCAACCGATACATTGGCCATTAGTCGCGATGCGTTGCTGCGCCAACCGGATGGTAGCCACAGCGTCTACATCGTCGATAACACAAACAATGAACGCATCGCCCGCCGGCGCCAGGTGCAAATTCTGTATGAACAGGGCGGTCAGGTCGCCGTCGCGGGTGACACCCTGCGCCAGGGCGATCAGGTCGTCACCCGAGGCAACGAGGCCCTGACCGACGGTCAGCCCGTGGAAGTGGTGGAGCGCTAACACATGGATTTCGGACGCGTTATTCACCACAGCACCCTGATTGCCGTCGCAGTTCTGATCCTTTGCTTACTGGGGATCACTGCTGCACTGCGGGTACCGGTTCAGATGATCCCCGACCTGGAAGTACGCACCATCAGCGTGGAGACAAGCTGGCCTGGGGCGTCTCCCCGTGACGTGGAGCAAGAGATTCTTATCGAGCAGGAACAATACCTCCGCACCTTGCCCAATCTCCAACGAATGGTTTCCACCGCCAGCATCGGCCAAGCCAGTATTGAGCTGGAGTTTCCCTTCGGCGTCGACATTAATGAAGCGCTGATACGCACCAACAACGCGCTTAGCCAAGTATCCAGCTACCCTGAAAATGTCGATGCCCCCGCCCTGACGACAGTCTCTTCCTCGGACGAACCCTTCATGTATTTCCGCATCGGGCCACGTGCGGAAAGTGGAGAAAACCTCGATCTGGAGATGATGCGTAACTTTCTGGAGGATGAGGTGCGCCCCGCCTGGAGCGCGTCAATGGTGTTTCGCTCGTGGAAATATGGGGCGCGGAAGCACGGCAGGTGCGCGTAGAAATCGATCCGTACCGTTTGGCCGAACGCGGGCTCGACATGACCGATGTGCGCAATGCACTGCAGACCCGTAACGTCGACAGTTCAGCGGGCGACCTGGACAGTGGAAAGCGCAGTGTGATGGCACGCACGATCGGCCGCTTCCGTGAGCCCAGCGATATGGGTGAGTTGATTATTGCCGAGCGCCAGGGCGCCTTGATGCGGCTCTCCGAACTGGCCAATATCCGGCTCAGTCACCATGAAATGCGTACCCAGGCATTCTATAACGGCCTGCCTTCACTGATCCTGGCGGTGCGCCGCGAAACGGGATCGAATGTCGTCCAGACCAAGTATGCTGTACTGCCGGAAGTCGAGACGATCAGCGACGAGCTTCTGGCGCCGTTGGGTCTTGAAATGACGCTGATCAACGAAGATGCGCGCTACGTTGAAGACTCGGTCGCCAACGTCTGGAATAACCTTTTACTCGGGACACTGCTGGCAACACTGATAATGTTTGCCTTCCTGCGTTCGGCGCGCAGCACCTTTGTCGGGGTGATCGCAATCCCGGTCTGTACGATCGCCGCCTTTATCGGCCTGCTACTCGCAGGCCGAACGCTGAACGTTATCTCATTGGCCGGCGTGGCGTTTGCCATTGGCATGACACTGGATAACACCATCGTTGTCCTCGAAAGCATCGATCAAGCACGACGACGCGGCCTGAAACCCTTCGATGCCGCAGTGGCGGGTGTGCGCCGGGTCTGGACGGCGGTCATGGCGAGCACGCTTACGTCAGTCCTGGTATTTGCCCCCACGCTGTTCATTCAGGAGGAAGCCGGACAGCTCTATTCGGATATCGCGATTGCGATTTCCTCTTCTATTCTTGCGTCGATGGCCGTTGCGGTGACCGTGCTACCGGCGATGGCGGCACGACTGCTACCGGCAATCCAGCCAGGAGTTACCGTCGAGGACGGCGCCTTTGACCGCATCGGCCGCTGGATCACCCGCGCCTATCGCCATCCGATACGGCGCGTGATGATTCTACTCGGCACGCTTGGCTTGTCGGCATGGGTCGTGGTGTGGCTAACCCCTCCGGCGGAGTACTTGCCGGAAGGCGAAGAGGCGCGCATCTTCTCTAACATGATCGCACCGCCGGGCTACAACCTGACGGAGATGGAATCCATCGCGCAGGAGCTAATCCCGGAGCTGCAGCAGCGTCTTGATGACGAACCGGCACGCTTCCACCGTGGCGAAACGAATATGCCCGCACTGCGCTTCTTCGCCATGTTCGTCGATGCCCAGGGCATTCGTGTCATTACCGATCCGAAAGATCCAACCGATCTGGAAGCATTAATGGGCGCCCTCGAGGCACGCTTTACGGCCTGGCCGGGCATGCGCGCATTCGCCTCACGGGGCTCCATCATCTCCACCAACGATGGCGGTACGCGCAGTATCAACATGGACATTTCCGGCTCTGATCTTGCCGAGATCTATCAGGTTGCGAGCCTTGCCTATGCCCGCGCAGGAGCACTGTTCGACGACGCGCAGATTGGTTCCGAACCCAGCTCACTCAGCCTGGATCAGTTATTGCTGGAGATCCAGCCTCGGTGGGAGCGTCTGGTGGAAGTCGGGCTCGACGCTGAGCGCTTTGGCTATTCCGTGGCGGCGCTAAGCGATGGTGCGTTTGCCGACCAAATGATCCTGGATGACCGTCGGGTCGACATCTACCTATTCAGCAGCGCGGGTAGCGATCAGCGGGCAGAGCGCCTGGGTGACCTGCCCATTGCCACACCTTCTGGCGACGTGCTGCCACTTTCTGCATTGGCCGATTTGAACGAGTCCGTCGATACGGACAGCATTCGACGGCTGGACGGGCGCCGCACGGTGACGCTGAATATCGTGCCGCCGCGCTCGGTGGCGCTGGAAACGGGCGTCGAACGCGTGCAAAACGAGCTGATCGGGGCCATGCGCAGTGACGGTGAGATCCCGCACGGCGTCTCGATAGATATCACCGGTGCCAGCGACCAGTTGCAAGCCACCCGCGAAGCAGTCTCGGGTAATTTCATGATCGCGGTGCTGTTGTGCTATCTGATGCTCGTGGCGATTTTCCGCCACTGGGGGCGGCCGTTATTCGTCATGGCCACGATTCCTTTGGGGCTCGCGGGCGGGATTCTTGGCCTGGCGATACTCAACGGCCTCGGCGCTCCGTTTGGCATCCACCAGCCTTTCGATATGATCACGCTACTCTCGGCTTTCTGGTATTGCTCGGCTCCGTCGTCAACAACCCGATCCTGATCGTTCAGGAAGCCTACAAGCGGCTGGAAGAAGGCGCGGAATCCATCGTCGCGGCAGTTGATGATGCGGTCAATATCCGTCTGCGCGCGATCCTGATGTCCAGCCTGACCACCATCTTCGGTCTCGCCCCTCTGGTACTGATCCCTGGGGCGGGCACCGAACTCTACCGTGGCCTGGGCGCCATCGTGATGTTTGGCATCGCGTTCTCCACGCTCATCACGCTGACTTTCCTGCCCAGTTTGATGGTAGCCGCCATGAGCGGGCAACAGCGTATTGCCGGGTGGGTATCATTGCGTAGGGCTCAACGCTCAACACCATGAAAGGCGCGGGGCTGGACAAAGCAACACTTCACCTAATGGGGTAAATGTTGTGCTTGGCTATTGAGACTGCAGCCCTAGGAGGTAGCGTAAAATCTCAACCTTACTGAATCAAATGGAAGCCTGAAAATAAACGGGCGGGCCTAAAATGACTAGGCCCGCCCGGCATTATTGCCTACATCAAAATTAATAATTCGCTTTAAGGTTTATAACCAGCGTGTCAGATAATAACAAACTTCTTTCGCTTGCTGCGAAGACATTGACTCGATATAAGCAATCTCTCTATCTTTATCGGAACCTCTCTCAACGGATGTTTCACCTGATAAAAGTACTAATACAATCATTTAGGCTGCATGTAAAATCTTCATAATTTACTCCTTACCCTTAAATAACTAGCCATCACTCGACCAACCCTGTGACATGTGATTAATTTAAAATCTACATGCCACCGAGCAGTTTTAATGACTTTACGTTACTTCAAAACACACTACCTACAACTGACCTACTTAGCTCTGTTCAAGGGTTGTCAGCAAGCACCTGGGAGGCTGGAATATTCTGAGTACCGCTATCTGTAGACGTCGAATCAGAATAAACAATCCTGTTATCTTCATCCGAGCCTTTTTCCGCAAGCGCTACGCCTGAAGAAAGCATTAATGCAATGATTAAGGCCGCATTTAAAAGTTTCATGATTTACTCCTTACGTTAACTATCTATTCAACCTACCGAGCTGAAAAAGAACTTCATGGATCGCTTCCTCTCTCATTTCCCACCTGTGATTTAATCATCTTCTTTAGAGAAGGAGGCTTGGTTTTCTAGTCTCTTTATCAGCACATGAATGATAGATTCAAAATGAACGGATCAGAATGCCAAATACTCTTTGTTTCTTGCCTGATCCGGTCTTTCTATATATTTCCGAGGATATTTTAATATTGAGAAGAAGTGATGCCCGCCTGACACTCTCGCCAGACAGCTCGTACAGAATAAAGGCAACTGCCGACCAAAACCCTCGCCGTAATCGCGGACATGAGCATCCTGCCCCTCAATCGACACTTAAAATCTCCAGCTATCGATGTCTTCTAGTGAGGGGGCACTTGGGGCTAAACTGGTATTTTCACGATGCCAAGAGCAGCCAGTCCCCAACGCTATGATCAGCACCTTTGCCGTATCCAACTACCGCAGCCTGAAAAACGTTGTCTCTCCCTTGTCGAGTCTCAATGTAGTGACTGGGCCCAACGGGTGCGGCAAATCCAATTTATACAAGGCGCTGCGGTTACTGGCGGAGACCACCAAAGGCAATCTTATCTCCTCGATTGCTCAAGAAGGTGGGCTTGATTACACCTTCTGGGCAGGTCCAGAAAAACTCACCAGAGGCATGAGAGACGGCTCCAATCCCATCGAGGGCACTGCCAAGAGAAACAGTTCTCGGCTTAGGCTGGGTTTTGTGGGTGAAGATTTCGGCTACGCCATTTCATTGGGGATGCCCGCACCTCAGGGCTTTGCGGGCTACCAAGACCCGTCCATGTTCCAGTTCGACCCCGAAATAAAACGTGAATGCATTTGGGCAGGCAATGTTTGCCGACCCAGCAGCTGTTTGATCGACCGAGTTGGGTCTGTGGTCAAAGTGCGTGCAGGTCGTAAATGGCAGGTTTACGATGCCCACCTTAATAGCTACGAAAGCATTCTGAACGAAATCAGTGATCCGGTCGCCGTGCCTGAAGTCCATGCTGTTCGGCAAGCCATTCGTCATTGGCGCTTCTACGATCAGTTCCGAACCGACCCACACTCCCTCATCCGCACACCGCAAATCGGTACCCGCACCCCGGTGCTGGATCACGATGGCCACAGCCTAGTGGCCGCATTGCGCACCATACACGAGATTGGCGACCGAAAGGCCTTGTATGAGGCAATTGAAGACGCCTTCCCCGGCGCAACGATTGATTTTGGGGCCGATGCGGGTAACCGCTTTGTACTACAGTTTCGACAGAAAGGCCTGTTGCGCCCCTTAAATCAGTCGGAACTATCAGACGGCACACTTCGCTACCTATTGCTGGTGGCGGCACTGCTCACACCCAGGCCGCCTTCCTTGCTAGTGCTAAATGAGCCGGAAACCAGCCTACACCCGGATTTGCTGCCCGCCCTGGGGCGCCTGATTATCCGTGCATCGCGGGAAACCCAGGTGTGGGTGGTCTCCCACGCGCCGCGCCTAGTGGCGACACTGGAGCAAGATCAGGCCTGTAACTCTATCGCGCTGGATAAAGAGTTTGGCGAGACGGTTATCTTGGGTCAGGGATGGCTGGACGAGCCGCCCTGGCAGTGGGCGGATTAAACAGAACGCTAACGAACCGAGGGCACTAGCGTTTCGTCTTTTCCGTTTAGATTGCCGAGAAGCCCTTTTCGCTAACTAAAGTGTAGCTGTTGGGGTGCTTTAGATTGATCAAAACGTAGGCTCATCACTATCAGCCCTATAAAAACCACCCCAAGCATAAGCCATGCCTGCTCAAACCCTCCCAGTAAGTCTTTTATCAACCCCGCCGCGATAGGTGCTAAAGAGGCGATGATATAGCCGATCCCTTGTACCCAAGCAGCAAGCTGGCCCGCTAGCACGGGGTCGTCTGAGTGATCCATAGTGATGATCAAGCTTAAGGGAAAAAGGCCTCCAATTCCTAACCCCAGCAGCGCGGTTGCCAACCAAGCCATTGTTTTAGGCATTAGCCCAAGAAGCAAAAAGCCCGCCACCGATAACAGAAGCACCAGCAATAACACCGGGCGACGGTCTTTCATCTGTTGAGCCAGTATGGGAAACGTTAGGCCAGCCATCACCTCAATGGCAGTTAGCCAACTAAGCGCCAGCCCCGCTTGCGTTTGAGACCAGCCTAAATTGATAAAGGTGGGCGGAATCCAAGCCAGAAGGCAGGTATAACCCGCCGTACCTAAACCAAAGAAAATCGCCAACGACCAAAACCGAGGCTGCCGAGCCATCGCTGAAAAAGCGATGCTAACACTGTTGTTTTGACTAGGGGCTGGCAGTACTCGCCTGCGCATCACCCAGCAAACGAGCCCTGCAAGTGCTAAAAGTCCCCATAACGCCAAGGCGCTCTGCCAGCCAATATAATCACTCACCACAGGTGTAATGGCAGAAGCGAGAGCCGCGCCCCCCATGATGGAGGCAATGTAGAACCCCATCACCATCGGGGTTTTCTCGCCTGCCGCCTGTTTTATCACCGCAGGAAGTGCCGCCTGGATAAAGGCTATGCCAATGCCGGCGCCCAGCGCGGCTGCCCATAAGCCTGTATACCCGAAGCCAAACCAGTGTAACGCGTCCGATAAAGCAATCGACGCAAGCGCCAGGGTAATCACGCTATTAAAGCCGATCCGCTTTGCAAGCAATGCGCTAACAAAACACCCTAACCCCATCGCTAGTACCGGTAACGTGGTTAAAAGCGACAGCTGTGTAAATGAAAGACTCACATCATACCGGATTGCCTCAACCAGCGGGCCAATAGCCGCCATGGATGGCCTCAGGTTGAGCCCAATCAGAATGATCAGAAGGATCGTTCTTACCAACGGTATTGATCTCGAATTGCCATTGCACATACCCACTGCCCACCCTTTATCGGCCATTGCTAAAATAAGAATCGGCGCTTACTTTAAAACCTCAGGTTAACTTGAGGTCAAGAGAAATGGAGGGTCGTCGCATAGTCCTTGGGAAGAGAGCATTGAGTGTGGACGAAGAAGAGAAAGAGCCGCTGAATGCCCTACCCCAACAAAGCCCCCCTTCTCAACAGGATTGGCAGGCGCTATAACTTGGCTAGGTATGGCTATGGTATTAATGGCGGGTTTGATGGTATTGCGTCAAAACCGTCCCTAAAGAAACGACAGCGATTTATCATCGCATTGCCTATTCGCGTTGGATAACCGCCTGCCGATAACGTCGCTTAGTCCGGTAGCGGCGCTTAGGGCAAGATACGGAGGGTCAACTATACTCCGCCCTAACGTACATGATGTCGTTCCCTTGACTGGTTTGTTCAGCCTGCCTAGGTAAATCAATGAGTTGGGCCGCATAAGGAGCTTGCCGTTCGTGAATAAAGGATCTTATATGATCGAGTCACTAGAAGAGCTCGAAGCCATTAAACAGTCATGCCGTTCGATGGTAACGAAGAGTTCAAGCCTGTCAGCTGGCACTGCGGTTATACCCATACCAGGCTTAGATATTGGCTCAGACGTCGCCATATTGATGCGGTTAATTCCCAAAATTAATGAAAAATTTGGGTTAACGCCTGAACAGATCGACAGCCTGGATACAGAATCCAAGCTTTTTGTGATGACGGTCATTTCAAATACCGGCAGCAAGATGGCGGGAAAATACATTACAAAAGCACTTATTATGACGCTGCTCAGCAGAATGGGTGTCAAGGTTGCTTCCAAAGGCGTTGCTAAGTTCGTCCCCTTCGTAGGTAGCGCTGTGGCAGGCAGCATTAGCTTCGCCGCCATGAAATACATGGGTAACAGCCATATCGACGATTGTTATGAAATAGCCTTGGCGGCACTGGAAAAACATTGGCTGGAAACCGAGGTAGTCATTGAGCCCGAGCCTGAAATCGCTAAGAAAGGCACCCACAACATACCCGACGACTCTACAAACAACGCTTAGTAAACAATATTTATACTTGTGATAAACTGCCGGTTAACCCTCGGCAGCTGTTGCATTCTTACACACACTTATTTTCAACCCAGTATGTTTTATTTCAAAAATACCATAAACTTTTTAAACACTCCCCTACAACTTACCATTTAATCAACACATTCTGCATCACTCTTTCTCATCGACATCATAGCTCTCTCCTTTATATAAATCTAAATTTACAACCCTGCCAACAAGAACAACTACTACAGCTAGAGCTTATCAGTGAAGCAATCTCCGCATCGGATCTATAGTTGAGTTAGCAGGGTTATAAAACTTGATAGTACGAATATTTAATTTCCAGTCAGTTGCTTTAAAACTACTAACTAGAAGCCCATTTAGGCTTGTGAGCCGACTACTACACCAGCATTGGCTGAAGCCGGAGGCCCATAGCTAATACGTAATCGACTGCTGGCGTCTACCCATAGGTAGTGATTATTCAGCACCAGAGTGCTGTCGAACGTACCTTTACCAACCGTAACATGACCGCCGTAGGGATTAACCTGTAAGATACGGTGTGAAATGCCTGCTTCTATAGCTTGAATGCGTGCCATATTGGCAGTATCGTCATACTCAAAAGAAAGACGTTTTGAATTGGAACTCTCTGGGCTAATAGCAAATTGGCCAGCGTTTCCAGTATCACCTAACTTACCAGCCATTTTCTTTCCAGCAACATGAAAGCCAGAAGCTTCTGGTTCTGTAGTGCCAGACCCCATATTGCCATTGTTGGACATAAGCGAACCAATCTTAGAATTGGCGCCATCATTAAGGACGTTAGCGATCAAGCCTTCATAACGACCACCAATCAGCGTCGGTGTCGCCTTAGTTACACCCGAAGGAATGTAAAAACCCACTTTGTGATTCTGGAAAGCCATACAACCAAGAAATGTAACAAATGCCTTGTTTCTCGGGCCACCAATTAGATAACCAACACCGAAAGCTTCAGGGTCTTGACTATTAGCTTTTGCAACGCAGGATGTGAAAGTGGCAAAGTCATTGTCAATACGGTAACCGTGACGCTTACAGCCATAAGACATCAAGTTAGTGCCGGAAGTGTAAGAAGCAATTGCATCGAACCAAAAGCCATCATTCTCACAGAAGAAAGCTTGGCAATTGACTATGTGGCTATCTGATCCTCCAATGTAAAAACCTGTACCTGACTCAGTTGTACCGATCCAGTCATAGTCACGCTTAGTAGCATAGGCAATACAGTTACTGAATACTGCTTGGGCGCCAGCACCTAAATCTAGAATGAAACCAATATAAGAGCCTTCATCTAAGCAGTCAGAAACGATGCAGTTATTGCCTGAACCAATATCGACCGCCGCGCCAAGGCGACCACGAGGCGTTGGCACACCATCAATGAGCTCTTTCAAGCCAGTTGCGCAGCCGCAGTTAGAACCGCGACAACCAGTAACTCGCACCATACGCGGCGCGCCAGCAATAATAGTATCATTTTCAATACGGCAAACTGCGATACCATTATCCGCACCGTTAAGAACAGTAACGTTACGAGCTTCGCACTCATCAGCCTCCATGAAGATAGCAGAAGCCCAAATTAGGTGTCCACCACGGTCGTTAATAGGGCCATGATTCTGACCATTGTGATTAACTGCACGTACACATAAAATAGCCTTAT
Organism: Halomonas sp. PA16-9; assembly: GCF_009728585.1. Taxonomy (NCBI): domain Bacteria; kingdom Pseudomonadati; phylum Pseudomonadota; class Gammaproteobacteria; order Oceanospirillales; family Halomonadaceae; genus Halomonas; species Halomonas sp. PA16-9. Next base: position 894,710 of record NZ_CP040451.1, on the reverse strand, counting down.
CAGCGCCCTTGGCTAAGTAAACAGCTGGTCGTGAGGGTTCGTTATTGGCAATTTTAAAATTAATAATACCATTGCCACCGAAACGCTGGTTAGGCGTTATCATGCTCAGAGTGTCAGAAATAAGATACGTTTTACCGGAAGAAAGGTATACATCTTCACCACTATCTAACGCAAGTTGCAAGCTAGCAGTATCGTCAGTAACGTTGTCACCTACTGCACCGAAGTTTTCTACGTACATAGCTTCAGCTAATTGCTCATCAAGTGGGCGGGGGAATTCACCTCCTTTAACTAGCACATTCCACCGGGCATCTAATGCTTCAAGAACTGTTTGAGTACCAGTAGACGTAGTAACTTCTGCAGAGCTAATACTATCCGCCAAGTTGCTAACACCTCTAGTCGTGGCGCCATTCAATGTTTCAGGCGCATTATCGCGAAACTTGCTATTATTCATCGTTTCTCCTTCATGTATTATGTTAATAATGATAGTTTTTCGACTAAAAAAGACAGCAGCATTATAAAAAGTCTCAACAAACTGGCTAAAACATAAACTTACGGTGTACTTAAATTACACAGAATTAAAGTCATAGCCAATCATGTAAGCTGCTTTATCCCATAGGCCATATGGCCTATATTCTTTTATATCTTCTAGTTAGCCTCAGCAGCTAACAAAAGCCACCTCAAGACGTCCTTACTTATACGTCTTACTCTTCATTCATTGCTGATTTTTTTCAGACAGTTCGTTCAGGTACTGCATGACTTCGTTGAAGTAAGGTACTTCGTGTCCCTTCAAATCACAGCGCATCAGGAACTCACTTGCTGAGCGTATCTTCTCTACCTCGTTCATATTAAGCTCCAATTAAACCATGACCTGTCAGGTCTTCAATTAGGGCCTTAACTCGCTCAGCCAATTGAGAGGTTGTGACATTCGATGTATTAAATTGCGCTCGACTAGTGGTACCGCTTACACCTCCCCAGCCTCCTTTGCGTTGGCCCAGTACTTTAGTACCGGCTATTTGTAATCCCGTGTCACTTACCGGATTGGCAATATTAAGGGCTCCGCCGGTAATGCTGAGGGTAGTATTGCCCCCCACCAAGCTAACTCGACGGGCTCCGTTGGAGTACCAGGAAAGACGCTGTGTGACGCCAAGACGCCCGACTTCATTGTCAGCGAAAACCGCTTCGTCTGTTTTGAAGGCATACTTGAATACACCACCGTGCGAGGTATGAGCTCGGGCGAAGCGAAGGCCACCAATGCTTCCAGAGGAACTAATTGGCGCATCTACACGGATGGCCTCTCCATCATTTCCAGTGTTGCGTACGATGGAACCAGCTTCAAATCGGAGCCCGGTATGAAATCCGTTGTTATCTCCACCTTTAGTATTTCGGCCTACAGTTAGGGCGCTACCGAATCGGTTAGTGTCAGCTGATCGATCAGCCATGCATACCCGGACAAGCTGGTGGTTAGAGCCATATCCAGGATCATAGGTTACATTGGCATTAAGCTCAGCTGCATGGCTAGCTTCACTACTCTGCACTTGGCCGGAAAAATAACCCCAAAGAGCATACCCGCGACCACCTGGGGTTACCCGAGAACAGCGAGCATGAATCCCGATGGAGTCTCCGGATCCACCAGTGGCTCGGGCATTTCCAGTGATTGCTGCGCCGTATGCGTTACCGGTGACCTTAGTTAACTGTGAGTACAGCCCACCTTGTTCCCATTCCGATGAATTCTGGTTGCGGTTAGCAGACGAGTACTTCTGAAGAAATAAAATGGGGTTAGGGTCAGTGGTTGGCTGATTACGTAGCCCTCCCTGTATCAGCTGATACAGCGGGCTGTTGTAATTGCCGTAAATGTTGTCAGGCAGGTCTGTAATGGCGCCGGAAAGAGGCTGGGTTTCGTTAATACGAACTACGCTCATAAAATTCTCCTATTGCTTAGGTTTAGTATTACTTAGGTATAGATAGATTCAGTGTTTATGCATTCCCCGGTTTAAAATAAACGCGGAATCGAATAGTAGTCTTTATTCAATTGATTACATGCGTGGGCTAGGCTCAGGGGGCTATCACCTCCTTATCTTGGCTCGGTTTGATTTGTCATCGTAAGATGCTGTTTTGAGAGAAACTGTATGGTGAGCAGATAGGTTAAATAGGAATTTCTTCTTCAAGATCGTTATATTGCTGCGGATCAGGCGTGACTTACTGCTGTTGATTCGGCAGCCCCTGCAGTGGAGGCTGGTTTAGCGTTGACTGCTAACTGGGCTGGTTTGCCAAGTCTGTCCCTATTGCGGTCGACAGTCCGCGCTATTCTCTGCCGAGTGGGCGGACATATGCCCCACTGCGCAGTCAGCGCGGCCTTTCAAGCATTCCCAGCATTTCGACAGCCCTGGGCGGCGTATTCCTAGCAACCTCTTGTGAGATGCAATCCCCTACGGGCGGCTAGGATTATCGAATTGTTAAAGAGCATCCACGTTTCCCGGTGGTGCGGGTAATGCTGCTTGCAATGAATCCAAATATACAAGATAAAGTTGTAATAGCAAGCACAAAACAAGTTTTATCAGGTATTATTACAAGAAATAGATGTAACCAACTGAATTGCAGGCGAAAAAAAACCGCCTCAAAAAGGCGGTTTTCTTACAAAAAAGACTTGTTACGAAAAAGTTTCCCACCAGAATACACGCCCAATTATCTTCGGTGCTTCTGGATCGCCAATCGAATACACTTCCTCCGGAAATTCCTCGTGATTTTCGCTGACTACGCGCATGCGGTTAAGTGGTAATCGGTAGAGCTTTTTGACCCGAAGCATGCCGTCATGGTCTAGCGCGTATATCTTCCCATCAATTATGTGGCGGCAGCCTTTATCGATACCGATAGGCGAGCCATCTATAATTATAGGCTCCATAGAATTACCGGTAACCGTGGCGCAACCAGCGTTACAAGGCTGGACATTTGCCCTGGCCAAACGTTGAAGGCTAAATCGCATTGTGTGACCGTGATTTTCTATTACCTGGGTTCTTCCGCTTCCTGCTGCCATTTCAACCTCACGAAAAAAAGGCACCTCAATCTCATCGGGCGGTATTTCACCCTCTTCTTCGTATAGCTCCGTCTTGTGTAGAACCACCTCATCTTGCACACCCTCTACCATGGGGCCTTGCTCCAGGATAAGCCACTGCGGTCTCACATTTAACTGCTTCGCCAATGAGTCTATGCGCTTGTGGCGGGGCATCGTACCACCTGATTCCCACTGTTGAACCGACTGCGCAGAAACGCCAAGCATCTCGCCAAGCTGGGTCTGGGTAAGACCACGTCTTTCACGGGCTATTTTAAGTCGTTCTGAAAATTCCATTGGTTTGCTCAAAGCGCTTTTGACTGAATGATATAAATTTTCAGCAGTGTACAAGGCAAGCTTGTGACAAGCTAAACAAGATATACTTGTAATTAAAAAATTACAGGCTTACTCTGATTACAGGAAATACTTGTGCACTGAGCTGAGATGCCGAAAAGGCACTCGAACAGGCAACCACGACCTTGACCGGGGATTGCGGTGTTTCTCAGCAGTAGCGCGAGTCAGGAAATATTCCTCCTGCCTACGTTCAGGTGGACATTTCTACGTGTACTGGCGCCGCAACCTCGCCCGATCATCGCCCTAGTATTTTTTTTGGAACACTCAGTTACCCGGGTGCTAACCCAAAGTGGACGTGATGTTTGAGATAGAAATATTCAGATGAAGCAAAAACCTTAGCATTGCGTATTAATGAGATAGGTTCGACCTATGATGAAACAACTCATAATTTCACATCGTGAGGCGTTGGAGACCTACATGCCCCGAATTACTCCCCAAGCCACTGACGGCAAGAATGTATGCGCATTTCTCGACGTGCTGGCGTTTGCTGAGATAGGCAAGCCCATGCTTCAAGACCCCCGCACTGATAACGGCTACCGAGTGATTGTCGGCTCTATCCCAAGCAAGTTGATCCTAATGGATCACTACACCGACCACCCTCGCCAAAGCGTGAAAGTGCGTAAAGGGCTGTATTCTACAGCTGCTGGCCGATACCAGCAGTTGAGCCGCTTTTGGCCTCACTACCGCATCAAGCTTAACTTGCCCGACTTCGGGCCAATTAGCCAAGACCGTTGTGCAATTCAGCAAATCCGTGAACAGCACGCCTTGCGCTTAATTCAGGCGGGCGAGATCGCCGAGGCCATTCACCGCTGCAGGAATATTTGGGCGTCGCTGCCAGGGGCTGGGTACGGCCAGCATGAGTATTCGCTTGAGCGCCTGCTGCTGGAGTTCAAACGCGCCCACGGTGAGCTGTGCACTAACGACCAAACTTGGTACGAGCGCATCAAGCTTCGGAGAGTGGCGTAATGACTCAGGAACGCAATGTGAAACCTTCAATATTTGAGCGCCATATGCAGACAGGAATCCAGGTGCTGTTAGTAACGCTGATCATTTGGGCTGGCTCTGAACTGGTGAAACTCGGCCAGCAGTCGGTAGTATTAGAAGAGCGCCTGACTATGCAGGACTTGATGCTTCAGGAAATGCGCCATGAGCTGAAAAGCTGGGGCGATACGTACTACCGCACAGTGGATGCGCGCCGTGAGCTTGATAATATCGAGGGGCGTATCAATAACCTAAATAGCCGAGTGTCAGCGCTGGAGGGCTTGCGATGAACATAGCGACTAAAGCGTTATCTGTTATCACTGGCCCGCTGTTTAGCGTGATCGACAAGACGTTGACCGACAAAGATGAAGCGGCGCGGCTTAAGCACGAGATACAAACTCAATTGATCGATGCGGAAAACAGCGCTCTCAAAAGCCAGATGCAAGTCGTGCTTGTTGAGGCTGAAGGCGAAAGCTGGCTGCAACGCAACTGGCGTCCCATCTTAATGCTTACTATCGTAGCGATCGTCGCTAATAACTATCTGATCGCGCCTTACCTATCCGCCATGTTTGGCGTGGGCCTGACGCTGCCATTGCCCGAAGCACTCTGGAACCTGATGACGCTTGGCGTCGGTGGTTATATCGCGGGACAGACTGCCGAGCGCGGCATATCGACATGGCAAAACGGGCAAGTAGCTCAAGAGCAGGCAAAAGCTCAGCACAGCATTTACCAACAGATTCCAAAGCAGTAAAGAGTTTCGCTGCCCGGCAATGCTGCCAAGCTGTGATATATCGCTTGGGCCATGCCGTGAGGCACAGCCAAAAAACCGCCCAACACATTGTCTTTCAGTTTTATAAGTGGATATAGGGCATTGAACAATTAGTTGAGTATGTGTGTTACGTATTACAGCTGGCTCGTATACGGGTTGGATGAAACTACCAACAATCAAAACCGATAACGGCGCTAGCTCATTTGCTTCTACAGAGCAGTCCAAAGTGCTGAAGCTACTCTATTAACCCTGGATCACGGCTCGCCAGTATTGAAGAACCTTTCCTTCAGTTTTTGAGTGGTGAGGAGCCGGATCATGCTAACGAATTACTTGGCAGAGTGATTACCCCTTTCATGTAAGGCGCCACACGGCCTTTAATCACTACCCGCTCTCCTGCCACTACGCAGCGAAGTTCACCTTTTCGGGCACCACCCTGGCGCGCCGTTAGCTCACATTTGCCCAGCCGTTTCGCCCAATAAGGTGCAAGCGAGGTGTGCGCCGAGCCGGTAACGGGGTCTTCTTCCACGCCTACTTTGGGGCCGAACCAACGGGAGACAAAGTCTACATCGCTGCCTTTCGCAGTAACGACAATGCCGCGCCCTGGAAGGCGCTTCAATTGCTGCATATCCGGCGTTAGCGATTCGATCAACTGCGCATCGTTGATCACCACCACAATATCGTCGGATATCAGCAGTTCATTGATCTCGCTAAGCCCAAGCGCTGCCATTACCTCGACTTTCATCGCCAACGACTCCAGCGCCTTCGCGGGAAAATTCATGGCAAGTTCGTCGTTTTCACGCTGCACTAAAAGCTGACCGCTACGCGTCTCAAAATGCAGTGTTTGGGCGGTATCGCCCAGCGCATTAAAAATCACCCACGCCGTTGCAAGCGTGGCGTGGCCACATAAATCGACTTCAACAGAAGGGGTAAACCAGCGCAGATGGTAGCCCGTTTCGGCAGGTACAAAAAAGGCCGTTTCAGAGAGATTGTTCTCCGTGGCGATAGCCTGCAACAACTCATCGTCAAGCCACGCATCTAGTGGGCAAACCGCCGCAGGGTTGCCTTCAAAAGGCTTGGATGCAAAGGCATCCAACTGGTAGAGATCGAGTTTCATGGTATGACTCGGCTTGTTATTAAATAAAGAAAGCAAAAACGATAACGTGCAGCGCTGTGGACACCAAGCGATGTTAGCTAATTAATCGTAAGCTAATCCTATGCCCCCGTCACCAGCCATACCCGGCAGTGCAGTCTGTACACCGAGCGGGGTATCATCAGTGACACCCTGCCCATTCCCTAAACGAACAGCTTTTAATAACGTTCCTGATAAACAAGTAAGGAGAATTTAATGCCCGCTTATATCGTAATGACCCGCGAACATACCCACGACGCCCAGGAAGTGGAGCGCTACAGCGAGAAGGCAAAAGCCGCTCGCGCAGGCCACGATCCGCAACCACTCGCTTTTTATGGTGGTTTTGAAGTGCTCGAAGGTAGCGCTATGGAAGGTGCGGTGATTCTGCGCTTCCCGGATATGGCTGCCGCCCGCGCCTGGTACCAAAGCCCCGCCTACCAGGAAGCCCGCAAGCACCGCTTCCAGGGTGCCGACTACCGCGTGTTTATCGTTGATGGTCTAACAGAAGCCTAAATACCAAAACGCCCCGCCTTTAATGTTCAAGTCGGGGCGTTTTGCCGTTGCTTTACCTCTGGGATATAGGCGGAATTACATCACCAGCGATAGCTCACTTTCGCGCTGATTTCGCGACCCGGATTATAGTAATCGGCCGTGCTTGAACCGACCACGTGCTGCTCGTCGAGCAAGTTGCTGACGTTGACGGCTAGGTCGGCGTCTTTAGTGAGCTGGTAGCTGAAGGCCGCGTCAAACAGCGTTGCCGCACTGCTCTTTGACGTATTGGCGACATCAAAGTAGTAGGAGCCAATGTAACGGGCGCCGAGGCCTACACTCATATCCTGGCTTGGCAAGGTATAGTAGCCCCACAGCGACGCCGTATGTTTGGGTGCTGCGGTGAACTCCTTACCCTCTCTGGCTGCGTTGCTGTCGCGTACCACTTCCGACTCCATATAGGAGTAACCACCGGCCACACTTAGGCTATCGGTCAACTCAGCCTTCGCTTCCAGATCAAGACCCCGTACGCGGGACTCACCCACGGTTTCCCGCTCGATAACGCCATTGTCCTGTACAACCGAGATGGTGACGTCGTCCCTGGTTAGGTCATAGATGGCCGCCGAAAACAGCGCATTCGTACCAAAGGGAGAATATTTCGCACCAATTTCGTACTGCTCGCCCCGTTCGGGATCGACACCAATCGTGGGTGGTGCGACCGACTCCACCATGCTGACATAGGTGGAAATTTCGTCGGTGACCCGATAGGTCAGCGCACCGCGAAGTGAGGTCTCAGAGAAGTCATCGGAATCGGTAACGCCCGCCATGTTGGTGCTTGAGACATCCATCGAGTCGTTGCGCGCACCCGCTGTCACGATGAATCGGTCATAGAAGGACAAATTCTGGGTCAGGAAAACCGACTCGGTGGTAAAGTCCTGCTTGTTGCGGCTATAGACGTTCAGGCTACTCGGGGCACCGCTAAAGACGGGGTTTGCGATATCAATGGAGGTCGCCTCCCCGTAAAACGAACGGTCTTCGGTGGAAGCATCGCGATACTCGACACCCACGAGCGTGCTGCTGTCGACCTGATCAAAGCGGGCGTCGTATTGCAGGATAGCGTTGCCGATCAACTCCTGGGCTTCGTTGTCCGTTCCAAAATAGTCGCGATCCACCACGCTGCCAACTCGCGCCGCGGAGTCAGTGATATAAACGTAGCCGAAGTCATCAGTCAGGTCGCTATAGCGCAGATTACCCCGCAGCGTCAGCCCGTTGTTGAAATCATGGGTGAGCTGTCCGGTAAGGCTGGTACGCTCAACATCGTGATAATTAAAACCAGGCTCACCAAAGAACTCGCTGCGGTCGTACTCCCGGTCGAGCGGATAACCACCGCTATTGGGGGTGTCGTCACGTTTCAGGTAATCGAAGATAACGCTTGCGGAGGTGTACGCCGTCGGCTCCCAGGTCAGGCCACCCATCAGGAAGCCATTGTTGTCTTTGGAGTGATCGTATTCGCGGTCGCTGTCTCGGATGGTGCCGGTAAAGCGGTAGGCCACTGTCTCGTCAGCGTTCAGCGTGTCACCCACATCAACACCGGCTTCTTTTGCGTCAAATGAACCGTAGGAGAGATACCCCTCTCCAAAACGCTCAAAGCGTGGCCGCTTGCTCACGAAGTTGACCGAACCACCTGGATCCGCCGGGCCAAACAGGGTGGAGTTGGCCCCACGCAACACTTCAACGCGTTCGTAGGCGTAAGGCTCTTCGCGTACACCGCGCATTGAGCCTAGCGTAAGCCCGTCACGGTAGGTGGTGGCCTCGAATCCGCGAATTTTAAAATAGTCGTTACGGTCATCGGTGCCGTAATAATCAGTGAGGACGCCTGGCGTATATTGCAGCACTTCCTCGGTGGTAGAGGCGTTGCGCTGCTCAATTTCCTTCTCAGTGACGACCGACACGGAAGCGGGGGTATCAAGGATACTGGTAGCCACCTTACCGCCGACCCATAGCTCTTGGGCCACTATCGAGTTGGCATCATCATCAGCGTAAGCCTGAGCATTGACGATAATGGGAGCAAGGCGATAGCCCTCATTACCTTCACTGCTCTCGCCGGTTTCCTGGGCGTTCCCGATCATGGGAATAGTCACCAGCGTGGTGCCGCACAGAATGGCGGTAGTGGTCTGCTGCCACCGTAACCAACTTGCATTGCGCCGGACTGTGCTACTGCTATCAGTCATGTTGAAGACCCCTTGAAATGAATAAACCTGCCCTGCTCGCCTTATGGTTTTCTTTTAAAAGGCCGGAAGAGTATCCAAAGGGGGTAGCGTAGAGTCAATAGTGCTAATGCCAATCATAATCATTTATTTTGAACTTTAGTTCATGATTGCAATACACGTATGAGGTCATGCACCAACCGACTACCCGTCCTATATCTGCAGCGCTCGTGTACTAGCGGCATCTGATCAACAAATAAAAAAAGCCCCGTGTTATCCAAAACACGGGGCTTTTGACAAAGGAGTGTGGCCCCTGGCTCAGTGTGCCTCGACAGCGGCACGCCCTTTGATGATAGAGCGGGCAAGCATCAGATACGCCACCGAGCCACAGGCGGCCATGGCCAGAATGACCGCTTCAAGCGTATGCGGCAACATGGCGGACAATGCGCTCAGCAGCCCGGCGACACCGAACTGTGCTGCGCCCAGAAGCGCTGCGGCCGTCCCGCCACTGGTGGGAAAGAACTCCAAAAAGCACGCCTGAATATTCGGCGAGATCGCCCCTATCGAGCCGATGGTCAGCATCATGGCAGGCAGGAAGGCGTACATCGGCCAATCCATAAAGGCAGCCATTACCAGCAAGAGTATGCCGACCGCCTGACAGCCCGTTGCCAACTGCAGGATACGCAGTGACGGTAGCCTGGAAAGCAACACTCGATTGAGAATGTTGAAGATAAGCATCGCGACGATATTCGCCGCAAACAACATCGAAAAGCTTGAAGGCGACTGGCCGAAATGCCCCTGATAGATAAATGACGCATAGGTGATGAACATCATCAGGGTAGAAAAAGAGGCAGCCTGCCAAACGATGAACGGCAAGGCCGGTTTTGTCGACAGTACCAGCTTGTAACGCGCCAGCAGGCTCATCTTAGGGCTTTTCGCGCGGGACACCTTGCCCGTGCCGGTAAAGATCACCCGCACCAGCAACGGCACCAGCAGTAACGCGTATACCGCCAAGGCGAAAAAGATATAGTGCCAGGAACCCAGCGCCAGAATCGCGCTGCCTACGCTCGGAGCGATCCCAGGCGCCAGCACCATGATAAAACCCATCATCGAGAACAGTTTCGCGGCGTCGCGGCCCGCCACCCGGTCGCGCACCAGCGCCGGTACAGATACTAGGGTAAAACCGGCGCCCAGGGCCTGAACTGCCCGCCCGCCGAGCAGCGTGTGCAAAGAATCCGCCATACCAATGACGATGCTTGAGAGCGCAAAAATCGCCAGCCCGCTCATCAGCACCCGCTGGCGCCCGAAGCGGTCTGAAAGCGCACCGCCGATTAACTGGCCAAGCGCCAACGCGAGTACATACACTGAAACACTCAGCGATACCGCCTGCTGAGAAATCCCCAGCGATTCGCCGATGACCGGAAAAGCCGGCAGGTACGTATCCATGGAAAACGGGCCCAGCATCATGGTCATTGCCAGGCTCAGCACCACAATGAAGGGCGTTTTAGATTGGGTCATAGAAGCTCGCGGTAAAAGGGCGTAATGATGGACAACGTCAACGATATGATACCGACTGATGCTATCAAGGCAATCGAACAGAAGATGAGGGATACGCTGCCGAGCGGTAATTGACAAAACACACAGCCAGTTTGTTATCGGTTAGCGCGGCTATGCAAAAGAGTGTGCTCAAAGCTATTTTATAAACACACCCCCAACGAGGAGACCAGGATGTCTACCCCTCAGCCAGAACGACTCCATCTCGACAGCGATGCAGCGACCGGCTACCCCAACTCCCCTCTACCAGTGCTGGTTTATCGCCAGGTTCTCGATATCAGCAATGCAGAGGAACGGGCCGATGCCTTTGAAAGTATGTTCAAACGCCACGGTTGGCCGCCTGCGTGGCGCTACCACCTATATGACTTTGACCACTTTCACTCCACCGCCCATGAAGCACTGGGCATCTTCCGCGGGCAGGCCCGGGCACGGCTAGGTGGCCCTAACGGCCAGGAGTTGATGCTTTACCCAGGCGATGTGCTGGTTCTGCCCGCCGGGGTTGGACATGCCAGCCTAGAGGCGGACGATGATTTCTGCATGGTAGGCGCCTACCCACCAGGCCAAAAGCCGGAAATAGAGCGCGGCGACCCCGCCCAGCTTGCGGCGGCCCAGGCGCGAGTCGCTGCCGTGGCCTTACCCGAGGATTCCCCGGCAGGTGGGCCACTGACAGGGCTATGGGGGTAAGCTCTTAGAAGATGAAAGGCAGGCACCAATATAATGGGAGAAATACCTATCGCGAAGAGCACCACCGGTTTTTCAGCAGCGGCTTTTGGCATTACTCTACTGTTAGCTTGTTCGGAGGCAATTGCGCGATCTAATTGCACAGCTGTATCTGCCGATGCGCTCTGACCGAACTCCCTTAAACGCCGAGTGACCAGAGTCTTTTTATTATATTGAGCATCGACTACGACTTGTTAACACATTGAAGAAGAGCATGATGTGCAAAACTGCCTGCTAGATACTCAGATCCTGGCCTCAGTGGCCTAAGCGATACTTTTGGAGCCCTCTAAAAATGGGGATTACCGTTGACCCGTTTTCTATCATAGGAGCTGGATAAAGTGACCTCACCGGCTGTGATTTTTGATATGGACGGTCTTTTGATCGATTCCGAGCCCTTCTGGACGAAAGCAGAGAGAATGGTGTTTTCATCCGTGGGTGTTGAACTGTCGGACTCATTATGTCGAGAAACCGCAGCGATGACGACTCGAGAGGTTACTGAATTCTGGTATCGACGTTTTCCATGGCAGCACAGATCCATCAAAGATGTCGAAAACGATGTCATTGACTGCGTAGACGAATTGATAAGAAAGCATGGTGAGCCTATGCCAGGCGCCCAACAGATAGTGAGCTATTTTTACAGTAGAAACTTCAAGATCGGTTTATCGACAAACTCCCCCTACCTATTGATCAATACCGTTCTGAAGAAGCTCGATATTGCCCAGTATTTCCACGGAATTTCGTCATCGGAGCATGTGGAACGCGGAAAGCCTGACCCCGCTGTCTATATCTCTACGTTGCAAAAGCTAGAGGTTCATCCGGAGCATTGCATTGCTTTTGAAGACTCTGCATCAGGAGTTAAGGCAGCAAAGGCAGCAGGAATCAAGACTATTGCCGTGCCACCGACACACGACTTTGATAAGCCAGACTACTCCTTGGCAGACAGTAAATGGCGATCCTTATGGGAATTCTCAGAGAGAGCCTTCTATTTGACGTAGCCTCATTCAGCCGGGAGCGACCAGCCTGATCGTTTCATGTTCCAGAAGGTTGCATAGATCCTGAGCAGCGGGTGAAGCATTCGAAGAGCGAAGCAACTTCAGCGAAATCGCTGGAAGTTTGGGAAGACCAAATTTCTCGCCAGAACACTGAACTCCTTCGGGCATGCCATGTTCAGTTCGCACGGCAAGCCCAAGGTTTGAGCGAAGTGCGGCCCAAATACCCGGCAGACTAGGTGTGGTAACCGCCACACGCCAACGTTTACCTGCTTTTTCAAGTGCACTTAGAGCCGACTGCCGAAAGAGGCAGGGATGGTCGAACAGCACCAATGGTATCCGGTCAATTCGAGAATCGAATACCAAGCTTTTGTGCGCCATCCAACGCATAGGCAGTTTGCCGATCAGCTCGCCCCCACTTCCAGATGAGCTTTCTGGGCAGAATGCAATCGCAGCGTCCAGCCGTCCAGCTCTAACTTCCTCGGCTAGAACGTGATTGGGACCAGCCTGCACCTCGACATGAACCCCTGGATGCAGGCGGGAGTATTCAGACAAGGTTGCCGGCATCACATCCTCAAAGAAATCCTGAGGCAGGCCCAGCCGAACCGTTGCCGTGGTTGCTGTCGCGCCAAGCGCGAGCGCGGCTTCATCATTGAGAGCGATGATGCGGCGGGCATAGGCAACCAGTGCTTCGCCTGCATCAGTGGCAACCAGAGTTCTACCTTTGCGGACGAACAGTTGAGTACCTGCCTGCTGCTCCAGCTTCTTCAGTTGCATGCTGACTGCTGACTGTGAGCGACCAAGTTGTGCGGCCGCACGTGCGAAGCTGCGCAGATCGGTTCCAGCAACGATGGCGCGTAACGCATCAATATCAAAGGCTATATTCACTTCAAAAACCCTAAATTATAAATTCAAATATATTCGTTATTCAAAAGTTTATGCCAGTGCTAGCATTTGCGTCAATTCTGGTGTGCTGTACACCTTATTGCCAATCAGCCCTCCTTGAAGGTTCAAGGAAAGAGAGTGAGATAGCTATGAGGCTTCAAACAACCGGTTTCCCAGTATCGAATCAGGGGATAATGCCAATCGTGCTTGCAGGTGGCGTTGTGCTGGCACTGTCATTTGGAGTTCGAGCTATCTTTGGTGGTGTGGTTGAGCCACTCTCGGATGAATTGTTCGGTGGCAGTATCGGGGTATTCTCGCTTTCCATCGCCATTCAGAATTTGGTGTGGGGGCTCGCACAACCGAGCTTCGGAATGGTCGCCGACAGTTTGGTGATCGGCGCGCACTATGGCTGGGTTCATGTGCTATGTGCTTGGGATGATGGTTTGCGCCCTGGGTACGACACCCTTGGTTCAACACTTTGGCGCTGGAGTGCTTGTCGGTATGGGGGTCTCCGGTACTGCATTCGGCATCGTTTTAGCCGTGGTTGGCAGAGCCGCGCCAGAGGACAAACGCAGCTATTATCTTGGTATAACATCGGCCATGGGCTCCGCCGGTCAAGTCGTTATGCCATTAATGGCGTCGTGGTTGACGGAATGGCTCGACTGGCGGTTGATGATTATTGTCATTACCGGCGCACTTCTACCCATTGCTATGTGTATTCCTTTTCTTCGTGTGAATGAATCACCGTTGTCCAGTAGCGCTGAGTATGCTCCAGTCACTCAAACGGTTCGATCTGCATTTGGCCACCCGAGCTATTTGTTGCTCAACATGGGATTTTTCGTATGTGGCTTTCATCTCGCGTTTATCACAGCGCACCTGCCTAACTATGTACAGCACTTCTGTGTTTCCTCTGCTTCTCCGGATGAATTGCGTGCCTTGGGTCTTCAGGCCCTGGCTCTGGCTGGGTTGGCAAACATCTTTGGCACGTTGCTCGCTTCGCAGCTTGGCATGCTGTTTCCCAAACCCTATGTTCTATCGGCGATCTACGTCCTTAGGGCTTTGGTCATCCTCATATTTATCTCGCAGCCTGTCACACCAGCATCGGTGATGATTTTTGCATTGGTCATGGGAGGACTATGGCTTTCCACGGTTCCATTGACCAGTGCGCTAGTGCTTACCATGTTTGGTTCTCGTGCGATGGGGACTTTGTTTGGTTTGGTATTCCTAAGTCACCAACTTGGAGGCTTTTTTGGAGTCTGGCTGGGCGGCGCCCTGTTTGATCGCTATGCCAGTTACGACCAGGTTTGGTACCTCTCAATTATTCTGGGTGTGCTTCGGCCATTGCCCATCTTCTCGTACAGGAACGACCAGCACCTCCAAAAGGTTTGGCCTATGATGGATAACATCTTATTACTTTTGATGGCTGCATTCCCCCTGATGGGTAGCCCAGGCCCTGCAACCCTGAGTCTTGCAGGCATTGGCTCTGCGTATGGTTTTAGGAGGGGCTGCGCTACATGTCTGGAATTGTTCTGGGGACGGTAGTGGTCTTGCTCATGATTGCTGCCGGTATCACGGCTGTGGTTCTCACCAAGCCATTGTTGCTCGTGACTCTGTCGAGTTTGGCTGGGATCTATATTCTGTACCTAGCTTTCCGAATAGCCACGGCGCCCGTCGTTAAGGATGCGAAGTGCTTTGGCAGTGCGCCAGCGTTTTTGCCTGGTTTTACACTTGCAGTGATCAATCCAAAGGCTTTCGCCGCCATTGGCGCCGTCTATTCGAGTCATACGATTGTAATTGATAATCTGGCGGCTGATACAGGCTGGAAACTGTTGTTGCTGTCCTTGGTGATACTTATATTCAGTATTATCTGGCTTACCTTTGGTGCAGCATTTGCGAAGTTTCTAAGAGATCCGGTTATCGGACGAGCAACAAATATCATCTTTGCCACCATGTTGGTTTTGTCGGTGGGGGCTCTGTGGTTAGGAAGGTGAGATGATTACAACATCACGCGCTAAACATTAGATGCCCCACCTGCCCAATCAGTCGGTCTACTTGGCCTTTTTGTCATCTGCGCTTGGCTTAGCCAGACAGTCTCTTGTCTCCAGCATCACCTCAAAGTGTGCTTGTCAATCTTAGCTGGTGAATATCTGTATTTGCTGATCATCATGAATGTTGCCTAGGTTTGCATCAAGCACCACACATCTCCCAAGCAAGCACCAACACCGGGTGATTTGCCGACAGTAACACATACGTCACGGTGCCACTCACTGCCATGGGCAACGACAATCAATGTACCCGTCATCGCCGTTACCCCACGCTCCATAGGACGCACACCACTCTCCGTTCAACGACACGGCAGCCGCCGCGCCAAGCACAGCGCCCACGGCGATGAAGCCGACCCCATCGGTGGCTCACTGAAAACCTTGTGGAAGCAAGCATCATAAAGAGGGCAGAACCCTGCCTATAGAAGGTATGATCTCGAAACACCCACTTTATACCAACGAGGAGATCCAATACCCGCTTATGTCGTACTGACCCGCGAAGGCCACGACCCACAGCCGCTCGCCTTCTACGGCGATTTTGAAGTACTGGAAGGCAGCGACATGGAAGGCGCGTTGATTCTGCGCTTCCCCGATATGGCCGCTGCCCGCGCCTGGTAGAAAGCCCCGCCTACCAGGAGGCTCGCAAGCACCGCTTCCAGGGCTCCGACTACCGCGTCTTTATCGTTGACGGTGTTCAAGAAGCGTAAAGCGCAAAAACCCCGACTAAAAAATGAACTGCACCCCAAAAGTTGGACACTCATCCAACGATTGGGGTGTTTTTCATGGCGAAATATAATGAAGCGTTCAAGCTATTAGTAGTACAACGCTACACAGAAGGACAAGAGGGTTATAGGAGGCTGGTCAAACAGTACGGTCTTGATCACGCCACCGTCAGGCGTTGGGTTAAAAGCTATGAACATCATGGCCTGAGCGGCTTGCAGAAGAATTTCAGCCGCTAAAGCGCCGAGTTCAAATTGTCGGTGTTGCAAAGGATGAGACAAGAGTATCTCTCAGCCCGACAAGCGATTGCCCTGTTCGACATCCGAGGTAGAGTGGGTGTCGTACGGGAATGGGAAAGACAGTATCATGAAGGAGCCTTCCAGGCGTTGGAGCCTAAACCCGAGGTCGCCCGACGAAGATGCCCACAGCAGAGCCACCCAAGCCGCCACTTCCAGTGACTGAAAAGAGCTCTCTGGAGCAACTGCTCCAAGAGAACGAATACTTGCGTGCTGAGGTGGCCTACCTAAAAAAGTTGAGAGCCCTGCGTCAGGCCAAAGAGCAAGCCGCGCAGCAAAAGTGCGGGTAGTCCTTGAACTGAAGCAAGGCCACCCTTTGCCGATGCTGCTAAAAGTAGCAGAACTGTCGTGTAGCACATTCTATTAGCAGGTAAGTGTTCATCAGCATCTGGATGATCGGCATGCTGGTCTGAAGCGCGGGCCGAGTCGTTCGAAGCCATGTTCAAACGCCACGGCTGACCACCAGCGTGGCGCTACCACCTATATGACTTTGACCACTTTCACTCCACTGCCCACGAAGCACTAGGCATTTTCCGTGGGCAGGCCAAGGCACGCCTGGGTGGCCCTAACGGTAGCGAACTGATGCTTTATGCTGGCGATGTGCTGGTATTACCTGCGGGGGTTGGTCATGCCAGCTTAGAAGCAGACGAGGATTTCTGCATGGTAGGCGCCTACCCACCAGGCCAAGGGCCGCGCGGCGCCCCCGCACAGCTTGCAGCAGCACAAGAACGAGTGGCTGCCGTTGCCTTACCCGAGGATTCCCCGGTAGGTGGTTCATTAGCTGGGCTGTGGCGGGAAGGCCACTGGCAAGCTCGTCGATTGATTGGCTTTTCGACTAAATGGGACAGTTAGTTCTGTTGCCTTTCATAAATTCAGAATTTCTGAAATAAAAATTTCTAAAATCATGTTGCTAGCTCCTGAGTTAACTAACTCATGAAGCTACCAGTGCCCTCACGTGAGGGTAAAATACTATATAAATGTCATTCGATATCTTATAAATATCATTAATGGAGAACCAAACCGCTCAACTTGAGCGGTTTGGCTGTTTATTTCCAATGAATTGCAATACTGACCGAGCGTATTATTACGCTTGATTAGAAAGGCCCGTAGTTAATCAACACAGCGGTCACTACAAAGGCGATGCCCACTAGCGTCCAGAGGCATACCAACGGAAACGCGAAACGTACCCAGTTACTCCATGGCACTCCGCCCACGGCGAGCACAGACATCAACACACCCGATGTCGGCGTAATAATATTGGTGATCCCATCACCAAGCTTGAATGCCATCACCGCCGTTTGCCGAGTGATATCAAGCATATCCGCAAGCGGCGTCAAAATCGGCATCACTACAGCTGCCTGACCGCTACCAGAAGGCACCAGGAAGTTGAAAAAGAGGTTGAATACAAAAACAGCGAGCGCACCCAACATGGAGGGAAGCGTACTCAAGGGCACAAAAATTGAATTCACTACCGTATCGAGAATCATCCCCTCGGCCATTAGCACCGTAATGCCTTTGGCAATGCCAATAATAAAGGCACCATATAGCATACCTTTGGCCCCCTTCATGAACATCTGCACAAACTCATTAGGCGAGAAACGAGCGAGTGCAGCGCTTCCTATCCCATTGATCATAAAGATGGCAGAAAGCTCATTAACGCCCCACCCCAACCCTAAAGAGCCATAAATAAACACCGCAAGGCAGGCAACAAAGAAGCTTAAAATGACCAGATGCCGACGCGTAAACGTTAAGTTCTCATCATCGGACCCAATGGCTTCAGTGCTAAAGGGCTGATTCCCCATCAAACTACGGGCGGGATCGTCGCTAATGCGTTTGATATACCGACACACATAAGCAATTGTCACTGCCAATAGCACGAAAAATAGCGCCACCCTAAGCGGCGCGCCAGAAAATAGCGGCAGCCCTGCTATGGATTGCGCAATCCCCAGCGTAATAGGATCGAAAACAGCAGCCGCTGAGCCCGAAAAATAGCCCAAATAGACAATGGCGATCCCCGCGATCGCATCTAACTTAAGCGCTCGTGCCAACACGATACCCAACGGAATAAAGGCAATAACGGCATTCGACCCAACGCCAATGGCAGATACCACGCCAAATACAAAAGACACCACAATCGCGAGCAGATATTTACGCCCCCGGGCTTTATCAACCAGGCTTTTGATACCTGCATTGATCGCACCAGTAGACTCCACCACTGCAATCGCACCGCCCATTACCAGAACTAAAGCAATGAGGTTTGCTGAGCTGATAAAACCGTTTTGAATAGAAAGAAAAATATCGAAAAAATTAAGGCCGCTAGACTCCACCAGATGAAAACTGCCGGGAATAACCGTAGGACGCCCCTCTGTGGTTCGCTCAAACTGGCCCGAGGGAATAAAGAAACTCAATAACCAAGCCACCAGTAATAACCCAAACAGAATCACAAAGGCATCGGGCATGGCCATTCTTTGTATTGATCTAGTTTTCACGTTGAAATTTCCTGAATATTTTTTCATATAGTTATTTATTTAACGCACTGACAAACGGCTGAATGGCGTATCAGGCCTGCCGTATCAACGCCGCCAGGATCGCCGCACGCGGTACAATTGAGGCTATTTCAATGTGCTCATATTCCGCATGGGGGGCAGCGCCGGTTGCACCCAGCCCATCAAGGGTGGGAATACCTTTGGCTGCAGCGAAATTGCCGTCGCTTCCTCCACCTACCGAGGCTTCCGTAAGCTCAATGCCGAATGCACCGGCAGCGTGCTGGGCAAGTTCAAACAGACGAGCCGTAGCATGTGTTCGCTCCATCGGCGGGCGCGTCATGTCACCGCTAACGGTTAGCATTACGCTGGGATGAAATGGGGTACTTTGATAAATGGCATTGTAGAGCCGCCCGGCTTCTTCCAGCGTCGTTACCCGAACATCAATACCTAACTCAGCTTCCTCCGGCACGACATTAAGTGGGCCACCGCCACGTACCATCCCAACATTCACTGTGGTTCCCAGGCCGGGGTCGGCCAGGCTATGTAAGTACTGAATCTGGTGGGACAACTCCTCAATCGCACTCACCCCTTCTTCAGGGTTATTGCCCGCATGAGCTGCTTTACCCGTTATATGCATGTAAAAGCGTCCAGAGCCTTTACGTGCCGTTTTCAAAGCGCTGCCATTAGCCGTGGCAGGTTCAACAACCAGCACCACATCGCTCGCAACCGACTCCTCCTCAATTCGTTGTCGCGAAGTAGGGCTACCTAACTCCTCATCACTGGTACATAGAAAACGAATACGGGCATTGGGAAGCGCATCGAGTTCAACGAGTGCTTTGACAGCCCAAATGGCTTGAACAATACCTGCTTTCATATCCAAAATGCCGGGACCGTAAAACTTGTCCGTCTCACGGCGGATAGCGAGCCGGCCGATATCCCAAACCGTGTCGAAATGCCCCAAAATAAGAATCTGACGATCCCCCTCTCCTAGCGTGAAGCCAAGATGATCGCCTTTTTCAGTTTGTGGAAACGTTTCCGCCTGACATTGGAGCCGGTCTTGAAATAACTGGCGCAACATTTGACCACAGGCGTCCACTGCGGCTTTATCATTGGATGGCGATTCAGCACGTACCAACGCTTCAATATCATCGAGAATAGAACGCTGATGCTCTTGCAGATAAGTGTGAAGGGTATTCATATAGCCTCTCGAGTAAGAATGACAGCCTCTAAACAGCAGCAACTCAGAACAGCGTTGTGCTATTAGGCGCACGGTCAGTATGTGAGGGGCGTAACAAGGAAAGAATAAGAAGCACGCAGCCGAATCGTTGCGTTCAAAGCAACGGTTAAGAAGCCGGTGAAGGATAGAGAGAATGGTGCAACAACGCATAGACCAGGGAATTACCGAACATCGACTGGCTTACCTTTACGAGGTTGCCATGCAAGGAGGTGTTAGAGCGGCTGCCGAGTCAGTCGGCGTTAACCCTTCGGCCATTAGCCGGCAAATAGCACTGCTTGAGCGCCATCTGCAAATTCCCTTGCTCGAAAAACAGGGAAGGAACGTCACGGTGACCCAGGCGGGAAAGCTACTGATCGAGCACCACCGGGAAATGCTGTATCGGCGGCGTCAGTTAGCCGAGACACTGCAGGATATGCGCCACTTGCGTCGAGGCAGTGTTAGCCTACGAGTCGGGCAGGGTATGATCAGTGAATTTGTGGAAGGGCCTCTCCAACAGTTCAGTGCAGATTACCCTGATGTGTTTGTCGATATTCACTCTGGCAACATGAGTGAAACAATCAACATGATGCTGCGGGGCAAAGTGGACATGGCGATCAGCTTTGGTCCATTAGGCGATCCTCCGGTCATGGTTCGCAGTTTTAACCGCGGCCCCATTTGCGCCATAGTGCCGCCACATCACGCTTTGGCAGGCCTTGAAGCCATTACGCTTGAAACCCTGGCCTCCCAGCGGTTGATCTTTATGGCAGAACAATTCGGCATCCAACAGTACATCAATGAAATGTTCAGCAGCCAACACCTAGCCCCTCTGCCCGCTTACCAGTGCAATCATTTTTCAACGGCTATTGCGCTCGCAATATCAGGGCTAGGTATTGCCTTCATGACGCGGCAGTCTGCCCGCCCATTGGTGGATCGTGGTGATATCGTTGCGATCCCTGTCGAGCACTCTTTATCGCATACCGCTACCTGCCATCTCATCCGTAGCCAAGGAAGAAGGTTCACTCCTGCCGCTGAACACCTATGGAAAGTACTCGCGAGCTCAATGCAATCACAGTCTGCCGGGAAGCGCTGAGCTTAAATCAGGTAGCGCTTTTACTCGTTAAAGTTGGGGAGTAATTCGCGTCCAGTAATGCCCCCATATGAGGCAGCCAAGGCAACCCGCCACGCTTACCTTAACAGCTAACACCGGGGCTAAAACCGCATGGATGTGCCAGTGCACGACCAGCATCACTCGTGCGCCCCCACCTTTTCTGGGTGGCTACCCAGCATCAGAAAAACCACCACCGACAGCAAGGCGATGAGAATCGCAGCAGCTGTTAGCAAGATCGAATGCGTGGTGGAGAATGCTGCCTTCGCGGCCATGATGAGTGCATCCGCCTGATCTGCAGCCAGCCCTTGTGCCACAACGATGCTGTCGCTCATTGAGCGCGCTGCCTGTGCACCGAGGGCTGGCTCCAAGTGTGGCGGCAGTACAATAGTGCTGGTATAGACGCTCGCCATGAAAACCCCAAACAGGGTGATGCCGAGCCCACTGCCCAATTCGTAGCCGGTGGCTTCCAAAGAGCCTGCAGCCCCTCCTTTACTGGCGTCCACTGCCCCCATAATGGCAATTGAGGAAGCGGTCAGGCCGATGCTTAGGGTGAGCCCCAGCACGGCCAAGGCTGTTGGCACTGTCCAGTCAGGCGCGTGGAAGTCAGCATGCGCCAGATAGGCCAAAGCGGCTGCCGCAATCGCCATCGACATGCTGGCAACCAACCGTAAGCCGAACCGGTTGGACAGGTAGCCTGCAACGGGGCCACCAACTGCAGCGGCCGCCATGATCGGCACCATAACAAGGCCGGCCTGCAGCGGCGTCTTGTCCAGCACATATTGCAGCTCTTGCGCCAGCGTCAGCTCGACACCTGCCAGTGCACCGGAAGCCACTAGCGCCATCACCATGCCAGCGACAATGGCCGGATGGCGAAATAGCGATAAGTCCAGCATCGGCTCCACCGAACGCAACTGGATACGTGCAAACCAGGTCAGCATCGCTAGCCCCAGGAAGAGCACCAACCCTGCACGCCACAGCGGCTGCCCCGCTCCCACCCCAGACTTGACGCCGTAAACCACCGAGATGATACCAACAAGCAAAATCAAGGCCTGACCGAAAGCCCATTTACCTGGCGTCGTCGCCTCGCGGCGGGGCAGCAGCGCATAGGCGACCGGCGCCACCACTAGCATGATGGGAACATTGATGAGGAATACCGAGCCCCACCAGTAATGTTCCAACAAGACACCACCAATCAATGGGCCAACTGCCGCGCCTGCGGCCCCAACCGTTCCCCATAGGCCAAGCGCCATCGCACGCTCGCGCTCGTCCTCGAAGGTTTTGCGGATGACACCCAGAACACAGGGCATGATCATCGACCCGCCAATGGCGAGCAGCACTCGAGCACCGATCAACATGACGGGTGTCGTCGAGAATGCCGCCAGTAGTGACGCCACCCCGAACACCAAGAGTCCGGTCAGCAGCACACGACGCGTACCGATTCGGTCAGCCAGCGTGCCCATCGGCACCAGCAGGCCCGCCATCAGCAGCGGATAAATATCGATGATCCACAGCACTTCGGTGCCAGTGGCACCTAGCGCCGGCGTCAGTACAGGTATAGCGACGTGCAGGATCGTCATGTCGATGACAACGGGCAGGAACGCCAGCATTACAGCAAACAGAACTAGCCAACGTTGTGGGATAGCAGAAAGCATTAGCCACTTAACTCCTAGATAATGATGTCACTTCCAACGCTGCCACTGAAAAGGTGTCTGACACAGGGGACGCCGACAGCGTTAGCACGATAGGCGGAATCAGTCGGCGCATGGCATTAATGCTCTATATCGTTATCGAGTTGTAATGATGAAAGGCGACGAGCCGTACGCCTGCCACTAACGCGCTCCTGAAGACCTATCACGAAAACGAAGAATACCGGGACGAAGAGAATCACCAGAAGCGTTCCGCTAACCATGCCGCCGAAAACGCCCGTGCCTATCGCATGCTGGGTTTTGGCACTGGCGCCAAACGCAACCATCAACGGCACCACTCCCAAGCCGAAAGCGAGTGAGGTCATAAGAATCGGACGCAGGCGCAGACTGGCGGCTTCCACCGCGGCCTCCATCAGCCCCTTACCTTGCTCACGCAACTGTTTTGCGAACTCAACGATCAGGATCGCGTTTTTCGCCGACAACCCGATCACGGTGACCATACCGACTTTGAAGAAAACATCGTTAGGCAGGTCACGCAGCAACATGGCCGCCACCGCCCCCAGCAACCCCAGCGGCACAACCAGGATGACCGACAGCGGAATGGACCAGCTCTCGTAGAGAGCGGCTAACACCAGAAACACCGCCAGGATGGATAGCGCAACCAGCATGGGTGCCTGGGCAGCGGACTGGCGTTCCTGAAGGACTGCCCCGTCCAGGCCACTGCGAAACCGGGCGGAAGTTGCTGCGCCAGACGCTCCATTTCAGCCATGGCATCACCAGTGGAAGCCCCCTTCGCCGCACTGCCGGAAATGCTGGTGGCGGGATAGCCCAGGTAGCGCACCATTTGTAGCGGTGTTTCGTCCCACACCGGAGTCACCACCTCTGACAGGGAAACCATGCCCCCCCTGCTATTTCGCACATGCAGCTTGAGCACGTCGTCGACCTGCATGCGTGCCGACGCATCCGCTTGCATAATCACCTGCTGCATCCGGCCCTCATTCGGGAAATCGTTGATGTAGGACGACCCCATCGCGGTAGACAGGATTTCGCTAATGTTGGCGAACGACACGCCGAGCGCTTCGGCTTTCTGGCGATCGATGTCAAGACGAATGCTCGCCCCTTCCGGAAGGCCGTCGGAATAGACGTCACTAACTACCTTGCTCTGCGCCGCCAGTTCCAGCAGCGTTGTCTCGGCAGCCTTAAGGGCCGCCGGCCCCTGGTTGCGTCGATCCTGCAAGAACATCGTAAAGCCGGACTTGGTGCCCAATTCATCAATGGCCGGCGGCAACATACTCATCACCGTCCCTTCGTTCAATTGACTCATGGCTGCCTGAGCTCCTTCCGCTTCACTCGCCGCCGTGGCACCGTCGCGCTTCCCCCACTCCTTTAGCGTGGTGAACGTCAGCGCTGTATTCGCGCCAGACCCAGAGAACCCGAAGCCCAAAATAGACATATTGCCGTCCACTGCAGGGCGCGCCATGACGTACTCCTCATACGCCTTGACGACATCCAAGGTACGCTCGGTTGTCGCATTGGCAGGTAGCTGGATACTGGTCATGAAATAGCCTTGATCCTCTTCCGGTAGAAAAGCCGAAGGCAACTGGCGGAAGGCGAACACCAGCACGCCTGCGATGACCACAAACACCAGCATGACCCGACCGCTGCGGGCGACCAGTCTCCCCACACGCGATTCGTAACGGGCGGTCATACGTTTAAGCGACCGGTTGAACCAGCCGAAGAAACCGCCTTTGTCGTGGTGCCCCGGTTTAATGGGCTTGAGAAGGGTTGCGCATAGCGCCGGTGTCAGCGTCAACGCCAGAAACGCCGAGAACAGAATCGAGACCACCATCGCCAGCGCGAATTGCTGGTAGATCACACCGACCGAGCCACTCGAGAAGGCCATCGGGATAAACACCACCGTCAATACCAGGGTGATGCCCACCACCGCACCAGTAATTTCCTTCATCGCCTTGATGGTGGCGTCCTTTGGCGACAATCCCTCTTTGGCCATGATGCGCTCAACGTTCTCGACCACCACGATAGCGTCATCGACGATGATGCCAATCGCCAACACCATGCCAAACATCGTCAGCACGTTGATTGAGAAACCTGCCAGCAGCATCACCGTGAAGGTCCCCAACAACGCAATCGGCGCGACCAGTGCGGGAATCAGCGTGTAACGGATGTTCTGTAGAAACAGCAGCATCACCAGGAACACCAATACCATCGCCTCGATAAGGGTATGGATGACCTTCTCGATAGAAACCTTAACGAACGGGGCCGTATTAAAGGGGACCGATGAGCTCATACCCGCGGGTAGCGCCTGGTTTAACTCAGCCAAACGCGCTTGCACACTTTCCGACGTGCGGACAGCATTGGCACCGGGTGCCAGCTGTATGGCTGCCGCCGTCGCTGGCTGGCCATTCTCACGATTGGAGAAGCCGTAGGATTGGGCGCCCAACTCGACTCGCGCCACATCGCCCAACACCACTTTGGAGCCGTCGACATTAGCGCGAAGTACGATAGCGGCGAACTCTTCCGGCGTGCTCAATTGCCCCTGTGCGGTCAACAGCGAGGACACCTTTTGGCCGGGTAAGGCCGGAGACGCGCCGATGCTGCCCGGCACAATCGGTGCGTTCTGCTCCGTGATCGCGGTCGAGAGATCATTCACCGACAAGCCGAAAGCAATCAGCTTCTCCGGCTCTATCCAGATTCGCATTGCCTGCTCAGCACCGAACAGCTGCACACGACCGACACCATCAATGCGGCGCAGCTCCTCGACGATATTGCGGGCCATATAATCGTTCAGGGCAATCTCATCAAAGCGCCCATCATCGGAATTCAGACCTACGATCATCAGAAAACTGGATGACGCTGACTCTACGCTCAGCCCATCCTGACGAACCGCCTGGGGTAACCGAGGCTCGACTGCCTTGAGTCTATTCTGTACATCCACTTGGGCCAGTTCCGGATTTGTCCCTGGCTTGAAGGTGGCGGTGACAGAGGCCGACCCTGAAGAGTCCGCCGACGATTCGAAGTACAGCAGATTCTTGACGCTGGACAGTTCTCGTTCGATGAGACTGAGCACGGCATCGTTCATGGTCTGCGGTGTGGGCCGGGGTAAGTCGCAGTGATGGTCACCGAAGGGGGCGCTACCGAGGGGTAGTGAGCGACCGGCAGCTTAGGAATGGCGATCACGCCCAGCAGGATGATAAACAGCGCGACCACCCACGCAAAGACTGGGCGCTGGATGAAGAACTGAGGCATTGCGGAGACTCCTGAAGCTTAATTAAGAAGATGCCACTGAAGCCTCAAGAGGCGATGACCTATGCCAATCAGTCGCGCTGACTTCGACACCATCAGAAAGTCGCTCTATACCCTCGACGACAACCTTCTGCCCCTCTGTCACCCCCGTTTGAATCCGATAATTACCGTTCGCCAATTCACCAAGCTCCACTGAGACCATCACCGCCTTGTCGCTGTCACCAATCAACCACACGTAGGGCTTACCGCCGATGCGCACCACGGACTGTTGCGGCACCGTCAACGCGTTGTCATAGCGTGCGTAGGGCACGCGGGCGCGCACAAACATACCGGGCAGCAGGCGTCGATTGGGATTGTCCACGAGTACACGCAGTAAAAGGTCACCCGTGCTGGCATCCACATTGATGCCCGAAAAAAGAATGCGTCCGGTGACATCGTAGGGTGTACCGTTGCTGCCGAGGATGGTGACCGGTAAGCCATTATCTAGCGAAGGTTGCGCCGCCATCGCATCTTGAAGCGATTCAAGTGAGGAAGCCGAACGCTGAACATCGACATAAACTTTATCGATCTGCTGAACACGGGCCATGGGCGTGCTATCGCTGCTGCCGACAAGCGCTCCCACCGTTACCAACTCTTGATCAATTCGGCCAGCAATGGGAGACGCCACCGTGGAAAACTCTAAGTCAAGGCGGCGACGTGACAGCGTGGCACGCGCTTGAGCCACCTCAGCAGCGGCCTGCTGACTTTTGGATACGGCGTCGTCATAGGCCTGGCGGCTCACCGACTGCCCCCTGACCAGCGACTCCAACCGAGCGGACTGCGCACGGGCATTCGCAAGCTCGGCTTCGGCTTTCTGCAAAGCGGCTTCTGCCGTTTCCACTTCAGCTCGAAACGGCGCTGGGTTGATTTCGAATAATGGCTGCCCCGCACTCACGTCGGTTCCCTGTTCGAAAAGTCGACGTTGGACAATTCCGCTGACCTGCGGACGAATTTCCGCCACTTGAAAAGGAGCGACCCGGGCCGGTAAGTCTTCGGTCAGCTCCAATCTAACGGGTTCCAAGGTAACGACAGACACTCGGGCAGGAGACGGCGTTACTTCTTGCTCAACTGGCCCGCAGGCGGTTAGCACGGTTAGCAGCAAGGCACAGAGGCCACCATTGCGGTAAATATGTCGGATCGTCATGCATCTTCCCTTCAGGCATCGTTCTTTCAGACCTAGCTCATTGAGAAATAGGTAAACATTTGCCTAGCAATAAAATTGAAGGGGACTATATCGCTATAGCGTGGTATTAACGTCGACGGTATGTGTAGATATGATGGAGAACACAATTAATGTTTCATTAGGCACTTTTATGTCCACGACTCAACAGTCGCCAAATTCTTCTTCTGGCCTGCAAGCACTGGTTCTCATCGCCGAAGACGAGCCTGAGATCGCTGATATTCTGCAAGCATATCTGAGACGTGAGGGCCTTCGAACCATCCACGCAGAAGATGGACGCAAGGCATTGGAAATGCATTTGTCGATGAAACCCGATCTCGTCTTACTTGATGTAAAGATGCCTAAAATGGATGGTTGGCAGGTGCTGTCGGAGGTTCGCCATCGTGGTGAGACGCCCGTCATCATGTTGACCGCGATGGATCAGGACATCGATAAACTCATGGGCTTGCGTTTTGGTGCCGACGACTACGTCGTCAAGCCGTTTAACCCTGCTGAGGTCGTCGCACGCACTCAGGCAGTGTTAAGGCGCACCATGGCTGATGCTAGCCATCAACCCCGTGTCCTCCGGGTGCCGCCCTTTGAGATCGACCTGGAACAACACGAAGCCTTTGTTCAGGTGGGAGGAGACTCGCATAGCCTTGCGTTGACGCTCACCGAATTCAGATTGTTGACGCACCTTGCACGCGCGCCCAAAAAAGTTTGCACCCGCGCAGAGTTATTGGCCGCCTGCCTCCCCGAGGGTGAGGCGCTTGAGCGCACTGTCGACAGCCATATCAGCAAGCTGCGTAAAAAACTGGAAGACGTCGATGTGAGAGGCATACCCGTTGGCATACGCGGCGTTGGGTACCGGCTGTGGGGAACAGAATGAAACTCATTGGATTGAGCCGGACAATCGCGTTGACAATGGCAGCGATGGCGTTTGGGATCACACTGTTAGTCGTGGTGACCTCTTATGTGTTCTATTTCATTACCTTCCATTTTTGGCAGGGGTCGATTAACGAACCCAACATGTTCCCGTCGGGGCTAGAGTGGGCTTGGCTCGTTGGCACTACGTTGGTTGGGCTGGCGTTCGCCGTGATAGTGGGTATTCACTTGGCACGTCGCATTCTGGTGCCGCTAAACTCCGTCACAGAAAGCATGCGTCGCGTCGCGCAAGGCGACCTGGACGCACGCGCCACGACGGGTGATCGCTCGTTAGGCGAGGCCGCCGTTTTGGCAAACGACTTCAATGCCTTGGCAGACCAATTACAGCGAATGTCCAAGGAAATGACGTTCTGGAATGCGGCTATTGCCCATGAGCTGCGCACGCCCGTTACTATCTTGCGCGGCCGCCTGCAAGGCTTGGCTGAAGGCGTATTCCCCCCCGAAAAACCCCAGTTTCAAAGCCTCCTTACCCAAATCGACGGTATGGCACAACTGATTGAAGACCTTCGCGCCGTAAGCTTGGCCGAAAGCGGCCATCTGAACCTTGAGATCAAGAAATGCGATCTTTCTACTGAAATTGAATCAGTCGTTGAATTTTGTAGACATGCCCTAGATGCATCAAATCATTATCCAACCCTTGATCTGCAATCTGGCGCCGCGTATTGCGATCCTGTCCGTATTCGTCAGGCATTGCTTGCGTTGCTGGAAAACGCTCGCCAGCATGCATCCCCAGGGACACTCATCATCCAAACGCGCCAGAATGACGGGTGGTGTGTTTTGCGTGTTATAGATACCGGCCCAGGTATTCCTCAGGAATATGCCTCTCAGATTTTCACGGCATTCCGCCATGCGCGGGACGCTGACAGTGGTATGCCAGGAGACAAGCGAGGAAGCGGGCTAGGATTGGCGGTAGTCGCGGCGATTGCAAGAGCCCATGGTGGCGAGGCTAAATGCTACCCCTCTGATGAGGGTGGCTCTTGTTTCGAGTTGCGCTGGCCTTCTCAATCACATAGGGGGTGATGACATAGCGCGTGATGACATAGTACGTGATGACATAGCGCGTTTACCCTCTTGGCGAACTACTAAGAAAAAATCCTTAGTGGTTGCCTGCTCGCGCAATTGGCGCTGCTCCCAGAGATACACGAGCCGAATAGAGTTCATATTCGGCTCATAGGTTAGTCAGAAAGCTAACTGGGATGGAGAAGTATAGGTGGAGGGAAATCAGGGGAGGAGTGGATTGTGAAGAATGGATTGAGAGCATGCTGACGTTCTTGCTCGCGATTACCTGGGAACGCCGAGGGCACCCCCAGGTTTAGAATCAGCATACGGCTAAGACTCAACTCCAGCTGCCTGTGCCACCGCCAGCGCCGGTAACGGTGGAGACGGCACCCGACTGGAAGTGGCCCAATAGATTACTGTCGCCGTCGAAGAACAGGATGCTCAGATAGACTGGCGTACCCTGAAATTCGAAACTTACCGTATCACGATAGAGCCGTTCGAGATCTTTGGTATAGACATCCCCAAAGAGAGCGCCGCCGCCCGCTGAGGAGATGCCGCCAGCATTGCCATCGAAGGACTTGCCATCGGTGATGTTAACCTGAAACCTAAGATAGAAGATCAGGCTGGCTACGCTGCCGGTAGCAGGATAGGCCTTCTCGGAAGCCATCAAAGCGTCGGCAACGTCATCGATCTGCTCAGGCTCGAGTTTTTCATGCATGGCAACACGAAAGTCGTGGGCGATCAGTTTTTTATCAATGGTTTGAGGAGCATTGTTTTGAGGAACATTGCTTTGAGGAGCATTCATGGTTAGATACCTCATGCGGATGTTGTGAAATCGGCGGCCGGTCCATCGACCGCGGCTTACCTGCCCTAAGCATTTCAGCTTAGATACTGCGCAGTCACAGCATCAGCTCGGCATCACCAATATTGCTAACAATAGCCACACGAAGTACAACGGATCACTTCGGTATCAGCTTCTCTTGCGCCCTTGGCAGCAACGAACTCTTGGAAGATCCTGGAGCAAACGACTGCATAAGGAGAATAACGATGGACACTTCAACGCTTCGGGTTGCCATTATCGGCGGCGGCGTCTCTGGCCTGTCACTGGCCTACTACCTTCAGAAGCTCGGTGGCAAAGCAGCCCAGCAGATAGAAATCACCCTATTCGAGCGCAAAGCCACGCTTGGCGGCAACGCCGAAACGGTGTGGGTCGACCTCGGCAATCGGCGGCAACCGGGCAAGCCCGAGTCGCCCTATCGGCGCTGGGCCGACCTGGGGGTCAATGATGTGAACTTGGCCACCTATCATCGCCTGCGCACGGTGCTTAGCGAGATCGGCGAGCTAGAGCGCATGAAGCCGCTAGAGAATACCGAGAGCTACTTCAGCCGTGACGGAGCGATAGCCCTGACCGATGATAGCGACCTGGCCCGCGGTGTCAGCGACCCCGCCCACGAGCTAAATCAGGCCGAAGGGGGCAAGCTAGCGCCGTTGATCACCGTGGTGCATCAAAGCGCCATCGACCTAGTGGAGAGTGGACGCATTACGCCCCGCTATACGGTAGATGACTTCTTCGACAGCTGTGTCGCCACGCCCGTCGAGATGCTGGCAGCCGCAGCGGATCATTTGAAAATCACCATCGACTGGCAGGACCCGGCGCTGCCAGCTCGGCTGGAACGCATCCGCCACACCATCTACTATCCACGCATATCGGCCATGTACTTCGCCGACGATCGCGGCCCGGGCGGTATGCCACTCCAAGCTCCCTTCGAGTATTACCGCATTCAGGAAGGTGGCTCGCCCCCGGACCGCCGCTACTTCGAGCATGGCTCCCAGCACTGGCTTGAGGCCTTGGCCGCTTATATCGCCAACCCCGAGACTCAGGGCCCAAGAGTCAAAATCCTGCGCGGCATCGACGTAGAGGCAAGGCTCTCGCCCCAAGGCGCAACGCTAGCCGAGCGTACCGCTTCAGGTGAACGCCGCTGGCAGGCAGATATTCTAATCATGGCCACCCATGCTGAAGATGCCCTGCCGATACTGACCTTTGGCGACGGCCTGACTGAGATCCAGCAAGGCCTTCAGCATATTCTTGGCAAGGTGCGCTACACCCGCAGCTTCAGCGTCTGTCACACCGCTGCAGCCCGCCTACCACCCAATCGCAACCTATGGCGTACCTACAATATCGAAGTACGGAACCCTGAAGACACCTTCTTCCCCTACCGTATCGACTATGTAGCCAACCGCCACCAGAACGATGCAGAGAACAGTGATTACAATCAGGCAGGCCTACCGCAGTACTTCGTCTCTCTGGTGGATGATCTCAACAAGATTCCCCACCGCGAGATGCTCGAGCGGCGCCCTTCGCCCCTGAACGACTCCATAGCCACCGATCCAAACGAAGCTGGCTACCGAGACCGCTTGCCGCCACTGGGCAGCGCTCTGGAAGCCAAAGCCTGGACCCTGTTCAAGCACAATGTACTGGATGCCAACTGCCTGGAAGCTCAAGCGGAAATCGAGCGCTATAACCTAACCACCGCCCAAGGACGCTTCGAGGGAAACCAGAACGTATGCCCGCTGCTGTTCGCTGGCGGTTGGACGCGCGGCGCGGGCCTTCAGGAGCAGTGCCTGGAGCAGTCAGAGCATCTCATCGCCCTGCTGCTGGGGGATACCGGATCAACGTAAAGATAACGCGCGACGACTAGTAACGGCTGGCAGCCAGACAAGGCATCGTCATCAGCAGACCAGCCGCTTCGCCCTGGCGCCAGCAATCCCGTAAAGCTTCCAGAGCGCTAGACTCGCCGTTCTCTTCGCAGCTCTCCAACCAAACAGCGTGAGCCTCAATCAGCGCTCGGTGATGCTCGCCCCAGGCACAGGGCTCCGCCGCCATCAGCTGGGTCAAGCGCTGGGCATAGTGGCGGGCTGCGGAAGGGCGATGGTCAAGCAAGCTAACCTCTGCCGCCGTGACCAAAAAACGGTAGCCGTTGTGCCCCACGCAGCCAGCATCCAGCAGCGCTTCACCCTGTTGCAGCGTCTCCAAGCGAGCCTCGGGATCCTCTTCCAACAGCGCCCGAGTGCCGAGCACCCAAGGGCCAATAAAGGCCGTCAGACGGTGCTGTTCCACCAACTGCCAGGCACGCTCGATACTGGCTCGCGCCTCAGCCTGTCGTCCGGTGATCAGCTCGATACGGGCACGGCTCTCCAACAGAAAGGCCTCGAAGCGCCCTGACCCCAGGCCGCGAGCCACTGCCAGCGCCTGTGTAACCTGCTCGTCGGCCGCATCGGGATTGCCCTGGGAAATCAGAACCCAGGACGCCGTTAGCCGAGCCACCACTTCAGCACGCCGATTGCCAACTCGCTTGCCCAGCTCAGCAGCATCGAAACAGTCGGCCAACGCCGCCTCGGTCTCGTTAGCATAAAGACGAGCCGTACCCAGCATAAACAGATTAGAGGCCTCTAGATCCGCGTGACCATGGGTTCGGCAGAGTGCCACACAGTGGTCAAAAAGCTCGTAGGTGCTGCGCATCTGCCCCTCGGCATAGTGCGCATCGCCCAGCCCACTCAGGGCCTGGATTTCGGTATGCGCATCGCCACCCAATCGGGCCTGCTCCAGTGCCCGAGTGTGATAAGCCCTGCTGGTGGCAAAATCGCCCCGGGGGAAATAGAGGTTGCCCTTGAGGTAGAGCACTTCGGCCAAAGGCAAAGGATCCTTCAGTGTCTCGGCCAGGGGCAACAGCCCATCGAGTATCGCTTCTTCTGCCTCTAGGGCATCGAGCATGTTCAGCACCCGGGCTAACCAAAGGTCGGCGGTAATACGCTGACACTCCTCTCGGGCGAACGTGCGCGCCGCCTCAAAGTGCTCGCGAGCCGCCTGGATGCGCCCGGTCGCCATCGCCACCTGGCCTTGCAGCAGAACCAACCGGTACTCATCCTTCGGCGCATAATCAATGGCTCGGCATTGTCTCAGCAGCGCCATGGCTTCCTCATGCCGATAACGCAGCATTTCCGCTGCCACCGCCTCCAGGAACGCGTTCGGTGCCTCCAGGGAACGTGCACGGTGAAGATGGCGCGCACGTAGCCCCGGTTCCGTTTCACCATAGAGCTCGGCCAGCCGGAGATGCAGGCGGTCGCGCTGTATTTTGGGAATTCCCTCGTAGATGCCCTGTAGAATCAGGTCATGCACAAATCGATAACTCCCCTCTCCCAGCGGGCGTACCAAACTGTAGCGCTGGGGGAGCTCAGGTCGATAATCGGCCTGCCCCACCACTTCCTGCAGCAACGCTAGCGAGAAGCGCTGCCCCATAACGGCGGCGACGCACATGGCCCGACGATCCAGGACGGTGAGCTGATCCAGCTTGGTCTGTACCAGATTAGCGAGGCTGGCTGGCAAGCTGCAGTGGGGATGAAACAGCAACAATTGAGTCAGAAACAGCGGATTGCCCTGGGCCTGAGTGACAAGGCGGGTGGCATGCTCAGCGGGAACCGCTCCGAAGCTGGCCACAAGGACCTCGGCCTCTTGGGGGCGCAATGGAGGAAGTTCGATCAAGGTTAGCGGCGACTCAGGCAACTGTGGCCTCAAACGGATCTCCAGCGGATCCTGCTCTAAGCGTGAGGTAAACAGCCAGATCACCGGCGCTTCCAGGGTCTCCTGGAGTAGCCCAGTCAGGGTTCCCAGCAGCGCCTCATCGGCCCAGTGAAGGTCTTCCACCACCAGCAATTGGGGGCGATGAATAGACCGCGCCAGGAGAGTGTCGCGCAGTGCCAAAACCAAACGCTGGCTGCGGGTCTCCGGGGTCATGGCCGCATAGAGACGCTGCGCATCCTCTGGCTGAGCCAGCCCCAGCAACGGGCGCAGCAGCATGGCATGATCCACGGGCAAACGCAGCGCCGAAAGGCGAGCGAGCAGGCTCGCTTCGTCTATCATTTCACCTTTCGTCTCATCGGACGTTTGAAGCAGCGAACGAGTCAGCTGCATCAACGGGCCTTCATCGGCACGCGTGCCGAAGTCCAACACCTCGGCCTGATGATGATCGGCATGCGCCGCCGCCATCTCGGCAAACTCGGCGCTGAGACGCGTCTTGCCGATGCCCGCCACACCGCGAATATAGATCAGATGGCCAGCCTGATAGTCACAGGTACTCTCTAAAATGGCCTGCAGCTGCCCCAACTGCACCCGGCGCCCCACCAGTTCGAAGCGGGCCTCCTGAGATTCGTCTCGGGGATGGCGGTAGCGCAGCCAATCCTCGCCTTCATCATCGAAGATAAAGCGTTCCGCCAACTGCACCGCCACCCCGCGCTCAACCCAGACACCGCTCCGCTCCTCCGCTATCGAAGGGGGCGTAGCGGACGGCCATTGGCCAGCCTGGAGATATACGCCCTTGGCCACACCCTGCTCCACCAGGGTCGCAGCGCACAACAGGCCTCGCTGAGCATCGCTACGGTAAGCCCGGGGCAGCCCAAATAGGGCCGTCCCTTCTTCCGCTAGGCTGCCGCCGAAATGCTGAACCCAGGTCGCCAGGGTTGGCTGGTCAGCCGCCACAGCATGCAATTGGATCAAGACACGCGCGCTTTCCATCTCCTCGCTATCAGCGGCAGACACAGCGGCGGCCTCTTCCGCATTCGCTGACAGCGCCTCAACCTCGACGCCGTAGATCTCAGCCAAGTGGCGAGCGGTGCGATAAAGCACCGCCCGCCCACTCTCGGCCCGTTTAATGGAAGCAATAGAAACGCATAGGCGCTGGTCGAAGCAGTGCTCGGCCAGCGCCTCCTGACTCAAGCCCAGCCGTTTGCGGTGCTGCTTCAAGCGCTGGCGATCCAGCCGCAAACGCCCATCTTGGGGAGCGATCATGATTGCCTTCCTTTCTCTAACACGCGGGAAATGTCGACCATGGCACTGCATCACGCTTTACATGAAAAATCTGCGTGCAAAGACTGGCTAGCTTTTGTGCAAACCTATGGTTTTTTAGTATTAGATGGAACTAAGCCTAGCAGATTACGAGCTAGTGCAGAGCAAGCGGCACTAGTTTTGAGGAAGATGAGCAGAAATACATAGACCTACCACCTCGCCCATTCAGCTCACAGGATGAGCCGATTATGGTTTATATTCGGCTCATAATATAGCCAGATACTAATTGGAATTTGGTAGAATAGAATCAGTAGCAGAAAAAGCTTGATGCAGCTATGGCTGACGGTCATGCGTAGCGTTAAAACCAACATTAAAGAGGCAATTAGATAGCCAAAAGACTCACCCCGTTTGTTATTGCCTATGATTTTGATGGTACTGAAGGCCGTTACTACACGATTTATCTTCTCGGCTGGCTCCCACTGGTGCTGTCCATTCTGGAGGTAATCCTGGTTATTCAGGGGCCTTCCAGGCCAGTCCAGGAAATCGGCGTATCGCATAAGATGATTTACGTTCTTTACGTGCAGATTTTACATATGCTGACGTGCGGGCATTCGTGGATTGGGTCATTGAACGCATACAACTTGCCGAGCCACGGTGGCAAATTAGCAACATCATTTAAAGGTTTGCGCTCGCCCCCCTGCTGTCCGGCATACGGCCTTTACCTAGGCAAAGCGATGCTTCGCAACGTGGGTACTACAGCTCACGGCTCCACACCTGACCGACAAGATCCTTGCCGAAGCTGTGATGGGGCGTTTCCTCAACCAGTTCGAAACCCGCCCTTTCATAGATTTTTCGCGCACCAATAAGAACGCTGTTGGTCCACAAGATGATTTTTTTATAGCCAGCTTGGCGGGCGAATCTTAGGCATTCATCGACAAGACGGCCACCTATTCCAAGACCTCGGGCGCAGGGATCGACATAGAGTAACCGCAGCTTTGCGGTCGCTTCGTCCTCCCTAACGACGAACACGGAACCAACGACACTTCCTTGCTTCTCGACGACCCAGCACCGTTCCCATTGCGGGTCATAATCACGCAGATACTTGGCGACGATGTCTGCTGTCAGTGCTTCATATTCACTGTTCCAGCCGTACTCCTGGGCATACAGAACTGCCTGCCGATGGACGATCCATCCCATATCGCCCGGCTGCGGGTCGCGCAGCAGGTAGTTCGAATCGGTATCGCCAAGCAGGCTCTCAATTTGATGCATAGCCTCGATCAACTGGTGTTGCTCAGGCTCCGAAAGCCGCTTGAGCATGGCAACAACTTCGCGCTGCGACGCATCACTCAACGGCAGGTAAGTTTCCCGCCCATGATCAGTCAATTGCAGTTGCGCCGCCCGGCGATCGGAGGGCAAGGGGATCCTGGTGATGAGCCCCTTCTTCTCGAAGCCTTTCAGCACCCGGCTCACGTAACCGGCATTGAGCCCCAGCTCCCGGCAAATATCCGAGCTGGTAAGCATCGGCCGATGCGCCAGCTCATAAAGAATGCGAACCTCCGTTAGCGAGAATGGGCTTTCCAGCAAATGCTCGTGCAGCACACCGATCTGACGCGTGTAGAAACGGTTAAAGCTTCGCACCGTTCCAGCTCGCTCATGCAAGCGTTGTTCTGCGGCCATGGAAGAGGCCTCCAATTAGTTGCCTTAAGCACATAATTAATTGCTTTTGGCAACCATGTCAACAAGATCTCATAAGAAACTACTGACAAAATAAATGAAGCTCTCTCGACTGCGCGACGCCCTGAATATCAAGCGCCACACATCTCCCAAACAGGCATCTCCCACGCAAGCAACACTCAATGAACAAAAACCATCACCACCAGCACCATGGTCAACAATAGCAAGTACACCCTGGCATGAAGACGGTCAGGAAAGCGTCCGATCCAGGTCGACGCCAAGCGGATACCGAGCCATGAGCCCACTGCCAATACCAACAAGGCGCGCAGATCCACATAACCGGCATACCAGTCCCCCAACGCTGGGTGATTTGCCGACAGCAACACATACGTCGCGGTGCCACTCACCGCCATGGGCAACGACAACGGATTGGCCATGGCAGTAGCTGCCGTCATACTCGCGCCTCTACGGCGCATGAGCGGTACGGTCATCACGCTGCCGCCAACGCCCAGCAAGGCGGCCACCGCACCAATCAATGTCCCCGTCATCGCCGTTACCCCACGCCCATAGGACGCACATCACTCCCCGCCTGATGCAGAAAACCGGGCCGCAGAGCGGCATCCGCAATCGTGATGCCCAGATAGCCGATGAACGCCCAGCGCACCCACTCCCCGCTCAACGACACGGCAGCCGCCGCGCCAAGCACGGCGCCCACGGCGATATAGCCCACCAGCGGACGCACCAGGTGCCACTGCACGGTCTGCCGTAGATGGTGGCGCCATGTGGACAGGGAAGCAGCAAAGACCATCAACGCCGTCGAGGTGGCCACCGCGATATGCATGGCCGCCTGACCGATACCACTATCCGGCCCATGGACGGAAATCAGCAGGGTATACAGCAAGGGAACCACCACAAACCCGCCACCGAAACCGAACAATACGGTGGTCAC
Organism: Halomonas sp. PA16-9; assembly: GCF_009728585.1. Classification (NCBI taxonomy): domain Bacteria; kingdom Pseudomonadati; phylum Pseudomonadota; class Gammaproteobacteria; order Oceanospirillales; family Halomonadaceae; genus Halomonas; species Halomonas sp. PA16-9. The sequence continues at coordinate 857,205 of NZ_CP040451.1, read as the reverse complement.
TCCCGCCACCCCGCCACAAAGTAGCAATACGCTATACACCGGCACTCTCCTGATGAAACGAAACAGCAGGCACTATATGCTGGCGAGGATTGGCCGACATTCGTCATTCGGACAACCATCAACGCGTTTCAGCCAGGTTAACGCTAATGCTCAATACACCTCTTTCAGATGTGGATCATGTAGCACGGCCCATGGTGGCCATCGGCACTGATTAAGGAGCGCAGATTGGCCATATCAATTACCAAGCTTAAAAGAGGCTGTTAGTTAATATGAGCATTATTGCCGTTGGTGTCTTGCCAAGATAGATAGCTATCTCCCCACTCTTTCATGGCGTTGAGCACGGGGGCCAGAGTCAGCCCAAGCTCGGTAAGCGAATATTCGACACGTGGGGGAACTTCGGCAAACACTTCTCGAGAGATAATACCGTGCGATTCAAGCTCTCGAAGTTGCAATGTCAACGACCGTTGCGTGACGCCACCGATAAGCTTGCGAAGCTCTCCAAATCGTTTGGTTCCGCTGAGTAGATAGTAAATGATCAGCGGTTTCCATTTTCCGCCAGCAACAGCAACGGTCGCTTCAACAGTGCACCGATACTCATGAGCTTCTTGCTTCTTCATCCGTTATACACCCGCCATTAGTATAAAATATATCCCTATATATCAAATCAGTGCCTACTTTTCAATTCAACCCCTAGTATCTAGAATATCTCTCCCGCAGCAGCTAGTCCTGTGCTGCGCTCTTTTACCTGAAAATCTTGATGGAGCACCCTGATGAAAGCAGCTTACTATGAAGCCCAAGGCAGCGCTCGAGATGTGCTGAAAGTCGGTGAATTACCGACACCAGAACCAGGGTCAGACGAGGTGCGCGTCCGCATCCATGTTTCCGGACTCAACCCAACCGATGTCAAGGCGCGAACTGGTTTCTCTGCAGAAATGCCTTATCCGCGCATCATTCCCCATCAAGATGGCGCAGGGGTTATTGATGCCGTTGGCGCGAACGTGCCACCGGATAGGCTTGGCGAGCGGGTTTGGGTATACGAAGCGCAATACGGTCGAGCGACAGGCACGGCAGCAGAGTTCGTTGTGGTTCCTGCACGTCAGGCGGTTCACTTGCCGGATACGACCTCATTTGAAGTAGGTGCTTCGCTTGGGATTCCGGCGCTAACAGCTCACCGCTGCCTGTTTTCTGATGGCAGCCTAAAAGGTCGGCGAGTGCTGATTCATGGCGGAGCCGGAGTGGTCGGAACAGCAGCAATTCTATTGGCAAAGTGGGCCGGCGCATGGGTTTCAACAACGGTGATGAGCTCTGAACAAGCCACCGTAGCCGAAAAAATGGCGCTGATCTAGTGATCGACCGAAAGTCGGAAGATGTTGCGAGTATTGTTTTGGAAGCAACAGAAGGACTCGGCGTTGACCATATTGTCGATGTCGCTTTGAAGCCCAATCTTGACATCAACTTGGCCTGTTTGTCCCAAGGTGGGGTTATAAGCGCCTACGCAACCGCCAATGCGACGGATGAGCTTTCCATTCCATTATTGAAGGCCATGATGCATGGTTGCGTCTTCCGTTTCGTGTATATCTACAATGTACCCGATGAGTTGAAACAAATTGCTATAGCGGATATCAACTCGTGCCTTGAGGCCGGATACTACTCGCCAAAAATCGGTTTAAACATGCCTCTTCGGAACATAGTCGAAGCTCACGAGGCATTGGAATCGTCCAACGTTATAGGCAAGGTTCTTGTACACATGTGAGCTGAGATTACTTGAAATCGCGCATGACAACTATCACCACCAGCACTACCGTCAGCAGTAACAGGTACGCCCTAGTATGAATGCGATCAAGAATGCGCCCGATCCATCGCAACGCCAAGCGGATCCCGAGCCATGAGCCCACCGTGCCATTGCACGGTCTGCCGTTGGTGGTGGCGCCATGTGGACAGGGAAGCAGCAAACACCATCAACGCGTTTCAGCCAGGTTAACGCTAATGCTCAATACGCCTCTTTCAGATGTGGATCATGTAGCAAGGCCCGTGGTGGCCATCGGCACTGACTACCGCCCCGGCACCCTCCTCGACTTTCATACCCATCGCCGTGCCCAGTTTCTCTATGGCATGACCGGCGTGATGGAAGTCAATACGGATGACGGTACCTGGAAGGTGCCGCCCTATAGCGGCGTCTGGTTACCTGCGGGCAAGCGCCACCAAGTGCGCATGAACGGGGTAAGCACTCGAAGCCTGTATATCGAACCCCACGTCGCGCCACGCACTTCGCGCAGCTGTGAGGTGCTAGTCGTGACGCCTCTCCTGCATCACCTGTTGCTGGCTTCCGCCCACATCCCCGCGCTCTATAACGAAAGCGGCCGCGACGGTGCACTGGCGCAACTACTCCTATACGAACTGGAACAGGCTCAGGCCCTGCCACTGTTTGCCCCCCTGCCCCATGACCTTCCGCTCGCCCGCCTGTGCAGAGAGTTCCTCGGCCAGCCAAACATTCACACGCTTCCCGAGGAGTGGGCCCATCAGTTGCATTGCAGTCAGCGCACCTTCAATCGCCTGTTCCGTCAACAGACCGGACTCTCCTTTGGGCGATGGCGCCAACAGGCCTGCCTGATGGCGGCAATTCCCAGGCTGCTGTCTGGCAGTTCCGTTACCCGCACCTCACTGGAACTCGGCTACGATAGCCCGGCCGCTTTCTCTAGCATGTTTCGCAAGGTGCTCGGCCAATCTCCAACGGCTTTCGTCCAAGCGGCTCGCCGCCAAAAGGAGTAACTGCCTCAACATACCTAGCTTTTTCAGTTACTCTTCGGCAAGGTGATAACCCCTTTCAGATAAGGGGCCACGCGGCCTTTGATAATCACGCGCTCGCCTTCCACGATGCAGCTAAGCGCGCCTTTTCGGGCACCGCCCTGGCGTGCGGTTAGCGTTTGCTTGCCTAACCGCTTAGACCAGTAAGGTGCAAGCGACGTATGGGCCGAGCCTGTCACCGGATCTTCTTCCACGCCCACTTGGGGCCAAACCAGCGGGAAACAATGTCTACCTCATCGCCTTTAGCGGTGACTACCACACCCCGCCCCGGCAGCTGTTTAAGCTGCTGCATATCCGGCGCTAACGACTCAATCAATCGCGCATCATTAACCACCACCACGATATCGTCAGAGATCAGCAGTTCCTCAATGTCGATACCGCCGAACGCCGCCGCTACCTCAGCGTGCATTGCCAAGGGTTCTAGCGTTTTCGCGGGAAAATCCATCGCCAGCTCGTCACCCTCACGCTTTACCAATAACTGCCCACTGCGGGTCTGAAATTGCAGAGTTTCTGAGCTATCGCCTAGGGCATTAAAAATTACCCACGCCGCAGCTAAGGTGGCGTGACCGCACAGATCCACTTCTACCGAAGGGGTAAACCAGCGCAGGTGATAGCCGGATTCAGTCGACACAAAAAAGGCCGTTTCAGACAGGTTATTCTCCGCGGCAATGGCCTGTAACAGCGCATCATCCAGCCACGCTTCCAGCGGGCAAACCGCCGCAGGATTGCCTTCAAAGGGCTTAGAGGCAAACGCATCCACTTGGTAAAGATCAATGTTCATTACAGATAGCCTTTTCTCACTTCAGATATCACTTCGGGGACGGCGCTAAACCTGTTCACGATGATACCAAGCCTTGATTAGTTAAGGTTCGGCTGAGCAAACTCACCGCCTGCTCGAACTCTATACCACGCTCGGTTAAGCGCCGCTGGTTTAGGGTGTAGCACCTGAGTAGCCCGCTTGCGGAACTGCACGGCGCGATGGGACTTTAATCGGGAACCAACTGAAACAATGGAATACAAGCTGTAATGCTGAGTTTCACCCTGAACCTGACGTTTACTCGCTTGGAAAATGAACCGGAATTTCCGGATAGTTTCCTCCCTCTCTAGCTGTGCCTCTTGGTTGGCGAACTACCAAGAAATTCTTAGCAGTTGCTATTTACTCACGACTCGCCAATCTCGACAGTAAGTCCATCATCTCTTTACGTGGCCATAGATACCCTCGGCCTTTTACCGTGCGCGGCGACTCTGCCAGCCAAGCACTCGCGTTATAGCCTGTTATTTCAGCCACATTCAGTTGGTCATAATGCAAGAGGTGGTCAAACTCCTCCTTCATTCGGTTAAGCGTGCCTTGTACAGAGCGGCTGCACTGGGTATCCACCTGTAAAGGACGTAAATAACGGTGGGCAGTCTCCATATGACTCTCCTCCGCACCACATTTGAGCAAAGTGTTCATCAGTGCATCATCAAAACGGTCATTTAGCTCCACGAAATCAGGTTTTGTAAGCGCAGGTAATACCAATGGGAAGCGAGTTTCATCGTGTACCAGTAGTACGCAATTGCGCCGCTGCAACGTTACTAAATTCCCATGCCAATGGCTTAACGGGTTGATATCTAGCAGCGGTTGCTTGTAAATCCATTTCGTTCGTGGCGTTACATTAAACTGACCGTCACTATTTAGCGGTAAGCGCTCGTATAGTTTATGTGTTGCATGGAGTTGAATCACAGCACTCACCTTGGTAAGCAGATAATTTTATCTGCGTCTGTGTGTCCGGGAAACTATAACCACTTCATTAGTCACACCAGCTTCTTTGCTAAACGGGCACTACTGATTCACGCCAAGCGGCTATGTATTACTGAGTATGAACTATGACATCAGGTTCTTTCATGGCATGGGGAATGTCTGCCATCCTCAGCAGCCAAATACAGAAAAGGCAGTCACTTGGACTGCCCTTTCGTTTTATGTGTGAAGCGGGAATGCATAAATGAAAGCAAGGATCAGCGCTTACCTTCAAGGCGCAACTTAGCCACTTCATCTAGCGCCAAGCCGGTCGCTTCAACAATCTGCTCGTCACTCAGCACTCCAGCTTGAGCAGATTACGGGCTGTTTTCTCGATGCCCAGCTTTTCGCCTTCCTGGCGTTCTTGCTGAGCCCAGTTTTCCAAATTTTCTGCCAACATGTCTTTATCCTCCACCAAACTGTTGAGCTGATTGAGGTCGACTTCAGCCCCTAGCCGCTGCAGGTGGCGTTTAAGCCAGCGGGTAATAATCTTGTCGATACGCTCTTTATGAGGAGCGGCCTGAATAATCGCCACAATTCGATCCACGGCTTGCTGAAGCCTCTGGCGATTTGTGGACGCCTTCTCGATACTGAAACCCCACTTAACGGCGACTGCACCAAGCCTAACTGTTCATCAGTATAGTGCCCTTCATCGACTAGGTAATAACGCATGCGTGGCTGGTAGATCTGTAGGAGACCCGGCGGTTCCGGCATGGTGCGATCCACCGAAGAATCCGGTATACGGCCTTTGCCTAGGCAGAGCGATGCTTCGCAACGCGGGTACTACAGCTCACGGCTCCACACCTGACCGACAAGATCCTTACCGAAGCTGTGATGGGGCGTTTCCTCAACCAGTTCGAAACCCGCCCTTTCATAGATTTTTCGCGCACCAATAAGAACGCTGTTGGTCCACAAGATGATTTTTTTATAGCCAGCTTGACGGGCGAACCTTAGGCATTCATCGACGAGACGGCCACCTATTCCAAGACCCCGGGCGCAGGGATCGACATAGAGTAACCGCAGCTTTGCGGTCGCTTCGTCCTCCCTAACGACGAACACAGAGCCAACGATGCTTCCCTGCTTCTCGACGACCCAGCACCGTTCCCATTGCGGCTCATAATCACGCAGATACTTGGCGACGATGTCTGCTGTCAGTGCTTCATATTCACTGTTCCAGCCGTACTCCTGGGCATATAGAACCGCCTGCCGATGGACGATCCATCCCATATCGCCCGGCTGAGGATCGCGCAGTATGTAGTTCGAATCAGTATCGCCAAGCAGGCTCTCGATTTGATGCATTGCCTCGATCAATTGGTTTTGCTCAGGCTCCGAAAGCCGCTTGAGCATGGCAACAACTTCGCGCTGCGACGCATCACTCAACGGCAGGTAAGTTTCCCGCCCATGATCAGTTAATTGCAGTTGCGCTGCCCGGCGATCAGAGGGCAAGGGAATCCTTGTGATGAGCCCCTTCTTCTCGAAGCCTTTCAGCACCCGGCTCACGTAACCGGCATTGAGCCCCAGCTCCCGGCAAATATCCGAGCTGGTAAGCATCGGCCGGTGCGCCAGCTCATACAGAATGCGAACCTCCGTTAGCGAGAATGGGCTTTCCAGCAGATGCTCGTGCAGCACACCGATCTGACGCGTGTAGAAACGGTTAAAGCTTCGCACCGTTCCGGCTCGCTCATGCAAGCGTTGTTCTGCGGCCATGAAGAGGCCTCCAATTAGTTGCCTTAAGCACATAATTAATTGCTTTTGGCAACCATGTCAACACGAATTCATAAGAAACACTGATAACTCTGTCGAGGTAGGGCTTATAAAAGAGGAGAGACTGTGTTCACAATCTATTTGGATCACAAATTGAGCCGAATAAGCGCTGTATTCGGCTCAAGGGACATTTTGGAAGTCGTCAGATAGAACAGGTTTATCGCCGTGCCGCCCTTCAGCGCGAATACATCTTCCTTAGCGACATGCGGGAGAATACGCACAAGAAGTGCGACCTGTGCTTCATAGGTTTCACGTGCCATCGTTGGTCTCCGTCCTTACAAACGCTTCAGGCGCCATAATCCGATAGCGCGGACGTATCTTGCCCCCTTTACCAGCGCCCTGTCGCCGCTGCCGAGATTAAACTCTGCTGGGTCGAGGCGCTTGCGCCAGGGGTGATCGTGGCGATCGGCAAAGACAAAGAATAGCCGCTTTACCTTGATCTACTTACAACTCTGCAGCAGAGCTGACAGTAGTTTAGGGCGCAGCGTTGTCCGACTCTCAAATAGCATATCGAGATTGTGAAAACTCTCATGGTCGGGCAGCTCGTCCATAGCTTCCATAATTGCCCTTCCGAGTGCCGACATCTTGAGCGTCCAGTCCCATGGCAGCGTGTCTTCGGCGTTGGTTAACTAAAGAATCTTCCAGAAGACTCTTTAATATCGTCAAATTTTGTGTACTTTTAGTTCACAAAGCACCTATCTTTTAAAGATTCATGGGGAGGCGATTTACCAGCTTAATATCCGCGCCTGCTTGTAACCAAGATACAAACTAATTCCGGGCTCTAAGGCAAACCCGCCTCCTGCAACAGCTAGATTTAAGTCGATTTGCGGGCATCAAATACCAACGAGACGGCAGCAAGACAAAACAAAAAGTGCCACCTACTTTGAATGTATGAATCTTCTGGAGATTACAATGGTTCAACTAACGGGTGGCTGTCTCTGCGGTAAGATCCGAATCGTGGCCAATGGCGAGCCGCTTCGGGTAGGTATTTGCCACTGTATGGATTGTCGCAAACATCATGGGGCACTGTTCTACGCGGCGGCGGATTACCCCAAGCAAGCTGTTATGATCGAAGGCGAACCACACAGTTATCAGGGGCGCTACTTCTGTTCCGCATGCGGTTCGTCGGTTTTTTCGGTAAGCGAGGAAGAAATCGAAATACACCTGGGCGCCCTTGATTCACCCAATCAACTGAAACCGACGTATGAGCTTTGGAACATTCGCCGTGAACATTGGCTGCCGCCATTTCCAAACGTGGAGCAATACGAACGAGATCGGCAAGATTGAGCAGGTTCAAGGGCTGCCGATTAGGTCAGAAGGTAATCGATCAGCGCTTACCTTCAGTGCGCAGCTTAACCACATCCTTTAGCACCAAGCCTGTCGCTTCAGCAATCTGCTCAACACTCAGCACTCCCAGCTTGAGCAGATTACGGGCCGTTTTCTCAATGCCCAGCTTTTCGCCTTCCTGGCGCTCTTGCTGAGCCCAGTTTTCCAAATTTTCTGCCAACATGTCTTTATTCTCCAACAAACTATTGAACTGTTGGCTACGCGGTCAGCAACTCCATTTCCTCGCGGCTACTAACCGGATGGCGGATCGCCTCTTTGGCTATATTCACTTCTAATGCTACTTTCGCAATATCCAGCACGCCAACATCAATTTGGTAACCCCCTCGGGTCATCAACCAGTCAAGCACCTCCGCCAGGTGCCAGATTGAGGCACTGCCTTCGTGAACCGGTACAGGAACGTCGCTCGGTGGGTGAGCATCAGCTTTCGCATTGCCTGTCGCGAAACGCCCACAACGTCTGCTACATCCGTCAGGCCAACAAGATCCGGCGAAGCCTCAATCAGCCGCGCGGAAGGGATCGCTTTTTTTACGTCAACCAGGGCACTGTGAACCGCTTCCGCGGCGCTGCCCGCTTCACGAGAGAATTCCAGCGCCAAGCGGCCCGGCTGCCCACGCCCACCAGAGCATCATCGCAACCGGCAGCGCCCAAACGCTCCACTAGCGCATCTAGGTCGGAGTCACTATCAGCCAGTTGGTATTTCAGCGTAAAAATATATTCCATTCTTCAATCCTCCGGCTCCGCTTCGTCTCGACGCTTGTGGGTCGAGCACTTGTCCACCACTCTCCGAATTGCCCGGGCGTGGCTGCCGGGATTTTTCGGTGTACTCCACACGCTCGCGATACAAAACTCACCGCAGCGGCATTCATCATCATTATAGGGACAGTAAATCTTGCCCCAGGCGTGACTACCGCCGACTTCAACTCGCCAGCCCTCCGCTTCCGCATGTTTGAGGGCAGTTTCAATCTCTTTTTTCGGATGTGATGGACGAGTCATTATTTGCCTCTGAGTATGAAGCCCCCTTCAATGGTTGTCAATTGACAACCATTGAAGCAGCAATTCATATGCTTGCCGACGTTCATCTAAATAGATAGACCCAAGTGTCTCTTTTAACTCCCTAATAAAAATTTAAGAAAGAATATCAGTAGGTGCAACACTTAACCTGACGCTGGGGTCTTTCATGGCATGGGGAATGTCTGCCATCCTCAGCAACCAAATACAGAAAGGGCAGCCAATTGGACTGCCCTTTCTTTCGATGCGCTATGCACGAAACCAGATACGTAATAAAAGCCAGATCAGCGCTTACCTTCAACACGCAGCTCAGCCACTGCACCTAGCGCCAAGCCTGTCGCTTCAGCAACCTGCTCATCACTAAGCACCTCACGCAGCCAACCCAATAACGCCTCGCTGACTGGGCGTTGAGCGTGTGTATAGGGCGATGGCATCGTGCTGGGGCGATTGGTGTCCGGAATCAGTGAATCACTACAGACGGCTGTCCGGGCCATGCTCTAAAACTCTTTTTTGTAGGACCGGTCAAGTTTGGATTTAACAGCTCATGCGCAGGACACGGCGAGCTGGTGACGTAGGTTAGAAAGGTGCTGAACAGATCCTCCGCAAGACCTTCATTCTCGTAGAGCAGTTTAGTGTCGTAAGGTTGGCGCGGATCCTTGTGTAAACCAACTACTCGCCAACCAATGAAATTGGATGGGCAAAAAGTTATTATCCAGCTAAATAATCTTTCTCCCGAATTCATGCACTTTTATATCCTTTAACTGGACACTCTATGCATAACCTATGGATTCCCGTCGTCGCCATTTTCGTCGTTGCTGGCCTGGTATTCGGTAGCCAGGCCTATTCTGAGGCCCAGCGTGATGCCCACATCGCCGCGACTATATCTGAACGCCTCGACAACCAGGCACCGGCCGAGATCTCCCACTTGACGCAAGTCAACAAGGGCTATGGAGTGTGCGGCAACTATGAGCTTTCACGCGCCGAGTCCGGTCGCTTCTACTACAATCACGCCACCAAGCGCCTAGTGTTGGGCACCGATGCCCCGCTGTATCACGACAACTGCGAGGGCGTCTCTGAATGACCCCTTAGAACCTGTTCACGATCTTTTAAGCAGTAAAGTGATTGCGCCCAAACCCATGCCCCTCCTCACGGAGCGCTTTTCTATGCCGCTGCCGATTATCCCAAGCAAGCTGTCATTATCGAAGGCGAACCGCACAGTTATCAGGGGTGCTACTTCTGTTCAGCATACGGTTCGTCGGTTTTTTCGGTAAGCGAGGAAGAAACCGAAATACACCTTGGCACCCTTGATTCACCCAATCAACTGAAAGCGACGTATGAGCTTTGGAACATTCGCCGCGAACATTGGCTACCACAATTTCCAAACGTGGAGCGATACGAACGAAACCGGCAAGATTGAGCAGGTTCAAGGACTGCTGCTTAGGTTAGAAGGCAATCGATCAGCGCTTACTCTCCATGCGCAGCTTAACCACATCATCTAACGCCAAGCCTGTCGCTTCAGCAATCTGCTCATCACTCAGCACTCCCAGCTTGAGCAGATTACGGGCCATTTTCTCAATACCTAGCTTTTCACCTTCCTCGCGTTCTTGCTGAGCCCAGTTTTCCAAATTTTCTGCCAACATGTCTTTATCCTCCACCAAACTGTTGAGCTGAGTGAAGTCGACCTCAGCCCCGAGCCGCTGCAAGTGGCGTTTAAGCCAGCGGGTAATAATCTTGTCGATACGCTCTTTGTGAGCTCGTACAAACCTTAGCATCACTCTTCACCCAACACCTCACGCAGCCAACCCAATAACGCTTCGCTGCCTGCCCGTTGAGGTGCGCCCTGGCGTGTGTATAGGGCGATGGCATCGTGCTGGGGCAAGCTCTCTGCCACTGGGCGGATCAGTTCGCCATTTTCTATTAATCGTTGCGTTGTACGCCGCCAACCCAAGGCGATACCGTGCCCTGCGACAGCCGCTTGTAGTAGCAGTGGATAACTATCGAAAACAGCACTCTCCGCTGCTGCGATATCAAAGTGCCCCATGGCACGAAACCAGCCATCCCACTCCAGCCAATCCGCCGGGTCAGCGTGGTGGTGCAGTAGCCGCTGGTTCAGCAAAGCGTTGAGGTTCAACGGGGTAGTGGCCCCTTTCAGGTACGCTGGGCTGCAGACCGGAAATATCTCGTCCTCGGCGGTAAACACCAATCGATGGCTCCCGCTAGGCCTACCGTTGGTTTGCAGCGCAATGTCGAAGCTGCCACTAAATTCGGTAATCGGCCTTGTCGACGTCGCCAGTTGTATCTCAATTTCAGGATAGCGACGATTAAAGTCAGCCAGCTGTGGCATCAGCCAATAGAACGCTTCGCATAACTGGCAGAACAATACGACGCGCTTATCATTTGGGTCGCCGCGCAGCTCCTGAGCCCCCGTGGCGACACTTTCCAGCGCCTGGGAGACCGTACGGCCAAATTCGCGCCCTTCACGGGTAAGAAACACACGGCGATGACGGCGTTCGAAAAGCATCACGCCAAGGTCTTCCTCTAGCGCACGGATCTGTCGGCTGATAGCCGCCTGGGTCAGGTGGAGCTCATCGGCCGCGCGCGAAAAGCTTTCAAGCCTGGCGGCAGCCTCAAAGGGGCGCAGCGTCGCCAGCGGCGGAAGAGACTTAATGAAGTTATCCATAATCTGAGCTCATGCATTGTGACGCAGAAGTCGTTTGAAGCACTGCTAGAGGCAGCGGCATTCTAGAGCGGAATTCATACCTGGAATGCTGCAATGAAGGCCACCGCTGAACCACAAGATAATATCCTACAGGGCATAAGCCTTATCGTGGGGCTGTCTTTCTGCTGGCGTTGACCGACGCCCTGGTTAAGTATCTAAGTGCCAGTATGTCGCTATGGCAACTCTATGTCATCGCCTCAACACTATCGCTGCCGATACTGTTAGGGTTGATCATTGGCCATTCAGGCCCCCGCCCCAAAGTAAAATCACGCCGCTGGGTGGCGATAAGAAGCCTGCTTCTGTTGCTGATGTGGATAGCCTACTACGCAGCACTACCGCTGATTCCGCTCTCGGTGGCAGCGGTCGCTATTTACACCACGCCGCTGTTTATTGCCGTGCTGGCTGCTTTTGGGGCAGGCGAGCATCTTTCACGCCAGGCGTGGCTAGGCATCTTCTGCGGATTCCTGGGCGTGGTGGTGGTGTTGCGCCCTGGCGGCGACACCTTCACACCCGCCACACTGCTACCCGTGCTTGCCGCCCTCTTTTATGCGCTAGCCATGCTGGTCACTCGCCACCACTGCCAAAGAGAGCACCCCTTACTTCTCACCCTGGGATTAAATCTAGCCTTCCTCGCAGCAGGCAGTCTCTTCAGTGTGCTGGTGGCAATCAACAGCACAGCATCGCTCGCTGAACACGCGCCATTCCTGTTCGCCGGTTGGCAACCGCTAGACGCCACAGCGTTATTGATCGTGAGCGCCTACGCGCTACTGCTGATCATTGTGAATACCGGGGTGGCAAGGGCCTATCAAATAGCCCCTTCGGCGTTGATCGGCACCTTTGATTACGCCTACCTCATCTTTGCCAGCCTTTGGGGCTACCTGCTATTCAGCGAAGTGCCTGATGCCAAGACCTGGCTGGGTATGGGCATGATCTTAATCGCGGGGGTGATGGTGTTACGGCAACAGCGTATTTAAACCTGCAAAAAGAATGGCATCGTCAGTCGGCCATTGCATCCACACAGAACTCGATAGGCGCACAGTAGACATACTATTCAGCCATTAAAAAATTTGATCATTTTAGCGGCGATTTCGTCCGGTTGCTCTTCAGGCATGTAATGACCGCAATTCTGAATGACCCCACCTTCCACATGGGTCGCTAATGGTTTTATAGCGTCATAAATATCAGGTGACATGCCGAAATCACCGCCTAAAGCCAAGATTGGCGTCTCAATTTTTTTGGCCGCTAATGACGCGTTCTGCTCGGCGTCATCAAGCACTGCACGATAATAAGCCAGTGCCCCGCGTAGGTTTCCGGGTTGCTTATAGACGCGCTCATATTCATCTATATCAGCTGTTGAGAAAGTACCGGCGGGATTAAAAGTTTTCCGCTGAAAGAACCACTCGATATAACTTCTCTCCCGATCAGTGATTAAAAACTCAGGGACATCCGGTACTTGGTGAAAAAAGAAGTGCCATGACTTCCAGATGTTTGGCCCCACCTCAACTGTTGGCTTAAGCGTTACGCCTGGGATATTAGCGTCAAGCAAGACTAGCCGACCTACTTCATCGGCGAATCGCGCCACAAAGGGGTAAGCGACCCACGAACCAATATCATGCGCACCAATGTGATAGCGCTCGAAACCAAGTTCCTTAACTAGCGCATGGACACGATCGCCAGCCGTTTGTGTATCATAGCCATCTACCGGTTTGTCGGAATCACCTTGCCCAGGTAAATCTATTGCGACGACGTAAAAATGGTCAGCAAGTATCGCATAATGCGACGCCACGCGTACCAGCTTTGCGGGAAGCCTGCCATCAGCAAAACGGGAAAGCCTTTGCCACCTGATACAGTGTGCAAACGGACATCTCCAGCCTCTACCATGGCATGCTTGAAACGCTTACCGCCAAGTTCAATTTCGTCATGTCCAGGCATTCACTTTCCTCCCTTTTTATCGTTGACAGCCAAGCCGTTGTCGAGCCTGTTAGTGCTTGAGTTTAGCAGCCACCTAATTACAGCACCGTGCGACTCGCTGGTTAATATCTGATGTCCTCGTATCAAGCTCCTGACGATAGTGACCACTTACATTAATAGCTCGGCAATTACTAACTCTTCTGGGCTTTTGGGAGGGGCTTACGCTGTATGCACTATCACGAGAAGAACAGCTAGCCATCATCAGCAACCAATGGTGCACTTCAGGAATTCAGCGAGATGGCAGGTACTGCTGTCGCCCTGCACTTCTGCGTTCAGAGCCTCATCGTCGGTGTTATAGGCACGGGTGTAGTGATAGCTCTGGATGGTGGCACTGCTTGGCCACTCATCGCCTATACAGGTGGCCTGGCAACGATTACGTTGGCTGCGCTTATAGGGCTAACGCGGCATAAACAGCAGAGGTAGTTAACTCGATGCTTTTTCAGTGGCGATTCGGCCTTTAATAGAAAGATCGCCACTACAGCATGCCATTCACTGTTAGCCCAAGCAGCACCAAATAGCGCGTGCTGTGCCCACCGCCGGGTAACTTGTACTTGTAAAGGCAGCCTTTTTCCATTAGCTCAGCCAATGGCAGATGAGGATAGCCAGGAATTGTATGGCTCTATCCGACGGTGCCCGTTCCCCCTATGTCTGGGAGGCGCCACCATCAGCAAACAACTCCACCCCGTTGACATAGCTGGCGGCATCACTGGCCAGAAAGGCCGCGACCGAGGCAATCTCCTCGGGTTCACCGATGCGCCCCAATGGGCTTTTCTCTGTCAGGAACGCCATGCCTTCCTCGGCGTGCTCGCCGAATGCCTCGCGCAATGAAGCCGTGTTGGTGGGCCCAGGGCTCAGGATATTGATGCGAATACCCGTTCCCTTCAGTTCCGCCACCCAACTGCGCACCATGTTGCGCACGGCCGCCTTGGTGCCACCATAGATGCTCATGGTCGGCCCTGGGTCTATTGAGGACGAGGAACCAACGATCACAATGCTGGCACCAGAGCCCATCAATCCCAGCGCCCCCTGAACGGTCAGCACCACGCCTTTAACGTTGGTCGAGAGCTGCTGGTCGATCTGTTCCTCAGTGATCTGCCCAAGCGGTGCGTGGCTGCCGCCACCGGCATTGGCCACCAGAATATCGATACGCCCAAAGCGGTTTTTCACGGACTCATAGAAAGACGCCAAGCTCGCAGCACTGGCGACATCAGCCACTATCCCTGTAGCGCTGCTACCCAACCGTTGCACAGCTTCATCCAATACCGTCTGCCGCCTCCCCGTTATCACGACATCGGCTCCGTCATCGATCAAGCGCTTGGCGATGGCAAACCCGATGCCACTGCTACCGCCGGTCACAACAGCAACGTTACGGTTCATGTCTTGTTTCACAGTATCACCTTTTCAGTTTGTAGTGGTCACTAAAGAAATGCTATAGTGACCACTACAAACCAAAGAGTCAATCGGTATCGTCAACATGAAAAGCAAACCATCCAAAACAGGCACTGGTGAAGGTATTGCAGAACGCTCATCTCGGCGCCCCTTCGACAGAGAGGCGGGCGTTGCCGTTGCAAAAGATCTATTTCACGAACGCGGCTACGACGCGGTAGGGGTTGCCGAGCTCACACGTGCACTGGGCATCAATCCGCCTAGCCTCTACGCCGCCTATGGCAACAAGGCGGGCCTGTACGAACGCTGCCTGGCGATCTACGTGGCAGAAGCCAACCTGCCGGCAGACAAGATCCTGACGCCCGACCGGCCCTTGTCAGAAGCAATCGATGATTTACTGCGACAAGCCGTGCGGCTCTACACCAAGTCAAAAGCCAAGCGTGGTTGCATGGTGGCTGAAGGCATGCGCGCCGATGATCCTCAAGCCCGGCAACTGGCCAACGCCTATGGCGACGCGGCGGCAGACTTTATCGAGGGCTACATCAAGAGAAGTCAGCCGCACCAGGCACGAAAACTCGCCGATTACGTCGTGACGACACTGCAAGGCCTTTCAGCAGGCGCGCGCGCTGGCCGCTCAAGGGCTCGCCTGCTTGCCGTGGCCGAACTGGCTGGCCAGGCCTTCGCAACCTTTCTTCATACACCCGATGAGAGCAAAGGCGCATGAGTATTCTTGACCATGTCGAGTTCGCCGTACGCGATGCGGAAATATCGCGATGCTTCTACGAACAGGCGCTAGCCCCGCTGGGCTTCAGCCGAATTATCACCGTAGGGCCAGACCGCACGCGCAGCGGCGGCACACGGCATGGCTTTGGGATGGAGGGCTACCCACGGCTATGGATACACGACAACGAGCAGCCGGGCGAAGGCGTTCATATCGCCTTCGCCGCAGCAAAACGAGCCATTGTCGATGAGTTTTATCGCGCCGCGCTGGCAACGGGTGGGGAGGATAACGGCGCACCAGGCATTCGCACCCACTATCACGACAACTACTACGCCGCCTATGTGCTAGACCCGGACGGCGTCAACGTGGAAGTAGTCTGTCAGCAGGTCAACTGATGGGAATATCAGTGATTCGCGTATCGGCGATGCTCTCGGCAAAGCCGTGGCCGAACAGGCCCGCAGGGGTTTGGAAGCCGGGCCTCACCTCACCGGCAAGTACTCGCCGGGCTGCCTCTGCCGCCGCCATGGCCGTGAAGGTGTAACCGTTCACCGTATCCAGCACCGAGCGCGCCACCGAACCGTCCATATCGGTCACTTCGACAACCGCATGGTAGCGGTTCGCCGCCCGCTCATCGGAACTGGGGCCCGCTGGGAGTTCGTTGGCGTCTCCATCGGGGAACGCACCCGCCGCCACATGTACGAAGGTTTCGATATCACGCACGCCTGTCGCCTGGTGGAGTGTCACGAGGTCGGGCAGCGTGACAGGGAATGACGATAGCGGGCCCTCGCCAAAATCGAAATCGCGCACCTCCTCTGGGCTGCGTGCAACGAGTTCGCCGCCGACCAGATGAAGCGTCTGCGCCGTGATGCTCTGACTCGCGCTGGTCACCGACCCTCTCGACATTCCCCCCGCCACCTGCAAGGCGATACTGATCGTGCGGGGATGGGGGACCCGCGCCACGGCATGCCCCGCCAAGCTTCCCAGCATCGCGACGCTACCACCGCTTCCCGGCAGCAGCATGACACCCGCAGCACGCGCCTGCCCGTCGAGCGCCAACGCTTGCCGGTAGGAGTCGAGTTCCGCTGAGAAATCGAGATAGTGCACGCCAGCACGAATGGCGGCCGACATCAGCGGCTTGGCCGTGTTCATAAAAGGCCCGGCGGCGTTGAGCAGAACAGAGATGCCTTCAAGCCCCCTTGCGATTGCCTCTGGGTCATCGAGCGAAAAGAGCCGAATATCAGCGCCTAAACGCCCTGCCAATATGTCCAGCGACTCACGATCCTTCACACGCCCTGCGACAACCAGGTGAATACCCGCGGATGCAGCGTGCTCTGCCGCCATGCCACCGGTGTAACCGGCGGCGCCATAGATCATCAATGTTTTCATGGTCAGTGCTGCCAGCTTTTGTAGACAAACTCTAGGGTGTAGCCGTCAAGATCCCTGACCTGTGCGGCGTAATAGCGGGGGTCATAGTGGAGCTGAGGCCCAGGCGGATGAATCTCGGTGGCGCCCGCCGCCATGGCTTCGGCATAGGCGGCATTGACCTCCTCTTCGGACGCTGCCACGAAGCCCACATGCACCGCACCGGGCACCGCCTCTCCCTGCCTTAGCCAGAAAAAAACACGCCCCTTGGCACCGAACCCCTTCAGATCAGGGTGGCCAGGCGGGCCATCATGGCCGTCAAAATCGTGGCGGTTAGTAATTCCCAAAAGGGGTAGCACTCGCTCGTAAAAAGCAATGGAACGCTCGGTATCGCTCACCGTGAGGAAAACATGATCAAGCATGGAATACTCCTTTAGATGGCATAGCCACCGGCAAGCACAGTGCAGTACTTGCACCTGTACCCCGACTACCTCCGGTAATGACGATAGTATTCATGTGTCGCTCCAGTGAGATTTAGTCTCCCCATCATAGGCACCTGCTCACCTAGCGCCCCGCCTGTTCCTACCGCAATCCTGCCTATTTCTGCTTTTCGCTTGCCCCTGATCCTGGTCTGGCATTCAATAGCGACATGGAAGAACAACTCAACGAACTCCGCCGACTGGCTGCCCATGCGCAAAACCGCCGTACCGAGACTGGTATTCCCCGGGTGGCGATGGTGCAAGGCGCCATTCCAGAACACGAGCTTGCCGCCGTGTACGACCCCATGGTCAACCTGATCCTGCAGGGCAGCAAATCCATGACCGTGGGCGGGCGTACCCTGCACTACAACTCCGCGACCTATTTTGTGATGTCAGTTGATCTGCCTGCAGCGGGGGTTGTACGTAGTAGCAACTCGGGAGAACCCTATCTTGCGGTAAGCCTAACGCTGGACGCCCCCCTATTGGCAGGCCTGCTATCGGAACTGCCTAATGCTGGCAGCAGCGCAGGGCACGCAACGGGGTTTTCCGTAGCAGCGGTGACACCGGAACTGCTCGATGCCTGGGTGCGCATGTTGCGCTTGATGAAGCAGCCTGCCAACATTCCGGCACTGGCACCTGCCTACGAGCGCGAGATTCTTTACCGCGTGCTTCAGGGGCCAATGGGCTGGATGCTGCGCGACATCGCCACGCCAGACACCGCTTTGGCACGGGTACACCAGGTCATTCAGCGACTTCGTAACGACTATGCACAGCCCTTACGAATGGAGGCACTGGCCAAGGAAGCGGCCATGAGCGTCTCTGCGTTCCACCGCCATTTCAAAGCCGTAACGGCGCTCAGCCCCTTGCAGTATCAGAAGCAGGTGCGGCTACTTAAGGCGCGGACACTACTGATTTCCACTGGTTACAGTGTCACGGAAGCAGCTCACGAAGTGGGATACGAAAGCTCCACGCAGTTTGGCCGGGAATATGCCCGCACTTTTGGCCGGCCTCCGGCGAAAGATGCTGCGCGGATTGTTGCTAATATGAAGCTAGGTTTTCAGGCAAAAAACGACCAATACCGGCACTGACAGAGTAAGGTCACGGGAAATACCCTCCCCTAATCCCACAAAAATGCCCGCCTTGATGGCGGGCATTTAGATGCCTGCTACTTACTTCGCTGCCCACACCTACTCGGCATGCGCCTTCTTGGTGGGAATGAGGTGCAGCGCCCCCCACCACCGAGCCCACCAAAAAGCCAATTACCGCAGAGCACAGCGTATTGAAGCTCCAGCCCAGCGTGCCGCCCAAGGCACCAGTTGTCTCGCTAATGCCTAGCTCAATATGGTGTACCCACTCATAGGGTGCGTTGAACCAACCCGTGCCATCGGCACCCAGGTTGACCATCAGGATATGCCCACCTACCCAGAGCATGGCGACGGTACCCACGACTGAGATGGTCGCTAGCACCTTGGGCATGGCAGTCACCAGCCCACGACCCATTGCCTTCATTCCCGAACTCTCCCGCTGGGCGAGTTTCAGGCCGATATCATCCATCCTGATCAACAGCGCCACCACGCCATACACCAGAATAGTGATGACAAACGCGACCACCACCAGACTCGCCAGCTGTGACCAGAATCCTTGATGGGAGACCGTGGCAAGCGCAATCACCATGATTTCAGCAGACAGAATCAGGTCGGTGCGAATGGCACCACTCACGATCTTTTTCTCGGCTTCCGGCCCCTTCTCTACCGCTGGCTTGTCGTCGTCATGCTTGCCGGAAAGCTTGTGCCAGACCTTCTCCGCGCCCTCAAAGGCTAGGTAGGTGCCGCCCACCATCAGGATGATCGGCAATAGCGCGGGCAAAAAGTGATTCAGCAGCAGCGCCACCGGCAGGATAAAAATCAACTTGTTGCGGATCGACCCCAGCGCGATCTGCTTCACAATCGCCAGTTCTCGCTCCGCTGTCACCCCCTGCAAGTATTGCGGCGTCACGGCCGTATCATCCACCACCACCCCGGCCGCCTTCGCCGTCGCACGCCCTGCGGCGGCACTCACATCGTCCAGTGATGCTGCGGTCAACTTCGCCAATGCGGCAATGTCGTCCAGTAATCCTATCAAGCCGCCTATGGCCATGGATGTTTCCTCCGTGAATAACAAGTGCAGATAGTAAAGCACACAGCGACTTGGGCGCATCGCCTCTTTTGCCGCAAGTACAGTGTTGTTTCAGTCTCCCTCTCAATTAACTGTCACCCGCTGAGTATGCTCAAAAGCGGCATCAGGTGGAGGGTTGTATTGAGCCTGAGGGAAGCACGGTAAGCACATATTAAATACTCGCCAAGCTCTCATCCTGAATGGCTTTCAAGGTTTTACCGCTAACACCTTTCCAAGCCAGCCGACCATTGGCGCTGCCGCCTACCAATATGCCAGTTGCTGTTGTGGGGGATAAAAAAAGAAAGTCCTGAGTGAATACCAGTTTTCCATCTAGCGTCGAGAGCACGCCTCACTCTTTGAGAAGTTGGGGCTGTTCGCTCATGTAGTCGCGTATAGAGTGCCTCTCCAGCGCGGGCCAGGGAACCTCTTAATACTTCAAAGCCATCGGCAACCTCTCAGCCGCCGGTGCCTTCAGTTTCTGCTCGTTTAGGTTAAAAATTAAATGCGTTTACCACGCCTAACTCTACCCCATCCAACAACAGGCGGCGCAACTACGCATTTTGCGTATCGATCCGTCAAGGCGATAAACAAGTGATTGGCCATAATACTGCTGCACTGGCGTAACAACGCTGGCACGAGATTTGGTCTCAGTGCTGCCAAACACGCTCACAATACTTAAGCACATGATTATAAATAAAAAAACACGCAAAAAAATATTGTAATTGCCTAGTTTTAAATGTCTTTAAGCATAAGAAACTTATGTAGAGACACTTAGCATATCAAAGCACCGCACTGTCACTTCTGACAGGTTACGTATAGAAGTTAATAAATTATCCTCAAATCAAGCATTCAGATATACAGATAAAGCCAGCTTCAGGCCAGGAGGCAATATGGAAACTGATAACACGACAGTGATATCAATGACCCACAAGGCTAATCCGCAAGCTGTTTACATCAATAAAATTGAATCAACAACAGCGTCAAGCATTTCTGCCTTGATATCTCCCCTGAACGACCAAGAACATTTTTCAGAAATATGTAGCAGCAAAAAATACATCAACCCCATGTATCTTATTGAGTGTGCGAGACAATTAGAAACACTTGCTTCGCACAAGATATTAAAAATAAATAGCAATACACGATTCATATTAAAGTCATGGCGACTAGAGCTTTATCAAGAAAATCCTCAAGACCATACCCTTATTGCAAGCTTAAGGATATTAGACACACACCTCTCACATACAAAAAAATTTATTATAAATTTTAGATCTAGCGAAAGAACAATAGGTAAGGTTAGCATCATTGTATGCCACATAAGTGCCAGAGCATATGAAACAATAAGAGGGGAAAATATTTCAAAATCAGTTAAATATAGCGGACTTGAGTTGCACACAGCATCTGGCCTGCCTCAGGTGGAACCATACGAAGTAGGATGTAAATATCCAAAAGACGTTTGCATCAGAAACATAAGAAAAACAGGTCACACAAGAGTGGCAAATATAGTAATACCATCCCAAAACCGCATACTCAATGACCACAAACAAGATCATATAACTGGATATAATCTTACGGAGTCAGCTAAACAATTCTGTTTCTATTGCACTATCAAAGAATCAAAGGAAAAAATAGAAAATCTTTACATCAAAAGAATTTTTGCAAAATTTTACAAATATGCAGAAAACAACCAAGAACTACTAGTCAGACTGATTCGGAAAGACTCTAGCAATGATACTACACGCTGCATTATAGAGATATTACAAGAAGGCATAAGGCTATCCCTTTTCTTTATCTATATCAATGAGGTTGAATGCAATGAATGAGATAAAATCAATTTTGATCAATATGTTTGAAATGGAATAAGACTCCATTTCAGAAAATAAAACTTTGGAGGAATTAGGTTTAGATTCCATTTCTATCGTGGAGTTACAGTCAGGGCTAGAAGCAACTCTAGGACTTCCAAGCGAGTCGTTATCTTTGATGTCAGAAATGACATTAGAGGATATTGAAAATTCTATAGAGAGGCTAAAAAATGACAAATAAAGTTGTGGTAACGGGAATGGGAGTATTGTGCTCTGCAGGGGCAACTGTTAGTCAGTTTTGGGATAATATTGTACAAAAGAAAGTCTTGACGCAATATGATCATAGATTAGAGAACGCACCAGTTAAATATTCCTGTCCCTTAAGTAATTGGAATCCAAAACCCAGATTTAAACAAGCAGCCTTTACACGGGTCGATCCATTTATACAATACGCTGTTTATGCTGCCCAAGAGGCCTTAGACGATGCGAATATTCAACCAGGCTATAATTTTCCTTCAAATAGGATTGGAATTATCGTCGGAAATTCGCTTGCTGGAATCAGCACATTAGAGAAGATTATTAACAATGAAGCAGAAGTAGGCCCGGCAAGTGTTAGCGCATCATACATTCTGTCAACAATGACAAACATGGCAAGCGCTAACATCTCCGTTCACTTAGATATCACTGGTCCTTCATATTTTTTAAGCACAGCGTGTGCCTCCGGCGCGGATGCGATAGGTCGTGGTAAAAGAATGATAGAAAGCGGCGAATGCGACACTGTAATCGTAGGAGGATCGGAGGCACCCATTACAAAGAACGTAGTGACTGCATTCGCCAAGTTGGGAGCTCTTTCTCGCAATAACATAGGAGAAGGAAGTATAAGACCATTTGACAAAGAAAGGAATGGCTTTGTTATATCTGAAGGAGCTGGATTCCTTGTTTTAGAACGCGAAAGCCAAGCTCAGAAAAGAAAAGCAAATATACATGCAAGATTACTCGGTTATGGTTCCTCGTCTGATGCTTATCACATGACCACACCTACACCCAGCGGTAAAGGTCTTACACAAGCAGTAGAAAAGGCACTTTCCGACGCAAATATAGAGCCAACTGAGATTGGATATATTAATGCTCATGGAACAGCTACCAGTCTGAATGATCGTTTAGAAAGTACAGTATATGAAAACATATTTGGGTTAACAGCTCCTGTTGCCTCCACAAAAGGTGTAACAGGACATCCACTCGCCGCTTCAGGAGCAATTGAAGCAATAGCATCGATTCAAGCACTAAAGACAGATACGATTCCTGGCACAGCCGGTCTCCATATGATTGACGATGATATAAAGATAAACATTAATAGAGAAACTACTAAATTTTCCAACTCATTCCCAGTAATGAGTTCATCAATTGGTTTTGGTGGACAAAATGCAGTACTTATATTTGGATAAGAGGAATAGGTCATGCTTAAGAATATAAAATATATTGCGATCGATACAGATGGCGTATTATTAAACGACACATATAGCCCTGTCATAAAGAAGTTTGTAGAAAAATATGGAGTAGAATATACCTCTTCGATCGAACGTTCTGTCTGGGGTTCTCCTCAGATCACTGCTGGGCACAACCTTTCATTAGCATGTAAGTTACCACACCCAGGTGAAAAGGTAATTAGTGATTTCTTTAAGCTTCGTGAAGAGTATCTAGAAGAGCACCCAGTTGAGATTATGCCTAAAATAGAAATTCCTTTAAAGGTATTTAACAAACTTGGCATAAAAGTCATATCGTATGGTGGGAGGAATCGCGAATATAGTTTTGATCGATTTTTATCAAAATATAAAAATCTCTTCGACTCAGAAACCCCCTATATTGATATTAATGCTAAACGACCTGGCATGTTACAAATTATAGAAGAAGTCCTTTGTTGCAATCCAAGTGAGGTTATTTTCATTGATGACATTAATCGTGTTGCAGAAACTTGTAAATCTATTGGTTCTGGATTTATCGGTGTACCTGCATCAATGAATCATAACTTTCAACTTATGGAGATGCAACGCACTGGCGTCAAGCATATGGTCAAATATTTTTCAGATATAGATGAAGGCCATATCTTTTCCATCGATAAGATGTTAACTGGAGGTACGCTTTGGTCATGACAAAAGACAAGTTAACTATTATTGCAATTCCCATTATTTGTGGCCTCACGGCCGCAAATATGTATTACACCTGAATCCGTGAAGCCGGCGCCGACACTTTCCCTATCACCGCCAGCGAGCACTTTTTGATCATTCGCCCCGTGCAAGTTGGCTTTCGCAAGCCCGTTATTGCCAAAACCCACCGTGCTGATCGGTGCTGACGGCCCGTTTTGTCATGCCTTTCCACCCGCCAGGCACGACATATCTGGCGATCGCGTGTCGCTTGGAACTGCTTGTGGATAGAGTGTCGCCGATTGACGGTCAGCATGGCGTTCCTCGTGGATAACGCAGTCGGCTCCGCAGCGTCTTGAGCACCGTCATGCGCCCGATATCCCGCCCGAAGTCGAGGATGATCTGCCGTGCCTTGTGAATCACGAGAGCCGCACGGTGCACCAGCTCTTGTAGCACGGTGCGCAGCCGGCGCCGCTTGGCCGGGTGGCGAACCGGGCTCAGCTCGCCGGTCATGCCCAGCTGTCCCATCAGGCGCAGGATGTTGTAGGCCAACTGGGCGAGATGCAGGATCAGATCGTTGGTGGCGAACTTGCCGGACGGCAAGCGCTCCAGGTCGAGATCGGTCTTGATCTCGCTGTGAAACTGCTCATGGGTGGCATGCGCCTGGTAGCGCTTGATCACCGCCTCCGGCGCCTCGTCCAGGCTGGTCCACCAGCCTTCCAACTCATAGTCCGGTTCGAGCAGCAACTGGCCATCGCGATCGGCGGTGCGCTCTACCAGGCGCATCACGCGTTGGACGACGTATTCGGTCTTGTTGTCGTCGTGGATCGAGACGGTCTGCGGCCACAGCGCCTGGCGCTTGCCAGGACGCAGCTCTTCCCAGTAGTCCGCCGCCACCGCCAGCCAGGTATCTCGATCAGCCGTGGCCGAGCTGCGCGGGTTCCATTTGACGACATAGTCGAGCCGGCGCCCCTCGTCGGCAAAGACCTGGCGCTGCTGTTCGAGAAGCGCCAGGTGCGCCTGGCTGTCGAAGCCGCTGTCCTCGCGTAACAGGATCGGTTGCTTGGTCAGGCCTTGGGCGCGAGGCAGTACCCGCTCCAGGAAGGCGTTGCTCTCCTTCATGGTGTGCTGCTTGCCAGGCCGCAGTTCCAGACCCAGGCACCACCCTTCGTTGCTCAGATAGGCGGCGATCGGGGTGTAGCCATCGACCTTCTGGTAGGTCCGCGAGACGCCTTCCTTCTTCGAGTTGCTGTTGTCCATGACGAAGGTGTCGATGTCCAGGCAGACGTGCGTCGTCTCGGCGGTGATCGGTGCTTCGATCAGTGACAGCAGGGTCGTCGACCAGCTGGCGGTGCGCGCCTGCAGGTCATTGGCGGCAAGTTTCTCCAGCCGCTGTCGCAGCGTCGCCGTGCTCGGCACCTTCTGCAGGGTCAGCAGTTGCTGGAAGGGTTTGTCGCGGCGGAAGTTTTCGATGGCATCATAGTCGCTCATGCCCAGACACAGCAGACCCAGGTAGCTCTTGACCACGTCGCTGGTGCGCATACCCAGCGTGATGGGGAAGCGGCCGTCGATGCTGTCGACGCCGGCGATCTCGAAGCACTGCCCGATGATGGACAGCCCGGCATGGCTGGTGAGGGTGCGGCGACTGGCGCGGAACTTTATGTTGGGCATGGCACTGTCTGGGTGAATGGCGTAATGGTATATTCGCCATGCAGCTCAGTGGTTAGAAGTGCTTCCGGGGGCCGGTCCTCTCAGGATTCAGGTTACATTCAGCCTTTATTTTTTAATGATATCTGAATCTCTAGGAATTACCTATGTACAAAGCACCAATCTATTCACAGCACAACTGATAGGAAATGTTCTATCATTAATTTATTTATTCTGTTGCTGATGTAATAGATAGAAGAAAAATCATTGGTACCCTCTATCTATGTCTCTGTACAGGCTTGTTTTTGGTCTATTTCTCGACTAATTTCAACATACTCCTTGGAGGATATGCGCTCATAGGAGTGGGCGCATCCTCTGTCCTTTGATAATTGCTTTTTATAACAAAGAGAAAAAACATGAGAATATCATTGGATATATTATGGGAGGTGTTCTCTTGGTATTATTGGATCTAGATTCGCATCGGGAATTTTATCAAATTTCTTAGGTTGGCGTGGCATTTATATAGTTTCTTTTTTTCTTATGCTTTTGGGGGCAAGCTTTGTCCTTAAAAACATGAATCCTAATAGTGAGAATAAAGAAAAGAACATTAGTTACTTGAATGTGATACGCAGCAATATTATGGCAACTTTAGAAGATAGAAGCGTCCGACTATATTGTTTCTATGGCTTTGCAACGATGTTTTCATTTACAGCCTTCTGGACTAATATTGCGACTTACCTTGATCAGTCACTCGACTTCTCTACAACAGAAATCGCCTTATTCTCTCTTCTGGGGTATTAGGAGCACTTGTTGCCATTTACGCGCCTGTTATAACTGGATCGATATTCAAGACAAGCCTCCGACTTTTCATGACTGGAATTGCACTATTGGCATGCGCGATAGCACTGCCAAACAATTTAATTTGGCTAGGAGTATTCACTGCACTGTTTGATGCATTAATACAGCTCATTCATGTATCAAACCAAAAGAAATTATATTCTAGAAGCAATGGAAAGGAGGCACAAGCAGCTAGTAACTATATGACCTTTTTCATGTTGGGCGGTGCCGTAGGTGGATTCACCTCGTCGATTGTATACACAACTAGCAGTTGGAATGGCGTTTTGACAATGTGCTTAGGGCTATTTCTACTGATGGTAATTATTGAAAGGAAAAAGTATGCCGAATATTAAACCCAACTGACTTATAAGGTAGGCTTTAAAAAGGTGGATGGTAACCTCTTTTATAATCGATACATTTCTGCAAAATCATAATTTCAAGCAGCCATCCACTATGGGTGAAAGCACCCGTGCTTCTACAAAGCTATTCAACGGTTCTGTCGAACAACCCCGATAGATCTACCTGAAGGAACAAACAGTAGAGTTAAGCACACTCGATGGCCTACCGCTTCCAGCATCTGCCGTGTCGGCGTGCGGCTTGATGCCCGTATTACCGAAGATATGACGATTTAGGCACTCGATGAACGCAATATCACTCACCTCGCGCTCTTGAATTTAGAATGTAGCTAGGCTTCCTTGAAAAACACCTAGGTTACCGGTATATTAATTTATGTTAGGCTTATATTAAAAGATATGGTCGGTACCATTAAATCAGCTAAGATATCCATGGTGAAACCTCATGGTAGATAGTTGCAGCAGGCTAGGCTCATGCTCAAGTCGTATTTAATGAATTTTGGTGAGGATCGATACTCGCTATTAACTATCCGAAACGGGATGGAAATTGATTTAGAAACCAGCCTTCCAGAAGAGTGGAAGACTGAATTTCTAAATAGGAAAATGTATATTAAAAGCGACATAGTTAAAGAAGCGAAGCAACACATAACGCCTTTCAAGTGGTCACCAGAAGAGTACTACGACTCAGACATTACCTATCTTACAAAAACATATAACATATCTCTCGGAATATCTTTCTCTATAAACACCTGGAACTCCAAGACTATTTTAACTGTCTATACTAACAACTCCGAATCTCAATTCAATAAAAATTTTGATGATATGGCGAAGCTGCATTTATATAACCTTTTAGTATTTTTGAGAAGAACCAAGAGACACCTGACTATAAAGAGCTGACTCTACGAGAACTAGAAGTCGCCAACCTTCTTAAGTTTGGAAAAACATACAACGAAATCAGCATCATACTGGACTTATCTGAGCGAACAGTTAGATTTCATACCAATAATATAGTTGAAAAGATGAATGTCTATACCGTTAAGCACGCATTGTTTAAGGCCACATCGATGGGGCTGATATAAGGGGAATGCTCCAAGAATGGAGATCACTTAATGGGGGGATTACCGTTCAACAAGCGGCATTAAGTTGCGCATTCTATTAAGCGAAGGCTACTAATAGATCACGTTTTAAGCGATGAGACGCAGGAGGTGAGCGCTGCAGTGCCGAAACTTGGTCAGAGGAGTAAACTACGCGTTCAGCCCTTATTGACGACTTAAGGGCCAGTTGATGCTGCAACGCAGCCTTCCGCTGCTGAAATACATACAAGCTGCAGCATTTTTAAATTGAATCTGCAGAAGCCCGGTCAGAGCTGGCTTCATTCAAACCGCTGCTCGCGCTTCTCATCTTCCTGCTGTTCACGCACTTTCTCGCG
The DNA here is from genome assembly GCF_009728585.1 of Halomonas sp. PA16-9. NCBI lineage: Bacteria > Pseudomonadati > Pseudomonadota > Gammaproteobacteria > Oceanospirillales > Halomonadaceae > Halomonas > Halomonas sp. PA16-9. The sequence goes on along the minus strand of NZ_CP040451.1, from coordinate 829,506 downwards.
CTCGATCCACTCAACCAGTTTTGCAGACACCGATTTAGAAGCCTTAGCGATCTGTACGCTCTTGTGTTCAGCTAATTCGGCAATGGCATCCGCTCTAGATTGCACCATGTTCGCTCGGCTCCCAGACCAAGATGAAAGTATAATGCGCTCGGCGAACACCTCCAAAACTTCTTCTGGCTCAGGAGAGGCTTCCAACAGCTTGATTGCTGACGCCGACATCACAACTACCCTCTGATCTTCGTTCCCTGACCAAAGATTGATACCCGCTGCGATAGCCTCCCATACGCTGTTATCATTTCTGGAACGACACCACTCAATCAAAATGTCCACATCAACTTTGGCGAGGGGAGAACTCAACAGGCCTCCATGGCGAATAAAGAACAACTGTCGATCTTGTTCTTCTTTAGTGCCATCAAAAACGCGATTGAGAAACGTGTCTGGCATCAACGCGACAGTTGTTTCGATGGCACTTTCGAATGCATAAATATGGCCATAGTGCTTATCAACAACAGTAAAGATCGTGTTCAGCCACTTCATTTTTTCGGCTTTGTTACCACCGAATCTCAGCGCGGCACTAACAACGCACTCCATGTTATGCTCGACGATCCCTCCAGGATCGCTGTGATCTCTTTGCAGCCTCTGGATTGCTGCTCTCAGACCGACAAGTCGAAGATCCGAACCAAGAGTGTCCACCGCTAAATCTGTGTCATGTAATCTCATGCTAAGAGCATCCAGAATCACGTCATCGCCGTTCGGTTTACTCAAGAGCCGCTGAGCAAGATTGAGAACACGATCTCCGGGTAAATTAGCATACTCTTCCCGCCACAGGATCGGCCCATACATCCCCGTGCGAGTGTCAGGATCATCCAGAAGCGCCATGCAGCGATCTAAGTCGGCTTCTGTGAACTCACGCCGGGGATGTAATCCGACCAATACGTTTCGAAGTTCAGGATGCTGTGCGCATTGGTCGAGTAGCTCCTGTGTCAGCTCTGGCTCGACAGAGTCAGCTTCTTCGATGAAACCGCCAAAAACCGCAAAATCCCTGTTGGCTTCGGGCTGCTGCTCCAGTTGAACGACTAGTTGCTTCCAACCAACTCGCAGATTATGTGTCCCCTTTGCTAACCCTCTCCCGAATGCGGCTCGGTAGGGCATTCTATTGTTGGAGAACAGGTTAGAACCCAACTTGTTGAGTGCATAGTTTGATGCTGCAAAGTCCTCACCCAATCGAAGTGCCTTGGCTGCCAGTCGCTCTTCAGCGTTGCGATACTTGTTGGTGTCGTCATGATTAAAATCGTCGTCTAGCGCCCAACAATCGTGCCCCGCGCTCAGCACATTGGCCATGATTTTCGGGATCAATTCATGGGGTTCCAACTCCCTATCCAGCGCGGCCAGGTTGCCCGGCAGCGGCTTGGAACCATCTTCGTCTTTACGTCTGGTGTAATCGAAATTGATCGTTGAACGTACGGCTTTCCAACCTTCGTTCCAAGTTTGGTGAGCATGTAGCCTGCGAGCCGCATCAATGAGCTTTTCCCTCATGGCTTTTTGGCGCCATATCCCTCGAAACGCGTTCGCTAGGATCAGGCGTGCGGGATCTTCAAGATCAGAATCGCCGGAGGTTCCCAATCGCACCGCAACATTGATAAAGGCAGTACGCCACTCAACAAGTTCATCGTGGTTAGGTTGAAATCCAAAATCTCTTGGGCGAGCACCAAACTCAGTCGCCCCGAACCCTGTCCATGGCGGCCCATTCAAAGCAGTCGAAAGCATCCTGAAGCCTAGCGACCTGCGCTCAGCTACGCCTGATGAAAGGCATTCATCCATGATCGCTATGCGCTGATCTAGAGAAGCATGTGTGCCAGACAGGTATGCCTGGAAAAATCTTGTGATCTTATTCCGAACCGCATCATAGTTATTGCTCTCGTCTTCAAGATCCGCCACACGGATTAAGAGTCTGACACAACGTTTAAAGGCGCTTTTTTCGTATGCCAACGACTGTAGAAGATTAAGAATTGTCCTCCGGCGTGTATTGTAAGGCGATCCCATACCCTCAAAATCAGACACGGTAAGCTCTGTTTCGATTCTATCGAGTAAGGCTTCAGGCGCGACCGGGGCAACATAGTTCAGCATTCGTACTGCCGTATCTTCCAAAGTTGATATGCGACCTAGCAGCCCGTCAGGCTGGAGCCAAGCTTCAACTATCTCTTTCGCGACGGGATGTTCATGCAGCAGTCCCAGCCTATGCGCGAACGACATTAACAAGCGTTGATGACCAGAAACCTCAAAGGCCGTATTGAGACGATCAACCGGGATACTATCAAGCGCCGATGCAGCCAATTTGTTTGCTATGGCATGAGGTAAGATAGCCCGCCAATGAGCCCTCTTCTGTACAACATGTCGATCCACCAACTTCTTGACGGATCGAAACAGCTGGGTATGGGAATATCCGAATATCGAGCCCAGTACTTCCAGTTCGCTGTTACCACTCTCCATGTTTGAGACCGAAAAGGAATATACAAGAGACAAGGTTTCAGCCTGTTGCCGCAAATCGTCGTCAGGACGTTTGCGCTGCTCAAACAAGCGGTCAAACAATTGAGCATCAGAAAGCTGAGCTAAACTCTCGTCTTCCTCGACCCTCTCGGCAATTGCCAAGGACACCCTTGCATTACCATCGGCGAATTCTGCGATTCGGCGGGCGTTGTTTCTACCAATGTGAGGAAAGCGCCGAATCAGAAGTTGCTCGGCCACTTCCGGCCCAACCGCTTCAATATGGATTACCTCAGTTGTCTGCGGTTTGTCGTCCTTAATATCGTACTCGACGGTGATGAGTCTTACCTCGTTTCCCACAGCTGATACTTTGCTGGCAAGAGCAGAGTGAAGTTCTGATGGGCAATTATCGAGGATCATAACGGCACGTCGGCCTTCAGTGATAAGCCTCTCTAACATCGCTGTTGCCGAAGGGTCTGGGTCTGCCCCCGTATCCACATATACGGCTACGGTTCGATCGAGAGCATTTGTGCCAACTGTTTCGTCAAATAGTGCCTGTACTATCCTGGTCTTCCCGACTCCAGATAATCCCGTAATCCGGATGGCCTTCGTAGTAGAACGTATGAGGTTCCGCATTGGATCAATGGCATATTCTATGCTCAGTTTCTGCCCCAGGCCCGATGGTAGCGTGACCATAACGCCAGGGGCCGAAATTAACGTATCGCTTGAGCCTTGAGGTGGATTACTCCAAGGCCCGTATGGTTGCCAACCGGAATAACCTTGTCCGAGCTTTCCTTTGACCCACAGCATAACTGAAGGATGCTGACGCACCCACTGAACCAACTTAGAGCGGTCGTAGAAATCCAGGTGAATTTTACCGCTGTTGGGATCGCCATTCACGGCATCCAACATCGCTTTGAGACGCTCCCTCTTCATGAGAGGAGAGCAATCATCTTCCAAACTGACGATAATGTAGCCGCCCCCACTCGAAGCCTGCTCTGAAATCATCTCAGAAAGCTCACCCTTAGAGGACATTTCCTTCGCGATCGAACCCTTCGACATTGAGTGCTTCTTGGCCTGAAGAATCGTATTAGGCCTTTCAAGAAATCCTGTACTCAATTGATCGGTAGGAACTTGAACGTGGATATCAATTCCGCCGTCAGGAGCATTGATTGAACCTGACCAGCTTACGCACGCCGGACTATGTCCATGAGCTGATACTTCGGCCTCAGCGAGGCGAGCAATCAACTCTTCTAGCTGAGTATCGGACAACCGGAGTAATTCGTCTTTCTCAATGTCAAAGATTGCCATGACTGCCCCCAGTAGAATATCTTCCCCTTATACTCAGAGGTAACCTTACAATCCAGCCGATATAAAAATTATTGTTTACTGAAATAACTGCTCTGAGTAGTTGGAATAGTTAACTCAAGCTTATATAAAAAGAGCCCATCATAAAATGGGCTTTTTTATCTCTTATTAGCTATTACTTAACGAGCGACCTCTCTCATTCAATCACCACCGATAATTATAACTCTTTGAAGATAAAAGATTTACAAAAAAGTTGGTTAAGAGTTTTACCGTCGGGTTTACCGTCAGAGTCGCCAGCTCTTTGTTTCCGCGGGTGATGCAGCGATTTTTCTGGCAGCGGCATTTTTCACACCGTAATCAACCACGTTGCATATTATCAGAGTTGGAAATGGGTGTGCGAGTGCTTAAATTCAAGTGAATTAAATAGCTTCACTCAGCACCGCTCAATCAGAATTTGCAGTTGCAAAAAATACCGTCACGGCCACCTAGGACAAAAAGTGATTTTAAAGTTATGGTACTTCTCAGGACTTGTTAGGAGCTTTCCACAGCATCCTCGTTAGCTAGTATTCGACCACATCTGTTAGGGGCGACAGACAGTTAGCAGATATTTTGCCGTAATTGAGGTAAAGTAAATTGGTCAGGAAAGGCGCACTTTGTTTTGGTTAGTTGTTTGCGGCACGCACGCACTCATCCTGTAGCATCAACATACGCATCAATCCAATTTCGATTGATTGGTCATTTGCTTCCCCAGCAATTGCCAGGTAAGGCCCCATACACAGCGGCTCCTTGACTATCCTTCCTGCCTTTCGCTCATCGAACTCCTCAACAATCTGATTCCATGCCTGATCAAGACGGTCACAGGCCCATTCCACATACTCGGAATCAACTTCTTCAGCAACATTAGTAACAACGACCCTGCTACTCTTGAAGACCTCTATAGCTTTAGAAAAAACCCTGTTTTCATCGGGGTGCAAATTATCAAGATCACGGCAAGCCATGATTCCCGAAAGCTGTATACATGCAGCCAGAGCATCATCAAAGGCTGCAACCGTTTCGGAATTAAAAAAAGGATGAGTAATACTCTTTTTCCACTCATCGGAAAAACTCAGGTCAGGTAGCGGCACAGGTAAAGAAGGTGCCAATGCCAGAGGTGCGAGCACGATCCCATTGATAACCGGCACAACCCTGAAGCGCCAAGCGTCACCAAAGTACTGCTGACCAAGATCCAGTGAATCCTCTATGTAAGTAGCATCTGTTTCCAAATCCTCTATTTCCACTGTAATGGCAACGTCCTTTGCAGGCCAATGGACACTGTCAGGTTCATCCAACGAGCGAACCCAGCACTTTGCATTCCAGCCCTTGCTCTTTAATTTTCTCTCCAGCGTTTGAAAGTGCCTGTTAAGACGCTGCTCGGCCAATATACTACAACGCCTAGCAGCCGCAGTAATCGCCTTGCCCGGTGCTCCTTTTCGTGCACTCTTAACGATTCCCTCGATGCTTGTATTTCCACTGTCGTATGCCATCTCGTGTAAGATACAAGCAAGATCATTCAGACGTTCCTCAATCGTCTTGAGCTCTCGTAAGGGTGGTGCTGGGTGCGTTCGCCATATGTCAGACTGCCGCTGACCATGTGCCTGCGCTGCCAAGCTTCCCGCAAACATTGCTGCCCCCTTGGCGTTCTCGTCACTTGGAATTTTTCCCAATCGTCTCACTAGGTTACCCAGGATGCCGGTAAGTAACGCGCCAAGAGAATCGTCTCCATCTCCACCTTTTGCGGGCAAGACCATAACTGGCGCAGGCTTGGTAGGTATTGCATACGTAAGTGCGTTCACTTGATGGTTGATGTTATTGATCTCTACTGCCAAGGCATCTGCATTCCCAATCCTTTTCCCACGAATCCATTTTTCAGTGAAGGAGCGTAGTGTTTTTTCAGTCCGCGTTACCAGACCGGCCATCTGCTGCGTATACTCTGTAAGACTAATCGATACCGATCTTGCAAACATAATCTGACGGAAGGCAACGTTCCAGGCCACACGGGTCTTGGCGGCAATATTCTGTCTTGGCATATTCTTGGACCAGGGTCTATAGCCACAAACAACAATGGGCTGTCCTAGCGGATTGAGCGCATCCGCTGCTGCGGCATCCGCCCCTGGGGAGAGAGCAATCAATGTTTCGCAGATACTGCACACTGTCTCATGAGGCTCAGATTGCTCTTGTTCGGCCACGTGATACCAGTCGGAACGAACGGTTCGACCATGCTCTCCTTCAGAATCAACAACGGGGCTTTCCACCCACGGGGTTTGAGCCCGGAACCAATCGTACAGGACTTGTTCACCGCCCAACGCCTGCGCAAGCTGTTCAGCCAAAGTCGGCTCAATCAAGTAAGCCGTTGATAACAGCGACGCAACCTGACGTATGTCATGCTCTTCATCATCCACGACATCTGGAGTCACCTTAACTTGTATCGGCTCACCGCCACAGATCGGAACAAGACAAGAAAATAGTCGGTTGGCCTGTTCCAGGTTTTGGCTAGCCGGAATGGCACTACTCTCAGGCAGGTAATCCATGCAGGCATTCCGTAAATCCGGTTTCGATAATGCACGGAATGCCAAGATGGCGTTACGCAGTGTTTGCCAATGCTCAAACTCTGACAGGTCAGGAATATCGATTTGCGCATCACAGCCAAACATTGATGCCAGTGACCATTGCCCGCGCTGGACACCATGCTGCCCCAGGATTTCAATGAAAATGACAACATAGCGCTCAAGGGTAGCCAGCCCAAGCCCCGTCAGAATCGATACCCAGTCATCAACATCCAGATTATCCGCCAGTATACCCGCAAGCTTTTGCAACACAGTTGCCTCCTGCTCAGCAGAGCAGGCTCGGAGAAGCGACTGGATAACTCCTGGCATGGTTTCGTGAGTCACCGCTGCCAGACCTTTCCACAAGGAATCATCTGCCAGATAAACGGCCTCATCATGGGACGCCTTGCTAAGCGCATGTGAGCGCAAAGCGTGCAATCCACCCAGTACCCCAGGCCGACTTTCCCTTATCAAGTGTTCGTCGATAAGCCGGGCCAGTGCCCGACTTGCATCGGCCGGATCAATATGAAGCACTGTGCACAACTCTTTAGTTCTCACCTCTGCGCCATACGTAAAAAGCAACGAGGCGCCTCTTATAATGGCCAACTCATCATCTCTTTTCGCTAGTCGCCGAAGCCGGACTTGTTCTTCAACAACAGCGGATAGACGTTTACCTTGAGTCAGCAAATGTACATATTCAAGCATCAGGCCCTCGGCCTGCTCGAAAGGCTCTCTCCAGTGCTCCCAGCTAGTCTCGTTATCAGAGCGGAGTTTGCGCCACACCCCTTCAGCAAGATTCTCATCTAGGTTTACCGAAATGATTTCGGTATCCACTTGGTTGGTGACAAGCACAACATCTTCCTGACGAATCGAACCAATAAAATAAACAAAGGGGTAGCCCTTAAGTTCACGGGTAAGTACATCCCAAAGGTCGCTGTTGGCCGTCCCGAGTTCGTCCATTACTAGTCCCAGTGGCAATTTCTCGGAAGGTCGCCTTGCCCGTACAAAACTGATGATCGCGGCGGCATCGGCCACACCGGCTCGATATGTGACTTGGTACCAACAAATTTCACCGGCGAGTGAATTGACCGATAGCCAGAGTAGTGCGGATTTTCCGGCACCAGACGGACCGGAAAGAAGGATCTGTCTGTTTTTTTTGAGAGCATCGACCACAACCTGAGTATCACCAGGCCTTTGGATCACCAGCCCTGCAGCAACATGACCCGGCTTAGCTTTTACCCCCTGATAAAATGCAGGCTCGCTAAGCGAATCAGTGAAATCAACTGGTTCAAGCATGCCTTCAGCTAAGGCGCGCTCAATGGCGGATGGATCTTCAGCCTCCAGTCGTTCAAAAATACGTCGTTCTACCTCCGTGGTAGAAATTTTCCGTCGACGCTCGAAAGGCAAGGATGCATTCGCCTGAGATGCTTCAGCCACGAGACGGTACAGGTCACTAACAAGTCCTTCGGCGATGATTTTTGCGACACCAAGCTTGTCTGTAATCAGGGCGACACTCTCTTCGCCGGGGAACGAGCAAACGAACACTTGGTAGGATGATTCCTCGGATAGCTGACCGATGTCTACTTCGGCCATACCAGCACATGATTGCTCCAACACCACCGCGCAGCGTATAGCTGTTTGGGACTTGCTTGCGACAGCTTTAGCCTCAACTTCAGCAAGAACACTCTCCACTTTATTTCTGGAAAATGTTCCATCCTTACGTGATTTGATTTGCAGCCAAAATTCCTGCCCCCCTGCCTCAATAACACTATCTTCTAGTCCTTCAGGGATAACATAGCCGGAAGGGGTATAGCCGGCCCACTGACGAATAAGTATCAAAGTGGAAACGAAGTGCTGATAGTGGAAACCACGCCCAGCCCATGCCCCCGAGCGCGATGCCGACCAAGCATCTATTGTGTCGCTGGTAAAACCACCTTTAAAAACCATTAAAAACTCTCATAGCATATTCTCCAGGCGATCAGTTCCCCAAAGTAAGCTACATCTTTGCTCATTGCTAGCCACACTCCAGTAACTTATCAGTTTCTGTTGCCCACCAGTGAGCGCCGAGATAATCCGCCATCAAATCCTCGCAAATGGAAGGAAAACAGGGCGCCTTACTCTGGATTTTTCGACTATGCCATGCCTTTTCTCAATCTCAGCCAAGTAGCTCAGACGCCATCCCAAATTAATAGTGTTTTATCTACTGAATTACTTTTAAAAAATACTTAACACCTATTAAAATGCTTCCGGTATCACTCAACCAACCTCAACTTAATAATACTGTATTGCAAACGTATTGACGGCTGATTACTCGGCGAACAAGACCTACTCTGAGGGGTGGCTACTCAACTATCACTAAAACATTTATTTAGAAGCATTCGACTAATAAAAATCCGCCTTTCGGCGGATTTTCTTGTGCAACTAGCTAGTCAACACTCACTCCCACTCAATAGTAGCAGGCGGCTTGCTGCTCACATCATAAGTCACCCGAGAAACCCCTTCCAATTCATTGATAATGCGATTGGAAACCTTTTCCAGCAGCTCGTAGGGCAGGTGCGCCCAGCGGGCGGTCATGAAGTCGATGGTTTCTACCGCGCGTAGCGCGATGACCCATTCGTAGCGGCGGCCGTCGCCTACTACGCCTACCGATTTCACCGGCAGGAACACGGCGAAGGCTTGGCTGGTTTTTTCGTACCAGCCAGAGGCGCGTAGCTCTTCGATAAAGATGGTGTCGGCGTCGCGGAGGATATCGGCGTACTCTTTCTTCACTTCACCCAGAATACGCACGCCCAGGCCGGGGCCAGGGAACGGGTGGCGGTAAACCATATCGTAGGGCAGGCCGAGTTCCAGGCCGAGTTTGCGCACTTCGTCTTTAAACAATTCTCGCAGCGGCTCGACCAGCTTGAGCTTCATTGTTTCCGGCAGGCCACCCACGTTGTGGTGGGATTTGATCACGTGCGCTTTGCCGGTTTTAGATGCGGCGGATTCGATCACGTCAGGGTAGATGGTGCCCTGGGCCAGGAAGTCGACGCCGTCGATCTTGCTGGCTTCTTCATCGAATACGTCGATGAAGGTGTTACCGATGATCTTGCGCTTGGCTTCCGGGTCTTTCTCGCCCTTTAGCTTGCCGAGGAACAGGTCTTCGGCGTCTACGCGGATCACCTTCACGCCCATGTGCTTGGCGAAGGTCTCCATGACCTGGTCGCCTTCCGCTTTACGCAGCAGGCCGTTATCGACAAATACGCAGGTCAGCTGGGTGCCAATGGCTTTGTGCAGCAGCGCGGCAACCACAGAGGAATCCACACCGCCGGAGAGGCCGAGCAGTACGTGGCGGTCGCCCACTTGCTCGCGCACGCGCTGTACTTGGTCTTCGATGATTTGTGCAGGCGTCCAGAGTTTTTCGGCTTTACAGATATCCAGCACGAAGTGCTCGAGAATACGCTGGCCCTGCAGGGTGTGGGTCACTTCCGGGTGGAACTGTACGCCGTAAAACTGCTTCTCTTCCCAGGCCATGGCGGCAATCGGGCAGCTCGGCGTCGGCGGAGGCGGTCACGGTGAACTCGGCGGGCGCTTCGGCGACCTTGTCGCCGTGGCTCATCCATACGTCCAGCAGGGCTTTGCCGCTTTTAGCGTCTACATGGTCTTTAATGTCTTTGAACAGCGCGTTATTTTCGTCGATTTGAATCTGCGCGTAGCCGAACTCGCTCTGGTTGGAACCAGCAACACTGCCGCCGAGCTGCTCGGCCATGGTCTGCATGCCGTAGCAGATACCCAGCACCGGCAGGCCCATTTCAAACACGCACTGGGGCGCACGCGGGGAGTCCAGTTCCGTCACGGATTCCGGGCCACCGGCCATGATAATGCCGTTGGGGTTGTACTCGCGGATCTCTTCTTCGGTGATATCAAACGCGCGGACTTCGGAATATACGCCGATCTCGCGTACGCGGCGGGCGATCAGTTGGGTGTATTGCGAGCCGAAGTCGAGAATCAAAATCTTATGGGCGTGAATGTCACTCATGGCGGGGTCTCGGTTAAGCGGTGTGGGTGCCGCTGGTAAGGCCAAAAAGCAAGCGGCGAGCTGTTGTGCCCGCCGCCGTTTTAACTAAATACGCTGGTTAGCTCACCCGGTAGTTAGGGGCTTCTTTGGTGATCTGCACGTTGTGGACGTGGGATTCGTTAAAGCCAGCGCCGGTAATTTGTACGAACTCCGGCTTGGTGCGCATTTCCTGAATATCGCGGCAGCCGGTGTAGCCCATGGAAGCGCGTAGCCCGCCCATCAGCTGGTGAACGATGGCGCTCATCATGCCTTTATAGGGAACGCGGCCTTCAATGCCTTCCGGCACCAGCTTCTCGGCGCCTTCGCTCTTATCCTGGAAGTAGCGGTCGGCGCTGCCCTGGCTCTGCGACATGGCACCCATGGAGCCCATGCCACGGTAGGCTTTGTAGGTACGGCCCTGGTAAAGCTCGACTTCGCCGGGGGCTTCTTCGGTACCGGCCAGCAGGCCACCTACCATTACGGCGCTGGCGCCAGCGGCAATCGCCTTGGCCAAATCACCGGAGTAGCGCACGCCGCCATCGGCAATCAGCGGAATGTCGTACTCTTTGAGCGCTTCGGCCACGTTGGAAACCGCGGTAATTTGCGGTACGCCAACGCCAGCTACAATGCGCGTGGTGCAGATTGAGCCAGGGCCGATACCGACTTTAACGGCATCCGCGCCTGCTTCGGCCAGCGCCCGGGCTGCACCGGCGGTGGCGATGTTGCCGCCAATCACCTGAATCTGCGGGAAGTGCTCTTTGATCCAGCGAACGCGGTCAAGAACGCCTTGGGAGTGGCCGTGGGCGGTATCGACAATGATCACGTCCACGCCTGCTTCGGCCAGGGCGGCTACGCGATCCGGGGTTTCCGGGCCGGTGCCGACTGCCGCGCCGACTAACAAACGGCCATCGCTGTCTTTGGCAGCCATTGGGTAGGTGCGGGCTTTTTCGATATCCTGGAAGGTGACCAGGCCGCGCAGGTGGAACTCGTCATCAACGATCAGCATTTTTTCGATGCGGTGTTCGCGCATTTTGGCTTTGCTGGTTTCGAGGTCGGTACCTTCTTTGACGGTAACCAGCCGGTCGCGCGGCGTCATGATCGCTTCAACGCTGTCGCCGTGGTTTAGGCTGCGCATGTCGCGTTCGGTCACGATACCCACCAGGGTTTCGCCTTCTACCACAGGGAAACCGGAGAAGCCGTATTCACGGGCCATGGCGAGCAGGTCTTCGAGCTTGGCTTTAGGGCTAACGGTGACCGGGTCTTTCACAATCACGCTTTCGTGCTTTTTGACCTTGCGCACCTCAGCGGCTTGCTGGGTCATGGCCATGCTCTTATGGATGATGCCGATGCCGCCTTCCTGGGCCATCGCAATCGCTAGACGCGCTTCGGTAACGGTGTCCATCGCGGCAGAGAGGAGCGGAATATTGAGCGAAAGATTGCGGGTCAGGCGGGTTTTGAGGCTGACATCCTTGGGGAGGACATCGGAGAAGCCGGGAACGAGGAGAACGTCATCGAACGTTAGTGCTTCTTGGGCCATACGTAGCATAGCGGCAACACCCTGATTGAGAGGAAGTGGGGCGTGAAAGGTTAATCGCTTATTATAGCGTTTTGAGAGCCTTTCCAGCAATGCAGTCACGCTGTTGTGCTTATACCAAATGCTAATGACGTATGCTGTTAGGCTGATAGCTGGCCATTTTTACTGTTCAAGGGGGCTTTTTGTCTCAACAAATTATTATCTACACCGATTACGTTTGCCCCTTCTGCCTGCTGGCGGAAGAGGCGATTACCCAGGCAACCCAGGGTTTAGATGTGGAAATCCGCTGGCGGCCCTTTGAACTGCGCCCTGCCCCGGTGCCCTTAAACGTTTTCTGATCGAATGCGGGTAATTTTATGGCCTCCCCCACTCCCTAGGCACTCTCCGTCAACCAGCGCGCCAAGCAACCCCTTAAGCGAATAGTATGGCTAAGAGGTGTATCATGCTGTTTATTATTAATAAAAGGGAACAAGGATGGCAGACCAACCTAGGCAGCTCTACTACAGCAATCCGGATAACATCACGGGGGCTCGTGTTTCGCGCGATATGATGGTGACGTTATGCAGTGCTTTGGGGGAAGCGCTTGACGATCCAGATACGCGTCATTTCATTCGCAATACACGTATTCCCAATGAGCGGGAACTCTACGGTACCTTTATCAAGGCGCTGCTCAGTGATGGCTTTAATAGCCAGATTGGCCACATTGCCACTGAAGTACAGGTATCTCGTCAGACAGATGAAGCCAGCGGCAAAGGCCGAGTGGATATCATTTTCGACTATCGCAGCACCAGCTTTCTCGTCGAACTAAAAGTCATTCGTGCTTCTGTGAATGGTCGTCAACTTGGTGAAGAATACACAACAACGACACAGCGACTCGTTCGCCCGTGGCAGAAAGCCGTCAATCAGCTCATCGAGCTTGATGAAACAAGCCTGGGAAAAGCACTAAAGAAGAAGGTTATCAAGCTCCCTATCGCCCTCTACCTGCATGTGGATAACAGACAGAAGGGCAATACAGATCAATGGGAAGCGCTCAGCGCTGCAACACACGAAAGGATCGTATCTCAGTTAAATACCGATGTGAATAACGATGACCCAGCGAGCCACCACTTCAGCTATTTCCAGCCACTCACAGACCCGGTGACCACATCACGCCGAAGAGGCTGCCTCGTAGAGGGAACGCCAGACGTTAGGCTTTACGGCTTTTCTATTATTGCGGCATGCCAGTAACAACATCCGAATAATACAGGCTACTCTTTATGCGCCTCGCTCCAATACTGGATCGAGGCATCCGAAACGATGCCCTGCTCGGTACCAATACGTATCACCGCTTCCTGTAAAGCCAGCGCCAGATCGTACTGGTGACAAAGTGCCAACGAACGAATCATCCGCGAAATACGCAGGTGATTATGCCCACCTGCTTTGAGCCAAATATGCTCGCGGATATTAAGGCTCGGCTGGGCAGTAATGGTGAGCCCATCCCGAGTTAAACCCAAAAAACTCAGCATGACATCCAGCGAGACTCGCTGTTGCTCACGTAACGCACTATCGTCTTGAAATATGTCACGCTCGACATCAGTCAGTCGCGGAGCAAAACCGTTAAAACGGCCAGCCTCGGGAATGGGAAAAAGCCACTGAATATAATCATGGGTGTGCTCCAGCCAGAAGTGCGACAAGGCCCAAATGGTATTGATATAGCGCCCTTTATGATCCGGTGCCTCGCCACGGTAAAAAGCGATCAGCGATGTAAGCTGGTGGCTCATAGCATTTCCTCGTGATTCCCTCGGTAATACAATGATACTTTGAAGTAACGACACCACTTTACTCGACTAGCCGTAAAGATTCCCGGATTCCCTAAAGCAAGGGACAGCAATGAACGCACCAACGCCCGCTACACTCTCCGTCAGCCAACTCAACCAGCGAGCCTATAAAGCTTCTTGCCAACGCTCAGGGTAGGTCATGAGCGCCTGAATTTCTTCCGGCACAGGCGCATCACAAATCACTTGATCAAACTCATCAAGATGAGCAACACGCTGGATACCGCGCTGGCATAATTTCGCTGACCCCATCAGCAGAACTTTACGGCCAGCGTGGCGCATCATGGTTTGTTTTACTTCTATTTTTCACTGTCGAAATCGAGCAGATAGCCCTCAGCATCTATGCCCGAAACAGCAATCATCGCCACATCCAGCCGATAGCTGGCCAGCTCTTTGATGGTGCGCGACCCAGTCAGCGCGCCATCCCGTCCCGCCACCTTTCCGCCCACCACATGAATATCGAACAACTGATGCTGGGCAGCGAGCGTCAGCGCGGCCGTTAGGTTATGAGTGACCACGTGCAGCCTTTTACGGTAGTTCAACAGCTCGCGTGCAACATGATCGCAGGTTGTGCCCGTATCCAGAAACAGCGCTTCACCTTCCTGCAACTGCGATACCGCCAGGGTCGCCATACGCCCCTTCTCTACCTGCTGCGAATCCTGTTTGGTGGCGTAGCCAAGCCTCACCTGGGGTTTTTCGATCCGAGCCCCGCCCCGAAAACGCTGGAGTACGTTGGCGTCACACAGTTTACGAATGTCGCGCCGCACGGTTTGAGCGGAACAGTTGAGCCGCTGGGCAAGAAATTCGATCGAGGCATGCCCATGCAATTCAACCAAAGCAATTAACTCGCGATGGCGTGGGTTCAAATGCGCTAGGTCAGTCATCGGTAACAAACAATCCCCTGATAAAAAATCCGGCCTTGCGACCGTCCGTCATCAAATTGACACAGCGGGGCGCGACCATAACGATCAAATTCTTACATTTTGATCAAAACATGACTCAGACATTACAAATTTATCTTGATAAACGCCAGCGTATCACGACCCAAGCAGGTGAGCCGCTATTGCCCAAAATGCGTCCGCTTGGCGAGGCCGACTGGCCAGCCGTACTGCAATCCCCCTGCCAGCCCCGCGAAGCGCTGATTGCATTAAAGCGCAGTAACACGCCGATGCAGCGGCCTCCGGTGGGCGTGATTGGGCCTCGCGAGGCCACCCAGCGCCAGCTTGAAATAGCCTATGCCTTAGGCTCGGGGCTGGCCGAGCTGGGCATTCCGCTGTTATGCGGTGGCCGGGGCGGCGTTATGGAAGCGGCCAGCAAGGGAGCCGCACTTCAAGGAGGCGAGGTCATCGGCCTGCTTCCCGATACCCACGCAGAGGCTGCCAATCCTTGGGTTACCCTACCTATTGCCAGCGGCTTGGGCGAGGCACGCAACGTGCTTATCGCCCGAGCCAGTGTGCTGCTGATCGCCGTTGGCGGAAGCTTGGGCACCCACACCGAGGTGGCCTTTGGCCGCCATTTTGACAAGCCTGTACTCACCTTCCCGGACGCCCCCACTGCTGAAGGCATTACACCTGTCAGCAGTGTAGAGGAAGCCCTGCGCCTCACGGCTGCCCACCTATGGGGAGTCACACAACCGTCATGAATATATCAACAAACGATCAAAATCTTACATTATGGTCATTTATATTTAATCGTGGTTAGGGGTCAGACATGCGATTGATCACTTATGGTTACTTGGTTTACTTGTTGGCCCCTATCGTACTCCTGCTTATAGGCGCTTTCGGTGACCATTGGAGCAACACGCTGCTACCTGAGGGGCTAACCTGGCGTTGGTTTATCACGGTATGGGAAGACGCCACCTATCGAAATGCGATGGTAACGACCTTCAAGCTGGCCTTGACCACCTGCCTGATCAATATATTACTCGTCGTACCACTGGTGTATGGCGTCACGCTCAAGTTCCCTGCCGTGGCGCAGAGCATCACGCGTCTTCTGGTCATGCTGCCAGTAGCCGTTCCCCAATTGGTCATAGGCTTTGCTTTTATTTTGGCCTTTAGTACCGCCATGCTGCCCTGGCTGGGTAGCCCCTGGCTGCTGGTAGCAGGCCATGTGGTGGTTACCTTCCCCTACCTTTTCTACACCGTATATGCCGATATCGAGGCCTCTCCCCTCAAGGCGTATGAACGCATGGCCCAGTCCCTTGGGGCAGCCGAGTGGCAACGTTTTGTGCACCTCTATTTGCCACTGGTATATCGCTCGGTATTCACCGGCAGCTTAACGGTTGCAGCGCTGTCGATTGGCGAGTTTGAGCTGAGCAACCTGATTTCAGGTTTTATGACCCAGCCCTACCCAGTGGTGTTGATCCAAGCGTTTTACCGCACGACGGGCTTCGCCTGCGCCGCAACGCTTTTCCTGCTTTCACTCGCACTGCTGTTCTCGCTGTTTTCCACCCTGGTGCAGTGGCGGCTGGGCCGACCCTCTTCCCGGGAGTTACCGCAATGATTGCGCTAGAAAACATCCAGTTCCACTACCCCCATAGCAGCGTGGGTGTTCACGACATCAACCTGCAGGTAGAAACGGGCGAATTTCTTGTGGTGGTGGGTGCCAGCGGATCGGGAAAAAGTACGCTTTTACAGCTTATCGCGGGCTTCCTCACCCCGCTTCAAGGGCGCGTTCTACTTGATCATCAGGATGTTACCCAGCTCTCATGCGGCGAGCGCGGGCTGGGAATCGTGCTGCAGGATTATGTGCTTTTCAACCATATGACAGTGCTTGGCAACGTCGCCTACCCGCTTAAGGTTAAAGGTGTTCGCCAGGGAGAGCGCCACCGACGCGCCCGCAAGATCCTCCATGATGTAGGCCTTGAGGCGTTGGAACATTACTATCCTTCCCAACTTTCCGGTGGCCAGCAACAGCGAGTAGCCATTGCCCGTGCGCTGGTATTCGAGCCCCGTGCACTTCTGCTCGACGAACCGTTTTCGGCGCTCGACGCTTCCCGGCGGGAGTCGATGCGCCAGGAGCTCAAGCATATACAGCGTCAATTCGGCGTCACCACGCTAATGATCACCCATGATCAAGAAGAGGCGCTGATGCTAGGCGATCACGTCGCCATTCTTGAGCAGGGCAAGCTCCTTCAGCATAGTTCTCCGCACCAGCTTTATACGCAACCAGTGAATGAGGCCGTTGCACGTTTCATTGGCCGTACCAACTTTATCGACGCCCAGGTGCTCGATTCGCAGCGGATTGAAACCGCCGACCTAGGCATCTTAGAAGTGGCACCACACGCCTTCACGACGGGGCAGACCGTACGCGCCATGATTCGTCCCGAAGCCATTATTGCCAACCCAGCTAGCGATATCGCTAACCAGGCGCCTGCCACGGTGATAGAGAGGCAGTTTCTGGGCGCCCAGCAACGTCAGTACCTTCTCTGCGGCACTACCACGTTGTCGCTTGAGTCGGCTTCAATGCCGGATCACATCACTCACGTGGCGCTTCCTCCCACTCATATCCACCTGTTCAATCGCTGAGGTACTACCATGCAACGCTCTTTTGCTTACTGCCTACTCTCCGCCCTTAGTCTGCTGCCTTTATCAGCGTATGCGGCTAACACGCTTGACGCTGAGCTCTACGACGGCGAGCAAGCCCTCTACGATGCCGCCCAGGAAGAAGGGCTGGTTGTATCGTTTGATACCGGCCCCACCTGGGCCAATTGGCAAAGCCAGTTCAACCGTTTCACGGAACGCTACCCGGGTGTTCAAATTGTTTTTAACGACCTAGGCTCGGGTGCCACCGTGGTCGCTTTGGAGCAGGCCCGCAACCGCCCCCAGGCCGATACCGCCTACTACTACGCCTCTTCCGCCATTAATGCTTATGAAAAAGAGCTGTTAAGCCCCTTTACCCCATCAATTTCGACAGCATTCCCGATGTCTTCAAAGCAGACGCGGGTGAGTGGTTCACGATCCACTCCTTGAACGTGGCCTTTATCGTTAATACCCAGTTAGTCGATGAAGTGCCGCAAAGCTGGGAAGACCTGCTCGATGAGCAGTACCGTAACAGCATTGTGTACCTTGACCCGCGCTCGACCGGGCAAGGCCAAGTCCTCACCCTGGCGGCCAACTATGCAATGGGAGGCGATCTCGATAATTTAACGCCGGGCATCGATTATCTTGCGGAATTGAGCCGCATCGGCAATGTTGCCCGTGTGGTCGGTACCACGCCCTACGCGCAGTTCGTACGCGGTGAAATTCCCATCTGGATTGGCTATGAAAACGACGGTCTAAAAGCCAGCATTACCGATGGCATGGGCGACAACGCTGCGGTGGTGATCCCCGAAGAGGCGTCGGTCGCAGCGCCGTACGCTATTTCACTGGTCAAAAACGGGCCAAACCCGAATGCCGGACGCCTATGGCTCAACTATGTCATGTCGGACGAGGGTCAACGTACCTTTGCAGAAGGATTTGTTCGCCCTGTCAACGGAGATATCGAGCTGCCCGACACGCTGGTAGAGGCGCCGCAGATTCGCCCGCTGGATGTGCAAAAAGCGTCGAGCATTAGCGCTGACCTCAGCCACCAGTGGACTCAGCACGTCCTTAATCAATAAGGCCACGCCATGCCTCGCCTGCGCTTTTTTAGCGTTTTGCCGCTGGTTCTACCCAGCGGCATTATTTACACGCTGTTTTTTATGGTGCCGCTGACACTGCTGATCATTGCAGCGCTTGAGTCACCTTTGGTCACGGGTGCTCGTCTTCTTGACGAAGGGCTGGTGTTTAAAAGCTTAATAACCAGCGTTGCTTTATCCATTAGCACTGCGCTCTTGTCGGTCATCGTTGGTGTCGTGATTGCTGAGTTTCTCTATCATCAGCCGGAACGGCGACGCTTTTTTCTTCTCTGGCTGATCTCTCTCCCGCTGATTTTCAGCGGCTTGATTGTGGCATATGGTTTTATCCTCTTGTTGGGGCGGGCAGGCTTTATCACACTGTCCCTGGCATCCCTGGGCGTAGACCCGGCATGGTTTGGCCGCTTTGTGTATACCCCACAGGGATTGGTGTTGGTGTATGCCTACTTCTTGGTACCCCGCGTGGTGTTACTGATGCTGCCTGTGGTTCAAGGGCTTGACCGCCGCCAACTGGTGATGGCCGAAAGCTTTGGTGCCTCTCGGTGGCAGCAAATTCGTGACGTGTACCTACCGCCGTTACTGCCTGCGTTGATCTCCTCCTGGAGCCTTTGTGCTGCAGTGGCTTTTGGCGCCTATGGTACGGCCCTGGCGCTTACCGGTTCACAGATCAACCTGCTACCGCTCCTGCTTTACAGCAATATTTCCGACGCAGGGTCTGATATGGCTTCTGTTGCTCTTCTTGCGCTGCTAATGATGTGTTGCTGCTTGTTGCTAACCCTTCCCGGCGAATGGATTCGTCGACGTTCTCAGCATCGCTAGCGCTTGCGGGGCAACGAATTTGCCCCGCTCTATTCGATGAGAGCTAGTATTTGATGCTAGGCTACAGTGCCCTGTATTCAGATATCCGCCATGACCCAAACACCCTCCCAAACACTCTCCGTCAGCCAACTCAACCAGCGCGCCAAGCAAACCCTTGAGCGCGATGTGGGCGAGGTGTGGGTGGAGGGCGAGCTCTCTAACGTTTCTCGCCCCGCTTCCGGGCATGTTTATTTCACGTTGAAGGATGACCGGGCGCAGATTCGCTGTGCGCTGTTTCGTCAGCGGGCGCGGTTTGTCTCGGCGCCGATGCGCGATGGTGATCAAGTCAAGCTGCGCGGGCGGGTGTCGCTGTTCGAGCCCCGCGGCGACTACCAACTAATTGCCGATGCTGTGCAGGCGGCGGGCCTGGGGGAACTGCTGGCAGCCTTTGAGCGTTTGAAAGCGCAGCTAGAGGGCGAAGGTGTGTTTGCCAACGCCCGGCCGCTGCCCTTCCCGCCCCGCAAGCTGCTGATTTTGAGCTCCGCCACCGGGGCGGCCATTCGCGATGTGCTGGCGGTGCTGGAAGCACGCTGGCCACTGGCGGACGTGACGTTGATTCCGGTGCCCGTTCAAGGTGCCGAAGCTGCCCCGGCGATGATTTCAGCACTGGCGCTGCTTAACCGTCAGGCGCGGCTAGACCCTGAGCGGGACGTGATTCTGATCACTCGCGGTGGCGGTAGCCTGGAAGACCTCTGGGCGTTTAATAACGAACACCTGGCGCGGGCGATTTTTCACTCCCGGCTGCCGGTGATGTCGGCGGTGGGTCACGAGGTGGATATCACCCTGGCGGATTTTGCCGCGGATATGCGCGCGCCTACCCCATCGGCCGCCGCCGAGCGCTTGGTACCGGATCAAAACACCCTTAAGCACCAGCTGGAGCATCAACACAGCCGTTTGCAGCGGGCCATGCAAGCGCGTTTAGAGCGCGACAGCCAGCGGCTGGATACCCTGCGCGCCAAGCTGCGCCACCCCGGCGAACAGCTCAACCGTCAGCGCCAGCACTTAACCGCCCTTAATCAGCGCTTGAATCGCGCCATGCAGTTAACGCTCGGCCAGCAGAAAGCCCAGGTGACACAGCTGAGCAGGCGCTTGGCCAGCCAGGATATGGCGCGGTTGCACCGTGCAGAAAGCGAGCGTGTGAGCCAGTTACAGCGCCGTTTGGGGAGTGCGATGCAGCGCCAGTTGGAGAGCCGACAGGCACGCTTGAAAGCCGCCGCACGGGAGTTAAACGCGGTCAGCCCGCTAGCGGTGCTGGGGCGTGGCTATGCAATTGCCCAGGATGAGCAGGGCCAGGTCATTCGCCGCGCGGAAGATACCCAGCCCGGCCAGAAGCTGAAACTGAAGCTAGGTGAAGGCAGGCTAAGCGTGGAAGTTAAGCGACGTTTAAAGTCCGGGGGTTAAAGACCTAAGTTAAATGGCCGATATCTTCTAACAATGAGGAGAGGATACCGCCATGAAGATTGGATTTTCGTCTTTTACACTAATTAATCAGCGCCAAGATAAGCCGCAGTTTTTAACGCCTACCCGCGTCGCCCCCCAAAAGAGCGATCCTGCTGAAGACGACCCGTTCACAAAGCGTCTTAAAAAGCAGCAGGAAGCGCTGGAAAGCTTGGCGTCGCTGCCTACTCCAAAGGAAGCCTCCCAGCAGCAGGCCACCGATAAAGTGGGCTTCCTGCGCCAGCGGATTGAAATGCTGAAAGCCATGATGGCCTTCGCCTCTCCTGAACAGCTTAAAAACATGGCCAAGGAGCTCAAGAGCATCGCCCGTGAGCTTGCCGGTGCGGCTAAGCTGTTGAACAACCAAGGTGGCGGAGGTTCTGGCATGACCGCTATCCCGTCCGTGGTTGCAACGCCAGCAGTTCCCACGACAGCAGCTCAACCGGCCGTGGCTCAAACCAGCGGAGCCGAATCAGCGGGGCCCCGGCGGGTGGCGATGAGAGCGCTCAGGCAACGGTTTCCAGTGACGCGCAGCAAGCCGAAGCCAGTGCGCAAACAGCCGAAGATGATGCTGAAAAGGCTGCTGAGCAAGAGGCCGAGAAGGCAGCGGGCGAGCCTGAAAGCGATGAATCCACCGAGCTCGGCGTATTACCAAGCCTACCTAACCTCATTCAGAATGAAGACAACCGCTCGAAATCCAATGGCCCCAGCGCTAGTGAACACGCACTCCGCGGCGTACTGACTGACGCTCAGAAAGCGCTGCGCGAAGCGGTTAACGAACTTAAGGTTCGGCTGAATGAAGAAGATAAAGAAGCTCGTCGTGAGCTAAAGAAAGCTGAAGAAGCCATGGAAAAGACGGATCGAGCGGTTGCAGCATCCACTTCTGAAGCCCTCTACTCCTCATTGGGTCAGTTGCTGCCTACCTCGCTAGGTGACGTTGCCGTATCAACGTCCTCTATTAACATAGAGGTTTAGCGCTAATAGAAAAGGCGCTACCGGAAGTAGCGCCTTTGTTGTTTTGCGTTGGCCTAAACAATGTTGCATAGATTATTTCTTGGTATCCCTGCCTGACTTTTTATCGTCATCGGACTCCGGGTTTACATGATGAGTATCCGGCATCGGATTGGCCTCATCATGGTGATCGTCACGATCTTTAGGGGCCTTCTGGTCTTTATCGGGAACTTGAGTCATCGCTTCTTCCTTACCGTAGTGGGTGAGCGAAAGAGTGGGAGGCGTTCGTGGTGCCTCCTATCCCTGGCTGACTTAACTGTAGCCCTTCCCCTTCAACTTGCAATTCACCCTCATAAGCACCCACGACATAACTGCAATTAAACAATATTTAAAACAAACACTTAAAACAAGTAAATAGCTTTATAGCAGCTACATTAGCAATATTGATAGCATCAATAACCTGCCACTATCATTTCTCTGCATGACCAACCGTTTTATTGCTCAGCGTTCGCTTCCTGGTTTGCCGTTGTTACTACCTTGGTCTACGTTTACAGCGTGTAAGGTACTCGAGGATACGAGGGCCTGAACAGTGGTTAGTAAGTGATGTTTTACGATGACTAACCGTATGTGCAAACCAAATTGTGCCAACAATGGAGTGACCGCACATGAGTGATCAACACCAACCACCCCAGCACCAGGATAAACAGCCTGGTGATGAATACGCCATGCGCCCGGAGCCCGAATACATCCGTGAAAGCTACCGGGGCGCCGATAAGTTACTGGACAAGGTCGCGATTATTACCGGTGGCGACAGCGGCATAGGGCGTTCAGTCGCCGTTCACTATGCCCGCGAAGGTGCCGACAGCGTGATCGTGCACCTTAAAGAAACCAAAGATGCGGAAGAGACCAAACGGCTGGTGGAGGCCGAAGGTCGCCGCTGTTTAGTTTTGAAAGGCGATGTGGCAGCGCCAGCGTTTTGCCGTGAGATCGTTAAGCGCACCCTCGACCACTTCGGCAAAATCAATATCGTCATCAACAACGCCGCCGAGCAGTACGACTGGGATGACATTACCGAGATCCCCGATGATCAACTGCTGCGCACCTTCCAGACCAATATCTTCAGCCACTTCTATCTGAGCAAATCTGCCCTGCCGCATCTCAGCGAAGGCGACACCATTATTGCCACCTCGTCGATCAATGCCTTTAAGGGCAACGATACGCTGATCGATTACACCGCCACCAAGGGCGCTATTCAGGGGCTGGTGCGTTCGTTGGCGATGTCGCTGATGGATCGTGGCATTCGCGTGAACGCCGTAGCGCCAGGGCCGGTATGGACCCCGCTGATTCCCGCCAGCTTTGAAGATGAGAAGGTAGCGTCATTTGGCGGCCAGGTACCCATGAAGCGCGCCGGGCAGCCCAGCGAAATGGGCCCTGCCTATGTCTATTTGGCCAGTGAGGAATCCTCCTACATGAGTGGCCAGACCATGCACCTGAATGGCGGCGTTATCTTAAATACCTAAGCGTTTCTTATATAAGATATAGCGCGCATTCCCGGGGTGGCTTTGAGCCACCCTTTTGTTAGAACACTGTTCATACAATCACGGCAACGCCAAAATATTCCCGCTCGGGAATATTTAATCCTAATAACCCGACGAGACGACTGATAATTACCGCTCGGTAATTATCGAAGGATTTATCTGACAGTAATGTTGGGGCAATAAGCCTCGCTTCTCACTGCCGCCTGGGGATAGCCGTCGCATACGTATTGAGATGCGAGAGGTGTTCATCCGCTTGCTGCAAAGCGTCTAGCGTCTTAGGCCTATCGAATTCCGCCAATAAACTGCACAGCACTTCGGAGACGGCTAATGCCGGGGTTAGCGTGTGAAAAAAGCTATCGGTTTCCGTGGGGCATAGAATCGTCTGCGCTGACATCCCCACCAGCGGCGACACTTCACTATCGGTGATGGAAACAATCCCCACCCCCTTATCTTTTGCCAGTTGGGCCAGTTCCAGCGTCCCTGTTGCATAAGGTTTGATGGAGATAACGAGCAATACATCCTCAGATGTGGCACGAATTAGTCCATCTCCGCCGGTTCCCCCAGGCCCATCCAGATGCACCGAGCGCTCGCCCAGTAGGGTCATCACGTAATGGAAATGCCAGGCAACGGCATGGCAGGAACGTAACCCCAGCACGTATACCTTTCTCGCTGATCTCAGCCTAGTGGCGGTGGCTTCCAGCTGCCGTAGTGAATCGGGCTCGCAGAGCTTAGCAAGCTGGGCACTCAGCCCTTGAAGCATATGCGAAGCGGTATCGCTGGCTCCCCTTTCACTGCCTTCATTTACCCGCTGGCGAACCTTGGCCGCAAAGCCATCGCCTCCCTGACGCAACGCCGCCGCATGCTGCGCCCGAAGTTCGTCGTACCCTGATAACCCCAGGAATTTGGCAAGCCGTGTCATGGTGGCGGGTTGCACACCCGCTAGGCGCGCCACCTCGCGCATGGACACCAGCGCCACTTCCTCCGGATGCTCAAGCACGTAGCGAGCGGCCTGTTGCAGCTGCGCAGACATGGCATCGTACTGGGCAATAATCTGCTCTCTCAGCGAATCGCTCGGCTGCATAGTAGTTGGCTCTGTGAAGAAATAAGGGTTGGCTCTGCAAAGAAATGATCTACATGTTTCACACTATATTTAAATGATTTATTTGTTGCAAACATCTTTGTGAGTGTGCCAATCTCATTGTCATATGAATTACTCACCGTTTGATAATGAGGGAAAGAGGCTATGACGCGTATTCTTCACCGCGGTATCGGCGGGAAACTGCCTCATGCTGCGTCGGCACAAGGCGTCTATATCACGGACACCACGGGGCGCCGCTATCTGGATGGCTCGGGAGGCGCTGCGGTCACCAGCGTAGGACACGCCCACCCGGAAGTGCTGGCCGCCATGCGCTCACAGATCGATAGCCTCTGTTACGCCCACACCTCATTTTTCACTACCGATGCCGCCGAAGCACTTGCCGAAAAGCTCGTGGATTTAGCCCCCGCAGGGCTGGATTACGTCTACTTGGTGTCGGGTGGGTCAGAAGCCGTCGAAGCGGCGCTGAAAATGGCCCGGCAGTACTTTGTAGAGATTAATCAGCCCCAGCGACGGCATATCATTGCCAGACGCCAGAGCTACCACGGCAATACCATCGGCGCGTTGGCAACCGGTGGCAATGCCATGCGGCGCCAGCAGTTTCAGCCCATCCTGCCAGAAACCCACCATGTATCGCCCTGCTATGCGTATCGCGACAAGGGCACCGACGAGACGCCCGAGGCCTACGCTGCACGGCTTGCAGAGGAGCTTGAGGCAAAGATTCTGGAACTTGGCCCTGAAGAAGTCATGGCCTTCGTTGCCGAACCCGTCGTCGGTGCCACCTTAGGGGCGGTCGCCTCTGAGGCGGATTACTTCAAACGCGTGCGTGCCATTTGCGATAAATACGGCGTACTGCTGATCCTCGATGAAGTAATGTGCGGCATGGGAAGAACTGGCACCGTCTTCGCCTGCGAACAAGATGGGGTAGTCCCGGATATCGTCACGATCGCCAAAGGTTTGGGCGGCGGCTACCAGCCTATCGGCGCGGTGATGCTATCGGCCAACATCTACGCCAGTTTCGCCAATGGGTCTGGGCTGTTTCAGCATGGTCATACCTATCTTGGCCACCCTGTGGCCGCCGCGGCCGCTAACAAAGTGGTTGAGATCATTGCACGGCCGGAGACGCTGGCGAACGTCAATGCCATGGGCACGAGGTTACAGAGCGGCCTTGAAGCGGCGCTCGGCGCATCCCCCCATGTGGGCGATATTCGCGGCAGGGCTTGTTTCGCGGTATCGAGATTGTCGCGGACAGGGAAAACAAAACACCTTTCGATCCGGCTAGAAAGATTTACGCCAAGATCAAGCGACAGGCCATGGCGCGTGGCCTGATCAGCTACCCGATGGGCGGCACTATTGATGGCATTAACGGTGATCATATCTTGCTGGCTCCGCCCTATATCATTGCGCCTGACGAAGTAGACCTGATCATTGAGCGTATTGCCGAGGCCATAACCGCCGCCATCGCAGAGTGATGACACAATCAACAACATCTGAAAGGAGACCCACCCATGCCCTCTTCTCCCTGCCCGCCTATTTCCGATGCCGACTGGCCTGAGGAGATCCCTGATTTACGCGAGGGCTTTGCTGGCGCACTCAACGTTTATCGCACCATGGCCCATCACCCGGCCTTGCTTAGAGCGTGGGCGCCCTTGCGCCAACACGTTGTTAAGGAGAATGCGTTAGGGCCGGAACTGACCGAAGTGGTGATTTTACGCGCGGGTTTACGTATGGGCTCAGCCTACGAGTGGGCCCATCATGTTAGTCGTGCACTCGCCCTGGGATTCTCCGAACACCGGATCACTGCTATTCGCGGTACTCCCGAAGGCGTTGATGGTCTTATCGTCAACGCCGTGGATGCGTTATTCGATGAGCGCATGCTGGCCAAGGAGCAGGAAGCAGAACTTGCCGAGGCGATCGGACGCAAAGCAGTGATCGACCTGATCGCCATGGTGGGTTTTTACTACTCGGTGCTCGGTTACCTGCTCAAAACCTACGACACACCGATTGACGACACTATTCAACAAGAAGCGCAAAAGCAGCCGGAGCTGTTTTCGCTAATGCCACGTTCAACCAGGGCTGCTAATTAGCCACCCAATTTTCAATAAGCGAATTACGCTAATTGCTTAACCAACACCTTCGATTTACGGGCGTGATTGTAGGTTTCGCGTTTCAGCGGGGGTAGGTCTTCCAGGCTGGCGGCGCGGAAGCCGTGTTCCACAAACCAGTGGGCGGTGTGGGTCGTCAGCACGAAGATTTCAGTTAAGCCGCGCTGGCGGGCGCGCGCGCATGGCCTCCACCAGGCGCTCGCCCCGCTCGCCACCGCGGTAGCTGTCGTGCACTGCCACGCAGGCGAGTTCGGCAATGCTGGTATCCGTAAATACATGCAGCGCGGCGCAGCCAATCACCATACCGTCACGCTCGATCACCATGTAGTCATCGATTTCGTGCTCCAGGCGTTCACGGGAGCGCGCTACCAGCATGCCCCGGCGCTCTAGCGGTTCCAGAAGTTCCAGCAGACCGCTACATCGTTGAGCGTGGCTGGGCGCAGCTGTTCATAGCGGTGCTGGGTAATCATGGTGCCCACGCCGTCCCGGGTGAACAGCTCACCCAGCAGGGCATCGTGGTTGCGCCAGGAGAGCAAGTGCGTGCGCGCCACGCCCCCCGTGCGGCGGTGCAGGCGGCCTGTAAGTGGCGGGCTAGCTCGCTGCCTGGCACTGCGGCGCTTAAACGCGGCTCGGCCTCCGCTGGCGAAAGCTGGCGCAGCAGTGCGCCCTGCTCATCTTCCAAGCCTTCGGATTCCCCCAGCAAAATCAGCTTGTCGGCTTTCAGCGCCACGGCGGCGTGTTGAGCGACTTCAGAGGCGTCTAAATCAAAAACTTCACCGGTACTGGAGAACCCTAGCGGCGGCAGCAGCACCAGCGAGCCTTTTTCCAGCAGGCCTTCAATGGCGCTGGCACGCACCCGACGCACTTCGCCGCTGTGGTCGAAATCCACCCCTTCGCGCACGCCTAATGGCTTGGCGGTCACCAGGTTGCCGGAGATCACGCTCAATTCCACACCGTGCAGCGGCGTGCTGGGCAGGCCAAGGGAGAGCCGCGCTTCAAGCCATAGCCGCTGGTGGCAGCTACCTGCTCAACGTGAGCCATCACCGCGCGATCCGCGACCCAGCGGCCATCGATGCGCGTGGGTTCTACGCCGGCGGCGGTTAGCGACTCGTGCACCTGGGGGCGAATGCCGAACACGACGACCAGTCGCACACCCAGGGTATGCAGCAGCGCCAAATCCTGAATCAGTTGCTCCCCTCGGCCAGACGCCATGGCTTCGCCTTCAATTAAGATGACAAAGGTTCGCCCCCGGTGGGCATTGATGTAGGGGGAAGCGTTACGAAACCAATCAACAAAGGGGAAGCGCGTATCCAAGGGCCGCTCTCCGGCAGCAGGTGAAAGAAACAATCTCAAAAACAATCTCCAGTTACTTTACCAGAGCACGAAAAACAGCGGCACCTTCAAATGCAAATCTGCTCGATCTAATGCAGATAAACATGAAGATGCCGCTGTGATTTTACTACTTGGCTGCTTTTAAACACGTTCGAGCGTTGGCGTACTAAGTATTTAATAGCCTGCTCTCGTTAGCCAAACATACCTTTAAACATGAAGAAGAACAGAATCGCCAGGCCAGCGCCTGCTGGTAGTGTGATCAGCCACGACATGGCAATCGTGCCGATGACCCGCAGGTTCAAAGCCGCCATGCCGCGTGCCAGCCCCACCCCAAGAATCGCGCCGACCAGGGTGTGGGTGGTGGAAATCGGCAGGCCAGTGCCCGAGGCCAGCACCACCGTCGTGGCTGCCGCCAGGGTAGCGGCAAAGCCACGGCTGGGGGTCAGTTCCGTAATCCCGGTACCCACGGTAGCGATGACTTTATGACCGTAGGTGACCAAACCCACCACGATGCCGCTGCCGCCAAGTACCAGCACCCACCAGGGCACCAGTGCAGAGCCGCCAATTTCACCGCCGGTTTGCACCACGCTGATGACTGCCGCCAGTGGGCCAACCGCATTCGCCACATCGTTAGAACCGTGGGCAAAGGCCATGGCACAGGCGGTGAAGATCATCAGCACGCCGAACACACGCTCAACGTTGGCATAGCCGAAGTGGTCGTTGGTATTGTGCTCAAACTTGATACGCCGCTGCATGATCAGGCCAATGCCCATAATCACCAGGCCCAGCAGGATCGACAGCAACAGGCTCTGATTGAAGGTTAGATCCAACCCCACATGAGATAACCCTTTGGTCAGCGTGACCATCGAAACGATGAAGCCCACCAGAAACACATAACCGGGTACGTAGCGTTTGGCGGCCGTGAACGGGTTGGCGTCCTCGAAAATCAGGTGGTGTACCGATTTAAACAGCACGAAACCGATGGTACCTGCCAACAAGGGGGAGACCACCCAACTGGCGGCAATCTTGCCTACCGCACCCCAGTCCACCGTGGCAGGGCCTAGCCCTGCAACCGCAAAGCCTACGATCGCGCCGACAATCGAGTGCGTCGTGGAAACCGGCCAGCCTTTCATGGAGGCCACCAGCAGCCATGTTCCCGCCGCCAGCAGGGCTGCCAGCATGCCGTAGACCAGCAATTGTGGGTCGTCCTGTAGCAGTTCGGGGTCGATAATACCTTTACGGATCGTATTGGTAACTTCGCCACCGGCTAGCCAGGCACCCAGGAATTCAAAAATGACCGCAATCAGGATAGCCTGTTTGATGGTGATCGCTTTCGACCCCACCGAGGTTCCCATGGCATTGGCCACGTCGTTGGCGCCAACGCCCCAAGCCATGAAAAAGCCAAACAAACAGGCCAGGATGATAAAAATTTCACCGTGCTGGGCAATAATCAGCATGAAAGTCCCCTTAGCGGGCAGTCAGGATCTGCAGACGGCTACCCACGCGCTCGGCGCGGTCGGATAGTTCGCCAACCCATTCAATGATCTTGTAGAGAAAGATCACGTCCACTGGTGGTAGCTGGCTCTCAAGCTTGAACAGCTGGCGGCGAATGGTGATCTGTTGGTCGTCGGCTTGGTGTTCGAGGGTGTGCAGCTCACGGATCATCTTCTGCATCACATCCGAGACATTTTTGCCAAAGCCGGACTCGAGCAGATCCTTGAGCTCTTCTAGCGCTTGACGCGCTTGCGCCACGCAGGCAACGCTGGTTCGAATGTAGTCGCGCATCGGCGCGGCCAGCTCATCCGGCACGCGCATTTTACGCCCCAGCATAATGCCGGTAATGTCACGCACCTTGTTGGCGATCTTGTCCTGCACGCTGATCAGATCAAGCAGATCGGAGCGCGACACCGGAAGAAACATGGTGTTGGGCAGGTTCAACCGTAGTTCTGTTTTCAGCGTATCGGCGTCATGCTCTAGGCGGGTGACGTTTTCGCGCAGCTCAGCCGCTTTGTCCCAGTCATCAACCAGGGTTGCTTCAAAAAACGGCAACAGCTGATCGGCACACTCATTCGTCTTGACGATATGGGCCAATAACGGCTGGAATGGCGAGCGGCCAAACATCGAAGAAAAAGGATTGGAGGTAACCATAATGCCTTTTAGCCTGTTTTCGGGGAGCCTGGAAATGGCGGCGCCAGTATAAAGAGTGCGCCCGCCGCCGTCATGAAAAGTTCACAAATGTAATCAAATATTCATTTAAATGTCACGATAACGAGGTAGCTAACGTCATGAAAGGCCCAAACCCCATGGAAGTGGAACTTAAACTGGCCCTTGCCCCGACAGGGCCTGCGGCGCTGACTCAACACCCGTATCTCGCTTCACACGCCGTGCGTAAACAATCGCTGACCAATACCTACTTTGATACCCCTCAGGGTGATCTGGCGAAAGCACATATTGCGCTGCGACTTCGCCAGGTGGATGGTCAGGTGCTGCAAACGGTGAAAACCGCTGGCCAAGGTGGTGGCGGGCTTTCCCAGCGCGAAGAGTGGGAGTGGCAAGTGGCTGGCCCGCAGTTGGATCTCGCTTCAATTGCCAAGCTCCCCCCTTTTCAAGGCGAACTTAGCGGTGTGCTAGATGCCCTCGCCCCCAACTCAGCACCGACTTCACACGGCGTAGCTGGCAGCTAAAAGAGGGCGGACAAGGTCAGGAGAGTCATGTCGAGCTGGTATTGGATGAAGGCGAAATTATTAGCGGTGGCTACCGCACGCCGATTCGCGAAGCAGAGCTCGAATTAAAAGGCGGCGAGCCTGAAGCTCTGTGGGCACTGGCATTAACCCTTGCTGAACAGGTAGCGCTGCGGCCCTCGGACAGTAGCAAGGCGGCCCGTGGCAATGCGCTTAGTACCCAACACTGGCCGCTCCCCGAAGCGCACTCCCCGGCAGAGTGGCTGCACCGTGCCACGCTGGCGCTGGACGCCTACCACGACAGCCAACAAGCCAGCTTTCTAAACGATGCCCAGCAGGCGTTGGCCACCCTCGCCGAACACCCCGAACTGGATGCCACCGCACGCGCTTATGCCCAGGCGCTGCCTGGCGCGCTCAATACGGACGGCCAGCCCAATGCGGCCTACGGTAAAGCGGCGTTAGCGCTCGCCCATCGCTTGGCGTACCAAACCGCGCTACGCTAGCGTTTAACACTCTTTTTTAGAACGGCATTGAGGCTCACTTCAGGATGATGCGATGAATTTACACTTAACACCGGGCGGGGATGGCCTACGCACACGGCTGTTTCATGTCATTTTCGAGTCAGACACGCCAGGGGCCAAGGCGTTTGATATCGCCTTGATTATAGCGATTTTGTTAAGCGTCGCGGTTATTCTGCTAGGTAGCGTTGAGAGCTATGCCGCGCACTACGGGCACATTTTTTTCTTAGCTGAGTGGACATTCACACTTCTTTTCACCCTTGAGCTGGCCTTGCGCATCTACTGCTTGGAACGTCCTTTGCTCTATTTAAAGAGTTTTTATGGGATCGTCGACTTGCTTGCCGTGTTGCCTACCTGGTTAATACTGCTCGTGCCCGGCGCCCATGGGTTGGTCATTGTTCGTTTGCTGCGGGTGCTGCGCATTTTCCGTATTTTGCGCCTGATGGAGTTTGTCGGCGAAGCTAGCCTGCTCATAGACGCTCTCAAACGCAGCATGCGGCAAATACTGCTGTTTTTTAGCGCCATTTTTATGGTGATCACGCTGTTCGCGGCCCTGATGTACACGATTGAATCACCTGAAGCGGGCTTCACCAGCATTCCCATGTCGATGTACTGGGCTATCGTTAGCATGACAACGGTCGGCTACGGCGATATTGTCCCCGCTACATCGGTAGGCAAAGCAATCACGATGATTCTGATGCTACTTGGCTACTCAATCATCGCCGTGCCCACAGGGGTATTCTCCGCTCAGGTAATTCGCTCGATACGCGAGGATCGTTACTCGGAGGAAGCCTGCCCCGGCTGCGGTCACGACCACCATGAGAAGCGGGCCCGTTACTGCCTGCGCTGCGGCACCTGGCTCGACGAGGACAGCGAAGACCCACGAAAAAAAGACGCAGACAAAAACGCGCCCCATGACAGCTAAACCAGATAGCCAAACCGAGGCGCGCAGCGTTTATTTAATGCGGGATGGAGTGGTTATCTAACCGATCACTCCACTTCATGCGGGGCTTCCCAGGCGTCTAACTCAGCCTCGCTCCAGGCACCGTAGGTAGCGTTGGGGAACACGATCCAATCGTTGCCAAAACGCTCGGCATTCTCTTCAACAAGCGCATGCTGCTGGTCAAGGTCGGCGCCCGCGAAGTCACCCGCGAAATCGTGAAGGGAATCACCCAGCTGCATCACCAGCGTGTGGTTATCCACCACTTCCGCGCGGCGTTCTGCCTTGGCAGGCCCCAGCAACATCACGCTCTGTTCAGAGACTTGGGGTAGCTCTAGCGCTTCCAAGGTGGCGATAGTGTCGGCCTCGTTCTCCTGGTAGCGATCAGAGACGTAAAAAATGGCCACGCCCTGCTCATCCGCGTAATCCAGGAACGCTTTGGCACCCGGCATCAAACGCGGTTCGCCTTCACGCTCCCAATGCTTCCATGTGTCCCAGGTGGTGTAGTCGTGGCACGCCTGCATGTCGCGAACCAACAGCGCGCTATTATCCAGCACCGTTTCATCCAGGTCGGTAATGATCGCCAAGTCGTCGCTGCCACCATGCGCCTCAATCTGATCCTCAAGCCGGTAGGTGGCGAGGGCAAAACCCTGACGCTGCAGAGCAGCGGCTTCAGCAGACTGCTGTTGATAGCGCAGGCCCATTGCATAAGCTTCCTGGGCACATATTTCTGCGTCATCACTATTTGCATGGCTGGTCAGCGGTAAAGCGGTGAGGCTGGCTAGAGCAGCAAGGGTGCAGAGGCGAGAAGGGAATGGCTTCGTCATTGAATGATCTCCTGGGCTAGGCGATCTCAAAAAGACGAGGCGATTCCTCGCCTTAAAGGATCACAATTTATTATCGAAAAGAACCGTTAGGATCATATTTTATTTTCATTGAACATTCAAATAATGAAAAATAGACAAATTCCCTGCTCATTAGAGCTAAAAGCAGGGATTTGCTCTGAAAAGTGTTTTTAGACGACGAAAGGAGAAATATCGCCGCGCCCTTCACGGATGATTTTCGGCGGCAGTTCGCGCAGGTCGATGACGCTGGTGGGGTCTAAATGGCAGGCGCCGCCGTCGATAATGGCATCCAGGTGGGCGCCAAAACGCTCGCGGATCTCTTCCGGGTCGTTCATGGGCAGGTCATCGCCCACCGGAATCAACGTTACGCTCATCAACGGTTCGCCTAATGCGGCCAGTAACGCGTGGGTAATGCGGTGATCCGGTACGCGCACGCCAATGGAGCGCCGCTTGGGATGCAGTAGCAGGCGCGGCACTTCTGAAGTGGCATCCAGAATATAAGTATAAGGGCCTGGGGTATGGGCTTTCAGCAACCGAAATACATCGTTATCCACCTTGGCGTAGGTGCCAATTTCCGAGAGATCGGAACACACCAGGGTGAAGTTGTGTTTATCGTCCAGTGAACGTAGCCATTTTATCTTCTCAATGGCTTTCTTCTCACCCAGATGGCAGCCAAGGGCATAGCCCGAATCAGTGGGTAAGCCACCACACCGCCTTTACGAATGATCGCAATCGACTGATCAATGAGGCGTTTCTGAGGGTTTTCCGGGTGAATCTGAAAATATTGGCTCATTGGTAACTCCTGTCCGTAGGCACTGCCTATACAGCATAGCCGACTTGGCTTTTAACTGACCGGGCTTTGCAATGACCCGGCTGTGATTTAACCGACCGCCAGCAGGCCGGGTGACGCATCGCGCAGGTGCAGCAGCCGGGGATGCTGCCATATGGGGGGCGCCGCCGTGCGCGGCACCAGGCTCATGCTGCCGGGGGCCGCATGACTGCCGGGGAAGTGAAAATCGCTGCCCATAGAAGCGTAAAGGTCGCGCTCCACTAGCTGACGCGCCAGGTCGCGGGTGCTATCCGGGTTCTGCTGGCCGCTGACCAGTTCAACCGCTTGGCCGCCCGCCGCTTGGAAGGTATCCATCAACAGGCCTCGCTTGCGCCGGGTTAAGCCGTGGCGCAGTGGATGGGCAATCACGGCCACACCGCCGGAATCGACAATCCAGCTCACGGCTTCGCTGATTTCCGGCCAGTGGGCTTTAACATCACCCTTTTTGCCGCTGCCCAAATAGCGCTTGAAGGCGCTGGCCCAGTCCGGCACCACGCCTTCCGCTACCAGCGCGCGGGCAAAGTCCGGGCGGCCTAGCGGGCGGTCGCTGCCGGCGTGCAGGCGTGCTTTTTCCAGCGCGTTGGATAAACCGACTTTTTCCAGCCTTTCGGCGATCACTGCTGCACGCTGTATCCGCGCTTCACGCTGCTGAATCAGGCCTTCTACCATTGGCCCCTGTATGCCACCGGGCATCAACGCCACCACATGGATATTGACGCCCTGCCAGCGTGTGGATAACTCACAGCCGGGGATAAGACACAGCCCTGCTTGCTCCGCCGCGCGGCCCGCTTCTTCAATGCCGTCCATGGTATCGTGATCGGTGAGCGACATGTGCGTCAGCCCGCGTTCGGCACACAGGGTTACCAGCTCGGTGGGCGTTAACGCGCCATCAGAAGCGGTTGAGTGCATGTGCAAATCAACTGGGTAGCGCTGATCGGCATCAAAGGTAGTGGGAAGTCGAGGCATAAGCATGACGCCGTGTGGCCAGTTTGTCAGAATGCGCTTTTCAGCTGTGAATGAACCCTTCGCAATGGGTAAGATATGGTGCGCGCTTATGCCAGTGCGGTCAATTAACGGTCACTTTGCATCCTCGTCTTATCAAGGAGTTATACCCAAATGCTGTATGCCATTATGAGTGAAGATGTACCCAATAGCTTAGAGCGCCGCTTAGCGGCCCGGCCAGACCACTTGGCACGCCTGGAAGCGCTGCGCGATGAAGGCCGCCTGGTACTGGCTGGCCCTCACCCTGCCATCGACGCTGAAAATCCTGGCGATGCAGGCTTTTCCGGCAGCTTGGTGGTAGCGGAATTCGACAGCCTGGAAGACGCCAAGGCGTGGGCCGACGCTGACCCATACATTATTGCAGGGGTGTATGCCAAGGTAATTGTTAAGCCGTTCAAGAAAGTTATGCCTTGACGCCAATAGGCAAGTATGGAGGGTTCGTCGGCTTTTTCACAGAGCCTGTGGAAAACTCTGTGCAAACCCGGCGGACGCTTTGCGCTAAGCCAGAGATAACGCCAGCGCTAACAAATTGATCATTTTTTAACCACCTGTTCATCAATACGGATACCTGCGTGACCCAACGTTCAAACGCTTTGCCACCGCTTGCGGCATTAACGACGCCAACCCTTACCTGGAACGAGGGAGCCCCCCACGCAACAGCGTTTGATGACATCTATTTCACCCGTGGCGATGGGCGCGCAGAGACCGAACATGTATTTCTGGGTGCCAACCACCTCCCCGAACGCTTTGCCGCCTGGGAAGCCGCGCGGCCCTTTGTGATTGGCGAAACCGGCTTTGGCACCGGGCTCAATATGCTCTGCGCCTGGGCCTGTTTTGAACAACATGCCCCTTCTTCTGCACGACTGCACCTGTTATCCACAGAGAAGTTTCCCCTTGAGCTAGTTGCCCTTGAACAAGCATTAGCTAGCTGGCCCTCGCTGGCGACTTATACACAGGCGCTCTGTGCCCAGTGGCCCGCCGCGGTTAGCGGTATTCACCGCCTGCACTTAACCGATCGCGTCACCCTTGATCTGCATTTCGGCGATACCACTGAGCGCCTGGAGCAGTTGGATGGTCAGGTCGACGCCTGGTTTTTAGACGGCTTTGCGCCGTCTAAAAACCCCGATATGTGGCAGCCTGAATTGTTTAACGCCATGGCCGCCCGTTCACGCCCCGGCGCGACTTTCGCCACTTTTACCTGCGCAGGCATCGTTAAGCGGGGCCTGAAAGCGGCGGGCTTTAACTGGAAGAAAGTGCCGGGCTATGGCCGCAAGCGGGAAATGCTAGCGGGCAGTATCGAAGCTCCACCAGCGGATCACCGCCGCCAGGCCACTCCCTGGTTTATCCCACCGCCTGCGACACCGGCCAAGCACGTTGTGATAGTCGGCGCCGGGTTGGCGGGAAGCAGCGTAGCGGCAGCGCTGGCACGGCGGGGCATTAAGGTGACAGTGGTGGAGCGCGAAGCACCCGGTGCGGGCGGTTCGGGTAATCGCCAGGGCGCTCTATATGTAAAGCTTGCCGCCGAGACCAATCACCAAAGCCGGGTTTATCTTGCTGGGCTGTTGTACAGCCAGCGTTGGTTAACTCAGCAACATTCCCCCCAAAGCTTATGGCAGCCCTGCGGCGTGGTGCAGTTGGCAAGCAGCGATAAGGAGGCACGCCGCCAGCAGCGTTTTATCGAGCAACACCCGCTGCCACCTGAAGTCGTCACGGGCATGGAGAACCCGGCGTTAACCGAAACGGCGGCAATCACCGTCAGTGCACCTCACGGGCTTTATTATCCACAGGCAGGCTGGGTAAGGCCTAAGGCGCTGTGTGAGCACTTGCTTAGCCAACCAGGCATTAGCTTGCAGCAAGGCAACGTTCGCTCCCTTACCCAACTAGAAAACGGCTGGCAGCTCAACTTGGCCGATGGCAGTACGTTGGGGGCGGATCAGGTGGTGATTGCCAGCGCGCATTTGGCTAATCGCTTTGCGCAAACGGCGGAGTTACCGCTACAGTCGGTGCGCGGCCAGATTAGCGAACTAACGCTACCCGATGAGGTAGCGGGCCCTAAACGCGTCGTCTGTGCTGGCGGCTATGTGGCGCCCGCTTTAGAGGGTGTGCTGACCTTCGGGGCTAGCTTTATACCCAACAATGCGACAACTGATGTGACGGACGACGACCATCAGCGCAATATCGATGAGCTGCGCCAGACGCTGCCCGCGTTGGTAAAGGCGTTGGAACAGGCAGGCATTGAGCTGAGCCCTGAGAACCTTAAGGGTCGTGCCGCCGTGCGTGCAGCAAGCCCCGACAAAACCCCTTACGCTGGGCCGGTGCCGGTGGCAGAAGCATGGAGAACGGATTATTCGCTGCTGAGCAAGGATGCCACCCGCGTGGCGGAGATACCTGGCAGGCACCATCCAGGCCTGTGGATATCCACCGCCCACGGCTCAAGGGGGCTCGCCAGCGCGCCGCTCTGTGCCGAGGTAATCGCCTCACGAATCTGCGATGAACCAATGCCACTGGAAGCGCCGCTGGTCGATCACCTGCATCCGGGGCGGCGGATTATTAGTGCGATTATTCGCGGCGAGAATGCTTAATAGAAAACCGGGTAACAGCTCTTTTTTGTCACTGCGAAGTACTCCGCCTCATTATATGGGGTGCCATTGCAAACGCAGTGAAGCAAACTGGGGTGGGGGCCCCGACAGGTTGAGATTGCTTCGTCGTTTCACTCCTCGCAATGACACATAGGCGTCATTGCGAACGCAGTGAAGCAATCTGGGGTGGGTGCCCCGACAGGTTGAGATTGCTTCGTCGTTTCACTCTCGCCATGACACATTGGCTGGGCGCCTGGCTACAACATTCTTTTGTCATCGCGAGCGAAGCGCGGCGATCTCGGGTTTGCCTGCCAATGCCAGCAAAGATTGCTTCGTCGTTTCACTCTCGCCATGACACATTGGCTGGGCGCCTGGCTACAACATTCTTTTGTCATCGCGAGCGAAGCGCGGCGATCTCGGGTTTGCCTGCCAATGCCAGCAAAGATTGCTTCGTCGCTTCACTCCTCGCAATGACACATAGACGTCATTGCGAACGAAGTGAAGCAATCTGAGGTGGGTGCCCCGACAGGCTGAGATTGCCGCGTCGCTGCGCTCCTCGCAACGACATATTGGGAGGCTTTTCGCAAGATGAGGCTAAATATCGCCCTCTTCTTCGTCGTCGGCGACATCGCGCCCAAACGAGCGCCACTGAGCCAGGGTCATCACTTCGGTCATCTCTAATTCAAGGTCGTGGGCGATAATCAGCTCATTGCGCTCAAGCTGCTTTTTCAGTTCGGCTACCCAGCCGTGCATGCCCTCGCCCGTGGTATCAGTGGTGTCGTAGCCCTGGCGGGTCACAAACGCCTCCAGCAGAGCATTGAGGGTGTCCTGTGGCAGCATTCGGGCGGGTACTTCAATAAAACGGCTCATTAACGCTGCTCCCACTCAGCCAAACGTTCGATAAAGGTGGCTTCGTCCACGACTTCCACGCCCATCTGTTCAGCTTTGGTAAGTTTACTGCCCGCCGCTTCGCCTGCGACCAGGCAGGTAGTCTTCTTCGATACACTACCCGCCACCTTAGCACCCAACGCCTGCAAGCGTGCTTTGCCCTCATCGCGGGTCATACTCTCCAATGAGCCGGTGAGCACCCAGGTCTGGCCTTCCAGTGGCGTTGGACCTTGAGTGACTTCCGCTTCTTGCCAGGTAATGCCTGCGTCAATCAGCGCGGCAATGGTTTGCTGATTGTGGGGCTGACGAAAGAAGGTATGCACATGGGCGGCCACAATCGGGCCGACATCGTTAACCGCTTCCAGTGCTTCCAACTCAGCGGCTTGAATGGCGTCTAGGGTACCAAAGTGATTGGCCAGGTTGGCCGCTGTGGCCTCGCCTACTTCACGAATTCCTAACGCATAAATAAACCGCGCCAAGGTGGTCGACTTAGCGGTTTCAAGCGCGTTGACCAAGTTAGTGGCGGACTTCTCGCCCATACGCGGCAGGCTTTGCAACTGCTCGACGGTTAAGTGGAACAGCGCCGCGGGGGTTTCCACCCAGTCCAAATCGACCAACTGCACGATCAACTTTTCGCCCAGGCCGTCAATATCCAGCGCTTTACGGCTGGCGAAGTGCTTTAGCGCCTCTTTGCGCTGCGCCGCGCAATAAAGACCGCCGGAACAGCGCGCCACCGCTTCGCCTTCAAGGCGCTCGATATCCGAACCGCACACCGGGCAATGTTCGGGAAAAATGATCTCCCTTGCATCCGCTGGTCGCAGCTCGGTATGCACGCTCACGACTTGAGGAATCACATCACCGGCCCGGCGAATCGACACCGTATCGCCGATCATGACATCCAAGCGTTTGATTTCATCGGCGTTGTGCAGCGTCGCGTTAGAAACCGTCACACCGGCCACGGTGACTGGTTCCAGGCGCGCCACGGGCGTAATCGCCCCGGTTCGGCCGACCTGGAACTCCACATCGTTAAGCGTGGTGACCTCTTCCTGAGCCGGATACTTGAACGCCACCGCCCAGCGCGGCGCGCGGGCAACAAAGCCAAGTTCACGCTGGTAGCGCAGGTCGTTCACCTTGATCACCACGCCGTCGATATCGAAACCTAAATCGTCTCGCCTTTCGCCTAACTGGTCACAGTAATCGGCAACGGCCTGCGGGCCTTTGACCACCTTCAATTCTGAACTGGCGCGAAAGCCTAACGTGGACAAACGCTGCATTAGTTCGCTGTGCGCAGTATCCCCTAAGTCTGGCTCCAAGCGCGCAGCCTGATAAGCATGAAACTCTAGCGGGCGCTTTGCCGTGATGCGTGGATCCAGCTGGCGCAGGCTGCCTGCCGCCGCGTTGCGGGGGTTGGCAAAGACCTTGCTGCCCTCTTCCCGGGCGCGCTCGTTCAGCGCCTCAAAGCCCGCATGGCGCATAATTACCTCGCCACGTACTTCTAGCAGCGGGCACGTTTTTGCCCATTAGCTTGAGCGGTACCGAGCGCAGCGTGCGCAGGTTAGAGGTAATGCCTTCGCCGGTGCGACCATCACCTCGAGTCGCACCGCTCACCAGCATGCCCTGCTCATAAACTAACGAGACGGCCGCGCCGTCCAACTTTGGCTCGCAGGTAAATTCAAGGTCGTCTGCCGTGCATTCGAGGCGTTCGGCCACCCGTTCAGCAAAAGCGAGGATATCGTCACGGCTAAAGGCGTTATCCAGCGACAGCATGGGGATAGCGTGGGCCACCGATGGAAAGCCATCCGCAGGGGCAGCGCCCACACGCTGGGTGGGTGAATCGGGAGTGACCAACTCCGGATGCTCAGCCTCCAACTGCTGTAAACGCTGAAATTTACGATCATAGTCGGCATCCGTCAGCGTCGGTTCATCCAGCACATAGTAACGGTAGTTGGCCTCGTCCAGGGCGGCCCGCAGTTGGGTAATCTCTTCCAGAGATTGAGAATCAGACTGACTCATTGGGGTGGGTTCCAGTACTAGCTAAAATCGGCAGCGAAAACGCAAAAGCTAAATTTCAAAAACATAAAAAATGACAAAACAACAGCGTATTGAACAGAAACACCCGCCTTCTGGCAAGAAGGCGGGTGTTCCACAGCAAGTGCTGCTTCGTCGGTTAGTAGGCGACGATTAGCGGGCTTGCAGTTGACGATGCAGGCGATGGCGGCGCTCAAACTCACGCACCCGCTGGCGGGCAAATTCGATCGTTTGTGCGGTCATCACGCTGCGGTTTTCGTCTTTTAGCTCGCCGCCCATATGGCGAACCACCACCATGGCGGTTTCTACCATCGCCTCAAAGGCAGCGGCACTATCGATGGCGCCAGGTAGCGGCATCAACAGCGTGATACCGGGCGTCATAAACTCACCCATCTCTTCAATGGGGAAAGTACCCGGTTTAACCACATTCACCATCGAGAACTGAAGCTCACTAGCATCGCTCTCGGTTTCAAAGCGGTGGAAAACACCCATTTCACTGCTGTAGCGCAAACCGCACACCATCATCAGCTCAAGTAGTTTGGTGCCATCGAAGCCTTCTGGATCACGGGACAGAACGCTAATCACCACGACTTCTTCGGCATTGGACAGCGTCTCTTTAGCGTGTTCACCGTTCACATCATGGCGCAGAGCTTTTTCTAACGTTGGGTGTACGCGGACTCGCTCGTTCATCCCACGCTCGCCGGCCGTTTGGCCATCATAAGCGTCTGCCTCGAAGCTTTCTTCAAAACCTTCTTCGTGGGCTGCATACTCATGGCTTGCGTAGCGACGCGCCTCTTCATCGGCAGCATGCTGCTGGGCGGCTAGCCTTTCGGCGGCAGCCGCTTCTTCACGAGCTTGGGCCTGCTCTTGAGCAAGGCGGGCACGCTCTGCGTCAGCGGCTTCTTTGGCTTCACGCTTCTGCTCTGCTTCCAGCGCTTTGCGCTCGGCCTTCTGTTGGGCCAAGGCTTGATCACGCACCGCTTTCTCAGCTTTTTTGCGCTGCTTCTCTTTACGCCGCGCAATCAAACGACGCTTCAGCGAGCGCCCCATGCCTTCAAAGTCGACCAGGCGATACTCATCAACTTCGTCATCATCCAACTCGTCGTATTCGCCCGCTGTATCAGAACGCAACTGACGCCGTTTCGGCGAATGCTCATTGGCGTGTTTAGCAAATACGGCATCTTCTGGCTCAGCCCGCAGCACAGGCTCCTGGGTGTGCTCTGGTTCCTGCTGAGTGCGAGGCTGTGCCGCCATTTCGCTGTCTGTTTCAGTGGCAGCTGCGTCACTGGCGGTGAACGAGATAGCATCTGAAGCAGCAGGTTGAGACGCTTCAACGTTCTCTTCTACCACCGGAGAGCTAGGCGTTGCAGCAGAATACGCAGGCTGCTCGCTTTGTGGTTCCGGCTGCGAAGGTACTGTCGCCTTGACCTGCGGCCTCTCAGTTTGAGGAGAGCCAGTTTGAGGAGAACCAGTTTGTGCAGAGTCAGTCATTGAGATACTGGGCTCGCGGCGCTCATGTTCAGTGGGCGCATTGTGGGCAGCATAACTAGCAGAAGACGTCGCCGCAGAAGTGACTGGCGGCTCTGTCTTAACGGCTACGCTTGGTGCTGGCTTAGCAACTGATGCTGCTTTATCGAGTTTATCTGCCTTATCAGCTTTGCGCTTGGCGGCTTTAGCAGAGGCGGAACGTCTAAACTCTGAAAGCACTCTAGAAGGCCCAGGATGCTCTTGACGTTCTAACTTTGGTTTATTACCTAAGCCACTATAGTCTGCGGGTTTAACAACTCGAGCACCGCCATTTGGAAGTTCCCAATTGATCTCCGCAGCTTTAGCAGCCTCCTCGGGATCATCTAGCGAACTCCCGGATAGGTCTTTCTCCGCCTGATCCAGACGGGGTACACGACGCTGCCGTTGAAGTCTTCGCACACCGTCAATAACGATGAGCGATACCAACGCCAGCCCTAAAATGATTAGCCACTCTCTTAGTTCCATGTCGAACGTTCCATGGTCGTCTTGCCGGTTGCTAAGGCACGGTGTCTAAAATGTCATGCCTGAATATAGGTAACGGCTATTGAATAATTACCTGCTATCAATAAAGCCAAGCATAGCGCGATTACTACCAAAAGGGCCAATTTTTGCTGCATTTAACGCGATTTTCACGCCATGGCAGAATTCTGCCTCTCTTTAGGCCAGAGAAATCTGACCTTAACTTCAAACAAAAGTGCCGCAATCATTAGATCTAACATCTATAAATAGCTTTATAAAGGAATCCGAGAAGCAAGAAAAGCCGTTTTGACAACCGACACACCCGCCATTGCGTATTGCCTCTATAAGCCGTTTAACCATCTCAAGCGCGCTATTAGTAGGGTTAATATAGTTAAGAAGAACGCTTTAGGACATTTTTTTACGCATTTTTCCAACAAAAGTTTATCTACTTGGCGTTTGCCGCTTCAGCTTTGCTCACTCTACTATCGCCAATAGTGCTTTCGCTAACTCTGCTTTCGACAATAGCCTCCTTGGAAAAACGCTCTCAACAGAAGTGCTCTTCCAAGAACTCTGCTGCTTAGTCTTCGTTCTCCCAGGTCTCAATCAGAATGCTTTCACTGCTGCTTGGTAGGATAGGGAGTTAGTTTAATCGACCAGCGCCGCCGCTTCTTCAATACCCACCGAGACTAACCGCGATACGCCGGGCTCTTGCATGGTGACACCCATCAAGCGCTCGGCGGCTTCCATGGCAATCTTGTTGTGGGTGATGTAGATAAACTGAACGTTTTCAGACATCTCTTTCACCAGCCTGGCGTAACGGCCCACGTTGGCGTCATCCAAGGGGCATCGACTTCATCCAGCATACAGAACGGCGCGGGGTTAAGCTGAAAGATCGCAAATACCAGCGACAGCGCAGTCAGCGCCTTCTCGCCGCCCGAGAGCAGATGAATGGTGCTGTTCTTCTTACCCGGCGGGCGGGCCATAATCGCCACGCCGGTTTCCAACAGATCATCGCCGGTTAGCGTTAGCCATGCAGCACCGCCGCCGAATACGCGAGGGAAAAGGGTTTGTAGCCCAGTGTTCACCTGATCAAAGGTTTCGCGGAAACGCACACGGGTTTCTTGATCGATACGCTTAATCGCCCTTTCGAGGGTTTCCAGCGCTTCGGTCAGCTCAGCATGCTGCGCTTCCAGATAATTTCGCCGCTCGGCCTGCTGGTCGTACTCCTCAATGGCAGCGAGGTTGATCGCCCCCAAGCGGCGAATTTTATCCGTGGTGCTTTCCAGGCGTTCCTGCCAACGGGTTTCCGTCGCTTCCTGGGGTAACTGTTCGGCAAGAGTCTCGACGTTATGACCAAGCTCAGCTAGCTGCTCATCCTGGGTGGTGGCTTTAAGCGCCAGCGCCTGCACGTCCATGCGCCGCTGCTGGAGCTGCTCGCGGCTCTGTTCCAGGTTGCGCTCGTGCTGCTGGCGGGCAAGTTCATCGTTACGCAGCTGTTCTGCCAGTGCCTGAGCCTGCTGACGAGTGGCGTTTAAGCGCCCTTCCTGCTGCTCGCGCTGATGAAGCAGCTCTTCAAGCTCTTCACCGGCCAGCTCGTCGGGTTCGATCAGCATTTCCCGTGACTCTTCCAGCTCGGCAATCCGCAGCGAGAGCCGCTCTTCAGAGTCACTTGAACGCGCCTGCTGTGAGCGCAGACTATCGCGCTCGGCACTCAAGCGTTCACGCTCCAGCGCCAGCGCCTGCTGCTGCGCTTTGAGCGGGGTGTGCTGCTGGGTCAACTGGTCACGCACTTCACGCTGCCGGTTGCGCTGTTCTGCGCTGGTTTCCCGCGCTTGCGCCGCGCTTTCCAACTGTTCCATCGCCACATGCCAGCGGGCACGCTGCTCGTCGATGGTAAGCGCTAACTCCGCTTCATCCTCTTGCAGCTGGGCAAGCTCTTCATCGAGCTCAGTGGCGCGACTCTCCAGATGTTCCAAGCGCTGGGCCAGGCTGCGCTCTTTTACCGCCAGCTGTTGCAGGGTGGCGGCGTGGGCGCGCTCCTGTTCGGCCTGCTGTTCACGGGCCTGTTCCAGGGTTTCAATGGTGTCACTGGCCGCTTCACACTGCGCTTCTGCCAGCGCCAGCGCCTCTTCTTCGCTTTCGCGCTGGGCGGTCAGTTCGGCGTAGCGGCGGCGCGTTAATAGCAGCCCGTCGATACCTTCGCCGTTGGCCTGCTGGTTCAGCCAGCCGCGACCCAGCCAAACGCCATCCTGGCTTACCACGCTTTCGCCAGGTGCGAGGTGCGCTACCAGCGCCTCCGCTTGTTCTGCCGTTTGCGTATAGTGAATGCTCGCTAACCATTCACCCAACGCACCGGCGCCTTTGACCAAGCTGTCTAATCGCTGGCCAGAGGTTGAGGCGGCGGGTGGTGTTTGATCAATCAGCCGCCACTCCGTGGCTAAGGCTTCAGGTAAAGCGGCCAGTTGGTGGCGGTTCACCAAGCGGGCATTGAGCCAGGGCGCGAGCAGCCAGGACACCAGCGTTTCCCAGCCGGGCTCAACCTGCAGTGCTTCGCCCAGTTGAGGGGCATCCGCTAAACCATACGCTTCCAAGGTCGTGCCAATAGCAGGA
This sequence comes from Halomonas sp. PA16-9, assembly GCF_009728585.1. Lineage (NCBI taxonomy): Bacteria > Pseudomonadati > Pseudomonadota > Gammaproteobacteria > Oceanospirillales > Halomonadaceae > Halomonas > Halomonas sp. PA16-9. Next base: position 784,910 of record NZ_CP040451.1, on the reverse strand, counting down.
TCGTGATCCACCAGGGCGGCATCAATCAACGCTTGAAGTGAGGCTAACTCCCCCTGGCGCTGACTGAGTTCAGCGCGCTGATTGTCCCGCGTCTGAGTGGCCTGCTGGTAGGCTGTTTTGGCATCTCCGTAGCGCTGCTGCCATTGATCCCGCTGGGTTTGAAAACCTTCCGACTGCTCCTCGGCCTCGGTCAACTGCGCCTGGCACACAGCGTGCTCTTCACGCAGCGCGGTGAGATCGGCTACCTCGCTGCGCTGCTGACGGCGGCGCTGATTTTCCGCTTGTAAACGCTGAATACGCTGCTCAAGGTCGCGCAACTGATCCTGGCTGCGATCCGCATCGCGGCTAGCATCCCGCCAGCGGGTTTCGGCATCGGCCCACTGCTGCTCGGCGGCTTCCAGTGCGGGAGATGCGTCGGCCAACGCCTGCTCCAGGCTTTCGAGCTGCTCCTCCAGCGCTTCGTGTTCGGGGAGCAGATCCTCAAAGCGCTCGTCAATGGCGGCTAAACGCTCCTGATCGCCTTCGCTAACGCGGCGCTGCTCGTCCAATTCGCGCCGAGCCGTGGCGATGTCGCTGGCCAGTTGGGTTTCACGGCTACGCCGGTGGGCCTGATCCTGTTCTAAACGGGCGATGCGCGTAGTGGTTTCAAAGAACTGCTGCTGATGGCGATCGAGCACCTCAGAAAGTTCGTCGTGCTGCTCCCGGGCCTGCTCCAGGCGGGTTTCGCACTGGCGGACACCAAAGACATCTTTTTCTACCGCTATTTCCAATTCGCGAACGCGGCTCTCTTGATGCGATTGCTCGGCACGCAGGGCGCGCCCGCGCAGCAGCGCCAGCTCGCCCTTGAGCCGATACTCCTGATCCTTGAGATCCTGATAGCGTTTGGCGGCTTCGGCCTGACGCTTGAGGCGCTCTAGCTGCTTATCCAGCTCTTCGCGAATATCGTCCAGTCGCTCCAGGTTCTCCTGGGTTCGCCGCATGCGGTTTTCGGTTTCCCGGCGGCGCTCTTTGTACTTGGAGATACCCGCGGCCTCTTCAAGCGTTGAGCGCAGATCGTCGGGGCGGGCTTCGATCAGCCGCGAGATCATCCCCTGGCCGATAATCGCGTAGGAGCGCGGCCCCAGACCGGTACCCATAAACAGGTCGGCGATATCGCGCCGACGGCATTTCTGGCCGTTAAAGAAGTAGTTGGATTGTCCGTCGCGGGTGACCAAGCGCTTAACGGCAATTTCCGCGTACTGGGCGTAAACGCCGCCCATGCCGCCATCACGGTTGTCGAACTTGAGTTCTATGGACGCCTGGCTGATTGGTTTACGGCGGTGGAGCCGTTAAAGATAACGTCGGCCATGGATTCGCCGCGCAGGGTTTTGGCGGATGACTCCCCCATTACCCAGCGCACGGCGTCGATAATATTGGATTTACCGCAGCCGTTGGGGCCTACGATGGCGGTCATATTGCCATCAAAGGGCACCGTGACGGGATCCACAAAGGACTTAAACCCGACTAAGCGAATCGACGTTAAGCGCATACCGAAGCGGCGTTCCTGTTGCGATTATTCAAAGACACGGTTAATCACCACTTCGGCCGCTTCGTCGTCTTCAATTGGCCCGATGCTGACGCTCTCAAGGTCACCAAACAGATCCCCGGGCTGGGGCGCTGCTTGGCCAGAAGGAGAAACACGCACCACTAAACGGGCTTCCTGTACCTGGGATATTTGCGCCTGGGGAGACATCGCGACACTGTTATCTAGCGTCACGGTCATAGGCAGCTCGGATACCTGTGCCCGCACCACGGCCAGGGGCGGTAACTCGCCCTCAATATCGCGGGCGGTAATAAAGACGCTGGCATCGCCATCTACGCGCCCGACGAGCTCCTCATCCAGCGAGACACGCACACGAATGCCGGTGCCCTCGGTGACGGCTTCTTCGGGTTCAATACCCAATCGCTCCTGAGCCACGCGAATGCCGTCGCGTAGCGAGGACACAGTGTTGGGATCCTCGATATTGGCAATCGCCCGGCGCCAGTGGTCAATAGCCTGCTCGTAATCGCCGTTGTCGAAGGCATTAATGCCCAGCAAGCCCAGCACGGTGGGCTGGCGGGGATCCTGCTCCAACGTCTCGTCGACCAACGCTTGTACTTCGTCGGTAAGCTCGCGCTCAGCCATAAAGAAACGAATTTGCGCCAACTGCGCAAGCAGCGGTGGAATGCGCCCTTCAATCTCGATCAGGCGCTCCAGGGCGTCCACGGCCTTGGGCATTTGTCCGGTTTCACGGTAGAGCGGAAACAGCTCGCTCCACACATTAGGGTTATCCGGCTGGCGTTCGGCCTGCTCCTCCATGCGCTCGATATACATGGCAAGCGATCCATCAGGGTCGTTCTGCACTTCTTGCTGCACGGCCAGTAGCACCAGGTCGCCCTCAGCGCCCTTTTGCTGATACCAAATAACGCTAACAGCGACCACAGCGAGCATCACCACAGGCACGACAATACGGCCGGCGCTGGCAGCCTTTAGCGGCCGACGCTCGCGAAAAGCAGTGTCTTCCAGCAGGCTGCGCTCGAGTTCCAGCCGGTCTTCCTCAAAGCGTGCGGCATCTATGTCGCCGCGTTCAAGAGCCGCTTCCAGTGACGCCAAGCGGCGCTTGAAAATCGCCACGTTCTGCTCGGCGGAGGTGTCGTTGGCTTCAAAATCGCGCTGCTGGTCATGCAGGGCACGCGCGTTTCTTAGCGGCGAAACCAGCAGCCACAGCGCGGGGAGCAGTAGAATGGCAATGGCTATCCAGAGCAGCGGCATGAAGACCCCTTACGGTTAGTCAGCGCGTCTATGCGCTGGCGTTCTTCGGCGCTCAACGCTTTAGCAGAGGCGTTACGGCGGGCGCGAATCATCAGCACAACCACCATCGCACCTAGCAACACCAGGGCGATGGGCAAGCCCCAAAGCAGGTAGGTACGGCTCTCTAAACGCGGGTTGTAGAGAATATATTCACCAAACCGCTGCACCATATGGTTGATAATTTCGATATCCGACTGCCCGTCTTGCAACAGTTGATAAACCCGCTCACGCATATCTGCCGAAATGGGTGCATCGGAATCGTTTATGGCTTGGTTTTCACACAGTGGGCAGCGCATGGAGGCGGTTAAATCGTGATAGCGCTTCTCCATGACCGGGTCGTCAAATTCGCGCAGTTCGATACCACCTGCCGCTGCACCAAACGCTATGACCAGCAGTAGTAGCGCTGCCATGGTTCGCATTAGCGCCATTTTTCCACCTCCGGAAGAATTCGCTCGCGCACGTCTTGCGGTGATACGTAGCCTTTATGGTGATAGCGAATGACCCCGTCGGCATCGACCAGGAATGTCTCCGGGGCGCCGTAGACGCCAAGATCAAACCCTAGCTCGCCTTCCGGATCAAAAATATTAACTTCAAACGGATCGCCAAATTCGCTGAGAAACTGCATGCCTTTCTCGCGGGTATCGCGGTAGTTGACCCCGACCATGCGAATGTCGTTATCAGCCAGTTCCAGCAGTTGCGGCATCTCCTGCTTACAGGCCGGACACCACTCGCCCCACACATTCACCAACGTCACCTCACCCTTTAACAGCGTTTGGTCAACGCGGCGATTCTCATCACGCAGCGTGCTGGCTTCAAAGATCGGGAACTCCCGCGCCATCAGCGCTGAATCCCGCTGGGAGGGGTCTAGCGAGAGGCCTTGGTAAAAGAACAGCGCCAGGGCTAAAAAACACACCGGCAACAGTAATAGCAGTAGCCGTCGCTTCATGCCGTGGCCTCCCGTGCGCCATTTTGAGTACTGTTTCTGAGTACTATCATCCTGGCTAGCCACTTTGGGCGCTTCACGGGTGGATGCGGTACGGCGGTAGCGCTTGTCGAGCACCGCCAATACACCGCCAAACGCCATTAGCAGTGCGCCCAGCCAGAGCCAACGGACGAACGGCTTATACTGCACCCGCATTGCCCAACTGCCATCGCCCAGGTTCTCACCCATGGCGACATAGAGGTCGCGGAACAGCCCTGGGCGCAGGGCCACTTGCGTCATCGGCATACCGGTGGCCAGGTAGAGACGCTTTTCGGGCCGCATGGTAAAGCTGCTGCCTGAGTCGCCGCGCTGCACTTGTAGAATCGAGGTGTCCGCCAGGAAGTTAGCGCCACGACGCTCGGTTAACTCGGTCATGGTGAACTGATAGCCCGCGACTTCGACCGTGGTGCCCGGCGACATGCGCACGTTGCGCTCAATGTTGTAGTTGGACACTACCGTCACGCCGACGATAGTGACCGCAACACCTACGTGCCCCAGCACCATGCCCCAATAAGCCAGGGAGAGCTTACGAACACCGGCCAAAAACGAACTGGCGTGGCGGGTTTTATCAAATACATCGCGCACCATCGGCAGCACAATCCAGAGTGCAGAGACAATGCCCAGGGAGACAAACAGGTTCCACTCGCCACGGTACAGCAGCGGCATTAATATGCCGATCACCAATGCGGCCACACCGGCTAACCACAGTTTACGAATCAGATCCCGTGCCGCCATGCTCTTCCAGCGCGTTACCGAGCCAAGCCCCATAAAGATACACATCAACACGGTAAGCGGCACAAACAGGGTATTAAAGTAAGGCGGGCCCACGCTGATTTTCCCCAGCCCCACAGAATCCAGAATCAGCGGATAGACGGTACCCAGTAGCACGGTGACGGTCATAATCACCAGAAAGATATTATTAACCAGCAGCAGCGCATCCCGGGAGAGCCAGTTAAACCCCACCTTATGACTTACCCGCGGAGCGCGCAGGGCAAACACCAGCAGCGACAGCGTTACCGTAATGGCCAGCAGCATCAGGATAAAGAAACCGCGGGCCGGGTCGTTGGCGAACGCATGCACCGAGGTCAGCACCCCAGAGCGCACCAGAAAAGTGCCCATTAGCGACAGCGAGAAGGTCGAGATCGCCAGCAGCACGGTCCAGCTTTTAAACGAGCCGCGCTTCTCGGTGACCGCGAGTGAGTGAACCAGTGCGGTTCCCGTCAGCCAGGGCAGCAGTGAAGCGTTTTCGACCGGATCCCAGAACCACCAGCCACCCCAGCCAAGCTCGTAATAGGCCCACCAACTGCCTAACGCGATACCCACGGTCAGGAATGCCCAGGCCAGATTCGTCCAGGGCCTTGCCCAGCGGGTCCAGGCCGCGTCTAAACGCCCGCCCATCAGCGCTGCAATGGCAAATGCAAAGACCACGGAAAAGCCCACATAGCCCATGTAGAGCATCGGCGGATGCACTACTAGCCCGAAGTCTTGCAACAGCGGGTTAAGGTCGGCGCCATCCTGGGGCATACCGGGCAGTAGCCGCTCGAAGGGGTTCGATGTCATCAGAATAAACAGTAAGAAGCCGACGCAAACCATACCCATCACGCCCATTACTCGCGCGACCATATCCCGCGGCAGGTTGCCGGTAAACAGGCTGGCCGCACACCCCAGCCCGCGAGCATAAAGCTCCACAGCAGCACCGACCCTTCATGGTTGCCCCACACCGCGCTGAACTTGTAGTACCAGGGCAGCAGCGAGTTGGAGTTGTTGGCCACGTTCGCCACGCTAAAATCGTCCAGCATATAGCTGGCGGTCAAACAGGCGTAGGCAATGGCAATAAACACAAACTGCCCCACCGCCATGGGCTGACCATAGGCCATCCACAGCGGGCGCCGGGTGGCCGCACCGGCCAGCGGCATCACGGCCTGCACCGCCGCCATCAGCAGCGCGATAATGAGGGCAAAGTGGCCAATTTCAGGAATCATTTTGATAAACATGTGCGCTCCGAACCAGCACTGGCGGTAAGGCAAGGCGGTTAAACTGTGGGTCTTAGTATTCGCTTGCTTGGGGTACGCCTTCTTCGTCCAGGCGTTTACCCACTTCCGCGGCTTTGGCCTGGTAGTCGGCTGGCGAATAGCCCGCCTCTTCAAGTGCCTGGGCGACTTCAGGAGGCATATAGTTCTCATCGTGGCGCGCAAGCACTTTATCGGCGTACAAACGACCATCGGACTGAAGCTCTCCGATCACTACCACGCCTTGGCCTTCGCGGAACAAGTCGGGCAGGATGCCGCTGTAGTAGACCTCCAGGTCATCAACGTAATCGGTGACGACAAACTCGACGTCCAGGCTCTCGGGGTCACGGGATACTGAACCCTCTTTCACCATGCCACCGGCGCGAATCTGCCGCTCCATGGGCGCGTCGCCCTGGGCGATCTGTACCGGGCTGAAAAACAGATTGATGTTAGCGCGCAGCGCGTACAGGGTCAGCCCCACGGCAATCGCGGCCAGCGACACAAGGCCCAGGATAATAAAGAGTTTCTGTTTACGTTTAGGCGTCATTGGGCGTTTCCCCTTGCGCTGTTTGCGCGTCTTGCACGGCGTTTCAAGCCTTTGATCAATTGGCGCTGTTCAGCACGCGCATGCCATACGGTGGCGAGCAGCAGTAGCGCTGTCACGCCCCAGGCAGACCACACATAAGGCGCGTGACCACCCATGGCGAGAAATTCGGAAAATGAGTCAAACGCCATTAGCGAGCCTCCTCTGCCGGTACTTTCACCACTTGGCCGGTCACCAATTCCTGTACCCAGCGTTTGTTAGCTTCGCGGCGCAAAATTTCACTGCGTGTGCGCATCAGCGTTAAGGCAATGAAAAAGCAGTAGAAACCCAGCACCATAATGACCAGAGGCAGCCACATTTCAGTAGGCATGGCCGGGCGCGAGGTCAGCGTAAATGAAGCGGGCTGGTGCAGGGTGTACCACCAGTCCACCGAGTATTTGATGATGGGAATATTGATCACCCCCACCATGGCCAGCACCGAGGCTGCCCGTGAGGCGCTATCGCGGCTGGTAAAAGCCCCACGCAGAGCAATTACGCCCAAGTACAAAAACAGCAAGATCAGCATTGACGTTAGCCGTGCATCCCACATCCACCAGGTTCCCCAAGTAGGCACACCCCATACGGCACCGGAAAACAGCGCGACAAAGGTCATAGCTGCGCCAAGAGGCGCCATCACCGCCGCCGCCATATCGGCGACTTTAATTTTCCAGACCATAAACACTAGGCCGGAAACCGCCATGGCAATGAAGATAGACTGAGCCAAAAAGGCCGCCGGCACATGGACGTAAATAATTCGGAAGCTATTACCCTGCTGGTAATCCGCTGGCGCAAACGCCAACCCCCACAGCGAGCCAGTGACGATCAACAGCGCCGCCGCGGCCCAAAACCAGGGCTGTAATTTGGCACTAATGCCGTAGAACCACTTGGGTGATCCCAGCTTGTGTATAAAGGCCCACATAGCGTGTCCCGTCCTTAACCGTTAATACTGATACGCAGCGATGCGGCAATCGCCCACGGCGCCAACATGAGTGAGGCGGCGAGCAGCGCGCCCAGGATAGCCAGGTGTGCGGAGACACCCTCTCCAAAAATGGCCGCCTGCACCGCGCCTGCGCCAAAAATGAGTACCGGGATATACAACGGCAGCACCAGTAGCGAGAGCAGCACTCCGCCCCGTGCCAAGCCAACGGTTAACGCCGCACCGATGGCGCCAATCAAACTCAAGCTTGCCGTACCCAATGCAAGCGACAGCGCCAGCACGGCGTAGCTACCCGCCGGCAGCGCCAGCATAATACCCAATATCGGCGCCATCAGCGCCAACGGTAGGCCTGTCAGCAGCCAGTGTACGGCCACTTTGGCCAAACTTAGCGCGACTAACGGCTGCGGCGCCAATAGCAGTTGCTCCAGACTACCGTCGTCATAATCGCTGCGAAACAGGCTGTCTAATGAAAGCAGCGCGGCTAACAAAGCTGCGACCCACAGCAAACCTGGAGCAATCACCGCTAACAGCTCAGGGTCGGGCGAAATAGCGATCGGGAACAGCGTGATCACCAGGGCAAAAAACACCAGTGGGTTGAGCACTTCGCCACGGCGTCTCAGCAATAGCGTTAAGTCACGCACTAGCGTGGCCTTCACTGCGGTCATTAACCCACCACTATGCTCACGCAGTGGCACTGCTGAAACCTGTTGAGCGGTCTCCGAGCTTTGTGAAGAGCCGTGTGAAGAGCTATTTGAAGCGCCATGTAAAGAGCTGTGCAACCCTTTCTCCTCTACCATACAAGCATCGGTGCCCAGTGGAGGTTTCCGCGAGGGCGCTGTAACCCTTTCCCTGGGCGCTATTTTTGTAGTCTGACCGCCATGGATGGCGGAAATGACGGAATTGTCGGGAACACTTTCCGTCCATGACAAAAGACCCTCGCTTCAACCTCCCCTGACACCACGTTGTCGAGAGTTATTTAAGCCGCTATATCCAACTGAGATAGTCCTGCTTTCTACCCTAGAGATATCCGTCTGAGCAACGGTGAAGCGGTTAACTCGTGGTGTGTCGTTACTAACACACAGCCCCCCGCCTGAGCGTGGGCAACTAGCTGTCTTTCTAGATCAGCGACGCCGTGGCGATCAATCGCGGTGAAAGGCTCATCCAGTACCCATAGGGCGCGCGGCGTTAACGTTAAGCGCGCCAGGGCAACACGGCGCTGTTGCCCTGCTGAGAGTTGCCCTGCGGGCACATCTTCAAAGCCTGCCAACCCAACCCGTTCAAGAGCTTCCAGGCGCTGATCTTCATTACCACTTTCCCCACTTAACGCCTGATACCAGGCTAAATTTTCTAACGGGGAAAGCCCTGACTTAATGCCCGGTGCATGTCCTAAATAGAGCAAATTCGCGAGAAAATGTTCACGTGCTTCGTTCATCGCAGCGCCATTCCAGAACAGTTCGCCCTGGTAGTCACTGAGCTGGCCGGAGAGAATTTTCAGAAGGCTGGTTTTACCACTACCATTGGGCCCTTCAATTCGCACTATCTCGCCGCTGCGAACCTCCAGATCTAACCCTTGAAACAGCCAGCGGTCATCGCGTTCACAGGCAAGCTGGCGGGCTTGTAGACACAGGCTCAAGCGTCTCTCCTGGCATATTGATTTCGCGTCGAACTCTACACGTAAAGCCCCTTTCTCGCCACTCACACAATGCGGCGCTGGGTCGCAGCGTGATCTTCATCAATATGTCGTGAGAGCAATTATCTCTGGCACTGTATGCAAAAACAGGTCTACAATGAAAACCACTGTATGAAAGAACATGCAATGGAGATTCTTTGATGACCCTATCGATGGCAGCACCTACCGTTACGTTTGGCCGTAGACAACCGGCACCGCGCCCTTACGCAATGGCGCCTAGCATTACCCGACGCAATACCTATGCACTCAAAGTGCGTGGCAATGCACTGTGTGATTGCAACTTGTTCGATGGCGATGTCATTATTATCCGGCGCTATCAACACGATACCCAGACAGAAACTGCCGTTGCCGAAATAAACCAGCAAACGATCGCCTTGAGGCAGCTCTCTATCAGCCGCTTTGGCGTAGAGCTATGGCCAGAAGATACTTTGCAGCCAGCGCTATTTTTGCACAACCGGGATATTCAGGTACTCGGCATGGTAATGGGTGTGAAAAGTGAGACTACCTTTACGGAGCATTAATGCGCTATCGGGTTCCCGAGTTACCCACAGGGTCATGGCACACGGCTGACATTGAAGTAGAAAAGAGCCAATTTATCACCTGGATCTGCCACGCTCCCGATATCAACGCATTCACTACTCTGCTGAATGCGGCGAAAACCGCGCATCCTAATGCCAGCCACCACTGCACTGCCTACATTGCCGGGCCACCCGGCGAGCAAAATCTGATTGGCTTTTCCGATGATGGCGAGCCTGGCGGCACCGCTGGCCGCCCCATGTATCAGGTTCTCCAGGGGAGCCAACTGGGCCAGATTGGCTGTGTGGTCATTCGTTATTTTGGCGGTACAAAGCTCGGCACCGGTGGCTTAGCCCGCGCCTACACTCAGGCGGTTAGCCATGCCCTTGAGACACTCGCTACCCGGGAAGTGGTTGAGCGCGACACCTACACCCTGCGCCTTACTTTTGCCAATGAAGCGATTGCCCGCGCCTGGTGCGAAGAGCACGACATCCCTATTGAGCAAGCCGACTACGATGGTGATGGCGTTCGCCTGACCATTGGCTGGCCACGGGACTGCCCGCTTGACCTTGCCCCGCTAGAAAACCGCTTGAAGAGTGCTATTGAGGTTCTCTCTGCACCAAAGGCATAACGCAGCAGATGAAAGGGCCCCATATGTCATTGCGAGGAGCTTGCGACGCGGCAATCTCGTTCTGCGGTGGCAAACAAACCGAGATCGCCGCGCTTCGCTCGCGATGACACTCACCGGCCATTGCGAGGAGCCTGCGACGAAGCAATCTCAAGCCTACCCTGAGAACCAACCCCAGATTGCTTCACTGCGTTCGCAATGACACCCCTATGTCGTTGATGGCAGAGGACTAGTTAACCCAGGTATTTAATCATTACCCCGGCCGCGACTGCCGACCCAATAACACCCGCCACGTTGGGGCCCATGGCATGCATCAGCAGGAAGTTATGTGGGTTGGACTCCAGCCCCACCTTATTCGCCACCCGCGCTGCCATAGGCACGGCGGAAACGCCCGCGGCACCGATCAATGGGTTGATGGGCATTTTGCTCACCAGGTTCATCAGCTTGGCCATCAATACCCCAGCGGCCGTGCCGATACCAAAGGCGACAATACCCAGACCTAATATCCCCAGCGTCTCAAATGCCAGGAAACTCTCGGCCATCAGTTTGGAGCCTACCGACAGTCCCAGGATAATCGTGACGATATTGATCAAGGCGTTTTGCGCGGTATCCGACAAGCGCTCGACTACGCCACACTCACGCATCAGATTACCGAAGCAGAACATACCGAGTAGCGGTGCCGCATCGGGCAGAAACAGCGCGACCAGAATCAGCAGCATCAGCGGGAAGATGATTTTTTCCAGCTTGGAGACCGGCCGCAACTGGGTCATCTTGATTTGACGCTCTTTATCGGTGGTCAGCAGACGCATGATGGGCGGCTGTATCAGCGGCACCAACGCCATATAGGCGTAGGCAGCCACCGCGATAGCACCCAGCAGCTCCGGCGCCAGCACGCTGGAGACGTAGATGGAGGTCGGCCCATCGGCCCCGCCAATAATACCAATGGCGGCGGCCTGATTGAGCGAGAAATCCATGATGCCCATCGAGGTGAGCGCCACGGCACCAAACAAAGTGGCAAAAATACCAAACTGAGCGGCCGCACCTAAAAACAGCGTGCGCGGATTGGCCAGCAGCGGACCGAAGTCGGTCATGGCGCCCACACCCATAAAGATAATCAGCGGGGCGATACCTGAACCAATTGCTACTTTATAGAAGTTGTAAAGCATGCCATCGCTATAGCCGACGCCCACGGCGATATCATGTGCGGCACGCACCTGATCCGGTGCGACGCCATCGTGGGCTATCACTTTTAACGATTCACGCCAGGCTTCCGCATTCGCTAACGGATCCAGCGTCGCGCCCAGCGCTGCCGCTATCTGCTGTAGCACTGCGGGTTTCGCCACCTCGATCGCTTGGTCTAGCGCTGAAATCGCCAACCCTGCTTCGGGAATATTGGCCAGAATGCCGCCAAAGCCAATCGGCACCAGCAGCAGCGGCTCAAACTTCTTATAAATGGCCAGGTAAAGCAGCAGTAGCCCCACCATGATCATGACGGCTTGGCCAAGCTCAAGGTTATATAGCCCAGAGCCTTCCCATAACGTTACTAATTTATCCATTACTGGGCCCTTAGAGCTCGATCAGCGCATCGCCTACGGCTACGCTGTCGCCCTCGCTGACGTTAACCTTAGACACAGTGCCTGCGATACTGGCACGCACTTCGGTTTCCATTTTCATCGCTTCAAGAATGATCACCACATCCCCTTCAGCGACTTTATCGCCAGGGCGGACATTAACCTTGAAGATATTGCCGGCCAGCGGCGCATCAATGCTCTCACCAGTGGGTGCAGACACTTCCTCTTTGGGGGCGCCAGTGCTGGCCGCCGTTTGCTCCTGCACTTCGCCCAGTTCACCACCTTCAGACACTTCCACCACGAAGGCTTTACCGTTGAGCTTAACGGTATAGGTTTCCGGGCCACTGCTAGCCACCGGCGCTTTGCTTTCCACCTTGGCGGGTGTCTTTTCAGCACTTGCGTCAGTTGCCTGGGGGGCAGGTTCAAAGGCGTCGGGATTGTCGCGGTTTTTAAGGAACTTCAAGCCGATCTGCGGGAACAGCGCGTAGGTCAGAACATCATCTACTTCGCGCTTGCCTTCGGCCAAGCGAATACCTTCAGCGCTAGCCTTCTCTTTCAGTTCGGCAGCCAGCCTATCCATTTCCGGTGAGAGGTTATCCGCCGGGCGACAGGTAATCGGCTCGCCGCCTTCCAAGACGCGCTTTTGCAATTCGGCGTTGAAGGGTGCTGGGGCAGCACCATATTCACCTTTGAGCAGCGCCTGAACTTCCTTGGAGATCGACTTGTAGCGCTCGCCCATCATCACGTTCATGACCGCCTGGGTGCCGACGATTTGCGAGGTGGGCGTCACCAGCGGAATAAAGCCCAGATCTTCGCGCACGCGGGGAATCTCGCTGAGCACGTCGTCCAGCTTATCGCCCGCGCCCTGCTCTTTCAGCTGGCCTTCCATGTTGGTCAGCATGCCGCCGGGCACCTGAGCAATCAGGATGCGCGAATCAATACCACGCAGCGAACCCTCAAAGGCGGCGTACTTCTTACGTACTTCGCGGAAGTAACCGGCAATATCTTCCAGCAGCTCAAGATCCAGACCGGTATCGCGGCCGGTGTCTTTCAGCATTGCCACCACTGACTCGGTGGGGCTGTGACCGTAGGTCATCGACATGGACGAAATCGAGGTATCGACGTTATCAATGCCTGCTTCCACTGCCTTCAAAATGGTTGAGGTAGAGAGGCCGGTGGTGGCGTGGCAGTGCAGGTGCACCGGAATCGATAGCTCTTTCTTGAGCCGGGTGACCAGATCGAATGCCGTATAGGGCGTCAGTAGCCCCGCCATATCCTTGATAGCCAATGAATCTGCGCCTAAGCCAGCAATGGTTTTGGCGAGATCAACCCAGCTATCCAGGGTATGTACCGGGCTCACGGTGTAAGAGATCGTGCCCTGTGCATGGCCTTCCACGTTACGCACTGCCTGAATGGCGCGCTCGAGATTGCGCGGGTCATTCATGGCATCAAAGACGCGAAAAACGTCAACACCGTTGGTTTTCGCCCGCTCGACAAACTTATCGACAACGTCATCGGCGTAGTGGCGGTAGCCCAGCAGGTTCTGACCACGTAGCAACATGGCCTGAGGCGTATTGGGCATAGCCTCTTTTAATGCACGAATGCGCTCCCACGGATCTTCGCCCAAATAGCGGATACAGGCGTCATAAGTGGCCCCACCCCAGGTTTCCAGCGACCAATAGCCAACGCGATCCAGTTTTTCGGCGATCGGCAGCATATCGTCCAGCCGCATACGTGTAGCGAATAGCGATTGATGGGCATCGCGCAGCACGACATCAGTAATGCCTAGAGGGCGTTTTATTTCGTTCATTGTCATGGCTCACAGTAGAGAGTTGTAAGTTTGTAGTAAAAATAACAAAAAAATAGCCACAAGAGGGCCAAAATGAAAAAAATCGAGAAAGTTAACGACGCCGGCTTGAGCGATAACGATGCACTGCAGCACTGATCACCGCCATGACCTCGTCATTTTGCGCAGAGGAACCCGAAGATGGCGACGATTTATTGCCCGTATTAACAGCCACAGGGCGGGCTGAAAACGCCCAACAAGCTTCGACATCAGCGTAACGCTAATGACCAAAACAGTAAGAAAAACAAACACTACGCCCATACCGAGCGCCATCAACGCCAGCCCTTCTTGCAATAGTTCTAGATCCTGCATAAAGCGATCTCCTTGAAGCCCGGTGTCTTGAAGCACAGCTCAAGTACCATTTTTACGCACATCATGACGCCAATACGGTGAAAGGCGCTTGGCGCAGTAAGGGGAATGCACTAACCTGCCACACCCAGAATAGAATGCAATGGCGCGATAGTGGAAGTCATGGTTGTTAATTTACTACAAAACGGCAGAATCGGCCTAGCCCCGATGGAAGGGGTAATCGACGCCCTGACTCGTGATCTGCTGACCCGGCATGCCGGGTTCGACTGGACAGTCACCGAGTTTGTACGTGTGGTCGATGCGCGCCTGCCGCCAAGAGTGTTTTATAAACACTGCCCCGAGCTTGCGCAACCGCCTGTGGCCACACCAAGCGGCATTCCCGTGCATTTACAGTTACTGGGCTCTGACCCAGTCGCCCTGGCGGCTAACGCGCGCCAGGCGCTTAGCCTGGGCGCGGTGAGCGTCGATCTTAATTTCGGCTGCCCTGCCAAACTGGTTAACCGGCACGATGGCGGCGCCTCGCTGTTACGCCAGCCTGATCGCGTCTATAAGGCGGTTAAAGCCGTTCACGACGCTTTAGAGGGGGAAATCCCGGTGACCGCCAAGATTCGCCTGGGCTTCGCTAATCGCCGTTTAGCGGTGGCCTGCGCCCAAGCCACCGAAGCGGGCGGAGCAGCACAGCTGGTCGTTCATGCACGCACCCGAGACGAGGGCTACCGCCCACCGGCACACTGGGAGTGGATCGGCAAAATTCGCCGCCAAGTGAGCATCCCCGTGGTCGCCAACGGCGATATCTGGACACTGGAAGATTACTGGAAAGCCCGCACCCTGTCAGGGTGTCGCGACGTGATGCTGGGACGGAGCGCCCTGGCCGATCCTTGGCTGGCGCCACGCATTCGCCACTGGCTGCAAACCGGCGAGCGGCTACCTGAGAGTAGCTGGGCGATGCGCGCCAACGTGCTCAAAGAATACGCCGCTCTACAGCGTCAAAAGCTACCCGACCGCGTCGTGGTCTCTCTGGTAAAGCAGTGGCTTGCCCAAATGCGTCAAGGCAGCAGTGAAGCTGAACAGAATTTTCAGCGCGTAAAGCGCATCACCGAGTTAGACCAACTGCTCGACAGCCTTGTTGTCGACGAACAGCAAGCTGCAATGGCTTAGCCCTTCTTTCGCACCACCCCTTTAACAGGCAAAAAAAAGCGCCCTACCGCAAAGCGGGGGCGCTACAAACGATCGCAAGACCGGGGCGCGAGCGACTTCCGGTCAGGCTAGAAACTGGCGGTCAGACTGGAAACAGAAAACCCGCTCTCAATAAGAGAGCGGGTTTTGGAATCTGGCGCGCCCGGGAGGATTCGAACCTCCGACCCCCTGATTCGTAGTCAGGTACTCTATCCAGCTGAGCTACGGGCGCGTAACGTTTTACTAATGTTTACTTTTACTACGACCAAGACTATTACAAATACTGATTAATGCAATTAGCCTCTGGTACAACTAACTTTAAATACAGCTAATCTCAAATACGATTAACCATAAATGCAGTCAGCATAAAAAGGTGGCGCGCCCGGGAGGATTCGAACCTCCGACCCCCTGATTCGTAGTCAGGTACTCTATCCAGCTGAGCTACGGGCGCATACCTTGTGACCATGCACTTTTTTAACAAAGTAAAAGCACTTACTGGCCATGCGATTGGCGGAGAGAGAGGGATTCGAACCCTCGATAGGGCTATAAACCCTATACTCCCTTAGCAGGGGAGCGCCTTCAGCCACTCGGCCACCTCTCCTCAACGGCACGGCGCGAATATTACCGATTTAGTCTTCTTGTGTCTAGTCTTCTACGGATTTTTTTCGCACCGGCCATATCTTACATATAAGCTTACGCTTTAAGCATCGTTTCATCATGCGAGCTCGCAAGGCTTATTCCACTTCATTTTCACTGTTTCGTTCACGCTGAATACGCTGGTAAATCTCTTCACGATGAACTGCCACATCTTTAGGCGCATTTACGCCGATACGTACTTGATTGCCTTTCACACCTAGCACGGTGACGGTGATTTCATCACCGATCATCAGCGTTTCGCCAACACGGCGAGTTAGGATGAGCATGGCTGATCTCCTTTTCAGACGTTTTATGCAACGGGATATGTCAGCCGGAGGCAACACCATGCCATTATGCGACATAGTGTTCCCTGTCACCAATGACTCCGGCTCCATGACACCTTATACCTCCCGTTGAAAGAAAGCTCACCACCACACGGCAGTAAGTACCCCTTCAGCGTAGAAGGTTTAAGGTATTAATGTTATTCAGATTCGATATCTGCCTTATCTAAACCAAAAGCTTTGTGTAATGCATTAACAGCAAGCTCCATATGCTTCTCATCAATCACGACCGAGATTTTAATCTCAGAGGTGGAGACCATACGGATATTTACGTTTTCGTCAGCTAGCACACGGAACATTTTCGACGCCACACCGGCGTGAGAACGCATACCGACACCCACTAAAGAGACCTTAGCAATATTGTCGTCGCCACGCAGCTCACCGCCGCCCAAATCAGGAATCACCGTCTCTTCAAGCAGCTTTTTAGTGGCTTTGTAATCGCCCTTAGCAACCGTAAAGGTAAAGTCGGTATAGTCTCCGGCCGGCGCCACGTTCTGCACGATCATGTCCACTTCGATATTGGCATCGGCAATGGGCCCTAGAATGCGTGATGCCACACCCGGCACGTCCGGCGTATTCAGCAGGGTTAATTTTGCTTCATTTTTGGTGAAAGCGATACCGGAGATCAGTGGTTCTTCCATAGCGTCCTCGTCTTGGTCGGCTTCTGCAACAATTAGGGTACCGGGGCCGTCTTCAAAGCTCGACAGCACCCGCAGGGGTACGTTGTACTTTCCGGCAAACTCTACCGCGCGGATCTGCAGCACTTTAGAGCCGAGACTGGCCAGTTCCAGCATCTCTTCCACGGTAATGCTCGTTAAGCGCTGGGCTTTGGAGCAGACGCGAGGGTCGGTGGTGTATACCCCGTCAACATCGGTGTAAATCTGGCACTCATCGGCACCTAGCGCAGCGGCTAGCGCCACCCCTGTGGTGTCAGAACCACCACGGCCCAGGGTGGTGATATTGCCGTCTTCATCGACCCCTTGGAACCCGGCCACAACAACTACCTGACCAGCGTCCAGATCGGCCTTGAGGTCTTCGGTTTCAATGCGCTGGATACGCGCCTTGGTATAGGCACTATCGGTATGAATGCCTACCTGGGCGCCTGTGTGCGAAGTGGCTGGCACACCGATTTGCTGAAGCGCCATGGCGAGCAGTGAAATAGTTACCTGCTCGCCGGTCGATAGCAGCATATCCATCTCGCGCGGTGCGGGATCGTCGTTAAGCGCCTGTGCCATGTCCGTCAGGCGGTTGGTTTCGCCGCTCATGGCGGAGACCACGACCACTACCTGATGGCCTTGATCGCGGAAGCCCTTAACCTTTTCCGCTACGGCCTTGATACGCTCGACAGAGCCCACCGAAGTGCCGCCGAACTTCTGTACGTATAGTGCCATATGCCGTTTTTCCTATGCGTTCGGGAATGGAGGGTGAAAGTGTCACAAGTTTTAAATAAATAATAAGGCCGGTGACAATAATGCCACCGGCCCAGAGGTTTAGCTAAGAACGTTTTCCAACCATGCTGGTACGCTCTTCAACGCATCCGGCAGGGCGTCGGGTTGACTACCTCCCGCTTGGGCCATGTCGGGGCGGCCACCGCCCTTCCCTCCTACCTGGGAGGCAACATGGTTCACCAGCTCACCGGCTTTCACTCGGCCGCTCAGATCCTGGGTGACCCCAGCGATCAGACTCACTTTGCCGCCGCCTGGTCGGCAACGCCGAGGATAATCACTCCAGAGCTTAGCTTGTTCTTAAGCTGGTCAAGGATGCCGCGTAAATCTTTGCCTGACACACCATCCAGCTGCGTCGCCAGCAGCTTCACGCCATTGACCTCCTGCACCTGGCTGAGCATATCGCTACCCGCTGCACTGGCTAGTTTGGCCTTGAGCTGCTCAAGCTCTTTTTCCAGGCTACGGTTGCGCTCAACCAGTGATTCTACCCGCGCTTCGACCTGTTCAGGCTTGGTCTTCAAGCGCTCACCCAATCGCTCGAGGCGGGCTTCCTGCTCGCGGAAGTGAGCCAGCGCATTTTCGCCGGTGATCGCTTCGATGCGGCGCACACCAGAAGCAATGCCCACTTCGCTCATCACATGGCAGCAGCCAATATCACCGCTGCGTGCCACGTGGGTACCACCGCATAACTCGATCGAGAAATCGTCGGCACCAATGGTCAGCACGCGCACGTTCTCGGCGTATTTGGCCTCAAACAGCGCTGCTGCGCCCTTGGCCTTGGCTTGGTCCAGGCTCATCTTCTCGATCTTGGTCGGCGCATTAGCCAGAATCTGCTCATTGACCAGCCGTTCGACTTCCGCCAGTTGCTCGGCGGTCACCGGCTCGAAGTGGCTAAAGTCGAAGCGCAGGCGCTCGGCGTTCACCAGCGAGCCTTTCTGCTGTACGTGATCACCCAGCACCATGCGCAGCGCTTTATGCAGCAGGTGGGTGGCTGAGTGATTGCGAATGGTGGCTGTGCGCAGGCTGGCATCCACTTCACCACGCACGCTTGCGCCAACGCTTAGCGAGCCTTCTACCATCATGCCCTGGTGAAGATGATGACCGCTCTGCTTTTGGGTATCAGTGACCTGGAAACGGCCACCGTCGACATACAGGTAGCCGGTATCGCCCACCTGGCCGCCTGACTCGCCGTAAAACGGCGTGCGGTCTAGTACCACGACACCCTTCTGCCCCGCTTCCAGCGCTGCCAGTGGATTGCCCTCGCTGTCGACCAGCGCGGTTACCTTGGCCTGATCTTCCAAGCGGTCGTAGCCGGTAAAGGCAGTTTCGCCCTCCAACTCGATGGAGGCGCTGTAGTCGGCGCCAAATTGGCTGGCCGCCCGTGCGCGTTCACGCTGGGCCTCTAACGCCTGCTGAAAGCCATCTTCGTCCAGGCTAACGCCACGCTCACGACAGACGTCGGCGGTAAGGTCGAAGGGAAAGCCGTAGGTGTCATAAAGCTTAAACACCGTCTCACCCGGCAGTACCTTGCCATCCAACTCGGCCAGTGCCGCATTCAAGAGCCCCATACCGTGATCCAGGGTGCGTGCGAACTGCTCTTCTTCTTTCAGCAGTACACGGGCAATTTGATCGCTCGCTTCACGCAGTTCCGGATAGGCATCGCCCATCTCCGCATCCAGCGCCTCCACCAGCTTGTGGAAGAACGGCTCAACCGCGCCCAGCTTGTGGCCGTGACGAATTGCACGGCGAATGATCCGACGCAGGACATAGCCGCGCCCTTCGTTGGAAGGCAGCACGCCATCGGCAATCAGGAAGGCACAGGAACGGATATGGTCGGCAATTACGCGCAACGAAGGCGTAGCAGTATCAGGGTGCCCGGTCGCTTTCGCAGCGGCTTGCAGCAGGTTCTGGAACAGGTCGATCTCATAGTTGGAGTGGACGCCCTGCATGACAGCGGCGACACGCTCCAGCCCCATACCGGTATCGATGGAGGGCTTGGGCAGCGGGTTGAGCGTGCCCTGGGCATCGCGCTCAAACTGCATGAACACCAGGTTCCAGATTTCGATATAGCGATCGCCATCCTCTTCCGGGCTGCCCGGCGGGCCACCCCAAACCTCAGGGCCGTGATCAAAGAAGATTTCCGAACTGGGGCCGCAGGGGCCGGTGTCGCCCATCTGCCAGAAGTTATCTTCATCCAGCTTGGAGAAGCGCTCAGGGTCGATGCCAATCTCATCTTTCCAGATGCGCTCAGCTTCGTCATCGCTGATGTGTACCGTTACCCACAGCTTGTCTTTGGGGAGTCCCAGCGTTTCGGTTAAAAACACCCAGGCAAAGCGAATGGCGTCGCGCTTGAAGTAGTCGCCAAAGCTGAAGTTACCCAGCATCTCAAAGAAGGTGTGGTGGCGTGCGGTATAGCCGACGTTGTCTAAATCATTATGCTTACCGCCCGCGCGAACGCAGCGCTGCGCAGAGGTGGCGCGCACGTAAGGGCGCGGATCGCGGCCTAGAAACACATCTTTAAACGGCACCATGCCGGCATTGGTAAACAGCAGCGTCGGGTCGTTGCCCGGCACTAATGAGCTGGTGGGTACAATCGTATGCCCCTGCTCTTCGAAGAAGGTGAGAAAGGCCTGTCTAATCTCTGCGCTTTTCATAGGGTATCCGTAACAAGAAAGCGTGATGTCCCAGGGCGCTGTTGCCGCTACCCTCAGGGGTCGCAAAGCAGCCATTATAGCGCAGTTGTCAAACGACTAAAGCCGCACTTAGTGGCAGAAAGGCAAACAGCCACGTAAACAACTGGATGAACAAGCGTATTAGAGCGCTACTAGAAATGTAAGAGGGGGTATTGTATAGGCTGGGGAAAACGTATTACAGACAGGAGAGCGCGTAGCGAATTTGTTCAAAATCGAAGCCGCGACTGGCGAGAAAACGTTCACGCCTAGCGCGCTCTTTGGGGTCTCACCAGGGCTATCAAAACGCCGCGCCAGGGTTTCCCGGGCTAGCTCAAACCAGTCGACCTGCTCGCCCCCCTCCACTTCTTCAAAAGCGGTGGCAAGGGTTTCCTGGTCTATGCCGCGCTGGCGCAACTCGCCTTTAATACGAATCACGCCTTGGCCACGCAGTATGCGCGAGCGCACGAAACTGGCCGCAAAGCGCGCGTCAGACTGCAGCCCTTGTTCAACCAAGGCGTCCAGGCACTCATCAATAGCGGCATCGTCGAAAGACTTTTTCTTCAGACGCTGAGCAAGCTCGGCGCGGGAGTATTCGCGCCGAGCCAGTAAACCAATGGCGATATCACGGGGCGTAGCATCACGCTGGGAGGTGAATGCCATCAGCTTATCTTAGCGAGAGTCGTCTTAAAGCAGATCGTCATCACCCGCATCCAATTCTGCCGCTGCTTCGGCAGGTGCATCTTCCTTCTCCTTTTTAGGATCGGGCTTGGCCAAGAGCTGCTCACGAATCTGCGTTTCGATTTCGAGCATAATTTCCGGGTGCTCTTCCAGATACAGCGCTGAATTGGCTTTACCTTGACCGATTTTCTTACCTTTATAGCTGTACCAGGCACCGGCTTTGTCGACTAGGTTGCACTGCACGCCCAGGTCGATGACCTCACCGGCGTGGTAGATACCCTTGCCGTAAAGAATCTGGAATTCAGCCTGACGGAATGGCGGTGCTACCTTGTTTTTGACTACTTTCACGCGGGTTTCGTTACCGGTGACTTCATCACCCACTTTCACCGAGCCGGTACGACGAATATCCAGACGCACGCTGGCATAGAACTTCAGCGCGTTACCACCAGTGGTGGTTTCGGGGCTACCAAACATGACGCCGATCTTCATGCGGATCTGGTTGATGAAGATCACCAAGCAGTTGGCGTTTTTGATATTACCGGTGATTTTACGCAGTGCCTGAGACATCAAACGCGCCTGTAGGCCAACGTGGGAATCACCCATTTCGCCTTCGATTTCAGCGCGCGGGGTCAACGCAGCGACCGAGTCGATAACAATCACGTCAACACCGCCAGAGCGTACCAGCATGTCGGTAATTTCCAGCGCCTGCTCACCGGTGTCCGGCTGGGAAATCAGTAGATCATCCAGGTTGACGCCTAGCTTTTCTGCGTAGCTGGGGTCAAGCGCATGCTCGGCATCGACGAAGGCACACACTTTGCCTTGCTTTTGCGCTTGCGCAATCACCGAAAGGGTCAGTGTCGTTTTACCCGAGGACTCTGGACCAAAAATTTCAGCCACGCGGCCAAACGGCAGCCCGCCGATGCCGAGGGCGATATCCAGACCCAATGAACCGGTGGAAACCGACGGCATGACGACACGCGGTGCGTCGCCTAGACGCATGACGGTGCCCTTGCCGAACTGACGGTCGATTTGGGTGAGTGCAGCGTTTAGCGCTTTAGTGCGGTTGTCATCCTGAGCCATTCAGAGATTCCTCATAACAAGCTGTATAATTAGCCAGTAGTATGCCAAAGATTGCGCCGTAAACAAATCCTTGATCGCGCTTTCTCTCATCTATTTTATCAACAGCCTTTTTGCATATGCGCCTTTTTCTTACGGCTGGTTCGTCTTGCTCGCCTTCTCGCGCTCATTCAGGCGCGCCACCAGCCCAACCAAGGCCTGACGCACGGCCTGCTCTCGCACCGACTGACGGTCACCTGGAAAGTGAAAGCATTCAGCTTCCTGGGCAGCAGCATCTCCCCAGGCCAACCAAACCGTACCCACCGGCTTTTCAGCGCTCCCCCCCTCTGGGCCTGCAACACCGCTAACGGCAACAGCTAAGCCCGCGCCACTTTCATTACAGGCACCCAGCACCATGGCTTTGACGACCTCCTTGCTGACAGCACCGTGCTCGGCCAGCGTGGTCTCAGGCACCCCCAATAAGCGCGTTTTAGCAGCATTCGCATAGGTCACATAGCCCGTCGTAAAGTAAGCAGAGCTACCCGCCACCTCGGTAATGGCGCTGGCAATGCCGCCCCCCGTACATGACTCAGCGGCGGTCACTTCTACATTCAACTGCTTACACAGCCGCCCCAGCCGCTGAGCTAACAGGGTTAAATCAAGATTTTTCAGGCTAGTTTCGCTGGGCACTATGGTCGCTCCTTCAAGTGAGTCGTCTATTCAGCGTAGAATACTGCGTTTAGCTTTCTCAAAGAAATTGCTCAATCAGGACGCCCATGTCACAGGCCATTCCCCCTAACACGCCCATGATCACGCAATATTTAAAGATCAAGCGCGAGCACCCCGAGGTACTGCTGTTCTACCGCATGGGGGATTTTTATGAACTGTTTTTCGACGACGCCAAGCGCGCCGCCGCACTGCTGGATATTACCCTTACCCAGCGTGGGCAGTCAGGCGGCAAGCCTATCCCGATGGCGGGCGTCCCCTATCACAGCGCTGAGGGCTATCTGGCCCGCCTCGTCGCTGGCGGCGAGTCGGTCGCTATTTGTGAGCAAATTGGCGACCCCGCGACCAGCAAAGGGCCCGTTGAGCGCCAAGTGGTGCGTATCGTCACCCCTGGCACACTCCACGATGAAGCGCTGCTCGATGCCCGCCGCGACAACGTCCTGGTGTCCGTTTCTCCCGGAAAAGAGAGCTGGGGCCTTGCCTGGCTGGAGCTCTCCAGTGGTCGCTTCAACGTACTGGAAGTAGACAGCGAAGCCGAAATGCTCGCCGAGCTGACGCGTCTCTCCCCGGCCGAGCTGCTGGTACCCGAAAGCTTAACGCTACCCGAGGCCTGGTCGCAGAAACGCAGCCTGCGCCGCCAGGGCGAGTGGCTGTTTGATTTGGAAAGCGCTACCCGTAGCCTCTGCGACCAGTTCGAAGTGCAGGATTTACGTGGTTTTGGCTGTGCGCACTTAACCTCTGCGCTAATTGCTGCCGGGGTATTGATCGATTATGCCCGGGACACTCAGCGCTCGCGCCTGCCCCACGTGACCGCCATCAGCGTTGAGAACCGCGACGACGCGGTGGTGATCGACGCTGCCAGCCGCCGTAATCTGGAAATTGATATCAACCTGGGCGGCAGCAGCGACAACACCCTGGCCAGCGTGCTGGATACCTGTACCACCGCCATGGGTTCACGGCTACTCAAACGCTGGCTTAATCGGCCACTGCGTCAACGCGAGATTGTCCAGGCCCGTCATGCGGGTGTGGCGCTGCTAAGCCTGGATGCCGCCTATATGCCGCTGCGCGAGACGTTGAGCGCGGTGGGCGACGTGGAGCGCATTCTGGCCCGGGTGGCGCTGTATAGCGCCCGCCCGCGCGATTTGGCACGGCTGCGGGATGCACTGGTAACGCTTCCGGAACTGGAGCAACAGCTTAGCGAGGTTGAGAGCGGCAGTGCGCTGGATAACCTGCGCCCGCATATTCGCCCCTACCCAGAAATGGCCGATATGCTCAGCCGGGCGCTGGTAGAAAATCCGCCGGTGGTGATCCGCGATGGCGGGGTGATTGCCGATGGCTTTGATTCAGAGCTCGATGAGCACCGTGGCATGGCCGAAAACGCGGGCGACTATCTTATTCAGCTCGAGCTTCGCGAGCGCGAGCGCACGGGGCTAGCCAATCTCAAAGTGGGCTACAACCGGGTGCACGGCTACTTTATTGAGCTACCGCGTTCACAAGCCCAGCAGGCGCCCGCCGACTATATTCGCCGCCAGACACTTAAAAATGCCGAGCGGTTCATTATCCCCGAGCTCAAAGAGTTTGAAGATAAGGCACTCTCCGCTAAATCTCGCGCGTTGACGCGTGAAAAATGGCTCTACGATCGCCTGCTTGGCGATCTCAACGCAAGCCTTCACGCGCTGCAGAGCACCTCGCAAGCCTTGGCGGAACTGGACGTACTGTGCGCCTTTGCCGAGCGCGCCGAGGCGCTGAACTGGGTGCGTCCAACACTCAGCGAAACCACCGGGATTCAAATTGACGCGGGACGACATCCGGTGGTCGAGCAGGTGAGCGAGACACCCTTTGTGCCCAACGACGTGACGCTCAATCCTGACCAGCACATGCTGATTATTACCGGCCCTAACATGGGCGGTAAATCGACCTATATGCGTCAGACGGCGCTCATCGCCCTTCTCGCTCACTGCGGCAGTTTTGTGCCCGCCGATGCCGCCGAGATCGGCCCGCTGGATCGAATATTCACCCGCATTGGCTCATCGGATGACTTGGCCGGCGGGCGCTCTACCTTTATGGTCGAGATGACTGAAACCGCCAAATTCTCCACAATGCCACCCAGCAAAGCTTGATCCTGATGGATGAAATTGGCCGCGGCACCAGTACCTTTGACGGTCTGTCGCTCGCCTGGGCAAGCGCTGAACATTTGGCAAAAGGACGCGCGCTAACGCTGTTTGCGACCCACTACTTTGAAATGACGGCGCTGCCTGAGCATATGGAAGGGGTGGCCAATATCCACCTAACGGCGACCGAGCATGGCGACAGCATTGTGTTTATGCACCGCATCGAAGCGGGCCCGGCCAGCCAGAGCTATGGTTTACAGGTGGCGCAATTAGCGGGTGTGCCCAACCATGTGATTAAACGTGCCCGCGAGAAGCTGATAAGTTTGGAGCAGCGCGATGTGGATAACACGGCGCAGGCGCCGCGAACCGCACCGCAGCAAAACGATCTGTTCGCCGCTGCACCGCATCCGGTGGTCGAGGCGTTGGAAAACGTCGATATGGATGGTTTAACACCGCGGGAAGCGCTATCACTATTGTATCAGTGGCGAGACCTGATCTAATGGTGCTTATAGCATGAAAGGCGATAAGTTAGATTCAGGTGCCAGGGCAGGTTGAAGCGAGGGTCTTTCGACAGGGATGTCGAAAGTAGCGCCCAAGGACGGGTTCACAGCGCCCTCGCGGAAACCTGTACTGGCATTGCTACCAACTGGGATCATATGGCGCTTGCCGCCAGGTATGCGCACCTCTAGAATGTCGTTCAAACTTTTAGCTTATAAAAAACGGCTGATTTATAACCATTCACGATTGACCATGGCTGGGAGTTACCCGGCCCTGCAAGAGGGATAGCAAGATGACGTTTGTCGTTACCGAGAACTGCATCCAGTGCAAATACACCGACTGTGTGGAAGTCTGCCCGGTCGACTGTTTTTACGAGGGCCCGAACTTCCTGGTCATTCATCCTGACGAGTGTATCGACTGCGCGCTGTGTGAGCCCGAGTGCCCCGCCGAGGCGATATTCTCCGAGGATGAGCTGCCGGATGGACAGGAGGCCTTTATCGAGATTAACGCTGAGATGGCCGAAGTATGGCCCAACATCGCCGAAAGAAAAGACCCGCTGCCGGACGCCGAAGTGGGATGGCAAGCCCGGCAAGCTTGAGAAACTAGAGCGCTAACGCTGTGACGGTTTAAAAATCAGCACATAGCTCTTTTTAAAGGCTCTCTTTAAAAATTCTCTTTAAACCAGCGCTGGTTGTTAAAAACAGCGCTGGTTTTTTTGTGTTTTCAAAAGTGTATCGTCAAAATGTGCTGCCAAATTGCGGGCAAAAAAAGGCGACCCGTAGGCCGCCCGCTCCAAGCACTTCCTCTGACCACTCCCTGGATCAACCTCCTCAGATGACGTCCTTGCCAGGGCTCACCTCACTGTATCACCCGGCGCATCTGACCTACATCCCGCTGCATCCTGACTGAAGCGTCCTTGCCTCCCCTTGTCCTGTGTATATTGTGTCAGATCATGGCCGCTTCTCAACAAAGCCAAAATGCAAAAGGGCGAGTCGCTGCGACTCGCCCTTTTTAAAAAACTACTTATTAAAAATATCTTAAACTTTACTTAGTGGCAAAGTAAGCTATTTCTTACCCTAAACCGAGCGATTCTCGTCGGTATTTGTAATATCTCTTACAAAATTTTGAGACATCTCTTACAAGCACCTCTAAAAATTCGCTCGATATTGGCATTTTACTGCCCTTTAATGGCTTTCAAACCTGGGTAGGTCACATCACCCAGCTCTGCTTCAATCACCAGCAAACGGTTGTACTTGGCAACCCGATCAAGCGGCAAAGTGAGCCCGTTTTGATCTGACCGGCACAGGTACCCACCGCCAAATCGGCAATGGTGGTATCTTCGGTTTCACCGGAGCGGTGAGAAATAACCGCCGTAAAGCCAGCATCCTGCCCATCTTAATCGCGTCCAGCGTCTCGGAGAGCGAGCCGATCTGGTTGAACTTGATCAGGATAGAGTTACCGATCTGCTCATCGATACCGCGCTTGAGAATCTTGGTATTGGTCACGAATAGGTCATCGCCCACCAGCTGCACTTTATCGCCCAGCTTATCGGTCAGCGCTTTCCAACCCGCCCAATCCGATTCATCCATGCCGTCTTCGATAGACACAATCGGGTAATCGGCACACAGGCCTGCCAGGTAATCGGTAAAGCCTTGGGCGTCGTAGCTTTTTGCCTTCACCGGAAAGGTTGTACTGACCGTCTTTGTAAAACTCAGACGAAGCACAATCCAGCGCCAGCGTGACGTCTTTACCCAGCTCATAGCCAGCATCGGCAACGGCTTGTTTCCACCGCTAGCGCATCAGCGTTAGACGCCAGGTTAGGCGCAAAGCCGCCCTCGTCACCGACGGATGTAGAGAGCCCTTTCGCGGAGAGCACTTTCTTCAGCGCGTGGAAAATTTCCGCGCCCATGCGCAGCCCTTCGCGGAAGTTAGGCGCGCCCACTGGCTGCACCATAAATTCCTGGATATCGACGTTGTTATCCGCGTGCTCGCCGCCGTTGATGATGTTCATCATCGGCACCGGCATGCTGTACTGGCCAGGTTGACCGTAGAGCTCGGCAATGTGGGCGTAGAGCGGTACGCCTTTGGCGTTAGCAGCTGCTTTAGCCGCCGCCAGCGAAACGGCTAGGATGGCATTCGCCCCCAGATTCGCTTTGTTTTCAGTGCCGTCCAGCGCCAACATGGCATCGTCCAAGCCGCGCTGATCACGCGCATCCATGCCCATCAGCGCATCACGAATTTTGCCATTGACCGCATCGACTGCTTTCAGCACGCCTTTGCCCAGGTAGCGCGACTTATCGCCGTCGCGCAGCTCTAACGCTTCCCGGGAGCCGGTTGAAGCACCACTGGGGGCACAGGCTTCACCGACAGCACCACTGGCAAGGCGTACGTGCGCCTGCACGGTCGGGTTACCACGGGAATCCAGCACTTCCAACGCACTGATAGCAACAATTTTGGTCATGGCAGTATCCTTTCCTGTTAGTCAGATAAAATTATTAATATAACGACCTATTAGCGAATCGTTAGCGGCTCAAAACCTTTAACCAGCGCATCCAACTGGGCAAGCTGAGTCAAGAACGGCTCTAATTGATCCAGCGGCAATGCACAGGGACCATCGCATTTGGCGTTGTCTGGGTCAGGGTGGGCTTCCAAAAACAGCCCGGCAAGGCCGACAGCCACGCCTGCACGCGCTAACTCAGCCACCTGGGCACGGCGCCCATCAGCACTATCGGCACGCCCACCGGGGCGCTGCAGCGCGTGGGTCACATCGAAAAATACCGGGTAGCCGGTTTGCTTCATATCACCAAAGCCCAGCATATCAACAATCAGATTGTTGTAACCAAAGCTTGAGCCGCGCTCGCAGAGCATCAACTGGTCGTTACCCGCTTCCTGGAACTTGCTGAGGATATGACGCATTTCATGGGGCGCCAAAAACTGCGGCTTTTTGATATTGATAACCGCGCCGGTTTTGGCCATGGCGACCACCAAATCAGTTTGGCGAGCCAAAAAGGCCGGCAGTTGGATAATGTCAGCGACTTCAGCGGCTGCTTGCGCCTGCCAAGGCTCGTGAACGTCAGTGATGATCGGCACGTTGTGGCGAGCTTTGATATCGGCCAGTATCTGCAGCCCTTTCTCGATACCCGGGCCGCGGTAGGAGTGAATCGAACTGCGATTGGCTTTGTCAAAGCTGGCCTTAAAAACGTAGGGCATACCCAGCTTCTGGGTCACCGTGACGTAGGCTTGAGCGACTTCGTCGGCAAGATCGGCCGACTCCAGTACGTTCATGCCACCCAGCAGCATAAGCGGCAAGGAGTTACCGGCGGTTAAGCCGGCAACGTTAATATGACGCTCTTGAGATCGGTCTTGAGAAGCCATGCTTCTGCCCTCTTATTCCTGCGAGTTCGCGTGGGCGCGACTGCGCGCTGTTTTGTAATCCAAGGCGGCGTTCACAAAGCCAGAGAACAGCGGGTGACCATCACGGGGAGTAGAAGTGAACTCCGGGTGGAACTGGCAGGCTACGTACCAAGGGTGGTCAGCCAGCTCGATGACTTCAACCAGCGATTGGTCGACGCTCTTGCCTGAGATAACCAAGCCCGCCTTTTCAAGCTCATCGATAAACTGGTTATTGACCTCGAAGCGGTGACGGTGGCGCTCGACAATCTCATCCGAGCCGTAGGCTTCGCGTGCTTTGGTTCCCGATGCCAAATGGCATACCTGGCCACCTAAGCGCATGGTGCCACCTAAATCAGACGCTGCATCACGCAGCTCGACTTTGCCTTCTGGGCTTAGCCATTCGGTGATCAAACCTACTACCGGGTGCTGGGTGTCGTGGGTGAACTCGGTAGAGTTGGCGTCGTTCCAGCCTGCCACATTACGGGCAAACTCAATCACCGCCACCTGCATACCCAGGCAAATACCCAGATATGGCACGTTGTTTTCGCGGGCGAATTGAGCGGTCATAATCTTGCCTTCTACGCCACGTTCGCCAAAGCCGCCGGGCACCAGAATAGCGTCTTTACCCGCCAAGCGCTCGGTGCCATGACGCTCAATGTCTTCGGAGTCAATATAGTCGACATTGACCTTGATACGACCCTGGATACCGGCATGAATCAGCGCTTCGTTGAGCGACTTGTAGGCATCCAGCAGCTCCATGTATTTACCGACCATGGCAATACTGACGGATTTGAGCGGGTTGAGCTTGGCATCAAGTACCTTCACCCACTCGGATAAATCTGCTTCCGGGGCTTCCAGGCGCAGCTTATCGCAAACGATCTCGTCCAGACCGTGTTCATGGAGCATCAGCGGAATGCGATAGATCGTATCGGCATCCTGCAGCGGTACCACGGCACGCTCTTCGACGTTGGTGAACAGAGCGATTTTGCGGCGCTCGCTCTCTTCCAGCTCAACTTCGCTGCGGCAAATCAGAATATCCGGCTGGATACCGATAGAGCGCAGCTCTTTAACGCTGTGCTGGGTCGGCTTGGTTTTGGTCTCACCCGCCGTTTTGATGTAGGGCACCAGGGTCAGGTGCATAAACAGCGCGCGGTTGGCGCCCTGCTCACTACGAATTTGGCGGATCGACTCCAGGAAAGGCAGTGATTCGATATCACCAACCGTGCCGCCGATCTCTACCAGCGCCACATCAAAACCTTCACCGCCCGCGTAAACGCGCTCTTTAATCTCGTCGGTGATATGCGGAATGACCTGGACGGTGCCACCGAGATAGTCGCCCCGACGCTCTTTACGCAGCACGTGCTCGTAGACACGACCGGTCGTAAAGTTGTTGCGCTGGGTCATTTTGGTGCGAATAAAGCGCTCGTAATGCCCGAGATCAAGATCGGTTTCGGCGCCATCTTCTGTGACGAACACCTCACCGTGCTGGAAGGGGCTCATGGTGCCCGGATCCACGTTGATGTACGGGTCGAGCTTGAGCATGGTGACCTTAAGGCCGCGGGCCTCTAAAATCGCCGCAAGCGAGGCGGAGGCGATGCCCTTGCCAAGAGAGGACACAACGCCGCCGGTCACGAAGATATATCGTGTCATGGATAACCTGTCGAAACGTGATCAGAAGGCACGGCAGAAAGCCACGCCAGGATGGGTCGACAGACTAGCAGATTACGACCTAAGGCTCAATTTGAACTGCACTGCTTAAAGTACGCGCTGTCATTCTGAAGCATCGCATCTTGTCATTGCGAGGAGCGCAGCGACGCGGCAATCTAACCCAGATCGCCACGCTTCGCTCGCGATGACATTATGCTAAATATGCGCTGTAATTGTGAAGCATCGCGCCCTGTCATTGCGAGGAGCGCAGCGACGCGGCAATCTAACCCAGATCGCCACGCTTCGCTCGCGATGACATTAAGCCTGTAAAGGCACTTCTTTTACACGCCCAGGTAATCCAGAATACCTTCCGCCGCCTGGCGGCCTTCGTAAATCGCCGTGACCACCAAGTCAGAGCCGCGCACCATATCGCCACCGGCAAAGATTTTTTCGTTGCTGGTTTGGAAGGCGTACTGGCCGTGCTCCGGGGCGGTGACGCGGTCGCGCTCGTCCACTTGGATATTAGAGCTATCGAACCACGGCGCAGGGCTTGCCTGGAAGCCGAAGGCGATAACCACGGCATCCGCCGCAATGATCTCTTCAGAACCGGGCACCACTTCAGGGCGCTGACGGCCGTTTTCATCCGGCTCACCCAAGCGTGTGCGCACAACTTTCACGCCTTCGACCTTCTCTTCACCGACGACCGCCACCGGCTGACGGTTGAACAGAAACTCAACGCCCTCTTCACGAGCATTGGAGACTTCACGGCGCGACCCCGGCATGTTGCCTTCGTCACGACGGTACGCGCAGGTCACGCTGGTGGCGTTTTGACGAATCGAGGTACGGTTACAGTCCATCGCCGTATCACCGCCGCCCAGCACTACCACACGCTTGCCTTCCATAGAGATATAGTCGTTGGGATCTTTTTCAAAGCCCAGGCAGCGGTTGACGTTGGCAATCAGGAAATCGAGGGCCTTGTACACGCCCGGCAGATCTTCGCCAGGGAAGCCGCCTTCCATGTATTTATAAGTCCCCATACCCAGGAAAACCGCGTCGTACTCCTGCATCAAGGTCTCAAACTCGATATCGGTGCCAATCTCGGTATTCAGGCGGAACTCGACGCCCATCTCCTCAAAGACCGCTCGACGGCGCTCCATCACGCTCTTTTCCAACTTGAACTCGGGAATACCAAAGGTCAGCAGGCCACCGATTTCCGGATACTTGTCGAACACCACCGGCTTAACGCCGTTACGGGCCAAAATATCCGCACAGCCCAGGCCCGCAGGGCCCGCGCCAATGATGGCGACTTTTTTATCCGTCCAGGTGACGTGGGACATATCCGGGCGCCAGCCCATGGCAAACGCCGTATCGGTGATGTACTTCTCTACCGAACCAATGGTCACCGCACCAAAGCCGTCATTTAGCGTGCAGTCGCCTTCACACAAGCGATCCTGCGGGCACACGCGACCACACACTTCAGGCAGCGAGTTGGTTTTGTGCGACAGCTCAGCGGCTTCAATGATGTTGCCTTCCACCACCAGCTGTAGCCAGTTGGGAATGTAGTTGTGCACCGGGCACTTCCACTCGCAGTACGGGTTACCGCAGTGCAGGCAGCGATGCGCTTGACTGGCCGCATCGGTGGGTTTGTACGGTTCGTAAATTTCCGCAAACTCTTTGGCACGGGCGCGGGCGTCTTTCTTTTCTGGGTCTTTACGACCCACATCGACAAACTGAAAATCGTTATTTAAACGGTTAGCCATGATCTCTCTCCTGTCAGCGTGAGGGGCATAAGCGGGTTATTGCGGCTGACGCCGAGACTGATCCAGCAAACTACCCAAGCTGGCCGCTTTTGGCTTAACCAGCCAGAAGTGGCGCGCATAGTCGCTGAAGTCTTCCAAAATAGCCGCCCCACGCGCGGAACCCGTCGCGGCCACATAGGCTTCGATCATTTCACGCAGGTGACGACGATACGCCTCCATGGCCTCTGTGTTAACGCGGTGAATCTCGACCAGTTCGTGGTTGTACTTGTCCACGAAGGTGCGCTCTTCATCCAACACATAGGCAAACCCACCGGTCATGCCCGCACCGAAGTTGACCCCGGTCTCACCCAGCACGCAGACCAAACCGCCGGTCATATATTCGCAGCAGTGGTCGCCTGCGCCCTCGATCACCGCTGAGGCACCAGAGTTACGCACTGCAAAGCGCTCGCCCGCGGTACCGGCGGCGAATAGCGTTCCGCCGGTGGCACCGTAAAGGCAGGTGTTGCCGATAATGGCCGTTTTATGACTCTCAAACTGGCTGACTTTGGGCGGCACAATCACGATACTGCCGCCATTCATACCCTTGCCGACGTAGTCGTTGGCGTCGCCTTCCAGGAAGAGATTCAGCCCCCGAGCATTCCACACCCCGAAGCTCTGCCCCGCCACGCCAACGAAATTGGCCGTGACCGGCGCCGCTTCTAGCCCCTCTTCACCATAGCGTTTGGCAATGGCACCAGAGGTGAGTGCGCCCACGCTGCGGTCACAGTTGGTGATGGTGAAGTGGAATTCACCGCCCGACTGGCTTTCGATAGCATCTTTCAGCGCCGCCAGCACTTCCTGGTTTTTAGCGCCCGGATCGTGGGGCACGTTACGGCTAACCCTGCAGAACTGCGGCGCATCTTTGGGTACAAAATCATTGGCCAGCAGCGGCGTTAGATCGAGCTTACGCTGGGAAGCCGTATCACCCTCAAGCACTTCCAGAAGGTCGGTACGCCCGATCAAATCAGTGAGCTTGCACACACCGAGCATAGCCATCAGCTCACGTACTTCTTCGGCGATAAAGCGGAAGTAGTTCTTGACCATATCCACGGTGCCGCGGAAGTGCTCGCCGCGCAGGAAGTCATCCTGAGTTGCGACCCCAGTGGCACAGTTGTTGAGGTGACAGATACGCAGATATTTACAGCCCAACGCCACCATGGGCGCGGTGCCGAAACCGAAGCTCTCGGCGCCCAGAATCGCCGCTTTCACCACATCCAGGCCGGTTTTCAGGCCGCCATCGGTCTGCAGGCGAATCTTGTCGCGCAGTCCGTTGATACGCAGCGCCTGGTGCACTTCCGGCAGCCCCAGCTCCCAGGGTGAACCGGCGTGTTTGATCGAGGTCAGCGGGCTTGCCGCTGTACCGCCATCGTAGCCTGATACGGTAATCAAATCCGCGTAGGCCTTGGCCACACCGGTGGCGATCGTGCCGATCCCCGGCTCGGAAACCAGTTTCACCGACACCTGAGCCTCAGGATTGACCTGCTTGAGGTCAAAAATCAGCTGGGCCAAATCCTCGATAGAGTAAATATCGTGGTGCGGCGGCGGCGAAATCAGCGTGACGCCGGGGACTGCGTAGCGCAGCCGAGCAATCAGTTGGTTTACCTTACCGCCGGGTAGCTGACCACCCTCTCCGGGCTTGGCGCCTTGAGCGACTTTGATCTGCAGTACTTCTGCATTGACCAGATACGCCGGAGTTACACCAAAGCGGCCAGAGGCAATTTGCTTGATCTTGGAGCTGCGAATGGTGCCGTAGCGGGCCGGGTCTTCACCGCCCTCACCGGAGTTGGAACGCCCGCCGGCTTCGTTCATGGCCTGGGCCAGCGCTTCGTGGGCTTCCGGCGATAGCGCACCCAGTGACATACCGGCGCTATCAAAGCGCGGCAGTAAATCTTCAACCGGCTCTACGTCTTCCAGCGCAATCGGTGTTTCCGCAGGCTTGAGCTTGAGCAAGTCACGAATAGTGGCCACAGGCCGCTCGTTCACCAATTGAGCAAACTTTTTCCACTTGGTATAGCTGCCTTCCTGAACCGCCGCCTGTAGTGACATCACCACATCGGGATTGTAGGCGTGATATTCGTGGCCGTGGACATACTTGAACATGCCGCCTTGGGAGATTCCTTTACGGGGAATCCAGGCATCTTTCGCCAGCAGCGCTTGCTGCATCTGAAGCTCGGCAAAACCGGCGCCCTGAATGCGCGACGCCATACCGACAAAGCAGAGATCCATTACTTCATCTGCCAAGCCCACGGCTTCAAACAGCATCGAGCCGCGGTAGGAAGCCAGCGTCGAGATACCCATTTTAGACAGGATCTTGAACAGGCCTTTCTGCAGCCCTTTACGGTAGTTCTCACGACCGTCAGCCGGGTTGCCGGTCAGCTCGCCCGTGCGGTGCATATCCGCCATGACCTGATAAGCGAGCCACGGATAAACCGCCGTAGCGCCCACGCCAAACAGCACCGCCATTTGGTGTGCATCACGGGCATAACCGGTTTCCACCACGATGTTGGCGTTGGGGCGCAGCGCCAACCGGCCTAAGTGAGAGTGCACGGCACCCACGGCCAGGGCGGCCTGAATGGGAATCAGCCCTTTCGTCAGCTCCGCATCGGTGAGTACCAGAATGACTTTCCCGGCGCGGACTTGAGCTTCTGCCTCCTCACATAAAGCTTTAAGCGCTTGATGCAAGCTCTGCTGATCGGGGTCGTAACCCAACGACAGTGTATAGCTGGCAAACGCTGGATCGTCCTGGCTAACCAGGGCGGTAAACTTGCGTGGGGACAGTACCGGTGTGGTCAAAATCAAGCGATGCGCGTGCTCAGGCGTCGCTTTAAAGACGTTAAGCTCAGCGCCACAGCAGGTTTCCAGCGACATCACGATCGCTTCACGCAGCGGGTCGATGGGCGGGTTGGTAACCTGGGCAAACTTCTGACGGAAGAAGTCAGTCAGCAGGCGCGGACGACTCGACAGCACCGCCATGGGCGTATCATCGCCCATGGAGCCAACGGCTTCCTGGCCACTCTCTGCCAGCGGGCGCAGCACCTGGTCACGCTCTTCGAAGCTAACCTGGAACAACTTCTGCTGAACGTTGAGCG
This sequence comes from Halomonas sp. PA16-9, assembly GCF_009728585.1. Classification (NCBI taxonomy): domain Bacteria; kingdom Pseudomonadati; phylum Pseudomonadota; class Gammaproteobacteria; order Oceanospirillales; family Halomonadaceae; genus Halomonas; species Halomonas sp. PA16-9. Next base: position 749,742 of record NZ_CP040451.1, on the reverse strand, counting down.
AATCGGCATCCATGGTTTGGAAACGCGCAAGCTCGGTCAGTGCCGACTCTAAATAGTTCGCCTCCTGCTTAAGCCAACGCTTATAGGGGTAGGCGGATTTCAGCCGCTCATCGATATCGGTGGTATGCAGCACTTCGCCGGTTTCGGTATCCACGGCGAGCATTTGACCAGGGCCAACGCGGCCTTTAGCGACCACGTCTTCCGGCTTATAGTCGTAGGTGCCGATTTCAGAGGCCAGGGTAATGTAGCCATTCTTGGTCATTACCCAGCGCGCCGGACGCAGGCCGTTACGGTCAAGCATACATACCGCTTGGCGGCCGTCGGTCATCACTACGCCCGCCGGGCCGTCCCACGGCTCCATGTGCATGGAGTTGTATTCGTAGAAGGCGCGCAGCTCGGCGTCCATGGTCTCTACGTTCTGCCAGGCGGGCGGCACCATCATACGTACCGCGCGATGCAGCTCCATACCGCCGGTCAGCAACACTTCCAGCATGTTGTCCATACTGGAGGAGTCGGAGCCGGTGGTGTTAACGATCTCGTCCAGCTCGGTGATATCCGGCAGACGCTCGTTAACGAAATTGGCTTTACGCGAGTTCGCCCAGCCGCGGTTGGCCTCAATGGTGTTGATCTCGCCGTTATGGGCCAATAGACGGAACGGCTGTGCCAACGGCCAGCGCGCGCGGTATTGGTCGAGAAGCGCTGGTGGAAAACGCAAATGGCGGTTTCCAGACGCGGGTCATTCAAGTCCTGATAAAACGCCGGTAGGTCTTCCGGCATCACCAAGCCTTTATAGGAGACCACTTCTGACGAGAGCGAGGCGATGTAGAAGTCCTCTTCACCGCGTAACGCCTGCTCGGCACGGCGGCGGGCCATAAACAGGTCAACATCGAAGTGTTCACCCTGGCCTGGCTGCACAAACAGCTGACGAATACGTGGCAGGCAGTCCAGCGCCATGGGGCCACAAACGCTGGAATCAGTGGGCACATCGCGCCAGCCCAACACGTTAAGACCACGCGCTTCCAGCTCACCCGTCAGAGTGTCGCGAGCACGCGCTTCACGGGCATCATCGTTGGGTAGAAACCACACCACCCACAGCAAAGCGTTCGCCCAGCTCGGCATCGAATGCCTCTTTGGCCAGCGCCTGCATAAACGGGGTGGGCATTTTCAACAGCAAACCACAGCCGTCGCCGGTTTTGCCGTCGGCAGCAATGCCGCCCGGTGGGTCATGCAGGTCAGGGATTCAATGGCAGTTTTCAGCAAATCGTGGCTAGCCTGGCCTTCCATATGGGCAATCAGGCCAAAACCACAGTTATCGCGAAACTCGCCAGGCTGGTGAAGACCTCTATTCATGGGCGTGCCTCTACTAGTCAGCGTATTTTTTTAGCAGCGTGCTTATGGTATAAAGGACGGTTTCGCTTTTTTTATAGTGCTTATAACCTGCCCAGAATGGGGTACTTCCCAAGTTCGCTGCCGCAACAAAATGGCCGGTCAGCATAGCGATTGCTAGCCACTTTGCGCAATCTCTTGGCGCCCACATCGTTAGAGAAACTCTTTTCAAATCCTGTATTTGCATCCTCATTCAAGGAAAAAATACATATACTTCAACCACTTGTAACAAGGTAAAACGCTATTTTAACGCTTTTTATTTTCCATTAAACTTTAGTCTAAATAGCGCCCACAAACCCATGCCGATAGCGCATAAGGCATACGGATTATATAAAACAGCGTTCGACAAATGGGCTCATGATGCAGCCAAGCGAATAAAAAACCGCCCAATGAAAACCACTCTACGTAAGGAGCGATCCATTGGGCGGGTAGGATATAGCTGGCCAGGTTTTGAAATGACCAGTTTTTGGAATGAATAAGTTTTGAAAATGACTAGCTGGTGAAAGGATTACTTTTCCACTGGGCAGCGCGGGTAATCATCGAGCAGCGTGCGAAGGACATCAACGGGCGTGGCATCGCTAACACAAGCATCGCCCAGGGCGTTAAGCAGCACCAAGCGCAGCCGCGTATCGATATTTTTCTTATCCAGCCGCATGCGGGTTAAAAAGTCATCGCTGGTCATATTCGCCGGTGCCGCCAACGGTAGCTCGGCGCTCTCGATCACCGCCAGGCTGCGTGCTAGCGCCGCATCGGTGAGCCAGCCCAAGCGTCGGGAAAGCGTTGCCGCCATGGCCATGCCAGCGCCCACGGCTTCGCCGTGTAGCCAGTTGCCGTAGCCCTGATGCGCCTCAATGGCATGACCAAAGGTGTGGCCCAGGTTGAGCAGCGCGCGGACGCCCTGTTCCGTCTCATCTTCGGCAACAATGTCTGCTTTGATTTGGCAACTTCGTGCAATGGCGTCTGCGACGACCTCAGGCTCCACATCAAGTAGTGCGGGCATGTTGGCTTCCAGCCAGCTTAAAAACGCTTCGTCGCGGATCAGGCCGTACTTGATAACCTCGGCCAGCCCGGCGGAGAGTTCGCGACGGGGCAGACTCTTGAGCGTATCAATATCCACCAGCACCGCTTTGGGCTGCCAGAAGGCGCCAATCATGTTTTTCCCCAGCGGATGGTTAACGCCGGTCTTGCCCCCCACCGACGAATCCACCTGGGAAAGCAGCGTGGTGGGCACTTGGATAAACGCTACACCTCGCTGATAGGAAGCGGCGGCGTAGCCGACCATATCGCCGATCACTCCACCGCCTAAAGCAATTAGCGTGCAGCGGCGGTTAAAACCAGCCTCTAGCAGCGCATCCCAAATACGGCTGACCTGTTCGATGGTTTTGTATTGCTCGCCATCGGGGAGTATGACCGTGCGCACTTCCAGATGATCCGGCAGGCTAGCGCAAAGCGTGTCCAGATAGAGCGGCGCGATAGTCTCGTTAGTGACGACCATCACCTGCTGGCCGGCCAGATAGGGCGTTAGCATATCGGCACGCCCTATCAGCTCGGTGCCAATATGAATCGGATAGCTGCGCTCGTCTAAAGCAACATGAAGGGTGCGTTGCGCGCTGGCTGTCGAGTTCATGGTGATACCTTATGGTTAAGCGTTTTAGCCGACGATGATGAGGGCTCGAGTGGATCCACCAGCCGATGCACCCGGCGCAGAATTTCATTGACCACCGCTCGCGGGCTGCGCCGGTCGGTGCGCACGGCAATATCCGAGGTGGCGCGATAGAGCGGGTCGCGCTGGGCAAACATATCGTTGAGCACCTGCTCGCGGTTGGCGCACTGCAGCAGTGGCCGGTTGCGATCTTTCGCTGTCCGTTTGAGCTGCTGGTCGACGGTGGTCAGCAGATAAACCACCGTGCCACGCTCGCGAAGTGCGCGGCGATTCTCTTCGCGCAGCACCGCGCCGCCGCCAGTGGCGACGACGACTGGAGAGAGCCGGGTTAGCTCATCAATCATATGAATTTCCCGCAGGCGAAAGCCCTGCTCGCCCTCGACATCAAAAATCCACGGGATATCTGCCCCGCAGCGGTCTTGGATGGCGTGGTCACTGTCGTAAAACGGGCGCGCAAGCTCGGCCGCCAATAGGCGACCAATGGTGCTTTTGCCAGCCCCATGGGGCCTATGAGAAATAAATTGGGTAAATCCTGCATCAGCGAACCGTTAAGCCATCGTCTAGGAGTCGTGGAGTAATAAAGACTAACAACTCTACCTTTTCATTGCTCTCTTCGGTATAGCGAAACAGTCTACCGAGCAAAGGAATATCACCCAAAAGCGGTGTTTTGGCGATTTGGCGCAGCTCTTCGGTGGTCAAAATTCCGCCTAACACCACCGTTTGGCCGTTATCTACCAGCACTTGGGTCTCAATCTGGTTGGTATCAATCGGCGGTTCACCGCCAAACTCCGATTCACGAAAACTGTCATTTTTAATCACCAGATCCATAATAATGCGGTTATCCGGGGTAATCTGCGGGGTGACTTCCAATGAAAGCTCGGCTTCTTTGAATTCGGTATCCGGATTGTCGTTGCCATCCACACTCTGGAAGGCACGCTCTTCACCCTGGCTAATTTTGGCGGTACGTTGATTGGCGGTAATAATTCTGGGCTGAGAAATAGTCTGGCTTTTCCCTTCGCTTTCCAGTGCGCGCAGCTCCAAATCCAACAGGATATCACCAGATAAGTAGCCAAAGCTAAAACCGGTGCCCGGCCCAGTGGCAGCACCTAAATCCACAGCCAGGCCGCCCTGTGCCCGGTTGATGCCATCGGGGTTGATATCGCGTCGGCTGAAGGTGCCGTCTTCCGCCTCCTGAAAGCCGCGGGTACTCGACATACCCCAGTTAACTCCCAGTTCACGGGAAGCAGTGTCCCTTGCAATGACAATGCGTGCCTCAATCTGTACCTGCCGAACAGCCACATCCAGGCGGTCAATGGTGCGGGCGATATCGCGCACTTGATCAGCGGTATCTTGCACCAGCAGCGTATTGGTGCGGTTATCAATGCTGACGCGCCCCCGCTCGGTGAGCAAACCAAAGCCGTCATCGCCACCTCCGCGTAGCAACTGAGCTAAATCTTTGGCCCGTGCATACTTGATCTCGATAAACTCGGTGACCAACGGCGAGAGCGTTTCACGCTGATTGCGCGCCTCTAGTTCCTGGCGTTCCAAATCGGCCAATTCACTAGCGGGCGCTACCACGATCACATTGCCCTGCTCACGGCTCGATAGCCTCTTACTTTGCAGAATCAGTTCGAGCGCCTGATCCCAGGGCACATCATTTAAATTGAGCGTTACACGCCCCGATACGCTATCGCTGGCGACTAAATTTAGCCCGGTAAATTCGGCCAGTTTCGCTAGCACCGAGCGTACTTCTATATCCTGAAAATTAAGACTCAACCGTTCGCCGGTGAAGCGTTCACCTGTCGTCTGGGAGAGTTGCTCCTTCTGACTGGCGGGCTGGACTTCCACAGTCAGCGTGCGGCCATTTTGCGTGGAGATCATCGCATAAGCGCCCTGCGTGGCGATCGCTAACTGGGTGGCGTCCTGGCTGGTGCGGGGCGTAATCCGTGTTATGGGAGTGGCGAAATCGGTGACATCGTAGATTTGGTTAAGCGAGTCTGGCATCGCCACATCGCGCAGATCCACCATCACTTGATCAGGACCGCCTTCCCGCACGTTCGCCTCGACGCCTTCGCGATCAAAGGTGACTATCAACCGTCCGGCACCATCGGTGCCGCGACGAAAGTCAATATTCTCAACCTGCGGCCCTTCATCGGTTTCAAGCCCCGCTGAAGCGATGCTGGGCGAAGGGCTAGGCAAGCGGCTGGCACCTGAAGCAAAGGTAATGCGTAGGCGATCATCCATTACCCGTGATGTGAACGCCTGCGACTCGCTCAGATTGACCACCAAACGCGTGCGGCCATTGCCCTCCAGCGCGGTAATCTGTTCGATACCGTTACGATTAACGTTGATGCGCCGATCAGTGAGACCACTTTGGGTTGCTGCCAAATCTAGCGTCACTCGGGGAGGAGAGTCTAAGCGGTAGCTGCGTAGTTCAGGCATATCACCGGTAAAACGCAGGTCAAGATGGGTTCCACCGTTCTTAGCGGGTTGAACCTCAATACCGGTCAGCACCGAGGCAGCTGCCAATGAGGGCAACAGTAAGCATAGTGCGGCCATGGCCATGTAGAGAGTGATTCGCCAAGCTGTAACTGCCATGAGCTGTATCCGCTTACTCGCTGTTTTCGTTGATGACTAGTGACACTTGCCGCTCCTGCCACCCTTCAGACTGAGTGAACACCCGTTCGGTAACGCGTATTTCTTGGGCGTTGATCTGAGCGATACGCCCATAGTCGGTGCCCATATAGTTACCCTCTTTAACGCTGGTCACGTTGCCATCCGGCGATGCAATCAACGCCACTTGTCGCTCTCCCATACGCATGGTACCGACCAAACGCAGCTCTTGCAGTGAGAAGCGCTCCAGCGGCTCTGGCGTGCGCTGCTGGTCAGGAGCGAGCGCAGCTTCGCCTCGATCAGCGCTATCCTGAGCAATCTCGTCGGGAGGCAAAAAAGGGCTACGCCCGTCGCTATACAAGTAGGATAAATCTTGGTTTTCGGGCAGCGCGACAGCCATAACCGGCGGTTGCCCGCCAGGGGACTGACGAATATCGGCCAGCGTGCCTTCAAGCTGAGCCAAGTCGGCGTCTGCACAGCCGGTGAGCACCACCGCGGAGACCGTCAAGGTGACGGCCGAGGTTGCCCTTCTTGTTGCTACAAAAAGCAGTTGTTCAGCTCTCATGGCGCCTGCGCCCCCTCTGTGGAGGTTTGGTCGCTCTCCTCCACATAGCGGTAGGTGCGGGCCAAGAGCGAAAGACGCAGCGCTTCGCCGCGGCCATCGGCGGGTTCCAGGTTAAAATCGTGCTGGGTCACCATGCGGGGTAGCGAGGCGATATCGGCACTAAAGCGCGCTAACTGGTGATAGCCGCCACGCACCTGTATATCCAGCGGCTGCTCGACATAATGGGCCTGGGCTTGCGCTGGGCGCAGCCGAATCGTTTCAATGGTCAGGCGGTTATCGGCGGCGGCATCGCTAATGCTATCCAGCAGCGAGGGGATTTCTGCATCGGTAGGGAGCATGGTACGCAAGCGCCCCACCTGCCCTTCCAGGGTCGCCAACTGATCGCGCATTTCCGGCAGGAAGGCCGCTTGCGAGGCTTTGCTGCGGTATTCGCTCAGCAGCCTGGCTTCTTGGCGCTGGGCGACCATCAAGGCCTCGCGCTGTTCACTCACCACTAGCCACAGCATGACGCTCAATGCTGCCAGCAGCGCCAAGCAGCAGCACAGCACTTTTAATAGCCACGGCCAGCCGCCGGCCTCTTTAACGTCTAGATCCCGCCAGTCGACATCCCACAGGCGCTGCCACTCAATAGCCCACTGCTCGCGGTTAAGCGTCATGGAAGCGCCTCCTCAGCACCTTGCGACAGCGCTGCGGTGGCCTGTTCCACATCAAAACGAAATACCCGTCCTGAACCGTTTTGCTCACTCTCTACCGCCAATAGCGAGGGCACAGCTAACCCCGGTAGAGCGGCAATGCGGCGCAGTTGCTCGGAAACCTGGCGATCACTGCCTGCCACCGCAGTAACACTGACGTTATTACCGCTCTTTGATAAGCGTTGATAAATGACGCCATTGGCCACGCTCTCTGCCACATCATTAAACAGCTGCACAGCATCCATTCGTTCGGTCTGCAGCGCCTGAAACACCGCGATCTGCTCGCCTAAACGCTCGGCTTCGCTGGAGTAGCGTGAGACGCTCTCGATATCGGCATTAAGACGCTCAATGTGGTTACTAATGTAAGCATTACGTTGCTGCTGGGCTGCTAGCTTGAGCTGGTAAAAATGCGCGACCAGCAGGCCCAGTACTACACCCACCACCAGCATGCCCGCCACCACGACGTAGAATTTGCGGGTTCGCCGTTCACGCTGCGCTTCCCGCCAGGGCAGAAGATTAATCGTCATGCTCATTGGTTAACTCTCATTGACTTACCCTCATGGCCAAGCCACCCGCGGTAAGCATCGCTGGGGCATCGCTAGTCAACGCCTGAAGGTTCAAGCGCTTGTTCACCCGCATGCTCTGGAAGGGTTGGCAATGGTCACCGACATAACGCTATCTTCAGCAATGCGCTCGGCAAGCCCTGGAATCACATCGAACCGCCCGCTAATACGATGTGTTGCACTTCTTGCTGACGCCCGGCGGGTAATAGAGCTGCAGGGAACGCCCCACCTGCTGCACCACGGTTTCCAAAAAAGGGTTGAGCACACGCTCATGGTAATCATCGGGTAGCCCGCCGCGCTCTTTGGCGAAACCGCTTCCTCCATGCTTAAAACCGTAGCGGTCGCGAATCGCATCGGTGAGCTGACGACCACCAAACACCGTATCGCGGGTATAAACGATATGCCCACCGCGGACGACGTGGAAAGCATTCATATTGGCACCAATGTCCACCAGACCAACACAGGCGGTAGGGTCACTCTCCACCTTAAGCTGGGCGCAGCTCGGCAAGTGAACGCTCCATGGCGAAGGTCTCCACGTCCACTGCCGCGGGCTCTAAACCTGCCTGTTCTAGCGTGTCGGTAAGCTGCGTCACATCCTGCTGCCGACAGGCGACCAACACTACCTGCTGGTGCTCATCGTCAAAGGGTGCGGGGCCAAGGCACTCAAAATCAAATGCCACTTCATTGAACGGAAATGGAATATGGCGGTCGGATTCGGCCACGATGCGCTCTTCGATCTCTCATCGCTTAGCCCGATAGGGAAGCTCAGCGTTTTGGTAATCGCGGCGCTAGCGGGAACAGCCACTGCGGCTTTACGGGTAGAGGGTTTAGCGTGCTCCACGGCACGGCTAAGCACACTGGCAACGTCATCGATATCGCGAATTCGACGCTCCACAACCGCCCCTTCGCGAAGTGGCCGCACGGCATAGCTTTCACCTGGTAATTATCGTGGCATTGTTTTAGCTCAAGCAGTTGACGGTCGCCGAGGTAATATCGACGCCAATCAACCCTTTACCAGGTTTTAGAAAGCGCATATTGGGTCTGGCTCCACCTGCTTGTCGCCCGTTTTCACATGTGATTTGAGGTTACATGATTTTTAGTTCCGTCACACGCGAACCCACTTAGCGCATATCAACACTGGTGGCCGCCGCTTCAGGTTCCTATAATGGCTGCCATTGCATGATACGGCCGTTTAGATGCCGATCTTTTCATTCTTCCCAGGTGCTCTTCGTACATGACGTTTCTTCGAACCCTTATTGTGTCGCTGTTTTTCCTCATCGTCTCGTTGGTGGGCGCCACTGCCTTAGCCGTGGTGGGGGCCGCCATTTACTTTGCCCCAGGGCTGCCCGACGTCCGCCAACTGCAGGACTTCGAACTGCACACACCGCTACGTATTTTCACCCAAGACGGTAAATTGATTGGCGAGTTCGGCGAAGAGCGCCGCATGGCGATCAATTTTGATGAAATTCCGCAGGATATGATCAATGCCTTGATCGCCGCCGAAGATGCCAGCTATTTTGACCACGCAGGTGTCGACCGCGGGGCTTGGCGCGGGCGGTGGTTCAACTTGCGATGAGTGGCGATATCCAATCGGGCGGCTCGACGATCACCATGCAGGTCGCGCGTAACTATATGCTGACACTCGATCAGACGTTTACGCGTAAAATTCGTGAAATCCTGCTGGCACTACAAATGGAGCAGATACTCGATAAAGAGGAAATCTTCGAACTTTACGTGAACAAGATTTTCCTGGGCAATCGCGCCTACGGTATCGCTGCCGCCGCTGAAACCTATTACGACAAACCCCTCGCCGAGCTTAGCCTAGCGCAAACGGCCATGATTGCGGGGTTGCCCAAGGCACCTTCTGCCTTTAACCCGCTGGCTAACTCCGAGCGTTCGCTGATTCGTCGCAACTGGATTCTGTTCCGTATGCGCGAACTCGGCTACATCGATGATGCCACCTATCAGACAGCGGTTCAGGATCCTGTAACGGCCCGCCGCCACTATACCCAAGCTGAAGTCGATGCCGCCTATGTCTCCGAAATGGCACGTCAGTATGCCGTGGAACGCTTTGGCGATGACGCTTACACCGGTGGCTATCGTATTTACACTACGATTGATAGCGAGCTGCAGCCCTTTGCCCGCCAAGCGCTGGCCAACGGCCTGACGGCCTATGACCTTCGCCATGGCTGGCGCGGGCCGGAGCAGCGTGAGATCGCGCAAGCCTTGTCGAGGCCCAGGAGCAAACCGCGACCCAAGGCCTGGAGGAGGAGCTTTCTGAGTCTCCCGAAATTCGCCAAACCGCACGCCAAGCCGCCCAGCGCAGCCAAACGGAAGTCGAAGGGATCGAGGGCGACGTCAGCAACTGGGTTCAGGTGCTTGAGCGCACGCCCAATTATGGCCTGCTTCAGCCCGCCATCGTGGTAGAAAGTAGCGGCCGCGAAATGCAGGTGCTAACTCGCAACGATGGTCTACAGACGATCGGCTGGGAAGGTTTGAACTGGGCACGCCCTTACCTGAGCCCGCGGAGCCGCGGAGCTGCACCCAGCTCGGCTGAGGAGATTGCTGTACGGGGTGATATGGTGCGCGTCATTGAGAATGAAGACGGTTCGCTACGCCTCTCTCAACAGCCGGATACCGAAGGCTCGCTGGTCGCTCAAGACCCTCAAACGGGTGCTATCCTGGCACTCCAGGGCGGTTTCGACTTTAACGCCAGCAAGTTCAATCGTGCTGTACAGGCACGACGCCAATCAGGCTCTATCTTCAAGCCGTTTATTTACTTAGCGGCCCTTGAGGATGGAGAGATGAACGCCGCCAGCGTCGTTAATGATTCGCCCGTGGTGCTCGACGATGGCAGTAACTCATTGTGGCGGCCGGTCAACTCCAGCCGTGACTTCCAAGGCCCTATGCGCTTACGTCCAGCCCTTGCCCGTTCGCGCAACCTGGTCACTATTCGCGTTCTACAAACCATGGGGCTGGATTACACGATTAACTTTTTGGAGGGCTTCGGCTTCTCTCCCGCCCAGCTCCCTCGTGGCTTATCATTAGCGCTAGGCAGCGCGAGCTTAACGCCGATGGAAATGACCAACGCTTACGCGGTGCTCGCCAACGGTGGTTTCCAGGTGTCGCCCTGGTTTATTGAGCGGGTTACCCGTGACGACGACAATGAGCTGATTGATGAAGCCACGCCGCAGGTTGCCTGCCCCAGCTGTGCCGAAGACCAGGAGACGGTGGAAATTGATGGCCGCGAATACCCGATCGCCAAACGGGTAGCCGACCCAGCCGCTGTCTACATTCTACGCGATATGCTACGTGACGTTATCACCTCGGGCACTGGCCGCGGCGCACTGAGCCTTAACCGTGAGGATATCGTCGGCAAGACTGGTACCACCAACAGCCAGCGTGACGCCTGGTTTGCGGGCTTTAACAGCGATCTAGTCACTACGGTATGGGTCGGTAAGGACAGCAACGAGACCATTTCTGAGTATGGTTCTCAGGCCGCGCTACCCATTTGGGTAGAGTTTATGGGGGATGCCCTGGAAGGTACGCCAAACGCCGTGCCCGAGCGCCCCGCGACGATTGTCACTGCGCGCGTAGACCCAACGACAGGCCAACGTTTATCTGACGGCCAGTCTGGAGGTATCACTGAACTGTTCCATAAGGATCACTTGCCGGATTACCAGCAGCGCCGTATCAGCCGCGAGCTGGAAGAAGCCAGTGGTTCTGAGGGTTCAGGCACCGCTGAGTCGATCTTCTAACTCGATCTTCTAAACCAGTCAATCCTGTAGCACACCAAACAAAAGGCCCGGAGATTATCTCTCCGGGCCTTTTCTGTTACTGGCTACCTTTGGGTCTGTATATAGGGTCGCCTAACGTTTAACCACTAACGGGGGTCGCAGGTACTTCGCGCTTACTGGCCAACCAGTTAGCGCCAATGGCGACGATCATGACCGCGACACCAGCAATTTCGGTCATCAGATTGGGATAGAACACCCCAAAGATCGCGGCGGTAATCGCGATGCGCGGTAGCCACGACATTTTGGTAAACAGATAGCCTTCCAGCGCCGCGGCAAAGGCACCTAATGCCAGAATGGCAATCACTCCATTCCAGATCACCACCGGCACCGGGCCACCAATGATAATCTCAGGGTTGAAGACCATAAACAGTGGGATCAGGTAGAGCCCTTTGGCAAACTTCCACGCCTGGAAGCTGGTTTCCATCGGCTTACTGCCCGCAATCGCCGCCCGGCAAAGCCTGCCAAGGCGATGGGAGGCGTCACGTTGGAATCCTGGGAGTACCAGAACACGACCAGGTGGGCGACCAGCAGCGGCACACCAAACTCGGCTGTCAGTGCAGGGCCGACGAGGACGATGAGCACGATATAGCTGGCGGTAACGGGCAGCCCCATCCCCAGTACTAAGCTTGCCAACAGTACCATCACCAGCGCCAATACCAGGTTGCCGCCGGAGAAAGCCAGCATCATGGAGGAGAATTTCAGTCCCAAGCCGGTTAAACCCACTACCCCAACGATAATCCCGGCGACTGCACAGGCCATGGAAACCGCTACCGCATTGCGAGCACCTAGTTCCAAGCCCTCGATCAGCTTGGCAAAGCCTGTACGTACCACGTCTTTAACGGCCGTTGCGGTCACTGGCTGGCCCTGCCTGGGCGCCACAAAGAAGAACCACAGCACATAGCGCAATACCGCTACCGCCAAAATGGTGATCACTGCGTAGTAGCCTACCGCATGGGCGACATACTCATCGCCAGCAGCCAGACCAGCACCGCCAACGGCAGCAGGAAGTGCCAGCCATCCTTCATGACCTGGCGCATCTGCGGCAGTTCATCCTTGGGTAGCCCCTGCATGCCCTGCTTGAGAGCGATGATATGCACAAACAGGTACACCGTCGCGAAATACATGATCGCTGGCAGGATACTGACCTTGACGATGTCCAGGTACGGCGTATTGGTGTACTCAGCAATCAGGAACGCCCCGGCCCCCATTAACGGCGGCATGATTTGCCCGCCGGTCGAGGCCGCCGCTTCGATACCACCTGCCTGCTTGGCTTTGTAGCCCAGCCGCTTCATCAATGGAATGGTAAAAGCACCGGTGGTGACCACGTTGGCAATCGCGCTGCCAGAAATCGAGCCCATGCCCGCCGACGCCAATACCGCCGCCTTGGCTGGCCCGCCACGCTGGCGGCCGGTCGCCGCATAGGCCATATCGATAAAGAATTTACCCGCCCGGTGCACTCCAAAAAAGCACCAAAGAGGACAAAAAAAAGATATAGGTCGCCGCAACGCCTAGCGGCAGGCCGAAAATACCCTCTTGCCCCAAGTAGAGTTGACCGGCAACTCGATCAATGGTGTATCCGCGGTGCTCAAGAATGCCCGGCATCCACTCGCCAAGCCACGGCAGCTCGCCCCGCGGCCCCGCAAAGGCATACACAATCGCCAAGAGGCCAATCACGGTCATACCAAAACCTACCGCGCGACGGCTGGCTTCCAGTACCGTCACCGTAGCAATACAGGCAACCAGAATATCGGTACTGTTCCAAAAACCCGCACGGCTAAAAATCTCATCCAGGTTGAGTACCAAGTAACCACCGGTGAGAATCGCCCCGGCAAAAAACACTAGATCAAGCCCCCAGCCCAATACACCACGTTTGCGAGTGGGCCCAAAGGCTGGAAACATTAGAAATGCCAGCACCATAATCAGTGCCAGGTGAATACTGCGCTGATAAAAAAGCCCTAAGGGCTGAATACCGGCAGAGTAGAGCTGAAACAGGGAAAGACCCACCGCCACAATGGTGATCGACCACAGCACCATGCGGGGTTGAATCACATTACCGCCAGGCACCACGCTCGACGGCTGATTGGATTCGCTCATGAAGTCCTCGGAAGCGTTAACTAATGTCGTTTTTATTCACGCGGGGATGCGTGAGGGTCTATCAACTGAATGGTCACGCGTTGTCCAGCGGCGTGCTCACTGAGGCTCACTGGCGCATGCTCACCGCCAGGCCACACCACACGATGATTAACAGCCGGTGAACCTACCCTCAACACATAACGGTTATTGGCTACAGGTTCGTTAATGGCATTAATCCAGTAACCGCCCTCACCGTCTGATACCTGCTCGCCGCGGCCAAAAATATGCCCAAGCCCTGCGGCGAAATCGGGTTGATGGCTACGCTCTAATTGCATGACGCCCGCTACATTACGATAGCAGTCCAGCACCGTGAAATGTTCACGGAGTGCTGCCACTTAATACACCAGCGACCGTCAGCCGGCACCGCTTCATCCACTAGCGTGTCGCCTTGTTCGGTCACCACGGCTAGGCGCATAAACGCCGAAGCGGGGGAAGCCCCCACTTCGGCGAACGGACAACATGCAATCAGTAGCGCCATCAGTCGTCGCTGCCACTGCATGGCAATGTCCTTATGGCAATCTGATTATGAAAATATCATTACACGATTAAGGACGCAGACGATCCGGGATTTCAGCACCGACTTCTTCGAAATAGCGCAGTGCGCCCGGGTGCAGCGGCACGGGGGTCGACTCCATAGTGAACTCAACGGTGGTGTCGTTAGCCGCCGGGTGAACCGCAATCAGCTCATCGGTGTTTTCAAACAACAGTTGGGTGAGTTGATAAGCCAGCTCTTCGTCCATATCGGCATTAACGACCAGCACGTTGGGGATACCGATGGTCTGAACGGCTTCGTCCATACCGTCGTACATACCCGCAGCAAGCTGGTAGGGAGCAAATACCGCTTCTTCTTCCTGGGCATTGGCTACCTCTTCATCAGACAAGCCAATCAGGCGAATATCGCGGGTGGCTGCCAGGTTGAGAATCGAGCTGGTGGGTGGCCCAACGCTCCAGAAGCCGGCGTCGATATCACCGTCGCGAATGGCATCAGCGGTTTCGTTGAAGTTAAGGCGCTGGGGAGTGAAGTCTTCATAGCTAATGCCATTGGCTTCAAGCAATGCACGGGCGTTCAGCTCGGTGCCGCTACCCGGTGCACCGACGGAAACGCGCTTACCCGCTAGATCAGCAATCGATTCGATATCCGACTCGGCCAGGGTCACCAGCTGTACCGCGTTGGGATAAACCGACGCCAGTGCGCGAGTATTTTCAATCTGGCGACCTTCAAAATCATCCGTGCCGGTATAGGCTTGATAGACCGTATCGGCCAGAGCCAGGGCGAGATCCGCGTCACCGCGCATGATCAGGCCCATATTTTCAACCGAGGCACCGGTCACTTCAGCAGTCGCCTGAGCGCCTTCGATATGGTTGTTGATCATTTCGGCAAAACCACCGCCGATAGGGTAGTAAACGCCACCAGTACCGCCAGTCGCGATTGAGAGTTGTTGAGCGCTTGCTGGAAGTGCAACCGCGAGCATAGAAGCGGCAGCGGCTGTGGCTATAGAGAGCGTAGAGTTTTCATGAGCATTTCCTCCGTCCTGCTTGGACTTATAGGTATGGTTGACGATAAAAAGGAGGTGTTGAAGCCCCAGCTTCTGGCTGCCGTCACGACGAACCGGAAGCGGTGGAGGTGAAGTTAGCACGGCTTATGCGTTGGATGCTAATAGGGCGTTATCAGCGCAGCAGTGCCTTTACCTCATACAGCCATGAGTGCCTCAGAAGGTGTAACCGCCCAGCAGCTGGATCGAATAGCCAGCTATTAAAATCCTGAAATCCCGCATAAATGTCTTATTTTATGCCGAATTGTTATTATTTATTGATAATGGCCGTCAATTTCGCCCACCCCACCGTTATTATTGATTCAGGATAGGAGCCACACTGCTATGGAGCCCGGTTTTAAAGAGGACAATAGTCGGGATAAAGGCGCGCCGCGGCAGAACCTCGCCATTAGTGCTTACCGCCAACTCAAGCACGACATTATTCGTGGCCGCTATGCGCCTGAGCAGAAGCTGCTGATGAGCAGGCTCAAAGAGCAGTACGGCGCCAGCACCGGGCCGCTACGGGAAGCGCTATCGCAGTTAGTCTCTGACCGCCTTGTGGTCGCGATAAGCCAGCGCGGCTACCGGGTAGCACCTATGTCGCTGGCCGAACTCAACGATATTTACGACGCCCGGGCTCAGCTTGAAGGGCTGATCCTGCGCTTGGCTATAGAGCGCGGCGACGACGATTGGGAAGCCACGGTGCTGGCTACCGCACATCGGCTGGCCAAGGTCACCGACATCAACACCCCCAACGACCTGCTCGACATCTGGGATCAGCGCCACAAAGCCTTCCATACCGCCATTGCCAGCGGCTGCAACTCCCCTCACCTACTGCAAATGCGCAACACCCTGTTTGACCAGGTAGAGCGCTACCGCCACCTGTGGTTGCAGGAAACCGTGATGTCGTCCCAGGCGCTGGAGCTTAAGCGCCAGGAGCACGCTGCGCTGGTCGATGTCATTCTGGCGCGCGATACCGCCGAAGCCGACACCCTGATGCGCGATCACCTGATGACCCCCGTACCGATCATTACCCGCGTCCTTCAAGAGCGCGGCATCGGCTGAGCTTTTCGCTTTGGCTCTTCGTCCCAGACCAAAGTTCTACGTTTTAAAAAAATGTAGATATTTTAAAAAAACGGCGATACATTGGCTGCAAGCTATTTTGCATCTATTCCTTCCCACTATCCGAGGAATCTACGCCATGACGCATTTCAACTGGGACGACCCGCTACTTCTGGAACAACAGCTCACCGATGAAGAGCGCCAGATCCGCGATGCGGCCTACGACTACTGCCAGGAAAACCTTCAGCCCCGCGTGCTAACCGCCTTCCGTGAAGAGCGCTTTGACCGCGAGATCATGACCGAAATGGGTGAGCTTGGCCTGCTGGGCGCCACCGTTTCCCCCGAGTACGGCGGCGCAGGCGTTAACCATGTAGCCTACGGTTTGATTGCCCGCGAAGTGGAGCGCGTAGACTCCGGCTACCGTTCGGCCATGAGTGTGCAGTCATCGTTGGTAATGTACCCCATCGAGACCTATGGCTCTGAAGAGCAGAAGCACAAGTACCTGCCTAAGCTTGCCAGCGGTGAAATGGTTGGCTGTTTTGGCTTGACCGAACCCGACCACGGCTCTGATCCGGGTGGCATGATTACCCGCGCGGAAAAAGTCGACGGCGGCTACCGCTTGACTGGCGCAAAAATGTGGATCACCAATAGCCCAATTGCCGATATCGCGGTGGTATGGGCGAAATCAGCGGCTCACGACAATCAGATTAAAGGCTTTATTGTCGAGCGCGGCACCGAAGGTTTCACCACGCCCAAAATCGAAGGCAAAGTCTCTTTGCGCGCATCGATTACCGGTGAGATCGTGCTGGATAACGCCTTTGTTCCCGAAGAGAACCTGCTGCCCAACGTCAGTGGCCTGAAAGGCCCCTTCGGCTGCCTCAACAAAGCCCGCTACGGCATCGCCTGGGGTGTGATGGGCACGGCAGAGTTCTGCTGGCACGCAGCGCGCCAATACACCCTCGACCGCAAGCAGTTTGGCCGCCCGCTGGCCGCCAACCAACTGATCCAGAAAAAGCTCGCCGATATGCAGACCGAGATCACCCTTGGCTTGCAGGCAGCCCTGCAGGTGGGCCGGCTAATGGATAGCGGCAACTGGGCACCGGAAATGGTCTCGCTGATCAAGCGCAACAACTGCGGCAAAGCGCTGGATATCGCCCGCCAGTCTCGCGATATGCACGGCGGTAACGGCGTCTCCGACGAATACGGTGTTATTCGCCATATGGTCAATCTGGAGTCGGTAAACACCTACGAAGGCACCCACGATGTACACGCTCTGATTCTGGGTCGCGCCCAGACAGGCATTCAGTCGTTCTTTTAATCACCGCACCTTGATCACTTGTCACTTATTAACGGAGCCTCTATGAACGAGCTAACCAAACCACTGGCCGGTATAAAAGTACTCGATATTTCCCGCGTACTGGCCGGGCCGTGGTGCGGACAAATGCTCGCGGATATGGGGGCAGATGTGATTAAGGTAGAGCGCCCCGGTAGCGGCGATGACACCCGCCACTGGGGCCCTCCTTGGCTGGCGGGCAGCGAAGAGTCGGCGTACTACCTGTGCGCTAACCGAGGTAAACGCTCTCTGACCGTCGATATGGCCAAGCCCGAAGGCCAGGCAGTGATCAAGCAGCTAGTCGCTAACTCTGACGTGCTGATAGAGAACTTTAAAGTTGGCGGCCTGAAACGCTACGGGCTGGATTACGCCAGCTTAAAGGCGCTCAACCCTAGGTTGATCTACTGTTCGATTACCGGTTTCGGCCAGGAGAGCCCTTACGCTCACCGCGCCGGTTATGACTTTATGATCCAAGCCATGGGCGGGATCATGAGCCTAACTGGCAAGCCCGACAGTGAACCCGGCGGTGGCCCGGTAAAAAGTGGCGTCGCCTTTACCGATATATTCACCGGGTTATATGCCGCTAATGCAATTTTAGCGGCGCTTTATCAGCGCCGTGATAGCGGCGAGGGCTGCCATATCGATATGGCATTAATGGATGTGCAGGTAGGCGTGCTCGCCAATCAGGCACTGAATTACCTCACCTCGGGCAATGTGCCCCAGCGATTGGGTAACGCTCACCCCAACATCGTGCCTTATCAGGCGTTTGCCACCCAGGATGGCCATATGATTATGGCTGTCGGCAACGACGAGCAGTTCAAGCGTTTTTGCGCGGTGCTGTCACTACCGGCTTTGGCGGAAGATCCACGCTTTGCCACCAATGGAGCCAGGGTAAACAATCGTGCTCTGCTCGTTCCGCAGCTGGAAACGGCGTTGGCCCAGCGCAGCACTGATGAATGGCTAGCCGCTTTTGAAGCCGTAGGCGTTCCCTGCGGGCCGATCAATACGCTGGATCGGGTGTTCGACGACCCCCATGTGAAAGCCCGCGGACTTAAGCAGACCCTGCCCCACGACCAAGCAGGTCAGGTGGATCTGGTCGCTAACCCTATCCGTTTTAACGGTGCCCAAATGAGCGCCACTACGGCGCCGCCCCACTTAGGCCAACATACGGAAAGCGTGCTGGAAGAACTTGGTATTAGCTTGGAGCAGCGCACTGCGCTTCGCGCAGCAGGCATCATTTAATAGCACTAATGGTTTATGCACTTCCCTCTTATAGGCGCCTACTTGGCGCCTTTTTTTAAGCCAAAAGAACCGACCAATATTGCAAGCCAAGAAGCAGGCATCTGGCTAATGCTTCGCAACCCATTGTTGTACAAAAGCTATACAAAACGTATATTAAGACCTAAAGTTAAGAGCGTTGAATGCTTCAACATAGGCTATAGGCATTAATCTATCTAATGTTATGGCATTAACAGCGCCATCCAACACCCATCCCTCAGGAGCAGCTATGAGCCAGTGCGCACGCGTCAATGGCAGTTGCAAACGCTGTGAAGGCGACTTGCCCTTTGAGTTCACCATGGCCTTTCAGCCAATCGTGGATCTATCGCTGGCCCAAATCGTCACCTATGAAGCACTGGTTCGTGGGCCGTGCGGTGAATCCGCTTGGAGCGTCATTTCGCAAGTGACTGATGAGCTCCTCTACCGTTTTGATCAGGCCTGCCGGGTAAAAGCAATCGAAATGGCCAGCGCACTGGATATGCAAACCGACCTTTCGATCAACTTTCTGCCCAACGCCGTTTATGAGCCCGAAGCCTGCATCCAGGCAACGTTAGCGGTATCAAAACGGGTGGGTTGGCCAACTCATCGGCTAATTTTTGAAATCACCGAAACCGAGCGCGTCCGCGACCGGCAGCACCTGTGCAATATCATCGATGCTTACCGCTCCATGGGCTTTAAAACGGCGCTGGATGATTTTGGTAATGGGTACGCCAATTTGGACTTATTGACCGATTTGACACCTGACAAGCTCAAAATCGACCGTGAGCTGGTGATGAATTGCGATAATGATCTTCGCCGCCAAGCGTTGTTAAACGCGATTATCCTGCTTGCCCAAGAGCTCGATATGACTCTTATCGCCGAAGGTGTCGAGACTCGTGCCGAAGCCTTATGGCTCGCCCGCGCGGGGATTGTTCATCAGCAGGGTTTCTACTACGCAAAACCGGCGATTAACACTTTTGTGCACCAATATTGTTCCGCTATTAGTGGGGTTAAAAAATGAAGTAGATAGCAGCTCAGGAG
Source organism: Halomonas sp. PA16-9 (assembly GCF_009728585.1). NCBI lineage: Bacteria > Pseudomonadati > Pseudomonadota > Gammaproteobacteria > Oceanospirillales > Halomonadaceae > Halomonas > Halomonas sp. PA16-9. Next base: position 730,105 of record NZ_CP040451.1, on the reverse strand, counting down.
CGGTGTATGAAAGAGATTAGTCTCGACAGACTCTACCAGTTATTTAACCGCTCAAAGCGCAATACCGAAAACGTATCAAAGCGGCACCGATTGGAATCTGTATTACAACCCCTTCGGTCACTTTGAAATGGTCAATCCAGCTTACTGTGAATTTTATGGCTACCGGCAGGAAGAGCTTTTAGGCCAGCACCTTACCCACGTAGTGCCGAAGAGAACCATGCGATTTTATCAGCGCTGCATGCTGAGTTTATGCAGGGCAACGAGGATCAAGAGCTGCGCCAAGAGTGGGATGTGGTTCTCAAAAACGGCGGAAGACGCACCATCATCGCCGAAGCTGCGCGTATTGAGGCTGACGATGGAGAGCCGCGTAAAGTCACTTTCATAATCGACATTACCCAGCGCAAACAGCTAGAAGAGCGGCTCAAGCAGGCTAATGAGCGCTTGGATCATTTGGCTCACCACGATGAGCTAACGGAGCTGCTCAACCGTCGTGCCGGTTTGCAGCGCCTGGATGAAGAGATCAAGCGCTGCGAGCGGTATGGAACACCTTTCAGCATCGCGATCTATGACCTGGATGACTTCAAAGCGATCAACGATACCTATGGGCACAGCGCGGGCGATAGCGTTTTACAACAGATCACCTCCTTAGTGAGTGCTGTACTGCGCGATACCGATTTGCACATACGATTGGGCGGTGAAGAGTTTTTAATCATTATGCCAGGCGTAAATTCTGAAGAAGCCTACCAAGGCATGGAACGCATTCGTGAAAGCGTCGCGCAACAAACGTTTACTAAGCACCAATTAACGATGACGCTCTCATCGGGGATTACCAGCTACGTTGAAGCCTCAGGCACACGGTTACTTGATCGTGCTGATAAAGCTATGTACCAAGCTAAACAGACGGGGCGTAATCGTGTTGTCATTGCCTCGTCATTCATGTAAGCAACGCTTTTAAACTTCACAATCAGGCCCCTATCAGGCACCCCTATTAAGCACTATGCTAAAAGATCAATCCTCATCAATTAGGAAGTAAGCCATGAGCAGCAATGCCGAACTAAACGAGCTAAAACATAAATACGTCGCTGCTGGCGCTGCAAGCCCCGCAACGGCATTCGCCGACCACGCTGAAAACGCTGAAATCTGGGACGCGGACGGCAACCGCTTTATCGACTTCGCAGGCGGCATTGGCGTACTCAACGTAGGTCACCGTCACCCAAAGTGGTCGCAGCGGTAAAAGCCCAGCTCGATAAGCTGATGCATACCTGCCAAACGGTCATGCCTTATGAAGGCTACGTGAAAGTCGCGGAAAAACTCAGTCACATCGTGCCCGTTCGTGGCCATGCCAAAGTCATGCTGGCCAACTCGGGTGCGGAAGCGCTGGAAAATGCGGTCAAGATCGCCCGCGCCGCCACTGGCCGTTCTAACGTTATCTGCTTCGATGGCGGCTACCACGGCCGTACCTTCTTCACCATGGCCATGAACGGCAAGGTGGCGCCTTACCAGAGCGACTTCGGCCCCATGCCGGGCACCGTTTTCCGTGCGCCCTACCCGGTGCCTTACCACGGCGTTAGCGAAGACGAAGCCATTCGCGGCCTGAAAATGACGCTGAAAACCGATGCCAACCCCAAAGATACCGCGGCCATCGTGCTCGAACCGGTGCTTGGCGAAGGCGGTTTCTACCCGGCCTCTACCAGCTTCCTGACCAAGGTTCGCGAAATCTGCGATGAGCACGGCATGCTGATGATAGTCGATGAAGTGCAGTCAGGCTTTGGCCGTACCGGCAAAATGTTTGCCATCGAGCATAGCGGTGTTGAGCCGGACATTATGACCATGGCCAAGAGTATGGCCGACGGTATGCCGATTTCCGCCATCGTAGGCACCGACAAAGTGATGGATGCTTCAGGCCCTAACTCATTGGGCGGCACCTACACCGGCAGCCCCCCGCCTGTGCGGCCGCGTTGGCGGTTATGGAAGTGTTTGAAGAAGAGAACATTCTGGAGAAGAGCCAGGCTTTGGGCGACAAGTTGGCCAAGCGCTTCAACGTTTGGGCAGATAAGTTTTGATTGGCATCGACAACAACGTGCGCAACAACATGGGCGCCATGCTCTTGCCTTTGAGCTGGTGTCGAATAAAGCCGATCACACGCCTAACCCTGAACTGGCTGCCGCGCTGTGCAAGAAAGCCCGCGAAGAGGGCTTGATCCTGCTTTCCTGCGGCATGTACGGCAACACCATCCGCTTCTTGATGCCTGTCACCATTCAAGATGACGTGCTCAATGAAGGGTTGGATATTATTGAGTCCTGCCTGGATTCACTGGTGTAATTAAGCGTTAGTCAGCAAGAACTAAACCGCCGCCCAAATTTGGGGCGGCGGTTTTACTTGTGTGGATACCTAACCTGCTTATTCCGCCATAAAGCGAGGCAGCCACAAGGCAATATCCGGCCATAAGCTGATGATCAAGGCCGCCACGCACATCAGCAGGAAGAAAGGTAGCGCTGCCAGGGCCACCCGGCTGATGCTTTCCCCCGTCAGGCTTTGCAGCACAAACAGGTTGAATCCGACCGGCGGCGTTATCTGGCCAAGCTCGATCATGATGATCAGGAAGATGCCAAACCAGATGGGATCGAACCCCGCCAGCAGTACGATCGGCAGCGTAATCGGCAGGCTCATCACGGTGATCGAAATACCGTCCAGGAAAAGCCCCAGCACCACATAGAAAACCGCCAGCGCCAGCAACAACGACATCGGGGTAAAGTTTTGCGCGGCGATCCACTCCGCAAGCTCCCGGGGCAGGTGCAGGTAGCCCATCGCCGTGGAGAGCAACGTGGCGGTAATCAACAGGCTGCACACCATGATACTGGTGATTAACGTGCCTCTGAACGCCTCGATAAACAGCCGCGCCGAAAGCTGGCGCTCGACGCCAAGCAGCACCAGCGTTGCGGCCACGCCCACCGCCGCCGCTTCCGAGGGCGTGGCAATACCGCTATAGATAGAGCCAATCACGATGCTGATCAACACCAGCACGGGCAGCAGAAGCAGAATGGATTGCCCTACGCTCTGGTCAGTCGCCGCCTGTTTGGGTGCCAACGACGGCGACAAATAGGTCCTCGCGCCGATATACACGCTATACAGCAGCGCAATTAACAGGCCCGGCACTACCCCCGCCATGAACAGCTGGCTAATAGAGACTTCCGCCTGAACGCCATAGACGATCATCACGATCGAAGGCGGAATCAACAGCCCCAGGCTACCGGCGCCCGCCAGCGAACCGATCGATAGGTTGCGATCGTACCCCCTCGTTTTCAGCTCCTGGGTGGTGATTTTGCCAATCGTCGCGGTCGTCGCCGCGCTGGAGCCGCTCACCGCCGCAAACAGCGTACAGCCAAGCACGTTGGTGTGGAGAATACCGCCCGGCAAATGGCGGGTGATCGGCACCAGCCCTTTGAAAAGCCGCTCGGAAATGTTGGAGCGAAAAATCAGCTCGCCCATCAATATAAACAGCGGGATGGCCGATAACTCCCAGCTATTACTGGCACGGTAGAGAATTCGCGAGAAAATCAGACCGATACGATCAGCACCGAAGTCGCCAAACAGCCAAAGCGAGCCAATGGACACGGCCAGCATGGATGCAAAAATCCAGGTGCCCATCGACAAAAAGAACAACAGCAGTACGCCGACCCCGACGGCCGACCAAAAAATATCCATAACGCCTTTCCTATTAGTCGCTGCTTCAATTGACGCTAGACGAGTAGCCTGAACGCAGAGCCATTATTTTTAGGGCTCTGACTAACAGCGTGATGGAAATTAACCACATGCCCACGAGGATGGCGCTCTCCGGCAGCCAAATAGGCGTCTCTGCCATGGTTTCACTGACGGTGCCGCGGCTGTAGCTACGCAGAACATTCTGAAACCAGAAGGTCGAGAGCCACACAAAGCAGCCTGCCGTTACCAAGCTGCTGAATAGCTCCAGCGGCCAGCGCCTGGTTTCAGGAAAGCGTTCCAGAAGCAGAGAGACACGGATCAGCCCGCCCTTCTCCAGCACATAAGGCAGGCCTAAAAATGACATCGTAGCCACGGCATAACCGATATACTCATCGAGGATAAACGTCGAGTGGCCAAACAGCCTCAGCGCTATCTCTAACAGGATATGGCCGAGCATATAAATAATGAGCAGCACGGCAATGACAGCACCGACCCTATTGAGCAGTTGAGAGATACGCTCAAGGATGTTGAGCGCCCTCATTCAGCGCCTCGGAACTCGCTCAAGATCGACTCGCCGTCATCACCAGTATTCTCCAGCCAGCTCTCGACCACGCCACTGGCGGCTTCCTTGAGAGGCGTTAGCAACTCGTCCGAGACGGGATCACTGATCACGACGTCGTGCTCACTAAGCGTCTGGTAGTTTTCTTCGGTACGCGTTTCAACCGCTTCCCAGTTGTGTTGGTCAGTCAGGCTGGCCGCTTCCATGACCGCATCCTGTTGAGCGTCGGTAAGCGATTCGAACGCATCGCGATTCATGTGCACCATGTTAAGAGGAATGGCGTACTGAACCCCGGCAAAGTAATTCTGGTGCTCCCAAAAGCTCGCATTGGCCCCCGCTTCGGCGGACGTTAACACCGCCTCGATACCGCCGGTGGCCAGTTGGGGTACCACATCGGCCCAGGACAGGCTGACCGGTGAGGCACCTACATTTCTAAATGTCTCGGTACCGTTACGGTCAAAGGTGCGAATCTTCAGGTTCTCAAGATCGTCCTGGCTCGCGACCTCGTCTTCCGACCAGATGCCGCTCGGCGGCCAGGGCGAGGCATACAGCAGCACCTGGTTATTATCGGCGAACACCTCTTCGTAATAGGGTTTCGCTATGTCATAAAGTCGCCGCGCATCGGCAACGTCGTCGACAATAAAGGGGAGCGAAGAGAGTAGAAATAGCGAATCGATGCCGCTCATGGTGCCCGAGAGGGTATCAGCTATCTCGACGGCGCCATCGGCCACGCCATAAAAATGATCACCGGAATTAAAGCCGAGCGAGCCACCCGTATGCAGCGTGATATCAATATCGCCATCGGTTAATTCGGCAAGCTTATCAATAAAATAGGCATCGCCCTGAGCATGAATGGAGGACGCATTATACTCATTGGAGAAGTCCATACTGACCGACTGGGAATGCGCATAGCCACTGACGAGTAGTGCCCCTAGCGCTATCGAAAGTTTTTTACCTGAATGATGGAATTTGTTATTTAAATCAGCAGGATGGAACATTCTTTTAACCCCTATTTTTGATTGGTATAGGGATTAAACTACAGTCATTTGGGAACCATTTATGTCCCATAGCGACGCGAACGGACCAGACAACGACACGCCGCCCAGTGGGCGGCGTTGCCTATGCTGCGCGATTAGCGTGGCCGACGATCGCCTTCGAGGAAGTTGGCCGTGAAGACCGCTTTGCCGTGGGTTTCGAACGACCACTTCATCACCTCGCTCAGTCCCGCCATGACCGCATCGAACTCGCCAAATACCTGGGTGCTCATGCGATTCGGGTGTACTTCCAATCCTGTCGCCTCAAGGCGTTTCACCACCTCTTTGACCACCGGCTTGAAGTCATCGGCCAACGGGTAATAGCTAAGCTGTACGGAAAGATACATAACGCCTCCTTACGCTGTGTTTTGGGGCTGACGGACGCTGGATAAACGCTGCCAGGCAGCCAAAATAGCGGCACGGGTCTCGTCCGGATGCTCCATCGGGAACATATGCGTACCGGGGACTTCACTCACCGATAGCCCTCTACGCTTCAAGCGTTTTATACGTGAAGCGGTCAATAGGTGGGACTCTTTGCCCGCCACCAGTTCTAACGGCACGCCCAAACGCTGCGGCAGGCGCGAGAGGTGATCCGGCAGGTGGCGGAAAATTTCCACCTCAATACCAGGATCAAAGGTCAGTTCTGCACTGCCATCGTTTAGCAAGCGCGTCCCTGCTTCAATGTAGTCGTTGAGCGCCTCTGGGGTAAAGCGACGAAACAGCCCCCGGCGACCCAGCGAACTTGCCATCGCTTCGCGACTCGGCCACACGGTGCGCCGACCCAAGGTTTTTCCAGCAGGGGTAACTCGATCCACAAAGCCAAACCGCTTGGCGGCTTTCATTGCCCAGGCGTCCTTCCCCAGCATCAAAGGGGGATCAAGCATAATCACCCCGCAGAAGCGCTCGGGCTGTTTATCCGCGGCCATGGCCATTAGCGTGCCACCCAAAGAGTGCCCCACGCCCAGAAGCGGCGTATCCGTCTCGGGTAGGTAGCTCAGCAGCTCATCCACCAAGTTGCCCCAGTTATGATTAACGGGTAGTCAGGGTGGTGACCCAAGCGATCCAGAGGGTGCAGATCAAAGGTCTCTGCCAGTGGGTTCAGCAGGCTGCGATAGCTTAAGCCCGGAAAACCATTGGCATGAGCAAACACTAAACGGGGACGTTGGGCAGCATTAGCAGACATGGCAAGGCTCGCGCGTTAAAAAGGCAGGAAGACGGCTAATGTGAAACATGATTATTTACGCCGCCTATCATACATCTGTTTTAACGCGCTCCTGCATGAGCGTCAATCGACAAAAGTATTAACAGGCTAATTAAAACAGCGACAGCTGATGCTCCTGGCTGTTGTCCGCCAACCGATACCCCACGCCAAGCAGGCGCACGGGACGCTCGCCCCTAGCCCAGCCAACGTTAAGCAGGGTTTCAAACTGTTCAAGGTTAGGCGCGGGGTCGGCGTGTTCGACGGTGGTTTGGGTAAAGTCGTTGAACTTCACTTTTACGATTAGCCCGCGCACTGCCAGGGGTGGGTCTAGCCGGGCATAGCGGCGCTCTAAATCTTCGATCAGCGCGGGGAGCTCTCGGTGGCAGGCATCGAGGTTGGGTAAATCCTGGGCGTAGGTCTGTTCGGTGCTGACCGATTTGCGCTCCCGGTGGGTTTTCACCGGGCGCTCGTCCCGCCCCCAGCTCAGCTCATACAGCCGCCGTCCAAAACGGCCAAAGTGCTCGACCAGGTCGGTTAGCGTGCGGGTACGCAGGTCAGCGCAGGTGTGAATATCCAGCCCCGCCAGTTTCTCGGCCGTGCGCGGTCCTACCCCGTGGATTTTTTCTTGACCGGCAACTGTTGTACGAAGCTATCGACCTTATCCGGCGTAATCACGCACAGGCCGTCGGGTTTGTTCCAGTCGCTGGCAATTTTGGCCAGAAACTTGTTGGGCGCTACGCCCGCCGAAACGGTGATCCCCACTTCGCGGCTGACCCGTTCACGGATCGCTTCAGCCATTAGCGTCGCGCTGCCGTGATGCTGGTGACCTCCGAGACATCCAGAAAGGCCTCATCCAGGGAGAGCGGTTCGATCAGTTCAGTCACATCGCGATAAATGGCGAAGACCTGGCGGGCAACTTCTTTGTATTTGGCCATCTCACCGCGGATCACGGTGAGATGCGGGCAGCGCTTGAGTGCCTGAGCCATCGGCATGGCCGAGTGAATGCCAAATTCGCGGGCGGGATAGTTGCAGGTGGCGACCACCCCGCGCTGCTCGACGCTGCCGCCAATGGCAATCGGTATATCCCGCAGCGCGGGATTATCGCGCATTTCCACTGCTGCATAAAAGCAGTCACAGTCGCAGTGAATGATTTTGCGCACCGGCTAGCCTTCCAACTGTAAAAAAACACAGTCTAGCATAGGCGTTATGTGCCACAGAAGGTTCTTAGCACCTGCTCATTTTCCGTGGCGGGCGCCGCTAAACGGCGCGCTTCAACAGATTCATCGAACGGCTTAGTCACCACTGCCAATAAGGTGTGGAAAGGCGCAAAATCACCGTCGTAAGCGGCATCAATGACCTCTTGAACCCGGTGGTTACGGGGAATAATGACCGGGTTGGCGCTTCGCATGGCCGCAAAACGCTCACTATCTTGGCTGGCTATCTGCGCTTGCTGCCAGGTATCCAGCCACGCAGTCAACTCGCCAGGCTGAGTCGTCAGCGCCAGCAGTGCCTCACGGCTCTCATCACTCGGCGAGGCAGTGTATTGCGTGAGCGCGTCAAAGGTGGCGGTCATGTCCATCCGCCCCTGGTGCATCTGGCTTTCGAGACCTTCCATTAGCGCTTCGGCTTGGGGGCTTTCCGCCGCTAAACCGAGCTTATCGGCATGCAGGCGGACTTGCTCGGCGCTGAACAGTGATTCAAAGCGCCGGATGGCGTCAGTGGCCTGCTCCACGACCGCGTCGCCCTCTTCCCGCATCAACGGCAGCAGCGTTTCGGCAAAGCGGGCCAGATTCCACTGAGCAATCGCTGGCTGGTTGGCAAAGGCGTAGCGTCGGCCTTGATCGATGGAACTGTACACCTTCTGCGGATCGAACTGCTCCATAAAGGCGCAGGGGCCGTAATCGATGGTTTCGCCGGCGATGCTGCAGTTATCGGTATTCATCACGCCGTGAATAAAGCCGACGCTGATCCAGCGGGCAATCAGCACCGCCTGACGAGCGACCACCGCTTCCAACAGCGCCATATAGGGATCTTCTGCGTTGGCGGCATCCGGGTAGTGGCGCGAAATCACATGATCCGCCAGGGCTTTGAGCAATGCTTCATCCCGCTGTGCAGCGGCAAACTGAAAGGTGCCCACGCGAATATGGCTGCTCGCCACGCGGGTAAAGACGGCGCCGGGCTCAGCCATTTGCCGTACCACTCGCTCGCCGCTCGCCACGGCCGCAAGGGCACGGGTGTGGGAATCCCCATGGCGGCCATGAACTCGCTGACCAGGTACTCACGCAGCACCGGCCCTAACGGCGAACGACCATCGCCACCACGGGAAAACGGTGTGCGGCCGCTGCCTTTTAGCTGCACATCGCGGCGAACGCCATTCTGATCGATCACTTCGCCCAGCAGCAGCGCACGGCCATCGCCCAGTTGCGGCACAAAGTTGCCGAACTGATGCCCGGCGTAACCTAAGGCGCCCGGCTTGGCATCCGGCATGGGCTGGTTGCCGCTAAACCAATCGGCAAGCGTTGTTGAGTCAGGTATCTCTTTGGCCCCCAGTTCATGGGCAAGCGGCGCATTGAACGCAATCAGTTCGGGTTGAGCCACAGGCGTTGCTTGGGTGGCGACCCAGAGGGGTTCAGGCAAGGTGGAATAGAGATGTTCGAATGGCAGCACGATAGGCTCCGCTTTTAGTGGCAATAACTATCTAATACCCTAGCATTCTACTCAACTAAACGCCGAGGCGATGTCCGGGCCTGCTGGCCACGCGTGGGTATTGATTACGCCAAGCCTGACCTTATAACGGCATGAGGCCACCCCGTATTGAGGTGGCTACCCGGCCATATCAAGCTGCTAGGGAGAGACCGGCTGATATACATTAAAAAGGCCATATTGTTTATCAGGTTCATAACAGTTTTCCTGTGTAGATGAAAGATTGTTCAGCCCGCCGTGACGGTCATGCCGCCATCGGCCATAACGACCGAGCCGACCATGAAACTGGCGCGATCTGAGGCGAGAAAAGCGGCCACTTCAGCGATCTCTTCCGGCTGGGCGGCACGACCAATGGGCGCACCTTCGCCGTGCTGAGCCAGGAAGCCTGGGCCATCGTCAACCACGTTGTTTAAAATGTTGGTGATCACATCTCCGACACCAATGGCATTGACACGAATGCCATGCTCAATGGCTTCTATGGCCAGCGTGCGAGTCAGTTGCACCAGGGCGCCCTTCGAGGCGGTATACGCTGCAATAGTCGGGAAAGCGAAATAGGAAGCGTAAGAGGCGATATTAACAATCGCCCCAGCCTTGTTGGGCATCATGGCCTTAACCGCCTCGCGTGAATGCAGAAAGGCTGCCGTGGCATTGACCGCCTGAATGTGCTCCCAGTCTTCACGCGTCATGTCGATGACCAGCTTATTAATGATTATGCCTGCATTATTGATCAGGATATCCAATCGGCCGAACTGCTCTATGGCGAGCCCAACCGCACGCTCGGCGGCATCGTCTTGGGTAATATCAGCAACTAGCGGTACTAGCCCAGGTCGAGCAAGCTCCTCGACAGCTGGGTTAAGGTCTTCAGCAATGACCTGCGCGCCACGCGCATGCAGCAACAGTGCAATGGCTTTTCCGATGCCGCTGGCAGCACCGGTGATCAGCGCGACTTTACCTTCAACTTCCTGGGGAGTGCTGTTTTTGCAATCAGTCATGATGGTTTTCTCCAATGCGAGCAGACGAGACATTCGTCAACCCTGTGCCTGTGGGCACTGTCCTTTGCGACAAGCTCACTGTGTCGCAATGGGGAGTGCTAGGCTTTTGGAGGCTTGCTTTGACTGTTGGGGTTTTGCGCAAAGGTGAGATCGCAACATTATAGTTAACAGATGGCCTCGAATAGCGTTGTAAGGCTTTGCCTAGGAGCATTCCATGCACCCGACCGAAACGAATGAACGACTCGTCAGTGATGCCCCTCGCATTACCGCTGAAGCAATGTTGCATTATCTTCCTGGAGAGCGGCAAACCTTGCCGCCACTCCCGCAGATGCAGGACGTAGTGGTACAGTTTTTCAGCCATCACACCATGTTCGAGCCAATACTGATTCCCGCCGTGGTTGAGCCGCTGCTGGTATTAGTTCTAGCTGGCGCTGCGACTATTGAGGAACGCTCACTTGATGGTGAATGGGAAGCCCACGATATCAAGGCCGGCAATTTCTTCCTCACCAACACTAGCGCCCCCTACGAGATGCGCTGGCATACGCATAATGGCGATACCTTCCAGGTGATGCATTTGTATCTCGGCCTACCATTGATCGATCAGGCTGCAAACGATGTACTTGGCGTAAACGGCGAGGCAGTGACTTTTCTGGAAATATCAGGCGGTCAGGATGAACGTATAAAGTTCATGATGGATCAGTTACGCATTGAGCTAATCAACGAGTATCCGCCTAGCCTACTGTTCCTACGAAGTCTGGCGCAGGCTCTTGCTGTGCACTTGGTTCGCAACTACCTCGACTCACACAATGCTGCTAGGCGCATCAATGCACTTCAGATGTATAAGTTAAAGCGTGTTATCCAAGCCATGCACGAGAGTCTCGCCAAAGAGTTCAGTCTCGGGCAATTGGCCACTGTTGCAGAACTGAGCGACTACCATTTCAGCCGAATGTTCAAACAGGCCACCGGCCTTTCGCCTTCGCAATACTTCATTCGCATGCGTATATCACGTGCTCGTCACCTTCTGCTTGAGACGGAACGAAGCATCATCGACATCGGCATGGAAGTCGGCTATTCGAGCCCTAGCCATTTCTCTCAGGTGTTTCGTCGTGAGGTGGGCGTTACGCCCAGCGCCTATCGCCATGGGTGATGTTCACCTCACCGAAGTTTTCAAAAGCTAGCGCTGGCTAAACGTCCTTTAAACAGCTCACAGCCTGCTCGAGCACCGGCGTCAACGGCGCCCGCCACTGGTGGGTCAATAGCGCATCTGCCCGGGTGACGCCGAGCGATAGCGATGCTAGCGGGATGCCCCGCTCATGGGCGGCGCGGCAAAAACGGTAGCCGGAAAACACCATCAACGAGGTGCCCACAGCCAGCACCGCATTCGACTCGGCCAGCGCTACCTGCGCTGCCAGCCGCCGTTCGGCGGGTACCACATCGCCGTAGAACACCACATCGGGCTTCAGGATGCCGCTACAGCGCGGGCAGTCGAAAATACGAAAAGTGCTGAAGTCAGTTTCCAGGTCGGCGTCGCCATCCGGAGCGTGCCCCGCCTGCAAACCAGTAAAGCTCGGATTCATGCGCGCCATTTCGGCATGCATGGCGTGGCGCATCATTTGGTAGTCGCACACCATGCACTTCACCATGTCCGCCCGGCCATGGAGGTCGATCACCCGGCGGGAACCGGCGCGCTGATGTAAGCGGTCAACGTTTTGAGTCACCAACTGCTGGATATAACCCTGTGACTCCAGCGCGGCCAACGCACGGTGTGCGCCGCTGGCTTGGGCTTCGCGCATGGCGCTAAAACCGATCAGCGCGCGGGCCCAGTAGCGCTGGCGAACGTGATGAGAACTCATAAAATCGCCATGCTGCACTGGGGGTGGCCGCTTCCACTGGCCATCCGCGTCACGATAGTCCGGAATGCCACTGTCGGTACTCACACCGGCACCGGTAATCACCCACAGTCTTGGGTGCCGCTGAATAAAATCAGCCAGTTCCTCGCCCGCCTGGGCAACGCTTTCTGCAATTTCCACGGCCTGCGTCAATCGTTCACCTCTAGGCAATGTGGCTCAAACTCAACGATACTGTATAGCAACAGCGGGCCATGCAATGCGCCCTCTAACGGTTATTGTGCACCCAGGAGATACTCTTATGCAGCACGATCATGACATTATTATTGTCGGTGGCGGCATGGTGGGCGCCGCTCTGGCGGCTCGCGTGGGTCATGCGGGTTTCTCCGTTGGGCTGGTGGAGCAAGGCGATGCCCCTACTCCCCCTAGCGGTGACTATGACCTGCGTATTTCATCGCTGAATGCGCGCTCGCTAGCCTTTGTTAAGGCCAGCGGCACGACGTTACCCGAGGAGCGTTGCTGCCCTTTTCGGCATATTGATGTTTCCAACCAGGACGGTACCGGCCACTCGCTGTTTTCCGCTCAGGATAGCGGCATGGATGACTTCGGCATCTTTATCGAAAACCGCACGTTGCAGTACGCGTTATGGCAACGGTTAGAACAGCTGCCCAGCGTAACCTGCTACACCCAATGCGCGCCGTTAAGTACGATCACCTCAAGCACTGGCCGCCTGCTGGAGCTGGATAATGGCAAAACCCTAAGCGCCCGTTTGATCGTCGGCGCCGACGGCGCGCAATCGACCCTACGTGAGCTAGCGGGGATCAACGTTAGTAGCCACGACTACCATCAGCGGGCGATGATCATTAACGTGGAAACCGAGCTGCCCCAGCAGGATGTCAGTTGGCAGGTTTTCACCCCCACGGGCCCCATCGCCATGCTGCCATTGCCCGGCCATCGCGCTTCCTTGGTGTGGTACGACACAGATAACACCACCCAAGCCCGCGAACAGCTGGACGATGAGGCACTTAAAGCAGCCATCGAAATGGCCTTCCCTAAACGCCTGGGCAACCTCATCCGCATCGTCGCCCGGGCCAGCTTCCCCATCAAGCGCCAACATGCCCACCGCTATATCGGCAAGCGCCTGGCACTCATTGGCGACGCGGCCCATGTGGTGCACCCGCTGGCAGGCCAGGGGTTAAATATCGGCCTGCACGACGCCGACACCCTTGCCGAGATCATTATCCAGGGCCGCGACCCCGACTACCTCAACCTACTGCGCTTTGAGTGCCAGCGCCGCGCGGCCAACCAAGCGATGATCGCCGCCACCGACAGCTTTCACCACCTGTTTACCGGCGCCAAGCCGCTGCGCCAACTAGGCGATCTAAGCCTGCAAATAGCCGAGCGCTTCCCGTTCGCCAAACGCATGATGATGCAGCAAGCTAATGGGCTGAATCCGTTTAAAATGCGCTAGGGTCTACTACGCTGAGAGGGCGGTCACTGCCGGTGGCCCATAACAATCACAATAACCCTCGTTAAAGGCAACCCTATGGCATCTACACGATACGCGCTGTTCACGGCAACGCTCTGTTCCGGCCTTGGCCTCCTTCTGGCTTCTCCCCTGTGGGCCTGGGATGGGGTCGTCGAGAAACAGACCTTCGAAATGGACAGCTTCACTACCCATGGCGGCGAGACGATCCCCAACGTCACGGTGGGTTGGGAAGCCTACGGCGAGCTCAATGACGCCCGCGATAACGTCATTCTGATCACCCACTTCTTCTCTGGCACCAGCCATGCGGCAGGCCGCTATGAGGTAGATGGGCAGCCGACCGGCTACTGGGATGCCATCATTGGCCCCGGCAAGCCACTCGATACCGATGAGTACTACATCATCTCCTCGGATACGCTGGTTAACCTGAATGCCAATGACCCCAACGTCACCACCACCGGGCCCGCCTCCATCAACCCTGACACCGGCGAGCCCTGGGGCATGGACTTCCCGGTCGTCACCATCCGCGACTTTGTCGAGGTACAGCGCGAGCTACTCGAAAGCCAAGGCATTGAATCGCTGCATGCGGTGATGGGTGCCTCGATGGGCGCGCTACAAGCTATCGAGTGGGCCAGCGCCTACCCTGACCGAGTTGAACGCTTAATCTCAGTGATTGGCGGCGGCGTTGCCGACCCTTGGCTACTGGCCACGCTAAGCGCCTGGGCAGCGCCGATTCGTTTAGACGCCAACTGGAACGAGGGTAACTACTACAACGGCGAACCACCTACCGACGGGCTAAAAGAAGCGCTGAAACTGGTCACACTCAACGCCAACCACTGGCAGTGGGCTAACGAAACCTTTAACCGCGATTGGGCCGACGAAGAGCGCGATCCTGCCCAGGATATCAACGCCCGCTATGCGATCGAACAAACGCTGGATGATATCGCCGCCGCCCGTGCTGCCACCTCCGATGCCAACCACCTACTCTACCTGGTGCGCGCCAACCAAACCTTTATGGCGGGCCACGGCGACTCGCTAGAGGAAGGACTTGCCGCCATCGAAGCACCGACACTGATGCTGTATAGCGAAAACGACCTCGTCTTCGCGCCTGAAGGTGTGCGTCGAACCGCCGAGCTAATTGAGGCAGATGGCACTGAGGTGACGCTTGAAACCCTGGAAGGCGATCGAGGCCACTTGGATGGCGTTGTTTCCATCAATCAAGCAAGTGATACGTTGCGGGCGTTTTTGCAGTAAGGGGGGTAGCGCTGACTTTGAGTCTTAAACCCAGCGCTTAAGAAGTTGCAATATGAGCCAGCCTTACCAACCGCATCTCAGGCCAGAGCCTCTAAAACATTAGCGGTTGGCGTTCTCTTCGGCCACCTGACGAAGCGAATCAACCAGCACTTCAGCTGGCTGGGCGCCCGAAATCAGGTAGCGCCCGTCGAGGATGAATCCCGGCACGGCGGTAACCCCTGCTTCCATGAATCGCTGTTCTGCCGCTCGAACTTCGTCTGCGTACTGATCAGACCGGGCGATGGACTCGGCAATATCACCGTCAAGCCCGACCTCAATGGCCTTCTCGCGTAGAACCTCTGGGTCTGAAGGGTTTTTCGCCTCACCAAAGTAGGCATCAAACAGTGCCAATTGCAGGGGCGTCTCTAGGTTCTGCGTTGCAGCCCACGCAAGCACGCGGTGGGCATCGAACGTATTGTTCGCTCGACGCTCCTGGGCACCACGAAAATTTAACCCAAGCTCTTCGGCCACCGCCATAATCTCACGCTGGGACTGCGCCATGCTGGCAGCATCCTTGCCGTATTTGCGGCACAAGTGCTCCAGGATCGGCTCGCCCTCAGGCGGCATGTCAGGGTTGAGTTCAAAGGGCTGCCAGAAGAGCTCAACGTCGATCTCACCATCAAGGGTTTCTAGCGCTTGTTCCAAGCGCCGATAGCCGATCGCGCACCATGGGCAGGCTACATCGGACACTAGGTCAATTCTCAACTTCTGCATGATGGATCTCCTCGTTGGGTTCGGTCATCAGCGCACAAACTGCGCTAAGCCTTGGCTTTTATCAAGCAACACCTAAGCGCAACCCGCCTAGTCGGTTGTGCACTTTTTCCAACCCATTGACGGCGTTGGTAAGCAAAAGCCTCTTACTCACGGCTTAGCATCTTACTGGCTCCGACGCTGGGGGTTGAACTGGTAACGAGGACTAAAGTTCGTCAGCACCAGGTGGGCAGCTCTGTTGATTTGTCAAACGCGGCGATCACGACTTTCCCTGGTTTGTGTTTGAAGATTAAGGAGTCATGGCTTTCAAGAATGTAGCTTGCACCTTATCAAGAGAAAGGCAACCACACCCGATGCAGTCTGTCATCATATCTCTCAGTTCAATTAACTACGTTATCTTCCTGTTTAGCTCGCCTCGCCACCTAGAGCCCAATTTGTCCCAATCAACAAGAGTGACACGGGTATGATTCGGAAGCTCTTCAAGCTCAAATAAAATGCCTATAAGTTTATTTTTCGCCCCTCTTGACCTCAACCTTAGTTGAGGTTTCAGAATAGCCCTACGTCAAAGCCAACTCAATCTTATCGCTTCAGATAACATTTTTATTAAAAACGTGTAACTAAAACCAAACCACCCCTTGAAAAAATCAACTCAGAGGATTTTAAAATGAAAGTACTTGCCTTCGGCGCTAGCAACAGCAAAAGCTCCATTAACAAAAAGCTGGCTTCTTATGCAGCACAACAAATCAGCGATGCAGATATTTCGTTAATCGATCTTAACGACTTTGAAATGCCAATATTTAGCGAAGACAGAGAAAAGGAATCTGGCATCCCTGAATTGGCGCATGCTTTTTACAACGCTATCGGTGAAGCAGATGTCATTGTAATGTCATTCGCGGAACACAATGGGACTTATACGTCAGCCTATAAAAATCTATTTGACTGGACATCACGAATAGATATGAAAGTATTTCAAAATAAACCCGTTCTTATGCTATCTACCTCGCCTGGTCAAGGTGGAGCGCAAAGTGTCTTAGCTTCCGCACAAGCGTCAGCTCCTTATTTTTCAGCAACCGTTATAGGCGCGCTTTCCTTACCCAGCTTTTTCGAAAATTTTGACTTAGAGCAGGGCATCGTCACTAACCAGCAGTTTAACCGAGACTTACTTGGAACATTAAGTAAGATTTAATTTTTTCTATTTTTAGGAAATCATCTGCAGTCTGTCATTACAGGCGCTATAGAAACTGATAGCGCCTGCCATCACCAGTGGCAAAACCGCTGCGACTCGAAGGAAATGTCACTTGGAGAACGATCTGGCTATGTGCTATTCCAGACCATAACAAGCTTCTTCACGTTGAGCTCTTCACGATATGGGTCAGCACCACAACCAAGCTCAAGGACTGGCCCGCAGTCAGCTCGATCAGTGATAAGAGGTAACCAACGTTGAAGCCAGGGGTCTGAAGACATGGGAAATCATGAAGATATCTAGTTAACAGTGATTGCATAAATTAATTTAACTCTACCCCATTGATTTCCTCACGAGCAAAAATAAATTCAGCAGTTGTTGAAGCAACCACCGGGCGTACTCCTGTTCATAATCAGCAAGCCGGTGTGTAACTTTTTAAAACACCTCAGCAGCATATAGCCCATCGACATATACCAAAATACGTTCAAACTGATGAAAGTACATTTCGTCCTATACTGAGCAACACCCAGTAATGATAAGGAGCCAGCTATGAAAAAAGCATTATTAGCGCTAATCGCTACGATGCTGATAAGCGGGTGTAGCAACAGCAACACCACCGCATCAAACGCGCACGCTTCAGATACTGCAAGCGAGCAAAACCAGCCCCACCACCAAGTGACCGACCAATGGGTCGGCCGATGGAGTGGCGTAGAAGGGTTATTCCTCGAAATCAGCAAGGACGAGCCTGCAGGCCCGGGCCATTATCTCCTTCACATGCGCTACGGCCTGGATGACGACCAAATCGGCACCTTCGAAGGGCAGGCCACCGCCGAGGGCATTCGCTTCAACCGCGGGGACGGCCCACAGTTGCTTAGTGCAGGCGACGGCGAAGCCACCGGCATGAAGTGGCTATTGGAAAAGGAAGACTGCCTGGTAGTGAAAACAGGCGAAGGCTATTGCCGCGACTGACATTCGCGGCAAGCACTCAAGGAGCGGTGAAATGAAACCGTCTATTCGCCCGCCACTTCAGAAAAGTGGCCAGCTTTATCCAGGGTGTACTTAAACCACCGCTGCTTTAAGCGGCAACCAGCCTCTTTACCTTAAGCTCTTTGCGATGCTGTTCGGCGTGCCAGAGTTCGTATTGGGACTGCTGGTTCAGCCAGCTTTCCGCAGAGGTATCAAACGCGATAGAAAGCCGCACCGCCATTTCAGGGCTAATACCGGCCTTGCCGTTCAGCACAGCACTGAGCGTTTTTCGGCTTACACCCAGCGCTTCTGCAGCGGCTGTAACAGTAAGGCCTAGGGGCTCCAAGCAAAGCTCGCGTAATACTTCACCAGGGTGGGGGGGATTGTGCATCAACATTGGCGTTACCTCAGTGGTAATCTTCGTAATTCACTATCTCGGCATCTCCGTCCTCGAACCGGAACGTCACGCGCCAGTTACCACTAACCGTGACTGACCAGATTCCAGAGCGCTTACCTGAGAGTTCGTGCAACCGAAGGCCTGGTAAGTCCATATCTTTGGCATCTGACGCTGCATTAAGTCGACCAAGAATAAGCCGAAGCCTCTTTGCATGCGCAGCCTGAATCCCTGCAGTGCTGCCGGATTTGAAGAATTTTGCCAAGCCTTTGTGTTTGAAGCTTCGGATCATCTATAAAATGTACCCTGCAACGTATCAGGTGTCAAAAACATGATGCAAATCAAAAAGAGTCGATAAACGTGCTATGTGCCTACCGTAGATAACACAATTAGGTTAAAGACTACTCGCCCGCCACTTTAGTAAAGTGGCCCGCTTTATCCAGGGTGTATTCGTCAAAATCCCGCGCCAAATAAAGTGAGCCCGAGTAGACACGCAGAGCCTCTTGGCGGATCTCCTCAATGGAAGGCGAGGCAAGGGGATTGAGCTGGTAACGGGGGCTAAAGTGCGTCAGCACCAGGTTGGGAAGCTGTACCGATTCGGCAAACGCGGCGACAAGCTTGGCGTAGCTATGCCCTACATCACCGGCCTTCTGGGCCATCTCTTCGGTGTAGGTGGCTTCATGCACCATCACCTGAGCGCCCGAACACGCATCAAACAACAAGTCAGGCTGGTCATTGTCCCCAGCGATCACGACTTTTCTCGGCTTGTGCTTGAAGATCAGGTAGTCATGGCTTTTTAAAAGCTCACCCTCAAACTCAACATCAAACCCTTGCTTCAACTGCCCCCACAAAGGCCCTCTCGGAATCCCTTTTTGCGCTAGCTTATCCACATTCAAGGCAGCGTCGACCTTTGTCTCCGTAAATCCATAAGCATAGGACGGCGCCCGATGTGAAAGCCTGAACGTGGTCACCGCGATGCTTTCAAAATTAACGCGGGGCAACTCATCAGAGTCGATAAACTCCAGAGCGAAGGGCAAGCCTAACTGCGTAGTCTCACAGGTGGCCTCCAACCACGCTTTGATACCTGCGGGCGCCACAATGGTCAGCGGCGCTTTCCGTCCGCCCATTCCCGCACTCGCCAGTATGCCAGGCAGCCCATAGCAGTGGTCGCCGTGTACGTGGGTAATAAAGATGGCTTTCAGCGAATGGAACGACAGTTTCGTGTGCAAAACCTGATGCTGGGTGCCCTCACCACAATCGATTAGGTACCAGCCCTTCCCTTTGCTTTCACGCAAAGCGACGCCGGAGACGTTTCTTTGCTTGGTGGGTACACCGGCGGATGTGCCGAGGAACAGTAAATTCATATTTTATTCGTGATCTCACTTTAAGACCAAGGCTATGAACTGCCAGTCAGCTAAGTTTAAGGATTAGTGCTTTTACGATCATGTTTATGCGTGCATTTATACAGTTGAGAGCTACCTACATCCGCCAAGCTTAACTGTCGCTACTTGGGGTTAAATCATCCGCTCCTAGTTCATAACGCCCGGCTCACACGCCGGTTTGGAGTCGCGAAGCGGCGTAAAATCAGTCGCTGTGCAGCCGATTGTTAGGGCTCCTTGTTATTGCGATTAAACAAGGCATTTAATTTCATCAAGTCATATGTATTTTTTATCAAACTGTAAACATTGATCAATCCTAACACGGATAGCCACAGTGATAAAATTGCTATTAAATTACTCGAAGTATTCATTACCAATATCAATGATACAACCAGAATCACGTAGACCCCGACAGAAAAAAAGAATGAGTGCGCATAAACTTCAAACGCCTCTTTTTCATGAAGCCACTGCACAAAAGGAGAGTCAGATTTAGAATAGAAAGTCCAAAACAGCCCTAATGAAGCCGCCAACATAACTACTGCAAAGTTGCTTGCGACATCATTTGAGGATGCGCGGACAAACTTGATTACTTCTGAAAAATCAAAGATAGAGAATGCCAAAATGACTACAAACGTTGACGAAATAATTTCGACGATATAAGCCCAGAAAACGAGTAATTTTTTACTCATCCATCTCGCCCTTCGGGTGGAGCTTATCAATTTCGTTTATGATCGCAGATAATGCCGCCTGGGCTTCTTTTGTCTTAGCAGTAGTGTGCATTCCTCTTACAAAATCACGTACTTGCTTTATTGAGCCCCTGGCCGAGACTGAGCCTGAACGCACCGTTTCTTCACCGTCGTCTCGAATGCCAGTGAACTGAACATCTCCTTTTTTATAACCTTGCTCTGCAAGGTAAGCAGATGCATATGGACGCGCATCTTCGGATTTTGATAGCCCATTCGGACTCTTCATATCTTGAGTATATTCACGAACCCCACTTTTTGCTAAATCATCATATAATGATTTTGTATAACGTGTTAGTTCGGGGTTTGGTATCCGTAAAGTGACCTTCATTCGCGTAAGTTTATCAAAAGATTTGAAGAGGCCGATAATTCCATACTTTTCGGGTACAGGCTCTAACTCAAAAGAAGAAGTAAACCCTAAAGACAGCGCCGTTTCAGATACTATCCGCTCGAAAAAATCTTTCCAAGCTGTCTGACTCAGCTCGCCTGTATGTTCAACGGCCACCAAATGTCTGGATAAATCAAAGAAAACCGTCGCCGCAGAGGCCAAGGGAGGGGTCGCAGCGGACTTTCCTGCCGATAGGCCTTCTTCAGTCACAATTAGGCCATCTTTGCTTATGGTGCTCCTAGCCAAAATCAGCGAGCACAAAGCACGCCCATGAATTAACGGGTAACAATATAACTCTCTGGCGCTCCAAAGAAATTCCGCTGTCCGAGTCTCTTGGGTTTGGTCACGTTTCGAATCGCACGCTGCGTCGAGCACTTGTTTAAGCTCGTCATCGAGTCTTATTCTCGATTGATCAGCGTCCTCTAGGAACAAATCCTCGAAATCAACGACATTCAATCTGTAGAGGTCAAAATTAAACCTTCGCGACAAAACCATTCTCCATTTATTGAAATGCGCTCAATCCTAACGCCTGTAGCAGGGGCGCGATATCAGGAGCATTCCTTGCCTGCACTCGTTATTTTCTGCATGCATAAAGCTTGGCAAGCTCCTCGTAATTTTCGGTGACATGTGAATTCGCGTGGACGGCCCTATGACAGTTGGCGCACAAGACCGCCAGATCTTGCAGTGTAGTTCGCACTGGCGCCGCTGCAGCCGAAAGTGGATTCTTGTGATGAACCTCATATGCGCGTTCGGTGAAGGGGTCTGGGTGATGAGCGGATGCAGAAAAATCACATATCTCGCAACACAAGCGTCCATGCTCTTTTCGGAACGCAGACAATTTATCGCGGCGCAGCCGCGATGAACGCTCACGTGCGTAGTGAGCGCGTAGCTGCCGCTTACCTTCATTAGCGCCATCGGTTTGGACGGCAGCTACAGGCGTACCCCAAAGACGTTCCAGCGCCGATAGCTCGTTGTCTGAAAAGCGAAATACTGTACCGGTTGGAACCGTAATAATGGTTGATGCAGCTAGAACAGTGTCATCCTTTGCAGTAGCCCTCGAAACCATGTCGTCATCGGCGGAAAGTCGGATCTCGGAGAGCTGAATACCAGTTTTGAATTCGCTGGAGCTCGCCTCACTTGCTACCCATAGGTCGTCGCCGAGAGCTTCAGGGTGCTTGACAGCATGAGCTGGCGTCGGTTCTTCAACCACCTTGCCAACCGCAACAGCGCCAGCCTCATTGCCTGCACGCCAGACGAAGACCGGATCGCCAACCACAATGTCTTTTACGTATCGGTTAGTGCGCCAATAGATAAGTTGCGGATAGCGTGACAGATAATCGTCAATATCAAAACGGTTTGGGTTCCCCTGAAATATCCATGCCATGAGCTACAAGCTCCAAAGAAGATAACGCCCCTAATAAGCGGCCAAGTGAAACGAGGTTCGGCGACCGAAGTGAGAGCACTTGATTGGTTGATTATGTGTTTGCTCTCACAACGAATGTCAAAGCCGCACCAACAATTAGCCAGAAAAGATGAACAAAGGATGACTTAAATTTATACATAAAAGTTTTTTCTTTGACATTATTTTCCCACTCGAACAACGCAACCGCACCTTTAGGTGTAACAAAAAGTTTATCTTCAGAGCTGTATGCTTTTCCCTCAGATTTAATTAACTCTTCTGTTTCCAGAAGTTTTATTAAGGCAGTATCATTTTCATATGCCTTGCGCTCTTGTTCCTCAAATTCTCCATCCTTGTATTTCTTCAGAGGGTGAATTCCTTGTTCTATCTGATTCAAAAAGCTTATGTACTTTTTCAACAACATTGCGATACATCCATTTTTTGGAATGACACATAACAGTGATTATACTGAAAGCTGCATAACCTCAATAAACATGCCCGCTCATTCATTGAGGTTATGTAGCCAGATCATTTGACTTTACCCACTGATTCGCCAGGAGGCAAAGAAAAAATAGGCGGCATATCCCAAAGTCGCGTTCTGGCTCGTTTTGCTCTGCCTAATCATATAGCCTAGTAAAGCACTACTACGCTATAGGAATTAGGCCGATAACGCTGATGAACCCAACCAAGGCCAAGCAGGAAGTAGCGGGGTTGTGAGAGGCAGTCCACATAAGATTGTTTCTAGCTAAGCGCCACGCACACCATCTCCCCCTCAAACCACTGCTGCTTAAGCCCCCGCTGCTTCTCCAACAACAACGTTAGATACTCACGCAATGGGTGAACTGATGGCAGCGCTGCGAGATGCTTACGAAGCCTGCGTTGGTAAGGAAACTGTTCAGCGGGCACGTGTAACGGCGTGGCGTTTTGGATGAGCCATTCGATATCGGGCAGGAGCAAGTGGGTGGCGTTGCTATCGAGCGCTAGCGTGACGCCTTTTATATCGAAGTCACCGGCGTAGATGTGTGTTCGGCGGGTTTTGTGCCAAGCATCAGCCAGTAAGGCAAAGCCGCCGCCGTAGTGGCTGTCGCCGCGGTAGACGACCAGCGGATTAACGTAGCCGTTTAGCGCTGAAATATCCGGCGAAAACTCATAGAAGCTATCCAGGTTTTCGACCTGAATTAGGGCGCTAAACGAGCTCAGTTTTAGCCCCATTACATCCACATCGCGAATAGCGCGGGGCTCACTGGCAAGCCCTGCTATTGGCTGGGGCGGAAAGCTGACGAGTACCCGCCGCGCACGGGGGCTTTCGCGGGTTGCTTTGTCTTCTTCTACTACGCCCTCTTTCGCCTGGGCGCTGCTTGTCAGGCCGCTGAGTGAGCGGCCTAGCGGTGCTAGGCGGGCGCTTTCGAGTACGTCATTGATCTGCGCCAGCAAGGCGGCATCAAAGCGCAGCGCTTTACTGTTAATTCGCGTGGCTAGGTCGATGTCGTGCTGGTGGCACCAAGCCACTACGTCGTCGACCCACTGGCGGCGCGGCTTCTCCACCGCGGGCTGGCGAAGAAGTTCACGGGCCACACCGTTAAGGCCATTGCGTGCGCGGCTGGGTAGGTTCATACGGCCAGCTGCAGCTCAACGTCGTGGATCAGGCGCAGGTGATTGAACTGGCTGGCCTGGCTCTCCTGCTGTTTGAGCCGAAACGCCTTCTGATCGCTACGCGGCAGGCCCTGGTACTCGGAAATTACCTGGAAGAGCCAAATCTCATCCGGCCATTCCAGCGGGCTGTCACGCAGGTACTCAAGGGCGCTGACCGGCTCCGCCTGGGGTTGGTCGATCACGCTTAAATAGAAGTGTTCCACATCCTGCTTGAGCGCCTGCTGGCGGGCGGCGGCTAAGCTGCTTTCCTGGGCTTGGGCCGGGGCCGCGGCTTCAACCGTTTGCGTGGTGTGGCGCGGTTGGGGTAGCTGGTGCAGCAGCTCGGCGAGCAACCGGCTATCCAGGTTGCGATCCAGCGCCGGGGCGGCAGCCGCGCTGAGCGGTGCAGCCTGATTGACCAGCCCTGGTACCTCGCTGCGCCTTGCATAGTTGCCTGGCACAAAGCCGGGGTTTCGCGCATAAAGGCGGCCATGCCGCTGATCAGGCGGCTGCGCGCCTGCTGTTTACGAAAGCGCGCCATCAGCTCGATCAAGCGCCGCTGCACTTCGCGCAGGCCGGTGTAGTGGTGACTTAACTGCTGCTGTAGCTGGCTGATCAATAGCTTGCGCAGGCTGCCATCGCTGCCCACCAGTTCGATCAGCTCGTCGAAGTCGATCAGCGCCAGGCCATCCAGCAGCCTCGCGATCTGCTTCTGGGCGCGGTCGTTCTCGCGGATTTTGTCGTTGAGCTGGCTGACGAAACCAAAATCGCTATTTAGCCGCTGCCATAAGCTGTCGATGGCATCGGCGAAGCGCCCGTTCAGGTCATCGACTTCCTGGCGCAGGCGCATCAACTGCTGTTCCAGCCGCCAGTGCTCGCCACGGCTGCGCGCCTCCCGGTAGCTGTGTACCAGCGCACGAATCAGCTCCAGGGTTTCCGCTACATCGGCGTTCACATGGCGGCGGGTCTCGTCGGCGAGCATCTCGGCGATCAGCTCACGCACCTTGGGCGCCAGCTTGACGCCGCTCTGCTCGTCGGGTCGCCATAGAATGCGCGCCGCCAGAAGCTTGCGCAGCGCGCTATCGCTAAGCGATTCCAGCGGCACTTCATCGCGGGTGTAGGCCTGCATCAGTACATCGGCGTGCTTGCCGAGCAGCGCCAGCCGTTCGCTACCGGTTTTTAGCAGGCGGCTTTCCAGGGCGTGTTCGCTGTTTGAGTTCACAACAGGGCCTCCTGGGAACCGGAGCCCTCCTCGCTGCCCTCTTCGATGGGCAGGTTCTCTTCATCGCGAATAAAGCGCACCAGATCCACCAGGTAGTCGATCTTGCCGGTGACCACGAACACCTGCCGCTCTGAATGGGGCTGGAGCAGGTAGCCGTGCTCTTTCAGGCGCTTGAAGACTTGCTTTACCTGGGCATCAAGCTGGTCACTTTGCGAGCCAAAAAAGCTGTCGGTGGCCAAGCGCTCCAGACGTTCGCGCAGGCTTTGGTTGTCTTCGCACTTGGCGCTGAACTCGGCCGGTTTAAGCACATCGCCGGGGGCAGCCAGGGTATCGCGGCCCAGGGCCTCTTGAACCAGTTGCAGCCACTCCAGCAGCGGCAGCAGGCTATTGAGGGTATCGCCGAGCTGGCGGGACAGCTGATCTCGAGCGTTGTCATTGAGCTGACGCCAGGCCAGAAAGTAGACGCTGCCGTCTTCATTGCTGGCCAGCCGCCGGTTAAGCGGCCGCAGGTAGGTATCGATCTCCTCCCGGGTCTCTTCATTGGTGAGATGGCGATAGCCGCTCTCATCGCTGATTGGGCAGACAAACTCACCGGCCAGCAGGCGCTCTAGCAGTGGGCCATGTTCGATCATACCGTCACCTCCTGCTGGCGTTCCTGGAGCCGTTCGGCCAGGCGGCTTAGCCGTGGCTCGATGCGTTTTAACACTCGCTTGTTGGGGTTGGCCTCATCGCGATCGATCAGGTAGCGGTTGGCGAACAGTAGCAACACATCGGACTCGGGGTTAGGAAAGGCGCCGACGATATGAATGCGGTTGCTGTCGCAGGCGTCGAACAGTTTTTCGACGTTGTGGTACGCCAGGGTGCCGATCTCATCGATGGGCCAGTGAATGGCGATTTCCGCATCGCCGCGCAGCAGGCGGGTAAAGGCGAGCAGGAACTTGCACAGAATGAGATACGCCATGCCGTGGCTGGAGGACTCCAGCAGTTGACGGTCGTTTTTGATCACCAGATCGGTGCCGCCTTCATTCAGGTGCAGCTCCAGGCGCAGCAGGCTTTCAAAGCTGTACTGCTGGTCGCTGCGCAGCAAATCGACCACGTCCGCCAGGGCGTTGAGGTAGTCATCGCTGGGTAGCGTCTGGCCGGATTCCCGCCACTCTTTGTAGCGCTGGGCGAACAGCTTTAGCGGCTCCCAGAAGCCCAGTTCGTCGATGGTGGACTGGATGCGCACTTCGGCCTTGGTGATGCCTTCCAGGCGCAGGTCATCGGCAACCTCTTCAGAAAGCCGGCGGCTCTGGGCGCTGATGCGTCGGTTCAGGTCGCGGAACACGGTGAAAAACTTATCCAGGTCGTCGCTCAGGTTGCGGCCTTCCTGAATCAACTGCTGCTGTTGGTCTTCGAGCAGTTTAAGCATGTCGCGCAGTAGCGGCAGCTGTAGGCGTGGGTTGTCGCTTTGCAGCTTGCTGCGCTCGCTCTCCAGCGCTTCGGCGAAGCCGCTGCTGGCGTCCTTGATCAGTTGGCTTTCGACCTCCAGGCAACCACGGCGCAGCTGCTCAATGAGCTGGTGGCGACTGCCCAGCGCCTGGCGGGCGCGCTCGATACGCTCGTCCACATCGCCCAGTGGCGTGCCGGGCGCTTGGCTGTCGGGCTCGATGGACAAGCTTTCCAGTTGGGTGAGTAGCGGCTTCAATGCTTCCAGGCAGGCGTATTCGCTCTCCCGCTGGGTTTTCAGCGTGCTGACTGTGCTTTGGTGAGTTTTGCGCGCGGCCTGGAAGTCGTTTTTCAGGTGCTCTTTATCACGCTGCAGCTTTTGCTCTGCTTGCTCCAGCTCTGCCTCTTGAGCGACGAGCTGCGGTTTATGCTGCCCCCACTCAACGCGCATAAAGCGGGTGTACTCGGTGAGCTCGTCCTGACGGGCGGCGGTGACGCGGATGCGTTCATCCTGGCTTGCCAGCCGCTCCTTGGTATCTTTTAGCTTGGCGGGGTCAACGCCCTGCTCGGCCAGTTCCTGGCTAAAGGCCTCTTCCAGTTCCGCACGCTGGCGTTTGTGTTCGGCATTGGCGTCGCTCAACTGCTGCTTATACTGGCGCAGTTGGGCATCCAGGCTATCCACCTGGCTCTGGCCGTCGGCCTTGAGCTCCAGCAGTTGGCTTTGATGGGTCTCGCTAAGGGCGGCGAGCGCCTGCTGCTTCTCTTCGCGCAGCTCCTTTTGCGCCTGCTCCTGGCTGGCTAACGCGGTCTGATGCGCTGCGCGACGCTCCTGCTGGCGCTTGGTATGGCGCTCTTGCTGCTGGCGGCGGGCCTCTATCGCAAACTCGACTTCCTGCTCGGCGCGCTTGTGGGCCATGCGGCCTTGATCCTGAGCTTCATCGGCCTGCTGTACCCGCTCGTTATGCTGTTTGAGCGCTTTCTCGGCGGCCTGGCTCTCGGTTTGCACTCGGCGTTTGGCACTATCGGCTTCTTCGATGGCGGCCAGCAGGCTGGCTTCATCCTGGGCGTAATCCGGCAGGACAATGGCGGAAAGATCCAGAGCCAGCCCGAACAGGTCATCGCTTGCGCCTTCTGCCAACTGCGGGGCGAGGTCACGCCGCTCTAGCAGCTCTGGCGCAATCACCTTGCCTAACTGCTGCTCCCAACCGGGGCGGTGATAGCGCAGGAAATGGCGCAGGCTGCCCTGCTCCGGGTCGCGCTGCTGATAGAGCGCAAAGCAGCGCTGCTCGGCGCGCTCCAACTGCTGGCGAAGTTGCACCAACTGCTGTTCGGCACTGTCACGTTCGCGTTTGCGGCTTTCAAACTCCCGGCGCAGGCCATCCAGGGTAGCAGCCGATGCGTTGCGCTCCTGCTGGGCCTGATCCAGGCGCGCCTGAGCAAGCTCCGCTTCGGATGCCTCTTCGGCGGTCTGGGTCGATAGCGAGAGCTGCGCTTTTAGTTCAGCTAGCTGTTCGACGCCGAGCTCCAGCTGCGCCTGGTACTCGCCCTCCAGGCGTTGGCGCTCCTGCTGGTAGCGTTCGTTGAGCTGCTGTTCGGACTCCCACTGCTGCTCCCGGCGCAAGGCTTTCTCTTCGACCAGGGCGTCGATCAGCTCCTGGGATTCACGGGTCTGGCGGGCCAGTGCTTCGGAAAGCTCGCGCAGCCGCCCGTCCAGGCGCGCCTGGCTCTCTTTTACCGCGTCCTGCATCACGTTCAGGTGGGTGCGCAGTTGGTCGCGCTGCTCCCGCCACTGGGGCAGCGCGTTGATGTCGCGCTCCAGGGCGGGCATGTCCGCATCGGCGTATTGCTCGTACTGGGTTTGCAGGTCGTTGAGGCGGCGCTGGGTCTGCTGCAAATCGCTGACCACTTCGCTGTGGCGGTCGTTCAGCTTATCCCGCGCTTCTGCGTAGTCGCTCTCACGCTGCTGGAATTCGCGCTGGTGGCGGGCAAGCTCAGCATCCACATCGGCCATGCGGCGCTCTGCTTGCTGGCGGTCATCCTCTAGCTGGGGTTTCAGTTGCCACAGCGTGGCCTCCAGGTCGGCAAGTTCACGATCGATACCGGCGAGCCGGGCGAGGGAGGCCTGCAGCGGTTCCAGGCGCATGGATTGGCGCATCTGGGCGATCCCACTCCCGCGCCTTGGTATTGCGAATCCGGGTCACCGGCAGCTCGACGCCATCCTCTTCGAAAATCGCCGCCAGCATGGTTTTGAGGGTGTCCATCTTGCCCTCTTTGGCGTGTACTGCCGAGACCAGCTTTTCGATATGGCGGATGCGCCGCTCGGGTTTCACCAGGCTGAACTGCGACGCGATCTGGCGCAGCTTGAGGCCATCGCGGCTGTTGCCGTGCAGTTGGGTAAAGTCGTTCTGGATCACCGAGCGGAATTCAGAGGTAGCGCCCAGCTTGGGCGACACCGGCGTGCCGTTGCGCCGCAGGCCGCTGGCCCACTGGGTGTAGTCCAGCGCCGCCACGCCCGCGTCGCTCTCCACCAGATAGTCTTCCGGCTGGTAGGGCGCGCCGACAAAGCGGTATTCCACCCCGCCCTCGGCCTTGCGGGTCAGCACCGCCTGGCAGATGTTGCCCGCTTCGCGGCGGTATTCGTACACCAGGTAGCTGTTGCGGTGGGGCAGGTAGAACGCGTCGAACTTCATGCGCGTCTTGGGCACGACCTTGTTGGGTACTCGCCGTAAAATACCGGCACCAGGCGCTGTAGCGTGGTTTTACCGGAGGCGTTGGTGCCGCAAATATTGGTGTGACCGTCCACACTCAGTTCGACCACGCCTTCCAGGTGGCCGTGAATCATCACGATGCGTAGCAGGTGGGCCATGCCGTGTCCTTTCGATGACTATTTCAATGGCTGTCTCAATGACTATCCGGATCGTTTTGCTGATCGCTGAAAGTGGCTATAGTGCCAGACACAGACCAAGGTGGCATCCGTTGAGTCCCAAACATCAATTCCAGTACCCCAATGACAAACCTTCAGAACGACCCGGGCTAATGGCTGGCCTTTCACGATTTTCCGGCGGCTCACATATTGACCGGCCAAGCGCTAAGGCGCTCGCGATAGCCAACCCTACTACCGATGGCGTGTTGGCTCGATCAGAGGGGGACAGTAGAAAAAGCGGCAAGATATGGAGATGGACCGGCCCTGACAGCCGGCCCGGGGTGGGATCAGCCCTCGGCGAGCCAGCCGTCGATGAGATCGCGATGTTCCTCGATCCACTGCTTGGCGCCTTGCGTGGGGTCGCCGAGGTTTTCGATGGTCAGCATGAGATCGGCCAACTGGTCGTGGCTCATGTGCCAGGTGTCAAGCATTTGGGTGACCTCTGGATGCTCCTCGCCAAACCCTTTGGGCGACATCCACATGATATCGTCACCACCCCCATAACTCTTCTTGGGATCTTCTAGCGCCTTCAGGTCGTACTGCGCGTAGGCCCAGTGGGGCTGCCAGAGTGTGACGGCGATGGGCGCTTCATTGGCATAGGCTTCCTCAAGGGCTGCGAGCATGGCGGGGCCGGAGCTGTTCAACTGGCGAAACGGAAGGTTGTAACTCTTGATGGCGTTTTCGGTCTCGCCGGAGATAGCCGAGCCCGATTCGATGCCAAGGATGGTCGGCTCGCCCTGATAGTCGAAGCGCCCGGCGTTGTCTTTGAGGTCACTGATGCTATTGATGTCTTCCATGTAAGCGGGCACCACCAGTTCGTCCTGGGCGCCGTCGAACCAAGCATCGTGAACATCGACGCGGTCCTTGTAGGGCTCGATGTACTGGGCATCGCCATGCGGGAGCCAGACTTCCAGCGAGATATCCAGATCGCCGTTTGCGAGCCCGCTGAAGAGCACACTCTTGCCGGTGGTGGTCAGCTCGACGTCGTAGCCCTGCTCTTCAAGCAGTTGCTGCCACATGTGCGATACAGCAATGTTTTCCGCCCAATTGTTGGTACCGATGGTCAGCGTGTCGTTGGCCGAGGCGGTTATCGAGAGACCGGCCAGGCCGCAGGCGATAAAAAGGGGTGTCAACGGTTTCATACGCGTCCTTTTTATGTTCGTTAATCGAAAGGGATGAGAAAGAGTGATGCGCTACGTCGTCATTCTTCCATCAGTATGTCGGAATAGCCGTAGGTCGAAAGGCGTTCGATGCCATCTTCGGTGATCAGCACCTGCTCTTCCAGCTTGACGCCTTCGGTGCCGTCTCGGTGGCCGATATAGGCCTCGACGCAGAGCGTCATGCCGGGTTCGATGGTGCCGTCGTAGCCGACGTCGTCCCAATCCATGTCGTGGGCGATCAGCGGCCACTCGCCGGTCATACCGCAGCCGTGAACAATATCCAGGTAACGGTTTTCGCGATAACCATCGGGTATCGGCCACGCTTGTTGCGAGTAGTCGCGAAAGCTCATGCCCGGGCGCAGCAGGGCAATGTTGCGCTCGAGCTGGTCGGCGGCCATGCGATAGAGCGCTTTTTGCTCGGCGCTGGGCGCGCCTGCGCCGGACACATGGAAGGTTCGCGAGAAATCGGTGTAGTAGCCGAAGCAACCCACGATGTCAGTATCGAAGGCCACCAGCTCGCCTGGAGCGATGACTTTGTCCGAGCATTCCTGGAACCACGGATTGGTGCGTGCACCGGAGGTTAGAAGTCGAGTTTCGGCGTATTCACCGCCGGTGGCCAGCACGTGCTGGTTGAAGATCGACCATAGCTCGTTTTCGTTCATGCCGGGGCGAATGGCGGCTTCCATACGTGTCATGGCGGCTTCAGTCAGGGTCACCGAGCGGTGAATGAGGGCCAGCTCGTCGAGGCTCTTGATCGACTTGGCGCCCTCGACCACGATGGCGGCGTCGGTCAACTGGAAGCCAGCCTGGCCCAGCGCCTCGATGGCGCCAGTAGGTGCGGACTCGATGCCTAGACGCTGCCCCTGGGTATGCGAACGCTCGAACAGGCTGCGGATGTCATCGACGAAGGCCTGGGTATGTGCCGCGCAGCGAGGACCGCTGTACTGCGGCATCACCGCCCGGGCGGGATGCACCTCGTCGAGTAGCTCGGCGTTGGCTGCCAGGTGCAGGCAGGCGCTGAACTCATACAGCACCACTGGGCCATCCGCCGCCACGTAGAGATAGCGCGCAGGGTTACGCTGCGAGTAGACCTGCATGTTGCGCACGCCGCAGGCATAGCGAATGTTGATGGGATCGAACAGGATCACCGCATCCAGTTGGTGATGCTTCATCTGCTGGCGCAGGCGTTGCAGCCGGTAGCGCTCGACGCGCGACAGCAGCGCGGCGTCGAGCGTGGCATGGCGGAAGCTCCCGCCGGCATAGGGGCCGCCCGTGGGAACTGATCCGGCGAGTGACACGATATTGCCCATGGCAAGGCATCCTTGTGTGAAGTGGATAAATAAGGGTCGCGTTCAGTAGCACCTAGCCCATGAGCGCGTCGTGACGGCGCTGGTTATCGGCGTCGATGTGTTGCTGCGTAACGCGGCCGTAAATCCGCTTGGTGTGCTCCAGGCTACCCATCATGTCGGGCGTCTTGGCGTACCCCAGTAACGTGCAGAGGCGCTGGCCCTTGGCGGCGGCGACGCGGTGCATGGAATAACGCCCTTTGAAGAGCTGCAGGTCGCCGGTTTTGAGCGTCAACGATTCGACGTCGGTGTGGTCACCCTCAAGTACGCGTTGCACGGCAGCGAAGTTTTCCTCGCCGGGGCGGCGAATATTGGGCACGTACTGGAATTCGCCGCCTTCATTAGGACGCCGCGTCATAAGGCTGACGATGAATTCGTTGGTGTCGAAGTGCCAGGGCAGCTCGGTGTCGTCGGGCATCACGTTGATCACCAGCCCCGCGATAGGATCGGCGAACTCGTAAATCACCGGCTCTTCGAGGCAGTCGGCGACGAAGCGCTGGAAGTCAGGGGCGCGATAAAGCTGCTGGACAATGGCGTCCTCGGGGATCAGGTCACGCGCCACGAAGCCATTGGTGTAGTGCTGGAAGAAGCGTGCAGGGTGATCCTCGGGCAGAGACGGATCGTCCGGCGTGACGTAAGGGTTAACGTTGTTGTCCGAGTAGAACGCCTTTGGCGCCAGGGCCTCGCTTTCCTCGCGCAGTGGCTCGATAAGATCTTTGCGGATGAAACTCGATAGCAGAGCACAGCCGTCGGTACGCAATTGTTGACGAACGCGCTCGACCGCCGATTGGTAGGCGTCGCTATCGCGCTGCAGGATCGGGTAGCGTTCAAGATCGATAAAACGCGCTAATGGATGGCGGTCATCGGTGGCGTCTTGCGAGGCCGGTTGGGTTCCGAGCGTAGCTTGTGACATATATTGCCTCTCCTGATAGTTCGTTAATGATCAGTTTTGCTAACAGATCGTTGCTAGGAAGTGGCAATACAGTAAAAGTGTGGGGACGGAGATACTAATGAGAATGTCCGACCATCTGCGACGAGATTCTTATCGTTCTAACTCGCTCAGAGATGGATGCAGCCTTATCTCACACGTCGGTGCGGTAGAGATGGCGGAGCGTGGCCGCCAGCGGCTCGGCGACGGCGGTGATACGTGGCGTTTGCGCATAGGCCAAATACCAAGGAATGCGCAGTAAGTTACCCGCCAATGGCCGCATGACGACGCGACCGGCGTGATGTGCATCCTGAACGGCCCAGCGCGATAGGATGCTCACACCCTTGCCAGCAGCGACGAGCTCAAGGATCAGGGCGACCGACTCAATCTGAACCATATGCGACGGGTAGACGCCGGCTGGCTGGAAGAAATGCTCGAACTCATGGCCGGACTCGGGGGTGATGCTGTAGGTAAAGTGCCGCCCCTGATCGAATACCTCGGCGGGCACCGCGTCGCTTTGCTCATAGGGGTGCTCGGGCGGCAAAACGGCCACCAGTGGCTCCTCGAACAATAACTGGTGGGCAATGCCACGCTGCGAGGGCACCTCAATCATGCAGATCATGTCGACGCGACTGGTGAGTAACGCCGTGGTCATGTCTGCCATGGACAGGCGTACCAGGTCGATATCACGCTCATGCTGGTCGTAGAGATGCGGAAGCGCCCTCGAGAAGGTGTCGTAAGGGCCGATGCCCAGTCGCAAAGCGGGTTCGGTCCGGCGTGCCAGTTGCCACGCCTCGAGCTCGGCGCTGCGCAGTCGAGGGAGCACGTCATGTGCAGTCTCAAGCAGTCGCTCTCCTGAGGCGGAAAGCGTCAGTCGGCGTCCTTCACGGTGAAAAAGCGCCACACCCAGGCGGCGTTCCATTTCACGAATGCGATGCGTAGCCGCGGGCTGAGTAATGCCGATAGCGGCAGCAGCACCGTGCACCGTGCCGTGAGTGGCAATGGCGTCTATCAATACGTAATACTTGATATCCAGCATGGGAGAGTCTCTTGAGAGATGACGCGTCGCGTGAAACGACATGCTAGCACCGGCCAGTTTCTTTTGAATACGCCGTGTTCCATACATTACCTAGCCCTCTTCATAAGGCTTGGAAATACTGGCTTAATCGTCAGGGCGTTTTGTTGCCAAGCAGCCCCTCGAAGAAACTCACCGCGTTGGCTTCCAGTCCTTCCAGATAGTAACCGCCTTCCTGCACCACCAGCGTGGGTACGTTCAGGCCCGCTACCCTGCGGCCAAGCTCAGCAAAACCCGCGGTAGAAACGGCGACCTTGGCTTGGGGGTCAAGTTCGTAGATATCGAACCCCAGCGCCAGCACGATGGCGTCCGGTTCGAACAGGCGGATGGCTTGGCAGGCTTGCTCCACGCGGTCAAAGAACACCGACTCCTCTGATCCATGGGGCATCGGCAGGTTGAGGTTATATCCCAGCCCGCCCCCCTGCCCGCGCTCGTCTTCAAAACCAGTCACTGCTGGGTAGAAGTTGGTGGTATCGCCGTGGATCGAGATATACAGCACATCGTCGCGCTGGTAGAAAATTTCCTGAATGCCCTGCCCATGGTGCATATCCGGGTCTAACACGACGATGCGGGGGTAGCGCGAGGTGAGGTGCTGCGCGGCAATGGCGGCATTATTGAGAAAGCAGAAGCCACCGGCGGAATCGATGCCAGCGTGGTGGCCCGGCGGGCGCGATAACGCATAGGCAAATCGCTCCCCGGCTAATAAAGCCTCAGCCCCGGCGACCGCACTCTGCGCCGACCAATAAGCCGACTGCCAAGTGTGCTGGCCCACGGGAGCGCTACCGTCAGCCAAGTAACGCCCGGCTTCCGCCAAGATGCCGCGCAGAGCATTGGGCGAACGCACAAAAATATTGGAAATAACTTCTTCACCCCAATCCTCGCCGAGGGCATGCCAGCGCCGATGGGCACTTTCGAGAAAGCGCAAATAGGCCAGCGAATGCACCGCCCTTAACGGCGCCACGCCATGATCCGCGGGTGCTTGAATATCAAACCCTAGCTGCTTGGCGGCTGCCAGCAGGTGCGTGGCACGCTCGGGCACTTCCTGGGGTGTGCGCATTTTGCCCCGGGAGAAGTAGGTTTGCGGCTGATGAAGCAGTTGGTCAGCGTGGAAGAACGTCTTCATCGGCACTATCTTCATCAGAACTATCTCCGGTTTCGCCCACACCCTTGACTACGAAATCGCGGGCAACGCCGATATGGTAGTCAATCGCCTCACGGCAGGCAGCAGGGCTGCCACTATCCAGCGCGTCGAGCAACTTAAAGTGGCTGGTGGCAATGGTGTCGGGGGCTTCATGGGTTTTGGTAATTAGGGTGATGCACAGGCGCAGCTCATGGGACAGGTCGTCAAAGGCGCGCAGCAGACGCTCGTTACCTGCGTAATGCAGCATCAGTCGATGAAACTGCAAATCCTCCTCGATGCGGCGGGTGCCATCGTTCCCGGCTGCCGCTTCACATAGCACCTCTACTTGCTGCTTGAGCGCGCGCTGGGCATCGGCGGTATAGCGTTCTGCCAGGCGTTCGATCGCGTGGCGCTCAAGGCAGAGCCGCAAATCAAACACATCTTCGAGTTCAACGGCATTCAACGCGCGAACAAAGAAGCCTCGGCGCGGTTTCGAGATCAATAAACCACGGCTTTCCAGCAAACGAGCGGCCTCGCGAACCGGTGCGCGGCTAACACCCAGGTCGCGGGAGAGCTGCACTTCCGAGAGCCGTTCGCCGGGTAAAAAGTGTTGCTGAATAATCGCTTGGGTTAAATAGTCAGCTACTTGCTCGACCAGGTTCTGCTGCTGGATAAAGGCCCTGGGAGCCGCCGTTGGTGAGGCCATCGCATTCACTCATGGGATATGACGTGTTCTTCCCAGTATGACGAAAAAAAGCCACTTGTCGACGAACGATTGCCGACTGTCGACAGTTTTACCAAGTGCTGCTATGGTCAAAACAGATCCCTAACAAACATCACAACAGGGTCTGACACGCCTCGCTCGCCTAACGACTACGTAACCTCATTACGTGCTAATAACCGAGGAGCAGGAAACATGAAAAAACCTTTAGCTTTAGCTATTTCCGCTGCAGCACTCGCTTTTACTTCCGCCGCTATGGCAGACGACCCTAAAGAAGGGGGCGTCGTTAACACCATTATTCAGCCCGAGCCGCCAGGCTTGGTGCTGGGCATGATTCAAAACGCCCCTACCCGCACCGTGGCAGGCAATATCTACGAAGGGTTGTTGCGCTATACCACCGACCTAGAGCCCATGCCGCAACTGGCGGAGTCATGGGAGGTCAGCGAGGATGGTCGCACCTACACTTTCCACCTGCGTGAAGGCGTTACCTGGCACGATGGTGAAGCCTTTACCGCCGATGACGTGGTGTTCTCCGCCGATGTCTTCCACCGCGAGTTGAACCCCAGCGCCCGCGCCGTGCTACAGCACGTGGAGAGCATCGAAGCCACCGACGACCACACCGTCGTATTTACCCTGACCCAACCCTTCGGCCCTTTCCTGCTCTCCTTCGAGGCGGGCACTTTCACCATGGTGCCCGAGCACCTCTACGCGGGCACCGACTTCCGCGATAACGAGCACAACGACCACCCCATCGGTACCGGCCCGTTTAAGTTCTCCAACTGGGAACGCGGCACGGTGATCGAACTGGTTAAAAACGACGACTATTATGAAGAGGGCCTACCCTACCTGGATGGCGTTAACTGGCACATCATTCCCGATGGCGCTTCCCGTGCTGTGGCCTTTGAAAATGAAACCATCGACGTGCTGCCCAGCGGTACCGTCGAGAACTTCGATATTCCCCGCCTGGCCGAGATGGATAACGTCTGCATGACCGAAGAGGGCCACGAATACTTCAGCCCCTTTGCCATGCTGTGGATGAACAACCGCGAAGGCCCCACGGCGGATAAACGTTTCCGTCAGGCGGTGATGTACGCCATGGATCGCGAGTTCGCCAAAGACGTACTGTGGAACGGCCTGGGCAATGTGCCGCTCTCCGCCTTCGGCTCCAATGCGCGGTTCCAGAACGACGACCTGGAACCCTACGATCACAACCCCGAACGCGCCCGTGAGCTACTGGATGAAATGGGCTACGACGGCGAAGAGATCACCATTCTGCCGCTGCCCTATGGGGAAACCTGGACGCGTTGGGCCGAAGCCGTGCAGCAGAACCTGCGTGAAGTGGGTATTAACGTTGAAACCCAGGCCACCGACGTGGGCGGCTGGAACCAGCGCCTGGGCGATTGGGATTACGATCTCGCCTTTACCTATCTCTACCAGTACGGCGACCCTGCACTGGGTATTTCACGCACCTACCTTTCCGACAACATCGCCAAGGGCTCGCCCTGGAATAACGTGGAAGGCTACGAAAACGAGCGTGTGGACGAGCTGTTTAACGAGGCCGCCACGGCTTTCCCCGACGAAGAGCGCGAAAAACTTTACCGCGAAGTACAGGAAATCCTCCATGAAGACGTGCCCGTTGGCTGGCTGATGGAACTGGGCTTCCCGACCCTGTACCGCTGTGATGTGCAGAACCTCGTCACCTCCGGCGTGGGTGTTAACGACGGCTTTAAAGATGCTTGGCTAGATCGCTAAACCCAAGCCACCCAGGTAGCGCGAGCTACCTGGTTTTTTTAGCTATGTCTTGAAGGTATACGTCAGGAAACGACTTATGGTTTACGCGCGCCTCATTCTGATGCGGCTGTTTAAAGCCGTGATTGTGCTGTTTTTAATCGTTATTTTTAACTTTCTGCTGATTCAGCTGGCCCCCGGTGACCCGGCCGCCATTCTGGCCGGCGAAGCAGGTGCCGCGGATCAGGAGTTTCTCAACCAGTTGCGCGAGCGCTTTGGGCTCGACCAGCCGATGTATGTGCAGCTGTGGCGTTATGTGTCGGGCATTGCCATGCTCGATTTCGGCTACTCCTACCGGTTGGGCGTCCCTGTCTTTGACCTTATTATGGCGCGCCTGCCCGCCACCCTGCTGCTCACCGGCACCGCCTTTGTGCTTTCGCTGGTACTGGGCATCGTGGCGGGTTCCATGGCCGCGGCACGGGTCAAGAAACCCTCTGGCTCACTGATTATGGCCCTGGCGCTGGTGTTCTACGCCACGCCGCTGTTCTGGGTCGCGCTGATGTCAGTGGTGGTGTTCTCCGTCTACCTGGGTTGGCTGCCCGCCTACGGCCTCTACACCGTGGGGGCAGGCCATACCGGGTTTGCGCTGGTGCTCGACGTTGCCAAGCATCTGGTGCTACCCGCGACCACCTTAGCGCTGTTTTTTATGGCGATTTACACCCGCATGACGCGCACGTCGATGCTGGATGCCGCGCAGCAGGATTACGTCAAAACCGCCCGCGCCAAAGGTTTGAAGCCCAGCATTATCCAGCGCCGCCATGTGTTGCGTAACGCCCTGCTGCCGATCATCACATTAGCGGGCCTGCAGGCGGGGCAGATGGTCGGCGGGGCGATCCTGACCGAAACGGTGTTTGCCTGGCCCGGCATCGGGCGGCTGATGTTCGAAGCGCTACAGCAGCGCGACTACAACCTGCTGCTGGGCATTTTCTTCTTCTCGGCGGCCTTGGTCATCGTCTTCAATATCATCACCGATTTGGTCTACAGCCTGGCTGATCCACGCATCAAGAAGGGGGCCGCATGAGCTTTTTCGCACGCTTCGCGCAAAACCGTGGCGCCCTCGTCGGCCTGATCATCCTGCTGCTGATTATCGCCATGGCCATACTGGCGCCGCTACTGTTTCCTGAATCGCCCTGGCGCATGGTGCAGCGGCCCTTTTTGCCGCCGCTCTCGCAAGATGGCTTTCCCCTAGGCACCGACACCATGGGCCGCAACGTGGCCTCAGGCTTAATGCATGGCGCCTGGGTATCGCTGTTGATCGGGCTGGTATCCACCAGCGTGGCGCTGCTGATTGGCGTTCCCTTGGGGGCCATTGCAGGCTACTACGGCGGCCTCATTGACGACATATTGATGCGCTTTACCGAGTTCTTCCAGACCATCCCCAACTTCGCCCTGGCGATTGTGCTGGTAGCCATCATGCAGCCCAGCATCACCTCGATCGTGCTGGCGATTGCGATTGTCAGCTGGCCGCCGGTGGCCCGTTTGGTGCGCGCCGAGTTTATGTCGCTGCGTAACCGCGAGTATGTCGAAGCCGCGCGCTTGGTCGGCCAGTCCAATAGCACGATCATTCTGCGTCAGATTCTGCCCAATACGCTGTCGCCGATTATCGTGCTGGCCTCGCTAATGGTGGCCACCGCGATTTTGCTGGAGTCGGCGCTGTCTTTTCTCGGCCTGGGCGACCCGAACGTGATGTCCTGGGGCTATATGATAGGCGCTGCGCGCACGGTGATTCGCCAGGCGTGGTGGCTGAGTTTCTTCCCTGGCGTGGCGATTTTGCTGACGGTACTGGCGTTAAACCTGGTGGGTGAAGGTTTAGACGACGCACTGAACCCCAAACTATCACGCGAGCGCTAAGGACTTTATATGCCTATTACAGAGAATCAATCGGCTGACACCGTCCTCAGCATTCGCGACCTCAACATTGCGCTCCCAAAAGGGGCGGATCGCGCCCTGGCGGTGGAAGACGTTAGCTACGAGGTGAAGCGCGGCGAAATCATGTGCGTGGTGGGTGAGTCCGGCTCCGGTAAATCGATGGCCGCCAACGCCGTGATGGGGCTGCTGCCCAAGGGCGTGAACGCCACTCAGGGCGAGATACTCTTTGAAGGGCAGGATTTACTTGCCCTGACGGAAAAGCAGCACCGCGCCCTGCGCGGGCTAAAAATTGGCATGATCTTCCAGGAGCCGATGACCGCCCTTAACCCACTGATGCGGGTAGGCGCGCAAATTGCCGAAGTGTTCGAAGCCCACGGCCAGTTCAACCCCAAAGAGCGCCAGGCCCGCGCGCTGGAGCTGTTGATCGAAGTGGGTATTCCCCAGCCGGAGAAGGCCATTCGCGCCTATCCGTTTGAGCTTTCCGGCGGCCAGCGCCAGCGGGTCATGATCGCTATGGCGCTGGCGCTGGAACCCATTCTGCTGATTGCCGACGAGCCCACCACCGCGCTGGATGTCACCACCCAGGCGCAGATTCTGGAGCTGATTCGCGACCTGCAGCAGCGGCGCGGGATGTCGGTGATGTTTATCACCCACGACTTTGGCGTGGTGGCCGAAATCGCCAACCGCGTCTGCGTCATGCGCCACGGCAAGATCGTCGAGCTGGGTGACGCCAAGTCGGTGCTTGAAAATCCTCAAGACGCCTACACTCAAGCGCTGATTGCAGCGATTCCCAGCAATGCGGTGCCGCCCCACCGTGAAACCAGCCAAGTCGCTCCGCTGCTGGAGATCAAGCAGCTCAATAAGATCTTTCGCTCCCGGGGCGGATTCCTTAAACCTTCCCGCGAAGTGCGTGCCCTTGAGGATGTCTCGCTCACTCTAGCACGGGGAGAAACGGTGGGGATTGTAGGCGAATCCGGTTCGGGCAAGTCCACCCTTGGGCGCTGCGTGGTACGTTTGGAGCACCCCGACAGCGGCGAGCTGCTGCTGGATGGCGTGAATCTTTCCCAACTCAAAGGCGATGCGCTACGCCGTGAACGCCACCGGGTGCAGATGATCTTCCAAGACCCTTACGCCTCGCTCAACCCACGCACCAAAGTGGGCATGGCGATAGCCCAGGGGCCGATTGCCAACGGCACGCCCAAAGCCGCGGCGCTCAAGCAGGCGGGCGAGCTGCTCGACATGGTGGGCTTAGGCGCCAGCGCCGTGGAACGTTTCCCCCACGAGTTTTCCGGCGGCCAGCGTCAGCGTATCGGCATTGCCCGAGCGCTGGCGCTCAACCCCGAGCTGATCGTGGCGGACGAAGCCGTCTCGGCGTTGGATGTTTCGATTCAAGCCCAGGTACTGGAACTGCTGGAAGAGTTGAAGCAGCGGCTGTCGCTTTCGCTGCTGTTTATTACCCACGACCTGCGCGTCGCCGCGCATATCTGCGACCGTATAGTGGTGATGCAGCACGGCCGCATCGTCGAGCAAGGCAGCGCCGAGCAGATCTTCCTCGCCCCAAAAGAGGCGTATACCCAGGCGCTGCTCAAGGCAATTCCCGGCCGCGAAGCGCCCGTGGCAGCGACAGCGTAATTTATCGGATAGGAAAGACAAGCTAAGGAAAACACATGCAAATAACCCTGGAGGCGCTGCGC
Source organism: Halomonas sp. PA16-9 (assembly GCF_009728585.1). Lineage (NCBI taxonomy): Bacteria > Pseudomonadati > Pseudomonadota > Gammaproteobacteria > Oceanospirillales > Halomonadaceae > Halomonas > Halomonas sp. PA16-9. The sequence continues at coordinate 689,219 of NZ_CP040451.1, read as the reverse complement.
GCCATTGTTGGCCCTGGCCATGTATTGACCGGCGACGATGTGCACAGCCGCCGCGTGGATTGGATGACCGGTGCGCCCTGCCAGGCTGGGGCGATTGTTCGCCCGGCGGATACCGAGCAGCTTTCCACAGTGATGCGCGCCTGCTATGAGTTGCAGCAGCCGGTGGTCACCCACGGCGGATTAACCGGGTTGGTGCACGGTGCAGAGGCTAGCCCGGATGAGCTGGTGATTTCTCTGGAACGTATGAGCGCGATTGAAGAGATTGATCAAGTGGGCGGCACCCTCACCGTGCAGGCGGGGCACCGCTGCAGCGGGTTCAAGAAGCCGCGAAAGAGGTCGGCCTGCAGTTCCCGCTGGATCTTGGCGCCCGGGGCAGTTGCACCATTGGCGGCAATATCGCCACCAACGCCGGGGGTGTCCGGGTCATTCGCTACGGCATGATGCGCCAGCAGGTGCTCGGCCTGGAAGCAGTGATGGCGGATGGCCGGGTGGTCAGTTCCATGAACCGCATGCTGAAAAATAACGCCGGTTTCGATTTAAAGCAGCTGTTTATCGGCAGCGAAGGCACTCTGGGCATTGTGACTCGGGCTGTGCTGCGGCTACAGCCACCCACCCCCAGCGAGCAAACGGCGATGGTTGCCTGCCCTTCGTTTGAGTCGCTCACTGGTCTGCTCAGCCATATGGGCAAAGCGCTTGGCGGCAGCCTGGGTGCTTTTGAGGTGATGTGGCAAAACCACTACCGGCTGCTCACTGAAACCCTGGGCCGCCACACCCCGCCGATTGCCACCGAGCACCCGTTTTATGTGATCATTGATTCACTGGGCAGCGACGCCGAGCGCAATGCCACTCAGTTCAGCGAAGCATTAGAAAGCGCGTTAGAGAGCGAGCTGATTGTCGATGCGGTGATTGCACAGTCGACTACCCAGCGCGATGGGCTATGGGCGATTCGTGAGGATATTGAGGGGCTGGTCAAAGGCTTGGCGCCGGTGCTTACCTTCGATGTCAGCCTGCCGATTGCCGATATGCAGCGCTACACCAATGCCTTGGAAACACAGCTAACCCAGCGCTGGCCGGAGGCGCGTTTGGTGGTCTTTGGCCATCTGGGCGATGGCAACCTTCATATTTCCGTTAGCGTGGGGAGCGCTGAGATCGAAGTTCGGCGAGAGGTTGAAGCCATGGTTTACCAGCCGCTGGCCACACTGGGCGGTTCAGTCTCCGCAGAACACGGCATTGGCCTGGAGAAACGCCCCTGGCTCGCCACTTGCCGCTCCAGCGCCGAGATTGAATTGATGCATACGCTCAAGCAGGCGCTAGACCCACATCGCCTTCTCAATCGCGGTAAAATATTGAGTTAATAATTGTTTTTAGGATATCAACATGCCCCGCTACCCCAACCACTTACTGAGTGAAGGCCCTGCTAATCCATTTCCGGGCATTAAGGTGCTAGAACGCCGACTTGGCAAGGTAATCCCCCATCGGCTGGGCTCTAACGAAGGCCTGGATATGCCTCACCGCGCCCTGCGCGATCACTTTGGCGATGCCCTGGCCGAACACGTTTACTGCTACGGCGACGCCGAGGCGCTGGGTGTTCGCAAACGTATTAGCAAACAACAGGGTATGGCGCTTGAAACCCTGCTGGTAGATGCCGGTGCCGATAGTTTGATTGCCCTGGCCCTGCGCACCACCTGCGAACCGGGTGAAACCGTGGTGAGCACCGCAGGCACTTACCCCACCTTGGGTTATTTTGCCAAAGGCCAGGGCTGTAACCTGGTAGAGCCCAGCTATTATGAAGCGCCCGGCGTGCTGGCCCCGACCTGGAAGCTCTGGCCGCCGCTGCCCATCAGGAAAACGCACGACTGGTGTATCTGGCCAACCCGGATAACCCCAGCGGCCACTTACACAGCGACAGCGCCATTCTCAAACTGCGCGAGGAGCTGCCCGACACCTGCTGGCTGCTGCTGGATGAAGCCTATGGGGATTTTCGTGATGACGCGGGCAGCGAGTTCGCTGCCAAAGCAATACCGGGAGTGATTCGCCTACGCACGCTTTCCAAGGCTCACGGCTTGGCGGGCCTGCGCATTGGCTACGCCATCGCCGACCCTGACGTGCTGGCGATGATGATGAAGGTGCGTATTCACTACGCAGTATCGTCATTGACCCTGGCCGCTGCGGAAGTGGTGCTTGATCACCCTGACGAAGTTCACCAACACGTCGCTGATGTAAAAGCCCGGCGTGAGCAGTTGGCTGAGCACTTTCGCGCACTTGGTGCCGACGTACTCCCCAGCGCCACCAACTTTATCGGCATTCGCCTGCCCAGCGCCGACCTCGCCGCTGAGGTACATCAGCAACTACTCGCCGAAGGCGTTTTGGTCGCTCGTTTGACGCATCCTGAGCTGGCCAATGTGATTCGAATTACGGCGGTGCAAGCAGCGCTGGAGCCGGGAAGATTAGCGGCGTTAGAGAAAGCGATTAGCGCTTAAGCCGGGGTTAACCAGTGTTGGAAATCATCCAACTCACCGCTTACCGCCTGACTATATAAGCCCTGCAGTTGCGCCGTCACGCTGTCGGGGCTGATGGGTTCATTGACGGGTGGTGCGCCAACACGTCCACCAATGCGACGCCCATCCAGCTCGCGAAGCGGAAGTATTTCGGCAGCGGTGCCGGTTAAGAACGCCTCATCGGCAGTGTAGAGCTCATCACGAGTGATCCGCCGCTCGCGCACTTCAATACCCAGCACTTTTTGCGCCAGCTGAATCACGCTATCCCGGGTGATGCCTTGCAAACACGACGTTACTTCCGGGGTGTGCAGCACGCCATCGCGGAGTAAGAAGACGTTAGCCGCCGAGGCTTCAGCCACATAGCCCTCCGGGTCGAGCATGATGGTTTCATCGAACCCAGCCTTGATCGCCGTATTCAGCGCCAGTATCGAGTTGACGTAGTGGCCGTTGGTTTTCGCCCGGCAGAGGCTGATATTGACATGGTGGCGCGCCCAGGATGACGTCAGCGCGCGCAAACCGTGGGTGGCAGCCTGGGGTGAAATGTAGGGGCCTAGATCCCATGCAGCCACCATCACATGGGTCGTTAGACCCTGGGCGCGTAGTCCTAAACCTTCCGCACCAAAAAACACGGTAGGTTTCAGGTAGGCATTGCTCAGGCCGTTTTTGGCCAGGCACTCGCGTTGGGCATCGATCAATTCCGCTTCACTAAACGGCAGCGGCATATCCAGCGAATGGGCACTTTCTGCCAAGCGGCGGGTATGTTCAGCAGCACGAAATAAATGCGTGCCGCTGGGGCCAGCGTAAGCGCGTACGCCCTCAAAACAGCCCATGCCGTAGTGCAGCGTATGGGTGAAAACATGCACCTTGGCCTCGCGCCACTCCAGCCATTCACCATCGTGCCAGATCCAGCCATCGCGGTCATAAAGCGGTGTCATCGGTTTGCTTGCTCCCACTGTTGGCACCAGTCGTCGATTAACAGTTGCTGGTGCGGTTGCAGGGCCTGGTAGCCCCAAGCGGCAATTTCATCGTTTTGCGGATCGGGCACGGCAATGGCGCTACCCGCCAAGGTTTGGATCACCGCGTGGCCGCAGAGCGGCACATAGCCTTCTGAATAACCACCTTCGTGGATAAACACCAGCTTGCCATCGCAGCAGCGCTCGGCCAGTACTTTAAGCTGCGCGGTCATGGTGGCGAACGCCTGACTGTTGAGCAACATTTTGCCTAATGGGTCTTTGGCACAGGCATCGTAACCACAGGCCACCACAATCATCTCGGGGTTAAAGGCTTCCAACGCAGGCAGCACCAGCGTTTCCATAGCGTATGCGTAAGCGCCCAGGCCACAGCCCGGCGGCAGCGGCAGGTTAAGGTTGGCGCCCACCCCAGCACCTTCGCCCTGCTCGTCAAAGCTGCCGGTTTCCAGCGGGTAGTTGGCCGCCTGATGGAGTGAAACGGTCAACACATCGGGCTCACCATAAAACGCCGCTTGCTGGCCGTTGCCGTGGTGGACATCCCAATCGAGTATCGCCACGCGCTTAACCTGCCCCAAAGCGCGGGCGCGCATCACCGCCACGGGGATATTACCCAGCAGGCAGAAGCCACGACCCTGGTCAGCTTCCGCATGGTGGCCGGGCGGGCGGCATAGGGCGTAGGCGTTGCTCACCTCGCCCTGCGCCACGGCTTCAACAGCCGCCACGGCTAGCCCCGCTGAATGAGTGGCCGCCGCCCAACTGCCCGGCATATAAGGCGCGCAGTCACCGCCATTGCCGCCCCGCGCTTTATCGCCTGCCTGCAGCTCGTCTAAATAGCGAAGGGTATGAAAGCGCAGCAGGTCTTCCTGCGCGGCAGCGGGTGGTTTCATCACGCGAAGCTCATCAATCAGGCCGCTTACTTCAAGGATATTTTTCAGCCGCCGCTTGCTCTCGGGGCTTTCCGAAGCGGCCTGGGGCTGTAAAAACTCACCGGGCGCAGAAAACACGCCAATGGCGCCCAACTCATGCCAAAAGCAGCGTTCGTGCCAGTAAAAACCGGTCGTTTTTTTACTCATGGGGCCTCTGCTGGTAACCCTGCATAAAGGCGGCTAAGTTGGCACTTAGATGCTCGGTGGGGTAACCGCCCTCTTGAATAATCACTGTGGGTAGCGAGAGCGCTGCCAAACGTTTTCCTACCTCGATAAACGCCTCGGTTTCCACTGTAAGCCCCGCTAGCGGGTCATCTTTATGGGCGTCTAAGCCTAGCGCCACTACCACGGCATCCGGCTGGTAGCGCTGTAGGTGGTCAATTAATACCGCCAGTGCATCAAGATAAACCTCCCCGTCGCTGCCTACCGGCAAGGGCAGATTAACGTTAGCGCCTACGCCCTCCTCGCCACCCTCTTCATCAGCGCCGCCCCAAAAGAACGGGTAGAAGTCGCTTGGGTCGGCGTGCAGCGAACCTGTCCAAACATCACTGCGGTGATAGAAAATATCCTGGGTGCCGTTGCCGTGGTGCAAGTCCACGTCAATGATCGCCACCTTGGCAAAGCGTTCACGCAGCACCGTAGCGGCCAGCGCCGAGTTATTCAGCAGGCAAAAGCCCCCGGCGCGTTCAGGCCCAGCATGGTGACCCGGCGGGCGGCACAGCGCGTAGGCGGCTGGCGCACCATTAAGCACCTCTTCAGCCGCCGCTTCGGCACTGGCAGCCGACGCCAGCGCGCCTTGAAAGCTGGTCGCACTTAGCGGGCAGGCCATATCGTGAAGGTGCCAGCCCGCCTGGCCAATCGGGTGGCGCGGGTAGTGGTAGCCGCCACCACAAGGGTGAATATTAGGCGCAACTACCTCTGCCGCATTGGGCAGAGCCTGCCAGCGGGCGTAAATAGTGTCCAGAAACGTTAGATAGCGCGGCGTATGGATCTGCTCTAAGCGCTTACGCAGCGTAGGCGAATCCGCCTCTTTAGGTGCAGTCAGAGTCAGCCCTGCGCTCGCCAAGCCTTGGGTAAGTAGCTCGGCGCGCAGCGGGCCTTCCGGTGAAGGCGCAGGCTGGCCGCGCAGCAGAAAGGTCGGCGGCGCGTGGTATTCCTGATCGGAATGGTAGAAGCATTTCATATTTAAATTCGCAATCCTTGGCAGCCCGCTAGAGTAAAGAAGGAATCCAGGTAGAAAGCGCTGGAAAGGCAGCCAGCAGCACAATCACCACCAAAAACGACACATAAAACGGCAGCGAGGCAATAATCGCCCGTTCATAGGGCACCTCGGCTATTCGTGCGGCGGTCATTAAGGTCATCCCTACCGGCGGGGTTACATTGGAAATATTCAGTACCACGATCATCAAGATGGCGAAGTGCAGCGGGTCAAAGCCCAGCTGGATCATCGCTGGCACCAACACCGGCGCAATGACCACCAGCGCCGGCAGCACATCCATCACCGTGCCAATCACCAAGAGTAGCAGACACACCAGCATCAGCTGCACAAAGGCTGCATCGCTAAAGGTGGTGATCATGCTGGCCGCATCTCTGGCTATGCCCGAGCGGGTGACGAACCAGCCCAATACCGCCGAGGTTGCTAACAGGAAAAAAACCACGCCGGAGAAGCGCACCGTGGTCACCAGCGCATCCCAAATTTTGCGCCAGGTAAGATTACGGTAGAAGACCACCCCAATCACGATGGCGTAAACCGCCGCAAAACCCGAGGCTTCGGTAATCGTGGTGAGCCCGGAGAGAATTCCGCCAAGAATAATCAGCGGTACCACCATGGCAGGCAGCGCGACTAACAGTGCAATGATGGCCGCCTTAAAGGGTGTAGGTGCCTGTTTCGGGTAATTGCGCTTCCAGGCCAGGAAGAAGCTGACGCCCAGCAGTGCCAGCGCCATCAACAGGCCAGGAATAATCCCACCGGCAAACAGGTCAATCACCGAAATATCCCGCAGCAGCGTGGCGTACACCACCATCACCACGCTTGGCGGAATAATCGGCCCGATGATGGAAGAACAGGCGGTAACCGCAGCGGCGTATTCGGCATCGTAGCCCTGCTTTTTCATCTCAGGAATCATGATTTTGCCGATGGCGACGGTATCGGTGACCGCCGCGCCGGTGAGACCCGCAAAGAACACCGAGACCGAGATATTCACATGGGAGAGTGACCCGCGCACCCGGCCGAACAGCGCATTGTTGAAGGCGATCAGCTTGTGAGTCAGCCCGCCCTGGTTCATCAGCTCAGCGGTGAAAATAAAGTAGGGCACGGCAATCAGCAGAAAGCCGGAGACGCCGGAGAACATGCGGTCGGCAATGATACCGAGCATGCGCTCGCCGCCGATGGCAAAGCCACCCGCTAGCCCCGACATGGCCATCACCACCGCTACCGGTGCTCCGATAAACAGCAGCACGACAAACGCAATAATTGCAGGAGTCATGAGCGGTGCTCCCGTCAGAGGTGTCGATGAGTTCGCTAATCACGTCCTGCTCATCAATGAAGTGCTCCAGCAGGGCAAAGCCATGCACCAGATGCAGCAGCATGAGGACGCCACTGAGAGGCACCACGATAGCGGTCACCTTGCTGGGAATACGAATTTGATCAGAGACCATGTAAACCTGGGTGGCACTGGCGAAGTAATCCCAGCCGTACCACGTCAGCATCAGTGCAAACAGGCCAATCACCGCCAGGCAGAGCCCGGCAGCCACTTGCACCATTACTCTGGGCAAGCTGCGAACCAGCAGGGTCATGGCGACGTGCTCGCCATAGCGCAGCGAAATCGTCATGGAGAGAAAGCCGATCCAGGGCAGAAACAGCCGCGCCAGCGAGTAGGTCCAGCTAAGCGTGCTGCCAGTGATCAGCTTGTAGAGAAACGCAGTGAACGATATGCCCAGCATCGCCAGGATACAGCCCACACACACCACGATGGCCACCTGATTGACGAGATCGCTCAAGCGGCGCAAAGGAGTTAAAACGCCCATGGTTTTTCCTCACGCTGGGGCCTCACATTGCCCCAGCGTATATCGTTCGCTAACCGTTATTGGCCTTGTTTTTTTGACCCAGCTTTATTGGCCTAGGTTTTATTGGCCATAAATGCGGTAGTCGTCTTCTGCCAACTGCTGGCCGACGCGTTCAACTTCGTCAAGCAGCCCCTGGACGCGGGCTTCGTCCATGCCGAAGTCATCGACGATCCACTCCTGCCAAGCGGGACGGGCAATTTCCGCCATCCGCTCACGCTCAGCGTCGGGCATCAGGTAGCACTCTTCAAAGCGTTCACAGGACTCCACCCAACTTGCGGTAGCCAGTGCGCCAGACATGCCGTGGCTCAGTTGAATCGCTTCCCGGGCGGAGCTGATCACCGCTTGCTGATGCTCTTCGGGCAGCGATTGGTACCAGGACTCACTAACCACCCAGGGGGCGCTGTTATACACATGCCCGGTGAGCGTGGTGTAGTCAGTCACCGCATCGAAGTTGAAGGTGGTGTTGAGCACCGGCGCATTGAACTGGCCATCGGCAAGTCCGGTTTCCAGCGCGGTGATTAACTCGCCCCAGGGCAGCGGTGTGGCCGAAGCGCCTAGCGAGCGCATAATCGCCACGTGGGCGGGGTTCTCTTCGGTACGAATATTGAGGCCTTCTAAATCTTCGACGGTCTCAATCAAGCGCACGTTGTTAGTGAAGGCGACGAAGCCACCGCCATCGTCGAAGGTGCCCAAATAACGCATATCAGCGGCTTCGACGGTGCCGGACATAAAGTCGGCGAACCATTCACTATCAAAGAAACTCCACGCCTGACGCCAGTTGGTAAACAGGAAAGGCGCCGTGACTACTTGGTAGTCTTCGTAGAAGGATGACATCGCCCCGGCAGACATAATCGTCGACTGTAGCGTTCGCCCCCCCTGCACTTCCGAGCCGTTTTCCACCTCGGAGCCTAGCTGGCCGCCGCCGAAGATCGTGACCTCAAGATCCCCGTCGGTTCGCGCCTCCACTAGGTTCTTGAAATGCACCAGCGCCGGATAGATTTCGTTATTGCTCATATCCTCTGGCAACTGCGTGGCGATCACCATTTCATAGGATTGCGCTTGGGCATTGGCGCTGGCAATAGCCAACGGGAGCGCCGCCAGGGCGGCGAAAAATACTGATTTTTTTGCGTTCATAACACACCTCATTTTGTTTATTAGTCGGTCTTCGTTATGACTGGCGTTGCCACCTGATCGGTGACGATGTGGTGATTACTATTTTTGTTGTAAAAACCATATCTGTTGAAAAAACTATGTCTCCTGAAAAAGCTATGGTTATTCGGGAAGCGACTCCCACACTTCAATGGCAGCGGCCAGGTCTTCCAGCGAAGCCCCTACCGATTTGAATAGCGTGATGGCATCCGGTGTGGAGCGCCCCGATTTAGTCCCTGCTAGCACCTCAGCAAGCTCCGCCTGAATCTGGTCGAACTGGAATTCGCCCTCTTCAATGGCTTGCAGGATGTCGCCCGCCTCGCCTTTGGCACCGGCGTAGGAGTCCACAAATACTTCTGAACGGCGCAGACACAGCGCATCGGTTTCGCGCATCTGTGGTCGAAACGCGCCGATCAGATCCAGGTGAGTGCCGGGCGTTAGCCACTCACCTTTAATCAGCGGCTGATTGGAGAGCGTTACGCAGCTAATGATGTCCGCCTCAGCGACAGCATCCGCTAATTCCTCCACCACATGGGTTTCGAAGCGTTCGGCGTACTCGTCGGCAATCGCCGCCGCTTTACTGGGATTGCGGCCCCAGATCAGCACGCGTTTGATGGGGCGTATGCTGGCGTGGGCTTCAATCACCATAGGCGCCAGCTTGCCCGTGCCCACCACCAGCAGCGTTTCTGCATTCTCATTCGCCAAGGCTTGAGCGGCCAGCGCGGAGGCCGCCGCCGTACGACGCCGGGTTAGCTCACTGCCATCGATACAGGCCAGCGGCTGGCCGTGCTTGCCCTCGCTAAGCAAGTAGAGCCCAGAGATTGCCGGGATACCGTGGTCGGCGTTTTGCGGAAACACGTTGACCATTTTCACGCCGATGTAACCCGCCGCTTCCCAGGCGGGCATTAGCAGCATGGTGGCTTCGCCATCTGGCCGGTGCATCGCATGGTGATGGCGGGGAGGAGACTCCACGCCATTCACGAACGTTGTATGTAGCCGCTTGATCAAGCCATCCCACGTTAGGTGGCGAGTGACCTCTTCGGCAGAAACAACCCGCATATCAGGCCTCCGGCAGCGCGGCTACCACCATGATCTCCACTTTCCACTCGGGCTTGGCGAGCTGGGCTTCAAGCGCTGCACGCACAGGTGGGCGACCGGGCACGACCCAGGCGTCCCAAGCAGCGTTCATTTGGTCGAACTCCGCCATGCTGGTGACCCATATTTGCGCCGAAATCAAATGCTCTTTCGAGGTGCCCGCTTGGGCTAGCAGTTGATCGATACGCGCAAGCACCTGCTCGGTTTGGCCGCGCATATCCGCCGTGGCATCAGGAGGAACCTGGCCTGCGAGGTAAACGGTGCCGTTGTGAATCGCCACTTGGCTCATACGTGCATTGCTGTCTTGATAGGTAACGCCCATGGTGTTGCTCCTTGAAAGCGGTGCTGCTGATAAAAAGGGTCTTGATATAAGGGATTAGTCAAAGACTAAAGCGCTAGCAGGCAAATTACTTGCCCGAAGCTGAGATAGATTTGCCCGCAAGTCATGCAGGCAAGAAAATTTTATCACTAACGGTTCGGCGAGGGGCTAGCGGTCAGATGAGGGCCTAACGATCTGAAGAAGGGGAAAGCTCGAAATAACGCCGATAGGCGCGGGAAAAACTGCCTTGATCGCGAAAGCCAACCAGCATGGCGATATGCCCCAGGCTGAGTGTGCTATGGCGAACCAAGGTGCGGGCATGCTCTAAGCGCCTGCGCTGTACATAGGCCAGCGGCGTTACGCCAGTCAGCTCGCGAAAGCAGCTGTGAAAGTGGCCTGGGCTCAAGGCACACAAAGCAGCTAACTGCTCCACACGGATCTCATCGGCAAGATGCTGATCCAACCAGGCATCCAGACGCGCAAGATCCAGGCGTTCGCTAATACAGTGTTGGCCCAACTGCCCAACAGCTGTGGAAGAGGTGTCATGCAAATACATGGTCAGCGCGCGTAACAGCAGAATCGCAATTTCATTCTGTAGCGCGGGGCACTGTTCAAGCTGGTTCGCCAGGGCGTGGGTAAGCTGGTTTAACGCGGGGGGGACGCTGAAAAAACGCGGTTTATCGAAGAGGCGCTCAATCTCGCTGCCTTTCTCAAGCGAAGCTAACTGGGCAACGGGTATATCCAGAACTAAGGTACGGTTGCTGCCATCACCCTGGTACTCGTGATGGCGCGACGACGGAATCAGACAACCGCGGCGGGCGGTAACCCGCTCCCCCTGACCTTCCATCGAAAGCTCTGTAACACCACAGGTAGCTAGAATAAGTTGATGGAAGTCGTGGGTATGGGCCACCTGCTCTTGGGCTAAATTGCGGCTATGCAGCTCAAAATGGGCCATGGTGGGGTACCGTCTGTACATCGAATGCTATTCCAGCACTATAAAACGGCTAAGTAACAAAAAGCGAGAGTGAAGCCAACTGTGGGCTAACGCTCTTCCCGTAAGTGCACGGTATTTATCTAAGCGCGCTGGCTGTCATCCGCCAGTCATGGACTCAAGATAGCTTATTCGTAAGCTGCCACAAGAGTCAAAACAACATGCCACAGCGCCGACGCCCCTCTCTCAACTCTCCTCTCAGTGACCAGGAAGTCGCGGCCCTAACTCAATTAGCCAACGGCAATGCCCTACACCTACAGCGTAAAGCTGAACGCGAAGCACGACTAGCGTCAACTTTAACGCTGCACTCAGCGGCGTCAACGACCGAGACACCGTTGAGCGGTATGAAGATACTGATGATTTCGGATGTCTACTTCCCCCGCGTTAATGGTGTTTCCACCTCCATCGCCAGTTTTCGCAGCGCCCTTGAGCGTTTGGGCCACTCGGTCATGCTGATCTGCCCCGATTATCCTGTGGGCCAAGTGGACGAACCGGGCGTATTGCGCATCCGCTCGCGCCAGGTACCCGGCGACCCGGAGGATCGCATGATGCGCTACCGGGACTTGATCGCCCTGGCACCGCAGCTTGCCGCTGAAGCCTTTGACCTTATTCATGTCCACACCCCCTTTACCGCCCACTATGCCGGTGTAGCGCTGGGGCGTCGGCTTGGGCTTCCAGTGGTAGCGACCTACCACACCCTGTTTGAGGAGTATGTTCACCACTATATCCGTTGGCTTCCACGACGCTGGCTACGACTTGCCGCGCGTCGGCTTTCAGTGCACCAGTGCCAGCAGATCGACGCTTTGGTTGCTCCTTCACGGGCAATGCAGGAAGCCCTTACCCGCTATGGAGTGACCACGCCCTCCACGGTCATTCCCACCGGTTTGTCGCTGGAGTCGTTCTGCCACTCTCAGGAACCCAGGATGATAGCGACTTTCGTGCTCATTACGATCTGCCTACAGATGCGCGCCTGCTGCTCTATGTAGGCCGCGCCGCCTTTGAGAAGAACATCGATTTTCTGATCGATATGCTGCCCAAGGTATTAGCCGAACACCCCAACACCCGGCTTATCATTACCGGCGAAGGCCCGGCCCATGACTCGCTTGTCCGGCGCGCCCAGGAAGTTGGCGTGGCAGAATCGGTGCTGTTCCTCGGCTATCTCAACCGCAGCGGCCCGCTGCAAGCCGCCTACCGCGCCGCCGACGTTTTTGTATTTGCGTCACGCACGGAAACCCAGGGGCTGGTACTGCTGGAAGCGATGGCACTAGGCACGCCAGTGGTCTCCACCGCCATGATGGGCACGCTGGATGTATTAAAAGAAGGAGAAGGCTGCCTAATCGCCGAGGATAACCACGACAACTTCGCCACCAAGGTCAACCGTCTGCTAAGCGATGACACCCTGCGCCAACAGCTCGCCGAACGCGCCCAAGCCTACGCCGCTAGCTGGCACGAAGATGCCAAAAGTGCGGAACTCGCGAGTCTTTATCATCAGATCGCGGCTGAGCGTTTGGCTAGTGAGAGAAAGTAAGCGCCGAACTCTCCGCTGACACTTTGTTGACACATTCGGGCACTTAGGAGGGAAAAACTCAAATTGCAGACACAAAAAAAGGCACCTAAGTGCCTGATTTTAAAGTTGGTGCCGGTGGCCAGACTCGAACTGGCACACCCGTAAAGGCGGCGGATTTTGAATCCGCTGCGTCTACCAATTCCGCCACACCGGCAATGGCTGCGCATTATACGTAAATGTCGAGGTAGGTCAATCACATTGACTGACTTTATGCAGCCAAAGCGCTATCCTATGCCGCCTGTTTGATCAACGTTAAGAGTTATACGCCATGCAGCGCGCGGATTTTCATTACGAACTACCCGACGAATTAATTGCTCGCTACCCTTCTGAACAGCGTAGCGACTGCCGTTTGCTGTGCGTGGATGGCCAGAGCGGCGCGCTGGAACACCGCCGCTTTCCCGATTTGCTTGAGCTTCTGGAGCCCGGCGACCTGTTGGTGTTTAACGACACCCGGGTGATTCCGGCGCGCCTGCACGGCCATAAGGCCAGCGCGGCAAAGTGGAGATGTTACTGGAGCGCCCGCTGGATACTCACCGTGGCTTGGCGCATATTCGTTCGAGTAAGTCGCCGAAGCCCGGCACCGAGCTAATTTTCGAGGGCGATATTCACGCCATCGTAGAAGGCCGCCGTGATGCCCTGTTCGAGCTGCGCTTTTTAGGCGATACGCCGATGATCGCGCTGCTTGAAAGCACGGCCATATGCCACTGCCACCGTATATTACCCGGGAAGACGAACTCAGCGACCGTGAGCGTTACCAAACCGTCTATGCCCGGCGTGATGGTGCAGTAGCGGCGCCGACCGCCGGGCTGCATTTTGATCAGCCACTGCTGGACGCCCTTGCAGATAAAGGCATTAACCGTGCCTTTGTGACGCTGCATGTGGGCGCGGGCACTTTTCAGCCGGTGCGCGTCGACAACATCCTTGAACACCATATGCACAGCGAGTGGATTGAGGTCACGGAAGCTACCTGCCAGCAAGTGCGCGAGACCCTGGCAGCAGGCAAGCGGGTGGTGGCAGTGGGCACCACCAGCGTGCGCTGCCTGGAAAGCGCCTGCATGAAAAGTAGCGACGGACAGATCGCGCCTTATAGTGGCGATAACCGACATTTTCATCTACACCCGGTTACCAGTGGCGCTGCGTGGATGCTTTAATTACCAATTTCCACCTACCGGAATCGACGCTGCTAATGCTGGTGTCCTCCTTCGTGGGCTATGACACCATCATGCACGCCTATCAACGGGCAGTGGCCGAGCGCTATGCGTTTTTTAGCTATGGCGACGCCATGCTGTTGACCCGCTAGGTATTGCTGCTGATTGTTGACCCGCTTGCCCTGCACCCGTCGCGCCAAACGAACGAGATTAACGAGTTACTTTATATGCGAAACGAATGCTTTATGCGCTTTGAGCGCCTGGCCGACGATGGCCGTGCGCGCCGTGGCCGCCTCCACTTCCCCCGTGGCACAGTGGAGACCCCGGCGTTTATGCCAGTAGGCACCTACGGCACGGTGAAAGGCATGACGCCCGATTCCGTCAAAGAGATCGGCGCCGAAATCATCCTCGGCAACACCTTTCACCTGTGGCTGCGCCCTGGCACCGAGGTGATTGAAGCTCACGGCGACCTGCATGACTTCGCCCAGTGGGACAAACCGATTCTGACCGACTCCGGCGGTTTTCAGGTCTTCTCCCTCGGTGAGACGCGCAAGATCACCGAGCAGGGCGTGCACTTCCGCTCGCCGGTGGATGGCAGCAAAGTCTTTATGGGCCCGGAAGAGTCCATGGCGGTTCAGCGTTCGCTGGGCTCCGATGTGGTGATGATCTTTGACGAGTGCACGCCCTACCCGGCCACGTTTGACGAAGCCGAGAAATCCATGGAGCTGTCGCTGCGCTGGGCCAAACGCTCGCGGGATGCCCACGGCGATTCACCTTCCGCGCTGTTCGGCATTATCCAGGGCGGCATGCACCCAGAGCTGCGCGAACGCTCGCTCAAAGGGCTGCTGGAAATCGGCTTTGATGGTTTGGCGATTGGCGGGCTTTCCGTCGGCGAACCGAAAGAAGAGATGATCAAGGTGCTCGACTACCTGCCCACCTGGATGCCGGATGAGATGCCTCGCTACCTAATGGGCGTCGGCAAACCCGAAGACCTGGTGGAAGGCGTGCGCCGGGGTGTGGATATGTTCGATTGCGTAATGCCCACCCGCAACGCGCGTAACGGCCACCTGTTCACCTCGGAAGGCACGGTCAAAATTCGTAACGCCAAGCACCGTTTTGATACCCGCCCGCTCGATGAAGAGTGCGATTGCCATACTTGCCAGAATTTCTCACGGGGCTACTTGCACCATTTGGATCGCTGCAATGAAATGCTCGGCTCGATGCTCAACACCATCCACAACTTACGTTACTACCAGCGTGTGATGGCCGATTTGCGCGCGGCAATTGAAGCGGGTACATTGACGACCTTTGTGGAAGGCTTCTATGCACGGCGTGGCTTGCCAGTGCCTCCGCTAAGCCAGCCCTGACGAATTAATCGCCACGCGCCTTGGCGCGTGGTTTAAACTGTTTGGCTATGTTTTAAAAACTATGCTTTAAAAACCATGTTTTCAAAACCAAGCTTTCAAAAACCAAGCATCTAAAAACCTAAGCTTTTCTAACTCAGGAGTTCTCTGCAATGCTGGATTTCTTCATCTCACCAGCCCATGCCCAAGAAGCCGCTGCTGGCGGTGGTATTGCGCAAATCGTCATGCTGGTCGGTTTCGTGCTGATTTTCTACTTCCTGTTGTGGCGCCCGCAAGCCAAGCGCGCCAAGCAGCACAAGCAGCTGGTCACCAACTTGGACAAAGGCGATGAGATCGTTATTGGCGGCGGTTTGGTAGGTCGTATCACTAAGGTGAGCGACGAATTCCTGACCATCGAGATCTCTGAAGGCACCGAAGTTAACGTGCAGAAGAACGCCGTTGCCGCCGTATTGCCTAAAGGCACCATCAAGTCCATCTAAACCTTGTAATACCCCTGCCGAGCCAGTGCCAGCCACCCCGGCAGGGGTGACATGGTATGAATGATGGTGAACTTTGCTGTGCGCGGCGTGTCCGTGCACAGCATTCCGTTTGTAATTGAAGGCAGGGCTTGCATGCTCAACCGTTACCCCCTGTGGAAGTATCTGCTGATACTGGTCGTCCTGGTGGTTGGCCTTATCTACTCGCTTCCCAATCTATTCCCCGAAGATCCCGCCATCCAAATTAGCAGCGCCCAAGGCGACTCGCTGGATGCGCGTCAGATAGACCGTGTTGAAACCGCGCTCAGCGAACACGATATTGAGATCAAAGCCCTCGAAGAAGAGAACGGGCAGTGGCTTATTCGTTTACGCCACGATGACGATCAACTTCCTGCTCGCGACATTGCCGCTGACCTTTTAGGCGATGATGCGACGGTAGCGCTAAACCTCGCCGAAGCAACGCCAGAATGGCTACAGGCATTCTCTGCTTCCCCCATGACGCTGGGCCTTGATTTGCGCGGTGGCGTGCACTTCCTGCTCGAAGTGGATATGGAAGCCGCGCTTACCCAGCGCCTGGAAGTCAACGCCAGCGCCATGCGTGAGCTGCTACGCGACGAGCGGATTCGCTATCGTAATACCGATATCGAGGAGCGCACGCTGTCGATCGATTTTGCCAGCGCCGAAGACCGCGATACAGCCCGCAGCCTGATCAGCCGTGACTTTCCTGAGTTTGAATACAGCAGTGAAGGCGATGGCCGTGCTTCAACGCTGGTAATGACGCTTAGCGATCAATCGGTAAACGAAATTCAGGATTACGCGATCAACCAGAACTTGACCACCCTACGCAACCGGGTCAACGAACTGGGTGTCGCGGAGCCCATGGTGCAGCGCCAAGGCCCCAACCAGATCGTGGTGGAGCTGCCGGGCATCCAGGACACCGTGGCGGCCAAGCGTATTGTCGGCGCAACGGCGAACCTGGAATTCCGCCTGGAAGCGCGCAACGATACGCCGGATAACGAAACGGAAACCCTCACCTTCCGAAATGAGCCTTCGCGCTCTGCCGAGCTAATGCGCGACGTGATCATTACCGGCGATAGCGTCTCCAGTGCCAGCAACAGCTTTGATGAGAATGGTCGCCCGCAGGTCAATATTGATCTAGACGGCACCGGCGGCACGCTAATGAACCGCGCCACACGCACCAATATCGGCCGCAATATGGCGGTGCTGTTCATCGAGCATAAGAGTGAAGACACCGTGGTGGTCGACCCGGAAACGGGCGAAGAGACCATTGAGCGGGAGCCTTACGTTGAGCGCGGCCTGATCAGTTTGGCCACTATTCAGAGTGCGCTTGGCAACAGCTTCCGGATCACCGGTTTGGATTCGCCGACAGAAGCCGCTGAGCTGGCGTTGCTGCTGCGTTCGGGCTCCCTTGCGGCTCCCATCTACTTCGTCCAAGAACGCACCATTGGGCCAAGCCTGGGCGCTGAAAACATTGAGCGGGGCCTGCTCTCGGTACAGATTGGCTTGCTGCTGGTCGTGCTGTTTATGCTGGTGCGCTATAAGGTGTTTGGCGTGTTTGCCAATATTGCCCTGGCGCTGAACTTAACGCTGTTGGTCGCAGTGATGTCGATGCTGGGCGCCACGCTGACGCTGCCAGGTATTGCCGGTATCGTACTGACACTGGGCATGGCGGTAGATGCCAACGTGCTGATTTTCGAACGAATACGTGAAGAGCTGCGTAACGGCATGTCGGTTCAGCAAGCGATTCAAGCCGGCTATGAGCGCGCCTTCACCTCCATCGTCGACGCTAACATCACCACACTGCTGGTGGCCGTTATCCTGTTCTCGATTGGCTCCGGCCCGGTGAAAGGGTTCGCCGTCACGCTCTCTATCGGCATTTTGACGTCGCTGTTCACCGCTCTGATGGTGACTCGCGCCATGGTCAACTTGGCCTATGGCAGCAAACCCGTCAAAAAGCTGTGGATTTAAAGAGCATGGATTTGAAAAGCATGAATTTAAACCACGTGCTTAGCCCAGAACTGAAGAGGTGGTAATGAAACCCCTATCACACCTGCGAATCGACTTTATGGGACGGCGCAACATCGCGTTTGCCGTCTCCGCTGTGTTACTGATCGTGTCGATTGGCGCCATCCTGTTCCAGCAGCTCAACCTAGGGCTGGACTTTACTGGCGGTACGCTGATTGAGGTGCGCTACGGCGCTGCGCCCTCCCTGGACGCTATTCGTGTGCTGCTCGAAGAGAGCGGCTTTCAAGATGTCTCGGTGCAAACCTTTGGGGCATCAACCGAAGTATTGATTCGCCTCCAGCAGGCGTTTGACGCTGATGTAGGCGGCGAGGTAGTAAACCTGCTACGCGCGAGTGGTAATAGCGTTGACCTTGTTCGCTCTGAGTTTGTTGGTTCCCAGGTAGGTGACCAACTGCGTGACCAGAGTGGCTTGGGTCTGCTGGTAGCGCTCGGCGTGGTCATGCTCTATGTGGCCTTCCGCTTTCAGTACAAGTTTGCGATTGGCGCACTGCTGGCACTGCTGCACGATGTGATTATCGTAGTGGGCGTGTTCGCTCTGTTTCAGCTCGATTTCGACCTTACCGTATTGGCAGCCATCCTGGCAGTTATCGGCTACTCGTTGAACGATACCATCGTGGTTTATGATCGCGTCCGCGAAGCCATCCGCACTTCGCGTATCGACGATATGCCGCAGATCTTCAACGAAGCGATTAACGCCACGCTCTCGCGCACCTTGGCAACTTCGGGCACCACC
Organism: Halomonas sp. PA16-9; assembly: GCF_009728585.1. Classification (NCBI taxonomy): domain Bacteria; kingdom Pseudomonadati; phylum Pseudomonadota; class Gammaproteobacteria; order Oceanospirillales; family Halomonadaceae; genus Halomonas; species Halomonas sp. PA16-9. The sequence goes on along the minus strand of NZ_CP040451.1, from coordinate 670,870 downwards.
ATTCTGGTACTGCTCGCTCTGCTGCTATTGGGCGGGGATATGATTGAGAATTTCGCCATTGCGCTGCTGGTCGGCATCGTTGTGGGTACGTTCTCGTCTATCTATATTGCTGCGGCGCTACTGCTACCACTGAAGCTGTCGCGAGAAGATTTGATTCCCACCAAGAAAGAGTTCGACGAAGAAGAGGAAGAGCTGCCTTAACGGCGCATCTCTATACTCCTCTTATTTAGCCTACAAAAAAGCCCCTGCTGGGAATCCAGCAGGGGCTTTTTTTGTCTTTAAAAACGGTCGTCTTTAAAGCTTTAATCTTTAAAAGCTTAGCATTGCTACTTAAAAGTGCGGCGTGAGCTGCTTGATCAGCGCTTTATAGAGACGCGGCCCGGCTGCCATTAGCTGCCCTTCCACTTTCACCGTGGGCTGGCCGTCCGGCGTACCCATCAAGGCGCCCGCCTCCTTCAGGAACAGCGTGCCTACCAGCATATCCTGCTCTTCCAAGCCGAGTACAAAAGCGCTATCCACTCGCCCGGTGGCCAACTCACACAAATCCAGCAGCCCACAGCCCGTGGCCAGCAGATTTTCTATCTGCGGAGCAAGTTGCTGTGAAACGGTTAAATAAGCAGGTAAATTGCGCGGGCGTAGCCAGACTTCCGGCAGGCTCATGGCCATACGCGTACCGCTAATAGCGGTAGGCTTGCTAACGCGCATACGCTTGTCGTTGTGCTGGGCGCCACGGCCGCGGCTGGCGATATATTCGTCGTCGGCGAACGGGCAGATAATCACTGCGTGTTCGGGACGACCTTTGATAAGACACACCACTGAGAGTGCAAAGCCCTTACCGGCAACGGCTAAATTGGAGTAGCCGTGCATCGGTTCAATTTTCCAGACGATATCCGCGCCTTCGCCTTCACCCGCGCGGTGCGGGGTAAAGCGGCCGGTAACTCCGTGCTGGGGATAACCGCGTTCCAACTGCTGAACAATCGTCGCTTCGGCCTTGCGCGCTGTCTCATCGAGCAGGCGGTCAAGGTTAAATTCATCGTGCGCGTTCTCAATGCGTTCGCGCACGCGCAGGAAGTGTTCAACAGCGCTACGCGCAGCGCGCAGCGTAAATTGGACCATCGGATTCATGGTTGGGCCTTGTGACAGTGATGTTAAAGAACGTGATGCTAATCATAGAGCATAAGTAGGCGCAGGTGCCGCCTTTGGCGCGCAATTCTAGCAGACCACTCTCGGGCATGCCATCGACTCATGCTAGACTGCGCGCTTTACGCGATAATAATCACCCTCTTTATTCACCGAGCCTTATCATGCTTGAGCGCATTCGCATTGTTCTTATCGGCACCAGCCATCCCGGCAATATCGGCGGCGTGGCACGCGCCATGCACAATATGGGCCTAGCAGATTTAGCCCTCGTTGCCCCCCGCTGTGAAGTGATTACCCAGGACAGCATTTCCCGTGCCTCCGGCGCTGACCACCTCCTTCATCAAGCCAGTGTGCATGCCTCACTGGAAGAGGCGGTAGCTGATTGCACTCTGGCCGTGGGCGCCAGTGCGCGCTCACGCACTCTGCCCTGGCCGATGCTCTCACCGCGGGAGTTAGCTGACCGGCTGCCCGCCGAGTGCCAGGCTGCTGAGTCCCGCGTGGCGCTGGTATTCGGGCGCGAGGACAGCGGCCTTACCAATGCTGAATTACAGCGCTGCCACGCACATGTGCATATTCCTACCAATGCCGACTTTAGCTCGCTCAATTTGGCCGCGGCGGTGCAGGTGCTCGCCTATGAGTGTCGCATGGCGTGGCTAAACCAAGCAGATGGCCAAGCGGATGCACCGTCAACTGCGCCGAGTGATGACGATGATCTGGCCACCCACGCCGAACTAGAGCGCTACTTCGAGCACTTGGAACGCACGCTGATTGGCATTGATTTTCACGACCCTGATCAGCCACGACAGCTAATGGCGAGACTGCGCCGCTTGTACCTGCGCGCTCGCCCAGAACGCATGGAAATGAATATTTTGCGTGGAATTCTGTCGGCTACCGAAAAGGCTGCGAACACCAAGCCGCCCAAACCGTAACTAACTTAGGCTGGAAACGCTAAGCTTGAAGTTGATGCTGCGTGCCCCAACTTCGCTATTCTGCTAACGTGATTTCTCTATTGATATTCCAAGAACCGGCGATATTTCAAAAATCCGTTCTAATAGTTCAATAGCTAGACGCCGCCTTATATAACGCCAAGGAACACCTCATGTTTCAACGTCTACGTGAAGACATCAACAGCGTATTTGACCGCGACCCGGCCGCACGTAACTTTCTTGAGGTGCTGACCAACTACCCTGGCCTGCACGCCCTGCTGCTGCATCGCTGCGGCCACTGGCTGTGGAAAAAAAACCTCAAGTGGATAGCGCGGACGCTATCGACGTTTTCACGCTGGCTCACCGGCATTGAAATTCACCCTGGCGCCACGATTGGTCGGCGGTTTTTTATTGATCACGGCATGGGTGTGGTGATTGGTGAAACGGCGCTGGTGGGCGATAACGTAACGCTCTATCAAGGTGTCACCCTGGGCGGCACCAGCTGGAACAAAGGCAAGCGCCATCCCACCTTGGGGGATGGCGTGATTGTCGGTGCGGGCGCCAAAATACTGGGGCCCTTTACGGTCGGCGCTGGAGCGAAAATTGGCTCTAATGCCGTGGTCACCAAAGAAGTACCGCCGGGCGCCACGGTGGTAGGTATTCCCGGTAAAATCGTTAAACGCGCCGACCCCGATGTGGAAGAAGCACTGGATGTCGACCCCGCCCGACGCGAAGCCATCTGCCAAAAATTTGGCTTTGACGCCTACGGCGTCAGCCAGGACATGCCCGACCCCGTAGCCCGTTCGATGCAGGCAATGCTCGACCATATGCACGCCGTGGATGAGCGCATTGAGCGCATGTGCTCTACCCTGCGTAAGCTAGATGACAACTACCGTGACGGCCAGTTACCGGCGCTGCGCGATGAAGATTTTGCCGATATTCTGGACGAGAACGATACCGGCTGCACCGGCGTTGGCAAGCACTCGGCCACTCCACCATCAGCCGAGCAAGAAACGCTGCCGCCGCGTAATGGTTGACCAAAGCACTCAGGTTTTCCCATAATGGCAGCACATTTGCCGTTAGTGCGCTGAGCTTTCAGCGTCGAGGGGCTTGCCATGCGCTTGACCACTAAAGGCCGTTACGCCGTTACCGCCATGCTCGATTTAGCCTTGCATGCCCACAACGGCCCGACCAGCCTAAGCGATATCTCCCAGCGTCAAGAGATATCGCTCTCCTATTTAGAGCAGCTTTTTGCTCGCCTGCGCCGTGCAGGCTTGGTCAACAGCGTGCGCGGCCCAGGCGGCGGCTATCTGCTTTCGCAGCCTGCGGACGCGATTAGCGTTTCAAAGGTGATTGACGCAGTAAATGAAAGCGTTGATGCCACCCGTTGCCAGGGGCTCTCTGACTGCCAACAGGGTGACACCTGCTTGACCCACCATTTGTGGTGCGAGCTCTCCGTGCAGATACGCCATTTTCTTGACGATATGACCCTGGCACAACTGATGCTGCGTCCTGATGTCATACGTATTGCGTCGCGACAGAAACAGCGTGCCGAGGCAGGCATTCTCGCCTCTTCACCCTGACCCCACGACACAAACCCGATTACCTTGATCGATCAACCGCTGGAACGTAACGATGACCACACCCACGCTGCCCATTTACCTGGATTACGCCGCCACCGCGCCGGCGGATGCCCGCGTGGTTGAGGTTATGCAACGCTACCTGACGGTTGACCAGCTATTTGCCAACCCGGCTTCGCGCAGCCATATGCTGGGCTGGCAGGCAGAGCAGGTGATTGAGCAGGCGCGCCGCCAGGTGGCCGATGCCATTGGCGCCGACCCGAGAGAGATCGTCTGGACCAGCGGCGCCACAGAAGCTGACAACCTAGCGCTGATTGGTTTTATGCGCGCCAACCGCGAGCGTGGCCTACACTTGGTGACCTCGACGATTGAGCATAAAGCCATCGTTGACACTGCCCATGCGCTGGAGAAAGAGGGCTTTGAGGTTACCTGGCTAACGCCGGGCCAGGATGGCCGTATTGACCCCGAACAGCTGCGCGCAGCGATGCGCGATGACACCGCGCTGGTTTCATTGATGGCGGTTAACAACGAACTGGGCAGTATCAACGATATCTCGGCTCTAGCGGCCGTTGCCCATGAGTTTGGCGCGGCGTTTCATACGGATGCTGCCCAGGCGGTGGGGCGTATTCCCTTAGACGTAGTGGCTCAGCAGATCGACCTGATGTCGTTATCCGGCCATAAAACTTACGGCCCTAAAGGCGTCGGGGCGCTTTATGTGAAGCGCCACCCGGACATCCGCGTTGAGGCGCTGATACATGGCGGTGGCCATGAGCGCGGTATGCGTTCAGGCACCCTACCGACACACCAAATTGCTGGCATGGGTGAAGCCTTTGCACTGATGCAGCAGCAGTACGACGAAGACAACGCCCATATTATGGGCTTGCAGCAGCGCTTTCTGCGTGGCCTGGAGGGGCTTGATGGTGTGTTCTCGAACACGCCGCTGAATGACACTGAAAAGCGAGCAGTACCCAACATTCTCAATCTGGCATTCGAAGGTGTCGACGGCGAGTCACTGCTGATGGCGTTGCGCGATGTAGCGGTCTCCACCGGATCGGCGTGCAACTCGGCCAGCGTCGACCCGTCCTATGTGCTGCTCGGCATCGGCACACCACGCTCGCTGGCGCTCTCATCGCTGCGTTTTAGCTTCGGGCGCTTTACCACCGAAGCCGACATTGATCATGCGCTAACGCTCATACACCTAGCGGTGCGCGGTTTACGTACACCGCCCCGTCAAGCGGCTGACTAGCTGACTATTTTTAAGGAGGACGCCTCATGGCAACACTCAATATTACCCCGGCTGCCGCACAACAGATTCGCCACGTGCTCGACGAGCGCGGCCAAGGCCTCGGCCTGCGCGTTTCGGTCAAGCCAAGCGGCTGCTCTGGCTATAGCTACGTGCTGGATTTTGCCGACACCGTCAGTGACGAAGAAGTCCATTTTGAAGCCCACGGTGCCAGCGTCTATGTCACCCCCGATGCGGTAGAGATGCTTAACGGCAGCGAAGTGGATTACGTCAGCGAAGGGCTGAACCGCTTTTTCCGCTTCAACAACCCTAACGTCAAAGATGAGTGTGGCTGCGGTGAGAGCTTTACCGTCTAAGCATTGCTTGGTCAGCTTCATCGCCGGTATTCATCCCCCGGCTTAAGCGCTATAATCACGCCCCTGGATACACAAGCGCAGGCAGCCGGGTTACGCCCGCATGCTTTTTTGACACATTAGCGTTTAAAAACGCTAGCTGCCGAAGCGCTATTAACTGAATCATTTTCTGGGCCGCCCTGGCCTTCTAGGGCGGCACTTTTTGCTTAAGCCTTTTTAAGGAGACCATTTACATGGCTACTGAACGCACTCTTTCTATTATCAAGCCTGATGCCGTTGCCAAGAATGCTATCGGTGACATCATTGCTCGCTTCGAAAAAGCGGGTCTAAAAGTCGTCGCAGCCAAAATGGTTCATCTCTCTGAAGAGAAGGCTGGCGGCTTCTACGCAGAACACAAAGAGCGTCCGTTCTTTAAAGACCTGGTTGGCTTCATGACCTCTGGGCCGGTGGTTGTACAAGTGCTTGAAGGTGAAGGCGCCATCGCTAAAAACCGTGACCTGATGGGTGCGACCAACCCGAAAGAAGCGGCACCCGGCACTATTCGCGCCGATTTTGCGGAAACAATTGACGCCAATGCTGTCCATGGTTCTGATTCTCCGGAAAGCGCTGAGCGCGAAATTAGCTACTTCTTTGGCAACGACGAAATCTGCCCGCGCTAAGCCTTTAAGGTAGCGCCGCCGAATCAACTTTCGTTGCCGGCCATTTTGCGGGGGCTAGTCCCCCGCCCCTTTCTATAACGCTGACCGCCATGACCACCACTGTAGCCCAACACACGCCCGCCCCACATACTGACGCCGCCAGCAAGCCTGCTGCAAAAGCGACGCCTGAGCGTCAAAACCTGCTTGGCATGTCCCGCGAGCAGATGGAAGCCTTCTTTTTGTCGATCGGCGAAAAGAAGTTCCGTGCCGCGCAGCTAATGAAGTGGATTCACCAGGAAGGCAGCGATGACTTTGCTGCCATGACGAACCTTTCCAAAGCACTGCGTGAAAAACTGGCCCGGCTGGCAGAAATTCGTGGCCCAGGGGTGATTTATGAGGGTACTTCCAGCGACGGCACCCGTAAGTGGGTGCTGGAAGTGGAAGACGGCAGTTATGTAGAAACGGTACTGATCCCGGCGGAGAACGGTAAGCGCCGCACGCTATGCGTTTCCTCCCAGGTCGGCTGCTCGCTGGACTGCAGCTTCTGCTCCACCGGCAAGCAGGGGTTTCAGCGCAACTTAACCGCTGCTGAAATTATCGGCCAGGTATGGGTCGCTCAGCGCAGCGTTGGCCCGCGGCGTGATACGGCGAACCGTCCGGTGACCAACGTAGTGATGATGGGCATGGGCGAACCGTTGCTCAACTTCGATAACGTTGTACCTGCCATGAAGCTGATGCTCGACGACAACGGCTATGGCCTGTCCAAGCGCCGCGTGACGCTGTCGACCTCTGGCGTGGTGCCGATGATCGACAAGCTTGGCGATGAAATGGACGTTAGCTTGGCGATTTCGCTGCATGCGTCTACGGACGAGTTGCGCAATGAGCTGGTGCCCATCAACCGTAAGTACAATATTCGCGCGTTGCTGGATGCTTGCCACCGCTACCTTTCCAAATGCCCGGACAATCGTCAGGTCACCATTGAGTACACGCTGATCAAGGACGTCAACGATCAGCAGGAACACGCCGAGCAGCTTGCTGCATTGCTTAAAGAGCTGCCGTGTAAGATCAACCTGATCCCGTTTAACCCGTTCCCAAACTCTGGGTACGAAAAACCGTCGCGTAATCAGGTTATGCGCTTCCAGCAGTGGTTGTATGATTTAGGCTACAACGCCACGGTTAGAACAACCCGAGGTGAAGATATTGATGCTGCCTGTGGCCAGCTCGTTGGTCGCGTGAAAGACCGCACCAAACGCAGCGCGCGCTATATCCAGTCAGTACAGCTCGACGCGGACTAGGGGGTGGAGTGTCGAAAACCGGGCTTATCTTGACTTCCGCTTGGCACGGCGCTTTGATGGTCACGGTTTTTATTTAGATTAGCACTGCTGTTTGTATGTATTGCCTTACTCGCAGTTGGACGTTCACCACAAGAGGATTTACATGATCGCTCACCGCAGGCGCCAACACCCATCGCGGGTGCCCATGCTCACCGTGCTTATCGGTAGCTTGTGGCTAGCCGGCTGTGCCTCGTCCAACAACCTTTCACCACAAGCTACCCCCGCGGCGGCAGAAGCCTACACCCAGCTTGGCGTCGCCTATTTAGAGCGCGATAATCTTCCCCGCGCTCTCAACGCACTGGATCGGGCACTTGAAATTGCCCCACACCATGCAGAAGCGCTGCAAGCACTGGCACTGGTTTATCAACGCCAGGGCGAAAGTGCACTTGCCAACGACTATTTTCAACAGGCGGTGAATGCCGAGCCTGACTTCACCCGCGCCCGCAACAACTATGCGGCGTTCTTGTTCAGTCAGGGCCAGTTAAACGCCGCCTGTGAGCAGTTAGAAACCGCATCACAGGATGCCCAGTACGCCAACCGTGCCCAGCTATTTACTAATTTAGGGCAGTGTTATCTGGCGCTGGAAGAATTTGATAAGGCGCGCGCTCGATTGGAGCGCGCGCAAAGTATTGATCCGCGTAATTCACGCGGCTATTTAATGTTAGCTGAACTCGAATATTCGCAGGGCAATTACTCTCAGGCCTGGGCACCGCTGCAAACCTATTTACAGCTCGCCGAGCCCAACCAAGCAGCGCTAAGAATGGCGGTTGATATCGCTCATTCACGCGGCGAGCATAGCGTCGCCGCCGAATACCAGCGCCTGCTTGGCAACGACTGACTGATTGACGCCCTGATCACCGCTTATTTAATGAAGGATGCTCAGCCATGAGCGATACACAGTCACAAGAAAACGTCATTGATAGCCCTAACACTAGCGCCTCTCCTGGCGAACTTCTTGCTCGCCAGCGCGAGCAGCTTGGTATTCCGCTCGCCGATGCGGCCCGGGCGCTCAACCTGCGCCCCGCCGTGGTGGGAGGGCTTGAGCAGGATGACTACCAAGAGATCCCTGTCGCCGCTTATCGACGCGGCTACCTGCGCTCTTACGCTAAATACCTGGGCATGGATGACCGGCTGGTGCTTGAAGCTTATCAAGCTCGCAGCGGCGGTAGCGACACCGAACGCCAAGTTACCCCGGTCTCCACGGCGAGGCCACCCTCCCGTATTGGCGCCTGGCTGTTCAAGTTGGTGACTTTGCTGGTAATTGTGGGTCTTATCGCGGTGACCGTGATGTGGTGGCAAAGCCGGGGTGGCAATGAGCCGCCGGGCTTTGGCTCAACCTCCCCGGAAGAGACCGCTACCGCCCCGGCAGAGCCGACCAGTGAACCCGCTGAAACAGCAGAGAGTACGGATTCAAGTTTCACCAGTGGCGATGAAAGTGCGACGCTGCCCAGTAATGCCACCAACGTCACGCCTTCACCGACGGCTGCGCAAGAACAAGCGCCCAGCGATCAAGCTGATGTTGACGCAGTGACTGGCCTCGACGAATCCGCACTAGATAGCACCACCGATACGGCCAGCACCGCCGACGATAGCAATGAGCCTAGCAGGCCTGAGCAAAGCAGTGTTGAAGAGAGCGATACTGATAGCGAACAAAACGCTGCCGCCGAGCAAACCGCCAATGCCAACGTCCTCGAACTGACGTTTAACGAGCAGTCGTGGACGGAAATTTTTGATGCCACCAACCAGCGCGTCTTCGTGGGCCTACAAACGCCCGGCACCTCGACAACCGTCGAGGGTGAGCCTCCGTTTCGCTTAACCGTAGGTAATGCCACCGGCGTTGAGCTGCGCTACCAAGGCGAGGAAGTTGATCTTCCCGCCCGCGCAGGCGCCAACAATGTTGCCCCGATTCACCTTGGGAGAGTGACCCGTCTTATGCACGCCCCTTCTCCGATAAAACGCCGCCATTCCCGCCAGATTCAGGTTGGAAACGTCGCGGTGGGCGGTGATGCCCCCATTGCCGTTCAAAGCATGACCAATACCAACACGTTGGATGTCGCCGCGACCGTGGCCCAGATCCAACAGTTGGAAAAAGCCGGTGCGGATATCGTACGCGTTTCAGTACCTGATATGGACGCCGCCGAAACCTTTGGTCAGATCAAAAAACTCGTCAATGTACCGCTCGTTGCCGATATCCATTTTGATTACAAAATTGCCCTACGCGTCGCCGAACTCGGCGTCGACTGCCTGCGCATCAACCCAGGCAACATCGGCCGTGAAGACCGCGTACGCGCGGTGGTTAGCGCGGCCCGCGATCATGGCATTCCGATCCGGATTGGCGTCAACGCAGGGTCGTTGGAAAAAGATCTGCAGAAGAAATATGGCGAACCCACGCCAGCAGCGCTGGTGGAGTCTGCCATGCGCCATATTGACTACCTGGATCGCCTGGACTTCCCCGACTTCAAAGTCAGCGTCAAAGCCTCGGATGTATTTATGGCCGTGGCCGCCTATCGCGACCTTGCCGCACGCATCGAGCAGCCGCTGCACTTAGGGATTACCGAAGCGGGAGGTCTGCGCTCGGGCACGGTCAAGTCATCGATTGGTCTGGGCATGCTGCTGATGGACGGAATCGGCGACACGATCCGCGTCTCGCTGGCAGCAGACCCGGTGGAAGAGATCAAGGTCGGCTTTGATATGCTCCGCAGCCTCAAGCTGCGCTCGAAAGGCATCAACTTTATTGCCTGCCCCAGCTGCTCGCGCCAAAACTTTGACGTTATTAGCACCATGAACCAGCTCGAAGAGCGGCTGGAAGACGTAATGACACCGCTCAACGTCTCGGTGATCGGCTGCGTGGTCAATGGCCCCGGCGAAGCCAAAGAGACCGATATCGGCCTGACCGGGGCAGCCCCGCCAACCTGGTGTATATCGACGGCAAGCCCGCCAGCAAGCTGCGCAACGACCACTTAGTAGATGATCTCGAGCAGCTGATTCGCGAAAAAGTGCGTGAAAAACAGCAGCAGCAAGACGATATGATTGCCCGCAGCGTTTAGCTGGGGCTGGCTGCCAGCCTGGGTGAGCCACGCCTGATGGCAGAATAAGGAGTTTTCTTTGAGCAAGTCCGCCGTTAAAAAAATTCAAGCCATTCGTGGTATGAACGACCTACTGCCCAGCGATAGCCCACGCTGGCAATTTTTTGAAGCCAAAGTACGCCAGCTAATGCTGCGTTACGGCTTTAATGAAATCCGCACGCCTATCGTTGAGCAAACCGCACTGTTTGCACGCTCTATCGGTGAAGTTACCGATATCGTCGAAAAAGAGATGTACACCTTCGACGATCGCAACAGCGAGAGTTTGACCCTGCGTCCCGAAGGCACTGCCAGCTGCGTGCGCGCGGCCATGGAGCACGGCCTGCTGTATAACCAAACTCAGCGGTTGTGGTACCAGGGGCCGATGTTTCGCTATGAGCGCCCGCAAAAAGGCCGTTACCGCCAATTCCACCAGATCGGCGTCGAGACCTTCGGTTTTGATGGCCCGGATATCGACGCCGAGGTGATCTTGCTTTCAGCGCGCCTGTGGCAGGAACTCGGCTTGATGGAGCACGTTACCCTGGAGCTAAACTCGCTAGGTTCATCAGAGGCGCGGGCAGCCTACCGAGATACGCTGGTGGCCTACTTTGAGCAGCACCTAGACGCTCTCGATGAAGACTCCAAACGCCGCTTGACCAGCAACCCGCTGCGTATTCTCGACTCCAAAAATCCGGCCATGGCGGAGATGCTCGACGGCGCGCCGCAGTTGATGGATCACCTGGATGCCGAATCCCAGGAACACTTTGAGCAGCTCACGAAGATGCTTGAAGCAGCAGGCATTGACTATGTGATCAACCCACGCTTAGTGCGCGGGCTCGACTACTACTGCCGCACCGTGTTCGAGTGGACCACGACTGCGCTGGGCAGCCAGGGCACCGTGTGTGCAGGCGGACGCTACGACGGCCTGGTCGAACAGCTGGGCGGCAAGCCTACCCCAGCGGTAGGCTTTGCCATGGGCATTGAGCGGCTGATTCTGCTACTCGACACCCTGGAACTGATTCCTGAGAACGCCCTTGGCGGCTGCGATGTCTATTTGCTGCCCATGGATGATACCGCCACCACGGCAGCGATCACCCTGGCCGAGCAACTGCGTGGCGAGCTGCCTGAACTGCGTCTACAGCTTCATTGCGGCGGCGGCAGCTTTAAAAGCCGAATCAAAAAAGCCGACAAGAGCGCTGCTACGATAGCCATACTGATCGGTGAAGATGAAATCGCGACGCAGTCGGCAACGGTCAAGTTTCTGCGCGATGACCGCGAACAGCAAAGCGTTCCTCAAGCCGCATTAGGCCGCACGCTGGGCGAGCTTTTAACGGCTAACGCATAAGCCCTGCAGGCTGCCTGCTTGCATGCGACGGTCTAAACATACGACTTTAGAAGAAAGGAGCCCGCCCGTGGTGGAGCTGAGAAGCGAAGAAGAACAGCTAGACGCCGTCAAGCGCTGGTGGAAAGAGAACGGCATGTCGTTGATTGCAGGCGCTGTCCTGGCGGCGGCCGGGGTGTTCGGCTGGAATGCCTGGCAGAACTATCAGCAAGGCCAGGCTGAAGCGGCCTCCATGCGCTATCAGCAGTTAGTCAATATGACCGCTGGCAACGAGCTTGACGAGGAGCAACTAGCAAGCGCGCGGGAAATGGTTAGCGAACTGACCGACGAGCATGGCGATACGCTCTACGCCGAACTCGCCCTGCTGCTCGACGCCCGCTTGGCTGTTCAGCAAGGCGACTTGGAAGCAGCACGCACCGCACTGGAAAGCGCAGCCGATTCCTCGCGCCGCTATGTGCAAAGCTTGGCGTGGCTACGTTTAGCCCGTATCGAGCTTGCCGACGGTAACCCTAAACAGGCGCATGCGCTGTTAGACGAGCCGATTAGTGATGCGCTAGCGGCCCAAAAAGCTAACGTGCGCGGCGATGCGTTCGCCGCCCAAGGCGACACCGAGGCGGCCCGCGATGCCTGGGAAACCGCTCTAGAAGTGTCTCAAACCAAAGACCAGCCGCTTTACGGCGTGCAGTTCAAGCTTGACGATCTCGGCGCTGAGGAGGCGACACAATGACTTTTGGTATCCCAAAAACAGCTAGTACGCGCTAGCTTAGGCGCGCTGTCGCTGGCACTGCTGGTCGGTTGCGCGAGTAAAGGCGAGCCTGCCTATACTCCCAAAGAGCTGCGTAGTTTCGACGAGACCTCCTCGCTGGAAACTCAGTGGCGGCGCAATGTGGGCGATGGCCTGGGCCATGCCCGTTACCCCATCGCGCCTTCCCGTGAAGGCGACACCGTGTTTGCGGCCGATGTCGAGGGCGTGGTGATGGCGATGGATGCCAACAGCGGCGACGTCGAGTGGGAAATCGACCTTGATACCCCTATTTCCAGCGCACTAACGGCAATTGCCGGTCAGGTTTATCTGGCCACCGGTAACGGCGAAGTGATCGCGTTGGATCAACGTGACGGCAGCGAAGAATGGCGCTCACGGGTATCCAGCGAAGTGCTTGCCGCGCCCCAGGCCAACCAGCAACTGCTGGTCGTGCAAAGTGTCGATGGCCGTGTGACTGCCTTGGATCGCGCCACTGGTGAAGAGCGCTGGGTATACACCAGTTCGCAGCCGTCACTCACCCTGCGCGGTACCGGTACACCGATGGTCATTGATCCAGTCAGCTTTGTTGGCCTGGCCAATGGCCGCCTGGCCACGCTGGATAACCGCAGCGGCCAGCCGCTATGGGAAATGCAGATTGCCACCCCCCAAGGGCGTAGTGAAGTGGAACGCCTGGTCGATCTTTCCGGCCAGCCGATCATCAGCCCCGATGGCCGCCTGTTCGTGACCAGCTATAACGGCCGCGTGGTGGCGCTGGAAGCAACTCAAGGCGACGTACTTTGGGAAGCGGATCTCTCCAGTCGCCATACCCCGATTCTGGTCGGCGACTTCCTGTTTGTGGTCACCGATGACAGCCAAGTCGTCGCCCTCGACGCTAACAACGGCCGCGAAATTTGGCGCAACGACGATTTAGAAGATCGTTGGTTGACCGCCCCCGCCTTCGCCGATGGCCGTTTAGTGTTCGGCGATTTCGAAGGTTATGTTCACCTGATCGACGCTCGCGAAGGCGATATCGTGGGTCGCACTCGCGTGCACAGCTCGGGCATCAGCGTACGCCCGGTCACTGAAGGCAGCACCATTCATGTCCAGGCCAACAATGGTCGCCTGGAAACCCTGGAAGTAACTCCATGACACCCGTCATTGCTTTAGTCGGTCGCCCCAATGTGGGCAAATCGACGCTGTTTAACCGCCTAACGCGCTCGCGTGATGCACTGGTGGCCGACTTTCCTGGCCTCACCCGCGACCGTAAGTACGGCAATGGCATGCTGGGCGATAAGGTCTATACCGTGATTGATACCGGCGGTATCAGCGGTGACGAAGAAGGCATCGATGCCGCTATGGCAGAGCAGTCACTCGCCGCCATTGATGAAGCCGATATCGTGCTGTTTATGGTCGACGCTCGCGCCGGCCTTATCGCCGCTGACCAGGCGATTGCCAACCACCTGCGGGTTAACCAGAAAAAAACCTGGCTGGTGGTGAATAAAACCGATGGGTTAGAAGAGCATTCGGCAATGGGCGACTTTTGGTCGCTCGGCCTAGGCGACCCCTGGCCAATTGCTGCCGCCCACGGGCGCAACGTTTCCACCCTGATCGATGTGGTACTCGAACCGTTTCCGGAGCGCGATGCCAGCATTCCCGCGGACACCGGTAGCAAAGGTATTCGCATCGGCGTGATTGGCCGCCCGAACGTGGGCAAATCAACCCTGGTCAATCGCCTTCTCGGTGAAGATCGGGTCGTCGTGTTTGATGAGGCAGGCACTACCCGCGATGCCATCGAGATCCCCTTCGAGCGCCGTGGCAAGCCCTATGTACTGATTGATACCGCGGGTATCCGGCGGCGCAAGAACGTGCGTGAAATCGCCGAGAAATTCTCCATCATCAAGACCCTGGATGCGATCAAAGAGTCCCATGTAGTGATCATGGTTCTGGATGGCTCCAGCGGCCTGGTGGAGCAGGATTTGCACCTGCTCGACTATGTGTTGACCACCGGGCGCGCCCTGGTGCTGGCAGTCAACAAGTGGGACGGCCTGGAGACCGAAGCCAAGGATAAAATGCGCACTGAAGTGAAGCGCCGCCTGGGCTTTGCGGATTATGCCGAGCTGCACTTCATCTCTGCTCTACATGGCACGGCAGTGGGGGATCTCTACCCCTCGATTGATCGCGCCTTTGACGCCGCTAACGCCCACTGGTCGACCAACCGCCTCACTACCCTGCTACAGGACGCGGTAAGCCAAAACCCACCGCCGATGGTGCACGGTCGACGCATTAAACTGCGGATGGCTCACCAGGGTGGCAGCAACCCGCCGATTATCGTCGTCCACGGCAACCAAACCGAGGCGTTGCCAGAAGCCTATCGTCGCTATTTGACCAACACCTTCCGCAAGGTGCTCAAGGTACGCGGCACGCCAATTCGCTTTGAGTTCCGCTCGGGCAGTAACCCGTTCGATGACATGGCGGGCGCCAGCGACAAAGAGAAAGCTAAAAAGCGCGAGCTTAATCGCACCAAAGAGGCGCGTAAAAGCCGTCGTTAAACGCCTTATTAGCTGCCTTTTGAATTCGCCCGCTTGTATCATCAAGCGGGCGTTTTGGTTCTAGCCTTAAATAGGCGCTTGAACACGTAAATTCTGTTGACAGAAAATGACTTCAGCCCTCAAATAGCCGCGCTTATTAGCCCGAAGCTAACAAGCTTGCATCAGCACTTTACACTTAGCGTCGTTACCCCACTGCTTACGTCCTACTTAAGGGGACTCTTATCTTATGCTTTATATTGCTCGCTACTGGCGCTGGCTGACCTTGTTTGGCGTTGCCAGCCTACTCACGGGTTGTCTCGCCCTGCCCCAAACCGGTTTGTTTGCGTTTCGTTTGGCGGTGACCTCTCTAGGGGTTGAGGATGTTCGCATTGGCCCTTACAGCATTAATGCGGGGCTAGACACCAGCGATTTAACCAGCCTGATTGCGTCTAGCCTTGGTGCCGGTAGCCTGCCCGTTCAGGCCACCATTGCCATGGGGCTGGGCTTACCTGCGGGCATGCCACCGGTGGAGATGTCAGGCTTTCGCTGGGCGCTGGATATGCCGGGCGTTGATCCTGTGGAAGGTAACTATGAACAGGACGTCACGCTGACCTCTGGCGATGATGCTCATTTACGCCTACCGGTTGCCTTTGATGTACTCGCCACCGACACCCAACGCCTGGCCCCCATGCTGGAGCTTGCCAGCCAGTTGGCGTCTCAAGGCGAGCTACCGCCTGGCAGTCAACTGGCCATCACGCCTGGGGATCTGCGCGGGTTGGGTATGAAACTACCGTCAGGATTATTAACGCCGACAATTCGCTTAAACGTAGGTGCCGATGGGCAGCTAGTACCCCAGCGCTAAGGGTTTATGTCTAGGAGCTTGCAGCCAATCGTCTGCGGCCTAGCCTTGGTTCAGAGGGGACTCAATTCAGCATCCATACTCAACCACTAGGTGGGTTATGATGGGGGATTGATTTACTGCTATCAGCGGTTATCTTGTGTGCAAGAAACTCTTTCGTCTATAAGGAAACCGACTCATGCGCTGGCTTCGCCCTCTCGCTGTTACCGCACTATGTGCGTCTATCGCCGCTTGTACCACCTCGCCCACCGGACGCTCGCAACTGCTGTTGCTCTCTGATAGCGAATTGAATGAGATGGGGCGCCAAGCGTTCACTCAATATCAGCAGGAGCTGCCCACGGCGGGCCAGGCCAGCCACCGCTATGTGCAGTGTATTGCCGATGCCATCGTGGCGGAACTCCCCGCCGAACAGCGGCAGCTAGACTGGCAAATTCGCGTATTTGAGTCCGAACAGCCCAACGCGTTCGCGCTTCCCGGCGGCTATATGGGCGTGAATACCGGCATGCTGGATATTGCCACGACCCAGGATCAGCTTGCTTCCGTTATCGGTCACGAAATTGGTCACGTACTGGCCAACCATGCCAATGAGCGCGCCTCCACCGAGAGCGCCACCTCATTAGGCCTGTCGGTGATTTCCAGCACCTCTGGCATGCAGTCTGCCGGTGGCCAGCAACTCATGGGCGTGCTCGGCATGGGCGCACAGTACGGCATCGTACTTCCCTTCTCCCGGGCCCATGAGAGTGAGGCCGATGTGATTGGTTTGGATCTCATGGCTCAAGCCGGTTTCAATCCCCGTGAGAGCGTGACCCTTTGGGAAAATATGCAGGCGGCCACAGGTGGCGGTGCGCCCCCCGAGTGGATGTCGACTCACCCTGGCCAAGGCCAGCGCATTCAAGGGCTGCAGGGTAATATGGATCAAGCACTTGCCTTGTACGAGCAGGCTCGCAGCAATGGTCGTACACCCAACTGCCCGCGTCCTTACGGATCTTGAGGTTTAAATGATTAAGCTGGATTACTGCTACTGTACTG
Organism: Halomonas sp. PA16-9; assembly: GCF_009728585.1. Taxonomy (NCBI): domain Bacteria; kingdom Pseudomonadati; phylum Pseudomonadota; class Gammaproteobacteria; order Oceanospirillales; family Halomonadaceae; genus Halomonas; species Halomonas sp. PA16-9. The sequence continues at coordinate 654,094 of NZ_CP040451.1, read as the reverse complement.
CCGCTGTTTGTGCTGATGGGCGTGTATTTCTGGGAGCTAAACGACGTACGCGCGTGCCAGCTTTGATGGCGGCCATTGGGACTATATCGAGAGTGCCTGTAGAGACACCCCGCAACCGTTTGTCTCCTGGCTGGAGCGTTCGCCGCTGTTAGTCAATGGCGGCATGCTGCTCTCGTGGTGGGGCTGGTGATGTGCACGCTTGGCTTGTACGTTAAGCGCGCTAAGTGAAACGTTATTAGCGGCATCAATAAAAGTGGGGCGGATACAGTATCCGCCCCCGCTTTTTAGCAGCGTTAGTTGGATGCGGCTATGAATAGTTTAAGTGATTGGCGCAGCATTTCTCGCACAGGCGCGTTTCAGGACGAACATTGCGCCATAGAAAAAACGACTCAGCGGCCTGCTACGACCAGCATGCCTAAGCCGTCAAGCAACTTCGCGCCGCGCGGGCCTGCCCACTGTAAAAATACCGTCGGCTCGGCCCCATACATCATGTCGTAGGCCCAGGCATTGGTATTGAACAACGTATCAGGCAACGGCGGTAAATCGCCTGATAGGCTGGCACTGGTGCCGTTAATCACTACATCAAAAGTGCCGTTAACGGTATCAAAACCGCCGCCATGGATAGGCCCTAGATCAGCAAAATCGCTGGCCAGCTGCTCGGCCTTGGCGGCGGTGCGGTTGACCACGACGATTTCACTGGGCTCCTCGGCAAGCAGGGGCTCCAGAATGCCGCGCACGGCGCCGCCTGCGCCTACCACCAAAATGCGCTTGTCTGCTAACGCCACGCGGTGATAGGCCAAATCGCGCACTAGGCCAATGCCATCGGTAGTATCGCCGTAGGTACGGCCATTGCCACCCAGGATCAGCGTATTCACCGCCCCTGCACGACGGGCGCGATGGCTCAAGGTGTCGCACAGCGCAAAGGCATCTCCCTTGAACGGCACGGTAACGTTGGCGCCACGCCCGCCCGCGTCGATAAACGCCCGCCACGCACCGGCAAAGCCATCCACCGGTGCTTCTTCAGCGGTGTACTCAAGGGTTTGTTGCGTTTGATGGGCAAACTCAGCGTGGATCTGCGGGGATTTGGAGTGTTTGACCGGGTTGCCAAACACGCAGTAGCGATCGGTCATGAGAGCTCTCCGCTTTTTCCTTGATGCATCCTCAGCGAATTCGCCGAGCCAGTCCCGCGGGTGTAAGAAATCCTGCAAGCGCGCTTCGGGACTGCCGGACTCTGGCTCAAAGGCGTACTCCCAGCGCGCCATTGGCGGCATTGACATCAAAATTGACTCCGTGCGCCCGCCGCTCTGCAAGCCAAATAGCGTGCCACGATCCCACACCAGGTTGAACTCCACGTAGCGGCCACGGCGGTAAAGCTGGAAGTCGCGCTCCCGCTCGCCCCAGGCGTCATTTTTACGGCGCTCAACGATGGGCAAATAAGCCGCTAAGAAACTGTCGCCCACCGCGCGCTGAACGGCAAAACAATCGGCAAACTCACCTTCGTTCAGGTCATCGAAAAACAGCCCACCGACGCCGCGGGTTTCATCGCGGTGCTTAAGGTAAAAGTACTCGTCGCACCAGGCCTTATAGCGCGCATAAACATCATCGCCAAAGGGGTCGCAGGCGGCTTTTGCCACCCGGTGCCAGTGCACCACGTCTTCCATCACGGGATAAAACGGCGTTAAGTCAAAACCGCCGCCAAACCACCACACCGGCGGCTCGCCGGCTTTCTCGGCAATAAAGAAGCGCACGTTGCCATGGCTGGTAGGCACATGGGGGTTTTCCGGGTGCAGCACCCAGGAAACGCCCACCGCGTGGAAGCTGCGACCAGCAAGTTCAGGGCGCGCGGCGGTGGCCGAAGGCGGCAGCTGGGTGCCATAGACATGGGAGAAGTTGACGCCGCCTTTTTCAAATACGCCGCCATGGGTCATCACCCGTGATCGACCACCACCGCCCTCTGCACGCTCCCAGCTATCTTCTTGGAACTGGGCAGCGCCATCGGCTTTTGCCAATCCAGCGCAGAGCCGATCCTGCAGATCAAGAAGGTAGCGTTTAACGTCATCAAGGTGCTCGTGGGCCACGGTAACTCCTGGGGGCATTGGTGAGTCGTAATGGGTGAGTGGTGAATAGTTGGAGAGCCGGTTTAAGAACGCATGATTTTACCGGTGGCTAGGTCTCTAATGGTGCTGGGTTTGGCATTGCCACCCAGCTCGCCTTGCACTATATAGGCCACTTCATCAGCAAAGATGTCAGTAATCTCGGCGGCGCTCATCGCGGGCGGTTCCCCCGAACGGTTGGCCGAGGTTGATACCAACGGACCACCGAAAGCTTCGCACAGGGCTTTCATCACCGGGTGGTCGGTCACCCGCAGCGCTACGCGCTCGTGGGCGCCACGCACCAGCCCATGGCTGCGGCCATAATCAGGCACTAGCCAGGTATTGGGCCCCGGCCAGCTTGCCGCAAGAGGAGCATGCATCGCGAGGGGAAGCTGGCTCAACCAGGGGTGGAACTGGCCAATATTGGCAGCAACAAGGATGACGCCCTTGGCAGGGTCGCGCTCTTTCATGCGCATTAGATGGGCTAAGGCTGCGTCGTTTTCGGGGTCACAGCTGAACCCCCAAACCGCTTCAGTGGGACAGGCAATCACTCCCCCACTACGCAGCGCGCTAATCGCAGGGGCTAGATCGGTCGCCAAACTCATGCTCTCTCCTCACGGCTAACAGGCCTTTAATGACTTTATCCTATCATGGCCGCGGCAACCGCACCCAGCCTCCCGCCTGCTGTGCAACCCAGCCTTCTAACTCCAGCATCAGTAGGCGCTGCTGGCAGTCGCTGACCGTCACGCCAGTGGCGTGCACCAAGAGATCAATAGGCGTCGGCGTGGCCGATAATGACGCTAATAAGGAATCGGGCAAGCTATCGTCGGACAAACTATCGGGTAGCGGTTCTTGCTCAGATGGCTGTTCTTCCGTCTCAGGCGGGATAAACGCCTCCGCCCAGTGGCCAAGATCAGCGATGATATCGTCGACGCTACAGGCCAGGTGCGCACTGCCTTGACGCAGTAGTGTCAAGCAGCCGCGGGCCTGTACATTGTGTAGCGAACCGGGCAGCACAAACAGTTCGCGATTTTGCTCTAGAGTAAGCCGTGCACTGACCAGCGAACCGCTTTTTTCGGTGGCTTCGACCACTAGGGTACCGAGCGAGAGGCCGGTAACGATTCGGTTGCGCCGCGGGAAAAACGCCGGGCGGGCTAGCGTACCTGGCGGATGTTCTGACACCACCAGGCCACCGGGTAGAGAGCTAAGCTGTTCGTGAAGATCACGGTGAGAGGCGGGATAGATCACATCTACGCCGCAGCCGAGTACAGCGATCGTGCGCCCACCGGCATTTAGCGCTGCGCGCTGGGCAACACCGTCAACTCCCAAGGCCATACCGCTGACCACGCACCAGCCGCGGCGGGCTAGATCGCGAGCGAAGGTTTGGGCGTTATGGGTACCTTCGCCGGTGGGGCGACGAGTGCCTACCATGGCAAGTTTGGGGCCCTCCAGGGCGCTAAGATCCCCCTGGGCCCAGAGCACCACAGGCGGGTCGGGCAATTCATTTAACAGCGCAGGCCAAGCGGGGTGATCTCGATGCAGCACATGGCGACTTGGGCCGCTTCGCTGCCACGCCAGGGTTTCATCAACCACATTTTGCAACGGGCTGCGCGTGGGATGTTCAAGCCACAGGCGCAACTCGCTGGCAGCACGGCTGGGCAGTGCTGCCAGCCAGCCTTCTGGCCACTGCGGCTGACGGGCTAATAATTGCGCGATACGCAGCGCCCCCATACCCGGCAACGCATTGACCACCAGCCACGCCTGGGCGTCCATACTTCCTCCTTTTAAACGTCTTTGTGTGCCGCCTGTTAGTTCGTCGCTGACCCAACCCCATCGCCCACTTCCAGTATCCGGGACGCCTGCATCACCAAGGCATAGCTGACGCGATCATAGGGCTTGAAGACCATCACACTGCCCGCCTCTGTGCTGGGCAGTTGCACCAGCTCCTGGGTACGTGGGTCGTTGATCAGCTCACCCTGCTGATTGACTCGCAGCACATGCCCCGCCTGCAAACCATCCAGGGTGCCAAGATCCAGCGCAACGATCTGAAAACGGCCAATAAAACGCACGCCACCTGGCACGGCAATAACATGACCCTCCACCGCATTGGGCGGCGCGCGGGGCATAAACTCACGGCTCAGCTCGCGCTCCTCCAAGGGCAACACAATATCGTTAACCCGCACTTCCTGATGGGAACTAACGACTTCAAGCTGCGCAATATCGCCTTCACTGCTGACGTGGCGAGCGATGCCAACGTTGATCAGTTCTAAGCCCAGCGGCGTGCCATCCATTGCCAGGTAGGGCTCCGACTGCCGATAGATACCCACCTGACCATGGTGTGGCACAACGCCACGCACGTATAACCTATCTCCCGCACCACTGATCAAGCGGCGATCATCTCCCGCCACTACGTAAGCCAGTTCCTGCAACGCCTCGGTATCATCGACGACGCGGTGTTCGCGCAGAAAGGCTCGTGCTTCCTCCAAGGCGATGGGCTCGATCGCTTCACGATGGGGCAAGGTACGCACCTGAGGCGAGAGTTTAATCACTGTCTGATCACGCTCCCAAGCGGTGGCATCAATACTCACCAGCACCACTGCGCTCAGCAGCAAACCACTCAAAGCCCTCCGGTAGGCGTGTTGTTTTGCCGCCATCCAGTTCTCCCAAGAAAATGCATCACTCTTAGTTCCATGTCGAAGCGCTGCATAAGCGCAGTCATTCTGTTGCTGCTGAGACCCAGTGCGTATCGGGCGCCCATGCCCAGAAACGTTGACAGCATGATATAGTGACCCATCATAAAGTACCTAGGTTAGAAGACGCTCGTCACTACCTAGCTTGACTTAATTTAGACTCAGCATAACGGTGATTGTAACGCCATGGCCAAACTTCCTATTCTTGAATTCCCCGATGAGCGCCTGCGCACCAAGGCCGCTGCGGTGGAAACCGTCGACGATGAGGTACGCCAGCTCGTCGACGATATGCTGGAGACCATGTATGACGCCCGTGGTATCGGTCTAGCCGCGACCCAGATCGATGTCCATCGCCGTATTGTCGTCATGGATGTCAGCGACGATAACTCCCAGCCGCTGGTGCTCATCAACCCGCGCTATACACCCATTGGCGACGAGAAAGAGCCACTTTCGGAAGGCTGCCTGTCGATTCCCGAGCACTACGCCGAAGTGCCGCGCTATCTTAAGGTGCAGCTCAACGCGCTGGATCGTAATGGCGAGGCCTATGAGTTAGAGGCAGAGGGTCTGCTGGCACACTGTATTCAGCACGAGTACGACCACCTTGAGGGTGTGCTGTTTGTTGACTACTTGTCGCCGCTAAAGCGCGACCGTATCCGCAAGAAAATGCAGAAACGCCACAAGCAGATGCAGGACGCCTAACACTTCTCTCATTCACGCCAGGTAGCCCTCTTTATATGTCACGATTGCGCGTTATTTTTGCTGGCACGCCTGAATTCGCCTCTAGCCTTGCCGCGCTGCTGGAAAGCCAGCATGAGGTGGTGGCGGTGTATACCCAACCCGACCGCCCCGCTGGCCGCGGCCGTAAGCTAACGCCCAGCCCGGTCAAACAGCTGGCTCTGGAACACAGCCTGCCTGTCTATCAGCCTCAGACGTTAAAGCAACCCGAGGCTCAAGCCGAGCTGGCCGCGCTCAATGCCGACATTATGGTCGTTGTGGCCTATGGACTGCTGCTTCCTCAGGCCGTGTTGGACATACCGCGTCTCGCTGCGTTAACGTTCACGCTTCGCTGCTGCCCCGCTGGCGCGGCGCTGCCCCCATACAGCGGGCGATCGAGGCGGGTGATAGCGTATCGGGTGTAACTATCATGCAGATGGATGCTGGCCTGGATACCGGGGCGATGCTCACGGAAGTGCGCACGCCCATTACGAACCGCACCACCGGCGGCGATTTGCACGACCGTCTCGCGATTCAAGGCGCCAATGCGTTGATCAACACGCTGGATGCCCTGGCCACCGGCACCGCGCATGCCACGCCTCAGCCCGAGGAAGGCGTCACCTATGCCGCCAAGCTGAGCAAAGCGGAAGCCGAGCTCGACTTTGCCCAGCCCGCCCAGCAGTTAGCCAGCAAAATTCGCGCTTTCAACCCCTGGCCGGTGGCTTGGTGCGCACTGGGCGATGATCGCCTACGTTTGCTGATGGCGAACGTAGAAGAAGGCGAGCAACCACCAAGCGCCCCAGGCACGCTACTTGAGCATGGTGTCGATCATCTGCGCATTGCCTGTGGTATCGATGGCCGCGAGGTACTATGCGTGAGCAGCGCACAGTTGCCCGGCGGTAAAGCCATGGACGTGCGTGACTTACTCAATGCCCGCCACGCGCGCCTTGCTACCGGTACTCGTCTTGGTAAACCAGCGGCTCAGGCCAGCGAAGGAGAAACACCATGAGCCAAAAGCGCTCCCCCCAAGGCGGCAGTGGTCAGGAAGTCCGCGCCGCGGCGGCTCGCGCGCTGGCCCCGGTGCTCAGCGACCAAGGCTCACTGGCGGGGCTGGATGAGCACAGCGTGGTGGCTCGCGACCGCGGGCTGCTCAAAGAGCTCTGCTTTGGCACCTGCCGCCGCTTACCGCGTCTGGAAGCCTTAGCGGGCACATTACTTAAGCAACCGTTTAAAAAGCGCGACAGCGATGTTCAGGCGCTGCTGCTGCTGGGTATTTACCAGTTGTTGTACATGCGCATTCCAGCCCACGCGGCAGTAGGTGAAACCGCGGGCGCTGCGCGCTTGCTGAATAAGGAGTGGGCCACCCGCGTGTTAAATGGCTGTTTGCGGCGATTGCAGCGCGAATCCGAGGCGCTCCAGGCCCAAGTAGACCGGGATGAGAGCGTCGCGTTAGAACATCCACCCTGGCTACTTAACGTCTTGCGTCAGGCATGGCCAGAGCAGTGGCGGGCGATTGTCGAAGCCAACAACCAGTCAGGCCCGATGACGTTGAGAGTGAATCAGCACCACAATGATCGTGAAGCCTACCTGTCGCAGTTGACCGAGCAGGGGTTGAGTGGTCACCTGTGCCCCCACGCCCCAGACGCCATCACGCTGGAAACACCCTGCGATGTCACGGCGCTGCCTGGCTTCGAAGCGGGACATATTAGCGTTCAGGACGAGGCCGCCCAACTCTCGGCAGTACTGCTGGGGCCCGTGCTTGCGCCACGGCCAGGTGCACATGTTCTGGATGCTTGCTGCGCCCCCGGCGGCAAAACGGCCCATTTGCTCGAACTGTTCGACATCAATCTTACCGCTATCGATAGCGATAATCAGCGCCTGGCACGGGTGGAAGATACCCTTAGCCGACTAGGCGTAGAGGCCGTTCTCCAACACGCCGATGCGACCGAGCGCGACTGGTGGAGCGGCACGCCGTTTGATGCCATCCTGCTCGACGCCCCTTGCTCTGGCACCGGTGTTATCCGCCGTCACCCGGATATCAAGAAGCTGCGGCGCAAAGACGATATCCGGCCGCTGGCCAAGCTTCAACGTCAGCTGTTAGACAACCTTTGGCCGATGCTGCGCGAAGGCGGCACCCTGCTCTACGCCACCTGCTCGGTGCTTCCGGAAGAGAACAGTGAGCAGATTGAGGCATTTCTCGCCCGCACCCCTGACGCCCATGTCACCACGCCTAACGATGTTGCCTGGGGCATTTCCAGCGGCGCGGGTCGCCAGCTGTTTCCAGCCCAGAACAGTCACGATGGCTTTTTTTATGCCAGACTAGAGAAGCGCACTGCCTAGGCGTTCACTGATGCCGGGGGCAGTGATTTCATGACAAGGAAGGAGGTACTATGAGTCATCATACTTACAAGCACGTGGAACTGACCGGCTCTTCCGAGAAGGGCATTGAGGAAGCGGTTCAGAATGCACTGGCCAAGGCGTCAGAAACGATTAAGCACATGCGCTGGCTGGAAGTAGTCGATACCCGTGGCCATATTGAAGATGGCCAAGTGGCCCACTGGCAGGTCACGGTTAAAGTCGGCTTTACGCTAGAGTAATCCTCACCTGCTTTTCGACGGCGGCTGGTTTACACTGGCCGCCGTCTTTATTGCAACGCATGATAGACCGTTGCCTGACCTTGTCGGCATGTTCTTAAAAACAAGGCCTTAACGACATCGCGCGCTGGCGCTTTTAATGGAACCGATGCTCAGCAATGAAAATCATCATTCTCGGCGCCGGCCAGGTCGGCGGCACACTGGCTGAACACCTCGCCCGCGAGGAGAACGACATCACCGTCGTTGACACCGACGCCAAAAAACTGCGCGAGCTGCACACCAAAATCGATATCCGCACCGTCACTGGGGCAGGTTCCTACCCGATTGTGTTGCGTCAGGCTGGCTGCGAAGACGCCGATATGTTGATCGCTGTCACCAATAGCGACGAGATCAATATGATCGCCTGCCAGGTCGCCCATACGCTGTTTCGCACCCCGACCAAAATTGCCCGGGTGCGCGCCACCGCGTATTTGACCCGTAAAGGCCTTTTTGCCCATGAAGCGATCCCCATTGATGTACTGATCAGCCCCGAGCAGGTGGTCACCGATCATGTACGTCGCCTGATTGAGCATCCCGGTGCCCTGCAGGTGCTGGAGTTTGCCGGTGGCCTGGTACAGCTGGTGGCGGTGAAGGCGTTCTACGGTGGCCCGCTGGTGGGTCAGGACTTGGCCTTTTTGCGCCGCCATATGCCCAACGTGGATACCCGCGTAGCCGCCATTTACCGTCGTAACCGACCAATTATCCCCCGTGGCGATACGGTCATCGAGGCTGACGACGAGGTGTTCTTCCTTGCCGCCCGCCGGGATATTCGCGCGGTAATGAGCGAGCTACGCCGGGTCGAGCGGGACTTCCGCCGGGTAGTGATCGCCGGGGGTGGCAATATCGGCGAGCGGCTGGCGAACACCTGGAGCATAGCCACCAGGTCAAGATCATCGAGCACAGCCTGGAGCGCTGCACTACCCTCTCTGAGCGGCTGGATCGCACCGTGGTGCTCCATGGCAGTGCCACCAGCAAGCGTCTGCTGGAAGAGGAGAATATCGAAGAGTGCGATATCTTCTGCGCGCTGACCAACGACGACGAAGTCAATATCATGTCGTCGCTGCTCGCCAAGCGTTTGGGGGCGAAGAAGGTGCTGACGCTGATTAACAACGCCGCTTACGTGGATTTGGTGCAGGGGGGCGAGATCGATATCGCTATTTCTCCCCAGCAGGCGACCATCGGCAGCTTGCTCACCCACGTGCGTCGGGGTGATATCGTCAACGTTCACTCGCTGCGCCGGGCGCCGCCGAGGCCATTGAAGCCATCGCCCACGGCGATAAGCAGTCCTCCAAGGTGGTCGGGCGTACCATCCGCGAGATCGACCTGCCCGAGGGCACCACCATCGGTGCGATTGTGCGCGGCAAGGAAGTCATTATCGCCCACGGCGACGTGATGGTTGAGAGCGGTGACCACGTGATTCTATTTGTGATCGACAAGCGCCGCATTCGCGATGTGGAGCGCCTGTTCCAGGTCGGCTTGACGTTCTTTTGATAACCCTCGAACCACGGCCACTGGCTGCTAATAACAGGAGCATGCGACAACCATGAGTCTGCGGGTTATTTTGCGCATTTTGGGGCTGCTGCTGATGCTCTTCAGCCTTACCATGCTCCCCCCAACGCTGATTTCACTCTGGTTTCGTGACGGCGTGTGGAGTGCCTTTATTAGCGGTATTGCGATTTCGGTGGCGACGGGATTACTGCTTTACCTTCCCAATCGACACTCGCAAAAAGAGCTGCGTATCCGCGACGGTTTTATTATCGCCGCAATGTTTTGGACGGTGCTGGCGCTGTTCGGCTCGCTGCCGCTGATGCTATTCGGCGAAGGCTCTCTCGGCGTCACCGATGCGGTATTTGAGTCGTTCTCCGGTTTAACCACTACCGGCGCCACGGTGATTACCGGCATCGATTTTCTACCCGAGTCGATTCTCTACTATCGCCAGCAGCTCCAGTGGCTGGGCGGCATGGGGATCGTCGTTTTGGCCGTCGCCATTTTGCCCACTCTAGGCGTGGGCGGTATGGCGCTGTATCGCACCGAGATTCCTGGGCCGTTGAAAGACTCCAAGCTCACACCACGCATCACCGAAACCGCCAAGGCGCTGTGGTATATCTACGCCACGCTCACCCTGGCCTGCATGATCGCCTATATGTTAGCGGGCATGAGCTGGTTCGATGCCTTGAGCCATAGCTTTTCCACCGTCGCCATTGGTGGCTTCTCCACTCACGACGCCAGCATCGGCTATTTCGATAGCGCTACCATCGAGATGATATGCGTGGGTTTTATGTTGATTTCGGCGTTCAGCTTTAGCCTACACTTTATCGCTTGGCGTGAAAAAAGCCTGATGCACTACTTTCACGACCCCGAAGCGCGCTTTTTGATGCTATTTCTACTCGCGCTGTCCGTGGTCACCGTGCTCTCTCTGTGGTTAACCGACACCTACGACACCGCGCGCGGTCTGAGACATGGGGTTTTCCAAGTCGTGTCGGTGGCCACCACAGCAGGCTTCAGCGTTGCCGACTTTTCCATGTGGCCCGGCGCCCTGCCCTTTTTACTGTTTGTGGCAGCCTTTGTTGGCGGCTGCTCCGGCTCTACCGGTGGCGGCATGAAGGTGATAAGGATCATTCTGATCCTCAAGCAGGGCATGCGTGAAATCATGCGATTGATCCACCCCAATGCGGTGATTGCGGTCAAAGTAGGTAAAGTCAGTGTCCCCGACAGCATTGCTCAAGCGGTATGGGGGTTCTTTTCAGTCTACGTGATGCTGTTCTTTTTAATGCTAGTGGGCGTCATGGCAACCGGGGTTGATCAGGTAACCGCCTGGTCGACGGTGGGGTCTGCGCTCAACAACCTTGGCCCCGCCCTAGGCGAAGCCAGCACCCACTATGGCGACTTACCCAGCTTGGCGAAATGGATACTGGTGATGGCCATGCTGCTCGGTCGCCTGGAAATTTTTACGGTACTGGTGCTGTTTACCCCCGCTTTCTGGCGGCGTTAAGCGCTTCACGCCTGCCCCCCTTATTGATCGATTTGAGAGCTGTTAATGAACCACGAAGATACATCTCACGACGAAACGCCCAACGCAGAAGCGGAGTCGCTGGCTGAAACACCGACTTCGCTGCCAGCCACCAGCGGGCCGTTAAAAACAATCACTGTCGGTGAAACCCGCTACACGCTGCTGGGCACGGCCCATGTGTCGGCGGAAAGTGCCGACGACGTGCATGCGCTATTGGCAAGCGGCGCCTTTGATGCAGTGGCCATTGAGTTATGTGACGCCCGCCACCACAGCATGTCCAACCCGGATGCCATGGGCGAGCAGGATCTGTTCCAAGTCTTTAAACAAGGTAAAGCGGGCATGGTGGCCGCAAGCCTGGCGCTGGGCGCCTTTCAGCAACGGATTGCCGACCAATCCGGCATTCAGCCGGGGGCCGAAATGCGTGCGGCAGTTGAGGAAGCTAACCGACTGAAACTGCCGCTGTTGCTGGTTGACCGCGATGTCGGCGTAACGCTGAAACGCATTTACAGCAATGTGCCCTGGTGGCAGCGCTTCTCGCTGTTTTCAGGCCTGCTTGGCAGCGTGTTATCGCGTCAAGATGTCTCCAAAGAGGACATCGAAAAACTCAAAGAGGGCGATATGCTGGAGGCCACCTTCAGCGAGTTTGCCGCTGAGTCGGAAGCGCTCTATACACCGCTGATTCGCGAGCGCGACCGCTATATGGCACTGCGTTTGGCCGAAGACGCGCCGCCGGGGCGCTACCAGCACGTGTTAGTGGTGCTCGGCGCAGGCCACCTTAAAGGTACCGGCGAACATCTTGAAGCCCCGCTGCCCGCGGAGCCAAAAGTAGAGCGCGAATCGCTGGAAGCCACCCCACCACCGTCCAAGCTTTGGAAAGCGCTGCCGTGGCTGATTACCGCGTTGGTGCTTACCGGCTTTGCGATTGGCTTTTCACGCAACACCGACCTTGGCTGGCAACTGGTGCTTGAGTGGTTCTTGATTAACGGCATTCTCTCTGGCGGTGCGACGATTATCGCCATGGCGCACCCGGTGACCGTGATTGCCACCTTCTTTGCCGCGCCGCTCACCTCGCTGAACCCCACCATCGGCGCTGGCTTTGTGGCCGCTGGGGTTGAGCTCTTTATGCGCAAACCCAAAGTGCGCGATTTTTCATCGCTACGCCACGATGTCACGCAGTTGAAAGGCTGGTGGCAAAACCGCGTATCGCGCACTCTGCTGGTGTTTATTCTCGCCACGCTAGGCTCCGCGGTGGGCACTTGGGTGGCCGGATTCCGAATTGCCGGCGCTCTGTTTGGCGGCTAGGCGCCGCATCGCTGCAGTAGGCGGGTCGATTTTATGATGCAATCGGCTCGCCGCGTAACTATCGTTAAACACCTCAAAGTAGTCATCCAGCACGTCCGCAGCAACCGTATCCCCGCCCTGGCGCAGCAGCTCGATAGCCACTTCCGCAGTACAAAGGTGTGCTTTTGACGCAGGTTTGCGCAGCCGGTAGCGCGTCTCGCGCTCGGTTCGCAATGGCAGCACAGGCAACGCATCCAGATAGGCGCTTTTACGGAACATACGCCGCGCCTGACGCCAGGTGCCATCCAGAATGATAAACACCGGAATGCGCGCCTGCTCTTTCGCCGAGTGAACCGCTTCGATACCCACCACCCGATCCGCGTAATCGGGCTGATCATCCGGAAAGATCACAAAGGGCGCGTAACGCGGGTCTTTTAGCAACTCAGCTAACTGAGCATCCGGCGCCATGCGGTACCAGCTAAATACCTGTGTCGTTGTGATCACATCGCGAATCAAGCGCCCGGTATTGGTCGGCTTAAAGTGCTCCAGCGGGTGAGTCAACAACCACACCTGGGCATGGCTCTCCGCCTTCACCTGATAGGGGCACAGGCAATTCAGTATGGGTAGCTGGCAGTGATCGCAGCGGGTGACAAAACTGCCTCGCGCCTTGAACTCGCGCCGCGGCGGACGCGGATGCTCGGCGACTGAATCATGATTAACTAAACCCTCTACAACAGAGCTATCAAAATCAGACATCCGCGCTCCAGAATGTGGAAAAAGGGCGCCGAGTATAAATGAGCACGCCGTCATTTGACGAATGTTTCCACCACCACCGTAAACCTAAAAAACCTCCAACGTTGACACCCAAAGCGCAACGCCGCTAAAGTCTCGTCAACTATTAAAGTTAAAAAGGTTTACACCATGACCGTGCATCACGAACAGCTTCTTCATGCGCAGCGCCACGACTGGACGCTGGATGAGATCAACGCGCTTTTCGCGCTGCCGTTCAATGACCTGCTGTTTCAAGCCCAGCAGGTTCACCGTGCCCACTTCGATGCTAACGCGGTGCAGGTCTCTACCCTGCTGTCGATCAAGACCGGCGCCTGCCCCGAAGACTGCAAATACTGTCCCCAATCCGGCCACTACAACACTCAGCTGGAAAAAAGAAGCTGCTGGAAATTGAAAAGGTCGTCGAACAAGCCAAGGCAGCGAAAGAGGCAGGTGCCAGCCGTTTTTGCATGGGCGCCGCCTGGCGAAGCCCGCGGGATAAAGATCTACTGCTGGTCGAAGAGATGGTTCGTCAGGTGAAAGCCGTGGGCCTTGAAACCTGCATGACGCTGGGGATGGTCGACGGCGAACAGGCCAGTCGATTGGCCACGGCAGGGCTCGATTACTACAACCACAACCTGGATACCTCGCCGGAGTTCTACGGTGAGATCATTACCACCCGCACCTACAGCGACCGGCTGGAAACGCTCTCCAACGTGCGCGATGCGGGCATGAAGGTCTGCTCTGGCGGGATTCTCGGCATGGGTGAAGATGCCAAAGACCGTAGCGCCCTGTTGCAACAGCTGGCCAAGCTCTCACCGCACCCTGAATCCGTGCCGATCAATATGCTGGTGAAAGTGCCCGGCACGCCGCTGGAAAATGTTGAAGATTTAGACCCCATCGAGTTCATACGCGCCATTGCGGTCGCCCGCATTATGATGCCGCAAAGCCATGTGCGGCTCTCCGCTGGCCGCGAGCAGATGAACGAATCGACCCAGGCGCTGGCGTTCTTGGCAGGCGCCAACTCGATCTTCTACGGCGATAAACTGCTGACCACCGGCAACCCCCAAGTGGATCGTGACCGTGCCCTGTTTGCCAAGCTGGGCCTGCACCCTGAGAAGCGCGAGACCTGCGAAAGCGAAGATACTCAAGCAGCACGCCTTGCCCAACACAGCAGCAGGTGCACGCCGAAAGGGTTGCCGAGCTGGCGGTAGACGCCAGTGTCTGAAGCGTGGCAACAGCGTCTGGCCGACGCCCGCGCTCATCGTCAACAGACGGAGCGCTGGCGAACTCGTCAGGTAGCCAAAAACAATACCCTCGACTTTGCAGGTAACGACTACCTGGGCCTCACCCTAGACCCTCGCGTGTGTGAAGCCCAGGCGGAAGGCGCGCGCCAGTTTGGCGCGGGTGCAGGTGCTTCGCACTTGGTCAGCGGTCATCTAGAGATTCACGACGCTCTGGAAGAAGCGTTAGCACGCTGGACAGGCCGCGAACGTGCGCTGCTGTTTTCTACCGGTTATATGGCCAATCTCGGCGTGCTGCAAGCGCTGGCAGATCGCCATACCGCTATTTTCCAGGATCGCCTCAACCACGCATCGCTAATTGATGGCGCCGCGTTAAGCGGTGCCCGCTCGCGGCGCTTTCATCACCGCGATGCCATTGATCTGGAAAACCTGCTGGCGCGCAGTGAGTGCGCGCACAAGCTCGTGGTCAGCGATGGCGTTTTCAGTATGGATGGCGATATCGCCGACATTGCCACGCTTGTCGAAGTCAGTCAGCAGCACAGCGCCTGGCTGATGATCGATGATGCCCACGGCGTAGGCGTGCTAGGCGACAATGCCAGCGGCTGCGTGGGCAGCACCTGGAATAGTACGGACGTGCCGATTCTTGTCGGCACGTTAGGAAAAGCATTAGGCACCGCCGGGGCGTTTGTTGCTGGTGATACCGAGTTAATCGATCACCTGATCCAGTTTTCACGCAGCTATGTCTATACCACCGCCCAGCCGCCGGCCATCGCCGCCGCAACTTTAAAAGCGTTGGAGATCGTTCAGGGAGAACCGGAACGCCGCGCCCAGCTAAACGCCAATATCGCTTACTTTCGCCATGAGGCGCTGCACCTGGGGCTACCTCTCAGCGATTCGGCCACCCCATTCAGCCGCTGATCCTGGGGGAGGAAGCGCGCACCCTAAGTTGGGCAGTACAGCTCCAGCAAAAGGGGATCCAAGTGGGGGCGATTAGACCGCCAACGGTGCCCAAGGGGGAATCCCGTCTGCGTGTAACTTTAAGCGCGCGCCATCAGCACGACGATATTGATCAACTGTTAGCCGCGCTCCACCACTGCCAGCACCAAGAGGCGTTATGCAGCCCCTGCGCTTAATCCTGCTCTCCGGCTGGGGAATCGGCCAGCGTATTTGGCAGCCGCTTGAGGCGCACTGGCCCGCCTGCCTAGCTGCCCAGGCGGTGGATTGGCCTGGCTATGGCGATACGCCGCCGCTTGAGGCTAACGCGGCGCTGCAAGAGCTGGCCGACACTATGGCCGAGCCGTTAGCCAGCGATGCGGTCTGGGTCGGCTGGTCATTGGGTGGGCTACTTGCTACGGCGCTACTGGCATATCTTCCCCCACCTCGGGGCCTGATTCTGCTCGGTGCGGGGGAGACGTTCTGTGTCAAAGGCGAGGTCAGCGCCAAAGGTGGCGTCACTAGCGCCGAGCTGAGTGCCTTCCAACGCGCCTTTCAGCGCGACCCCACCGCGACCTGGCAACACTTTTTGCGCTGGCAGACACAAGGTGAGCCCGGCCCCCGGCAAGTTCACCGGCAACTGCGTGATTTATTGGGCGATACACCGCCTGCCGACAGCCCCACCTTGGCTACCGGCCTACACTGGCTGGCAACCATTGATAATCGCCCACGCCTAGCGGCGCCCCCTTGCCCAGTGGTACGTCTCATCGGCGACCATGATCCATTCATCAGCCCCGCCCAGCGCCGCGTAAGCAAGCCCCTAAGCGATGTCGGCCACTGCCCGATGCTCTCGCAGCCCCAGGCACTCGCAGCAACGATTGGCCATCATGCCAGACAGATGACTGACGTCAGTACGGCGGTTTTATGAACGATCTAACGCTGAAGGCTGAGGTTAACTGGCAGGCACGGGTCGCCCACGCCTTTTCCCGGGCTGCTCCCCGCTATGATGTGCTCGCCACTGCCCAGCGCCACATAGGCGAGAAGCTTTGGGGTTCGTTACCTCCACACGCTTTTAACGTGTTGGATATGGGGTGTGGTACCGGCTACTGGACACAGCGGTTGGCTGAACGTTACCCGAATGCTCGTATAACGGGGTTAGATTTAGCCCCCGGCATGCTGGAACAGGCCCGCCAGCACCACGGTGAAAGCATTCATTGGCAATCGGGAGACGCCGCGGCACTGCCGTTTGGTAAGCATGCATTTGATCTGGTGTTTTCCAACCTGGCGGTGCAGTGGTGCCCCGACATTGGCGCGGTGATGGAGCAGCTTTACCGGGTCCTCACGCCCGGGGGATTGGCGCATATTACGACGCTGCTGCCAGGAACGTTAAAAGAAGTTGGCCATGCCTGGCAGAGACCCGAAGCGCTGCTGCAAACGCCTGATCGCGCCAGCGTCGAGAGAGCCATCGGCGAAAGCGGCTTAACCATCACCCGGCAGACGGCCACCGTTGAGCGCTTCTATTACCCTGACTTGAAGGCGGTAATGGCGTCCATCAAAGGTGTCGGCGCCCAGATTGCCCGGCCACAAGCCAGCCTTAGTCGAAATGACATCGCCGCCGCACAAGCGCGCTTTGAACAACTCCGCCAACCGGAAGGCCTACCCGTGAGTTACCACTGCTTAACGCTGCAATTGGAAAAATCGCTATGAACGTCTGGTTTGTGACTGGCACCGATACCGATGCGGGTAAAACATTGGTGACCAGCGGATTGCTATATACCGCCCGCCAACAGCAGTTGAGCACGCTGGGCTTGAAACCTATCGCCTCCGGCAGCCAAGCGACGCCTGAAGGCCTGCAAAATAGTGATGCTCTCGCCCTTCAGCATCAAAGCGTGCCGCCGGTCGACTACGCCACGGTGAATCCCATCGCCTTTGCCCCCGCCATTGCGCCTCACCTCGCTGCGTTAGAGGCGGGTCAGCCGCTTGAGATTAGCACCATCGTTAGCTTGCTGCGCGAAACGCTTAGCCAAACACCCAGAGACATCACTCTGATTGAAGGCGCCGGCGGCTGGCGCGTACCGTTAAACGAACAGGAAGATTTTGCCGACCTGGCGATGGCGCTTGAGCTACCGGTGATTCTGGTGGTTGGCCTAAAGCTGGGCTGCTTGAATCATGCCCGCTTAACCGCAGAAGCCATTCGCGCCGACGGCTTGGTATTAGCCGGCTGGGCAGGCAGCGTGGTAGACCCCGCTTTTGCGGCTGACACAGCCCGCTTTGAGGCCAATATTGCCCATCTAAACGCCAAGCTGGCGGCTCCCTGTTTAGGCATTATTCCCCATCTAGATGCCCCCAACGCCGCGAATGCCGCCCCCTGTCTTTCCCTGGAGCCGTTATGAAAACGCCAGTTTGGCACCCTTATGCTCACCTAAAAACCCAGACACCCGCACCTAAGGTGGTTGGCGGTGAGGGCGCTCACTTTATGCTTGAGAGCGGTGAACGCCTGCTGGATGCCACCTGCTCCTGGTGGTGCATGATTCACGGCTATGGCCACCCCCGTTTGGTGGCGGCCATTCGCGAACAGGCAGGCGAGCTGTGCCACGTGATGCTTGGCGGCTTGACGCATGAGCCCGCCGATCAATTAGCTCGTGAACTGGTGCGCATTACCCCCGCCGGGCTGAACCACGTTTTCTATTCAGACAGTGGTTCGGTGGGCATGGAAGTGGCGATGAAAATGGCCCTTCAATACCAGGTACTCACCGGCCACCCCGGCAAGCGAAAGATGCTCTCGTTGATGAAGGCCTACCACGGTGACACCACCGGCTGCATGGCAGTGTGCGACCCTGAAGAAGGCATGCATAGCCTGTTCGCCAGTCTGCTCCCCCAGCACCATTTCGCCCCGGCGCCCACGGCCCCTTTTGATGCCACCGCTGAACAGGTCGAGCACGACCTTAGCGCCCTGCGCAGCGTACTTGAGCGCCACCATGAAGAGATCGCCGCGCTGTTGATGGAACCACTTTTACAAGCAGCTGGCGGGCTCAATATGACCTCGCCGGACTATGTTACTGGCGCCAGGGAACTGTGCGATGAGTTTGGGGTGCTGCTAATTTTTGACGAAGTCGCCACCGGCTTTGGCCGCGCCGGTAAGCTGTTTGCCGCTGACCACGCAGGCGTCACGCCGGATATTATGGTGCTCTCCAAAGGCTTGACCGGCGGCTATTTGGGTCACGCCGCAACGCTCGCCACGGATCGTGTCCACGACGCCTTTATCGGCGATACACCCCAGCACGCCTTTATGCACGGGCCTACCTTTATGGGCAACCCGTTGGCCTGCAGGGTGGCGCTGGAAAGCCTGCGCGTCTTCGAGGAAGAGAATTACCTGAACAAGATTGCCAAGCTCAGCCAGCAGCTGCAGCGTGAGCTACTCGAAGACCAGGCGCTGAACGCGCACCCGGCCGTGGCTGACGTTCGAGTCCTTGGCGCCACCGCCGTTATCGAAGCGCACTCCGCCGAGGCGCTAAAGGGGGTAGGCGATTTCGCCCGGGAGCGCGGCGTTTGGCTGCGCCCCATTGGCCGCTGGCTGTATACCATGCCCGCCTACATTACTTCTGAAGCGGAAATTAGCCAGATTACCGATGTAATGAAGGCGTGGTTCTTAAGGCCTCAATAAAGCCACAATGATTACTAAACACGAGATCGGGATCAGCCTGTAGCGGGGGTCTTTTGTCATGACCGGAAAATGTTCCCAACAATTCCGGCATTTCCGCCATCCATGGCGGTCAGATGACAAAAGTAGCGCCCATGGACGGGTTTACAGCGCCCCCGCAGAAGGCTGTGCCGATCCAGTCTCGAATTTTCAAGACAACAGTAGATTACCCTGCTGCTTCCAGCGGTTTACCAACGCTGGAACGCCTTCTCCAGCGGTGGTGTTAATTGCCAATACGCCTGGCGGGCTGAGCATATCCGCCTCCGGGTCGACCAGTGCGCAGGGCGTGTCGTAGTCAATGTACGAGAGCAGCGAAGCGGCGGGCATAACTGCCAGCGATGTGCCGACGACCAGTAGAAAGTCAGCCTGACTGACAAGTTCACAGGCCTCCGCAAACAGCGGCACCGACTCGCCAAACCAGACCACGTCGGGTCGCAGTTGGCTGCCCTTGTCGCACACATTGCCTAGTTCGATGCCGCCTTTCGGCAGCGGGTAGCGCATGCGCTCATCGATTGACGAACGTGCTTTTAAAATCTCGCCGTGTAGATGTAATACATGGCGGGAGCCTGCACGCTCATGAAGGTCATCAATATTCTGAGTAATAATGCTGACGTTAAACCCCTCTTGCTCCAGGGCAGCTAGCGCCTTGTGCGCCGCGTTGGGCTTGGCACGACGGATCTGATCACGTCGTTGATTGTAAAAATCCAGCACTTGCTGCGGGTCACGTTGCCACGCCTCGGGAGTGGCAACATCCTCGACAGGATGGTTTTCCCATAGGCCGTCGCTGGCACGGAAGGTCTTGATACCACTCTCAGCACTAATCCCCGAGCCGGTAAACACCACCAAATGCGGGCTTGCTGCCATGATGACCTCGTTGTTTATGTTTCACTGTTTCTTAAGTAAGACACTAATATACTAGCTGGCCAATACTGCCCGCAAAACGCTGCTTATTGCGGTAAGGAATAAACGTCGATGACACGGCCATCGATGCCTGCTGCAGTTCCAGCCAGTAATCCGGGTCAAATAGCTCGGGGTGCTGCGCCATGAACATGTCGCGTAGGATCTTATTAGCGAACATAAAAGGCCCAAACTCCTCAGGAAAAATATCGTTAGGGCCGATAGATAACGTATCACCCCCTGGAAGTCATTGCCCTGGGATTTGGGTATATGCCGAAAACGGCACTCGGTGAGGTAGCAAACTTCATCGTAGTCGTAGAAGATCACCCTTCCATGGCGTGTCACGCCAAAATTTTTCAGCAGCATATCGCCAGGAAAGATGTTCGCCGCGGCCATTTGCTTAATGGCATTGCCGTAATCCTTAAGCACCGTCTCCTTCTCTTGGTCGCTGCACTGTTCCAGGTAGATGTTCAGCGGCGTCATCATCCGCTCGGTATAGCAGTGTTTGATAATCACCTTATCGTCTTTCAACACAACGGTTGAGGGAGCCACTTCCAGTAAGTGCTCCAGGCACTCCGGCGCAAAATGATCCTGGCGGACAATAAAATTGGAGAATTCTTGAGTATCGGCCATGCGCCCTACCCGGTCATGGCGCTTTACTAGCCGATACTTTTCGCGCACTACGGCGTGAGTTACGTCTTTGGCCGGGTCGAATTTATCTTTTATGATCTTAAAGACGGTGCGAAAGCTGGGCAGTACAAACACCGCCATCACCATGCCGCGCACGCCTGGGGCGATAATAAACTGATCCTCGCGCTTAGCGACCTGACGATTCAGTGCCCGGAAAAACTCGGTTTTACCATGTTTGAAGAAGCCGATGGCAGCGTAGAGTTCGCCTTCCGGTTTGTGCGGCATCAGCTGCTGAAGGTAATCGACAAACTCCCTGGGCACCGCTACTTCAACCTGGAAGTAGGCGCGGGTGAAGGAGAAAATAATCGACACCTCATCGGTTTCGATCAGTACCGTATCCAGGTGTAGGCTGGGATCGCCCCCCTGCTGCTCTCCAAAACCCTCGCCGTGGAGTACCGGCAGCACCAGCGGCACCTGCTCGCCGCTGCCCAGGATTCGCCCACCAAATAGGCGCCTTTATTGCGATAAAAGACGCTATTCAGTAGCTCGATTTCAGCATCACTGGCATTCAAAATCGCCGAGGGTAAGTGCTGCTGTAAGAAGGTGGCGCCGAGATGAGTATCCTGATCTATTTCCGCAAAGCGATTTTCGAAGGGGGCATCGATAAGTGCCCATTTGAGGGCAGCCTGCCAGTCGCCATTAACCTGTTTGCGACGGCATAGGTCAATTCCCGAGCGGTGGGCGGCATCTTCCCGGGAGCTATACACAAACATCCAGTCGTTGCGGATATGGCGATGATGGAAAATAGCGCAGAACAGTGAGTTAAAGAAGGTTTCAGCGAGCTCATAATCGAGTCGGTGGCTGATCAACTCAGCGTAGTGGTTGCGCGCCTCGCGCCAGCACTCGCAGTGAGACACCACCTCGGGATCAAAGGTACGCTTTAAGCGCCCCAGAGTGTCATCAATCTTTTCCTTATAGAGATTGATACGCTCGGCGGATGCCTGCTGCGTTTCGCGCCACGCCGCGTCACGGAAACGACGGCTGGCATCGGCGGTAATCTCCTTAAAACGTGCACGGTACTCATCAAAGCCATGCAAAATCGTCGTCGCTAAGCGGTACGCAGGCGAGTGCTTCACGGGCTGGGCTCCTGTTGATTTGCGCTAGCGTTGCCTAACGGCAAACTACATGCGAGACGACCTTGGTTGGGTAGCCCCAGTTTAGCGCACTGCCGCAATACGTTTGAGCCGTAAGCAAAAAGGCCCCGCGGTGCGGTCAGCGATTAAAAAGCCAAGTTGGTGAATCTCGCTTGGCGTTACTGCCGGGCGTCACTCAATAGCGTTCCCCGCCTCACCGCTTCAAAAGCATCCCATGAGAAGTACAGCGTCTCCCAGGCATCTTGAGAAGGCGTAAATTTCACTCGGTACGCTGAGGCATTGCCAAGGGAGGTGCTTTTCAAGCGCAGTTGATAGGTACGTCCGTCGCCCCGCACGGTCAGCTCTATGCCCTGGGCATCCGCTAGCGTTGGCTCGAACCCATTGGGCTCGCGGCGAACGGAGGCAAAGCCACCACCGTTTTCAAGCGACACCTCGCCCTGAAAGCGGCCTACGCCATCGGTAACGCAAAAACCACTCTTTGAAACGCCACCCATCACGCCATCATCAACGGAGTACCAGCGCTGCTGCTCGCTGGGACTATCAAATGTCAACGCCATGACGACTCCTTATCATTAGCCAAAAAAGCCTCTTTGCCGCAGGGCAAAGAGGCTTGTTCAGCCTAGGCGATTAGTTTTGTGAATTACAGCTTCGCTGTCGTGACCACAGGATCTGAATCAATATCATCCAGATCTTCAGGTGACGCGACCACCAACGCAAACTCCTCCTCGGCGGTTTTCGCTACGAGGTGATTCTTGCTGTAGAGGAAGAAGTAGGCTGCGCCAACAATGAACAGCACGATGGTGTAGTTAAAGGCGCGTGGGTCGAAGGCGTATACCCCGGTGAGCGCAACCAGAGACAGCACCAGTGCAATCCCTGAGGTGACGACACCGCCAGGCGTTTTATACGGGCGCGGCAGGTCGGGTTGTTTTACCCGCAGTAGAATATGGCTGAGTGCCATCAGTGCATAAGAGATCGTCGCACCGACCACGGCCATTCCCAGCATCAGGTCGCCTTCGCCGCTCAACGACACCAGAAAGCCAAACACGCCGGGCACGATCAGGGCAAGATAAGGCACTTTACGGCCACTGGTCAGCGACAGTGCCTTGGGGAGGTACCCTGCCCGTGAGAGCGCAAACACCAACCGGCTGTAGCCGTAGATGATCGAGAAGAAGGAGGCAATCAGCCCCGCCAGGCCCAGCACGTTCACCACGGTTGCCAGGGTCGGATTACCTGCTGCGTTCAACGCATCCACCAGCGGCACGCCGCTTTGACCGATCATCTCGGCGCCCGCCGCACCGGCCAGCAGCACCACGACCAACAGCGCCGTGAACAGCAGGAACAACATCGCGCCGATAATGCCTTTGGGCATGTCCCGGGCAGGATCCTTAGCCTCTTCGGCAGCAAGCGGTACGCCTTCCACCGCCAGGAACAGCCACATACCAAAGGGTAGTGCCGCCCAGACGCCGTACCAGCCAAAGGGCATGAAGGTACTCGCACCCGCCGCATCGGTAGGGGCAATATCAAACAGGTTGGCGGCATCAAAATCACCGATCAGTGCGACGGCAGTGGCCAGGATGGCAAACACTGCCAAGCCACTGATGACCATCATGACTTTTAGCGCTTCCCCCACACCCGCCAGGTGAATGCCTATGAACAGCGCGTAGAAAATGAGGTAGACCAGCGGGCCATTGATACCCAGCAACGACTCTACGGCGGCGCCAATGAAGATCACAATGGCCGCTGGCGCCAGGGCATACTCGATCAATACGGCCAGCCCGGTCAGATAGCCGCCAGCAGGCCCCATTGCCTGGCGGGCAAAGCTGTAGCCGCCCCCAGCCGCGGGTATCGCCGCCGACATTTCGGCAAGTGACAGCACCAGCGCCAGATACATTAACGCCATCAGACACGCGGCTATCGCAAAGCCACCCCAGCCAGCTTCAGCAATACCAAAGTTCCACCCGGCGAAATCACCGGAAATTACGTAGGAAACCCCGAGGCCCGCCAGCAGCATCCAGCCAGCGGTGCCTTTGCGCAGTTGGCGTTTTGCCAGGTACGCTTGATCTATCGTTGGTTGTGTCATCGTTTTGCCCTTTCAGTGTGGAACGAAATCGTCGTCAGCGGCGTGCTGTGGTTTACCAACGTTGTTCCGTTTTGTTGTGTGATCGTTGTTATAGGTTGTCGCTTTTTGGGTGACGTTAATCCGCCACCAGGAAGTTACGCGTCGAGCCTGATGCTGAGTCACCTTCCAGCACATCGTCTTCACTGCGGTCTTTCAACTTAACGCCCGACAATTTGCGCTGACGGGCCTCTTTTAACAGCAGAAAGAAGCGTCTGGCGGCCTCTTCCACCTGCAAACCTGCCGGACGCACATTGGAAATGCAGTTGCGTCGATCGTCCTTGAGCCCCGGCTCGGGCGCCCAGGTCATATACAACCCCAAGCTATCCGGCGAACTCAGCCCCGGTCGTTCGCCGATCATGACGAGCACGGCGTCGGCATTGAGCAGTGCGCCAATTTCGTCGCCAATCGCCACCCGCCCCTGCTCGACAAGCGTCAGTGGTGCTAGCTGCCAATCAGCAGCATCGCTGCTCAGCATCTGATAAAGCGCGCCAAGAAACGGAGCACTGTTCTGCTGTACAGCCAACGCAGAAAGCCCATCGACCACGACGATTGCAAGGTCATAGCGCTGCTGGGACGCGGCAGCTTTCTGCAGGTGCTCACGGGTCTCGTCGTTAAGGCGACGGCCATAGTCGGGCCGCTGCAGGTACATGGCACGATCCTGAGCATGGCTGTGCAGGCGCAGCGGTGCCTCAGACAAATCCAAAGCTTGGGTCAGCTCGGTGGATAGCGCTTCCACATCCAGCGGACAATGAACCGCATCCTGTGCTTGGGCGTGAGCCAACTGAAACGCCAGCAATTTGCTGGTCGGCAGGCTGACCCCAGCGCGCCCCAGTCCAATTCGCGCATCGGTAAAGGCATTCAGCCGCTCCCAGGGGTTCTCCACCACGATGGGTGATGATGGATCATGTGCCATGGCGAGGCTCCTTGGGCAGGTGGCGCAGGCTGTTGGCAAAGGCGGCGGGCAGCTGGTCATTGAGCCGGTGGGTGCTAACATCCTGGAAAATCTGCATCTCTTCGAGCCAGCGCTCAAACTCCGGCGCGGCCTTCAGCCCCAGTACCCGCCGTGCATAGAGCGCGTCGTGAAACGAAGTCGTCTGGTAGTTGAGCATGATGTCGTCAGAGCCTGGGATACCCATAATGAAGTTGCAGCCCGCCACGCCGAGCAGCGTGAGCAGGTTATCCATATCATTCTGGTCGGCTTCGGCGTGATTGGTGTAGCAGACATCGCAGCCCATGGGTACGCCCAATAGCTTGCCGCAGAAGTGGTCTTCAAGGCCTGCACGGGTGATCTCCTTGCCATCGAACAGGTACTCTGGGCCAATAAAACCCACCACGGTATTCACCAGCAAGGGCTTGAACTTGCGTGCAACGGCGTAGGCGCGGGCTTCACAGGTTTGCTGGTCGAGCCGTGGTGAGCGTCGGCAGAAAGCGAGCTGCCCTGGCCGGTTTCGAAATACATCACGTTGCGCCCCACCGTACCGCGATTGAGCGACTGCGCCGCCGCTTCGGCTTCGGCCAGGGTGCTCAAGTCGAAGCCAAAGCTGCGGTTGGTGGCCTCAGTGCCGCCGATCGACTGGAAGACCAGATCGACCGGGGCACCCTGCTCTATGGCTTCCAGCGTATTCGTTACGTGGGTAAGCACGCAGGACTGGGTGGGGATTTGATACTTCTGGATCACTTCATCCATCAAGCGCATCAGCTTGACGCTCTGGGCAACGTTATCCGTCGCTGGGTTGATGCCAATCACCGCGTCGCCACTGCCGTAGAGCAGGCCGTCCAGAATGCTGGCCGCAATGCCGGTCACATCATCGGTGGGGTGATTGGGCTGAAGCCGAGTGGAAAGCCGCCCCGGCAGGCCAATTGTGTTGCGAAAAGCGGTGGTGACCCGGCACTTCTTGGCCACCAGAATCAAATCCTGATTGCGCATCAGCTTGCTGACGGCAGCGGCCATTTCGGGGGTAATCCCCGTTTTACTTCTGCTAACACCTCACTGGTAGCGTGGTCGGAGAGCAACCAGTTACGAAAATCGCCGACGGTGAGGTGACGGATGGGGGCGAAAGCGTCGGAGTCATGGTCATCGATAATCAGCCGAGTGATTTCATCCTCTTCGTATGGAATCAGGGCTTCATTCAAAAAAGTGGTAAGCGGGAGCTCGGCGAGTACCATCTGGGCGACCACCCTCTCTTCGGCACTCTCCGCCATTACTCCGGCCAAACGGTCGCCTGAACGGGGCGGCGTGGCTTTAGCCATCAGCTCTGCCAGGCATGCAAAGCGATAGCTGCGACTCCCCACCGTCGTGTGATAGGTCTGCGCCATGGGGCTATCCTTTTTTATTACGATGGCTGTTGTTGATCGCGTTGACATCGCGCTGAAGTACAAAACTTGCTTGTTTCCACCATAGCGTTATCAATAGAGAGGGAGTATCAAGTTTTGGCAAACTCACTAACTTTCGCTTTACTCAAGTAAATACAAAAAGTTAAGGCGTTACATAAATTATGATTAGCCAACTTATCACTGCGAGGAGCGCTTCATGACCACGCTCGACAGCTCATTTGCACCAACAAGGTGCATTCAAGAGGCCTTTGATGCCGATGAGCACGCGCAGAACCTGACGCGATGGCAACAGGAGTACGATCAGCTCAGCCCAGGGAGTTTCTACGGGCGGCTGGATGAGGTGGCACTGGAAACCATGCAGGTCTTCAAGGAGCATACCGGGCAAGCGCTACGTCAGGACTGCCGGGTATGGCCTGAGTCGCTGTGGATCGGTATTCCCACTACCCATCAAGGCTCGCGCATCAATGGACAAGCGCTCAGTGCGGGCGAGGTAATGTGCCGCCCGGGTGGACGTGATTTTGAACTGGTGACGCCGGAAGGATTCGACATCTATGGGCTGGTGATCCAGTTGCCCGCCTTGACGGCGGCAGCCAAGCGGCAGGGGGTCAGCCTGGATACACACTGGCACGCCATGCCCCGTCGCCAAGCGGCGGTGACACCCTGCGCGCCGTGTCGTTCCTCATTGAACGTCTACTCACCAGTCAGACGCTGTCCATCGCCAGCCATATCCATCAAGACATTCTGCTGATGGCGCTACTGGAGTTATTGCAGGTCAAGCAGCCCAGTGCTGAGCTGCCACCCAGCTATGCCCATCGCAAGGAAGTGGTTGATCGCGTCAAGCGCTACGTGGATGAGCATCTGGAAGGCCCCGTGACGATGGAGGAGCTTTGTCAGCTTACCCACGTTAGCCGCCGCACACTGCAGTACAGCTTCACCACCATCCTGGGTATCAGCCCGCTGCAGTTCTTACGCCTGACCCGGCTGAACCGCGTGCGCCGGGCGCTGCGGGCAGCATCTCCGCAACAATCGGTCACGGAAATAGCCACCTACTGGGGTTTTTGGCACTTGGGACAGTTCGCCCACGACTACAAGCAGCAGTTCGGAGAGAGCCCATCGCAAACGCTCAGTGCGAAAACGTTATAAGCGAGTCAGTGATAGCGGCAATACAAGCCAGCCTCTCAGCCGGCCTGATTAAATGCGAGAGTAACTAAAAAAGACCGTCAGCTTAGGGCTCTAGTTGAAGGTTGGGAGGTGCTTGGATTCACGGCCTGGCAGACCACAGTCAAACCAACTGTGATGTGCCTTGCTGTCTTCCCAAACGTGGTAGTGCAGTTGCGACATCATCACCGGGTCATCTAGAAAATCCAAACGCTCCAGCTTACTCATTGCCGCAGGCCCCATCCTGACTCCGCGTGCAACCCGCTCGGCCCGACGTTGGCGTATTGGCTCGGCATCGGTATGCCGTGATGTGCCTAAAGCAGTAGCCAACGCATTCGGCACAGGATCTACCACCATTTGGGCAAAAGACGGCGCCGCCATTCCGGTATTCATGTGGGAAAGCAACCTCACCATGCGCCGCAGCACACGGGGCGGCTGTGTTTCTTCGGGGATCCGGAAAAGCCGCTTTTGAAAGCAGAACCACCCTAACGAGACACGGCTCGACAGTGCCGATACCGGGATAGACAGCATCAAAGCGACGACGATGGGCGAGAGCCACCACAGAAATGTAGGCTCCATAACGTAAACACCCGCTGCCCAAACCGCCCCTATTAGGGTTTGACTCCAATGTGCGCGGAACGCATCCCCCCACGTCGTGTCGCTATTTTCACGTGATGGTGAGCGCCATTGAACCGCCCACCCCATCAATGACGTCAGTACAAAGCGGGTGTGAAACAGCATCCTTACCGGCGCTAATAGCATCGAGAATAGCGACTCGAGAATCATACTTTCCAATACCTTGAGAGGCCCGCCAAATTGCCGACTCCCCTGTATCCACACCAGCAACACGCTGAGCAGCTTAGGCAAGAAAAGGAGTAACGCTGTAACACCGAACAACCCCACCGCTAAGGTTGGATTCCATTGTGGCCAAACAGGAAACAACATTCCCGGCTCAGGAAAGTAGTCGGGAGTGCTAAAGGTATGCACTGCTAGAAGTGCGGTAGAAAGAACTAAAAAAAGACACCATAGCGGCGCTGAAAGATAAGACATTAAACCGGTCAGGAAAACGGCACGGTGGACGGGGTGGATGCCTTGTGAGAAAAACAGCCGGAAGTTCATCAAATTTCCGTGGCACCAGCGTCTGTCGCGATTGAGTTCATCGAGCAGGTTAGGTGGCATTTCTTCAAAGCTGCCTTCCAATTTGTAGGCAATCCATACCCCCCAACCGGCGCGCCGCATCAGCGCCGCCTCGACAAAGTCATGGGATAATATCTCCCCCGACATCGAGCCTTTACCGGGCAGTGGCGCCAGGATGCAGTGCTGCATAAACGGAGCGAGCCGAATGATCGCGTTATGGCCCCAGTAGTGCGACTCGCCCAGTTGCCAAAAATGAAGCCCAGCGGTAAACAGCGGTCCGTATACCCGTGTCGCAAACTGCTGCATCCGAGCGTACAGGTTGAGGCGCCCCGAAGCGCGTGGCGCTGTTTGGATAATGCCGACCCTGGAGTGCACCTCCATCATTTGCACCAGCCGGGTAAGGCATTTGCCGCTCATGACACTATCGGCATCCAGCACCACCATATAACGATAGAGCGCTCCCCAGCGGCGGCAAAAATCGTCAAGATTACCGCTCTTGCGTTTGACTCGACGCTGTCGGCGGCGATAGAAAACCTGACCGAAAGCATCCAGATCACGACACAACACCAGCCAGGCATAGGTTTCTTGAATGGCAATATCGGGATCGGACGTATCGCTCAGAACAAAGATGTCGAAATGCCGGTCATTACCCGTACTGCGCAGGGATTCCAGGGTGGCGCGCACCCCGGCAAAGACCCTGGCAACATCCTCGTTACAGATTGGCACCAATAGCGCTGTGCGTGCCTCATCATCAATCGGCTCGTCGCCCACCTCGTTGTCAATGGCGTAGCGGTCATGGCTTCGTAATAGCTGGAAAAACCCCATCAAGGCAGTCCAAAACCCGGCGGATACCCAGGCGAATAGCAATACAAATAACGACAGGATAGCTATCTCAAGCCACTGCAGGCCCTGGCCGGGGAGGACAGTACGCATCTGATTGGCAGC
Organism: Halomonas sp. PA16-9; assembly: GCF_009728585.1. Lineage (NCBI taxonomy): Bacteria > Pseudomonadati > Pseudomonadota > Gammaproteobacteria > Oceanospirillales > Halomonadaceae > Halomonas > Halomonas sp. PA16-9. The sequence continues at coordinate 624,654 of NZ_CP040451.1, read as the reverse complement.
GATGATGCTTTGACCGAAAATCAGCACTAGCAAAACCCAGCGTCGCCTAGTGGCGACCCACTTCCAGGACGCGGAGGGTGACTCTCTTCTGCGCCGACGAAAATCACCATTTGCCCAGCGCTTGAAGCGGCGACCAATATTCACGAAAGGATTGGTCGACCACTGCTGGGGCGCCAACGGCGTTCGCTTCATCGGTGGCGCAGTTTGCAGGCGGGTAATACCGGAGGTGTCCGTAGACAGCACGTCTGGCGGCGCTAGCGGCGGCTCTGCATAGGCAAGCGCCAGGCGCCGACCTACTGACAGCGCTGCAGGATCACTATTGTCACCTCTCTGCCAATTACCATCCCCATCACTATCCTCGCTCAACGCAGCGTGTAGCGACGCCATGTCGTGCTTATCAAGATCACCGACCAGTAACTTGTAGCGCTCCTTACGATTCTGGGTCTCCAACGCCAAGCGCTCTAAATAAATATCCGTTGGCGTTGCCTGCGATGAAGACATCATTTCAGCCATTAGCAGGCAGCCTGTAGTACCAGGTTTCGGACATTTGCTTGCCATCGAGCATTAGCTTGGCCCTGATATCCAAGGGCTGGCTGCCATTATTCCGCTTCACATTGACAAATACACGCCAACCGTTGGTCGCTGGGTTATGAACAACGCGGCTAGTCGCCAATTCTCCATTATCGCCCACGCTTGCCTCAACGGTCATATTTGCATCGCTGCCGATACCGGAAAGCGAGGGCCCGATAAAATCGAGGACAAAAGCGAGTGTCCCGTCGGGCTCGCGCACTAGGTTATCGCGCATCACCTCTCCCCGTGAGCGACGTGTTTCTTCAACCCAGGCAAGCTGAGGATCAAGGTGGCGGCTTTCATTGGTTGTGAACGTAATACGGTAATCGAATGCCAGCGGTGTTCCCGGCTCATGGGGTTCATCAGACAGCCACATCGAGACGATATTATCGTTGGTCTCGTTGTCAGTCGGAATCTGAATCAGCTCAACGCTACCCGCTCCCCATTCGTTTTGTGGCTCGACCCAGGCGCTTGGGCGCAGATCATAACGTGCGGCAATATCCTGATAATCGCTAAAATTGTGGCCACGCTGCATCAAGCCATAACCGCGTAACTGAGGTGTTGCATGCCTATTCATCATCAATCTGGCCGGATTGGCTAGCGGGCGCCACAGCCAGCCATTCTGCGCATCATTGATCAAAAGGCCATTAGAATCATGGATTGCCGGGATATAGTGTGTGTCGAAGAGGGCTGCTCTGGGCCGTAAAGATACATGCTGGTGAGTGGAGCTATCCCTAGTTTCTCGACAGCCCGACGCAAATATAGCCGCGACTGTACGTCGACTATAGTGTCTTCTCCGGGACGCAGCACGAAGCGGTATGCACCGGTCACGCTAGGTGAGTCAAGCAGTGCGAAAATAGTCAAGTACTGGCTTTCCGGGCCAGGTTCGACGATCCATATTTCCTTGAAGCGAGGGAACTCCTCGCCCGAAGGTAGCCCTGTATCAACGGCAAGTCCTCGCCCGGAAAGCCCATAAACCTGCCCTTCGCCAATAGCGCGAAAATAGCTAGCCCCCAGAAAGACCATCACCTCATCTTTGCGATCACCTTCATTGAGTGCATGGTTGATCCTGACCCCGGCAATACCAATGCCATCGCTATTCTTCACTTCGTCGGAGATGCCTAAATCACCGTAGGTAAAATCATCCGGATTATAGGCAAAGCCATGTACCCCCCCCTCCTGATCAACGCTGTTTAATTGGATGGCACTGTCATAATGCATACCCTCATGGATAAAGCTCAGGGTGAACGGTGCGCCTTTACCGCTCCACACATCGCGATCTCGCTTGAACTGTATTTGCGAATACTCCATATAGCTGAGTTCGCGCAGCTCATCAGGCAGAGATGTTTCCGGGGCTCGGTAGCCCTGCTGGGCTAGTTCCTCTGCTTTTCTAGCGACATCATCGAAGCCAAATGCAAAAGCCTCAAGAGGGATGCTTCCAACCAGCAGGCCACCCAGAACGGCGACTGAAAAAAAACCTTTGCAGCTTGAAAATTTACTTAACCGGGTCGATCCACTCATTTAGCGTCATGCTCCTGTACAATCCTTTGACTAAATTCAAATTCGCTTACTTGCCGAATCGACATACGAAAGAGTCCATTCGATCAGCTAAATGCGTCCTTTTGATTTTCTCACCATCCTAAAGCGCGCACCTCGAGCGTATGTGAAGATGAGGTTACGTTTTAGGTATAGCATGAGTCTAGACTACTTGGCACCCCGACTAACCGGGCTTTTTGAAAGGGTTGAGGCTAAAATTAGAATGGGCTCGATTCGTTGAACCGGGAGAACAGGCGCTACCTTAAGCTTATTGTCTATTATAGATAGCAGTTTGGTGGGCGCCCTTCAAAAACGCTCAATGCAAAAACGACCTACTCACCTAGCGCAGCCAGCGCTGGGCAAACTCTTTAGCTGCCAATGGCCGATCAAAGTAGTAGCCTTGGCCCTGGGCACAGCCCATTGCAAGCAATGCGTTAATCTGGTTTTGGTTCTCAATCCCTTCCGCAATGGTTTCAAGGCCCAGCGTGTTTGCCATGGCAATGATCGTTGCCACAATGACACGGTCGTTGTCGCTGGTGAGCATATCGCGGACGAAGGAGATATCGATTTTAATTTTATCGGCGGCGAAGCGCTTTAGGTAGGCAAGCGACGAATACCCGGTGCCAAAGTCATCAATGGAAAGCCCTAACCCTTTGCTCTTTAACACTTCGGTCATAGCAATCGCTTTTTCAGGATTCTCCATGATACCGCTTTCGGTAATTTCCAGGCTAAGTTGTGACGCCTCAACGCCAAAGTCAACACAGCAACCGAGCAGGCCAGTCACCAAATCATCCTCTTCAAACTGCTGGGCGGCAATATTAATCGCTAACTGGCCAGGCATAGAGCGCCCCTGCTCTCGCCATGCGGCAAGTTGCCTGCAGGCTTCCTCTATCACCCAACTGCCGAGCGCGACGATCATGCCGCGCTCCTCGGCAATAGGAATAAATTTACCCGGTGAAACGTCACCCAGCTCCTCATCGTGCCACCGACACAGCGCCTCAGCGCCAATTAACTGGCCGGTGTGCAAATCTACCTGGGGCTGAAAGTGCAGGCTCAGCTGTTTTTCGGCAATGGCGGACGCCAGGCGTTTGGCGATATGCAACTGTTCAGCCACAACGCGCCCCATCCAGGGTTCAAATACACATACGGGAAGCTTTTGCCGCTTGGCTTGATGCATGGCAATGTCGGCGTGTTTCAACAGCTCTAATGGCGTTGCCGCATGCTGAGGATATAGCGCCAGACCGATTCCCACAGAAAGCTCAAAGGAGTGTTGCTCAACAATAAACGGTTGCGCGATGCTGTCGCACAATTGCTGAGCTGTGGCTAACGCGCTGCTTGCCTCAACACCAGGGCAAACCACCACAAACTCATCACCAGCTAAGCGTGCTAAATACTGTCCCTCCGTCAACGAAGCTGCAAAGCGCTCGGCCACGGCCTTTAGGACTAAATCGCCCAGGTCATGCCCAGCGGTATCATTGATCTCTTTGAAATGATTAAGATCCAGTAGCAATAGCGCCAATTCAGTGGTCTGCGTATCGGCGACCACTCGCTCTAAGTGGCGCATAAAGGCAGCACGGTTGGGCAATTGAGTCCCCGAATCAGAAAAAGCCAATTGGCGAATGCGTACTTCGTCTTGTTGGCGTTCAAGCTCTGAAGCGGCCCGCGCAGCAAATATCTGCAAGACATTGCGCACAACATCCACATCGTCCAGCGGCTTTTAAACATTACGCCAATAAGCCCCATTGGCTGACCATGGCTATCATCCAGCCGGCGCCCAACATAGCCGTTTACCCACGAAAGTGCCCCGTTGGTTTCAGCAGGCAGCATAATGGCGGCGCCCTCGTGAACGATACACTCTTGCTCCACCATTACCTTATGGCAAGGAACGCCGGGAAGATAATAAGCAAAATTATCCTGGCACTGACCATTTACATACAGCGTTAAGGTATGCGCGATATCGGAATCCTGCTCGTCCAGTAGCGCTATAAACCCCACTTCAGCGGATAACGCTTCGGCCATATGGGCGGTTAGCCGGCGCAGAAACGCTTCGCCATTCTCAGCTGAGACCGCAGTTGCCAAGCTAACAACGGCGTGTTGAAAGCGTTGCTGCTCATTAATGGTGTTGATCAGGGCGGTGTTGTGTCGACCAATGCGCTGCAACGCCTGCTGTTTATATAACAGACGTTCGCGCGTTTGGCTTTCTGCTAACTGACGCGCCAACTCTGCGCCAGCCAACGCCGCAGAGATACGTAACACTTCATCGGCATAAGAAGGAAGCTCCAGGACGGATGAGTGCATTAGCGCAATAGCCCCCAAAAAGCCGCCACCAGGCGCTGCGATGGAGATACCCAAATACCCCTCAACTCTCAGGGCAGCCAGCCGCTGATCCTCTGGAAACTGCTGACGAGTATGAGAAGATATAAACAGCCGTGAGTGTTCCGCGACCTGTTGGCATGGCGTGCTTTGTATTGAATACGGAGCTGTCTCAATGAACTCACCCTGAGACCACGCTGCCAATGTGCTCACAGTGCCCTGGCGGCTATCGACATATTCAACAACGGCATGATCAACGCCAAGGATACCCGTCAGGGATCGCACAAGGTGTTGAAAAAAGCCCTCTTCACTGACGCAGGTCAACTTATCCGCCAACTGTCGAAAAATCTCTGGTGCAGAAGTAGGGAGCATGTTATTAAGCGCCTTCGGATTTACACATCAAGCTTCTCTCCCGCTCTTGCTGAACAGTATTTAAAAAAACGCACCGATCCGCCGCATAAACGCCACTCGGTAACCGATCAACGACTAAAGTTTATAAACGCCTAAAGCTTACAAAAGAAAAACCACCCAACATTCAACACCTCACAATCTTCTTTCATAAGCTTTTAAACAACCTTCAAACAACCAACCAACCAACCAACCAACCAACCAAAGCAACTTGAACATTAACACTGAAAACATATTGATAACTTACACTACTAAAGCTGCCCTCAGTTATATGCTTTATAGCTTCGGGCATTTCCACCTATCACACCTATGCTTTTTATTTTTTTTTGGCTACCCAATTAAATCATTACCCCTTAATTACACATTTCACGGCGTAACCAAACGAAACAAAAAGTAACTACAGGCATCCAAATCAACCTTAGAAGATGATATTCAACCTAAACAGTCCTTCATGTCAATAGGTCGTTCCTCAACCATCTAGGTCTAATGGAGGACATTGTGAATAAAACAGAACAGAAACGGCTTGCAGGCAGTATCGGCCGGGCAATTGCCAAACAGCGGGTTCGCAGTCAATTGACCCAAGAGGAAGTTGCTGAGCGCCTAGGTGTTGGTAACGAAGCCGTTTCGCGCATCGAGCGCGGGCGGGTGATCCCCAACATTGTGCGCTTAATAGAGCTTGCTGAAATTTTCAACTGCGAGGCAGCTGAGTTATTTGGGCAAGCCAGTTTTCATATCGATGATCAGTCAAGCAGAATGAAACAGCTTTTAGAGCCTTTAAATCAAAATGATCGACAGCTAGTTATCGATATTGTTGAAAGCTTAACTACACGCCTACAAAAAGGGTAATCAAACACAATGACAAAATCTTATCTCTACAACTTTAAGACCAATCAAAAATTACTACAAACAATCAACCAAAGGATCACTATAACGTTTGCTATTTCATAAATCCCACACAATAAATTTGATAGGGTGATAATATTAGCCATATAAAATAAATCATCCAACATGAGCACGCTTTATTGGTTGAATGATTGCTTTCATGCTATAGGTAGTCTTATGTAAATAGTCCACCCGGCATTCAGCAATCGCAGCGTTGAGCTGCAAAGGGGCGTTATGTTCAACACCACCGCGTGGAATCGCCTTCGCTACACCGTTTACGCACCTTTCTACGATGCGGTCGCCGCCCGTGCGTTTCGTAGGCCACGGCGTATTGCGCTTGGACAAGTAGATTGGGAGCCTGGTATGCGGGTGCTGCTGGTAGGGGCTGGCACAGGGTTAGACCTGCCTTTTCTGCCTCATGACATCGAATTGCACGCCACCGATATCGCTCCGGCCATGGTGAAGCGCACCAAAAAGAGCCGAGGAGCTTCGCCACGATGTGGAGTGTAGTGTGATGGATGCCGAGGCGCTCAACTACCCCGATGAGCACTTTGAGGCCGTCATCATGCATCTGATTATTGCGGTAATGCCTGATCCACAGCGAGGGCTTGCCGAAGCGTACCGCGTGTTAAAACCCGGTGGGCAGCTGTGCGTAATGGATAAGTTCCAGCCAGACGGTCAATCTGTGGGTGCGGGCCGACGTCTTCTGAATGGAGTCACATCGGCACTTGCCACCGACATTACACGCCAAGCACAGCCACTGCTCAGTGAAGCTGGGTTTCAGATTCACCACGACGAACCGGTGCTAATGAATGGTCTATTCCGTGCACTCCTGGCCGTCAAGCCCGCTCCGTCTAGCCGCTAAGCGTGTGACTTTTTACCGCTATGCACAGGCTAGCGATTGCTAATTAAACTATCTAAGCTGTCTGGCTAATTTACCGATACCACTCGGATTCAAGCCAATGACAGTCCACTCCTCTAACCGCACCGGCAAGCTGCTTTTTGCTCTGCTTAGCCGCTTACACCTATATATTGGCCTCTTCGTCGGCCCTTTTATTCTTATCGCGGCACTGTCTGGTATCGCTTACTTGCTTAGCCCACCACTTGAAGAGTGGCTCTACCATGACACCCTATATGGCGCTACTCAGGGCGAGCCTCATTCACTTGCCGAACAGATCACTACGGCCCAGCAATACCTGGGCGAACCAACCCTGCCCAGCGCGGTGCGCCCTGCACCGGCGTTAGGCGACACCACCCGACTCATGTTTAGCGAGCCAGGGCTGGGGCCTTCTGAACATCGGGCGCTGTTTGTCGACCCCATTACCCTGAAAGTCACCGGTGATACGACGGTTTATGGTACCAGCGGTATTTTACCGCTGCGCACCGCGATCGATCATTTTCACCGCCAGCTGTTAATGGGCGAGATGGGGCGTCTCTATAGTGAGCTGGCTGCCTCATGGCTTTGGCTTGCCGCGCTGGGTGGCATAACGCTGTGGATTCGCCAACGCCGCGCACTGAAAGCACTGTCAGGCGCCCACACACACGCCAGCGCCACGCAACACTAGGCGTAGTGCTTTCCCTCGGGTTGCTGTTCTTTTCGGCAACAGGGCTCACTTGGTCACAGTGGGCAGGGAGCAATATTGCGGAACTTCGTCATGCCTGGGGCTGGGGCACGCCAAGTGCCTCAACGGCACTGATCGATACCGATAGCCAGGTAGCCGATGAACATGCTGAGCATCACGGCCATATGGCAATGGTGGCCACGTCTATCACGTTAGAGGACTTTGACCGGGCGCTGAGCGCTGCTCGTAAGGCGGGGCTTAGCGCAGCGCGCATCCAACTAACGCCTCCGAGCAGTTCCCAGGAGGCATGGCGGGTAGCGGAAATTGATCGCCAGTGGCCTACGCAGGTAGACCAGGTGGCGCTGCATCCGCAAAGCATGGCTGTGACCGATCAAACCGACTTTACCACCTTCCCACTAGCCGCCAAGCTCACCCGCTGGGGGATTGATCTGCATATGGGCGTACTGTTTGGTATCGCTAATCAAATAGTGCTGGCGTTGATCGCCGCGGGGCTTGTGACGCTGATGGTGTGGGGTTACGTAATGGCGTGGCGGCGGCTACGCACGGCGAGTGGTCAGCGCTTCCCAACGGTGACTGAACCCTGGCTAATGCTTCCGCTTACGACCCAACTCGGCGTGCTGTTCGTCGCTATCACGCTTGGCGTAGCACTGCCCGTACTGGGTGTAAGCTTGGCATGTTTCATCGTGATCGATGCGCTGCGCTGGTCTATTAAAAAGCACTACACTGCCCGCAGCCTTGATGCCCACCAATGAGGTGGACGATGCCAAAAGCCCCCATTAAGCGCTTTCGCCGCTTACCTGATGACGAACAGTCACGTGTTATCGAAATGGCCTGGGAAGGCCGCACACCGTTTGAAGCGATCGAAACGCTGTTTGGCATGAGCGAGCCGGATGTTCTACGTGGATATTGCCCAACGCAATATAAGCGCTGAGATCCACTAGCAGATACGAATCTGACCCGACCTCCTCTGAAACAAACCTTCCTCTAAGCACTTATATTGTTATATTATCACATAACATAAAACCATTTAGAGGTGTGCTAGCAATGACTGCGTTTTCTCCCCTGCCCGTCACCGTACTGTCGGGCTTTTTAGGTGCCGGTAAAACCACCGTCCTTAATCATATTCTCGCCAACCGTGAGGGCCGCCGGGTGGCGGTCATCGTTAACGATATGAGCGAGGTGAATATCGACGGTGCGCTGGTGCGGGGTGGCCCTGGTGAGTCGACGCTGGATGGCGATGTTGCATTGAACCGATCAGAAGAGCGCTTGGTAGAGATGAGCAATGGCTGCATCTGCTGCACCCTGCGCGAAGACTTGCTAGTGAAGTCAGCCAGTTGGCTCGAGAGGGCAAGTTCGATTACCTGGTCATTGAGTCCACCGGGATTTCCGAGCCGCTGCCCGTGGCAGAAACCTTCACCTTTGAAGATGAACGCGGCCAGAGTCTCTCCCACGTCGCTCGGTTGGATACGCTCGTGACCGTAGTGGATGGCGCCAACTTTCTTGAACAGTACCGCGAAGCGCAAAGCCTCGCTGAAGCGGGCGAAAGTTTAGGCGAAGACGACGAGCGCAATGTCGCCGACCTGCTGGTCGATCAGATTGAGTTTTGCGATGTGCTGCTGATTAGTAAGACCGACTTGATTAGCGAAAAAGAGCTGGATTCTCTAAAAGCAATTTTGCGCTCGCTGAACCCCGACGCGGAGCTGGTACCGATCACCCAAGGCGGCGTGCCGCTAGACAAAGTGCTGGATACCGGCAAGTTCAACTTTGAGCGCGCCCAGCAGGCGCCAGGCTGGCTAAAAGAGATGCGCGGCGAGCATGTACCAGAAACCGAAGAGTACGGGATTGCCAGCTTTGCTTATCATGCCCGTCGCCCCTTCCATCCGCAGAAATTCCACGATCTGCTGAACCAGGAGTGGTTTGGTAAGGGTCTGCTGCGCTCAAAAGGCTTTTTCTGGCTCGCCACTCGCCCTCAAGCCGCCGGTCAGTGGAGTCAGGCAGGCGGCATCGCCCACCACGGCCCGGCAGGCGTGTTCTGGAAGGCAATTCCCGAAGAACACTGGCCAACGGATCCTGAAACGCGTCAGTTTATTATGGAGAAGTGGCAGGAGCCGTTCGGGGATATGCGCCAGGAACTGGTCTTTATCGGCCAGAACCTGGATCAACCGCGGATGCGCGCAGCGTTGGACGCCTGCCTTTTGAGCGAAGACGAGCTTGTGGAAGGCATAGAGGCGTGGAAACAGCTGCCCGATCCCTTCCCTGCCTGGGAGTAAAGGGAGTAATAGGTCAATCCCGTTGCCTTTATCCTACAGCCAGGCGATTTTTAGCCAAACATTTTGAGGCTTTCGAAAATTTTCTGCTCGACTAACGCGATCAGCTCAGCATTGATGTTGTTGATAGCGGGTTCAAGATCTTTTTCCAGCGGCAAAATAATTTGAAAGTCATAACGAATATCAAACGCGAGCGGGCGAACCACCACGCCCGCTCGCTTTGCATAACAGGCCGATACGGCGTTTAACACCGCAAGACCGGCACCGTTCGCTACTAGTCGGATCGCCATCTCCCCCAGCGAGACTGTCCATATTTTTTTGGGCGAAACGGCATGTTTCCTCAGTCGCTGAGTAATCCGATTACGGCTTTGCTCATTGGGCTCACCACAAATCAGCGTTTCATTGGCGAAATCTTCAATGTCGATAAGCGCTTTAGCTTCCAGCGGATGCCCTGGCGGAATAAGGCACATGCCAGGTAGAGAGTACTGAAAGCTCTGGTAGCGCGGATCGATTCGAGGATCGGTGGTAATGCCAAAATCGAAGCGCTGGGCCACCACTTCCTCCGCTATCTGGCTGGATCGGTAGGAGTAGAGACTAATTTCAAGGTCAGGGAACTGCTCGGCAAGCAGCGTAGCGGCATCTGGCACCAGACTCACCGCAAAAGAAGGCATGCTGACCACTCTTAACTGGCCTGCCACTCTCTCTTTCAGTCGTTCGGCAAACTGTCGCAAATGGTGTAAACCAATATAAACCCGCTCCACCTCGTCATAAAACAGCGTGCCACGCCGGGTCGGGAGCAGGCGATTATTGTGGCGTTCGAACAGATCAAACCCAAGCCGCGCCTCCAACTGTTTTATCAAACGGCTAATCGCCGGTTGTGAAATCAGCATCTTACTGGCGGCTTCCGTAGCGCTACTGGTTTTCATAATCCACATGAAGGCTTCTATCTGGCTGTCCGTAAATCCTCGATAAGCCATAACATTTCGTCATCCTTCAATAAGCAAAAATCAATATATCTGACTAAAAAAGCCAGTATACAGTTAAAGGTAGCTAAAAGACTTCGTCCCAAAACTCAAAGCATAATATTTAGCTATAGCTTAAGTGCTATCGTTTCAATAAACCTAAAGGGCTACCTATGATCGATGAAATTGCGGGTAACAACGCACAGTTCACTGCTTGGCGACAGGATATTCATCAGCACCCGGAGCTGGGCTTTGAGGAGCAGCGCACCGCCAAGTTAGTGGCGGACAAGCTCACAGAGTGGGGATTTGACGAGGTTCATACCGGCATCGCTAAAACCGGGGTCGTCGGCGTACTGCGCGGCAAAACGCTCGCCGCTCGTACCATCGGGCTGCGCGCCGATATGGATGCCCTCGCCATGACGGAAAACAATCAGTTCGCTCATGCGTCTCTTAACCAGGGCAAAATGCACGGCTGCGGCCACGACGGTCACACCACCATGCTGTTAGCCGCCGCATGGTATCTGGCTAAACATCGCGACTTTTCCGGCACCGTACACTTTATTTTCCAGCCCGCTGAAGAGGGCTTAGCCGGCGCTAAGGCAATGATGGATGATGGTTTGTTTGAGCGCTTCCCCTGTGACCGCGTTTACGGTATCCACAATATGCCGGGCATTCCCCAAGGCGAATTCTGGTTTCGCGAAGGACCCCTGCTGGCCAGCTCAGACCGTTTCACCATTGACGTTCACGGCAAAGGCGGCCATGCGGCAATGCCGCAGCACACCGTTGATCCGATGCTGATCGTGAGCGCGATTATCAGCGGCGCGCAGTCTATCGTTAGCCGCAATACTGCCCCGCTCGATTCCGCCGTGCTGTCCTTTACCGACCTGCATGCCGGCTCGGGCACCTTCAACGTCATTCCCGATACCGCCACCATGCAGGGCTGCATTCGCTCTTTTAACGACGCAGTACGGGAGCATGCAATTCAACGACTGGAACAACTGGTTGCCAGTACTGCTAAAGCCTACGGCGCCACCGCAACGCTCACCATTCACCCCGGTAGCTACCCGGCCACGGTCAACGACCCGCAAGCCACCCAACTCGCCACCGATGTTGCCCACGCAGTAGTCGGCGATGCAAAGGTCAACCCTGACTGCTTACCGATTTCTGGCAGCGAAGACTTCTCCTTCATGCTGCAAGCCGTTCCGGGTTGCTATGTGTTTCTGGGCAATGGTGTTGAAGGCGAAACCGGTGGTGTAAGTGTTCACAACCCCAGCTATGACTTTAACGACAACATTATCCCGGTGGGCGCCTCTTATTTTGTTCAGCTAATACAGCGTGAACTCCCCTCTCGCTAAGCATTTCAAGAAAGCGCAGTTCAAGAAAGCACACTTCAAGAAGCAGCACTTCCAGATATAAAGCGGAGAACAACATGGAAGCGAACAAACTCTCAACGTCCGGTGGCAACACCGGATTAATGCACCGGATTGCGCGAATAGCCGATGCCCTGCCCCATCCTTTTATTATGTTTTTTATACTTTTTGTCGTCACGCTAGGCCTGTCGGTTGTGATGAGCTGTGGGTCGAGCCTGTGCGCCACCCTGCCACCGACGAGCTCGTTCAGGTTCGTTCGCTGCTTAGCTGGGATGGGATAAGATTTATGGTGACCGGGGCAGTCACTAACTTCACTAGTTTCCGCCCGCTAGGGCTGGTACTGGTGATGGTATTAGCGCTGGGGCTGATTCAGAAAACTGGCCTCGCCGATGCCACCATCCGACGCATGTTGAGTAATGTGGCGCCGCGCTTTATTACCCGGCGGTGGTCATCACTTCGATCATCGGCAATCTGGTTTCGGATGCGGCGGTTTTCCTGATTCCCCCTTTGGCCGCCATCATGTTTAAAACTGTTGGCCGGAACCCGATTGCCGGCATTATGGTGGCCTTTATCGCCGTTTTTGCCGGTTTTAGCGCCAATTTCTTTATTGCGGGCACAGATCTGCTGCTATCCGGCATCTCGACGGAAGTCGTTCAGAGCGTTCGCCCCGGCTACGAAGTCAGCGTGGTGTCCAACTGGTTCTTTATGTGTGTCTCGGTGCCGTTAATTACCCTGATTATCACCGTCATGAACGACAAGTATGTCGAGCCCATGCTGGCGCGCTTTCAGGATCAGAGTGATGATGAGAACAAAAGCCACGGCGTACAGTTAACCGACACAGAACGGCGTGCGCTGCGCTACACCGGTATAGCGGCACTGGCCTATATCGCGGTTATCCTGCTGCTGATTCTGCCAGCGGGTTCCGGCTTACGCAGCGCTGAAGGGGGTCTGTTACCTTCGCCCTTTATGAGTGGTTTGGTGCCCATCATCGTGCTGTTCTTTAGCCTGTGCGGCATTGTGTACGGCGTTTCGGTAGGTAAGATCAAACAATCCAGCGATGTGCCGCGCTTAATGGAAGCGGCGATGCGCGATATGTGTGGGTTTATTGTCATCGTCTTTATGGTGGCGCAGTTTATTGCCATCTTTAACTGGTCAAACTTGGCGATTGTCAGCGCAGTGAATGGCGCAGATCTACTGCTGCAAATTAATATGCCTACGGCGCTGGCTTTAGTGTGCTTTATTTTACTGGCCGCCGTCGTGAACCTATTTCTTTACAGTGGCTCTGCGCAGGGCGTTGATGGCGCCGATTTTTCTACCCATGCTGATGCTGTTGGGCCTTGAGCCAGAAGCCATCCAAGCGGCGTACAGGGTAGCCGACTCATCGACGAACGTGATTTCACCCATTAACCCCTATCTACCGTTAGTGCTGGCGGTCATTCACCTTTACAACAAGTCATTTACCCTCGGCCATCTACTGACCATCGCCATGCCCTACTCCCTCGCCGTGTTAACCGGCTGGAGCAGCCTGTTCTTTATTTGGTACTGGCTGGGGTTACCGTTCGGACTTTGATCGGCCTTTATTGTCCCAGCATCGCCTCCGCCCACTCACGCACTTCTGGGTAGGCGCGCTGCTCAAAAACCGCGAAGCCGTTCAGGCTGCGGGCTTTGAGCGGGGTAAACACCGGCATGGTCAAGCCACACAGAAAGTGCGCCAGCCGCTGGGCATTGGGCGGCTGTCCGAACTGTTCGGTGTGGCGCTCAATCAGCGGTGTGGCGTAGCGCTGAAAATCGGCCGTCGTTAGCGGTGGCTCGGGCAGCGCATCCGGTAGTTTTATCGGGTGGCCATAACACACAGAGCAATGCCCGCAGCGTCCCTGCTCAGTATTGGATGGTGTATCAAAGGTGCTGTCACCAAAGGTACTATCACCAAAGTGCATGGCTAGCCGCCGAGTCAGACAGCTCCCCGACTCAAACAGCGCTAGCATTGCCTGTAGCCGCTCAATCTCGATTCGCTCCCGATTCAGGCAATCCTCAAACAGCTGGCTCGCCAGCGCCTCAATGGTAAAGTTCGGCTGGCAGATCTCGTAGACATCGGTCATCCGCTTGCCTTCCAGGGTTAGCCAGCCCTTATCTTGAAAGTACTCAAGGGCGGTAATGACGCGAGCACGGGAAGCGTCAATCTGCTGCGCCTGCCCCGCCTGATGTAGGCGGTCAAAATCCACCGTTCCCCAGGTGCGGGCGATAGGAATATTATCGACTAAAAGCCGAACAAAGGCCGCCCGCTCGCCTTCAAAGCGGCTAACTAATTCACTAGGCTCAATGTGATAGCGCAGCCGGTACTCGGCTAGAAATGCGAAGCGCGGGGCGATAATGCCGTGCATTTCCAACCGCACCAGCAGCGTTTTCAGCGGCAACGGGCGGATATTGGTATCGCGGGAAAGCGTATTGAGCAGCACCTCCCACTGACGATCCGGCGCTTGGCCTGCCGCAGCGATCTCTTCCAGCAGGCGATAGATACCAGCATATTCAGGGGTATCGCCGTAAACGAAGTTTTCCAGCACCCGCAAGCCATCCCGCCCGGCCAGGGTCAGGCAGGTAGAAGGCAGGCCGTCGCGTCCCGCCCGGCCAATCTCCTGGCTATAGTTCTCGATGGATTTAGGCAGGTCATAATGCACCACGTTGCGAATATCGCCCTTATCGATGCCCATGCCAAAGGCGATAGTGGCCACGATGCAGGGCGACTCGCCGCTCATAAATTGCCGCTGAATCTCATCCCGTCGCTGGGAATCTAGCCCTGCATGGTAGGCCTGGGCAGCGATACCCTGGGCCGCCAGCACCTTAGCGACTCGCTCGGCAGTTTGTTGCAGGGTGACGTAAATAATCGTTGGCGCTTCGCTACCCGGCTGCATCTGCGGCTTTAGCCAGTTGATCAGCTGCTGCTGGCGACCTTCCATGGCCGGAGATACCAGCAGCTCAAGATTGGAACGGTAAAAGCCGGTAGTAATCACGTTCTCCGGCGCAATGGCAAACTTCTCACCCATATCGGCTATCACCGCTGGGGTCGCCGTGGCGGTGAGCAGCAGCACCTGAGGGATAGCAAAATCGCGCTGGTAGTCCGGCAGTTTGAGGTAGTCAGGGCGGAAGTTATGCCCCCACTCAGAGAGGCAGTGGGCTTCATCGACCACCATGAGTGAAATATGCACTTGGCGCAGAAAGTGGCGAAAGCGCTCATTCTTGAGCCGCTCCACCGAGATCATAAGGATTTTCAGCTCGCCGCTTTTAGCGCGCTCCATCACCTCCCGGGTAGCATCACGGTCTTGGGTGGAATCAATGCTTGCCGCTGCCACGCCGTGGCGGGCCAGAAACGCCAGTTGATCCTGCATCAGCGCCAGCAGCGGCGATACCACCAGGGTTAAGTGCGGCAAATGCAGCGCCGGGAGTTGATAGCAAAGCGACTTCCCCGCGCCGGTGGCAAAAATCGCCGCCGTGGAGTGCCTTTCCAGCACTCTTGACACCACCGCCTGTTGGCCGCCGCGAAAGTCATCGAAACCGAATACTTCTTTCAGCGTCTGCTGGGGTGATGAGGGGGGCATGAGCACTCCTTGATAACGAAATTCCGCCTTAAAACGACTTCTCCAGCGCAAAGCGCGGCTGGGTGTGGCCCTCTTTCGTCACTGTTTCCGTAAACATCTCAAGCGGGCGCACCCAGAGGCCGTAGTCACCGTAAAGGGCACGATACACCACCAGCGGCTCTTCGTTTTCGCTGTGCTGGGCGGTGCCAAGCACTTCGTAGAGGCTGCCTTTATAGTGGCGATAAATACCGGGAACGGGGGCGGTCATTGGCTCTCCTCTTGAGTGGCGTTTGTGGCACTTGGCTGGTTGGCTTTTTTGGCAAGGCGTTCGAGCACTTTTGACGCGGCGACAAAACCAAAGGTGCCGGTTAAAAAAGTCGCAGCACCAAAACCGGAAGCGCAGTCCAAGCGCGTGGCATCACCACTGCCAGGCTTTTGCAGGCACACTTCACCGTCGGCGCCGGGATACACCAACTGCTCGTCGGAGTAGACGCACTCTACCGAGAAGCGCCGTTTGGGGTTGCGGGAGAAGCCGTAATCCCGACGCAGCCGCGAGCGCACTTTGGATAACAGCGGGTCGTGCTCGGTGCGGGTGAGATCCGCGACCTGAACACGCGTGGGATCGGTTTGCCCACCAGCCGCACCGGTCACCGTGATGGGAATTTTGCGTCGCTTGCACCAGGCGATCAGGGCGGCCTTGGCAATCACGCTGTCGATGGCATCCACCACGTGATCGGCGTCATCGGGAATCCGCTGGGCCAGGTTGGTGGGTGTCACGAAGGCAGTATCCGCCACAATCTCAATTTCCGGGGCAATCAAGCGGCAGCGCTCGGCCAGCACATCAACCTTGGGCTGACCGATAGTACCATCCAGCGCGTGGAGCTGGCGGTTGACGTTGGAAACGCAGACGTCGTCCAGGTCGATCAACGTCAGCTTGCCAATGCCCGAGCGTGCCAGCGCCTCTACCGTCCAACTGCCTACCCCGCCGACACCCACCACCACCACGTGGGCATGACGAAATGCCTCGGCTGCACGCTGGCCATAAAGACGGCGAATGCCGCCAAAGCGAAAATCATAATCTGCAGAAGGAGGTTTCACGTTAGCCGTAGGCACAGGCGAGGCGGACGGCATGCTCGATGTAGTAGCTGAGGACATCACAAACTCACTCATAACGCTTGAAGGGCGGAAGGCGTGGTGTGGGGCGGCGTGCGCACGCTATCCAGCGGTAAATGCCCCGCCCAGCCAAGCTGGTTAAACAGCGCGATCATGGTGTCATCCAAGGCACAGCTCAATTGTACACGCTTGTCTAACAGCGGATGGTCAAAGGCCAAATAGGTCGCGGCGAGCAGTAAGCGCGGAGCCTTCATCTGCTCGGCAAAAAAGCGGTTGTGGACACTTTTACCGTGCTTGGCATCGCCAATAATCGGGTAGCCACGCCGGGAAAGATGGCGGCGAATTTGATGGCGGCGACCGGTCATCGGCCGCGCCTCTACCAGGGAGTAGCGCGCCACCGGGTAGCGGTCGACCTGCACGGGCAGCTCGACGCTATCCAGGCGGCGAATATCGGTCATCGCGGGCATAGCGGGCATTTCCGCCTTGGGGCGCGTACCGTCTTCTTCCCTTAGCGGGTAATCCAAACGTTCATTTTCCGGTGCTTTACCGCGCACCACTGCCAGGTAGCGCTTTTCCACCTGGCGCTCGCTAAACGCATCGCTGAGCAGGCCAGCCACTGCCGACGAGAGAGCAAATATCATTACCCAGAGGTCGGCCGATCCAGCCGGTGAACGGGGTAAA
This sequence comes from Halomonas sp. PA16-9, assembly GCF_009728585.1. NCBI lineage: Bacteria > Pseudomonadati > Pseudomonadota > Gammaproteobacteria > Oceanospirillales > Halomonadaceae > Halomonas > Halomonas sp. PA16-9. The sequence continues at coordinate 607,397 of NZ_CP040451.1, read as the reverse complement.
CCCGCTTGCCAAGCTGGTCGCGTAAGCGTTGAAGCAGAAATTCGGTTTCACCACGCGCCAACGCCGAGCGATGCACCAAAAGCCCTGACGGCTTATGCACCGCGACGAGATACTCATCCTGATAGAGGATGTTGAGTGGCGTCATAACGCTCCCCGGTTAAAGCTAACAATCTAAACAGGGCGCCATTGTCGCGGCTAGGCCGTGAGATGTCATCCGCGCAATACGCTATTCACGCCAGCGCTTGCTAAGAAGGCAGGTGATCAGCAGTTAATTGTTGGTGGAGTAGGAAAGAGCGGCAGTTGCCCAGGCGGGATATGCTCTTTTAGAAACGCTAAAAATGCCTGCGTCGCCGTCGGCAATGTGCGCTTGGCAAGGGTCTGGACTTCAATAAAGCGGGAATCCATGCCCTGGTCTCGAATAGGAATCGCCACTAAGCGCTGTTGCTGAATGCGGTAGCGCACCGATATTTCCCCTGCCAGCGCCACACCGCCCCCGAGCATGGCGAAGTTAATCAAAGCCTCGGTGTAATCGCTGCTAAAAATGGATTCAAACGCCAGGTTTTGACGGCTACAGCAGATATCAAACAGCTGGCGCAGGGTCGTGTCTGGCGAGGGTAACGCCAGCGGATAGTGCTGAAGCTGCGCCAGCGAAATATGTTTTTTAACGGCAAGCTCATGGTGCGGAGAAACCAGCGCCATAATGGGCGCGGGCTGCCTAAGGGCAACGTTAATATCCGCCTCAGGCTTGAGGCTAAAAGTAATGCCGATATCTGCATCGCCTTCCCTGACATACCGAGTCGCTTGGGCGGGCGCCCCCACCATCAGGTGGAAATGAATACCGCTGTAACGCTTGCGAAAAGCCGCGATTGCCGCGGGTAAAAAATCCACGGCAAAGCCTTCCGAACTAGCCAAACGTACCTTGCCCCGCTGTAACCCACGCAAGGCCATTATTTCGCTGCCAATACGGTCTGCCTCAAGCTGCATATGGCGGGCATGCATCGCCAGCAACTCCCCTGCCGCGCTGGGCACCATACCGCGCGCACGACGCTCAAACAACAGCGTATCCAGCTCGCTTTCCAGCCGGGCAATCTGACGGCTAATGGCGGAGGGCGCCACATTTAGCTTCCCTGAGGCTTCACTAATAGAGCCACAGCGAACCACCTCGAGAAAGTAACGTAACGCCGTTTCTTGTAACACGCGTGGATTCATAGTGGCTCCCCCTCACTATAAACATTGCCAAAACGGCAATGATAAGTTCTAAACATTGCACTTGTGGCACTCCTAAGCAATAGATTAGTTTTAATTCAAGGCGGCGGCTCATCTAAAAAACAACAAGCCTCGCCAGTACGCCAAACGCTCATAACCTTCCCTTATTAAAAAACGAGGTATGGCATGCAAACATCGAGAACTCTCTACTGCATTACGTCACTTGCTTTACTCAGCATCGCGACACCCGCATTAGCTGGCAAGGCCAACGATACGCTGGTCTATGCGTCTGACAGCGAACCCGAGAACGTTAGCCCCTACCATAACAATCTGCGTGAAGGCGTTATCCTCGCCCACCTAGCGTGGGACACGCTGATTTACCGCAACCCGCAAACCAATGAGTACGAGCCACGCTTGGCGACAGAGTGGGAATGGGCCGATGACTCGACCTTAGATCTGGTTCTTCGTGAAGGCGTAACCTTTCATAACGGCGAGGCCTTCGACGCCGACGATGTGGTCTTCACCTTCAACTATGCGGTATCACCCGAGTCACGGGTGGTGACACGCCAAAATGTTGATTGGATTGAAAGCGTCGAGAAACTGGATGACTATCAGGTGCGCATCCACCTCAAAGAGCCTTTCCCCGCAGCCCTTGAGTACCTTTCCGGCCCAATGCCAATTTACCCCGATGAGTATTTCCAGGAAGTGGGTATTGAAGGCTTCAGTCGTGAACCCGTAGGTACCGGCCCTTACCGGATTACCAACGTCCGCCCCGGGGATGGCGTTAGCCTAACTCGCTTTGATGACTACTTTGCCGACAGTCCCATTGGTCAGCCGGAGATCGCCAATATCGAGTTCAAGGCCATTGCCGATGCGGACTCACGTATGGCGCAATTAATGTCAGGGCAAGTCGATTGGATCTGGCGTGTACCTGCTGATCAAGCTGAGTCGTTAAGCGGTATGCCTCAGCTTAGCGTGCTTGGCGGCGAAACCATGCGGGTGGGTTATATCGGGCTGGATGCCGCAACACGGGAAGATTCACCGCTAAATGACCTTCGCGTACGCCAAGCCATCAATCATGCGATGAACCGGGAAGGGCTCGCTAACGACCTAGTACGCGGCGGCAGCCAGCCCCTCTACGCCCCCTGCTTCCCGACTCAGTTTGGCTGTGAAACACAAGACGTTATTGAGTATGAGTACGACCCTGACAAAGCCCGCGAACTACTCGCCGAGGCCGGTTACGCCGACGGCTTCGACATTGACCTTCATGCCTACCGTGAACGTGACTACGCCGAAGCGATGATTGGCGACCTGCGTGCAGTAGGCATTAATGCCAACCTGCGCTTTATGACCTCCCCCGCGTTGCTGGAGCTTCAGCGCAACGGTCAAACCGATATGTCGTTCAAAGCCTGGGGCTCCTTCTCTATTAACGATGTCTCGGCGTTCGTCAGCGTCTATTTCACAGGCGGCATTGACGATCTCTGGCAGGACACTCAGGTGCAGGAGTGGTTACAAGTCGCCGATACCTCGGTAGATCCTGATGTGCGCTTAGAGCACTACCAAAAAGCGTTCGCCCGCATTTCCGAGCAAGCGTACTGGGCACCGCTATTCTCCTACTCCACCTATTACGCCCACACCGCTGATCTTGAGTTCACTGCTTACCCCGACGAACTACCGCGCTTTTACGAGGCAAGCTGGAAGTAACGGCGTGATATTTGAACTATCGGCAGCCGTGGCTCTTCCCACGGCTAGCCTTCTATAGCGAAGGGGTGATGCTTTATGTGGGCATTTGTTTTCAAGCGCACGCTAATAGCGCTTAGCGTCGCTCTGACTATTTCGGTTCTCTGCTTTAGTCTGCTGCAGCTCTCGGGTGACTTGGCGCTCTCCATTGGTGGCCCCGAGGCCACCGCCGAGCAGGTAGAACAAATCCGCGTTGATTACGGCCTGGACCGCCCGGTGATTCAGCAATTTACCACTTGGCTGTGGGGAGCCGTGCAGCTCGACTTTGGGCGTTCATATTACTACCAAAGCGAGGTAATGGATCTAGTCGTTGAGCGACTACCGGTGACGATGACCCTAGGAATATTGGCCTTGGCGATTGCGCTGGGCGTGTCTATTCCCCTCGGTGTGGTCGCCGCGCTCAAACGTGGCAGCTGGATAGACCGTATGGCCATGGCGATTGCGGTTACCGGTCAGGCAATGCCGAACTTCTGGTTTGGCTTAACGCTAATCATCGTATTTGCCGTCAAGCTGCAATGGTTTCCGGCCGCGGGCAGCGATAGCTGGCAAGGCTTTGTACTGCCCGCTATTGCGCTGGGCTATTACGCTACCCCGCCATGATGCGCCTGACCCGCAGCGGCATGCTGGAGGTGCTAGAGGCCGATTACATTCGCACCGCACGGGCCAAAGGGCTGCGCACCGGCACGGTGATTTTCAAACACGCCTTGCGCAATGCGGTGATCCCAGTGGTCGCGCTGGCCGCCGTGGAGCTCGGGTTTATGCTCGGCGGGTCAGTGGTTATCGAAACCGTGTTTTCACTACGCGGGCTGGGGCAGTTGGCGTGGAACGCTATTTCACGCAATGACTATCCAGTCGTTCAGGCCATCGTACTGATCATTGCGCTGTTCTATATCGTGTTGACGCTGCTGGCCGACATTCTCAACGCAGCCCTCGACCCACGCCTGCGCGCGCGCTAACGGAGAACACCATGACAGACTCTCTTACCCCATCGGCTACCGCGCTACAAAGCCAATTAACTCCTGCTTGGCAGACGCGCCTATGGCGCAGCACGCTCAATAATCGCAGCTTGGCCATCGGCCTCTTAATCATTGCCTCGTTGGGGATTGTGGCGCTTCTAGCACCGTGGCTGGCTCCCCATGATCCCTACTTACAGGACACCGCTAATCGCATGGTGCCGCCTTTTTGGCACGAAACCGGTAGCTGGACGCACCCCTTAGGTACCGACCGCCTTGGCCGCGACTACCTGAGCCGCCTTATCTTTGGCGCGCGAATTTCGCTGTTTATTGGGCTGGTGGTCGCGCTGATTTCCGGACTGATTGGTACCACCCTGGGGGTCTTGGCGGGCTACTTTGGTGGTCGCGTTGATGCGGTGGTGAGTTACCTGCTGACCACCCGCCTGGCCATGCCCGTGGTGTTAGTGGCGCTGGCTATGGCCTCGCTGATCGGCGGATCAATGCTGACCGTAACGCTGCTGCTAGGGCTGCTGCTATGGGATCGTTTCGCGGTCGTCGCCCGCTCGGCCACCCAGCAGCTGCGCGATGCCGAGTATGTGCAAGCCGCCCAGGCGTTGGGCTGCCCTCTGCCCTACATTCTGCTACGCGAAGTGCTTCCTAACATTGCAGGCGCGTTGATTGTCGTCGCCACCCTTGAGGTCGCCAACGCCATTTTGCTCGAAGCAACGCTGTCATTTCTAGGCATGGGTGTGCAGCCACCCTCGCCCTCCTGGGGGCTAATGATCGCCGAAGGCAAAACCTATATGTTCTTTCAGCCCTGGGTGATTACGATTCCCGGCAGCGCGCTGTTTGTTCTGGTGCTGGCGATTAACTTGCTGGGTGACGGACTACGCGACCTCAGCGCACCGGGAGGCCGCAATGAATAATCTATCTTCAACTGAGCGCTCAACAGCGCCAGCCTCACCGCTTCTCAGCGTTAAGCAGCTACGGGTTGATTTACCCGTAGCCAAGGGCACGCTACACGCCGTGCGGGGCATCGACTTTCACGTTGAGCGCGGTGAAATGCTCTGCCTGGTAGGTGAATCAGGCTGTGGTAAATCCATGACCTCGCTGGCATTAATGGGCCTACTGCCGCGCAAGGCGCAGGTAAACGCCGACTGCCTCAACTTTGACGGCGTTGATCTCCTTACGGTGCCTGAACGCGAGCGCAGCAATCTTCGCGGTGCACGCATGGCGATGATTTTTCAAGAGCCCATGACCGCCCTCAACCCCGCCTACACCCTGGGCAATCAGCTCTGCGAAGCCCTGCGCCGCCACCAGCGGGTATCGCGTCAAGCGGCCCACGATCGCGCCCTCTATTTGCTTAAACGAGTAGGCATCAGCGCCGCCGAAGAGCGTATGCGCCAATATCCCCACCAGCTTTCGGGCGGGTTGCGCCAGAGGGTGATGATCGCCATGGCACTAATGTGTGAACCCGATTTGATCATCGCCGATGAACCCACCACTGCATTAGATGTGACGATTCAGGCGCAAATTCTGCACCTGCTACGCGACTTACAGCAGGAGTTTGGCACGGCGATCATTTTCATCACCCACGACTTGGGTGTCGTTGCGCGTATCGCCGACCGGGTCGCCGTGATGTATGCCGGCGAAGTGATTGAAACCGCCTCTGCACAGGCGCTCTTTAAAGCCCCCAGCCATCCCTATACCCAAGGTTTATTGCGCTGCATACCGACGCCCGGCAAGACACTGCCAGGCAGCCGTTTGCAGGCGATCCCAGGCGTAGTGCCCAGCTTGGTAGGCAAGATCGAGGGCTGCGCCTTTTGCAATCGCTGCGATCAAGCGGATGAGCGGTGCCGAACCACGCCCCCCTTACAGGCTGTGGCAGGCGAGCACTTTTCACGCTGCCACTTTGCCCATCAGCTAGCCAGCCCAGCGCCACTAAACGATCAGGAGGTAACGTCATGACAAGCACCACCTCTCCTGCAGACAGTATGGATCCTCTTGCCCTCGAACTCTGCGCGCTGTCTAAAACGTTCAAACTGGGCGGTGGCATGCTACATAAGCCTCAAACCCTAAAAGCAGTCAATGAGGTATCGCTACGCGTTCCGCGCGGCCAGGTGATGGGGCTGGTGGGCGAATCAGGCTGTGGCAAGAGCACCTTGGCCAAGATGCTGCTGGGCTGACACCCCCTAGTTCAGGCGATGTGCTGATCAATGGCAAAGCGATTGTTAACGCTAACCAAAAGGCACTGGCCCGGCATATACAGCCGATCTTCCAAGACCCTTATTCGTCGCTTAACCCACGCCAGCGGATTGCTCAGATCGTTGGTTTACCGCTACGTATTCACGCGCTAGGCACGCCCCGTGAACAGGCAGCGAAGGTCGATCAGATGCTTGACCTGGTCGGCCTACCCAAACGCGCCGCCCAGCAATACCCCGGGCAAATGTCAGGGGGGCAGCGCCAGCGGGTGGCAATTGCCAGAGCGCTGATTATGCGCCCAGATCTGGTGATTTGTGACGAACCCACTTCCGCGCTGGATGTATCGATCCAGGCGCAGATCCTCAATCTACTGCTCGACCTTAAAGATGAGTTTGGCCTTACCTACCTGTTTATTAGCCACGACCTCGCCGTGGTCGAACATCTCGCGGACCGGCTCGCGGTCATGTATCTAGGCCAGATTGTCGAAGAGGGTACCCGTGAGCAAATCTTCACCTCACCACGCCACCCATATACCCAAGCGCTACTCGCTTCCGCGTTGACCCCGGAGCCAGGTCTAGGCGTGCCCGACATAGGCCTGGGGGCAGGCCAGCCCGACCCCACTCAGCCACCTTCAGGCTGCGCTTTTCACCCCCGCTGCCCAATCGCTCAACCGCAATGCTCAGAGCAGACACCCAAGCTGAGCGCTATTACGCATGCTTCCGGTCAAGCTTTTGGCAAGGGCAGCCAGGCGCGTGTCGCCTGCCACCTTGCCTAAACATATTTAATCAATATTTAACGTTAAAAGGAGTGCCTATGACACGCCAACACGCCTTAGATCATGCCAAAGCTTACTTTGACAGCGGCGATTTTTATGACCAGCTTGCCCCGCGCATTGCCATCCGCAGCGAAAGCCAGGAATCGAATAGACAGGAAGAGCTTCACCGCTACCTTACTGAGCAGATCATTCCGGATATTGAGCAGCTCGGTTTTAGCTGGGACATTGTTGATAACCCGGCTGAAGGGTTTGGGCCGTTTCTGCTTGCTGAACGCCTTGAGCCAGAAGCCTCGTTCAGCGTATTAACTTACGGTCATGGCGATGTCATCCGCGGCTATGACGACCAATGGGCTGAAGGGCTTTCGCCCTGGAAAATCACCCAGCAAGGGGATCGCTGGTACGGACGTGGCACGGCGGATAACAAAGGCCAGCACACCATCAATTTAGCCGCGCTGGGCTGCGTGCTGAAAGCAAGCAATGGGCGCCTGGGCTATAACGTTAAGCTGGTGCTGGAAATGGGCGAGGAGACGGGCTCCCCTGGCTTAAAAGAGATCTGCCACCGCTACCGTGACCGCCTCGCCGCCGATGTGTTTATTGGCTCAGATGGGCCGCGTTTGAATGCCGACGCTCCCACGCTGTTTTTAGGTTCACGGGGTTCCTTCAATTTCGACCTTAAACTCCAGGCCCGTGAAGGCGCTCACCACTCGGGCAACTGGGGTGGCGTATTAAAAAACCCTGCGGTGCGTCTGGCCAATGCACTCGCCACACTGGTGGATGCCAACGGTGTTATTCAAATCCAAGGCCTACGGCCTGACCCAATACCCGAAGCCGTGCGTAAAGCGCTCGCCGCATTGGAAGTCGGCGTCGGCGACAATGCCCCCACTATCGACACTGACTGGGGTGAGCCAGGACTATCGCCCGCTGAACGACTGTTTGGCTGGAACACCTTAGAAGTACTCGCCATGAAGGCGGGCAACCCGGATGCCCCGGCCAATGCTATTCCGCCAACGGCCTATGCCCACTGCCAACTGCGTTATGTGGTGGGCAGCGACCAGGACAATTTTCTAGTCCATTTACGCCATCACCTGGATCAACACGGCTATCACGATATTGAGGTAAGCGCTGCGCGCATGTCGCAAATGGCGGCGACACGACTCGATCCTGAAGACCCCTGGGTAGGCTGGGCGTTGGCCTCTATGCAACGCTCCACCCATAAAACGCCGACGCTGCTACCCAACTTAGGTGGCTCGTTACCCAACGATGTGTTTGCCGAAACCCTGGGCTTACCCACGCTATGGGTTCCACACTCCTACCCCTCCTGCTCCCAGCACGCGCCTGACGAACACCTATTGGGGAGCATCGCTTCAGAGGCACTGATCTTAATGGCGGGGCTATTCTGGGATTTGAGTGACCAAGGATCAGACATCATGAGAGAGAAAGCCTTATGCAAGACGAACTAACCCAACAGGTTTGCGCGTGGCTGGAAGGCCAGCAGCAGGCGATGCAAGATTGCCTTGAGGCGTTGGTCAATATCGACTCCAACAGCTATGACAAAGAGGGTACCGATGCGGTCGCCGACCTGATCACTCAGTGGCTTGAGCAGGATGGCATCACGGTTATACGCCACCAGCGCCCTGACTCAGGCGATATTTTGGAAGCGCATCTGGGGGGAACGGGTCAAGGCCATGTCTTACTCATGGGCCACCGGGATACGGTTTTCCCCACCGGTACGGTGGCGGGCCGAGGCTATACCCAGCAAGACAATATCGGCTTTGGCCCAGGCGTTGCCGATATGAAAAGCGGCCTGGTGATGAACTGCTTTGTTATGCGTGCGCTAAGCCGCCTGCCCACCTGCCCCCTACCCGTTCGCGCCCTGTTTACTGCCGATGAGGAAATTGGCTCGCCGGATGGGCGGGCATTTATCGAAGCGGCCGCCCAGGGGGCACGCGTCGCCTTAAATGTCGAGCCAGGGCGGGTCAGTGGCAATGTGGTGACGGGCCGCAAAGGGGGCGCTGGTTTCTTAATCGAAGTCACCGGCAAGGCCGCTCACTCGGGGGTTAGCCATGCCGATGGCGCCAGCGCGATAGAATCACTCGCTCGAAAAATCATCAAGCTGCATGCGATAACCGACTATGAGGCAGGCATCACCACCAATGTGGGCACCATCACCGGAGGCGTGTCACGCAATACCGTCGCGCCTTTCGCGTCGGCACAGTTGGACACTCGTTTTGTTACCACCGCCCAGCGTGATCAGCTGTATAAAGCCATTGAGGCGATTATCGCGGAACCCGACATTCCACTCTTGCGACCATAGAACAAACCTCTGAATTTTATCCTCTCGAAGCGCGTATGAGCAGCGCGCTGTTTGAGCTTTATCAGGTTCAGGCTAAGGCGATCGGGTTTGCTGTTGACGGCGAATTCACTGGCGGCTGTTCTGATGCGGGCTGGACGGCCAGCCTGGGCATTCCCACTCTGTGCGGTCTTGGCCCTGTCGGCGCAAAAATGCACACTGACGAAGAGTACTGTTTGCTGGACACACTGGTGCCGCGCACTCAGGCACTCGCTTCTACGTTATTGAATTTGCAAGATGTATCCTTTGCTTCGGCACGTTAAATTGGCAATGTAACTGCTAGCCAACTACCTTGAGTAAGCAACGCTGCTACAGCGTTTCCATGGATTCGGAAGGAGATCAACATGCGCTATTCAACTATACGTTTCTCAACACCGCTTACCGCTATTGCCGCCTCGCTGCTGCTCGCCACCTCAGCGGCACAAGCCAATGAAACGCTTGATGTCGAGATGCATAAAGTCAGCACCGAGGGTAATGAAGAGTCAATCGGTACCGTATCCCTTGAGCATACGGATCATGGCTTACTGCTGACACCTTCGCTGACGGATCTTGAGCCCGGTGTTTACGGTTTTCACGTTCACCAGAATGCCAGCTGTGATCCCGCCGAGAATGACAGTGGCGAGATGACCGCGGCACTGTCGGCTGGCGGACACTATGACCCTGAGGAAACCGGCACTCACCAAGGCCCCTATGGAGAAGGTCATTTAGGCGATCTACCGGTGCTAACGGTTAATGAAGATGGCGAAGCCAATCTCCCCGTCTTGGCGCCGCGCTTGAGCATGGAAGATATGCCTGGCCGCAGCTTGATGATTCACGAAGGCGGCGACACCTACAAAGATGAACCCCACCTGGGCGGCGGTGGCACCCGAATGGCTTGCGGCGTCGTAGAGTCTTAAGCTTTACCGTTGTTGTTAATCGACAAAATGGGCAGCCTCTCGGCTGTCCTTTTTTTTGCTTACGGCCCACTAAAGTCTAGCTGTGATTTTATAGTGGTTATCTGTACATTTAGCTCTGCTAAAGAAGTGCCTGCTTGCATGCTCACCGACATGCTCGCCCATCCCCCTCACTGCTCTAGGTACCTTAGATGATCACCTTTATCGTATCGATCCTGCTGCTGATAGCGGGCTACTTTACCTATGGGAAATTCGTTGAGCGTGTGTTTGTCACTGACCGCAAGCGTCAAACGCCCGCTTTCAGCATGCGCGACAACATCGACTATGTGCCGATGAACACTACGCGCAATTCACTCATTCAGTTATTAAACATTGCCGGTGTCGGCCCTATTTTTGGCCCGATTCTCGGCGCTCTGTATGGGCCAGTGGCGTTTGTGTGGATTGTGATTGGCTGTATCTTTGCCGGTGCTGTTCACGATTACCTGACCGGCATGATCTCGATCCGCAACCACGGCGCTCACCTGCCGCAACTGGCCGGCAAGTTCCTGGGTAAAGCGATGAAGCATGTGGTCAATGGTTTCGCGATTCTGCTGCTGCTTTTAGTCGGTACGGTATTCGTCACCTCGCCTGCGGCGCTGCTGGCCAATATGACCTCGCTGTCGTTAACGCTGATCATCGTCGCTATCTTTATTTATTACTTGATTGCCACCCTGCTGCCGATTGATAAGGTCATTGGCCGTATCTACCCCTATTTTGGCGCCCTGCTGCTGTTCAGCGCGGCGGGTATCGGTATCGGCTTGATCATCACGGGCGCTCCGATTCCTGAGCTCTCGTTCCAGAACATGCACCCTGACGCCGCACCGATTTTCCCGCTGCTGTTTTTAACCATCTCCTGCGGCGCGCTTTCAGGTTTTCATGCCACCCAAACGCCGATTATTTCGCGCACCACCCAAAACGAAACCAATGGTCGCAAAATTTTCTACGGCATGATGATCACCGAAGGCATTATCGCGATGGTCTGGGCGGCCGCCGCCATGAGCCTGTTCTATGGCGACCAGTCGCTTTCCGATGTGCTGGCGGCCGGTGGCCCTGCTGCGGTGGTAAGCGAAGTGTCTACCACCATGCTCGGCGCTATAGGCGGCACCCTGGCGGTACTCGGCGTTATTGTGCTGCCGATCACCTCGGGCGATACCGCTTTCCGCAGCGCGCGGATGATCATCGCCGACTACATTAAGATCGATCAAAAGCCGATTATGAAGCGCGTCATGGTCGCTCTACCGCTGTTTGTGGTGTCTTACGCGTTAACGCACATGGACTTCACACTGCTGTGGCGCTACTTCTCCTGGGCGAACCAAACCACCGCCGTGATCGCGCTGTGGGTAGGCACCATGTACCTGGTGCTGTCGCGTAAGCCTCACTGGATTACCTCGATCCCAGCCACCTTTATGACCATGGCCACGTTTACCTACTTAGCCTACGCGCCGATCGGTTTTGGTCTACCGCTGCAGCTAAGCTATGTGGTGGCCGCGTTAGGCACACTCCTTTGCATTGCGCTGTTTATGAAGCGTGTCCGTCGCCTAAGCCGGGCAACTTTTGCTGTTGATGAGCCGGCGGTACCAAGCCAGTTTGTGGACAGCGGTGAGGCGATTGCCGCTAAATAGTTAGGCGCTCCATAACGTTACCGCCACACTCTCTTCACAGGACGCTCTTCACACAAGAGTCACGCCACAAAAAAGGGCACACATCAGCCACATAACCGTGTTTGATGCGTGCCCTCGCTTTTTCTACTATCTCTTTTATCCTACCTTTTCTCCCCTACTCCTCATGTTTATCGCTTCCATGCTACTGCGGTATAGACGAATACAGGCAGGGCCTACTCTAGGGGTATTGACCAGAAGTAGGTCTCGCCGGAACTATCGTCCACACCGTCGTTGTCGCTGACCAGCCAGGCGTTGCCATTATCGTTGATCGCCATTCCTTCAATCTTGTCCACCACAAAGCCGTTGTAGCTGGCCAGGTCGGGAATCAGGTCGCGCACTAGCTGTTTCTCGACCACCGGCAGCTCACCGCCCAGCGGGGCGGGTTCCAGGCCGTCCAGGGCAACGCGGGTCACTTGCTTAACCTTCGCCTCGGCGCCGATCTGGTTGTCGCGCTCGATCAAATAAAGCCAATCGCCATGGGCGGTGATTTCGGAGAGGCCAATCCAACCCTGTTCCACGTTATCCAACGGGTAATGAACAACGCCCCACTCACCACTGTCGATATCAAAACGCAGCAGCTTGACCATGCCCTCGGGGTCATCCTGCCAAGGGCGCTGCACCGCCAGCCACAGTTGATCATCAATGCGCGTGACGCCTTCTAATCCCCACTTCAATGCCTGTTGAGCGAGCGCCTCGGGCAGTGCAATTCCTTGGATAATCTCGCCGTCGGAACCCACATGATAAAGGGTGTTGGCAAGGCCTTTGTCGTTACCTTCGGAAGCGACCCAGAAGCCACCTTCACCATCGGTGGTAATGCCTTCCATATCCAGCCCTAGCGCAGGCTCACCGTTGCGGGTCACGTCCAGTGCTGCCGTAATCCGCGCCGGGGAGGCTGAGGGGTCGATGGTAAAGATGCGCGGCTGGGCGCTGTAGAAGCTGTCGTTGACCGCGTAGAGCATGTCATCAGCGGCGACCAAACCGGAAAGTGCGCCCCAGCCGATCAGTTCATCAGCGCCCGCCGAGGTCAGGGTGGGATAGACCGCTGGCGCACATCCTGGTATTGATAAATCATGACATGGGCGCGGGGGCCGCCGTCTTCGCCCAGATCCCCTTCATTGGCGGTGGCTAACAGGCCACGGCTGGGAATCGCCACGGCGCCTTCGGAGACAGGCCCGAGGGCAGTAGCTGGGTGAGCTGCGGTTCGGCCAGGTTGCTAACGTCATAAACGCCCACCAGCGAGCCGCGCTCGGAAAGCAGGAAGACATAGGGCGTACCTTCGAACACCGCAAACTCCATCCCCTCCGGCTCGCTGCCTTTGGCATCCGAACGCTTATCGGGGTAGTGACCCGCTTCAATCACCGCGCGCTCGAATGAAGTACCTGACTCGTATACCACCTCGCCACGCTTGTTGAAGATCGTCCAGCCGCGCGCGCCGCCATCCATATCGCCTTCGTTGGCAATAGCGAAGTGGTCGTTGTCGATCCACTGCAAAGCGTCCGGCTCACGCAGGCGCTCGGCTTGCTGCTCGTTGAAAATCAGCGCACCGTCATCGCTGGCGTCAATGCCGTCCAGGTCGACAGTCCCGGCACTGAAATCCGCCACCACCTTTCCGGCGTAGTCGAGCACCACCAGGTGGTTGTTCTCCTGCACGGTGACGACGGTCTCACCCAGGGTATTGATATCGACAAACTCCGGCTCGGGATCCTCGGGGGCGATCTCGGCGAGCCCGGTTACGTCGGCGTAGAGCAGGCTGTCGCAGTTAACCAGCCCTTCCGCATTGATCTCCACCAGTGCCACGGAACCGCCGGGCATCTGCGGTACACGTCCATCACCCGCCTCTTCGTCGCGTTCATTCTCAATGGCGACAGCGACAAAGCGCCCATCGGGGGCCGCAGCGGAAGCCACACTATCGGGCTGTCCGTCCAGCGGGCAGGAGGCGAGTATCTCGCCACTGGCTAAATCGACCGTACGCAGTTCCCCGGAAGGTTCGCTGTAGGAAGCCGATGTATTCACTCCGACATAGGCCATATTGCCGAGCACCGATACGGCCGTAGGCTCACCGTCCATAACGATATTACCCAGCGGTTGCGGATTAGCCGGGTCGCTGATATCGATGCGCCCGATCACGCCCAGCGGGCTATCGGTATACACCAGCATCATGCCATCACCGGAGGCAGCAATGATTTCAGGCGCGGTCTCGCGTGTACGATCTTCGCCCTCGGCCATGTTATCGGGAACCGCGAAGCTGGCGATGCGGTTGAAATGCTTATCTGCCGCGCCTGCCGCTTGCGTGGCGGCCAGCACAGCAGCCAGCGCCAACAGGGTTGGTCTGCGTTTGAGTATCATGATGGAGTTAATCCCTTGCCTAAGCTTAAGAAACGACTGATTAAGTTATTAAACTTGCTATGTCCGATTAACCATCCAACATCATAACGATGTCAGGCTTATGACACTCATTGGCTAAGTTAGCGCCGTTGGCTATCGGCACACCTCAGCGCGAAATCCAGGTTGCCGCAAAAATGTTAGATGGGTAAGTAGTGAAGGAACGCATAGGGGAAAAGGGAAGCAGGAAAATCGATAGGTTAAAGGAGACCTTAGAACGAAAGCAGCCAGTCAGTTAACCCTGACTGGCTGCTTTTTAGCTAGTTTTGGTTGCTAGCTTCTATACATACGCGCGATAGCGTTTTACTCGTCGCCTGCCATCTGCATTTGGCGTTGCATGTAATTCTGAATACCCACCTTGTCGATCAAACCAAGTTCCGTTTCGATGTGATCGATATGGTCTTCTTCGTCGGCGAGCAGATCGCGGAGCATGTCGCGGGTAACGTAATCTTTAACGCTTTCACAATAGGTGATGGCTTCGATGTAGTCGTTGCGGCCATCGTGCTCAATTTTTAGATCGCTTTCGAGCATTTCTTTGACGTTTTCGCCAATGTGCAGCTTGCCCAGGTCTTGCAGGTTGGGAATGCCTTCCAGGAATAGGATACGCTCGATGATCTTGTCAGCGTGCTGCATCTCTTCGATGGACTCATCGTATTCCCATTTGGCGAGGGCTTTCAGACCCCAATCTTTATACATTTTGGCGTGCAAAAAGTACTGATTGATCGCAACCAGTTCGTTGCCGAGCGCCTTATTGAGATGCTCAATAACTTTCGTATCACCTTTCATGACGTCACCTTTCTACTGTAATGCTGATGTTTAATCTAGTTTAGACAATACGATCAAGCAGTTACGTTTGGAGAAGAGTATAGGCGCAAATAGCTATACCCCCAGCGTTTCTGAGAGTATAGATAAGATGACTAAAAGTTCAAGCAAATCAGTTATTTGCTAAAGATAACCCTAACAATAGTGATTCGCGTCACACGGCGTAGGCAAGGCCCATATCGGCTTCTTGACGTGCTTCCTGAACGGCATCGCGGGTAATTGATTTAGCGTAGCACGCGCACTTACCGCACTGCGTTGCGCAGCCGGTTGCCTCGCGTACTTCTCGCCAACTGCGCGCTCCGTCGCTAACGTGCTGGCGAATCTGATGGTCGGTTACTCCCTTGCACACGCAAACGTACATGGCGACACCTCATAGAAATCATGAGATGAATGTAAATGATTCGCATACATCTTATCAAGTAGAAATTACTGCTCTTTGCTAGCCATTCGTCTTAGTAAATATGAAGAGCGCGATAAGATACTGTCGAAGCGACGCTTTTTCCAAAAAAATGGCCGATGCCCGGTAAAATTATTTTTTCGGCAAAACCACCGTTTGCGTGTTGGAAGCAATATCCGGCCAGCTACGCCGCTGTTTATCGAACAGCACCCATAAGTAGCCCAAACCAAACGCCAGTAGCGAGAGCCACGCCACCGCGCAGCGAATCAGGCACTGCTTCAAGTTCAGTGAATACCCGTCTACCGTTTGCACCCGTAAACGCCACGCCTGCATACCCAAGGTCATACCACCGCGCGACCAGGAGAAAACAAAAAACAGCGTGACAAAAAACACCAGCAAGAGCTGCAAACTCAAAACATCGCTGGCCGTCGTGCCAATCTCTTCGGGCTGTTGACCAAGCACATAGCGGAAAAACAGCATATGCACGACGGTCACCGCAATCCAAATCGCGGTGACCAAAAAGCCGTCATACAGCATGGCGCCCAGTCGTCGACCAAGGCCGGCTGGCCATACGCTGTCCAACTGAGTAAAGCGTCGTGTTTGCATAGTTCTCTTCGTGGTTGCTGGCTGTTTCTGGACGATACGAGGCTGTGATGGCTAACTATTGCGGCCATTAACCATTGCGACGTAGAAAATAGATCCCGACCCCGGCGCAGGCCAGAGTCGGCACCAGTACGGCCCAGACGGGTGAAAAGCCAAATATCGTCGAGGCGGGCGCCAGTAGATCCTGAACGTACTTAAAGCTCAGCCCAGTGACAACGCCATAAAACACCCGAGTACCAGCGGCCACGGTGCGCAGTGGGCCAAATACAAAGGAGGCGGCAATCAGCACCAGCGACCCCATGGTGAGCGGCATCAGCATCTTCTGCCAAAAATAGAGCAGTGCCTGATCATTCTGCAGGTTCTGCTCTTCAAGGAACTGGGCATAGGCCCAAAGCTCGCTGGGCGCCTGACTCTCAATATCGCGCAGCAGTCTCTCTAGCTGGGTGGGGGTGAACGAGGTGTCCCAGCCCATGCTTGCCGTCTGCTCAGACTCAGTGTGATCGTCAAAAATACGCGTGGTGGCGACGTTTTCCAAACGCCAGGCATCGTTTTCCCAGTGTGCGCGCTGAGCGTAAGTGGCTTCGACCAGTTGGCGGTCATCAAAGCGATAGCGGGTTAAATCGAGCACGACGTTATCCGCGCGAATCGCCCCAAAACGGTAGACGCTGTCGCCCTCTATCTGCCAGCCGCTGCGACTGGTCAACACGGCGCCTTCACCCTGGAGTTTTTCCAGCCGCCACGCCTCGGCATACTGCTCGGTGCGTGGGCTAACGTATTCGGCAACTAACAGCACCACAACCACGACCACCAGCACGGGTTTCATCACCCCCCACACAATGCGCGCCAGAGAACGCCCAGCGGCGCGCATAACGGTAAGCTCATTGCTGGAAGCCATGCTGCCTAAACCAATCAGCGCGCCAATTAATACGGCTACCGGGGCGTACTGATAGAATCGCCAAGGCGTGCGCATTAGCAGGTAAAGCAGCGCATCGAAGGCGGTATAGCCCGCCTGCACATCGCCTAAATCATCGATATAAGCGATGGTAATATCCAACCCCAGCAGCACGAACTGAACGACGATAATGGCCGCCAGCACGTTGCGGGCGATATAACGATCAAGACGGTCAAGCACCATTAGCGCATCCCCTTGCGTTGCGAGCGCCATAGCAATAATAGGCCCAGCCCTAAAAACAGCCCATGGACTGGCCACACGCCCAGCGTGGTGGACC
The DNA here is from genome assembly GCF_009728585.1 of Halomonas sp. PA16-9. Taxonomy (NCBI): domain Bacteria; kingdom Pseudomonadati; phylum Pseudomonadota; class Gammaproteobacteria; order Oceanospirillales; family Halomonadaceae; genus Halomonas; species Halomonas sp. PA16-9. The sequence continues at coordinate 590,145 of NZ_CP040451.1, read as the reverse complement.
AAGTGCCACTGCCAATCGCATCGACAACCGCGAGTAGCAGACTAAGATAGGCGACGTATAAAAATACCGCGGGCAGCAGTTTGCCAAAGCGCCCCTGGCGGGGATTAACCCGGGAAAGCGGCTGCGCCATCAAGGCCAGCACAAACACCATAAGCGGGAGCCCTGCCCGCCACTGCCACTGGGCTTGGGCACGGGGGCTTGGATTACTCCATAGCGCAGGCGTAGTGGCGTACTCCAGTGAATCCAGTTCCTGCCGGTCGCGATTCAGCCCTAGTCGCAATGTATAACGCTCAAACGTTAGCCGCTCGGCGCTCTTATCGCCCGGCGTCACCCCGTAGCGCTCACCGTCATCCAACACCAGAAAACGGCTACCCGTTTCGAGGCGGGTTTCCTGATAGCCCGATGCCGCCCGGGTAACGTAGTCGTGAGTACCTTCGTCGCCTTGTTGGTTCTGCTCGTGCACCAGCACATCCTGCATTTCCGTTCCGTCGCTTGAGAAGCTGCCGATGTAAGCGGTACGGCCACCGCCGAACTCTTGAAAGCGCCCCGGCGCCAACACGGAAACATCCAGGCGACTGCGCTGTTCTTCCAGCGCGGTCTCGGTTTGCAGCGCCCCAAAAGGCGTTAGCCACAGGCTGCAGACACCGACCAGTACCGCGACGACGCTGGCGGGCAGCAAAGTCACTTTCAACAATCGCGTGGGACTCATCCCACAGGCGACCATCACGGTGATTTCGCTGTTCATATAGAGCTGCCCGTAGGCGAGCAGGATGCCTAGAAAAAACGACAGCGGTAGAATCAGTTCCATAAAGCCAGGCAGGTGAAACATCATCAGGCTACCTAGCATGGTGACGGGAATATCGCCCTCCGCCGCGTCCGAAAAATAGCGGATAAAGCGGCTGCCCATAATCACCAGCAGTAGAATGCCAGCGACTGCCGACATGGTGAGTAACACTTCGCGAGTTAGATATCGAAATAAAATCAACGCGCTCTCCGGCTAGTCGTGCAGGATGCCATGCAATAAGCGTATGGCTTGGGTACACTAATCAAACTATTTTCAGTCCCTTTTCAAAATCAAAAGCAACGGGGCATTATCCCGAATCCCTCGATGCTTGTCTTGTTGGAGACGTCATGGAATTTTCCGTTCAGACCGCGAACCCAGCCAAAGCTGAAACACCCTGCCTTTTGGTGCCGGTTTATAAAGGTGGTGACTTCCTGCCCACCGTTGCCAAACTGGACGACGCCAGCGAGCGCCTGATTGGCCAATTGCTCGAACGCGGCGACTTTGACGCAGCACTGGGCAACGTGCAACTGGTACCCTTTGCGCCAGGCCTGGGGGCCGAACGCATTTTGCTGGTGGGCTTGGGAGAGCGCGAAAAATGCCAGGAAGCGGCCTTCATCAAGGCGCTGGATGCGGCCATGACAGCGCTAGTGAAACTGCCTATCGACGAAGCCAGCGTAGTATTTGGCGATGTTCCGTTGGCTGATCGCGATGCGGCCTGGAAAGCGCGCAAGGTAATGGAAGCTGCGGAGCGTGCTATCTATCGCTTTGACCAGTTCAAATCCTCGCCCGCGCCAGCCCCCAGCCTTGCCAAGCTGACGTTAATTATCACCGATGCCGACGCTGTCCCGCAGGTTAAGCAGGGTGCGTTAGTGGGCAACGCTATTGGCCAAGGCATCAACTACACCCGCACGCTGGGCAACCTGCCCGGTAACGTGTGTACGCCCAGCTATTTAGCCGAGCAGGCAGAGCAGTTGGGTCGCGATTCACAAGGCGCGCTCGAGGTCGAGATTCTCGATGAAGAAGCGCTGGAAGCCCTGGGCGCAGGCTCGCTGCTATCCGTAGGCCGCGGCAGCAAAGAACCCACACGCCTGATCGTGATGAAGTACCAAGGCGCCGAAGAAAGCGAAGAAGCACCCCATGTATTGGTAGGCAAAGGCATTACTTTTGATACCGGCGGCATTTCGCTCAAGCCCGGCGAAAGCATGGACGAAATGAAGTTCGATATGTGCGGCGCCGCCAGCGTGTTCGGCACCGTCAAAGCGGTATTGGCGATTAAACCCAAGCTCAACCTGGTATTTATTGTTGCCGCCGCGGAAAACATGCCAGATGGCAATGCCACCAAGCCCGGCGACATCATCAAAACCCTCAAAGGTTTGACCGTCGAAGTGCTTAACACCGACGCGGAAGGCCGCCTGGTGCTGTGCGATGCACTCACCTACGCCGAGCGCTTTACTCCCGCCAGTGTAGTGGATATCGCCACTCTCACCGGCGCCGTGATTATTGGCCTGGGCCACCACGCCACCGGCCTGCTCTCCAACGACGATGACTTGGCACTGGATCTGCTGGATGCGGGCGAAGCCGCCTGGGATCGCGCCTGGCACTTGCCGCTGTGGGATGAGTATCAAGAGCAGCTCGAGTCCAACTTTGCCGACCTGGCCAATATTGGTGGCCGCCCCGCGGGCACGATTACCGCTGCGTGCTTCTTGTCACGCTTTGCCGACCACTTCCCCTGGGCGCACCTGGATATCGCCGGCACCGCCTGGCACTCTGGCAAGCAGAAAGGCGCCACCGGTCGGCCCGTTGGGCTGTTAACTCAGTACCTGCTTGACCGTGAAGCAGACGCCCAAGTAGAAAATAGCGACGTCTAACAACACAATCAGGCAATCAACGGTTGCCTTTATTTGACGCAACCGTTACACCTAAACCCATTAGCGTGTGCCTTATCTCAAGGCACACGCTACGCCCACTTTAACGCTTATATTACGACGCCTATATTTGCCCTTCAGGGCTTGGATCAAGTAGAGAGAACATGCCGTGCCCACTAACTTTGAGATTTTGCCATCCAACCAGCCGATAGCCGATGAGATCCGTGACAACATTCTCAAAAACCCCGGCTTTGGCAAACACTTTACCGATCACATGGCCCATGTGCGCTGGACGGTTGACGCCGACTGGCACGGCCACCAAGTGCGCCCTTACGGCCCGCTAACGCTGGATCCCGCTGCCTCTGTGCTGCATTACGGCCAGGAGATTTTTGAGGGCATCAAAGCTTATCGCCACGCCGACGGCTCTATCTGGACATTCCGCCCAGAGAAAAACGCCGAACGTTTTCGCCGCAGTGCCCGTCGTTTGGCGCTGCCGGAGCTGTCCGACGAAGACTTTATCGGCTCGCTGAAAGCGCTATTAGCGCAAGATCACGCCTGGGTGCCCACGCCTGCCAGCGCATCTGACGAGTGCAGCCTCTACCTGCGTCCGTTTATGATCGCCTCAGAAGCCTTCTTGGGCGTACGCCCCGCCCATGAGGTGGACTACTACGTGATCGCCTCCCCCGCGGCGGCGTACTTTAAAGGCGGCATTGCCCCGGTATCAATCTGGCTCTCGTCTAACTACAAGCGCGCAGCCCCCGGCGGCACCGGCTTCGCCAAGTGTGGCGGTAACTACGCCGCCTCATTGGCCGCGCAGAAAGAAGCCGAAGCCCACCAGTGTGGTCAGGTCGCTTTCCTCGATGCCGCTGAAAACAAGTGGGTGGAAGAACTCGGCGGCATGAACCTGTTCTTCGTCTTCAAAGACGGCCGCTTGGTGACCCCGCGCCTGACCGACACGATTTTGGAAGGCGTGACCCGCAACTCGGTACTAACCCTGGCGAAAGATGAAGGCCTAACGCCGGAAGAGCGCCCGATTAGCATTGACGAATGGCGCGAAGGCGCGGCGTCTGGCGAGATCACCGAGATCTTTGCCTGCGGTACCGCCGCGGTCATCACTCCGGTAGGTGAACTGGTCACTGAAAACGAGCGTATCAAGCTCACGGCGGGTGGCAACAACGAGATCGCCATGCGACTGCGTACCAAGCTGCTCGACCTGCAGTACGGCCGCAGTGAAGATAAGCATGGCTGGCTTACCCAGCTGGTTTAAGCGGTTTTAAAGCCAACGCTTATCCTTTCAGCACCGCCGCACTCTTGCGGCGGTGCTGTTTGCCATCGACGTATCTGAAACCGCTTACCTGGAACCGCTATGGCGCGTATTGATTTCTATATCCTGCCCGATACCACCCTGGAAGCGCGCTTGCAGTTTGCCTGCAAACTGGCCGAGACCATCTGGCGCAAAGGCTACCGCCTGCACCTGCACTGCGAAGACAAAGCCCTCGCCGAGCAGGCCGATAGCGCGCTGTGGAATTTCCGCCCAGACGCCTATTTACCCCATGCCCTGGAAGATAGCGAGATGGCCGCCAGCGTACCAATCACGCTAGGCTGGCAGCAGTTGCCGGTTCCGACAGAAGAAACCGCGCTGCTTAATCTGCACCCGGAAATACCCGAAGGCGTAGAGCGCTACGCACGAATTGCCGAGATCATCAATCAGCACCAACAAGTGCTGATCGCCAAACGCGCCTGCTGGCAGCGTTATAAAGAGATGGGTCATGAGGTTGTGCCGCATAAGTTGGGGTAGACAACCCTGAGTAACATATGACGCTGACTCAAAAAAATTCATACTCATACCATTTCTGTTGCGCATACAAGCCCCTTCATGTAAGCCAACGCTTAAAAATTTGTAAGCTATTTCTTACATGCGTAAGAGATCAACGCTTCGTGGCCTCTAGGGGTTGCGCTTCACTAATACCCGGCTATTCTAACCACTCATTATTTGCGATTTTTTCAAGGAGATGCGCAATTCAAGCGAGTTGGTTTTCACCCGGACAAGCGAACGGTGGCGGGTGATAGGTTACTCGCTTTACCGGCGCGACCCCGCTGAACGAGAAGTTGCTATATGAGATAATCTCTAAGCCTCATCACTAATACTTTCACAGGTCAAAAAATGATTAATATTACTTAAACTCACAGCCTATCATTCGATGGCGAAAAGGAATTAAATTGGCACCATCACTGCAGATGACATTGTATTTTAGACTTTATTTTTGAGCTTAGAAATTAAAGGCGGCTAAGGACTATTTAAAACCAATCACACGGTTAATTTTAAATAGTCATTCAATATAAATTGAATCAACTACCAGAAAAACCACTACACAGGAACAGATGATATGAAGGAAGAAAGTAGAAACAAATTCTTGGCGGCAAAAAAGCCCTTTAATTTTTCTAGCCTGGGATTGGGTAGAAAGACTTACCTCATCATAATCTGGTTGTTTACTATAGCAATATTATGGGTTGGAGCAAGCGATCTAATAAAAGAACCAGCGGATGATGTTCCTGTTGCAGTATATGTTTTATTATTATTTTTATTTCTCGCTTCAGCTTGCTGGAAACATTATGCAATTGTAAAAGAAAAACTACTCAATTATTAATAATGGGCATCCTCAACTTACTTTATCTCAACATTCTTGACGCAATTTTTATTTTCTTTTCCGAAGTATCAGCAAAAAAGAAACTAGCCCTCCTCCCGCTAATATTACATAAACACAGATCTATCTTGGCACATCTATCGATGAAGATGACTTAGCCCAACTATTCGCGCCTATGGATACCTAATTTCGGTTAACCGCCACTTCCTCGTCGGTATCGTCTACGCCGAATGGCACGGCCATAAACACGTGACCCCGCACTTGGCGGGGCCGTCAACAGAGTTAGGCAATCGTTGTCAGTGCGGCCAGGCAGTTTGCATGACCTGTTTTCCATCACTGCTCTCCATCACTCCAAGGCGTCTTCGCCTTAGCCACCCTGTTGCTGCATCTGCTCCTGCATCTGTTGTTGCATTTGCTCCTGCCGTTGAGCCATGGCTTCGTCAAGTTGTTCGCGCTGTTCTTGAGTGAATACGCCTTCGATCTGAGACTGTAAGATGATGCTATCAGCGGTCATCTCGGCCGTTAGGTCGCCAAGACGCTCCGCGTCCGCACGAATGGCAGCTTCATCGTAATCGGGCTGAACCTGCTCGCCGAGTTGCTGTTGCAACTGCCGGGCTTCCTGCTCCTTGCCACTGATTTTATCTTGCATCTGGGTCAAGAGGTTGCTCATCTCTTCTTTCTGGCCTTCATCCAGATCGACCATTTCGTCAAGTTGATCAACTTGGTCATCGACACTGGGGGTGCCACCAGCCATTTGCTGGGCCATGGCGGGAACACTGAATGCCAGTGCTGCAACTGCTGGAAGGAAAAGCTTGGCTACGTGCATAAAAACTCCAATTGCGAACAAATTTGTACTTCCTGCCCGACGAATCCTGACGGGCCTCGTGGTCCGACACTGCTGTTTTTAAAAAATTCGTCGTAACGATAAATTGTTGATTACCATTAGCGGGCTCTGGCTGCGCCCTTTGCCCTCATGGAGACGTAAACGTGTTCACGCGCTACCCGCTTGTTACGATTGTCATCGCCCAACTGTTTGGCACCTCACTGTGGTTTAGCGTCAATGGCGTTGGCTTGGCGCTTCAGGATGCGGTAGGCCTTAGCGAAAGCGATTTGGGTCTGCTCACCATCGCCGTTCAGGCCGGGTTTATTAGCGGCACGCTATTGATTGCCACCACCGGCCTTGCCGACCGCATTCGCGCCAGCCACCTGTTTGCGATTTCTGCCGTTCTCGGCGCACTGATCAACGCCGCCTTTATTGGCGTGGCCGAGAGCGTAACGCTCGCCGCTGTTGCGCGCTTTGCGACCGGGCTCTGTCTGGCGGGTATCTACCCGCTGGGTATGAAGCTGGTGGTGAGTTGGACACCCAGCCATGCCGGGGCGGCACTGGGCTGGCTGGTGGGCATGCTCACCTTGGGTATTGCCTCCCCGCATCTGCTACGCGGTTTAACGCTGAGTTTACCCTGGCAGTGGCCATTGCTGCTGGCCTCACTGCTGGCGCTGGTCGCCGCGCTAATGATTTTCAAACTGGGCGTTGGCCCCCACCTCCCGGCCACCGCCAAAAGCGGACGCCCCTGGGCAGGTCTGGCCGCTTTCAAACAGCCTCGTTTTCGTGCCGCCGCACTGGGTTATTTCGGCCACTGCTGGGAACTGTATGCGCTGTGGGCGCTGGTGCCGTTTCTGGTCGCCCGGGAGCTGGAACGCTGGGGCGCTTCAAACAGCGCTCAACCGTGGCTAAGTTTTGCTGTGATCGCGTTGGGCTTACCGGGCTGCGTGCTTGCAGGCAAATGGAGCCGCCAGATTGGCAGTGATCGAGTGGCCTGCGTGGCATTGGCAACCTCCGGTACGCTCTGTTTAGTTTATCCCCTGTTGGGCGGCGCCTCGCCCTGGCTGCTGCTGATGCTACTCGGCGTATGGGGCGTTAGCGTTATTGCCGACTCCGCGCAGTTCTCTGCGCTGGCCAGCGCCACGGCTCCACCCGAGCGGCTAGGCGCAGCGCTGGCGATGATGAACGCTATCGGCTTTGGGCTGACCATTCCTTCCATTGCACTGGTCACAGCGCTGTGGTCGAGCCAGTCGCTGGCTGTCATTTGGTGGCTATTGCCGGGCCCCATCCTCGGGCTAATCGCCATGCGCGGATTTTCTGCCCATAAACAGCTCTCATAAACACATCACATACGTACTGTGCACCCACAATAGAGCGTGAGTAGCCCCTGACGACCACGGCCCTTACGCGGTATACTCACGCCCATTCATCTATGCACTTATACACATTTCTCGCCAGCCGTGAGCCAACTCTCCATGGAAAAGACCTACCAACCCGAACAGATCGAAACCCGCTGGTACGAGCGCTGGGAAGCTGACAACCGTTTTGCTCCCTCCGGCCAGGGCACGCCTTTTTCGATCATGATTCCACCGCCCAATGTGACTGGCAGCCTGCACATGGGCCACGCGTTCCAGGACACCATCATGGATACCCTGACGCGCTGGAAACGGATGCAGGGGAACAACACCCTGTGGCAGGTAGGCACCGACCACGCCGGTATCGCCACGCAGATGCTGGTGGAGCGCAAGATTGCAGCTGAAGAGGGCAAGACCCGCCACGACCTTGGCCGCGATGCGTTTATCGACAAGGTGTGGGAGTGGAAACACGAATCCGGCGGCCATATTACCCGCCAGTTGCGCCGCATGGGCGCTAGCGTCGACTGGTCTCGTGAACGCTTCACCATGGACGACGGCTTCTACAAAGCGGTACAAGAAGTGTTTGTGCGCCTGCACGAAGAGAAGTTGATCTATCGTGGCAAGCGCTTGGTCAACTGGGATCCGACACTGCACACCGCCATTTCTGACCTGGAAGTGGAGAACAAAGAGCAGCAGGGCAGCTTCTGGCATTTCCGCTACCCGCTGGCGGACGGCGTCAAAACCGACGATGGCAAGGATTACCTCGTAGTCGCCACCACCGCCCGGAGACCCTGCTGGGCGATACCGGTGTGGCGGTGAATCCAGACGATGAGCGCTACGCCTCTCTGGTCGGCAAGTTCATTGAGCTACCGTTGGTCGGTCGCCGAATTCCGGTGGTTGCTGACGAGCACGCCGATATGGAGAAAGGCTCGGGCTGCGTCAAGATCACCCCCGCCCACGACTTCAACGACTACGAAGTCGGCAAGCGCCAGAACCACCTGCTGATAAACGTCTTCTCCAAAGACGCGGCGATCCTTGAACAGGCCGAGATCTTCGACCTGAAAGGACAGCCCCAGCCCGATGTAGACGCCACTCTGCCTGCCAAGTACGCAGGTCTCGACCGCTTTGAAGCGCGCAAGCAGATCGTTGCCGACATGGATGCCCTGGGCCTGCTAGAGCAAGTCGAAGCCGTTAACAACACCCTGCCTTATGGTGACCGTTCGGGCGATGTCATTGAGCCGCTGCTCACCGACCAGTGGTTTGTAGCCGTGGAGTCCCTCGCCAAGCCCGCTATTGAAGCGGTGGAGAACGGCGATATCCAGTTCGTGCCCAAGAACTACGAGAACATGTACTTTGCCTGGATGCGCGACCTGCAGGATTGGTGTATCTCCCGTCAGCTGTGGTGGGGTCACCGCATCCCGGCCTGGTACGACGAGGAAGGCAATGTCTATGTTGCTCGTAGCGAAGCCGAGGCTCGCGAGAAGCATAAACTCGGCCCCGATGTCACCTTGACGCAAGATGAAGACGTACTCGATACCTGGTTCAGCTCGGGCCTGTGGACGTTCGGCACCCTCGGCTGGCCGGAAGAGACGCCGGAGCTGGAGACATTCCACCCCAGCAGCGTGCTGGTCACCGGCTTTGACATCATCTTCTTCTGGGTTGCCCGGATGATCATGATGACCCTGAAGTTCACCAAACAGGTACCGTTCAAGACGGTTTACGTACACGGTTTGGTGCGCGACGGCCAAGGGCAGAAGATGTCCAAATCCAAGGGCAACGTACTCGACCCATCGACCTGATCGACGGCATCACGCTGGATGAACTGCTCGAAAAGCGCACCGGCAATATGATGCAGCCGAAACAGGCCAAGGCGATTGCCAAAGCGACCAAGGACGAGTTCAAAGACGGTATTGAAGCCCACGGCACCGATGCGCTGCGCTTTACGTTCCTCTCCCAAGCCACCACCGGGCGTGATATCAAGTTTGATATGAGCCGCCTGGACGGCTACCGCAACTTCTGCAACAAGCTGTGGAACGCCTCGCGCTACGTGCTGATGAATGCCGAAGGCGAAGATTGCGGCACTGGTGGTGAAGAGGTTGAGCTTTCACTGGCCGACCGCTGGATTATCTCGCAGTTGCAGAAAACCGAAGCCCAGGTCACCAAGGCGATGGACGAGTACCGTTTCGACCACGCCTCCCAGGCGCTGTATGAGTTCGTCTGGAACGAGTACTGCGACTGGTACCTGGAGCTTTCCAAGCCTGTTTTGTGGGATGAAAATGCCACGGCAGAAGCCAAGCGCGGTACCCGCCGCACGCTGGTACGTGTACTCGAAGCGATTCTGCGCCTTGCTCACCCGATGATGCCTTATATTACCGAAGAGATCTGGCAGCGCGTGTCGCCGCTGGCAGGCGTGTATATGGGTGACGATGCGTCGATCATGCTGCAAGCCTGGCCAGAAGCCGACGAAAGCAAAATCGACGACCAGGCCAGCCTGGATATCGAGTGGTTGAAAGGCGTCATCATCGCCGTGCGTAACATCCGCGCCGAAATGAACATCGCCCCCGGCAAACCGCTTGACGTGCTGCTCACCAAAGGCAAGCCCGAAGACGCCGAGCGCCTGGAGAGCAACCGTCGCTTCCTTTCCAAACTCGCCAAGCTGGAAAGCGTTACCTGGCTTGAAAACCCAGACGATGCCCCGCTCTCAGCCACGCAGTTGGTGGGCGATATGGAAGTGCTGGTACCGATGGCGGATCTGATCGACAAAGACGCCGAAATCGCCCGCTTAAGCAAAGAGATTGAGAAGCAGGACAAGCTGATCGGCGGCATCGAGAAGAAGCTTAGCAACGACGGCTTTATCGCCAAAGCCCCGGTAGCTGTGGTGGATAAAGAGCGCGGCAAGCTGGCCGAATTCCAAGCCACCAAGCAGTTGCTGGAAGAACAGCGCGCTAAAATCTCAGCGCTGTAAGTCCTCCCCCGGCGCCAGGCAACTCTGACGGCATGGCGCCGGCGCGCTTGCCCGCTGATCGGATAGCGCCTATAACGGGTAAATGGACTCCCCAGCACAGACAGCGTTTCGCCCCGACACCCCCTGGCAGTCTTGCGTTTCCTTGGCTTGGTACTCTTGGGCAGTGTCGTCGGCGGAGTGGCGGCTCTTGTAGCCGTTGGCTTCGTCAATGCGGTGGTATGGCTCAACGACCTGCTGTTGATCTCCCCCCGAGGCCAGATGATGGCTGCAGACACCTCTCTGGTGATACTGGCTACCCTGCTGGTGCCAACCCTTGGGGGGCTGCTCGTTGGTCAACTGCACCGCGGCCTGCCTGGGGCCGCCCCCATACCCTGCCGACGCCATCGCTGCCGTCCAGACCCGCCGAGGTCGCCTACCCGCCAAGGCTGGTGCTCTCTCAGCGTTAAGCGGTTTGGTGTCGTTAGGCGCAGGCGCCTCGGTGGGTCAGTACGGCCCCCTCGTACATCTCGGCGCGACTCTCGGCTCCCTAATCACACGCTTGCTGCGCCTGGGGCGCTCAGAGGACAATATCACTATCGCTTGCGGGGTAGCGGCAGCCATCGCTGCGGCCTTCAATGCGCCACTGGCGGGCATTGTCTTCGCCCACGAAGTCGTGCTACGCCACTATGCCCTGCGCGCCTTCGCGCCAGTGGCTGCCGCCGCCATCGTCGGCTATGTGCTGGCCACTCAGTTGCTTGCTCAGGGGACGCTGTTCCATATCACTGAGCCTGGCGTGCCTCAACCTTGGGAATTCGCCCTTTTCCTAGCCTTGGGTGGCCTAGGCGCCTTGGTGGCTGGAGGCTATATGCATGCCATTCTTGCCATGGGCCAGCTGGCCAAGCGGCTACCGCTGCCCACCAGCCTTCATCCCGCACTAGCCGGGGCTTTGCTCGGCCTAACGGCTCTTTGGGTACCCGATATTCTCGGCATGGGCCAAGAAACCCTGCGCTTCGCCACCTTGCCCGGGGCCTATAGCGGCGGCGAGCTGCTGATGGTACTGCTACTAAAGCTGGCCGCGACCGCTTTGTGCCTGGGGCTGGGCTTCGCTGGTGGTGTCTTCAGCCCAGCGCTGGTGATCGGCACCCTCTTCGGTGCCCTAGCCGGCACCCTGGTAGCGGAGCTGGGCGGTGGCCAGGAGACGTTTATCTTCTATGCGGTGTGCGGCATGGTCGCGGTCACCGCACCGGTTCTCGGCGCGCCTCTTACCACCCTGCTGATCGTCTTCGAACTTACCGGCAGTTATGCGTTGACCACCGCCGCCCTGGCCAGCGTCACGCTAGCCAATCCTCTGGCCGCCCAACTGTTCGGCCGCTCGCTATTCGATATTCAATTAGCCCGCCGTGGTTTGGATCTCTCCGCTGGCCGCAGCCGCGCCGTGCTCCAGGAGGCGCGGTTGACCGAGTTGATTAGTCATGATGCCGTCACCCTGGCCCCCGCGACCCCACTGAAAGCGGCCATCTCGCGCCTTAGTCAAGCGGGCCATGGCGAAGCTTATCTGGTGGACGGCCGAGGGCGCTACCAAGGCTGCGTGACCCTGGCGAGCCTGGAGACCTTCCGCGAAGGCAGCGAGGCCACAACCCTGGCCGACTGTCCCGAAACGCCCCGCCCAGTGCTAGATCCGCACGCCTCACTTTGGGAGGCAATGCAGCAGCTACAAAAGGTCACCGGCGAGGCCATCGCCGTCGTGGATGACGAACGGCGCTTCTTGGGGGTGGCCTATGAGTCGAGCATTGCTCGAGCCTTCTTGCATCACAGCGACGCCCTACGACGGGAGGAACACGGTGCTGGCTAGACGATTGATCCCAGGACTTCTGGCCGGGCTGCTCGTCCTGGCAACACCCATCAGGGCGGAAGTGCCCGACGCTGCCGACTCTCTGACGGTATTGAGCTGGGGCGGTGCCTACGAGCACGCCCAGCGCCGTGCCCTCTTCACACCCTTCACCGAGGCCCATGATGTACCGGTGGCAGTGGACAGCTATAACGGCGGCCTGACGGAACTCCGCCAGGCCGTGGCGGAGAACGATGTCCCCTGGGACGTTACTCGATATGACCCGCAGCGAGGCCATGGCAGCCTGCGAAGAAGGGCTGCTGAAACCGCTCCCCCCCGAGCTAACCGCCTCAGCGCCGGACGGCACTCCGGCATCCCAAGATTTCCTTCCTGGCGCCCTGGGTCGCTGTTTTATCAGCCATTCGATCTTTGCCACCGTCGTGGCCTATCGCCGTGATGCTTTCCCCGGGGAGCGCCCCACTCGCATCGCCGATCTCTTCGATCAACAGCGTTTCCCTGGCCCCCGAGCCTTACAGCGCACCCCCGCGGCTAATCTGGAGTGGGCGCTACTCTCCTACCGGGTTCCCCGGGAAGAGCTCTACCGCCTGCTCAGTACCCGTCGCGGCCTGGACTTGGCCTTCGCCCGACTGCAAAGCATCGACAATATCCACTGGTGGGAGTCTGGCGAAACCCCGGTGCACCTGCTAGAGGAGGGCCGGGTAGTGATGGCTTCCGGCTACAACGGGCGTTTCTTCGCCGCCATGGTGGAACGCGACCTGCCCATCGAGATCCTCTGGGACGGCCAGCTCCAGGAACATGAGACCTGGGCGATCCCCCGCGGTGCCCCGAACCCCGAGGCAGCCCAAACGTTTATCCGTTTCGCCACCACCAGCGAGCGCCAAGTGGAACTAGCCCGGCATATCCCCTATGGCCCAACGCGACGCTCTGCTGCTATGCAGGTTACCACCCACCGCGACAGTGGCCTGGACATGCGCCTGCATATTCCCACCCACCCCATCAACGCCCAGGGTGCGGTGACCAAGGACGAGACTTGGTATGCCCGTACCCAGGAACGCATTGAGGCCCTCTTTCGCGAGACCCTGTTTCGTGAAGCCCTGACGACACAAGAATGAATGCGCAGTGCGGTTTCAAAAAATGGGCGGTTACAGTTAACGTGGCAATGCTGATAACCGTACTACGACATTGGGAACGAGGTGATCGCACTTCCCATGGTCCAGCGCTGGCATTACTGCATATCGTTGCCAAGGAACCAAAGGCGGTACTGAGAGCATTGGGCTAACAGAAATGCTCTTTTAAATTAAATTCGATATTTTTGAATTTGAAGCTGTCGTCTACTATTTCGGTTCACTCAGACTGAGTGTTATTGCGTATTACCCAACCGTTTAACCATTGGCTGCACCATAAGCGCGGAACCAACCCCCAGCTCTTCAAGCGGCCCCGTTGGAAGATATCCAGACGAGGTATAAAAACCAACTGCAGCTTCGTTGCTTGTTGTTACTGCGAGCTTTATACACTCACACCCTTTATTTACAGCCCAGGTACTAATTTCATATAGAAGAGACTTGGCGACCCCCTTTCCACGCAGTGCAGGTGATACCCACATTTGGTAGATATGCGCCATTTTCGTATCGGGCTCATGTATTACCCCCAGGCTAGGCCAACCGCTTGGCCCTCCAACTCAGCAATTAAGGGCAGAGCGTCCAGGCCTCGCCATTTCAGATCCAAGCGTGTCTGCCATTCAGTGTCTGAGAGCGTTACTTCCTGCTCGTAAGTTGAGCCAAAAGAGTCAGGCGCATCCTCAAGAGAGTTCAACCGCGCCAACTTATAAAGCTGCCAATCTTGCGGGGTTAATACTCTGCTCTTTACGTCACTCATGATCGAGATCTTCCTGCATGATGATGAGGGGCCCTGAGGTGCTAAATATCTTGTGCGTAACGCGCAAGCATCTCTTCCTGTGACTCGGGGGAGCCGCTACGACCTATTTGCTCGTGAATCATCTGCCCCATCGTCGGCAATACGGAACGCTCGCGACGGCTCTCATCTGCCCATAGTTTGGAGCGCATAAAGGCTTTAGCGCAGTGAAGGTAAGCCTCCTCAACCGTCACCTCAATAACCACTTTTGGTGCTCGCTTCTCTGATGCAAAAAGCTGCAGCTTTTCTTCATCCACCGAGACATGCGCCGCGCCATTTATGCGTAGCGTCTCATCGACCCCTGGGATTAAAAACAGCAATCCAGCCTGACCGCTCTCGACAATATTTTTAAGTGAATCCAATCGGTTATTACCTGGAGAATCTGGAATTACCAAAGTAAGGTCATCAACCACCTTGATAAAACCTGGCTCTCCTCCACGTGGCGACGCATCAAAGCCGACGCGTTTCCAGTGGCGATGACCACAAAGGGAGAAAGCTCGATAAATCGCTGACAGTGCCGGTCAAGTCGCGATAGCTGCTTCTTCAGCGCTCTCTCCTTTGGCTCAGGATATAGCTGGTATAGCTCTTCGGTGGTGCGAATCATAATTCCCCCGATACAAAAACTGCCGTCTCAATAATAATGAACCAGGCACCAGCTATTGCTCGCGCGTAAATGGCGATGGCTGTTAACGGTAAGCAATCCCGACAACGCCCGCTCTAATCCCACAAAATCTACTTAACCACAACGCTAGCAGAAAATACTCCGAAGATAATTAACTTATTAGTTATGACTCATAATATCTATGCAGCGCTAGCGCATGACATATGGTCCCCTTACCACTCACTTTAACCACATTTTCTTACGAAACGTGTAAGGTTGGTACAAGAACGGCCACTAAGTGGCATCGCTGATTCAGCAACGACACGGACTGCTCTATGCCGACACCAACCGAAGCGCGTTTACAGGCTCTGGCAAGCGAATTAAAGCGGGCCGGGATTGCATACCATGAGCTTACGCCGATGGCGGATACCGGGCTGGCCCATGATCATGTGTGGATCCATCGCAGCGTGGGCGATGACTGGGTGGCGCGACTGCCGAAGCAGAGTCAGATGAATCTGCCGCCTGAAGAGAACCTTGCCTATCAGACTGCCTGCTACCAGCGCTCTAGTCCTGGCGGACACACGCCAGCACTTTACGGCACTCTGCCGCCGAGCGAGGCACTGCCCCGGGGTGGGCTACTGGTTGAGGCTATCCGTGGCCGCTTGGCCAAGTTGCCGGAAGACCTGCCTGCCATCGCGGATGCTCTAGCCAGCTTGCATAGCCAACCGCTGCCCAGTGTCGCAGAGCAGGCACCACTGCTTGCCCCCGAAGACCCGTGGCAAGCGATGATAGATGAAGTGCGTCAGCAGGCTAACTGGTTGAGCGACGCGCAACTTTCGAGCAAGGTCACCCAGCGCATTAAGCAGGAGCTGGACTTACTGCCACCTCACTTAAGCGATGCCGCGCCGACACTGATTAGCTTTGACACCCACCCTGGCAACTTCTTAATCCACGACGATGGCCGCGCGATGTTGGTGGATTTAGAGAAGTGCCGCTACGGCCTGCCGGGTATCGACCTCGCCCACACCAGCCTCTACACCTCGACCACCTGGGACGTAAACAGCCAAGCGGTGCTATCGCTAAGTGACGTGATTAGCTTTTATCGCCGCTGGCAAGCCACCATGGGTGAAACGCCGGACATCGACACCCTCATTGCCTGTCGCCGCGCTACCTGGCTCTGGTCGTTAACCTGTGTGCCAAGTGGCGCGCCCAGCACTTAAACGCCGTAGATGCCCAGCAGCGCGGGGAAGACTGGTCCGCTGAACTCACGGATCCCGCCGTGATCGACCACGTGCGCGACCGCGTTGAGCACTACTTATCGTTAAACATTATTGATCACGTGCACAGCGAGCTACAGTGTTTGCAGGTTTCCCTATAACATCTAATTTTACTAATATTTCTTAGCTGTGCTTACGCTTCTAACAAAAGGGATATTCGATGCCTACTCGCCACCCTCTTCGCCTCGCTATTGTCACCACGATGCTTGCCTTCACGGTTCCGGCATCAGCCAACCCCGACCCTAGTGATTGGCAAAGTGTCGTGGCACAGGCCGAAGGCCAAACCGTTTACTGGAATGCCTGGGGCGGTGATACGCGCACCAATCGCTACATCGACTGGGTGGCGGAGCAAATGCAGGCACAGTACGGCGTCGATGTGGAACACGTAAAGCTGGACGATACCGGCAGCGCGGTAGCTCGGGTACTGGCAGAAAAGCAGGCGGGCAACCACACCGAGGGCAGTATCGACCTGATTTGGATCAACGGCGAGAACTTCGCTGCGATGCGCGAAAGCGACCTGCTGTTTGGCCCCTTCGCTGAGTCGCTGCCCCATTTTGCGCTCACCAATGCCGCCGATAACCCTGAGGTGGTGACCGACTTCACGTTACCTACAGAAGGCTATGAATCGCCCTGGGGTAAAGCGCAGATCACCTTTTTTTACGATAGCGCTCAAACCGAGACACCACCCCAGAATATGCAGGCACTACTCGCCTGGGCCAAAGCCAATCCCGGCCAGTTCAGCTATCCGCGTATTCCCGACTTCACCGGCAGCACCTTTTTAAAGCAGGCGCTGATCGAGCTCACCGATCAGGAGGAGGCGCTTTACCAGCCAGTTTCAGAAAGCGATTTTGAGGCTGTCACCAAACCTCTGTGGGCCTATTTAGATGCGCTGCACCCGCACCTGTGGCGCAGTGGTCGTACCTTTCCCGACTCCGGCCCCAACCTGCGCACGTTGATGAGCGACGGCGAGCTAAGTTTGGCTTTTTCGTTCTACCCCACCGATGCCGCCGTGGCAGTCATGGAGTATGAGCTGCCCGAAAGCGTGCGCAGCTACGTGCTGGAAGGCGGCACTTTGGGTAACGTTCACTTTGTGGCGATCCCCTATAACTCGCCGCATAAAGCCGGGGCCATGGTGCTCGCCAATTTCCTGCTTTCACCGGAAGCTCAGGCGCAAAAGCAGTCGCTAGCGATGTGGGGAGACCGCAGCGTACTGGATATCGATCAGCTAGACGCCGAGAATCAGGCGCTGTTCGAGCAGGGTGATCGCCATCCTTCCGAGCTACCGGCGGACGCGCTGTCCAACACCCTACCCGAACCACACCCCAGTTGGATGACCGCCCTGCAAAATGCCTGGCTTGAGCGTTACGGCGTTAACTAACGATGCTGCGACTGGCCCCAGCACTCATCATTGCCCTGCTAGTACTCCCCGTTGGGGCGGGTCTGATGATGGTGCTGCTGCCTGCGTTTGGCTACTTACCAACGCTAGGCGGCCATGGCGCTAGTTTAGCCCCCTGGCAAATGCTGTTCGACCAGCCGGGGCTAGGACGTTCAGTGATGGTTAGCTTTGCCAGCGGGTTAGTCAGCACAGCCGTAGCGCTGGTAATTGTGGTGCTGTTTTTGGCCGCCAGTCGGGGCACTTGGTTAGATCGCGGCATACGACGGTTGGTATCACCGCTGCTCGCCATCCCTCACGCCGCTATCGCCTTTGGGTTTGCCTTTTTGATTGCCCCTTCGGGTTTGGTGGCGCGGCTGATATCGCCGTCGCTAACAGGATGGGAGCGCCCCCTGGACATGCTGATCATCAACGATCCCTGGGGATTCTCCCTAATGGCGGGGTTGGTACTAAAAGAAGTACCGTTTTTGCTGCTGATGAGCCTGGCGGCACTGCCGCAGTTAGCGCCGGAGAAGCGCTTGATGCTGGCAAGGTCGCTAGGTTACTCGCCTACCATCGGCTGGTTAAAAACGGTGCTTCCCTCGCTCTACCCACTGATTCGCCTGCCGGTTTATGCAGTGATCGCCTATGCCACTTCGGTCGTCGATATGGCACTGATTCTTGGCCCGAAGCTGCCCCCCACACTGAGCGTATCTATCTTGGGTTGGTTCAACGACCCGGATATCAGCCAGCGTTTTATGGCCTCGGCGGCGGCGGTACTGCAACTGGGCGTCACTGTCGCTGCACTGCTGTGTTGGTGGTTGTTAGAACAGCTGATCCGCAGCCTGACGCGGTACTGGCTGATCAATGGCAGCCGCCAGCGTGGCGAAATCATCCTGCGCCTCGTTGGCCGCTCGGCATTACTGTTTTCGAGTATCACAGCGCTGGCAGCCTTAGTTGGGTTGGGGCTATTTTCACTGGCCGGTTTTTGGCGCTTTCCAGAAGTGTTGCCACAGATGCTAACGCTGGATCACTGGCAACGCAGCGGCCCTATGCTGGCTACACCGCTCATTAATACGGCATTGATTGGACTTGTTTCTACCGCCTTGGCTACGGCGCTAGTGCTAGCAACGCTGGAAAATGAACACCGTCAGCACATTCAACCCAAGCGCGCGTTATGGTTACTCTATTTGCCCCTGTTAGTGCCGCAAATTGCGTTTCTATTTGGGCTAATCGTGGCCGCTGAAAGCCTGGGCATTCGCCCTCAACTTGGTCTGGTTATCGCTGGTCACCTGCTGTTTGTACTGCCTTATGTATACCTCTCCTTGGCCGAAACCTATCGCCAATTGGATCCACGCTGGTTAAAGGTAGCGCGTTCACTGGGGGTGTCACGCAGCTCCGCTTTTTGGCGGGTTCGCCTGCCGCTGTTGCTCGCGCCGCTGTTAACAGCGTTTGCCGTAGGCTTGGCAGTGAGTATTGGCCAATACTTACCCACCCAGTTACTCGGTGCGGGCCGCGTGACCACCGTGACGACCGAGGCAGTCGCGCTTGCCTCTGGCAGTAATCGACGTTTAATCGGCGTCTGGGCATTAGTGCAGGCTGGGTTACCGTTGATTGGCTTTATGCTTGCCTTAGGGCTGCCCCGTTTATTGGGTACCCACCGCCGTGATTTAGCTACTTAAGAGGGACAATGTGACAGCTTCTTTTTGCGCGCCGCTACGCCTTGAGCAAGTTAGCATCGCCCTGGCAGGCCGTGAGTTACTGGCAGTGGATGCCACTATTAGCTCCGGTGAAGTACTCACGGTCATGGGACCTTCGGGGTCGGGAAAATCCACCTTATTGGCGTATATTGCAGGCTTTCTTGATCGCGAATTCACCGCTAGCGGCGGCGTATGGATGGGCGAGCGCAATTTGCTCAGCCTTCCCGCCGAACAGCGCAACATCGGGCTTCTGTTTCAGGATCCGCTGCTATTTCCGCACTTAAGCGTGGGCGGCAACTTGCGCTTCGGACTGCCTCGCCATCTAAAAGACAAGCGCCAGCAGGTTACTCAGGCACTTGAACAGGTTGGGCTAGCAGGCTTTGAGTCCCGCGACCCTGCCACCCTTTCCGGCGGCCAGCAATCACGCGTGGCGTTGATGCGCCTGCTACTCTCCAAGCCGCGAACGGTGCTGCTGGACGAGCCGTTTTCCAAGCTGGATACGGCGCTGCGCCAGGAGATGCGCACACTGGTGTTTAGCCAACTACGCGAAGCAGGCCTGCCTACGCTCCTGGTCACCCATGACCACGAGGACGCCAATGCAGCAGGAGGGCCGGTTATTGAGCTCGGCTGACCAACCACCTCGGTTGAGCATCGTGATACCGGTGCTTAACGAGGCCACGGGAATTGAGGCGTCACTGACGCCGCTGCAAGCACTGCGCGACCAGCGCATTGCGATACCCGTTGAGATCATTGTCGTGGATGGCGGGAGCAGTGATGCCAGCGCTCACATTGCCAAACCACTAGCAGATCGAGTGCTCAGTAGCCCAGCCGGACGAGCATTGCAAATGAACCTGGGCGCTCAGCATGCCACTGCGCCCGCACTGCTGTTCCTGCACGCGGATACTCAATTGCCCAAGAACGCCGTTGAGCAGATCACCCAAGCGCTTAACGGCCACGCCTGGGGGCGCTTTGATATTGAGCTTGCAGGCCGCAGCGGCTGGCTGCCCGTGGTGAGCTGGATGATGAACCAACGCTCACGGCTCACCGGCATCGCCACTGGCGACCAGGGCATGTTTATGCGTGCGAGCACTTTCAAAGCAGTCGGTGGTTTTCCCGAACAGCCACTGATGGAAGACATTGAGCTGTCTAAACGGCTCAAACGGGTGTCTCGGCCCGCCTGTTTGCAGGCGAAAGTGGTAAGCTCGGGCAGGCGCTGGGATGAGGTCGGCGCGTGGAAAACGATCCGCCTGATGTGGCGGCTGCGCTACCGCTACTGGCGCGGCGTTAGCGCAACCCAACTCGCCAAGGAGTATCGCGATGCCCGCTGAAACGCCCCACCTGCACCTGCTAGCCAAAGCGCCGCTGGCGGGGCAAGCTAAAACGCGCCTGTCGCCCCTACTCGGTTTGGAAGGTGCTGCCAACGCCCACGCGGAGCTGGTACGCCACTGCGTCGCAAATGCCTGCAAAGCGCTGCCTGCCGCCAATGTCACACTATGGACAGCGCTTGATCACGCCCACCCGCTGTTTATCGAGCTTCGCGAGGCATTTGGTGTGACGCTAAGCGCCCAGCCAGAGGGTGACTTAGGCGCAAGGGTTCGCCATGCCCTGAACAGTACTCCAGGGCCCGCCATGCTAATGGGCAGTGATTGCCCAAGCATCACCAGCGCGCTAATCACCACCTGCGCACAGCAGCTAGCCAGCTTTGAGGTGGTGATGTTACCCGCCGAAGATGGCGGCTACGGCTTTGTGGGTACCCGGCAAGACTACCCTGCGTTGTTTGAAGATATCCCCTGGGGTACCCAACGCGTGCTGACCACCACGCAGCAGCGCATTGAAGCATTAGGCCTCCAGGTCGCCTACCCCGCGACTATTTGGGACGTGGATCGCCCTGAAGACTGGCAGCGCTGGAAGGAGCTAGAGAATCTCTAATTAGCCGTTTCAGTGTAAGGAAACGGGCACTCTCCTCACTCAGTGACAACCGATACTTCCCTTATTAGCGCTGGAGTTTTTATTGTGACCCGACAACGTTTGATTATTGCAGCGCTACTGATCACAGCCATTGGCGTGTTTTTCATTAGCGGTGCCCATCAATGGTTCACCCTGGAAACCATCAAAGCATACCAAAGCGACTTCCAAACGGCATTTACTCAAAATCCTTGGCAGGTAGCGGGGATCTTTTTTGCTGTTTATGTGGTGATAACGGCGCTCTCACTGCCGGGCGCCACGCTGATGACCTTACTTGGCGGTGCGCTATTTGGGCTCGGCTGGGGGCTACTGATTGTCTCCTTCGCTAGCACCATGGGGGCCACGCTGGCCTTTCTACTTTCACGGTTTCTTTTCCGTGGCCCTATCGAAAAGCGCTTTCCGCGCCAGTTTGCCTCGGTGAATCGCGGCGTGGAGCGCGATGGCGCTCTTTATCTATTTACCCTGCGTTTAGTGCCGGTATTTCCGTTCTTTATGATCAACCTGGTCATGGGTCTAACGCGCATAAAAACCGTCACTTTTTACGGGGTAAGCCAGCTCGCGATGCTGCCCGGCACCGCCATCTATGTGAATGCGGGTGGGCAGTTGGGCGAGCTAGAGAGCCTGGGGGGTATTCTTTCACCGACGCTTATCGCCTCGTTTTTACTGCTGGCCATCTTCCCCTGGATAGCTCGACGCATTGTACAACTGGTGCAGAAGCGCAAAGCTTATAAAGGTTTTACCCGGCCAGCGGGCTTTGACTACGACATTGTGGTGATCGGCGGCGGCTCAGCCGGGCTGGTTACCAGCTATATCGCCAGCGCCGTGAACGCCAAAGTGGCGTTGGTGGAAAAACACAAGATGGGCGGCGATTGCCTGAATACCGGCTGCGTTCCGTCTAAAGCATTAATTCGTACCGCCCGCGCCGCACATGAGATTCGCACTGCACACCGGTTCGGAGTGACTGCCAGCGAGCCGCAAGTCGACTTTGCCAAGGTGATGGGCCATGTGCATCAGGCGATTAGCGATATCGAACCCCACGACAGTATAGAGCGCTATAACGGCTTGGGTGTTGAGGTGTACCAAGAGCACGCCAGGCTGATCTCGCCCTGGGAAATACAGGTCGGCGATAAAATCCTCACCGCACGGCATATCGTGCTGGCCACCGGCGCACGTCCCCGGGTGCCGTCGCTACCGGGTATTGAGAGCGCCCCCGTTTTAACGTCCGAGAACCTCTGGTCGCTCACTGAGTTGCCCAAACGTTTAGTGGTGCTGGGCGGCGGTGCCATTGGCTGCGAGCTAAGTCAGAGCTTCGCTCGCCTGGGTAGCCAGGTCACCCTGGTGGAAGGCGTTTCCCAACTGCTGGGCCGTGAAGATCCAGAGGTCGGTGAGCTAGTCGAAAGCACCCTGGAAGGCGAAGGCGTGTCGGTGATGACCGATGCCAGGGCGTTGGAAGTTCTCAACGAGGAGACAGGCTATCAGCTAGTGGTGGAGCATGATGGCGACCGCAAAATACTACCGTTGGACTACCTTTTGGTGAGTGCCGGTCGCCAGGCCAATGTGGAAGGCTTAGGGCTCGAAGCGCTGGGCATCACGACCACCCAAGCGGGCCCCCTTGAACTGAACGAGCGCCTGCAAACCCACCTACCCAATATCTGGGCCTGCGGTGATTTGGCAGGGCCTTATCAGCTTACCCACGCTGCTGCTCACCAGGCGTGGCATGCGGCCGTCAATGCGCTGTTCGGCGAGCTGAAAAGCTTTGCGGTGGATTACCGCTATATGCCCGCCGTCACCTATGTACAGCCGGAAGTGGCAAGGGTGGGATTAAACGAAAAAGAGGCTAACGCACAGAGCATTGCCTTTGAAGTTACCCGCTACGCCATGGGCGAAAGCGACCGCGCCATCGCCGAAGGTGCCACTCAAGGCTTTATCAAAGTGCTTACCGTGCCCGGCAGAGACAAGATTCTCGGTGCAACCATCGTGGCGGAAAACGCCGGTGAATGGCTGGGTGAATTTACCCTCGCCATGAAGCACGGTCTGGGCCTCAACAAACTACTGGGTACCATCCACCCCTACCCCACGCTGGGCGAGGCGGCAAAGGCCACTGCCGGGGTGTGGAAAAACGCCCACAAGCCCGAACGAGTGCTGGCACTATTGAAGCACTACTTCAATTGGCGACGCGGTGACAGTTCAGCTAAGAAAATTGACACCTAGCACATCGAATTGAAAGATAATTAGAAAAAATAAGTCGACCTAATCGTTACGCCCGTTAGCAGGCGGGTGCACTTTAGCGAATGTTTCAATAATTTCGCGCACTACTTTACGCTGGGCAGCGGGAAGCTCCCGGTAGAGTGCCAGCAATTGGCGCTCTTCACTGGTGGATGAAACGTCCCAACTTGCGGAAGGTTCGCTGACCGTATAAGCGGTGCTAGCGCCGTAGCGCAAGTGGTGTGGATCGACTAACAGCCAGCGAGCCAAAACCTGGAGCTTATCCTGACTGGGGATCGAATCACCACGCAGCCAGCGCCTAACGGCCTGAAACGTGATCGGCTTTCCCCAATAGCGCAGATTAAATTCCCGCTCAAGCACTGACGGCCGCGCTTCGTAACCCGCTGCTTCCAGTGCCGCTTTTAGACGCTCGGCGAACATGATTTTTTCATTCATGCCGCCAATGTGAAGCGATTGTTCAATAACAGTTGAATAACGGTTCACCTTTTGATTGAATCATTAATTCAATTTCGAGTTTTCGCTTAGCAGTATTAGGCGAGTTGCTATGCTAAGCGCTGAAATGCGGCGCTTGAGGAGTCATTCAGAATGAGTGGCACACTATCTCCATCGGTGCAAAATCTCGACGACCTGTGTCATAAGCTGGCGCTACTATGCCGCTCGGCAACCCCTCTCGAGCTTTTTGAACTGCTGACCAAAACGCTGCATGCGCTTACCCAGGGTCAACCAGTGGCACTTTATCGCCGCTTAAGCACAGGAAACCTTCGTTTGGCGTACTACTATCCGTTGGAAAGTACCCTCGCCTCTCACCACGCGCTGCTCGCTATTCATTGTTACGACGATCTAGCCGCCTCAGAGCTGCAACTGTATGAACTAAAGGGCGAGCATGAAGTGTGGGGGTATATTGGGCATCCACCTGCGGTTCACGCTGGGCCTGGCAAGTGGATCCAGCTACTCGTCGATCTTGCATCCCAACGCTTACGCTTGTTAAAAGCAGAGCGTATGGTCACTCGCCAATCAGGTTTAAAGTCTCGCCGCAGATTGCTGTCCAGAGATATTAAAAAACTGACTTCCATTGATGATATTTTGCAGCATCATGGCGCTAGCTGGTGCGATATTTTTCAGGCCGAAGGCATTGCGCTGGCTTATCAGGGCGATCTTCACTGCTTTGGCGAGTGTCCCTCGAAGCACCAGTTATTTCATCATTTACAGCAGTTGAATCAACACAATCCCCATGACGAAATCGCCGAGCTGAATGGCAGCTGCCAAGGAGGTTTAGCGGCCCCGCTAAGCGTCGCCAATGCTTCCTTGGGTTGGTTACTACTATTTCGCCAACAGCCGCTACTCCCCGCTCTGGTTGCTGATACGATGCTTCAAGACGTCTTGAGTTATTGGATGCCGCAGGAAGCCTCCATGATGATTGAGCTGGCCGACGATTTAGCCGTGGCCATAACGGCCCAGGAGGTCGTTCATCTCAACCGCCAGTTAACCAAAACCAATCAACGCCTTGAGGGCTTGGCCCACACCGACCCCTTAACAAAATGCTGGAACCGCTACTATACAGAGCTGGTGATTGAGGATTTGATCAATTCGTCAGTCAGTTTTGCCATGTTGATGTTTGATATTGATGATTTTAAAAATATTAACGATACCTATGGGCATGCAACCGGCGATGATATCTTGCGTAATATGGCTCAGTTAGTGCAGGAAACGTTGAGACATGAGGATCACTTTGGGCGTTGGGGAGGTGAAGAGTTCGTCATTATATCCAAGGGGCTTGACCAAGACGCTAGTCTAAAGCTGGCTAACCGGCTCTGCCGCAACGTGGAGCAACACATCTTCGACATCGCTGGCCAATTAACAATCAGTATCGGCCTGACCCTCGCCCAGCCCGGCGACCGGCCTCGCCAGCTATTTGAGCGGGCGGATCAAGGCATGTATCTGGCTAAATTGGCGGGTAAAAACCAAGTCTTTGTCTGTTAATCCCCAACAGCACCTTGCTTCTTCTATAGGCGATGTCCATGCAGCAATTATTACTCATGGGTGCGGGCCATGCCCACGCCTTTGTACTCGAATCCTTTGCCAAACAGCCTGAACCAGGCATCGCGATTACCGTGGTGAGTGATAGTCCTTTAGCAGCTTACTCCGGCAGCGTACCCGCATGGCTAGCGGGAGAGTGTACGCTGCGCGAGACACAGATCGACGTGGAGGCATTGTGCCAAAGAGCCAATGCTCGGCTAATTCTTTCACCAGCGAACACGATCAACACCCAGGAGCGTTACGTAGTGCTGGCAAATGGCGAGCGCGTTAACTTTGACGTGGCCTCCGTCAACATCGGTTCGACCCTGACGTCTCCTCAGCAGCATGGGGAGAACCTCCCCAAGCTACTCGCCATGCGCCCATTGAGTAGTCTGCACCAGCGCTGGCAGGCACTGCAAAATGACATTAGCCACTTACCCAGCGACGGTGCCCAACGGGTGGTGGGCGTTGGCGGTGGCGCTGCGGGCTGTGAAACACTAATGAGCGTGCTGGCCCAGTTGCGCAAACAGCGTCCGGATATTGATTGGCAGGGGCATTTGCTCAGCGCCTCTAACGCACTCTTGCCCGATGCCGGGCGCGTGCCACGCTGGCTAATGCGACGCGCGCTGTCACAGGCAGGGATTACCGTTCACGTTGAACAACGCGGCGAAATGCTTATTGAAGGCGGAGTAACCACCCAGAACGGTAAACGCATCGATGCGGACATCGTCCTGTGGGCAACGGGGGCTGTCGGCCACCCATGGCTGGCAGGGACTGGGCTGCCGTTGGATCAACACGGTTTTATCCGCGTTGACCATTCACTGAAGGTTAGCGACCAGCCGAATATGTTTGCCGCTGGCGACTGTGCAGCGTTTACCCCAGCGCTGCCCAACGCAGGGGTTTATGCGGTGCGCATGGGGCCACACTTAGCGGATAATCTTCGCCGTGCCTGCCACGGCGAACCATTGCTCCCCTGGCAGCCACCCAAACGGGTGTTGGCACTCATTGGCACTGGCGACGGCCACGCGATTGCCAGCCGCGGAGGCTTTGGGGTATCCGGCAAGTGGGTATGGCAATGGAAAAAGCGGATTGATGCGCGCTTTATCGCCCGCTTCAATCCGCCTTTTGAAGGTTAACTGGCTGAATCAGTTACCTTCGCGCCAGCCGCCTAGCACCCGGCTATCCGGGCCAAAGAAGACCAACCGATCATGGTCAATCAAATACCGATAGGCGGTCTCCAGCATATCCGTGACCCGCTTGGCATCGCCCATTTGCGGGCACGCCATGCGGGTGGTGGCTAACGGGCTAAACTCAATGCGCTGGTTTTCACCGAGTGTTACTTCGCCAGTAAAGCGGTTACAGCCGTCGTGGCCGCTAACTTTGCCCTCTTTTGAAATCTGGAAAAAAGGCGTTTCCGGCATGGAGAGCCGCTCATCGGTGCCCACCAACAGTAGGTTCCAACGCTGTTCAACAATGGCGCCCTCAAGCGAGGCATCGTTGGCGCCCCGTTGTGGTGTAGAACTTGGCCCCGGCGAACTGCTACAAGCACTTAACAGTAGCGCAGCGGAAGCCAACAGTGGTAATAAGCGCCAACCTTTCATGGTGATCGTTCCTTTTGTCATTGTTACCAGCTACCGGTGTTTTCCATAGAAGCCCATGGCTCTTGTGGTGCCAGGGCATCGCCTTTTTGCAGCAGCTCCACAGAGATTCCGTCCGGTGATTTAACAAACGCCATATGGCCATCACGAGGTGGGCGGTTAATCGTCACGCCGTTGTCCTGAAGGTGTTGGCAGAGCGCATAAATGTCATCCACCCGATAGGCTAGGTGGCCGAAATTACGCCCACCGGTGTACTCTTCGGGATCCCAGTTATACGTCAGCTCAAGCTCCGGAGCCGTCAGCCGCTCTGAGCGTGGCTCATCTTCTGGTGCGGCCAGAAACACCAGCGTGAAGCGTCCTTTCTCGTTCTCTTTTCGGCGAACTTCTTTAAGACCCAGCTGATCGCAGTAAAAATGCAGCGAAGCATCCAGGTCACTGACACGCACCATGGTATGTAGATATTGCATATCGACTCCTGTTAAAAACGGCCTTGGTCATACTTTACAAAAACGTGACAACAGAAATAAATCGCTGCAACGCTGTATAATTAAATTATAACGTTTATCTTAGCTGGGTTTACCCGTCGGAGAAACCTGTGGATTCAGTCACTCAAGCCGCGCTTGGCGCAGCCATTGGCGGGGCCGTACTGGGCCGCCGCCTTGGCCGTAAGGCCATCCTTATCGGTGCCGTACTCGGCACCCTGCCCGATTTTGATGTAGCGCTGGATTATGGCGACGCCGTCGCCAATGTCACCGAGCATCGCGGTTTTAGCCATTCGCTTTTTGTACTAACAGGGTTAGCCACCCTGTTGGCGCTGCTATGCACACGATTTGCTCCTGCAAAAGATATTAGCCTACCCCGCTGGTGGTGCTTTTTTGCTCTTATTCTGATTACCCATCCTTTGCTTGATGCGCTAACCACTTACGGCACCCAGTTGCTTTGGCCTCTTGATCTTGCTCCCACCGCGTGGCCGATTATTTTTATTATCGATCCGCTCTATACACTGCCGCTGCTATTTACCTTGGGCGTTGCCTTGGTCTCTCAGCGGGTACGCAAAGCCTGCACATGGGGACTGGCCATCACGAGTGTTT
This sequence comes from Halomonas sp. PA16-9, assembly GCF_009728585.1. Taxonomy (NCBI): domain Bacteria; kingdom Pseudomonadati; phylum Pseudomonadota; class Gammaproteobacteria; order Oceanospirillales; family Halomonadaceae; genus Halomonas; species Halomonas sp. PA16-9. The sequence goes on along the minus strand of NZ_CP040451.1, from coordinate 562,123 downwards.
ACCTAATGATGGCAGCGGGTGCGAAATTAGTGGTAGAGCAACGTCTTGCCCCTGCCCTGGCAGAACAGGGTCTTGAAGAGGCTCCGCTACTGATACAGCCAACGCCGTTTAATATTGTGCTATGGCGCGCCACGGTGATCGACGGGAGCGCTACCATGAAAGCCTGATTAGTGTGTTTGACGGCGACCGTCAACCGCGTTTCGAACCATTAATTCGTAACGCTGGGCTAGAGACGTTCGCCCTGGCCAGCCAACAGGGAGAGCGTTTAATGTGGTTTGCGGGTTCTTTTTTACGCTATGAAACGCGGCTGCTAGAAGGAAAAGAGACGCTGATCGCCACCGATATTCGGCTCGGCTTCCCAGGCTTCCATCCGTTTAGCTTTACCCTGGCAACGTTAGAGGAAGAACACTGGGTACCGCTTGCGGTAAGCGAACAGTTGGAGAGTACCCGCGGTATTCAGATGCAAACGCTATCGCGCCTCGCCGCTCGTGCCGCAGGTAACACCTCGGCCCTGTGCGCCAGCGATTTCGAGGCGCATGAGTGGCGGGCCGAGCGTGTGGTTTATCGCTGCTGAGCTAGCGCTTTATTAGATTCCTTAGGGAGCAATACCTTGACCACAGCCGCTATATTGCTCCCCACCATAGGTCAGCGTAACGCGAGCGGGGAAAGGCTTGCCGCTCATGTTATCGAAACAGGCCCCAGCATCGATACGCACGCGGAAAAAGGGCTCCACGTCAGCGTTTTCAATCACGACTCGACCAGCTTCATTGTCCATCACACTAACCATATAAGGTAGCTGGAGACGCTCTTCCCCGTAGTTCGTTTCCATCGTCAGTGTCGGCGTGTCATTTGCTAACGCAACCGTCCAGCCCGGTTCGTTACCCTGACCAAAGAACATCACGCCGGGCTTTTCAGCTCGGGTTAAGGCGTCACGCTGCTCGGCCAGCGAGCACTGCAACTGCCCTCGTGGCGTTTCCACTAGCGCCTCGTCACCCCGGTTCCAGAAGCTGATCTCACCATCTTGGTAGCGGGCGCCGCTGGCCACGACGGCTTGGGGCAACCGCCATGCGCCGTGCAGCGACCATAGGCGCAAATCGTTGGCATTGGTGGCAGCCACTAAGTGCTGCTGAGCGGGTTCGCAGTGCCACGCATCAAAACGCTGGGCAGAGCCGGGAAAAAGCGCCGAGGGCAGAAAGGGTGCCCGGTTATCCAGCGTTGCTTGGTTAGCGGCTTTAGTTTCTGTGGAGGGCGTGGCTGCACACCCCCCGAGTACCACCATCATACCGACTGCGGCGATGGCCCCACCCCATGCTTTTAACGTATTCATATGTCATGCTCCCTATATAACTAATTCTATTGCTTGCTGAACTTCTTACCCACGTTTGAACGCCTGCAGATCATGCGTATCGATACTTTCCACCTGCGGGGGCAACCCCAGCTCTTCGCGTTTGATTTTAACCTGCATTTTTTCCGCTAGCCGTTCGGCGTCGTCATCGGTAGTGCGCCCATTAAGCTCCGCCAACTGCGCCATGCCCTGGTGATAGAAAGTGAGCAGATCCAGCGCCGTGCGGTTGCTCTCTTCCACCGCTTTGCGCAGTTGCGAAAGATAGCCACTGACTTGCGACAAATGATGTTTGAGTTGCCAGACATAGCGCACCTCCGTCATCCATGGGCGCTCACGCAACACGGCAAATAGCGCGCTGGTGGCCAATAGCCCAAGTAGCACACCTAGGGCATTGAGCCATAGGCTGCTGCCAAAAGTGGAGGTAAGGAGCATTGAGAACAGGAGGCCAAAAATAATCAGTTGCCCCGCCATGGCAAAGCTAATCATGCGGGCTTTGCGGCGGTAGGTCTCGGGGTCGTGATGTTCTAGGGTAAATACCATGGCCAGCCTCATTATCGCTGCAAACGTCCTATGATACGGGGCTGGCCAGGGCAAACAAGTAATAGCGTTTACAAATGCAATTACGCCAAACGCTCTGCAGCCGTTTTAAGTAAGTGTTCGGTCGTTTCCCAGCCCACGCAGGCGTCGGTGACCGATACGCCGTAGCGCATGGCGCCAGGCTTGAGCGGCTGCTTGCCTTCGAACAGGTGACTTTCCAGCATCAGCGCGACCAGGTTGGCTTCGCCTGCCTGACGCTGCGCCAATACATCCAGCATCACTTCACTCTGGCGGCGATGGTCTTTACGCGCATTGGCATGGCTGCAATCCACCATTAGCCGTGGGTTTTGCCCGGCATTACGCAGCGCGGTGGTTGCCGCGCGTACATGTTGCGCCTGATAGTTCGGCTCGCCGTGCCCGCCACGCAGCACCACGTGGGTGTGCGGGTTGCCTGCAGTTTGCTGGACGATCGGGTAGCCTTGCGGGTCTACCGCGAAACGCTGGTGCGGGTGGGCCGCCGCACTCATGGCATCGATAGCCACTTGTACATCGCCACTGGTGGCATTTTTGAACCCCACCGCCGCTGACAAATCACTGGCCAGCTCACGGTGCAACTGCGACTCGGTGGTGCGTGCGCCAATCGCTACCCAGCTTAGTAAATCGTCTACGTAGTGTGCCAGCATCGGTTGTAAAAGCTCGGTAGCCACCGGCAAGCCGCGAGCGGCTACGGCATGCATCAGTTCACGAGAAAGCGCCAAACCGCGCGGCATATCACCGCTGCCATCCAAGCCTGGGTCGTAGGCCAGCCCTTTCCAGCCCACAGTGGTGCGCGGCTTTTCAACGTAGACGCGCATGACCGGCAAAATACGTTCGCTGATCTCTTCGCTTAATGCAGCCAGGCGGTCGGCGTATTCCAGCGCTGCATCTGGGTCGTGAACGGAGCAAGGGCCAACGACAACGAGCAGGCGGTCATCGTGACCACTCAAAATTTGCTGTACGGCGTGTCGCTGGCGGGCAATTTGCTCACTTAGCGGGGCGCTTAACGAGATACGTTGTCTGAGTTCGGCGGGGGTAGGCAGCCGCTTTGCACTGGGCTCAGGCGCTGAAGGCGTTAGCCGGGAAGTAGCATGGGCAGTGGATACAACGGTTTTATTAATAACAGGGCTGACAGGCGCATTCATGATTAATTCTCCGCAATCGTGTGACATCGTATGGTTGTGTGACCACCCAAGTGAACACGGTCGGAGGTGGCAGCTAGCACCGACCGCGCGTCGCTAAATCGCCAGCTATAGCCATAACCCACAAAGCTGGTAGCGAAAGCGTTAGTCAGTGCGCGATAAATCATGATGCTGCTCCTTGATGAAATAATGGTGAATAACTATTGCCGAAAATCGCTCAGTCTATAAATCGCTGGGGCCCCAAAACGCCAGAAGCCCCGACGGGGTTACCGACCGGGGCTTCTGTGCTTGCGGCAGGCAACCGAGTGGTGTGCCTGGTGGCGCGACGTTAGGCGTCGGCCAGGGGCACACCGTAGCTAAACCAATACCCATAAAACGCAAAACCACCAACCAATTCTGGTTGTGGGTTCACTGTATGTGGTGTGGTTAGTCGTTGCATGCCCATATTCCGCTAGATTCTGTTAGTTACGCTGGCAATAACTAGCCCCAGTGAATCGTTTGACAGGGCTGCCGCCATGGCGTTGTCGTTTTATCCTGCCTGCAAGCGCTGCAAATGGCAACACTCAACCGCTAAAAGCTTGTACCCAACCAATGGTAGCGGGCAGCGCGCTCATGCTAACCAGCACCACCAAGCCTAGAAAGATGGACAGGAAACCAGAATCGTCTTTAAAGTTTTCGTCGTGTTGGGCCATGTTAGCCTCCTTTTTTGACAACGCTATATCAGGGGGAGCGTTACAACGCTGCGGTCATATTAAGTAGAACGGGGTGCGTAGGCAAACACATCCGAAAACACCCGCTCAAGCTTTATGCCTTTTGTGTCGAGCACATCCAGGCAGGCGTAGACCATGTTGGGCGAACCCGAGATATAAACATCATGGGTTTCTGGCGTGATATCTGCGGTTTTCAACACCTGATCAATACGACCCAGGTGATGGGCAATCCGCTCGCCCGCTGCTAACGGCTCTTCCAAGGGCGATTCGGTTACCGCATGAAAGCAGACATTGGCGTGGGTTTGCGCCCACTGGCTGGCCAGTTGCTCTAAATAGAGGTCGCGGTGTTCGCGGGCGGCCCACCACAGCGAAATTTCTCGTTCGGGCTGTTCATGCAGTACCGCTTCGACAATGGCTTTCATCTGGGAGAAACCGGTTCCTGCTGCAATCAGCAGCAGCGGTCTTTCGCTCTCACGATCAAGCACGCACTCACCGCCGGGCAAACGCAGCGTGAGCTGATTGGCTACCTGCAGCAGTTCCCGCAGCCGCGCTGAGTTATCCCGCTCCGGCCAGTGTTGAATATGCAGCTCGATAACACCATCGCTGCGATCGGCACTGGCGATCGAAAACGGCACCCAGGTGGTGTCATCCAGCTTAAGCTCTAAATATTGCCCCGGCGCATGCTGCATGGCTTCGGCGCGCCCAGTTAGCGTCACGCCAAACACATCGGGGCTTAAGTTCTCAACCTCGGTGACTTGGCAAGTCAACGTCCTTGCACTCATGAAAGCCTCTTTTTACAAATTTGGTCAGCGATACATCGCATTCAGCGGCGAGAGGGCGGCAATTCAAGACCAATCCCCAGCGCTTCCCAGCGTTCATCCACGCGCGCTTTAACGGCATCGTCCATCACAATCGGGGTGCCCCATTCACGGTCAGTTTCTCCTGGCCACTTATTGGTGGCATCAAGCCCCATTTTCGAGCCAAGACCTGAGACCGGCGAAGCGAAATCGAGATAATCAATGGGGGTATTTTCGACCATTACAGTATCCCGCGCGGGATCCATCCGGGTGGTGATCGCCCAGATAACATCTTCCCAATTGCGTGCGTCCACGTCGTCATCCAGCACAATCACAAACTTGGTGTACATAAACTGACGCAGAAAGCTCCATACCCCCATCATCACGCGCTTGGCGTGGCCGGGGTACTGCTTCTTCATGGTGACCACTGCCATACGGTAAGAGCAGCCTTCCGGTGGCAGGTAGAAGTCGACGATTTCGGGAAACTGCTTACACAGAATGGGCACAAAGACTTCATTCAGCGCCACACCGAGAATCGCCGGCTCATCCGGCGGACGTCCCGTATAGGTCGAGTGATAGATCGCATCACGGCGCATGGTCATCCGCGTGATGGTAAACACCGGGAAGTGGTCGACCTCATTGTAGTAACCGGTGTGGTCACCAAAGGGGCCTTCCGCCGCCATATCATCGGGATAGATAAAGCCTTCGAGGATAATCTCGCTGGACGCGGGCACATCAAGATCCGCATGACCGCACTTCACCAGCTCGGTACGCGAACCGCGCAGTAGGCCCGCAAAGGCGTATTCTGAAAGCGAATCCGGCACGGGGGTGACGGCGCCCAAAATCGTCGCCGGGTCAGCGCCAAGCGCCACCGCAACCGGGAAAGGCTCGCCTGGGTGGGCTTTCTGGAACTCCAGAAAATCCAGCGCGCCGCCACGATGGGAGAGCCAGCGCATGATCAGGCGGTTCTTGCCAATCTTCTGCTGACGGTAAATCCCTAGGTTCTGGCGCTTCTTGTGCGGCCCTTTAGTAATCACCAGTGGCCAGGTGACCAGTGGCCCCGCATCGCCAGGCCAGCAGTGCTGAATCGGCAGCAGGCCGAGATCGACCTCGTCGTCTTCATAGACCACTTCCTGTACCGGCGCATGCTTGACGTTTTTCGGCCCCATGCTGAGTACTTGCTTGAAGATCGGCAGCTTGTCCCAGGCGTCTTTCAAGCCTTTCGGTGGATCAGGCTCTTTGAGAAACGCCAACAGCTTACCCACTTCTCTGAGCGCTTCTACCGATTCTTGGCCCATGCCTAGCGCAACCCGTTTAGGGGTGCCAAACAGGTTGCCCAACAGCGGCATGTCGTGGCCTTTGACGTTTTCAAACAGCAACGCCGGGCCACCGGCACGCAGCGTGCGGTCGCAAATTTCGGTGATTTCCAGGTAAGGATCGACTTCGACATGAATACGCTTGAGTTCACCCTGGGCTTCAAGCGCCGCGATGAACTCACGCAAGTCTTTGTACTTCAAGGCACGCTCCCTGGCTGGCGAATGCGCCGCGTTAGCGGCGCTCTTTTTTACACCACAAGCTAGCGGCGCTTCATCGCTTCAAAGAACTCAAGATTGGTCTTGGTATCTTTCAGACGGTCAATCAGGAATTCAGTGGCGGCGGTGTCTTCCATCGGATTGAGCAGCTTGCGCAAAATCCACATGCGCTGCATTTCATCCTCAGAAGCCAGCAGGTCTTCACGACGGGTGCCACTGCGACGGATATTGATCGCCGGGAATACACGACGCTCAGCCAGCTTGCGATCCAGGTGGGCTTCCATGTTACCGGTACCCTTGAACTCTTCGAAGATGACTTCGTCCATTTTGGAGCCAGTATCGACCAGCGCCGTGGCGATAATCGTCAGGCTGCCGCCCTCTTCGATATTACGCGCCGCACCAAAGAAGCGTTTTGGCTTCTCAAGGGCGTGGGCATCGACACCACCGGTGAGCACTTTGCCAGAGCTGGGCACCACGGTGTTGTATGCACGCGCTAAACGGGTAATCGAGTCGAGCAGAATGACCACGTCTTTCTTGTGCTCAACTAAGCGCTTGGCTTTCTCGATAACCATTTCAGCCACTTGCACGTGACGCGCAGGCGGCTCATCGAAGGTTGACGCCACGACTTCGCCACGCACGGTGCGCGACATTTCGGTGACTTCCTCAGGGCGCTCATCGATCAGCAGTACGATCAGATGACACTCTGGGTTGTTGCGCGTGATGGAGGTCGCGATGTTTTGCAACATCAGCGTTTTACCCGCCTTCGGCGGCGATACCAGCAAACCACGTTGGCCTTTACCGATCGGCGCGGTTAGATCGATGATTCGCGCGGTAAGGTCTTCCGTGGAGCCGTTACCGATCTCCATACGCATGCGATCGTCTGGGAACAGCGGCGTTAAGTTCTCAAACAGGATCTTGTGCTTGGCATTTTCCGGACGGTCAAAGTTGATTTGACTGACCTTCAGCAGGGCGAAGTAGCGTTCACCCTCCTTCGGCGGACGGATTTTACCGGAAATGGAGTCACCCTTGCGCAGATTGAAGCGACGGATCTGCGAAGGCGATATATAAATATCGTCGGGACCGGCGAGATAGGAGCTGTCAGCGCTACGCAGGAAGCCGAAGCCATCCTGAAGAATTTCCAGCACACCGTCGCCATAGATATCCTCGCCACTTTTGGCGTGTTTCTTGAGGATGGCGAAAATGATGTCCTGCTTGCGCGAACGGGCCAAGTTATCAATACCCATTTCACGGGCGATATCGAGGAGCTCGGGAACGGTTTTTTGCTTGAGTTCAGTGAGATTCATCGGTGTGTTAGAAAGTTGCTCATGGAAGCTGGGCGCCAGGCGCCGGGAATAAGACAGGAGGCGTGAAAGTGACGCCGTGTGATGCGTTCAGACCCCGGTAAAGGCACGCGCTCGAAGATGAAAGGAACGGCGTTGGACTTAACTAACAACGCTGCTGCTTGTTGTTATTAAGACTCAACTCGAGGGTGCTAACACTTGTTTAATCTGGCTACCCCAGGAAAGTGGTTGAACCAGTGGGCTATCTGACGACTTGGAATTCTGGCTGACGCTAACGGGATAAACAGTGAATAACGTCTGGGGCGACCAAGGTGCCGTACTTGCACGACGCATGCAAGATGATTTATCTAAACAGCGACTCATCTCAGCAGCGAAGTACTTGTGGACACGCTAACTAACCAGGTCAGATCAGGCCAGTAGCTCGATGGTAGTCAAGCGCCGCGACAAACGCAAGCCTTTAGGTGTCTAGCAATTGACAATAGATAAAGGTCGCCGCAACCTTGGCACAGCCAACACGAAGGAAAGCTCATGCCCAAGGACATTTCGCTCCCCATTGCCACCGCTTCCGCTGAGGTAGACAGCGGTGCGCCGCAGCGCTTCGCCGCTATAGACCTGGGTTCCAACAGCTTTCATCTACTGGTGGCCAATTACCAGCATGAACGCCTCCAGGTGGTGGCCCGATTGGGCGAAAAGGTGCAGCTCGCTGCGGGACTAGACGATGATGGCCTGCTCAGCGAAGAGGCAATGCAGCGCGCACTAGATTGCCTGGGCCGCTTCGCGCCGTTTTTAAGCGATATCACCAACGCCAATTTGCGCATTGTCGGCACTAACGCGCTACGCGATGCCGATAATAGCCAAACATTTATCGAGCGCGCCGAAGCACAGTTAGGCCACGCCATCGAAATTATCGCCGGCCGCGAAGAGGCTCGGCTGATTTATTTAGGCGCCGCCCACGCGCTGGCCGAAAATGGCCGCCGATTAATCGTCGATATTGGCGGCGGCTCGACCGAATTCATTATTGGTGAAGCTTTTGAGCCCAAAGCGCTGGAGAGCCTGCGCATGGGCTGCGTGACATTTTCCCGACGCTTCTTCTCCGACGGCGAGTTGAACGAAAAACGTATGCGCCGCGCCGAGCTAGCCGCTCTTTCAGAGCTCGCCAACATTCAGCGCCCCTATCAACGCCTGGGCTGGGACGACCCAGTCGGCTCCAGCGGCACGATCAAGGCCGCCGCCAGCGTGTTGCATGCCTATGGCGATACGCCCCACGAGGGTGTTATCACTCGCGCCGGTTTAAAGAAGCTGCGCGAACGGCTGCTGAAGTGCAAGCAACTGGATAAAGTCGCGCTGGAGGGCCTCAAGGCTGACCGTGCCAAAGTTTTCCCGGCGGGGATTGCTATTCTCGGGGCGATTTTTGAGGCCTTTGATTTAACCCAAATGCGTTTTGCCGATGGGGCGCTGCGCGAAGGCGTGCTCTACGATATGGCCGGGCGCAATACCGCCGAAGACTCGCGCTCGAAAAGCCTGGAGTCGCTACAGCGCACTTACGATGTTGATACCCGTCAAGGGCTTAACGTCGCCGACACTGCCGAGCGACTGTTTCAGCAGGTACGCCATGCATGGTCGCTGAACCTTGACCAAGGGCGCTATTTGCAGTGGGCTAGCCACGTGCATGAAATCGGCCTGGCGATCTCTCACAGCCAGTTTCATCGCCACGGCGCCTACCTGCTGGAGCATTCGGATCTCGCGGGTTTTTCACGCCCTGAACAGCGCCAACTGGCGTTTTTAGTGCGCGCGCACCGGCGTAAATTTCCGCTCAAGGAGTGGCAGGCCCTGCCGGAAGCGCAACAGGAGACGACCCAGAAGCTCGCCCGACTGCTGCGTTTAGCCGTTTTGCTCAACCATTCCCGCCCGGAAACCGCGCCCTCGCTACCGGAAATAAGCGCTGACAGCGATAGCTTGACGATCACGCTGCCTGCCAGCGATGAACCCACCCTGCTGAGTACCGACCTGGAACAGGAGCAGGCGTTTATGGAAGCCGCCGGTTTTAAGCTGATCGTTAAGCAGGCGAAGTCAGACGGGTAAAGCAAACGCCCTCTGCCTGCCATAACAGCTGAGCAGGGGGACAAACCACCCCGATACACGCCTCACCCTGCATGATAACCACCAGCCGCTGGCGCTCCCAGGGCGGCATATCCGCCTCTTGTAGCAACCGCTTTAGGTCGCGCCGCCCTCGTTTAGGCAGTTGAATAACCTCCCCACCTTGTCGCCAGGTCGCTCTCAACGGTTGAGACGGCTCTTGTAATGAAGCCACCTGCCACCCTAGCGGCCCGATAGGCGTTTCCAGTGGCGTTTGACCATCCCAGCTAACCTCCCACGACGATAACGCTTCAAAAGGCACCATCAGATAGAGCCGCTGGCGCCATAGGCGCGCCTGAGCACCCGGCCACTCAACGCACACCGCGGCACCCGCCTTGGCATGCAATTGATCCAGCAGGCTCTCTAAACGCTTCTGGGGCGGTGTTGGCAAGCCTTGCTGTTGGCAAAGAGTACGCACCAGCAGCCGCTGGCGGGGACGGGAGCGCTGACTAAGTGCGCTCGCATCTATCTGCCCTTCTCCGGTGACGAGCTCGTTTAGCTCGGCTGCTAAATACTCGCTAAGCACCGCATCTGCGTCACCGGCGTTGGTTGCGCTATTGGCTAAAGCAGCGACGGCTGTGGGCCAGCGCTCGCGCAATGCAGGCAATATTCGGTGGCGCAGGCGGTTGCGATCAAAGCGAATATCTTGATTGGTGGGATCTTCGCACCAGCGCAACTGAAGCAGCCCAGCCGCAGCTTCAAGTTCAGCTCGGCGCACGGAGAGCCAGGGGCGCACCAAGGTGGTACTTTGGACCTCCCGGCGATAGGGCATACCGGCCAGGCCGCGTAGCCCGCTGCCACGCAGAGCGGCGAGCAGAAAGGTTTCCGCCTGATCATCCTGGTGCTGGGCCAGCCAGAGCGTATCGCCAGTGGGAATGGTGGCCAAAAAAGCCTCATAGCGGGCGTTGCGAGCGGCGCCTTCGATGCCTTCACCTTGTGCATCTACCGTCACATTGACCACTGATAGCGGCACGTTCAAACGCACACACATATCCCGGCAGTGCGCCTCGAATGCCTGCGCTGCTGCCTGTAGACCATGGTTAATGTGGATAGCCCGCAAATGGCGGCCTGCTTGTTCGCAGGACCGTGCGGCTAACGCGAGCAGCAGGCAGGAGTCTAAACCACCTGAGAGTGCCACCCAAATAGAGCGCCCCGGCGGGGTTTCCGCCAGGGCGTCGTTGAGCAAGCGTTGCAGCGTATTAAGCGGCTGGGGCGCCATAGCTCATTAAACGCTTGTAGCGACGCTCCAGCAGCGCGTCAGTGTCCATTGACTGCAGACGCCCCAAGCTCGCGGTAAGCGCCTCTTTGACCCGCTCAGCAGTGGTTAGCGGGTGACGGTGGGAACCACCGAGCGGCTCTTTGATCAGCGAATCGACGAAGCCCAGCTCTTTCAGTCGCTCGGCGGTAATGCCCATAGCCTGAGCGGCGTCAGAGGCTTTTTCAGCGCTTTTCCATAAGATCGATGCGCAGCCTTCCGGTGAGATCACCGAGTAGGTCGAATACTGCAGCATTTGCAGTTCGTCGCAGACGCCAATTGCCAGCGCGCCGCCGGAGCCGCCCTCGCCCACCACGGTGGAGATAATCGGTGTTTTCAGTCGCGACATAACGGCCAAATTATAGGCGATAGCCTCTGACTGACCGCGCTCTTCGGCGTCGATACCGGGATAGGCACCGGGGGTATCGATAAAGGTCAGGATCGGCATTTTAAAGCGCTCGGCCATCTCCATCAGACGGCACGCTTTGCGGTAGCCTTCTGGGCGCGGCATACCGAAGTTGCGGCGCACTTTCTCTTTTACATCGCGGCCTTTTTGATGGCCAATCACCATCACTGGTGCATCATTCAACCGCGCAATGCCACCTACCAGCGCGGCATCATCGGCGAAGTTGCGATCACCGTGCAGCTCGTCAAAGTCGGTGAAGATGTGTTCGAGGTAGTCCAACGTGTAGGGACGCTGAGGGTGCCGTGATAGCTGAGAAACCTGCCAGGGAGTCAAATCCTTGAAGATCGATTCCGTCAGCTTGCGGCTCTTCTCTTCCAGCCGAGCGATCTCGTCGGAAAGGTTGACTTGGCTATCGGAGCTGACTAGACGCAGCTCCTCAATTTTTGCCTGAAGTTCGGCAATCGGCTGTTCAAAATCGAGATAATTAGGATTCATCGGCTCTGCCTGTAAGCTGCCTGTCAAAAACAAGCCTGATCAAAATAAGTATTATCGCACCCTGACCCTGCCACGCAAGGTGGGCTCACTTATGCACAGAGTGCAATCTCACGAGGGCAGGTCTCCGCGAGGGCGCTGTGAACCCATCCTTGGGCGCTACTTTCGCCATCTGACCGCCATGGATGGCGGAAATGCCGGAATTGTCAGGAACATTTTCCGGCCCTGGCCGAAAGACCCTCGCTTCAACCTGCCCTCTTCCGATAGTTTAGTGACGTATCGTCAGCTATCGATAGCGTAGCTGTACGCCTGTCTGACCCTGGACATCCTGCAGCGCCAGCAGTAAGTCGTCGCTCGGTGCGACTTTCCACTCATCGGCAAGTTCCAGCCAAGCCACTGCCGCTGGGTGGCGGTACTGCAGGCGCACCGGCAACCCCTCTTGATCGCGATACGGCGTCAGGCTGTCGCGCAGGGTTTCAATTAAGCGGCCATTGATCTGCCCCGCGTCCAATGCCAGTTCCACAGCTTGGCCGTAGCGAATGCGCGCCGTCACCATTGGTGTAACGTCTTTACCGCGTAGGCGCAGGCCACCAGAGTATTCGTCGCTGGAGACTTCGCCCTCAACGATGAGTACCTGATCAGCCTCAATCTGACCGCGTAGTTGCTCGAATAGCTCCCCAAACAGCGAAGCTTCAATACGCCCGGTGCGGTCATCCAGGGTGATAAACGCCATGGTATCACCACGCTTGGACTTCATAGTGCGCACGCCGACCACTAGCCCAGCAACGCGCTGGGGGTCACGAGAAGGTTTTAAATCGCTGATCCGCGTGGAGACAAAACGTTTTAGCTCCCGCTCGTACTCGTCGATCGGGTGCCCTGTCAGGTAAAGCCCCAGGGTATCTTTCTCCCCTGAGAGCCGTTCGCGATCGGTCCACTCACGGGCGTTGATGTATTCGGCGTAAACGTTGCTGTCATCGTCACTTTCATCGGCCGCGGCGAACGCATCACCAAACATATCCAGCATGCCCAGGTTCTGATTGGCGTGGTTTTGGGCAGCGGCTTTTAGCGCGTCCTCCATCGCTGCAAACAGCACCGCACGATTGGGGCCTAAAGTATCCAGCGCGCCGGAGCGAATCAGCGCCTCCAGGGTGCGCTTATTCATCCGCTTGGGATCAATGCGGCGGCAGAAATCAAAGATATCTTTGAAAGGGCCATCTGCCTCGCGGGCTTCGACAATGGCGCCAATGGGCCCTTCACCCACGCCGCGAATGGCGCCTAGCCCATAGACCACACGCGCATCGGTATCGACGGTGAACTTGTAACCACCGACGTTGACGTTCGGCGGCGTTACGGTGAGCTTGAGGTTCCGACACTCCTCGATCAGCGGCACCACTTTATCCAGGTTGTCCATTTCCGTGGACATAACGGCGGCCATAAAGGGCCCCGGATAGTGGGCTTTCAGCCACGCGGTTTGGTAAGACACCAGCGCGTAGGCAGCCGAGTGAGACTTGTTAAAGCCGTAACCGGCGAATTTCTCTACCAGGTCAAAGATGTTACCGGCCAGGTCTTTATCAATACCGTTGGCGGCACAACCCTCCATAAAGCCGTCACGCTGCTTGGCCATCTCTTCAGGCTTTTTCTTACCCATGGCACGGCGCAGCATATCGGCCTGGCCGAGGCTGTAGCCTGCCATTACCTGAGCGATCTGCATGACCTGCTCTTGGTAGAGGATGATGCCGTAGGTGGGCGCCAAGACAGGTTTCAACAGCTCGTGCTGGTAATCCGGGTGTGGATAAGAGACTTCGGCCCGGCCGTGCTTACGGTTGATAAAGTCGTCGACCATGCCCGACTGCAGTGGGCCGGGGCGGAACAGTGCCACCAGGGCGATCATATCGTCCAGGGAGTCAGGCAGCAGGCGCTTGATCAGTTCCTTCATGCCGCGGGATTCGAGCTGGAAGACCGCCGTGGTTTCGGCGCGCTTGAGCATCTCGAAGGTTGGCGCGTCGTCCAGCGGGATGCTGTCGATGTTGAGCGGATCCTGGCCGTTAACGCTGCGCACCTTGTCGACCATCTCTAGTGCCCAGTCGATAATCGTCAGCGTCCGCAGGCCCAGGAAGTCGAACTTGACCAGCCCCGCCTCTTCAATATCGTTTTTATCGAACTGTACCACCAAGCCGGAGCCATCTTCATCGCAGAGCAGCGGTGAGAAATCGGTCAGTTTGGTGGGGGCGATGACCACGCCACCGGCGTGTTTGCCGGTGCCCCGGGTGGTGCCCTCAAGCTTGAGCGCCATTTCCCAGATCTCTTCGGCCTCTTCATCGTTGCCGATAAACTCTTTGAGCGCGGGTTCCTGCTCAATCGCCTTGGCCAGGGTCATGCCTACTTCAAAGGGAATCAGCTTGGAGAGCTTATCCCCCAGCGAGTACGGACGGCCTTGGGCACGGGCCACATCACGCACTACGGCCTTCGCCGCCATGGTGCCAAAGGTGACAATCTGGGAGACCGCATTGCGCCCGTAGCGCTCGGCTACGTACTCGATCACCTTGTCGCGTTTTTCCATGCAGAAGTCGACGTCAAAGTCGGGCATGGAGACACGTTCGGGGTTAAGAAAGCGCTCGAACAGCAGGTCGTAGCCAATCGGGTCTAAGTCAGTGATCTTTTGCGCGTAGGCCACTAGCGAACCAGCACCGGAACCACGCCCCGGGCCTACCGGTACGCGGTTGTCCTTGGCCCACTGGATGAAGTCCATCACGATCAGGAAGTAGCCAGGGAACCCCATCTGGATAATAACGTTGAGCTCGAACTCCAGCCGGTCGCGGTAGCGCTGGTCGATCGCCTGGTACTCTTCGCTGTCGCGGGGGTACCGTTCAGCGGGAAACAAAAAATCCAATCGCTCGGTTAAACCGTCATGGGATACTTTGCGGAAGAACTCATCCTGGGTCATCCCTTCGGGAATGCCGAACTCGGGCAGGAAAATCTCGCCCAGGCGCACATCCACGCTGCAGCGCTCGGCGATCATCACGCTGTTTTCCAGCGCTTCGGGGATATCGGCAAACAGCGCCGCCATCTCGTCGGGGCTTTTTAAGTACTGCTCTTCGGTGTAGCGGCGTTCGCGGCGCGGGTCGTCCAGCGCTTTACCTTCACCGATGGCGACGCGGGTCTCGTGGGCCCAATAATCTTCGCGCTCAAGAAAGCGCACGTCATTGGTCGCCACCACTGGAGTGCCTGTTTCAATGGCCAGCTTGACGCTGGCGTGAACACAGGCCTCTTCCAGCGGGCGCCCGGTGCGAACCAGCTCTAGATAAAAGCGCTCGGGAAAGGCCGCCTGCCACTCTTCGAGTAGCACCCGTGCATCCTGTTCGTGATCAGATAGCAGGTGGCGGCCAATCTCACCCTCCCGCGCGCCGGAGAGCGCAATCAAGCCTTCGCTCTGTTCCAGCACCCACTGTTTATCGAGAATGGCGCGCCCCTGACGTTGACCATGCGTCCAACCTTTCGAGATCAACTCGGTCAGGTTGCGATAGCCCACATCGTTCATCGCCAGCAGCGTTAGCCGGTAAGGGTGGGACTCGTCATGGGGATTATGGAGCCATAAGTCGCTGCCAATAATCGGCTTCAACCCCGCCCCCTGGGCGGCTTTGTAGAACTTCACCAGGCCGAACAGGTTGGTTTCATCGGTCAAGGCCAGCGCTGGCATCGCCCGTTCAGCCGTGGTGCTAACCAGCGACTTTAGCTTCACTAAGCCATCGACCAGGGAATATTCACTGTGCAAACGTAAATGAACGAACGGAACCGTCATGAGACTCTCAGCAAAACGCTAGGTGAAGAAAAATACGTTAAAGCAGCGCCAACTGACGCTGCACAGGCGCGAAGCTACGACGATGTTCGGCCAGTGGCCCGTGAGCTGCAAGCGCCGTCAGGTGCTCTTTGGTCGGGTAGCCTTTATGGCGCGCAAAACCATACTCAGGATAGCACTCATCCAAGGCGACCATCTGCGCATCGCGAGCGACCTTGGCCAAAATCGACGCCGCGGCAATGGCACAGTGGCGTGAATCACCCTTTACCACGGCCTGGCCGGGCAACAGATGGCCAGGTAATTTGTTGCCATCCACGAGTAGATATTCCGCCGCCGGTGCCAGCGCATCAATGGCTCGACGCATGGCCAAGTGGGTGGCGTGGTAAATATTAAGCGCATCCACTTCAGCAGCGCTGGCTTCTGCCACGGCAAAGGCCAGCGCCCGCTCGCGAATTTGTGTATCCAGCGCTTCACGCCTGCGCGCCGTCAACTTTTTAGAGTCGGTAAGACCGTCAATCGGCTGAGCGGGGTCGAGAATCACCGCCGCGGCCACCACGCTGCCGATCAGCGGCCCTCGGCCTACTTCATCGACCCCCGCCAGCCGCTCGCCGCTGTAGGCAATTTCTAGCGTTGGGAAATCCTTGTGCTCGATCAACCAGTGCTCAATGGCCATCAACAGTCTCCAGAGGCTGACCCGCGGCCAACAGGTTAATCGCCTCGGCGGCGCGACGGCTGGCGTTACGCTGGAGCGTAGCGTGCATCTCGGCAAAGCGTGTTTCCAAGGCATGTCGACTTGCCTCGTCGGCCAACATAGCGCTGAGCTGGTCGGCAATCGCCTCTGGAGAGGCGGCGTCTTGAATCAGCTCGGGTACCAGCGTCTCCTGGGCAATCAAATTGGGCAGCGATACCCACTGGGTTTTCACCATTCGTTTAGCCAGCCAGTGGGTGGCTGGGGCCATTTTGTAGGCCACTAGCATGGTGCGGTGACACAGCATGGCTTCCAGCGCGGCGGTCCCCGAGGCCAGCAGCACCACATCGCTCGCCACCATGGCTTCGCGGGCCTGACCATCCAAAAGCGCAGTACGCTCCACCAACAGCGGGTAACTAGCCAGCAGTGCGCTGATTTCCCGGCGGCGATCAGCGGTGGCCGCAGGAATCACCACTTGCAGCGTGGGGTGGCGCTGGCAGAGCTGTTCGGCAGCGTTAAGAAAGGTGTCACCCAAAAAGCGAATTTCATTGGCCCGGGAGCCGGGCAGCAGCGCTAACACCTGGCTATCCGGTGCCAGCTTCAGCGCCTGACGGGTGGCGATACGGTCATTTTCCAGCGGCATTTCGTCGGCCAGAGGGTGACCCACAAAGGCGACGGGAACACGGTGTTCGCGATAGAAGGCGGCTTCAAAAGGCAGCAGTGTCAGCATGCCATCTACCGATTTAGCGATGCCTTTTACCCGCCCCTGGCGCCACGCCCATACGGAAGGGCTTACGTAATGGGCAGTAGTAATACCCGCTTCGCGGAGCTGACGTTCCAGGCCTAAATTGAAGTCAGGCGCATCGATGCCGAGCATAATATCCGGCTGCCAGGCCAGCGCTTCGGCTTTAAGGGTGCGCCGCACACGGATCAGTTCGGGGAGATGCTTAAGCACTTCAACCAGCCCCATTACCGCGAGGGTCTCTAAAGGGAAGCGGCTCTCCATGCCCTCCGCCTGCATGCGCGGCCCGCCGATGCCACGAAACTCGACGCCAGGGTAGCGTGCTTTAAGCTCGCGCATCAGCCCAGCGCCGAGGATATCGCCGGAGAGTTCCCCAGCCACGAGATAGACACGTTGCAGGGTCATAAAATGATTAGCATGGGTTAACGGGTGATGCCGCGGGTAGAACGCTCAATGGAGGCGGCGAAATGCTCGATCTCGGGCAAATCAAAGCGGCTACGCATTTCGACAAGCGCCTGCTCTGTAGTCAGCCCCTGGCGATAAACCATTTTATAGGCGGTGGTTAAGGCGCTAACTGCTTCGCGGCTAAAGCCGCGGCGCTTTAAGCCCACTAGGTTGAGTCCACGCGCTTCGGCAGGGTTGCCATTAATCATGATATAGGCGGGTGTGTCCTTGGTGATAATCGAGCCACCACCGGCCATGGCGTGATCGCCAAAGTGACAGAACTGATGCACTGCCGCCAACCCACCCAGAATGGCATGATCACCGACGGTGACATGGCCCGCCAAGGTAACCTGATTGGCTAAAATGCAGTCGTTACCAATCACGCAGTCATGGCCGACATGCACGTAGGCCATAAACAGGTTGCGCGAACCAATGGTGGTTTCGCTGCGATCCTGAACGGTGCCTCGATGAATCGTGGCGCCTTCACGGACCACATTATCGTCGCCCATCACTAACCGCGTGGGTTCGCCTGCGTATTTTTTGTCCTGACAGTCTTCACCTACCGAGGCAAACTGAAAGATACGCGTACGTTCGCCTAGCGAGGTGGGGCCTTTAACCACCACATGAGGGCCTATCACGGAGCCCGCCGATCGTGACGTCGGGGCCAATGATGCTAAAGGGGCCAACCTCAACGTCGTCGGCAAGGCGCGCCGCCGGGTCGACCAGTGCAGTCGGATGTATCAAGCCACCTTCCTCTCGGCACAAATAATTTCTGCTTCGCAGGCCAGCTCACCGTCAACCGTGGCACGGCATGCAAATTTCCAGATACCCCGTTTACCTCTAATCACGTCGGCCTCTAAGGTGAGCTTGTCGCCCGGCATTACCGGGCGTTTAAAGCGCACTTTATCGCTGCCCACGAGATAGTACACATAACCATCGGCAGGCAGTTTATTGACCGTTTTAAAACCGAGAATGCCGCATACCTGGGCCAGGGCTTCAATCACCAGTACGCCGGGCATAATCGGGTGATGCGGAAAGTGGCCGTTAAAAAATGGCTCATTAATGCTGACATTTTTGTACGCAACGATGGATTCGCCGGTGGTTAATTGCGTTACTCGATCCACCAGCAAAAAGGGGTAACGGTGGGGCAAGTACTCGCGAATTTCATTGATATCCATAACCATCGTAGCGACCTCTAAAATAACAAAAACCTGCAGCTCCTGAAGAGTGTCAGGCAAATACCAGCACGTGCACTGGTTAAAAGGCTGTGGATTATACCCCGCTGTTATCTAGTCTCAAACCAGCAGCGGGTAAAAGTCATGCAGCCGTTACTATTCACGTTGCTTTTTTTCCAATCGAGCCAGGCGCTTAGCGATGTCATCAAGCTGTTTAAAACGCACCGCGTTTTTACGCCACTGGGCATTAGCCATGGCGCCAGTACCGGATGAGTAGACCCCCGGTTCATGGATTGAGTTCGTGACAAGGCTCATACCTGTCACCTGAACGCCGTCGCAAATGGTTAGGTGACCGGATAAACCGACCCCACCACCCAGCATGCAGTGCTTACCGACCTTGGTCGAACCAGCAATGCCCACACAGCCTGCTAAGGCGCTGTGGTCACCGATAATGACGTTATGGGCGATTTGTACCTGACTATCAATTTTGACGTCATCACCAATCACCGTATCTCCCAAAGCGCCACGATCGATGCTGGAGCAACTGCCTACTTCAACGTCGTCGCCAAGCACTACGCCCCCCAATTGGGCGATTTTATGCCAGCCAGCGCCATCGTGGGCAAACCCGAAGCCGTCGCCGCCAATCACACAGCCGCTTTGCAAGACGCCCCGTTTACCGATAACCACGCCATGGCAGAGGGTGACATTGGCGTGCAGACGCGTTGCTTCGCCGATAATTGTATCGGCTCCCACCACGCTGCCCGCCCCAATGACCACACGGTCGCCCAGCACCACGCCTGATTCAATCACTGCATGAGCTTGAATGCAGACATCGGCGCCTAGCTGAGCATCTTCCGCCACGACGGCGGTGGGGTGAATACCGACGATATCGCGGGCAGGCAGTGGGTCAAACAACTGCGATAGCTTGGCATAGCCCAAGTAAGGGTTATCGATTTCCAGACGCGCTACCGGGCAGTGCTTGCCATGCTCAGGGTGCAGCAATACCGCGGCCGCCTTGGTCGTCGCCAAATCTTTCAGGTAGGCACGATTGGCCAGAAAAGCCACTTGATCCGGCTGCGCTTCTTTTAGCGTCGCCAAGCCGCGTATCGGCTGCTGGGCATTACCGCTGACGGCAATGCCCAATTGGCGCGCAATGTCTGCGAGGGTAAAGTGATGAGAAGCGTGCGTCATGGGAGCCCAGGGAAGCGTTGGTGTGGCCTGACCACACCAATTAGCGTTTAAATTTAGTTCAAGGTATCAAAAATCTGGGTGACTTCATCGGTCACATTGGGCAGATCCACACCTGAGTGCAGTACGCCCTGGGGTTCAACCAGCACATCAATACCATGGCGTTCCAGCACTTCTGCTACCGCTTGTTCCAGCTTAGGCTCGGCGCCTTCTAAAAACTGCTGCTCGGAACGCTGCTGTGCCTGCATTACTTCCTGGCGAAGCTGTTCAAAACGGCTGCCTTTCTGCTGAAGCTCGCTAATCAGCGACTCCCGCTGGGACTGAGCCATCGTTTCGCCTTCGTTCTGCAAACGCTGCTGAAGCTGCTGCAACTCATTACCCAGGTTTTGCGCTTCACGCTGCTGATTGCCAATTTGCCCTTCCAGAGTACTCATTGACGCCTGTGCGGACTGGGTATTCATCAATGCTGCTCGCCAATCCAACACTGCTACTTCTGCAGCGTGAGCGGGCAAAATCATCGCGCCCAACAGGCATACCACCGCTGTCAGTTTACGCATCATGTTATCTCCTTAGGTCACGCTAGCACGCGCCACCATGGCACGCGGTCTAGCAAAATTAGAACGTTTGCCCTTTAGAACGTTTGTCCTAATGAGAACTGGAAGAACTGAGTGTCGTCACCGCTCTTATCGTTCAATGGCTCA
The DNA here is from genome assembly GCF_009728585.1 of Halomonas sp. PA16-9. Taxonomy (NCBI): domain Bacteria; kingdom Pseudomonadati; phylum Pseudomonadota; class Gammaproteobacteria; order Oceanospirillales; family Halomonadaceae; genus Halomonas; species Halomonas sp. PA16-9. The sequence continues at coordinate 541,700 of NZ_CP040451.1, read as the reverse complement.
GCAATGCTAAAGGTCAGCGGGCCTACCGGTGTCAGCCAAGAGAGGCCAATACCGGCGCTGTAGCGCAAATCGCCTAGATCAACGCCGGAGTTACACTGCTGACGCCCTGCGTCTTCTGCAAGCACATCGTAGCAAGAGGTCAGGAAGGTATTACCGCCATCCAAGAATAGCGATGTTTGCAGCGCGCGCTGATCTTCAACAAAGGGCAGCGGGAAAATGATCTCGGCGCTACCTTCTACTGAAACGTTACCGCCCAGCGTGCGGTCACGGCCGCCTTCGGTTGCTGGCGTGGTGCGCTGCCCAAGCGTATTCGACGTGAAGCCACGCACCGAGCCAAGACCACCCGCGTAGAAGTTTTCATAGAAGGGGAAGGGATCGTTGCCGCCCAGCGTATCGGCATAGCCGACATTGCCGGTAAATTTGAACGCCCAGGACTCGTCATCGTTAATCGGGAAGAGCTGTTGAGCACGGGCGCGCAGCTTGTAGTACTCCGAATCACTGCCCGGCACGCCGGTTTCCAGCGACAGTCGCTGATAGTTGCCATCGGTCGGCATAATACCGCGGTTGAGATTGTTGCGTGTCCAACTAGCGGTCAGCTTCAGGCTTTGCGCATCTTCGCCCTGATCTTCCACATAGCGACGAATTTCTGAGGCCGTGTCGAAGTAGGTTTTCACCGTTAGGTCTTCAACGCTGGCACCGAAGTTAAGACGCGACAGTTCGCTTACGGGGTAACCAAAGTTGATACCGGCACCATAGGCATCCGTCGAGAACGTCGAAATATCCGAATCGGCGTAATCTGTTTCGCGGTAAAAAACATTGTAGCCGCGAGAAATGCCATCCAACGTCCAGTAGGGATCAGTGAAGCCAAAGTTCACACTGGTAAAGGTGTCGCTGCGCTGAGCCCCTACATTGACCCGGTTACCCGTACCCAAGAAGTTATTTTGTGACAAGCCGACACCGTAAATAACCCCGGCACTCTGGGAGAAACCAACGCTGGCAGAGACCGACCCCGAGGGCTGCTCTTCGACATTATAAGTAACGTCGAGTAAATCCGGCTCACCAGGTACAGGCTGGGTATCCACTTCTACTTGGCTAAAAAAGCCCAGGCGTTCAAGGCGCTGACGCGATTGTGTAATGGCTTCGGTGGAAGCGGGTGCGCCCTCCAACTGAATCATTTCACGCCGCAGTACTTCATCCTGAGTAGTCGTATTACCGTAGAACTCGATACGACGCACGTAGGCGCGTTCACCGGGATTGACGGCAATCACCAGATCGACCGTTTCACCGTCCCCTGCCATTTCAGGCACGCCTTGAATATCAGCAAAGGCGAAGCCTTCGGCACCCAAACGCTGGCGCAGGGCTTCGGTGGAGGCATTAACATCGCCGCGGGAGAAAATCTCTCCCTCTTTAACGGTGAGTAACTGGCGAGCTTCGTTTTCGCTGATCTGTAGATCACCCGCGAAACGAATATCACCTACCCGGTACTGGGCGCCTTCATCGACGTTTAGTGTAATAAAGATTTCGGATTTTTCCGGACCAATCGACACCTGAGTCGAGGTGACATCGAAGTTGACGTAGCCACGATCTAGGTAGAACGAGCGCAGCCGCTCAATATCACCGGAAAGCGCTTCACGGGAGTACTCGTCGCTAGAGAACCAGCCCGAAAAAGCGTCCTGGCCGATCATTTAACTCAAACACGCCACGCAGCGTTTCATCATCAAAGGCTTCGTTACCAACGATATTGATTTGGCGAATCTTGGCCACTTCGCCTTCGTTGATATTGATATTGACCTGTACCCGGCCCTCATCAACCTCTTCCACTTCGGTATCGATGCTGGCGCTGTAGCGACCTTGAGACTGGTAGACGCCTTCCAGCTCGCGCTGTATCTCTTCCAGCGTAGAGAGCTCCAGTACCTGACCTTCCGAGAGCCCCGATTCACGCAAACCATTGCGCAAGTCCTCTTCGGAGATCTGATCGTTGCCGCTGATCTGTAGCCGCGCAATAGTCGGACGCTCGACGACCTGAATAACCAGTACATCGCCTTCGCGTGCCAGGGAGACATCGTCAAATAGCCCTGTGGCAAATAAGTCACGGGCAGCAGCAGCTAATTGCTCTTCGCTGACGCGCTCATTGGCACTCACCGGAAATGCATTGAAGACCGAGGCGGCGGATACCCGCTGCAGTCCTTCCACTCGAATGTCTGAAACATCAAAGGATTGTGCTTGGGCGCCGCTGGCGCCTGCCAGCAAGAGTGCCGCCATTCCAAGGGTCTTGATTTTCATGCAGTCAATTCGCTCGCGTTGGTCTGCCTATCATTCCAGAAAGGCACCATATACATTTGTGCAGGCAGATGACAAGGCATCCTGCGCGCTACACGCGTCATTACCACAGGCGCATCAGATCAAAATAGAGGGCCATCAACATCAGGGTGCCGACCATGGCAAGCCCAATGCGCAGTCCTACGGCTTGGGTTCTTTCGGATACTGGCCGTCCACGCACGACCTCCATAAAATAATAGAGCAAGTGGCCACCATCGAGCACCGGGATAGGTAGTAAGTTTAGTACCCCAAGGCTGATAGAAAGATACGCTAGAAAGCCAATAAACGCTTCCATCCCTGCACGGGCCGAATCACCAGAGATCTGTGCAATGGTGATTGGCCCGGACAAATTGGAAGGCGAGATAAGCCCGACAAACATTTTGCGTATGGCATCTAAGGTTAAGAGCGTCATCTCTCCAGTGCGCGAAACAGCCTGGCCTACCGCTTCGATAGGGCCGTAACGGATTTCACGCTGAAACGCTGCTGGCCACTCGACCTGCTCGGCGCCTGCACCGATATAACCAATTTCAACCCCAGTGTCCAAGCGGTTACGCCCGGGGGTTAAATCAACACTCGACTGCTCGCCATTACGTTCATAGGTGAGCTGCAGCGTTTCACCTGGATTACCTCGCACCATATTAACGAAGTGCATCCAATCATCCACTGGTTCGCCATTAATCGCCACCATCCTATCGCCCGCCTCAAGGCCTGCTTGCTCGGCGGCCTCTCCGCTCACTACTTGGCCTAAAACGGCCGGAAATTCCGGCTGCCAAGGAGTAATACCCAGCGATTGCAGCGGCTGTGGCGGATCTTGGCGAACCAAATAATCAGTCACCGATAAGCCAAAACGTTGAGGGTCGCTCGCGCCTTCGGGGCGGGCGTCTATATCCAGCTCACCGCTGAAACCAATAATCGATACCAGTTTGAGGTTAACATCTTCCCAAGAGCGCATCTCATCGCCCTGAATGGCGACAATTTCATCGCCATTGGCAAGTCCGGCTTCGGCGGCGGGCGAGTCAGGCGCAACGCTACCTACCATTGGCGACACCACCGTGGTACCCGCCACGAACAGTGCCCAGTAAGCCACAATCGCTAACAAGAAGTTGGCGATTGGCCCTGCCGCCACAATCGCAATGCGCTGCCACACGGTTTTGCGGTTAAATGCCTGATCAAGCTGCTCTTCCGGAACCGGCGCCTCACGCTCATCGAGCATTTTGACATAGCCACCCAGCGGAATGGCGGCTATCGCGAACTCGGTGCCGTGGCGGTCAACCCGCGACCATAGCGGCTTACCAAAGCCTACAGAAAACCGTAGCACTTTGACCCCACAGCGCCTCGCCACCCAAAAATGGCCAAACTCGTGGAAGGTCACTAACAGGCCCAACACCACAATGACCGCTAAAATATTCTGTATAAGGCCCACACTGAACTCCTTAATGCCCCGCTCTAACGACCAGCCCAGCGAATGCTTAAGCGTATCATTTTGTTACCAGTTCCAGCGCCTGCTGTCGCGCCCACTGATCCGTTGCTAATACGCTATCAAGGCTATCAACACGGCCTTGATAGGGGCGCGACAAGACGTCGGCGACCAGTTGCCCAATGGCTGTAAAGCCGATTCGACGCTGTAGGAATGCTTCAACTGCAACCTCATTGGCAGCGTTGAGCACAACGGGTGCCATGCCACCTTGCCGCATCGCTTCACGGGCAAGCCCTAAACAGGGGAAGCGAGTTTCATCGGGGGCTTCAAAATCAAGCCGCGCCACCTGAAAAAGATCCAGTGTCTCAACCCCGGAATCAATGCGCTCCGGCCACGCTAGCCCGTAGGCGATGGGGATGCGCATATCAGGATTACCCAACTGTGCAATCACCGAACCATCTTGATACGCCGCCATGGAGTGAATCACGCTTTGAGGGTGCACCACCACCTGGATTTGTTCGGGCGTGGCATCAAACAGCCAGCAGGCTTCAATAAGCTCTAGCCCTTTATTCATCAGTGTGGCGCTATCCACCGATATTTTACGTCCCATTGACCAGTTCGGGTGAGCGCAGGCCTGTTCGGGAGTGACATTATTGATTTCCGCCTGGCTCCAGGTACGAAACGGCCCGCCAGAGGCCGTTAGCAGCAGTTGACGAACGCCGTGCTTGGCAAGTCCGCCGCGGTGCTCCGCAGGTAGACACTGGTAAATGGCATTATGTTCGGAATCAATCGGTAGTAATGTTGCGCCAGAGCGGGAAACGGCCTCCATAAACAGCGCGCCGCTCATCACCAGCGCCTCCTTATTGGCCAGTAACACGCGCTTGCCTGCTTCCGCAGCGGCTAGGGCAGGCAGTAAGCCCGCCGAGCCGACAATGGCCGCCATTACGCAGTCGACGCTGGCGTCCCGGGCAACATCGCACAGCGCCTCTGGGCCTGCGCTCACGTCAGTTGACTGCCCAGCCCGCCGCTTAAGTTCTTGGCGCAGCCAAGCGGCATCGGCTTCATTATCCAACACGGCGACCGCAGGGCGATGCGCCAAGCACTGCGCTAGCAGAGCCTCTTTTGAGGTGTGCGCGGTCAGGGCATGCACGCAATAGCGGTCTGGGTGGCGACTAATCACATCCAGCGTGCTAGTGCCCACAGAACCTGTCGAGCCGAGCACGGTCACACGTTGCCTATTAGCGAGTTGGCTCATAGCGGCGGCACCCGAGCAAACACCTCAACCAGTACTTCCACATAGAACAGTGCAAACAGCGGTATCGCCGCGGTGAGGCTATCAATGCGATCCAGCACACCGCCATGGCCGGGCAGCAACTGGCTCGAATCTTTGATATTACGATGGCGCTTGAGCATGCTTTCCAGTAGATCCCCCAGCACAGAGGCCAAAGTGACCACGGCGGTGATGAGTATCAGGGTAATTCCACCCACCAGGCCCAGCGGCAACCACAGCGCAAAGAGAATAGCCAGAATAGTGGTCGCCGCTAAGCCGCCGTATACGCCTTCCCATGATTTTCCAGGGCTCACGTGGGGAGCCAATTTGCGCTTGCCCCAGTGTCGCCCACAAAGTAGGCGCCGATATCCGCGCACCAAACCAGCAGCAGCACAAACAGCAGCCAAGCCATACCGATGTCACGCAGAACGTTAAAGCCCACCCAGCAGGGCAATAGCACCCACAGGCCCATCGCCAGGCGCCGCACGGTGGACTGCCACTGCTCACCCGCCGCAGGGTAGCGGGTTACCCAGTAGAGATTCACCAGCCAACCGGCAGCAGAGAACCAAAGCGGCCATATTGATGTGGCGACTCCGGCCAGCCACATGACCAGCATCAACACCGCCATCACGGCCACTAGCTGAGCACGCTGTGCGGTACGGGTAACGCCCGCCAGATTGGCCCACTCCCAAGTGGCGAGTAGCACCATCAACGCCGTAAATAGCGCAAAAGCGCCGCCGTCTAAACCAAACAGGCCAGCCAGCACCAGGGGTGCTAGCCAGGCTGCGGTGATAATCCGCTGTTTAAGCACCCTGCGCCTCTATTTGTTCGTCCGTCATGCCAAAGCGACGACGGCGCTGGCAGAAGTCGTTTAATGCCGCATCAAACGCATCCGCACCGAAATCGGGCCATAGCAGCGGGGAAAAGTGCAGCTCAGCATAGGCCAACTGCCAAAGCATAAAGTTGGATAGCCGCTGCTCACCACTGGTACGTATACACAGATCCACCGGCGGCACGTCATCAGTCCCCATTGCAGTGTCGAAGCACGCTTCATCGATTTGCTCAGGCGATAACTCCCCAGCCGCCACCTGCTCGGCTAAGGTGCGCGCCGCCCGTGCGATATCCCACTGCCCCCCATAGTTGGCGGCAATCACCAGATGCATCCCTGTATTGTCCGCGGTTAACGCTTCAGCACGCTGAATATGCTTTTGGATGGCGTGGGAAAAACCCCGCTGTTCGCCAATGATCGAGAGGCGCACATTACGCTCATTGAGCTTTTTGACTTCACGCTTAAGCGCCATCAAAAACAGCTCCATCAAGGCGTTGACCTCTGCGGCCGGACGCTTCCAGTTTTCGCTGGAGAAAGCAAACAGGCTGAGGGTTTGCACCTCGCGCTCGGCGGCTCGCTGAATCACCGCACGAACGGTTTCCACCCCAGCCCGGTGCCCACGCACCCCCGAAAGCCCGCGCGCACGCGCCCAGCGGTTATTGCCATCCATAATGATGGCAACGTGAGACGGCGGGGCCTCCCCGGCCAGAGAAGACGCGCTGGCGTCGTCCGGCTGTTTTTCAGGAAGCTGCGGTGACGTCATGGATTCTCGCACCAAAGGTCAGTCATAAAAAAACCAGCCAGAGTGTGGCAAAACGGGCAGCCAAAGCTGCCCGCGGCTGAATAAGCACAGGTTTATACCTGCATGAGATCCTGCTCTTTTGCAGTCAGCGCTTTATCGATCTCAGCAATATACTTGTCGGTCAGCTTTTGAATCGCATCTTCGCCTTCACGCTGATCGTCTTCGGTAATCTCTTTATCTTTTAACAACGACTTGAAATCACCGTTAGCATCACGACGTACGTTACGCACGGCAACGCGAGCGTTTTCAGCTTCGCTACGCGCCTGCTTGATATAACCTTTGCGGGTCTCTTCGGTGAGCATCGGCATTGGCACACGGATCACGTTGCCTGCACTGGCCGGGTTCAAGCCAAGATCAGAGGTCATGATGGCCTTTTCGATCTTCTGCACCATGCCCTGCTCCCACGGCGCAATCGTCAGCGTGCGAGCGTCCTCAACGTTGACCGATGCCACTTGGCTAAGCGGTACCTGGCTGCCGTAATAGTCCACGGTAACGGCGTCTAAAATGCTCGGGTGAGCACGACCGGTACGAATTTTATTGAAGTTGCTATGCAGCGCCTCAACGCTTTTTTGCATGCGCGAATCGGCATCTTTCTTAATATCGTTGATCACGTCATTACCCTCTGTATATCAGCGTGCCTTCCTTGCCCCCTACGACCATATTCAGTAGGGCGCCAGGCTTATTCATATCAAATACCCGCACCGGCATATTATGGTCACGTACCAGGCAGATAGCGGTCAAATCCATAACGCCCAATTTTTGATCCAGGGCGTCGTCGTAAGAGAGCTGGTCGTACTTCACCGCATCCGGATGTTTTACCGGGTCTTTATTGTAGACGCCATCGACTTTGGTCGCCTTGATCACTACGTCGGCGTCCACCTCAATGCCGCGCAAACAAGCTGCAGAATCGGTGGTGAAGAAGGGGTTGCCTGTGCCTGCAGAGAACAGCACTACGTCCCGGAGGTTAAGTAGCGAATGGCCGTGCGACGGTCGTAGTGCTCTACAACGCCGCTCATTGGGATAGCCGACATCACGCGCGAGCGGATATTGGAGCGCTCTAGCGCATCACGCATTGCCAGCGCATTCATTACGGTCGCCAGCATGCCCATATGGTCACCGGTGACGCGATCCATGCCAGCCTCATTGAGCGCCGCACCGCGAAACAAGTTACCACCGCCAATCACGATGCCTACCTGTACCCCAATACCGACGAGCTGGCCGATCTCCAACGCCATCCGGTCAAGCACTTTAGGGTCAATACCAAAATCGTGTTCACCCATCAGCGCTTCGCCAGAAAGCTTGAGCAAAATACGTTTGTATTTTGACTTCGAGCCCTCAGCCTTGCTGGGTGCTACATGGGGGGTAGGTTCTTGAACATCACGCGACATGGCATCTCTCCTGAGGCAGACCTGTAAACAGGCAGGCGGGGCAGCCCCGCTGTATAAACCCGTTATCAGGGTCGGCTAACTAACACCGGTTATACAGGGGCCGGATACGCGAAGGCGTGCGCTCACGCGCACGCCATCTTTTTTCTGAAACCTCTGACCTCAGCGACGGCCAGCCTGTTCCATAACTTCTTTAGCGAAGTCGACTTCTTCTTTCTCGATACCTTCACCAACTTCAAAGCGTGTGAAGCTTACCACTTCGCCGCCTGCGGCTTTCACGTACTCAGCCACAGTCTGGTTCGGGTCTTTAACAAACGGCTGCTCGGTCAGGCTGTTTTCTGCCAAGTACTTTTTCAAGCGGCCCTGAACCATTTTCTCTGCGATCTGCTCCGGCTTACCGGCCATATCCGGCTGCGCCAGAATAATCGCTTTTTCCTGATCCAACTGCTCTTGGGGCATATCGGCAGGATGCGCAACCGCAGGGTTGATCGCCGCCACGTGCATTGCAACGTCTTTCGCGACTTGCGAATTGCCGCCTGTTAGCACGGTCAGAACGCCAATGCGGCCACCGTGGACGTACTCGCCTACCAGACCACCGTCAACAGCGTTCACTACGATGGCACGACGCACACCGATATTCTCACCGATTTTCTGAACCAACTGCTCGCGGGCAGTTTCCAGTTCGCCAGCCATAACGGCGGCAACATCTTCGCTTTTCGCGGTGAAGAAAGCACCGGCGATTTTGTCAGCAAACGCGATGAAGTTGTCATCACGAGCAACAAAGTCGGTCTCGGAGTTGATTTCAACCATTACGCCGTAGCTGCCGTCTTCCGCTACACGCGTAACCACTACACCTTCTGCGGCGATACGATCGGCTTTCTTCGCTGCTTTTAGGCCGGAGCTTTTGCGCAGGTTTTCAATCGCAACTTCGATATCACCGTCGGCTTCGGTGAGTGCTTTTTTACACTCCATCATGCCGAGACCGGTACGTTCGCGAAGTTCCTTGACCTGAGAGGCGCTGATAGCTGCCATGAGAATTCACCTCTGAAATGGTTCTATGAGAGTTAGACGCAACACAGAGTATAGGCATGATAAATGACCATCATGTATCACGCTGCCCTATGTCTCTCTGTATTACGGGGCCGGTATTGAGTGCCGGCAAATTCGTCCGCTCAGACAGTTCATCTGTAGCGGGAAAAAGGGGCAAAGCCCCCTTTATCTTGATGCGGCACACCTGCTCACCGCACCCACTGCTGCGATTACTCAGCGGCAGTGTTGTCTTCAGCTGCAGCGGCCTCTTCGGTCACTTCAACAAACTCTTGAGCGTTGGCTTCTTTGGCACGGCCACACGCATCCGCAATCGCTTTTACGTAGATCTGGATAGCGCGGATAGAGTCATCGTTGCCGGGAATTACGTAGTCAACGCCATCGGGGTTGGAGTTAGTATCCACCACGCCGATAACCGGGATGCCCAGCTTGTTGGCTTCGTTGATCGCGATGCGCTCGTGGTCAACGTCGATCACGAACAGTGCGTCCGGTAGGCCGCCCATGTTCTTGATACCGCCGATAGAACGCTCAAGTTTGTCCTGCTCGCGAGTCGCCATCAAGACTTCTTTCTTGGTCAGCTTCTCGAACGTGCCGTCTTCGCGCATGGTTTCAAGATCACGCAGACGCTTAATGGACTGACGGATGGTCTTGAAGTTAGTCAACATGCCGCCCAACCAGCGATGGTTGACGAAAGGCTGACCAGCACGGTTAGCTTCTTCTTTAATTACCTTGCTAGCGCTGCGCTTGGTGCCAACAAACAAAATTTTGTTGTTGGATGCCGCCATCTTCTCGACCACATCGATCGCTTCGTTCAGCGCCGGAAGGGTGTGCTCAAGGTTGATGATGTGAATCTTGTTGCGCGCGCCGAAGATAAATTTGCTCATCTTCGGGTTCCAGTACTTGGTCTGGTGGCCGAAGTGAGCACCTGCTTTAAGCAGGTCACGCATATTAACGTGAGACATGGTAGAACTCCTAAAACTCGGGTTAGGCCTCCACGCACCCCATGGATCCGACCGTTGACCACGTTAGACGCTGCCAGCGGCACCCGGGACCATGTGCCGGTGCATGTGTGTTTTTAAGGCTTGATAGTAAGCATCGCGCCCGTAAGTCGAGCACGCTGCGGATTCATCGCCCTGCCCTACTGCGTACTTCCCAGCCAAGAAGCTCGGAATCACGATTGCAGGAAAGCGCGCGGCTTTATACCATAGATCATTGCCAAGATGAAGTCGCACCCCGTTTGACGGTCTTAAATTGCGCCATTCAATTTTCCATTCTGCATTCATATCGAGCATTCATGAACGTTCCTATCAAGACGCCTTCTGAAATCGAACACATGCGCGAAGCCGGGCGCCAAGCGGCTAGCGTGATTGAAATGATCACCCCCCACATCCAGGCAGGCATTAGCACGGGGGAAATTGACCGTCTCTGTCATGAGTATATTGTTAACGAGCTGGGCTCGACCCCTGCACCGCTGAACTACCATGGTTTTCCCAAGGCGACCTGCACGTCGATCAACCATGTGGTGTGCCACGGCATCCCCGACGACGCCAAGAAGCTTAAAAATGGCGATATCATGAACCTGGATATCACCGTTAAGACCACCGACGGCTATCACGGCGACTCCAGCGTGATGTTCGTAGTGGGTGAGACGATTCAGGGCGAACGGCTGTGTCGCATTACTCAGGAATGCCTGTATAAAAGCATCGAGCGAGTGAAGCCTGGCGTGCGCCTCTCGGAGCTTGCCCGCGTGATTCAAAAACATGCCGAAAGCAACGGCTACTCCGTCGTGCGCGACTTCTGCGGCCACGGCATCGGCGCCGAGTTCCACGAAGAGCCCCAGTTCCTTCACTATGATGGTTATGCACCGGATGCCGACATTAAGCTCGCCGCAGGCATGTGCTTTACCATCGAGCCGATGATTAACGTCGGCGGGTATAAAACCAAGGTGCTACGCGATGGCTGGACCGCCGTTACCAAAGATCGCAGCCTTTCAGCGCAGTGGGAACATACGCTGCTGGTGACCGAGGGCGGTGTAGAAGTACTGACCGCGCGTGGCGATGAAGACTTCAGTTTTCTACCCAACTGATGCTACTACACCACCACCGGTTTGAGCCGGACACCACGCTTTACGACCTGGATCTTTTCCGCACTGAGCTTGCCGGATCTCGCTCGCCGGTGGCGCCCTTCAAGGCCGCGCTGCGCGAGCTACAAGCGCGCCTGGACGACCAGTTTCGCGCCGGTGCAGACATTCGCGACCTTGTGCGCGGCCGCGCCTGGTACCTGGATCAGCTGCTGGCGATTGCCTGGGCGCAACATGAGTGGCCCGATGATGGAATTGCGCTGGTGGCGGTAGGCGGTTATGGCCGTGGTGAGCTACACCCCCACTCGGATATCGATCTGCTGCTGCTATTGGAGCAGGACGACGACACCGCCTATCGCGAACCGCTGACCGCTTTTATCACCTTCTTGTGGGATATTGGCCTGGAAATTGGTCATAGCGTTCGCTCGCTTAGCGACTGCGAGCGGGAAGCCGAAGCGGATGTCACGGTGATTACCAACCTGCTCGAATCTCGCCTGATTGCGGGACCAGAAAGCCTGCGCGAAGCGATGCGCGAACGCCTCAGCGCCGAACATATTTGGCCCGCCGACCGCTTTTTTGAAGCCAAGTGGCAGGAGCAGATTTCCCGTCACTACCGCTACAACAACTCCGAGTACCACTTAGAGCCGAACCTCAAAAGCTCCCCCGGCGGGCTGCGCGACATCCAGATGATTGGCTGGGTAGCCAAGCGCCACTTCGGTACCGAGCAGTACACCGATATCGTCGCCAACGGCTTTATGAACGATGCCGAACTGCGCATTTTAAGCCAGGGGCAGGCGTTCTTGTGGCAGGTGCGCTATGCCCTGCATATGCTTACCGACCGCGCCGAAGATCGCCTGCTGTTTGACCACCAGCGCACCATCGCCGAAATGTTCGGCTTTCGCGATACGCCCGAACGTCTGGCGGTTGAGCAGTTTATGAAGCGCTACTACCGGCACGTCACCGCGCTGGCAGGTCTCAACGATATGCTGCTGCAGCACTTTGACGAGGTCATCCTGCGCGGCAAAGAAGCGCTGGAAACCGTCAAGCTCAACGAGCGCTTCGAGACCAAAGGCGGCTATATCCAGGTGCGCTCGCGGACACTTTTCCGTGAACGCCCTGCGGCGATGCTGGAGCTATTCCTGCTGATGGCCAAGCACCCCGAAATCGAAGGAGTGCGTGCCGATACCATCCGACTAATTCGCGATCATCGCCACCAGATTGACGACCACTACCGGGAAGACCCGCGCCACCAGCGGCTCTTTATGGCTATTCTGCGCGCCCCCGGCAATGTACCCCGCCAGTTGCGGCGCATGAACCGCTACGGGATTCTGGGCAAATACCTGCCCGAATTTGGCCGCGCTATAGGGCTGATGCAGCACGACCTTTTCCACATTTACACAGTTGATGCCCACACCCTGCTGCTGCTCAAATTTCTGCACAATTTCCGCAAACCGGAAGCGAAGGGTGACTTTCCTGTGGCGGTGGCATTGATGCAGCAGTTGCCCAAGCTCGACCTGCTGTGGATCGCCGGGCTGTTTCACGACATTGGCAAGGGCCGCGGCGGCGACCACTCGGAAATTGGCGCCCGGGACGTTGAGCATTTTTGCCAGCGCCACCACGTCTCGCCCCACGACACTAACCTGGTCAGCTGGCTGGTTGAACACCATCTATTGATGTCGATGACCGCGCAAAAGCGCGATATCAGCGACCCCGATGTGATTCGTGATTTTGCCTTGATCGTGCGTAACGAAACGCGCCTGGACTACCTTTACGTGCTCACCGTGGCCGACATCAATGCCACTAACCCCACGCTGTGGAACGGTTGGCGGGCGTCGCTGCTGCGCCAGCTGTACGCCGAAACCAAGCGTGCCCTGCGCCGCGGCCTGAATAATCCGCCCGACCGCGACGACTGGGTGCGGGAAACGCGCACCGAAGCACGCTCTTTGCTGCAAACCATCGGCGTTAATCGTGAGCAAATCGATCATCTTTGGGAATCGCTAGGGGAAGACTACTTCCTGCAGTACGCCCCCAGCGAAATCGTTTGGCAGACCCAGGGCATTCTCAATCACAACCAGTCGCCGCTGCCGTTGGTGTTGATCAGCGCACCTACTGCGGACATGTCCGAAGGCGGCACCAAAGTGTTTATCCACACCCGTTCGGTGGACGACCTTTTCGCTGCTACCGCCGCTGCCATGGAGCAGTTGGGCCTGTCGATTCACGATGCGCGCATTGCGACCTCCCACAACGATTGGACGCTAAACACCTTTATTGTGCTCGACAGCCATGGTCAGCCCATACGTGACCCAGGCCACATCGAAGAGATGCGCCGGCACCTGGTGGAAGAGCTCGATGACCCTGACGACTACCCGGATATCGTCACCCGCCACACGCCGCGCCAGCTCAAGCATTTCAAGGTACCCACGGAGGTGCTGATTGAGCAGGATCCGGCCAATGAGCGCACGCTGCTGGAGCTAACGGCTCCCGACCGCCCCGGCCTGCTGGCCCGGGTGGGACGTATCTTTATGGAGCAGGACATCTCGCTGTCCGCGGCAAAAATCGCCACCCTCGGCGAGCGGGTAGAAGACGTCTTTTTTATTACCACCAAAGCAGGCGAACCGCTGACTGACCCCGAGCGCCAGCAGCAGCTGCGCGAACGTCTGATTGAAGTGTTGGGCGTTTAAAAGATAATTCACCGAACCCCGAGGCTGATGCAGAGATTGTAGTGCCAAGCCTGGGGGCGAGGGTAGGTTTCCGCGAGGGCGCTGTGAACCCCTCCAGGGGCGCTACTTTCGCCATCTGACCGCCAGGGATGGCGGAAATGCCGGAATTGTCAGGAATTTTTTCCGGCCATGGCGAAAGACCCTCGCTCCAACCTACCCTCGCTCCCGTCTATCGAGTGTCTGTAAAAGTATTCATTGCAAAATCACACCCTCGTTAGGTTTGAGCCTGCACCGGGCCTTGCCTATAATCGACGGTTTACGCCGCCAGCCATCAACGGACACATCATGAACGCCGACCTCGACGCCCTGCATCCTTACCCGTTTGAAAAGCTGGCCGCGCTGAAGGCCGCATTAACGCCCCCAGCTGACTTGGCGCATATTCCGCTGACCATTGGCGAACCCCAGCACGCGCCCTTTCCTGCGGCGCTTGAAGCGCTGGTGGCGCACCAGCTGGAAATGGCCCGTTATCCCGCGACCAATGGCCTGCCAGCGCTCCGCCAAACCATCGCCAACTGGGCAAGCCAACGCTTTCAACTGCGCGAACTCGACAGCGAACGGCACGTGGTGCCCGTTAACGGCACTCGGGAAGCCATTTTTGCCTTTGTGCAGGCGGCGCTGGATCGCACCCGCCCGGCGAAAGTCGCGGTGCCCAATCCGTTTTATCAAATCTACGAAGGTGCGACGCTGCTGGCAGGCGGTGAGCCGCTCTATTTAGACTGTACCGCTGAGAACAATTTTCGACCTGACGTTAACGCCGTGCCCGCCGCGACGTGGCGCGACGTGCAAATCGTTTTTATCTGCTCGCCGGGCAACCCCACCGGTGCAGTCACGTCCCTTGATGAATTTAAGCAGCTGATTGCCCTCGCCGACGAACACGACTTTATTATCGCCTCGGACGAGTGTTACTCGGAGCTCTACCTTGACGAAACAGCCCCACCACCGGGTTGCTGCAAGCCTGCGCCGAGCTGGGTCGTGATGATTACCGGCGCTGCGTGGTGTTTCACTCGCTCTCCAAGCGCTCCAACTTGCCGGGCCTGCGCTCGGGCTTTGTGGCGGGGGATGCGGCACTGCTCACACCGTTTAAGCGCTACCGCACTTACCATGGCTGTGCCATGTCGCTGCCGTTGCAGCACGCCTCTATCGCCGCCTGGCAGGACGAGCAGCACGTACGCGCCAACCGCGACGCCTACCGCGAAAAATTTAGCGCGGTCACCCAGGTGCTTGCCCCAGTCATGGATTTTCCCGCGCCACAAGCTAGCTTTTACCTATGGCCTGCGGTGCCCGGTGGCGACGATATCGCCTTCACGCAGAGGCTGTTTGCCGAACAGCACGTTAGCGTACTGCCCGGCAGCCTAATGGGACGCAGGGGTGAAAGTGGCGTTAACCCCGGCTCAGGGCGTTTGCGCCTAGCGCTGGTGGCTGAGCTAGCGCCCACCCTTGAAGCCGCCCAACGAATTCGCCATCTCATCGAGCGCGGTTAACTTATTCCACATTCTCTGGTTCAACATTCTCAGGAGGTCGTATGCTGACGCTGTATATCATCGATAACTGCGATACCTGCCGCAAAGCGCGTAAAGCGTTGGATGAGAAAGCGCTGCTGTATAAAACCCACGATCTGCGCAAAGATGGTCTATCTGCTGCGCTACTAGAACACATTTTACATCGCGTGCCGCTTGTGGAAGTCATTAACAAACGTAGCAAAACCTGGCGCGAACTTTCCGATGAGGAAAAAGATTACGACGCCAACTCGGCCCGCCAGCTACTGATGAAATACCCCACACTGCTGAAGCGGCCGCTGCTCGAAGTAGACGACTCCACTATCTTAGTCGGCTACCGCGAGGGCGATTACGACAAGCTCGGCTAAGTACTCAAGTGGCTAAGTGCTTCAGCAACTAGATACTTGAGAAACTAATCACTTAAGCAACTAGGCACCTTGGCTTTGCCTGCTTTTCTTCACTATTTATCACTACAGGACACCTTCTTATGCTGAGCTTTGCGCTTGGAATCGGCACCCAAAACACCCAGGGCGACTGGCTGGAAATCTACTACCCGGCGCCGCTGCTCAACCCACCCGCCAGCCTGGTGGAAGCCGCCAAACAAGCTCTGGACGCCCCCCAAGGCAACGCCGCCATCAGCTTTTTGCCCGAAGACTGCACACGCCTGGCTAAAGCGTTAGAAGCCGCGGGGCACTCCGCCCAGGCAGAGCTTGCCGAAGCGCTCTCTGTCAGCCAGCGCCCCCTGGTCGCGATGTTCCTGGAGAGCGACGAAGCGCCACAAACCGCGCCAGAGGTGTATTTAAAGCTGCATCTGCTGTCCCACCGCTTGGTCAAACCTCACGGTCTCGATCTCACCGGCATGTTTGGCCTTCTGCGCAATATTGCCTGGACCAACGAAGGCGCCATCGACATTGAAGAGCTGCCTACGCGCCGCTTGAAGGCACGTATGGCGGGCCGCGCGCTGTCCGTCGACTGTGTCGATAAATTCCCCAAAATGACTGACTACGTGGTGCCTACCGGTATCCGCATTGCCGACACCGCCCGCGTACGTCTGGGTGCTTACCTGGGCGAAGGCACTACCGTCATGCACGAAGGCTTTGTCAACTTCAATGCGGGCGCCGAAGGCCCCGGCATGATCGAAGGCCGCATCTCAGCCGGCGTGATGGTCGGCAAAGGCTCCGACTTGGGCGGCGGCTGCTCCACCATGGGCACTCTCTCTGGCGGTGGCAATATCGTCATTAAGGTCGGGGAAGGCTGCTTGATCGGCGCCAACGCAGGCATCGGCATTCCCCTGGGTGACCGCTGCACGGTAGAAGCAGGGCTGTATATCACCGCTGGCTCCAAAGTGACCTTACTGGATGATCAGGGCCAGGAAGTGAACACCGTTGCCGCCCGCGAGCTGGCCGGGCAAGACGATCAGCTATGGCGCCGCAACTCCCAGAATGGCCGCATTGAGTGCTTGACCAATAAAAGTGCTATCGCCCTGAACGAGGCGCTGCATGCCCACAACTGAACCTGAAGGACTGTCGCCGACGCTCACGCTCGCCTTTGAGCTGCTCAGCCGGGCCTCGGTAACGCCGGACGACGAGGGCTGCCAGGAACTCATGATCGAGCGCTTAGCAGCGCTCGGTTTTCATATTGAGCGGCTACCGTTTGGCGACGTAAAGAATTTCTGGGCGGTTCGCGGCCATCACGGCCCGGTGGTGGCCTTTGCCGGCCACACCGACGTGGTGCTCAGCGGCCCCTATACCAACTGGCAGTACCCACCGTTTGAGCCCTGCATTGATGATGAGGGCATGCTGTGCGGACGTGGCGCGGCGGATATGAAAGGCAGCTTAGCCTCAATGCTGACCGCCGTTGAGCGCTTTGTGGCCAACCACCCGAATCACGATGGCCGTATTGCTTTTCTGATCACCTCCGATGAAGAAGGCCCGGCAGTCGACGGCACCCGCGCGGTGGTCGAGCACCTGCGCGAGCGTAATGAACGGCTCGACTACTGCATTGTCGGCGAACCATCCTCGACCACGCGCCTGGGCGATGTGATCAAAAACGGTCGTCGCGGCTCACTGGGCGCCACGCTGCACATTAAAGGCGTGCAGGGTCACGTGGCCTATCCGCATTTAGCGCGCAATCC
Organism: Halomonas sp. PA16-9; assembly: GCF_009728585.1. NCBI lineage: Bacteria > Pseudomonadati > Pseudomonadota > Gammaproteobacteria > Oceanospirillales > Halomonadaceae > Halomonas > Halomonas sp. PA16-9. The sequence continues at coordinate 524,201 of NZ_CP040451.1, read as the reverse complement.
CATCCACCAGGCCATGCCAGCGCTGGATGCGCTGGTCAACGAGCACTGGGACGCGGGCAACGACTTTTTTCCCGCCACCAGCTTTCAGATTTCCAATCTGCGCGCAGGCACCGGGGCGACCAACGTGATCCCTGGCGACGTGGAAGTGGTGTTTAACTTTCGCTTCTCCACCGAGGTGACCTCTGATGAGCTCAAAGCGCGCACGGAAACCATTCTCGACCAGCATGGATTGGAATATCAGATAGACTGGACGCTCAACGGCGAGCCGTTTTTAACCGCGGAAGGCGCGCTGGTTGACGCCGCCATTAAAGGCGTTGAAGCGGTGACCGGCGAGCGCCCGGCGCTCTCTACCAGCGGCGGCACCTCGGATGGCCGCTTTATCGCCACCCTTGGCGCTCAAGTGGTCGAGCTAGGCCCGCTCAACGACACCATCCACAAGGTCAATGAGCGCGTTCGCGCCAGCGATCTGGACGACTTAAGCCGGATTTACGAAGCGACGCTGCAAGCGCTACTCTCCTCCGGTGAGGTAAACCTATGATGGAGCGTTACCCCGATATAGAGATTTACCTAGCCAGCGTGTCGCTTGATGCGCTCAATGAGTGGTTGAAAAGCGCACTAATCGCGCCACCGCTGAGCCCCGCAGGCAAAGGTAAATGGCAAACCCGCGGCCAATACCAGGGTGACTGCGTGCCGGTATTGCTGGTAGACAAAGCCGCTGATGGCTTTGCCAGCCTATGGTTTGATAGCAACCACACGCCGTGGATGACCGACCAAGAGTGTGCCCAACAGGCCGCGGAAGCGTTGCAAACCGAAATACGTTGCTCACTGGGTGGCTGGCACCCCGGTGATGACCCTGACCGCTTCTGGCAAGTGTTGCCCGGTGGCAAAGAAGGGGCAATAGAGTGGCCCGATTCAGGGCGTTAATCGAGCGCTTTAAACGTAAACGACCCCGCCGAAGCGGGGTCGTTACTATCCAACGATCAATTTAACTAGCCGTTGGGCTCACTCAATAATACTGACATCGTCGGCCTGCAAACCACGCTCATTTTTAATCACGTGATAACGCACGATTTGGCCTTCTGCCAACATACGCGGGCCACGACCACGAATGGCACGGAAGTGTACAAACACATCTTCGCCATTATCGCGGGTAATAAAACCGTAGCCTTTGTTGGTATTGAACCACTTTACTTCACCCTCTTCGCGGCCATCGTTAGGATCGATGATGTCTTCCTCCTCATCATCGTCCAACGGTGCAGCCGCTTGGGGTTGGCGCGTTGCTGGCTTGGGACGAACCACAGCATCGGACGCCACCACGATCGAGGGCGCAAAAGCGGCAGACGCTAATGTGCCAATACACAGAACAATAAAACTACCTATCGCAACGGCAATATAGACACCGCTAACTCCACTGATTGCCAACTCGGCCATCCACAGCTCGGCGAGGGCACTATCGGTTAAATGAACAATCCCCGCCAGCAAAAGTGGCGTGGGGGCGGCAAGTAATACACTGATTAAGAAACAGCGAAACACAACTTTTGGGTTCATAGAAAAAAAAAGCTCTCTTGTTGTATGGGTAACAGACGAAGGACAATACCCGCACTATCAGGCCCATTCCCAATAGCACCGGCATACTACTACATAAGGCTGCAATGTTATCATGACACATGAATTATCGCCTGTTGACCTGGCTCAACGTCTTGAATCTTTAGAGAGTCGCATAGCCCATCAAGAGCACTGGCTGGATACCCTGGATCAAGCGGTGGTACAACAGGAGCGCCGCCTGGAGAAACTGGAGCAACTCAGCGGCCTAATGCGCGAACGCCTGCGTGAGCAGCACCAGGCACTCCAGGCAAGCGAACCCCAGGGCGCCAGCGCCCCGAGGATGAACTTCCGCCCCACTACTGAACTAACGCCAGCCCCGGATGCGACTAATTAATTAGCCGCCGACAGCTAGCTTTCAACAGTTTAGCTGCCAACAACGCTCGCAGGGTCGATACTTTCCAGCCCAAAGGCATCCGCTACGGCCTGGTAGGTGACTTGCCCCGCGTGCACGTTAAGGCCCGGGAGAAAGTGTGGGTCGTCATACAGCGCCTGCTGCCAGCCCTTATCTGCCAGGGCGAGTACAAAGGGCAGCGTGGCGTTGGTCAGCCCCTGGGTGGACGTACGTGCTACCGCGCCGGGCATATTGGCCACACAGTAGTGCACCACCCCATCGACGATATAGGTCGGTTCGGCATGAGTGGTGGGCTTGCTGGTTTCAAAACAGCCGCCCTGATCGATGGCAACATCGACCAGTACACTGCCAGGCTTCATATCAGCCAGCATACTGCGAGTGATTAGTTTTGGCGCAGCGGCGCCGGGCACCAGCACCGCGCCAATGATCATGTCAGACTCACGGGTGGCCGTTTCCAGCGCGTCTGCGGTGGAGTAAACGGTTTTAATGCGCCCCTGGTAACGGTCATCCAGCACTTCAAGCCGCGCTAACGACTTATCCAGAATGGTAACTTCCGCGCCTAACCCTAACGCCATGCGCGCAGCGTTTTCGCCTACCACGCCACCCCCAATCACGGTTACCTTACCTGGCGCCACACCCGGCACACCGGGCAGCAGTACGCCCGCACCGCCCTGGGCCTTCTCCAGGCTATGGGCCCCAGCCTGCACCGCCATTCGTCCCGCTACGGTGCTCATAGGCGCCAGCAGCGGTAGGCCACCGCGGGCATCGGTAATGGTTTCGTAGGCGATACAGGTGGCACCGCTCTCCATCAGTCCACGGGTAAGGGGCTCTTCGGCGGCCAGGTGCAGATAGGTGAACAGTGTATGCTGTGGGGCGAGTCGCGCTACCTCGTCCGGCTGCGGCTCTTTCACCTTGAGGATTAACTCAGCGTTGCGCCACAAAGTGTCCACATCTGCTTCTATGTGCGCACCGGCGGCTTGGAAATCAGCATCGCTAAAGCCTGCACCTTCACCGGCTCCGGCCTGAATGCTCACCTGATGGCCGCGCCCGGCTAATTCCCGTGCGCCGGTAGGGGTTAAGGCCACGCGATACTCGTGATTTTTGATCTCTTTGGGGACAGCAATTTTCATTGGATTTTTCCTGTGCTTTTAAAGGTCAGTCATGTTGTTAAGCAAATTACAGCACAGCTAACGTTGACCACCACCCCAGAAACAAAAAACAAAAAAAACGCCGGTTAAGGCGTTTTTTAGGAGAAAAATCTAGCGATTGCCGGTTCTACACGAAAAAATCCACTTCGTTCTACGTCACTCCACAATAACTGCGCCGCCGTAGATACGCCGATACTCCTCGGGCAGGCGCTTGGGCCGCCCTGTTGAAAGCGCCACGCAGGCAAAGCGTGTACGGGCGTAAAGCAACGTTTTAGCGTCTTTGACTCGCACCAGCTGAAAACGGCGGGTCAAACTAAAGCGCTCGTCACAATCGACAATCCAGGTAGCCAGCTGTAGCTCATCACCTGCAAAGGCAGGCGCCAGGTAATCCAGCTCGTGGCGGTGAACCACCATGGCCCGATCAAGCTCTCGGTAACGCTCAAGAGAGAGGCCGAGCGCGACCGAGTGCGCCCAGCTAATCTGCTCAACCCAGCGCAGGTATTCACTGTTGTTGACGTGCTGATAAGCATCGATCGCCTCATCGGCCACGCGGATATCGATCACAAAGGGATCGGGCAGCGCCCACTCCATCGCCTAGCTCCTGTATACCTTGACTCTCCTGTACTCGGGCTTCGCTGAATCCTAGCCGCCTGAACTAGTCACGGAACACACGCACACCCAGCGCCTTCAGGTAAGACGTTTCAGGGATAGCCGGATGTACCGGGTGATCAGGCCCTTGGTGACCTTGGAAAATCACCTGACCGTGACGATCCTGATGGCGAACCGCACCACGCACTACGTCCATTAAACGCTCGGGCGCCAAGTGCATGGAGCAGGAGGCTGACATTAACAGTCCATCGCGACCCAGCAGGCGCATGGCCTCGCGGTTCAAGCGGGCGTAGGCGCGTTCACCGTTGGGAATGTCCTTGCGCTTTTTGATAAACGCTGGCGGGTCAAGAATGACCACGTCAAACTCCTCGCCCTCTGCCTTTCAACGCTGCTAACGCTTCAAATGCATCTCCCTCACTAACCGCTACCTTCTCCTGCACGCCATTCAGCTCGGCGTTGCGCGCCACTTGAGCCAGCGCCGGGCCTGAAGAGTCCAGGCACATCACCTCTCTCGCGCCATGAACAGCCGCCTGCACGCCCCAACCGCCTACGTAGCTGAATACGTCCAGCACGCGCTTACCTTCCACATTGCGATTGATCCACTCGCGATTAACCCGGTGATCAAAGAACCAGCCGGTCTTCTGACCGTTCAGCACCGGCACCACAAAGCGAGCGCCGTTCTCTTCGAGCACCACTTCGTCAGGCAGCGTACCTTTGATGACGTCAACGTGGGCCTCAAGACCTTCCTGACGACGGCCGCCAGTATCGTTACGGAAGACGATCACCTCCGGTTTGATGACTTTTTCCAGCGCGTCGACAATTTCATCCGCCAGCGCCTGCATACCCGCGGTATTGAGCTGCACGACGAGGACATCACCAAAACGATCGATCACCAAACCTGGCAACAGGTCGCCTTCGCCGTGGATCAAGCGGTAGAACGGCTGCGCATAAAGGCGCTGACGCAGTGCCAACGCTTGATTAAAGCGGTGTACAAACAGCGAACGATCCAAGCGCATCTCGGGGTCACGAGACATTATCCGGGCAGCAATTAACGAATGAGGGTTTACATACGCGACGGCCATTACTTTGCCATTGGAGGCTTCTACCAGTGCGGTTTCGCCTGCCGCAAAGTTTTTCAGCGGCGTCTCTTTGATATCCACCTCATTGGAGTAGATCCAAAGATGGCCCGCTTTAAGACGGCGGTCGGCATTTTTATTCAGGCGCAGGCGTTGGGTCACAGCAATCTCCAAAAATTTTGTCTTTAAAACCTTGCCTTAAAAACCTGCGTCTTAAAACTTAGGCAAGGCAAAAGATGAGGCAAAGCAATACTTAAATAAAACAGTAGCACTTACTAGATAGGCATTAGCGCTGGCAGCCGGGGCAGAACACACTAGCACGCTGGCCAAGCGTAATGCGCCGAAGCTCAGCGCCACAGCGCAAACAGGGCTGGCCGTGGCGGCCATAAACATTAAGGCGTTGGGCAAAGTAGCCGGGCTCACCCTGGCCACTGACAAAGTCCCGCAGCGTGGTGCCACCTTGGGTAATTGCCGCCGCCAGCACGTCTTTCACGGCCAGGGCCAAGGCGTCATAGCGAGCACGGGAAACTCTCCCCGCCGCACGGCGGGGATCAATGCCGGCCATAAATAGCGCCTCTGCCGCGTAGATATTCCCGGCACCAACAACCACCTGGTTATCCATCAGAAACGGTTTTACTGCCACGCGCTTGTTGCGCGAGAGCGTGTAGAGCCATTTGCCGTTAAACGCATCAGACAGCGGCTCAGGGCCCAAGTGAGCAAGCCGTTTATCCTGCGCTGCGTCTGCGGCCTGCCAATCCACAAAGCCAAACCGACGGGGATCGTGATAGCGCAGCACATAGCCGCTGGCAGTCACCACGTCCACGTGGTCATGCTTTTTAGGCAAATCCCCCACCCGGGCAATCCGCAGACTGCCCGACATACCCAAGTGCCAGAGCAGCGTCGCGCTAGCGTCACCTTCAAGCGCGCCGCCAGCCTGGATAGGAATCTGCAGGTATTTTGCCCGCCGCATCAACCCCCCAATGCGCGCACCTACCAACCGCTCGGCCAGATCATCGGGCACAGGCACACGCAGCCGCGGCTGACGCACCAGCACTTCGGTGACTTCCTGGCCTTCAATATAGGGAGCAATCCCGCGTCGGGTGGTTTCAACTTCAGGAAGTTCGGGCATATTTAGACATCGTACCTGCCTGTAGTGACAGCCTAATGAAGGTGGTTTAGCGAAGCATGCGACACACGAAAGACATGCATGCAAAAACCCGGCTTGAGGCCGGGTTTTGAACAGGCGCTCGCCTGCAGTGGAAGCCGATCAACATCGCAAAAGCGATTACTTGATCTTCGCTTCCTTGTAGATCACGTGCTTACGGATGACCGGGTCGAATTTCTTGAATTCGAATTTATCCGGAGTGTTCCGCTTGTTCTTATCAGTGGTGTAGAAGTGGCCTGTACCGGCACTGGACACCAACTTGATTTTATCGCGCATGGTTTAACTCTCCCAAAATGCTTGGCCCAAAATACCTGGCCAAAGGGCTTTGTATAATAAAGCTGGCTTAGATAGCGTCGCCACGCTTACGAATAGCAACCAAAACTGTGTCGATACCTTTCTTGTCGATGATGCGCATTCCTTTAGTGGAAACGCGCAGCTTGACGAAGCGGTTCTCAGACTCAACCCAAAAACGATGGGTGTGCAGGTTCGGCAAGAAACGACGACGTGTCTTACGCTGGGAGTGTGAAACGTTATTTCCAGTTACCGGACGCTTGCCGGTAACCTGACATACTTTGGACATTAGAGCCTCCAACTGCTTGGCCAGGATATAATAACCTGAGTGTTCAAAACTGTCGGGCAAACCGGAGCAGGGAAGGTGTCGACGCCGTTAACCGCCAAGCTTTATCCAAATCCGTTATTCAACCCAAGTTTAAAGGTGGCACTTTATACCAGAGCACCCGACTTACAGCAAGCAAAACCCACAAAAAAGGCTGGAAAAGCACTTTTTGCTCATTTTACTTAATCAAAACGGCATAGAACAGTGCATTCTTATACTGCTTATAGCCAGCCGCGCTCGGCAAAAGAGATCACTTCTCCATCCCCCACCACGAAATGATCCAGCACGCGCACGTCAAAAAGTACCAGCGCCTCTTTGAGGCGTTCCGTGATACGTCGATCAGCATCGCTTGGCTCTGCCACACCAGAAGGGTGGTTATGCGCCAGGATAACGGCGCCAGCGCTCAGCTCTAATGCGCGCTTGGCAACTTCGCGGGGGTAAACGGATGCGCTGTCTAGGGTACCGCGAAACAGCGATTCATAGCGAATAATTCGGTGCTGAGTATCCAAAAAAAGCACCGCAAACTCCTCATGCCCTAAATGGCGTAGCTGCGAACTCAGGTAGTGGCGCACCAAGGCAGGTGATGTCAGCGCATTGCCCCGCGCCAACTGGCTGGCTAAATGGCGCCGCGACAGCTCAAGCGTCGCCTGGAGCTGAGCGTACTTGGCGCTACCTAACCCACGGGCAGCACAGAAGCTTTCCTGATCGGCCTCTAGCAGTTGGCGCAAACCACCGAAACTGCTGAGTAAATCCCGCGCTAAATCGACCGCCGAACGACCCTGTACGCCAACACGCAAAAAAATTGCCAGCAACTCGGCATCTGAGAGCGCCTGGGCGCCAGTATTTAATAGCTTTTCCCGGGGCCGCTCACCTTCCGGCCAGTGATTAATTCCCATCGCACCTCACCGCGCTGCCCATCTTTGTCGATCGAAGCCAGCCTCAACACGCATAGCTTTACAGCCATAAGCCTCATTAAACCTAGCTTAACCTTGTTTGTGCTCAATATGCCAAATTGTTGGTGCCAATGGTATGGTAAGCCTCCTTACGAACGCGGATATGGATCACTGACCATGGCCTCTGCTGTTAACTCGACAAGCGCGTCGACGCTCGCCGGCAAACGCGTACTGCTCGGCGTTAGTGCGGGTATCGCTGCCTACAAAAGCGCGTTGCTTGTGCGCCTGCTCAAGCAGGTGGGCTGCGAGGTGCGCGTGGTGATGACCGACGGGGCCCAGGCCTTTATTACCCCGCTCACGCTGCAGGCGCTCTCCGGCGAGCCTGTGCGCACCTCTTTACTCGACCCCGAAGCCGAGGCGGGCATGGGCCATATTGAGCTGGCCCGCTGGGCGGATATAGTGCTGATCGCTCCGGCGACTGCCGACCTTATCGCTCGTTTGGTGCACGGTATGGCCGACGACCTGCTCACTACGCTCTGCCTGGCCTCAGAAGCGCCCAAACTGATTGCCCCGGCGATGAACCAGGCTATGTGGCGCCACCCCGCCACCCAGCGTAACGTAGCGCAGCTTGAGCATGACGGTTGGCAGCTCATAGGCCCCGCCGCCGGTGACCAGGCCTGTGGCGATGTGGGGCCAGGCCGCATGAGCGAGCCTGAAGAGATTTTTAGCGCGGTTACGGCGCTGTTTGCTGCCCCTATCACCACAGCGCCTCACTCACATGCACCCCATATTGTGATCACCGCTGGCCCTACCCGTGAGCCACTGGATCCCGTGCGCTACATCTCCAATCACAGCTCGGGGAAAATGGGCTTTTCCCTGGCCGCAGCCGCGGTAGCTGAAGGGGCCAAGGTGACGCTGATCAGTGGGCCGGTTGACCTACCCACTCCCCAGGGCGTGACGCGAATTGACGTTGAGTCAGCCGAGCAGATGCACGCTGAAGCTCAGCGGCTAGCGCCTCAAGCGGCGCTGTTTATCGGCTGCGCGGCTGTCGCCGACTATCGCGCGGCAGCCCCTGCCGAGCATAAGCTCAAAAAGCAGGATGATAGCGACACACTCACCCTGACCCTGGTTAAAAATCCCGATATCATCGCCGGCGTCGCGGCACTGCCCGCCAAACAGCGCCCGCTGGTGATCGGCTTTGCCGCCGAAAACCCAGGAGGTTGAGCGTTACGCACGGGATAAATTACAGCGCAAAGGGCTGGATATGATCGTCGCCAACGATGTCTCCCAGGCTGGCCTGGGCTTTGGCAGCGACCAGAACGCCGCCTGGATACTCTGGCGCACCCCTCAAGGCGTCGAGAGCCGCTCAGAAGCTGCACAGCCGAAGACACAGCTGGCCACCACCATCATCCGTCAAGCGCTCGCCCTACTACCCACAACAGCCGCTACGAAAACATCTGGAGAATCCCATGAGTGCCCGCCCCGCCTGCAGTGCAAAGTATTAGATGAGCGTTTGCACGACTACCTCCCTGCCTACGCGACAGCTGGCTCGGCGGGAATGGATCTGCGCGCCCTGCTGGATGAGCCGTTAATATTAGCGCCCGGCGATTGCCAGCTCGTACGCACCGGCATTGCCATCTATATTGAAGATCCGGGTTTGGCAGGCATGATCCTACCGCGCTCCGGTTTGGGGCATAAACATGGCATCGTGCTAGGCAATTTAGTGGGTTTAATCGACTCAGATTACCAGGGCGAACTAATGATTTCGGTCTGGAACCGTGGTCAGAGCTCGTTTACGCTAACCCCCTTCGATCGGCTGGCACAGTACGTGCTTGTGCCTGTGGTACAGGCCGAACTCCTTGGTGGACGCGTTTGAAGACTCCTCAAGGGGCGGCGCCGGGTTTGGCAGTACGGGCAGTCAGTAACGAGTGGTCGCGCCTGTTTAGGAACCCTTTTAAGGAAACGTCTATTTAGCTGGGAAGCCTATGAACGCACAGTCTGTACCCGCTTCGATTTTTCGCGCCTACGATATTCGCGGTATCGTTGACGACACGCTCACTGAAGAGACGGTAGAAATGATCGGGCGTGCTGTCGGCTCTGAGGCCGCCGCGCGGGGCGAATCCAGCGTGGTAGTCGCCCGCGACGGTCGCCTTTCAGGCGCTCGGCTGCAAGCAGCGCTGATGCGTGGCCTGAACGCCGCAGGGCGCGATGTGATCGATATCGGCATGGTGCCCACCCCGGTGCTCTACTTCGCCACTCACATACTGGAAGGCACCCAATCAGGCGTAATGGTCACCGGTAGCCACAATCCGCCTGACTATAACGGCTTTAAAATTGTGCTGAGCGGCGAAACGCTCTCTGGTGATGCGATTACAGCCCTGTTTGAACGTATCCAGTCCGGCAACCTAGACAGTAGCTTAGACAATGCTCAAGGCAGTATCACCCAGCAGGATGTTCGTGAACGCTATTTAACGCGCATTCTAGGCGACGTTAAGATCAACCGACCGATAAAAGCCGTGGTCGACTGCGGCAACGGCGTTGCCGGGGAACTCGGTCCGCAGCTGCTGGCACGGTTAGGTATTGAGACCATCCCGCTGTTTGCGGAAATTGACGGCCATTTCCCCAATCACCACCCTGATCCGGGCAAGCCGGAAAATGTCCAGGATCTGATCCGCAAAGTGCACGAAACCGGGGCCGACATTGGCCTTGCTTTCGATGGTGATGGCGACCGTCTGGGCGTTGTCACACCCACTGGCAAGCTGATTTATCCCGACCACCTGCTGATGGTGTTTGCCACCGATATGCTCGCGCGCCAACCTGGGGCCAAGGTTATTTTCGATATTAAGTGCACCGGCAACCTGGTCAAAGTGATCAGCGAGGCCGGCGGCGAACCGGAAATGTGGCGTACCGGGCACTCGATGATCAAGGCGCGTATGCAGGAAACCGGCGCTCAGCTTGGTGGCGAGATGAGTGGGCATATTTTTTTCCAAGAGCGCTGGTATGGTTTTGACGATGGCCTCTACGCCGCCGCTCGGCTGGTAGAGATTCTCGCCAATCAAGCCGACGACGCCGATACTTTTTTTGCCAACTTCCCTCAAGACGTTGCCACACCGGAAATTAATATAGCGGTTACCGACGATAACAAATTTTCTCTGGTGGATAAGCTTGCTCGCGAGGGCGACTTCGGCGAAGGTATAAAAACAACTTTGGACGGCATTCGCGTTGACTACCAGGATGGCTGGGGGCTGTGCCGCCCCTCGAACACCACGCCTGCACTGGTCATGCGCTTTGAAGGGAAAGACGAGGCCGCGCTAGCACGCATCAAAGCAGTTTTTAACGACGCGCTTCGGCGCGTCGCGCCAGACATTGAGCTACCCCAGTAGACAGATAGCTCTTCAAATAGTTAGGCGCTGAAGGGATCGCGACCACCTAGAAAGCGCGACCCTCACCACTCAATCAGCATAAAACGTTAGCAGCATAATAAACGTTCGCAAGGGACAACCTCATGAGTTCAGCCAGTCGCGATCCCCAGGTCGTTGTGGAGGTGCTTTCCGAAGCCCTCCCGTATATTCAGCAGTTCTCCGGCAAAACCGTGGTGGTCAAATATGGCGGTAACGCCATGACCGAAAGCACCCTGATCGACTCCTTTGCCCGCGATATCGTGTTAATGAAGGAAGTCGGCATCAACCCGGTGGTGGTGCATGGCGGCGGGCCGCAGATCGGAGACCTACTCAAAAAGCTCAACATTGAATCTCGCTTCGTCAACGGCATGCGCGTTACCGACTCGCAAACCATGGACGTGGTCGAGATGGTACTGGGCGGCTTGGTCAACAAAAGCATCGTCAACCTGATCAATCAAAGCGGCGGTAAAGCGATTGGCTTGACCGGTAAAGATGGCTCACAAATTCGTGCCCGCCAGCTCAAAGTTGAGCACCAAAGTCCCGAAATGACGGCGCCCGAGATCATCGATATTGGCCATGTGGGCGAAGTGGAGTCGATCTCAACCGAGCTTATCGAGATGCTGGCAGCGCGTGATTTTATTCCGGTGATTGCACCGATTGGCGTCGACGCCGCAGGCCACAGCTACAATATCAACGCTGACCTGGTAGCGGGAAAGATCGCCGAAGCGCTCAATGCAGAAAAGCTGATGCTACTCACCAATGTCGCCGGGTTAATGAACACCGAAGGTGAAGTGCTCACCGTTTAAGCACCGCTCAGGTGGATGACCTGATCGCCGATGGCACGATTTATGGCGGCATGCTGCCCAAAATCCGCTGCGCGCTGGATGCAGTGAAGGGCGGCGTGAACAGCTCGCACATTATTGATGGCCGTGTCCCCCACGCGGTGTTACTGGAAATTTTCACCAATGCTGGGGTAGGTACTCAAATCAAGGACGCGAGCTAACCGCGACGGAGGTCACATTATGAGCGAAGATCAAAAACCTCGCCGCCGCGAGCAAATTCTCCAAGCCCTGGCATTGATGCTCGAGGAAGATAGCGGCAAGCGCATTACCACAGCCGCCCTCGCCCGCCAGGTAGGCGTTTCAGAAGCGGCGCTCTACCGCCACTTTCCCAGCAAAGCGCGTATGTTTGAGGGGCTGATTGACTTTATCGAAGAGAGTATTTTTGCCCGCATCACGCGTATTTTAGAAGACGTTCCCGACGCTACCTCCCGCTGCGGCACCATACTCGCGCTGCTGCTGGGCTTTGCTGAGAAAAATCCTGGCCTGGCACGAGTGATGGGCGGCGACGTACTCACCGGCGAAACCGCACGGCTACGCCAGCGGGTCAACCAGCTGTTTGAACGCCTGGAAATGCAGCTTAAGCAGATTCTGCGCGAAGCCGAACTGCGTGAAGGCCTACGCCCCACGATTCCGGCCTCTGCCGCTGCCAATTTGTTAGCGGCCCAGGCGGAGGGGCGAATTTCACAGTATGTGCGCAGCGACTTTAAGCGCTTGCCCACCGAACATTGGGAAGATCAGTGGTCGCTGCTGTCGGCCCACTTACTGCGCGCCACGGCACAGCCTGCTTAGGCTCGCGTGCTGGCTGCACAAAAAGCCGGCTCCTTTAACGGGAGCCGGTTTTTTTAATGCTGAAAAGCCACAAATTGTGCATTCAGCGTGGTCTTAGGCGACCATTTCCTCACCCATTTTCTGACGCAGCTTTTTCATGGCATTTTTTTCGAGCTGGCGAATACCTCCGCGCTGACGCCGTAGACGTCGGCCAGATCATGCAGCGTCTCTTTGCTATCGGCTAACCAGCGGCGCTGGAGAATATCCCGCGAGCGCTCATCAAGCCCTTCGAGGGCAAGCTGCAAACGGCGCGTCGAGTCTTCCTCGAAGTTGCTATCTTCCAACTGCGTGGCAGGGTCGGAAGCGGAATCATCCAGGAAGTGCACCGGCGCTTGATAGGTGCTCTCTTCATCATCGCCTGCCGGAGCATCATAGCCTGCATCGTAAGACGACAAGCGCCCTTCCATATCGCGCACGATCTCGGGCTTAACGTCGAGATCTTTGGCGATGGCGTCCACTTCGTCGTTGTTCAACCACGCCAAACGCTTCTTCGCACCGCGCAGGTTAAAGAACAGCTTGCGCTGGGCTTTGGTCGTGGCAATCTTAACGATCCGCCAGTTGCGCAGCACAAATTCGTGAATTTCTGCTTTAATCCAGTGCACGGCAAACGAAACCAGACGAACGCCCTGGTTCGGATCGAAGCGCTTGACGGCTTTCATCAAGCCAACGTTACCTTCTTGAATCAAATCCGCTTGGGGCAACCCATAGCCCGAATAGCTACGCGCGATATGCACCACAAAGCGCAAATGCGACAGTACCAGACGACGAGCGGCTTCCAGATCGCCTTCATCATAGAGGCGATAAGCGAGCTCACGCTCTTCATCGGCCGTTAATACCGAAATTCCATTGACTGCGCGGATGTAACCGCCCAGATCGCCGCCGGGCGAAAGCTGCCCCACCGGTAGAAGACTAGTGCTCATGTGCAGGTGGTCTCCCCTGTAACCCATCGTGGTTGACGTAGCACGTTATCAATAACCTATTACAAAACCGTGATACTAATTCAGTCATACACATTCAGTCATACGAATGTCTGCGATACTGAGACCTTAACGCAAGCATAAAGTTCGCAGGTTAAGCATTACCAGCAGTATCGCATTAGCTGCTTAGAATTCATCAATTATCTTGGCCGAATACTCGAAAGGTGACGAGTCACCGCCAACCAGGCACCCAACCAACCTAGTAGTGTACTGCAAGATAGCAGAATTGTAGAGCCTGTCACGTCGAGTTGGGGTAAAGAAAAACTCGCCCCGTAACTTGCCGCCAGAGCGGATACCGGCAGGGAAAGCCAGTGATTGCCCAGACCTAACAAACCTAGTGCCAACAGCCCCCCGCCTAAGCCGTACCAAGCACCGCTGTACAGGAAAGGCCGTCGCACAAAGGCATGCGTGGCGCCAATGAGCATCACGACTTCAATTTCCCGGCGACGACTCTCCACCGAGAGACGAATGGTATTACCGACCACCAGCAGCACGCCTAAACCAAACAGCACCCCTAGCGCCAGCGCTACACGGCGACCTAGCTCGGCTAGGTTTCTCAGCCGCTCTACCCAGGCCAGGTCAAGACGCACCTCATCCACCCCAGCGAGCGCTTCAAGACGGGCGGCCAACTGCTGCATGGCAACCGGGTCAACGCTTTCTGGGCGCACCACCATGCTGATAGGCAGCGGGTTACTCTCCAGCCCTGCCAAGGCATCATCGAGCCCCAGCGACTGCTGGAACTCCGCCATACCCTGCTCGGCGCTGATCAGCTGGGTTTCGAGCACGTCCGGTTCCGCGTTGACCGCCTCCTCGATACGCAGCGACTGGGCATCATCAGCACTCAACTCCAGGTAGACCGTTAGGGTGGCGCTCTCATCAAGCTCTGCATCCAGCAGACGGGCACTATCCAGGGTTAGCCACAGCGCCGCAGGCAGTACCAGTGCAATAGCGATCGCCAGCATGGTCAGGAGATTACCCAGCGGATAGCGTATCAAGCGCTGAAAGCTATCCCACCCCATACTGCGGTGATGGCGCCCCCATGCCCGCAGGCGGCTGGAAAAGCGCGTTTGCTGCGACCTGGCGCCCCGCTGTGGCGCTTGGGCTTTCTCAACCGCTGGTTTAACAGCGGCTTTGCGCGGCGTTTTTAATGCTGCTCCCTGACGACGCTTGGGTGTCGCGGATGACCTCATACCGCCCCTCATCGGCTACCAACCTGCCGTCGCTTAAGCGCAGGATGCGGTGGCGCAGTCGGGCAATTAGGGCCAAATCGTGGCTGGCGATCATCACGGTGGTACCAATCCGATTAAAGTCCTCAAATAGCGCCATGATATCCGCCGAAAGCTGGGGATCCAGATTGCCCGTCGGTTCATCGGCAAGCAGTAGCGCGGGCTTATTAACCACCGCCCGGGCAATGCCGACCCGCTGCTGCTCGCCGCCGGAGAGCTCTATGGGCAACGCCTTTTCACGATGCAGCAGCCCCACTTTATCTAACGCGGCACGCACACGGCGGGCGGCTTCCCGAGGTTCAACCCCTTGAATCTCCAACGGTAGAGAAACATTGTGAAAAATGCTGCGATCAAAGAGCAGCTGATGATCCTGGAAAACCACGCCAATTTGGCGCCGATAGAACGGCACTTGGCTAGCATGCAGCTGGGCAATGTCGTGCCCCGCTACGACGACGCGCCCACGGCTAGGTTTCTCAAGGCGCATGATTAAGCGTAGTAGCGAGCTTTTCCCCGCCCCGGAGTGGCCGGTAAGAAACACCATTTCGCCCCGGGCAACCCGAAAGTTAAGATGTGCCAGCGCTTCAAAGCGTCCACCGTAGCGTTTTCCCACATGCTCAAAGGCGATCATGCGCTGGCATCGTCCCCTTGGCGGTCAAATAGCGCTTGGACAAAATCATTGGCCTCGAAGGGGCGCAGATCGTCGATACCCTCCCCCACACCAATAAAACGAATCGGCGTTTCCAGCTGTTTAGCCAGCGCGAAAATAATCCCGCCTTTGGCGGTGCCGTCCAGTTTGGTTAGCGTGATCCCGCTGACGGCACGGCGGCGTCGTTAAAGGTGCTGGCCTGGGAAATCGCGTTTTGCCCGGTGCCCGCATCCAGTACTAGCATCACTTCATGAGGCGCGGTGTCATCTAGCTTCTGCATCACCCGGTGGACTTTTTTCAGCTCTTCCATCAGGTGGCTTTTGTTATGTAGCCGTCCGGCGGTATCGGCGATCAGTACATCAACACCTCGCGCAGTGGCGGCCGCTACCGCGTCATAAATCACCGAGGCGCTGTCCGCGCCGGTGTGTTGGGCGATGACCGGCACCTTGTTGCGCTCGCCCCAGACTTTGAGCTGTTCGACAGCGGCGGCACGGAAAGTGTCACCGGCCGCCAACATAACGCTTTTGCCTTCGCGCTGAAAACGCTGGGTGAGCTTACCAATGGTGGTGGTTTTACCCACGCCATTAACACCCACCACTAAAATAACAAACGGCCCCTTGCCCGCCTTTTCCAGTACAAGCGGTTTGGCGACCGGCGCCAGCATGGCGGACAACTCTTCTTGCAGGCCACGGTAGAGGGCTTCTGGGTTGTTCAACTCTTTGCGCGAGACCCGCGCTTCCAGGCGACCAATAATCTCGGTCGTCGCATCAATGCCCACGTCGGCCATTAACAGTTGCGTTTCCAGATCTTCCAGCAGTTCGTCATCGATCTGTTTTTTACCTAAAAACAGATCGGCGATGCCATCGGTTAAATTGGCACGGGTTTTCCCCAGGCCTGACTTGATACGCGCAAACCAGCCTTTCTGGTCGCTTTTGTCAGCCACCGGTTTCTCTTGCAAGGCGGGCGCGGGCGTCAGCTCTGGCTCTGGCTCTGGCTCTGGCTCTGGCTCTGGCTCTGGCTCTGGCTCTGGCTCTGGCTCTGGCTCTGGCTCTGGCTCTGGCTCTGGCTCTGGCAAAGTTTCCGGCGCTTCTGAGGTCTCTTCAACAACGTCAGTGGAAGTCTCGGGCGTTGCAATGTCCATCTCATCGGCTTGCTCTTGAGGCTGCTCCTTTAACTGCTCCTCCTGCGCCTGCTTGTCTTGAGGCGCCTGTTGCGGATCTTGCTTATTCTTGCGTTTAAAAAAACCAAACATGAGTGTTACCCGACATAAATAGTGGACATTAAGGTTATGCTAACACCGTAACCCAAGACTTTGGATAAACAGCCCGCTACAATCCGCTTTATGACACGACAACGCCCCCCTCGATCCTCTACATCCCGCCGCACACCTGCTCAGCGGGGTGGTCAACAACTTGGCAAACCCGTTGGTAAGCCACTTGGTAAGTTACGCATCATCGGCGGTGAGTTCCGCCGCCGTCAGTTGCCGGTGCTGGATAGCCCAGGCTTGCGTCCAACCCCAGACCGCGTGCGTGAAACGCTGTTCAATTGGCTCGGCCAACAGCTTTACGGCCAGCAGGTACTCGACCTGTTCGCAGGTACCGGTGCGCTAGGCATTGAAGCGGTGTCTCGCGGCGCCTCCTGGGTCGATTTTGTCGAGCGCGACCCGCGGGTAGCGGCGCAGCTGTCGACCAATCTGGCATCGCTCAATATTACCGCAAGCGCGGTGCATGTTAACGATGTTCAGACTTATCTGACGCGCCCAGCCAAGCCCTATACGCTGGTCTTTCTTGACCCGCCTTTCCATCAGCAGCTGGCCGCGCCCTGCTGTTCGACATTGGAAACTAGTGGCTGGCTGGATAACGAGGCAATGATTTACCTGGAAACCGAGACATCGCTGGCTCCCAAGGTGCCCGCCAACTGGCTATTGCACCGCGAAACCCAGGCGGGCGAAAGCACTGCGCGGCTCTATCAACGTCAAGCACCGTAAACAGCGCTTGCCGCCACGCGGCGGTGGCGTTACGCTCGCCTCATTCGCCCCTACTGACAAGCTGTGTGCTTGTTTATTTGGGTGCCTTTTTATGACCTATTTTGGGTTTTCGTTTTTACGCTAGGGAGAGATACATGAGTCTGGAGCTATTTAATCAACTTGAGCAGAAAGTCACCGACACTGTTGATGCACTGGAGATGATGAAACTGGAAAATGAAGAGCTGCGCGGCGAAAACGCCAAGCTGAAAGAGGAGCGCGAAGAGTGGAGCGTCGCCTCAACAGCCTGCTCAGCAAGTTCGACAGCCTCGAAACCTCCAGCACGCCTTAGGCTCAGGATAAGTGCGCTGCTGCCCTAAAGCACCAGGGACATCAGCAGCGCATCCTCACGCCGGCGGCGGCTTGCGACGATAGCGGTGGGTAGTAGCCTTTGCGCCGTCCGTCTTCGCTAAACCCGCAGCGCTGGTAGAGCGGATAGCGCTAAGATTACTCACCCGCACCTCTAGCAGCAGCCGCTCGCTCAGCCAGCCGCGTGCGGTGGACAGCACGACCTCCATCAACGCCCGACCTGCTCCACTGCGTCGCTGCTCTGGGTGTACCCCAATGGCTTGTAGTTCCGCCTCAAACGGCAGTCGCGCCACAATGGCGTACCCTAACAACTGCTCATCCTGCACCAGCCCAGTACACAGGTATCCTGGCTGCCCAACGCTGCCAGCATTTGCGTCTCAGAAGTACCGCTCTGCGCCCGGTGCTCAAGCGCAATCAGTAGGGCTAGGTGCTCAACGTTGAGTTCAGTGATCATCCGTTGCCTGCTGAGCACTTTCTAACTGAGTGCCCACTGCCTGAGCGCCAGTCGCCTTATCGGCTTCCCACTGCTGGCCTAACGCCTGCAGCGCTGGCCAGAGGTCGCGCTTACTATGGCTACCGTCGAGGAGCGCCCCAAGTGAGGGGCCCTGCCATAAGGGCAGCGAAAGCGTTTTGGCTGTGACCTTCAGCCACGTTCAGTATGCGCTCCAGCGGCGCTTGTTCAGCTCCAGATTCGGTATCAGGCTCGGCTTCCAACTCACCCCACCAGAGTAATCGCTCTAACCGCCACCCCTGTCGGCTCGCGCTTCCGGCGATAAACGCCGCCAAGCCCTCGCGGGCTTCGTCCAGGGGATCCTCCACCGCAAGGCGTTGGCCATTTGCGGCCAGGTGAAGTGGCTCACTTTCCGGCAACGCTCCACGCTGAATGCCCGCGGCCTGCAACAGGTTAACCAGTAGCTGCTGCTCAAGCGGACTCATTTCCCCCGCCTGCAGCACCATCCAGCGGCCCTCAAGACAAACGCAGGAGAGCGCGAACTTAAGCGGTTTGGCTGGCACGGTTTCCGCGCTGGAAGTCGCCGTCTCCGGGTTGGCAATCGCCGGCTTATTTTGGCCCGGCTTGTCCGCACGGTCTTGACCCAGCAGTGCCCGCACCGCCGAGGGTGAGGCAATGGCTTCGCCTGAGGCCTGGGGGTCGGAAGATTGAAGTTCGCGGTTGAGGTTTGGACGTTTGCCGCTTGGGCGCAGGGGCGTCGTCCAGCAATGCCTGTAGCCGCTCCCGAGGTGGCGTAGGGGCAGGCGTCGAATCCTCCCACTCGCAGGCCTCGGTGGGCAGC
Organism: Halomonas sp. PA16-9; assembly: GCF_009728585.1. Classification (NCBI taxonomy): domain Bacteria; kingdom Pseudomonadati; phylum Pseudomonadota; class Gammaproteobacteria; order Oceanospirillales; family Halomonadaceae; genus Halomonas; species Halomonas sp. PA16-9. The sequence goes on along the minus strand of NZ_CP040451.1, from coordinate 505,193 downwards.
GCATTAGGCAACTGGTACTTCGCGGCCCAGGCGGTAATACCCATGGCGTCCAGGTAGTGGCGCCGAGTAACTTCTTGATTCACTTCCCGCCGTCGCGACAGTTGGGTGAGTTCGGGCGTTCACCGCCACGTGCCTGCCACTCGCTGGGGTATAAAGATGCAGCGCTAAGGCGTGCACCGGTCCGGAAAGCTCATCGGCCAACAGCGCATAAATTTGCTGGTGACGCTTCACCGGCATCATGCCGTCGAAGGAGTCACTCACTAGCGTCACTTTGAAGTGGGTTTCAGAGTTCGCGGGCACGTTGTGCATGTGGCTTTCGTTTTCAACCTGCAGCACGTCCGGCGCAAGTGCCGTTAACTTCTGCTCAATCTGTGTCTGCAGCGTCATAAGGTTCTCCTTGAGAGATCACAAACCATTTTATTGTACGCGCTTACTGGCCCGCAGACGATGCCCGTCGAGCGTGTAACGCACGCCTTGCCAGCGGCATACGCGCCACGCTTGCCAAGAGCGCCAGCAGCGTGGTCGCCGCCCCCAGCCAGAGCGTTACCTGTACCGGCCAGCCTAGCGCCAATGCAGCACCGACTAAGGCCACGCCAAACGACTGCCCGACGGTACGCGTGGTGCTCATGACGCCAGAGACGTTGGAACTGCGCTCCGGTGGCAGACTACCCATCATTTCGCGATTGTTGGGTGGCTGGAACAGGCCAAAACCAATACCGCATAGCGCAGTGCGCCATAGACTTCCCGCCACGCCGGTCGACTCATCGACCAGCGCCAGCGCAATCAGGCCAATGATAAGTAGGCCAAGCCCCGCGCTGGAGAGAATACTGGGATTAATACGGTCGGCTAAGCGCCCCGCTACAGGGCCAACGAACATGATAGCCAGTGGCCAAGGAGTGAACAGCCAAGCGGTTTCCAGTGGCGAAAAACCCATCTGCTCCTGGTAGAAAACGACAGGGCTACAAACGTAAGGCCCTGACCTATAAAGGCAAGCCCAGAGGCCGATACCGCGAGTGTAAAGCGCAGCTCGGCAAATACGCTAAGCGGCAGCAATGGATACGGCGCACGACGCTGGCGCGCAATAAATCCAGCACCGGCGAGTACCGCCAACAGCGCCCAGCCACCGCTTTGCCAAATCGGCGCGGCGTGGCTCACGGCGTCCATGGTAATAAAGAAGCTGGCCAGCATAACGATCGAGAGCAGCGCCCCAGCCACATCAAAACTGCCTTTGCGTGGCTCTTCTCGGGGCAACGCACGCTTGGCGAGCCACAGCGAGCAGAGACCCAGCGGCACATTGAGCGCAAACAGCCAGGGCCAATCGGCAAACGACAGGATCACGCCGCTGAGGCGTGGGCCCTGCGCGTAGCCGCCGGCCACGACCAATGCACTCAAGCCCAGGGCGCTGCCAACAGCCGCGAGGGGAAAATCGCCCGATAGAGCGACGGCCCAATCGACAGCGTGGCGGCGGCACCTAGCCCCTGAAAGGCACGGAACACCAGCAACGTTTCTAAGTTGCGCGATAGTGCCGCCCCTAGCGCGGCAGCGACAAAGGTGGCCAGTCCAAACAGGTAGAGCCTGCGACGTGTGATCAATTCACTAATGCCCGCAAACACGAGCAAAAAGCCGCACAAACAACCTGAAACAGGTTGGTAATCCATACCGCTCGGGATGCCGACACATTCAAGTCGGCGGCAATAGTGGGCAGCGCCAGGTTGATCATGGTGGTATCGACCACCGCCATCAAGGTACCGGTTACCAGCGCCAGCACAGCAAGGCGCGTTCAGGCCCAGGCAGGCCATCGTCGCCGGGGCGGGTTTCAAACAGTCGCATGCAAGCGTTCCTAGGCAGGAGAGATCTTAAACGAAACGGCCAACGCGAAACGATTAAAGACACTGCGTCTAAAGACACAGCGTTAAAAACGATGAAACCGCCTAAGCCGGTTTCGAAGTGCGCTAATTAACAGTGTGTCATTTCACAGTGCACTAGCGGCTGTTACCAGCCAAACGCGCAGGCAAACACTGGGCTTACGTAATACTAGGCTTGCCTAAATACTAGCACGCTAACGGCTAGTCCTGCTCACTATCGAGCAGTAACGCATCATCGACTTCTGAGATTTCCAGCGCCGTTTCGTCGTCTAGATCAATGGCCAGGTAGCTGTGCTCGACGCGCACAAACTCCTGGAACAATGCCCAGTCGAGTTTATCCGGCCACTGCCGTTCGTCCTCTTCCCAAGCGCGCAGCTCAGTCTCGAGAATTTCCACGTAGCGGTCGCGCACAAAAGTTTCCAGCGCTTCCGGGTATCCATCTCTGGAATCAGGTAAATGGTACTTTCACGTTCGACGTCGTCCAGGGTCAGGTCGTCGTCTCCCATGGTGGGTTCCAGCGCGTTGATCCAGTCCACAAAGGGCTGGGTCGGCCTGACGCTCAGTGCGGAGCGGTTAAGCAGTTTCATGGGATTCTCCTCGCCGTCGAAACGTTGACCATTATGGGCGCTATAACGCGCCCTTACCAACTTTTCATCCGTTATCGTAGCGTGTTAGTCCACTTCAGGGCGCATCGCCGGAACAGCAACACATCGCGAATCGATGCGCTGTCGGTGAACAGCATCACCAAGCGGTCAATACCGATGCCTTCGCCCGCGGTGGGCGGCATGCCGTACTCCAAAGCACGCACGTAATCTGCATCGTAGTACATTGCTTCCAGGTCACCGGCATCTTTTTCCGCGGACTGGGCACGGAAGCGCTCCGCCTGATCTTCTGCGTCGTTAAGCTCCGAGAAACCATTGGCGATTTCGCGACCACCGACAAAGAACTCAAAGCGGTCAGTGACGAAGGGATTGGCGTCATTACGCCGGGCAAGCGGACTCACTTCAGCCGGGTATTCGGTGATAAAGGTCGGCTGGTCGAGCTTATGCTCGGCAACCTCTTCGAATATCTCCGTTTGCACCTTGCCCAGGCCCCAGCTCTCTTTGACCTTGATGCCCAGTTTCTCGGCGGTTGCCCGCGCCGCTTCCAGCGAATCCAAATCGCTGTCGGCAATGCCGTCTCCATGATCAAGAATCGCCTGACGTAGCGTTAAGCGGGCAAAAGGTTTGCCGAAATCGTAGCTCGCGCCTGATACTCAATCACTGAGTTACCGAGCACTTCTTCAGCGGCGGTGCGCAGCATCGCTTCGGTCATATCGAGCAGGTCGCGGTAATCCGCATAGGCCCAGTAGAACTCCACCATGGTGAATTCTGGTTGTGGCGCGTTGATAACCCTTCGTTGCGGAAGTTGCGGTTAATCTCGAACACTTTCTCAAACCGCCCACCACCAGACGCTTGAGGTAAAGCTCTGGCGCAATACGCAGATACATGTCGATATCCAGCGCATTGTGGTGGGTAATGAACGGCCGAGCCGCCGCTCCGCCGGGGATCGGCTGGAGCATCGGCGTCTCTACTTCCATAAAACCACGGGCTTCAAAGAAGCGGCGCATGGAGCTGATGACCGCTGCGCGGGTTTCAAACACCTTGCGCGACTGCGGATTCATGATCAGATCCACATAGCGCTGGCGATAGCGGGCTTCCATATCGGTGAGGCCGTGAAACTTGTCCGGCAGCGGGCGCAGGCTCTTGGTGAGCAGCTGCGCCTCTTCATCATCACGTACAGATCGCCCTTGCCGGATTTATGCACCGGCCCGTGGGCAGCGACGATGTCACCGATATCCCAGCTTTTAACGTCTTCCAGCACGTCGGCGGCAGGCCCTTTTTATCCACGTAGAGCTGGATTTGCCCGGCCACATCCTGAATGACGATGAAGGGGCCACGTTGACGCATCACACGACCCGCCACAGCGGCGTGGTGATCCAGCGCTTCAAGCTCGCCTTGTCTTTATCGCCGAAGGCATTTTGCAGCTCGACGGTTAAGCTGTCGCGGCGAAAATCATTGGGGAACGCACTCTTTCCCTGCTCAGCGGCGCGCTCGCGGCGAGCAGTCAACTTGGCACGGCGCTCGGCGATCAGGTGGTTTCGTTGTCTGCAGGAGACGCGTCTTGGTTAGCCATGGGGCACCCTGTTCATGTTCAAACGCTAAAAAATTACAAGCCTTGCTTCAAGCTGGCGACGATAAATTGATCAATATCCCCGTCGAGCACTTTATCGCAGCTGCTGGACTGTACGCTGGTGCGCAAATCCTTGATGCGCTGATCATCCAGCACGTAAGAGCGAATCTGGCTGCCCCAGCCGATGTCAGCCTTGGAGTCCTCGGCCTCCTGCTTGGCGGCGTTGCGCTTTTGCATCTCGTGTTCCCACAACCGCGCTTTCAACTGCTTCATGGCAAAATCGCGGTTGGTGCTGGCTGCGTTGCCCCTGGCAGGCCACCACGATACCGGTCGGCTCGTGGGTAATCCGCACGGCCGAATCGGTGGTGTTTACGTGCTGACCGCCCGCGCCGCTGGAGCGGTAGGTATCGACGCGCAAGTCCGAGGGATTAATCTCTACCTCGAAACTGTCGTCAATTTCCGGGACAGGAATACCGAGGCAAACGAGGTATGCCGACGACCACCGGAATCAAACGGGCTTTTACGCACTAGGCGGTGCACGCCGGTTTCAGTACGCAGCCAGCCGAAAGCGTAATCGCCTTGGATATGCACCGTGGCCGACTTAATGCCCGCCACTTCGCCAGCAGAGATTTCAGTGATATCGGCTTTGAAGCCGTGGCTCTCTGCCCAGCGCAGGTACATGCGCAATAAAATATTGGCCCAATCCTGGGCTTCGGTGCCACCAGAGCCGGACTGAATTTCCAGGTAGGCGTTGTTCTGATCCATTTCACCGGAGAACATGCGCCGAAACTCAAGCTTTTCTAACGCCGCCTGCATGCTGTCCAGCTCTTTGCACACTTCTTCGACGGTGCCTTCATCCTCTTCCATTTCAGCCAGCTCTAGCAGATCCCGGCTATCGCCAAGGCCCTGCTCAAGTTCATCAATGGGGCCACTATGGCTTCGAGGGAGGCGCGCTCTTTGCCTAACTTCTGCGCGTAGTCTGGATCGTTCCAGACATTGGGGTCTTCCAGTTCGCGGGTGACCTCTTCTAGCCGATCTTTCTTCTCGGCATAGTCAAAGATACCCCCTAAGAACGTCTGTCCGCTCAGACAGGTCCTTGAGCTGGTTGTGAATCGGATTGGTTTCCAACATGAATTGTCTCGGCTAAAGATGCGGTGGAAAGGCGGTCTATTGTAGCGAAATTAGCGGCTAACAGCCATCTACACCATATCTATTGAAAAGCTCTATACCCATATGCGCAATTTCTCATAGACATAGACTTTTTTACGATGGTAAGACTTAAATAAAGTTTTATTTGCTAATTGCCATTTATATCCCCACTAAGCACAAAGACTTTGGTAATTAACGTTAAACACTTGTCTCCAAATCACTCACAACAGCGGACATGGCGGATTTAACATGACAAAAACTCGCACTCTCTTTGGATCGATGGCGCTGACCTTAGCCTTGTGGCCCTCTCCAGGCAGATACCCTTCGTCTAGCGATTATGGGCGAACCCGCATCGCTTGATCCGCATAAAATTAGCGGCAAGTGGGAAAACGATGTCGTCGGCGATCTTTTTGAAGGGCTCATCACGGAAGCGATCGACGGCACGCGGATTCCCGGAGCTGCCGAATCATGGGAAATATCAAATGACGGTACCGAATATACTTTCACATTAAGAAGCGACGCTAAATGGTCAGATGGAGAGCCAGTGACCGCCGATGACTTTGTGTTTGCGTTTCAGCGTATTTTGGATCCTGCCACGGCGGCCAATTACGCTTACCTGCTTTATCCGATTAAGAATGCCGAAGCTGTCTATGCTGGCGAAGTAGATACAAGCGCGCTCGGTGTAAAAGCTATCGACGCGACCACGCTACAGATCACCCTCGAGCGCTCAACACCTTACTTTTTAGATCAACTTTCTCACTACACCGCCTACCCGCTGCCACGCCACGTGGTAGAAGAGCACGGCAATGAGTGGTCGCGACCAGGCAACATGGTCTCCAACGGCGCTTTCCAGTTAGAAGACTGGCAGTCGCAGACGCGTATCACGGCAACGCGCAATCCCAACTTTCACGATGCTGACGCGGTCGCGCTGGACGAAGTTGTCTATTTCCCTATCGAAGAGCGCAACACGGCGCTCAACCGTTTTCGCGCGGGAGAGATTGATATCGCCCGCGAGTTCCCCACCCAGCAGTATAAATGGCTGCAGGAGAACCTGCCGGAAGCGGTTCAAGTAGCGCCCTATCTAGGTATCTACTACTACGTGTTTAATGCCGAGATGGCCATGCGACCACTGATCCGCGTGTTCGTGAAGCACTTAGCTTAGCAGTGCGCCGAGAAGTCATTACCGACCAGATACTCGGCACGGGCGAAGTACCTGCTTACAGCTTCGTCCCACCCAACGTCAGTCACTATACGGCTCCTAATGTTAGTTTCGCCGACTTATCGCAAGACGAGCGATTGGAGCGCGCCCAGGAACTGTTACAAGAGGCAGGCTACGGCCCAGATAACCCGTTAGAACTCATGCTGCGCTATAACACCAGCGAAGATCACCGCAAAGTCGCTATTGCAGTGGCCGCCATGTGGAAACCTCTTGGCGTTGAAGTTGAGCTTTATAACGCCGAGGTTGCCGTTCATTACGCCGATATCCGTCAAGGCGATTTTGACGTTGCCCGCGCAGGCTGGATCGGTGACTACAACGACGCGCAAACTTTTTGAGCCTATTAGAAAGCAACGTATCGAATAACTACGGCGCCTATAGCTCGCCCGAATTTGATGCATTGATGAGCGAAGCGGCGAACACCCAAGACCTTAATGAACGCGCAGAGCTGATGGCCGAAGCGGAAACTATCGCTTTAGAAAATAGCGCTACGCTGCCCATTTATTACTATGTATCGCGCATTTGGTCAGCCCTGACCTCGTCGGCTGGGAAACCAATATTGAGGACATCCATCGTTCACGCTGGATTAGCTTTGATCGCTAACTCACTTCTCTCCGTTGTTTTTGACTCATTAGTACGTCGTTACTTCCTCGGGCCTTAGACTCGGGGATCGAGGCTACTCCATCATGCTCATCTACACTCTAAAACGCTTACTACAAGCGATCCCGACGCTGTGGATCGTTATTACCCTGTCGTTCTTTTTAATGCACCTGGCACCCGGCGGCCCTTTCGATGGCGAACGCCAACTCCCCGCCGAAATAGAAGCGAACATGATGGCAGCTTACGGACTGGATAAACCTGTCTGGGAGCAGTACCTCACCTACATGGGCAATCTACTCCAGGGCAACCTTGGGCCTTCTTTTAAGTACAAAGACTTTTCGGTCACCGAGCTTGTGGTGCAAGGCTTTCCGGTCAGCCTTGAACTTGGCCTGTGGGCGATTGGTTTGGCACTGCTGGTCGGCATACCGATGGGAGTGATAGCCGCCCTTAAACGCAACTCCAGCGTTGACTACCTGGTGATGGGAACCGCACTGGCTGGCGTGGCTATTCCTAACTTTGTGATTGCCCCACTGCTGGCCCTGGTGTTCGGCGTTTTTCTGGCCTGGCTGCCGGTAGGCGGCTGGAACAACGGTCACTGGAGCAATATGGTGCTCCCCGTGGTGGCCCTTTCGATCCAACAGATTGCCTATATCGCCCGCATGATGCGCGCCAGCATGATTGAAGTACTGGGCAGTCACTTCATCCGCACCGCCCGAGCCAAAGGGCTAAGCGAGAGCGAAGTGATTCTGCGTCATGCCCTGCGACCATCATGCTGCCGGTTATCTCCTACTTAGGGCCCGCTATTGCCGGCATTATCACCGGTTCCGTGGTGATCGAACAGATCTTCGGCATCCCCGGGATTGGCCGTTATTTTGTCCAAGCTGCGCTTAATCGCGACTACACCCTGGTTATGGCACAGTGGTGTTTATGGCGCTCTGATCGTTCTACTCAACCTATTGGTCGATTTACTCTACTCGGCACTGGATCCGCAGATTCGCTATGATAATGACTAAATCGTTACCCTCAACGACGCTGTCGTCCCCGCCTGTCGCTGGCAACAGCCTGGGCCGCGAAGCTTGGCGACGCCTACGCCAAACAAAGCGGCTTTGGCCAGCCTCATACTGCTCGCGGTGATTACCCTTGTTTGCTTGGCCGGCCCCTGGCTAACGCCGTGGGCACTCGACGAGGTGGACTGGAACGCCTTTTTGGCACCGCCAAGCATTGAAAGCGGCCACTTAGCGGGCACCGATGCCAACGGTCGTGACCTGCTGACACGAGTATTTTACGGTGGGCAAATATCGCTTTCAGTGGCGATTGTCGCCACCCTCGTTTCTCTTGTTATTGGCGTGCTGTATGGCGCGGTGGCAGGCTATTTCGGCGGCCGCATCGACAATCTGATGATGCGCTTTGTCGACATCATGTATTCGCTCCCGTTTATGTTTATGGTCATCCTGCTGATGGTGGTATTCGGGCGTAATATCCTACTGATTTACGCTGCCATTGGTGCCGTCGAATGGCTCGACATGTCGCGTATTGTGCGCGGGCAGGTACTGGCATTAAAACGCCGTGAGTTCGTCGAAGCCGCCCATGCGCTTGGAGTGAGCAGCTTTAAAATAGTCACACGCCACCTGATCCCTAATGCCATCGGACCGGTAATTATCTACGTCACCTCACCGTCCCCAAGGTGATTTTGCTGGAAAGCTTTCTGTCCTTCCTGGGTCTCGGCGTTCAAGAGCCGTTGACCAGTTGGGGAGTACTGATCAGCGAAGGCAAAGACATGATGGAAACAGCGTCCTGGATGCTGATTATTCCCTCTATATTTCTCGCCACCACGCTGCTGTGCTTAAACTTCCTGGGCGACGGTCTGCGCGACGCCCTTGATCCCAAAACACGTTAACAAAAGACGCGCTAATAAAGGCAAGGAGGCACTATGCCATCACCACTGCTGGAATTTGATCACCTGCGCGTCGATTTTGACCTTCCCGACGGTGTTGTGGCCGCGGTCAAAGACGTTAGCTTTACGCTTCATCAAGGCGAGACCCTGGCGCTTGTCGGCGAGTCGGGCTCGGGCAAGTCGATTACCTCGACCGCTGTGATGGGGCTACTTCCCGAGCTAGCGCGCTCCACGGGCCGCATTCGCTGGCATGGCGGCGCAGGTGATGAAGACTTGCTCACGGTCAGCCGTCAGCGCCTGCGGGCCATCCGGGCAATGAAATCTCGATGATCTTTCAGGAGCCCATGACCTCGCTCAACCCACTGCACCGCATTGGTAAGCAGATTCGGGAAGTTCTGCATAAGCACACGCCCTTGCGCGGTCGCGACTCCCACCAACGCGTGCTCGAGCTGTTAGATCAAGTGGGTATTCCAGAGCCCGAGCGCCGCGTTGATAGCTATCCGCACGAGCTTTCCGGTGGTCAGCGCCAGCGGGTGATGATTGCCATGGCATTGGCCTGCGAACCCAAGCTGCTGATTGCCGATGAACCGACCACTGCCCTTGATGTCACCGTGCAGGCTCAGATACTCGCCCTGCTGAAAGACCTGCAGACTCGCTACGGTATGGCCATTCTATTTATCACCCATGACCTGGGAGTCGTTCGGCATTTAGCCGATAGTGTGTGTGTGATGCAATACGGTGAAATTGTTGAATCAGGAGCAACCAACACACTTTTCCAATCACCGCAGCATCCTTATACGCAGATGCTTATCGCCGCCAATCCAAGCGGCCAAAAGGCGCCCGTTCCCGACACGGCCCCAGTTTTGCTCACCGCCCATAACCTTAACGTGCGATTTGCGATTAAAAAGCAGCTATTTGGCCCCAACCGCTATTTTGAAGCAGTCAAAAATATCGACCTTACCTTGCGACAAGGGCAAACCTTAGGCGTGGTAGGCGAATCAGGCTCAGGAAAAACCACCCTTGGCCGCGCGCTGCTTCGGCTGGTGAAAAGCCGCGGCGAGATACACTACGATGATATCGACGTGGCCCAACTTGATCGAGCGGGCATGCGGCCGTTGCGCTCCCGTGTCCAGGTGGTCTTTCAAGACCCCTTCGGTTCGCTTTCGCCGCGCATGACCGTGGGTGAGATTATTGGCGAAGGCTTGTGTGTCCATCAGCCTCTTCTGACCCGAGCCCAGCGTGATACCGAGGTTATTCAAGCCCTTGAGGAAGTTGCCTTAGACCCAAGCCACCGACACCGCTACCCCCATGAGTTTTCCGGCGGCCAGCGGCAACGCATTGCGATTGCTCGTGCATTGGTCGTCAAACCGGAGTTTCTTCTGCTCGACGAGCCAACGTCTGCGCTGGATCGCTCGGTACAAATGACCATCATTGAGCTATTACGCGACTTACAACAGCGGCATCAACTGACCTACCTGTTTATTAGCCATGACCTCGCCGTGGTGCGCGCACTGGCCGATGAGGTGATCGTAATGCGCCAAGGAGAAATCGTTGAGCAAAGCGACACTCAATCTCTCTTCAATGCCCCACGCCAACCCTATACCCGTGAGCTAATGCAGGCCGCTTTTCTGGATAGCCTAGCGATATAGGCCTTTATGCCTTCGCTGTGATGACGAATGGCGTTATCGCAGCTAATAAAAAACCCGGCATGCGCCGGGTTTCAGTGGGGTTGGCTCTTTAGGGTTTAAAAGCGATAGGTTAACTGAGCACCAAAACCGTGAGCTTCGTTTTTGTAGTCGGCTGAGTAGGAGGCCCCGCCAACCGGCTGGCCGCCCGTGGCCTGACTGGCCAGCAGGTCGCTACGATCCTGCTCAACAAAGGTGCCGCGCTCTGACAGATAGGAGTAAGCCACATCGACAGTCAGGTCAGGCGTTGGGCTCCATCCTGCCCCCAGCGAGAAAATACGCCGATCATCGGAAGGAATACGTACGCTACGATCCTCATCATTGGTCGGCGTCATGTCTAACGTAACCCCAGCACGAAGCGCCAATGTCTTGGTTAACTGGTACTCGCCGCCAGTGGCAAACGCCCAGGCGTTTGAATAGTTCTGAAACTCTTGGGTAATCGTATCGCCTTGGCTGCCGGTAACCAAGATTTGATCAAAGTGGCTCCAACGCACCCAGGATGCACCGAACATCAGCTTGAGACGGTCAGTCATCTGCTGGGTAAGCGAGAAGTTAACCGTCTCAGGGGTGGTCAAATCCAGGCTAGCAGTATCTGAGCGAACGACATTACCCAGAGGATCAGTAGCGCTAAAATCACCTTCCAAGGTGTAGTCTACTTTCGAGCGGTAAGTCAGCCCCAGGGTGGTTTCAGGTACTGGACGATAGATTACGCCTAAGTTATAGCCCCACGCTTCGTCGTCACCATCAACCCGCGAGTCGATGTCGGCATCTGGGTTAAAGGTGGCCTCACTGGGTACTTGTCGGCGTAGTTCGCCTTCCACACGGTTGTAAGTAATCCCCGCGCCTACTGACCACTGATCATTAAAACGGTAAGAAACCGTCGGCTGCGCACTGACCACTTTGACTTCGGTGTAGTCGCCAAATAGCGCCCTTGAAAATCATCTTCATAATCGGTTTTGAGCCAAAGGGTGCATACACCCCAAACCCGAACGCCAGTTGATCGGTCACTGGGTGCGCATAGAAAGCAAAGGGGATCGGCGTACCTGGCACCATATCGCCATCATTCCCTCCGGGAATGCTACCGACGGGGATCTGATTGCCATTTGGCGCGCCACCAAGCGCGACCCCGGAGTCGATATAGCGAGAAGCTTCGACATTAGAGATGTCAGTATTCACGTTTAGATACGTGCCACCAACGGTCACCTGGGCACGGTCTAAAAACGACATACCCGCTGGGTTACCGTACACAATGGTTGCATCATGGATGTTAGAGCTTCGCCCGGCATGGCCATAGCCCTGCCCACTCACGCTCTGCTCGTTAATTTGATACCCGCCCGCGTGGGCTTGGCTGGCAAAAGCGGCCGTAATGGCAGCAGCCAGGGTGAGCTTATTAAATTTATTATTCATAGTGGGCCTCTCTTCCCGATGATCCAGTGGATACCGACGATCCACCCTCTTTATTTTTACATGACTGTTTTCTCGCAACTGAGCCAAAGGTTCAAGGGCAAACGTTCGTTTTATTTTATTTTTGGCTTATACATTAGTCGCACGGTCGTTTTAAATCAGTGTTTTAGTCATTTCAGCTTACTGAGCCAAGAGGCCTTGACCTATGGGTTACCCATAGGTTCTACACTAAATAACCACTATTTAACCGGTCGGGAGAACAGGCCATGAAAGTTAACGAGCTTGCCAAACGGGGCGGCGTTACCGCTGAGACCGTGCGCCACTACGCTCGTGAGCAGCTACTTGCCCCCCAGCGCCATCCAGATAACGGCTATCAGCTATTTTCAGATACCGACCTAGAACGTCTGCGGTTTATTCAGCGGGCGCGCAAATTAGGTTTTAGCGTGGCTGAGATTCGCGACATTCTGACCCACGCCGACCAAGGCGACTCTCCCTGCCCCTTGGTACGCGACTTACTCGCCAGCCGCTTGCCGCAAATTCGAGCACGTATTGCCGAGTTGGAAGCGCTAGCCGAACGAATGGAACAGGCCATGGAGAGCTGGCAGCAAATGCCCGACGGCTCCCCCGACGGCCACAGCGTGTGTCGCCTGATTGAGAGCTTTCCTGACGCCCCGTCTATTAAGGAGACCCCATGAGCGACGCCTCTACCGAAGCCGCCTCAAGCGTAAGCCCTGCCAATGGAGCCACCACGCGAACCATCCCCGGCATGAATTGCCAGGGCTGCGTCAAGCGTATGCGCGAGGCGATTCAAAGTGGTGACCCTGAAGCAGACGTCACCGGCATTCCTAGCGAAAAACGCCTCGAGGTTGTTTCGACTCTAACCGACGCCGAGCTTGATCAACGCTTGACCGCGGCGGGCTACCCGCCAGGCGAAGCAGCTCTGGAGGAAGCAGCCCCAGACGATGTTGATAATCAGCCAGAAACCGCGGCACCCGCTGATGCCGAAGCTGAAAAAACCGCAGGTGCTCACTCCCAGTCTCAAGGGCAAGGCAAGAAACAGCGCTTGGCGATTAGTGGGATGACCTGCGCCAGCTGCGTCAACAGCGTGCAGAAAGCACTAGAGCGAACTGAGGGAGTCGACACCGCCAGCGTCAATTTTGGCACCCACTCCGCCCAGGTGTTTGGCAGTGCCGAGACCCAAGCGTTAATCGCCGCCGTTGAGTCAGCCGGCTATGGCGCCGAACCGATTGTGGATATGCGGGAAGCAGAACGCACTCGTGCAGAGCAGGATGCCAAGACTTACCAAAACGGCTGCGCGGCAGCGCGATCTCGCTGGCACTGGCGATTCCGCTGATGCTCAGCATGCTTTTTTTCCATCCCCACCCGATGGGCATGGGGCGTCTCTACTGGCTGGTGATCGGCTTGTTAACCTTGGGTATTTTGGCCTTCCCAGGACGCCACTTTTTCGTCAACGCCTGGAAGCAGTTTAAGCATCGCCAAGCCAATATGGATACCCTGGTGGCCATGGGCACCGGCACCGCCTGGCTCTACTCCATGGCCGTGGTGCTGTTTGCGCCATGGCTGCCAGAAGTCGCTCAGGGGATCTATTTTGAAGCCTCAGCCATGGTGATCGGGCTGATTCTACTCGGCAATGCCATGGAGCTACGTGCCCGGGCCGCACCAGCAATGCGCTAAAGCGCCTGCTTGACCTACAGAGCCGAACAGCGCGGGTGATTCGCGACGGTCACGAGCAGGAGATTGATATTGATGCGGTGCGCGCTGGCGACCACGTACGAGTACGCCCCGGCGAGCGTTTACCGGTGGATGGAGACGTCGTTGAAGGCCAAAGCCATATCGATGAGTCGATGCTTACCGGCGAGCCACTCCCCATCACCAAAAGCGCGGGGGATGAAGTCAGCGCTGGCACGGTGAATGGCAAAGGTGGCTTGATCTATCGCGCCACGCGGGTGGGCACCGACACGCGCCTGGGGCAGATTACCGAACAGGTAGCGAGCGCCCAAAACTCGCGCCCACCGATTGGCGAGCTAGCCGACCAAGTTTCCAGCGTTTTTGTACCTGCGGTAATGATCATTGCCGTATTGACGACCCTGGTGTGGTTCAACCTAGGGCCCGCTCCCCAGGTGATCCATATGTTGGTGACGGCGACTACCGTACTGATTATTGCCTGCCCCTGCGCGCTGGGTCTGGCGACGCCAATCTCGACCATGATCGGCGTCGGTAAAGCGGCAGAGCATGGGGTGCTGGTACGCAGCGGCGAGGCGCTGCAAACCGCTAGCAAGCTGACCACGCTAGTCGTCGATAAAACCGGCACGCTCACCCAGGGCAAGCCCAGCGTCACCGATGCGCAGATGTTTGGCGTAGAGCAATCCACCGCGCTGGCGTTGGTGCACGCGCTGGAACGCAGCTCCGAGCACCCATTGGCGGCGGCGTTAATGACCTACGCGGATGAACACGAGGCTAACCCTGCCGAGATTAATGGTTTCGACAGCGTGACTGGTGGCGGGGTAAAAGCCCAAACCGCCGACGGCAAAGCGCTGCTGCTGGGCAATGCGCGTCTGTTAAGTGAAGCCGGTGTGGATCTCAAGGCAGGTGAAGAGCAAGCCCGCGCTCTGGAGGAGCAGGCCCGCACGCTGGTGTACTTGGCGGTAGATGGCAAATTGGCCGCCCTGTTTGGCATCAGCGACCCGCTTCGCCACGACACCGTGGCCGCAATCAAGCGCCTGCAAAAAGACGGCTTAACCATCGTTATGTTAACCGGCGATAACGAGCACACCGCCAGGGCCATTGCCCAGGAAGTAGGCATTGATAAGTTTCGGGCAGGGCTGTTACCCGAGGACAAGCACGCCGAGATAGAGCGTCGTCAGAAGGCGGGAGAAATCGTTGGCATGGTGGGCGATGGCATCAATGATGCCCCGGCGCTGGCCCGAGCGAACGTGGGCTTTGCGATTGGCCAAGGCACCGATGTGGCGATTGAGAGCGCGGGCATCACGCTCATGCGCGGCTCGCTGCACGGGGTAGCGTCAGCAATTGAGATCAGCCGCGCCACGCTGCGCAATATCAACAGAACCTGGTGGGTGCCTTTGGCTACAACCTGCTGTGTATTCCCATCGCGGCGGGGTGCTCTACCCACTCACCGGCATGCTGCTCTCACCGATGATAGCGGGCGCTGCCATGTCACTCTCTTCCATCACCGTGGTGAGTAACGCCAATCGCTTGCGGCTATGGAAAGCCAGTCAGGAGGACGCCTCATGAGCTTATTGATCAACTTGGCAGGCCTGGGGCTTATCGCACTGATAGTGTGGTGGTTCTGGCTTGGCTAAACGTTTTTAGCTCACCCCAATATAGCGCCCTGGCTTATGGTTCAGGGCGATAATCAGGTTTAGCGTCAATGCTCCCAGCACTGAATAACCCACACGATCCAGCGGTAGCTGCGTTAACGCAATCAACAGAATAACGCCATCGATGGCGAGTTGAACGTAGCCTGCGCGCAGGCCGTGTTTTCCTGTAAGTAGAGCGCAAGGATATTGATACCGCCCAGGCTGGTACGGTGGCGAAACAGCATCAGCATACCAATGCCCATCAGCGCGCCGCCCATCAAGGCGGCGTAGATCGAGGGCACGTTGGCAAATTGCACCCAGCCTTGGGTTAACTCAGAAAACAGCGATACTAAGCCGATGGCGGCAAAGGTGCGTAGGGTAAAACTCCACCCCATCCGCTTCACCGCCAAGTAGTAAAACGGCAGGTTAATGGCAAAAAAGTACACTCCAAAACCCCAGCCGGTAATGCTGCTGGTGATGTAGCTCAACAGCAGCGCCAAGCCTGCCGTACTACCGGTCAATAGCACCGCATGGGTGTAAAAGGTTACCCCCAGCGCAACAAAGAACGTGCCCAGCAGCATCGCCATCATATCTTCATAGGGGCGATGCTGATCCTTGGGTAAATCTTCCACGCGCATGGGGCGTCCTTACTTAAGTTGCCAGTAGGTGATGCGATGTACAGCTTAAATTGGGCTGGCGTGCTCGACCATCAACTGCAGCGTCTCGCGGCCGCGCCAGCGGTTACGGTTAAGCTTATAAGCACAGTGCAGTGTATCCCCCACGTTAAACCCAGGCAGTTCCCCTGGCGTTAAGGCACGAAACCAGATGGCTTTGCAGGTCACCGGGCCAGAGGAGAGTTCCAGCATCAGGTGCGCGCCGTCAGCACCCACCGGGCGCAGCGCCTCGACAATAAAGCGGCCTTCAAACAGCGGCGGATCAAACTCCCGCCCGTAGGGCCCAAGGGTTTCTATCTCTTGCAAGGTGGTCAGCGAAAGCTGTGCCGTGGAGAGCTCGCCATCCGTCCATAGGCGCGGATAGAGCGTTCGTCCCTCCAGCTGTTCGCCTACGGCCCTCAAGAAAGCCGCTTTAAAGACGTCAAGCTGATCCCGTGGCACGCCCACCCCTGCCGCACCACTATGACCGCCAAAGCGTGGCAGCGCCTGGGGAGCAAGCTCAAAGGTACGCTGTAGGGCATCGCGCAGGTGCAGTCCATCAATCGAGCGGCCGGAGCCGGTTAGCATGCCAGGTGCCGAGGCTTGTGTTAGCACCAGCGCCGGGCGCCCGTAGGCCTGCACCAATCGCGAGGCGACGATACCCTGTACGCCGGGGTGCCCGTCTTCAAGCAGCACCACCACGGCGGGCTCATCGGCGTCCAGAGCTGCTGTGGCAAGAGTGCGCGCCTCGGCGGCCATATCGGCCTCAATCGCTTTGCGGGACTGGTTATCCTGATCCAGCACGTCGAGCTGGCGATTGGCGACCCCATCGTTCTCGGCCAGCATAAAGTGCAGCGCCGCGTAGGGGTCGTCCAGCCGCGAGCGGGCATTGATACGCGGCCCCATCTGAAACGCTAACGTCTCGGCGTTAAACGGCACACTGTCAGCGCCTAAGCGCGTGGCCATAGCGCGCCAGCACGCCGCATCCATACGATTGATCAGTTTTAACCCTTGATTGACCACCGCGCGGTTGGCGGGGCTACCGCCTAGGGAGACACAGTCAGCCACGGTGCCCAAAGCTACGTAGGAGAGCCAGGGCGACAGCTTGGGCGTCGACTCTGATAGCGCCCCCCACTCAATCAGCACGCCGCGGGCGAGTGACATCAACAGCCACGCCACCATACAGCCAGCGATGGTTTTGTCGGGATACTCACAGTCATCACGGGTAGGGTTAACACAGGCGAATGCCGAGCTTGGCGGCCCCTCACTGGGCAGGGCGTGGTGGTCGCTGACTACCACGTCGATACCTGCCGCTTTTAATCGCGCGATACGCGGCTCATCAGAGCTACCACAATCGGCGGTAATCACCAGGGTGGGAAACGGCTTTTGAGCCAAGGTGCGCTCTACCAGCGGTAGGCTAATCCCATAGCCGTCGTGAATACGGTGGCCAATCAGGCTATGTAGCTTGCCCTCTGGCACCCCAAACAGCTCCACCAGCGTGCGCCTAATCACCACGTGGGAGGTAATGCCATCCACGTCGTAGTCGGTGAGAATGCCGATGGCCTCACCCTCTGCCACCGCCTGAGCGATACGTTCGGCGGCGCGGCGACCGTCGGCCAGTTTCTCCGGGTGGGCCAAATAACGCAGGCTAGGTGCTATTAACGGTAGCAACTCACCGCTGTAGCCCGGCAAGCGCGAGGCCAGCAAACGCGCCTGCAGTTCGCTTAGGCCTTCCGCCTGAGCGCGGGCATAAAGCGCCTCATCCACTGGACGAGGCTCTAAGCGCGGCCCGGCCTTGCTAGACGACAGCGTGCGATGGGGTAAATCAGTCACTGAGGCCATTAATACGTCAACGCCGGTTTTCCGCAACGTACTGCTGCACGGCGGCAAGTTCCGCAGGGAGCACTGTGTACCGCTCTTCGCGCTCAATCAGGTCTTCCATATGCGGCGGCAGTGGCACGCCCAGGAAGCCCGCCTTCACAACGGCCTCGGCGAATTTAGCCGGGTGCGCAGTGGCGAGGGTAATCATTGGCGTTGACTGATCTGCCCGGGCACGCTCGGCAGCACGATAGCCGGTGGCGGTGTGCGGGTCGAGCATTTCACCAGTGCGTTTATGGGCGTCGCGGATCACTTCCAGAATCGTCGCATCGTCCACGCTGTAGCTGGAGAACTTCTCGCGCAGCTTGGCCAGCGGCGCATCGGCCAGCGCCGTGGGTTCCTGCTGGAAGCGCTCAAGCAGCGCCGCCACGGCCAAGCCATCGCGGTCGTAGGCGTCAAACAACAGGCGCTCAAAGTTAGATGACACAACGATATCCATGGAGGGCGCTAAAGTAGCCGCTAGCTCTTTTTTGGAGAAGTCGTTGGCGGCCAGCGTGCGGTGCAGAATGTCGTTGGCGTTGGTGGCGATGATGAACTGCTTCACCGGCAGGCCCATTTTGTAGGCCATATAACCGGCAAACACGTTGCCGAAGTTAGCCGACGGCACGCAGAAGCTCACTTCACGGTGCGGCGCACCCAGCGCAACGCCGGAGGCGATGTAGTAAACGATCTGCGCCATAATGCGCGCCCAGTTGATCGAGTTCACCGCGACCAAGCGAGTACCGTTGAGGAACGACTGATCGGCAAAGCTGGCCTTGACCATCGCCTGGGCGTCATCGAAATTGCCTTCGATGGCAATATTGAAGACGTTATTGGCCAGCACCGAGGTCATTTGTCGGCGCTGTACTTCCGAGACCCGGTTGTGCGGGTGCAGGATAAAGATATCCAGGTTGTCGCAGTGGCGACAGCCTTCAATCGCCGCCGAGCCGGTATCGCCAGAGGTCGCACCCATGATCACCGCACGCTCGCCACGCTTTTTCAGGAAGTGGTCGAGCAGGCGGCCGAGCAGCTGTAGCGCTACGTCTTTAAATGCCAGGGTCGGGCCGTGGAACTGCTCAAGCAGGAAGTGATTGGCATCCAGCTGTTTGAGCGGCAGCACGGCGTCGTGATTAAAGGTCGCGTAGGCCTCGGTCACGATGTTGCGGAAGGTCTCGTCGTCGATCTCACCGTTCACAAACGGCTTCATCACCCTAAAGGCGATTTCCGCATAGGAGAGCCCGGCCATGTCGGCCAGCTCTCCCCGGGAGAACTCAGGAATTGTTTCCGGCACATAGAGGCCGCCGTCGCTGGCCATACCGGTGAGCACCACTTCTTCAAAGGAGAGCGCGGGCGCCTGCCCGCGCGTGCTGATATAGCGCATCTAGGCTTACTCCCCTTCACTCAAGCTTTCCACGCGAATACGCGTGACGGGGCCCGCAATATCGGCCATGGATTCGATTTCGCGAATCGCTGCGTTCATCTGCTTCTCTTTAGTACGGTGTGTGAGCAGAATGATCGGCACCAGCTCGCCTTCGGTCGCCTCTTTCTGAATCAGTGCCTCGATCGAGATGCCCTGCTCAGATAGAATCGTGGCCACCCGCGCCAACACGCCGGGGCGATCCACCGCCAGCAGGCGCAGGTAGTAGGCCGTGATGATATCTTCCATCGGCATGATGGGCAGTTGGCTGACATCTTCGTCGATGCCGCTAAACGCCAGGTACGGCACCCGGTAGCGGTGCTCGGTGGAGATATCCCGCGCCACGTCGAGTAAATCGGCCACCACCGCTGATGCAGTCGGCTCGCGCGCCGGCGCCAGCGCCGTAGTAGAGCGTCGGCCCTACCGCGTCGCCCATTACCGCGATGGCATTTTTGACGCCGTGAACATTGGCCAGCAGGCGCTCTTTAGGAATCAGCGTGGGGTGAACCCGCAGTTCCAGGCCTTGATCGGTACGCTTGGAGATACCCAGGTGCTTGATCACGTAGCCAAGGTTGTCGGCTTGCTCGACGTCTTCCGCAGTAATCCGTGAAATGCCTTCGGTGAAGGCTTTCTCGAACTGCAGCGGCACGCCGTAGGCAATCGAGGCCAAAATCGTCAGTTTGTGTGCCGCATCGATACCTTCCACGTCAAAGGTGGGGTCAGATTCGGCGTAGCCTAGCGCTTGAGCTTCCGCGAGCACGTCCTCAAAGGCGCGGCCTTCATCGCGCATATGGGTAAGAATATAGTTGCCGGTGCCGTTGATAATCCCCGCTACCCATTCAATGCGGTTGGCACCCAAGCCTTCGCGCAGCGATTTGATCACCGGGATGCCGCCTGCGACTGCAGCTTCGAATGCTACGATGACGCCCTTTTCGTGAGCGGCTTTGAAGATTTCGTTGCCGTGCACCGCAATCAGCGCCTTGTTGGCGGTGACCACGTGCTTGCCGTTTTCAATGGCGGTGAGCACCAGCTCGCGGGCGATATCGTAACCGCCAACGAGCTCCACCAGGACATCCACATTGGGGTTGGTCGCGACTTCAAACACATCGGAGGTGGCATTGATGCCGGTAATATCGCAGTCAGGATGAATACTGCGGTGAGCAACCTGCTCAATCACAATAGGGCGGCCAGCACGACGCGCAATATCATCAGCGTTGCGAGTCAATACGTTAAAGGTGCCGCCACCGACAGTACCTAGACCACAAATACCTACTCTTACCGGTTTCAAAATACTTCCCCTTTCGTGTTGTGCACCTGGTGGTGCTGGCCTTAATTACGGTTTTGAATTCGATCTTAAAGACCGTGCCTCAGCGCTTTGTATTATCTTTCAATGTGACGTCATTCGTCATCTAAGCCTAACATGGCAAAGAGCCGCTCGGGGGCACAAAGCCCGGCACCAGTTGCCCATTGGGCAAAATAATTGCTGGCGTGCCCTGTACACCCAGCGCCTTACCCAGATCATACTGCCCCGCCACAGGATTGTCGCAGTCTGCTGCGCTGGAAATAGTCTCGCCCTCTTTGGCTTGAGTCATCGCTTCACTGCGATTATCCGAGCACCACACCTGCTGCAGCATGGTGGCAGCCTGGCTACCCATACCCGCACGGGGAAAGGCCATATAGTGAATGGCGATACCACGCTCATTCAACTCCGGAATGGTGTCGTGTAACCGCGCGCAATAGGGGCAAGTAGGATCGGTAAATACCGTCACTGTTGCTTTCGGTTCTTCGGCACCGCGGAAGATCACTAGCTCACTCTCAGGTACTGCCGCTAGCGCATCTGCACGCTCTTGATTCTGCTCTTGCTCGGTTAAGTTGACCAACCCGTCGGGTGCATTTTCATATAGGTCACCGACCAGGAAGTGGCTACCGTCTGCATTGGAGTAGAAAGATTCGCCGTTCTCCAACCGCACGTGATAAACGCCATCCATAGGCGTTTCGGTGACCACTTCCACGGGCATCGACTGGCCATTGACGCTAAGTGATTCAGCCAAACTATCTGCCACGTCGTCAGCCTGTGCAGCGGAAGGTAGCAGGCTGGCAGTTAGCAAACACGCCAGCATCGAGGAAGGTGTCAGTAAAGGTAGTGTTACAAAACGGCGTTGACGCATCATCAATTCAACCTCGTGGGTGATGTTCAGCATGTAGGCTTTCCAAGCGCGCCTGGGCTACATGGGTATAAATTTGGGTCGTCGACAGATCGCTATGACCCAGCAGCAGCTGTACGACCCGCAAATTGGCCCCATGATTCAATAAATGGGTGGCAAATGCATGGCGAAGCGTATGGGGCGACAGTGGGCGGGTAATCCCTGCCGTTATGGCATGCACCTTAATCCGGTGCCAAAACGTTTGCCGGGTCATCGCTTTGTCACCCCGCCCAGGAAACAGCGCGGGGCGTGTTGGGTCGCTCATCAGCGCCAACCGTGCAGTCTGCATATAGTGCGCCAGCCAATCTGCGGCCTCTTCGCCCATGGGAACCAAGCGGTCTTTATCGCCTTTACCACGCACCCTAACCACGTTTTGGCGCAGATTGACCGCATCACCAGTGAGCCCTACCAGCTCTGATACCCGCAAGCCACAGGCGTACAGCAGCTCCAGCATGGCACGGTCACGAACCCCCAAAGGAGTCTCCGTATCCGGCGCCAAGAGTAGGCGCTCAACCTCGTCCTCTTCCAAGGTATTAGGCAAGCCGGTATGACCCGCGGTAGTTTGATATCAGTCAGTGGGTCACTTTCCACTTGTTGTTTAAACGCCCCCAACGGTAGAAGCTGCGCAGCGTCGACAGCAGCCGGGCATTACTGCGCAGTTGATACCCCTCCTCCCGGCGACTGGCCAGCCACTCACTGAGGCGCTCCGGCGGCGGCGCCAGAAGGGCTTCACCGTGGCTCTCCAGGTGGCTCTGCCAGGCGGTTAAATCACGCCGATAGGCGGCTAACGTATGATCGCTGGCGCCCTGCTCAAGCCAGAGAGCATCTAAAAATGCATCGATAACGCTCATACGTTAGTCACCTCAAGCCGCTTTTGTTGAGCGGATAAACAAAACCCCGCCCCGCAAAGCGGTGACGGGGTCTTGGTATCCGGGCGCGACGCCTGTTCGAGAACAGCGTGCGCCCGAGGAGCAGTGGCGTTTAAGCCAGCTTTTCCTTGATACGTGCAGAACGACCACTGCGCTCGCGCAGGTAGTAAAGCTTGGCTTGACGCACGTCACCGCGACGCTTGACTTCGATAGAGTCAACCAGCGGGCTGTAGGTCTGGAAGGTACGCTCAACGCCAACGCCGTGAGAAATTTTACGCACGGTGAAAGCGGAGTTCAGGCCACGGTTACGCTTACCGATAACTACACCTTCAAACGCCTGCAGACGCTCGCGAGTACCTTCTTTTACTTTTACCTGAACGACAATGGTGTCGCCGGGGGCAAAGGGAGGAATTTCTTTGCCCATTTGCTCAGATTCGATCGCCTGGATCACTTTGCTTTTACTGCTCATCATCATACTCCTGAATAACGTGTTGGCTTGACCGCTCAATCATGGGTGGCGGAAGCCGTGATCCCGGCGCTCGAAACGAGCTACGCGGGAGTCGTTATGGGTGACACAGGTGCGCATACGCCCTGCACCGCCGCTCTGGCCTACTCAGTTTTAGCTGACAGAGCGTGTTCTTCGATAAACTCGTTCAACAGCTTACGCTGTTCGGCATCTAACGGCCGCCCTTCCAACAGGTCTGGACGACGCTGCCATGTACGCCCGAGTGACTGCTTTAACCGCCAGCGCTTGATGGCTGCATGATTACCGCTTAACAGCACATCCGGCACTTGGCGCCCGTCGATGACTTCTGGACGGGTATAGTGCGGGCAGTCTAACAGACCGTCATTAAACGAGTCTTCGATAGCGGAATCCTGATGACCCAGTACACCGGGAATCAGCCTTGCCGCTGCATCAATCAGCACCATCGCTGGCAGCTCACCGCCGCTCAACACATAGTCGCCAATCGACCACTCTTCATCGATGTCACTCTCCACCACGCGTTCATCAATGCCTTCATAGCGCCCTGCCACGACCACTAAAGGCCCGGCGGAAGCCAGTGCTTGAACGCCCTGCTGATCCAGCTTACGCCCCTGGGGCGATAGGTAGATCACCGTCGGCACTAAACCGGTGGCTTTCTGCGCCCGTTCCCGGGCGGCAAAGATCGCTGCGCGCAGGGTGTCGACTTTCATCAACATGCCTGGACCACCACCATAGGGGCGGTCATCGACGCTGCGGTGGCGGTCAGTGGCATAATCCCGCGGGTTCCAAAACTCCAGTGCAATACGCTGTTTTTCTACCGCTCTGCCGACCACACCCTGTTGCGTGAGCGCGTCGAACATCTCAGGAAACAACGACACTACACCAATCCACATTGCAGGCACTGCTGCTTCGCTCGCCGTTTCCGGCGCGTTGCCACTATCCAACTCGGTTGAGTCGGTAGATGCATCATTGCTCAAACTGTTCATAAGTTTGGTCAAAACTCAGGATCCCAATCGACGACCATACGGCCCTCTTGGGAACTGATTTCGATAATGACGTCGTCTGGCAAAAATGGCAGCAGTCGCTCGCGCTTGTCGATTGACTCTGAATCGCCGCGAACCACCATGACATCGTTGGCGCCGGTTTCAAACAGGTAGCTTACCCGTCCTAGCCGTTCGCCGGCCTGAGTGAAGACCGCCATGCCTTCAAGCTCATGCCAATAATACTCATCGTCGGAAAGCTCAGGCAGCGCCTCTTTGGGCATCAAGATATCCGTTTGGGCTAATGCTTCCGCCGCACTACGGTCATCGACCCCTTTAAGCTGCACCACAAGTCCTTTGCCCTGCCGACGCCCTTGAACAATGCTTATGCGCTTCAGGGTTTCACCTTGGCGCACCCACCATTCCGGGTATTCAAGAATGCTGTCCATTGGGCTAGTGTAGGAGTACACCTTGAGCCAACCTTTCACCCCATAAGGGCTAGTCAGCTTGCCTAGCACCACATGCGTGTCGTCAGTTTGGCTTATTTCAAAACGCGTCATCGACGACCTCAGCTACCCAGCACTCACTTTCTCACACAATAAGTCTCAGACAACAAGACTCAAAATCAGGCTTAGGCCTGTTTGCGTGCTTCTTTTACCAGCTCAGCAACACGACCAGACAGCTGGGCGCCTTGGCTCTGCCAGTGAACAACGCGGTCTAGGTCAACGCGCAGACGCTCTTCCTGACCACGGGCAACCGGGTTGAAGAAGCCGATACGCTCGATGAAACGACCGTCGCGAGCGTTACGCGAGTCGGTAACGGTCAGGTGGTAAAAGGGACGCTTCTTGGCGCCACCACGGGCCAAACGAATGGTAACCATACGATAACTATCCTTCGGTTGAGGTTACGAGAGTGTGTTTATAGCGCTAACCGCTATCGGAACACTCGTCGTGCTGTTTTCTTGGCGCTAAACTGGCACACGACCACATAAAGCGGCTTGCATGACCTTTTTTAACACCATTAAGGCCTTCATTGAGCGCTGCTACTGCTACGTTTTGACGTATTTGGGCAGCACCCACGCATGAAGAGGCCGCATTCTACGCAAATGCGCCCGGCTTGGAAAGCCTGACAGCCAGAAAACTGATAGGTCGTCAACCTCACCAAGCGCATCAGTACGTTACTATTGGCGTCTTAGCGCCGCGGCAATCCACCGGGGCCGCCCATTCCACCGGGCCCACCTGGGCCGCCGCCACCCATCATGCCGGACATGCCACGCATCATTTTCTGCATGCCGCCCTTCTGGCCTGCTTTCTTCATCATTTTCTGCATCTGCTTATGCTGCTTAAGCAGGCGATTGAGGTCAGGCACTTGCAGACCGGCCCCCGAGGCAATGCGGCGCTTGCGCGAGCCATTGATAATGTCGGGCTTGCGGCGCTCTTTAGGCGTCATGGAATTAATTAGTGCTTCCAACTTGCCCAGCTCTTTCTCGGGACCAGGGCCTTGAGCC
Source organism: Halomonas sp. PA16-9 (assembly GCF_009728585.1). NCBI lineage: Bacteria > Pseudomonadati > Pseudomonadota > Gammaproteobacteria > Oceanospirillales > Halomonadaceae > Halomonas > Halomonas sp. PA16-9. The sequence continues at coordinate 479,899 of NZ_CP040451.1, read as the reverse complement.
ATCTCAGCCATCTGCCCCATACCCGGCAACTTGCCCATTAGGCCACCCATACCGCCCATCTTCTTGAGCTGCTGGAGCTGATCGCGAAAATCTTCCAGGTCAAAGCCATCACCCTTCTTGACCTTTTTGGCCAACTTCTCGGCTTTGGACTTATCGACGGTGCGCTCGGCTTCCTCGATCAGCGACAGCATGTCGCCCATCCCCAGGATGCGCGAGGCGACTCGGTCTGGGTGGAACGGCTCCAGGGCGTCGACTTTTTCACCGACACCCATAAATTTGATCGGTTTACCGGTAATGTGACGCACAGACAGCGCCGCACCGCCACGAGCATCACCGTCCGCTTTGGTCAGAATCACACCGGTTAGCGGCAGCGCTTCGCTGAACGCCTTGGCGGTATTGGCAGCATCCTGGCCGGTCATGGCGTCGACGACAAACAGCGTTTCCTGAGGCGAGACCGCTTTATGCAGTGCCTGGATCTCCGCCATCATGGCTTCATCAATCGCCAGTCGACCGGCGGTATCAATCAGCACCACATCGTGAAACTGGATCTTGGCGTGCTTGATGGCCGCTTCGGCAATCGCCACCGGCTGCTGGTCAGAGCGCGAGGGGAAGAAATCCACTTCGACTTCTTTGGCCAGGGTTTCGAGCTGGTCGATGGCTGCCGGGCGATAAACGTCGGCAGACACTACCAAGACTTTCTTCTTCTCGCGTTCGCGCAGGTAGCGGGCCAGTTTGGCCACCGAGGTGGTTTTACCCGCACCCTGTAGGCCGGCCATCAATACAACGGCGGGGGAACCCTTAAGCACAAAGCCGTCGTTGGCTTCGCCCATAATCGCTTCCAGCTCTTGCTGGACGATTTTGACGAACTGCTGGCCTGGCGACAGGCTTTTGGATACTTCCTGCCCGACCGCCCGCTCGCGCACGCGCTCAATAAACTCCTTGATGACCGGCAGTGCTACGTCGGCCTCAAGCAGTGCGCGGCGTACTTCGCGCAGGGTATCTTTAATATTGTCGTCGGTCAGGCGAGCCTGACCCTTGATCGACTTTAACGTCTGGGAAAGACGCTCACTTAGATTCTGGAACATGGGGCCTCTCTGCCTCCGTCACTGCCGTCGGCGCGCACGCCCTGGACTCATTAGTAAAAAGATTATACGCGCTCATGCTTTGAGTCTCCATGGGCGAGTGCCAGCGATCCTGCCTGGGCAAGCTGACGCAAGGGCGCTGTTAACCCATCCATGGGCGCTACTTTCGCCATCCATGGCGAAAGACCCTTGCTTACAGCTTTCCCTGGCATTCCTGCATACTTACTCCGAGTCTTTAACTATTTTCATGCGTTTACCCCGCTGGGCGACGCCGCTTGGATTAGTTATAGTAGTTGGATAGATTCTCGTCGTAATCACACTTAATTCGTTTATTTATTCACCGCAACGCGCTGCAAGGCGCACGGATAGCATCATGCAGGCGCTACCTTTCGCCACGATTGCTTTTGTTCTTTATGTTGCCGCTGCCATTTGGCAAGGCATGACGCTGTTCCGGCGTGTGCCGCCTCGCCAGGGCATGGTGCGCCTGCTCGCTGTGCTGGGCTTACTGCTGCACATTCCTGTGGTGGTCAAATTAGTCGGCCAATCCCCTGGCCTACTGCCCGGCTTTACCACCAGCGCCACATTGCTGATGGCGGTTGCGGTCAACGTCGTGCTAGTTGCCAGCCTGTTTAAACCGGTGCTTAACGCCGGGATTGCACTCTTCCCGCTGGCGGGTATTGCACTACTCGCCGCCACGTGGCTGCCGAATCAGGGCGGCCATACCGGGCTTACACCGGGCATTTTATTGCATGCGATAAGTTCAGCGCTGGCGTTTGCCGTGCTGGCGATTGCCGCCGTCCAAGCGGTGCTGGTCGGCCTACAGAACCAGGCGCTGCGCCACCATCATATTCGCGGCATTGTGCAGTCGCTGCCACCGCTGACCACGATGGAACGGGTGCTGTTCGAGCTGGTGTGGGCGGGCATTATCCTACTGACGCTCTCCATCGCTAGCGGGCTTATTTTCCTGGACAATTTCTTTGCCCAGCACTTGGCACACAAAACCGTACTCTCGCTACTGGCCTGGATAATCTTCACGACCCTGTTGGTTGGTCGTTATCGCTTTGGTTGGCGCGGCATGCGTGCCGTGCGCTGGACACTGGGCGGTTGCGGCCTGCTGGTGCTGGCCTACTTTGGCAGTAAGTTCGTACTTGAGGTTGTACTCAATCGATAGCGGCTCAACCGCTACCGCGAGCGTTACCACGCCTTTGGTTGTCTTGACACACTACTCGCTACCTTCTACAAATCGAGCCTAATCCGCCACAAAGGACTTTTCGACTTGAGCGACGACTTCCCCCTGGGGTTACTGTTCGGCCTGCTAGCCTTACTGATACTGCTTTCTGCGTTTTTCTCCAGCTCTGAAACCGGCATGATGTCGATTAACCGCTACCGCTTGAGCCATCAAGCCAACAGCGGTGACCGCAGAGCCAAACGGGTCATGCGCCTGCTCACCCGCCCAGACCGCCTGATTGGCGTTATCCTGATCGGCAACAACTTCGTCAACAACCTAGCGGCCTCAATTGCGACCATTATCGCCATTCACTTCTTCGGCGACGTATCTGGGCCTGCAATCTCTACTACTCTGTTGACCATCACGATTCTTATTTTTGCCGAAGTAACGCCGAAGACCTACGCCGCGATTAAACCCGAGCGGATCGCCTACCCGACCTCCTACGCCCTTGAGCCGCTGCTAAAGCTGCTTTACCCGCTCGTATGGCTGGTTAACGTGATGTCTAACGGCCTGCTCCGGTTGGTGGGCGTTAAAAGCGTTGATAACGGGGGCGATAGCCTGACCCGTGATGAGCTGCGCACGGTGGTTCACGAAGCGGGCACGCTGATCCCCTACCGCCACCGGGCAATGCTGCTATCTATTCTCGATCTTGAGAACGTCACCGTGAACGACATCATGGTGCCACGCCACGAAGTGCTGGGTATCGACCTGGATGATTCGCTCGAAGATATTTTGACCCAGATTCGCACCAGCCAGCATACCCGGCTACCGGTTTATAAAGGTGATATCAATAATATTATCGGCATGCTGCATCTGCGCAACGCGGCACGCTTTCTCTCCCGGGACGAAGTTACCAAGGCATCGATTGTTCAAGAGGCACGGGAGCCCTACTTTATTCCCGAGTCCACACCGCTCCATACCCAACTGCTCAACTTTCAAAAGCAGAAACGGCGCATCGGCATTGTGGTGGATGAGTACGGCGACGTAGAGGGCTTGGTCACCCTGGAAGATATTCTGGAAGAGATCGTGGGCGAGTTCACCACCGATGTCTCTGAAGATGAAGAGATTCACCAGCAGGACGACGGCAGCCATGTGATTGAAGGCACCGCCAATATTCGTGAGATTAACAAGATGCTCGGCTGGCAGCTGCCTACCGACCGATGGCCCCAAAACGCTCAACGGGTTAATTCTTGAGCACCTTGAAGCTTTCCCAGAAGGCCCAGCATGCCTACAGATCGGCAATATGCGCATGGAGATTCTGGAGATCCGCGATAATCTCATTACCTCAGCACGCTGCTGGCAAAAGCTGCGGGCGCCACGCCGCTAATCAATGATAAGCGAGTTAATGGCGGTTGGCCAGATCCTGGTCAGCCGCTGCCTTTAGTGCTCTAACCCGCGCTTCGAGAAACCGCCGCAGCGCTATGTCATCGGCGTCCAGACGGTTGAGCGGGGGCCCAAAGTGCAGGCTCACCGGCGCCCGAAAACGCTTAGGGCACTTCTTTAGCGCCTTGCCATCATGGTGAGATGTCCACGACCCCCACAAGCCTGCTAACCCTGCCGGAACCACCGGCACATCGTCCCTGGCGAGAATAGCCTCTAGGCCACGCCGAAAGGCGTGAATTTCGCCATCAGGGGTCAATCGCCCTTCAGGAAAGACCATCACAACCTGCCCCTGGCGCAGCGCTGAGCTCACGTCATCCAGAGCGCGCCTCAGGGCGCCGGGGCTGCGTCGTTCAGACTCAATAGGGATTGCGCCAACCAGCTGAAACCACCATTTAAGCCAAGGCGAGTCAAAAATCGGTTGATCCATCACAAAGCGCAGCGGTCGGGGGCTAGCACCACCTAACACCAAGGCATCCATAAAACTGACGTGGTTACACACCACCAGCGCGGCCCCCTGCTTAGGGATATGCTCACGCCCATGCACCTGCAGCCGGTAGCAGAGGCGCATTGAGACAAAGATCAGCCAGCGCAGCGCCTGACGAGCCGCATTGACCCACCCACTCACGTCGCCGCCTCACGATGGCGTAGGCCCGCCAGAATGGTGCTCATCAGTTGATCCAGCAGCTCATCTACTTTTAATTGCTGACCCTGCCAATAGCCCAATCGCTCATTAAGCCCTAGCTGAACTAAACCATGCACGCTGCCCCACAGCGTGCGCCCCAAACGGCGGGCTTCGAGATCATCCAGCGCTGGCTGGTAGGATTTAAGCGACGCTTCTACTTGGGTAAACAGCGCTTCGATCAAATCGCTCTGACGCTGATCAAGCTCGCCTTCTTGGGCCAGCGGGTAATCAAACAGCAGTTGCCAGCGGTAACAATCCTGCTCGGCGAACCGCCAGTAGGCACGCGCCAGCGAACGTAGCCATGGCTCAGGGTCATCGTCGATCAGGCTGGTAATGGTGTGCTGTAAACGCGCCAACGTTTCCACATTGACGTGCTGCAATAAATTATTGAAGCTGCCATATAGCTTCAATAGGGTGCTGGGGGCACAGCCGACCTCTCTGGCCAGGGCACGCAGTGAGAGACCATGGACTGGCTGCTCAGCCAACCACTCATCACAAGCGTGCATGACCTGCGCATGGAGGGCATCGGGCGCATGCTGTCTAGGACGGGCCATGGCAATCTCTTAAGGTCAACGGCAAACAAGAAGGAAGCCTCACTGCGCTTTAGCGGGAGCAAGGGATAAGATAGGATACCTTACATCGAACACTGTTTTCGACACTAAAACGCTACATTTCGTGCTTTATTGCGCGCAGTCCCCCGCCATCCAGGTACACTTCCACGACGATTCTGCTTAAGGAGATAGCTAATGACGGGGCGATTGCATGTGCAAAATTTACCGCTGACCCGCTTATTGCCAACGCTAGCCACTCCTGAACCGTTGATTGAGTCGCCTAACCTAGCGCCTCGTAGGCCAATTTCCGCTATTCGCATAGAGCAGGGGCAGTACCGGCTCTCGTCGCTTTTCTGGGGCCTGACGCCGCCCTGGCTGGAGGTGCTGGATCACGCCCCCCACTGCGCACGGGCAGAAACCCTTGAATCACGGGCGATGTTTCGCGATGCCTTTAGCGCGCGCCGCTGCGTTATCCCGGTGAGCGGTTTCTATGTATGGAAAACCCAGCCCCGCAGCAAGCAACCCTATTTAGTGACCCAGGTATCCCGGGCGCCGTTGCTATTGGGCGCACTATGGTGCCGCTACCACACCACGTTAACGGCGTTTACCGACTCTGCCGCACTGATCACCGTACCCGCCAACCTGCTGTTATCGCCGTTAACCGACCGCCTGCCGGTCACTATACCCAGCCATGCGTTATCCGCCTGGCTCAACCCAGACACCGATACCGAAACGCTTAATTCACTGCTAGCACCCGCACCATTGGAACTGTTGGGCGCTTTTCCGGTATCTAAACATGTCAATAATCCCGCCTACCAGTCACCGGCCTGTGCCCATCCTACCGGGTCGATGCTGCGTTGGGCTGTGTCACAGGAGCTGTAATGTTGCGATCCACTTGCATAACCCGCTGGCGTGTTTTCCCACAGTGCGCAGTGATTGGCGTTATCGCCAGCATCGCGTTAACACCACTGGCCTTCGCGGCCACCGATGACGCCGTTGCCGACGCCATTGCTGACACAGTCACCCCGATCATTAGCCCCTATGACAGCCGCGACTACCGGGTTTTGACGCTCGAGAACGGCCTCAATGTGCTGCTGGTCAGCGACCCGGAGGCAGACAAGGCGGCAGCGTCGATGAATGTGCGAGTAGGCAGCGCCCAAGATCCTGATGACCTTAAGGGGTTAGCACACTTTCTAGAGCATATGCTGTTTTTAGGCACCGAGCCCTACCCGGAATCTGATGCCTACCAGCGCTATATTTCCAATAACGCGGGCTCTCACAACGCCTTCACCGCGCAGCAGGATACCAATTACTTCTTTGATATTGAGCCATCGGCGCTGCCGGGCGCGCTTGACCGTTTCAGCGAATTTTTCCTCTCGCCGCTGTTTAACGCCGACCACCTGGAGAGCGAACGCAATATCGTTCACTCGGAGTACATGGCGCGTATTCGTGATGAGTCCCGTCGCGAAAACGATGTGCTCAACCAACTGCTCAACCCTGACAACCCCACCACCGGATTTGCCGTGGGTAGCCGGGAAACCTTAGCCAGCCCGCCTGAAGGCGAGGCAACGCTACGCGAGCGGGTGATCGATTTCTATCACCAGCATTACGACGCCAATGTAATGAACCTAGCGATTGTGGCACCACAGCCGTTGGATCAGTTGGAGGAGTGGGTAGCCGAGCGCTTTGCCGATATTCCCGACAACGACTTAAGCGTGCCGACGATTGACGCGCCGCTGGTTGATTCAGACACGCTACCCCGCTATATCGAGCGCCAGTCGCTGCAGGATCGTCGTCAATTACGCTTCTACTTCCCAGTACCCGACCCCACTGAGGACTACCGTACAAAGCCGACCCAGGTAATCGCCCACCTGCTTGGCGATGAAGGTGAAGGTAGCCTGTTAGCGGTACTGCGCGATGCAGGACTGGCCGATGGGCTTTCCGCCGGTGTGGGGCGCGGCGATGGCAACGAAGCACTATTCACTATTTCCATCAGTCTGACGCCCGCAGGCGCCGAACGCTTGGACGATATTGAAGCCACCCTGTTTGCCGCCATTGATCAACTGCGTAATGATGCCCTCGCCGAATGGCGCTACGAAGAGCAGGCAAAACTCAATGAGCAGGCCTTCCGCTTTCAGCAGTATGGCGCCCCACAGCAGGAAGCCACTCGCCTTTCAATGAGCCTATCTCGCTACCCGGTAGAGGACGTGCAGTACGCGGCCTACCGTATGGATGGCCCCGACGCAGAGCGCCAGCAGGTTTATCTTGACGCGCTAACGCCGGATAACATGCTGCGCTTCTACTCAGCACCGGATATCGAAAGCGACACTGTCTCCCCTTGGTTCAATACCCAATGGGACGAGCAAGTACCCGAACAGCCGGGCCAACCCCTGAGCGGTTTGGCACTCCCGGGGCCCAACCCATTTATCGCCAGTGACCTGACGCTGTTGGAAGGCCAGGATGAGCGCCCCAGCCTGCTGGTCGAAACACCATCGTTTACCGCTTGGCACATGCAGGATGAGCGCTTTAATACTCCCACAGTTGAGTGGCGGGTCAGTCTGCAAAGCCCCACCGCCAGCTACTCCGCCCATGAAGCAGTGCTCACTCGGCTACTCGCCAGCTGGCTTAACGACAGTTTGAATGAATCCCTCTACCCAGCGTGGTTGGCAGGGCAGTCGTTTAGCGCTTATCCCCACGCCAGGGGCATGACACTATCGTTCTCAGGCTGGCGTGATGGCCAAACCCCGCTGATTGAACAAGCGCTTGAGCAATTAGCGCACGCAGAAATTACCGACAGCGCTTTCGAGCGGGTGCGTTATCAGCTGCAGCGCGAGTGGCGCAATGCGCCCCAAGCATCGCTCTACGGTCAAGCTAGCCGCACGCTGGGCGAAGCCCTACTCACACCACAATGGTCTACCGCTGAACTTCTCGCCGCCAGCGAGCGCTTTGACAGTGGTCACCTGGAAGATTTTCGCCAGCGCTTTCTAGATAACCTGTACGTCGATGCCATGGCGGTGGGCAACCTGGACGCTGACCTGGCGCGTGAACAAACACAGCTGATGCGTGCCAGGCTAAAACCGCGGTTAAACCGCGACGATATTGCTAACCTCACCCCACTTGCAGCAAGTGATGAGCACAGCGTGCTGCACCCTCACAGCTCTCGGGATGAGTCCTTGGTTCTGCGCTATCTGCAAGGCCGCGATCAGACGCCAGAGGAACAAGCCACCACCGCGGTGATCGCCCAGTGGCTGGAAACACCGTTCTACCAGCAACTGCGCACCGAGCAGCAGCTCGGCTACATCGTGAATGCCGGCTATTCGCCGCTGCTCGAAGCGCCAGGGGTTGCCCTTATGGTGCAATCACCCGACGTAGACAGCGGCACCATCGCCGAACGCATGGATGTGTTTCTTGATGAGGCTAACCAGCGCCTTGAACAACTCAGCGACGCTGACTTAGCGCCTTATCGCCAGGCTGTTCACGACCAGTTACGCCAACGCGATACCAGCCTTGCGGGCATGGCCAACCGCTATTGGCAAGCCACCGCGTTGGAAGATGTGCGCTTTGATCGCCGCGACCAACTGGCCGAACTAGTGCTGAACGTTAGCCTTGAGGATATTAAGGCCCTATGGCCATCGTTGCGCGAGCACACCCTGGATATTCGCTTTAATCCGGGCGACGAACCCAGCGATGTCAGCGATTATCGTGAAGAGCGCTCACCCCTGCCCAAAGTGCGTGATGACAATGCGTAAAGAGAACTCCCTACAGGAGTGACCTAAACGGGTACCGGCTCAGGCGTCAAATGCTTGAGCCGGCATCATGGCTTCCACGAACATCACCAGCTCTTCCAAAATCTGCCGCTCGCGATCAGTAAGGGTTTGCTGATTGTACTGAGCGATTTCCCGCGCAAACGCCTTGAGGGTAAAGCCCGCCAGGGCCGGATCATTGATCCGCATCCAACGAAACGCTTCCCACTGCTCGCGCTCTTCGCCTTCCAACGTGTCGGGGTAACTGCGTGCACGAAAGCGAAACAACATCTCTTCCAAGCGCGGATCCTGAAACGCAAAGCGCTGCCCTACCAAATCCCACGGCTCCATCTCTCGCACCCGCTCCATCTGCTGACGGTCAGCAGCCGAGAAGAAACTGCCTGAGTAGAGCATTAGATCAGGGTCTTGTGGCGCATCGTCGTAGCCTGCACTAAACACCTCTGCGATCTTAGCGGCAACACCGCTGGCATCACGCAGGGCTTTCCAGTGCTGCCGACAAGCCGCCACATCCAAGCCTAAGCGCGCAACGATGGTGCCATATTCACCCTGCTGAGGCCCCTCAACATCTTTCAAAGCACTGGCGGGAAACACCACCGGGCAACGGTTGATATGAATCACCTTCAGCGGAATACGCGCCTCGCCTTCGGATAAATCCTGCTGACTGACAAACACGCGCTCACGAATCTGCTCCGCCGACATACTCAGCATATCGCTGGGATCAACGCTCAAATCGTAAACGATCACCCCATTAGGATTTGTCGGGTGTTCGGCCAGCGGCATGACTAACGCACTACAGCCCCGGCTGGCGGGATAACGACGGGAGATATGCAGCAGCGGTTTGGCGTTGGGCAGGTCCAACTGCTTAGCCACCGCGCGCTTACCACGCAGACCGAGCAAATAGTCGAACAGCTTCGCATTGCGCGCCTTGAGCAAGCGGGCCAACGCGATCGTGGCCCGTACATCAGCTACCGCATCGTGGGCACCCTCATGGGCAATGCCGTTAGCTGCAGTTAAGTGCTCAAGCTTGAAGCTGGGTGCGCCGTCTTCGCGCAGCGGCCACTCAATGCCATCAGGACGCAGCGCATAAAAGGCGCGCACAACATCGATTAAATCCCAACGGGAATTGCCGTTTTGCCACTCACGGGAATAAGGGTCGAGCAAATTGCGGTAAAACAGATGGCGGGAGACTTCGTCATCAAAACGCAGGCTGTTGTAACCCACCACGCAGGTGCCCGGCTCACTCATATGGCGCTGAATCTCGCCCGCGAATTCTGCTTCGGGCAAACCATGGCGTTGGGCTTTTTGAGGCGTAATACCGGTAATCAAACAGGCGGCAGGATGAGGCAGGTAATCATCGGCGGGCTTGCAGTAGAGCTCGATCGGCTCGCCGATCTCGTTCAGGTCAGCATCAGTGCGCAGGGCTGCGAACTGTGCGGGCCGATCGCGACGCGGATCCGCCCCGAAGGTTTCATAGTCATGCCATAGAAAACTGGCAGGGGCAGCATTGGGTGGCGCCATGAACAATCACTCCGCTGGGCAGTTAAAAGCCCAAGCCTAGCACACCCGCCGCCCCTTTCGCCGCGTCTTCAGCGCTTAGGGTTAGCTTTTGGGGAGAGTAACGTTCAGTTCAAGCACTGAGCAGTTGTCTTCGCTGTCCAAGGAGATTTGAATGGCGTCGTCATCCACATGGACATAGCGACGGATCACCTCAAGTAGCTCGCGCTCAAGCATCGGCATATAGTCGGGCTGCCCGCGCTGGCTACGCTGATGCGCCACAATAATTTGCAAACGTTCTTTGGCTACCGAGGCGGATTTTCTGCGCTCACGCTTCAAGAACTCAAGCAGTTTCATCGACGACCTCCCCCGAACATACGGCTCAGCAGGCCTTTGCGTTGCATTTCATGGAAACGCAGCGGCATGTCTTCGCCGAGCAGGCGCGATACCGTATCGCTGTACGCTTGGCCCGCATCGCTGGAGATATCGTGGGTAACGGGCACGCCCTGATTAGAGGCACGCAGCACGGCCTCAGACTCAGGAATCAAGCCCAGCAGGTTAATCGCCAAAATTTCGCGGATATCATCGAGCGTCAGCATATCGCCTGAGGTCACACGCTCGGGATTATAGCGAGTCACCAACAGGTGCTCTTTGATAGGGTCTTCGCCCTGTTCGGCACGTCGGGTTTTAGAGGCCAGCAGCCCCAAAATACGGTCAGAGTCGCGCACTGACGACACTTCCGGTTGGTGACCACAATCGCCTCGTCGGCAAAGTACATGGCCAACTGTGCACCACGCTCAATACCGGCAGGTGAATCGCAAAGAATGAAATCGAAATCTTCTTTCAATTTCTCCAGAATCTCCGCGACCCCCTCTTGGGTCAAGGCGTCTTTATCACGGGTTTGAGAAGCTGGCAAAATAAACAGATTCTCGACGCGCTTATCACGAATCAGCGCCTGGTTAAGCCCGCTTCGCCTTGAATCACGTTGACTAAATCATACACCACGCGTCGTTCGCAGCCCATGATCAGGTCGAGATTCCGCAGGCCCACATCAAAATCAATTACGACTGTTTTTTTACCGCGCAGCGCAAGCCCCGTAGAGATGGCTGCCGCGCTAGTGGTTTTACCGACCCCTCCTTTACCAGAGGTCACTACAATTATCTTGGCCAAGAGTCACTTCCTTCTTGAAGTCGTTCGTCGCGAGCGCGAGACAGCTGGCGCTCTGCGCATAACGGGAACGTCAATGTCATCAACATGCCATACTGTAACGGATAGCGTCTTCGGCGTCGCTAGGCATGAAGCACCAACGCAGCCTCATACAAATACCTTAGCCCAGTGGCTTAATTTCAAGCTGTTCTTTTGTAAAGTGAACTTCTGCGGGCCGCCCCAGAAGCTGCGCATCAATATCTTCAGAGCGTTTGTAATTACCTGCCACTGAAAGCAGTTCAGCCTCCAATTCGCGGCAGTAAATACCCGCTTGGATATTGCCATGAATACCGCCAACGCACGGCCACGCAGCGCGCCATAAACATGAATACTGCCAGCGGCCAGCACTTCTGCACCGGCATTCACCGCCCCAATCACCACTAAATCTCCATCAGAGGCGCTTACTTGCTGCCCCGACCGCACGGTACCGCGATAAAGCCGCGTAGCGAGCGTTGGCGCTTCCGCCTCACTTACTGCCTCCTCACGGGAGACTTCTTGCACTGGCGAATTACTGACACTTTCAAGCCCCCGGGCACGGCCCTCTGCCACTGGTGGAAACCACCCCAACCCCAGCGCCCAGGACGATTGGCGCACCGGCTCGGTGCCACCGCGTACGGCCACCGGCAACAGCTTGTGGTCACGGCACACAGCACAAATGCGTTCAAGGGCTAAGTGGGGTTCATCGAGTTTTTCCACGCTGAGCACAACCGGTGTATGCTGAAAGAAAGCAGGAGACTGGGAGAATTTGCCAGCCAACTGCTGCCGGATTTGCTCCGGATCAGCACTACTTAGCTCCATGACGGTCATCGGCAACATGCCCCCTTTGAAGGTAAAGGCCACTACGGCACTATCCACGTTAAGGCTCATGGCCGAACTCCCCGTCATGTTCAGATAAGATAAAGGTAGCGTACTATCACGCATTTCGTCGTCTAGAAACACTGTAGTCTAAAAACAGTGTGGTCTAGAAGCAGTGTGGCCTAGAAAATAGACGTTTATCACACCATAGTAAGGCCAAGCTAAGCGACAGCGCCGGTGACTGCAACCACTGAGCCGCTTTTTTCATGCTACGCATTTCATACTAGCAGGATGATTCATGCACGGACTGTTAAGACGACTGTTCGCACCTCGGTGGCAGCACCCTGACCCCGAGGTGCGCCGTCAGGCCCTCCAGCGATTGAACCCTGAGCAAGCAGAGCAGCGCCAAGCGCTGCAGTCGCTCACTCAAGATAGCGACAGCCAGATTCGCCTAGCCGCGCTGCTAGCCCTGGATGACTGCGCAGGCCTGGTCGACGCTTACTCGCACCACCAGCAGGATGAGGCCTGGTTCAATGCTATTTGCCAACGGCTCAGCGGGCGTGAAGGCCATACCGACTTGCACCAACGCCAATCCTTGGTGGAACAGATCGAAGAGCCGCGGGTACTGAGCGCGGTGGCCCTGCAGGGTGACAACCTGAATCTACGCTTGACCGCACTGAGCAAGCTGGGCGATGAAAATGATCTGATTCATCAAGCTTGCCACAACGGCGTGGCCGCCGTTCGCCATCAGGCTGCCGAACGCATTGAGGGCGAAGAGGGGCTAAAACGGTTGTTAAAAGAGGCCCGCCGCGACCGCCAAGTGGTGCGTCTGGCACGGGAACGCCTCAACCGCTTGCGTAGCGACGCCCAGTGGCTAGAAGCAGAAGCGCAGCAACGCGAAACGCTCCTGAATCAATTAGAGCAGCACGCCCGTGCGCCTTGGGAACCCCTCTATGGCGGCCGCTTTCGCCACCTTGAACGGCAGTGGGAACAGTTGAACCAGCCGCCAAGCGTGGAGCAAGAGCAGCGCTTTCATCAAGCGGTGCTCAATTGCCGCAAGACGCTTCACGACCACGAAACCCAGGCAGCGCGCCAGCAGAGCGACGAGCGCCGTGAAGAAGCCGAAAACACCCGCGAACAGCTGCTTGAAGGCATCGAAGAAACCCTTGATGGCCTGCGCCACGCCTCAGCCATGACCGTGCAGGATATCGACAGCCTGCGCGCCCAGCGCCAACTATTAGGCCAACGCTGGCAGGCGCTTTCTGATATCCATCCGCCCAGTGAGACCATGCGCCAGCGCTACACGTTGGCGATTCATCACTACGACCAGTGCTTAGAGGCATGGCAGCGCTGGTGCGCGGCAAGCGCCCCCATCGAAACCGCATTGGCCAACGGCGACCACGCTACCCTCGCCACGCTGATGAGCGAATGCCAATGGCCGGATGCCTTAACGCCGCCCGCGCTGCTCGGCCGTGCCCAAGCGGCCCTCAACGCTGAAAACACTACGCCCTCGCAGCCGACAGAAGACAACGCCTCCCTAAAAGCACATGGCGCAGAACTCGACACCTTTGAGCACTTGTTAGAGCGCGGCGCCTTTAAAAGTGCCAGCCGTCTGCATCAGCGGCTAAAGCCGCGCATTGAAGCGCTGGAAAGCCCAGCCGCTCAACCGCTCAAAACGCGCTTAAAGCACTTAGCCGCCCGGCTCGCGGAATTACGCGATTGGCGGGGGTTTGTCGCCGGGCCAAAGCGCGAGCAGCTATGTGACAGCATCGAAACCCTCGCGAATGACCGCCATATGGCAGAAGAAGCACTTGACCGCCACCATCGCCAACTGGTCAAAGAGTGGAAATCACTGGGAGATGCGGCGGCTAACCGCGAACAGTCTGCTCGTTTTCGCAGCGCCTCGGATCGCATCCACGAACGTCTCGCCCCTTGGCGAGACCAGCTCAGCGAAGAGCGTGAGGCAAACCTTCAAGCCCGCGAAGCGCTGTGCGATCAGCTGGAAAACCTGCTGGCTCAGCCCGCCGAAGACGCCGACCCCGATGTGCTACGGCAAATCCGCGACAAAGCGCGCCACCAGTGGCGACACTACAGCCCCGTTCCCCGTGAACGCTCCGAGTCCGTTGGGCGGCGCTTTGGTGTCATTCGCCATCAGCTACAGGCGTTGATCGATCAGCGCGCTGAAACTATCGCCGCGCAAAAACGGGATCTGATCAGCCAGGTGAGCGCGCTGCGCAGCGACGAAAGCCAACCTCTTGCACAGCGCATTCACTTGACCAAACAGCTGCAGCAGCAGTGGCGGGCCCTGGGCCGGGCACCCAAAGGCGAAGAGCAAACGCTGTGGAAAACCTTCCGCCACGAATGTGATCAACTCTTTGCCCAGCGCGATGCGCATAAAACTGAGCAGGCAGCGCGCCAGCAACAGCAGCTTGATGAGATGCAAGCCCTCATCGACGAAATGGATAGCTGGCAGCCGATTGAGGCGAGTGAGTCGGCCACGTTGGAGCGCTTTATCGAACAAGCCAATCAACTTGAGCCGTTGCCACGCAATCGGCGCAGCGAAGGCATGCAGCGGCGGATGAGTGGCATCGTGCGTGCGCGCCGAGAACGCTTAAACCGTCTGGCGGTTGCCGATACAGTTCAACAGTGGCATGCGATCATGCCATTAGTGAGCGCTCACTTGACTGCCGACCAGCGCTACCTCGACGAAGGGATCCCAAGCAACGTGGACGCACAAGCGGCTCTCGGCACTTCACTGCCTACCGCCTTTAATGAGGCGCATAACGCACGCAATCAACAGCGCCATAGCGTAGCGGTACCGCTATCAGACGCTGATCACACTCGCATCGCCGACTCCCTCGCCAGACTGAGAGTGCACCTCTCGATGCTGGCCGTGGGTAGCGTGCGGCAGAGCGATGAGCCGCTGCGCTTGGCGATTCAGGTAGAGCGTTTGAATGAAGGCTTCAATCAAGAGCGCAGCCGTGATCAAGAAGTGATCAACATCTTGGTCGCGCTATTGGCGCTAGGGCCAATGCCAGCCACGCTATGGGACACTGAAGTAGAAGAGCTGGATAACCTGCTTAGCCGACTAGCGCGAGTCCCGCTACCTTAGCGTTAGCTTGGCATACTGCTCTAACCATGACCCCGCCTAACCATAACCCAAGAAAACGGGAGGCTTATAGCCTCCCGTTTGCGCTCTCCTCTTGGGCTAATCACTAGCCCATAAACTGACCACCGTTGATATCGATGTTCGCACCGGTGATAAATCCTGACTCCTTATCGGCTAAGAAGGTAACCAGTCGACCAATCTCCTCTGGCGTGCCGTAGCGCTTCACCGGGATTGTTTCCCGATTGCTTCGCGCACTTTTTCTGGAATATTCATGATCATATCGGTGGCGATATAGCCAGGCGATACGGTATTGACGGTAATCCCTTTGGTCGCTGTTTCCTGTGCCAGCGACATGGTCAAGCCATGCATGCCAGCTTTCGCCGCCGCGTAGTTCACCTGGCCAAACTGACCTTTACGACCGTTGATGGATGAAATATTAATAATTCGACCATAGCCATTCTCAAGCATCATCTCAATGACACTTCGGCAGGTGTTAAAAACGCTGTTGAGATTGGTATCGAGCACTTCGTACCACTGCTCGTAAGACATTTTTTTCATGGTGCCATCACGGGTGATCCCCGCACAGTTCACCAACACACTAATAGGGCCATACTTGTCGTGGATTTGGCGGGCTCCTTCCAGGCAGGCGTTGTGGTCAGAAAGGTCGATACCCGACAATTCGATATTGCGATAGCCGTCGGCGTGCTGCGTTTCTAGCCAGGTCTTAGCCTTGTCGGGGTTGCGATAACCCGCCACGACCAGATATCCCGCATCTGCCAACGAACGACAAATTGCCGTACCGATACCACCAGTTCCACCAGTTACCCAGGCGACGGGGGCTTGATTGGCCATTGACTACCTCCCTGAAATGACAAATGGCTTGGATCTCAAAGCACGCACATCGCGCCGCAAGCCATTGTGAATAAGCGCGACTGCGCCTGTATTACCCTAGTGCATAATTTTCTTGAACAATGCACCAACGTAAGCTTTTTGTTATGGCTATATAAAGCATAGCTGCACTTACCCCATGTTGCCGCAGGTCATAATCAACGGCTATAAGCCAAACGTGTTAATCACCCTATTGACTTCACCTAAAACTTCTGTAGAATACGCCACACGTTGATGCGGGGTGGAGCAGTCTGGTAGCTCGTCGGGCTCATAACCCGAAGGTCATCGGTTCAAATCCGGTCCCCGCTACCAATATTTTTAAAGGCAGATCAGTTACTTACTGGTCTGCCTTTTTTTATTGCCTAGAGTTCGGTGAGAGTAGTCAGAAAAGCTCTCGGGTTCAGCGTCTCATCCCCCCTGAAGGCCATCGGTTCGCTTTTATTTTAAAGCCAAAGCCAGCGAATCTCGCTATCCAATACAACAGAGAAAGCCGTTATCGAAAGACAGCGGCTTTTTTGTGTCTGAACCCTTACACCGCCAGCTGCTCACGCCAGCGATCCCATTCTGGTGTAGATCCAACCATCTCAAACAGATGATCCAAAAAAGCGCTTACCTTGCGGGTGTGCAGCCGACGCTGGGCGTAGAGCACGTGGATATCGCGCCTGCCTGGCACGACTTCACATCGCCACGCTTCGAGCAGAGGCAGCAGTTTGCCCGAGGCCAGCTCATCAGCGATCAGCCAGGTGGGAAACATCACCAGTCCCTGCCCCATTAGCGCGGCACGCACCAGGCTCTCGGCATCGTTGCTATACAGGCTGCCGTCGACTTTGTAAGCAAAGGCTTGCGGCTGCTCGGCATGATGGAAGTACCAGCGCTGACGACCCATTTCACCTTGGTAGAGCAGGCAGTCGTGGTGTTCAAGGTCATTTGGGGTATTGGGCCTACCGCAACGCTGCAAATAGGTAGGGGCGGCAGCCACAACATAGTTCATTGACGCTAGGCGGCGCGCGACCAGCGTTGAATCGGCCAGCTCACCAACACGAAAGGTGATATCGATGCCCTCGCGCACCGGGTCGGTCAGTTGATCGGTTAACATCAGTTCGGCTTTGATCGCCGGGTAGCGGCGTTGAAAGTGATGCAGAATCGGCACGATTTGGCGCTGGCCGAAAGCCACGGGAGCATTGAGGCGCAGCACGCCGCTAGGCGCTGTATTGGGGGCCGTTAGCGCTTCCGTCGCCAGGTCGAGTCGTTCAAGTATCTCGCGAACTTCCTGATAGTAGCGCAAACCTGCCTCGGTCAGCGTCACGGCGCGGGTGTGGCGATAGAACAGTTGCTGACCAAGCGCCTCCTCTAAAGAGGCAATCTGACGCGAAACCGACGACACGGCGCGATGAAAGTGGCGTGCGGTGGCGGTAAAACTTCCTGTCGCGGCGACGCGCTCAAGATGCGTAGCGCATTGAGATCCATCGAGTTGCTCCTAGCGCAATAAAGATTTGCGATTTTTCCAATTGTAGCAATGATTCTTGGCGACCAGACTGCTTTTCATCGGACACAAAGCACATTTCCACTGCCCGTTCCGAAAATTTTGTCTACAAAAGGAGTTAACGATGCGCAAAGGCACCGCATTAGTCGTCGGCGCGACCGGCATCACTGGTGGCAACTTAGCCAGCTACCTCACCGCTAGCGGGTGGAGTGTCTATGGATTATCTCGTCGCCCCTCTGATCAAGCAGGGGTAATTCCCGTCGCTGCCGATCTGTTAGATCGCGAGGCTACGGCGGAAGCACTGGCGGGGCTACCCATCACCCACGTGTTTTATTGCACTTGGGTGCGGCGCGAAAATGAAAAGGCTAACGTCGAGGCCAACGGCGCAATGATGCACAACTTGCTCGACGCTCTGCAGGGCGCAAGCTTAGCGCATGTCTCGCTGGTGACCGGCACCAAGCAGTACCTGGGTGCCTTCGAGAACTACGGTAGCGGTAAAACCGAGACGCCGTTTCGTGAATCAGCGCCCCGCGTACCTGGCGAGAACTTTTACTACACCCTCGAAGACATCATGTTCGCGAAGGCGGGTCGGGACGGCTTTAGCTGGAACGTGCACCGTCCGCACACGGTCATCGGCTATGCCCGCGGTAACGCCATGAACATGGGCGTGACGCTGGCGGTTTACGCCTCTATCTGCAAAGCAACGGGCAAGCCGTTCACATTCCCTGGCTCGCAGGTGCAGTGGAACGCCTTGACCGATCTAACCGATTCGCTGGTGTTGGCGCGGCAGATGGAGTGGGCGGCGACCACGCCCGGTGCCCACAATGAGGCCTTTAATACGGTCAATGGCGATGTGTTCCGCTGGCGTCGACTGTGGCATGAAATTGGCGAATTCTTCGAGCTTGAAGTAGCCGACTGCCCGGAAACGCCACAACCGCTCAAAACCCAGATGGCCGACATTGCGCCTACCTGGGCCGAGATTGTCGAAAAGAACGAGCTAGTCGAAGCCGATGTCAGCAAGTTAGCCTCCTGGTGGCACACCGATGCCGACCTGGGGCGCGAGCTTGAGTGCGTCAACGATGTCACCAAGTCGCGAGATTTCGGCTTTGATCACTTCCGTGAAACACGCGCGGCGTTTTTCGATCTGTTCGCTCGCCTACGCGCGGAGCGCATCATTCCTTAAGTAATTTCAGAAGCAATTTCAGAAACAATTTCAGAAACAATGCCAAAAATAGTAGCTCATCCAGGGCGCCTAACCGCGCCCTGTTTCTGCTTTATCAGGTTCACGTAGCTTGATACCCACTAGCAGTGAGTTTTATTTCCCTCCTCTTCCTTGAATCCACCGGCAAATGCCTGCATATCATGGGGAACTATTGTTCATTTTTGATGCCGAGTCTACCCATGCAAATTATCGATCCCCGCTCAGGTAAGCCGCTTACGGCGGATACCGGAAGTGCTGACGCTACCGCGCCTAACGCTGAACAAGCGGCGGTGCGCCCTGAAGATGTCATTATCGAGCTCAATGCTGGCAATATTCAGCAGGTGCTTGAAGCGTCCATGCAGGTGCCGGTGCTAATGGGCTGCTACTCGCCGTCCAACGCAAGCAGCAGCACCCTGCTCGCGGTGCTGGAGAAGCTGGTGGTTGAGTACGCGGGCGCTTTCCTGCTCGGCAAGCTCGATATTGAAGCAAACCCCGAAATCGGCGGCCAACTGGGCGTGCGTTCTGTGCCCGATGTGAAGCTGATTAGCCAGGGCGGCTTGGTGGATGGTTTCCAGGGCGCTCTGCCGGAGAAAGAAGTGCGCGAGTGGCTCAATCGCTACTTCCCAGCCCCCGGCGAAGCGCCGCCTACCCCTGAAGAGCAGGCGGAAGAAGCGCTTAAAGCCGGTGACACCGCCGCTGCCCGCGAGATTTATCAAACCCTAATGGGCCAGTACCCAGAGCACTATGCCTACCAGGTAGCCTTCGCACGGGTATTGGTGGCCGAAGGGCGCGGCAGTGAGGCCCGTGAAGTACTCGATAACCTGCCCCCGGAAGAGCGCGACGCGGCACCTGCGCGTGGCGTACGCGCCAGCATCGAGTTTAGCGAGCAGGCACTCTCAGCCGAAGAGATTGCGGCCCTGGGCGATCGTACCGATAGCGAAGCGCAGTACCAGCGCGCCCTGCGCCAAGTGGCCGACGGTCATTATGATGAAGGGCTGGAGGCGCTGCTGGCACTGATGAAGCAGGATCGCGCCTATAATGATGACGCCGCGCGTAAAACGCTGCTGCAGGTATTCGACGCCCTGGGCGCCGACCACCCGCTGACCGTTGCTTACCGCCGTAAGCTCTTTGCGATGCTGTACTAAGGTCTTCTGAAGGCTCTCAATCCTGCTTCAGCAGGGAATCCATACGAGACAGCGCCGCTTCCAGCTGGGAAGCGGTGGTACCAAAGTTAAGCCGCACAAAGCCGGGGCAGCCAAAGGCCGCCCCGTCCGAAAGCGCTACTCCCGCCTCTTTCAGCAACGTCTTGTAGGGCGCCTCACCTAACCCTGCCTCGCGCATATCCAGCCAAGCCAGATAGGTCGACTCCGGCGCACTCCAGCGCACGCCCGGCCAAGCCGCTACGCGTGCCTGCAGCGTCCCACGATGCTCACGTAACACGCTTAACAGCTCCTGGCGCCACGGCTCGCCATGTCGATACGCTGCTTCCGCCGCGACCAAGCCGAGCACGTTGCCATCGGGAAGTAACCCCTTGGTAGCCGCCGCAAAGCGCTCACGCAGTGCGGGGTCGGGAATCACCGCGCAGGCGCTGGTTAAGCCCGCTAGGTTAAAGGTTTTCGACGGTGCCCATAGCGTAATGGTGCGCTTCGCTAATTCAGGAAATGCCGCGGCTAACGGGCGGTGCTGGGCGCCTTCGTCCAATAACAGGTCGCAGTGCAGCTCATCGGAGACCACCCAAAGGTCGTGGCGCTCCACTAGCTCAGCCAGCGCTGCAAGCTCCTCATGGCGCCACACTCGCCCCGTAGGGTTGTGGGGCTGGCACCACAGCAGCAAGCGCGTACGTGGCGTAATAGCGGCCTCCAAGGCATCAATATCGAGCTGCCAAGGCGGCGCTGCCAGCATCGCCTGCTGGGGTAGTCGCCCGGTGCGCTTTGCAACCTCTAAAAATGGCGGGTAGATCGGCGCTACCGTCAATACACCGTCGCCTGGCTCGGTCAGCGTTAACGCGGCCAGGTGCAAAGCTGGCACGACGCCCGGCAGCCACTGCTGCCACTCCAGCTGAATGGGCCAGTCGTAGTGGTGGGCGCTCCACTGGCACAGGGTTTCTGTTAACGTAGCAGGCACTTCGCCATAGCCATATACACCGTGGGCCACGCGCGCCTGCAGTGCATCAATCACCTCAGGCGGGAGCGAAAATCCATATCGGCGACCCAAAGGGGCAGTACGTCGTCGCCGTAGCGGTGCCATTTTTGCGATGCCCAGCCACCTTCAGGGTGGCGTCGCTCCACAGGCGTGGCAAAATCGTAGGCCATGAAAAATCTCACTCATTCAATAGGGGTTGTGCCAAGCATGCCGCAAGATGACTTTTATACCAAGATGCGGGCGGGGCTATCGGCGCTGTTGCGGCAATGGCGCTCGCTTGGGCAAGCGAATACGGATCAGCTAGCGCTCATTTTGGCTGAAACAGCACGGGTAGCTAAATTAGGTACACCCGACGCCACGCCCAGCGGCGCCACCCTGGAGCAGTGGAGCCAGGATGAGCTAGGTGAAATGCCGCTATGGGCGCCGCGCACTGCGGTCTTTCTGCTCAATCAAATGCCCGCTCGCCCGACCCCCGATAGCGACGCCGAAGCCTGCGCCTGGGCTTACTGCTGGCTGCGCAACCGTTCGTTTGATTCACTCCAAGCGGCGCAGGAGGCGCTCCCCGCGCACTTGAAAGCGCCCCTAAAAGATGCCCTTGAGGCCGCATGGCGCGACCAGCAAGGCCTGCGCTTGGTTTAATTAAAAGCGCGCGCTGACAGCACCCAAACAAAAACAGCAAGGATGACGCCGCATGATTGAAGTCCCTCTCACTTGGCAGCTAGCGAAATTAGGGCTCTCGATCAGCATGGTGCTGGGGCTAGGCGCGATTGCTGTGCGTGCTAGCCCGCGCATGGCGGGCCTGCTGGCGGGCTATCCGTTAGGCACGGCCTTGGCGCTATTTTTTATCGGCTTGGAAATTTCCCCTCAGTTTGCGACCCAAAGTGCGGTGCATACCCTGGCGGGCTGTACGGCCACAATGGCGCTAGGGGCCGGTTATTGGATGGCAGGACGACAGCCGGCGTTAAAGGTGTCATTGGCGGCGTGGCGGGCGGCTTGGTTGCCTGGCTCGCCGTTAGCACGCTGCTCGCTCAGTTTAACTTCACGCGTTTGAGCGGCACGCTGGTGACGCTATGCGCCATTGCTCTGTTCAGCGGCTTATTTCGCAGCATTACTGATGTCAGGATACCCGCCAGCAGAACGTTTTCGTTACCGGCGCTTGCCGCCCGCGCGGCACTTGCCACGGTGATCATATTTACCATTACCAGCCTGGCCCACTGGCTGCCGCCCGCCTGGGCGGGAACATTGGCCGCCTTTCCCGTCACGATGCTGCCTTTTTTGCTGATCCTACACCTGAACCATGGGGCAGCGCCGGTGGCGACGGTGATCAAGCACTACCCGATGGGACTTGGCTCGCTACTGAGTTACACGCTATGTGTTTCCTATACTTACAGCACACTAGGGTTGCTATGGGGCACATTGGTCGGCTTCGCTGCTGCCACGCTATGGCTGTTGGGGTGGATGCAACTCATTGCGTGGTATCAACGCCGCACCGCTTGACCAAGCGCTTGCTTGGGTTAATCCTAAACGTTGCCGTTGCGATTACCCCTACTAATAACCTGTTTTTTTAATAACAAGGACAAGCCATGTTTACCCGTACCATTGAGCCCGCCTTTTACGATACTGACGCCTTAGGGCACATTAACAACACCCGCCTGCCAGCGTGGTTTGAGCTTGCCCGAAATGACTTGTTCAAACTCTTTACCCCTGATTTAAACCCAAGCAGTGGCGCTTGATTATGGCGCGCATGGAAGTCGACTACCGGGCTGAACTGTTTTACGGTCACGATATCGAAATACGTACTTACTTAACGCGATTAGGCAATAGCTCGTTTACAGTCACCCAAGAGGCGCGGCAGCACGGCAAGCTCACTAACCTGGGCCATACGGTTATGGTGCAGTATGACCACCAGGCCAAGTGCGCCATGCCTATTGAGGGTGACCTGCGCGAGGCGCTAATGTCGCACCTTCAAGACGCGCCTGAGCCCGCCTGATCGACGCTGCCCTGCACTACCGGGGCAACAGGAGCCTTATAATGGCAATCCGCTACAACCTCTGGATAGACCCTGACAACGTCGCCCAGCATCGCGCCGTGGAGACAGACCTTGAGCGCTATTTTATTGAGCGCTTTGCCGACTATCCGCATATCCGCTTGTTTGGTGCCGATCCCTACGATTATGATGCCCCCTTCAATCGCCTTTATGACGTGCTAATGGCACGAGCCGCTGAATACTGTGAGCGGACGTGGTGCTATGTCGCGTCGCCTGAACAGCTCAATCGCTGCTTTTTCCGTGCCGTTGGCCGCTCGACTAAATTTGTTCAAGACGACCGTTCGTGAGAGACCAACCCAATGGTGATACGCACCAACCAAGCGCCTGACGAACGTCAGCTCGCCATTATTGCCCAGCAGCTTGGCCGCGCACCGCGTGGTATCGAAGCGGTAGCCGCCACCGACGGTGAAGGTACACCGCTAGTACTGCGTATGGCGCCGATTGTCGATGGTAAACCCTTCCCCACCCTGTATTGGCTCTGTTCCGATGTTCTGAAAGTTGAGATTTCCCGCATCGAAGCCGTTGGGGTTATCAAAGCGCTCGAACAACGCCTACAGGAAGAGCCTGAATTTCTTGAGGCTTACCAACAGAGCCATCGCGACTATGTGACCGCTCGCTGGGACTATATGAGTAATGCTCAGCGTGAAGAAGTCGCTAAGCTGGGTTACACCAACGTGATGACCGAACGCGGCATTGGCGGCATTAGCAACTGGCATCAGATACGCTGCCTGCACACCCAGTACGCCCACCACCTGTGCGGTGATAATGTGATTGGGCAGTGGATGGATGAGCATCATCAGGTAGACCGCTGTTTACCCTAAGCCCCTTTTAACCTAAGCCTCGTAGTAATCTCGTTTTCTTTTTGGCTACGGTTTTAGTCACGTTCATTTTTTAACGACAGGAAATAAACGAATGGCTCGAATTTGCGTTTATCTTGGCTCCCGTGAAGGTAACAGCCCTGCCTTCCGCCAGGCCACCAATCAACTGGGGCGCACCCTCGCTGAACGCGGCCACACGTTGGTTTATGGTGGGGCACGCGTTGGCCTGATGGGCGAGCTGGCTAACGCAGCACTTGAGGCCGGTGGTGAAGTTTTTGTTGGTGTGATGCCCGACCACCTGGTAGAGCGCGAACAGGCCCACTTTGGCTTGAGCGAGCTGATTCGGGTGCGCAACATGCACGAACGCAAAGCCACCATGGCGGCCAACGCCGATGCTTTTATTGCCTTACCCGGCGGGATTGGCACCTTGGAAGAGCTGTTTGAAATATGGACGTGGGCTATCTAGGCCTGCATGAAAAACCGATGGGGTTGCTGAACATCGACGAGTTCTATTCGCCGCTACTGACCTTTTTAGACAGCACGGTTAGTCATGGCTTTTTGGCGTCTCCCACCCGCGAAATGCTGCTCGATGCACCGTCCCCCAATGAGTTGCTTGAGGCGCTGGAGGCCCAGCTATAAAACTGGTGAGGGAAGAGTTACTAACGTCCGGGTGCTCGGTGAGCTTGCGGGTATGCTGATAGGTAAGCTGCAGTAAACGGGCATCTTCACCTGCCCGGTGGCGGTGAATACCCTGTTCGGCGATCAGCGCTTCTTTGGTGTCGCTCCACACTCTGCTGCTCTTCGCTAAGCAGAATTCTTAGCGCCTCAAGGCGAAAACGCGGCAGCATACCCGCATGATGGAAGAGCAGCGACAGCCAGGTATTGTCGTACCCCCAACTATCGCTGTACGCCTTACCCGCTCGCGTAGTTCATCGTTCAGCCAGTGGGCGACCTGGCGTACCGGGTAGCCCTCCTGAATAAGGCGATCACGGGAGATGCCATGCAGCAGTTCAGCCTTGGGATCCCAGTGCGTCCACTCTTCCAGCGGTTGAATGAGAAAAGCACAGCAGCTTCCATCGGCACGGGCGATGCCTACTTCAATGGGGTAGCTGCCGCGCCCAAATCCGGACGCTTCAATATCTAGCACTGTGGGTAGCGTCTCGGACACAACCTTCCTCACTCAATCAAAACGCGGTAACGCTTCATGCGGCGGCCACGCTATTTAGTGCCAGCTGATCCGCCTGTCGCTGCCAGTAAGCCGCACGCTCACCATCTACCGCCAAGCCTAATTCACCCAGGCGATAAGCGCGAGCAAGCCGCTCTGCGGCGAGATAGTGCCAGACTGGCGGCGCGTGCGTACCAGGTCACCGCGTAATCTTCACGGCGCGGGTACTGGGCACAGCCATGTTCGTGGATTTGTGCCACCTGGTACTGTGACTTTACATCCCCGGCATGCGCAGCTTCCAGAACGTACCGC
The DNA here is from genome assembly GCF_009728585.1 of Halomonas sp. PA16-9. Classification (NCBI taxonomy): domain Bacteria; kingdom Pseudomonadati; phylum Pseudomonadota; class Gammaproteobacteria; order Oceanospirillales; family Halomonadaceae; genus Halomonas; species Halomonas sp. PA16-9. The sequence goes on along the minus strand of NZ_CP040451.1, from coordinate 454,549 downwards.
GCTCCGCGCGCTTTGTCCTGGGGCGTCTGACTGCGATGAAACAGCATATGGCCGTATACGGAGAGCGCGTCTGGGTGACCCGCTTCCGCACAGCGCTTAAACAAGCGCATCGTTAAACGCTGGGTCCGCGGTGAACGCGGCAACAGCCAGTGATTATGAAACAGCCGTTCAGCTAGGCGAAATTCTAGCCGAGTAAACAACGTTGATGCCTGCAGCATGGCAAACCACCCTGCCTGTCGTCTGTTGGAACCTTGGGCTAGCAGTCACAAAAATAGCTGCCAACCACACGAGAAACCGGCCTTTAGCCGGTCGATGGGCTGGCAAGCATACGCCTGCCTTTGCGACGACTCAACCCCATTAATTTGCTGCTTGCAATGAGCCTCGCTAACATGCCATTCATACGCCGTTTACCAGCCTGGTAATGGCGGCTTATCTTGTGGCAATTCCGCCTTAGTAAGGAGATAAAAATGCAAACGCGCCCACTTGGCAGAACCGGCATGGAGGTAAGTCGACTCTGTTTAGGCACGATGACGTTTGGCGAGCAAAACAGCGAAGCTGAAGCCCACGAACAGCTTGATAGAGCCGTGGCGTTTGGCATCAATTTTATTGATACCGCAGAAATGTACCCCGTTCCGCCCATGGCCCAGACCCAGGGCTTAACTGAGCGCTATATTGGCAGTTGGCTTAAGCAGCGTGGCGCCAGGGACGATCTGATCATAGCCACCAAGGCCGCAGGCCCAGGGCTTGACCATATACGGGGTGGCCCGCGTTTAACCCGTGAGCATATTCATCAGGCCATCGATACAAGCCTGGAGCGCTTGAACACCGATTACGTTGACCTTTACCAACTGCACTGGCCCGACCGTCAAACCAATTTCTTTGGCAAGCTAGGCTACGTTCATAGCGAAGACGAAGATGTGACGCCGCTAGAAGAGACGCTTGATGCGCTGAAAGAGCTGGTTGATGCAGGCAAAGTACGGGCTATTGGGCTCTCTAATGACACGCCCTGGGGTGTGATGCGCTCACTGCAGCTTGCCGATAAGCTAGATTTACCGCGTGTGGCGTCTATTCAAAACCCCTACAACCTTCTAAATCGCTCTTTTGAAGTTGGTTTGGCTGAAATTGCCCACCGTGAAGATGTCGGTCTACTTGCTTATTCACCGCTAGGTTTGGGGTACTCTCAGGTAAATACCTGAATGGCGCGCAACCACCCAAAGGTCGTTTGACGCTGTATGAGCGCTTCAAGCGTTACACCTCGCCCGAAGCCGAGGCGGCCACCCAGGCTTACGTTGCGCTTGCTGAAAAGCACGAGCTAGACCCTGCGCAAATGGCGCTGGCGTTTGTTAACTCTCGCAGCTTCTTGACCAGCAATATCATTGGTGCGACCACCATGGAGCAGTTGGAAAGCAATCTTGCCAGCGAGAGCCTCAAGCTGGACAACGAAGTGCTAGAGGCAATCGAAGATATTCACCGCCGTATGCCCAATCCCTGTCCTTAAAACAAACAGTCCTTAAAAACAGCCGACTCTCATAAGGCTATCACCGCTATAGCCTCGGCCTTTGCCGAGGCTTGGTATACTGAGCCCACTTATATCAGGCTTTTATTTATCAGGGCACGACCAGGAGCATGCGATGCTGAGCGTTATCTCTCCCGCCAAAACGCTGGACTTTGAAACCCCACCGACCACAGAGCAAGTGTCACAACCCGACTTTCTGAAACACAGCCAAGCGCTTATCACTATTTTGCGTGATTACTCGCCGCAGCAAATCAGCGAACTCATGGGTATCAGCGATAAATTGGCGGGCCTGAATGCGGCGCGTTTTGAGGAGTGGCACCCTCCTTTCACTCTGAGCAATGCCAAACCTGCTGCACAGGCTTTTCAGGGCGACGTTTATACCGGCCTGCAAGCAGAAAACTTCAGCGAAGCGGAGAACCGTTACGCACAGTCGCATCTGCGCATACTTTCTGGCCTATATGGCCTGCTGCGGCCGCTGGATTTGATTCAGGCCTACCGCCTGGAAATGGGCACCAAGCTGCCTAACAGTGCCGGTAAGGATCTGTATGCCTATTGGAAGCCCATCCTGGCACCTGCACTTAATGAAGCCATTGCAGAAAGCGGCTCCAACGTGCTGGTTAATCTCGCCTCGAATGAGTACTTCAAAGCGGTAGATACCAAGCAGCTTAATGCCCGGATCATTACGCCGGTGTTTAAAGATGAGAAAAACGGCACCTTTAAAATCATCAGCTTCTACGCCAAAAAGCGCGTGGACTGATGAGCGCTTGGCTTATCCAGGAACAGGTCAACGATCCAGATGAACTCAAGGCGTTCAATGTGGCAGGTTATCGTTTCGATGCATCGGCATCCCAAGGGGATACCTTCGTTTTCACTCGTAAAGAAGCCGATCGCTAAAGCGAATGGCCTAATAGAAACGTACGGGGCGTGACGCGCGCGGCTTTAAAAAGCGCTGGTGCGCCTCTTTGAACAGCGCTGTATCGCAGCGGTGAAGCCACTCATAAGCCACCATATCTGCCGTCACCGCCACAGCACCGCTCGCGCAGGCGCGCTCACGGGCAAACGCAGCCTCTTGCGGGCGTCGACTGGCAGAGGCGTCACTCAGCCAGTACAACTCGTAGCCTGCCTCTAATAGCCCTAAACCCGTTTGCAGCACGCAGATGTGCGCTTCTGTTCCACACAGTACAATCTGTGTTTTACCCGTTGCGTTTAGCGCTTCACGAAATTCAGTTTCCGCCATGGCCCCAAAATGCTGTTTCTGCCAGAGCCGATAGTCATTCAGGCAGGCGAGCAGTGATGCCGTGGATCCTCCCAGTTTTTCTGGAGACTGCTCGGTTAACCATACAGGCACCTCAAGCAAGCACGCCATTTCGCCTAGCCAAGCCGCTTCATTCATGGCTTCTTGACCACCATCGATTACAGGCAGCAGACCCGCCTGGAAATCGACCATTAACAACAGGCTTTTATCGCGTTGTAGTAGCACGTTGCCACCTCATTTTTATCGTTATTCAGGCTAACCATAATAGACGCGATACAAACAATAAAGCAGCCGCTTTTCAGCGACTGCTTCGGTTAACTCATCAAACAAATGCTCGGCCTAGTTCTCGGCCGCTTCTTCCATATCTTCGCCGAGCTCTTCCATGCTCTCCCCGGCATCTTCTGCGGCGTCATCAATGCTTTCACCCGCTTCTTCAGCAGGCCCTTGATCATCACAAGCGATCAGTCCGCCTGCCATCAAAGCCATAAATAGAGCAATTGCTAACTTCTTGGCTACTTGCGTCGTCATACCGTTTCTCCTCCTGAGATTTTACTTCTGGGTACGTGCAACATAATACTAGATGCTGCGTGGCAACAATACCATGTTAAATGCACAAGCTATTGTTATATATGACATAAAACGCCAGAAAACCGCACGTTATGGTGAGTGGTGAGTGAGTGGTGAGTGGTGAGTGGTGAGTGGTGAGTGGTGAGTGGTGAGTGGTGAGTGGTGAGTGGTGAGTGGTGAGTGGTGAGTGGTGAGTGGTGAGTGGTGAGTGGTGAGTGTGAGTGGTGAGTGGTGAGTGGTGAGTGGTGAGTGGTGAGTGGTGAGTGGTGAGTGGTTGGTCAGTGTGAGGTTTCTATTCACTATTCACAACTTACCCTTCACCCTGCCACAAAAAAAAATCCCCCAAGGCATCAGCCCTGGGGGATTTTTCAAATAAGTGCCTGACGATGACCTACTCTCGCATGGGGAGACCCCACACTACCATCGGCGCTAAGCGGTTTCACTTCTGAGTTCGGCAAGGGATCAGGTGGTTCACGCGTGCTATGGTCGTCAGGCGTAACAGTAATGTACATCATGCTGACGAGCAGGCTTTTAGCGTTGCTTGCTCAATTGTGTGCGTCTCATCGCCTGTCGCCCTGGCGTTATGTCGCTTGGGCCACACGCTGCGTATCCGGTTTAATGTCGTCATCATCGACCAGACCCCTTGGGTGTTATAGGGTCAAGCCTCACGGGCCATTAGTACACGTTAGCTCAACGCCTTGCAGCGCTTCCACACCGTGCCTATCAACCAGCTGGTCTCGCTGGGCCCTTCAGGAGGCTCTAGGCCTCAGGGATGTCTCATCTTGAAGGGGGCTTCCCGCTTAGATGCTTTCAGCGGTTATCCCGTCCGACCATAGCTACCCGGCAATGCCACTGGCGTGACAACCGGAACACCAGAGGGTCGTCCACTCCGGTCCTCTCGTACTAGGAGCAGCCCTTCTCAAACATCCAACGCCCACGGCAGATAGGGACCGAACTGTCTCACGACGTTCTAAACCCAGCTCGCGTACCACTTTAAATGGCGAACAGCCATACCCTTGGGACCGACTTCAGCCCCAGGATGTGATGAGCCGACATCGAGGTGCCAAACACCGCCGTCGATGTGAACTCTTGGGCGGTATCAGCCTGTTATCCCCGGAGTACCTTTTATCCGTTGAGCGATGGCCCTTCCATACAGAACCACCGGATCACTAGAACCTGCTTTCGCACCTGCTCGACGTGTCTGTCTCGCAGTCAAGCACCCTTATGCTCTTGCACTCAATGCACGATGTCCGACCGTGCTGAGGGTACCTTCGTGCTCCTCCGTTACTCTTTAGGAGGAGACCGCCCCAGTCAAACTACCCACCACACACTGTCCTCGATCCGGATAACGGACCTGAGTGAGAACGCCAATGATGCCAGGCTGGTATTTCAAGGTTGGCTCCCTCCGAACTGGCGTCCAGAGTTCAAAGCCTCCCAGCTATCCTACACAGGCAACATCAGCGTCCAGTGTGAAGCTATAGTAAAGGTTCACGGGGTCTTTCCGTCTAGCCGCGGGTACACCGCATCTTCACGGCGATTTCAATTTCACTGAGTCTCGGGTGGAGACAGCGTGGCCATCATTACGCCATTCGTGCAGGTCGGAACTTACCCGACAAGGAATTTCGCTACCTTAGGACCGTTATAGTTACGGCCGCCGTTTACCGGGGCTTCAATCAAGAGCTTCGCCTTGCGGCTAACACCATCATTTAACCTTCCGGCACCGGGCAGGCGTCACACCCTATACGTCCGCTTGCGCGTTAGCAGAGTGCTGTGTTTTTAATAAACAGTTGCAGCCACCTGGTATCTTCGACCGGTTCGGGCTAGGAGAGCAAGTCTCTTCACCCTATGCCGGCGTGCCTTCTCCCGAAGTTACGGCACCATTTTGCCTAGTTCCTTCACCCGAGTTCTCTCAAGCGCCTTGGGATTCTCACCCTGACCACCTGTGTCGGTTTGGGGTACGGTCGCACATGATCTGAAGCTTAGAGGCTTTTCCTGGAAGCGTGGCATCAGTGACTTCCTGACCGTGGTCAGTTCGTCTCGTGTCTCGGCTTTAAGACCCCGGATTTACCTAAGGTCTCGGCCTACTCACTTTCACCAGGACTACCAACGCCTGGCTCACCTAGCCTTCTTCGTCCCCCCATCGCAACCATGTCCGGTACGGGAATATTGACCCGTTTCCCATCGACTACGCCTTTCGGCCTCGCCTTAGGGGCCGACTCACTCTGCTCCGATTAGCGTCGAACAGAAACCCTTGGTCTTCCGGCGAGGGAGTTTTTCACTCCCTTTATCGTTACTCATGTCAGCATTCGCACTCGTGATACCTCCAGCGAACTTCTCAATTCACCTTCATTGGCTTACACGACGCTCCTCTACCGCTCATTCCTAAGAATGAACCCGTAGCTTCGGTACCTGGTTTAGCCCCGTTACATCTTCCGCGCAGGCCGACTCGACTAGTGAGCTATTACGCTTTCTTTAAAGGATGGCTGCTTCTAAGCCAACCTCCTAGCTGTCTGAGCCTTCCCACATCGTTTCCCACTTAACCAGGATTTCGGGACCTTAGCTGACGGTCTGGGTTGTTTCCCTTTTCACGACGGACGTTAGCACCCGCCGTGTGTCTCCCACGCTCTACTCACCGGTATTCGGAGTTTGCCTCGGGTTGGTAAGTCGGGATGACCCCCTAGCCGAAACAGTGCTCTACCCCCGGCGGTACTACGTGAGGCGCTACCTAAATAGCTTTCGAGGAGAACCAGCTATCTCCGAGCTTGATTAGCCTTTCACTCCGATCCACAAGTCATCCAAATCTTTTTCAACAGATCCTGGTTCGGGCCTCCAATTGATGTTACTCAATCTTCACCCTGCTCATGGATAGATCGCTCGGTTTCGGGTCTATATCCAGCGACTGTGTCGCCCAGTTAAGACTCGGTTTCCCTACGGCTCCCCTATACGGTTAACCTCGCCACTGAATATAAGTCGCTGACCCATTATACAAAAGGTACGCAGTCACAGAACAAGTCTGCTCCTACTGCTTGTACGCACACGGTTTCAGGATCTATTTCACTCCCCTCTCCGGGGTTCTTTTCGCCTTTCCCTCACGGTACTGGTTCACTATCGGTCAGCCAGGAGTATTTAGCCTTGGAGGATGGTCCCCCCGTCTTCAGTCAAGGTTTCTCGTGCCCCGACCTACTCGATTTCACATGATCAGATTTTCGACTACGGGGCTATCACCCGCTACGGCCACGCTTCCCAGCGTGTTCGCCTAATCAGTCTCATGCTTAAGGGCTGGTCCCCGTTCGCTCGCCGCTACTAGGGGAATCTCGGTTGATTTCTTTTCCTCAGGGTACTTAGATGTTTCAGTTCCCCTGGTTCGCCTCGTACACCTATGTATTCAGTGCACGATACTCATCTTATGATGAGTGGGTTTCCCCATTCAGAGATGTCCGGGTCACAGGTTGTTGCCACCTCACCGAACCTTATCGCAGGCTACCACGTCTTTCATCGCCTCTGGCTGCCTAGGCATCCACCGTGTGCGCTTCATTGCTTGACCCTATAACCCGAAGGAGTCTGGATGTCGCAATGATCACGTTTCATTTTGCCGGATACGCTTGAGACGTATCACAATTTAAGACCCTTCTTGCGAAGTGTTCTTGTCAGCATGATATACATTGTTAAAGAGCGACTGCTATAAGCAGTGATAAGCGTTCTTTCATATTAAAAAGAAAAAGACCTTTAAGACCTTAAAAGCTATTTTTTCTTTTTAACGTGAAAAAAACAGAGCCACTTATCACTGCGTATCAACAGTATTCTGATCAGGTAATTCATTGTGGACGCTTACTGACTGTGACGCATCGTTTAAGGAGGTGATCCAGCCGCAGGTTCCCCTACGGCTACCTTGTTACGACTTCACCCCAGTCATGAACCACACCGTGGTGATCGCCCTCTTGCGTTAGGCTAACCACTTCTGGTGCAGTCCACTCCCATGGTGTGACGGGCGGTGTGTACAAGGCCCGGGAACGTATTCACCGTGACATTCTGATTCACGATTACTAGCGATTCCGACTTCACGGAGTCGAGTTGCAGACTCCGATCCGGACTGAGACCGGCTTTAAGGGATTCGCTGACTCTCGCGAGCTCGCAGCCCTTTGTACCGGCCATTGTAGCACGTGTGTAGCCCTACCCGTAAGGGCCATGATGACTTGACGTCGTCCCCACCTTCCTCCGGTTTGTCACCGGCAGTCTCCTTAGAGTTCCCGACATTACTCGCTGGCAAATAAGGACAAGGGTTGCGCTCGTTACGGGACTTAACCCAACATTTCACAACACGAGCTGACGACAGCCATGCAGCACCTGTCTTACAGTTCCCGAAGGCACACCAGAATCTCTTCCGGCTTCTGTAGATGTCAAGGGTAGGTAAGGTTCTTCGCGTTGCATCGAATTAAACCACATGCTCCACCGCTTGTGCGGGCCCCCGTCAATTCATTTGAGTTTTAACCTTGCGGCCGTACTCCCCAGGCGGTCGACTTATCGCGTTAACTTCGCCACAAAGTGCTCTAGGCACCCAACGGCTGGTCGACATCGTTTACGGCGTGGACTACCAGGGTATCTAATCCTGTTTGCTACCCACGCTTTCGCACCTCAGTGTCAGTGTCAGTCCAGAAGGCCGCCTTCGCCACTGGTATTCCTCCCGATCTCTACGCATTTCACCGCTACACCGGGAATTCTACCTTCCTCTCCTGCACTCTAGCCTGACAGTTCCGGATGCCGTTCCCAGGTTGAGCCCGGGGCTTTCACAACCGGCTTATCAAGCCACCTACGCGCGCTTTACGCCCAGTAATTCCGATTAACGCTTGCACCCTCCGTATTACCGCGGCTGCTGGCACGGAGTTAGCCGGTGCTTCTTCTGCGAGTGATGTCTTTCCTACCGGGTATTAACCGATAGGCGTTCTTCCTCGCTGAAAGTGCTTTACAACCCGAGGGCCTTCTTCACACACGCGGCATGGCTGGATCAGGGTTGCCCCCATTGTCCAATATTCCCCACTGCTGCCTCCCGTAGGAGTTCGGGCCGTGTCTCAGTCCCGATGTGGCTGATCATCCTCTCAGACCAGCTACGGATCGTTGCCTTGGTAAGCCATTACCTTACCAACTAGCTAATCCGACATAGGCTCATCCAATAGCGGGAGCCGAAGCCCCCTTTCTCCCGTAGGACGTATGCGGTATTAGCCTGGGTTTCCCCAGGTTATCCCCCACTATCGGGCAGATTCCTATGCATTACTCACCCGTCCGCCGCTCGTCAGCGGGTAGCAAGCTACCCTGTTACCGCTCGACTTGCATGTGTTAGGCCTGCCGCCAGCGTTCAATCTGAGCCATGATCAAACTCTTCAGTTTAAGATCTATGTTCTTACGCCACCCGAAAGTGACAAAGCGAACCAAACTTGGCTCAAGGTTCAAACGAATTCATTAGATCAAAACAATCCTTTAAAACTTATTCTTGACCGCTTGCCTTGATATTGGTGATTTGTCACCAACATCAGCAAGCGCCCACATGAATTACCTGATCAAATTGTTAAAGAGCTGTTTCGCTGCGGTGGCTAGCTAATAAACCAACTGGGCCACACGGCTTGCCGTTGAACTGGCTTGCCTCAGCGAGGAAGGCGTATTCTACGCATTTCCTGGTGTTGTCAAGGCGTTTTTCGATGACTGACCACACAACCTGCTCTAACCTCCTGACAAACCAAGCTTTTACACTTATTCACCGCTGGTAACGCTTGGCGTCCCCGGCAGCGGATGCGTACTTTACGGATTCGCTGACGGGTTGGCAAGGGCTTTTTGACAGAAAGTTCAAATAAGCGTCACACGAGCGTAACGTTTCTTACCAGCTTGAATAACATAGCTCTTACCTGTCGCCAGCATAGTGTCTTTGGCAACGACGTCGCCGTCGACTTTAACTCGGCCATTACCCAGCATGTCTTTGGCTTGGGCACTGTTATTCGCAAGCTCAGCTCTATTAAGCACTGCTGCAATAGGTGCTTGCTCACTGCCCTCAAAATCGACCGTGACTTCCGGCAGATCTTCTGGCAGCTCGCCATCAGCCAGTTGATTACCCGCTGACTTGTGCGCACTGGCGGCTGCTTCATCGCCGTGGTAGCGGGCAATTAGCTCACGGGCCAGCTCCATTTTGATATCCCGCGGGTTCGCGCCCTGCTCAACGCTCTGCTTGAGCGCGTCAATCTCTTCGTTCGATTTCAAAGAGAGCAGCTCAAAATAGCGCCACATCAAGCTATCCGGCATGGAGACCAGTTTATTGAACATGGAGCCCGGCGCTTCATCGACACCAATGTAGTTGCCCAGGGACTTCGACATCTTCTGCACGCCGTCTAACCCTTCCAACAGCGGCATGGTAATGACCACCTGGGGCTCCTGGCCGAAGTGTTTTTGAATTTCGCGCCCCATCAGCAGGTTGAACTTCTGGTCAGTGCCGCCCAGCTCCACGTCCGCCTCAAGCGCTACCGAGTCGTAGCCCTGTACCAGCGGGTAGAGAAATTCGTGAATGGCAATGGACTGATTGGCTTTATAGCGCTTTTCAAAGTCATCCCGTTCCAGCATACGGGCGACGGTGCTTTGGGCAGCCAGCTCAATCATTTTGGCAGCGGAGAGCTCGCCAAACCATTCGGCGTTAAAACGTACCTCGGTCTTTTCAGGGTCGAGGATTTTAAACACTTGCTCTTTATAGGTTTCGGCGTTGGCTTTCACATCCTCTTCAGTGAGCGGTTTGCGCGTCACGTTCTTACCGGTAGGGTCACCAATACGCCCGGTAAAGTCACCGATCAAAAAGATAACCGTGTGCCCCAAATCCTGAAACTGGCGCATTTTGGTCAGCAATACGCTGTGCCCCAGGTGTAAGTCAGGGGCCGTGGGATCAAAACCCGCTTTGATACGCAGTTTGCGGCCTGAAGCCAGCTTCTGTTTTAGCTCATCCTCTACCAGGATTTCATGCGTACCCCGCGACAGCAGCGCTAAAGCCTGATCCACCTCACTCATTGCCTCTCTCCACTATAAAGAACCGCCCTTACCGGGCTCAGGTGATAAATAGCCGACGATGTTACCATGCTCGCTCGCCTTGGTTGAGCCTTGGTTTCGCTCTCACCCTGGTTTAGTCTCAGCCCAGCTTTGTACGAGTTCGCTTATGAAAACGCCTACCGCTACGCCGCTTTACTATATTGGCCTGATGTCCGGCACTAGTCTGGACGGTATCGATGCAGCACTTATCGCCATCGAAGGTGATTCGCCGCCGCACCTGTTGGCAACCCATGCCGAACCGATGCCGGACGAGCTTCATCGCCTACTGTTTAAGCTGTGCCATGCAGAGCAGGTCAGTTTTGCGCAGCTCGCAGCAGCGGAACACGCGTTCTGCCAATGCCAGGCCCAAGCCGTGCAGCACTTATTAGCACCCCTTTCAGTGGGTATAGAACAGATCAGTGCTATCGGCAGTCACGGCCAAACCATTGAGCATGCCCCCGCAGGCCACAGCGACGGCCCGGCGTATACACTGCAGTTGGATAATCCAAGCTTGCTGGCAGAACTCACCGGCTGCACGGTGGTCGCCGATTTTCGTCGCAGAGACTTAGCCGCAGGCGGTCAAGCGGCACCGCTGGCACCGGCCTTTCATCAGGCACTATTTGGGCGAGCAGACGCGCATCAGCTGGTACTTAATTTAGGCGGCTTTGCCAACCTCACCTGGCTTTCTAGCCAGCCGACCGATCCAGTGATCGGATTTGATACCGGCCCCGCGAATGTTTTACTGGATGGCTGGTTTGCCTTGCACCAGGGCGGCCGCTTTGACCAGGACGGCGACTGGGCCGCTAGTGGAAAGATAGATGAAGCGCTGTTAGCTCGGTTGTTATCAGAACCGTTTTTCCAGCAACCACCGCCGAGAAGCACAGGGCGTGAGCTGTTTCATCTGGATTGGCTACGAAAACATCTTAGCGGCCAGGAAGCCGCCGCCGATGTTCAGGCGACGCTGGCTGAACTCACCGCCGTCAGTGTCGCTCACGGCATTGAACAACTGCGGATCGGTAGTGGCCCGCTGACGCTGATCACCGCTGGCGGCGGCGCCCACAACGCCTATTTGATGCAGCGCCTTGCCTATCATCTCCCTCGCGCCACGCTCACTTCGCCAGCGGCGTACGGCTGGCCTGAAGACTGGATTGAAGCGGGCGCCTTTGCCTGGTTGGCGCACCAGCGTCTGCACCACCTGCCAGGCAACTTGCCCTCAGTCACCGGCGCGCAGGGCCCCCGGGTATTGGGCGGAATCTATGCCCCCTAATACTCATTGTTTGAATACGCCCCTAGACCTCAAAGAAAAGCAGTGGGTACGTCACAAGGCTTAGGCTTTTATACGAAAAGTCGGCGAGCGAAGGTCAGGCAAGGCAAAAAAACGGCGAAAAAGCGGAGTTTACGGAGTGTAAATGAGCATTTTGATCGGACTCGCGCACGAGCCGTTATTTAACACAGCATGGCCGAGCGCAGGCAGTTTTCGTACAAAGCCTAAATTATTCATCTTTTGCGGCGAGAGTGCCTTTAGCCTGAGCCTGGGCTTCCTCTATGCTTACAACGCCCTCATTGACTAACCGAGACAGCGCGGCATCCAGCGTTTGCATACCCAGGCTACCACCGGTTTGAATGGCTGAGTACATCTGTGCCACTTTGTCTTCGCGGATCAAGTTGCGCACTGCAGAAGTGGCCATGAGGATTTCGTGGGCCGCTACGCGCCCGCCGCCCTGACGTTTAAGCAGCGATTGCGACACCACTGCCTGGAGCGATTCCGAAAGCATGGAGCGCACCATGGCTTTCTCTTCGCTGGGAAAAACATCGATGATCCGGTCGATTGTCTTGACGGCAGAGGTGGTATGCAGCGTTCCCAGCACCAGATGACCGGTTTCAGCAGCGGTCAGTGCTAAGCGGATAGTCTCCAGATCACGCAGCTCGCCGACCAGAATCACATCCGGGTCTTCACGCAGCGCGCTACGCAACGCATCGGCAAAGCTATGGGTGTCGCGATGCACTTCGCGTTGGTTAATCAAACAGCGCTTGCTAACGTGGACAAACTCGACGGGGTCTTCAATGGTGAGAATGTGCTCGTAACGATGATCGTTAATGTAATCGATCATGGCGGCCAGCGTGGTGCTTTTGCCCGACCCCGTTGGCCCAGTCACCAGCACCAGGCCCCGCGGTAACATCGCCAGGCGCTCGAACACCTCACCGAGCCCAAGGGTTTGTATGGAAAGTACTTGATTGGGAATGGTGCGAAACACCGCCCCCGCCCCGCGAGCTTGAGTAAAGGCGTTAACACGAAAGCGGGCGATCCCCAGCACTTCAAAGGAAAAATCAATTTCCAGGTGCTCTTCGTAGTCGCGCCGCTGACGATCATTCATGATGGCGTAGATCAATCTGCGCACATCGTTATTATCGATAGCGGGCACATTGAGCCGACGAATATCGCCATCAACACGTATCATGGGCGGTAAACCGGCCGAAAGGTGCAAGTCAGAGGCATTCTGCTTTGCCGAGAATGCTAGCAGTTCGGTAATATCCATCTCTCTTCCCAGCTGCGGTAAGGTGCTTGAGTATGACAGACATCGCGCTTAACGAGTCACTCGGCCATTCATACGCTCAGGCGCTTGAACGCCTGCATAATGCACTAGAAAACGCGGGGCGCGCCCAGGGTGCAGCCAAGCTACTGGCCGTCAGCAAAACCAAGCCTGCGGCGATGATTCGTCAGGTTTGGCAGTTGGGTCAGCGTGAATTTGGTGAAAACTATTTGCAAGAAGCGCTGGAAAAGCAGGCCGAACTTACTGATCTTGACGGCATTGTATGGCATTTCATTGGCCCCCTGCAGTCCAACAAAACCCGCTCTGTGGCCGAGCACTTTGACTGGGTACACAGCGTCGATCGGCTAAAAATTGCCAAACGCCTTAACGAGCAGCGCCCAACGCACCTTGCGCCGCTCAATATCTGCCTGCAGATTAATATCAGCCGAGAAGAGAGCAAAGCTGGTGTGCTGCCCGAGGAGTTAGAGGAATTGGCTAGGGAAGTCGCCACACTGCCTAATCTGCGCCTGCGCGGTTTAATGGCGATCCCCGCTCCAACAGAGGATATAAGTGCTCAGCGCCAGCCTTTGGCAGCACTACGCGAAGCTTTTACCGCCTTACAAAGCAGCTTGCCAGACGCGCCCCTTGATACGCTCTCGATGGGCATGAGCGACGATTTAGAAGCGGCGGTGCTGGAAGGCGCCACGCTGGTGCGTTTGGGCACTGCAATTTTCGGCGCTCGCCCATCGGCTTAGACGAAAAGTAGCCCACTTTTTTACGTAGAACACTTTTACTTAAGGGACACCTACCATGGCGAATAAGATTACCTTCATTGGGGCCGGCAATATGGCCAGCGCCATTATCGGCGGCCTAATCGACAGCGGCGTTGCGCCTTCCACGATTACCGCCACCGCGCCGAATGACAGCGAACTGACATCGATTAAACAACGCTTAGGCATCAATACAGACACCGACAACAATGCGGCGGTGGCTGAGGCCGATGTGGTGGTACTCGCGGTGAAGCCGCAAATCATGCGCAACGTATGCGAAGTGTTGCGCGACAGCGTTCAGCGCCAGCAGCCGTTGGTTATCTCGATTGCTGCCGGCCTGGATGCCGGCACGATCGACCAGTGGCTAGGCGGCCAGAATGCCATGGTACGCTGCATGCCCAATACGCCCTCGCTGGTCGGTTATGGCGCCAGCGGCCTCTACGCCAATGCCAACGTCAGCGATGCCCAGCGTGACGTGGCCACCCAGTTAATGGAAGCGGTCGGCATTGTGGAGTGGGTGGAAGAAGAAGCCCTGTTAGACGCAGTCACCGCTGTTTCGGGCAGTGCCCCGGCCTACTTCTTTCTGATGTTCGAAGCCATGGAAGAAGCCGCAGTTAAACTCGGTCTACCTGCCGCCACCGCGCGCCGCCTGGCTATTCAAACCGCGCTGGGTGCCGCCACCATGGCACAGCAGAGCGATAAAGACCCCGCCACGCTGAAACAGAACGTCATGTCGCCGGGCGGCACCACCGAACGTGCCATTCAACATATGGAAGAGGCACAATTGCGCACCACGATTGCCGACGCCATGCAGGCCTGCGCCGACCGCGCCCAGGCAATGGCCAAGGAACTAAGCGGCAGCTAATGCAGCCATTCGGCTAACACAGCCTAAGCTACCGGATCATCAAGGAGACATAATAATGGGCAATGAATTGGGCAGTGCAGGGTTAATGCTGGTAAATACCCTCATCAATATTTACCTCTTTTTACTCATGCTGCGCTTCCTGCTGCAGGCGTCGCGGGCGGATTACTACAACCCGTTGAGCCAATCGGTGGTCAAAATCACCCAGCCGGTAGTGGGGCTATTTCAAGGCTTTTTAGGCCCTGTGGCTGGCCGCTTCGACCTCGCCACCTTAGCAGCAGGCTTTGTATTGAAAGTGGCTAGCATCATCGCCATTTTTATGGTGATTGGCGTTGGCATGCCGCCCATTGCTGGACTGCTGATTGCCGGTGCGGCCGCCTTGGCGAATGCAATTTTAAAAATCTACTTCTTCGCCCTGATTGTGATGATTATTTTGAGCTGGGTAGCGCCCAACGCCAGCCATCCAGGTGCGCTGCTGGTTATGCAGTTGGTAGAGCCGATTATGGCCCCGGTACGCAAAGTGATTCCTCCGCTGGGCATGATTGACCTATCGCCTATCGTGGTGTTTATCGCCATTAACCTGATCGATGGTTTGGTGGTCGGCGCCCTGATTCGTGCGGCGGGCATTTCCGGCGCGCTGGTCGGGCTATGATGGCAACTGCCATCTCCGTATTCTTAGCAAGGAAGCCTCTGATTAACGTAATGAGCGCAGGCCAGACAAGGCAAAAATCAACGAAAAAGCGGAATTTACGGGTTGTAAATGAGCATTTTGAGGCGATTTTTAACGCCGCATGGGCAAGCGCAATAGTTAAGCAGAGGTTTACAGGATCTACTTCAGTCGCCCTCTTTCAGCAGGACTAGCGCCTTCAATGCCTGACTCAGACACGCTTGCATTTGCAGACCGACCGGCGGGCTCCGTCGGCGTGGTCACCCCGCACGTGGCACGCTTCGACACGCCGCTAGCTCTCGCCTGCGGCAAAGTGCTGCCTGCCTACGAGCTGATTTACGAAACCTACGGCACATTGAATGCCGATCGCAGTAACGCGGTGCTGATTTGCCACGCGCTCTCGGGTCACCACCACGCCGCGGGCTACCACAGCGAAGAAGACCGCAAGCCCGGCTGGTGGGATGCACATATTGGCCCCGGTAAAGCGATCGACACCAACCGCTTTTTTGTTGTGTCGCTTAATAACCTGGGGGGCTGCCATGGCAGCACCGGGCCGGTCAGTCATAACCCCGACACCGGCCGCCAATGGGGGCCTGAGTTCCCCATGGTCACGGTGAGCGATTGGGTGGCCAGCCAGGCGCGGCTTGCCGACCACCTGGGGATTGAGCGCTGGGCCGCCGCGGTGGGCGGCAGCTTGGGCGGTATGCAGGTGATGCAGTGGACAATGACCTACCCGGAACGGGTGGCTAACGCGGTGGTGATTGCCGCCACGCCTCGACTCTCGGCGCAAAATATCGCTTTTAACGAAGTAGCCCGTCAGGCAATTCGCTCTGATCCGGAGTTTTTTGACGGTTGGTATGCCGAGCACGACACCGTGCCCAAACGCGGGCTAAAGCTGGCCCGTATGGTAGGCCATATCACCTACCTGTCAGAAGACGCCATGGGCAGCAAGTTTGGCCGCGATTTGCGTAGCGACGACCTTAACTTCGGCTTTGACGTTGAGTTTCAGGTGGAGTCCTACTTGCGCTATCAGGGCGACACTTTCTCCACCGCCTTTGATGCCAATACTTACCTGCTGATGACCAAAGCGCTGGACTACTTTGACCCGTCCGCGACCCAAGGGGGCGACTTAGCCAAAGCCCTGGCCCCAGCGCAGTGCCCGTTTTTGATTGTTAGCTTTACCACCGACTGGCGCTTTCCGCCCTCGCGCTCCCGCGAGCTGGTCGATGCACTCATTCGTGCGGGCAAAGCGGTTAGCTACGCCAACATCGACTCGCCCCATGGGCACGATGCTTTCTTACTCTCAGAGCCGCGCTACGACGCCATCTTCAGCGCTTTTATGAACCGCGCTGCCGGCGAGCTTAACCTCGCCGAAGTGGGTAAAGATGAAGCAAGCGAAGATGCAACGAGCTCAGAGGAGACGCCATGATGCGCGCCGATCTTGAACTGATTTATGACTGGGTGCCCGAAGGGGCGCACGTGCTCGACCTCGCCTGTGGCGACGGCGAGCTGCTTGAGACCCTGGCGAACAATAAAGGCGTGACTGGCTATGGCTTAGAGATCGACCATGACGGCATTAATGCCTGCGTCGCCCGGGGCGTCAGCGTGATTGAGCACAACCTGGATGACGGTTTAAGCAGCTTCTGCGATAACAGTTATGACCAGGTAATCATGACCCAGGCGCTTCAGGCGCTGCGCCGTCCGGACAAGATGCTCGATGAAATGCTGCGTGTCGCCGAAGAGGGCATCATCACTTTCCCCAACTTCGCCTACTGGCGTCACCGTGTTCATTTGGGTCTGCGCGGCTATATGCCGGTATCCAAATCGCTGCCCCACGCCTGGTACGACACGCCCAACATCCATCTCTCAACGTTCAACGACTTTGAGCACCTGTGCCGCGAGAAAGGCTTGATGATTGTTGATCGCGCGGTGGGCGTGGGGGATCATCAAGGTCACTGGAAATCGCGGCTATGGCCCAATCTATTTGGTGAAATTGCCATTTTCCGCGTTCGTCGCCGCTAGATATTCATCGCGCTTAAACGTAACCCAAGGAGCCACGCCATGTTACGCAGATTAATGATGAGTGCCGCCCTTATCGGCATGCTCTTCGCCGCCGCTGGGGCCCACGCTGAGCAGTTCGTCAGCGTGGGCGATTACGAGATTCACTACAGCGCGGTGAACAGCAGCTTTTTGACTCCGGAAGTGGCCCAAGCGAACAACCTCCAGCGCAGCGCCAACCGCGGTCTGGTTAATGTAAGCGTTCGCGAGCGCCAGGAGGATGGCAGTACCCGCCCCGTTAACGCCAGCGTGCAGGGCCACGTTAGCGGCTTGACGGGCGCTCAGGAGTCACTCAGCTTTCGCACCGTGCATGACGGCGATGCGACCTACCACCTGGCGCCTTTTACCCTACTCGACGATGAGAACATGCGCTTTGAGCTAAGCGTGCGCTACGACCGCAACGCCGCCCCCGAGCCGGTTAACTTTATTCAGCGTTTTTATATTGATCGTTAAACCGTACAGGCAGGCTGCGGGTTAACCGCACTCCAATGGGGCGCTCTTGCTCCCGCACCACCTCAATACCATAGGCCAGCACTTCCACCCCGCTGGCCGAGGCCTCCGCTAGGGCTGCCGCGTAAGTCGCGTCAATATGGGCTGCGGCGGCCACGTCAGCTATGCCTTCATGGGCGACACAAAACAGCAGCACCGCCCGTTCGCCCTGCTCTGTCAACACTCGCAGCGAATGCAGATGCTTGGTACCGCGCACGCTCACCGAGTCCGGAAAGTAGCCGTGGCCGTCCTGCTCTTTGAGGGTGACCTGCTTCACCTCGATATACGCCCGCCCCCGCTCTGGGTCATCCAGCCTAAAATCGAGGCGGGCGTCGGCCACTTTCACCTCCCGGCGCAGAGTGGCGTAGCCTGCCAACGGTGCCAAAGCCCCCGCCTCCAGCGCCGCTTCCACGATGCGGTTAGCGCGGCCGGTATGCACCGAGGCGAGCGCCACCTGCCCATCCGCTTGGGGCAGCTCGATAAACTCCCACGTCCAGGCAAGCTTGCGCTTGGGGTTATCGCTGGGTGACAACCACACTCGGCACCCTGGCACGTTCACCGCCTTCATCGAGCCGGTATTGGGGCAGTGGGCGACGACTTCGCGACCATCATCCAAACGCACATCGGCGAGAAAGCGCTTATAACGCTTGATCAGCGTGCCCGGCACCAGCGCCGGATAAGTCAGCATCACAGCCTGCCCACAAAGCGTGTAATCCGCGCCACCGCCTCTTCCAGCCGAGCCACATCATTGGTGAACGCAATGCGCACATGGTGTTCGCCGCCACGTACGGCAAAATCAATACCCGGGGTAATCGCCACGCTCTCCTCCTGCAATAAGCGCTCGCAGAAGGCCTGGCTATCGCGGCTGTAGCGGGAGATATCCAGCCACAAATAAAACGCCCCCTGGGGCGGGAGATCCGGTGCCAACCCCAAGCCTGCAAGGCCCTCCAGCAGCACTTGGCGGCGCTCTTTCAGGGTTTCACGGCGCTGTTCAAGAACACCACGACACTCGGGCGTAAACGCCGCCAGGGCGGCATGCTGCGAAGGCGTCGGCGCGGCCAGAAACATGTTCTGCGCCAGCCGCGTTAATGGCTCCACTGCATGCTCTGCGCCACCAGCCAGCCCAGGCGCCAGCCGGTCATACCAAAATATTTGGAGAAGCTGTTGACCACAAAGGCGTTGGCGGAGAGCGAGGTCGCTGAGAGCGGTGCATCGTCGTAGTTGAGGCCCTGGTAGATCTCATCGACGATGACCTCGCCTTCGCGCTCAGCGACCGCTGCCAGCACTGCAGAGAGCTGTTGCGCGCTCAACGTGTGGCCGGTAGGGTTAGAGGGCGACGCCAACATCGCTAGGCTTGTGTCCTCACGCCAATGCTGGGCGACCAGGGCAGCGTCCATCTGCCAGCCGCTATCTCGCCCCACGGATACCGCATCAATCTCAGCGCCAGCTAGCGCCATAAAGTGACGATTGCAGGGGTAGTTAGGGTCAGCCATCAGCACCCGCGAGCCGGTTTCGACTAATAACTGGCTGGCCAGCAGCAGCGCCCCCGACGCCCCGGGCGTTACCAAAATACGCGCAGGATCCACCGTAGCGTTAAAGTGCTCGGCGTAATGTCCGGCGATCGCCTCGCGCAGTGCGGGCAGCCCAGCCGCTGGGGTGTAGCGGGTATGGCCACTGGCCAACGCCTGCTGCCCGGCAGCGATAATTGGCTCGGGGGTAGCAAAATCCGGCTCGCCTACTTCCAGGTGAATCACATCGTGGCCGGCGGCTTCCCGCGCCTGGGCCATTTCCAGCAAATGCATGACCCGAAAAGGGGCAACGTGATCGACACGCGAATTCCAGGCCATAACGGCTCCTTCATCTAATCATTTTTGAAACTGGACAAATATTGAAAAACTAACTAAAACATGGCGCTAGTCATATTCAAGGCCAAACATTCATCGAAAGCTCACCATTATGCTTGCAACCCAGTCATTTTTCAGCTAAACAAGCATCCCTTTGGCGTGAGATCGTGACAATCGCTCATGGTCGATCAGTAGTCACATATGTAAGGGGCAGTCCCATGCCAGTAGCAGAAAAGAAACCGGAAGCGTCCAAGTCCTTCACTCCGTATGAGCCAGCGCCGGGTGAAGAGTATATGAACGAGCAGCAGCTAGCGCACTTCCGTCAGCTGCTGCTGGATTGGAAACAGGATCTCATGGAAGAGGTGGATCGTACCGTACGCCACCTGCAGGAAGATGCGAACAACTACGCCGACCCCGCCGACCGTGCTACCCAGGAAGAGGGCTTTAGCCTGGAACTGCGTACCCGGGATCGCGAGCGTAAGCTGCTCAAGAAAATTAACGAGACGCTAGATAACATCGATGATGATGATTATGGCTTCTGCGAAGCCTGCGGCGTTGAAATCGGCATTCGTCGTTTAGAAGCTCGCCCCACCGCCACCCTTTGTGTGGATTGCAAAACCCTGGCGGAACTCAAAGAGAAACAGCTAGGCGGCTGAGCACTAAAAGACCGTGCTACTCGAACGCGGGCACCTTAGGGTGCCCGTTTTTGTGAATGGCTTTTTGTGAACAATCAGCCCCTTTCAACAACGACGCTACTATGAATGATTTTGCTCGCTACCGTGGTCGCTTTGCTCCTACGCCCTCAGGCCCGCTGCACTTTGGCTCTTTGGTCGCCGCCTTAGGCAGCTATTTAGATGCCCGCGCGGCCGATGGGCAGTGGCTGGTGCGCATTGAAGATATCGACCCACCGCGCTGCCCTGAAGGTGCGGCGAGCACTATCCTTCGCCAGCTGGAAACCTTCGGGCTGGAGTGGGACGAAGCGGTAATGTGGCAGCACACTCGCGGCGATGCTTACCAACAGGCGCTTGACCAGCTTGTCCAACTCGGCCTGGCCTATCCCTGCAGCTGTTCGCGCAAGCAGTGGCAGGCGTTTGATATCTACCCCGGCTGGTGCCGCGATGGCGTTTGCGATGCGAGTAAACCGGTGGCCTGGCGGCTGCGCAGCGACCGTGGCGAGCGCCCTATCCGCTGGCAAGACCGGCTGTTCGGCGAGCAGCAGTTTGACCCGGCTGAACTAGGCGATGTGGTATTAAAGCGCAAAGATGACCTATGGGCGTATCAGCTCGCCGTGGTAGTGGATGACGCCGAGCAGCAGATTACCGATGTGGTACGCGGGCTCGATTTGCTCGATAACACCCCTTGGCAGCGCCAATTGCAGAGCGCACTTCAGCTACCGCAGCCGCGTTACCTGCATCTGCCACTCATTGTGACCGCTGAAGGGCAAAAGCTCTCCAAGCAAAACCTGGCCCCTGCCCTGGCAGAAGACGAGCAGAAAGTGCGCCAGCAGCTCTTTCAGGCGCTGGAAGCGCTTGATCAAGCGCCGCCACAAGAACTGGCCTCAGAGCCCCCCGCGACTCAGCTACACTGGGCGGTAGCGAACTGGTCGTTGGCACGTTTAAACCCAACGGCACACCGTTTAAATCCCTCTTCACCTCCAGTAGGAGATTGATATGTATGTCTATCGCATCATGCTGTTTTTGGTGTTTGGCGGCTACCTGCTCTCTCCGCTGCTGATGAATGGCTGGAGCGACCCTGAGGCCGCCTGGTACCGGCCGTTTGCGATTTGGGGTGGGTTGATTGCGTTAACCCTCTGGCTGGAGCAGAAGAGAAAGCTTGATGAACGTTGAGATGCACGTTGAGATAGTCGGCGTCCTACTGCTTGGGCTGGGTTACCTGGCACTGCTGTTTGGCTGCGGTTTTGCGGTAGAGCGCGGCTGGGTGCCGGTGCGTATTACCCGCCACCCGATTGTTTACACCCTTGCCCTGGGTGTTTATGCCAGCGCCTGGGCGATTTACGGCAGCGTGGAAATGGCTGCCCACGCGGGGTTTGGCTTCCTCGCCTACTACCTGGGCGCAGCGGGCGCCTTCTTGCTCGCCCCTGTGCTACTGGTGCCCATCCAGCGCATCACCCGCACCTATCAACTAACGTCATTGGCGGATCTGTTTGCCTTTCGCTTTCGCTCTCGTTGGGCGGGTACGCTGGTCACCATCGTCAGTCTACTGGCGGTGCTGCCACTGCTCGGCATTCAAGTCCAAACCCTGGGCGAAGCCATCAATATCATCACCGCCAGCCAAGCGGGAGGTAGCGTTGCGCTACTTTTTTGCGCCGTAATTGCCGCCTTTGCGGTTATTTTCGGTGCCCGCCACAGCCAGTCTCACGGCCGCCACGACACTCTGCTTAGCGCCATTGCGTTTGAATCCATTGTTAAACTGCTGGCCATGCTGGGGCTCGGCGTGGTGGCGCTATGGATGGTGTTTGACGGCCCAGGCGACCTGCAGCTGTGGCTGGAGGGCCCTGGCGCTCTCCTCCAACAACAGACACCCAAACTTGACCCGGCCCAGTGGCGAACTCTCCTGCTGCTGTTTTTTGCGGCGGCGTTTATGATGCCGCATCTGTTTCATATCAGTTTTTCAGAAAGTCTATCCCGGCATACCCTGCTACAAGCGAGCTGGGCGCTGCCGCTTTTCCTGCTATTAATGGCGCTACCCGTACCGTTGATTTGGTGGGCCGCGCAATCGGTCAATCCCGACATACCCATCGCCGCCTATGCCGCCTACCTAATGACCGAACACTGGTGGGTAGGGGCGCTGGCGTTTATCGGCGGGCTAGCCGCCGCCAGCGGCACCATGATTATGATTGCGCTGGCGCTTTCCGGCATGGTGCTTAATCATATTGTACTGGTAGCGAGGCCCCCGGAAGCGCGCAGTGATCTCTACGGCTGGCTGCTGTGGCTGCGCCGTGGGCTAGTGGTCGCTGTGATTATCAGCGGCTGGGTGTTTTACCAGTGGGTAGGTCGCCATCATGGGCTTATCGGTTTGGGATTAGCCGCGTTTGTCGGCATGGCCCAGTGCCTGCCTGGCATGCTGGCGCTGCTCTACTGGCCGGGCGCTAACCGTAAAGGCATGATTATTGGCCTCATCGCAGGCGTCGGCGTATGGCTATGGGGGCTATGGCTGCCGCTCATGTTCTCGCTACCCGTACCGACGCTGCCCTTTACCCCGCTTACCGACACTGGTGCGCCGGTTTGGTACAACGTCACGCTGCTCTCGTTAGCGGTCAATATCCTGCTGTTGATTGTGATATCGCTGTTTACGCGTATTTCTGAAGGTGAGCAGTCCGCCGCGGAAGCGTGCTCCGTCGATGCCGTTATCCGCTCCAAGCGCTTTCCACTGGAAGCCGCCACAGCGAGCGATTTTTCGACTCACTTAGCCCACGCCCTCGGCGATGAGGCGGCTAGCCGTGAAGTGAATCGGGCATTGCAAGCACTCAACTTAACGCCCCAGGAGCGCCGTCCCTACGCGCTGCGTCGCTTGCGTGACCGTATTCAGGCCAATCTCTCGGGCCTAATGGGCCCATCGGTGGCACGGGATATTGTTGATCGCTATCTACCCTACCGCCACGACGACACCCCTGAAACCGACGATATTCACTTTGTCGAAAGCCGCTTGGAAGCCTACCGGTCACGCCTGACAGGGTTAGCCCGTGAACTCGACGGCTTGCGCCGCCATCATCGCCAAACCCTGGCGTATTTACCGGTGGGGCTGTGTGTTCTGGGCGATGATGATGAGCTGCTAATGTGGAATCAGGCGCTCTCTCAACTCTCGGGTATTAGCGGTGAAAGCGTGATCGGTTCACGCCGCGACAGCCTACCTGCCCCCTGGCCCGGCCTACTCGGTGGCGTGCTGGAAACCACGTCAACACCGCTCTACAAACAGGCGGTCACGCTGCACGGTAAAGACTATTTTTTGACCCTGCACAAAGCGATTCTCAGCGGTAGTGACAGCCGTGGCGGCAGCGTTATTCTGATTGAAGACCATACCGAAATGAAGTGGTTAGAAGATGAGTTGGTGCATGCAGCACGCCTTGCCTCCATCGGCCAGTTAGCCGCTGGGGTCGCCCACGAAATTGGCAACCCGATTACCGGCATCTCGTCGCTGGCGCAAAACCTCCGCTACGACACCAACGATCCCGCCCTGCTGGAGACCGCCGACCAAATCCAGCAGCTAACCCAGCGGGTCACCAAAATCGTTAACTCACTGGTTGGTTTTGCCCATGGGGGACGCCAATCGGTACCGCTCCCTGCCTCACCTGTGGCACTTGCATCCATTAGCGAAGATGCACTGCACTTGATCCACCTCGCCCGCTCGGGAGAGGATGTTACCTTAACCAATGAAACGCCTGACGACGTGGTGGTGCGCGGCGATGCCCAGCGATTAACGCAAGTGATGGTCAACCTGCTGAGCAATGCCCGGGATGCCTGCGGCCAAGGGGAGAAGTTCACATGACCGCAGGGCGCCACGAGCAGCTTGCATGGTGGCGGATAACCGATAACGGTCAGGGCATCGACCCACGAGTGCGCGAGCACCTATTCGAGCCCTTTACCACCACCAAACCCGCCGGCGAGGGCACCGGTCTGGGCCTTTCATTGGCCTACCAGATTATCAATGAGCACCAGGGTAAAATAGACGTGGCTTCGCCACCCCCCGGACAGCCTCGCGGCACGGCCATTACGTTATGGCTGCCGCTTTACCAACAGGATGATCAGCCAACCCATGCCCAGGATTCTGATTGTTGAAGATGAAGCGATTATTCGCAGCGCGCTAAAGCGCCTTCTGGAACGCCACGACTATACGGTCAGCGAAGCAGGCAGCGCTGAGGAGGCCAGCCAGCTTGAGCTCGCAGGGTTCGACCTCATCATCAGCGACCTGCGTCTGCCGGGCGAACCGGGCACCTCGCTGATCACCGCCGCAGCCCCCGTGCCGGTATTGATCATGACCAGCTACGCCAGCATGCGCTCTGCGGTGGAAGCGCTCAAACAGGGGGCCGTGGACTACGTTGCCAAGCCCTTTGACCACGCGGAGCTATTGGAGACCGTTGAGCGGATCCTGCACAAGCAGTCGATGCAGCAGAGTCCGCCCCCGGATATCACCGATGCAGGCGGCAGCCGGCAAACCATGATCGGCAACTGCGTTGCCATGCAGCAGGTCTACACCCGCATTAGTAAAACCGCCCCGGCCGATGTCACCGTATTGATTCTTGGCGAGTCAGGTACCGGCAAGGAGCTGGTGGCACGCGCCATTCACCAGCAGAGCAAGCGCGCCAAGGCACCATTGATCTGCGTCAACTGCGCGGCGATTCCTGAAACGCTGATCGAATCAGAGCTGTTTGGCCATGAGAAAGGCGCTTTTACCGGCGCCAGCGCTGCGCGCACCGGGTTAGTCGAAGCCGCTGATGGCGGTACGCTATTTTTGGATGAGATTGGTGAACTACCGCTGGATGCCCAGGCGCGTCTGCTGCGCGTTCTTCAAGAGGGTGAAATCCGTAAAATTGGCTCGGTGGAAACCCGCCACGTCAATGTCCGCCTGATTGCAGCCACCCATCGTGACCTGCGAGCACTGTCAAAAACCGGCGAGTTCCGCCTTGATCTTTACTACCGACTGAACGTGATGCAGATCGAGCTGCCGCCGCTGCGCGAGCGCGAGGATGACGTGCTTGAGATCGCCGACATTCTGCTCGACAAGGCGTGTAAGCGCCACGAACGCACGGGCCTGCGTTTGTCCCGCGCAGCCCGCCAGGATCTGCGCGACTACCCTTGGCCGGGTAACGTTCGCGAGCTGGAGAATGCCCTTGAGCGCGGAGTGATTCTTGCCGAGGGGCATCTGATCCATCCGGATGACCTGGGTCTAGCGCCGACCACCCCACGCCCCCATCCGTCCTCTGGCTCGTCCAGCACACCTGCTGCCAGTGGTGGCGGTGATAAAAGTGCTGAAGAGAATGAAGATGATCTCTCTTTAGAAGATTATTTTCAGCACTTTGTCCTCGAACACCAAGACCAAATGAGTGAAACCGAATTGGCACAAAAACTGGGCATTAGCCGTAAAAACCTTTGGGAACGACGCCAGCGGCTTGGCATACCGCGCAAAAAAACCGCCCGGCGCCCAGGTTAAGCACCTGGGCATTGCTATCCACTCGCGCCTCCACACCACCCCTACGACCATCGTCTAATATACTGATTTAAATAAGAAATATTCTGCCTTTCGCTACCCAGGTACTGTTACCTTCCCACACAACGCCGCGCACAAACGGCCGCGAAAGGGGTAACACTTCTCGCGCCGTAAAGTTCCTCAGCGACTTAAAAAACTCCAACCTTCTGAAATTTATAATTTATTAAATAGGTGGCACAGGGCCTGCAGTATTACTGGGTAAGAAAAACAAACTGGGCATAGCGCCAGGTCACCAACAAAAACAACATGACCTCGCCACAACCTGAGCCACAACAAAAACAACAGGGCCAGGTAGAGATAACGGTACTAACAAGAACAACAGGCTTGAATCTCATTACTTGCTTGCGCAGGCAACACAGGCGCAGCGAACAACAACAAAAGTTAGCAAGTGGCCCGAAAGGACGCGACGTACAATGTGACTTGGCATCCTAACAACAACAATAGCTGTCAGTGTGTACACCCGGCGCCAATAATAATACCCTGGGGGAGAAAAGTTCGCGGTTGGATTATTGTTTTGAATACGAGGCGGTCGGAACCATCGTGATCCTTACGCCTACCGACTGCGGTGCGTATTCAGGGCGATGTGCCATCATGAAGAAAAATAGCAGCACGGACGCTGATTAATTGCTTGATAGGGGAGGCTCTTTTAGCCTCCCCTTTCCGTGTTTGGAGCCTGGGTTTAAAACCTGTGTTAGCCCCCGCCAGCGTCAAGTGCTTTGCAAGCCGCTACTTTGCAAGCCGCTCTTTGCAAGCCATGAAGGGTCGGCTACACTCAGCCACTCGTGGTTTATGTTCAGTACTCGTTTGACGTGTTTTCTAACGACTATTTTTACGACCATTTTTTCGTACCTGCGAGTTGAAATCGTCGCATGTTTAAAGGATTTACCCGTTTCCTACACAGCCCGGGGGAGCAATTGAAAACCTTGCTTGATCCCCAAGAGAGCACCACCAGCGCCCTCACTCCGCGCAACATCCCTCGGTCAGAGCACCCTGTTTCTCGCCAGCATATTAGCGATGCCGCGTTAAAAGTGCTTTATCGCCTTAGCGGCGCGGGTTTCGACGCCTATTTGGTGGGCGGCTGCATTCGTGATGCGCTGCTGGGCAAGATGCCCAAAGATTTTGATGTCGCCACCAACGCCACGCCAGAGCAGGTTCGCGATCTATTTCGTAACTCGCGCCTGATCGGCCGCCGTTTTCGGATTGTCCATGTTCGCTTTGGCCGCGAGGTCATTGAGGTCACCACCTTCCGTGGCAAACCCCAAGACGAGCATGGCGACCACATTGCCCATCAGTCCGATGAAGGGTTACTGCTACGCGACAATGTATGGGGCAATATCGAAGAAGACGCGCTGCGCCGCGACTTTACCGTTAATGCGCTCTACTACAATATCGCCGACTTCAGCATCACCGATTTTGCCAATGGTGCCGAGGACATTAAGACCCGCACCCTGCGCCTGATTGGCGACCCGGCGACACGCTACCGCGAAGACCCGGTACGTATGCTGCGGGCGGTGCGTTTTGCGGCTAAGCTGGATTTCACGCTAGACCCCGCCACTGAAGCGCCGATGTACGATCAGGCGCCGCTGCTGCTGCAGATTCCCCCAGCGCGGCTATTCGATGAAGTGCTCAAGCTGTTTATGTCGGGCCACGGCTTGGTTACCTTCCGGCTGCTCAGCCACTACGGCCTGTTCGGTATGCTGTTCCCCGAGGCCGAAGAAGCCATGGCCGATGCCGCCTGGGCCGAAGAGCTGATTGAGCAGGCGCTGACCAATACCGATAAACGTATCGCCGAAGAGCGCCCCGTCACCCCGGCCTTTCTGCTGGCAGCGTTTTTATGGGCACCAGTCAAACATCGTCAGGAAGCTCTGGAGCAAGAAGGCATGCCGCCTATTCCCGCGCTTCAAGCAGCCGCCCAACAGGTGGTCTCCCGTCAGTTAGAGTTCACATCGATTCCCAAGCGCTTTGGCATCCCGATGCGGGAAATTTGGGAATTACAGCAGCGCCTACCCCAGCGGCGCGGTAGAAAAGCCTTTCAAACCCGCGAACATTCGCGTTTCAGAGCGGGCTATGACCTGCTGCTGCTGCGCGAACAGGCGGGCGAGATACCGAGTGGTTTAGGCGAATGGTGGACGGCGTTTCAGCGCGGCGATGAGCACGAACAGCGCCGCTTACTGCAAAAAGTTGGCGGCGACCCCGCCAGCCAGGGCGACCGTCGTCGTAAACGGCGCCGAAAGCCGAGCGCGCCAGAGTAGTGGGTACTCCTCCCCAGCTCGCCTATATTGGCTTGGGTAGTAATCTAGAGTCGCCTATCGAGCAGGTTCGCGAGGCCCTCAACGAGCTGGCAATGCTACCGCTAAGCCGATTGGTGGCAGCATCATCGCTTTACGCCAGCCGCCCGGTGGGGCCGCAGGATCAGCCGGACTTTATCAACGCGGTGGCCGCGCTGGAGACACGGCTCTCGCCGCTGGCGCTACTCGACCAGCTTCAGGCGTTAGAGCAGCAGCATCGCCGCCGCCGCCAGCGCCGCTGGGGGCCCCGAACGCTCGATCTTGACCTGCTGCTCTACGCTAATGACACTATCGATACGCCACGCCTACGCGTGCCGCACCCGCAAATAACTGCCCGGGCCTTTGTACTGCTCCCCCTCGCAGAGATCGCCCCCTCTCTAGACCTTCTCCAACAGCCGCTATCTGCATGGCTTGAACGTGTTGAGTCACAAGACTTGCTCAGGGTTTAGTGCGCTTATCCCATCTGACACTTAGAACTTGGGCTTGAGGTTACTGCTTTCAATACCTAGCCAGCGTTTCAAACTCATGACTGTAGAAGTGCAACTAAAGTGCGAAAAGGCACGTTTTCAGCTCTATGTTTAGGCTTATAGAACCTTTGCCCTTAGGTTCATCGCAGGCTAAGCTTACTTAAAGTAGCTGTGATTAATTTAGCGGGCTCTAGAGCTTGCTTAAACACCTCATGCTCACTAACTCATTAGCTACTTGATTTTCCAGAACAAATCAATTCATGAGGCATCAAGAAATGAGTGTATCAGGCATTAACAGCCAACTGTCATACGCGGTAACTGGAAACGTTAATTCATTCAAGGAGATGACACCCCACGCAAGAAAAATGACGGAATCTGAGATGGCGGAGATGAAGAATCTTCCTTCTATACATGAACACGCTGCTCAACAAGCTGGGCGTCCCGACAATTCGCCAGAGAATTTATTTGCTGAAATAACGGTTCACGGCAAGGTGGTAGCCAAAGTATGGGATACCGGATTGGCGCAAACGCCCAGAGACCTACAGCTAAATATGGATGGCGGGGGTTTGTCATTTGCTCAGGAACGTGCCGAGGAAATAGCAAAAAAGCTAGGTGGTGAGATAAATTACGCCACAAAGGCAAGTTCTGACACTACGCAGCCAAACTCTTATAGCTTTTCGGATTCACTAGCTCGCATTCTTAACAGCTACCGTTGAGAGATAAAAATCTTCACCCACAGATAACCGTGCATCACCTCTACTATGCTGGCATCGCTGGCAGAGTTTACACTCTCTAGCTCGTGGCCAGCATTCGCTGTCATTTGACGACAGACTAAAATACCCTCCCCAGACACCGAGTGTGCGGCTAACGCTACCATTTGACACAAATCTCGACACCGACACCCCATTCAGGTAACAATTGCCGGTTACGCCACTTCGCGTATGCAGGGATGCAGCATCAATAATGGTCGGCTGCCTATGTCGCAGCGGCCTCACGTAAAACATGAGAGCACGCCATGAAAACCGTCACCCTAAGCACGCTGCAGGCCTATAAGCAGGCTGGCGAGACATTCAGTTGCCTAACCGCTTACGACGCCTCCTTTGCCCATGCGGCAAGCCAGGCAGGCATTGATGTCCTGCTCGTCGGTGATTCGCTGGGCATGGTGCTACAGGGCCATAACAGCACTCTGCCCGTCACTATTGAAGACATCGTTTACCACACCCGCTGCGCGGCACGTGGTAAAGGCCATAGCCTGCTGATGGTGGATCTACCCTTTATGAGCAACGCCACCACCGAGCGCCTGTTGGAAGATGCCGGTGCCGTGATGCGCGCGGGAGCGGAACTGGTCAAGCTGGAAGGCGAAGCGTGGATGGCCGATGGCATTCGTGAACTCACCCGCCGCGGCGTACCGGTATGTGCCCACCTGGGCTTAACCCCACAAACCGTGCATCAGCTAGGTGGCTATAAAGTTCAAGGGCGCGACGCCGCTCACGCTGAGCGCATCATTAATGACGCAAAAGTGCTTGTCGAGGCGGGCGCCTCGGTGATTCTGCTTGAGTGCGTCCCTGCCAGCCTGGGCAAAGCGGTCACCGAAGCGCTGGATGTACCGGTGATTGGCATTGGCGCAGGGGCGGATACCGATGGCCAGATTCTGGTGATGCACGATGTGCTGGGCGTCACCCACGGATGCACACCGCGCTTTGTGAAAAACTTTATGGTTGAGGCGGACAGTATTCAAACTGCGTTTCAGCGCTACCATGAAGCGGTCAAAACACGCACTTTCCCAGCCCAAGAGCACTGCTTTTAAAGATGACGGTTAAGACATCTAGTCTATCGACCACCTTTTGTCACTAATACGAAACGACTATGCGCACTTTGCGAGACATTGATCAGCTACGCAGCACGCTGCGAGATTACCGCCAACGCGGCCAGCGTATTGCCCTGGTACCCACCATGGGCAACCTACATGCCGGGCACCTAGCGCTGGTCGCCTGCGCGCGCCAGCACGCCGATATCGTGGTCGCAAGCCTGTTTGTCAATCCGATGCAGTTTGGCCCAGGCGAAGATTTAGACGGTTACCCGCGTACCTTTGATGCCGACCAAGCGCAGCTTATCGAGGCTGGCTGCGACGTGCTGTTCGCCCCGGCGGTGAGCTCGCTCTACCCCAACGGCTTGGACGCCCAGACCCGCGTGCATGTGCCCGTGGTGGGTGAGGGTCTGTGTGGTGGCTCACGCCCCGGCCATTTTGACGGTGTCTCCACCGTGGTTAGCATGCTGTTTAATTTGGTGCAGCCCGACGTCGCCTGCTTTGGGGAGAAGGATTACCAACAGCTTGCGGTGATTCGTAAGCTGGTGTGCGATCTGCACATGCCGATCGAGATTATCGGCGTGCCCATCGTGCGCGCAGAAGATGGCCTGGCACTGTCATCACGCAATGGCTATTTAAGTAGCGAGGAGCGTGCAATCGCCCCTGCGCTTTACCGCACGCTGTGTACGCTTCGCGATGCGCTAGAGCGCGGAGAACCTATCGAAAAGGTACTACACCAGGGCAACACCGCGCTGTATGATGCGGGCTTTACGCTGGACTATTTGGAACTGCGCGATGTCACGCTAGGCCCCATTAACCTAGCGACCCGCCATGCGGTACTGCTGGCCGCCGCCAAGCTGGGCCCGGCGCGATTAATCGACAACCTCACTGTTCAACTCCCGGCCAGCGCTGCCACTACTGGCAGAGAATAAACAAACAACGGGTAAAAATAGGAACTCACATGCATACTATTATGCTCAAAGCCAAGCTGCACATGGCTCGCGTCACTCACGCGGTGCTTAACTACGAAGGCTCCTGCGCCATCGACGGCGACCTGCTGGATATGGCGGGTATTCGTGAAAATGAGCAGATCCAGATTTACAACGTCGAGAATGGCGAACGCTTTACCACTTACGCCATTCGCGGTGAGGAAGGCTCCAAGCTCATTTCGATCAACGGCGCTGCGGCCCACCTCGCCGCCCCTGGCCACCGGATCATTATCTGCAGCTATGCCCACTACTCCGAAGCCGAACTGGAAAACCACCAGCCTGCTCTGGTGTATCTCCAGGAAGGCAACCACGTCAGCCACACCAGCAATATTATCCCGGTACAGTTGGCCTGATCACAACTGGCCTAATCTTAGCGCCTCTAATGCTTTCTTCTGACGGGCCACATGTTGGCCCGTTTTTATTTGCCCATAAAGGTTTATTGCCGCAACGCACCACCTTCCCCTATGCTGAAGAGACGGCTGACAGAGTACGAATAAAAGAGTACGGCTGACAGAGCACGCCTATCGGGCATCTGGTATCAGACTGTCTGTTAATTACTCCAGGAGTCATCTTATGCAAGAAGTAGTCATTGTTGCGGCACGCCGCACCGCTGTGGGCGCTTTCGGCGGCTCCCTCGCAGGTATTCCAGCGAGCGACCTAGGCGCTTTGGTGATCAAGGATATCCTTGCCTCAACCGGCGTTTCCCGATCAGGTTGACGAAGTACTGCTGGGCCAGGTGCTCACCGCGGGCGTTGGTCAAAACCCGGCGCGCCAAGCGGCTATCAAAGGCGGCCTACCGGACTCGGTACCGGCCATGACCATCAACAAAGTGTGTGGCTCAGGCCTTAAGGCACTGCATCTCGCTACGCAGGCCATTCGCTGCGGCGATGCCGAGCTGATTCTGGCCGGCGGCCAGGAGAATATGTCCGCTTCCCCCCATGTACTGCCCAATTCTCGCAACGGCCAGCGCATGGGCGATTGGAAGGCAATTGATTCCATGGTGCACGACGGCCTGTGGGATGCGTTCAACAACTACCATATGGGCATTACCGCCGAGAATTTAGCCGAGAAGTACGGCATCACTCGCGAAGCGATGGATGAGTTCGCCGCAGCCTCGCAGCAGAAAGCAGCTGCCGCCATCAAAGAAGGTAAGTTCAAAGGCCAAATCGTGCCGGTGGAAATTCCCCAGCGCAAAGGCGACCCGGTGGTGTTTGATACCGACGAGAATCCACGGGAAGTGACCGCGGAGAAGCTTGGCGGCATGCGCCCTGCGTTTAAGAAAGACGGCACCGTTACCGCCGGTAACGCCTCGGCGCTTAACGACGGCGCGGCGGTGGTTATGCTCTGCTCCGCCGAAAAAGCTAAGCAGTTGGGGCTAGAGCCACTGGCACGCATAGCGGCTTACTCCAACGCAGGCGTTGACCCTGCCATTATGGGTATCGGCCCCGCACCGGCCACTCGCCGCTGCTTGGAAAAAGCCGGCTGGAGCCTGGACGACCTGGACTTGGTCGAAGCCAACGAAGCGTTTGCCGCCCAGGCGCTATCCGTCAACAAAGAGCTCGGCTGGGATACGTCTAAAGTGAACGTCAACGGTGGTGCGATTGCCCTAGGCCACCCCATCGGTGCCTCCGGCTGCCGCGTACTGGTCACGCTGCTTCACGAAATGATCGCCCGCGACGCCAAGAAAGGCCTCGCGACGCTGTGTATCGGCGGCGGTCAGGGCGTAGCCTTGGCTATCGAGCGGCCTTAAAAACCTACCCTTCGCTCGCTTAGCTAAGAACTAATATAAGCCCTTGTCAATTGATGAGGGCTTTTTCCGTTCGGGATGCACAAACCTCTTTATCTTGTTCTACTAACATCATCATTACCGAGCTAAATGGCACTAGTCGCCATTGGCCTCTGACGCGACAAGAGAAAATCGTTGTTGAGTCACCCATCTCCCCTCAGTATTCACGATCAACGCAAAATTTTTGCAGTAACACTGAATCGCCCTCTGTTTCGCCATCAACAAACGCACCTCATCTTCTATTCGTTCGAGTGCCTCTGGCCCACTCTCTCTGGCGACGGTGAGGTGAGGTATGCTGCCCGTATGGAGACCACCGTAGGGTGGGTAGTCTGGGAAGGCATCGACGAATGCTTTAATCAGCGAGATAAAAGGAGCGCTAGGGCATGGCTGAAGATACACCGTGTCCGTGAATCGTCCCACACCCGATAGCCAAAACTCAAAAGCCGTGGTTTGTTTAGCAATCGCTTTAAGCTTGCGAAGATCTTTCTCGACAATCTCGTTAGGTGATACAAAGGGATAAAGTAGCGTTATGTGCGCGGGCACGCCTATAGCCGCTGTGGCATCATAGCGCTGACGAAGCTCGCCAACCACGGGTTCGGCTTCGCGAACAGGAACGATCAAGGCCGCTTGCGGTGCCACTCGGGTCATGACTGCATCGTCCAGTTCGGCGCATCCGTGCCAGGTGGCATCGAGGGCCGTGCGTAGCCTGCTGGCGTGCGCAGCAGTTGCGCGCTGGGACGCACCGCGCGTAACAGGCCGAAGCCAGAAATATCACTTGTCAGCCAGGGCGCAAAGTCGGGCCTAGCAGAGTCAAGACCTCCCTCGACGCGCCCCAACCCGCGCAGCCAGTGACCAGTCTGCGCCAACGAAACCTGCA
The DNA here is from genome assembly GCF_009728585.1 of Halomonas sp. PA16-9. Classification (NCBI taxonomy): domain Bacteria; kingdom Pseudomonadati; phylum Pseudomonadota; class Gammaproteobacteria; order Oceanospirillales; family Halomonadaceae; genus Halomonas; species Halomonas sp. PA16-9. The sequence continues at coordinate 420,498 of NZ_CP040451.1, read as the reverse complement.
CATGCCAGCTCCCCCCTTCGTGCTGCTGATGCCACAGGGCGGCAGCTACCCCGAAGGCCATCAGGAAGCCACTGGCCTGGTCGAGAATCTGCATCGGCAACGCGCGTGGCTTGCCGTCATCGGCCGCTTCACCCTCAGCATGATTGAATCCCATCGCCGTCTGCACCAGCGAGTCAAAACCGCGGCGGTTGGCCCAGGGGCCCTGAGTACCGTAGGCGGTGAGCGACACGCTGACAATGCCGGGCCTACGAGCAGCCAGGGCCTCAGGAGAAAAACCGAGTGCGGCCAGCCCGCCAGGGCGATAGCCCTGAGAGAATACCTGGGCATCCTCAATGAGCCGCCATAGTAACTTTCGCCCGGCAGCGGTGCGTAAATCGATATGCGCCGAGCGTTTGCCCCGGCTGGTCTCGGCGATGGCAGCGATATTGGGAAGGTTAGGTGAGTTCACCAGCATCACATCCGCACCCAATGAAGCTAACGCCCGCCCTCCCACCGGCCCAGCCAGGATGCGAGTGAGGTCGAGCACCCGCACTCCTGTGAGCGGACGGGCGTTATTTGCCAGAGTTGGCAGCGCGCGAGGCGGCGCATCGCCGATGCGGGTGATCGTCATCAGGGGCTGCGATGCGATGGCCTGGCCCTGGGGCGTTACATCCCACTCATCGAAGCGACGCAGCGCCGTGGCCACTAGGCCACGCTCAGCGCTCGCCTGCTCGAACGCCAGCGCCTGCCAGCGCAACAGTGCTTGCGCGGCATCTTCGCGTGTCGCTGATCTCTTATCCAAGCCCAGTAATCGGAGCGCGCCATCGCGATGGTGACGAAAGTTGGTGTGTACACGAACGTGCCCGTCGGCGCAGCGATATAAGCCGGAGAACGGATCCCAGAGGTTGGGTTCCTGGCCATCCAGGCTGAACCACCCCAAGCACTCAGCGGCAGCGTGCGCCATCTCCACCGCGACTGGCTGGCGGGAAGCCCCGCGTGAATGCCCCAACTCGCAGGCGGCAAGCGCCGCGGCAGCGATCGTCGTTTGCGCGGCGGCGCCAACGGCAAACGAGGATGGGAAAACGGGATCATGGCCGGTCAACGTGATCTTGTCCAAAGCCTCCGCCGGCAAACCACCCAGTGACCAGAGCGCAGTCAGTGCATCGCGTGCTGTCATCGTATGAAAACTCATGCTAATGCCTCCAACAACGCCCACCCCTGAGGCCACTCCCCCAACTGACTTGCGGCGTTGATATGCCCGCAGGCGCCCACGTCAACAAAGTCGGCTTGCCATGTCGCAGCCTGCTGCCGGGCATAGTCCGTCGTCGCATAGGGGTCGTCACTGCTGGCTACAACCAGCGCTGGAAATGGCAGAGGCCGAGCAGGAGCGTTGCGGAAATCGCTCGCTTCGGGTGGGAAAGCCTTTGCGCCAGGGTCAGGTACTGCCACCAGCAACGCGCCGCTTACCTGCGCCAATCGATGAGCTCTTTCATCGCTGCTATTGGCCTCCTGTACCCAGTGCGCCACCAGCAGGCACGCAAGACTGTGAGCAACGAGCAACACCGGTGCCTCAGCTTCATCAATGGCGGTATCCAATGCCTGCAGCCAATCGTTGAGATTCGGCTCATCCCAGGAGCCAGGCTGAAAACGGAGGCTATTAGGCCGCTTTAGCCCCCATAGTGACTGCCAGTGGTCGGCATCAGAATTGCCGAGACCGGGCAGAAATAGCAGCTGGGTCGCTGGCTTGTTAGTTGTCATTGCAGGTCTCCTTACGCGGTCGATAGCGCAGCTCGCCAGAAAAAGTCGTGGGCGGATTACCGGTGCGCAGCCACTCCATGGCAAGTGGCCAGAGCACGTCGCGAAAGCGCTTATGGAAAAAAGCGAAATGACCGATGCTTGGCTGGCCCACCGCAGTTGGCGCTAGCCGCAGGTGATAGCGTTCGCTACTACTGTAATACTCTAGAAGGCGATCAAGCGCGGGACGAGTGCCGAAAGGGTCATCATCGATGCCCAGCGCCAAAATCGGTGCCTGCACACGCGTGAAGCCCCGCACCAGCATCTCAGCTTCGGGCTCACCCTCAGGTGTTTCACGTTTACGCCGCACGTTGTGCTCAAAGCGCGGCCCCATTCGCGCCCAATCCAGTGCTACGCCTTTGGGTGTATCTTCCATCCACCCCAGACGCTTGGCGGGTACGTAGCCGACCAAAAGTGCCAACAGTGGCATCGCTAGATGCCAACGCAAGAACATAGATCGCCGAGCCTCGGGTGCGTAGTCCCGCCAGTAGGCATACTGTGCGCCCATGGTGAAGATGCGACGCACGCGATGGGCGGACTGGGCAAAGCCAATCACGAAACCGCCCGCAGAGTGACCCACCACATCGACAGGCTGACCAGGAAAACGTCTGGCGACGTAGCGTAGAACGCCTTCAAAATCATGCTGCCCCCAGTCGATCCAGTCGGCCTTGAGTTTGCGCAGCGAATGGTGGCGCGAATCGCCGATTCCCCGGTAGTCGTAGGTCACTACGTCCCACCCTTGCTGATACAAATAATCAGCAAAGGGCATGTAATAGCGGCAGCGCACCGAGGTGGCGGTGTTAATGATCACCACGGGGCCAGGGTGAGACGACGAAACACAAGGTCGGCGCCATACCCACCCGCGCAGCGCATAACTATCCGCCGCGCTGATATAGACGGGCTCAGGCATCAATGTTCTGTCGCCTTGCAGCTATACCGTTCTTAGCCCCAGTGACCGTAGCATGAAAGTCCGCAATCAGTTGCTGGGTGACAGGGCCCACGGGCCATTCGGTCTTCGCCTTATCTTCCACCAATGCCACAACCGGCTGAAGCTCGACCGAGGTGCCGGCAGTCAACACTTCGGTTGCAGCACGCAGTTCCTCGAGTGTAACCGCTCGCTCCTCTACCGGCAGGCCTCTCTGACGTGCCAAACCCAACACATGGCGCTTGGTGATGCCATCAAGAAAACAGGTCGGCAGTGGGGTTACCAGTACGCCATCACTGACCAAAAGCAGATTAGTGGCTGTCGTTTCAGCGACTAAGCCGTCGCTATCGAGCAGTAACGCATCATCACAGCCTACTGCCAAGGCCGCATGGCGGGCTAGCGTGCCGATCATATACAGTCCAGAACACTTAGAGGCAGTAGGCGCCGTATTAGGGGGCGGGCGTCGCCAGTTGGCCAACTGCAGCCGAATACCTACCTCTGCCCGCCCCTGGGACGCCGCCGTAGGCCAATCCCAAGCGGCAATCGCCACATGGACACGTGCTTGAGGCGCCGCGATAGACACACTATCCGCGCCACGCCAGGCGATAGGGCGGATATACGCATCGGTTAGCTGATTGGCCCATAGCACCGCGTCAATCGCTTGGCTGAGCTCGCGGTGCGACCAGGGCAGCCGATAGTCCAGTAGTGCGGCGGAACGCTCTAAACGCTCCAAATGCGCGTCACCCAGAAAAACACGCCGCCCGTAGGCACGCATGCCTTCGAATACCGCTCCCCCCATGTGTAACGCATGACTAAGCACGTGCAGGCGCGCCTCACGCCAAGGAAGCAGCTCACCATCGAGCCAGATCAACCCATCTCGGTCATCAAGAGCGTTTAGCATGGCACCCACCCAGTAGCAGATTATCGATATCGTCAGTCTGTCCTCTGTATGTTTTAAAAACGAGTGAGTAAATCTCAAACTGGGCTGAGTTTTGCTCAGCGATTTTTACAGCGTGGTCAGCGCGGCTTCTTGTATGATCTGTTTATCAACCTTCGAGGGTGGGGGTAGCGATTATGCGGATTCCTGTGCCATTAAATGCTCTACGCGCTTTTGAGGCGACGGCGCGGCATCTTTCAATCAAGGAAGCGGCCATGGAGCTTTCGGTCACTCCTTCGGCCGTCAGTCACCAACTGCGCTGCATACTGGAGGAGTTGTTTGGCGTCGTGCTTCTGCGCCGAACAGGAACGCGTCTTGAGCTTACCGACGCGGGACACAAGCTAACACCTTACCTGCAACAAGGCTTTACGCAGATTGCCAAGGGGGTTGACTCACTTCGCCAAAAACGCCGTGACGGGCCGCTACGTCTCAACATGTTGCCTACTTTTGCAACCAACTGGCTGTCGCCACGGTTAAGCCTGTATCCCTTCGAGCGGCGTGGATTCTCGCTTGAGATATCCACTACGCAGGATGAGGTAGACCTTGCCGCGGGGGTGGCCGATGTGGGCATCTGGTACGGCAACGGGAATTGGCCGGAATTACAGGGCCTCCTCTTTGAAGCAACCATCGACCTTTATGCCCGTCCAGGCTTTGCTACCGGCTCCCATCGCGATCGCCTTGACCGTGTCAGCCAGGCCAATCTGTTTGTCTCCCGCCACTGCCTGACATGGCAACGCTGGATGGAGAGCCTTCCCGACGGCCCCTTCAAACCCGCTGTGGTCACGCAGGTGGATTCCGGAGGATTAACCCTGCAGGCCGCCGCCGATGGGGTGGGTGTATCGATAGTGGTCTGCGAGCTGGCCGATAGCGCCGTGCGATTGGGGCGGCTAACGTCGGTATTCGAACATCCAGTCAACGCAGACGTTGGTTTCTGGTTAGTCTACCCAGATGCACTGCGCGAGGATCGCCGTTTGGATAATTTGCGTAGTTGGCTGCGCGAGCAGCCAACATAGCCAGATACTTGCGCATTATTTATCGCTTACTTAACGACGCTTCTCCCCCACGATGCGTGACGGTGTTCGCCAGACCAACAGCGCCCCCAACAGGAATAATCCGGATGCGGCCCACATGGCAATGGGAAGGCTAGTGCCATCGACGATACGCCCACCCAACATGGCACCCAAACCAATCGACATATTGAAGGTAAACGCCATCAACGCTGTGGCGGCTTCGGTGTTGGGTGCTGTGCGTATAATCCAGGTTTGAATGCTGACTGATACGCTGCCAAACACCGCGCCCCACATCATGAGCAACATGACACCGCTGCTCGGCTGAACACCCAGCAGCGGGAACACGGCGACGACGATAAGCAACAGGCTGGGAATCGCCAGCACAGCGCGGTAGGGGTGGCGCCCGGCAAACATGCCTGCCGCAATATTGCCCACAATGCCTGCCGCCCCGTAAAGCAGCAGCAGACTGCTCACATGGCGCTGGGAAATACCGCTGATCTCTTGCAGGATGGGGCTAATAAAGGTGTAGGCGGCAAAGTGGCCAACCACTACAAAGGCGGTGGTTAACACCGCGACTCGCACACCGCGATTGCTAAACTGCTGCGCCAATACCCGCAAACGCACAGGTTCTCGCGGTGGTAGCGGCGGTAGCCAAAACCACAGCGCAGCTGCCGTTAACAGGCTTAGCCCTCCCAGCGCCCCAAAGGCGACCCGCCAGTTGCTGAGATCCCCAGCAGCGTGCCCAGTGGCACACCCAGCACCGAGGCCGCCGCGACACCACCAAAAATCATCGTCATCGCTTTTGGCACCTGAGCCTCTGGCACTAGGCGTGGGGCAATGCTGCCCGCCACCGCCCAAAAGCCACCAATACTAAGCCCCACAAGCACGCGGGCGGCAAGCAACAGGATAAAGCTGCTGGCCAATGCCGATAGCACACTCCCGGCCACCATTACGGCCATCAATGCCGTGAGCATAATGCGCCTGTCCAAGCGCCCCACCGCTACCGGCAGCAGCGGGGCTGAAAAGGCAGCGACCACGCCGGGCACGGTGACCATTAAGCCCGCCATGCCGGGGGTAACGCCCATGCTAGATGCCACCTGGGAAAGCAACCCAATCGGCAGCTGCTCTGCGGTCACCAGTAAAAAAATGCCGATCATCACGGCCACCACCGCCCACCAGCGCGGCGTTTGTTGCTGCTCCATCTGCTGCTCCCTGACTGTCTAAATCCCGGCGAACAAAGCGATACCTAACCACAAAACCCTATCTAGCCAAAAAGTACTTAGCAAAAACAGTACCTAGCAAAAACAGTACCTAGCAAAAACAACGCCCCCGTAGCCAGAGGCTACGAGGGCGGTCTCAGAAACCTAGCTAGCGATTTAAATCGCCGCTTCAGTTTCCGCTGCTTCCGCGGTAAAAGCGGCTTTCTCTTCTTCGGTGATCTCTTTCATCGACAGCTTCACGCGGTTGCGGTTGTCGATATCCAGCACCTTAACGACCACGTCATCGCCTTCGTTCAAGAAGTCGCGCACGTTGTTAACCCGCTCGGCAACGATTTGCGAGATGTGAACCAGGCCATCGGTACCGGGCATGATGTTAACGAACGCACCGAAGTCAGCAATACGCACGACCTTGCCGTGATACAGCTTGCCGATTTCCGCTTCAGCGGTAATCGCCAGTACGGTGTCGATGGCGCGCTTGGCGGCGGCTTTATCTTCCGCGTAAATACGCACGGTGCCATCGTCGTCGAGATCAATAGAGGCGCCGGTGTCTTCGCAGATTTTGCGAATGGTTGCGCCACCTTTACCGATAACGTCACGGATCTTGTCCGGATCGATTTTGATCGTTGCCATGGACGGCGCGTTGTCGGAGACATCGCTACGGCTCTGGCTGATCACGACATTCATTTGCTCGAGAATACTCAGTCGCGCGGTCAGTGCTTGCTGCAGCGCGAGCTCCATAATCTCTTCGTTGATTCCTTCGATCTTGATGTCCATCTGCAGGGCGGTGACGCCCTCTTCGGAACCGGCAACTTTAAAGTCCATATCGCCGAGGTGATCTTCGTCACCCAGGATATCGGTCAATACCGCAAAACCGTCCGGGTCTTTTACCAAGCCCATGGCAATACCGGCGACCGGTGCTTTCAACGGCACGCCTGCGTCCATCAGGGCCAGCGAAGAGCCACACACAGAGGCCATGGAACTGGAACCGTTAGACTCGGTAATTTCAGACACCACACGAATGGTGTAGGGGAAGACGTCTTCTGACGGCAGCATTGCCTGCACACCACGACGCGCTAAGCGGCCATGGCCGATTTCGCGACGCTTCGGGCCACCCATAAAGCCCGCTTCACCCACTGAGTAGGGAGGGAAGTTGTAGTGCAGCATAAAGCGGTCTTTACGCTCACCTTCCAGTGATTCGATTAGCTGTGAATCACGCAGCGTGCCCAGCGTTGCTACGGCAATCGCCTGGGTCTCACCACGCGTAAAGATGGCAGAACCGTGAGCCTTCGGCAGCACACCGACTTCGATAGCCAGCGGACGAACGGTTTGATTGTCACGACCGTCAATACGCGGCTCACCTTTTACCACCCGTGAACGCACAACGCGTTTTTCCAGGCTAGCAAAGGCACCTTTGACGTCATCTTTACTGAACTTGTCGTTAACCGGTTCGCCTTCATCGGCTGCCAGTTGTTCAATCGCCTGGTCTTTCAACTCAGCCAGTGCATCCTGGCGCTGCATTTTGTCGGTGATGCGGTAAGCATCGCCCACTTTAGCTTCAAACGCATCGGCCATGGCGGCTTTGAGCGCCTGGTTCTCTTCGGCGGCCTGCCACTCCCAGCGCGGCTTGCCCGCTTCAGCAACCAGTTCGTTAATGGCACTGATCGCGACCTGCATTTCCTGGTGACCGAACAGAACGGCTCCCAGCATTTCGTCTTCGAGCAGCTCTTTGGCTTCAGACTCAACCATCAGCACGGCTTTTTCAGTACCGGCGACGACCATGTCGAGCTCAGAGGTGGCCAGTTCTTCAACCGTTGGGTTGAGGAAGTAGCCTTTCTCTTCGTTAAAACCAACCCGGGCTGCGCCAATCGGGCCACTAAACGGCACGCCAGAGATACTCAGCGCCGCGGAGGTGCCAAGCAGTGCGGCGATATCCGGATCGTGGTTACGGTCGGTGGAGAGAACGGTACAGACGACCTGCACTTCGTTCATAAAGCCTTTAGGGAACAGCGGACGGATTGGGCGATCAATCAGACGCGAGGTCAGCGTCTCTTTTTCAGTGGGACGCCCTTCGCGCTTGAAGAAGCCGCCAGGAATCTTGCCCACTGCGTAGGTCTTCTCTTGGTAGTGTACCGAGAGAGGGAAAAAGGGTTGGCTCGGGTTTGCCTCTTTACGAGCGACAACGGTACACAGCACGACGGTGTCATCCATGGTAACCATGACAGCGCCGGTAGCTTGGCGAGCAATACGCCCGGTTTCGAGCGTGACGGTGCTACGACCGTACTGGAACGTTTTCTTTACCGGATTCACAGCGACTTCCTTCAGCATTATCAATATCTACTTGTCTATTCGTTTAGGTCGTTTTGACTCGTTACCATTCTAGGCGCTGGAGCGCGATAGGGCTACCAGTTCCCTACTTGCCGTAAACACGAAACATAAAAAAACGGGCAGCTCACAAGGAGCTGCCCGTTTCTAATCGTTGCCGTTAACGCTTAACGACGCAGACCCAGACGCTGAATCAGGGACTGATAGCGTTCGAAATCTTTACGCTTTAGGTAGTCCAGCAGCTTACGACGCTGGTTAACCATGCGGATCAGACCACGACGAGAGTGGTGATCCTGTTTGTTGGTCTTGAAGTGATCCTGCAGGCCATTGATGTTGGCGCTCAGCAGTGCAACCTGCACTTCAGGGGAACCGGTATCGTTGTCGCCGCGGCCGTATTCAGTGACGATCTCGGCCTTCTTCTCAGCGGTTAAAGCCATCTGTCTCTCCAGTAAGCAATATGCCTAAAAATGAATGGGTGAGACCACGCATATTTGCAGTCTCAAGCTACTATTTTCACGTAGATGGTCGCTTCCTTGCAACGTATCTCACGAAATAGCGACAGTACTTAACAGTCGCTTAGGCGCCACTTCCTGAGCACCTTTCACTACGCCAAGGCCGATAAACGTCTCGGCGTAATAAAGTCGGGCTACTTCGTCCGGGGCTAATGCGCCGGTTTCGAGAGCAGCGGGCTGGCCATGGGCCAAACGAGAATGGGCGGTGTCGTCTACCGTCAGTAACGGTAAATGATCCACCAACACATCCACGGGCATCAGCTCAGCTTCCAGTGCCGCTTGGTCGGCCAATGCTTCCAAGGCCTCTAGCGTCCACATCGCGTCGGCTAAAAAAGGCCCCGTTTTGAGTCTTCTTAGTTGACTGATGTGTGCACCACAGCCAAGCGCTTGGCCAATATCTTCGGCTAACGTGCGGATGTAAGTGCCTTTACTGCAGCTTACTTCCAGCTCGAAAGCAGTGCCTTCAAACGATAGCAGGCGCGCATCATACACGCTTACGCGCCGGGCTGCACGCTCTACCTGCTTACCTTCACGGGCCAACTCGTAAAGTTTTTTGCCCTGATGCTTGAGGGCCGAATACATCGGCGGCACTTGGTCGATCTCACCGCGAAAACGGGTGAGCACAGCTTCCACGTCATCGACGCTTAGGCTGGGAACCTCATGCTGCTCAATAATCGTACCTTCCGCATCGCCGGTATCGGTGATCACCCCTAGCTCTACCCGGGTGCGATACACCTTGTCGGCTTCCAGCAAGTGCGATGAAAACTTGGTCGCTTCGCCTAGGCAAATCGGCAATAAGCCGGTTGCCATCGGGTCTAGCGTGCCGGTGTGCCCGGCTTTTTGAGCCTGGAACAGCCGACGTACACGCTGCAGCGCATGGTTGCTGGAAACGCCCTTGGGCTTATCCAGCAGCAGTACGCCATTAACCGGTAAACCGCGACGTTGACGCGCCACTAGCGAGTTTCCTCACTTTGCTGGGCGTCGCCGTCTGGGTCACTGTCTTGGCCAGCGTCTTGATAATCGTCATCATCGTTTTGATAGCGTGCACGATCCGTCGTCACCGCTTCATCAATCAATGAAGAAAGCTGCTGACCGCGCACCACGCTCTCATCGAAATGAAAACGCAGCTCCGGTACGTGACGTAGCTTGATGCGCTTGGCAATCTGGCTTCTTAGAAAACCAGCAGCACGCTTAAGCACCTGCAGATTCTCTTTAATACGCTCGGGCTCTTGCTCACCCAACAGAGTGACGTAGACGTCGGAGTAGCCAAGGTCACGGCTAACGGTGACACCGCTAACCGTGACCATGCCCAAACGCGGGTCTTTCACTTCTCGTTGGATCAGCACCGCCAGCTCCTTTTGGAGCTGGTCGGCTACCCGGTCGGTACGCTTAAATTCGCGCATGTTTAGCTCCTCGCAGCCTTACAGGCTACGCTCGACCTTCACTTGGTCGAAGACTTCGATCTTATCGCCGACTTGGACATCGTTGTAGTTCTTCACGCCGATGCCACACTCCATGCCGTTGCGCACTTCCTGCACATCGTCTTTGAAGCGGCGCAGCGATTCGAGCTCACCTTCGTAGATCACCACGTCATCACGCAACACGCGGATCTTCTTATTACGATGCACGCTGCCTTCAACCACCATACAGCCGGCGATGGCACCAATCTTCGGCGCACGGAAGACATCGCGCACTTCGGCAATACCGACGATTTCTTCTTTCCACTCAGGTGCGAGCATACCGCTCATCGCCTGTTTGACCTCGTCGATCAGCTGGTAAATAACGCTGTAGTAACGCAGATCCAGGCCTTCGCGCTCAACGATCTCGCGGGCAGCGGCGTCAGCACGGACGTTAAAGCCGACTACGATGGCTTCCGACGCAAGCGCCAGGTTGGCATCGGTACCGGTGATACCACCGACACCCGAAGAGACCACGGCGACTTCAACTTCACCGGTGGAGAGCTCTTCCAGGGCGCCTTTGATCGCTTCCAGAGAACCTTGAACGTCGGCTTTGAGGACGATGTTGACCTTGGCCACTTCGTCTTGGCCCATCTGGCTGAACATGTTCTCCAGCTTGGCCTTCTGCTGACGCGCCAGGCGCACTTCGCGGTATTTGCCTTGACGGAAGTTAGCCACTTCGCGGGCTTTCTTCTCGTCTGCAACGACCATAAAGTCATCACCGGCATCCGGCGTGCCGCCCAAGCCTTGAATCTCTACCGGCATGGCCGGGCCAACCGCATCGACTTGCTGGGCAAGTTCGTTGGTCAGCGCACGTACACGACCGTAGTGCAGACCAGCCAGGACGATATCGCCCTTTTTCAGCGTACCGTTCTGAACCAGTACGGTAGCGACTGGACCACGACCTTTATCAAGGCGCGATTCAACCACCACGCCTTTACCCGGCGCAGAAGGAACGGCTTTAAGCTCAAGCACTTCAGAGACCAGTTGGATTGCTTCCAACAGTTCTTCAATACCTTCACCGGTCTTGGCGGAAACGTGAACAAACTGAGTATCACCGCCCCATTCTTCGGAGATCACGCCGTGCTGCGAAAGCTCATTCTTGATGCGATCAAGATCGATACCATCTTTATCGATCTTGTTGACCGCTACCACCATGGGCACTTCAGCGGCTTTGGAATGTTCAATCGCCTCAATCGTCTGAGGCATCACGCCATCGTCGGCAGCCACAACCAGAATAACCACATCTGTCGCCTTGGCACCACGGGCACGCATGGCGGTAAACGCCGCGTGGCCTGGGGTATCCAGGAAGGTCACGCCACCGTGGTTATCTTCCACGTGGTAGGCACCGATATGCTGGGTAATACCACCGGCTTCACCGGTCGCCACTTTCGCTTTACGGATGTAATCCAGCAGCGAGGTTTTACCGTGGTCAACGTGGCCCATCACCGTAACAACGGGTGAACGCGTGATCTCTTCGCCTTCATAGGAGATGCCTTCTAGCATTTCCGTTTCCAGCGCGTCATCTTTAACCAGCTTCGGTGTATGGCCCATCTCTTCCACCACGATCGCAGCCGTATCCTGATCGATGGTTTGGTTGATGGTAACCGCCGCGCCCATGTTAAACATGGCCTTGATCACTTCATTGGCCTTGATCGACATCTTGTCGGCCAATTCCGCCACGCTGATCGATTCAGGGATCGATACTTCACGCACGATCGGCTGAGTCGGCTTCTGGAAAGCGTGCTTGCCATTGCCGGTCTGGTTGCCACCACGGCGACCACCACGACGCTGTTCGGCACGTTTTACCTTCTTACCGCCGCCACCGCGCTTGCGCTCTTCGCGATCACCACGATCTTCATCGTCACGGCGACCTTTGTTCTTCGCCGCCGTCTTCTTGGGCGGAGCGGTACGACGGTCAGTGCGGCCCTCTTTTGGTGGCGCTGGCGGCATATCCTCACCGGACGGCGTATCGTCGATTTCAAGATTCGGCACAGGAATGTCTGGCGTAGCCGGTGCTTTGGCTGCTGCAGACGCTTTCGGCTTGGCTTCAGTCTCTTTATTGCTACGCGCCGTGTTACTTTGCGCCGTCGCTTCAGCCTCTTTATTGCTACGCGCGGTGGCTTCCGCTACCTGTGCAGCGCGGGCTTTCTTAGCAGCGGCTTTTTCTTCGGCTTCACGCGCATCAGACACTTTGCGCTCAGCTTCGGCTTCCGCCATATCGCCCACTAGCTGGCGCGGGCCGGTATAGCTAGGCTCCGGCGCTTTCGGCTTCTCATCTTCAGCGCTTTTGACGTAGGTCTTTTTCTTACGTACCTGCACTTCAATGGTTTTGCCGCGCTCGCCGGTATTGATACGGCTACGGGTTTTGCGTGTCAGCGTGATGCGGTTTTTGCCCGCTTCAGGGGTGTCGCTACCGCCGTGGCTCTTCTTCAAGAAACTCAGTAGCTTCTGCTTGTCTTCTTCAGACACAGCATCGCTTTCAGAAGCGTGCTTTAAACCCGCTTCTTTCATTTGCTCTAGTAGGCGAGGCACATCACGGCCCACCTTTCCTGCGAAATCTTTAACTGTCATATCTGACATATTGACCCTCCTCAGCCCGTGACCTGTTTACTGTGTGTTCGAATCCGATGCGTCATCGACTTCAAACCAGGGCGCACGGGCAGTCATGATCAGTGCCGCTGCGCGCGCTTCGTCCAACTCCTCGATATCGACCAGATCGTCGACAGACTGCTCGGCGAGATCTTCCATGGTAACGATGCCGCGACTGGCCAGAATGAAGGCCAGGTGGCGCTCCATGCCATCCATCTCCAGCAGATCTGCTGCAGGCTGGGCACCGTCTAGCGCTTCTTCCGTGGCAATTGCCATCGTCAGCAGCTCGTCTTTCGCACGTGCACGAAGCGCTTCGACTAAATCTTCATCGAACTCTTCGATTTCGAGCATCTCTTCCATCGGCACGTAGGCGACTTCTTCCAGGGTAGTGAACCCCTCATCCACCAACAGGCGAGCGACATCTTCATCCACATCGAGGTGCTGGATAAAAGAGTCCACCAGGCTATCAATCTCTTGATCGCGCTTAGACTCCGCTTCCTCTTCGGTCATGACATTAATGCGCCAGCCGGTAAGTTCAGAAGCCAAACGCACGTTCTGACCGCTCCGGCCAATCGCCTGAGCAAGGTTATCCTGCGCCACGGCCACGTCCATTGCGTGGGCGTCCTCGTCCACAAGGATAGACCCAACATCGGCAGGTGCCATGGCGTTAATCACCAATTGGGCGGGATTGTCATCCCACAGCACGATATCAACGCGTTCGTTTTGCAGCTCCGAAGAGACCGCCTGAACGCGCGAACCGCGCATACCCACACAGGCACCGACCGGGTCGATGCGGCGATCATTGGTTTTTACCGCAATTTTGGCCCGTGAACCGGGGTCACGCGCAGCACCTTTGATCTCAATCAACTGCTCTGCGATCTCTGGCACTTCAATTTTGAACAGCTCGATGATCAGCTCGGGACACGTCCGCGATAGCTGAAGCTGGGCACCGCGTGCATCGGGATCCACTTTGACCAACAGGGCGCGCACCCGCTCGTTCATGCGGTAACGCTCGCCGTGAATCATTTCATTGCGCGGCAAAAACGCCTCAGCGTTTTCGCCCAAATCAATGATCAGGCCATCACGTGTGGTCTTTTTAACGATGCCCGCAACCAGTTCACCTTCGCGATCGGCATATTGGCGCACGACTTCAGCCCGCTCGGCTTCGCGTACTTTCTGTACGATCACCTGTTTGGCGGTTTGTGCAGCAATACGGCCAAACGACGCATTTTCGATGCTTTTTTCGACCACATCGCCTAATTTCAGCGGCGGATCGCGCTGCTCGGCGATGCTCTCTTTAATTTCATAATCTGGCGTTTCGAATTCGTCATCTTCCACAACGGTCCAGGTGCGGAAGGTTTCGTATTCACCAGTGCGGCGGTCAATATGCACGCGCACATTGGCTTCTTCTCTTTCAAAACGCTTGCGTGACGCACTCGCAAGAGCGGCTTCTACCGCCTCGAAGATGACATCACGTGGGACGCCCTTCTCATTGGAGATCGCGTCAACGACCATTAAAATTTCTTTACTCATGCGTATGCCTCGCCAGAAAACCTATCCTTATGTGCATCACCCCGGCAGCCTGCCGGCAGCGCCGCCACCCGGTCAATCGTCGAACTGCGGTACAATGTGAGCAGAATCAATACTCTCAATTGGAAAGCAGTACTCTTCGCCATCCAGTTGTAGCAGTACTTCATCCCCCTCAACACCGACCAAAAGCCCTTGATACTTGCGCCGCCCGTCAAAGGCAGTGCGCAATTTCAGCGCGACGTGATGACCTTGAAAGCGGGTAAACTGATCCAGGGAATACAAGGGACGTGCCATGCCTGGCGAGGAGACTTCCAACCGGTACTCACCGGGAATGGGGTCTTCTACATCCATAACGGCACTGACTTGGCGGCTAATATCTGCGCAGTCTTCCACGCTGACACCACTCTCGCGCTCGATATAGATCACCAGCCGCGAATTTTTGCCCTGGGAAAGATGGTCGATGCCCCATAGCTCAAAGCCCATGGCAGCAACAACAGGTTCGATCAGCGCATGAAGCGCAGCGTGTTTAGTGGCCACAGACAAAGCTCCTATAGCCGTTGCATCAGGCACCTGGCCAGGAGTTATTAGAAAAGCTAGGTGGCTGATTGGCGTTACTCGGGAATGTGTCTCCGGTTTTCCGGACGACATCCGCTATTAAGATATTCGTGCTAACGATATTCTGGCTAACAAAGCGGGGGGCGCCAATAAAACAGCGACCAGGCGCGCTTGCTAGCCAAAAGCTGCTAACAAAAAGCCCCTTCACTGGAAGGGGCTTTTTGAAAGAAACCTTGTGTACCATTTCTTAAGTACTACTTCCAGTACCGTCTTAGCAACATGTAACAGGCTGTACCTGAAATGACCGTTATTTCCAATACGTCTTAAAAATAACAATCTAGAACATGCTACTAGAAAATGGTAGCGGGGACCGGATTTGAACCGATGACCTTCGGGTTATGAGCCCGACGAGCTACCAGACTGCTCCACCCCGCATCAATCTAGGTCGACGATAATAGACACTAAAGCCACTTACGTCAAGAACTACTTGCTTCAAGAACCACTTACTTAAAGCTGTCTTTTTCGCCTCAGGTGCCAATGGGCATTCTGGTAACAAAAGAAACGTTCTGGGAAGCTGGCGTGCCAGCAAAACAGATGGTGCCGAAGGCGGGACTTGAACCCGCACGACCATACGGTCACTACCCCCTCAAGATAGCGTGTCTACCAATTCCACCACTTCGGCATCAGGGGAGGCTAAAAAACAGCAGCTGCTTACTCGCTGCTTTCCTCTAGCACTGGCGCGGTATTATCCACGTCCGCAGGCCTGTCGTCAAGCGTCGGGACGCTTTGCTGCTGCTCGATCAAGCGCGAATCGGGAATACCTGCTTCCGGTGCCTGGCCCGCCTGGGTGGCAAAGTAAGCTAGCGCCATTGAGGTGACGAAGAAACCCGCCGCCAAAATAGCCGTTGTGCGCGACAGGAAGTTACCACTACCCCGCGAACCGAATACCGTTTGTGATGCACCGCCCCCGAAAGCTGCCCCGGCTTCGGCACCTTTACCCTGCTGAAGCAGAATGAGTACCACCAGGGCGACCGCAATCACCACATGAATCATAAGAATTGCAACTTGCATGGCGTTATCCTGCTGACTGACAAATGGCATAAAAATCATCGATCTTGAGTGAGGCTCCGCCCACTAGACCGCCGTCGATATCTGGCTGAGCAAGCAGCTCAGCCGCATTGCTTGCGTTCATACTGCCGCCGTAAAGCAAACGCAGTTGCTCGGCGAGGCCCTTATCGAAACCCGCCTGGTAGGCACGGATGCCTGCCATAACGTCCTGGGCTTGCTCAGGCGTTGCCGTGCGCCCAGTGCCAATGGCCCAAACAGGCTCATAGGCAATCACGACCTGCTTACGCTGGTCGGGCTCTAAGCGGGACATTACATAGCCCACTTGACGAAGCACCACATCCATCGTGCGCCCTGCGTCGCGCTCCTCCAGGGACTCACCCACACAGAGGATCGGCGTGATATCCACGCTCAATGCTGCTAGCAGGCGTGCAAAGATCTGTTCATCGCTCTCTTTGTAGAGCTGACGTCGTTCAGAGTGCCCCACCAATACGTAAGAGACCGCAAACTCTTTTAGCATGCGGCCACTTACTTCGCCGGTATGCGCCCCAGAGTGAATAGGGTTCAACGTTTGCGCGCCCAATGAAAGCACCGTACCTTCAAACGCGTGGCGCGCCGCATCCAAATAGGGGAACGGCGGAATGATAACGACATCCACGCTCGTTGGCGATACGGCGGCGGAGAAGGCCTGGCCGAATTCATTGATCAACGCCACGGAACCGTTCATTTTCCAGTTACCGGCGATTAAAGGCGTACGCATCGACTCTCCTCACTCAAGGTGGAGCGAAATGGTATAGGAGCGGCCTTGTCAAGACAACCGCTGTTATAGCCACAAGCTGGGTTTACCAAACCAGTTTACTGAACCGGTTAGCTGAACACATTTAATTAAGTAGCGCCTGAACCTGATCGGCCAAGCTATGCGCCAATTGATCGACGTCTAAATGGGCGCGTCCTTCCACCATTACTCGAATAAGCGGCTCAGTACCTGAGGGACGTAGCAACACTCGCCCTTCATCACCTAACTCATGCTCTAACGCAGCCACTGCCTGCTGAAGCGGCGCAGATGCCATCACCTCTTTGGCGCTGGCATGAGCGGGCAAACGTACATTAACCAGCGCCTGGGGCACTTTCTCCAACTCTTTTAACAGTGTCGGGAGGCTTTTTTGCTCGCGCATCATCAGCGCCAATACCTGCAACGCGGAGACAATGCCGTCGCCGGTGGTCTGCACGTGGGCGCACACAATATGCCCCGACGACTCACCGCCCAGCTCCCAACCATTGGCGGCCATACGCTCCATCACAAAGCGGTCACCCACCTTTGCGCGCTCAAAGGGGATTCCCAGCTTATCCAGCGCCATCGACAGGCCAAAGTTTGACATCAGGGTGCCCACCACGCCGCCTTGAAGCAAGCCACGCTCGTGGCGATCTCGGGCAATCAGATAGAGAATATCGTCGCCGTCGACTTCCCGCCCGTCGCCATCTACCAGCAGCACGCGGTCGCCATCGCCATCAAAGGCGATCCCCAAATCAGCATTTTGCTGAATCACGGAAGCACGCAGAGCCGCGGGATGCGTTGAGCCCACTGCTGATTAATGTTTAACCCGTCAGGCGCAGAGCCAATGGTGGTGACATCAGCCCCCAGCTCGCGGAACACATTGGGCGCGATATGGTATGTGGCACCGTGAGCACAATCCAAGACGATTTTAAGGCCGTGCAGGCTAAGCCGGTCAGGCAAGGTCGATTTACAAAACTCGATATAACGGCCTGCAGCGTCGTCGATGCGTGTTGCCTTACCCAACTGCGCGGCCTCGGCCGTGGTCAGCGGCGCTTCCAGCATCGCTTCGATACGATCTTCCGTGTCATCGGGAAGTTTCTTACCCTCAGCGGAGAAGAACTTGATGCCGTTATCATCAAAAGGATTATGCGATGCCGAAATGACGATGCCTGCATCGGCACGAAATGTGCGCGTTAAATAGGCAATACCCGGCGTGGGCATTGGCCCCAGCAGCGAGACATCCACACCCGCTGCCGAGAGCCCCGCCTCTAGGGCGGATTCGAACATATAGCCAGAGATCCGGGTATCTTTGCCGATCAGTACCCGCGTTCGACCTTTATCACGGCGCAGCACCTGACCCGCCGCCCAGCCCAACTTAAGCATAAAATCAGCGGTAATCGGTGATTTACCCACCGTGCCGCGAATACCATCCGTCCCAAAATAGCGCCTTGTCATGCGTCAAACTCCTTATTTAGCGGCGGCTCGCAGCCTTCTTGTAGTACCGCCCACGCCATATTGACTGCATCGACCGTTGCAGCCACGTCATGCACGCGCAAAATATTTGCCCCACGCTCAACCGCCATGGCAGCGAGCGCCAAACCACCGGAGAGACGCTCCTCCACTGGTCGACCCAACACTTTACCAATCATGCTCTTGCGCGACATACCCACCAGCACTGGAAGCTCCAGCGATTGCAGAGACTCCATGTATTTGAGTAAGCGTAGATTGTGTTCGACGGTTTTGCCGAAGCCAAAACCAGGGTCGATCAGTAGACGGTTGCGGCGTAGCCCTGCAGCCTCGCATTCAGCAATCCGACGGGCCAAATAATCCGCCACCTCTTCCTCGACCGGGCGCTGATACGCGGGCGACTGCTGCATATCCTGCGGCTCGCCCTGGCGATGCATCAGGCAGACGGGCAACCCGCTACCCACCGCAGCCAGCAGGGCGCCTTCTCGCTCTAAGGCGCGCACATCATTAATCATACCAGCGCCCAGCTCGCTCGCCTCGCGTATAACCGTCGGGCAACTGGTATCCACCGACACCAACGCATCCAGCTCGCGCACCAGGACCTCCACCACCGGCGCCACCCGGTCTAGCTCTTCCTGGGGGCTGACAGGGATAGCCCCAGGGCGGGTCGATTCGCCGCCCACATCTATCATCGCCGCCCCTTCGGCCAGCATCCGCTCAGCGTGGCGCAAAGCGTCATCCAATGCCACGTGCTGGCCACCGTCAGAAAAAGAGTCCGGGGTCACATTAAGAATACCCATTACCCTGGGAAAGGAGAGATCCAACAGATGGCGCCCGCAACGCAGTTGGAGAGCATTTTCTGCGTTTCGTGAAGAGGACGTGTCCAGAATTGATTTCATGCTGCAGCCTGATCAAGAAATGAAACATTGCTGTTATGTATACAGCATATCAAAAAAGGCGCCCCATGACGGGGCGCCTTTGGCTCATACGGCAGTGCTGGCTTATGAGCCTGCAGGGCCACCTAGCGGGTCTGAGGGACGGCGACGCGGCCCGTCGTCATCTTCTTCGCTGTCACCACCGGACGCATCGCCTCCAGAAGCGTTTGAAGAAGCATCGTCTTCAGCCTTCGCTTGCGGCTTGTCATCGTTGACAGGCGTACCGCCACCGGATGAGTCACCGTCATCCCAACCTTCCGGCGGGCGCGGCTCACGACCTTCCATGATGTCCTTCAACTGCGTGGCATCAATGGTCTCGTACTTCATCAAGGCCTCGGCCATGGCGTCCAGCTTATCGCGATTATCGGTCAGGATTTGGCGTGCCTGCTCGTAGCAACCGTCGATGATTTTGCGGACTTCCTTATCAAGGCGCGTGGTGGTGTCACCAGACTTCATCTTGCCACCACCCTGACCCGGGCCACCGAGGAACTGATGCGACTCATCCTCGTCGTACATGATCGGGCCCATTTCGTCCGACAAGCCCCACTTGGCAACCATGTTATGGGCCAGCTCAGTAGCACGCTTGATGTCGTTTGAGGCGCCGGTCGTTACACCATTCGGGCCTAACGTCATCTCTTCGGCAATACGGCCACCAAACAGCGAGCAGATCTGCCCCAGAATTTGCTGACGGGAGAGGCTGTAGCGATCCTCTTCCGGCAGGAACATGGTGACACCCAGCGCACGGCCACGGGGAATAATCGTTACCTTATAGACCGGATCATGGGAAGGCACGACCAGACCGATAATGGCGTGACCCGACTCATGGTAAGCGGTATTGAGCTTCTCTTTGTCGGTCATGACCATCGATTTGCGCTCAGCGCCCATCATGATCTTATCCTTCGCGAGCTCAAGCTCTTCCATGCTGACCAGGCGCTTATTGCGGCGCGCGGCAAACAGAGCGGCTTCGTTGACCAGGTTGGCCAAATCCGCACCAGAGAAACCAGGCGTACCACGTGCGATCAGCTGCGGTTTTACGTCATCACCCAGCGGCACTTTACGTAGATGAACACCCAGAATGTGCTCACGGCCACGGATATCCGGCAAGCCGACCGTTACCTGACGGTCAAAGCGGCCTGGGCGCATTAACGCAGGGTCAAGTACGTCAGGACGGTTGGTCGCGGCGATAACAATGACGCCTTCGTTGGCTTCAAAGCCATCCATTTCAACTAGCAGTTGGTTCAACGTCTGCTCGCGCTCGTCGTTACCGCCACCCATACCGGTGCCACGTGAACGGCCTACCGCATCGATTTCGTCGATAAAGATAATGCACGGCGCTTGCTTCTTGGCCTGCTCGAACATGTCACGCACACGGGATGCACCGACACCAACAAACATTTCAACGAAGTCAGAACCCGAAATAGAGAAGAACGGCACTTTGGCTTCGCCCGCAATGGACTTTGCCAGCAGCGTTTTACCGGTACCGGAGGGCCTACCATCAATACGCCGCGGGGAATCGTGCCGCCCAGGCGCTGGAATTTGGTTGGGTCACGCAGGAAATCGACCAGCTCTTCTACTTCTTCCTTGGCTTCATCACAACCCGCCACGTCGGCAAAGGTTGTCTTGATCTGATCTTGTGAGAGCAGCTTGGCCTTCGATTTACCAAAGCTCATCGGGCCGCCTTTACCACCACCGGCTCCGCCCTGCATTTGGCGCATGAAGAACATAAAGATGCCCAAAATCAACAGAATCGGGAAGCTGGCGATCAGTAGCCGCGTCCAGATACTTTGCTGCTCTGGCTCTTTGCCCACCACCGTCACATTGTTGCTCAACAGGTCGTCCATCAGCTTCGGATCTTCCGCCGCTGGGCGGATGGTCTGGAACTGAGTGCCGTCCGTGCGCTCACCGCTGATGGTGTAACCATCAATCGTTACGCTACGTACCTGCTGATTTTGCACCTGCTGCACAAACTGGGAATAGTTTGTGTTTTGCGGTGCGCTTTCCGTACTGAAATTGTTGAACACTGTCAGTAGGACGGCCGCGATGACCAACCACAGAATCAGGTTCTTCGCCATATCATTCAAGGGGCTACCCTCATTACAAGAATCCGTCAGTTAAACCCTGGTGCCTCATAAAGTCTTTTACCAATAAGCTTAGTAATACGACATTACATCAGCATCAAGCGTTCAACCATTGCCAAAGCGTCTTATGCCTCGGGCCATCTGTGTCACGCGCACTTATGGCGACTAATGTGACACACGTTGCGCTTGCCTGTCTGGCAATCGCGCTGATAAATCTTGGCTATGAACCACACGGGCAGCCTCTCATGTTAAGGAGAGTCACCCGCGAAACCCTTCGGCCAGAAAATAGACTTCACGGGAACGCGCCCGGGAGGCGTCTGGCTTACGGGTTACTACCTTGTTAAAGCTGCCGCGCAATTCTTTCAAATAGGCGTCAAACCCTTCCCCCTGGAATACTTTAGCTAAAAACCGGCCACCAGGTGACAACGTTTCGCGGGCAAGTTCTAACGCTAGCTCCACTAAATACATCGCCTGGGGCTGATCAATCGCCGCCATACCACTCATATTGGGGGCCATATCCGACATCACAAGGTCTACACGGCGATTATCCAGGCATTTTAGTATCGCCTCCAGCACCGCCTCTTCAGTGAAATCACCTTGGATAAAATCCACCCCGGCCAGTGCATCCATCTCCAGAATATCAGAGGCAATCACCACACCTTCAGGCCCTACCCTTTCCGCTGCAATTTGACTCCACCCGCCGGGGCGGCGCCCAGATCAATCACCGTCATACCGGGACGCAGCAGTTTATCTTTTTCATCCAACTCAATCAGCTTATAGCTGGCACGGGAACGGTAGCCATCTTGCCAGCTCTGCTTCACGTACTGGTCGTCAAAATGCTCCTTCTTCCAGTTATTGCTGGTCTTGCTAACGGAATGTTTTCGGTTCGGGGGCTTTTGCTGCATGTGGGAGTCTAACACTGGAATAAGAGATGGGCGCATTCACGCGATCGCTTTCACTCGGTGACGTTTCACCGTAAGATGGAGCGTTAAGCGCTAACCGGGATACCGCAAGATACCATGAGCTTGTCACAGGCACAAAAGAAAGCATTTCGTAGCATTGGCCACCATCTTAACCCAGTGGTCACCGTTTCTGAGAACGGCGTCTCCGAAAATTTGCTCGCAGAACTCAACCGCGCACTCACTGATCACGAACTGATCAAAGTGAAACTTGCCCTTCCTGAGCGGGATGATCGTGCTGCCATGATAGCCGAACTGATCGCCAACAGCCGTGCCGACTTGGTGCAAACCATTGGCAAAATGGCGCTGCTCTATCGTAGAAATCCGCAGGTGAACCCGAAGCTTTCTAACGTTACCCGCTTTGAGAACCACCACGGCCGCCATTAAGCGTTAAATTCAACGCGTGCAATAGAGAGTCGCCGTACGAAAGCGCCCCTTCAACTGACTCCAGAGTCAATCGAAGGGGCGTTTTTTGTCATACGTGTTCGACGCTACCTACTTCGTACTCCACGTCACCGCCGGGTGTTTTGACCACCACGACATCACCCTCTTCTTTGCCGATCAGGGCACGGGCAATCGGTGAGGTAACCGAGATACGGCCAGACTTAATATCCGCCTCATCTTCGCCGACGATACGGTAAGTGACTTCCGCATCAGTATCCAGATTCATTAGCGATACGGTTACGCCGAAAATCACTTTGCCAGTTTTCGGCAGCTTGGTGACGTCAATCACTTGAGCGACAGAGAGCTTACTTTCGATCTCCTGAATTCGCCCTTCGATAAACCCCTGCTGCTCGCGAGCGGCGTGATACTCGGCGTTCTCTTTAAGATCACCGTGTTCACGCGCTTCGGCGATGGCCGCGATCACCTGCGGACGAGCTTCGCTTTTAAGGTGGTCGAGCTCTTCACGAAGGCTTCTTTCTCCCGCAACTGTCATCGGGACCTTGTTCATTGACTTGCTCCTGCATGCAGATCCTGAAGGCGCCGCACCGTAATCTCCCTACCGTACTCAAGCGCCATGCAAACAGCATTAGCGCCCGCCAAGGTGGTCGCATAGGGCACCTTGCGCGAGAGAGCAGTACGGCGAATGACCGAAGAGTCGTTAATAGCCTGACGACCTTCAGTAGTGTTCACAATGTAGGCGATTTCGTCGTTCTTAAGCAGATCGACGATATGGGGACGGCCTTCGTAGACTTTATTGACGTGTTCCACGGCAAGCCCGGCAGCTTCCAAAGCAGCCGCTGTTCCCCGTGTAGCACATAGCGTAAAGCCTAATGCTAACAGAGAACGCCCCACTTCGATAATCCCCGCCTTGTCCGGTTCGCGCACGGAAAGGAATGCCTTGCGCTCACCGGCAAGCCCAGGAATGGCCTCACCTGCCCCCAGTTGCGCCTTGAAGAAGGCTTCTGCAAAGGTGTCGCCAGAGCCCATCACTTCGCCGGTGGACTTCATTTCCGGCGACAGAATCGGGTCGACACCGGGGAATTTATTGAACGGGAAGACCGCCTCTTTAACACTATAGAAGTGCGGTACGATTTCCTGCTCAAAGCCCTGCTCAGCCAGGGTTTTACCGGCCATGCAGCGCGCTGCGATCTGCGCCAGCGAGGTGCCAATGCACTTGGACACAAAGGGCACCGTACGCGAAGCGCGGGGATTCACCTCGATCACATAGATCTCACCATCCTGCCAGGCCAGCTGCACGTTCATTAAGCCTTTAACGCCCAGCTCAACCGCCATCTGCTTCACCTGATGGCGCATCTCGTCCTGCACATCCGCAGGCAGCGAGTAAGGCGGCAGCGCGCAGGCGGAGTCACCGGAGTGAACGCCCGCTTGCTCTACGTGCTGCATGATGCCGCCGATCACCACCTGTTGACCATCCGACACCGCATCGATATCGATCTCGATCGCGGCACTCAAAAAGTGATCCAGCAGCACCGGTGAGTCGTTGGAGACTTTCACCGCATGGGTCATGTAATTTTCAAGTTCGGAGGCGTCGTAGACGATCTCCATGGCCCGACCACCCAGCACGTAGCTGGGGCGCACTACCAGCGGGTAGCCAATCGCTTCGGCTTTATCGAAGGCTTCCGCAAAGCTGCGAGCCGTGGCATTGGGCGGCTGCTTCAGGCCCAGCTTATCGATCATCACCTGGAAGCGTTCACGGTCTTCTGCGCGGTCGATAGCATCCGGCGTGGTACCAATGATCGGCACACCGGCAGCTTCTAGCTCACGGGCCAGTTTCAGCGGCGTTTGACCACCGAACTGAACGATCACACCCACCGGCTTCTCTTTGTCGGCGATCTCCAGCACGTCTTCCAGCGTTACCGGCTCGAAGTAGAGACGATCAGAGGTATCGTAATCGGTCGAGACGGTTTCTGGGTTGCAGTTGACCATGATGGTTTCATAACCATCATCGCGCATGGCGAAGGCGGCGTGAACGCAGCAGTAGTCAAACTCGATGCCCTGGCCGATCCGGTTAGGGCCACCGCCCAATACCATGATCTTCTGACGGTCAGAAACATCCGCCTCGCACTCCTCTTCGTAAGTGGAGTACATATAGGCGGTATCAGAGGCAAACTCCGCGGCACAGGTATCGACACGCTTATAAACCGGGCGAATGCCGGCGGCCTGGCGGGTTTGACGGAACTCTTTTTCGCTGACATTCAGTAGCTTGGCCAGGCGCGCATCGCCGAAGCCTTTGCGCTTGAGCTGATAGAGCTCACGAGCCGAGAAGTCAGCCAGCGAGCGCTTGGCAACGGCGTTTTCAGTCAGCACCAAATCTTCCAGCTGCACCAGGAACCAAGGGTCGATATTGGTCAGGGCAAAGACGTCATCGACGCTCATGCCGGAACGCATGGCGTCCGCCACGTAGAAAATACGCTCGGCACCGGCGGCCTGCAGTTCGCCCTGGATAATCGCCATGTTGTCCGGCGTGAAATCGGTAATGATCGGATCAAGACCATCGTTACCGGTTTCCAGGCCACGCAGGGCTTTCTGCAGCGACTCTTGGAAGGTGCGGCCAATCGCCATCACCTCACCCACCGACTTCATCTGCGTCGTTAGGCGATCGTTGGCCTGGGGGAATTTCTCGAAGGTGAAGCGCGGAATTTTGGTGACCACGTAATCGATAGACGGCTCGAACGATGCCGGCGTTTGACCACCGGTAATATCGTTCTGCAGCTCGTCCAGGGTATAGCCAATCGCCAATTTCGCGGCGATTTTAGCAATCGGGAAACCGGTCGCCTTTGAGGCCAGCGCTGAAGAGCGTGACACCCGCGGGTTCATCTCGATAACTACCAAACGGCCGGTTTTGGGATCCATACCGAACTGGACGTTAGAGCCACCGGTCTCTACGCCAATCTCGCGCAGTACCGCGAGGCTGGCGTCACGCATGATCTGATACTCTTTATCGGTCAGCGTTTGCGCCGGCGCCACGGTGATGGAGTCGCCGGTGTGCACGCCCATGGGGTCGAAGTTCTCAATCGCGCAGACGATGATGCAGTTGTCGTTTTTATCACGCACAACTTCCATCTCGTACTCTTTCCACCCCAGCAGCGACTCATCGATGAGCAGCTCGTGGTTATTGGAAAGCTCAAAACCACGGGTACAGATTTCTTCGAACTCTTCCTTGTTGTACGCCACGCCGCCGCCGGAGCCGCCCATGGTGTAGGAAGGGCGAATAATGGTCGGGAAACCCAGTTCAGCCTGAATCTCCCAGGCTTCATCCATGGTGTGGGCGACTTTCGCTTTCGGGCACTCCAAGCCAATGCGCTTCATGGCCTGATCGAACAGATCACGGTCTTCGGCCATGTTAATCGCATCGGCGTTGGCACCGATCATCTCGACGCCGAACTTCTCCAGCACGCCATGCTTTTCAAGCTCGAGGGCGCAGTTCAGCGCCGTCTGACCACCCATGGTCGGCAGAATGGCATCAGGGCGCTCGGCTTCGATGATCTTCTCCACCGCCTGCCAGGTAATCGGCTCGATGTAGGTGGCATCGGCCATGGCCGGGTCAGTCATGATGGTGGCGGGGTTGGAGTTAACCAAAATAACCCGGTAACCTTCCTCGCGCAGCGCTTTACACGCCTGGGCGCCGGAGTAGTCGAATTCGCAGGCCTGGCCGATCACAATCGGGCCAGCGCCAATGATCAAGATACTGTTGATGTCGGTACGCTTAGGCATAACGGTTCCCGCAAAAAATGGTGACGATGAGCGACAAAAGACGGCGATACGGTGATGCTAGGGACGCGTTAACGGCGTGCCTGCATCATAGCCACGAAGCGATCAAACAGCGGCGCCACATCACGCGGGCCGGGACTCGCTTCCGGGTGGCCTTGAAAGCTGAACGCCGGTCGGTCGGTAAGCTCGATTCCCTGCAAGGTGCCGTCGAACAGCGAACGGTGCGTGGCGCGCACGTTAGCGGGCAGGGTCGCTTCATCCGCCGCAAAGCCGTGATTCTGGCTGGTGATCATTACCGTACCACTATCCAGATCCTGCACCGGGTGGTTGGCACCGTGGTGGCCGTGGCTCATTTTGACCGTCTTCGCCCCGGCGGCGAGCGCCAGCAGTTGGTGGCCCAGGCAGATACCAAACACCGGAATATTGGTTTCCAGCACGTCCTGAATTGCCTTGATGGCGTAATCGCAGGGCTCCGGGTCACCAGGGCCGTTGGCTAAAAACACGCCATCCGGATTCATCGCCAGCACCTCAGCAGCAGGCGTTTGCGCGGGCACGACTGTCAGGCGGCAGCCGCGAGCGGCCAGCATGCGCAGGATGTTGAATTTCACACCGTAGTCGTACGCCACCACATGGTAGGGGCGCTCGCTTTTGGAAGCATCAGCGTAGCCTTCACCCAGCGTCCACTCACCTTCCGACCACTCGTAGGCTTGTTTACACGACACCTCTTTGGCCAGATCCATCCCCTTCAGGCCTGGGAAAGCCTTGGCGGCTTCCAGCGCCCGTGTGACCGCCCCGTCGCCTTCCGCATCAACGCCTGCCAAAATCGCCCCGTTCTGCGCACCTTTATCTCGCAAAATGCGCGTTAGACGGCGGGTATCGATATCGGCAATACCCAGCACGTTCTGGCTTTTCAGGTAGTCCGACAGCGACTGCTCAGAGCGGAAGCTGCTGGCCATTAGCGGTAAATCGCGAATCACCAAACCTGCTGCGGCAATAGAAGCTGACTCAATGTCTTCAGCGTTAATGCCTGTATTGCCGATATGGGGATAGGTGAGGGTAACGATTTGGCGGGTGTAGGAAGGGTCGGTGAGGATTTCTTGATAGCCGGTCATGGCCGTATTGAACACCACCTCACCGCTTGTTAATCCGTCCGCGCCAATGGCAATGCCGTGGAACACGCTGCCATCTTCCAGGGCCAATATTGCGGGTTTGCTCAATGCGGGGTTATTCAAAACAAGATCCTCCCATGCTGGTGGGAGCCTGTGGGGCGCAGGCTCAGCAATTTCTTGATTATCCGCGACGTAACACTATCGCTAATAAAAACTATCACTAGTAAAACTGGGGTCGTAAAAAAGCGGGACGAAGCCGATAAAAAGAATCGGTTTCATCCCGCTTGTTGTTCGATGCCTTTCTGATTCGCTTAGCCTCTAGCGTTACGCTTAACAGCAGCACCGCTTTATAGCAGCAAACCCTGAGGAGGCAGGCTTTGGGTTGACCAACGCAACAAGCGCGCCGTTTAAGATTTCCAGGCCACCCGGCCAAAATTTTTGAAATGTTACAGGAATTCTTGATCGAAGACTACCCCTTGATGGCAGGACTGTTCTAGCGCCCTGCTCAAGCAGTGACAGGCAATCCCTTACTCTAGCCCCAATACATCCTGCATGTCGTAACGGCCGCTCTCTTTGCCAGCGACCCAGCGCGCCGCGCGAACCGCACCTTTGGCAAATGTCATCCGGCTGGAGGCCTTGTGAGTGATTTCAATGCGCTCACCTTCGGTGGCAAACATTACCGTGTGCTCACCCACGATATCGCCCGCGCGCACGGTGGCAAAGCCGATCTCTTTGTCGGTGCGTGGGCCGCACTGCCCGACTCGCTCAAACACGCCGTGCTCTTTAAGGTTACGCCCCAGGCTGTCGGCAATTACTTCGCCCATTTTGATCGCGGTGCCGGAAGGCGCATCAACCTTATGGCGGTGGTGAGACTCGATCACTTCAATATCGTAGCCTTCATCGCCCAGCGCTTTGGCAGCGGTTTCAAGCAGCTTCAGGGTTAAATTAACCCCGACGCTCATATTGGGCGCGAACACCATGGCCACCTTATCGCGGTAGCTATCAAGCTGGGCCAGCTCATCATCGCTCATACCGGTGGTGCCAATCACAATACGCTTACCGTGCTCGGCGCAGAACGCCAGATTACCCAGCGTTACCTGGGGAGCCGTAAAGTCGATCAACACATCAAAGTCATCGACAATCGACGCCAGGGAATCTACTGCGACAACGCCGCGCTTACCCACCCCGGCAAGTTCGCCAATGTCAGCGCCGATAAGGAGCTGCCTGGCTCCACAATTCCACCGGCTAGCGTCGCCTCAGCCTCTTGCTCTACAGCATTTACCAACGTCCGGCCCATGCGGCCAGCCACGCCTACAATGGCAATTCGGGTCATGCGAACTCCTGCGCTCTGCGTTTCGGTGCATAAGATTTATGTTTTCAAAATCAGCGCGATTATAGCAGACCCGTCGTGGTCTAGTTTTCCCAAACAATCGCCAGCTCTTCATCACCGGCCATACGCATTAGGTGGCGCTCGACCACCCCCTCCAATTCATCCAGATGCTCCTCTTCGAGGGTTTCCAGGGCTACTACCAATTTATCCGATTCAGCGACCATTAAGCAGGTGCCGGTGGCAAAGGTAATGGTAGCTTGCTGATCACTCTGCTCGACCTCCAACTTATGCGCCCAGTGTTTGCACAGTCGATTGATTAAACGCTCGGCGGAAGGCGTGGCGATTTCAACACGAGATAAAGGCATAGCGGCCTCTCCATAAATGTAAGTACTTGCTAACTAAAAAAAGCTACAACAACACAATTGCCGTTTAGAGCCCAATACGCGAAGCCGTCGCCGAAGAATAAATGGCAAAAACAAAGCGTAGCATGTGAACCATTCAGCGCGGCACCCCAGTGATGCCGCCTAAACGCTAATCAGTTACAATAGCAATTGCATCTCTGTGCTATCAAAGCGTTACTGCGCATCAGTGATGCCAGACCTGTTAATCAATATTGACCAACGAGTTTAAAAAATGCTCAGTTCTCCGCGCTTAAAAATCCTGTTTGGTACGCTTATCAGCTTTGCTTGCGGCGCCACTGCTATGGCTGACGCTATCACTATTACCGATGTCGCTGGCCGCGAAATCTCTCTGGACGCCCCTGCCGAGCGGGTTATTTTAGGTGAAGGGCGGCAAATTTATCTGCTTGGGCTACTCGAACCGGAAGACCCTTTTGCCCATGTGGTCGGTTGGCGCGAAGACTTTTCTCAAGCGGACCCTGATAACTATGCCCGCTATCTAGAGCGCTTCCCAGAGATTGAAGCGATCCCCACCTTTGGCGGCTTTAAAGACGGCACCTTCGATGTAGAGCAGGCCGCCGCGCTTAACCCTGATGTGGTGCTGATGAACATCGAAGCTAAAGCCGCCACAGAAGACGCCGCCTACGACGACAAGTTGGCGCAGCTCGGCATTCCGATCATCTATGTGGATTTTCGTGAAGATCCGCTTGAACACACCATTCCCTCCATGCGCATCATCGGCCAGATCATGGACGATGAAGCCGCGGCCGAAGCGTTTATCGAGTTTGCCGAGGCACAGCTGGCACGGGTAACCGACGTCATCGCCGAGGCCAATCCAGAGCGCCCCAGCGTGTTTATTGACGGGCAGGCGGCTACTCCGACGAGTGCTGCATGAGCTTTGGCCCTGCCAACTTTGGCGATTATGTCACCCTGGCCGGCGGCCACAATATTGCTGAGGGGATTATTCCTAACAGCTTCGGCAACCTGAACCCTGAGCAGATTATTGCCGCCAACCCCGACCATGTGGTTGTTACCGGCGGCAACTGGGATGCCTACGTACCTGGCGGCGACTGGGTGGGCGTAGGGCCTGGTTCAGATATGCAAAGCGCTCACGCCAAGCTGGAAGCGCTGACCGAGCGCACCGCGATGACCGGCATTAAGGCCGTTGAATCTGGCAATTTCCACGCCATTTGGCACCAGTTTTACAACAGCCCCTACTACTTCGTGGCCGTGCAGCAGTTAGCCAAGTGGCTACACCCTGAGCTCTTTGCCGACCTAGACCCGGAAGCCACCATGGAAGAACTGCACGAACGCTTCCTGCCCATCGACTATGAGCCCGGCTACTGGATATCGCTCCATGACGACTGATACGAGGATAACGGAAACGGAGGTCACAGAGCGCCTTTCACAGGGTCGCGCCTTCTACCATAGCCAGGTGTTCCGCCGCCAACTGATATTGGCGGCACTGGTGTTAGCGCTGTTTTTTAGCCTCTGCGTTGATCTGGCCCTCGGCCCCGCCCGCTACAGCCTGGGCGAAGTCATCGCGGCGCTATTCACGCCAGGCAGTGTTAGCCAGCAGGCGCGGGTGATTGTCTGGGAAATCCGCATGCCGGTGGCGCTGATGGCGCTCGTAGTGGGCGCCAGCCTGTCGGTGGCCGGGGCACAGATGCAGACCATTCTGAGCAACCCGCTAGCCAGCCCGTTTACCTTGGGGATTTCCGCCGGGGCCAGTTTTGGCGCCGCTTTGGGTCTCGCCTTCGGGGTGGCGCTGGTGCCTGCCGCCATTGAGTTTGTGGTACCCATCAACGCCTTTGTAATGGCCATGTTCACCGCGTTTTTAATTCATGCCTTAAGCCTAAAGCGCGGCGTCACGGTAGAGACCATTGTGCTGCTCGGCATCGCCATGGTGTTTATCTTCAACTCGCTAATGGCGCTGATTCAGTTCTTTGCCAGCCAAGAGGCGGTATCCGCGGTAGTCTTCTGGACCATGGGCAGCTTGACCAAAGCGACCTGGCCCAAGTTCTGGATCGCCCTCAGCATTCTCGCTTTGTCCATGCCGCTGCTTGCCCGGCACGGCTGGGCGCTGACTGCTATGCGCCTGGGCGATGCCAAAGCCGAGAGCATGGGCGTCAATCCCCGCGCGCTGCGCTTGGAAGTGCTGGTACTGGTGTCGCTACTCGCTGCTATCGCGGTAGCGTTTGTAGGCACCATTGGGTTTATTGGCTTGGTGGGGCCGCATATTGCGCGCATTTTGCTGGGTGAAGATCAGCGCTTCTTCCTGCCCGGTTCGGCGCTGTGCGGCGCGCTCATCCTCTCCGTTGGCTCAGTTATCTCCAAGATCATTATCCCCGGCACTATCATCCCCATTGGCATCATCACTTCGCTGGTGGGCATTCCCTTCTTTCTATTTCTAGTGCTTAACCACAAGAAGGCCTCATGGTAACGCTACAACTGAACCGCGTATCCGCCCGCTATGGGCGGCGCCCTATTCTGCATGAGATCACCACGCCCTGCTTTCAAGGCGGGCAAGTCGTCGCGCTGCTGGGCCCTAATGCGGCGGGTAAGTCGACGCTTTTTAGGCGCGTGTTAGGACTATTGAAAGGCGAAGGCGAGGTGATCATCAGCGGCACCAGCGCCGAGCGCCCAGTGGGCTATATGCCCCAGGACACCGGCGCCAAAGCGGTGCTCACGGTGTATGAATCGGTGCTTTTGGCGCGCATGCAGGGGCGTGGATTAAAAGTGCAGCCTGAGGATTTAGCCCAAGTGGATCGGGCGTTGGACGAGCTGGCGATCACGGCCCTTGGCGAGCGCGATATTGGTGACCTTAGCGGCGGCCAGCGCCAGTTGGTAAGCGCTGCCCAGGCCCTGGTGCAAGAGCCGGAGATTCTGATGCTGGATGAGCCCACTTCGGCGCTCGACCTTAACCGGCAAATTAGTCTGTTGACGGTGCTGCGCCGGTTAGCCGACCAGCGCCAGATGCTGATTCTGGTGGCACTCCACGACTTGGGGCATGCGCTACGCTTCGCCGACGCCGCCATGCTGCTGGAAAATGGCCGCCTGATTGCCTGCGGCCCCACCGCTGAAGTGATTACGCCAGCACTGTTGCAGCAAGTATATAAAGTCACGGCCCGAATTGAGCCGTGCTCGAAAGGCCAGCCGCAGCTTATCGTCGAAGCAGCCATTTAGCCGTTAACCTAAGCCGTCGCCCTTCCATCGCCGCTAGCGCTACCCCGCTTAACATCAGCGGTAGCGCTAGCAGGAAACCACTGGAGACCGGTATGCCAAACAACACCCAGTCGGCGAGCACAGGCCACACCAGGGCAATATATTCAAAAGGCGCCAACCGCGACGCCTCGGCGTAGCGCAGCGCTAATGTCATCGCGATGTGGGCGGCGCCGCCAAACAGGCCCGAGAGCACCAACAGGGCAAACTCCGCCTGTGTGAGCGCGGCCCAACCCAGTGGGAGCGTGGCAAGCCCAGCCAGTGCTGCCACCACAATAAAGTAGAAGGCGATGGAGGCAGCACTCTCGGTGCGCGAAATACGTCTCACGGTCAGTAGCGCCCCCGCGGTTAACAGCGCACCCAGCGCTCCTAACGCGTACCCGGTTATTTGCCCATTGCTGGAACTGGCATTGAGCCCAGGCAAGATCAGCACTGCCACTCCAGCAATCGCCAATATTATGCCGCCAGCGCGGTAGAGCGAGAAACGCTCCCCCAACAGCAATATGCCACCTATCGCCATAAACACCGGTGTTAGCTGGGCTAATAGTGTCGCCTCGGCAATGGGTAGCAGCGCCACCGCCGCAAAGGAGGCAAACATCGCCGCCGCCCCCATCCCCGAACGCAACGCATGCCCCAAGGGGCGCCGCGTAGCCAACCCCTGGGGAAACTCCCGCCGCAGCAACAGAAAAATCACGATAGGCAGCAGCGCAAACAATGAGCGAAAAAACACCGACTGCCCCACCGGCACTGCGTCGCTCACGGCTTTAATGCACACCAGCATGCCAGTGAACAGAGCGCCTGAGAGCACCCTGAGCAAGATGCCCTTTGTGGGCCTTTCCTGAAGGTTATCCATTGCGCGCAGCATCCCCAAACAGCAAAAACCCCCGGCGAACCGAGGGTTTTTGAACCAAACAACTAACTGCTTACTATTATTACAGGTTTACGGCTTCATATCTTCAAAGAAGCTCTTCACGCTGTCGAAGAAGCCGGTTTTCTTCGGCGAGTGGTTGTGGCTGTTGCTGTCGTCGAAGCTCTGTTGCAGCTGGCGCAGTAGGTCGCGCTGCTCGTCGTTGAGCTTGACGGGGGTTTCCACCACTACCTTGCACAGCAGGTCGCCGGGCATGCCACCGCGCACGGGCTTGACGCCTTTACCGCGCAGGCGGAACAGCTTGCCGGTTTGGGTTTCCGGCGGAATCTTCAGCTTCACGCGGCCATCTAGCGTGGGCACTTCAAGCTCGCCACCTAGCGCTGCATCGACGAAGTTGATCGGCACATCGCACTGCAGGTGCTTACCGTCACGCTGGAAGATATGGTGCGGCTTGATCGCCACCTGAACGTACAGATCCCCAGGCGGGCCACCGTTCACACCGCTTTCGCCTTCACCATTCAAGCGAATGCGATCGCCGGTATCCACGCCGGGCGGAATCTTGACGGACAGCGTGCGCGTCTCGCGTACGCGCCCTTCGCCATTACACTTATGGCACGGCACTTTAATGTGCTGGCCAGAGCCATGACAGGTTGGGCACGTTTGCTGCACGGCGAAAAAGCCCTGCTGCATACGCACTTGACCGTGACCGTGACAGGTCGGGCAGGTCTCTTTCGAGGAGCCTGGCTCGGCGCCACCGCCATCGCAGCGATCACACTCGATATGCCGCGGCACACGGATATCGACTGTGGTTCCTGCAACGGCGTTCTCTAGATCCAGCTCTAGGTTATAGCGCAGGTCGGAGCCGCGTGCCGGGGCATTGGGCCCACGGCGACGACCACCGCCTCCGCCAAAAATATCGCCAAACACATCGCCGAAAATGTCGCTGAAATCGCCGGCACCTGCGCCGCCGAAACCACCGCCGCCACCTTGGCCATCAACGCCCGCATGGCCGAACTGGTCATAGGCAGCGCGCTTTTCGCCGTCGCTGAGCACTTCATACGCTTCGGACACTTCACGGAATTTTTCCGCTGAGGTTTTATCGTCCGGGTTTCGATCAGGGTGGAATTTTTGCGCCAGACGGCGATAGGCCTTCTTGATCTCTTTCTGATCGGCCCCTTTTTCGACACCCAGGACTTCGTAATAATCGCGTTTGGACATAGGCCCTACGCCTCCTGGTTAGCTACGCACTCAACTGCACATTTAGGCGATACACATTTAGCTACATACCTAGCTATATATCTAACTACGTGCGTCTTGGTCTCGGAAACAGCAACGCGGGAGTAAGCTCCCGCGTCACCGCTTTCCTTGGCAGAAAGAGGATGTTACTGCTTTTTCTGATCGTCGTTGACTTCTTCGTACTCGGCGTCAACCACGTCTTCTTCCGGCTTGGAAGTGCTTTCAGCACCTTCGCCGCCCTCTTGCTGCGCTGCTTCTGCCTGCTCGGCGTACATCTTCTGGGCGAGCTGGCCAGAGGCTTCGGTCAGTGCATCCAGTTTCTTCTGAATGTTATCGACGTCGTCACCTTTAACCGCTTCTTCCAGCTCGCTGATGGCCGTTTCAATCGCCTGCTTCTCGTCGTCAGTCGCTTTGTCGCCAGCTTCTTCCAACGTTTTGCGCGTAGCGTGAATCATACCGTCAGCTTGGTTACGCAGCTGCACCAGCTCTTCGAACTTTTTGTCCTCTTCGGCGTGAGCTTCGGCATCACGTACCATTTGCTCGACTTCTTCCTCGGACAGACCGCTAGACGCCTTGATGACAATCGACTGCTCTTTGCCAGTGGCCTTGTCTTTTGCCGATACGTTCAGAATACCGTTGGCATCCAAGTCAAAGGCGACTTCGATCTGCGGCACACCGCGCGGTGCAGGCGGAATGTCAGCAAGATCAAAACGACCCAGCGACTTATTCTGCGACACTTGCTTGCGCTCACCCTGCACGGCGTGAATGGTCACCGCCGTTTGGTTGTCATCCGCCGTTGAGAAGGTTTGTGTCTTCTTGGTCGGGATGGTGGTGTTCTTTTCGATCAGCGGCGTCATTACGCCACCCAGGGTTTCGATACCCAGGGTAAGCGGGGTAACGTCGAGCAGCAAACGTCTTTAACGTCGCCACCGAGTACGCCGCCCTGAATCGCTGCACCAACGGCAACCGCTTCGTCCGGGTTAACGTCTTTACGTGCTTCTTTGCCGAAGAAGTCAGCGGCTTTCTTCTGCACCATCGGCATACGTGTCTGGCCACCGACCAGGATCACTTCGTCGATTTCAGAGGCAGACAGGCCTGCATCTTTCAGGGCCATTTTGCACGGCTCGAGCGAGCGCTGAACCAGCTCTTCGACCAGTGACTCCAGCTTGGCACGAGTCACCTTAACGTTAAGGTGTTTCGGGCCAGTGTTGTCGGCGGTGATGTAAGGCAGGTTCACATCGGTCTGCTGAGCGCTAGACAGCTCAATTTTGGCTTTTTCGGCAGCTTCTTTCAGACGCTGCATGGCCAGGTTATCGCCAGACAGATCAATGCCGCTGTCAGACTTGAACTGGTCTACCAGGTAGTTGATCAGCGCCAAGTCAAAGTCTTCGCCGCCCAGGAAGGTGTCACCGTTGGTGGCCAACACTTCAAATTGGGTTTCGCCGTCGACATCGGCAATTTCGATGATCGAGATATCGAAGGTGCCACCACCCAGGTCGTAGACCGCGATGGTTTTGTCGCCGCGGGATTTGTCCATACCGTAGGCCAGTGCGGCAGCGGTCGGCTCGTTAATAATGCGCTTAACGTCCAGACCGGCAATGCGGCCGGCGTCTTTGGTCGCCTGACGCTGGCTGTCGTTGAAGTAGGCCGGTACGGTAATGACCGCTTCGGTGACTGCTTCGCCCAGGTAGTCTTCGGCAGTCTTCTTCATTTTCTTCAGCACTTCCGCGCTTACCTGCGGCGGTGCCATTTTTTTGCCTTTTACTTCAACCCAAGCGTCACCGTTATCAGCTTCGCTGATTTTGTACGGCACCATCTTAATGTCTTTCTGGACGACGTCGTCTTTAAAGCGACGGCCAATGAGACGCTTGATGGCGTACAGGGTGTTTTCTGGGTTAGTAACGGCCTGACGTTTAGCCGCCTGACCTACCAGCGTTTCACCATCATCGGTGTAGGCGATGATAGAAGGCGTCGTACGACCGCCTTCGGCGTTTTCGATAACTTTAGCGCTGTCACCATCGAGCACGGCCACACAAGAGTTAGTGGTGCCCAGGTCGATACCAATTATACGTCCCATAGCAATACCTCGAATTCGGTTGTTACAAAACTGAAAATTTAGTTTTTAAAGCTTGTCTGCGGGTTTCCCCGCGGGGTTGCCCTTTATTTGGGGGCCGCCGCTGACATTTCAAGGGCTTTTTTTCACACACTTTTTTCAAACTCTGTGCCGCCAGTGGCTTAATCGGCTTTTTTACTCACTACAACCATCGCTGGGCGCACCAAGCGTCCATTGAGTAAATAGCCTTTCTGCATAACGTCCATCACGGTGTTCGGTTCGAGATCCGGGTTAGGCACCATGGTCATGGCTTCGTGCACTTGCGGGTCGAAGGGTTCACCATGGGGTTCAATGCTTTCAACGCCGAACTTGTTGAGCACATCCAGCTGCATTTTCAAGGTCATGGAAACACCTTCACGATGAACTTCCGATGCACCCTCTTCCATGGTCTCAAGCGCTTTTTCCAGGCTATCTACCACTGGCAGCAGCTCTTTAACGAACTTCTCCAGGGCAAACTTGCGGGCTTTTTCCGCTTCCTGCTCCGCACGACGGCGCACGTTTTGCGCTTCAGCGGCGGCGCGAAGGGCTTGATCCTTGGCTTCGGCCAAGCTCTGCTCTAACTCACCTACTTGGGCTGCCAGCATTTCCGCTTCCGGGTTGTCGACGCTGTCTTCTAGCGCCTCTTCGTCATTGATCAATCCTTCCAGTTCGCCCTCCATCAAGCGCTCTTCAGCAACCTTCTCAGCTGCTTGCTCGGCGCCATCGGCGTCTTGCTCGTGGCGGGCCAGCTCATCGTCCATTGGTGTTTGCGGTTCTTTCGCCATGTTGTGCTCCTAAAAAGTAGAGCGCGGCCACGCGGGCGGCGCGCAAAGAAGTAAGCTTTAAGTCACTAGCTTTGACTGATCATGCACGCTATATGGGGGCCATAAATTCCATCTCAAGAGGTGCATTGAAGTGAGTTATTAACTACTGTATAAATCAACAACTATTGGATAAGTATCCAGCTTCTATGCTGTACCGCCTCAGGAGGCGCCATGCTTACTCAGCTAGCTATTCAAGATTTCGCCATTGTCGATCACTTAGAACTCGACTTGACCGGCGGTATGACCGCGATTACCGGGGAAACCGGCGCGGGCAAATCGATCCTGTTAGGCGCCCTTGGGCTCTGCCTGGGCGAGCGTGCCGACGCCGGAAGCGTGCGTCACGGCCGCGAGCGTACGGACCTCTCCGCACGCTTCGACATTCAACACCTGCCCGCCGCCATCGAGTGGCTAACGGCGCGGGAGCTCCCCGCTGAGGAATGCTTGCTGCGCCGTGTGGTCACCGCCAACGGCCGTTCCAAAGCCTGGATTAACGGCCAACCCGCGACTATCTCGGATCTAAAATCCCTCGGCGAGCAGCTGATTCAAATTCATGGACAGCATGCTCACCATGCGCTGATGCGCGAAGAGACCCACCTTGCCCTGCTGGACGATTACGCAGGCCTAAACGATGCCACCACTCAATTAGCTGAAACGTTCCGCGAGTGGCGCAGTGCGCGTCGGCAGCTGAAGAAGCTAAGCGAAGAAGGCAGTGAAGTTGAGGCCAAACGGCAGTTGCTGCGTTACCAAGTAGAAGAGCTGGATCAGCTCGGTTTAGCGGAAGGTGAATTAGCCACGTTAGAGGAAGAGCAGCACACCCTGGCTCACGCGGAAGAGACCCTGCGCGAAACCCAGTTTGCCGCCGACTGCTGCGCCAGTGACGAGGGCGGCGCGCTCTCCTTACTCAACCAAGCGTTTACCCACTTAAGCGCACTGCCAGGTAGCGACAAAGGCACCCTGGCGAACACGCTTGCCATGCTGAGCGATGCGCGCATTCAAGTGGAAGAGGCCTCCAGCGAGCTTAACCGCCTCGCCAGCACCACCGAATTAGACCCTGAGCGGCTCGCCTGGGTTGAAGAACGAATGACCGACGTCCATCGAATTGCCCGCAAGCACCACGTTGCTCCTGAAGAGCTATGCGCCCTGCATGCTGAGCTACAGCGGGAAGTCTCTCAGCTAGAAGAGGGTGGCAATGACCTGGAGGCACTCAGTGCACGGGTTGTCGAGCTACGCGAGAGCTACCGCCAAGCGGCAAAAAAACTCAGCGAGAGCCGTCAAAAAGCCGCGCTTCGCTTGAGTATAGAGGTGCAGCAGCAGCTGGGCTTTTTGGCCATGGGCAAAGCTCGTTTTGAAGTGGAGGTCACCGCTAAAGACGCGCCCTCCCCTGAAGGCCTTGATCGTGTACAGTTTTTGATTAGCGCCAACCCCGGCCAGCCCGCTCGCCCATTGACCAAAGTCGCCTCCGGCGGTGAGTTATCGCGGATTAGCTTGGCGATTCAAGTGGTCGCGGCGACGCACTCAACGGTTCCCAGCCTGGTGTTTGACGAAGTGGATGTGGGTATCTCGGGGGCCACCGCAGAGATCGTTGGCCAACTACTGCGCAAACTGGGCGAAAACGGCCAGGTCATGACCGTGACCCACCTACCCCAGGTGGCAGCACAGGCGCACCAGCACCTGCATATCGAGAAACAGGCGAAGCGCGATACAACGCTGACCCAGATGGCGCTACTCGACGAACAGGGCCGCATCAGCGAACTGGCGCGCATGCTGGGCGGTGTCACGCTTTCTGACCAAACCCTGGCCCACGCTCGGGAGATGCTGCACGCCAGCCAACGCCCGCCGCACTGATTGAGCGGGCGCCCTGCGCCGTTTCTGTGCATTTCTATAGCGCACAGCTATACAGCACATCTGCACACAGCAAAACAAACGCCCCTGATCCACTTGGCGAATTCAGTTAACCAGGAATTCGGCCAAATGGCTCAGGGGCGCTTATATTTCGAACCGCGATTAACGGTCTGCGACTAACAGCGACCTACGAACACTATTTCTTGTTCGTCGGCCCGCTGTCCTGGCGCGTCACGTCGGAACCGCGCGGACGTACATAGAGCACCAGAGCATGATCCACTAGTTCGTAGCCGTGCTCTTCAGCGATTTCTTGCTGACGGCGTTCAATGATTTCATCAACGAACTCAATGATTTCGCCGCTTTCAAGGCACACCATGTGGTCATGGTGATCCTCTTGGGTCATCTCGAATACCGCATGGCCTCCGTCGAAATTATGACGAATTACCAAGCCCGCTGACTCGAACTGAGTCAATACGCGGTATACGGTTGCCAAGCCAACATCTTCGCCCGCATCAATCAGTGTTTTGTACACTTCTTCCGCGCTAAGGTGGTGCTGACCCGAAACATTTTCGAGAATTTGAAGTATCTTGACGCGCGGCAGGGTCACTTTTAGACCGGCTTTGCGCAATTCATGGTTCTGATCGGCCATGGTCGCTCTTCGCAGTAACTGGTTAGGTCGGGTATGATCAACCGAAACCACGATAGTGAAGAATAGGCCCAAATGCAAAAATTGACTCAAATCATCACGCTCTCCGTTGCCCTTACTGTCATTAGCGGCTGCAGCTACGTAGGCGTGTACAAGCGCGATATTCCCCAAGGCAACCTGGTCACTCAGGAAATGGTCAGCCAGCTTCAGCCAGGCATGACCCAAGAGCAGGTGACTTACGTAATGGGCAGGCCATTGCTGGAAGCGCCCTTTGACGCCAGCCAGTGGGATTATGTGTTTCGTTTAGATAAAGCGTATGGCGATGTAGAGCAGCGTCGCGTAACGCTCACCTTCGATCCCCAGGGCCGCCTGGTGAACATTGAGCAAGAAGGGGATCTATCCAAAGAGCTACCGCTTGAAGGCGATAGCAGCATGAGGCCTGCAACGGAAGGCGTTGATCCAATGGATGCCCTCCCTACAGAGAGCACCCAGACGCGGCCACCTGAGGGCACACAGCCTGTTCAACAGCCTTAAAAGCGGTTAACGCTTCGGGTCGCTCGCTTGACGCTTGGCGCGCTCTAGGCGAGCGGCCTTGGGGTCGATCGCCAACGGCCGGTAAACTTCGACCCGATCCCCGTCGCGTAATAGATGGGTATCGGGTTCGCGTAGCGCTTTACCGAAAATGCCCAGCGGCGCCTGAGCAAAGGTTTCGCCGGGCACATCAGGAAAGAGCGTGGGCAAATCGGCCAAGGCAACGGCCTGACGTGCCGTAGTGCCCTCAGGCACGCGCAGAGCCACTATGCGCTGTTTGGAAGGCAACGCGAAGGCTACCTCAACCGCAAGCGCTTCAGCGCCCATACAGCTCGTTTGCGCGCTTGGTAAAGGCATCGACTAGCTGGCCAGCGATTTGCTGAAAGAGTTTGCCGAACGCCATACTGAGCAGCCGGTTGGCGAACTCAAACTCCATCTCAAGGCTCACCTTGCAGGCATCCTCCCCCATGGGGATAAACAGCCAGCGACCTTTAAGCCGCTTGAACGGCCCTTTTACCAGCGACAGCTCAATACGCTCGGGCGCAAAAAGTTCGTTGCGCGTGGTGATGGTTTGCTCAACACCGGCACGACCCAGGGTCATTTCGCCGATCAGATGCACATCATCATGTTCGAGCAAACGCGCCTGGCGGCAGCCTGGCAAAAACTCCGGGTAGCGTTCGAAGTCGTTAACCAGATCGAACATTTTCTGGGGGGTGTGCCGCACTAAGGCGGAACGATTGACGGTTGGCATTGACCTCTCCGCTGACTTCACAGTGCCCAAAGCGTATCATGGGAAACATTTTTCAGACCCTAAATGGTATCACGCCTCCCCAAATAACGAAGGGGAAGCCACTGACAGATTAATTATGAGGTTCCATGGCCACTAAGAAAGGTAACAGTAAGGGCCCCGGTAGCAGCGTTATTGCCCAAAACAAGAAGGCACGGTTTGAGTACCATATCGATGAGACCTTCGAGGCGGGGCTATCGCTCGCTGGCTGGGAAGTGAAGAGCTTGCGCGCCGGTAAGGCTCAGCTCACCGATACCTATATTTTGGTTCGTAACGGCGAAGCGTTTCTGCTGGGTAGTCATATCATGCCGCTGAATACTGCGAGCACACACGAGATTGCTGACCCGACGCGCACCCGCAAACTGCTGCTGCATCGCAAAGAGATCGCCAAAATCTTTTCGATCACCCAGGACAAAGGCCACACCTGTGTGCCCCTCAAGCTTTACTGGAAACGCAATAAAGTGAAGTGCGAGCTGGCGCTAGTGACCGGTAAACAGCTGCATGACAAACGCGCAACAGAAAAAGATCGCGACTGGAGCCGCCAAAAAGGTCGAATTATGCGGGAACATAACAAGGCATAACTGGTCAATCAGGTGTGAGCACGTTAGAATGCTCAACTGAAATAAGGGGGCGACATGGTTTCGACGCCGGTGACAACCCTTGCGGTGCATGCCGAGAGCGTGATGTATCTCGTAAATCCCACATCACGAAAAATAGTCGCAAATGACGAAAACTACGCTCAAGGCGCGCTAGCAGCTTAAACACTGTTAGCTTCTTGTCTGGCCCCAAGGTGATGTGCCTATTCATCGCTGAGGGGATACGAGCTAAAGCTGATAGGATCGCGTTTGGTGGTGTCTTCTCGCCAAGCGCTAAACTTTAGAAGACTCGCGTGGCTGAATCCTGATCGTCGGAGTCAGTTGCGTTAAATCAAATGACGAAATCTAAGCATGTAGAGCCAATAGGCGCGTGCTGGCGGACGCGGGTTCAATTCCCGCCGCCTCCACCACCTTACTATACAAATCAAGCACCTACGGGTGCTTTTTTTGTTTTCCCATCCCAAATACCATCCAAAGTAAAACCGGTGCCTTCCTGCTGGATTCCTATTATCTCAGTACGAAAAATACGGATGCGTAGCGTTACGGGGTGTCACGACCCACTGTTTGGCGTTGGTCCTCGGAAGGAAGACTGCCAAAGCCAATTCGCTTAAGCCCTGGCTGCACCCGCTTCGGCCAAAAGAAGACTTTCAGTTTTTTCGCATATAAGCCTAAATATTATTAAATCAGATAACCCATTAATTACTGTCTCACCTAATTTTGTAAACGCTTACCCATCATTTTAACAACGCTGATGGGAGGAAAACCTCTAGCCCTCAGGAGAGCGCTAGAGGCCACTGCTTTAGAAAACCTTATTCAGCTCCCCATAGTCCCCTCTAACACGCAACACCACGGTCACGTCGTTATCATTGCGATTATGAAAGAACCAACCTTGGTTACCGGTGAAGTCAGCTTCACGTGCGCCTTCGTCTTTGGGCAAACCACGCCCTTTCTCATCGCTGATCGAGTTGCCATTTCCGTCACAGTGGGTGTCGAAATTAAGTGGCCCACCAACGGAGGCCCAAGCGAATGTCGCGACAGCGCCTTCTTCCATTGTCAGTTTGTACTCGGTGCCCTCACCCGGCGTGAGGTGAAGTTCACTTCATCACCAAGGCTTATTGCGGGCCATGGTAGCTGCGCATGCTTCCCCTCATCTGTTCACGCTGCTCATCGGTTAGTAAGTCCTGCATCTGATTATGCATGCGCACATTATCAGCCATCATATCGCCATGAAGGTTGGCCATTTGGGCATGCAGCGCCTTTACTTCCTCTGGCTCTGGTCGCTCAGCCTGCATGATTTGCACCATGTCGTCGCGAAGGTTCATCATTTCGCCCATCCGCTCAAACTGGGCCGCGCGGTGTTCCTGACGCATCTCACGCATGGTACTCATCTGCTGCTCGTCGAGCATACCGACCATGCCGGACATAGTCCCCATGCCTCCCATCATTGGACAAGGCATCATCCCACTTTGCCCTCCCATCATCATTCCTGGGTACATGCCTTCTTGACTGCCCATCATCATGCCCGAACCCATACCGCCTTGGCCGCCCATCATATTGCCTTGACCTTGGGCGCCTTGGTTCATACCTTGAGCGAAGATGACGCTGCTTGTGACACTGAGGCTTGCAGCCAGACCAAGGGCAAAAATCACCTTGTGCTTAACCATGATATTTCCTCTCATGTTGCTGGTCGAGACATCGCCTTTTCCTACAGAAGAAGGCGGAGTTAGCTTACGTTATAAGCCTACAACCTATAGGTAGCCCAAAGGTAAAGGGGAAACCAATCCCAATACCTAAATGTTGTCACAAGTCATTTTTCCCGCCGTTTTCAGCCCTGTTTCAGGTTGGCACGTTATAAAACTGAGCCACTTCCATGAAGAAGAGCGCGTCCAAATGCCTGCT
Organism: Halomonas sp. PA16-9; assembly: GCF_009728585.1. Taxonomy (NCBI): domain Bacteria; kingdom Pseudomonadati; phylum Pseudomonadota; class Gammaproteobacteria; order Oceanospirillales; family Halomonadaceae; genus Halomonas; species Halomonas sp. PA16-9. The sequence continues at coordinate 376,830 of NZ_CP040451.1, read as the reverse complement.
CAAATACCTCACCGCCCAAGAGGCGGAAACCCCTGAAGCCAAAGTGTTCCTGGACGCTCTCTTAGCTCCCAAAGGGCACGAAGCTATGTGCCTTGTTCGCCAAACAGGACGAATGAACGGCCTCTGAAGGCTCAACCGAATCAGTTTTAGCGCCTCCGCGATGAAGAAACGGCATCCATTCAACCCTGAAAAAACATATAAGGAATCGGCATGCAAAAGAAGACGAGATCTCTCCCGATCGTTCACGCTACCTTAGCAACACTGTTGATTTCGCTAGCAATCCCGGCACTCGCCCATGAAGGCCGCACAAGCACTTCGCCTAAGGATGGTGACACCGTTCAGGACTCCCCTGCGAAAATTGGCATTGAGTTTGGTGACGTGATGCGCATCACCCAGTTTGAGGTGACAGGCCCGAATGGCTCAGTTCCCCTTGATGGTCAGCCAGGTAGTGAACAGGTCGAACGCTACTTCGTAAAGCCCGGTGAAGTTCTTTCGGCTGGGAACTATCAGGTGCGTTGGCGAGGCCTATCGGATGACGGGCACATGATGTCCGACGGTTTTAACTTCTCGATCGAGCCCTGACCCGTGGCCTGGTGGCTCTCCGTAAATAGCCTCGACGTCTGGATCGTCACGATGACCCTCGTGGCGGCCGGGGTTTATCTTAGCGCCCTAGTCGCAACGGGAGCCGTGCTGTTTCGCCTAGCGTTTCCGCAACTCCCTGATCACGACCGGAGGCGCGTTGTCCGCATGGGTGTCTTCGCTGCTTGGTCGGGGGTTACCCTGGTTCTGTTCCAGTGGCCTTTGCAAGCCGGATACCTTGGGGGCGGCAATGTGGCTGCTGCAACCAACCCGATGCTGCTCGGGATCGTGTTCGAGGGTGCGCCCGGGACGCGGCTGATACTGGCCGTTACTGGCTTGCTGCTGGTCCAGGCGATTCAGCTCAATAACTTACTACTCTCGAAAACAGCCAATAGCTTGAGCCTAGTAGGCGTGTTACTGGTGATGTTAGCGTTCGTGCAGGTGGGACATACAGTGAACACCCCACGCCTCGTCCTGTCTGGTTTGCTGATCTTTCACTTGATGGCAGCGGCATTCTGGGTGGCCTCACTGTGGCCGCTGTTCCACTTAGTGGGGCGACGTCACAACCAGGGCAATAGCGCCCGCATTCTGACTCGTTTCGGGCAAATCGCCATGGGCGGGGTTGGCTTGTTGGTGCTGACGGGCGTCACTTTGGCCACGCTGCTTACGGGCGGTCTCACGCCGCTGCTCACCACGGCATATGGACAGCTCTTGATCGGCAAGGTATTGATTGTCGCGGTGCTACTGTTATTTGCTGCCGCGAACAAGTGCCGACTTGTACCGGCCTTTGAGAGCGGCGACGCTACAGCCCCACGACGTTTACAGCGCAGTATTGCTCTGGAGATGGTACTGGTCGCAGTTATACTGCTGATCACTGCGGTGCTGACAAGGGTCACATCACCGAATGGTTAAGGAAAGGACATCCCCCTGGTTAGTTAAGCGTCCAGCTTAATAGCTATAAGCAACGCTCTCCGGAAGGCAAGGCCGATACCATCCGCGCGCTGCAAGCGATGCACGACAGGTCATTGAGGCGATGGACGTGACACTAATCCGCAGCGAGCTCACCGCTGTAGTGAAGGTGTCCTAAGGCAACTAACACTCAATGACATGAGGTTCAGGCTCATTTCAGGTTGGTACGCTATAACGCTTAGGTACACCACTAAGAGGTAAACATGATGCGCAAGACCTACCTGACCTACAGTCTACTGACAATATCACTCTGTGTTATGGGGTCCACCTCTTGGGCAGCGGGCGAACATGATGGTTCTCTCAATGACGCGAGCTCTGCCGATGTTGATCGCACTATTAGCTTTGAAGCAGGCGATATGTGGTTTGATCCTGAAGACATCCAAGTTACCGCCGGTGAGACCATTAAATTTGAAATTTCCAACACCGGTAATCTTGAGCATGAGTTCGTGATAGGTGATAAAGCCGCCCAGGAAGAGCACCGTAAGATGATGCAAGAAATGAGTGGTGGTCATGGTGAAGGTCATGGCGGACACGACATGGCGGAAGGTGCGCATGGCGGGCAAATGCCGTCTATCACCATCGGGGGAGGTGAAACCAAAACGCTGGTATGGACGGCTTCCTCAGATGTTGACAGTCTGGAGTACGCCTGCAATATCCCTGGTCATTATGAATCAGGAATGTATGGTGATATTAACTTTTAACGCGATATCAGCTTATGAAACTGTTGCTTCTGGAAGATGATGACCTGTTAGCCGAGAGCCTAGCTGAAAGTCTGAAAGACAACGGTTACCTCGTCGATGTAGCCGCCTCTGTCAAGGCGGCTGCGTCGTTTATGGCAACCGAAGAGTACGAGCTTGTCATCCTAGATATTGGGTTACCCGATGGCTCGGGGCTTGAACTATCACCCAGTGGCGTAAACAAAAACGTACTACTCCTGTTTTGATACTCACCGCGCGCGATACGTGGGAAGACAAGGTAGTTGGCTTGGAAACCGGGGCCGACGACTACCTCACTAAACCCTTTCACGAAGCCGAACTGATGGCACGCCTAAAGGCACTACTGCGCAGGCGGTCTGGCCAGCTATCCCAAGTCATCACTCTCAACGGTGTCTCCTTGGATGAAGCGAGCCAACGTGTTTGCAGCGAAGAATCAGCATGGCGTTCGCTTACTGCCACCGAGTTTCGGCTACTGCGTTACCTGATGCTTCACCCCGATCGCATTCACTCCAAGGAGCGACTGCTAGAACAGCTTTACGCGTTGGAGCAAGACGCCGCCGCACCTAACCTTGTTGAGGTATACGTGGCGCGTCTGCGCCGTTACCTTGGCAAGTCGATCATCCAGACGCGCCGCGGCCAGGGGTATATTTTTGTTTCACGTTGATAAACGCAGCTTACGGTTTCGTCTACTAGCTTGGCTGGGCGGCGTCGCGTTGCTGGTTGTTGGCTTGACATGGTTGCTGCACGGCGTGTTTCTGCAAAAGCTTGCTAAGGATTTTCTTGGTGAACGCCTCAAGCGTGAAGCCGTACATGCTGTATCACAGTTAGAAAATGACCGGTTGGCAATGCCCATATCGCTCGTCTCGACTAGCAAAACTTACCAAGTATTTCATCACCTTTACGTACTACGTCTCAATGGTGAGACCAGCGCCTCAGACCCAGAGTGGCAGAGACAGCTCGCAATGTTACTGAACGAAGAAGGTAATGCGCTCATCGAGGTCAAGCGTGGCAAGCGCCATTTGCTGGTGTATCGCCAGCATTTCGAGTGGCAGGACAGCACCGGCGTATTGCTGATTGGTGAGGATTTTTCTCAGGTAGAAAATGGGCTAGCCACGTTGCACTGGTGGGTAGGCGGTATTGCTGCAGGCTTACTTTCGGTTCTGGTCGCGCTCAACATGTTGGCCGTTAACCGTGGTTTGCAGCCCCTGTGGCAGTTGCGTGATCAGCTTGAAGCCCTGCAAGCAGGCGAGCGTCAGCGACTCTCTCTGAACGCGCCCGCCGAGCTAGATGGCTTGGTCGCGCAGCTCAATCGCTTTATGGATGACATCGACCTACGTTTGCAACGCTCACGGGAGTCAGTTGCCAACCTTTCTCATGCGCTTAAAACACCGTTGGCGGCGATCACCCAAGTGCTCAGGGGCAGCCGGCCAATTGACGACAGCCGCCGCCATAAGCTTCTGATGCGGCTAGAAGATATCAACGTACAATTGGATGCCGAGCTTCGCCGTGCGCGTATCGCAGGCCCTCATGCGGGGCGTTTGACCCACCTCATCCGCGACAGTCAACGCCTAATGAGCATGTTCCGTAGTCTCTACCCTCAGCAGGCGTTCGAACTAACGCAGGCAATTAATCAGCGTGACCAGGTCCCTATTGATGCCCACGATTACTCCGAAATATTGGGCATTGTGCTGGATAACGCTGGCAAATGGGCCAAACAAGAGATTTGTTGCCATATCAACGTTACGCCACAAACGCTCATGCTAACTGTTGATGATGACGGTCCCGGCGTCGCGGAAAGCGACATACCTCGTTTAGGTGAGCGTGGCACTCGGCTGGATGAACGCCATCCCGGTTACGGCCTGGGGCTTGCTATTTTGACGCAGCTGGTAGAACGCTATCACGGTCACTGCCAGTTTGAGCGCAGCCCACTGGGTGGTCTGCGGGTTATCACCACGCTCCCATTAACGGCAGTGACATCCGCTTAACTGTTTTTCAGCGTTGATTCAGCTTGCTCCCCCAAGATGATGATATTCATCAGCGATGGGAGCTTTATATGACGCGTTCGAACATCATCACCCACCCACTCTCACGTCGCCAGGTGTTGAAAGGCGGCGCGGCGCTAGGGTTAGGTTCCGCCGCAGCAATGGGCTTAAGCCCCGTCTGGGCCAACCCCTGGGGGCGTACAAACGTCTATTCCAAAGGCGTGGAAGAAGGCCCGGTGGTATCGCTGGCCATCCGGCGTGAATCCATTCCGATTGATGGCCAGGAAGCGAGCACTTTTAGTATCAACGGCACCAGCCCCGGCCCGTTGATTCGCCTGAAGGAAGGCCAGGACGCAGTGCTGCGCGTCACCAATCTGCTCGATGAGTCCACCTCCATTCACTGGCACGGCTTAATTCTGCCCCCGGAAATGGATGGGGTACCAAGGGTAAGCTTTGCTGGCATTGCGCCCGGTGAAACCTTCACCTACCGTTTCCCTGTGCGCCAGAATGGCACCTACTGGTATCACAGCCACTCCGGCATGCAGGAGCAGCTAGGCCACGTGGGGCCGCTGATTATCGACGCCGCCGAGCGCGAAACCTTCCGCTATGACCGCGAGCACGTGATACTGCTCACCGACTGGACCTTTGAAGACCCCATGTCGGTGTTTCGCAACCTGAAAACCATGGAGGGCTACTACAACTTCCAGGAACGCACGGTTGCCGATTTCTTCGCCGATGTACGGCAAAACGGCTTGGCCCCCACCGCCGAGATGCGCGGCATGTGGGCCAAAATGCGTATGAGTTCGCGGGACATCGCGGATGTCACTGGCAGCACCTACACCTACCTACTCAACGGCCATTCCCCTGAGGAAAACTGGAGCGCGCTGTTCAAGCCGGGCGAACGTGTACGACTGCGAGTGATCAACGGCTCGGCAATGTCCTACTTTGATGTACGTATACCCGGCCTCAAAATGACCGTAGTGGCCGCCGACGGCCAACCGGTTCAGCCCGTACCTGTCGATGAGTTCCGAATCGGCGTTGCCGAAACCTACGACGTTTTGGTGTCACCCGAAGACGATCAGGCCTACACCATCTTCGCCGAATCCATGGATCGCAGCGGCTACGCTCGCGCCACTTTAGCCCCGCGCGAAGGCATGCAGGCGGAGATTCCGGACCGTCGCCAAATTGCTGACCGCGGTATGGAAGCCATGGGTGCCCACGGCATGACCAGCATGGATCATTCCACTATGGAAGGAATGGACCATTCGGGCATGTCGAACATGCAGGGGATGGACCACGCCAGCATGGAAGAAATGGATCACTCGGCTATGTCAAATATGGAGGGTATGGATCATTCCAACATGGAAGGAATAGACCATTCGGATATGTCGGGTATGAACAACATGGATCACTCCAATGGCATGGCCGGAGAGCAGCGCAACATGCTCGCAAGCGGTATGTTGGCAGCTGGCGACGCCCAGCCGGGCTCACGCTATGGTCAAGTGGGCATAGGCATTGACCCCGATGAGCGTCGTGTTCTGGTTTACCGAGACTTGAAGGCCTTCACGCCATGGCCCGACCGCCGCGAGCCCAGACGCGAGCTTGAACTGCACCTCACCGGCAACATGGAACGCTACATGTGGTCGTTCGACGGCAAGAAGTTTAGCGAAGTAACTGGGCCAATTCACTTCGAGAAAGACGAGCGGCTGCGCTTAATACTGATCAACGACACCATGATGGAACACCCCATTCACCTACACGGCATGTGGATGGAGCTGGAAAACGGTCAGGGTGAGCTGATTCCGCGTAAACACCCTGAATGTTAAGCCCGGCGAGCGGGTTTCGGCGCTGATCACGGCAGATGCCGAAGGCAGTTGGGCCTTCCATTGCCATCTGCTTTATCACATGGATGCTGGCATGTTCCGCGTTGTTCAGGTTTCTTAAGGAGGCAGTATGAAAGCCAAGTTCTACTTCACTGGCATTAGCTTAGCGTTTGCCATGACCACCGCTGCCCAGGCGGAAGATGGTTACGACGCGCCGAATGATTGGCCAGCCCCGATGATGGAACACAATATGGGGATGGCGCTCTTTGATCGCCTTGAATATAGCGTACCCGACAACGGCGAAGAGGCCGTTGTGTGGGACTTTCAAGGCTGGTACGGCGGTGATATTAATCGTGTATACCTTAAGTCGGAAGGCGAGAACGTCCAGGGCGACGGCGAGGATGCCGAGTTCGAATCCCTTGAACTGCTCTACAGCCCCTGGTTGCCGACTTTTGGGAGTTACAGGGCGGCGTGGGTTATCAGGGTGGCGTCTTTTCCGATGACCACGCCGAGCGCACCTATGGCGTGGTGGGCCTGCAAGGGGTGATGCCCTACGGCATCGAAACCGATGTCGCCCTACAGCTGAGCGATGACGGCGATCTAGCCGCCAGCTTTGAGGGCGAATACGACTTGCGCCTGACGCAACGCCTTTATCTTCAACCACGTACTGAAATTGCCGTTGCTGCCAGTGAAGTCGAGGAGTTTGGTGTGGGCGAGGGGCTCAACTCAGTGCGTGTGGGGATGCGTCTCGGCTACGAGGTCACCCGCCGCTTCGCTCCGTACGTGGGCGCTTACTGGGTAAAAGAGTATGGCGATACCGCCGACCTTTCTCGTGCTAGTGGAGATAGTAGCGAAGACACCGGTGTGGTTGCGGGTGTCAGGTTAATGTTTTAAATCGTTAAGCACTTTATAACTCGCGCCACCGGAAGGTGGCGTTTTTACAGCAACAAGACTGGCTGGTTTAAAGTAAAAGCTACTTGCCTGTGGCCCCGCAAAATCAGCCCTTCCGTGAGCCATTTGCCATGTGGCTGCACATAGGTTCTATCTTTAATATCTATAACATCAAAAAATATTGCGCAGGAGTCTTTGGCAGCCAAGGCTGCTGTCGTTGCCATTAATATAAGGAATCGTTTTCATGGCTGATCAGGATAGAACGCCACAATACAAAGAAAACAGTCTTTCGTTGATCGGTGCCGTTGCATTAGGCACTGGCGTGATGATTGGGGCCGGTATCTTTGCGCTAACCGGCCAAATGGCCGAAATGACTGGCCGGCTATTCCCTCTGGCCTTTCTGGCCGCTGCCGTCATTGTCTCTTTCAGCGCTTACTCTTACGTTAAAATGTCCAATACCTTCCCTTCGGCAGGTGGGATTGGCATGTATTTACAGAAAGCGTACGGCCCGACGCTTCCCACCGCTTTTCACGCACTCCTGATGTATTTTTCCATGGTAATCGCACAGAGTTTTCTAGCGAGAACGTTTGGCTCTTATACGCTTGAGCTGTTTGACCTGGGGGATCGTTCGCTATTTGTGCCCCTACTCGGGGTTGGCTTACTGCTTACAGCCTTTTTGATTAATTTATCCGCCAACCGCTTGATCGAAGGTGTCGCCTCGGTGCTCGGATTTATCAAAATAGGCGGCATTATCGTATTTGGCATTGTCGGCGTGTTTATCGCCGACTCCATCGAAATGGGCTCTGGCAATGATGCACCAACGCCTACGATAACGGGTTTTTTAGGTGCTACGGCGCTCGGCATACTGGCATTTAAAGGCTTCACGACGATTACCAATAGTGGTTCGGAGCTTAAAGACCCTAAGAGGAATCTTGGCAAAGCTATCACAATCTCGATTGCGCTATGCGTGGTGATCTATGCCCTTGTCGGTTTTGCCGTTGCCAGTAACCTGTCATTGGCTGAAATTATCGAAACACAGGATTATTCCCTAGCAGCCGCTGCCCGGCCCGCACTGGGTGAAGCGGCAGTTGCGTTTACCGTCATTCTCGCCATGTTGGCAACGGCGGGCGGTATCATCGCCAGTGTTTTTGCCGTTTCACGCATGCTCGCCATGCTGACAGAAATGAAGTTGGTTCCCCACCGCCATTTTCATATGCCGGGCAGTGTGCAAAAGCACACACTAGTGTACACAATCGTGTTTGGCTTAGTGCTCACCGCTTTTTTGACCTGAGCCGCATCGCAGCATTAGGCATCATTTTCTACCTGATCATGGATATGGCCATTCACTGGGGCGTGCTTCGCCACCTCAAGGATAGTGTGGGGCAAATCCTGTTGTTCCTAGTATTGCCATACTGCTGGATGCCGTCGTGTTAATCGGCTTTGTTTGGGTAAAAGCCACCTCTGATCCGTTAGTGCTCATCGTTGCCAGCGTAGTAATGGCTAGTCTTTTACTCGGAGAGTGGCTTTTCCTATCCAAACGCGACACCTCAGATAAAAACGAACCTTCGCACCACTCTCATTAATATTAAACGTGCTATAGGAGCTACCCCATGGAAGTTAGAACGTTTGGCGAATTGATTGATTGGACGCGTCAACTGCATGAACATCTTGCAGCTTGTCTTGCTCATTGCGCCGATCAACACCAAGAAGAACGCGCTCGCATTTTGCTCAATTACTTAGCTGCACAGGAAGCGGAAATGCAGCGCGTTGTAGCGCGCTTTGAACAGACTGCTGACGCAAAAGCATTAAAAACCTACGCTTATGACTATTTGGAGCATAAACCTATCCGTACGCATCGTACTTGCGATGCTCCCTACTCTACGCTAAGTGTTGACGACATTTGCCGAGAGGTTTTTGATTTCCATGAACAAACGATAAACCTTTATCGAACCCTCGTTGGCAAAGCGGAAATTCCTGAGGCTAAAGAGCTCTTAGATTCCCTTTTGGAACTTGAGGAGCACGAAGCCATGCGCCTTGTTCGCCAAACGGGGAGAATGAACGATGTCTGAAGACCATGCCGAAACGAAGGTGAAAGACCCTGTTTGTGGCATGGACGTTGATCCCCATGCTACTCACCACCGTGCCAATCACGCGGGTAAGACCTGGTACTTCTGCTCAGAAAAGTGTCAGGAAAAGTTTGTTGCCAAGCCTGATGCGTATCTTGAGCCAAGCAAACAGTCACAAGCGTCAGCACCCTCGGGATCTATTTATACTTGCCCGATGCACCCAGAAGTTCGACGAGAAGGCCCAGGCGACTGCCCAATCTGCGGCATGGCGTTGGAACCTGAGACTGTGTCTGCCGACACCGGCCCTTCGGACGAACTCAAGGACATGACCCGGCGTTTCTGGATCGGCCTCGTACTGACCCTGCCCGTGTTTGCCCTAGAAATGGGTGGCCACGTGTTTGGCCTTATGCATTTTATTTCCCAGCAAACCTCTAACTGGGTTCAACTGCTGCTGGCAACGCCGGTAGTCGTCTGGGCAGGTTGGCCATTCTTTATACGCGGATGGCGTTCGTTAGTGCATCGCAGCCTTAATATGTTCACGCTAATCGCGATCGGTACCGGCACCGCGTTGATCTACAGTTTGCTGGCCACCCTCACACCGGGCATCTTTCCCGATGCCTTTCGTCAAGCCGATGGCTCAGTGGCCGTTTATTTTGAAGCGGCAGCAGTGATTGTCGTTTTAGTTTTACTAGGACAAGTATTAGAGCTACGCGCTCGTGAAAAAACCTCTGGCGCTATTCGCGCTCTGCTCGACCTAGCGCCCGCTACCGCTCGACGCCTTGATGATCAGGGCAATGAGGAAGATATCTCCCTTGACCAGGTTCAGGTAGGGGACCGTCTCCGGGTGCGCCCCGGCGATAAGGTGCCATTAGATGGCGAAGTGATGGAAGGTCGCTCCAACGTTGACGAATCCATGGTTACCGGCGAACCACTAGCGGTGAAAAAGGAAGTCGGCGATGGCGTCATTGGCGGCAGTATCAATGGTCAAGGATCCTTTGTCATGCGCGCTGACAAGGTGGGCCAGGACACCATGCTGTCGCAGATTGTGCAAATGGTCGCCAGCGCCCAGCGCAGCCGCGCACCCATTCAAGGGCTTGCCGACAAAGTCGCCAGCATCTTTGTACCCGTCGTTATTCTCATTGCCGTTGTGGCTTTCATCGCCTGGTCATTGTGGGGCCCTACCCCGCCGATGGCGTTTGGCCTGATTGCGGCGGTTAGTGTTCTGATCATTGCCTGCCCGTGCGCGCTAGGCCTCGCTACCCCCATGTCGATTATGGTGGGTGTAGGGCGCGGTGCCCAGTTAGGTGTGTTGATCCGCGACGCCGAAGCTCTTGAACGTCTAGAGAAGGTCGACACCGTCGTCGTCGACAAAACCGGCACGCTTACCGAAGGCAAACCTCGAGTGACCGAGTTGATTCTCACTGAGGGCATTGCTGAATCGGAGCTTTTGCGCTTGGCAGCTAGTCTTGAGCGAGGCAGCGAGCATCCCTTGGCCCATGCGATAGTCGAAAAGGCTAAAGAGGCAGAGGTAAAATTAACAGAAGCATTAGACTTCGAGGCTCCCAACGGCATGGGCGTTATAGGCCAGATAGATGGCAAGCGTATTGCCCTGGGCAATCGGCTCTTGATGGAAAGCGAAGGCGTTAACACCCAGTCTCAAGACACACATGCCGATCAATTGCGCAGTGACGGTGCTACAGTCATCTTTGCGAGCATCGACGGGAATTTGGCTGGTCTTCTCGCCATTGCCGATCCGGTCAAGGAAACCACCGAAGAAGCCATCCGCTCACTACAGGCTGACGGTATTCGAGTGGTGATGCTGACAGGCGATAATCGTACCTCCGCAGAAGCTGTGGCGCGTCGGCTAGGCATTGATGAGGTCGAAGCTGAAGTACTTCCAGAAGACAAGGGCCGGGTGATTCAGCGTCTCCGCGATGAAGGGCGCATTGTTGTCATGGCCGGCGACGGCGTGAATGATGCCCCCGCGCTGGCAACAGCAGATGTCGGCATTGCTATGGGAACCGGCACCGATGTGGCGATAGAAAGTGCTGGAATTACCCTACTGCGTGGGGATCTTACCGGTATTGCCACGGCAAACCAGCTTTCAAAAGCCACCATGCGCAATATCCGCCAAAATCTGTTTTTTGCTTTTGCCTACAATGCGGCGGGTATTCCCATTGCTGCTGGAATCTTGTACCCCTTCACCGGCATTCTGTTATCGCCAATAATTGCTGCAGCAGCGATGTCACTCTCTTCAGTAAGCGTTATCGGCAATGCTTTGCGACTTAGGATGATAGTTATTAAGTAAAATATCTAAGTGACTAAATCGGAGATAAATCGCGCAGGCGTGCACTGTGGATATTATCCACAGTGCACTAACCCGAACATTTTGATCTCAACATTTTCCTCAAATGGGTTGTTTGTCATGACATCATGGACAACCCAAACTGACGAACTGCACGGTAAAAATTTTAAGGCCTATCAAGCAGCTGACATAATAATTTTGAGCCTTAATTAACTTTTCTTTACAGAGTTAAAGTAACGAATGGCCGCTTTGGGTCCTGGCCGTGTGAAAACAGAAAAAATCTGGTCTGACTCAAGAACCTTCACCCTTTATTCGTGAGCCTCGTTTTCATTCCGCCTTATCTCCCGCACGTTGGCCTTTCTACGACTTAATAATCATCACATCCACCCCGGCACCTAGAATACTTCAAAGCGATCTCTTGGTTGATAAGGCTCGTAATGCCGCCAGGGGAAGCACTTTCGGTAGGCGGCCACTCGCCCTGCCCAAATGTGACACTTCTACCAGCGTCATCCTCGAAAACGAACTATAAGTCGTCTGTCGTCTCGCGCAATTCTGCCAGCTCCGGCGTCATGCGGACGGCAAGTTGGCCATCGTCTTGGCGTATTATGGCGCGGGCAATGACCGGAGTGATCTGCTCATCGACGTACGGGCCACCACTGTGGATGCGGATTGTCACAGCAAGAAGGATGGCGAACGAGACCATCAGCGTAGCCAGATGGAAGACCAGGACTGCTCGCACGTATCGCAGGAACGAGGGACAGCCCCGTCCGGCAGGGTGCGGTCTAGCAAGACCAGGTCGAAGGAAGCAAGCATCAACGCCTCGCGCGCGGTGGTCAACCGGGCCCGCAAGGGATATGGTGTCCGGTTGACCGCCTGGTTATGGGCCCGTTCACCCATTGTTTTGGCACCCGATACCGGATGCCGACTCCTTGATACTTTGCACCAACAGAACCCATGGCGCTACGAACCAGAACACTGAATGTGCAGGTTTACCCGGAGGACTCGCCGGATGGCATGATTGGGTGCCTGTCCACCAACCGGCTTCGCTTCCTACCGGCTAGTTTTCCGGCGCTCCATCGCTGCGGCGATGCTCTCTTCGTTCTCCTCGCCCCAGCCGCAAAGCGGCTCCATGGCCCGCACCAGACTTGCCCCGAAGGGCGTCAGCGAGTAGTCGACGCGCAGCGGGATCTCCCCATAGTCGGTTCGCTGGACGATGCCGTCGGACTCCAGCTCCTTCAACTGCTGGATCAACATTTTGTCGCTCACGCCTCGGACGCTTCGCTTGAGCTCGCCGTAACGCGTCGGGCCCTTGTTTAAAAAGAACAGAATCAAAGGCTTCCACTTCCCGGAGATCACGTGCAGCGTCGCATGCAGGCCGCAAATGAAACGTGGGTTTTCTGAGTTTTCTTTCGCCATAACGGATACTTACCAAAAGGTGCATACTTGAACATTTGTAAGTGGGTATATACCGTAAAAGCGAACCGAGTCAATACACACGGAGACCCAACCATGAGCCGGCTAAACGGTAAAATCGCACTGATCACAGGCGGAGCCAGCGGCATCGGCCTGGCCTCGGCCCAACGCCTCATCGACGAAGGCGCCTTCGTCTTTATCGCCGGACGGCGCCAGGACGTCCTCGACAACGCGGCTGAGGCACTGGGATCCAGCGCCCAGGGCGTCCAGGCGGATGTGACAAAGCCAGAGGATCTCGACCGCGTCTTCGAAACGATCCAGAAAGAAAAAGGACACCTGGACGTACTGGTAGCCAACGCGGGCGTCGGCGAATTCGCCAGCCTGGGACAGATCACCGAGGAGCACTACGACTACATCTTCGACATCAACGTCAAAGGCACCCTCTTCACCGTCCAGAAGGCCCTTCCCCTGATGACGAACGGCGGCTCCATCATCCTCACCGGTTCCACGGTCGGCAGCATGGGCACCCCCGCGATGAGCATCTACAGCGCCTCCAAGGCGGCCGTCCGAAACCTGGTGCGCAGTTGGGCCCATGATCTCAGGGGCACCGGCATTCGCGTGAACGTCATGTCTCCTGGCCCGACCAAAACAGACAAGCTGACGGAACTGCTCCCATCCGAAGCCCTGAGCGAGATGAAACGGACCGTACCGCTTGAGCGTCTGGGCGATCCCAAAGAAACCGCAGGCGCGGTCGCGTTCCTGGCGTCCGACGATAGCAGCTTTATGACGGGGAGCGAGGTGTTCGTTGACGGGGGCTACGCGCAGGTTTAGGGGCTAGGCGAAGAACGGGAGGCAATGAACCAAAAGGGGTCAGATAGATTTTAAATCAGTCAGCTTGGTTAAAAACAAATCAACCTGCCCCATTTACATGGATCAAAATAAAATCGATCTGACCCCTTTAATTTTGGTTTCCCTTACACATAATGCCGCCAACACTCGCGGCTTTGTAATGGAGGCGAAGCCGGGATGAAAAAGCCGTCGCCGTGCTTGGCATTGTTATGTGATGACTGCAATGAAGCCCCCAAGAATAGTTGCGAGCAGCGCCAAAATACTAAGTTGATGGCGGCGCTGGATTGCCCCCCAACCGGAATCGGTTAGCTTCCAAATTGGCCCAGAGGAACTAAACATAGGGCCATCCGGTAATGAGCCATCATTCCCCAACTTTCCCTTTGGCACGGAATTCTGAAGAGGCTCAACCCAGCCGCGCATGTAGCAAGTTTTAAGAAGCGCGTCCGTCTCTTCATTGTCTTCAACTGCACACTCTATAACCCACACATTACCAGGCTGCAAAACCATTCCTACGCGTTGCTTTGCTAAGCGTTTAAGAAGCCTATGAATCCGTATGTTATAAGCTATCAGCTCAAGCATGATACTCTTGAATCACATAACGCAGAGCGCACCGGTGGCCTTGGCGCAGCGAAGCGGAGACAAGGGCATCCAAGTGATGTGCATTGTTAGAGAATCCTTGAGGATTACTCGTGCTGTAAGACATTAATGAGCTTCCCGAATGGATCTCGTACATAAAACCGGCGGACACCCCATGGCTCACTTACTGGTCCGTACTCTATTGCAATATTTCCGCCTGTCACTCTCTCCAAAGCAACCTCCAAGTTATCGACTTCTATAGAGAGATCAGGGACTGGCGTGCCAGAGCCACCTTCCGACGCCACGCTTACCTGAGTGGTCATTTCCTCGCCCGAGCTATAGGTCCTTATCCACCCATGATCCATCACAACCTTGAGCCCAAAGATGTCCGCATAGAACCTCTCTGCTTCTGATGGGCTAGCTGCCGCGATATTGGAGACTATGCGTTTTACTATCATTCTGGCTCCAAAAGGTTGAACTCAACTCGCTCTAACAGATATTAGACTGCCCACCCTATGATTGGATAAACGTGCCGGCACGTTTATCCGACAAATGCAGCCTACAAAATCCACTCTAAGTCATTGATAGACATGATTGCTAATTTTCATTAGGCCGAATATCCAAAATTCGCACGCCTGCTGCATTGCCAGGCACCTCCGCACCTCCGCCTTGGGCGGTTACCTGTCTTACTGCTTTAACTGATCCACCTACCCAATCCAGATTAGCACAGTGTGCTTAGGACAGCTGATGATCTTAAGTTTCGGCTTTCAACGCCGACGCTGTCAGGTAAGCAGGAGCTGCTAGGGATAAAAAAAGCTCTCAGTAAACGCGATATCCGCGCCCATTCGTTGCCCTTGCGAGGACGCAAACGGGTTGGGATATTCAGACGCAGATGCGGGAAGAAGTAACGTTAACGCTGGGCGGGTTAGCTGCTCAGCTATCTCAGCAATTAACTGATTGCAGGCAATAGCCATCACCTGGGTGATGGCATAGTTGCACGGGATGGGGATAACGCGGGGTTGGAGAGATTGGTGGTCGGCTGCTTACCGCTTTCCCCTCCACTTACGTGGATCAATGCGGCCTTCATACATGGGTAATTCCAGCACTGGGTCATCGTCTCGGAACTGAGACCACATGCGGTTCAAGCCTGCAGTGCCGAAGGTACGCACCCGCTCAACCTCCTCCAGGTTGAGTACATCGGTAAGAATGCCCGGGGTAGCGCCGGACATCCTCGCGCGGATGCGGCCTTCGGGATCGACAATCAAACTCTGACCTTCCCCCGCAGGCGCTGCTGAATTGGCGCTCACCATATACACCTGGTTGAAAATAGCATTGGCCTGCACAAGGATTTGCTCCTGAGCGCGGTCGCAGGTGGTGGTGGCCACTTGGTTGATGATCACCTCCGCCCCCAGCCACGCTAGCTGACGCACCATCTCAGGAAACCAGATGTCGTAGCAGATGGCCAGGCCGACCCGGCCTATGCCCGGCACTTCGAACACCTCAAAGCGATCTCCCGGCTGATAGGGCTCGTAAGGCCGCCAGGGGAAACACTTACGGTAGGCGACCACTCGCTCACCTTCGGGCGAATACACCGGCGCGGTGTTGTACAGGTGCCCGTCCTCTCCCCGCTCGCATACTGTGCCAGGCAGCAGCCATACCCCCAGGTTCCGGGCGATACGTGATAAGTGCTGATGGCGAGGGCCATCGATCGGTTCAGCCGCGGCTTCCAGTTGCTCCCTGCGCTGCTGAGGCGTACCCGTGGCACCGCATAAATGGAGCTCTGGATAAACCACCATCCTTGGCTGTTCAAAATCAGCACCGAAATCGCTCAGATGTACCGCCAGCTCGGCCTCGAAGTCCAGCAGTTCGGAGTCAATGCCGTGCTGCCGCGAGGCTTCCTGCACAACAAGGACAGGCAAATTTCTGGACATAGTGGATCTCCGTTTAAAGGGTCGCTTTTACTGAGGTGGGCGCTGTCTCGGGCTCGGATTCATCAAAGGCCACTTCCGGCGGTTCGCGACGGAAGAATCGGGTCAGGTAGGCCAGCTGGGCGAGACCGATGGAAAGCCAGATCAGGCCAAGAATAAAGGCGTTGATATCCAGTTTACTCATCAGCCAAAGGTTAACCAGGGCACCGATGAGCGGCACCAGCATCCCTCTAATCACACCATACTGGCGCTTTGCATCGGCGTCTTTGCTGACCAGAAATATCACTGACAGGTTCACCATCGTGAAGGCGATAAAGGCACCGAAGTTGATAAACGAGGCGGCAGATAACACATCAAGGAACAAGGCAATGATGCCGATAGCACCCGTGAGGACGATGTTGAACACTGGCGTATGGAAACGCGAGTGCAGCGCACCGAACAGCTTCGGCGGCAGTACCGCGTCCCGCCCCATGGCAAACAGCAGCCGAGAGGCACTCGCTTGGGCGGCCAGGCCAGACGTGAATTGGGCAAGCACCATACCGGCCAGAAAGATAGCTCCGAAGAGATCCGCACCGATGGTTGTAGCAATCTCGAAGGCAGCGGAGTCAGCGTTTACGAAACTGCCACCTGGGTGAACCAGTTGAGTTGTGTAACCTACCAGCACGTAGATACCGCCCCCGATCAGTGCAGTCAGCATGATGGCTCTGGGAATATTACGCTTTGGCTCGATGGTCTCCTCGGTCAGCGTGGTGACGGCATCGAAGCCAAGAAAAGAGTAAGCGGCCACCGCGGCGCCCGCAGCAATCGCGGTAAAACCAGCCTCTTCACCCAAGAACGGCCCCAGGCTAAAAAGCGAATCAGTGCCACCGGTCGCAAATACGTGACGAATTGAAAGCAGTACGAAGAACGCGATCACCAGTATTTGGAAGACCATCAGCAACGAATTCACTTTGGAAGCAAGCTTGATGCCGTAGATATTCAAGAAGGTGGTGATACCGATGAAGCCGAGCAGGAATATCCAGCTCGGCACTTCAGGAAAACGCGCGTTCAAATAAGCAGCGCCGATCAACCAAATCACCATCGGCAGGAAGAAATAGTCCAGCAGCACGCTCCACCCCACCATAAAGCCAACACGCGAGTCGATGGCTCTGCGTGCGTAAGTATAGGCAGACCCGGCTACCGGATAAGTACGCGCCATAATGCCGTAGCTGTATGCCGTGAATAGCATGGCAACGGTAGTGATGAGGTAAGCAGTGGGTACTGCGCCATTGCTAGTGCTGGCAATCACACCGAAAGTGCCCAGCACGATCAATGGCGTCATGTAGGCAAGGCCAAACAACACCACGGCTTTTAGGGATAGGGTTCTTTCCAGTTTTATATTGTTATCCGTCATGATCCATCTCCAGGAAACGTTGGAACCGACAGCGGGCAATCGCTGAGTCGGCACAAAACGAAGAGGTGGTTTATCAAGCCAGCCGCCGAGGCTAGACCAGCTTGCTACCGTTAATGATCGGCTAATAACCCTCAGTTGCTGGCGTTGCAGCTGTCCAGCTAGACTGAGATGCTTAGTAGCCAACCTATCTAGAACGGTATTGGCAGCTCATCGGATCGTATATAACCCCAGCGTGGTATGGGCCTGCGGATGTGGAATTGGTGACTCATAGCGAAATTGACGAAGTACTGGCCAATACCCTCATGGCGTTGGCGACCCCTGCGTTGCCTCAACACTTCTCCACATTGGTGAAACGTCTAGCGGCATTCGATAACTTGATCATCATCGCTTATCACGGCGAACACCGGCCAGCGGTGCTCTATCGGGAATACACCGACCCTGTCGTTTATCTACCGATGGATAGCCAATATCTAGGGGGAGATTACCTGCTGGATCCGTTTTACCGCGAGCACCTCAGAGGCGGTGTTCAGGGTATACGCCGATTGAGGGATATAGCGCCCGATCACTTTCGACGCACGCATTACTATAAGAATTACTACCAGCAGACCACACTACTGGATGAAGTAGCGGTTTTCGCTAATATCACTGAGAGTGATACGATAACCGCTTGTTTCGGTAGGGATCGTTCCAGTGGTAAGCCCTTTAACAGGCGTGAGCTTGAGGTTCTGCAACAGTACGAGTTAACCCTCAGCTCGTTGCTGAAAAAACACTGGCAAGATTACCGCTCTGACGATGTGATGAAAGCGGCACCAGCCCCTTTAGAGGAACGCCTGAGAGAGACGCTGAATCAGCAACACAGCATCCGGCTAAGCCCGCGCCAGGCAGAGGTGGCGCTGTTTATTCTAAGAGGCCACTCATCCCTATCGATCAGCCTACACCTGGGCGTCAGCCTTCAGACAGTTAAGGTCTTCCGCCGCCAACTCTACGCCAAGTGCTGCATCTCCTCCCAGGCGGAGCTGTTCGCGCTGCTTATGCCGCTGTTCGCTCGGCTGACCGAGCACGGATGACACCTTTACCTCGGGGCAACGGTTTGCATTCTAGCGCTTGACCGCCGTTTACCGAGAGCAGCTGAGATCGCCCTCTTCACAACTAGCATGCTCACGCAGTTGCTCGGTACGTTCCGCTGTCAGCGTTTCCAGACAGCCGTTACGCACCATGGGTTGGGCGCTACCGCCTTCCACAGCACTACTTTCAAACGCGCACTCAGCATCACGAAAGCCGATCCACGCCCGCTGCGCCGCTCTGAGCTTTTCGAGTGACGCTGAATTGTCCTCCAGACGGCTAACGACGGTTTGGTAAACCGCGTTGAGCTCGTCATCCGCCGCTTGATAGGCCTGCGCCGTGCACTGGTTTAGCTCGGTTTGCGTATTGGCGCTAGCACACGAATCATCCGCGGTAGCAAAGCTATTTGATAGCAAAAACCCGACACTCAGAAAGAGAGACGATAAGCGCATAGTGACACCTCTTGATGCTGGTTAAATCCGAACCGGAAAAAGTTAGAACATGTCCACGAAGCTGTATTTACCCTGTACTAATAAAGCAAAGCGCTGGCATCTCGGCCAGCGCTTTCTAGGTACACATCAAAAGATGTTTTTCGCTTAGGCGGTAACCGCTAGTGCGCAATCATTTCTTCGACAATCTCTTCACCGCTCAACTCGTATGGGTAATAAGTCGGCCAGTTGGTAACTTCTTCTAACAGCGCCTCACGGTCATCGCCCCAATAGAGATGGAAGTGATGTGCATCGGTGGGGTAAATACTGTGGTCACTAAATTGGATGTATTGGGGTAGATCATCGGATGCTTCTTCAAGCGCGTAGATGAACCGCACACCCCGGTTACCGGCTTGGTAAGTTAAAATTTCATAGCCGTCGTATTGGTATTCACCCGTGCGCTCTTGGCCATTTTCAAAGAAAGTGACGTCGCTTCCATCAATAACGATACGCTCTACATCCGTTTGGTAACCGGTATCGTAATACGCTTTGTACTCTTCGGCCGTCTTGTCGCCATTTTCTGCTTTATGCGCAAACACTTCGTCAAGGGTGCCATCTTGTAGGTAGGGATAAACGGACTGCCAATCACCCTCCCAGTCAGATAGCGCACGATCCTCTACCTGCTCATCATCAAAATAGCCTGAATAGATATCGCTATCGTGGTCGTGGTCGTGGTCGTGGTCGTGGTCGTGGTCGTGGTCGTGGTCGTTATGAGTATGGTCGTGATCATGCTCATGGTCATGATCGCTGGCGCTAACGCCTTGAACGCCCGTTAGTATCAGTGCACTCAATACAAGCGCGCTGGCGGCCTTAAGTGGCAATGGTGTCATATTCGGTTTTCCTTTGGCTGCTCGTGAAACAAGTCGCCAAAAAAGATACAATATAACATACCAATCAATCAAGCTCGTTTTTTACATTACGTGAATAAACACCTATAAAGCTAAGGGATTGATCGCAGAGCTTTTGCTGATCTAATAACAGGCGCAGCTGTGCTTAATGGAAAATATTTTTTGGCAGGCACAAACGCATCGGGCCCCGCCTAAGCGGGGCCCGATCATCGAATCTAAACGATTCGAGAACTTAAATAATCGCTAGGATTAAGAAAGCAGCTTAATGTTTGAAGCTTGAAGGCCTTTCTGACCTTGGGTAACGTCAAAAGAGACGTTAGCGCCTTCAGGCAGAGTTTTGAAGCCATCAGACTGAATTTCAGAAAAATGAGCAAAAACGTCATCGCTGCCGTCAGAAGGAGCAATGAAACCGAAACCTTTAGAATCGTTGAACCACTTAACTGTGCCAGTTGCCATGATATTAAATCCTTTTCGCAAGTCGCGAATTGTAGAAATCCTGGTATTACCCAGATAAATAGTGAGTAGAACAAGGAATACAATTACAGACTACCGAAAGAATTCGAATGTTTCTGGAACCATGCTTGCTTGCTAACTTACTAACTGCCGACATCCTGCCACGTGGGCAGTCGCAGGTCAAAGCCTTTGTGCTTTTTAATTTGTTGTTCTGCCTCTTATAGCCGTTTAAAAACCGCGCAAATTCGCAAAAATAGCCTTAATCTTGCCAATGAGCCAGGCACTACTAATCCGACCGCCTGGCGCGCTTTGCTTGCTCGCTAAAACCCGCTTCATTCGCGGCCTGGTGAGCATTCTGGAAGAGGTTTCAACATGCTATACGGACTTAGTTTATTGGCGGGTATCGCCCTTTTGACACTAGGAGGGGAGTCGCTTATCCGCGGCGCGGTGGCGGGTGCGCGAAGAGTCGGCGTCTCGCCACTGTTAACAGGGTTGGTGGTGGTTGGTTTTGGCACCTCGGCCCCTGAACTTGTCGTCTCGATTGATGCCGCGATTAACCAGCAGCCTGACATTGCGGTTGGCAACATCGTGGGCAGCAATATCGGCAATATCTTATTGATTCTAGGCCTATGCGCGGTTATTTGCCCAATGGTGGTTCAGCCTTTAGCACTGCGCCGGGATGGGCTGGTCGTGGTGTTGGCCAGCCTGCTGTTTATTGGGCTCTCCTTCGGCGGCGCACTGGGTCGCATCGATGCAGCAATTTTTATAGCGGGCCTGGTCGGCTATCTTGTTTGGGCCTACTTAAGTGAAAGCCGTCAGCACATTCCCGCGGCGGAAATGCACGCTTCAGAAGCGGAGGAGATGACCAAACTACCCACTACAGGCTGGATGATCGTCGTAGCGTTAGTGATTGGCTTGGGCATGCTGATTGGCGGGTCACAGCTACTCTTATATGGCGCCATTGGGTTGGCCCAGGCCATGGGCATTTCCGAAGCAGTCATCGGTTTAACCATCGTCGCCGTTGGTACCTCACTGCCGGAGATGGCCGTGTCGGTGGTTGCTGCGTTACGACGTCATGCGGATGTTGCCATCGGGAATATTCTGGGTAGCAATATTTTCAACCTGTTAGGCATCCTGGGTATCTCCGCGTTTTTACAGCCGCTACCCCTTGCGCCACGCGTGGCCCTGTTTGACCAATGGGTAATGCTGGGAGCCGCTGGCATACTGGTGCTGTTTTTGTATACCGGTATGCGCCTGTCGCGCTGGGAGGGAGCCGCACTGCTTGCAGGCTATGCCGCTTATATAGCGTTAAGCTTTACGATCTTTTGAGATGGCCTAGTCGTTGATTGCGCCGAGCCAAAAACCCATCGTTTTTGGCTCAATGACTTGATTGTTTATCGTGGAGAAACGTCACCGTGCACATTGCAACCTTGGGGCCTAGTGGCAATAACCATGAACTGATTGCCAAGCGCTATCTCAGAATGCGTTGCTCAGGCGAAGGCAGCGTGACTCTGTTTAGCCAGTTTGAAGCGGCCTTTCAGGCGCTCCTCGCGGGTCATGTGAGCCACGTTCTACAGTGCACCGCCCATGCAACGCATAGCGACTGCGTGGGCCGCTATATGCATCGAGCCTATCCCGTAGACACCTTTATAGCGGGCAGCAAGCCGCTGGCGCTGATTGCCCAGCGCGACTCTGTTCGCCCCACCCAAGTAGCGCTACAATCAGCGACCCGCTACTACACCGACTTAACGGCCTATACAGAGATCATAGATGCCCCCACCACAGTGGCAGTGGCAGAAGGGCTTCTTGCGGGACGTTTTGAGGCGGGCATTTGCGCTGAAGAGGTGCTAGGCCAAGCCCCCGATCAACTGCGTTTGGTGCAATCACTGGGGCCTGCGCTGGATACCTGGGTAATGTTTGCCACCACTCCACTAGCAGCCTCTTCGCCGCTACGGTTAGACGCTGACGTTTAAACAACCGGGCTAAACCACAAAGATCAGGATAATCCCTCCCACGGCCAACGCGCTCCGCTGCCAAAGTGCTTTTCGTGCAATCACCCCGTAAGAGATCGCCCCTAAACCAATCGCCACTTTTAGCGCATACAACAAGGCGCCGGAAGGATTGAAGGCCAGTTGGATCATCTCTGGGTTGGCCACCATGGCTAGAGGAATAATATACAGCCCTATTCCTAACGCCATGGCTTTGAATGCGACTTTTAGCCAGTTCTCCCCCACCATGCC
This sequence comes from Halomonas sp. PA16-9, assembly GCF_009728585.1. Classification (NCBI taxonomy): domain Bacteria; kingdom Pseudomonadati; phylum Pseudomonadota; class Gammaproteobacteria; order Oceanospirillales; family Halomonadaceae; genus Halomonas; species Halomonas sp. PA16-9. The sequence goes on along the minus strand of NZ_CP040451.1, from coordinate 354,249 downwards.
CGCAGCAATGAACACGCCGCCACACACCGGCGGCGTGATCGTCGAGAGCAGCGCGTACCAAAAGACAAAAAGGTGCGCCAGAAGCGGTTCCAAACCTAGCGAGGTCAGGGCAGGCCCGGCGACAGAGACACAAATCACATAGGCGGCGGTGGTGGGCACCTCCATGCCTAAAATCAAGCAGGCGAGCGCCGTTAGTAGCAAGGCTGGCCAGAGCATGTCGTTGGAGAGCGATAGAATGCCCGAGGTGATCTTGACGCCCAACCCTGTCAACGACAGCACGCCGACCACCAGCGAGGCACATAGAATAATGGAACCAATGACGGCAATCTGACGCCCAGCGGTGACCACTGCGTCGGATAAACGGGTGGCAAAGCCGGGGAGCGAAAAGCGCAGCGTCACGTTAAAGAAGAGCAGCGCAATGCCCGCGAAAATCGCAACACTGGCGGCGTACTGAGGGGTAAAACCGCCATTAAAGATGCGCTCTAACAGCAGCACGAAGGGGATGGCAAAAAACAGCGAGGTAATCAGCACCTCTTTCGCGTTGGGTCGCTCGCTTTCGGCCACGGGCTTTAGATCATGCCGGGTCGCATAGGCATTAATACCCACCCAGACCGTCAAAAAGTACAGCACCGCTGGAAGCATCGCCGCGGCCATGATCTGGGTATAGGGCGTGCCCGTCAGTTCCACCATCACGAATGCCCCGGCGCCCATCAGCGGCGGCATAATTTGCCCGCCGGAGGAGGCAACGGCTTCCACCGCACCCGCCAGCGAACGCGGGTAACGCAGGCGCACCATGGAGGGAATGGTAATTGCCCCAGTGGAAGCGACGTTGGCAGACGCCGAGCCGGAGATAGAGCCCATCAGCGCCGACGAAATCACCGCCACTTTAGCGGCCCCACCGGTGAGCCGCCCCGCCACCGCACTGGCTAGGTTCATAAAGCCCTGGCCCGCCTCTCCCGCATTGAGCACCGCGCCGAAAATCACAAAAATCGCCACCACACTGACGCTTACCCCCGTCAGCGAACCCCATAATCCGCCTTCGGCAATCGTGAGCGTACCCACCATACTGGCCAGCGGCAGCCCAGGGTGACCAAAAGCGCCTGGAATATATTGACCGAAGGCGCCATACATCAACGCCAACAAGGCAACCAGCGGCAGAGGCCAACCGATGGCTCGGCGCGCCGCTTCAAGCGCTAGAGCAATCAAAAACAGGCCAATCCCCATCTGTAGGTGGGTATCAATAAAGCCGTACTGGTTGGCTAGCGCAGCTTCGTTAAACGCAATATAGCCACAGGCAGCAACACCCAATACCGTCAGCAGCCAGCCGCTGACTCGCTGCGCTGGTGTATTGGCCATATAAATCAGTACCCATGGCAACAGCAGCGCCATATGCAGCGGCCGGCTGACCAGTGCAGGCGTTAAGCCATAAAAAATCAAGCCAAGATGGAATATTACACTGACCGCGCCTAACGCCATCCAGCCAGGCGCTACTGAGCGATCATCCTCAGGGCTCGACGCCTGTGAAGAGGTAAAAATACGCATGCCACACTGCCTATCAATACTGCATCAATACAGGACTGCCACAGCGCAAGCACCGTGGCAGCAAGAAGATGGATAATGGAAGAAAACGACTAGCGCAGCGCGTCAGGTACCTCGATACCCGCTTCCTCGTAGTAACGCAGCGCGCCTGGGTGAAGCGTGCCAGTCATGTTTTCCAACATATCAGGGCTAATACTGCTCCACCACGCCGCCTCTTCGGCCATGGCGTCGCGGCGCTCCCAAAACGTTTTGGTCAGCGTGTAGGCGGTGTCATCGTCCATATACGTTGTGGTGTAGGCGATCACCGGTAGCGATGTGGTTTCAACGTCTTTATCCACGCCGGGATAAGTGCCGCCGGGGATCGTTTGGCGTGGCGCTCCCGTTTGCTCGATTTGTTGGTCTGTCAGGCTAACCAAGGTCACCGGCATGCTGGCAGCTGTCTCAATCACATTGGGTGAGGGAAAGGAACTGGCGGTCACAAAGCCATCAATCTGGCCGTTTTTAAGTGCATCGGGGCCGCTGCCCATCGCTGCATCGGCAATTTTCACGCTCTCTTCCAGGCCAAACAGTTCCAGGTAACGAGCCGCTTCACGGGCGCCAAAGGTGCCTCGACCAATCAATAAGTGCTTGCCTTCCAGCGTGGAAATATCGGTCACACCGTCATCACCCGCTAATACAAAGTGCATGGTGATAGAGGGGATCGGGAACAACCCCCGGATCTCTTGAAAACGCGGATTCTGACGCTCGGCAAAGGCTCCCTCCCCACCCATGGCCTGATCGACTAACGCGGGCGGCGTGGTAAATACATAGTTGCCCTGGCGAGCCATGACTTCCATCACGTTCTGTACCGAACCCTGGCTTTCTTCCAGGGTAAGGATGATAGCGTCATCGGTTCCCTGGCGAATCGCTTCTGAGAGTTCTACGCCCATTTGATAATAAGCGGTACCCGCTGAAGCCGATTTATAGGTCACACGCGTTTCTGCGTGGGCGGAGAAGGCGGCACTTGTCAGCACTAACGTAGTAGCCGAGACGAAAAGCGTGCGGTGTAGGGAGCGAAAGGGATTGCGCATCGTTATATTCCTCAACGTATCCAGCGGCCACTTCTAATCGGCCTCGTTTTATCTTACCCAGTTGTTATATGACCAAGCTGAGAGCGTGGTGCGCATTAAAATAGCACGACTGCCCTCGGACAGGCACTCTCCGCGGTCGCCCTCCCCATGCCCTCCAGGGTGTTTTATTGACATCTAATATTAGCTTAAAAAGATATAAATTCTGAATCTTTTTCAACAATGCTATGCGTCAATAGTATAATTCTTAAACCGCTATTAACTTTTTTATAAAACTATTACTGCACGATTTACCATTACCTAAAAGATTAATTTCCTAAAAAAAGATGCTATTACCTTAAGAAGAACTACTTCCGTTCGTTTTAATAAGGTATTGCGGCGCAATATAGACTGATAAAATGAGGCCGCTTTTATACCACTCCTGACAACTTAACCATGAGGAAGAACGTCACATGCCTACGTTGTGCCAACCCTCTTGCCAGCCTCGATTATATCGTCGCTGGCTTTTTTGTTAGCGGCCTTACTATTAGGCGTAAGTCCCAGTGCATTTGCAGTGACCGGTGAACTAGATCTAACCACCTCTACCGTTGGCTTTTTTGCTGTTGCGATTTTCGTCCTGGCGTATGCATTAGTCATGGCGGAAGAAAAGATCCATATGCGCAAGTCTAAACCGGTGTTGGTGGCAGCCGGTATCATCTGGAGCCTCATCGGCTGGGTGTATGTCCAAAACGGCATGTCGGACGCGTCTGAGTACGCTTTCCGCGTCACGCTGTTGGAGTTCACCGAGCTGATGCTGTTCTTGCTGGTGGCCATGACCTATATCAATGCCATGGAAGAGCGTCGGGTCTTCGATGCATTGCGTTCCTGGATGCTGCGTAAAGGCTTTAACTACCGAACCCTTTTTTGGCTGACCGGCGGTCTCGCCTTTGTGTTATCCCCCATTGCCGACAACCTTACCACCGCACTCTTGATGTGCGCGGTGGTGACCAAGGTGGCCGAAGGCAACCAGCGCTATATCAACCTGGCCTGTATCAATATCGTGGTGGCCGCCAACGCGGGGGGTGCGTTTAGTCCCTTTGGCGATATCACCACTCTAATGGTATGGCAAGCGGGCATGGTGGAGTTCCAGGAGTTCTTTATTCTGTTCTTCCCCGCCCTGGTCAACTTCCTGATTCCTGCCTCTATCATGAGCCTGTTTATCAAGGATGAAAAGCCCGCAAGTGTTTATGAAGATGTGTGGATGAAGCGTGGCGCCCGGCGCATTGTGCTACTGTTTTTATTGACGATCGTGACCGCCGTACTGTGTCACGTTGTGCTCCACCTACCGCCGGTGTTGGGCATGATGACCGGCCTGGGCTACTTGCAGTTCTTTGGTTACTACCTGCGCCGCAGCCTGCCGCGTTCGCTGGAGCGCAAGCGCGAGCGTTATAGCCGGCAAGGGGACAACCGCAAGCTGGAGCAGTTGGGTAGCGTGGTGCCGTTTGACGTCTTCAACCGCGTAGCGCGGGCCGAGTGGGATACATTGCTGTTCTTCTACGGCGTCGTTATGTGCGTTGGCGGGCTGGGTTTTATGGGCTATCTCGGCTTGCTTTCAGAAGCGCTGTATACCGGCTGGAACGCCACCGCGGCCAACATTGTATTAGGCGTTGTTTCTGCTGTGGTGGACAACATCCCCGTGATGTTTGCGGTGCTGACCATGGAGCCTGATATGTCCCATGGCCAGTGGCTACTGATTACCTTAACCGCTGGCGTCGGGGGCAGCCTACTATCGATAGGCTCCGCGGCCGGTGTGGCGGTTATGGGTCAGGCAAGGGGTTCCTATACTTTTATGGGCCACTTGCGCTGGTCGCCGGTTATTCTGCTCGGCTACATCGCCAGTATTCTGGTGCATATGTGGCTCAACGCTGAGAGCTTTACGCTCTTCAGCTAAGCCCGATCAAAAGAGAAATAGATGGCACTATTTCTTTTCCTTGTATCTCTTTACCCCTTTTCAGCGTGCTGGAAAGGGGTTTTGGTATAGCCGTTTAATAGCTTTCGAAAAGATACTCAATGGGTGTCGGGCGGCCAAATAGATAGCCCTGATAGCGGTAACAGCCGTGGCCTCTTAGCCAATCGAACTGCTCTTTTTTCTCCACTCCTTCCGCGACCACGGTTAAGCCTAAACTTACCGCAAGTAGAATCGTGGTATCGACAATCGCTGCGTCTGTCTTATCGGTCAGCAGCTCGCGAATAAACGATTGGTCAATTTTCAATTCATCCAGCGGTAAGCGCTTCAGGTAACTCAGCGATGAGTAACCGGTACCAAAGTCATCCAACGCAAAGCGAATCCCCCTAGCACGCAGTTTCAACATCGTGCTACGCACCCTCACCGGCTCGTGCATCAACAGGCTCTCGGTGACTTCAAGCACCAAGCGGTTCGGCGGCGCCAGGGTTTCTGCTAATAGCTCTTCAACATCACGTACAAACTCCGGCTGCTGAAACTGCACTGAACTCACGTTGACGGAAATACTTAACGGCGCATAGGCCGGTTGATGAGACCATTTCGCTAGCTGCTCGCAAGCTGACCGCAGCACCCAGTAACCGATCGGCACAATCAACCGATTCTCTTCCGCAAGCGGGATAAACGTTGCGGGGGATACCCAGCCACGCTGAGGATGATACCACCGCAGCAGCGCTTCAACGCCGGTAGTCACGCCCTGATGGTCGACCTGCACTTGGTAATGCAGCGCCAGCTCGTTGCGCTTGAGCGCCTGATGCAAATCGGCTTCTAAACTGGCCCGTTCCAATACGCTGGTCTGCATTTCGCTGTTAAAAAAGCGCAGCGTATTGCCGCCCGCGCTTTTCGCCTGCTGCAACGCCATATCTGCCTGTTGCAGCACGCTATCCATACTGTACTCGCCAGCTCCCGTAAACAGCGAAATGCCAATGCTGGCACTGATTGGTAACGAGTGACTGCTTCTTAATTGCGCAATGACTTCCAGCAGTTGCCGCCCCACACGCTCGGCTTTTAGTGCGGCGTCTTTTTGTTCCTCGCCCAGGTGCTTGATCAGCACCACAAACTCATCGCTACTGAAGCGGGCTAGCGTTACCTCTTCATCAAGCCGCTGGCGTAGCTGTTCAGCCACGCTGACCAAAAGCTGGTCACCACTCTCATGGCCCTGAATATCATTCACTAAGCGAAAATTATCCAGGTCAATCACCAGTACCGCACTGAAAAATATAGTCCACTCATCATGATCAATGGTAGCCGTTAAGGAGTCCATCAGTAGCCGCCGATTGGGCAGCCCGGTTAGCGAGTCATAGAAGGCTAGGTAGTGGGTGCGTGACTGCATTTCGAGGTAGTCAGTCAGCTCGGTCGAAATACCGCACAGGGAGGGAGGTGCGCCTGGGGACATGGAAAGCGGCATTTTAATCGATAAGAACGTTCTTACCTGGCTTTCACCCCGCAAAACGTTGCTCTCTTCTACCGTTACTTTTTTCCCCGAATCTAATACGTTGCGATCAACCTGGTTGATTTCCGCAGCGCTCCCGGCATCAAAAAACGCCGCATCGCGCTTACCGATAATTTTGTCGGCAGGCAGGCCAAATAGATCGCTCATGCGACGATTAACGTATTGATACTCCAAGCTTGGGGATTTGATATAGATAAAGGCATCGACGCTATCCAGAATAGTCGCCAGCATCTCTTTATTGGATTGCAGTAACGCCCGGTTATGCTGCATGCGCCGCTTGAGCAACAGGTTGCCCAGCAGCGCCAAAAGAAGGAACACAAGCAGCAAGGCGATGCCCCATCGCCCCAAGTAGCTGTCAATGCTGCGCAGAAGCTCCGCCGGAAGAGCTGCAGACGAGGCAAAATAGTACATAGTGGCTGTTCACTGGCCAGGCATGGTCAGCGGGCCCGCCCGCTCGACCACTCGCTGCCAGGCAGCGTCTTTTTCAATACGTGACACAAACGCAGCGATGGCAGGATACTTTTCCAACGACTGCACGGCGGCCATGGCCTGTAACGGGAAACTCATTTGAATATCAGCACCACTGGGCCACGGCCCGGCAAAATTACCCTGCGCCAACAAGTGCTGGTTTATGAAGTTCAGGTGCTGTTTAAGCTGCGGTGCTAAGAAGCGCTTGCTTACCGTATCGCTAATTCCCTTAGCCAGTGGCTTAATCAGCCAGGGCGACTGTTTGGGAATTTGACTAAACACAAGCTGCATCACCAGCAGCGGCATTAATGACCCTTCGGCATAGTGCAACCAGTAGCGGTAGTCCACCCACGCACTCATATCACCGATGGGAGGCTGACAGCGCCCCTGCCCATAGCGTTGAACAAGGTAATCTATGATGGCGCCTGATTCGGCCACGGTAAAATCGCCGTCGGTAATCACCGGAGATTTACCCAGCGGGTGAATTTTTTTCAGCGAATCTGGCGCTTGCTGGGTTTTGCCATCGCGTTGGTAAACCACCAACTCGTAGTCCAGTTCAAGGGCTTCAAGTAGCCACAGGATGCGATGCGAACGAGACTTTTCCAGATGGTGAACGTGGATCATAAACACTCCGTGGGGCTGAGTCGCGCGCCAGCATTGCACTGGCGACACGTATTCCTTTTCTAATGGCACATTTAGCTTAGTACCATAAAGCCCATCATCATAGGAGCATTAGTATCAACGCAACGTCAAAATTAATGCTTATTAATTAGGTGCGTTATAAACGGTGCGCATGGCGCCAACGCGCCAGCAGATCCAGCGGTGACCACTTACCTTGCAGCCAGGGCGCTAGTAAACGCATAGAGAGCGGAATAAACACAAATACCATCACTGGCGTCAGCATTAGGGTACTCACCACCACCCGCGGCAGCAACGCCCAATCGGCCAATACGCCGCCGAACACAAACTGAAAGATCAGCGAGATAGGAAAGAAAGCCAGCCAGACAGCCACGGCCTGCTTCCAGCGCGGCGGTGCACTGCTGCCGGTTTGAAACCACGCATCCAACCCGGTGGCCCGGTGCTCATGGGGCGCCTCATATAAGCCTTTACCACGCGCCAACCACGCATGCCGTGAAGCGGAGTGCTCCCAAGCGGCTAAGGTCTCGCTGCTGCTAAAGCGGAATATAATCTGGTATTCATCGTCATCAGCCGGTGGCGACAGTACGCCAGAACCGAGGTAGCCAGCGAAGTCGGCCGCCAGTTCGCGCCCTTCATTAAGCCAACGATTAAAATCGGCGTAGCGGCCGTGCTCAACGCGACGAGCCACCATCAACGTGACGGGTGAGGCAGACATGGTATATCTCCTAATGTGTCTACAGCCAGCGCCGGGTAGGCAGGCTGTTTGCTTTCAAGGGGATAACCCTGAAAGTCCAATTGGCACATTATACAAGCAATGTTGATGCCATGTGATGAATGATGCGCTATACCCGTTGGCGCGACATGGATTCGCGCCCAGGCACAGGGTGGGGGCGCTCGCCGCGTTGAAAGGCGCATACATGAACATAGATATCCACAGCGCTGCGAATGGCATCGGCCTCTTGGGCGTCGGGCTCTACTACCGGGCCGGTATACTCACCTTCGCTACGCAGCACAGCCTCTAACTCGGTGCGGTAACGGTCGAGCAGGTGCTCCAGGTTGATGCGTATACGATGAACTTCCAGACCAAACGCTTGGCGTTGATCGGTGCGTTTAAGGATGTCCAAAGGATTTGAAGCGGCTTCGATCAAGCTTTCTAACGTAGCGAAAACTAACTTTTCAGCACTGTTTAAATTAGGGATAATGGAATAAATGAGGTCATTTAAAGTGATCGGTGTTCCATGGCGGTGCATAGGCGGTTCAACGTCCGGTTAAGGGGTCAATGCTAATAAATCGGCCCTGCTCAGAAAAACTTAATCGATAAATACCGCGCACACCGTCCCGGCCCACCACCCGCCGAATTGCTTCGGCGGGAAATATCACCCAACGGCCATCTACGCTGCGGGTTCGCACGTTGGCGATACGCCCTTCGTAATGGGCTAGACATTCATCATAATTAAGATTAATGACCACATCAATGGTTTGCATAGGGCAGGGATAGACTTGGCATAGGCTGGCATCGTGTCAGAAAAGTGTTGGCATCGCACAGCGCAAACTTGCACTGTCGGCGTTGCTCGCTAATACTTCATGGTATCCCAACTCGTACTTAGTCGGTAATGACCTATGGCCGTTTCTTCCATTAGCACTGTTTCTCACGCTGCCGGGACGTACCCTTCAGCGAATACAATGTCCCCGCGCGTTGAGCAAGCCGCTAAAGGCAGTGCTCTAGCAGAAGATACGGCGTCTACCGACGACCCAAAAACGACTAGTGCTAGTGAAGAGAGCAGCAGTGCCGAGGCTGGCCCCAAACGGGCTGACGGTACGCCCATGGCGCCGGATGAGATTCGGCTACTAGACCAGCTTAAACAGAACGACCGCGAAGTTCGCCAGCACGAGATGGCGCACCAAACCGTGGGCGGTGCCTATGCAGGCGGCGCCAGCTACGAGTATGAAGTTGGCCCCGATGGCAAGCGCTACGCGGTCGCGGGAGAAGTACCGATCGATTATGGCCCGGTACCCAATGACCCCCAAGCCACTATCGAAAAAATGCAAACCGTGATCGCCGCAGCCATGGCGCCTGCAGATCCCTCTCCCAAAGATCATCAAGTGGCTGCCCAAGCGCGTCAGTACTTGTTGGAAGCCAAGCTCGAAGCGTCCATGCAGCGCAGTGAAATGGAGCAAGCCCGCAGCAACGGCGCCGAGGCAACTTCTTCTGCTGATGAATCAGCCGCTAACGAGCAACCTTCAGAGGAACAAGCCGCTTAATTGTCCGCTAGCGCAAGAGAGCTCCACTCTTCACGGCTAGGCCAATTTGCCAACCAGGTAGGTAATGCCTCGGCGGGCATAGGCCGCGCAATACCATAGCCTTGGGCTAAATCGCAGCCTAGCGCCATCAAGGCTTTGGCATGGTCTAAGGTTTCTACCCCCTCTGCCAGCATGGGCCGCTTAAAGCGATTAGCCATGTAAATGACGCTTTCCACAATCGCCATATCATCCTGATCGGTGAGCATATCGCGGACAAAGCTCTGATCAATTTTGATCAGGCTGACCGGCAACTGCCGCAGATGGGTTAACGACGAAAACCCGGTGCCAAAATCATCAATAGCAAAACTCACCCCCAGCGACTGGCAGCGCGCCATATTTTGCAGCGCAGCCTGGATATCGTGCATTGCGGCGCTCTCCAGCACTTCGAGCTTGAGCATTACGGGCGGTACATCAGGGTAGCGTGCCAATAACTCGCCAAGCCGCTGGCTAAAATCACTCACTAACAGATGCGTAGGGCTTATATTCACATTGATCGGCAGCGCGATGCCCTGAACTTGCCACTCACTCAACTGACGCAGCGCTCGTTCAATGACCCACTCGCCAAGATCCACCTCCAACGGCGTGGTATCGATGATGGGTAAAAACTGCCCAGGTGCCAGCAGCCCATCTTCAGGGTGCTGCCAACGAATCAGCGCCTCTAGACCGACCACTTTGCCACTGCGCATATCGACCTGGGGCTGATAGTAAAGGCACAGCTCATTGTGAGTGAGGGCATCAATAAAACGCTGGCGCTGCTCATGGCGCACCTGCAGCAAGCGGTCATGGTTAGGGTCAAACAGGTGGAACGTGTCGCGGCCACGCTGTTTGGCACGATACATGGCCTGATTGGCATGCCGCAGCAGCACATCGCCCTGAACGTGGTCATTAGGGTAGAGCGTAACCCCCAGGCTCGCCGTCAGATGAACACTCTGGCCCTCAATCATCATCGGTTGTCGAATGGAGCCCAGCAACTTCTCGAAAAAGTCATCGTCGACACCGTGGTGCAGTAACAGCACGAACTCATCGCCACCCACCCGCGCCAGCACGTCATCGCCAAACAGCAGATGGCTGATGCGCTGTGAAAAAAAGACAGCAGCGCATCGCCTACGGAGGGACCCAGCCGGTCATTAATATTTTTGAAGAAGTCGATATCCAGCGAACACACCGCCAAGGGGAGCTGCTTGGCTTCTGCATGCTGCATGGACTCTTGAATCAACTGCGTCAGCAGTTGCAGGTTGGGTAGCCCCGTGAGGGCATCAAAGTAGACTTCTCGATTAAGGTGGCGGGCATGGGCCGGAATGGCCGAAAGATCTGCGAGCACAATCACATGGTGATCGATCTCGCCGTGCTCATTGCGCACACGATTGATCGACATCATGCCGGGATAAAACTGCCCATCGTGACTACGGTAGCTCACCTGGCTTTTGCTACGGTCACGCAACTGCAGCTCTTCCCGCATCAACCGCGTGGTGCGGCTATCGTCCAGCGGTAAAATGCTGAACGCTTCTGGTGTTTTGCCCTGTACATCGCCCTGCGTAATCCCCGTTAATTCACAAAAAGCGGGGTTCACCTCCACCACCCGATTTTCCGCATCAGTAATAATGATCGCTTCGTTGGCGTAACTAAATACCGATTCAGCGGGTGACGCCGAATGGCTTACGGATGCCGTTGGCATCACGTTCGAGCGGGGCAGTGAAGGCGCTGGCTGGGAGTGCTGTTGAGACAAAGACTGTTCCTTCGATAAATTCAAGGATTCATACATATGTCTTTGCTCTCCTCGTCGTTTTTATAGAGCCGTCGCTAAATAGGTTCGTTGTTATATAGAGCCGTTATTAGGTCAATAGAACCGTTATTATGAAGACAGTAGTACTGCTAGGCATAATAACACCCTATGACGGCGAAGGTACTTTGCACTACAAAGTACCTTATCGGCTGACGAGGTAATTAGTTAAAGAGTTTGCTCAATATAATGGCAGGTAAGCTACGCGGGAGAGAGGGCTAAACGCTGGGTGCCAACGCCGTATCGCGTACTTGGTAATCGCTCACTTTGCGGGTCATATCATCGGCCTGATCATCAAGGGAGCGGCTCGCCGCGGCCATTTCCTCAACCAATGCAGCGTTTTGCTGGGTCACCTCCTCTAACTGGGCCATGGCACGGTTAATTTGCTCAATACCCGCCGACTGCTCATGGGTAGCCGACGCCATTTCATCCATCAGGCTTGCCATTTGCCCTACCCGTTGAGCAATCCGCCCCAGAGTTTCATTGGTGGTAGTCACCAGGCTTTCGCCTTCTGAAATTTTTGTCACATTATTATCGATCAATTGACGAATCTGGCTGGCCTCCTGGGCGCTGCGGCTAGCCAATTTGCGTACTTCATCGGCAACCACTGCAAAACCGCGCCCATGCTCACCGGCTCTCGCCGCTTCAACCGAGGCATTAAGCGCCAGCAAATTGGTTTGGAAAGCGATGTTATCGATAGTCGCCACAATGCTAGTTACCTGCTCGTTGGCTTGCAGGATAAGCTGCATGGCTGTTTGGGCTTGAGAAGCGACTGCGGTGGCTTCTTTTGCCTCTTGAGCCACCTCCCCAGTCATCTGCTGGGCTTGCTGCGCGTTTTCAGCACTCTGCCGCACCGTGGCGGTAATCTGCTCCATGCTCGACGCGGTTTGCACCAGCGAGGCGGACTGCTCTTCGGTTCGCTGGGCAAGGTCTTGATTACCCTGCGCCATCTGATTGCTGGCCACCGCCACCGACTGCGCATTGCGCTTAACGTCAGCGACCAGCGCTTCGGTAACTTCCGACGATTCATTAAACGCCTGATATAGCTTTGATAACTCATCGCTACCCGGCACCACTAAGCGCTGTGTTAAATCGCTACCCCGGGTCGCGATACTGGTTAGCGCTTGGTTAAGCGATTGGGTAATGACGCGTACGATCAATACGGCAGCGACAATCGCCATCAAGCTGGCCACGAGCGCAATTACCGCATACTGCCAAAGTGCCTGTTGGGCCGACTCACGCAGCGCGACAGTCTGGGCCACCACTGTATCTGCCACGCTATCCTCTAACGCTTTAAGGCGGGCAATTTTCACCGTTTGCCACTCAAACCACTGTTCCGGGTCGACACCATAACCGCCGGCTTGCGCTTGACTGATCGCCAATTCGCGCCGAGCCAAGAGACGCTCGATCTCTGCACCGCTCAATGCCTGGTCAAGCTGGTCGCGGCTTTCATCTCCAGCCAACAGGCGGAAGCTTGTCAAGAATGCCTGTTCCTCGCCCAGCAAGGACAAGAAACGGCGTAACGTAGCGTCGGGCATGCCGTCGCTGGCGAAGGCATTGGAAAGCAGAGCCCGCTCAATCCCCGCTAAATCTTTGGCTTCCAGCAGTTGGTAGTAGGCACTTAGCTGGCGAGCAATACCCCCTTCGCTGGTGAGATGCGACAGCGTACCCACAAAGGCCATTAGTTGGCCGTTGATGCCAGTGTAGTGGCTTAACGCATCGCCCATGGCAATATCCAGGTCATCGACACGTTTGCGCAAGGCTGCCTGGCGCTGCCACTGGGCGTCGATTTCGTTGAGTCGTTGCTGGGCAGCAGGCGTTAACAGCGCTGAATCCAAGGCATCACGCTGAGTTTGGAAAGCCTGCACAGCGGCGTCGGTGTTGGGTCGCTGCTCACGTAGTCGGTTGCCAAATGCTTCGCCTTCGCTGCCCAAAAAACCAGCGGTCATGCCCCGTTCAAGCTGCATTTGGTGCACGGCGTCACCGGCACGCTGGGCCAGTTGGGTCAAGGCGTGAAGACGATCAAACTCCTGCACCGTCTCGCGCCGTTCCATAATGCCCTGCGCAGCAAACCAAGCCAGGGCAAGCAAGGGAAGCAGCAATACACAGACAAATTTAAACCGCATCGACATGCGGTTAACGATAGTTTTCATAGCTTAGCCTCAAACAGATAGCGTCGTTGGGGAGGTAAGCGGCGTGCTCGATTATTATTGTCCGCATCAGCTGACGCGTTTAGCTAAGTCTGCCGCACTTTGCCGTTTAGTGAAATACGATTAATTTTAGTGGATAAAATAACGACAAGCGGCGCGAGTATAGGGCGTTTGGGGAACTCTATATTGATTCAAATCATAAAGTCTGGCGAATTTTCAGGCCTAACAAGCGGCTGAATTGAGCGCTCCTTAAGGCGCTGGACTGGCGGCACCCAAAAAGCGCGCCTGCCAGTAATCGATCTCTAACGGCACGCTGACTACTGCACGGCCCTTACCAGGTGCATGAATCATTTGGCCGTTGCCACGATAAATTCCTACGTGGGTCGCTTTGCGACGGTCGCCAAAGAAAAGCAGATCACCAGGGCGTGGTTTTTTCACCTGTGGCAAGGCACGGAACTGTTCATCGGCGGAACGCGGAACACGAATACCCGCCGCCCGGTAGGTCATTTCCACTAAGCCAGAGCAGTCCAGACCATCGGGCGTATTTCCCCCAAAACGTTACGGTGTGCCAATGGCCTGCTGAGCATGGGAGAGAATCAGCGCACGCTCCATAGAGAGTTCTGCACGGTTAGGAGGCGCCTCAATGGGGGTAAGATCGCGGCTGGCACAACCCGCTAGTGCCAGTAGTAACAGGCAGGTAAGCAGCCACCTTCCAGAAGGTGCCAACCCGCAAGGTAGAGGCCACAGGCGAACCAGTAGCATGGACAGCCGCTCCAATAAATCAACATGCTTTCATGATGGCGCAAAGCATGCCTAGCCGCCAATGGTTAGCGGCCAATCCACTCGACAAAGCTGGTTTCACCCAGCGCATGGCGTTCATGCCGCACCCGGCTCATGGCCGCGTAGGGTAAATCCATTGCCAGTACCCGCGAAAGCGGCTGCTCGATCACCTGGCGCAGCAGGCCATTGCAGACAAATAGATGCGCCACTACCAGCACATGCTTGCCAGGCGGGTTACTTAACAGCTGCTGCCAGGCCTCGGCTAATCGCGCGTCAAAGGCTTGCAGGGTTTCGCCACCGGGGGGAGACACCGCGGCAGGATCGAACCAAAAGGCACTCATTCGCTCGGTGCCCTCTTCGGCAAACACCTGGGCGTGGGTTTTGCCCTCCCACTGCCCCAAATGCAACTCGGCGAAATCGTCTTCCACCTGAACGGGCAGATCAAACTCCTCGCCCAGCCATAAGGCGAATTCGCGGCAGCGCGTTAACGGAGAGGTCACGATCGCATCGTAGGGAAGATGCCCGTCGACCGTCTGCCGCATGACTGCATCGGTCACCTGCTGCCAGCCGGTTTCACTCAGCGGATGGTCGGTGGAGCCGCGGAGCATACGCCCGCCCACCGGCTCGCCGTGGCGCAGTAAATCTATCGTTGTTTGTTCGGCTTCAGGAAAGCGCATAGGGGTAACCTCGCCGATCTAGGCAGTTTGCAGATTAGGAAACCGATGACTAGATAATCGCGTGACGCACGCGTGCGGAAATCCACTCCGATACCAGCACGGTGGCGAAAATCATAATAAAGATGACGCTAACTTGATCCCAGGCGAGGCTATTGATCGAGGCATTCAACTGCAGACCAATACCACCTGCCCCGACCAAGCCCAACACCGTCGACTCACGGATATTAATGTCCCAGCGGTAAACGCTAATCCCCGCGAACGCGGGCATCACCTGGGGCAGCACGCCGTAGTTCATCACCTGCAGTCGACTCGCGCCGGTAGCGCTAATCGCCTCAACGGGCGTGGGATGGATCTCTTCAATCGCTTCGTAAAGCAGCTTGCCCACAAAGCCGATGGAGCGCAGGGCAATGGCAATAATCCCCGCCAGTACGCCGGGGCCAAGAATGGTGACCAGTAGCATCGCCCAAATCAGCGAGTTAATGGAGCGCGATGAAACGATCACCATCAGCGCCAAACTGCGCACCAGCGGATGCGGCGTCGTGTTACGGGCGGCTAAAAATGCCACCGGAAACGCCATCATAATCCCTAACGCGGTGCCCAAAGTGGCGATATTGATGGTGTCCCACATGGGCTTCCAGAGCACATTGGCGTAGCTCCATTCGGGAGGGGTCATGCGGCTGATCAAATCTGCTCCCTGGCGGCCGGCATCTTCCACAAACACCCACATGGTGTTGTCGGAAATCATCTTCCAGCAGAGCAGAAATAGGCTGACACCCGCCAGCCAAGCCAGGTACTGCAACCATTGAGCGCGGGTGGTGCGCCGCCGCCAAACCGGCTGACCCTGGGGTGTAGTGGAAACAGGCATTTAAACTCTCGACAAATTAAGGGGCCAGAACTTACGGATCCAGCAGTTACTGAATCAGCGTTTACTGAGTCCAGCGGCGGACATGGCTTGAGCTGTACTCGCACAGCAGCACGATGGCGATGATAATCAGCAGAATCGCCGCGGAGGTGTCGTACTCATAGCGGCTCAGCGAGGTATTCAGCGTGGCGCCAATACCGCCTGCGCCGACAATGCCAATCACCGAGGACTCACGGAAGTTGATATCCAAACGGTACATGGAGAGCCCGATCAAACGCGGCATGACCTGGGGCTGCACGGCGTGGTTCATGGTTTGCCACCAACTGGCGCCCGTGGCGCGTACCGCTTCTACCTGCCGCCAATCCAAATCTTCAATATCTTCCGCCAGTAGCTTGGCCATAAAGCCAATCGTCGCGAAGGCCAGAGTAATCATGCCCGCAAAGGGCCCGAAGCCGAACATCACCACAAACAGAATCGCGATGATGATCTCCTGGAACGTGCGCGAAACGGCGATAATCGCGCGGCACACAAAGTAGATCGGCAGTGGTGAAATGTTACGCGCTGCCCCTAAACCCACGGGTATCGCCAGCAGTACACCCAATACCGTGGAGGTGAGCGTCATGGTCAAACTTTCCAGCAAGCCCGCGACGATATCGTCGTAGCGGCTGACAAAGTCAGGCTGCATAAAGGCGCCTAAAAAATTAACCGCCCGGCCTGCGCCTTCCGCCACCCGCTCCCAGTTCACCTCTACCGAGGCAAGCGCTAAAAACAGATACACCACTGCACCAATGGCAAGCCCCCAGCGCAAGCGAGGACTTTCAATTAGCGGTAGTCGCCGCCACTGACCGCGCTGCGCCGCCTGCTGGCGTGCCTGCTCGCTCATCGTGCTGCCCCCGCTTCGATTGACGACATCACCCGCGCGTAGGGAGGATTAATCGGAGCAGTGTTAGTCGTCTCATCGCCGCTGACTTCTTCGTCCATTGGCTCAGGCGTGGTGTCCCAGTCCTCTTCACCATAAATCGTGGTGAGGATCTCACTGGTGAGTTCGCTGGGAAGGCCATCAAAGACGATTTCACCCGCCCGCAGGCCGACAATGCGGTCAGCAAATTGCTGGGCCAGCGCTACGTCGTGAATATTGATGATCGCCGCCAGTTCGCGCTCTGCGCACAGCTCACGAATCAAACGCATGATTTGGCGCGAAGTTTTTGGGTCAAGGCTGGCGGTGGGTTCATCCACCAGCAACAGCTTAGGACTTTGCAGGAGCGCCCTGGCGATACCCACCCGCTGGCGCTGGCCGCCAGACAGGGCATCGGCACGTTTATCGATGGCATGCGGCAACCCCACTCGCTCCAATAGACGGAAGGCTTCAATCACAGCCTCCTGCGGGTAGCGGCGCAGGAAGCTGCGCCAAAATCCCACATAACCGAGCTGACCTGAAAGCACGTTCTCCATCACGGTTAGGCGGTCTACTAACGCATACTCTTGAAAAATCATTCCCATGGAGCGGCGGGCATGACGCAGCTTATGTCCCGAGAGCTTCGTCAGTTCCGTGCCGTCCAGACGAATGCTGCCCTGAGTAGGCTCAACCAGCCGGTTCACACAGCGAATCAGTGTGCTTTTACCCGCGCCAGATGGGCCAATCAGCGCCATCACTTGGCCTTTTGGCAGCGTGAGTTCAATATCCGTCAGCGCTCGATCCCCGGTAGGGTAACGTTTACCAACGCCGGTGAGTGTCAACATGGAAGTGCCTCATCTACATAGCGGTTCGGCCAGAAGGTTGCCCTCCTGGCCGATCGTATTGGGGTACTGCTTAAAGATTAATCGCAGTCGTAGGTCACGCCGTTGGCGTCAGCGATGGTGCGAATAACTTCCCAGTTTTCCTGATAAGTAATCGGAATAAACTGTGCTTCACCTGAGTTAGCGAATTCTGACTCTAGGGCAGTGCCTTCCCAGTCGTAGCTGAAGAACGCATCCTGAATCTTCTCGGCAAGTTCCGGGTTCAGGTTATTCGCCAGCCCGTAAGCGGTGGTGGGGAAGGTTTGTGAGGTGTAGATAATGTCGTAATCACCTTCGTTCACCACACCGCGGGAAATCATCCGTTTGCCTACGGAGTTAGCAATCGCCGCCGCGTCGTAATCTTCGTTAACGACACCGAGAATGGAGTTGTCGTGAGAACCAGAGAAAGCGGTCTCAAAATCTTCCCCCGCTTCCATACCGTACTCAGAGCGCAGCAGCGCAGAGGGGGCGCGGAAGCCAGAGTTGGAAGTCTCTGAGGTAAACGCTAGTTGGCGCCCCTGCAAGTCTTCAACGGCTTCAATGCCGCTTCCTGGGTAGGTGATAATCTCCATCTCATAGCCAAAGCTGCCATCTTCCGCGGCCATCATGGCGAAAGGGCGGAAACCACCGCAGTTAACCGCGACCGGGACGCCACCGGTATTGAAACCGGCTACGTGGAGACGGCCAGCGCGCAGCGCTTCCTGCTGGGCAGCATTGGACTGCACCGGGAAGAACTGGACTTTTTTGCCCGTAGCTTCGCTCAGGTGATCCAGAAAGTCAGACCAGACATCCGCGTAAACCGCGGGGTCTTCAACCGGCGTGTAGGCAAACACTAAAGTATCCGGATCTACCCACTGAGACTCTTCGCTGGGGACATCGGCGACCATATCGCCATCGTTATCCACATAGCGTGAAGACAGATCCGCAGAGGCGTTCACTGCGGCCAAAGCGAAGGCACTGGCAACGGCGGCACTGATTAACGTGCGGGAGAGGGATAATGTCTGCATGGGTCACCTGTAGCGTTCTGTAGAGTTATTAAAAGATGACAACATCCTGACGACTCCAGATGACAAAAATGGGGCACTTACATGACCACTTCGTGACGTTTTGGCGAAGGACAGTTAATCTACAGCTTGAAAAGCCTCGTGACCGCGGCGCTCTACAAACAGGCTGTTACCGGGAATTTTTTTCGCCTGGTGCTTCAGCTCAGAAAGCTCGCCTGCGATATCCAGCGATTGGCAGGTAGTCGTATCATGGATGGGTTTTACCGCAATCGAGACGCTCACAAAGGGAAAAAACGTCATTCTATTTTGACGGTTTTCGATGTGAATCCCGCCCTGAAGGCGGTCAGCCTCTTCATAGAAGCCCGGAGCCATCACCTCGAATGAGTGTAGAATTTGCTGACAAACACTTTCCCAGTACTCAAGCGGCAGCAACATCATAAAATCATCGCCGCCAATATGGCCAATAAAGCCCCCGGCATTCTCTACCTGTGCTTGCAGCAGCCGCGATAGCGAAATGATGATGTGGTCACCTCGGGCGTAGCCATAGGCATCGTTGAAGGCTTTAAAGTTATCCAAGTCAACATAGGCCGCAGCAAACCCATGCCCGGAGGCCAAATAAGCCGCCAGGGTTTCATTGATCAGGATATTACCCGGCAGGCCGGTGAGCGGGTTGGCATGCCGCGCTTGGCGCACCTGAATCGCGGTAATCTCACGCAAAAGGTCAACGATATTGCCCATCCCCAGGTAGTCACCGTTAGCGTTAACGATGACAAAGTCCTCTTGCTCAATATCCCGGCTGTCGGTCAACTTCTGACTCAAAATCTCAAGCGGAGTATCCGCTTCGGCCACCAGCATGCGTGCATCAGCAACGTCCAGCACACGGCGCTTGGCATAAAGCGAATGGCTATAGGGGTTGGTAAATAGAGTTAAAAACGAGTTGCGTCGCACCACCGCCACGGGCTTACCATTCTCCAGCACGGCCACGCAGCGCAAGCTGGGTTGTTGGCGAAATCGCTCGGAGATATACGGCACTGCGCAATCCGTCGTTATGGCATCGGTAGCCCGTAAAATCGAGCGCGTGGTGCGACCCGCTGGACTTTTTAATTGGGTGCTCGCTGGCAGCACCAGATTGAGTTCTAAAGGCGGCTGCTGGTTGGGTCGGGCGAAATAGAAGCCTTGTAGTAGTGCGAGCCCACGGTCGAGTTCCCACAAGCAAAGATGCTCAGCAGCGGTCTCCACCCCTTCGGCGATCACTTGGCAGTCCAGGCTACGCGCCACATCGAGAATCGAACGCAGGAACTCTCGCTTGGCAGGATCCTGGTCAATGCCGGAGATAAAGTGTCGGTCGAGTTTAACGAAATCCGGGCGCAGCTCCGACCAGTGGCGCAGGCTTGAGTGACCAGCACCGAGGTCATCCAGCGCCACCTGGAAGCCCATGGTGCGGTAGTGATCCACGCTTGGCGCATTAGCTCGTAGTCGTGGATTGGCACGTGTTCAGTGAGCTCGATCACCACCCGCTCTGGGGGCAAGCCGCTGTCACGAATAAAGCCAAGCGTTAAGCCTTCGCGAAAATCACGCTCTACGATCGTCAACGGCATAACGTTAAGAAACAGCAAGCCCGGCAGATCGAGCTCTGCAAAGCGGTAGATGGCTAACCGTCGGCAGAGTATATCTAATTCCACCAGCTTTCCGGCCTGAGTGGCTACTTCAAACAGTCGTAACGGCGAGTGAAGCGGCGATGTTTTAGGCCCACGAATCAGTGCTTCGTAGCCATAAATCGCCTGCTGGCTGGCATCCACAATGGGCTGAAAAAGCACGTGCAACTCTTCTGTTGCAATAATCTTTTGCAACCACTGCGATTCTTGTGCGGTCATTTGCCTGCTGCCCTATTCTGCCACCCTAATAACCAGCGGTGGTTCCTATGATGTGTCACCTTCCCTGGAGTTGGTTGATAAGCTGCAAACAAGCGTGCGTCATTTTTGTGACGCTATAATGACAATCATCAAGGACATCAGTCAGTTGACACTACACTGATGTTAAATGAGCGGTTTTTCCCGCGCAGGAAAGACCACCTCGCTACCGTCGGCGTCGAGCTGTCGGATATCGATAGGGTGGCCTTTTTCATCCAGCGTCACTAAGCCAATGCCGCTGGCGTTCCACAGCCGTTCACCCGCGCTGGCGCGGTCAGGATCGCGGGGGTGAACGCTTAGCTTGCGGCGCTTGGTGAACCAATTAAGCGGCGACCACGGCGCGTAGAGCCAGCGATTGAGCCGGTCAAAGGTATTGAGCAGGTTTTTGGGAAAGGTTTTTGATCCCGCTTGAGGTGATCTGCCACAGATGGGGAGAACGGCGCTGATGACGAACCACAATGTCGTAGACAAACGAGTAGTGCACGTCGCCAGATAGAATCACGTAGTTGCCTGGGGTTTTGGAGTGCCGCCAAATTTGCAGCAGCGTATTGGCCGCTCCCCGGTGCGCCATCCAATTTTCGGCATCCACCACCAGTGGCTTACCGGCAAGGGTAAACAGCTTTTGGATTCCCTCTATCAACTTGACGCCGAACATCGGTGCGGGAGAGACAATCACCGCACTTTTGGCCCCCATTAGCGCCTGCTGCATTTCCATTAGCGCCTCCCAGTCCATCAAGCCTGAAGGCCGATGCGGGCTGCGTTCGCTGCGCCAGCGGCGGGTGCGGGTATCCAGCACAATTAGTGCGGGAGTGCGGGCACCTGAAACTCCCAGCCCTGAAAACGCAGCAATCGCTCGATCAGCCCATCCTGTTCAGCGCAGACTAGCGGTTGGTCGCCATCACCCAGCAGGGTCGAGGCATGGTGGACTAACGGGTTCAATTTATCCGGATCGTTACCCCAGGCTTGGCAAAGCAGATAGGCCACCAGAGCGTTACCGATAATACGCTTAGAGAACGGGTGACCGTAGGCGGCACGCTCCCAGTCGGCGGTTAGGTTCCAGTCGTCGGTAACGTCGTGATCATCGAAGATCATCAGGCTGGGCAGGTGCGCCATCAACCGCGCACACTGGGGCAAGCCTTCAGCAAAGGCATCGATTACCGCCTGCTCCTGACGATAGAGCTCGGCGTCTTTTTCATCTAGGGCAGGCGCTTCAGGGGCAATTACCTGCCAGGGCACCGGTGACCACACCAGGCAGTACATGGCGAGCATTTCAGCCAGCGTCATCAAGTGATTATGGGCGTTCGCCGAGGTAAACACCGGCTTTTTGACACCGCCAAAAAAGCGCTCGCGCAGCGCTGCGTTGCTGGTCACATCCGGCAACAGTTCAGCACGTCGGTAGTAGCTATCCGGCGAGCGGTAGAGCGCCTGGCTATCATCGACCGTCGCACCTTCCAGCCGCTCATCCACCAGCCCTAGCCGCTCAATCAGCGCATGTATGGCGCGTAGCATCGGCCCGGCCACGTCGTCGGCGTACACCTGGTCGCCGGTCATCAGCAGCCAAGCGGGCCACTCGGTGGGCGCTGACTGCTGCTCAGCAAGCCAACTGTCGGCGCGCACCAAGCCATCGGCGCTGTCGTGATGGGGCTTGCGGCAGGAGCCATGCATCAGGCGGTGATGGCGGGATGCAATCACAAAGGCAGGGTAGGCAGCGCCGTCATAACAGAGCCACGGCGCCCACTCGGGCAGAGAGCGCCACTCGCCCTGCTGTGTTTCCACCTTCAGGTCGTACTCGATGCGCTCGTCACAGGGCAGCGCTGACTCAAGCTCACAATCAATTAGGTAGATAAAGGCCCGCTGACCGATGGGGATGCACTGCTGGTGGTGCGCTAAGCCGATTGACTGGCTATCGGCGTGCCCTGGGCGCAGCACTAATGCCATGTTCAGTGGCCGAGTGGCGACGAGCCAAAGTACCAGCCGTGTAGTGCTGATACGTCTAATAGGGGGCCGGCGACTATATCGGGCAGCGTATCTGTACGATTCATTCGGTGCGGTCTCCATTATTTATACGAGACGATTACGCGCGACGACGGGCAGCTCCACCACGACTTTTAACCCACCAGTGCTGGCGCGGCTAAGGTGCAGTTGGCCGCTATACAGAGCGACAAGATCAGTCACAATGGCCAAACCCAAGCCACTGCCCGAACGCTGTTCATCCAACCGTTTACCGCGCTGCACCGCCTGCTGGCACTCTGCTTCGTTCATACCGGGGCCGTCGTCGCTAACGGTCAAGGTTAACTGCTGCCCGTCACTCTCTAGCTGTAGCACACATCGCTATGCGCCCAGCGCAGCGCGTTATCCATTAAGTTACCCACCAGCTCTTGAATATCCTGCCCATCCATATGGACTTTAATCTCACCCGCCCAGGTTTGGCGCAGCTCAATGCCACGCCGCTGGGCAAGCCTGGCCAGCCCATTGAGCAGCGGCGCCAGGGTGGCATGTAAATCAATGGGCGCAAAGCGAACGCCTTCGCCCGCCGCTGAAGCGCGTGCCAAATGATGACGTACCGCGCTATCCACGCGTTCTAGCTCAACCTCCCAGGCGGCTCGGTTCGCTTCCGGCAACTGGCGTAGCTGCAGGCGCATCACGCTCAGCGGGGTTTTCAGCGCATGGGCAAGGTTGCCAGCGGTATGGCGGCCACGCTCAATCAAGCGCTGATCGCGGGCCAGCACCGCGTTCATTGAGGCAGCAAGCGTTGCCAGCTCGTCGGGCAAGCGGGTATCTAACTGCTCGGCGCGCCCCTGCTCCACCTCATGCAGGTTGGCGTGCATGCGGCGCAGTGGCGCTAGCCCCCAGCGTACCTGGAGCGCCAATACGCCAAGCAACAACACGCCCAGGCCCACTAAACCGCCCCACAGCAGGCGCTGAAATTCGCCAATGTCCCGGGCCAACACATCGTCCCGGGCGGCGACGCTAATATGTAGCGGCGTTTCTAACGGCGCCAAATAGATATCACGCTCCACCACGCGCAGCGACTGCCCCCGAGGGCCAGGTATCGAGCGAGCGCTAAGAGTGTCGCTATCAATCACCGGCAGGCGCTGATCCCACAGCGAGCGCGAGGCCAACGTATGCTGCTCGCCATCGGTGATTTGCCAATACCAGCCGGAGTAGACATTGTCAAAACGCGGGTCGCCCAGCGCCCGGTCATGGACAAGCTGTTGCTCTATGCGGTCGTAGGTAACGCCCGCCATGATGACGTTGAGGGTGGCCCCCAGGCGCTCATCAAAGGCCTGAGTGGCCGAGGCACGGTAATGATGAGAAAGCAGCGTGCCCGCAACGGGCAGCGCCAGCCCTATCATCACTAGCACCGCCAGCAGTAGCCGCAGGCTTTAGAGCGCTTTGCCCAGCGCCTTACCCAAAGTTCAGGCCAGACCGAATGAGTCGACTCATTCGGTAGCGGGCTCTTCTGCTAATAAGCGATAGCCCTGGCCACGCAGGGTGGCAATTCGCCAACTGCCCAACTTGCGACGCAGGCGGCTGACCTGAACATCGATCACGTTGGAGTCCGGCTCGTGGTCGCGGTCATAAACGTGCTCCGAGAGCTCGGTGCGGCTCACCACTCGCGGTGCGGCGTGCATTAAATAGCCCAGCAGTCGGGTTTCCTGGGCGGTTAATCCCACCGGACGCCCTGCCAAGGTGACGTGCTGGGTGTGGGTATCCAAACTCAACTCACCCACTTTCAGTACTGGATGGGCATGGCCGTGGCTGCGGCGCACAAGGGCGCGCAGGCGAAACAGTACTTCCGCGGGCTCAAAGGGTTTTGTGACGTAGTCATCCGCCCCGGCAGTAAAACCCGCGGCTTTATCGGCCCAGCGTTCCGGGCGGTAAGGATCAACACCGGCAGGTCGATACCATCTTCCCGCCATGCCGAAAGCCAGCGAGTGCCATCGCCATCGGGTAGTCCGACATCCAGAATCAGCGTGTCGTAGGCTTCCGTGCGTACCAGAAAATCAGCATCCTGACCGTTAGCCGCATGCTCTACAAGCCAGTCGCCATCGCGCAATGCTTGGCTAAGCTCGCGAGCCAGCGCCTGGTCGTCCTCTACCAACAAACACTTCATCGGCTAACTACCCTTTTTTGGCAAGTGACATCAACAGGCTAGCGGCGCATATCATTGATACGCACCCCTTCAATGGCCATCAATTGGCCGTTATGGCCATCAAACTCGAACTCGACCACTTGGCCCTGGGGGCCAAGCAATTTGATCTCATACTCGACATAACCCCCTTCACGTTCCACCTCAACCTCCAGTACTTCCCCTATATAGTGCGCTTCCAGCCAGTCCAAAATAGTGTCGAGAGGCACGACCTCACCGCGGCGCACTTCACCGTGTAGCGACTCCCAATGCTGGTCACCCACCGCGCTACCCGCCAGCAACAGCACCAAGGCTAACCCAGTGACGTTGCGGCGAGGGACGCTGCGCAGTAGCTTTTTAAAGTGGCGTAGGATTTTACTCATTGGGTCAGCATGCCAAAGACAACATGAACGTTAGATGAACAGCTTTGTCAGCTTAAGGAAAGTATCGGGGTGGTATAAATTCACTGTCGCATTCGCTGAATGCCGTTTATTCACTGTTGTATAACATTGACGTACAGACATTCTCGTACAGATACGTAAAGAAGGAATTTGCTATGAACACCATGAAAAAAATGCTGCTGATCCCGACCTCTGCGCTGCTGCTTGCTGCGGCTGCAGGGAGTGTGCAGGCCGACGATTCGCTGCGATGGATCGCATTGATGACGTATTGACCCACGCCAATGACTACGGTTTCAGCCACTACGAAGAAGTTAGCATTAAAAGCCGTGGCCGCGTAGAGGTAGAAGGTTGGCTGGACGATGAGTGGTACGCTGATGTGGAATTTTCTCTTGATAACGGTGAAACGCTACAAGAGAAACGCGAGCGCCTGATTACCGGTGCCTGGGGTATGAGCGAAGACGATATCCGTCAAGCACTGGACGTAGCTAGCCAGGAGGGTATGGTTGAATTTGAAGATCTCGATATCGATAAAAGCGGCATCATCGATATTGAAGGCCGCGGCGAAGATGGCCGTGAGCTAGAAATCAGCGTCCGTCAGGGTTCTTCCGAAGTGACTCAAATTGACCGCGATTAATTTATCCAGATAATCGCTTTGCGGGCTCCCCACGGGGAGCCCGCTGCGTTTATGGTAGGCTGACAAATCATGTAGCTAAAGTGATAGTGCTGACCTTATCAGGTTGCTGAGGAGATATCCGTGCTGAACGAAGGCATTGACGGCGCGCTGGAGAATGTAGAACTCGGCAACACGGTGTCAGTGCTAAGAGATTTGGCTTGGCTGATCTCCACGCCTGATCTTGTGGTGCTTCCTCCGCCGATTCCCTGTGGAGGGCGGCCCACCATTAAAGAGTTAGGGCTGGAGAAAGCACTATTGCCCTGGCTACGTAAGCTTGGCCTATCACCGCTAACCGCGTTGAACGGCAGCCGCGCAACGCGCATGGGCCATTACCACGAACGCCTGTGGCATATGCTATTAGATCACGCACCGAATACACGGCTGCTCGCCCGGAACGTGCGCATCACCCGCCAGCGCAACACCCTGGGCGAGCTGGATATGCTGTACAGAACCCGCGACAACCCGGCACCGATACATTTAGAAGTCGCTATTAAGTTCTACCTGGGGCTGCCTGAAGGGCCTGGGGCAGCCAATAGTCAAAGCCGCTGGATTGGCCCCGGCGGGTTAGACAGCCTGGCGCTTAAGTGCTCTCACCTCAGACGTCACCAGCTCCCCCTTTCCACCACGGCGCCTGCGCTGGAAACGCTTACGCATTGGCTAACACCACGGGATCTGGGTGTTTCTGATCTGCGTTTAGGCGAGCAGTTAACCCAGCGGTTGGCGATGCCCGGCGTACTTTACTACCCCTGGCACGCCGCCATGCCAGCGCCCGAAGGCGCGACGGCAGACCATCGCCGAGGTACCTGGTGCTACTTACGTGACTGGCCTGCGCTGGCAGCCCGGTTTCCCGCCATGCCGCGCATGGCGTGGTTGGAAAAACCTCACTGGCTAGCCCCGCCGCCCCTCAGCGCTTTTCGCCCTGCGGCGGAGCAGTTGCCTGCCATTATCGAAAAGGTTCACGCCTGGCGCTCACCCCAGCAAGTAATGCTGTGCTTCTCAGAGCGGGAGCACAATGAACAACGCTACGAGCGGCTATTTTTGGTACCTGATGACTGGCCCCGGCAAGTGCCTCTACCGCCCCGCATTCGGGACTGAAAAACGACCAGAATAAGCCTCTATATAACGACAAGGTTATCGCGATGGATCAGTTCATGGGCTTCCACGTAACCGAGGATGGCTTCGATCTGGTGGCTGGGCTGGCCCGCCAATTGGCGCGCTTCATCAGCGCCATAGTTCACCAAGCCTTTGGCCACTGACGCACCCTGCTCATCCACACACACCACCATATCGCCGCGTTTGAAACCGCCCTGTACATCGCGCACGCCCACTGCCAGTAAGCTTGAGCCTTTATCGCGCAATACCTTGACCGCCCCCGCATCCAGCACCAGCGTGCCACGCACCTGCAGTTGACCCGCCAACCAGCGCTTGCGTGCCGCCATGGGCACTTGGTCAGGACGCAGCAGCGTGCCTAGCGCTTCGCCCGACATTATCCGGTTGATAACGTCAGGCTGGCGGCCACTGGCAATCACCGTGACCGCCCCGGAGCGCGCCGCCAACTGCGCCGCGCGCACCTTGGTACTCATACCACCCCGCCCCAGTGCGCCACCGCTGCCTGCCACGGCGGCTAAGCGTGGATCATCGGCGCGCCCTTCGGCAATCATCTGGGCATTGGGGTTGTGCCGTGGGTCGGCGTCAAACAGGCCTTCCTGGTCGGTCAATAGCAGCAGCGCATCCGCTTCCAGTAGGTTAGCAACCAGCGCGCCTAGGGTGTCGTTGTCGCCAAAGCGAATCTCATCAGTGACTACGGTGTCGTTTTCATTGATCACCGGCACCACGCGCATCTCTACCAATGTACGCAGCGCTGAGAGCGCATTCAGGTAGCGCTTGCGGTTGGAAAGATCATCATGAGTAAGCAGAATCTGCGCGGTGAGCATGTCGTGGCGGGCAAAGTGCTGCTCGTAGCATTGGGTCAGGCCATTTTGGCCTACCGCCGCAGCCGCCTGCAGTTCATGCACGCTGGGGCGCACCTGCCAGCCAAGGCGCACCATGCCAGCCGCCACGGCGCCGGAAGAGACCAGCACCACCTCAATCCCCTTCTGGTGCAAAGCGGCAATTTGATCCACCCAACCACCGATGGCGGGTTCGTCCAGGCCGCGGCCATCGTTAGTCAGCAGCGCACTACCAATCTTCACCACGACCCGCCGTGCACGGCTGAGCGCGCTGCGGCCCAGGATTTGCTCGTTACTTTCCATGCGACCCACCTCAATCAGACGCTAACAACTTAATCAGGCACTCATCACTAAATCAGATACTCACCACTAAATCAGCCACGTGCAACTTAATCAGACGCCCATAAAAGGGGCCGCGCGAACGCAGCCCCTTTTTGAATACTACCGATTTTAGCTAACTACCGAATGCACCCGCTTAATACCACTAAGGGCGTATTCGACTTCAACGTCGTAATCATCGTCGTCGAAATCTTCGTCATCTTCATCGTCCCGCTTACGCCGACGGCCCAGGCGAGCTTCGGTACGCGCAACCGACTCCTCTTCCATGCGGCGGCGCATCTCTTCTTCACGGGCCAACGCCTCTTCATCTTCGTGCTCAAGGCGGCGCTGCTCGGTCAACCAGCGGTAAGCCGCCTGAACCAGTTTATCGGTGCCGTCGCTGCTGATCGCCGAAATGCGGAATACCGGGCCTTCCCAGTTCAGCGCCTGAATAATCTTCTGGGCGCGCTCTTCACGCTCATCTTCCGGCAGCAGGTCAAACTTGTTCAGCACCAGCCAGCGCGGCCGCTCAGAAAGCGCCGGAGAAAACTGCCCCAACTCATGAACAATGGCTTTTGCCGCTTCCACCGGGTCGGACTCGTCAAACGGTGCGACGTCGACCACGTGGAATAGCAGCCGCGTGCGGGTTAAGTGCTTCAGGAAGCGCAACCCTAAACCGGCGCCATCAGAGGCTCCTTCAATCAAGCCGGGTACATCGGCCATTACGAAGTGCTCGTGCATACCCAGTTTTACCACGCCCAAGTTGGGCACTAAGGTCGTGAACGGGTAGTTGGCAACCTTGGGCTTGGCGGCAGACACCGAACGAATCAGCGTCGACTTACCCGCGTTGGGCATGCCCAGCAGGCCCACATCGGCCATTACCTTCATTTCCAAGCGCAGGTTGCGGCGGTCACCGTCGGTACCCGGTGTCGTCCGACGCGGTGCGCGGTTGGTAGACGATTTAAAGTGGATGTTACCCAAACCACGACGACCACCTTCGCCCACCAGCACCACCTGGCCAATTTCGGTCACATCGGCGATGACTTCCAGGGTGTCTTCATCAATCACCGTGGTGCCCACCGGCACTTTGACGTGCAGGTCTTCACCGGCCTTGCCGCTCATTTGACGGCCCATGCCGCCCTGCCCGTTCTGGGCTTTATAGAAGCGCTGGAATTTAAAATCGATCAAAGTGTTAAGAGCATCGTCACCAATTAGGTAAACGCTACCACCATGACCGCCATCGCCCCCATCGGGGCCGCCCCTGGGCACATATTTTTCGCGGCGAAAGCTCAGACAGCCATTGCCGCCTTTGCCCGCCTCAACAATAATCGAGGCTTCATCGACGAACTGCATTGGATTCTCCCGGCCGCTTCCGCCGCCCTAATATATGCACTACTTTTTCTCCAACCCTTTATTCCCACCAGTATCTTGGTAAAACCCAGCATTCTGGTAAAGCGTATTGGAAAAGAGATTTAACCGACAAAAAAGCCCCGCCATAGCGGGGCCTTTTTCTCGCAACCGCGAGCATAGTACTAGCCGTTTAGGCAGAAACGATGCTAACGAACTTGCGGTTTTTCGGGCCTTTGGTCTCAAACTTCACAAAACCGTCGCTCAGTGCGAACAGTGTGTGGTCACGACCAAGACCTACGCCTGTGCCCGCGTGGAAACGCGTGCCGCGCTGACGCACGATGATGTTACCCGCAGTCGCCGCTTGGCCACCGAAGAGTTTTACACCTAAGCGTTTGGACTCGGAATCGCGACCGTTACGCGTGGAGCCGGCTGCCTTTTTATGTGCCATTGCAAAATCCTCCTAAGGGAATTGACCGCTTACGCAGAAATTCCGGTAATTTTGACTTCAGTGAACCACTGGCGGTGGCCCTGACGCTTCATGTGGTGCTTACGACGACGGAACTTGATGATGGTGACTTTATCGCCGCGCCCGTGGGAAACCACTTCGGCAGAGACTTTAGCACCACTGATCATCGGCGCACCGATGTTGAAGTCATCGCCGTCAGCGACCATCAGCACTTCGTCAAACTCAATCGTTTCGCCGGTAGCGACTTCGATTTTCTCGAGCTTGAGGGTTTGACCTTCTTGAACGCGGTACTGCTTACCACCGCTTTTGATAACTGCGTACATGTCGCTCTCCGGACTGTCGTTAATGCCGTTCTAACGGTTAAACGGCACTCATCTCCTACGCTCTTTCGAGTCGTGCTCTTATCGACCTGCTGCGAGTGGCGCCCCTTTTGGAGCCATCTGACAGGGAGCAAGATGAGTGGGTCGCGGATTATAACGACTATCTTCTCTTACCACAAGACCATAGGCCGTTGTCAATTGACACGACCATCTCCTTATAACGGCATATCATAGCGTGACCACAGCGCGTGTCTTGACGCCTAACAGGCAGCCCCATAGCATGACCTCCACTATGGGCGGGAGTTACCGCCTCAATCTGCCGCGATGAACGTATCCCATGACCGCTAACGTTTCCTCAGCCCAGCCTGACAGCCCAACGCCTTCACCGCTGCATGCCGTGGTGGCCGATGATTTCGCAGCCGTCAATCGGACAATTGTCGAGCAGCTCAACTCTAAAGTGCCACTGGTTGAAACGATCGGCCAGTACATTACCGAAAGCGGCGGCAAGCGCTTGCGCCCTTTACTGGCACTCCTAGCCGCCCGCTCCCTCGACTACACCGGCGACAAGCATATTCCGCTGGCCACATTAATAGAGTTTATGCACACCTCCACGCTGCTACACGATGACGTGGTGGACGAATCGCATATGCGCCGTGGCAAGAAAACCGCCAACGACGCCTGGGGCAATGCGCCCTCGGTACTGGTCGGCGACTTTCTCTACGCCCGCTCGTTTCAGATGATGGTCGATGTGGGCTCGATGCGCATTATGGCGATCCTTTCCGGCGCGACCTGCATCATCGCGGAAGGGGAAGTGCTGCAGTTGACCAACATCGGCAACCCCAGCATCTCCGAAGAGGACTACTTCGAGACCATTTTGGGCAAAACCGCCATGCTGTTTGAAGCGGCTTCCCATAGCGGTGCTGTGCTGGCAGAAGCAACGCCGGAACAGGAGCGCGCTCTCCAATATTATGGCCGCTACTTAGGTCTCGCCTTTCAGTTGATCGATGACCTGCTGGATTATCAGGGCGACGCCGATGCCATGGGCAAAAACGTTGGCGACGACCTAGCCGAAGGCAAGCCAACACTGCCACTGATCCACGCCATGGAGCAAGGCACGCCGGAACAGGCCAAGCTGATTCGTCAGGTGATTCGCGATGGCGGTCTTGAGCAGCTCGACGCCGTGCTGGAAATTATTCACGCCACCGGCGCACTCGACTATACCCGCCAGCGCGCCGAAGAGATGGCCGATAAAGCCCTGCAACAACTGGACGCCCTACCGCCCAGCGTCTACCGCGACAGCATGGCCCAATTGGCCCGCTTAGCGGTTGATCGCCAAGCATAAAAATTGCTAGATCACACCGCCGAGGACTTGAAAAAACACCTCTGGCTAAGTATGATCCACCTCCGTTGTTGAGCACAGATAAGCATTGCTCGGCAACCTTCGGAATATAGCTCAGCTTGGTAGAGCGCTGCCTTCGGGAGGCAGAGGTCGTAGGTTCGAATCCTGCTATTCCGACCAAAAATTCCGGAAAACGGCCACTTAGCTAATACAGCAAGTGGCCGTTTTTTGTTGGATTGGTTCTAGGTAGCAAATAGGTAGCACACGTCAAAACTAACGACTGCTAAATATGTTTGAATTCAAATCTCAAGCGCACTGATAAATAGCTCAGCATGCTGACTCAGGTAGTCAATAAAGTATTATTCGTCGTCACCAGCCGCTATCCACCCATCAATCAAGTCACGATTCTCATCGATCCAAATCTGGGCACCTTCTACTGGGTCACCGGCTTGCTCGATTTCGGCCATCAGGCCGCCCAATGTATCGTCGTCCATGTACCAATCATTGAGCACGGACGTTAGCCAGGGATCATCGTCACCGAAACCTTTGCGCGAGAACCAGTGAATATCGTCACTTTCGCCATAAACGCCCTCAGGATCTTCCAGATATTTGAGGTCGTACTCAGCAAAGGCCCAATGCGGGCTCCACAGTGTCACGACGATCGGCTCTTCGCGCTGATAAGCATCATCTAGCGCCGCCATCATCGCCGGCCCAGAGCTATTGATTTGCTTAAGTGGCAATTCGTACACGTCTATCGCATCGTCGGTAGAGCCTGCAATTGCCGAACCTGAGTCAATACCAAGAATAGCCGGGCTACCCTGGTACTCATAAGCCTCGGCGTTTTCGCCAAGCTCAGGGATGGTGTCGATATCCACGTAGCCCGGCACCACCAGGCCCAGCCCAGTACCTTCGTACCAAACATCGTGCACGTCAATCGCATCCTTGTGGGGCTCAAGGAAAGAGGCATCAGTGGTAGGTAACCAGATCTCCAGGGAGAGATCGAAATCCTCGTTGGCCAGACCACTGTAAAGCACACTCTTGCCGACATCGGAAAGTTCAATGTCGTAGCCATGCTCTTCTTCAAGGATGATCTTCCACATGTTGGCAACTGCAATGTTTTCGGCCCAATTATTGGTACCGATCACCAATGACTTGTGATTGTCCGCCTGAACGGCAGTTGTCGTTGCGAGCAGCCCTACCACCAAGAACGATGATGAGATTTTATTCATATTAAGCTCCCTTCTAATAATTTAGCCATGCTAAAAAGTCAATCGTAGCAGGTTATTACCGAATAACGATCGACATTACTGAATAGCCATCATGAGAAAAAAGAATGTAGTACCATTTCACTAGGTATATTCCAGCAACCTGGAATCGAAGGGATAATCGGACAGTAACTCCACTTTTCCGTCGTCGCGTACGTAGAGTTGCTCCTCCAACTTGACGCCCTCACCACCCTTTTCGTGGCCGATAAAGCTCTCCACACAAAGCGTCATTCCCGGCTCAATAATTCCGTCGTAGCCCTTGTCGTCGATATCCTCACGATGAACGATGTAGGGATACTCGCCATTCATGCCAACGCCATGCGCCAAAGCGAAGTAACGGCGCGCCTTGTAGGCTTCTGGCAATTGCCAGGCACGCTCGGCGTATTCCTTAAAACTGATACCGGGCCTGATGTTTTGCATATTGGTACGGATTTGTTCGTAAGCCATGGCGTAGAGATCCTTCTGTGCCTGGCTTGGCTGGCCATCGCCACACAGAAAAGTGCGGGAGAAGTCGGCATAATACCCGTAGCGTCCTACCACGTCGGTATCTAGCGCCACCAGTTCGCCATCTTGGATGATTCGGTCTGAACACTCCTGGAACCATGGATTGGTGCGCGGCCCCGAGTTCATCAAGCGTGTCTCAACAAAGTCAGCATCAGTTTCGATGATGTGCTGGTGCAGCCGTGACCACACAGCGTTCTCGCTCATGCCCGGCTTGATCGCCATTTCGAGCTTATGCACACCCTCTTCTACCGCACGCAGCGACGAACGGATCATCTTGATCTCATTGGGTACCTTGATGGCGCGTGCCAACTCCAGTGGCGCCTGTGCATCCAATACCTCTAAGCCGCTCCTCTGCAGCATGAATGCCGCTTCCGGCGTGGCGCTTTCGATGCCGATACGCTTGCCGCCGCCACATTGACGAACGAGGTCGATGATCTCGTCCGCCCAGGCGCGGGTCACCGACTCGGTGTTCTTCTCATTGAAGTAATAGGAAATTGCCTTCGCCGGGCGAATCTCATCCACCGTAGGCAGGTGCTTGGCCAGGTGCTCGCAGCCGGAAAACTCGAACAACACCACTGACCCTTCGGCCGGGACGAATGCATAGCGCGCCGGGTTGCGCGAGCTGTAGACCTGCATGTTGCGCGAGCCTGTGGCATAACGTACGTGTGCCGGATCGAATAGCACGACCGCGGCCAGGTCACGTTTGACGAGCTCATGCCGAACACGGCCAAGACGGTCGAGCAGTACCTGTTCAATCTCGGCGTGCGTCGGCTCGCAATCGCTAGGCGCATGGGTCGGCGGAAGAATGCCGAGGGTATCGAGATCCATCTTCATGGTCTCTCCTCTTCATGGAAAATATAGGGATGCGTGCTTAGTCGATCAGTCCGTCAGTACGCTCGGCATAGCGGGCTTCTGCCTGGATATGCTGCTCAGCGACACGCCCGTACAGTTGACGTGTGCGCTCCAGCTTGCCGACCACGCCGGGCTGCTGCGAATAGGCGAAAATGGCCGTCAGCCGTGGCGTATCACCTTGCACCTCCGAGACGCGGTGCAGACTAAAGCGCCCTTTGAAAAGCTGTAGATCACCCGGACGCAGATCCAGACGCTTTATCGGTGTTGAGTCATCCTCACGAATCACTGCGCTGACACCGGC
Organism: Halomonas sp. PA16-9; assembly: GCF_009728585.1. Lineage (NCBI taxonomy): Bacteria > Pseudomonadati > Pseudomonadota > Gammaproteobacteria > Oceanospirillales > Halomonadaceae > Halomonas > Halomonas sp. PA16-9. The sequence goes on along the minus strand of NZ_CP040451.1, from coordinate 319,974 downwards.
ATAGTTTTCGTCCTGCGGTGTACGAATACCCGGGCAATACTCGAAAACGCCGCCCGCTTCGGGCTGCTGCGTCATCATGGTGACGATGAATTCGTTGGTGTCGTAGTGCCACGGCTGCTGAGTACCATCGGGCAGTACGTTGAGCACGAGGCCAGCGAAAGGGTCGGCATACTCATAAATTTGCTCTTCGCCAAGACAGCGTGCCACCAGCGACTTCATTGCCCTGGAGACATAGAGTCTATGAATCAGGCTATCCGCCGTGATCATGTCCCGGGTGACGAAACCGCTGGTGCGTGTCATGAATATCCGACGTGGATCATCATCCGGTAGCGAGGGGTCATCAGCCGTAAAATAGGCGTTGACCTGGCGCGTGTTGAAGAAGCTTTTCTCGGCCATGTGCGCACTCTCTGTCCGCGCTTGCTCAAGCACGGTCGGATGCAGAAAGCCCCGAAGCACCGCACAGCCCTCACGGTCAAGATCACGCCGTGCAGACTCAATGACCTCAACAAGCGACGGGCTATCGGGCTCATCGAGTGGATAGCGCTGGGTATCGACGAAGGCAGACAAATCTAGGCGCTCAGCATCCGCCAACTGATCAGCATTCAGCATTGGATTATCCTCCAGAAAGAAATATGAACCGGGCTTGGCACCTCGGTGTATCTGGAGGCATAGTGGATAAACCGGCTCTATTGAGGAAACAATTCCTTGTGATGGATTCCATCGGCTATACCGATAGTTCGCCCCGCACGCCGTCGCTCGACAACGAACTGCTGAGTGCTTTCGTTGCCGTCGTGGATAACAATGGATTCACTGCCGCCGCTAACCAACTCCATAAGACCCAGTCGACAATTAGCCTGCGCATACGCACCCTGGAAGAGCGGCTCGGCACGCGTCTATTGCAGCGCACGAGCCGCCAACTGACACTGACCCAGGATGGTGAAACGTTTCTGGTCTACGCCCGCCGCCTGTTGCAATTGCAACGCGAGGCGCTAAGCGTGCTCGGACACGGCGACCACGACGGAGTAATTCGTTTCGGCCTACCAGAAAATTATGCCGAAGCCTGGCTACCGGCACTATTGGCGCGCCTTGCCGAGCTACATCCTCGCATTCGACCGCATATTCATTGCCGCATGTCGAGTGAGCTCATCGAGTCTTTGGAAGCGGGAGAACTGGATCTCGTACTGACCATTCAACACAAGAGCCAACGGCATGGGGTATCAATGGGCCATGAGGAAGTGGTTTGGGCAGCGCATCAAGATTATTGTGTCGCCCCCAATGCACCGCTCGCATTGGCGCTTTTCCCTGACCACTGCCCTTATCGAGAACGCGCCCTGGAAGCCCTTACGCGCCTGGGCAGACAATGGTCGCTAGAGTATACGACCCAAAGCCCCACCGGGCTTCGCGTTGCCGTCAATCAGGGCAAGGCCGTTACGGTCACTGACCGACGCGCCATGCCAGAGAACTGGCGCATCCTTGATGAAGCGGAAGGGTTCCCAGCGTTGCCACCTGCCGAGCTGGCGGTTCGAAAATCGCCGAGCTTCCAGCATCCCGCGGGTGATACGCTCGTCGACCTACTGCGTGAACAGCTTCTCTCCAATAACAGCCTCTACGACGCTTCATAGCCCTGCAGTCACCTGCCCGTCACGGCTTATAAACCTACAGGAGGATCCTCGATCTCCTGCGCCAGCCATTGGCGGAAAAGCTTGAGGTTGGCCGACTCCACTTGATGCGGCCGGGTTGCCAACCAGTAAGAGCGATGCCCGGTAACCTCGACATCAAGCCATGATACGAGCTCCCCTCTATCCAGCTCACGCGTAACCATGTGCCGGTCAGCGATGGTCACGCCTACCGCGTTGACGGCAGCATGAATCGCCAATTCCAGTAGATCAAACGCGATACCACCGCTGGTCTTCACGCCTTCGATACCAGCCGCTGACAGCCAGTGATCCCAGGTATGAAAGCGATCCTCCCCCCAAAGGACATGGAGCAGCACCTGGTGATTGAGGTCGAGCGCATCACGACGCATAGACCCTCTGAGCTTGGGTGCGCAGACGGCGATATGACTTTCTTGCATCAAGTGCACCAGCTCGGCATCCGACCATTCACCGGTGCCGAAACGAATCGCTGCATCCAGGTTTTCGTCTCCCACAAGGTCGTCATCGGCACGCGTTGTCAGGGACAGCTCCAGATGCGGGTGCAATGATTTCAAGCGCCCCAGCCGCGGGATCAACCATCGGTTGGCAAAGGTAGGTGGCGCATTCAGGCGCAGGTGGGGGACAGCATCCGGCTCTTGCAGCCCTCTTACGGTCCAGGCAATACGATCAAAGGACTGACGCAGCACTGGTTGCAACCGCCGCCCCGCGTCGGTCAATCGGAGGTGGCCCGAACCGCGTTGAAAAAGCGCCACCCCCAACTGCTCTTCCAGTAACTTTACTTGACGGCTGACCGCGCTCTGGGTCACACAGAGCCGCTGCGCCGCCAGGGTAAAACTCGCACACTCGGCGGCGGCCTCGAAGGCCTTGAGAGAATTGAGTGGGGGTAATGTGCGTGACATGCGCCGAGTCCTCATTGAGTGATTTTTTCGCAGAAACTAAGCAGATGATGTCAGTAAACGCCGAATGAATACCAGACTTGCATGAGTTATTGGAATACCCCCGGTTCACTTTCCTCGTTTGTGGGGTCACACCTGAGCGCCTAGTATCACGACGACATGCCAACTCACCGCCGAGGTTATTTAATGACGAACCGTTCCCACGCCGACTGGCAGAAACGTGCGAGTACGCTCCCACTGCCACAACTGGCCTATATCGACGGACAATTCGTCCCCGCTCGTAGCGGCGCTACCTTTTCCGCAGAGAATCCTGCCACTGGTCAAGTGCTCACCGATGTGGCGGCTTGCGACGCTGCCGACGTCGACCTCGCCGTCTCTAGTGCTCGCCGCAGCTTCGAAAGTGGTGAATGGCGAGACTTGCCGCCTACTGAGCGCAAATCGCGCATGCTCGCCTGGGCGGATGCCATTGAGGCACAGCTCGACGATATTGCGTTACTTGAGACCTTGGAAACCGGCAAGCCAATTGGCCAGACCACAACCGTGGATGTGCCCGGCTTGGTCGGGGGGCTGCGCTGGTATGCCGAGTCACTCGACAAACTTTACGGTGAGACGGCACCTAACGGGTCAAGCAGCGTCTGCCTGGTAGACCGTGAGCCGGTGGGTGTGGTCGCCGCCGTGGTGCCCTGGAACTACCCGTTGATTATCGCAAGCTGGAAGATTGGCCCGGCACTGGGCGCAGGCAACTCGGTGATACTCAAGCCCGCTGAGCAGTCTAGCCTGGCAACGCTCAAGGTGGCCGAGCTTGCTCAAGGGGCTGGCATTCCCGCTGGCGCCTTCCAGGTGGTCACAGGCCTGGGCCACATCGCTGGCAAGGCATTGGGTCTGCATGTTGGCGTCGACGCTGTCGGTTTTACCGGCTCCACTGAGGTCGGGAAAGCCTTTCTTGAGTATTCCGCGCACTCCAATATGAAGCGTATCGGTCTGGAGTGCGGTGGCAAGAGCCCCCACATCGTCACTCGCGATGTGGAAGACCTAGACACCATCGCCATGTCGGTCGCCTATGGTGTCTGGTACAACCAGGGCGAGACCTGCCACGCGGGAACCCGCTTGATTGTCGATCGAACCGTCAAGGAAACGCTGCTTGCCAAACTCCGCGATTGGGCCGAGGCACTACAGCCCGGTGACCCACTCGACCCAGCCGTACAGATGGGGGCGATGATTGAACAGGCGCATATGGAAAAGGTGCAGGGATATCTTGAACAGGGCCAGCGCGAAGGGGCGAAACTCTTGTTCGGCGGCGAGCAGGTACGCTGCGAAAGCGGAGGGTACTACCTGACCCCGGCGGTGCTCGACGATGTTACCAATAATATGCGTGTGGCCCGCGAGGAGATATTCGGGCCCATCCTGGTTGTGATTACCGTGGACGATCTGGATGAGGCGTTGACCATCGCCAATGACACTGACTATGGCCTAGGCGCGGCGATCTGGACTGATCGACTACGCGACGGCCACCGCGCCGCCCGCGCCCTTCGAGCGGGCACCGTTTGGGTTAACTGTTACGACCACACATCGATCAATGCACCCTTTGGTGGCTATAAGCAATCCGGCCAGGGTCGCGACAAATCGCTTCATGCCTTTGATAAGTACACAGAACTCAAGACCACCTGGATCGAGATTTGAGCACCATGTCCCTGAACCATTTTCACACCGGACGTCAGACACCGATCATAGCGGGGCCTGACAGTCTTAAGCAGCTACCCGAGCTTCGCCGCCGCCTGGGAGCCAGCCGTTATATGGTCATCAGTGACCAGGGCCTTGCCGCGACCGGTTTGGTCGATGCACTGGTCGACGATCTGGCTGTTGATGCCGAGGTAGATACCTTCCTGGCACCGGCAGGCGAACCCAGCGTGGCTAGCGCCGATGCGGCCGCGGCGGCGGTACGTGCCCTGACCGGTCGCCCCTTGGTAATAGGGCTGGGCGGCGGCACCGCGTTAGACATCGCCAAGCTGGTCGCAGCCCTAGCAGAAAGCCCTGGTGACATGGAGAACTACCTGCTGGCCATGAACCCTTGGGCAGGGCGTGTACCGGCCGTGATGGTGCCAACTACCTCAGGTACCGGCTCCGAAGTTACGCGCACTTCGATTCTCACCGATACACAGGGACGCAAGCTTTGGGCCTGGGGCGACGAGCTGTTACCCGACGCCGTCCTCCTCGACCCGGCATTAACGCGTAACCTGCCCGCACCACTCACCGCCACCACCGGCCTGGATGCCTTCGTCCACGCGCTGGAGGCCACTACCGGCCAGGGGCGACACGCGTTTATTGAGGCCCCGGCGCTGCAGGCCATCCGCCAAGTAGGCGAGACGCTGCCCATTGCAGTGGCTACTCCGCATGATCTGGAGGCCCGCCAGCGCATGCAGGAGGCTGCTTGCCTAGCGGGCCAGGCCATCGATAATGGTGGCACCGGCATCGCACACAACATCGGTCATGCCCTGGGTAGCTGTTACCACTTACCGCACGGTGTTGCCGTGACGCTGGCTCTGGAAGCGTCATTGGCTTGGTCAGTGACAGGTAATGAAGCACGCTTCACGCCAGCAGCCCATGCCCTGAAAGCCGGCAGCAAAGCCCAAGAATTGCCCAGACTATTCCGTGAGCTCGCTGATCAGGCCGATTTCAATCAAGCTCTTGCCCCCTTTGCTGAGCTGACGTTAAACGCTGAAGCGCTAGCCTCGACCATGCAAAAAGAAGAGAACGCGCCTATGGCCCGCAATGCTGCTCGCCGGCCAACTGGCGATGACTGGCAATGGCTCGCTGAAGCCACGGTGACCGTGTTCGCACGTCGCATCGCCGAGCTTGCCACCCAAAACAGCGAGGTCAGCGCATGAACGTAATCGAGCGCATCGAGATCAGCCAGCACCAATGCGAACTGGATCCACCTTTCCCGGCGGCCTGGGATAGCCAACCCAGGCGCAAGTTTCCGGCTACCATCGTTCGCGTGATCGACAGCGAAGGCCGTGAGGGCATCGGCTCGGGTGATGCCATGTATGGTTTCAGCGACTTCCGGTCGCTATTCCTTGGGCAAGACCCCTTAGTCATCGAACGCCACAGTGCAGTCATTGACAACATCGGTTTTCATGCCGGGCGCTGCTGGCCATTGGAAGTTGCCCTCTGGGACTTGATCGGCAAGATCAAGGCCCAACCGTTATGGCAATTATTGGGCGGCACCTCGTCACGCCTGAAGGCGTACGCCTCCAGCGGCACTCATCGCCCTACCGAGCAGGTCGTCGCCCTCGCCGAGCAGATTCGCGACGCGGGCATCCCCGCCATGAAACTACGCTTCGGTCGTCACCGGCTCGATGATGATCTGGCCGTACTCGCCGCTGTGCGTGATGCCGTGGGACAAGAATTGGATCTGATGGTCGACTGCAACCAGGGCTGGCGGATGCCGTGGGATACCCAGGCACCCTGGGATTTGGCCAAGGCAAGCGAGGTGGCTGAGGAGTTGATTCGCCATAATGTGCTCTGGATGGAGGAGCCGCTCTATCGCGGCGACTACCCCGGCATGCGCGCCCTCAACGACCTGACCGGCGAGCGACTGAAAATCGCCGGTGGCGAGATGACCCGCGAACCCTATGAATTCCGCGAAATGCTGCGACAGCAGTGTCTTGACGTTTACCAACCGGACGCCGTGTGCTCCATCGGCCTTCTCGGCTTATCCAGACTGGCGAAAGAGGTCACCACAGCAGGCAAGTGGTTCACGCCGCATACCTGGGGCAATGGCATCGGCCTTGCCGCCAATCTGCATCTCACCGCAGGAGCGGTTGGCCCAGTTGGCTGCCCTTATCTGGAGTACCCCTTCGACCCACCGGAATGGACACCTGAGGTACGCGACTTTCCGCTGACGACCGCTATCAAACCCGACGCCGAGGGCTGGCTGACGCTCTCTGATGAGCCTGGCCTGGGCATCACGCTTGATGAAGCACGCCTGGCGGCCACCCGCGCTGACCAAGCAACTTGGCAATAGCCATCATTACCGTTTGTGACTGTGCAAAGCTAGTCAAAAAAGAGCCCAGTGAAAGAGTGCAAAACAAACTAGCATGCTAACAAACATGCTACGATATGCGTTTATGCTTTTCACTCTCCCTCCTTCTCTTGGTATGGACAAGACTATTAGCCAATTAACGCATATTAAGGCCGTACTACTGTTTGCCAGCACTATGACCGTGATGTCGGGGGCAATCATCGCGCCTGCACTGCCGGGCATCAGCCGCCATTTTCCCGACCAGCCCCAGGTAGTGATCCAGCTGATTCTGACCCTGCCTGCGCTGATGATTACGCTGTTCAGTCCACTGATGGGCTATCTTGCTGACCGGTTTGGGCGCAAGAAATTGCTGCTGATGATGCTGGGCATCTACGGTTTTGCGGGGGGCGCGGGCTTTTTCATTGATCGCGTGGATCTGCTATTAAGCTCCCGTGCACTGATGGGGATTGCGGTAGCCGGTATTCTCAGTATCAGTACCACGCTGGTGGGGGATTATTTTGACAGCTCCGAACGCGCCCGTTTTTTGGGGCTGCAAAGCAGCTGCATGGCGCTGGGCGGGGTAATCTTTATTAACCTGGGCGGGCTACTTTCCGACTGGAGTTGGCGCGGCCCGTTTTTACTCTATATGACCGGTGTGCTGCTGCTTCCCTATGCCTGGGCGATTCTCCAAGAGCCTCAATCCAGTGATGGTGCCAGCCGCGATACAAGCGATGCGCCGGTAACGGTGGACTACGGGCGTACCTGTCTTGCTTACCTGATCGCCATGATCAGCATGACCATGTTTTATATGTTTCCCGCGCAGCTGCCCTTTCTGCTTTCCCAGCAGGGTCAAGTCAGCGGCGTAGCGATCGGCGTGGCGCTCTCGATGGCAGCCCTGACGGCCAGCATCGTGGCGTTTTGCTATGGTTACTACAAGCCGTTCCTGTCGGTGATGACAATCTATGTGCTCGGCTTTTTCCTGGCGGCAGCCGGTTTTTTGGTGGTGGGCTTCACCCAGAGTTACGCCATGGCAATCGTGGGTGCGGCGATCTCCGGATTTGGCCTTGGCGCCTTCATGCCCAATACCACCACGTGGCTGATGCGGATCACTCCTCAGCGAGTACGGGGCCGGGTGTTTGGCGGTTTTACCTCGACCTTCTTTTTCGGCCAGTTTATCTCCCCGGTGGTGGTCGCCCCGGCGGTGATCTGGCTGGAGTCGTTGCGTAACGTGTTTACCGGCATGGCAGTCGTGTGCGGCCTGCTGGCCGTTGTCCTGATCATTCTAGGCAAGACGACGCTAAAGGCCGACAGCCAGCTTTGAGCATCAGCACTTACGCGGGCGGGTGAACCAACCCCACGACACTGACAAGAATCAGCACCGCGCCCAGCACACGAAAGAACAGCCCGGTGTTCGCTTTAAGCATATAGCGATGGGCTTTCTCGCCCACCAAATGGCCGATAAAGGCACAGGGCAGCAGCCACAGCTGGTGAATTAACTGAAGATCCACGCCTGCAATCAGGAACGAGACCATTTTGATCATCACCAGGATAAACCACAGCACGAACATGGTATCCCGCAGTTGCTCTTTGGCGACGTGAGTGGCGAATACCGCCACAATCAACGGCGCGCCAATCAGAGACGTACCGCTGACATACCCACCAAGCGCCAGCAGCACGTAGTCCACGTACTTGTTCTTGCTTTTGAACGGCTTATTCAATACATAGCCAATGGCATAGATGATCACAATGCCGAAAATGATACTGGTCATGACTTGTGCGGGCAGCGTTAACAGCCCCACTACCCCAATCAGCTTGGGGATGATCATGATTTTCAAGGCTTTGGTTAAATAACCCCAATCGATATTACTCTCTGGCGATGTGGTGCCCACGCCCGCTTGCTGCAGCTGGCGATGCCCACTCCAGGCGATCCAACTGGAGAAAATCAGCAGGTGAATGGCAATAATCGGCAAAAATACCAGTGGCTCGTTGACGACCAAAAGCAGGAAAGGCAGTGCCAGCACGGCACCGCCAAAGCCCAGGCTGGTTCGCACAAAACCGCTCCAGGCAAAAATTAGCCCGATCAGCGCATACTGGTACCAGAGTAGATCTGTCATGGTTCGCGTTAGGATCCTAAGTTAGGGGTGGATATCTCCCAGCGTCCACCAGCGTGGCAATAGCGCACGTACGCTGGCCTGGGCAAAACGATCATCCATTAATACCACAACCCCTTGATCTTCTGGACTGCGAATAACGCGACCTGCGGCCTGCACCACTTTGATCATGCCGGGAATGCGGTAGGTATAGTCGTCACCTTGGCCGAAGCGGGCGGTTAGTCGTGCTTTAAGCGCTTCGTTAAAGTCGTTAAACGGCGGTAGTCCCAAGGTGGCGATAAAGGCTCCGATCAATCGGTCGCCGGGCAGGTCGATGCCTTCTGCAAAGGCACCGCCCAACACCGCAAAGCCGATGCCTTCTCCACCGGGTGCAAAGCGCGCCAGAAATTCCTCGCGCTGCGCTTCCGGCATCCCGCGGGTTTGGCTGAAAACGGGTACTTCCGGGTGCGCCTCGCGAAACCGCGCCAGCGCTGCCTCCAGGTAAGCAAAGCTGCTGAAGAACGCTAAATAGTGGCCTGATTTGCGCTGATACTGCTGCGCCATGGTCGCGACGATAGGATCGATAGAGGCGTCCCGATCCCGAAAACGCGTGGAGATATCCGTGCGTATACGCACCTCTAACTGACACGCGGTAAAGGGCGATGCCACTTCCCGCCATACCGTGTTTTCCGGCAAGCCCAGCAGGTCCCGGTAGTAGTGGGCAGGGTTTAACGTCGCCGAAAACAGCACCACTGAGTGGGCCGCGTTAAACCGTGCGGCCAGAAAATCGGCGGGTATCAGATTGCGTAACCCCAACACCGCCCGACCGCGCCCATAGCGGGTAAGATCACACAGGGAGTGCTCACCAAAGCGCTCCGCCAGGCGGCAGAATGCCAGCGCTTCAAATAACAATTCCTGTAGTTCCAGGCTGGCATCTTCGGGGTGCTCACCCAGGTGGTCAGTGATGGCGGCGCCAACCTGTTGGGCAGCGGTGACTAGCTTGTCGGGCAATACCGTAAGCAGCCGGTAGGCCGGTTTCCTGGGGTCGCCCTCCTCTTCCAGCCCTGCTTCTTTAATCACCGCTTGCCATTGGCGGGACAAACGACCCAGGGGCCGGGAGAGCGCTTTGGGCGCAGCACGGCGAACCCGGTTGAAACGCTGCTGATCGAGCTCGGCGCTGTACATGCCGCGGGCGCGCTCAATCAGATTATGCGCTTCGTCGACCAGCACGCCCGTTCGCCAATCGTTGGCCTGGGCCAAACCGTGCAGCAGGGCGTGGCTATCGAACCAGTGATTGACGTCACCGACGATCACATCCGCCCAGCGCGCCAGCTCCTGGCCGAGATAATAGGGGAAACATCGTGGGCCAACGCCACTTCGCGCAGCGCGTCGCGATCCAGCCATCCCTGATCCACCGCCGCTTGGCGTGCTGCAGGCAGGCGATCGTAAAAGCCGGCGGCCAATGGGCACGACTCGCCGTGGCAGGCGCGATCTGGGTATTCGCAGGCTTTCTCCCGCGCCACCAGTTCCAGCACCCGCAGAGGAAGTGTTTCATCACTAGTGCGCAGTGTAGCCAGGGCATCCAGCGCCAAACGGCGGCCGGGGGTTTTCATGGTCAGAAAGACGATTCTATCAAGCTGCTGGCGGGGCATGGCCGAAAGCATCGGAAGCAGCGTGCCCATGGTTTTACCAATACCGGTGGGCGCCTGGGCGAGCAGGCAGCGCCCGGTGCTGGCAGCTTTGTAAACATCTTCAGCGAGTTCGCGCTGGCCGGGGCGAAACGCAGCATGGGGAAAACGCAGGGTCTGCAGGCCACTATCGCGATCCTGACGGTGAACGGCCTCCTGTTCTGCCCAGGCAAGGAAGCGTTGGCACTGCTCGGCAAAGAACGCATGGAGTTCGTCGGCAGTGGCTTCCTGGCTGATCAGGGTCTCTTTGCCGCTGGCAATATCCAGATAAACCAACGTCAAGGTAATCTGTTCCAGCGCACGCTCAGCACACAGTAACGCGCCGTAGACTTTTACCTGCGCCCAGTGGAGGGCGCGCTGATTATCCGCCATGCGCTCCAGGCTGCCACGGTGGGTTTTGATCTCCTCCAGGCGGTTGGCCGTGGGGTCGAAACCATCGGCGCGGCCGGTAACTATCAGCCCTTCAAACTTCCCCGACAGGGGCAGTTCAGCGAGATAGTCTTCTCCCCGGCGGCTGGTCACCAGCGTATGCCCTTCCATCCCTTCGCGCGCACTGGGCGCCGGGGTAAAGCGGTGATCGAGCCCCCCCTGCCGAGCAGTGAAGTCGCACAGCGCGCGCACTGCCACGCGATAGGTCGCGCTCATGGTTCAGGCTCGTCGCCAGTCGACCAGCTCACGTAACACACCGCCACGGGCATGGCATGGCGGTGAAAAAACGTAAGCCAGCGGCGCTGGTTATCCTGCAGCCGATCGCCGGGGCCTTTGACCTCAATCATCCGATAGCGTGGCTCGCCAACGGGTGCATCGGGCATAAATTGAATTAAATCCGGTAGCCCGGCCCGGTTGGCTTTCAGATCCCCCAGCAACCGCTCAAAGCACAGGCGTAGGTGCACGGCGGGAATGCACGTCAACGCCAGCTCAACCAGCGGTTCATCGACGATCGCCCAGTGCACAAAGGGAGACGCCAGGCCGTGTTTCTCCCTCCAGGTCGAACGAATCACTTCGCGGTAACTGCCGTCCTCCAGACGCGCAAGGCAAGCATCGAAGGCGTCTCGCCGTCGCGCCACGAAGTCCTCACGGTACAAGTCCGCCGGGCCATGGTGAAAGGGGTGGAAGAAGGCCCCCGGCAATGGAGCAAAAATCGCTGGCCAGCAGAGCAAACCAAACAGCCCGGTCAGCAGCGCATTTTCCACGTAGTAGATCGGCGCCCCAGGCTCGCTGAGTACCTCGACCACGGCGCGTTCGACCCACTGCGGCCCAGGCAATGATAAGTCCCAGCGCTCATGAGTGGGTTCGGGGTCGCTCGGCTCAGCAGGCAATTTAAGCCGCCGCCGTAAGCGGGGCAGAATCCGCGCCAGCGCCTGGTGCTCGGTTTCGTTGGGGCTGCTATTAAGGGCTTGGGTCGCCAGCTCAAAGGCCGCGGTGTGTTCGCCTTGGCGCTCCAACACACGTAACTGCCGAATGCGCGCTTCGCTACTGGCGGACTCGCGATACAGTCTCAGCGCTAGCGCTGCGTCTCCGCTACGCTCTGCCTCACGGCCCAACTGGAGCAGTAACCGCGCGCGCCGTGTGGCTAGCCAGCGGTTATCCGCAGGCGGTGGCATTTCAGGGAATAGATCGGCGGGCAGCTCGCCGTCGTCCAGACGTTGGCGCAGACGATGGAGCGCTAAATACGTATCCACTTCATGGCGCGACTGGAAAGCGCGGGACTCTGGCGTGAAGGGCACACTTTCAAAACGCTGGAGGCCAAGCTCGGTTAACACGAACTCGGCCCAGTCCTGGCGCAGGTTGCCAAAGAACATCAGGCGCAGGCGGTCGCAGGTTTCCATGACTGTTAGCCGCAAAACTGGATCGTTTGCCTCGGGCCACCACTGGCATAACCGCTTGGGTTCATTGAGCTGGCTCGCCAGCGTGTCGTAGAGCACGGTTTTAGCGCTTGAGGCGCTCAGCCCGGCAGCGCGTATCTCCGCTACCAACGCCTGGCGCAGTTCGGCCAAGCGTAGCTGGTTAAACAGCTCATCAACGCTAAGCACCGATTCACTATCGACCCAACCTAGCGACATCAAGGGCGCCATGGCGCTGGCACTGTCGCCAACCTCGGCGTAGCTTAATTTGCTGAGCCGAAACAGCTCGCCCTTGCGCATCACCATGCGCACCAGCAGCGCTTGGGAGGCTTGCGGTAAGCTCTCAAACTGTTCAAGAAAAGCGAGCTCGTCTGCCGCGAGCAGATCAGCGTGGCGCTCCCCCACCCAGGCCAAAACGAAGCGGAAGTTCGTTAAGTAATAGAAGGGGTCATCAAGGGAGGCGGTAGGTGTCGCGAAAGCACTGTTCATTTATCCATTGTATCAGTGCGATGCTATTTTGACAGTCTCGCCGTCATTGAGATTAAACAGCACTATGTCAGTTGCCAGTCTGCAAGCTCTGACTACTCAAGCTTAATAACTCGTTACTGTCATTCCTTCGGCACAAGGTCAGCCGTGTTCTGCTGGTACTGCCGTGGCGTCATGCCCTTTAGCTCACGAAAGTGACGGTTGAAATTGGAGAGGTTGTTATAACCAACCTCGAAACATATATCGGCGATGGACTGCTTACCTTCAAGCAACAGCCGACAGGCATGACCAATGCGGATCCTCCTGAGAAAGGCAACGAAGGTGTCGCCGGTGGCATGCTTAAAAAAACGCGAAAAGGTGGAAGGCGTCATGCCGTTATTCTCAGCCATTGTCGACATGCGCAGCCCTTCATGAAAGTGGTCGTGGATATAGAGCAGTATGGCATCGACCTGCTCGGAAGAGGCGCCCTTGGCATCCAGGCCGTACTCTCGACCGGCCAGGGTATGGTATTCGCTTTGCGAGAGCCTGCGCAGAATGGTCAACATGGTCAGTAGCCTGCCAGCATTATCCTGCTCGCCCATCCTGATGAGCAGTTCGGCACAGCGTGCCGCTTCTTCCCCCTTGAACTCCACTCCCAAGGCCGAGTCCTCGATGAGCGTCGACAGGCAGTTGAGCTCCGGGCAGAGCGCCATCATGTGTTCCAGCCACTCGCCCTTGAACTGGAGGACAACGTCACGACCCTTGATCACCGGTTGCACGTCATCGAGCTCGCTAAACCAGGCGTGCGGAATATTCGGTCCCACCAGCACTAAATTACCGGGTTCGAAGCGGCCAATATAATCCCCTACAAAATAATGCCCTGCCGAATAACGGATGAGATGTAACTCATATTCGGGATGGTAATTCCAGCGGGCAATAGGGGCGGGGAAATCATGGCTGTGCCAGTAGAAACTAAATTTCGGATCCTGACTGATGCACTCGAAAACAGGCGCACCAAGAGGAGTATCGTTGAGATGCGAAGTAATCATAGTTTATCAGTGCCTCTTTCAGCTATCAGCGATGTCTGGATAAGACGCCCATGCCTGATCTCTTACTATCCTGAATTAAAGTGAGCCGTTGGCCTTTATACTTTGGTCACAAAAAGCCTTTCGTCTTTCCAACAGCACCACCCAGGCATTATGGAAAGTGCCATTTAAAACAGACCATTACCTACCACGCTAAGAAAGCCTGCAAAAAAGTATCAGTCCCAAGCAAATTATAGCCTAGCGGTTTTTCCACATGGCGCGTAGATTTGTTTCAAGCCTGAAGCGAGGTTAACTAGACCAAAAAAAGGCCGGTTCTCGCCCTTTAAATACAATTCGAGAATAGCGTCATGAAAGCAAAAGCTCTGGTGCTGGAGAAGAAACGCGAGCTGTCGTTACGAGAGATCGAGCTCCCTGACCAGCTCGGCCCGGAGGACGTTCGCGTGCGCATCCATACCGTCGGCATCTGCGGTAGCGACGTGCATTACTATACCCACGGCCAGATCGGCCCCTTTGTAGTCCGTGAGCCAATGGTACTCGGCCATGAAGCATCCGGTGTAGTGACTGACGTCGGCCGAAACGTAAGCCATCTTCATGTGGGCGATCGGGTGTGCATGGAGCCTGGTATACCCAACCCCAGCTCGCGCGCCGCCAAACTAGGCGTCTACAACGTCGACCCGAGCGTAAGGTTTTGGGCCACGCCACCCGTGCACGGTTGTCTGACGCCCAAGTCATCCACCCAGCAGCATTCACCTTCGCACTTCCCGATTCGGTGTCCTTTGCCGAAGGCGCCATGATTGAGCCGTTCGCGATCGGCATGCAGGCGGTCATTAAAGCGCGCATGCAGCCAGGCGATATCTGCGTCGTGACCGGCGCAGGGCCGATCGGCCTGATGGTTGCCCTGGCCGCGCTTGCGGGCGGCGCCAGCGAGGTGCTGGTCTCCGACTTGGTTGAGGAAAAGCTGGCAATCGCGGCTCGTTATAAGGGCATCACGACTGTCAATGTTTCGCGGCACTCCTTGCGAGAAGCCGTCGACAGGTGTTGCGGCCACGAGTGGGGTGTCGATGTGGTATTCGAGGCCAGTGGTAGCCCCAAAGTCTACGACGACATCTTGGCCTGCGCCCGACCTGCCGGCACGATCGTGCTGGTTGGTATGCCTGTCGAGCCGGTCACCTTCGATATCGTGTCGGCGCAAGCCAAGGAACTGCACATCGAGACCGTGTTCCGCTACGCCAACGTTTACGACCGGGCGATCGACCTGATCGCTTCGGGTAAGGTAGACCTCAAACCATTGATTACCGAGACCTTTGATTTCGAACACAGTATCGATGCGTTCGAGCGTGCCGCAAGCGCACGGCCCAATGATGTCAAGCTGCAGATCACGCTTGATACCTAACCCCGCCAGACCTGAACCCAAGAGAGGAAAACAACAATGACCCAGTTCAAGCGTCGCGACATATTAAAAGGAATGGGTGGACTCGCCAGCCTGTCGTTGATGGGCGCAGGCCCACTGCGCACGGCCCTGGCCCAAGGCATGGCCAGCGATGAGGCCTGGAAGCAAGCCAGTGGCACCACCATCCAATTCATCTCCGAGAACACGCCGCCGACCACCGCCATCGCCGCCAACCTGGCGTCTTTCCAGGAACTCACCGGCATCACTGTCAACATCACCGAAATGCAGTTGGGTGCCTTGGTACAGAAAGTTGCGTTGGACTTCGGCGCTGGGCGCAGCGCCTTCGATGTGATCTATGCTGATCCTTACCAAGTACTCGCGCCATATCATCGTGGCCTAGTGGATCTCAATACCTTCATCAACGACGACCAGCAGCTGGTCGTGCCCCAGGGCATCGAGGACTTCATCCCCTCGCAACTGGCCGCCGCGGGCCGTTTCAAAGACAGTGAAAGCCTGTACACCCTGCCCTACGACTGCCCGACGATGATCTGGATCTACCGGCGTGACCTGTTCGAAAAATACCACGACCAGATGCAACAGGATCTCGGCTTCGACCCGACCCCCTCGGACAGCACCACCTGGGAGCAGTACTACCAGATCGCCGAGTGGTTTAGCCAAGGCAACGCCAGCGAGGTTCAGTACGGAACCGGTCATCAGGCTCAGCAGTACGATTCACTGATGTGCGACTTCTCCAACGTGCTGTTCGCCTACGGCGGCGATTACTTTGCCAACGGCCAGCAGGTCGGCCTACTCGGCACCGACTCCCCTGGCGCCTGCCAACTGACCAGCGAGCCCGCGCTGGAAGCTGCGCGCTTCTATCAGAAGCTGCTCAAGGTCGCCCACCCCGGCAGCACCAGTTGGGATTGGACTGGTGTCGCCAACGCATTCCAGAACGGCGAGTTCGCGATGATGCCAGAGTGGCACGAGTTCGCCGGCTCGCTGGAAAGCTCTCAGCTACAAGGCAAAATCGGCTACGCCCCGCTGCCCAAGGGGCCAGCACGCAGCGCCAACCTGTGGGGCGGCACCGGGATCGGCATTAACGCCAACGCCTCGGCCGAAAAGCAGAAAGCGGCCTGGCTATTCCTAGTCTGGGCGACCTCACCACAGACCCAACTGATGGGGCTAAGAAGCGAGGTCGGTGGCGGCACACCGACACGCCAATCGGTTTACGACATGCCTGAGGTCAAGGCCGCCAGCACCCCACCCACCGACATGCCAACATGCTCACGGCGGACACCATGCTGACCGCCTGGCAGGACGACCACATCGGTCTGAGGCCCAAGATCGCCCAGTGGAACGAGGTCGACACGGTCATCTTCACCGAGCTTTCCAAGATGTTGGCGGGGCAAATGTCCCCCGAGGAAACCATGCAGAGCGCCAAGCAGCGCATCGATCGCATCGTTGGGGCGTAACCCATGGCGCTGACGACCGGAAAACCCTCGGCGCGGCGACAGGGATTCGAGCTGGCGATGATGTCGCCAGCGCTTTTTCTGCTCGCCCTGATCACGCTGGTCCCGTTCTTCTCGATCATCTGGATGAGCTTCAACGACGTCAGCCTGATGGGCGGACTGGCCTTCGAGTTCTCGGGCCTCGATAACTGGCAGCGGGTGTTCACGGACCCGGACATCCGCTCCAGTTGGCTGATCAGCCTGGTCTATTTCCTGGCCACGGTGGGCCTGGAAATGGTCATCGGCACCGTGATGGCGCTGCTGGTTTATAGCCTAACGCGGGGCAGCAACATCATCATCTCGCTGCTGTTGATCCCGATGTTCATCGCCCCGGTGATCGTCGGGCTACTGGGGCGTTTCATGCTCGACCCCAGTCATGGCCTGTATGCCTGGCTGCTCAATGAAAGCGGTCTGTTCGACGGCAACATCCTGGGCAGCGTAGGCTCCGCGATGGTCGCAGTCATCCTCATGGATGTCTGGGAATGGACGCCGCTGGTCGCGCTGATCGTCCTGGCGGGGCTTGCTTCAGTACCCGAGGACACCCTGGAAGCGGCCGAGATGGACGGCGCCAAGTACGGCCAGAAACTTCTCTATATCATCCTGCCGTCTATCTCCAATATCCTGCTGGTGGCGCTGCTCATCCGCGCCATGGACGCGATTCGCTTCTTCGCGATCATCTTCATCACCACCAACGGCGGGCCCGCGGATTCCACCAAGATCATCCCCATTAGGCTCTACGACATCGCCTTTCGTTTTTTTGATCTGGGCTATGCCGCCGCCGTGGGCATCACCATGCTGGTGTTCTCGATCATGGTGGCTACAGCGTTTACGAAACTGCTCAAACGCCAGGAGACGAGTTCATGAATACCTCCAAACGCTGGCTGCCCCACACGTTAAAAATCGCTCTGTTAACGCTCCTGCTGTTATGGACGCTGATACCGATTATCTGGATGGTGCTGTCCTCTTTCAAGTCGAACGACATCATCACCGCCGGTACGCCGCGAGTCTTCTTTACCCCTACCCTGGAGCATTACACCTCGTTGTTCAGCAGCGGCAACAGCCTCTGGCCTTACCTGCTCAACAGCCTGTTCATCGCTGGGGTCTCGACGCTGATCGCCGTAGTGCTCGGCTGTATGGCCGGCTTCGGGCTGTCGCGGATAAGAATCAAGGGCAAGCAGCATCTGGCCTTCTGGATCATCAGCACCCGTATGGCGCCGATCGCCGCAGTTATCGTGCCGCTGTACCTGCTGTTCCGTTACCTCTACCTACTCGACACCCACGCCGGCCTGATCGTCGCCTACCTGAGTTTCAACCTGCCCTTCGCCATCTGGCTGATGACCGCATTCTTCGACGACCTGCCACCTGACCTGGAGGAAGCGGCGATGATCGACGGTGCCACCAAGCTCCAGGCGTTCCGCTACGTCGTGCTGCCACTGATGACCCCTGGGCTGGTGACCACCGCTATCCTGTGCTTCATCTTCGCCTGGAACGATTACGCCTTCGCCAAACGTTTTCCGGGCCCAGCACGCAGACCATTCCCATTGCCGCGGCGCAGTTGCTGACCCAGACCGGCATCGATTGGGGCAAGCTGCTGGCGATCGGTACCATCGTGGTCTGCCCAATGGCGATCGCCGGCCTGCTGGTCAAGCGCTGGCTGGTCCAAGGGCTGACCCTGGGCGCGGTGAAATGACTGGCCCTAAGACAACGGATCTACGGTAAAGGCCCCGACAATAACGGCTCTACAATAAAAACAGGGAGAAAACCATGAACGTGATGTCACAGTTCGATCTCAGCGGCAAGGTCGCCATCGTCACCGGCGGCAATGGCGGGCTCGGTGAGGCATTCGCCCATGCGCTGGCCGAGGCCGGTGCCCAGGTCGCCATCGCCGCCCGGGGCACGCGCGCAGCCTGGAAGTAGTAAAGGCCCTGCAGGACGCCGGGCATCGCGCCATGGCGGTGGAAGTCGACATTACCCAACCCGAAGCGGCTGACACCCTGCTCGACGAGGTCGAGGCCACCCTCGGCCCGGTCGATATCTTCCTCAACAACGCCGGCGCCTGCCAGCACGCGCCGGCGCTGGATGTCACCCCGGAGCGCTGGCAGGACATCTTCAATATCAACGTCCACGGGCTCTGGTACTGCGCCCAGGCCGCCGGACGGCGGATGCAGTCGCGCGGCGGCGTGATCATCAACATTGGCTCGATCTCGGCGATGATCGTCAACCGCCCACAGATGCAGCCCGCCTACAACGCCTCCAAGGCCGCGGTGCATCAATTGACCAAGTCGCTAGCCGCGGAGTGGGCCCCCTACGGCATTCGCGTCAACGCGCTGGCTCCCGGCTACGTCAAGACCAGCATGGCGCCGGTCGACGACCCCAGGTTCAAGCCACGCTGGATCGATGACGCGCCCATGCAGCGCGCCGCCACTCCCGAAGAACTCGGTCCCACCATCGTCTACATGGCCAGTAATGCATCGAGTTTCATGACCGGCTCCATCGTCGTGGTGGATGGCGGCTACACCCTCTGGTAACCACAATTCGAGTATCCGCCCGACCCGCAAGGAACCCGACATGGCAACGCTACAACTCAACAATATCGTCAAAGACTTCGGCGGCACCCAAGTCATCAAGGGGGTCAATTTAGAGGTCAAAGACCGCGAATTCGTGGTCTTCGTCGGGCCTTCGGGCTGCGGCAAGTCGACCTTGATGCGGATGATCGCCGGGCTCGAGAGCGCCACCAGTGGCGACATCTCGATCGATGGCAAGCGCATCAACGACGTTGGCCCGGCCGACCGTGGCCTGGCGATGGTCTTCCAGAGCTACGCGCTTTACCCGCATATGACCGTCGAGGACAACATGGGCTTTAGCCTGCGCCTAGCCAAGGTGCCCAAGGCCGAGCGTCGCGAGAAAGTCCTCGCCGCCGCGCGCATCCTGCAACTCGAAGAACTTCTCGACCGCAAGCCCCGTGCGCTGTCCGGCGGCCAGCGCCAGCGCGTGGCGATCGGCCGGGCAATCGTGCGCAACCCAAGCATTTTCCTATTCGACGAGCCGCTCTCGAATCTCGACGCGGCGCTGCGCGTACAGATGCGCATTGAGCTGGCGCGGCTGCACGAGGAGCTCGACGCGACGATGATCTACGTCACCCATGACCAGATCGAGGCCATGACCATGGCCGATAAGATTGTTGTGCTACAGGGCGGTGTAGTCGAGCAGATCGGTTCGCCGATGGCACTCTACCACCACCCGCGCAACCGCTTCGTGGCCGGCTTCATAGGCTCGCCGAAGATGAATTTCCTGGATATCGAGGTTCGTGGGGCTGACACCGAGGGGGTCGATGTGGTGCTGCCTGGCGGCGATTGTCGAATACCGGTGGAGGGCAACGGTGTCAGCAGCGGCGACATGCTGACGCTGGGCGTCCGCCCAGAGCACCTCACGCTTGATGATCAGGGCCGCTGACGGGTAACATTTTGGTCATTGAGCGCCTTGGCGGAGCGACCACCCTGTATCTAGAGAACGCTGACAGCCAATGGACATTGGTAGCCGACGGCGATGTCGCTCACAGGGTGCACGATCAAGTACGCTTTTCCTTCGATCCGGCCTGCGCACACCTTTTCAATGGCAGCGGCGAGGCACTGCCACACCGGCACCGCCATCCACTGGTCGCCATTGACCGTAAGGAAAACCGTGCACCGTCAGCCTGAAGATTTCTACTGGCCCTACCCCACCCGGTGCTGCTTAAGCACGGTGAGGCTTCGCTCTTCTTCACTTTGCGGTTGGGAAGGCGCTTGGCGGGTACCGGCCAGCACGTACCACTCCGCCTCACTCAGATAACTTTCGCACCAGTGGCCAAGGGCGACGGCGCTCTCTTCGCGACTAGAGTCGCCGCAGCGGTAGTCGTTAGCCAGATGGAGGAGATCTTGACGGGCGGTACGCGCACGGGCGTTGCCACCGTGCACTTTTACCAGCGGGCAGCGTCGGTCATAGGCGGCGTTGGTTAACGCATTAAGCCAACGCTCCAATTCATGTGCCTGAATTCCACCATACACTGCCACGCTTGAGCTCCCTGCCCCGTTGAAAGGGCAATAGCCTGCCCGATTTAGGGGCCGCTGTCACGGTTAACCTTTACCCTTGTTTAGATGCAGTTCCAGACCGTTTTATAGCGCCTGTTCAAAACCTTGTAACACGTTGACTACATTGACACCTATTTCATCTACAGCATAGCCCCCTTCCATCAGAAACACGCTGGGTAAGCCTACTTGGGCCAGGCGCTCACCTAACGCTGTGAAATCTGCGCTGGTAAAGGTGAAGGCACTTATGGGGTCACCTTCGAAGATATCGACCCCTAACGATACGATCAGGCATTCACACTCCGCGGCTTTAATTTGCGCCAAGGCTAGCTCAAGTGTGGCCATCCACCTGGTAACGCTGGTGCCCGGAGGCAACGGGTAATTGACGTTAAAGCCCTTGCCTTGCCCTTCGCCGTTTTCATCGGCGTAGCCCAAATAGTAAGGAAATGTGACTTCAGGGTCGCCGTGCAGTGAGATAAACAGCACATCATCACGCTTGTAGAAAATCTGCTGGGTGCCGTTGCCGTGGTGAAAGTCGACATCAAGAATGGCGACCCGACGTTTGCCTGCATCCAGCGCTCGCTGGGCGGCAATGGCGGCATTGTTAAAGAAGCAGTAACCGCCAAACTGATCAAACGCGGCGTGGTGCCCTGGCGGCCGGCATAAACCAAAACTGGGTTCGCCGGTTTGTAGCGTATGTTCTAGCGCGCCTAACGCCACGTCTTTACTCGCCATGGCGGCTTCAAAGGTGCCTGCTGAGATCGATGTTTCCGCCGCCAGCGCGTAGTAGCCTAGCTGACCGCTAACCGATCGCGGGATGCGGTCACCACGCATGGTTCGTGCGGGCCAAATATTGGGAATCGCCTCCCCCTCATGCCCAGCCGCCCGCCACTCTTGCCAACAGTTGGCTAGAAACGTTACGTACTCTTTGTCATGCACCGCTAATACGGGGGCTAACCCATAAGCGCTAGGGGTACGAATATCGCCAAGCCCGGACTGGTGAAGATGCTTTAGCACTAGATCAAGGCGTTCGGGGCACTCAAACGGAGTCACCAAAGCGCCATCGTGCAACTCCGTGCGCGCTTGGCGCAAACGGCTATCCTCTGAGTAAAATGTCAGCATTGCGGCTCCTTAATCGGCCTCTAACTGGATAGGCCACTGCTTGGCCCAGCGACGTTTTTGGCTGGCTGTTTGTTGCTTCAACTGGTATTCAGCACGGCTTGCAGCGGCGCGATCATTAAAAGGTTCGGCACCCAGTAGCGCAACGGGCGGATTCGCACGGGTATAACGCGCCCCTTTGCCGGTGCAGTGTGCTTGATAGCGCTTCGCCAGATTATTGGTAATGCCCGTATAGGTACCGCGCTGGCACTCCAGCAAATAGAGATACCACTGTGGTTCGGTATTCAGCGGCTGGGTCATACGCCTATCCACCGCAACAACGCTTTAATTTACGCCCACTACCACATAAGCACGGATCGTTTCGGCCGGGCTTTAAGCGGCTAAGCGTGGGTGTCCCATCAATATACCACCAGCGCTGCTGCTCTTTAACAAAGCGAGATACCTCTTCTAACACATGCCAGCGTTTTTTTGCCCCGCCCTGTTCACGCCCGCGTTCATAAAAACAGGCTTTAAAATGGACATAACCGGTATCTTCGAGCGGCGGTTCTGCGGCAACAATGGAAAGGGATTTCCACTCGGCTTCAGGGTCAGGTGTAAGCTCTCCAGGCCGAGTGGAGGGGTGCCATGTTGCCAACAGGTAATCGGTAAGCCCTAACACAAAGGCCGCATAGCGCGAGCGCATCAAGGCTTCAGGCGTGGGGGCAGGCTCGCCTTGATGATAACGGCCACAGCACTTATCAAGCGTTAAAGAGCTACCACAGGGGCAACTTGGATCAGTTGTGGAGGTCATAGAAAAGCTCGTTAGTCACATCTTTTATAGCCTAACCGATACGTCCTATGCGCGTCGCCCAGCGTGTATGACTATTGTTTCGATATTTGTGCGGTGTTAGGTATATAGTGGTAGGGCAATACATTCAGACGATGGGGTACGAATCACGATCGATCATTCTTTCCAAAATTTTTGGAGGTTCTCCTATGAAGGTCTTTAAACCGGAATGGCAGTGCACGTTTAGCGTAAACGAAGGCGCGGAAGAATCAGCAACTTGGAAAGAGAGAATCGCGTGGCGACTCAGGGGAGTTGCGGATCGGCTGGAAGGTGGCGGGCGCACGGTAAAAATCGATTACCGAGTGACGCCAGCGGTAAGCCAACAGGAAGTCGACACTTGCTTAGGCAAGGGCTTCGAAGTAACTCAGCGCCTGTTGACGCAGTTAGCCCAACAGCAGGCGTGCGAAGATGTGATGCGCCATGCAAAAGCTGAGTTGTTTGAAGAACACCCTCAGCACTGAAAAAGCGACATGGTATGAAAGCACTACAAAAATCCCACCCCTTTAACCGGGTGGGATTTTTTTTGGGTGGTCACTGTATTTCCTCTTGCGCTTTACTGATTAGCATACGAATGAAGCTATCTAATAGTGGGTTCGCTTCCCCTTTACGCAAGACAGCCACCAACGTGGTACTGATTTCAATATCATCGACAGGGAGAAAGACGACATCTCGTCGATTATTGGGTGTAATTGAACTACTTACCAGAGTGCCACCCAAACCGGCGCCTACTAATGCCAATGCAGTATGTATTTCAATCGCGTCATGAGTAACAACGGGCCGTATACCACGCTCTTCAAGATGTGAAAGAATTTTCTGCCCAAAAGGGCTCCGCGAATCCTTGGGATAGAGCACAAAGGGGAGTTCCTTGAAAGCACTTATCGGAAAAGAGTCATGCCTTGCAAGTGGATGATCAATCGGTAAGGCAGCCATGAAAGGATCGTTGATAATGACTTCATAGTGCATGTCAGCATGGCGCTCAAAGGCTCCAATAAACCGAGAAATACCCACATCGATGCGATGCTGTCTTAGCCGCTCTTCTTGATATTCCGATAGTACTTCAACGAGATCGAGGTGAACCTCCGGATACTGAAGCCTGTAATTTTTAATGACGCTTGGCAGCAGAGAAAACAGGGTTGAGCGAATAAAACCTATGCCTAGCCATCCTCCGCTTCCGCTGGCAACTTGTCCTGATTCTTGCTCTAGCCGTGAGGCCTGAGTTAGCAGCTCTTTTGCACGAGGATAAAAAAATTTCCCAAGCGAAGTGAGTTGCATGGGCCGTGTTGCACGATCAAATAGTTCGCCCCCCAAGGTTTGTTCCAGTAGGGCGATCTGGGCGCTGATAGCGGTTGGCGCTACGAATAGCCGCTTAGCAGCAGCGCTACCACCTCCTGCCTCGACTACTTCACAGAAATAGCGTATCTGTCGTAGATTCATTTTTTATGGACTTGTATGCAAAATTTACTGATTTATTAAAGATAATAAATATATGATAGTGCTTCTGAGGTCAACTCAGGAGCATAATAATGATAAATAAAAAACTCGCATCACAACTCAGTCAATTTGGCAGTGCTTCCATCTATGAAGCCCAAGGGGCCACTGGAGCACTCGACAGCGGCATCAAGCCGCTCACGCATACTATGCAGGTTTTTGGGCCTGCATTTACCGTCGACATCCGTCCTGGCGACAATCTCATGCTGCATTACGCCCTACTGCATATTCAGCCGGGTGATGTGTTGGTAGTGGATGCAAAACGCTTTATGGAAGCAGGCCCATGGGGCGACATCCTCACAGTGCAAGCTATCAGTAAAGGCGTCGCAGGCCTCATCATGAATGGTGCTGTTAGAGACGCTCAGGCGATTAAATCTCTCGGTTTTCCGGTGTTCTGTCGCGGTTTAAGCATCAAAGGCACAGCCAAAAAACAGTCAGGCAGAATTAATGTTCCCATTTGTATTGGTGATACGGTTATTAATCCCGGTGACTATATATTTGGCGATGAAGATGGCGTAGTAGCAGTACCTCAACAAGACCTTTCAGCGGTTCTTACAGCCACTCAAGAGCGCGAAGATATCGAAGCAACATATCGAGAAAAAATAAAGCAAGGGAGCAACACCGTCGATTTAATGGGGTTGAGAGAAACAATAAAACAACTTGACCTAAACTAAAAACCAACAACACAGCTAAAAAAACGCTTAAACACAAGCAGCCCTTAGCTAGACTCCAATAAATATAAACCAGCACTTATAAACAACAAAAGTGAGAAAACCATGCGAACTCTAAAAGCTATTAGCCTCCTTTCCTGCATTTCACTTTCAGCAATGTTGGCCACCTCTTCATGGGCGGACACCTATCCAGAACGACCGATTTCCACCATTATTTCCTTTGGGGCCGGTGGCAATACGGATGTTGGTGCACGAATCCTATTTCCGGCAGTAGAGCGTGAGCTAGGGGTACCGCTCAATATAATCAACCGCCCTGGCGGTGGAGGGTGGGTAGGTTGGACGCAATTGCTCAATGCATCTAATGATGGCTATACTCTGGGCTATATAAACACTCCCAATCTGATCACCGGCTATATGGATCCACAATATAGTCGAAACATTGACCTTGATGACTTTGAGCTTATTGCAAACCATGTCACTGATTACGGCGTCATTTCAATCAATAAAGATGAGACACGCTTTAGCAATATAGAAGAGTTGGTTAGTTATGCACAGTCCAACATGTTGACAGCTTCAACCACCGGGGCGAACGGTGATGATCATATTGCGATGTTAAAGATGAATCATCATTACAATACGCAATTTGTACCTGTTCACACCACAGGCACAGCGGAGCAGCGCGCAGCAATTCTAGGTGGCCATGTAGATGTGAATTTCTCGAACGTGGGTGATACCAATATCGCGCATCGCAATGGGGACTTAAAAATAATTGCGGTTATGGCACCTGAACGCTCAGAGTTTATTCCAGACGTTCCAACCCTTGAAGAGCTTGGTTATTCAGGTGTGATCTCTTGGTCGGCCCGGGGCATTGCAGCCCCCAAAGGAATTGATCCGGTTCAGTTGGAGCAATTACAGGAAGCTTTCGTAAAGGGCATGCAAGACCCTGAACATCTAGCCAAGATGGAAGAAATGGGCCTAATGGTTGATATCCGTACCGGAGACGCCTATCGAGAAATGTTGGAAGAGGAAGAGCAAGGCGTTCGCTCCCTGGAAAACTTGCTTGGCTGGTAATCATCACTGGTCGTGATATCGATGAATATCACGACCAGAACCTTATTTACACAGCGTCTACAACAATAAAACAGGTGCTTTATGAAAGCGTTACACTCCGATGCGTTAATCGGCCTGGCTATGCTGGTCTTCTCAATTATATTTTATAGCCTATCTGCTCAGATGCCTTCTGATCCAGCGATATTTCCTAAACTTATCCTCACTACATTGATAGTATTCTCGCTATTCATTACTTGGTCAGGTATCGCTAAAACACGCGCAGCAAAAAAACAAGGGATTAAACACACACCCATTTTTAAGCATATTCGTGGCCCAATCGTTACGTTTATCGCTCTTTGTCTTTATATAGTTTTAATCAACACTCTCGGTTTTTTTGCGGCTAGTTCGATCATCGCCATTTTCTTCATGATTTATTTTGGCGTGAGGTCGTACATTCAAGTGTTGTTAGTACTCTTCATCATGAACACTTTCATTTATCTGCTCTTTGTTTGGCAGCTACGCATCGCACTTCCCACGGGTTTATTGCTGTAAAGGAGAGGGATTATGGCTATTGATACGACCTTATTATTGTCAGTTCTCGCACAGTTAGCCTCTCCAGATGTGTTGCTAATGCTTTGTGTGGGCGTCTTCGGCGGTATATTTCTCGGCGCTTTACCTGGATTGAGCGCGACGATGGGTATTGCGCTATTGATTCCTGTCACTTTCGGCATGCAGCCAGTCGCCGCCATGGTATTGCTTTCCGCTATCTATGCATCCGCCGTTTATGGGGGATCCATTACGGCGATCTTGATCCATACGCCAGGTACGCCCGCGTCAGCAGCCACGGCAATGGATGGCTACCAAATGACACTGCGTGGCGAGGGACTGAAAGCACTGGGAACATCCACGATTTGCTCAGTGATCGGAGGTGTCGTTAGTGTCGTGGCCTTACTACTGCTGGCACCGCCATTGGCACAGATTTCATTACGCTTCAGTGCACCTGAGTATTTTCTGATCGCTATATTTGGTTTGACCATCATTGGCAGCCTTTCCAGTGGCGCGATGGTAAAAGGACTATCCGCGGGGCTGCTGGGCCTGCTCATCAGCCTAGTCGGCGTGGATGTGATGACCGCCTATCCACGCTTTACCTTTGGAGTTGCAGAGCTGGAGAATGGCATTTCGTTGATTCCCGCCATGATTGGTCTCTTCTCTATTTCTCAGGTCATGATTCAAGCAGAAAAGCTCCATGGAGCCGATAACCTTTCATCCCAAACACCAACGTTGAGTGGCCATCTCTTTCCTAGTCGGGAAGAGTGGCGAAAACTTCGCCGCACTGTTTCTCGCTCCTCGATCATCGGTGTGGTGGTGGGCGCATTACCGGGGGCAGGGGGCGATGTCGCCTCTTGGGTGGCTTACAATGAAGCCAAACGTAATGCGAAAAATCCCGATAACTTTGGCAAGGGCGAGATTGAAGGGTTGGCTGCGGCTGAAACAGCCAATAATGCGGTAACAGGCGGTGCAATGATTCCATTATTGACGCTCGGGATTCCAGGTAGTGCCGCTACAGCCGTTATGCTTGGTGGTCTTTACATCCATGGTTTACAGCCTGGGCATGAGCTATTTACCGTTAATGCCCATATCGTCTATGCCATTATCGTGGGACTGCTATTAGCCAATATATTGATGGGTATTGTAGGCTTGGCGCTGGCAAGGCAGGTCGTCAAGGTGGCTACGGTACCTTTTGCCATCCTCGCACCTATCATTGTGATTCTCTCGGTTGTAGGTTCCTACACCATCAACAATAGTATGTTCGATGTTTACGTCATGGCGGCGTTTGGACTGCTGGGCTACCTGATGAGAAAAACGGATTTTCCGACAGCCGCCATTGTGCTTGCCATGATTTTAGGAGCTATGGCTGAGATTGGATTCCGGCAGTCACTGGTCATGTCCAAAGGCAATATGCTGGGCTACTATTTTGATCGGCCATTTTCACTGCTCATTATGGGTTTGATCCTGCTGGCATTGGTATCACCGCTAATTGTGCGCTGGAAACGACAAAAATCTCAGCAGGCCATTTAGGCGTTGTAGACAAACCAACAATAAGCCATGGCTGGTTAGTGCCATGGCTTATACAGTGCACTACCCATCTTCGTTAGAAAATCCTCGCACGCTTCAAGCTGCTCAATATCGACATATTCATCGGGCTGATGCGCCTGGGCGATGCTGCCTGGGCCAAGAATTATTGTCTGCAAGCCCTGGCCCTGGAACTGCCCCGCTTCCGTGGCGTAAGCCACCGCGTGGTCGCAGCACCCTGCTGGCAAATGGTCTTTGGCTAAGCGAAGTACCTGGTCGTTTTCGCGGTCGGCCAAACCTGGCACTGTCACGTTTAGCGGCTCAGTGGTGATTTCAACGTGCTTGCCTTTGGCCTGCAGCTCAGCGCTTAACTGAGCGCAATAGGCCTCAAAGCGCGCGTATATTTCGTCGAAGGTGTCCGTGGGCAGATGGCGAATCTCCCATTCGAACTGGCACTCCCTGGCCATGATATTGATCGCCGTACCGCCTTTTATTTTGCCAACGTGCAGGCTGGTGTGCGGCACGTTAAAGGCTTCATCAACGCGGCCCTCTTCTACCAGCGCCGCCATGATGTCCTCTATAAAGGTGACTAGCCTTGCCGCCACATGAATCGCCGAGGTGCCCTGATTAACCTGACTGCTGTGGGCTTCGCGGCCAATCACCGTGGTGCGTAAATTGGTTGCGCCTTTCTGCGCCACCACCGGCTGCATGCTGGTGGGCTCGCCGACAATCACATGGGCGGTGGTGGAGTAGTGCTCGTAGAAGCGCTTAATCAGGCTCGGCGCACCCACGCAGCCGATCTCTTCGTCATAGGAGAAACCCAGATAAATCGGCTGCTGCAGAGGCGCTTTCGTCCAAGTGGGCACCATCGACAATACGCAGGCGATAAAGCCTTTCATATCGCAGGTGCCGCGCCCGTATAAGCGGCCATCGCCACCATCGCGCAGGGTGAACGGATCGCTCGACCAGGGCTGCCCTGCCACCGGCACCACATCGGTATGCCCAGAAAGCATCACACCGCCCGGCGCCTCTGGGCCAATTCTTGCGATCAAATTGGCCTTGGTGCCACAGGGACTCATCACCCGCTCGGCGCTGACGCCGTACTCGGCCAAATAGCCTTCCACATACTCAATCAGCGCCAGATTGGATTCACTGGAAGTGGTATCGAATGACACCAGCTTCGTCAGTAAAGTGGTCACGTCAGTCATACTGCTCTCGTTAGTTGGACTCTTCCTATCACACTATCATCGCCCTCTTCCTTTTCCTACTCAGTAGGCCTGCTGGCAGCGCAATGTTGACTGTCACGGCAGGTTCATCGTGCATTCACTAAAACGTCATCTACACTTCTTAATGTTCAGTGCATCTAAAAATCTCAACAAACGCATTGCACGCCTGACTAAGTTCAGGCCTATAAGGAGCTTGTTATGTCTCGTTTCACACTGCACGCGCTTGCCGTAGGGGTGGCGACGGCCAGCCTAAGCCTGTCTGCTCAGGCGGCAACAGAGATTAGCTGGTGGCACGCCATGGGCGGCCAACTGGGCGAAATTCTCGAAGAGATGACCCAAGACTTCAACGAGTCTCAGGACGACTACCACGTTACCCCCAGCTATCGCGGCACCTATACCGAAACGATGACGGGCGCGATCGCCGCCTTCCGTGCCAATGAGCAGCCGCATATCCTGCAGGTGTTTGAAGTCGGCACTGGCACCATGATGAACGCCAAAGGCGCCATCTACCCAGTGTACGAGCTGATGGAAGAGCATGGCCGCGCTTTCGATAAAGAAGCCTTCCTGCCAGCCGTCGTGGGTTATTACACCGACACCAACGGCAATATGCTCTCTTTCCCGTTTAACTCCTCTACGCCAATCATGTACTACAACAGGGATATGTTTGAAGAAGCGGGTCTGGACCCCGAGCAGCCCCCACAAACATGGGACGAAGTGGCCGATTTTTCACGCCAAATCGTCGAGTCTGGTGCGGCCAGCTGTGGCTTTACCACCTCCTGGCCTAGCTGGGTCATGCTGGAAAACTTCTCCGCTTGGCATAACGTGCCGCTAGGTACACTGGAAAACGGCTTTGGCGGTATGGAAACCGAGTTTACCTTCAACAATGAGCTGGTCGCTCGCCACTGGGACAACCTCCACGACTGGCAGGAAGAAGGTGTCTTTAAATGGGGTGGCCCCGGCTCCGGCCCCGACTCTGAGCCGATGTTCTACTCCCAGGACTGCGCGATTTTCTTCGGCTCTTCTGCTTCACGTGCGGATGTCGCCGCCAATTCAGAATTTGAAGTTGGCTTTGGCATGCAGCCCTACTACGACGACGTAGAAGGCGCACCGCAAAACTCGATTATCGGTGGCGCCACTCTGTGGGCACTGCAGGGCCATAGCGATGACGAATACGAAGCCGTTGCGGCGTTCTTTGAGTACCTCTCCCAGCCCAAAGTACAGGCACAGTGGCACCAGCAAACTGGCTACCTGCCCATCACTCAGGCCGCTTGGGATCTGAGCCAAGAACAGGGCTACTACGAAGAGAATCCAGGCGCGGATATTTCGCTGAAACAGATGACTCTCAACGAGCCGACCGAGAACTCCAAAGGCCTACGCTTTGGTAACTTCGTGCAGATTCGCGACATCATCTCCGAAGAGATGGAAGCGGTGATGACCGGTGACAAATCGGGTCAGGAAGCAGCGGATGAAGCAGTAGCACGCGGCAATGATCTGCTCCGTGATTTTGAAGCTGCCAACCAGTAAATAAGTACTCACTTCGCCGCCTACCTTATGGGTAGGCGGCGATTTCGTTTGTTGATGCTTATTTTTGCTAACAATTTGCAGAGCTGCCCAGCAAATGCAACAAACGCATGACCTACCCTGGTCGCTTTTTGCCCTACGCGCTGCTGGCGCCCCAGGTGATTGTGACACTGATTTTCTTTATCTGGCCTGCGGGCCAGGCGCTGTATCAGTCGCTACTGCGCGAAGACGCCTTTGGGCTGCGCTCAACGTTTGTGGGTCTTAAGAACTTTGCCCGTCTATTTCGTGACGGCAGTTATGTCAATTCGCTATCGGTGACGGTGGTATTCGCCTTGGGCACTACCCTGCTATCGATGACAGTGGCGCTTTTATTGGCCAGTACCGTCAACCGGATGATTCGCTCACGCAGCACCTACACCACGCTACTGGTGTGGCCCTACGCCATCGCCCCCGCGCTTGCGGGCGTGTTGTGGTGGTTTATCTTCAACCCCTCTATCGGCATTGTGCCCTATATGCTGGAAATGGTGGGTTACCAGTGGAACCACCGTAACTCGGGCAGTGACGCCATGCTGCTGGTGATTTTTGCCGCCGCCTGGAAGCAGATATCCTATAACTTTTTGTTTTTCCTGGCGGGCTTACAGTCAATCCCGCAATCGCTGCTGATTGAAGCCGCCTCCATTGACGGCGCCAGCCCGACTAAGCGCTTCTGGACGATTATTTTCCCGCTGCTCACGCCGACCACTTTCTTCTTGCTGGTGGTTAATGTGGTGTATGCCATGTTCGACACCTTCGCGATCATCCACGCCACCACCGCAGGCGGCCCAGCTCAGGCGACCAATATTTTAGTGTACAAGGTCTACGCCGATGGTTTTGTGGGCCTCAACCTCGGTTCCTCGGCAGCTCAGTCGGTGATTCTGATGGTGATCGTGGTGGCATTAACGATGATCCAGTTCCGCTTTATTGAGCGCCGAGTCAACTACTAAGCCTTTGGGAGAACGTTAATGGTTGAAAACCGCCCTTGGGCTAACCTGATAGCCCATATTGTTTTGATCTCTGGTGTCGCGCTGGTGGTTTTTCCGGTGTATGTCGCGATCATCGCCTCTACCCATTCCCTATCGGGTTTGCTGCAGGGTACGCTGCCACTGCTGCCCGGTGGCCACGGGATCGAAAACTACACGCGCATGTGGCAGTCGGGCGTCTCCAATGCCGGCGCACCGCCGGCCGCCCTGATGCTGTGGAACAGTTTTATAATGGCCATGGCGATCACAGTGGGTAAGCTGTCTATTTCGCTGCTTTCCGCCTTTGCCATCGTCTACTTCCGTTTCCGCTTCCGGATGTTCTTCTTCTGGGTGATCTTCGTCACGTTGATGCTGCCGGTGGAAGTGCGCATTATTCCGACTTTTCAGGTCGTTGCGGATCTTAAAATGCTCAATAGCTTTGCCGGGCTATCGATCCCGCTGATTGCCTCGGCTACCGCAACCTTCTTGTTCCGCCAGTTCTTTATGACCATTCCCGAAGAGATGCTCGAAGCCGCCCGAGTCGATGGCGCCGGGCCACTGAAGTTTTTTAAAGACATCTTAATGCCGCTGTCGGTGACCAATATCGCCGCGCTGTTTGTGATCATGTTTATCTACGGCTGGAACCAGTACCTCTGGCCGTTAATTATCACTACCGACCCTGATTATTACACCATCGTAATGGGCATTCAGCGCATGACTTCTGAAGAGAACCCACAGTGGCAATTAGTGATGGCCGCGGTGGTCATGGCAGCGCTGCCGCCTGTATTAGTGATTCTGTTTATGCAACGCCTATTTGTGAAAGGCCTGACCGAGACGGAGAAATAAGATGGCCAGCATTACCTTGGAAGGGCTAAAGAAAACCTATAGCGGCGATGTTCAGGCCGTCAAAGGCATCGACTTACAGATTGAAGATGGCGAGTTTGTGGTGCTGGTGGGGCCTTCCGGCTGCGGCAAATCTACCCTACTCCGCATGGTGGCGGGGCTTGAAACCATTACCGAAGGCACGCTCAAAATCGGTGACCGGGTGGTCAATAAGCTAGAGCCCGCCGAGCGCGATATCGCCATGGTGTTCCAGAACTATGCGCTTTACCCGCATATGACGGTGTACAACAACCTAGCTTACGGCCTCAAGAACCGCGGGTTTAACAAGAAGACATTGAAAAGCGCGTGCGAATTGCCGCCAAAATGCTCGAGATCGAAGAGTTTCTGGAGCGCAAACCGCGCAAGCTCTCTGGTGGTCAGCGCCAGCGCGTCGCCATGGGCCGCGCGTTGGTGCGCGACCCGGCAGCCTTTCTATTCGACGAGCCGCTCTCCAACCTGGATGCCAAGCTGCGCGTGCAGATGCGCGTAGAGATCAAACAGCTGCAGCGGCGCCTGAAAACCACCAGCCTCTATGTGACCCACGACCAACTGGAAGCCATGACCCTGGGTGACCGTTTAGTGGTGCTTAACGCCGGGCAGATTGAGCAAGTCGGCACGCCCATGGAGATCTACGCCCGCCCCGCCAGCATGTTCGTTGCCGGGTTTATCGGTTCCCCCGCCATGAACATGCTGCCGGTGGATTACCTGAAGGCGCAAGGCGCCAATGGCCTGCTGGATAACCTGCCCGACGGCACCGATGTCGTCGGCATTCGACCGGATGATATGCATCTAACGCCGCCCGCCGCCCTCACCTAATTGTCGACTCAACGCTGGCGCTGTTTGAAGCCGCGGGGGCCGAAAGCCACCTATATGTGACCCTCGCCGATAGCGACCAGCCTACAGTCATCCGCGTTTCGGGGCAGCCGCCCGTTGCCGAAGGCGAAACCCTGCGATTTTTTGTGATCCGCGACGCTCTGCATCCTTTCAACAGCGTCACGGGAAAACGCACAGGGGATTGAATGCCTACCCCCCCCCCCCCCGAAAAACAAGACAAAAAAACAAGTCAACGGAGAAACCATGCGCTACGTTTGAGATAAAGCTTACGGATCTCCCTTGATGAGTACTGAACCTTCATATGTCGATGACCTGTATCGTGAGCACTCCCGGCGCGTGCAGGCAACGCTGATACGCCTGCTGGGGATTTTGAACTAGCCGAAGAAGCCATGCAGGATGCCTTTTTGGCGGCTGTTCAACAATGGCCGGTTAACGGCAAACCTGACAACCCCACGGCATGGCTAATTCGCACCGGCTACCACTGCGGAATAGACCAAATTCGCCAACGCAGTACTGCTCGCCGTCGGGCTCACTTGCTATTACCCACAGATGAAGCGCTGGATCTTGAGCCCACCACCATCGAAGATGACGCCTTGCGGCTGCTATTCACCTGCTGCCACCCAAGTTTGAGCATGGAAGCACGGATTGCCCTGACGCTTCGCGAGATGTGCGGTTTGACCACTGAGCAAGTAGCCAGCGCGCTACTGATGAAGCCTACGACGCTGGCACAGCGTATCGTACGAGCCAAACGCAAAATTCGCGATGCGCATATCCCTTATGCCGTGCCTACCCAGGAAGAGCTGCCCGAGCGTTTACCCGATGTGCTCCAAGTCATCTATCTGGTCTTCAACGAAGGCTACTCGCGCAGCACGGGCGCCAGCGTGGTCGATATCAGCCTAACAAAAGAAGCCATGCGACTGGGCAATGAGCTGGCACGGCTACTGCCCCAGGGGGAGGTATTTGGGCTGATGGCCTTAATGCTGCTTAATGATGCCCGCCGGGATGCGCGTCAGGATAGCGACGGGGAACTGGTCACCCTGGATGCTCAGGACAGACGCCTATGGCGCCAAGAGGATATCCAGACCGGCATTGCATGGCTGGAACAGGCGCTGGCGCTCACCCCCACCGGGTACTACACCCTTCAGGCGTCGATTGCCGCCGTACATGCCCAGGCTAGCCGCGCCGAGCTGACTGATTGGGGGCGCATCGTCAGGCTCTACGACGCCCTCTGCCGACGTTTTCCATCACCCATCCTGGCGCTGAACCGTGCGGTCGCTATTGCCATGAATGGTGCACCCGATACCGGCCTGAAGTTACTCGACGACATCGCTCAACACCCGCAAATCAACCGCTATTATCTATTTCATGCCGCCAAAGCGGATTTACTGCGTCGCCAAGGCCAGCATGAGGCCGCGCGCAGCGCCTATCAACAGGCGCTGCTATTGGTCACCCTGGATCCAGAAAAACGCTTTTTGCTAAAGCGGTTAAACGAACTAGAGCCAGCTCCATAAACATTCATTAGCCCCGCATAGAGATCGACATGTCGCCATAGATATTTGCCTGAACCGCCGGGCGCCGCAGGTACTCATGGGGAAATCCTAAAGGCACCGCGCTGACCTCGTCGAGCCGTGCCAATTGGTCACCTGTCAGTTCCAGTTCGAGTGCAGCCAGATTGGCTTCAAGCTGACTTATCGATCGCGCTCCAATGAGCGGTGCAGCCATACCAGGACGGGTGAGCAGCCATGCTAAAGCCACAGTGGCAGGTGATGTATTTTGTTCCGTAGCGACCTGTTTCACTTCGTCAATAATGCGAAAGCTGCGTTCGGGGACGGGCCCCGCCTCGGTCACGATGGCGGCACGGCTGCCGCTGACCACGTTTTCGGGTACGAGTGCAGCACGATTGTACTTCCCCGTCAGGAGTCCACTCGCCAGCGGTGACCAGGGCATGATACCCATCCCCATTTCACGCGCCATCGGAACCAAGTCACCTTCCACGCTGCGCTCAATCAGATTGTATTCCAGCTGCATTGCAACCATTGGCGACCAGCCCCGGAGATCGGCGATAGCCTGCATCCGTGAAGCCTGCCAGGAAGGGATATCCGACAGCCCCAGATAAACGACCTTTCCTGCTGCCACCAAATCATCCATGGCGCGCAGAATCTCCTCCACGGGAGTGGTGAAATCCCAGGCGTGCAGATACAGCAGGTCGATATAGTCGCTGCCCAGGCGCGTCAGGCTGTCTTCTACCGAACGAACCATGCTACGTCGGCTGTTGCCTCCAGAGTTGGGATCATCACCGCGCATCGGCAAGGTGTATTTTGTGGCAATGACCAGGCGATCCCGTTTCCCCTGGGCGAAACGGCCGACAAAGGACTCGGAAGTGCCACCCGTATAGTAATTCGCCGTATCAATGAAGTTGCCGCCGTGATCGACGTAGCGATCAAAGAGCGCGCGGGAGGTCGACTCGTCGGCGCCGAAGTTCCATTCCGTACCGAAAGTCATGGTGCCTAGCGCCATAGGCGATATTTTCAGGCCCGAACGGCCCAGCAAGCGGTAATGGTCGAGCTGCATGGGGTTCTCCCTTAGCTGTTGGTTTCCACAATGGTAGGCTTGTTCTTAAACTGACAGAATACACCGATATATCATGGACTATGAAGCTGAAATGAACAATGAAAGGTAGCGATGTGGCGGAATTGAGCGCCTTCGTGGCAATCGTCGAACGTGGTAATTTCGCACGAGCAGCGGGATGGCTTGGTGTTTCGCCCTCGGCACTCAGTCAGACGATCCAGCGGTTAGAGGCACGCTTAGGACAGCGCCTTTTGAACCGAACCACCCGAACCACGCGGCCAACGGAGGCGGGCCAACAGTTGTATGAGCGAGTTCGGCCCGCTCTGAAGGAGATTTCAGCGGCTCAAGCGCAGTTGCTGGAGCAACAGGACGAGCTTGGCGGACGGTTGCGGATCAATGCGTCGCGCGCTGGGGCTGCTTATGCGCTGGCACCACATCTGGCTAGCTTTGCCGAGACTTACCCTGGAATTGAAGTCGAGATCGTCGTCTCTGATCGTTTGGAAAATGTGGTGGCTAGTGAGTGTGATGCCGGGCTGCGGCTCGGTGAGAGCCTGGAACAGGATATGGTGGGAGTGCCAATGAGCGAGCCGCTACGTTGGATTGCGGTGGCATCGCCGCTCTATCTGGCTCGGGCAGGGACACCGGAGCATCCCGCTGCTTTGAAGGAACACACCTGTATCAATATGCGCTGGCCCAGCGGAGGACATCTGTTCCATTGGGAATTCGAGTGCGAAGGTCAGTCCGTTCGGGTGGCTGTGACCGGCCCGCTGTGTACCAACGATGTGGCAACGCGACTGCGTGCGGTCAAGGATGGACTTGGTATTGGTTATTTCCTTGAGCCGGAGGTGAGGGGCTTGCTATCGGCCGGCGATGCCGTTGAGGTGCTGGCGTCTTGGTGTCCAAGGGAGCCAGGGTTCTACCTCTACTACCCAGGCAACCGACTAGTCACTCCGCAACTTCGGGCGTTTCTCGATCATGTCATGGCGCGCCGTCGGAAAGTCGTTGCTACGTAATAAGATCATTTAACCTGCATCCGATAGCAGAAGGAAATCAACCAGATATTCCGATTACCAAAAATAATCTAGGCTGTGTCGATCCGTGAGCACGTCAAACGACTACAGAGAGTCACTACCCTGAACAACCAGGAGGCTCTCAATGAAATTCATGCTGATACGCCGTGCCGATGCCAACACCGAGAATGGCGCTATGCCATCCCAGGAAATGTTTGCCGCCATGGCTGCTTATAACCAGCGCATGACCGAGGCAGGCGTGTTTTTGAGCGGCGATGGCCTACATCCGACCAGCGACGGGTGTCTGATCCGTTTCAAAAACGGTGAGCCCACCATCATCCCCGGGCCTTTGTCTCCAGCCAGTGAGCGTATTGCTGGCTATAGTGTGCTCGAAGCCCCTTCCCTGCAGGCGGCCATTGAGTGGGCCCAGCAGTGGCCCACCCAGGATGCCGATGGCAACGTGACCCTTGAATTACGGCGCTACTTCTCGCTGGAGGATTTTGAGCCCGGTGCCGGAATTGAGCAGCACCGTAACCTTGCTCGTGTACCGGATGCCATGAACGTGCATGTCGCCTTTCCCGGCACCTGCCGGGAGCCATGCAGTTCTATGCCGATGTCACCGGAGGGCATTTGGAGTGCCTGTTAACCTATGCTGACACACCCGCCGCTGAACACACGCCGCCCGCCCTTCATGACCGCATCATCCATGCCTCACTGAACCTGCGTGGACGCCGCTTGATGGGTGCCGATATGGCGGCTGACTGCTATACACCACCGCAAGGGATAGAGGTTCAATTGGAGTATCAGGATATCGAGCAGGCCGCACGAACCTTTGCTCAACTAGCGGAAGGTGGAAAGATGATCATGCCGTTCGAAGCGACCTTCTGGTCACCAGGGTTCGGCATGACGGTAGATCGTTTTGGCGTCGGCTGGATGGTAAACGTTCCGTCAGACAACTGCCCCTTGGCCACAGAAGGAGACTCCCCATGAAGTACGTTGCGCTGGTCTATTACCAGGAACAGATTATCAACGCCATGAGCGAACAGGAGTGGCACGACCTCAACCAGGAGTGTATTGCTGGGGTTGAGCGCCTGAGCGCCAGCGGCCACTACCTGGCCGGACAGCCGTTACAACCGACGGAGACCGCCACCACCGTGCGCGTGCGCGATGGCGAGACGTTAATCTCCGATGGTCCCTTTGCGGAAACCAAGGAGCAGTTGGCCGGTTTCTACCTGCTCGAAGCCCACGACTTGAATGAAGCACTGCAGCTGGCTAGCCGTATTCCACCAGCCCGGCTGGGCAGCATTGAGATACGCCCCGTTCGAGAACTCCCCCCTAAAGCAGAATAAAACAGCAATAGGAGAACAGCCATGAGCAAGCTTACACACCCTTATGTAGATGGTTTCGTCGCTGCCGTGCCCAGCGCTAATAAAGATGAGTTTATTGAGCATGCCCGTGCCGCGGCCGTTGTTTTCAAGGAACACGGCGCACTGCGGGTCGTGGAGTGCTGGGGAGACGATGTCCCCGAAGGGGAAGTGACCTCCTTCACCATGGCGGTTAAGCGAAAAGATGACGAAAGCATCATCTTTTCCTGGATAGAGTGGCCATCCCGCGCCGTGCGCGATGAGGCCATGCCCAAAGTGATGCAAGACCCGCGCTTGCAGATGGACGTTAACCCGATGCCCTTTGATGGCAAGCGGCTAATCTTTGGCGGCTTTGAAAGCATCATTGATGAGTAAGCGCTATTCGTGGCCCGGAACTCACGGCGACGCTTCCTGGGCCACCTCCTCTTGCGTCACACCTTCTTGAGCCACATCAGCAATCCGCCCTTCAACCTGGTAGAACACCTCTTTACGCTCCACCATGTAGTCGCGCAGCATTTCCCAGTCCGTATTGCCGACGATGGTGTTGCGCCCATCTTCATAGGCAGCGCCAAGTACCGTATGACCGTCGCCGCCAGCAGCGGTAAAGTTATTGGTGGCGATGGTGTAAGTACGCTCGGGGTCAATCGCCTGCATTGCGCCTTCCTGGGCAACGCTTAGGCTAACCACCCGCTCGCCCGACGGCTCGCCGCTGTCGTATATCAACTCAACGCCTGCCGACACCTGCAGAAAACCGCCGTCTTCGCCGGGTGCATTAGCCAGGGCGATCTCGAAGGTTTCCAGCAGCTCGGCGCCGGTGACATCAAGCAGCGTCAGGCGATTGCCAAATGGCTGCACGGCGATCAAATCACCCACAGACACATCCCCACTCTCAATCGCTTCACGGATGCCGCCGCTATTCTGAATCGCCATAACCGTGTCGGGTGCCACCTGCTGCGCAGCATGCAACTGGGCATCGGCGATTAAATTGCCCAGCGCTGTTTCATTGGCACGCACGCTCCGTTCATCGCCACGCCCATGGCGCGGGTTGGGTAGCGTGGAGATTACCTTGGCGCCGACCTGGGTATCCCGCAGTGTCTCAATCTCTGCGGTGTAGGATTCAAGCCGCTTGGCGGCATCAGCGTCCGCTTCGCGATCGTCGGCAGCGAGCAGTTCACCGCTGGCATCCACCACCACGCCGTTTTCGTCGAAGGTGACCTGCATAACGCCCAGGTGCTGGCCATACTCGCCTGCCTGGCCAATCACCGTCGGTGATAGGAGCTTCTCACCAGCGCGGCTCTCGCTCAGCAGCCTGAGGGGCGACACTTGGGTATGGCTGTGACCACCAATAATAATGTCGATGCCTTCGACATGCTCTGCCAGCAGCAGGTCATTACCTACGCTGGGGTCACTGTCGTAGCCCAAGTGGGTAAGGGCAATAATCTTGTTAACGCCCTGCTCTTCAAAGCTTGCCACCATGGCTTCAGCCGCTTGGCGATAATCGCTGATGGTGACGTGGCCAGGGCTGGAAATCGTCTCACTGTCCTGAGTGCTTAACCCAAAGATGCCGATTGGCTCGCCGTTATGCTCAACGATCATGCCGTCATAAAGCGCCCCCGCCTGCGGCTCAGCGCTGACTGAATCACCCAACATGTCAGCAAACTCCGGGCCTGCGGAGAAGTCCAGATTCGCCCCTAAAATAGGAAACTCGGCGCCTGCGAAAAACGCCGCTAGCGCTTGGTGCCCCTGTTCCGGGTCACCCAAATCGAACTCATGGTTGCCGGGCACAAAGGCGTCGTAGCCCATTAAATTCATAAATTCGAGGGCATCCTGGCCTTGAAACTCTGTGAAGTAGAGCGTGCCTGTAAAGATATCACCGGCATCCAGCAGCAACCCTTCGCCAAAGCGCTCCTGCGCCTCATTCAGCGTGGTAATTAGATAGGGGTACTGATCGGTACGCCCATGTAGATCGTTGGTGTGAAATAGCGTCAGGGTGTAGTTATCAGCAAAGGCAGGAGGAACGGTGGCAAATAACGCTGTCCCTAGCGCCAAGCCATAGCGGTGAAAACGCATTTAAATGACTCCTTTCATAACAGTGTTCAGACACTTTAGCAGCAAAGATAGCCTACCAGCGACATTTCGTCTCCATGGTAAAAGTATTGCCTTACCCCCCTCTCCCTAAATTTATATTGAGAGGAATAACTCACCGAGAAAAAGAGCGCCTCTTTTAAGGCAGGCAAGTAAAGCATAAAATATAAAAACGCTAAAAACCGGTGTGGAATTATCCACACCGGTAAAGATCGAAACATGCGAGCTAACTAAAAGCTAAAGAACTAATGCAAAAAACTAATGCAAAAAACTAATGCAACACTACCGCTAACATCACTCTATTAATTAGAAGTGATAGCGAGCGCCTAATGCGTAGTACATATCTTCTTCGAAGTCATTAACAGCATCCAGGTTACGATCGTTCAGCTCAAGGAACATATCGAAATTGCTAGACAGCTTGTACATTGACCCTAGCGCCCAAGCGTTACGCTCATCGCTAGCGCCGTCTACGTCGATGTTGTAGTAATCGGCGAAGAACTTCCAGGAATCGATGGCGTACGTAGCACCAACGCCGATTTTATCGAAACCACCACCGTTAACATCGTCATCACCGCGGGTTTCATAACCTACACGAGCAGCGAAAGCATCTGTAACAGCAAACTCGCCCGTAGCGCCATAACGCACTTCACCGTTACCGCCACCACGTACCGTATCTTCCACATAGCCAAGCGCTAAACGAGCTGGGCCTGTTTCGTAGACAACACCACCCTGAGTGGCGATAACGGATCCTTCGGAAGTCTGCTCGGCTTCAGTCAAACCACGCTCAGAGAAGTGCTTGGCAGAAATAACCGCCTGAAAACCACTCATTTTAGGCGTTTTATAGCCAATAGAGTCGCCGCGTGCCTGGGTACCACCACCCGCAAACTCGTAGCCGCGCTCAACGTAAACATCGAACGGCGTCATCACGTAGTTATCGTAGAAACTGTTGTAGTTCCCGGCCATAAAGGTACCGAACTGCTGGCTTTCCAGGCCTAGGTAGCTGTTACGTACCTCATCGAAACCAGAGGATGTATTACGCTCATCACCCGTAAAACGCCACTCTACACGGGCGAATGCACGCAGGTCAGAGGAAATCTGGTGGCCAGCGGTAATCCGTAAACGCGAGCCGAAATTACGGAACTCTTCGCCGTTATCAACACCGTTGTCAACACCACCGCCTTCAAGACCCATAGCGATGCGACCATAGATTTCGAGATCGGTACCGTCTTGGTCATAAACGGTTGCTGCTTGTGCTGCAGAGGCTGCCAATAAACCGCTAACGGCTAGGGCCAGTGTCGTTTTTTTAAACATGATCGTTCCCATTGAAGTAGTTAATGCTTGCGCTTGCGAAGGCACAATGAAGGACGAATAACGCCTCAACACAGGGAACCTTAAAGGAGTTATGTTTCATTAATCTTAAAGTTTTATTTTTTGGGAACTTATTTTTTTATGCGATATTAAATAAAACTGCCATCCAAATTTAACATTGAACTGATACTAGAACAGATGGCTGTAGCACTTTGTCTACTAGCCTATTTATTTAAGCGTGTCATCACTTATTCACCTGTTTGTCTCGGCAGTGTCATTCACCCCACCCACACTGTACGAAAACGTGATAAAGGGATGAATCGCTCATGCGGCTCTGCATCGTTAGTGAGACATGGTCACCGGACATCAATGGCGTTGCCCATACGCTGAGCCGGTTAAGCTATGAACTTAACCGGCAAGGAGTGCCGGTGGATGTGATCCGCCCTCGGCCACGATCTGCGGGTAATGCAACCGGTATTAACCGCGAGCTACAGGTGCAGCGCCTTGCCCTACCTGGCTACACCGATGTGCAGGTAGGGCTGGTTAGGCCCGTTACACTGCGCCGCTTTTGGCGCCAACATCGCCCCGATATCATCTATGTAGCGACCCAAGGCCCTCTCGGCTGGGCGGCACGCCAAGCGGCACGGCAACTCAATATCCCCCTGGTAGCGGGCTGGCACACCAACTTTGACCACTACTGTGAAGATTATGGCGTCAATTGGTTGGCCTCGACCACACGCCGCTACCTGCGCTACTTCCATAACGGCTGTGACCTAACGTTAGTGCCCACTCATCAGCAGGCTAAAGCACTGCAGCGTCAAGGGATTCGGGGGGTTCATGTGCTGTCACGCGGGCTGGATGGCGAGCGCTTTTCACCTGCCCACCGTGACCCTTCATTACGCGAACGCTGGGGAGTTAGCGAGCATCAGCCGGTGGCCCTTTACGTTGGCCGACTAGCCGCAGAAAAAAATCTCACCTTGCTCCATGAAAGCCTTCAAGCCATGCGTGAGGTGCGGCCCGATATCGCCCAAGTGATCGTCGGCGATGGCCCCGCACGGGCACAATTGGAAAAGG
Source organism: Halomonas sp. PA16-9 (assembly GCF_009728585.1). NCBI lineage: Bacteria > Pseudomonadati > Pseudomonadota > Gammaproteobacteria > Oceanospirillales > Halomonadaceae > Halomonas > Halomonas sp. PA16-9. The sequence goes on along the minus strand of NZ_CP040451.1, from coordinate 277,210 downwards.
CGCTGCCCGATGCCCATTTCACCGGCTTCGTGGGGCAGGGATCGCTTGCTCGCCACTATGCCAGCGCCGACCTGTTTATTTTCCCCTCGCTTTCAGAAACCTGGGGCAATGTGGTGGCGGAAGCCATGGCCAGCGGCTTAGCCGTGGTGGCCTATGATCATGCAGCCAGCGCTGAGCTCATTAGCAGCGGCCACAACGGTGTCACCGTACCCGCTGGCAATAGCACCGCTTTTCAACAGGCAGCAGTTGAGTTGTGCCAACACCCAGCTGACTACGCTCGTTTAGGCCGAGTAGCGCGTTTACGCGCCCTTGAGCAGAGTTGGACAGGTATTGCCGAGCAGTTTTTGCGTTACTTACACCAAGCCCAGGAGGCTCATCATGCGCCCGCGTCCGCTTGTCGTATTCGATCGTCTTGACCTGCTGGAGTGGCAGTTCTGCCAGCGCATTGCGCGGCTATCGATCTACCGCCCCTGGCGAATCACGCTTCAGGCCGCCAGCCGCTTAGGCGATTGGCCTATTTGGGTGCTGCTGATTCTCGCCCAGCCCTGGCTTCAACCCAATGGCGCCTGGCGCGTACTGCAGTACAGCGTTATCGCTCTATTTGCCGTGGCGGTTTATCGACTGGTGAAAACTCGCTTATGCCGTGAGCGACCCTTCATTACCTATAGTGAAGGCATCGAGTGCTGTGAACCTGCCCGCGACCGTTACAGTTTTCCCAGCGGCCACACCATGCACGCGGTGATGTTTAGCGTCTTGGTCGCCGCCCACACGCCCTGGCTACTACCGGTGGTATTGCCATTAACGCTTCTAATAGCGGTCTCACGGGTAGGCTTAGGGCTGCACTATGTCAGCGATGTACTGGCAGGGGCAGCGATGGGCTACGCTTTTGCCTTGGCCAGCCTGTATTGGATGGGATAAAGCGCGTCCTGCCCCCCCCAATGGACAACCCTTTGATGGACAGCCGCGTGATAGACACCAGCGCAAAAACGCCCGCATAAGCGGGCGTTTTACTTTCAAGGCAGATAGTTAAACGTCGGGCGGCATGTCATCGCGTTCATCAATACTGGCCGTAAACGATGTCTTAAACATCATATACACGCCCACGCCTGAAAACCCTAAGAACAAAACAAACATGCATAACATCAATGCCATCGCCATAATCTTGTCCCTGATCGTGCGCGGTCGTTACGTTGACGTTTTCTAACCGCTGCATTTTGGTTTCATCGAAGGATAGACCAAAATCACACTTTTTTCTGTACAAAAGCTGTGCAAAAACCAGAGCCTTATAGAAAGTACTTATCTATCAAATGATTATTTAAATCACACATGCGAAAAAACCACCTCACTTGCATGAGATGGTTGATTCGCATCGGTCCGCTCCCTGGTTTGATGAACAGCGCCTCCTTACGCTGCAACCAGTGAGTGGGCTAATTGTCCCTTAAACATCCTGTTCGTTTTTCGGCTTCCTGCCTTCCATTTTGCTGTTAGCCCACTCACTCAGTTACTGGTGAAAAATGTTAACTCGACTAGCGTTAAGTGACTGAATTTAAAAATGACTTACTTTATTCATTTGCGAGTATTTACTTGGTTTCTTGCTGGATTCTACTTAGTAACTGCAGGCAATGAGCCAAACCATGCCAATAACGAATATAAACATTAAAAAACAACTACTTAAAACAATAAAAAATGAATGACAAAGCACTCTCCACCTCTATTTTTCATGTATAGAAGTGGCACATGCGACATAAACATACGGTTTCGAGGCACACTGCTATGCTTCCTTGTGTTTAAACGTATTGAAAACCGTAGCGTATCGTCACGACAGAGGGTATTTTTGCTTTCTACTCCTTTCACTAGCGGTATGCCTTCGAAGGAGGCTTTTATGAAACGCACTATCGCCCTCGGCTTCGTGATGGTGGTGACCCTGATGCTGGTCAGTGGCTGTAATACCATTCGCGGTGCGGGTGAAGACCTTCAACAGGGTGGCGAAGCTATCCAGCGTGCAGCGAGCTAACCGTTATGATGACCGTTTATCTATCCCATGGCCTTGAGAGCGGGCCAGGCGCACTGAAAACCCAGGCAATGAAAGGTGTTGCGCAAAAGCTGGATGACTGTGAGCCGGTGGTCATGGATTATCGAGGCATAGCAGAGCCACAGCAACGCCTTGAATACCTGCTGAGAGTATTAGCCGAGCGCGGAGATGATCCTGCCCAGTGTGTACTGGCAGGCTCCAGCTTGGGGGGTTGGCTAAGCGCGGCAGTTAGCGCTCAGCAGCCGGTGTTGGGCTGCTTTCTGCTGGCGCCTGCATTGGGACTTGCCGACTACCCGGAAACGTCACCGGTTATTCAGGCGCAGCACAGCCATATTATTCATGGCTGGCGGGATGATGTGGTTGCCCCTGAACCGGTGATCGAACGTGCTCGTCTTCAGCGCCTATCGCTGCGGATGGTTGACGACGATCACCGCCTGCACGCGAGCCTGGAGACTATTTTATGTGATTTTGAGCGCTTCTTATGCCAGTGCGCCACGCCTAATCACTACGATTAGCAAGGCTAGTTAAAGCAAACATTCGACACGAGCACTTCAATCCTATACAAATAGTGTACAAGAGACATTGATAGCGAGGAGATTGCTCATGTTAGGTATGTTTAAGCGTGACCCCAAAAAGAAGCTTCAACAAGAGTATGAGCGCAAACTACAAGCCGCCATGGAGGCTTCACGCAATGGCGATATGCGTGCCAATGCCACACTTACTGAAGAAGCAGAAGCGTTACTTGCCGAAATCAGGCGCATTGAAGCGACACAATAACTGCCATAGACAACGCTGTTGCTGCCCAGCGTCACTTCGGCAGCCTACTCAAGCCCAGGGTAGTGGTGGCAGGATGAACAGCCACTCACCAGTAGCGACTGCACTTTGCCCAACCCCACCACCCTAGCCGATGCGGTATATATACTCGCTGGCGACTAGGAGCCTGTCTGGCTTGACCGATCATCGCGAGAAGCACGAATTTTGAGCCAAATTTATCGATCGATTGAGGCGAATAGCATGCTATTTAACGAAATCGATCGAATAAAGTTGGCCAAAATGCCGGGACTCGCAGTAGATCAGTGTTAAGCCAGACAGGCTCCTAACGTTTACTCGTCAGCGAGTGCCGGTAGCAGTGTTTTCAGTTTACGCGTGAGCGTATTGCGCCCCCAGCCCAGCAGCTCGGCGGCTTCACCTTTGCGCCCGCCGGTATGTTTTAGCGCTGTCTCAATCAGAATCCGCTCAAAATCGGGCACCGCTTCTTCCAGTAGATGGGTATGGCCTTCGGCCAGGGCATGATCCGCCCAGTCACGAAACGCCGTGCGCCAATCGCCGTGGGCGCTGCTTTCAGAAGCGCTGGGTGAACGCAGCTCCGGCGGTAGATCTTCAACCAGAATCTCACGCCCTGATGCCATCACGGTGAGCCAACGGCAGATATTTTCTAACTGTCGCACGTTGCCGGGCCACGGCAAACGCGTTAGGTGGGCTTCCGCTTCGCTGGTCAGCACCTTGATATCGGTCGTCAGCTCTTTCGCCGCTTCAGCTAAAAAGTGCCGCGTTAAACGAGGGATATCTTCGCGGCGCTCGGCAAGCTTGGGCAGGTGAATACGGATCACGTTCAGGCGGTGGAACAAATCCTCCCGGAAGCGGCCGTCATCCACCAACACTTCTAGGTTTTGGTGGGTGGCAGCAATAATGCGCACATCCACTTTGACCGGCGTATGCCCGCCAACGCGATAGAACTCTCCATCGGCCAGCACGCGCAGTAGCCGCGTTTGGGTTTCAGCGGGCATATCGCCTATTTCGTCTAAAAATAGCGTACCGCCGTTGGCTTGCTCAAACCGCCCCTGGCGCTGCTGGGTCGCCCCGGTAAAAGCCCCCTTCTCGTGACCAAACAGCTCAGACTCAATCAAATCACGGGGAATCGCCGCCATATTGAGGGCAATAAACGGCTTGCCCGCACGAGGGCTATGCTGATGGAGTGCCTGGGCAACGCGCTCTTTGCCGGTTCCCGACTCCCCATTAATCAACACCGTGATGTGGGAGTGAGAGAGGCGACCAATGGCGCGGAACACCTCCTGCATGGCGGGCGCTTCACCGATAATTTCGGCGTTCAAGCCTTCCGGCACGGTCACCGGACGTTGGCGTTCACGGGCGTGAGCCACGGCGCGACGTACCAGCGCCAGGGCCTCGTCAACATCGAACGGCTTGGGCAGGTATTCAAATGCCCCGCCCTGATACGAGGCCACGGCGCTGTCCAGGTCGGAGTGCGCGGTCATCACGATCACCGGCAGGTCAGGATGCGCTTCGCGTACCCGGGACATTAGATCCAGCCCATCGATACCCGGCATACGAATATCGGTGACCAGCACGTCGGGTGGATTTTCCAACAAACGTGTCAGGGCAACGTCGGCGCGCTCGATACACTCAACGTCAAGGTCGGGTTGCGCCAAGGCGCGCTCCAACACCCAGCGGATAGCGCGGTCATCATCGACAATGACCACCCGCGCAACATCATTACGTGCAGCCTCAGTCATGACGCTTCTCCGGTGAAATTAATAACCATGGGAATCAGTAAACGAAATTCGGTGTGTCCAGGACGTGAATCGCATTCAATCAATCCTTGATGTTGGTGCAAAATCGACTGGGCAATAGAGAGCCCAAGGCCGCTGCCTTCCGCGCGTCCCGACACCATGGGATAAAACAGCGTCTCCTGCAGCGTATCGGGAATGCCGGGGCCGTTATCGATCACGGCGACTTCACTGACCAGCCGGTGACGTTCGGCGCCAAGCGTAAACTGGCGACGGGCGCGGGTGCGTAGTATTAAAGTGGGCTCCGGCGTTTGTGCATCGCTCATGGCCTGTACCGCATTGCGCGCCACATTGAGCACCGCCTGAATCATTTGCGATTCATCGCCGGAAAGGTCGGGCAAACTGGGGTCGTAATCACGGCTGATTGTCACACTAGGGTGTTCGGCAATCAGCAGCGCCCGCACTCGCTCCAGCACCTTATGGATGTTGACTGGCTCGTGTTTAAGCATCCGGTTAGGGCCGAGCATGGAGTCGACCAGGTCGCGCAGCCGATCCACCTCTTCAACAATGATATGGGTATATTCGCGCAGCGCCGGGTCGTCTAGATCACGCTCTAGTAGCTGTGCTGCCCCGCGAATGCCACCCAGCGGGTTTTTGACTTCATGGGCGAGCCCGCGGGCGAGCACCTTGATGGTCTCCTGGCGTGTGGTTAGCGCCTCTTCCCGGGAGATCTGCATCAGCCGATCCCGCGGCTCTACTTCCAGTAGCAGCTCATCGTCGGATAAGGGCGTCACCGTGTAGTCCACCGTGAGCGGTTCGCTATTCAACGGGGTAATGCGTGCTTCACGCTGGGTATAGGGGTGAAACGCATCCCGCGCCTTGGCCAATACTTCGTCAATGCTTACATCCCCGCCAAGTAGCGTATCCAGGCTGATGCCGTGAACACGGCTAAGGCTGACCGCTAACAACGCTTCAGCGGCAGGGTTCATCCATCGCACACGCAGTTCGCCGTCTAGCAGCAATACCGCTGTGGTGAGATGCTCAAGCAAACGCTGATGCATGGTGGTGTCCTGAAAAATCGCGTCTTCCATCGCCGATACAGACCTACAGGTGGATGATCAATGAGGGAGCTGCAAAAAGCGCGCCAACTATACGTTTATGTCCATTTGCACGGCTTGCGGGCATCGCAGCGAAAGAGCGCGAATCGTTTTAGCGCACTTGCCGTGCCAAATGCTCCTGCTCATGCACCACTTTAGTGCACACAGGTTTTGGTAGGTAATACTTAGGGCTGTTTTTTTGATCGCGTTTATTAAAGCGCTCTTAAGGAACCGTAATCGTCACCGCTGCCGTGCGGTGCTGTAAACGCTGGCTGCTCTCCAGCATTCTGCCTGGATCTCGTGCCCCCTTGCGGCAGGCCCGTTAACCAGAAGACATCGCTGTGCAGCGCTTTCTGGCTAATCTCGCCATTCACCAACAGCCGTACCTGATTGTCGTCGCGCAACGGTGGCGCAATAACCACCTCCACCACGGTCATCCCCTCTTCCACCTGTGCGCCTTGTTGGGGCAGAGCGATGGAAAAGTGGTCGCAGGGCATAAAGGGCTGCTTGGGTTATCGGTAAAGGTAACGTTGCCGTGCTGATCGGTCACCCGATACACCGCCTGCCCGAACGCCGTGCCACCCACTCCCCCACGCCCAAGAGAGCTACCAGCACACTGCTCATCGCCCCTCTGGCACGCTTCTCAGCCTCCCAGCAATAAAAAAACCCCGCCGTAGCGGGGTTCTATTGGCAATCATTGTTACCACCGCCTGGCTGATAGTAACAGCCAAGGGCGAGTAACGCTGATTTGCAGCTGTACTTAACAGCTATAGTACATATCAAACTCGATGGGGTGAGTGGTCATACGAATACGCTCCACTTCTTCCATCTTGAGGTCAATGTAGGCATCGATCATTTCGTCGGTGAACACGCCACCTTCGGTCAAGAACGCACGGTCAGCGTCGAGGGCTTCCAGTGCTTGATCCAGGCTGTGCGCCACAGTCGGTACTGACTTGCCTTCTTCTGGCGGCAGGTCGTACAGGTTTTTGTCCATGGCATCGCCAGGGTGGATCTTGTTTTTGATACCGTCGATACCCGCCATCAACATGGCAGAGAACGCCAGGTAAGGGTTGGCAGTCGGATCAGGGAAGCGCGCTTCCACACGCTTGCCTTTCGGGCTGGCGGTGTAAGGAATACGGATTGAAGCCGAACGGTTGCGGGCACTGTAGGCCAGCATGACCGGCGCTTCAAAGCCAGGCACCAGACGCTTGTACGAGTTGGTAGAAGCGTTAGTAAAGGCGTTCAGGGCACGGGCGTGCTTGATGATGCCGCCGATGTAGAAAAGCGCCATTTCAGACAGACCAGCGTACTCGTCACCGGCGAACTGGTTGTTGCCATCTTTCCAGAACGACTGGTGAACGTGCATACCCGAACCGTTATCACCGACCAGCGGCTTCGGCATAAAGGTGGCCGTTTTGCCATACGCGTGGGCCACGTTGTGGATCACGTACTTCATTTCCTGAACTTCGTCAGCTTTCTTCACCAGCGTGTTGAACTTAACGCCGATTTCGTTCTGACCTGCGTTGGAAACCTCGTGGTGGTGTACCTCGACGGTCTGACCAATCGCTTCCAGGGTATTACACATTGCGCCACGAATATCGTGGAAGCTATCGACCGGAGGAACCGGGAAGTAGCCGCCTTTAACGCGCGGGCGGTGGCCAAGGTTGCCGCCTTCAACGACACTGTCGGTTGCCCAGGCGCCTTCGTCGGAAGTGATTTTGTACATGGAGCCCTGGATATCAGACTTCCAATGCACTTCGTCAAAGATAAAGAATTCAGGCTCAGGGCCGAAGAACGCGGTGTCGCCCAGGCCAGTAGACTGCAGGTAAGCTTCTGCACGCTTAGCGATAGAGCGCGGGTCACGATCATAGCCTTGCATAGTGGCCGGCTCGATGATGTCACAGCGCAGCACCAGCGTCGCATCTTCGGTGAAGGGGTCAAGGTAGCCCGTACCATCTTCCGGGCGCAGAATCATGTCGGATTCGTTAATGCCCTTCCAACCTTCAATAGAAGAGCCATCGAACATTTGGCCATTCTCGAAGAATTCTTCGTCTACATCGCGCGCAGGCACGGTCACGTGCTGTTCTTTACCGCGAGTGTCGGTGAAACGCAGATCTACCCATTTAACATCGTGTTCTTCAATTAGCGCGAGAGTCTTGGCTGACATAGTGTCCTCCGGTATGAGCGTGGCTTAAAGCTAACGACAGTAAGCTACCGATAAAAGTGTTGTTCGACAAAATACGTGCTAAACCGCACGTTTGTCATTCTTGTTCGCTCAACGTTTGCCTGACATTGGTTAACAAATCGCTCAGCGAGCATTTCAGACCGGCTATCGTTTTAGCACGCCGCAGGGCTTATGCCTACGGCCCGCTAGCCGCTTGCAAATACAATGCAGAGAACATGCCAACACTGCACCAATATGGCATAAAAAACAACAACTATCTGTTTTATAAACATTAAAAAATGGCTTCGAATGCCTCTTGATGACGCATAACGGCGCAACAGGCTATTCTGAACCGTCTAAAAAACCTCTTATGCACCAAAATAGAACAAAAATAATGCCGCGCGCCCATCAAAGTGCACAAGTCATACTTAGCGCTGTTTTTTAGCTCGCAAATTTTTTTACTTGCTACGCAAATAAACCAGATACTACAATAAATTACAATTTGATAGATTTGCTCACAATCGGAGTCGGCAAATGGGATCGGTCTGCTTTATCGTTGATGCCATGGTGACGGGTGAAATGTTGCCACGCCACTTAAAATCCATACGTGAATCCGGTGTCGCCGACCACTTGCTGCCCATTTTGGTGACAGCCACTCAAGCGCAAGCACGCCTGAGTGCTATTGAACAGCGCTACCATGCTCATTCGCTGATTACACCATCAAGGCCGCTGGGGGCTCGCTTGAATAAAGCCGCGTTTACCAGCCAAGCAGAGTGGCTCATCATTGCGCTACAGAAAAAACCACTGCCTGCGGAGCTTTGGTGTGCACTCTATTCACAGCTCAACACTTACACCCTTGACGCCTTGATTATTGGCCTCACCCGGCCATCGCTGTCGGAACGCATCCTGCGGCGCTTATTGGCCAGTGCTTTACTTTTGCCGCCCTACATTGCCGTGAGGCGAGCCTGGCTAGAACGCTTGGGTGGGTTTGACCCTGAGCTGGACGATAACAGCGCGATCGACGATTTTCTGCAACGTTTACACGCCTGCCCTACGCGTTTAAAAACCTACAACGGAAACCTGCTTAGACTAACGAAAGAGCCAGAAAACCCTTTTCTACCTAACCCCCCGGCTACGGCTTTCACTCCACGCCTATAATGCGTTTTCTGCCGCTATCCACAGATACCATCCACCGCCACTCTCTGACTAGCTTACCTTTAATCGCTTGCCGAACAGCATGGCGCCCAGTGTCGTGGTATTGGCGAGTTATTAAGCCCCACTGACCCCACCACACCAACCGCCATAAGCGCCAGTGCATACACGCCAATGGGCAACGACAACGGCTCGACAGCCAGATCAGCGAGCACAAAGAACATAGGGTGAGCCAAGTAAATGCCAAACGAATACGCATTAATGTGGCGCACCCACAAAGGCGCAGGACGCCCGGCCAAGTAGCGCATGGCACACAGCGTGAACAGCACGAAGAAAGGAATGACCACACCTCTTTGGAAGAGAAGGCCAGCCAACCTGTAAAGGTCGCGGCAATAATCAGCGCCACCATTAGCACCAACCAGACCGGGCGGGCCATTTGCTGCATCCAGGCAGGCCGCGCCAGCATCACGCTCTCAGGGGGTAGCGGGTAGTAGCGCACCAGCACCAGGGCAAGAAAAAACACATAGATCCAACCCAGTGGAGCAATCCACAGCAGATAGCCGGGCAGGTCAACCTCAAACCAGTAAGCCAACCCCCAATACGCCATGCTGATCACACAAGCGCCCCACAGCCACGGCACCGGGTTCAAACGCCACAGCTGCCAACGGGTAAACAGCCAATAGGCCACATAAAACTGCATCGCAATAATCAAAAAATAGCCATGCCAGCCCGCGTACACATAATACTCAATGGCGTTGGCCACGAACCCCACCGGTTCATCCGATGGCTGTTGGCTTAGCCATTCAGCCGTCGAATAAATAAAGCCATACACAAAATAGGGCACCATTACATACTTCACGCGCTGGGCAAGGAATCCTTCCGGCACGGATTTATCGTAGCGAACGGCAAACACAAAGACCGCAATAAACAGGAAAATCGGGGTACCCAACACCAGCGGTATGCGCATCAAATCGGTGGCAACATTATCGAGGCGCTGATTGACATGATCTAGTAAGTGAAACAAAAAAACGGCTATACAGCCGTAAGCACGCAACCAATAGATCTCTTCAATTTTGCGCATTGGGCCTCCCGCCTCGACCTACTCCTACCCTGGCATTTTGCATGGCGATGATGAATGACTATGCTAACTGACTGTCTTATATGGCTATGATGAACAATAAAAGCCTTCGCGCTGTCCGACCCCATTGAACAGTTTTAATTCCCGGAGGAAACGTGTTCATCCCTAAGCCACCAGTATTCTCGTACCGATTTCACTCCCTACTTACGGCATTTATTGGCTGGCTAACGTTCAGTGGCCATAGCTTAGCCAGCGAGGTTGAACACCATCAGTTTTTCTCGCCCACGCTAGGTTACGACTACCCCTACAGTATTTATTTACCCGACAATTATGACGCCCAAGCGACAGACGCGTATCCGGTCGTTTATATGCTGCACGGCTCATTTAACACTGACCGCGACTGGGTTTCTCGCGGCAACTTGCAGCAGGTGGCGGATAGGTTAATCGCTGCCGGGCATATTCCTCCGGCCGTTTTCATTATGCCCGGCAGTCGCAGTTGGTGGGTAGATGGCCACAACGAACCCGCCCGCAGCGCATTTTTTAACGACCTAATGCCACATGTGGAAGCAACCTATCGCGTGGGACAAGAGCGCCACCTGCGTGGCGTGGCAGGCTATTCCGCTGGCGGTTACGGCGCACTCAACTTTGCCCTGGAACGGCCTGAACTGTTTGCCGCGGTAGCCGCGCTAAGCCCCGCCAGCTACGCCCCCCTGCCGCCGCGTAACTCCACCGCCTGGCGCCACCCCTCATTTATCAATGACCAGGGTCGATTTGATCGCGAGCTGTGGCAAAACCTTAACTACACCAACTACTTGGAAGAGTATCGCCTGCGCGTAACCCCCCGCGGTACCGAAGATGAGGGCGACCTTTCCCCCGTACCGCTGTATATCAGCGCCGGGCGTAGCGACGTTTATGATGCAGAATTTCACGCCCGCATACTGCGCCAAGCCATGGAACGCATCCAGCCCAACGATGTGCGCCTCGACCTCTACCCCGGTGGCCATACATGGAAAGTATGGCGCGCCAGCCTACCGGCAGCGCTAAACTTTCTCTTTCAATACGTGGGACAAGAAAACAGCCCAGAGGTGGAGACCAACAGGGCGGAGGATGAACAGCATACATAACCCCATTGAAGGCACTACACTGAAACTACACTCATCACGTCATTCAACAAGACAAGGAAGACAGCGATGCATCAGCATATCGAATGGGACGAACCCGGCAGCGCCAGTGTTATGCAGTACTTTAAAAAACACCCGGATCAAAGCAGCCAACCCGACCCGGGCGACATCATTTCCGCACGCTACCAAGGCGCCATGGTGCGCGTTAAAGTAGAAGCCTACCGAGAAGATGACGCCGTCAGCATCGGTGAAGTCGCCGCCATCATCGACACCGACGGCAGCCGCCATCAAAGCCACAACAAGCTGGAAGTCGGCCATATCGTCCGGGTACCCGATGGCAAACGCGCCATGGAAAAATGGGGTGACAACGAAACATAAGCATGCAGAGTGGCGCGGTTCGCGATACAGCGTTAACAGCCTTTAATCGCAGATCGCTTGCAAGGCAGCCCATTCAGCTGGCGTTAGAATCGCAGTAGTACCGCCTTGGCTTTCAGCTAATTGCTGGGCCTGGGTACCGCGCCAGCTGGAATCAGGGTGTGTAGATAAATGCTCGGGGGTAGCAATATCACCGTCCTCCAGCCCCTCGATCCGCGTAAAAAAGTTTGCAAACCCAGCTGCATCAACTTCCGCCGTAGCGAGCATTTCGAGAGCAAAACGGTCTGCCTCGACTTCAGCCTCCCGGCTATAAGAAGCAGTAAGCAAATGCTCACCCACCACCGCGGCACCCGCAAGATCGCCAAAAACCATGCTAAGCAGCCCCGCAGCCCCCGCCGCCCGTAATGCTTGCCGCATTGGGTCTCGCCGCTCCACATGGCCAATTTCATGAGCCAGTACCCCCGCCACCTCTTCGGGGGACTCAGCCTCTTCCAGCAATGCACTCAGGATAACCACCTGCCCGCCGGGAGCGGCAAACGCATTGACTTCAGAATGACCGAAAACCTGAATGTCTATGGCGTAGTGCATATCACGCCCTGCAGTCAGCCTCTCCAGCATCGTATCTAGCGCCGCCACCCCCTCAGGAGAATCGCAGCGCTGCATGCCTGCGTTTGAACTACTTAGCACCCATTCGATTTGCTGGGTAACGGCTTTACCAAACGCAACTTCGCGCTCGATAGGAATGGCCTGAGCCAGGATATTGGCCATGCCCGGCAAAATAACGAAAAGCATCAGCGCAATGGCCACCACCGCGCCCGTTCCCCATCCTGCCATGCGCAACCAGGTTCTTTTACGGACATCACGGCGGAAAAGATCAGGCTGTGTGGCACGCAACCAAGCAATAAAGTCGTTATCAGTGACAATAAGCCGTGCAGGATCTCTCTCGTCAACAGACGAGACATAACGGGTCAAGGTCAGCTGTTTTGTACTCGAGCTATCACGAAGAGCACGAAGATCGGCGAGTTCCCAGCGAACGTGGTCAGCTAGCGATTCTGCGTGGATGACCAGCGCCTGCTGGTCATCTAACACCGAAATGCACACCTCATGACGATAGGCCGTCACGCCGTCAAAGAATTGCGCCTGCAACATTAAAATGCGCCAGCGACATCGAGTGCATCCGCCACGCCCTCAGCACCAACGGCATCATCTGCCTGACGCTGCTGGATTTGATGTAAAGGCTCGGGATTTATGATACTAAACGTCTGAACATAATGACCCAGTATAGGCTGAGTAATCATCACCATTTTCATTGCCTGAAACAGCAAGAATAAAAAGATATAGCTCAGCGCAGCACCAATGAATCCAACCGTGACTGACGAGATACCAAAATCAAAAATGGCCGTCATAACACTTATTATAAATATTATAAATAACGACATTACCCCCATCCCGACAGCTGCAATAAAGTAAATCCTGATAATAGCCCCCGTGCGCGGCTCAGCCTTAAAGCTAACCTCCTCGCCTAGCGTCTTGTGAGAAGTCATATAAGCAAAACTCTTAACCTGGTAATACACAACACCGATAGCCACCCAGACACCGCCAACACAAAGCAGGGCTGTCGCGAGACCGTTATACCCCCATGTAAAAATACCTAAACATACCAAGAGAATGACGATACCAATAAACAAATGCGTTAGCGACGAGTAGAGACGCGGCCAAGATCCACCCTGCTTGATACGAGCATCACCATAGTAACTCCGCGCGGCCATATACTGCTCTAACTTGAACGTAGCCAGTGGGGCCAGCGCACCCAGTGTTACGACCGTCAGCAACCTGTAACCGATGGCACGGATCACATAGCCCCAAGCGCCTTTTTCCATACTAAAACGAATGCCACACCACCGCGTTCGACTCATCATATATCGGCGTTTCTGATAACTGGCATAAAACAGAAGAGGCAAAACAGCAATGACATGCATATACACAACTATTAGATAGCGGACTTGCTCCGCCGGATTAGTAGCACTCGACGAGACGTTAAACATCGAAAGGCCGAAGTAGAAGAGCAGCATCTGGAGAACGCCGAGATACAACGCCAGGATAACCAGGGCAATGAGAAAGCCAATAAACTTCTCAAGCCCTGTTCCCGTGTACTCCAAGGCAGAATCATTGGCGCTTGTAGAGCCCCAAAGATACTGACGGATGCGAGTCGTTTGCCAGAAACGGTAAATCCCCAAAGTAAGGATAGTGAGTAAGCCGGTCTTAAAAACCAGAAAGAAAAGCGAGAGACTATCGGGCTCTTGACGAGCGGCCACGCTTTTCGGTTCAGACGCTAAGTGATGAGTGTCCATGCGGGAAAGATCCATGTCTTTTAACGTTAGTGATATAGCTTAATTTGACGTCTAGCTAAATAAGTATATCTCAACGCCGCACAAAAACTAAGTAGGCTTTGCCATTAATAGCAGTTAGCCAACCAGAAACCGGCAGAAGGACTCAATGCTCGCCACTTATGACGGTTCATGCACATTTCGAGTAGGCGTGATAAGCCTCAAGCGCAGCGGTGCCACGAGCACACAGTTTAATAAGCCTTGGCCGCTGGCGATGCTTTATGAGCGGCCTATATGGCAACACCTTCTGCCACCTATTCCGGGGCATGCACATTTCGAGTAGCGCGGCGTAAGCGTTAGCGCACCCGCGACGGCGGCCCGGCGCGAAAGCACCGCGCAGCGGCCAAGGGCACATACTTTAAATCTAACTCCCGACCATCTAAATGATCTTTTTGACGCCACTTTGAACGGTTCATCCCCGCTCGTGCGGGGATCGGCTACGCACCGGGGGAAATGACGATAACGACGACGGTTCATCCCCGCCCGTGCGGGGATCGGGTACTGCCCGAAAACTGGGACGCCGTTCAGATCGGTTCATCCCCGCCCGTGCGGGGATCGGACGGTACGTACCAACCTTGACTTGAAAGGAGGCGGTTCATCCCCGCCCGTGCGGGGATCGGATATTGTGGTGAACACTGCAGCCATAATAATTCGGTTCATCCCCGCCCGTGCGGGGATCGGGAAAGGCCGATACGGCGCGACTTCTCAATCACCGGTTCATCCCCGCCCGTGCGGGGATCGGCGACGCATCTTGTCGTCGGCGTAGCCGTCAGGCGGCTCATCCCCGCCCGTGCGGGGATCGGCCCAAGCTTCCATGGGGCTTTGGTGGCGTAATCGGTTCATCCCCGCCCGTGCGGGGATCGGGCGCTCAGCAATGCGCCAATCTGTCTCCAGTGCGGTTCATCCCCGCCCGTGCGGGGATCGGCAAATTAAGAGTGCACTGACCAACACCGGCGCCGGTTCATCCCCGCCCGTGCGGGGATCGGCGGATATCAACAGTCAGAGAAGCTATTTACGACGGTTCATCCCCGCCCGTGCGGGGATCGGGGATGCTTTCAACGTTCTCTGTAAAAAGCTGGCGGTTCATCCCCGCCCGTGCGGGGGTCGGGCGCGAATTACTAACGAGACATCGCGAGTACCCGGTTCATCCCCGCCCGTGCGGGGATCGGATGGAGGGGCCAAGAGGCATTTGGTCGCCCAACGGTTCATCCCCGCCCGTGCGGGGATCGGAGCGATAATGCGGACGTCAACTCCGATCAGGACGGTTCATCCCCGCCCGTGCGGGGATCGGTTGCTAACCGATGAAACTGGCAGACCTATGTCCGGTTCATCCCCGCCCGTGCGGGGATCGGCGAACTCGAAGAAGAACAAAGCGATATCCATACGGTTCATCCCCGCCCGTGCGGGGATCGGGTCATCTGATCGGCCTTCCGCTTGCCAAACACCGGTTCATCCCCGCCCGTGCGGGGATCGGGTGGCGGCGTGCGAAATGGTGGTTCGTTATTCCGGTTCATCCCCGCCCGTGCGGGGATCGGACGGTCATTAAGCCCATCACGGCGCTGGTCAACGGTTCATCCCCGCCCGTGCGGGGATCGGTTGTCCGAGAGCGCGCCAAATTTGTTATCTAGCGGTTCATCCCCGCCCGTGCGGGGATCGGCCCACATGCAGCCATCAGCATCGTGATTGCGCCGGTTCATCCCCGCCCGTGCGGGGATCGGTAACAATTCCTGATCTGTCATACATCCTCCGGCGGTTCATCCCCGCCCGTGCGGGGATCGGTCACTACTACGCCGCAGATAAGACGCAGGTTGCGGTTCATCCCCGCCCGTGCGGGGATCGGGAATTTGTACTCAGCAGAATTCTTGCCGAACTCGGTTCATCCCCGCCCGTGCGGGGATCGGGCGACGGTCTGGTTATCGACGATGTAGCAAACCGGTTCATCCCCGCCCGTGCGGGGATCGGCTTCTGGCCGGGGATGCGGCCATCGTCCAAGCCGGTTCATCCCCGCCCGTGCGGGGATCGGTAGCTCGCGCTCACGCTGAAGCGCTAACGTGCCGGTTCACCCGCCCGTGCGGGGATCGGCAGCTGCAAAGCACAGCCCCATCGCCGGGCACCGGTTCATCCCCGCCCGTGCGGGGATCGGGGGTTTATGACCATGCCGCGCAGACTATTAGCCGGTTCATCCCCGCCCGTGCGGGGATCGGGGGTTCATAGCTACTCAGTGTGGTTAACGCATCGGTTCATCCCCGCCCGTGCGGGGATCGGGCGAAGACAAGACCGACGACGCCCTCGTGCTGCGGTTCATCCCCGCCCGTGCGGGGATCGGCCGCATGTCTTTTGCGATGGCGTTATATTTAGCGGTTCATCCCCGCCCGTGCGGGGATCGGTGGGCGGTACCAGTGTTGAGTCCAGCACCAAGCGGTTCATCCCCGCCCGTGCGGGGATCGGCGCTAATGCTCAAGCCTAACGTTGACGTAGATCGGTTCATCCCCGCCCGTGCGGGGATCGGCGTGTAATTGAGCTTTTGTGCTGCATCGAAGTCGGTTCATCCCCGCCCGTGCGGGGATCGGTGGGGAAGTGGTAGCCGTCGCAGTAGCATGTCGGTTCATCCCCGCCCGTGCGGGGATCGGAAGTGCGAAGACCGCACGCTGCAGGTTCAGGACGGTTCATCCCCGCCCGTGCGGGGATCGGCCCGCGCAGTGAGTGCATGAGCCGTGCTTGAGCGGTTCATCCCCGCCCGTGCGGGGATCGGTCAGTGGGCGAACCTGCCCACGCAAAACGAAACGGTTCATCCCCGCCCGTGCGGGGATCGGTTGCGCGACCCTAAACACCCGCTTAGGGTGCGCGGTTCATCCCCGCCCGTGCGGGGATCGGAGCCGAGCAGCTGCAAACGGTGATCAATAACCGCGGTTCATCCCCGCCCGTGCGGGGATCGGGGCGAACGGCTCACGATAATTAGCCGCCCTAACGGTTCATCCCCGCCCGTGCGGGGATCGGCTCGATGACACAATCAGTCTGACACTGACCGTCGGTTCATCCCCGCCCGTGCGGGGATCGGTTTTGGGTAAGCCTGGAGCAAGCCGTTCCTAACGGTTCATCCCCGCCCGTGCGGGGATCGGCGACACCCACAACCGGCGCCAATGGCCATCATCGGTTCATCCCCGCCCGTGCGGGGATCGGATTATCCATTTCGACACTAGCGGCGGTTAATTCGGTTCATCCCCGCCCGTGCGGGGATCGGCTTTTAAATGATGCCGTTGTTGCTGAAACGGGCGGTTCATCCCCGCCCGTGCGGGGATCGGTGATCAGATTAAAAGTAAGGAAGCCATGCGCACGGTTCATCCCCGCCCGTGCGGGGATCGGCTCTAGCCCGCGCACGAACTCGCCAAAATGGCCGGTTCATCCCCGCCCGTGCGGGGATCGGATAAGGAAGTTGGAAAGTGGACAAGTAAGGAGCGGTTCATCCCCGCCCGTGCGGGGATCGGTCCTCCGGTTTAAATTCGCGGCGCTCAACAAACGGTTCATCCCCGCCCGTGCGGGGATCGGAGAGCGCATCTTGTCCAGCTTAGTGATAATAGCGGTTCATCCCCGCCCGTGCGGGGATCGGCCAGAATACACGGCCAATCACGCGGAAATCCTCGGTTCATCCCCGCCCGTGCGGGGATCGGCAATAAAAAGCCCCTCGATTGAGGGGCGAATGCGGTTCATCCCCGCCCGTGCGGGGATCGGTGATAGTTGGCGATGTTTTCGGCTGTGGCTGGCGGTTCATCCCCGCCCGTGCGGGGATCGGTTAATAGAGTGGTGGTCGCTGCGGACGCTGAACGGTTCATCCCCGCCCGTGCGGGGATCGGGGCGGTAATTTCTCAGACTCTGAAAGCACCAACGGTTCATCCCCGCCCGTGCGGGGATCGGTAAGAGCCGGTCGCGCTCGGTAATCGCGTCCGCGGTTCATCCCCGCCCGTGCGGGGATCGGATACTCTTCGGCACTAATCTGCCCCGGCAGCGCGGTTCATCCCGCCCGTGCGGGGATCGGGTCGGGCTAGCCGCCAGATAGCTGGTGGTAATGCGGTTCATCCCCGCCCGTGCGGGGATCGGCTTGGCCTTGTGCAGCCTTGTAGGGGCAGCAGCGGTTCCCGCCCGTGCGGGGATCGGTTATCAAGCAATGCCCAAGAGCTAATTGATTACGGTTCATCCCCGCCCGTGCGGGGATCGGCGCCCAGCCACCGTAAGCGGCGCCGCCAGCCACGGTTCATCCCCGCCCGTGCGGGGATCGGCGCCAGGGCATTGGCCATTAGGTAAAAATCGCCGGTTCATCCCGCCCGTGCGGGGATCGGTCCCATGATGCTAGCCTCGTTGCTTTGGCCTACGGTTCATCCCCGCCCGTGCGGGGATCGGTTGACCCGGGTTATCTGGCGCCGATTGGGCAGCGGTTCATCCCCGCCCGTGCGGGGATCGGAATTGCGGCAGCGTAGGCGGCCAATCTGGATGCGGTTCATCCCCGCCCGTGCGGGGATCGGTGGTGCTGACGCAGCAGCTAATCTTTCGCCAACGGTTCATCCCCGCCCGTGCGGGGATCGGCCCGCTGATGCTGCGCAACAAGCCGCGACCGACGGTTCATCCCCGCCCGTGCGGGGATCGGAGAAGGGCGAATGAGCAAGCAGGGGCATGCAGCGGTTCATCCCCGCCCGTGCGGGGATCGGGGGAAACGGCAGCAGCGACCGATACGGTCACTCGGTTCATCCCGCCCGTGCGGGGATCGGTTGATGAACCTATGGGAGCGCGGCGAGCGTGACGGTTCATCCCCGCCCGTGCGGGGATCGGGGCTTCGTCTTCCTCAACGCGTAGCTGCTCTGCGGTTCATCCCCGCCCGTGCGGGGATCGGCGGGGCGCGGTAGGCGAAACGGACATTGTTGCCGGTTCATCCCCGCCCGTGCGGGGATCGGTTTCTGGCACAACTTTGACTTCCTCTCTCAGTCGGTTCATCCCCGGTGCGGGGATCGGTAGAAGTTGCGCTTATTAGATCGCAGAAATCGGTTCATCCCGCCCGTGCGGGGATCGGCTTTGTTTTGACTAATTGGCATCACAGATAGACGGTTCATCCCCGCCCGTGCGGGGATCGGGCGGACAATAGGATTTACGTTTTTTGGTAATACGGTTCATCCCCGCCCGTGCGGGGATCGGAGGAGCTATCAAAAATGATGAAGAAGACCTTGCGGTTCATCCCCGCCCGTGCGGGGATCGGATCTTGGGCGTCAGCTTCTTGCTAACACCGCGCGGTTCATCCCCGCCCGTGCGGGGATCGGAGCAGACAACGAGGCCGTCGATAGAGTGTTGGCGGTTCATCCCCGCCCGTGCGGGGATCGGAGCCACCGCCACGGGAACGGCAATAAGAAACGCGGTTCATCCCCGCCCGTGCGGGGATCGGTTAGTAGGGGATCCGTTTCAATCCATTTACGGCGGTTCATCCCCGCCCGTGCGGGGATCGGACTAGTTGTAGATAATTGATCTACAAGAAGAAAATAGCAGATAAAAAATCTACCAGCTATTTTGCTTACTTTTTAATCAGGCTAAATTATTAAAGATCAAATAAAATCAGCTAGTTAACTTGTGGTGGTACAAAGCGCACCAAGCGTAGCCCGTCATGGTCGACGGGTTCTCGGCGGTTTTCACCATAGGTTTGAAATTCAAAGCCGGATTCATGATTGCTGGCCCAGGCCATTGCTACGTTGCCATCTTCAGCTAACGCTTCTACCTGCTCCCAGATCATTTCGCGGATGCGCCTGCTAACGTCACCAACGTAAACACCGGCTCGAATCTCCAAGAGCCATACCGCCAACCTGCCACGCAGACGTGGCGGCACGGCTTCTGTAATCACTACGAGCATCGCCATTTATCCGCTCCTGTGCCCAGCATCGCCAACCGAAGGTGGTTCGGGAATCGCAGGCGGCACCGCATCGGGTGCTGGCGGTGGCGGCTGAATATCGCCAGCGGCAAGTACATCTTCGATCATGGGGATTAAGCGCTGGAGTATACGGGATTGCTTGAATGCATCGCGGCAGGCGATACGGACTTCCCTTTCCGGCATAGGCGGATTGCGCGCCGCAACTCGAAAGGCCGCGGGTACCACCGTTTCAAACTTCACGATATCGGCAATATCGTAGACAAAACTCAACGGCTTGCCGGTGTGCAGATACCCAATCGCAGGAGCGTAGCCAGCGGCCAAAATAGCCGCTTCGGTAATCCCGTATAGGCAGGCGGTTGCTGCCGATAAGCATTGATTCGCAACATCAGAGGCGTCCCACTGTTTAGGGTCGTAACGGCGCCCGTTCCATTTCACGCCATATTGTTTGGCTAACAGTTGATAGGTTTTGCGCACCCTTGCGCCTTCCATGCCACGCAATTGCTCGATGCTGCGACGCGAAGGCGGCTCTTCGCCAAAACGCAGCTCAAACATTTTGCGTACCACTTTAAGGCGCAGCTTTTCATCCAGCGCCAACTGCGCTTGGTAGAGTAATTTATCTGAACACGCACCACCCGGTTGGCCAGCGCTGTATAGCCGAACTCCCGCATCCCCGACCCAGATCAACAGGGTGCCGACCGTGGCGGCCAATTTCACCGCCGCATGAGAAACCCGGGTGCCCGGTTCTAACAGTAGGCAGGCTACCGAGCCCACCGGGATGTGCATGCGCTCGCCGTTAACTTCGTCAATGACGACGAAAGCACCGTCACGGACATCTATCTGCCCCATCCCGATAAAGATCATCGACATACGATCTTTTTCGGGGATGGGCTTTAGCGGAATAAAGCCCATGTTGGTCTCCTAAGGTCGGCGCAGTAGTAGCAAACCACCGCCAAATGCCTTGGCCCGCCCGATGCCGTGGGCCATTGTTTCGATCAGCTTTCCTGGATTGGTAACTTCCAGCAGGCCTTCGTAATCCACCGTTGAGAACTGAACCGGCTTGCCTCTCCCTTTATTCAGCACATGCTGGCGGTAGGCACCCAGCTCTGGCGTAACCGGCAAGCTAAAGCCCCATGTTTCAGCGCGACTTTCGAGCCATTCACGGGCCTTGCCATTCATCGCATCAACACAGGCTTGGCTGGTGCGCTGCCCTGGTGGAAATGGCTTTTTGGCCGCCATCAGCACATCGGCGCGCTGGCCGCGTTTTCCCGGCACCGGAACCGCCATGGTGGGGTTAGCACGCAGGCGGAACGCCAGCCTATCGCCCACGTTTAGCTCGGGCGTAAAGGGTTTGCACTCGGCTTCAAGCAAGCCCGGCACCGAGGTGGGTTCACGGTCTGAAAGAAGGTAAAACAGCGGTAGTCCTTTGGGGCCTCGCCCTTCCTCGGTTTCTTCCAGTTCTTGCCGGAAAATAAACGGCCTTGGCCCTTCATAGTCGGGGAATAGCTGCCATAGAAGCTGATGACCCGCGTAGGCTTCGGCGTTCATCACATCAAACAACTTTTCGCGGGAAAGCCCGTTCAGGTCAACGCGTACGCGTGAGAGATACATTAGCGCGCCTCCTCTGCTGCTATGGCCCGGCGAAACTCTAACCGGGGGCCAAACTGCCAGCGTCGGCGGTTCAGCGGAAAATCCCACACATCGTTGTACTCTGCCGCTTGGTCATCGCCATCTAACGTGCTGGCTTTTCCTTCCCAGGCGTATAGCGCTTCATCGGGAAAGCGCAGCGCCACTTTGTCATTGCCGTAGCGTTCGTCTAAAGAGGGGAAGTCAATATCGAGCGCTTCTTTAAGCGTGCTGCATTCGCGCCGCTGGGGTGCAAGCGGCGCAGCAGGCGGGCAGGATTTGCGCCCTAAATAAAGCGGGTAATGGGGCGTTTTCAGTGCTTGCTCAATCTCGCCAAGCGTGAGGCTTGCCGCAGGCGTTAGCCATACGGCCACCGTCCATAGGCCATCGCAGCGATAGTCGCGGCTGGAAAGTATCGTTTTCAGCGTATCGCGCGGCGCACTTAGCTCTTCCTTACGGGTGCGATAGCTCACTTTTGACTGAGAGGCGGGCATCTGCACCGTGTGGTAGTCGCGCATCAGTAAGCCCGGCGTGTACTGCTTTACGCCTATGGCAATGCTGTCACGCAGTTGCGTTTGGCCTGCATCGTCGTCGCGACGAATACCTAGTGCGGCCCCAAGCAACCCCAAAACAGCCCCTTTGCCAGGGTAAGTCGCAGTAGGGCGCGTTTCACCAACGGCGGCCTCCCCCCAACTAGCTAGGGGCGCATAGAGCCGAAAAATAAGATAGTCGGTCATGCCGCCCCCTTATTGGTCAGCTTTCAGGAAGGCGATCAGCTCAGTAAGGCTGCCTTTTTTAACATTACCTTTTAACTGTGGTGTTTCATAACTAGGCTCGGCGCTAACGACAAAGCGGCTATCAGCACCTGCGTCATAGGCACTATCAAAAGCGTTGGCCTGTTCTTCAATACGCTTAATGGCATCGAGTGCTTGATCTTGCCCCGTCACCGGGCGCAGATAAGCGGTGGAGAGTGAGCGTGGCTGCTGGTTACCTTTTTCCGCCAGCACGTAGCTCGCGTGGGCACGGGAGCCAAAGCTGTTTTGCTTGCCTTTGGGCGACATTTTAACCGCGGCTTCCACCAATGCAGCAATCGCTTGGTCGGCTAGCTCACTGTTGCCTTGCAAGTTCTCAACCAGTTGCTGGCGATCAATGCAGATATAGAGATAGAACAACCCGGCCCCAAAGCCAGACTCACCGATATGGGCCGCGCCCCGGTCTTTATCACCGCTATTTAAGTCATCGACAGCGGTAAAGTAATCATCTTCTACTTCAGCGGCATGCACGGTAATGGCGTGGGCCACTTGGCAGGCGGCATCCACGTTATATTCAGGAACGGCGGCCAGCATACGGCCAAACAGCGCTACATCGGCGGCAGCAGGTTTGTGGCGTAAGAGCTTTAATTCATCATCGTTGGGCTCGCGCTTTTCTTCTGCCAGCGTTTCCACCAGTTCGCTGATCGCTTGGCGTTCTTCCAGGCCAACATGGACTAGCTGCTCAATCTCAAACTCTTTAGGCTCGCCCTTTTCTACTTTACGCAGCTTGCCAAATACGCCCGCTATTTTTTCTGCACAAGCCCCCGCCATTTTTTGATCAACGCCCTTCTCGACCAGTTGATCGTAAGCCTCTTTGCCTAAACGCTTGGTGCGCGTGCCTACATGCCCGGCTAGTGCTTCTTCAAACAGTGCAGAAGTACGCCAAGTACGCTTAAGACTTTGTGATGAAACACGCAAGCGCTTCGCCCCACCCATCAAAGCAGTTTTGGGGCGGCCCAAATCATCGCGGTTAAGGTTAGCGGGCGGATAAGAGGTGAGTAGGTGCAGTTGAATAAAGTGGCTCATGGATAACTCCGTTAGTGGTGTCAATATGAAGCTAAAAATGGTGACAATCAGTCGTAAAAGTCAGTCGCCGCGGTGGCTGTAGCGAGACGTTGCTGCGAAATAGTCGTTCGCCAGTACAAAACCAAGCCTTTGAGTAGGCTTGGCAGATAAACGCCCACGATGCTCGCGCCACCAGAGCGAGATAACACTTGCCAGTAGTACGACACTGATATCCTTCTTATCCGCAAGCGCCAGTGCCCTGCGTAAGCGCTGGATAAACTCCGCAGGCGTTCGGCAAGAAAGTAACTGTTGAAAGCGCAGCTCGCTCATCAGTGGTTTACCGGTTTGCTCTTTTTGCTGGCCAAGGCGCAAGGCTAACGACGTGCTCTTCTTTTCCTCACGCAACTCCGCGGCTATTAGCGCGATGCATGACCACACTTGTAGCTTTTCATCGCGGTAATCCGCTTGCTCCGTCGTCTCCGGCAGCATTGCCCAAAGCTCACGAAAACCTTGGGTCAGCATCGCTGCTTCAGCGCTATCACAACGGCGCAGTACCGCTCGTACACCACGGGGCAGTGGTGGCTGAGGGGTCAATGCTTTCAAAGCCTGTGGGGTTAGCGTCAACCGCTGCCACCAACGACGTAAGGCGGCGGCCTCATCCAACTTCAAAGCGACTAGCGCTTTTTTCTCCGCCTCGGACAAAATATCTTCTTTTTCGATTGCTTCCGGCGTCTCCACATCACTCATCAGGCGTCTCCTGTCGTTGTTGCAGCAGAGGCCGCGTTACGCTTGGCCTTCGCGGAGGGGTCAAAATCACCCTGTTGGATAAAGTCACTCACCACTTTGCTACCTTTGCTCTTGCCGCCAAGAAAGCTTTGCAGCTGCCGATGGGCAGCGGTAGTACGTTCAAGGTCCATGCTTTCCTGGGCACCGCTTAGTGCCAAATCTTCAAAAACGCGCATTGCTTCCTTCTTCAAGGCGAAGTACCAACGTTCAGCGATGCTGGGAGGGATATGCGGTGGCGGCGAGTCTTGTTGCAGCATCTGCTGAAGGGCTAGCAACGCTTTAAAAAATTCAGGCTCGGTTGCATCGTAAAATTGGTTATCAATGGCGCTCATATCGCCCTTGGCATCCGATGGGCGCGAAAACCAGGCGTTTTTAACTTGGGTGCGCACCATCCAGGCGATATTGCGCGAAAGCTCTGTCAGCTGGTGGATCCATGTTCGGAGCCTTTGCTGGCCTTGTGGAATTTCCACCAGGGGCATTTCGATACTGTACCAACGCGCGGCTTCATATTGTCCATGTCGTAGCCAAACACCCATAGACGTGCCTCTCTCAGCAGCTTCGGAATATCTTTATCAAAGCGACGCACTTTCCTCGCCAAGACTTGTTTATCGATATAGCTCTTTAAAACCGCTGCTGCGATTGCGCCACTGCTTTCTTCATCGTTAAGCACAAAGCCCGACCAGTGCCGATAGCCCAGCCCACCCGGCTGACCTTTACTGGAAAGCGGCAGTTCATTGGGCTTTTTTGGATCACGTCGGTAGGGTGTTAGCGGGTGTAACCAAGGGCCGTCGTAGTTTGCCCCCTGTTTTTTAGCACGTAGTTCGCGCACTACCCGCTGTGTTTTTCGTCCGCAAATATCGCACGGGCACTCATCTGCGTCTTCAAATAGCAGCCGGAAGCGGCGCGGCACTGACCAGTAAGCGTGTAGGGGATGGGTGTCTTCAGGTAGCACCTCGGTGCCTTTTTTATCGCTTACCCGCGTATCAGCCATCCAGAAAAAGAGCGACGGCTCTTCTGGATGCGGCGTCGACCACTGCTGCCCTTTCTGAATGGCTTCTTTCTGCGTAATGACGTTTAGCCACAGCCGCTCCCACAAGCTGGCTGTGGATAACTCAGGCATGACCAGTGTAGTCAGCGGGCCACCACCACGAAGGCCCACACGGATACCGGCACCGCCCGCAGGCGCATTGATCTGCATGGTGTAAAGCGCTATGGCCGCACAGGCATCACACATCACATCAACGCGGCCGCGCTTTATGAAAAAGTCAGTATTATTTTTGATGCCGTTAGCGCCGGGGGCATCAATTAATAACCCACTGACAGTGGCGTTTTTCACATCCTCCAGCGGGTCAAGGTCTTGCATAAAACGAGGGCCG
Source organism: Halomonas sp. PA16-9 (assembly GCF_009728585.1). Lineage (NCBI taxonomy): Bacteria > Pseudomonadati > Pseudomonadota > Gammaproteobacteria > Oceanospirillales > Halomonadaceae > Halomonas > Halomonas sp. PA16-9. Next base: position 251,775 of record NZ_CP040451.1, on the reverse strand, counting down.
TCGCCGTCCAGTTCAAAAGCACTACTGAAAGGCGCAAACGCCTTGTCCAACGCGCCCACACTGGGAGGCGCCATTAGCAAATCAAGCCAATCGTCATGCGCTTTCGGCGGTAGCGCTGTTTGTAGCAGGCCGATCAGGAACTGATAGGCTGCTCCTTGAAAGTCCGCACGCGGCAGGGCGAGGTTAATCACATCAGAATCAGCCACTGCTGAGGGAGGGCGTTTCTCTACCGTTCCATCTTTCAGCAGGAAGGGGAACCACGGGTCGTCAAGTAGGTTCATGAGCACCTCAGAAATGCTATAAATCAAAAAAGCTGGCCTCATTACTGAGGCCAGCCAATACAATCAACTATTTCTTTGGTTTCTTGCTTTTGCGTGTTGGCCGAGGCGTGATTGGCCAAGCTTGATAGCCATAGTCATGCGCATCAAGCACTCTTCCATCTTTGGTTTTGCGGTATCGTCGAAATATCATTTTGGCCTCCTTCGAAGGCGTTGTATCCGAAGTAGGCGACCTCTACTTGCGTAGTAGCACCGAAAACCTTAACTTGTCGTTGCGAGCAACAATGCATGGTTCGGTGATTCGTCGCCGTTCTGTGCATCCCAAACAACAAGGTTCTCAATAGAACCAATTGCTTTTAGTAGGGTGCCCAGTTAGTATGTATCTGCTGCAAGCGGGATGTCAACAAGTGTTGTAAAGTACAAACTCCCCAGCGATAGCGGGGATGAACCGGTTCTAAATAGAACCAAGGCACGTTCCCCGCGCCAGCGGGGATTTCCTAGCCGATCATTTGCAGCACCAGCGCACCGTTTACTGATATACAGGCAATCAGCCAGTTGGTTGGGAGGTATAAGACAATGGCAATTCATTATGAGCAGGATGCCTACGCCTGGGCGCTTGAACAGGCGGGGCTGCTGCGGGCCGGTGAACTGGACAAACTGGATATTGAGCATCTCGCTGAGGAGATTGAAAGCATGGGGAAAAGCGAGCGGCGCGCATTGATTAGCCAGTTGGCTCGCTTGCTTATGCACCTGCTGAAATGGGACCACCAGCCGGAACGGCGTTCGCGCAGCTGGCGGCTGACGATTCAGGATGCTCAAAGCAAAGTGAATCGCCTGCTGAAGGACAACCCCAGCTTGAAGGCATCGCTGCCTGAACTGATGAACGAAGCCTACGATGATGCCCGCCGAGCAGCGGCTATCGAAACTGATCGGGAACCGCAAGAATTTCCCGAGCAGTGTCTGTACAGCTTTGAAGAAGCCATTAGCTTTGAACCCAGCGAACATTGAACGCCTCATGACGTTTGCTCCTTACCGCCTAGCCTAACGCCCCACTGGATGTCGTAGTCACAATCTGAGTCATCACTGGGCAGCCAAGGCTGGGTATACTTCAGTGCTTTATAGCGCTCTTGAAGGGTAAGCCACTGGCTTTCATAGAGGCTTGACAGCGCTGCCAACTTGGCAGCTTGGCTTTGGCGTAATTTTACCTGGCTAAGCATACCGGCATGACGGCTCTCCCGCCCATAGCGCTAGCTCGTTATCATCGGTGAGTGACAGCAGAACGACATTAATTGTTGGTTCATCCATCAGGCGTGTGCCTATTTCTTGCTCTTCCTGCCACTGATCACTTTTTATGTAGCCATCCTCAAGATTGAGGGCATTAAAGGTAGCGAGCGAGCCAGACGCTTTCCGTATGCTGCCTTGCTCTATGCGAGCTTGTTGCAAGGCATCTGGAATATCATCTATGACTTGACCGTAAACGCCCTCAATAAGCGCTCGCGCCTTTTCCGGCATACGGATCTCACCAAGGCGACGCAATACCCGCTGGGTTAGCCAGCACAGCGACGTATCACGGTAAACCGCCTGGGTGCCTGGCAGCGTACGTTTAAGCCAGTGCTCATCGGGATCATCCGCCCAGGGCGGAGCTAGCACCAGCAGACGCGGGAGGCAGCGCGCCCCACGCTGGTGGCGTTGTAAACGTCCTGCCCGCTGGATAAGTAGATCAATGGGGGCAATGTCGCTGATCATCACATCCACGTCACAGTCCAGGGACTCCTGAAAAACCTGTGTGCTGACCAACACCTGCCCCTTGCGCATTTCGGGGGTCGAATCTTTGCCTAATCGCTCAATGACCTGGGACTCAATACGCTGCCTATCGACCATGGCAAAGCGGCTGTGGAAAAGCAGGCAGTGCTCGGGCTCAGGGTGGCGGGCAGCGATGGCTTCAAACGCGCGAATGGCATCATCAACAGTATTGCGCACCCAAGCGATACACTCACCGGCTTCTACCGCTTCCAATACCGCGTTAATGGCCTGCTCTTCTTCGGTTAGCCATTCAACATCGACACTTCTGGAAACTTCCGCGCGTGAGCCTAACGGCAACTCTAGCGGCTGACCTTGGCTCACATGGGTCAGTAATGGAAAATCATCTTTTTGTGGTTTCGTTTCCGGCTGCCCAAGCCCTGTTTGCCAAGCAGCCATCAAAGCACTGCGCATCGCACGGGGCAGCGTGGCGGTTAGCAAAATCGCGCTGCCACCCTGACGAGCGTGGTAGCTCAGCAGTTGGTTCAGCAGGGTCTGCATGTAATTGTCGTAGGCGTGAACCTCGTCAATCACTAATACCTTGCGCGCCAGCCCATACAAGCGCAGCGACTGGTGGCGAAACGGTAAAATGGCCATTAAGGCTTGGTCGATGGTGCCTACGCCCACTTCTGCCAGCAGCGCCTTTTTACGTGAATCCGCTAGCCATTGGTTACAGCGGCTAGTGGCCGACAGTTCGCTGGCGGTGTAATCAAGATCGGACGGCTGAGGTGCAGCGACTGCGGCGATAAAATCGTCGTTTAAATCCCGTGCACCGTGGGCAAGAACAAAAGAGGGCGTAGATTCAGCGGTGTAGAATCGGCGATGCAAATTGCCCAACCGTGAATACATAGCGTTAGAAGTTGCCATGGTGGGCAGTGCAAAATAGAGCCCGTCTCCATGGCCTGACGCTAATAGGCGCTGGGTAAGAATGCAGGCGGCTTCTGTTTTCCCCGAACCTGTTACGTCTTCCAAGATAAGCAACTGCGGCCCATCCATGATTTCTACTGTTTCTGCGGCCTGCTGCAGGGGCGTTGGTGTGATGGATTGCTGACCAAACCAGCTTGCCATGCCTGCATAAGGGAGTGGTTCGGGAAGTCGGTTAAACCCTGTGTCTTGCAGTGCTTTTTCAGCGTGAGCTAACGCAACGTGCCAATAGTCCGCAAGGGAAGCTCTTCTTGGAGGTAGGGAAAGTGATCCTGATTGGAGCCTAACCAATCACTTAAGGTTGCCCATCCGGCGATTGTCCAGCTTAGCGTTTGCAGTGCATAAACCCACTCTTCAGAAAATAGCTGCTCCAACGGCCACTCTGGTGGAACGACGTTGGCCCAATCAGCGATGAACTGACGGGTTGCTTCAATATCATCTGCGTGCTCATCACGACAGAAAAACATCTCTACGTCGATTTTTCCGGCGTCCACTGGCTGGCCGTGGTGACCAAAGAACGGCGCTGCGAGGACAGGCAAAGCGGCGTTAAGCGCATTGAACTCAGTAAGATTCAAGCTGGCAGGCCACTGCAATGTGCCATCTTCCAGCCAATCCAGATATTCAGCCTCCCAGATCACCGCGCCTAAGCGGTCATGGCGCTCTGTATATGCATATTGCGCAGCGGGAGGTACTAATGCCAAGTTTGGGGTCGGTTGAAAAAGCCCCTGAAAAGATCGCGCAAATTTGCCAATATCGTGCAAACCCAACCAAAAAACTAATAGCTGACGCAGTGCTTTAGGCTCAAGACTTAGTTGCGCTGCCAAGCGTTGTGTCAGCGGTCTATCCGGCGAAAGCAGTAACCAGCCCACAGCAGCAACATCCAGGCTGTGATACGGTAATAGATGACACTCTACATCTTGCCCCTTAGCTTGCGCCTTGCCCCAGTAGTGATAGTAAATCACCGCCTCTCCTCCGCTGTTTGACCAACACCTCATCTAATCATTCTTTATCCTTAAACACCATTGACCTTAGTCATACTTCGCCACCCCTGAATCCCCCCACGTCTCATTTGTTTTGCGTGCTACGCTTAGCGCGACTGCTCCCCCTATATAGGCACTTCACCATGCATGCTTTTCGTCTTGTTGCCGCGTTGGTTACCGCGTTGGTTACCACCTTGGTAATCACTCTGCCTGTCTCGCTACAAGCACAAGCCCAGACCCAAGCTCAAACCAGCGAGCAGTGGAGTGAGTACGATGATGTGTTTGAGGACGGCGCACGCCACGCTAATATTTGGCAATGGGGTTGGTCGGGCATTTACGCCACCAGCCTGGCGGTGAACGCTTACCAATCCAGCGAGGCGAGCGATCCAGATGACCGCTTTGATGCACGGGTGGGTGTGGTGAAATCAGCGCTGGCCTTGGGTGGTATGCTGACCGACCGCCAGCCGCACCCGGCGGCACTGACCGAATATGAGCGTTTGAAAGCCAGTGGCGATTTAAGCGGCGTACAGGCGCTAGGCTTGCAGCTCGCCCAGGCAGAGCGTGAGCGGCGCGGCTGGGGTGCCCAGATAAGTTCGCTAGTGGTGAATGGCGTGGCGGGTGCAGTGATTGCCGCCGATGGCAGAAAAAGTGATGGTGCTATCAACTTTGCTACCGGCATGCTGGTGAATGAGCTACAAATTTGGACACAGCCGAATCAGGCGTCTTCTGCGATTAATCGCTTCCAACCCGCTAATCTATCGCTGGGGCCGATCACTATTCCCGGTGAATACGCGCTGCATGTAGCGCCGCAGCAGCTAGGTGCTACCTGGCGCTATTGATACACCCTACGGTTATTCCCTTAAAGCGCTGGCGACGGTTTTCCGCTAGCGCTTTATCGTTGCTAGCGCGGCGTGAACGAGTAAAATACTCAGCAATTTTTTGGCTTTGCCAAACGTTATGTTATAACCTATTTGAAATTATACGAGGCCGCTTGATGAGTGAGCATACGCACCGCCATAACAAGGAGGGCCCTTGTCACTTCTCCTTGATGTCGCTATCGGCTGTTAAACGGCTGTTGTTTGTTGCCGTGCCGCTATTGGCGCTGTGGGGTTTGGTGGTTTGGGCTAGCGGGTGGTTAGGATGAGTCAACGCTCTTTATCACGCTTACAGCTGCACAACCTGCATTTGGCCCAGGCGCGCCGCACGGTGCTGGAACATATCGAGGGCGACTTTAAGCCGGGTGCGATTACCGCGCTGATTGGCGCTAACGGCGCCGGTAAAAGCACGCTGATTCAGGCCATTATGGGCGAACTTCGGCCCATTAGCGGCGAAGTGGTCTGCACCGTCGCAAAAGAGCGCCGGGCGTGGCTGCCACAGCAGTTGGCGCTGGATCTCACCTTCCCGATGAGTGTGGAAGAGTTAGTCATGACCGGCAGCTGGCCCAGCCACGGCGCGTTAACCGGCTATTGTGCAGGGCACTACCGTAAAGGCCGCGAGATTATGGCGCGGCTGGGTATTTCGCACTTGGCCCACCGCCCGCTGGGCGAACTTTCCGGTGGCCAGCGCCAGCGTGCACTGATCGGCCGTACGCTAATGCAGGAAGCCGAGCTACTGCTGCTTGATGAGCCGTTTGCCAACGTGGATAGCGAAACCGTGGATATTTTGATCCGTATCCTGCGCCAAATGGCGGACGACGGCGCGACGATCATTGTCGTGCTGCACGATATGGATCACCTGCGCCGCCTGGCCGATGAAGTACTGATGCTAAACGGCGGCCATGGCCGTTGGGTCGCGCCCAGTGCGCTGACCCATCAACACGCACCCGCTCAGGTAGTGCCGTTTACCATGGGAGGACGCCATGCTGGATCTGCTTAATGCGTGGTTTGTCAGCCCGTTCGATTACGGCTTTATGCGCCGCGCGGTGGTGGGTGGTTTGGCGCTTTCGTTGGCCGCGCCGCCGCTGGGTGTGTTTTTGGTGCTACGCGGTATGAGCCTGATTGGCGATGCCATGGCCCACGCGATTCTGCCCGGTGTCGCGCTGGGGTTCCTGCTGGCGGGATTTTCGCTGCCGATTATGAGCATTGGCGGGGTGCTATTTGGCTTAATGGTCGCGCTGCTGGCGGGGGCGGTCTCAAATATGGGCGGCCAACGCGAAGATGCCGCCATGGCGAGCTTTTTTATTATCTCGCTAGCCGCAGGCGTGATGCTGATTTCATTGGGCGGCAGCAGTGTCGACCTTACTCATGTGCTGTTCGGCTCGATTCTGGCGATCAACTCCACCGCGCTGTTGCTAATCGCGGGTATCAGTACGCTGATTGTGCTGACCCTGGCAGTGGTGTTTCGCGCCCTGGTAGTGGAGTGTTTGGACCCGCTGTTTTTACGTGGCCAAAGCCGCCGCAGCGGTTGGGTACACAGCGTTTTCCTGGGCCTGCTGGTGCTGAACCTAACCGCCGGCTTTCAAACCCTGGGTACGCTAATGGCGGTGGGACTGATGATGCTGCCCGCCACCTCGGCGCGCTTTTGGAGCAAACGCCTGAGGGCTTGATCGGCATCGCGATTGTGCTGGCCATGGTAGCGAGCACCGGTGGCCTGCTGCTCTCTTTTCATCTGGATATCCCCTCTGGCCCGAGCATTATTCTGCTGGCGGGGTTCGGTTATCTCTTTTCGGCCCTGTTTGGTCGCTACCACAGCTTGGCAGCCAAGCTGCGGCGTAAAACAACGCCGCTTGAAGTGGAGCAAGGGGCTTAATTATCAGTCTTCATGCTTATCGTAAGGAGTGTTGTATGTCGCTTGCCTATTTATCATCTCGGCCTTCGCGCTGGTTAGTCGGTGTTTCCGCGCTGCTGGCTCTGCCTGCTGCCATGGCTAATGAGCGCGTGCAGGTGGTGACCAGTTTCTCTATCCTGGCGGATATGGTCGAAAACGTAGGCGGCGAGCATGTCGAGGTGACCCCGCTGGTGGCTGCCGATGGCGATGCCCACGTTTACTCCCCAGCCCCGGCGATGCACGCTCCCTGGCCAATGCCGATTTAGTCGTTTTCAACGGCCTGCTGTTTGAGGGCTGGATGGAGCGCCTGATTAGCGCCAGCGACTACAACGGGCCGATGGTCACCGCGACCGATGGTATTGAACCGCTCTCTTTCGCTGCACATGAAGAGCACGGCCATGATGATCATGACGAGCACGACCATGGGCACGACGACCATGACCACGAAGAGCATGCCGATGAGCACGCGGGGCATGACCATGGCAATCAAGATCCTCACGCCTGGCAGGATATGCACCAAGCCGAGGTGTATATCGCCAATATCCGCGATGGCTTAATCGCCGCCGACGCAGATAACGCCGATGCCTACCGCGCCAATGCGGAGCAGTATTTACAGGAAATGGCCGAGTTAGACGACGAGATTCGTGCGCTGATTGACGAGATCCCGGCCTCCACCAGCGTGATTACCGGCCACGACTCCTTTGGCTACTTCTCAAGCGCCTACGGGGTGACCTTCCTCTCTCCGGTAGGGCTTTCCACGGAAGCCGACCCCAGTGGCGCCAGCATGGCGGCGCTAGTGGATGTGATTGAGCAGGAGAACGTGAAGGCGCTGTTCCACGAGAACATGACCAACCAATCGATCATCACCCAGCTCGCCGAAGAGACCGGCCTGCCCATTGCGGGCACGCTCTACGCCGATGCGCTGGCAGCAGAGGGTGAAGCTAGCACTTATCTGGGTATGATGCGCCACAATGCCCACGTGCTGCACGACGCGTTGGCCCAGCCGGGTCATAACGACCACGACCACGACCACGACCACGACCACGACCACGACCACGACCACGACCACGACCACGACCACGACCACGATGATCATGGTCACAGCCACTAAGCAGTTAACGTCAATAGTGCTGCTCAGGCATTAATGGCCGTGAGCAGCCATTCCCGGAAGGACGCCATGGCGTGGGTTTCGGGGCGTGTCTGCAGGCGAGTCAGCCAGTAACCGCCTAGGCTAACAGCGGTGTCGAAAGGCTGTATCAGTGCGCCGCTGTTTAGTTGGCGGGGAAACATCAGCGGTGGCGCCAGCGCCACGCCTGCCCCTTGTAGGGCTGCTTCCACCATGGCGATGGAAGAATCAAACACAATGCTGTTGGTCATCGGAAAGCTGCGTGGTAGCCCTGCCGCCAATAGCCACTCTGTCCACTCATCAGCGCGATAAGAGCGCAGCCAGGTTTCCCCCAGCACATCGGCTGGGGTGTTAAGCCGCGCGGCGATATCAGGTATGCACATTACCGAGAGTGACGCCGGTAGTAGCGGCTGCGCCGCGGTGCCATGCCAGGCCCCTGTGCCAAAGCGGATCGCAAAATCCAGCCCTTCGCCGGCAATATCCGCGCGGTTGTTATGGGTGGAGAGCCGCAAATCGACGTAAGGATACTGGCGCTGAAAATCTCCCAGTCTCGGCAGTAACCAGCCGACAGCAAAAGTCCCCACCACGCCGACGTTTAATACCTCCCGATAGCTGCTCTCGCCCACCCGCTCCAGCGTGTGGGCTATCTGGTCGAATGAACTCTTCAATACCGGCAGCAGCAGCTCGCCCTCCTGGGTAAGCATTAGCCCCCTGGGCAAACGCTTGAATAGCGGTACCTTCAACAGCGTTTCGAGCAGCTTTACCTGGTGGCTTACCGCCGCCTGGGTCACGTGAAGCTCTTCTGCCGCGCGGGTAAAGCTTAAATGCCTGGCCGACGCCTCAAACGCGCGCAGCGCCTTCAACGGCAAGTAGGGACGCACCACCTTGACCCCCAAATTTTTCTAATGGCTTATGCAAAATATCGCTGTTTGTGAATTGCCGCAGCGCGCCGTAAGTTAACCCCTGTCACAGGCTTTGCGTCTGGAAATAACTCTCCGCCCTCTCTTGGTATTAATCACAACAGGATTTTGGTATGCGTAAGATGTTAGCAGCAAACTGCGGCCTTATCATGACAGGTTCGCTTCTACTCAACGGCACTGCATGGGCTTCCGGCACGCCTGAAAGCGCCGATATTGAGGCCTTGGTGAACGATACTATCGCGCCTTTGATGGCCGAACACCGTATCCCCGGCATGGCGATTGCGCTGAGCATTAACGGCCAGCAGCACTACTTTAATTATGGCCTCGCTAATCAAGAAGCGGGGATTCCGGTCACTGATGAGACGCTGTTCGAACTCGGCTCTATCAGCAAGATTTTCACGGCTGCACTCACTGGCTATGCCCAGGCTAGCGGCGCCCTCTCGCTTTCCGACCCGGCCAGCCACTACCTGACTGAACTTGAAGGCAGCGCCTTCGATGAGATCACGCTGCTGGAACTGGGCACTTACACGGCGGGCGAGCTGCCGCTGCAGTTCCCTGAGTCGGTCCAAAGTGAAGAGACGATGATCGACTACTACCGCCAGTGGCAGCCTGAATCCGCCCCTGGCAGCCATCGGCTCTACTCCAACCCGAGCCTGGGCCTGTTCGGTTATCTCGCCGCACAAAGCCTTGGTCAGCCCTTCGAGATGGCGATGGAGGAGGCGCTGTTTGCCCCGTTAGGGCTTGAGCATAGCTACTTTCAGGTGCCTGAAGCGCAGCAGGCGAACTATGCCTACGGTTACTCTAAAGAGGATGAACCCATTCGGGTGAACCCAGGCATGCTGGATGCCCAAGCCTACGGATTGAAATCGACTGCCGCAGACGTACTAACGCTGGTGGAAGCCAATATGAGTGGTGCTGAGCTTAATGAACCACTAAGCCAAGCCTTGGCCGCTACGCGCACGGGGTACTTTGAGGTCGGCAATATGACCCAAGGACTCGGGTGGGAAAGCTATGCCTACCCGGTGGCGCTCGATCAGTTGCTGGTAGGCAACTCGCTTGAGATGATTTTGCAGCCCAACCCCGCCAACCGCTTAACCCCACCGCTAGCCCCCAGGCAGGAAGCGCTCTATAACAAAACCGGCGCTACCAACGGCTTTGGCGGCTACGTGGCTTTTGTACCCAGCGAGCAAATCGGCATTGTGCTGCTGGCTAACCGCAACTACCCCAATCAGGCGCGCATCGAAGCAGCACAACATATCCTTACCAAGCTGACTGAAGCGCCCTAAGCAAGCAGCCAGACAACCTGATGCCGCCTTCGTGAACTGCACCCCAATCGTTGGATATTCATCCAATGGTTGGGGTGTTTTTTATGGCGATATAACGAAGATCAAACAACCGAAAGTTGCATTTTTTGCTGTCGATAAGGAGACTAGCACCCTCCCCCGTCACTTACCTTCACTGCGAAGAGCCCTTTCCCATGCGTCTAAACGCCGATTTTAGCCACTTTGCCTGTGTTACCCCGGAAGAGTATCAGTGGGTCGATTCCCCCAGCGCGGGGGTAGAGCGCATGATGTTTGACCGGATTGGTGATGAAGTTGCTCGCGCTACCAGCCTTGTGCGCTACGCCCCCAATACAAAGTTTGAGCGGCATACCCACGGCGGCGGCGAAGAGATTCTGGTATTGGAAGGCGTGTTCGCCGATGAGCATGGGCGCTACGCGGCGGGCAGCTACTTAAGAAACCCCATTGGTACCGGCCATACCCCGCAAATTGGCGAGGAAGGCGCGCTGATATTTGTCAAACTGCACCAGTTTGACCCCAACGACACGCTACAGTTGGCAGTGCCAGCGCATCGGCTGCCCTGGCAGCCTGATCGACGCCCGCGCATTGCCTATAAAATGCTGCACACCTACAAGCAGGAGCGCACCAGCCTGGAGCGCTGGTCGGCGGGCACCTCCATTACCTACCCCACGCTGCTGGGCGGGCTGGAGTTTTTGATTCTGGAAGGCACACTGAGCGATAGCGAGCAGAGTTACACGGCAGGCACCTGGTGCCGCTACCCCAGCGGTTCTGCTCCGGCACTTACCGCCGGTGATGATGGCGTCATGATGTACCTCAAACGCGGCCATCTGCCAGCTGCTTAGCTTCGCGACATACCCAGGAACGGCAGCAGCGTAAGGGCGGCAATAAGCCCCACTGCTAGCAGTACTAACACGACCTGCACCGGGTGAGCGGCCAAACGACGCCACAGTGTATCCGCGTCACCCCGCTCAACCGCCGCCTGGTGCTCGCGTTGGGCGCGCTCAAGGCGCTCCGCCTGGTAGGCCTCTAACGCCGCGATGGCAGCGTCGTGCTGATGTGGATTGCGCAGCCAAATCGCGTCAACGCCCAGGCGGAAAAAGCCCGCCTGGGTTTCATAGGTATCAAAGCCATGGGCAGCGAGCAGGTCACGCACCTCCATGGCCTCTTCGTCGGTCACATGGCGCAGCCGGAACAGTAGTTCAGCCATTGGCGTGCCTCAAGAGTCGCTCTTCCCCACCATCAGGTCTGCCTGAATCACTTCGATCCAGTAGCCGTCCGGGTCTTTAACGAAGATAACATCTTTCATCTTGCCCTGATCGGAGCGTTTGACGAAGGTGACGTCATGCTCGTCGAACCACGCCTGGGCCGCTGCCAAATCCGGTACGTTGAAGCAGATATGCCCAAAGCCCTGGGGTTCGGCATTGCCATCGTGATAGGCGAAATCTTCCTGGTCTTCAGTCCCCCAGTTGTGGGTCAGCTCCAGCAGCCCTTTCTGGCTAAACGTCCAGGCGGTACGCGCTTGTGCATCGTCCGGAACGCTGTCGCTGGGTTCCAGGTTGGCCAGGAAGTAGAGCGAGAACTGCATCTCTTCGAAATCCAGCCGCCGCATCACCTGCATACCAAACACTTTTGAGTAGAACGCCAATGCCTGCTCAGGGTCTTTCACCCGCAGCATGGTGTGGTTTAAACGAAACCCTTGAGTTTGGGGCGGCGTAGCCACGACGCCAGGATGCTGCTCGCCTTGAAAACTCATTTTGCTCTCCTATCGCTGATGTTGATCATTGAATCCATTGAGCTTCACGTACCGCTTACCATGGGGGCTTTATGGCCATAATAACAGCCCTTACAAGCACGTAGGCAGTGTCGTATCGAGGTGCCGATAAGCGCACTGGCAATACTAAACAAAAACCCTACACTTATTCTTCATAAGCTTTACAAAAAGCAGTTCCCGCAACATGAGTGATGCCCCACCTTTGAGGCGTCCACAGGAGTTTTCCATGAGTGCGATCGATATGACGCTGGGTGACCACCTGACGCTAAAACAGCTTTCCAATGCGCTTCACAACGGTTTTTCGCCGATTGTTGAAGTCGAGTCGATGGATGGAATCTACAAAGTGCGTTTTCACCATGCTAACGGCGTGTCTGAGCTGAGCGATAACAAGGGCCACGTCAGTACTTTTCTGGGCACGGGCGAAATCCGCGATACCCTGGGCCAACTGGGCTTGACCCACGGCGTGCTAACCTTCGCCGACCAGTGTGGTGACGAGATGATTGGGGTCGAGGGTAAAGCGATGACACCTGATGAAATGCTTACCTACGGTACGCGTATTTCGTTTCGTTAGATTGCTATCGTCCGCATCCGGGGCTTTACAGGGCTACTTCAGGCAAGGATAGTAATCCCTCGACAGGGGCGCCCTCCGTTACGGTTGGGCTGAGAAGCACCCTTTGAACCTGAACCGGATAACACCGGCGTAGGGAGTCGTGGTAACGCTTACCACCTCCCTGCCGGGAGGATGCTATGACCCTACGCCCGCTTGGCGATTACCTTGAGACGCTGCGCTCAGTGACACCGCTGGTTCACTGCATAACCAACTATGTGGCCATGAACAGCACTGCCAACCTGCTGTTAGCCACCGGCGCGTCGCCCGCCATGCTGCATGCGCCTGAAGAAGTGGCTGAATTCACGGCTATCTCCGCGGGGCTGTCGATTAATATCGGTACGATCTCTGCCCACTGGGCTGACGCTATGCTCACCGCCACAGCGACTGCCGATCAGCATGCCATTCCCTGGGTATTAGATCCCGTCGCCGTTGGCGCCACGCGCTATCGCCAAACGCTGTGCGCGAAGCTGCTGGCCGCTAAACCCAGCGTGATCCGTGGCAATGCGTCTGAAATTCTTGCCCTTAACGGTTTAGCTAGCCAAGGCCGCGGCGTGGACGCCACAGCCGCCACCGACCAAGCCGTGGACGCTGCAATAGCATTAGCGCAAAAACACGGCTGTATTGTCGCGATGACCGGTGAAAGCGACTGGGTGACGGACGGCACACAGCACTACCGCATTAACGGTGGCCATCCTTTGATGCCCCGCGTAACAACGCTTGGCTGTGGGCTGAGCGCGCTAGTGGCGGGATTTGTGGCTGCCAACCGCGACCCCACTGGGTGCAACGGCAGCCGCGCTGGCCTGCTTTGCGGTCACAGGAGAGCGTGCGGGCAGCCACGCCAACGGGCCTGGTAGCTTTCAAGTGGCACTGCTGGATGCGCTGTATCAACTCACCCCTGACGACCTCACTACTTATGCCCAACTGGAGGCAATCCATGCCGCTTGATCTATCGCTCTACTTGGTCACCGATTCCACGCTCTGCCAAGAGCATGGTTTGGAACAAACGGTTGAGGCAGCGGTAAAAGGCGGTGTCACCATCGTGCAGTTGCGTGACAAGCATGCCAGCGACGAACAGATGATTGCCCAAGCCAAACGGTTAAAAGCGCTTCTGGCGGGCACCGGTGTCCCGCTGATCATTAACGACCGTTTGCAGGTGGCACTAGAAAGCCAGGCAGATGGCCTGCATGTCGGTCAGAGCGACGCAGCCGTTCAGCAAGCGCGCCGGGTGCTAGGTGAGCAAGCGATTATCGGCCTGTCGATCAATACTATCGCCCAACTGCAAGTCTCTCCGTTTGAGCTACTCGATTATGTCGGGATTGGCCCGGTGTTTGCCACCGAGAGCAAACAAGATCACGCCCAGCCCATCGGCTTTGGTGGCTTGGCTGCGCTGGTCAAGGCGTGCCCACTGCCCAGCGTGGCCATTGGTGGGCTGAAAGCGGATCATGCGATTAGCGTACAGCGCGCGGGAGCGAACGGTTTAGCGGTGATATCAGCCATTTGTGGCCAGCCCGACCCTTACCAGGCAGCGCGCGCTTTTCAGATTTTCCAAGCCGATTCGGCGTCATGAATCAGTTAGAGCATATCGTCGCTTTTGTGCGGTAGCCGAGTTGGGTAGCTATACCCGCGCTGCTGAAGCGGCTGGATATTTCCCGCACTCGCGTATCCCGCCAGGTCATGGCACTGGAAGAGACATTGGGCGCGCGACTGATACAACGCACCACGCGACGACTACATCTCACTGAGGCCGGAGAACGCTATCTAGTCCGCGCCCAAGGGATACTGCAAGCGCTCGATGAGGCCGCCGCCGAGGTGGGCCAAGGTACAGCGATATGTGCGTGGGCGGCTGCGCGTTAATGGGCCGATGAGTTTTGGCACCCGCTACCTAGCGCCACTCGTCGCGCAATTTATGCACACTCACCGGCGCTGGAAGTGCGCCTGGATTTGAACGACCGCCGTGTCGACCTGCTGGAAGGGTTACGACGTAGCGATCCGTATCGGCAGCCTGCCGACTCCAGCTGGTGGCGCGCCGACTGACGCGGTGCCGCCCTACTGTTTTGCGCCTCGCCTGAATATCTTGCCAACCACGGTGAACCCGACAGCGTTCAAGCCCTTGCCAAGCACCACTGCCTACGCTACCGCAGCGGCCAACAGAGCGCTGACTGGAAGATTGCCACGCAGTCATTGACGGTCAATGGCCCACTGGAAAGAATAACGGCGATGTACTCACCCACGCCGCGGAAGCTGGCCTGGGCATCGCTCAGCAGCCCAGCTTTCTGGTCACAGAGAGTATCGCCAGCGGGCATTTAGTGCCCATTGACCAATGAGCCAGCGGTACGGCTCGATGTTCACGCGCTCTACCCCGCCCGGCGCTACCTGCCGCCAAGGTGGAGCGCTTCATCGACCTGCTCACCGAGGCATGGGGTGATCCGCCGATTTGGGGCAAAACATTGGATTATCGCCAATAACGCAACAGTGATGTGCAAAATACGCTGATTATCTCGATCTTATCCGGCTGTAAAGTAGCGTCATCAACCACTCGATGGAAGCTACTACGATGACAACGCATACTCACTCTGCCCCCTCTCTACAGCCCTCTGTACAGCACTCTTTACAACCCCAGGCCATCTCGCTACTGCGCGTCGCACTGGGTGTGATGGCCCTTGCTCACGGTTTGCTCAAGGTGTTTGTATTTACCCTACCGGGCACCGTCGGCTATTTTGAATCACTGGGTTTACCAGGGTTTCTGGCCTACTTGACCATTGCCGCGGAAGTAGGCGGTGGAGCCGCTCTGATTCTGGGTGTTTACACCCGCTGGGTGAGCCTGGCACTGGTGCCGGTACTGCTTGGTGCTGCTTGGGTGCATCTTGGCAACGGCTGGATGTTTTCAAATGCCGGCGGCGGTTGGGAATTCCCGGTATTCTGGACGCTGGCGTTAATCGTGCAAGCCGGCCTGGGCAGCGGCCGCTGGGTGTTAAGCAAACCGATTCGCCTAACACTAAAACTATCGCCTAACCCTATTGCCAGCGCTTGCTTACCGCCAGCGTTGGCAATGCTGCTGAGGAGACTCACTCATGTTACCTAGTCTGTTTATTTCCCATGGCTCGCCCATGCTGGCCCTCAATAAAACCCCGGCTCATGCCTTTCTACGCGAACTGGGCAGGCAGCTTGCGCCAAGGCGGTGGTAGTGGTCTCAGCGCACTGGGAGAGCCTGGCGCTCAAGGTCAGCATCAGCGCCAAGCCAGAAACCATTCACGACTTTGGCGGCTTCCCACAGGCGCTTTTCGAGTGCCAGTATCCCGCCCCGGGTGAGCCGGAACTGGCTGAACGGCTGGCCGTGTTACTGGGCGCCGAGCGGGTAGAGCGCGGCCTGGATCACGGCGCCTGGGTGCCCCTTTCGCTGATGTTTCCTGACGCCAATGTGCCGGTTGTTTCGCTGTCGCTTCCGGTGCGCTGGAGCAATGCGGAGCTGGTCACGCTGGGCGAGCGCCTGTCGGCACTGCGGGAAGAGGGGATTTTGGTGATCGGCTCGGGCAGCCTGACCCATAACCTGTATGAAATCATGCCCCAGGAGAGCCCTATGCCCTGGGTAGGTGCATTTGCCACTTGGGTGAGCGACCGCCTTATCGCCAATGATCGTGAAGCACTGCTTAGCTGGGAGAACGCCCCCAACGCGCGGGAGAACCACCCGACCCCTGAACACTTCCAGCCGCTGCTGGTGGCCATGGGGGCAGGAGGTGACGCAAAACAGCTACACCACAGCGTGGAGCACGGTGTGCTTGCAATGGACGTTTATGCGTTTAGCTGATCGCTACCCCCCAACGATTCAGATTGTGCTGCTCTGGAAGGCTTGAGATCACGCATTAACAGCGCAAACTCAAGCTGTTCAGGGGTAATGCTGACCTTGGGAACGGGGATTCGCACGCGATGCCCAGAACCAGGTGCTGCGCTCTGCGCTTCACCTCGCAAGTTCTCGATATGCTCAAGCACGAAGCGGTGATTGCCACCTGGCAGCATAAGCTCCATGCCATCCCCTACTTCAAAGCGATTTTTAACCTCGACTTCCAACCTGCCACGAGCCGGATCGAAACCCAGCACTTCACCGACGAACTGTTGGTGAACGCCGATCGAGTTCCCTGCTCATAGCTTTGGAACTCACCGTGCACATGGCGTTGATAGAAACCTTCGGTGTACCCTCTATTCGCCAGGTTCTCAAGTTCATCCATTAGCCGTTTATTGAAGGGGCGCCCAGCGACTGCGTCATCAATGGCTTGGCGATAGACTTGCGCTGTACGCGCAACGTAATAATGGGACTTGGTGCGCCCTTCAATCTTTAGTGACGCCACGCCCATTTGCGTCAGTCGAGCCACGTGCTGCACCGCGCGCAGATCCTTGGAGTTCATGATGTAGGTGCCGTGTTCATCCTCATACACAGGCATCAGCTTGCCAGGGCGTGAAACGTCTTCAATCAGCGCCGAAAGCTCGTCTGGGCTGCCGACCGCTGCACTGCCACTTCCTTGGGCGGCTATTAAGTCGCCCGTGTCATCCTGGGTCGCTGCTACGGTGTTGTATTTCCAGCGACACGCGTTGGTACAGGTACCTTGATTAGGGTCGCGATGATTGAAATAACCCGACAGCAGGCAACGCCCTGAATAGGCGATACACAGTGCGCCGTGAACAAAGGTTTCGATCTCTAAGCCTGGGCACTGTTCGCGTATTTCGCCGATCTCTTCCAGTGATAGCTCCCTAGACAAAATGATGCGGCTGATACCCTGCCGCTGCCAGAATTGGGCGGCAGCCCAGTTGACGACGTTCGATTGCACCGAGAGGTGGATAGGTTGATCCGGCCAGCGATCACGAACCATCATAATCAAACCGGGATCCGACATAATCAGCGCATCGGGCCCTGCCTCGATCACCGGCGCCATATCCTGAAGGTAGGTTTTCAGTTTGCTATTGTGAGGGGCAATGTTGGAAGCAACGTAAAACTGCTTGCCTCGGGCATGGGCATACTCGATACCACGGTGTAAGTTATCAATTTTAAAATCGTTGTTGCGCACTCTGAGAGAGTAGCGTGGCTGCCCTGCGTAGACCGCATCGGCCCCATAGGCAAAGGCGTAACGCATGTTCTTGAAGGTGCCGGCAGGGGAAAGTAGTTCGGGGGCTTGCATAGACAGTCACCGTGATCAGGACGATGGCTCGCAGCGGACTGCGATGAAAG
Source organism: Halomonas sp. PA16-9 (assembly GCF_009728585.1). NCBI lineage: Bacteria > Pseudomonadati > Pseudomonadota > Gammaproteobacteria > Oceanospirillales > Halomonadaceae > Halomonas > Halomonas sp. PA16-9. The sequence continues at coordinate 234,081 of NZ_CP040451.1, read as the reverse complement.
GCCAGGATTATAACCAGCCCAAACCCGCCGTTTTGGCAAGCTCACCGCTTCCGTGACCTAGATCAAAAAGTGGCGGTAGAGTGACGTCAGTTAAGCGGTAGGACGACGTTTAAGGGTTGTCCTACGGTCGTGATACGCCACCGCTAACCCGCTGCCCATTATCAAGGCACTGCCTACCCAGACCCAGAGATCCGGCATTTCGCCCCAGAACCACCAGCCCAGCAGTACCGCCCAGAGCATGGCGGTGTAATCAAACGGCGCGGCGATGGCCGCAGGAGCAAACCGAAAGGCCAAGGTGATGAAAGCGGTGGCCGCAACGCCCAATACTCCCGAGGCGAAAAAGCCTACCCAGTGCCACGGCTGGGGTGTCTGCCACACCCAGGGCAGCGTTAGCGCGGTCACCACCAGCGGCACACAGGTCATGTAAAACAGCATTGCCCAGAGGTGTTCGCGGGCGCCGTAGCGCCGGGCGGTAATCATCATCAGCGCATAGAATAGCGCCGCCCCCACCAATACCAGCGCGCCCATCTGAAACGCATCGCCGTTGGGCCGCACCACGATCAGCACCCCCGCAAACCCCACCAAGGATGCGATCAGCACCGGTGGATCAATGCGCTCACCCAACAATGGCACCGAAAGCAGGGTCACAAACAGCGGCGCCACAAAGGCAATCGCCGTGGCCTCCGCCAGGGGGAGAAGCGTTAGCCCCCATACGAAACAGACCATGGTGGCGGTATAAATCAATCCGCGCAGCAAATGGACACCCGGCCGTTTCGTACGCAGCTTGCGTAACCCGCCGGCAAAATGGGCAAGCAGCGCAATCAGCGGTAGCGATACCAAGGCACGGAAGAAAATAATCTGCAGTGGCGAGTGCACTTCACCTAACCACTTGGAAACAGCGTCGCCTAGGGCGAGGAAAAGAACGCCCAAACACATGCAGAGTATGCCTTTCAGCGAGGTTGTCACCGCGATCTCCCTGTTCACTGGTCAATACAAAGTGCCAAAAAAGAAAAACCCCGCCAATTAGCCATTGGCGGGGTGATGACGGCCCCCCCTTACAAGCTGGCGTTAACGACCATACAGTCCATACCTTGGGAGTGCAGCTCACGGCACGCTTGGCGAGCGCGCTGCTCGTCCAATGCCATTAGCCGGGCGCGATAAACCGGGTTTTGGCCCTCTACCGTGTCTACAGCAATGCGTCCGCCTAAAGTCTGAGCAATCCGCTGAGCCGCCTGCTGCGCCAATTGCCGTGCCTGGGCTTCACGACTGAAAGCACCCACTTGCACCCCCCAGCCGCCGCCCGTTTCATTGACAGAGGCCATCTTGCGTTCACGCTCAATGAACGCTTGAAGTGGGTCGGGCTGTGGATCTTCGCTTGCCGGCGTGGGGCGCTGAATGGTGACAATATCGGCTAGCTGTTCTTCAAGATCGACAACCGGCGTTGAGGGGGTAGAGTTACTCGATGGTGACAATGTTGACGTTTCGACCACCGCCAGCAGGGGTTGGCGTGACGCTGGCTGCTGTGGTGCCACCGGCTGAGCAGGGGGTGCAAAGGCCATAAATTCCCGCGAGAAGCTGGTGTCACCCATCCAGCTTTGCTGGTCGCGTAGCGACGCACGCAAGAAGCTACGATCCAGCAGATTGGCCATATGGGTATCCCGGGACTGGGATGAAAAACCACCCATGACGACGCCCACCAGCCGCCGATCACCGCGCACTGCGGTAGTGGCCACGTTAAAGCCAGAGGCGCGAATGAACCCCGTTTTTAGGCCATCGGCACCTGGGTAGTCACGCACCAATCGATTGTGGCTGGTGTGCCGGGTGCCGCGGTAGGTAAACTCTTGCAGGCCGAAGTAGTGGTAGTACTGGGGGAAGTCCTGCATCACGCGTACCGAAAGCGTGAGCATATCCCGCGCGGTGGTGATTTGGCCGTCATCCGGCAAGCCAGAGGCATTGCGAAAGGTGGTGGCATGCATGCCCAGCTCGCGTGCCTTGGTGGTCATCATTTGGGCAAAGTGGGCTTCGCTGCCGCCCAGGGCTTCGGCAACCACTGCGGCAACATCATTGGCAGAGCGAACCGCGAGTGCGCGAATAGCGGTATCCACCGGAATTGAGCTGCCCGCCGCCAGCCACAGTTTGACAGCAGGCTTGGCGGCAGCGTAATGGGAAACCGGCAAGGGTTGGTCCAAGCGCAGCGTACCCTCTTCTAACGCTTCAAAGGTTAGATAGAGCGTCATCATTTTGGTAAGCGACGCAGGATAGCGCTGATCGTCAATATTCTCGGCGTAAAGCACTTCGCCATTGTCCAGATCAACGACAATACCCGCATAGCGCGGGTTGTCGGCATGCGCAGTAGTGACCATCGCAAGTATGAGCAGCATTAGCATACTCAAAAACCCTATCGCCGACGCTCCCCGGCAGCGCTTTTTATCCTCGCATACATACCTGCCCCTTGCTTGTTATCAATGCGCTAGTTCGAATCGCTGTTTAACCAACCTGCCACTGCTTAACTACCATGCCACACTCAAGCTACAACACAAGGCTTGCCAAGCGGCACGCGACGCTTACTCAATTTAATAATAGGCCGAGTATAGGGTATTAGTACGAAGAATAGACGCCGTTAAGTGTAGAAAACAGAAGATAAATGCGCCCATAAAAAAACCGACCACTGAGGGTCGGTTTTCATTCGCTACCAAAGAGGCCTGGCGCAGAGGATTACTCTTCTGCAGCGGCTTCTTCAACAACCGGACGGTCAACTAGTTCAACGAACGCCATAGGCGCGTTGTCGCCGGTGCGGAAACCGCACTTGAGAATACGGACGTAACCGCCCGGACGCTCGGCATAACGCGGACCCAATTCGTTGAACAGTTTGCCGACGGCTTCTTTAGAGCGCGTGCGGGCAAACGCCAAACGACGGTTTGCAACGCTATCCTGCTTAGACAAGGTGATCAGCGGCTCGATTACGCGACGCAGCTCCTTGGCTTTCGGCAGGGTTGTCTTAATGACTTCATGTTCGACCAGCGAGACAGACATGTTCTTGAACATGGCCTGACGATGCGAGCTGGTGCGATTCAGATGACGACCACTCTTACGATGACGCATGGTTGTAATTCCTTACCAAACTGGGACTCAAGTCGACGCTCACGCGGAGGCTTTGTCGTCCTTCAGGCTTGCCGGTGGCCAATTTTCCAACCGCATGCCAAGGGACAAGCCGCGAGCCGCCAATACATCTTTGATTTCATTCAAAGACTTTTTACCGAGGTTCGGTGTCTTCAACAGCTCAACTTCTGTGCGCTGGATAAGATCACCGATGTAGTAAATATTCTCGGCTTTTAGGCAGTTCGCGCTACGAACGGTCAACTCAAGATCGTCTACGGGGCGCAATAGAATTGGATCGACATGATCCTCTTCCTCTTCGACTTCCTGTTCTTTATCAGCTTCCAGGTCGACGAAGGCGGCCAGCTGCTCTTGCAGGATGGTCGCACTGCGACGGATAGCCTCTTCCGGATCCAGGGTACCGTCGGTTTCCAGATCGATAATTAGCTTATCGAGGTCGGTGCGCTGCTCGACACGAGCGGCCTCAACCGAGTAGGAAACACGGCGGACAGGGCTGAAGGTGGCATCCAGCTGCAGGCGGCCAATGGCACGTGACTCTTCATCAGAGCCGCGCGCGTCAGCCGGTTCGTAGCCACGACCCAGCGCTACCTTAAGCTGAATTTTCAGCTCGGCACCTTCATTGACATGAGCAATGACGTGGTCCGGGTTGACGATTTCGACGCTATGATCAAGCGCAATGTCGCCAGCGGTGACGACGGCTGGGCCCTGCTTGTTCAGCGTGAGCACCGCCTCATCGCGGCTGTGCATCTTGATCGCAACATCTTTCAAGTTCAGGAGGATTTCAATGACATCTTCCTGCACCCCTTCAAGCGCACTGTATTCATGCTCGACGCCGGCGATTTCAGCCTCTACCACGGCACAGCGGGCATGGACGAAAGCAGAATGCGACGTAGTGCATTCCCCAGGGTGTGACCAAAACCACGCTCGAACGGTTCGAGCACGATTTTGGCGTGATGTGCGCTGATTTCTTCGACCTTGATGTCGCGAGGACGGAGAAACTCTGTCACTGAACGCTGCATATGAACACCTTTCAGGCTGCCAAACGGATACTTGGTACTCGGTAAGATCTGGTGCGGGCGTTAAACCGGCACCAGATTGACAAGAAACAGAAAACTGCTTACTTGGAGTACAGCTCGACGATCAGGTTTTCGTTGATGTCGGCAGACAGGTCACCGCGTTCAGGCAGAGCCTTGAAAGTGCCTTCCATCTTCTTGGCGTCGATTTCGATCCAAGCGATATCGCCACGGTTGGCCGCAATGGACAACGCGCTTTGAATACGTGCTTGGTTTTTCGCCTTTTCGCGAATGGAAACAACGTCACCCGGCTTCACTTGATAGGAAGCAACGTTAACGGTGCGGCCGTTCACGGAAATCGCTTTGTGGCTGACCAGCTGACGCGCTTCAGAGCGAGTCGAGCCGAAGCCCATGCGGTAGACGACATTATCCAGTCGGGATTCGAGCAACTGCAACAATACTTCACCGGTCGCACCTTTCAGGCGAGCGGCTTCTTTGTAGTAGTTACGGAACTGTTTTTCGAGTACGCCATACATGCGACGTACTTTTTGCTTCTCGCGAAGCTGCAAGCCGTAGTCTGAAAGACGCTGACGACGCTGGCCGTGTACACCCGGGATCTGCTCGGATTTACACTTTTTCTCGAAGGGAGTAACACCACTCTTCAAAAAGAGGTCGGTGCCTTCACGACGAGACAGTTTGCACTTCGGTCCAATATAACGAGCCATGAATCTGTCTCCTTAAACGCGGCGTTTCTTAGGCGGACGGCAGCCATTATGGGGAATGGGCGTCGCGTCTACGATGCTTTGCACGCGGAAGCCGGCGGCATTCAGTGCGCGCACGGCGGATTCACGACCGGGACCTGGGCCTTTAACCAGTACATCTACGTTTTTCACACCATACTCGGCTGCAGCAGTTGCTGCACGTTCGCTTGCCACTTGAGCAGCGAACGGGGTGCTCTTGCGAGAACCACGAAAACCCGAACCACCGGCAGTCGCCCAAGAAAGAGCGTTGCCCTGGCGGTCTGTGATCGTCACGATCGTGTTGTTAAAAGAGGCATGGATATGCGCAATCGCATCCACTACCTGCTTTTTAACCTTTTTACGGTTACTACGCGGGTTAGCCATGTTGATGTCTATTCCTGTCTTTACGCCAGAACGTGCGTGTTATTTGCGGATCGGCTTACGCGGGCCCTTACGGGTGCGCGCGTTAGTCTTAGTCCGCTGACCACGCAGCGGAAGACTACGACGATGACGCAGACCACGGTAGCAGCCTAAGTCCATGAGACGCTTAATGTTAAGCGTGACATCACGACGAAGGTCGCCTTCTACGGTGTACTTGCCAACTTCAGAACGCAGGGTGTCGACTTCTTCAGAAGACAGATCCTGGATCTTGGCAGTAGGCGCGATACCGGCTGCAGCACAGATGTGCTCAGCACGGGTACGGCCAATCCCGAAGATATAGGTCAGCGAGATCGCCGCATGCTTGTTGTCCGGGATATTGACGCCTGCAATACGGGCCATCAGCTTACTCCGAAATTTGAGCGGCTTGCTCGTTTATTCATCTACAAAAGGCGCAACAGCATACCCCATCATTTGCCCTAAGGCAAGGGGTATGCTGGCACCCGCTTAATACAACCCAGGCTATTAACCCTGGCGTTGTTTGTGCCGTGGCTCGCTGCAGATGACGCGGACAGCGCCATTGCGACGAATGATCTTGCAGTTACGGCACATTTTCTTTACGGAAGCTCGAACTTTCATCGATCTTTCTCCAAAAACCGGCTCGCGGCGCGCCCTCTCTAACTAAATAGGGGTGGACGGCGCCTCAGCGCATGATACCGCCGCTACCGTAGCCTTTCAGGTTGGACTTCTTCATCACTGAGTCATACTGATGCGACATGAGATGCGACTGCACCTGGGCCATGAAGTCCATGATGACCACGACTACGATTAACAACGAGGTACCGCCGAAGAAAAACGGCACGTTCCACGCCACAATCAAGAACTGGGGCATCAAGGAAACCGCAGTGATATACAAGGCACCGAACAGGGTCAAACGTGTCATGACCTTGTCGATATAGCGAGCGGTCTGCTCGCCGGGGCGAATGCCCGGCAGGAAAGCGCCTGACTTTTTAAGATTGTCAGCCACATCCTTGGGGTTGAAGACCAGCGCTGTGTAAAAGAAGCAGAAGAATACCACTGCCGCCGCGAAAAGCAAGATGTAAAGCGGTTGACCTGGGCCTAATGCCTGAGATGCACGCTGCAACCACTCCATACCTTCACCGGCACCTACCCACTGACCAATAGAGGCCGGGAAAAGCAGGATACTGGAGGCAAAAATCGCCGGAATAACACCGGCCATGTTGACCTTCAAAGGCAGGTAGCTACTTTGCCCTGCATACATCTTATTGCCCACTTGTCGCCGAGGGTAATTAACTTTAAGACGGCGTTGGCCGCGCTCAATGAAAACCACAAAGGCGACAGTCGCAATACCTAACACTGACAGCGCTAACAGCGGCAGAACATTCCAGGCCCCTTCATTACGGGCAAGCTCGAAGGCTTGGCCCACGGCACTGGGCAGTCCAGCGACAATACCGGCGAAGATCAGCAGCGAAATACCGTTGCCGATGCCCTTCTCGGTAATCTGCTCACCTAGCCACATCATAAACACCGCGCCCGATACAAACGTAATCACGGCGGTGAAATAGAAGCTGAAGTCAGCACTGTACGCGATGCCTTGGCTAGCCAGACCGACGGACATGCCGGTAGCCTGGACAAACGCCAGTATCACCGTGCCGTAGCGGGTGTACTGGCTAATCTTGCGGCGGCCAGCCTCACCCTCTTTCTTGAGCTGCTCAAGATGAGGGGAGACCGCAGTCATGAGCTGCATGATAATCGACGCCGATATATAGGGCATGATACCCAGGGCGAGAACACTCATGCGCTCCAGGGCGCCACCCGAGAACATGTTAAACATGCCCAGAATGGTGCCCTGTTGCTCCCTAAACAAGGCAGCAAGCTGGTCAGGATTGATACCGGGAACGGGAATGTGGGCACCAATACGGTACACCACGATGGCGAGGAGCACGAAGCGCAAACGCGCCCACAGTTCACTCAGACCGCTGCCCATCGCCGGCATTTTTCCTGACTTGGCCATTTAGTCCTCTACCTTGCCGCCAGCGGCTTCGATCGCTTCACGGGCACCTTTGGTGACCTTGATTCCGCGAACGGTAACCGCCGTTTTCAGTTCGCCAGAAAGGATGATCTTCGCGTGTAGCGTAGAGTCCTTTAGCACGTTGGCTTCTTTCAAAGATGCCAGGGTGACTTCGCCACCGGCAACTTTAGCAAGCTCAGCCAGGCGTACTTCTTCAGAGACCAGAGATTTTGCAGACGTAAAGCCAAATTTCGGCAAACGACGCTGCAAAGGCATCTGACCGCCTTCGAAACCGGGCTTAACACTGCCGCCACTACGTGACTTCTGACCTTTGTGACCACGGCCACCGGTCTTACCAAGACCGGAACCGATGCCACGACCAACGCGCTTTGCAGCGTGTTTGGAGCCCGGAGCCGGGCTTAGGTTATTGAGTTTCATGGATTACTCTCCCTCAACGCGCACAAGGTAGTTCACCTTGTGGATCATGCCGCGTACGGCAGGGGTGTCTTCCAGTTCAACCGTATGACCGATGCGACGCAGGCCCAAGCCTTTCATAGTAGCCTTGTGCTTGGGCATAATGCCGATGGTGCTGCGGATCTGGGTAACCTTGATCGTTGCTGCCATGGTGCCTTACCCCGTGATCGCTTCGACAGACAGACCGCGCTTGGCGGCCACGTCTTCCGGTGCTTGCATGGAGGAGAGACCTTTAACAGTCGCTCGTACCACGTTAACCGGGTTGGTGGAACCGTAGCACTTGGCCAGTACGTCGTGGACACCGGCGAGCTCTAATACAGAGCGCATGGCGCCACCGGCGATGATACCGGTACCTTCGGAAGCCGGCTGCATGTACACCTTGGAAGCACCGTGACGGGCTTTGACCGGGTACTGCAGCGTATGGCCAGCAAGGTTCACCTTGACCATGTTGCGACGAGCTTGATCCATCGCTTTCTGGATTGCGACAGGCACTTCACGCGCCTTGCCACGACCGAAACCGACACGACCTTTACCATCACCAACGACGGTCAGTGCGGTGAAGCCGAAAATACGACCACCCTTGACCACCTTGGCGACGCGGTTGACCTGCACTAACTTCTCTTGCAGATCACCGCTTTGCTGTTCGTTCTTCGCCATCGTAAAACCCTTTAGAATTCCAGGCCGCCTTCACGTGCGGCGTCGGCCAGCGCCTTGACGCGGCCGTGATACTTAAAGCCAGCACGGTCGAAGGCCACCTGGGTGATGCCTGCTTCTTTAGCGCGTTCAGCAATCAGAGCACCCACTTTAGAGGCCGCATCTGAGTTGCCGGTCGCACCCTCGCGCAGTACTTTGTCCAGCGTAGAAGCACTGGCTAGCACTTTGCCACCATCCGGCGAGATAATCTGCGCATAGATGTGACGCGGGGTACGGTTGACGCACAGGCGATACACGCCCAGCTCGCGGATCTTTGCGCGAGCGCGGCGGGCACGACGGAGACGAGATTCTTTCTTCGCGTTCATAACCCTGCCTTACTTCTTCTTGGCTTCTTTGCGACGCACCTGCTCGTCGGCGTACCGAACACCCTTGCCTTTATACGGCTCGGGGGGACGGAAGGCGCGGATTTCCGCGGCGCACTGGCCGAGCATCTGCTTATCCGCGCTTTTCAGCACGATAACGGTGTTCTTCGGCGTTTCCGCTGAGACACCTTTAGGCAGTTCATAGTCGACCGGGTGCGAGAAGCCCAGTGAAAGATTGAGCGTCTGGCCCTTAGCTTGGGCACGATAACCGACGCCAACAATTTCGAGAGTTCTTGTGAAACCCTCGGATACGCCCGTTACCAGGTTCTGAACTAAGGCGCGGGTAGTACCGGCCATGGCCCAGCTCTTGGCAGACTCACTCGGGGCGAAGGTCAGCTGGCCATCTTCTTGACCGACCACTACATCAGAGTGGATGGTCATAGATAGCGTGCCCTGGCCGCCTTTGGCGGTCAGCTGGTCAGCATTGATTTTAATCTCAACGCCGGCAGGCACTTTAACCGGATATTTCGCTATGCGGGACATTCCAGCCTCCTAGAATACGGTGCAGATGACTTCGCCACCGACACCCGCTTGGCGCGCGGCACGATCGGTCATGACACCATTGGATGTGGTGACAATCGCGATACCCAGGCCATCGGCAACCTTAGGCAAGTTATCCTTGCCCATGTAGCGGCGCAGGGACGGCTTGGAAACCCGCTGAATGTGCTCAATGACCGGCTTACCCTCAAAGTACTTGAGAGTTACGGTTAGCTCGGGCTTAGCGCCCTCCGCTACCGCAAAGTCGGCAATGTAGCCTTCTTCCTTTAGCACTCGGGCCACTTGCACTTTCAACTTGGAGGACGGCATGGTAGCCGTCTCCTTGGTGGCCATCTGCGCATTGCGGATACGTGTAAACATATCCGCCAGAGTGTCTTGCATGCTCATTTAATGTGCGCTCCTGATAATTCTACGTGGCGTTACCAACTGGATTTTTTCAACCCAGGAACGTCGCCACGCATGGCGGCTTCACGCAGCTTGTTACGGCCAAGGCCGAACTTGTTGTAAAAACCGTGCGGACGACCGGTGATACGGCAGCGGTTACGCTGACGCACCGGGCTTGAGTCGCGCGGCAGTTGCTGCAGCTTCAGCGTCGCCTCGAAGCGGTCTTCCTCAGACGTGTTCACATCTGAGATGATCTTCTTGAGTTCAGCGCGCTTGGTCGCATACTTCGCGACCAGCTGAGTACGCTTAAGCTCACGCTCTACCATACTTTTCTTAGCCATGATCTCGCCCCTATTTCTTGAACGGGAAGTTCAGCGCGGTTAGTAGCGCGCGACCTTCCTCGTCGGTTTTGGCGGTCGTAGTGATAGTGACGTCCAACCCCCGGATGCGATCGATTTTATCATACTCGATCTCCGGGAAGATGATCTGCTCACGCACACCCATGGAGTAGTTACCACGACCGTCGAAAGACTTCGGGTTGAGACCACGGAAGTCACGCACGCGGGGAATCGCGATGTAAACCAAACGGTCCAAGAAGTCCCACATACGCTCAGCGCGCAGAGTTACCTTGATGCCGATTGGCCAACCTTCGCGCACCTTGAAGCCCGCGATGGACTTACGTGCCTTGGTCACCAGCGGTTTTTGACCAGAGAGTTTCTCTAGATCGCCGATGGCATTGTCAATCAACTTTTTATCGTTGACTGCTTCGCCGATACCCATGTTCAGAGTCACTTTCGTGATCCGGGGTACCTGCATAACGTTGGCATAGCTGAACTCTTCTTTGAGTTGAGCTGCTACCTCGTTTTGATAACGTTCTTTCAAGTTCGCCATTGTGCTACCCGACTCGCGTTAGGCGTCGATCTGCGTCTGCGTCGACTTGTAGATACGTACCTTGGTACCGTCTTCCTTCACTTGGAAGCCGACGCGATCCGCCTTACCGGTCTCCGAATTGAAGATGGCTACGTTGGACGCGTGAATCGGAGCCTCACGCTCGACGATACCGCCCTGATTACCCGCCATGGGATTTGGCTTGGTGTGACGTTTAATCATGTTCACACCGGACACCAAAAAGCGGTTTTCTAATACCCGCTTAACGGTGCCACGCTTGCCTTTATCCTTCCCGGCGATGACGATGACTTCATCGTCACGTTTGATCTTTTGCATATCCGCCTCGCTCCTTACAGCACTTCAGGCGCTAAGGAAATGATCTTCATGAACTTTTCATTACGAAGTTCACGAGTCACCGGCCCAAAAATACGGGTACCGATGGGCTGTTCGTTGGTGTTATTCAACAAAACTGCCGCATTTCCATCGAAACGGATGAGCGAACCGTCGGGACGACGGACGCCACTACGGGTCCGGACCACGACCGCTTTTAGCACTGGCCTTTTTTGACCTTGCCACGCGGAATCGCTTCCTTAACCGTGACCTTGATGATATCACCAACGCGAGCGTAACGACGATGTGAACCGCCTAACACCTTGATGCACTGCACCCGGCGCGCTCCGCTGTTGTCGGCGACATCCAGCATTGTCTGAGTCTGAATCATCGGTTTTCTCCAAACCTAATCTGACTGCACTGATTGACAGGCCTTGGGATTAACCCTTGGCGTGTTCAACCACCTCGACCAGCGTCCAGGCTTTCTTCTTGGAAAGCGGACGGCACTCCTGAATGGAAACCGTATCGCCTGCCTTAGCCTGGTTCGCCTCATCATGGGCGTGCAGCTTGGTGGAGCGCTTAACGTATTTTCCGTAGATCGGGTGACGCTCGCGCCGCTCGATCATGACGACGATGGACTTGTCCATCTTATCGCTCACCACTTTACCGGTGAGCGTACGCTTTGTGTTTTCTTCGGCCATCTCAATCACCTGCCTTCTCGTTGAGCAAAGTCTTAACGCGGGCGATATCCCGGCGGACCTGCTTGAGCAGATGAGTCTGGCTCAGTTGGCCAGTGGCCTTCTGCATGCGCAGGTTAAACTGCTCGCGGAGGAGTTCGAGGAGTTGCTCCTGGAGCTCTCCTGCGGACTTTTCACGAATTTCCTGGGCTTTCATCACATCACCGTCCGTTTCGCAAAGGTGGTGGATAAGGGCATTTTCTGTGCGGCAAGCTCAAACGCTTCACGAGCGAGCTCTTCCGACACGCCTTCAATTTCATACAGGACCCGACCCGGTTGGATCTGGGCAACCCAGTTACTCAACAGAACCTTTACCTTTACCCATACGAACTTCAGGCGGCTTCTTGGAGATCGGCTTATCAGGGAAGACGCGGATCCAGATTTTACCGCCACGCTTTACGTGACGTTGATCGCACGACGGCCTGCTTCGATCTGACGCGCAGTGATGCGGCCGCGACCAGTAGCTTTAAGGCCGTATTCCCCGAAGCTGATCTTGCTTCCGCGATGCGCCAGGCACGGTTGCGGCCTTTCATCATCTTGCGGAATTTCATACGCTTGGGCTGTAACATCGACTCGCTCTCCCCTTACCTGGAACCTTTCTTCTTGGGCGCGTTGCCGGCAGGCTGTTGTTAGCCTTGGCACGTACTTCCTCAATACCGCCGAGGATTTCACCCTTGAAGATCCACACTTTGACGCCGATAACGCCATAGGTGGTGTGAGCTTCGTAAGTGGCGTAGTCGATATCCGCACGCAACGTGTGCAGCGGAACGCGACCTTCGCGGTACCATTCGGTACGTGCGATTTCAGCGCCACCAAGACGACCTGACAGCTGAATCTTGATGCCACCAGCGCCAAGACGCATTGCGTTCTGTACCGCGCGCTTCATAGCACGACGGAACATGACGCGACGCTCAAGCTGACCCGCTACGTTAGCAGCGACTAGCTTGGCATCCAGCTCCGGCTTGCGAACTTCTTCGATGTTCACATGCACGGGAACGCCCATCATCTGAGTGAGATCGCGACGCAGACGGTCGACATCTTCACCTTTCTTACCAATCACGATACCCGGACGGGCAGTGTGAATGGTGATGCGGGCATTGTTCGCCGGACGCTCGATGTGGATGCGGCTAACAGAGGCGCTTTTAAGACGCTCTTCCAGGAAGCTACGCACTTCGAGATCGTTATTGAGCTTATCGGCGTAAGCGCCGCGCTCAGCATACCAGACAGAAGCATGGTCTTTGACGATGCCCAGTCGAATGCCTGTTGGATTGACTTTCTGACCCATCGGTCGACTCCTACTTCTCGGCTACCTTGACGGTGATGTGGCACGTGCGCTTCAAGATACGATCCGCACGCCCCTTGGCACGCGGCTTGATACGCTTGAGCGTCATGCCCTCATCGACGCAGATGGTCGAGACACGCAGCTCGTCAATATCCATGCCGTTATTTTCTTCCGCGTTTGCAATCGCGGATTGCAGCACCTTCTTAACCAGCTTGGCAGCCTTCTTCGGTGAGAAGGTCAGCAGGTCGAGTGCCTCGGCGACAGGTTTACCGCGCACCTGGTCAGCCACCAAACGGGCCTTCTGGGCGGATAAACGAGCGCCAAGCAGCTTAGCTGTGACTTCCATCTCTCAATCCTCTCTGGCTTACCGTTTGGCTTTTTATCCGCCGCATGCCCGCGATAAGTGCGAGTAGCAGCGAATTCGCCCAATTTGTGGCCAACCATTTCCTCGGAGACGTGCACCGGGACGTGTTGGCGACCGTTATGGACCGCGATAGTGAGGCCTACCATATTGGGCAGGATCATAGAACGACGCGACCAAGTCTTGATCGGTTTGCGATCGTTCTTCTCCACTGCAACCTCTACCTTCTTCAAAAGATGAAGGTCAATGAAGGGACCTTTCTTTAGTGAACGTGGCACAGCCGTTACCTCTTAATGTCTTGGCAATGTAGATCAACGCGTCTTATTACGACGACGAATGATCAGCTTGTCGGTGCGCTTGTTCTTACGCGTCTTGTGACCCTTAGTCGGCACACCCCATGGGGATACCGGGTGACGACCACCACTGGTGCGGCCTTCGCCACCACCGTGCGGGTGATCGACTGGGTTCATCGCGACACCGCGAACAGTCGGACGCACACCTCTCCAGCGCTTCGCACCGGCCTTGCCAAGTTGACGCAGGCTGTGCTCTGAGTTGCTCACTTCACCCAAGGTCGCGCGGCACTCGGCCAACACTTTACGCATTTCGCCAGAGCGAAGACGCAGGGTGGCATAGTTACCTTCACGAGCAACCAGCTGGGCGCTTGTACCGGCACTGCGAGCAATCTGCGCGCCTTTACCCGGCTTGAGTTCGATGCAGTGCACCGTAGAACCCAACGGGACGTTGCGCAGCGGCAAGGCATTGCCTTTCTTGATTGACGCGTTAACACCAGATTCCAGCACGTCACCCGCGCTGACACCTTTCGGTGCAATGATGTAACGACGCTCACCATCGGCATACTTCAGCAGCGCAATGTGCGCACTGCGGTTGGGATCGTGCTCAAGACGCTCAACGGTGGCAGGAATGCCATCCTTGGTGCGTTTGAAATCGATCAACCGATAGTGGTGACGATGACCACCGCCCACGTGGCGGGTGGTGATACGACCGTAGTTGTTACGGCCGCCGGACTTGGACTGTTTTTCTAAAAGCGGTGCATAGGCACGGCCTTTAAACAGTTCCTCGCCAACGATCTTGACGACGTGGCGACGACCGGCGGAAGTGGGTTTGGTCTTGACGATTGCCATTATCCGTACTCCTGCCCTTATTCGGCGCCAGAGAAGTCTTCGAGCGTTTCACCCGCAGCCAGGGTCACATACGCTTTGCGATAACCCTTACGCAGGCCAACGCCGTTCGCAGTACGTTTTGTTTTACCCTTCATGTTCAGTACCTGAACACTACCGACCTTTTTGCCGAAAAGTGCTTCAACGGCCTTTTTGATCTCGGGCTTGGTAGCATCAGATGCCACCTTGAAAACGTACTGGTTGCGCTCGGCTGCCATTGCGGCCTTTTCGGTCACGTGCGGCCCAAGCAGAACCTTAAATACGCGTTCCTGGTTCATGCCAGCTTCTCCTCGAATTTACGCAGGGCGGAGACGGTAATCAGCACCTTATCAAAGGCTACCAGGCTTACCGGGTCAGCTGCCGCGACATCCACCACGTCAACGTGGGGAAGGTTGCGTGCGGCCAAATAGAGCTTCTCGTCAACTTCTTCAGTGACGATCAACACTTTTTCAAGGTTGAGCTCTTTTAGCTTGGCAGCTACCTGCTTGGTCTTAGGCGCATCGACGACGAACTCTTCAATCGCGACTAAACGCTCTTGACGTACCAGCTCTGACAAGATGGAGCGCATGGCAGCGCGGTACATCTTGCGGTTAACCTTCTGGGTGTAGTCTTGCGGACGCGCCGCGAAGGTTACGCCACCACTACGCCATAGCGGAGAGCGGATGGTACCGGCACGTGCACGACCGGTGCCTTTCTGACGCCACGGCTTTTTACCACCGCCACGAACGTCGGAACGACTCTTTTGTGCGCGGGTTCCCTGACGACCAGCCGCCAAATAGGCAGTGACAACCTGGTGAACCAGCGCTTCGTTGAATTCTTTGCCAAAAGTGGCGTCGGCTACTTCAACGGTACCCGCGCCTGCAGCAAGATTCAGATTCATTGGTAATTATCCCCTTCAGCCTGCTTTCACGGCGCTGCGAACGATAACGTCACTACCGGGAGCACCCGGTACGGCGCCTTTAATCAGCAGCAGGTTACGCTCGGCGTCGACACGGACGATCTCAAGGCTCTGCACGGTGCAACGGGCGTTACCCATTTGACCGGCCATCTTTTTGCCTTTGAAAACGCGACCCGGAGTCTGACACATGCCGATAGAACCCGGCGCGCGATGCGACAGAGAGTTACCGTGAGTCATATCTTGGGTACGGAAATTCCAGCGTTTAACAGCACCCTGGAAGCCTTTACCCTTAGAGGTGCCAGTCACGTCAACCATTTGACCAGCTTCGAAGAGGGATACGGTGAGTTCGCCGCCTACTTCAGGAATCTCTTCGCCTTCTGCAAGACGAAATTCCATCAGTGCACGACCAGCTTCAACACCCGCCTTGGCAAACTGACCCGCTTGCGCTTTGGTGAGGTGCTTAGCTTTACGAGAGCCAGATGTGACCTGAATCGCTGCGTAACCGTCAGACTCGACAGATTTAACGCGTGTAACACGATTAGGATCAACTTCAATAACGGTTACGGGCACAGACGCGCCGTCTTCGGTAAAGACACGGGTCATCCCGGCCTTTTTACCGACTAAACCGATAGTCATACTCAGTCTCCTATAGTGTACGGGGCTATCACCCGCTATGGCTGCCCTTTCCAGAGCATTCCACTAGCACATTGTATGGCGCCTCACGGCGCGGCGGCTGCTGCTCATGCTAGCTCTTTACAAAGAACGATGAGCGCTGGGCCGCAAGTGACTAGTGTAATTAGTTGAGTTTGATTTGCACGTCAACGCCTGCGGCGAGATCAAGCTTCATCAAAGCATCAACAGTTTTTTCAGTCGGCTCAACAATGTCGAGCACACGCTTGTGCGTACGAATCTCATACTGGTCACGCGCATCTTTGTTGACGTGCGGTGAGATCAGAATGGTGTAACGCTCGCGGTTGGTCGGCAGCGGAATCGGACCACGAACCTGAGCACCAGTACGTTTAGCGGTTTCAACAATCTCCGCTGTAGACTGGTCGATCAGGCGATGGTCGAAAGCTTTCAACCGAATGCGAATCTTTTGGTTCTGCATTTGCCCTAAACTCCAATGGATGTCGACGGCGCGAGCCGTCTACCCACGCATTCAAAGGATGCGCATTATAGGCACGCCAAAAGCCCATGTCAAACATTTGCTGTTGGTGCGCAGAAAAGGGGGCTCATCAGAGCCCCCTTCATCATTCAAGCATGCTGCTTACTTGACGATTTTGGCCACAACGCCAGCACCGACAGTACGGCCGCCTTCACGAATAGCGAAGCGCAAGCCTTCGTCCATTGCGATGGGGGCGATCAAGGTAACAACCATCTGAACGTTGTCACCCGGCATGACCATTTCAACGCCTTCCGGCAGTTCACAGGTACCAGTTACGTCGGTGGTACGGAAGTAGAACTGCGGACGGTAGCCCTTGAAGAAAGGCGTGTGACGACCACCCTCTTCTTTGGACAGTACGTAAACTTCTGCTTCGAAGGTAGTGTGCGGGTTGATGGTGCCCGGCTTGGCCAGCACTTGGCCACGCTCGACGTCATCACGCTTAGTACCACGCAGCAGGGCGCCAACGTTCTCACCAGCACGACCTTCGTCGAGCAGTTTACGGAACATTTCAACACCGGTAACGATCGTTTTGGTGGTATCGCGGATACCCACGATTTCCACTTCTTCGCCCGCTTTGACGATACCGCGCTCTACACGACCGGTAACAACAGTACCGCGGCCAGAGATAGAGAACACGTCTTCGATCGGCATCAGGAACGGCTGATCAATCGCACGCTCCGGCTCAGGGATGTAAGCATCCAGAGCTTTGATCAAATTAGCGACGGCAGTCGTACCCATGCCCTTGTCATCTTCACCGTTCAGCGCCATCAGCGCAGAGCCAGTGATGATCGGCGTGTCGTCACCCGGGAAGTCGTACTGGTCTAGAAGTTCGCGAACTTCCATTTCTACCAGCTCGAGCAGCTCTTCATCATCGACCATGTCCGCTTTGTTCAGGAACACAACGATGAACGGTACGCCAACCTGACGAGACAGCAGGATGTGCTCGCGAGTTTGCGGCATCGGGCCGTCTGCGGCAGAACATACCAGGATAGCGCCGTCCATCTGCGCAGCACCGGTGATCATGTTCTTGACGTAGTCAGCGTGTCCCGGGCAGTCAACGTGCGCGTAGTGGCGATCTTCAGACTGGTATTCCACGTGGGAAGTAGCGATTGTGATACCGCGCTCACGCTCTTCAGGAGCGTTATCGATGGTATCAAACTCACGCCAGTCGCCGCCGAAAACCTCAGCAGACACGCGGGTCAGGGCCGCCGTCAGAGTCGTTTTACCGTGGTCGACGTGACCAATGGTGCCGACGTTGACGTGCGGTTTGGAACGTTCAAATTTTTCCTTAGCCACTGCTATAACCTCTTTACGTTAGCTAACGGTTAACCGTTTTGATTGATGACGGCTTCAACGACGCTGGAGGGCGCCTCGTCGTACTTCGAGAACTCCATAGAGTAGCTCGCACGGCCCTGGGTTTGTGAGCGCAGATCGGTTGCATAACCGAACATCTCGCCCAGTGGCACCGTCGCACGAATGACTTTACCAGAAGAGGAGTCATCCATACCCTGCACCAGGCCGCGACGACGGCTCAGGTCACCCATGACGTCACCCATAAATTCTTCGGGGGTCACGATTTCGACCTTCATCACCGGCTCCAGCAGCACGGCCTTGGCCTTCCTGGCACCTTCTTTTACTGCCATAGAAGAAGCAATCTTAAACGCAGTCTCGTTGGAGTCTACGTCGTGGAAGGAGCCATCAAACAGCGTTACTTTAACGTCGATCATCGGGTAACCCGCGATGACGCCGTTTTTGAGCTGCTCAAAAGCACCCTTCTCAACCGCGGGAACGTATTCCTTGGGAACCGCACCACCCACGATCTCAGAGTTGAACTTGAAGAACAGTTCGTCTTCGCCTTCACCCTTCTCTTCTGCTGTCAGCGGCTCGATACGCAGCCATACGTGACCATACTGACCACGACCACCGGACTGACGTACGAACTTGCCTTCTTGCTCAATGCTGCCGCGAATCGTTTCGCGATAGGCAACCTGAGGCTTACCGATATTGGCCTCAACCTTAAACTCGCGACGCATACGGTCAACGAGGATATCCAGGTGAAGCTCACCCATGCCAGAAATAATCGTCTGGCCGGTTTCTTCGTCGGTTTTGACCTGGAAGGAAGGGTCTTCTTGAGCAAGCTTGCCCAACGCAACACCCATCTTCTCTTGGTCTGCCTTAGATTTAGGCTCTACAGCAACCGAGATAACCGGATCCGGGAACTCCATGCGCTCGAGAACGATCTTGTTATCGATGTCGCACAGGGTATCACCCGTGGTGACGTCTTTCAGACCGATACAAGCAGCGATGTCGCCCGCCAGAACTTCTTTGATCTCTTCACGGGAATTGGCGTGCATCTGAACGATACGGCCAACGCGCTCTTTCTTCTGCTTAACGGAGTTATAGACACCGTCACCAGATTTAAGAACACCCGAGTAGACGCGAATAAAGGTCAGCGTACCAACGAAGGGGTCAGTGGCGATCTTAAACGCCAGGGCCGCAAACGGCGCACTGTCATCAGCTTCACGGGTATCAACGGTGCCGTCTTTATCGTCGAGCTCACCTTCGATCGCCTTAACTTCCGTCGGCGAAGGCATGTATTCGATAACGCCATCCAGCACTGCTTGAACGCCTTTGTTCTTAAAGGCAGAACCACAGGTAACCAGAACGATATCGTTAGCCAGGGTGCGCGCACGCAGACCGGCCTTGATCTCTTCAACCGATAGCTCACCGCCTTCAAGGTACTTTTCCATCAGCTCGTCAGAGCCTTCGGCAGCAGCTTCGACCATCTCTTCGCGGTACTTTTCTGCTGTTTCTTGTAGCTCAGCAGGAATGTCCGCGAGGTCATAATTCATACCCAGGCTTTCCTCGTCCCACAGGATAGCCTTCATCTGAATCAGATCAATAACGCCTTTAAAGTCCTCTTCCGTGCCCCAGTTAATCTGGATTGGCACAGCTTTGGCACCCAAACGCTCTTTCAACTGCTCGACAACCATGAAGAAGTCAGCGCCGGTACGGTCCATCTTATTGACGAAAACCATGCGCGGAACTTCGTACTTGTTGGCTTGGCGCCATACTGTTTCGGTCTGCGGCTGAACGCCGGAAGAACCACACAGTACAACAACCGCACCATCGAGTACGCGCAGAGAACGTTCAACTTCAATGGTGAAGTCAACGTGCCCCGGGGTGTCGATAATATTGATACGGTGCTCAGGGAACTGCTTGTTCATGCCCTGCCAGAAACAGGTAGTTGCAGCTGAGGTGATAGTGATACCACGCTCCTGCTCCTGCTCCATCCAGTCCATGGTCGCAGCACCGTCGTGTACTTCGCCCACTTTGTGGGAGAGGCCGGTGTAGAACAGTACACGCTCAGTCGTTGTGGTTTTACCCGCGTCGACGTGAGCGACGATACCGATATTACGGTAGCGATTTAGTGGAGTCTTGCGTGCCACGGTGAAACTCCCGTTTGTTGGCGATGCTCGTTAATTTAGCGGCGTATGCAAGCGAGGTTTATGCGGCCGCCGCTACCACTGCGTCATGGTAGCGGCTGAGTGTTGCAACTTTTGAATTGCAACAACGCGACTCAGCAAACATTCCACCATGCTGAACAACGTGCATATATAAACCAGAAAGCCATACTTAAAAACGCCGTACAAAGAAACGCCGATTTTAGAAACGCTGACCTTAAAAACGCCGACCTTAAAAACGGTAGTGCGAGAAGGCCTTGTTGGCTTCTGCCATGCGATGCACGTCTTCGCGCTTCTTAACGGCAGAACCTTTACCTTCAGCGGCATCCAGCATTTCACCCGCCAGACGCTGAACCATGGTTTTCTCACCGCGACGACGCGCCGCGTCTACCAGCCAGCGCATTGCCAGCGCTTGACGGCGAGACGGACGTACTTCAACCGGCACCTGATAGGTCGCACCACCAACGCGGCGCGACTTCACTTCGACCATCGGCTGGATGGCTTCCAGCGCTTTGTCGAAGATCTCCAGCGGATCTTCTTTACTACGCTCGGCAACCTTATCCAACGCACCGTAGACGATACGCTCAGCTATGGACTTCTTGCCGCTGACCATCAGGTGGTTCATGAACTTCGCCAGACGCTCACTTCCGAACTTAGGATCCGGCAGAATCTCGCGTTTAGCTACTACTCTTCTTCTAGGCATGATAAGCCCTCAATTAAGGATCTTTCAGGTAAACCCGGAACTCATGCAACCTGCGTACGATATTCAAGTACCACAAGTGCAGCCCGACCTTACTCTTATCAGACCGTCAAATTCGTGAAAATCGTTACTCAGCATGCCCTTTTGACGGGGCGACGCTGCACAGCTGACCTAGCCCTAGGACTTAAAACTTAGGACTTAGGACGCTTAGTACCGTATTTAGAACGACCCTGACGACGATTTTGAACGCCAGAGGTGTCAAGGGCGCCACGAACGGTGTGATAACGCACACCTGGCAAATCCTTTACACGACCGCCGCGAATCAAAACGACAGAGTGTTCTTGAAGGTTGTGACCTTCACCACCGATATAAGAAGACACTTCAAAGCCGTTGGTAAGGCGCACACGGCAAACCTTACGCAGAGCCGAGTTAGGCTTCTTCGGGGTGGTGGTGTAAACGCGCGTACAAACGCCGCGTTTTTGCGGACAGGCCTGCAGCGCTGGCACGTCACTTTTTGTGACGGGGCGCTTGCGCGGCTTGCGCACTAGCTGATTAATCGTTGCCATGGTGTTTAGCTGACTCCAATGGTTGCCTTGCCTTTTAACAAATGCGGGCAGCGGATGCGGGCGCACCCACCCCACTGTTAAAGGCTGCGCATTCTAAAGGCTGACCCTAGGTCGCGTCAAGCCTTGCCGGCGGTTTTACCGGCAAGGTGACACTTTTTCAGGTCAGCTATTCGTTTTACTTACTCATGTTACCTACTGCTTTAGGCGCCAAATCTACAGCTCGTCGTCAGAATCGAGAGCGGTCAACTGTGCACCCAGCTCCTGTTCGACTTCGGTAGCCGAAGGATTGAACAGTTGCTCAACGTCTTCGCGCTTGCGACGACGTTCTGCGTGGTGAGTCAAGCCTGTACCAGCCGGTATCAGGCGACCAACCACCACGTTTTCTTTCAGGCCACGCAGGTAATCGCGCTTGCCAGTCACCGCTGCTTCGGTCAGTACGCGGGTTGTCTCCTGGAAGGAGGCCGCGGAAATGAACGACTCGGTGGCCAGGCTGGCCTTGGTGATACCCAGCAGCATACGCTGATACTTGGCCGGGAATTTCTTCTCTTTTTCAAGACGTTCGTTCTGTTCCAGCACGCGAACCAGTTCAGCCTGGTCGCCCGTGATGAAGTCAGAATCGCCCGAATCAGTAATCTCTACCTTACGCAGCATCTGACGCACAATGACTTCGATGTGCTTGTCGTTGATGCCTACGCCCTGCAGACGATAAACGTCCTGTACTTCGGCAGTGATGTACTTGGCGAGCTCCTCAACACCCAGCAAGCGCAGGATATCGTGCGGATTGCTCGGCCCATCGGAAATCACCTCGCCCTTCTCGACGGTTTCGCCTTCGAAGACGGCAATTTGACGCCATTTCGGAATCAACGCTTCAAACGGATCGCCAGATTCCGGGGTAATGGTCAGACGACGCTTACCTTTGGTCTCTTTACCGAAGCTGATCACACCGCTGATCTCGGCCAGGATCGAGGACTCTTTCGGCTTACGCGCTTCGAACAAGTCAGCAACCCGCGGCAGACCACCGGTGATGTCTTTGTTCGCCGAGGCTTCTACCGGGATACGGGCAACCACTTCACCCACCCCGATCGTCACACCATCGTCGACCGAAATAATCGAGTTGCCCGGAAGCAGGTACTGAACCGGGGTGTTGGAGCCCGATACAGAGACGTACTCGCCCGAGCTGTCTTGCAGCATGACCATCGGGCGCTTGTCGCGACCGGCCATGGGACGTGCTGCAGACTCGATCACCTCGATAGAGGAGAGGCCGGTCATCTCATCGACGCTGCGGTGCATGGTGACACCCTCGTCGAGATCGATGAACTGCGCTTTACCTTCTACTTCGGCAACGATCGGGTGAGTGTGCGGATCCCATTTGGCGACCGTCGCACCAGCGTCGACCACGTCGCCGTCGCGTACAGAAAGCTCAGCACCGTAAGGGAGCTTATAGTACTCACGCTCACGGCCATGGTCGTCAGCAACGGCCAGGGCGCTGGAGCGAGATACGACAACCAGCTTGCCGTCGGCACGCTCTACATGCTTGATGTTGTGCAGACGAACCTTACCGCCGTGCTTCACTTGTACGCTATCCACAGCAGACGAACGCGATGCCGCACCACCGATGTGGAAGGTACGCATGGTCAGCTGGGTACCCGGCTCACCGATGGACTGTGCAGCGATAACGCCGACGGCTTCACCGATGTTGACCTGATGGCCACGGGCCAAGTCACGGCCGTAACAGGAGGCACACACGCCGTGTGCGGTCTCACAGGTAATCGTAGAGCGAACGATGATCTCGTCGACACCCATGGTGTCGAGCTCGGCAC
The DNA here is from genome assembly GCF_009728585.1 of Halomonas sp. PA16-9. NCBI lineage: Bacteria > Pseudomonadati > Pseudomonadota > Gammaproteobacteria > Oceanospirillales > Halomonadaceae > Halomonas > Halomonas sp. PA16-9. The sequence goes on along the minus strand of NZ_CP040451.1, from coordinate 210,980 downwards.
ACCATTTCTCGTCGAGTAAGGTTCCTTTCGCGATCAAGACTTCACCGCTGCCAGGGTGAACCACATCCTGAGCAACCACACGACCCAGCACGCGCTGGGAAAGCGGTACGATAATGTCGCCGCCTTCGATGATCGGGTGCAGGGTCAAGCCATTTTCGGTACCACAGTCGACTTCGGTGATGACCAGGTCTTGCGCTACGTCTACCAAGCGACGGGTTAGGTAACCGGAGTTGGCGGTTTTCAACGCCGTATCCGCAAGACCTTTACGTGCACCGTGGGTCGAGATGAAGTACTGCAGTACGTTCAGACCTTCACGGAAGTTGGCGACGATCGGCGTTTCGATGATCGAGCCATCCGGCTTGGCCATCAGACCACGCATACCCGCCAACTGACGGATCTGGGCAGCACTACCACGGGCACCGGAGTCGGCCATGATGAAGACGCTGTTGAACGAGTCCTGCTCAACTTCGTTGCCATCACGATCGATGACGGTCTCTTTAGAGATACCCACCATCATCGCCTTGGCGACTTTATCGTTGGCCTTGGACCAGATATCGATAACCTTGTTGTACTTCTCGCCCGCTGTTACCAGGCCAGAAGAGAACTGGTCTTCGATCTCTTTAACTTCGGCTTCCGCTGCATCAACGATTTCAGTTTTTGCTTCGGGAATAACGAAGTCGTTAACACCGATTGAGGCGCCGGACCAAGTCGCGAGACGGAAACCGGTATACATCAGCTGGTCAGCGAAAATGACGGTCGGCTTGAGGCCGGCACGACGATAAACTTCGTTGATCAGGCTAGAGATCGCCTTCTTCTTCATCGGCTGGTCGATCAGCTCGAAAGGCACACCTTCGGGCAGAATGCGGAACAGCAGTGCACGGCCTACCGTCGTATCGTAAATACGGCGGTGGAAGCTACGCTCGCCGCTCTCTTCTTCGATATCGATTTCGTCCAGACGCACTTTGACCCGGGCGTGCAGCGATACTGACTGGGTACCGAAAGCGCGCTCTACCTCGTTGAGGTCAGAGAACACCATACCCTCGCCTTTGGCGTTGATCTTTTCGCGGGTCATGTAGTAAAGACCCAGTACAACGTCCTGGGACGGCACGATGATCGGCTCGCCGTTAGCGGGCGAAAGCACGTTGTTGGTGGCCATCATCAGCGCACGCGCTTCGAGCTGGGCTTCCAGGGTCAGCGGCACGTGTACCGCCATCTGGTCACCGTCAAAGTCGGCGTTGTAGGCGGCACATACCAGCGGGTGCAGCTGAATCGCTTTACCTTCGATCAGCAGCGGCTCAAATGCCTGGATACCCAGACGGTGAAGCGTGGGGGCGCGGTTAAGCAGTACCGGGTGCTCGCGGATAACATCGGCAAGGATGTCCCACACTTCCGGCAGCTCGCGCTCGACCATCTTCTTGGCAGCTTTGATCGTGGAGGCATAGCCCAGCGACTGCAGCTTGGAGTAGATAAACGGCTTGAACAGCTCAAGCGCCATTTTCTTGGGCAGACCACACTGGTGCAGACGCAGGGTCGGACCAACGGTAATTACCGAGCGGCCCGAGTAGTCGACGCGCTTACCCAGCAGGTTCTGACGGAAACGACCCTGCTTACCTTTGATCATGTCGGCGAGCGATTTCAGCGGGCGCTTGTTAGAGCCCGTGATCGCGCGGCCACGACGACCATTGTCGAGCAGTGCATCGACGGCTTCCTGCAGCATACGCTTCTCGTTGCGCACAATAATGTCCGGCGCATTGAGATCGAGCAGACGCTTCAGGCGGTTGTTACGGTTGATCACACGACGGTAAAGGTCGTTGAGATCGGAGGTCGCGAAACGGCCACCGTCCAGCGGTACCAGCGGACGCAGATCCGGTGGCAGCACGGGCAGCACTTCCATGACCATCCACGCCGGCGCGTTACCGGAGTGGTAGAAGGCTTCAAGCAGCTTGAGGCGCTTGGAGAGCTTCTTGATCTTGGTTTCGGAGTTAGTCTGCGGAATCTCTTCGCGCAGGTGGTTAATCTCTTCTTCCAGATCGATATCTTTGAGCAGCTCCTGAACGGCTTCGGCACCCATGCGGGCGTCGAAGTCATCACCGAACTCTTCCAGTGCTTCAAAGTACTGCTCGTCGTTCATCAGCTGACCACGCTCCAGCGTGGTCATACCTGGATCGATAACGACAAAGCTTTCGAAATACAGCACGCGCTCGATATCACGCAGGGTCATATCGAGGAACATGCCGATACGCGACGGCAGTGACTTCAAAAACCAAATGTGTGCCACCGGCGAAGCGAGCTCGATGTGCCCCATGCGCTCACGGCGCACGGCGGCTTTGGTCACTTCTACGCCACACTTTTCGCAGATGATACCGCGGTGCTTCATGCGCTTATACTTGCCGCACAGGCACTCGTAATCCTTAACCGGGCCAAAAATCTTGGCGCAGAACAGGCCATCCCGCTCCGGTTTAAAGGTACGGTAGTTGATGGTCTCAGGCTTCTTCACCTCGCCAAACGACCAGGAGCGAATCATGTCCGGCGACGCCAGGGTAATCTTGATCGCGTCAAACTCTTCGGACTGAGACTGCGATTTGAGTACTTTCACCAAATCTTTCATGGGACGGCTCCTAGCTCTCTAACTCGATATCGATGCCCAGCGAGCGGATTTCCTTCACGAGTACGTTGAAGGATTCCGGCATGCCTGCCTGCATGGTGTGGTCGCCATCCACGATGTTTTTGTACATCTTGGTGCGGCCTTCGACGTCGTCCGACTTGACGGTGAGCATCTCTTGTAGCGTGTATGCAGCGCCGTAAGCTTCCAGCGCCCACACTTCCATCTCACCGAAGCGCTGACCACCGAATTGCGCCTTACCACCCAAGGGCTGCTGGGTAACCAGCGAGTAAGAACCAGTAGAACGCGCATGCATCTTGTCGTCTACCAAGTGGTTAAGCTTCAGCATGTACATGTAGCCAACGGTGACCGGACGGTCAAAAGCATCACCGGTACGGCCATCGAACAGGGCCATCTGACCCGACTCGGGGATGTCCGCCAGCTTCAGCAGGTGCTTGATTTCGTGCTCTTTGGCACCGTCAAACACCGGCGTGGCCATAGGCACACCACCTTTGAGGTTCTTCGCCAGGGCGATGATCTCGTCATCCGTCAGGGAGTCGAGATCTTCAACGCGCGTACCTTGCGTATTGTAGATCTGACCCAGGAAATCACGGATCTCGGCCACTTGCTGTCCACGTGCGTCGCGCAGCATGGCTTCGATCTTGACGCCCAAGCCACGTGCCGCCATACCCAGGTGGGTTTCCAAAATCTGACCGACGTTCATACGCGACGGTACGCCCAGCGGGTTCAGCACCACGTCAACCGGCTCGCCCTTTTCATCAAACGGCATGTCTTCGATGGGCATAATCGCCGAGATAACACCTTTGTTACCGTGACGACCGGCCATCTTGTCACCCGGCTGGATGCGACGCTTAACCGCCATATAGACTTTGACGATTTTTAGCACGCCCGGTGCGAGATCGTCGCCCTGGGTCAGCTTGCGCTTCTTATCTTCAAAGCGCTCGTCCATCTCTTTACGACGGGTTTCCAGCTGTTCGTCGGCCTGTGCCAGCAGCTCGTTGTAGGACTCATCCTGCATGCGCAGTTTGAACCACTGCTGACGCGGCAATTCATCCAGGTATGCCTCGTCGAGCACGTCACCTTTCTTGAGGTTCGGGCCGCCGTTAACAGCCTGACCGTCAAGGGTACGCTTTAGACGCTCAAAAGTGGCGTCTTCGGCGATACGGTAAGTCTCTTGGAGATCCTTACGAACTTCGTCAAGCTGAGTGCGCTCGATCGACAGGGCGCGTGAATCTTTCTCAACGCCGTCACGAGTAAACACCTGAACGTCGATGACCGTACCTTTCATGCCGGTGGGGGCACGCAGGGAGGTGTCTTTAACGTCAGACGCTTTCTCGCCGAAGATGGCACGTAGCAGCTTCTCTTCAGGCGTCAGCTGGGTTTCACCCTTCGGCGTTACTTTACCGACCAGAATATCGCCCGGGCCGACTTCGGCACCGATGTAGACAACGCCCGCTTCATCCAGCTTGGAGAGCGCAGACTCGCCCACGTTAGGGATATCGGAGGTAATTTCTTCCGAGCCCAACTTGGTGTCGCGGGACACACAGGTCAGTTCCTGAATGTGGATCGTGGTGAAACGGTCTTCTTGAACGACCCGCTCGGAAAGCAGGATGGAGTCCTCGAAGTTGTAACCGTTCCAGGGCATAAACGCGATACGCATGTTCTGGCCCAGCGCCAGGTCGCCCATATCCACCGACGGGCCGTCAGCGAGAATATCGCCACGTGCCACGCTGTCGCCAGGCCGCACGATGGGGCGCTGGTTCATACAGGTGTTCTGGTTCGAGCGGGTGTACTTGGTCAGGTTGTAGATATCAACGCCGGCTTCACCGCCGATGATTTCATCTTCATTAACCCGTACCACGACACGACGCGCATCGACGGAATCAATCACGCCGCCGCGATTGGCCACCGCACAGACGCCGGAGTCACGGGCAACAAAGCGCTCCATGCCGGTACCCACCAGCGGCTTATCGGCACGCAGGGTCGGTACCGCCTGACGCTGCATGTTAGAACCCATCAAGGCGCGGTTGGCGTCATCGTGCTCCAGGAACGGAATCAATGCCGCTGCAACCGAGACGACCTGACGGGGTGATACGTCCATCAGCGTCACTTGCTCGGGACGCATAAAGGTGGTCTCACCGCGGTGACGCACCTGAACCAGATCATCGCTTAGCTTGTTGGACTCATCTACCGCCGCTGACGCCTGGGCAATAACGAAATCGCCCTCTTCGATCGCCGAGAGGTGAACGATGTCGTCGGTCAACTGACGATCAACCACTTTACGGTACGGCGTTTCGAGGAAACCGTAGCTGTTAGTGTGGCTGTATGTGGCCAGCGAGTTAATCAGACCGATGTTCGGGCCTTCTGGCGTTTCGATCGGGCATAGACGCCCGTAGTGCGTGGCGTGAACGTCACGTACTTCGAAGCCAGCACGCTCACGGGTCAAACCACCGGGGCCGAGTGCCGACACACGACGCTTGTGGGTAACCTCAGAAAGCGGGTTGTTCTGATCCATAAACTGCGAAAGCTGGCTGGAACCGAAGAACTCCTTCACCGCCGCCGCGACCGGCTTGGCGTTGATCAAGTCTTGGGGCATCAGGCCTTCGCTTTCCGCCATGGAAAGACGCTCTTTCACGGCGCGCTCTACACGCACCAGGCCTACGCGGAACTGGTTCTCTGCCATCTCGCCCACACAGCGAATACGGCGGTTACCCAGGTGATCGATATCGTCAACGTCACCGAAGCCGTTACGGATACTGATCAGCTCGCGCAGCACATCAAGAATGTCTTTGCGATCCAGTACGCCGGAGCCCGTGTCAGTATCACGACGCAGGCGACGGTTGAACTTCATGCGGCCAACGCCAGACAGGTCGTAGCGGTCCTCAGAGAAGAACAGGTTGTTAAACAGCGTCTCGGCAGACTCTTTGGTGGGCGGTTCGCCGGGACGCATCATGCGGTAAATTTCGACTAACGCTTCAAGCGCGGAATTAGTAGCATCCAGCTTCAAGGTGTCGGAAATGAATGAACCGCAGTCGAGATCATTGGTGTAGAGCGTTTCCACCAAGGTAATGCCACCCTGGGCCATGCGCTCAAGCACCTCGGGAGTGATCTCGGTATTACACGGGCAGATCAGCTCGCCTGTTTTGGAGTCGATTTGATCTTTAGCCAGCGTTTTGCCGAACAGGTACTCCATCGGCACGTCCAGACGCTCAAGGCCGGCTTTTTCAAGCTGACGAATGTGCTTCTGGGTAATCCGACGCCCCTCTTCAACGATCACATTGCCTTCGCCATCCTTGATGTCGAAAGTAGCTGTCTCGCCGCGCAGGCGCGACGGAACCAACTCAACATAGAAACCGGATTTCTCAATGTGGAAGACGCTGGTTTCAAAGAACTCGGCCAGGATCTCTTCGGTGTTCATCCCCAGCGCACGCATCAGTACCGAGGCCGGCAGCTTGCGGCGACGGTCAATACGTACGAAAACGTTATCCTTGGGGTCAAACTCGAAGTCTAACCAGGAGCCACGATAAGGAATCACGCGAGCTGAATAGAGCAGCTTGCCGGAAGAGTGGCTCTTACCTTTGTCGTGATCGAAGAACACACCGGGCGAGCGGTGGAGCTGGGAGACGATAACCCGCTCAGTACCGTTGATAACAAAGGTACCGTTCTCAGTCATCAGGGGGATTTCCCCCATGTAGACCTCTTGCTCTTTAATATCTTTAATTGCTTTGTTCGAGGAGTCGCGATCATAGATGATCAAGCGAACCTTGACGCGCAGCGGGGCGGAGTAAGTCACGCCGCGCAGCTGGCACTCCTTAACATCGAACGCCGGCGTACCGAAGCGGTAGCTGACATACTCAAGCGCTGCATTGCCGGAGAAGCTCTCAATCGGAAACACGGACTTGAATGCCGCGTGCAGACCGACCTCGTGACGCTCGTCGGGCGAACGATCTTGCTGGAGGAAGTCGTAATAGGAATCAAGCTGGATCGCCAGCAAGTAAGGCACATCCATCACTTGGGGCAGTTTGCCGAAATCCTTGCGGATGCGTTTTTTCTCAGTATATGAGTAAGCCATCTGTATTCCCCAGCTTGTTCACCATGGGTGACCGATGCGTGGTCATCGCTGCCCGGCGGGCTTCGTCAGACGCAGACAGCAAGCTCCTAAATCGGTAGCTCGCCGTCGAAAATCTAGTTCGATAACTCAGTCGTCGATAACACTATCTTCAATAACGCCATCTTCAATAACGCTGTTACGTTTCTGTCGTGGCTGCTCTCAATGAGCAGCACTGCTGTTGTTCAATATCATCGACTGTCCAACATCAGCTACAACAGAAAAAGGCCGGCAGCGGGAAATCCCGCCGCCAGCCGTGGAAGCTCACGCAGCGCGTAAAGCCGTCCGCACAAGGCTTACTTGAGCTCGACGGTTGCGCCCGCTTCTTCCAGCTTGGCTTTAGCTGCTTCAGCGTCGTCTTTAGACAGACCTTCTTTGATGGTCGCCGGAGCGCCGTCAACAGCACCTTTAGCTTCTTTCAAGCCAAGGCCAGTGATCTCACGTACTGCTTTGATCACGTTAACTTTCTTGTCGCCAGCAGCGGTCAGAACTACGTCAAACTCAGTCTGTTCTTCAGCTACTTCGCCGCCAGCAGCCGGACCAGCCATTACGGCAGCGGCAGCAGAAACGCCGAATTTCTCTTCCATTGCTTCGATCAGCTCGACAACTTCCATTACGGTCATGTCGGCTACAGCATTGATGATATCGTCTTTAGACAGTGCCATTGTTTCATTCCTAACTTTGCGGGAGTCTCGGTCAGCCGAGGACTCAGGATTCATTGCTCGGTTCAGGCAGCGCCCTGGTTAAACCGTTTACGCCACCTGCAAGAAGAACTGCTTATGCAGCTTCTTGCTTCTGGTCGCGCAGAGCGGCCAGAGTACGAACCAGCTTGCCAGCGGAGGCTTCTTTCATTACCGACATCAACTTGGCAATTGCTTCGTCGTGAGTCGGTAGGGTTGCCAGACGGTCGATGTCAGCAGCCGGAATCAGCTCACCTTCGTAGGCCAACGCTTTTACTTCGAAGTTCTTGTCCGCTTTAGCAAACTCTTTGAACAGACGAGCGGCAGCGCCCGGATGATCAGTAGAGAAGGCCAACAACGTAGGACCAACGAAGCTATCGTTCAAGCACTCCCACTGAGTGCCCTCGAGAGCGCGGCGAGCCAGCGTATTACGTACAACACGCAGCTCTACACCATTCTCACGCGCCTGCTTGCGCAGATCGGTCATTTTACCAACCGTAACGCCGCGAGAATCAGCAACTACGACGGAGAGTGCGCCCTTGGCCGCTTCACTGACCTCGGCAACAATCGCTTTCTTGCCTTCAAGTGCTAGTGGCACAGTGATCACTCCTTCGTGCCGGAACCCAGGAAGGTTCCGGTGGTTACCATCTCTCCCCACTCTGCTGTGCTAAAAGCGCTGCAAAGCGGGAAGCCTTGGGGATGGTGCTCACCAGAAAGCCGTCTTAAGCTTAACCAACTGGCGGCCACACCATCTGCGCAGGCGCTTATAGGGCAATTAAGCCGCCCTTGTAAGTACTTGCGTACTTATCAAGCGCGGCACCTGCGGTCTTTGACGATGCCCCGGCCAGTGATAGCCACCAAACGGGGGACCGCAAAGTTCTTGCTCGGTTCTTACAAAAAAACCAACGATTACTCGCTTACGCGAAAGCAGAGTGATCGATTGTTAAACCCGGGCCCATAGTAGTAGACAGGGTCATTTTTTTGAAGTAAATACCTTTAGAGGCGCTCGGCTTGAGGCGCTTCAGGTCAGCAACCAGTGCTTCCAGGTTGCCGTTAATTGCTGCGGCGTCAAAATCCACTTTACCCAGGGTAGTGTGGATGATGCCGTTTTTGTCGGTACGGAAACGCACCTGACCCGCTTTGGCATTCTTGACCGCTGTCGCCACATCGGGCGTTACGGTGCCAACTTTCGGGTTAGGCATCAGGCCACGCGGACCTAGAATCTGACCCAACTGACCCACAACGCGCATGGCGTCTGGCGAAGCGATAACGACGTCAAAATCCATCACGCCTTTTTTCACTTGCTCAGCCAAGTCGTCCATACCCACGATGTCGGCGCCGGCTTCTTTAGCGGCATCGGCATTGGCACCCTGGGTGAAGACTGCAACGCGTACGTCTTTACCGGTACCGTTAGGCATGACGGTAGCGCCACGTACAACCTGGTCGGATTTGCGTGGATCAACGCCCAGGTTGATGGCAACATCAACAGACTCTTTGAATTTAACTGTAGACAGCTCAGAGAGCAGCGCTACCGCTTCTTCAATAGAGTAGGCTTTAGTAGTGTCTACTTTTTCGCGAATGATTTTCGCACGCTTAGACAGTTTAGCCATGATCAGAGACCCTCCACGTTTAGGCCCATGCTGCGAGCGCTGCCAGCAATGGTGCGTACAGCGGCATCGAGATTCGCAGCCGTCAAATCAGGCTCTTTAGCCTTGGCGATCTCTTCAAGCTGTTCACGCGTTACGGTGCCGACCTTCTTCTTGTTCGGCTCACCAGAACCAGACTTGATGCCAGCGGCTTTTTTCAGCAGCACGGCAGCAGGCGGCGTCTTGGTGACGAACGTGAAGCTACGGTCAGAGTAGACGGTGATCACGACTGGCGTCGGCAGGCCCGGCTCAATTTCTTGAGTCGCAGCGTTGAACGCCTTACAGAATTCCATGATGTTCACGCCGTGCTGACCCAGCGCAGGGCCTACCGGCGGACTTGGATTGGCTTTACCTGCAGCAACCTGCAGTTTGATATAAGCCTGTACTTTCTTGGCCATCTTTAACACTCCAGTTGGGTAATAGCGCCCGAAGGCTCCCCGGTACCAGTGAAACAGCTGAACCAGCCATTTCACACGAATTAAAACTTACCGCTTACTTACTATTTACTACTCACCCGTTACTCTTTCTCAACTTGAGAGAACTCTAACTCAACAGGTGTAGAGCGCCCGAAGATCAGCACACTGACATGCAGACGACTCTTTTCATAATTAACTTCTTCGACAACACCGTTGAAATCGGCAAACGGCCCGTCGACAACACGCACTGATTGGCCCGGCTCAAACATCGTCTTAGGCCGCGGCTTATCAGTACCGTCTTTAACGCGCAGCAAAATGGCATCTGCTTCGCGAGAAGTGATTGGCGCTGGCTTCTCTTTTGTTCCGCCAATAAAGCCCATAACACGCGGCGTCTCATTGACGAGATGCCATGTTTCGTCGGCCATTTCCATCTCGACTAGCACGTAGCCGGGATAAAATTTGCGCTCGCTCTTGCGCCGCTTGCCGTCACGCATTTCGACAACTTCTTCGGTCGGCACCAGAATTTCGCCAAAGCGATCCTCCATACCATACATCTTCACACGCTCAATCAATGAGCGCATGACATGCTTTTCAAAGCCAGAATAAGCGTGAACGACGTACCAACGTTTGGACATGAAAGCTCCTAACCAATGACGCCGGACATCGCCCAGCCAAGAAGAGTGTCGATCAACCACAGCATTAGCCCCACCACCAAAACGGCCACTAGCACAATGGCCGTGGTTTGAATGGTTTCGGCTCGGGTCGGCCATACAACGCGCTGAATCTCTTTCTTGGCGCTTCTGGCAAGCTCTACTAAATCACGACCCTTGGTAGTGGTTAGCGCGATCAAACCCGCAATCACACACAACACCACCACACCAAGCACGCGGTAGAGCAGGCCAATATCGGCGAAATAGGTATTACCAACAACAGCAACGACAAGCAGCGCTACGACCGCCGCCCACTTGAGCCCGTCATGGCGCGTCTGTTGCACCTCGGCGCCATGTTTTACAGAACCAGGCTTCATAAAAACGAGACTCCTCAGGGTGCGGCGAACGATAAAAGAATTTTGGAAAAAGACATACCAACCTGGGAAGGCTGGCAGGCCAGGAGGGAATCGAACCCCCAACCTGCGGTTTTGGAGACCGCTGCTCTGCCAATTGAGCTACTGGCCTGTATCGTCGTACTGACTTTCTATCTTCGTACTGACTTTCTATCTTCGTACTTTCTAGACTTTCTAACGTCTATCTACTTTTTGCTTCTTACTTCTGCTAACAAGCGTCTTTTCGACCGCCTATACAACAGCGGGCGCCATGGTAGCGGAGAATCCCACACCTGACAACCCCTTCTTTACGCTCAAGCGTCACAAAAACCCACCCAAACGCAGAGACAAAAAAAGCGAGCTTCGCTCGCTTGATCTGCAATATGGAGCTCATGGACGGAATTGAACCGTCGACCTCACCCTTACCAAGGGTGTGCTCTACCCCTGAGCTACATGAGCTAAACACATCAACTGGAGCGGGCGGCGGGAATCGAACCCGCACCATCAGCTTGGAAGGCTGAGGTTCTACCATTGAACTACGCCCCCGAACTTGCCTATAGAATGACAATCCGCTGCACGAGAAACAGTAGCTAACGCCCGCTTACCGGCTTTTCATTCCCAAACACTGAACAGTTCAGCGCCTGATAAACTTGGTGGAGAGGGAAGGATTCGAACCTTCGAAGCTTTCGCGGCAGATTTACAGTCTGCTCCCTTTGGCCACTCGGGAACCTCTCCAACTGTGGCGGCACATTATGCCAGCCTCCAAAACAGTGTCAAGCTAGATATTTACTTAATTTATCGTAGCTTGCGATGCCAGTGCATCTTCTGCCTGCCTTGGAACGCGCTGCATTCTGTCAAAGCAGCATGGAGAATGCAAGTGCCGCGCGAATCTTTTCTAGCGCTACCGGCTCAGGCACCCGCGGCGCACCCGACATTTTGCCCGCACGCTCGGCGAAAGTCATCGGAAAGCACGCCTCTAAGCCGCCATAAACCATATCCGGCCACACCGCATGAGGCACCTGCACTCCCCGTGAGACAACGCGCGCATCGCCCCCCGTCAACAGCATTGGCAGCGCCACACCCTCTTGATCGCACACTTCGCTATAAATGCGGTTAATGGCACTGACGGCGGCCATATAAATACCATGATTAACCGCATCAACGGTGCGTCGTCCTGGCTCCAGCAACTCATCGGCCTCACTTTCAGGGTCGATGGCCACATTGCGAGTACCCAGCTTCAGGCTCTCTTTCATCAGGCGAAGACCGGGGATAATAAAGCCGCCCAGGTGCTGGCCGCCTGGCAGCACAAAGTCGATAGTAATCGCGCTGCCACAATCCACCGCACAGCAACCGCCTGCTAGCTGATAGCCCGCCAGCGCCCCCATCCAACGATCGACGCCTAAACGCCCCGGCTCTTCGTAGCCATTAACCACGCCTAGTGCCTCATGGGTTGAGTGCGCCACGTGCACATGACGCACCCGGCGGCGCAACAAGGCGACCGTCTCTTCCAGCACGGCTGCCCTGGCAACGCTTGATATACGCACCGCCTCGACCACGTCCAGGTCGGGAATATCAGCCCCTGGGCGCCACTCCTCCCGGGTCCACACAGCCCCGCGGGAACGTATCTCGCTACTCTCGGCATCCTTGAGCCGCCATTTAGACAGCGTGTTGCCGATATCCAGATCCAGAATCATAAACGCCTGCGCACGCTGATCTCACCGCCGGCTAGGCGTCGCGAGTGACCATTTTCGGCAACCCAGAGGTTACCACTCTCATCCACTTCTCCGGCGATCGCATCGCTGGTCTGCTGTCCTTGAATCACTCTAATCGGCAGCCCCGCATAGGCGTGACGCTGATTCCACGCATCCCGCCAGGCGGCAAAGCCATGTTGTTCAAAGTTAGCCAGCATCGCCAGCAGGCCCGACACTACGTCTGAGGCCAACTGATTACGCGAGATATCCGGCAGTCGCTCGAAAAGCGCCGCAACAGGTTGGTCGATCGCTGCCCGCTGGGCAGCGGGCAGCCAAAGATTCATGCCCATACCAATGACGACTTCGCAGGGGCCTGCGGCATCCCCGGTCACTTCGATAAGAATACCGGCCAGCTTGCCTAACTCGTCGCCTGGGCCATCACCCTGCTCGGAGAGCAGGATATCGTTAGGCCACTTAAGCTTCGGCGCCACACCATGCTGCTCAAGCACTTGGGCAACGACAACGCCTACCGCCAAGCTCAAGCCCTCCAGCACCGCAATACCCGACTCAAAGCGCCAGCCCAGCGATAGCATTAAGCTCTGACCCCAGGGCGTCGACCAGACACGACCACGGCGCCCACGTCCCGCCGTTTGCAGCTCAACCAGGCACACTTCGCCATGCCCGGCGCCCTGCTCAAAGCGTTGGCGCAGATACTCATTGCTGGAGGGTAACTGGTCCTCAACAAACAGGCGCGCAAGGTGGTGGCGCGCCTGTGCGGGCAGCCGCTCCACGATTTTGGCGCCCTCCAAGGGCTCCAGGCGCTGGGATAGCTGGTAGCCACGGCCTTTCACCGCCACTACCTCCACCCCTAGTGCTTCCAGTTTTTTTAACTGTTTCCACACCGCCGCACGAGAAATACCCAGCGCTTCACCCAGCTGCTCGCCAGAGTGAACCTCGCCATCGCTTAACAAACGCATCAGGTTGCCGATGGTCATGCTCCTGCCCCAGTGGGAAAAGCGCTAGTCTAGCGGATGGAGGTTCATGGCGAAAACATTCCTAGACCAAGGTTGATATGAGAGGCAGTAATATCAGCGAAGCCTTCGACATGGTAGAATGGCTATTGGACGCAAGCCCTGAGCCAAGATGGTCGGCAAATTGCCAGCCCTTGCGACCCGCATTTTCCGACCCGTGGACGAACGGGTGTTCACAAGAGTTCTCTCTCAGCATGCAAAACCAGCAAAACTCCAGCGCGGTTAATAACCTGCGCAACGTCGCGATCATAGCCCACGTTGACCATGGTAAAACCACACTGGTCGACAAGCTCCTGAGCCAGTCCGGCACCCTTGACCGTAAAGCAGAAGGTCAAGAGCGCATCATGGACTCAAACGATCAGGAAAAAGAGCGTGGCATTACCATTTTGGCCAAGAATACGGCCATTCAATGGCAAGACAGCCAAGGTAACGACTACCACATCAACATCGTGGATACGCCTGGGCACGCCGATTTCGGCGGCGAGGTTGAGCGCGTCATGTCAATGGTCGATTCGGTGCTACTGCTAGTAGACGCCGTTGATGGCCCGATGCCGCAAACCCGCTTTGTGACCCAGAAAGCATTCGCCCAAGGCCTGAAGCCGATCGTGGTGGTCAACAAAATTGACCGTCCCGGCGCACGCCCTGACTGGGTTATCGACCAGATTTTTGACCTGTTCGACAACCTCGGTGCGTCTGACGAACAGCTCGATTTCCCAATCATCTACTGCTCTGCCCTAAACGGCATTGCCGGTATGGATCCTGAAGAGCTGGCGGACAACATGGATCCCATGTTCCAGGCCATCGTCGATATCGTCGAGCCGCCGAAGGTTGAGCTTGACGGCCCCTTCCAGATGCAGATCTCTGCGCTGGATTACAACAGCTATGTAGGCGTTATCGGCCTGGGTCGCATCAAGCGTGGCGCGGTGAAACCGAACCAGCAGGTGTCGATCATCGGCGTTGACGGCAATGTGCGTAAGGGCAAAATCGGTCAGGTCATGACCCATATGGGCCTTGAGCGCGTGCAGCACCAACGAAGCCACCGCGGGCGACATCGTCTGTGTTACTGGCATCGACGATCTGTCGATTTCGGATACGCTATGCGATCCGGCCAAGGTCGAAGCGCTGCCGCCACTGTCCGTCGACGAACCGACCGTTTCAATGACCTTCCAGGTCAACGATTCACCGTTCGCCGGTAAAGACGGTAAGTTTGTGACCAGCCGCAACATCAAGGATCGCCTTGATCAAGAGCTGATTCACAACGTGGCCCTGCGCGTTGAGCAGGGCGAAACCCCTGAGAAGTTCAAGGTTTCTGGCCGTGGCGAGCTGCACCTCTCGGTGCTGATCGAAACCATGCGCCGTGAAGGCTTTGAGCTGGCCGTAGGCCGCCCTGAAGTCATCATCAAAGAGATCGACGGTGAGAAGCAGGAGCCCTACGAAGAGGTCATCATCGACTGTGAAGAGCAGCACCAAGGCTCGATCATGGAAGAGCTGGGCTACCGTAAAGGTGAGATGACCAACATGCTGCCGGACGGTAAAGGACGGGTTCGCCTGGACTTCATCATTCCTGCCCGCGGCTTGATCGGTTTCCGTGGCCAGTTTCTGACCCTGACTTCGGGCACCGGCATCCTGACCAGCCGCTTTGATCACTACGGCCCGCTGAAGCCTGAAGCCTCTATCGAGCGTCGCAACGGCGTGTTGGTTTCGATGGTCGACGGTAAAGCCCTTGCCTATGCGCTGTATGCGCTGCAAGAGCGCGGCAAGCTGATTATCGATCACGCCACGGAAGTTTACGAAGGCATGCTGATCGGTATCAACAACCGCGCTAACGACATGGTGGTTAACCCCACCAAAGGCAAGAAGCTCGACAACATGCGCTCCACCGGTAACGATGAAAACATCGTCTTAACCCCGCCGGTTAAGTTCTCCCTGGAGCAGGCCATCGAGTTCCTCGACTCTGACGAGCTCGTCGAAGTCACGCCGGCGCACATCCGCCTGCGCAAAAAGCTGCTGAAAGAAACCGAGCGTAAGCGTTACAGCAAGAAGTAATCCGTTCCAAGCAGTCAGTACCCAAAACCGCGAAAGCGGGTTTTTTTATGCCTCGTTGCCACACTTCATGACCGCTCAATAGCTGCCAAGATACTTCCCTAAACGCAGCCTAAACGCTAATACGCTGGAAAGGTGCCGCGTTCTATCGCACAGTGACGCTAAATTCAGCGCGTCCAAGGCACGCTGACATCGCTACATTCATACAGGTGTTTGGATACTTACCCCCATCCTGACGCCCAAACACGGACACTCTTACCCATGAGCGGTCATAACGTCTGGACGCATAAAGGCACTTTTCTTCTCGCCGCCGTTGGTTCCGCCGTCGGTTTGGGCAATCTATGGCGCTTCCCCTACCTCACCGGTGAAAACGGTGGCGGTGCCTTTATATTGGTTTACGCACTGACGATCTTCGCCGTTGGCATACCGATTCTGATTGCCGAGATCATGCTGGGTCGCACCAGCCGCCAGAGCCCGATTATGGGTATGCGGCACCTGACCAAAACCCATGGCACCTCTCGGCCTGGGAAACGATCGGCTGGCTGGGCGCTGCCTCGGCGTTTTTGATTTTAAGCTTCTATTCGGTGATTGCCGGCTGGGCGATTCACTACACTTGGCTGATGCTGACCGGCTCACTGGTCGGTGCCGACGCTCAGACCATTAGCACTGGCTTTGACGCACTACTGGCCGCCCCTGGCCTAATGACGCTCTATCACACCCTTTTCATTGCCGCGTCCGCGCTGATTGTCGGCATGGGGATTCATAAAGGCATCGAATCAGGCCTGCGCATTATGATGCCCGCGCTGTTTGTGATTCTGTTGGTAGTGCTGGCCTACGGCGTAGTGAATGGCGATATAGGTGCCGCTGCCAGCTTCCTGTTTACCTTTAATATCGCCGACCTCAGCCTTGAAGGCTGGCTGCAGGCCATGGGCCAATCATTCTTCACCCTTAGCCTGGGCATGGGAGCCATCATGGCTTACGGCGCCTACATGCCCAGCGATGTCTCACTGACCCGCACCGCCTTTGCCGTCGCCATTGTCGATACCGCCGTGGCGATGGTGGCGGCCTGGCTATTTTTGCCCTGGTGTTTGGCGCAGGTTAGAAACCGGACAAGGCCCTGGGCTGATGTTTTGTTACCCTTCCGCTGGCGTTTGCCGAGATGCCATTTGGCGCTTTGGTCGGCGGTGTGTTCTTTATCCTGGTTCTCGGCGCCGCTATCAGCTCCTCTATTTCGCTGATTGAGCCCGTCGCGGCGTTCCTGGTGGAGCGCTTTGACATGACTCGCCCCCAGGCGGTCGCAGTTATGGTCATCGCCGCTTGGGCAATGGGTCTGTTGACCGTGGTTAGCTTCAACATTTGGGCCGAGGGGACGATTTTCCATAGCCTGTTTGGGCGCAGTGCGTTTGAGTTTATCGAGCTACTCACCAATATATTTATGCCGGTGGGCGGCCTGCTGATAGCCCTATTCGCCGGTTGGGCGCTAACCCAGAGCGAAGTGATGAAGGAACTGGGCAGCAGCGTCACTTGGTTTAAATTCTGGCGGTTTCTGGTGCGCTTTGTGGCCCCCGCCGCCGTAGCCTTTGTGTTTTTACGCACCATTCCTCAGGTGGATGGCTATCTTATCCCCACCCTCGGCGCGCTGCTCATTATTGGTGCCTTTGCAGCCAGCCAGCGGTGGCTGAAAAAACCACGACAAATAACTTAATAACAGTGTGCAGGCGGCTTAATTAGCCGCCTGTATCGCGTGGAGACACCATGACCCCTCTTATTGAAGTACAGCGAGTCAACAAAGCGTTCGGCGGCCTACAGGTGATTAATGACTGCTCCATTCAAGTGGAGAAGGGCTCCATTACCGGGATGATTGGCCCCAACGGCGCAGGTAAATCAACCCTGTTTAATCTCATTGCTGGCGCCCTGACCCCTGACAGCGGCCATGTGCTGCTTGATGGAGAAGACATTACCTCGCTCAGCGCCGACCAGCGCTTTCATCGCGGCTTATTGCGCACCTTTCAGGTCGCCCACGAGTTCAGCCAGATGAGCGCGCTGGAAAACCTCATGATGGTACCGCCCAAGCAAGCCGGTGAAGACCTTTTCAGTGCCTGGCTAAAGCCCGGCAAAGTGCAGCGAGAAGAGGCGGAGGTGCGCCGCCGCGCCCTGGAAGTCATCGACTTTGTTGGCCTGCACCATGTGCGCAACGAGCTGGCGGGTAATTTGTCCGGAGGGCAAAAGAAGCTGCTGGAGCTTGGCCGCACCATGATGACCAACGCCAAGGTAGTGCTACTTGATGAGATCGCCGCCGGGGTAAACCGCACCCTGCTGGGTGATTTGATCGGCAATATTGAGCGGCTCAACCGCGAAATGGGTTACACCTTTCTGGTCATTGAGCACGACATGGAGATGATTGCCCGCCTTTGCGACCCGGTTATCGTGCTGGCTCAGGGCAGTGTGATGGTGGAGGGGCATATCAACGACATCCAGAATAACCCTGAGGTCATCGAGGCCTACTTCGGTACAGATGCCGCTTAAACGTGACGTTTTCTCCCATTAGCCAATTAATATAATGATGTCGCTGCCAAGCGACCTTGCTGGAATACTTTGCTTATGTCATCAACAATCAGGCCATTAATCGACGCACGGGATGTGCACGGCGGCTATGGCGGCATGAATATCCTTAACGGGGTAAACATGACGCTGGAAGCCGATGAGGTCGGTGTGATCGTCGGCCCTAACGGGGCGGGTAAATCCACCATGCTGAAAGCGGTCTTTGGCCTGCTGCATGTTAATCAGGGCGAGATACTGCTTAACGGCCAGCCCATCCAAAACCTGCCGCCTAACCAGCTGGTGCAGCGCGGCATGGGCTTCGTGCCCCAGGAGAAGAACGTTTTCCCCAGCCTTTCGGTGCAGGAAAACCTGGAGATGGGCGCCTTTTTAAAGCCGCAAAACGTCAAGCGCATGCTCGCTCAGATCTATGAGTTTTTCCCACCGCTGTACGAAAAGCGCCGCCAGCCTGCCGGTGAGCTTTCCGGTGGACAGCGCCAAATGGTCGCCATGGGCCGCGCTCTGATGGCCGAGCCGAGCCTACTGTTGCTGGACGAACCCACCGCAGGGCTGTCGCCGCTGTATATGAATGAGATTTTCGACCGCGTCAAACAGATCAACGCCGCTGGCGTGGGTATTTTGATGGTGGAACAGAACGCCAAACAGGCACTCGCGATAGCCGATAAGGGCTTTGTGCTGGCTGCTGGCCAAAACCGCTTTACCGACACTGGGGCGGCACTGCTCGCCGACCCCGATGTCGCCAAAAGCTTTTTGGGCGGCTAGCCCCAGGGAGATAGACGTGAACGAACTGGTTTTTTTCATCAATAATGTGGTGATTTCGGGCAGCGTCAGCGGCTCTATTTATGCCATTGGGGCCATTGGGGTAACGCTGATTTTCAGCATTATGCGCTTTGCCCACTTCGCCCACGCCGACATGATGACCTTCGGCGCCTTTATGGTGCTGTTACTCACCACGCTATTTCCGGCGGCTGGCGCCAGCCTAGGTGTACCCACCGCCGTGTTAATGCTGCCGCTGGCAATGCTGCTCACCGCTGCTTTGGCCGTGGGGATCGACAAAACCTTCTATAAACCGCTACGTGCCCATGGTGTCAAACCGATTGTGCTGGTGATTGGCTCGCTGGGGGTCACGCTGATTCTGCAGGGCTTGATCCGTCTCTTTTCGGGCACCGGCGGGCAGAGTTTATATGTCGACGACCGTAAAGAGATCTTCCGTATTGCGCTGCCCTTCGAGGGTGCCCGGGCTCCGATTGTGGTTACCGAGCCGCAGATTTACCTGTTCGTGATTACCATCGTTGCGGTCGTCGCACTGCACCTTTTCCTTAACCGTTCGCGGTTAGGCAAGGCAATGCGCGCCATGTCGGATAACCCTGAGCTGGCCCAAGCATCGGGTATTAATACCAATACCATCGTGGCAGTGACCTGGATGATTGCCGGAGCGCTGGCGGCTATTGCCGGAACGTTGCTCTCCTTAGACGTTACCTTCAAACCCGACTTGAGCTTCTTTCTGCTGCTGCCCATTTTCGCCGCCGCTATTGTGGGGGGCGTTGGCCACCCTTACGGCGCCATTGCCGGTGGCTTTGTGGTCGGCTTTGCCGAAACCCTGGCGGTGTTTAACTGGAACGTGCTGCTACGCCCCTTCCGCGACAGCCTGCCCGCCTGGCTCGAGCTACCGTCGAATCTGGCCTTTGTGGGTACCGAGTACAAAATTGTGGTGCCGTTTTTCATTCTGGTAGCCATTTTGGTGTGGCGTCCCACCGGACTCTTTAAGGGCAAGGTGATCTAATGAGCAACTCAGAAAAAACGCGCAACCCTGCCTACACTCCCCAAGACGCCACGTCTGCCCGTCGCTTCCCGCTGCGCGAGCTGATTCTGTTTGGTGTGCTGCTCGTAGCGGTTTTGGCGGTCTACGCCATCATGGGCGCCGCCTACAGCACGCGCATGCTGGTAGAAGCTGCCTGCTACGCCATCCTCGCGCTGGGATTAACCATCCAGTGGGGCTATGCCGGTCAGTTCAACGCCGGGGTAATGGGCTTTGTCGCCCTGGGTGGCTTCTGTGCGATGTTTTTCAGTGTACCGGTCAACGATGCCTTCTGGGGCACGGCGCTACCCGGCGAATTTGGCCGCGTGCTGCTTTATGGCGCAGCCGCTATTGTATTGATTGTTGGCGCCAGCAAGCTGGATCGACTGGGCGTACCCAAGCCCCTGCGTACGTTTATCGCGGTGGTGCTGGGTGTGGTGCTTTACCTCGTGGTGATTAGCCAGCTGCGTGAAGTCACTGATGCGATTGAAAGCCAGGCAGGCTTCGTCGGTGGGCTGGGCTTACCGCCCTGGATCGGCTGGATTGTCGGTGGCGCGCTGGCGGGTGGCGTCGGCTACTTTATTGGCCATATCTGTTTGGGCTTGCGCAGCGACTATCTGGCGATAGCCACCCTCGGCATTGCCGAGATCATCAAGGCGTTTCTAAAGAACTCCGACTGGCTGACCCGCGGCACCGCTACGGTTTCCCCACTTCCCTGGCCCACACCGGGGCCTGCCGAACTGGGGTTTACGCTCTCACGAGCGATCTACCTTTCGTTTACGGCGGTGATCATCGCGGTAATCTTCTTTTTACTCAATCGCGCCTACAACGCCCCTTGGGGCCGTATGATCCGGGCGATTCGCGACAATGAAGTCTCCGCTGCGGCGATGGGTAAGGATATCAACAAACGGCGTCTGGAAATCTTCGTGCTGGGCTGCATTCTGATGGGCTTGGGCGGCGGCATACTGGGCACCTTCAACAGCCTCTTCGATCCTCAAGGCTACCTGCCGCTCAACCATACCTTCCTGGTGTTGGTGATGGTGATACTTGGCGGACCGGGCAATAACCTGGGCACCATTTTTGGCGCCGTGGCGGTGTACATTATCTGGATTATGTCCGAGCCCCTGGCGCTGTTCTTAATGCAGTTAGCGGTGGCCTTTGGCGAAGGCGCTTTCGGCTGGGATGCACCAGGCAATATGGATAGCCGCGCCCTGCAGGCACGGGTGCTGGTGATTGGCTTATTGATCACCATGGTGCTGCGCTTCGCGCCCAAAGGGCTACTACCCGAGAAAATCAAAAGTCACAGTTGATGGGACAATTGATATGACCTATGAGCTAAGCCCGGCGCGCCAGATCTGGCGCGCTTTCGGGCAGCAACAGGTCACCAAGCGCCTTCAGTACGACAAGTTTTGGTAACAATCAATACTCGTATAACGAAAAGCGTGGGGTGGGGCTCACTCACTGATAATCTCCCAATGGCCCGACTTATCTGACCCTACTCTTTTCAACCTGCCCGCTTGCTGTAACTTGGCCATCGCACGGCCAATAGTACGTATGTCTTTCCCTGTGGTGTCGGCTATTTGCTGGCGAGTAATCGCCGGGTTGTGCTGAATTAACGCCATGATCGCTTCAGGTGTTTTTAGCCCAGAGACATTTACAGGGGCGTTTACAGGGACATTTACAGGGGCGTTTTGTACTAGTGTCTGAGCGATGACCGATAACATAAAATGAATAAAGGGCGTGCTCTCGGCTTGCTGATCCGCTTGTTCAAGCGCTTGGTAATAGCGCTGCTGGTTGTCTTTGATAACGCTTTCCAGCGGCAACGATAAAAACAGCGGATGCCATTGCGACAAAATCAGCGTTTGCCACAAGCGTCCCATGCGACCATTGCCATCGTTAAAAGGATGGATAAATTCAAACT
The DNA here is from genome assembly GCF_009728585.1 of Halomonas sp. PA16-9. Taxonomy (NCBI): domain Bacteria; kingdom Pseudomonadati; phylum Pseudomonadota; class Gammaproteobacteria; order Oceanospirillales; family Halomonadaceae; genus Halomonas; species Halomonas sp. PA16-9. Next base: position 189,422 of record NZ_CP040451.1, on the reverse strand, counting down.
CGTAATGAAATACACTGCTGGTAATTAAAGGATGGTCTTTAGCCTGTTTTAGCCAATGGGTTAAATCCGCCATTAGCCCCGATACCTGATGAGCAGGTGGCGCAACATGATGTACTACATTCCCTTTGTGGATGCCCACCGCTTTATGCCGAAACTCGCCAGCATTTACCAGAATATCCGACATCATCAAGCCATGGGCGGTGAGTAAGTCATTGATGCTATCAGGTTGCAGCTTGGGTAAGGCATCGTAAGCCTGAATCGCCCCTTTGACCTCAGCCAACTCGCGCACACTCCCCATCACGCGCTGGCCGTCTACAATCGCGGTGACCTGCTCTTCAGTCAGGGTATTGCCTTCAATCGCCAACGTTCCGGTAATGGTTTTAATGCGGTTTTGCTTGCGCAACTGAGGCGAAGCTTCCAGTGCATTAGCGTTCAGTCTGCCCACTTGCTCGCTGATCTCTGCGACCAGATTGAGAATATCGGCGGTGATGGTAAACGGGGGTTTATAACTCATGGGTTTAATCATCCCCCAACACATTCAGAATTTAATTCTGATCCTATCACACGCGGAATTGCCGGGAAGATTAAGGACAACAAGGTGGGCCATGCCAATAAAAAATGCCCGACTTTAATAAGCCCGGCATTTTTAACACTAAGGCTGAGAATTAAAGATCAACCTGACCTTTGCTGGTAAAGGTGCCGTCTTCTACAGCCATCTCGACCACCACGCCAGGCACGTCGCCGTTGTCATCGAACTCATGCGAACCAGAGGCGCCTTCGTAGTTGATATCGGTACCTGCGGCAATCAGCTCAACCGCTTTTTCCCACTCGCCGGGCAGAATGACCTCGCCGGGGGCGCTGGAAACACTGCGCAGTGCTTCGGAAAGGCCTTCACGCTCGGCGCTGCCGTTCTGCTCAATCGCCAATGCGACCAGGAAAGCGGCATCGTAGGCCTGGGCGGCAAATACTGCGCTTGGATCGAAGTCAGCAGCTTCGGCGGCTTCGATAAAGATATCGGTACCGGGCAGGTCAGGGCTGCCGGGGCGCGTGGCGATCATGCCATCCAGCACGTCTGCACCGATGGCTTCAATAAGGCTATCGCCGACCATGCCGTCAGCACCTACGTACTGGGTAAACATACCGCTTTCATAGGCTTGGCGCAGCACGGTCTGACCTGAGGTGTCGGCGTAGGCCAGCACGACGAGAGTATCCACGCCACTGACTGACAGTGAGCCTAGCTCAGAGCGATAATCCGCGCGGTTATCTTCGTGGGCAAGGTTCTCAGTAATCTCACCTCCGCCGGCTTCAAAAGCAGCGCTAAAGGCGTCAGAAAGCCCCTGACCATAATCATTGTTGACATAAGTGACCGCCACTGCGTCGATACCTTTTTCAAGCAACAGCTTGGCAAGGATCTCGCCCTGGAAAGCATCCGACGGCACGGTACGGAAGACGAGATCATTATCGTCCAGCTCAGATACCGCAGGGGCAGTCGAAGCGGGCGACACCATCAACACACCACCGGGAATGGCGGCGTTATTAGCCGCGGCAATGGTCGCACCAGTACACAGCGCACCGACAATCGCGGTGACATTTTCAGAGTTCACCATGCGGTCGGCGGCGTTAGAGGCAGCCGATGCATCGGAACAGGTGGTATCACCAGACGGCATCACCAACGTTTGGCCATCTAAAATACCGCCCTGCTCATTGATCTGCTCAACGGCTAGCTGAGCACCTTCAAAAATGGGTGGCGTTAAACTTTCGATTCCCCCGGTAAAGCCGCCCAAGAAGCCAACTTTGACCTCTGCCTGTGCGAACCCGGTCATTGCCAGGGTTGAGGCCGCCACAGCGGTGGCTAATGCGCGCTTATTGATCATATTATTTGTCGCTCCCAGTGTCGTAAAAAGTTGTGCAATTTTTTAGTGTGCCCCAGCGGACAATCGTTAAGGCTGCTATTAATCTGGAACTGGAACGGCAAAAACACAAGCAACGCTTTCTAACGCTCGTCGCCTTCTTCAAGATATCGCCTGCGTTCAGCAAGCTGCTTTTGAAGGCGTTTGCGTCGGTAAAGCCGCACCAGCGCAATCGTTAACGCGGTGACCAGCATGGCGGCTAACACCACACCCTGCCAGGGGCGAGCCGCATTGCCCATTACCGTTTCCAGAGTCATTATCAGGATCAAGCCAATCGCCTGGGATCCGATCGCTAGCGCGCGCAGCTTATCGAAAGCGGGTGAGGGCATAACGTCTCCGTAATTTTCAGCTCAAATGATATGGTCTCCTAGTGTACCTGCTTCGCAGCATGCTTAACTGGGAACCCGAATTAAAAACCTACGTTGAAAACCTGAACGGGAAATCCATGAACGCCATTTCTCTCGGCCCGCTACTGATTTCGCTACCACGCCTGTACGCCGTTGGCTGCGCGCTGCTACTGCTGCTCTGCGCACGCTTCTTGTTAGGGCTGCCCCGCCCGGCTCAGCAGCGCTGGTTTGCCGGGCTTATTATTGTTTGGTTAGTCGGCGCTCGAGTGGGCCATATCCTGCTCAACCTGGATAGCTATAGCGCCGCCCCGCTTGAAGCGCTCAAAGTCTGGCAACCCGGCTACCACGGTCTATGGGGGATGGCGGCAGGCTTGGTATGGACGGCCTGGACGCTGCGGGCTCGGTTATTGGCTATGGGCGGTGCAATGGCCATGCTGGTCGCCGCCTCCAGCCTATGGCTGGTGCTGGTCACCCTGGCGCCCCTGGGCAATGACTTTGCGGTTGACGCCCTACCGGAGATCACCCTTGAGGATGTGGAAGGCAATGACGTGCATCTGCCCTCACTGACCGACAACGCTGACCTGATTATCGTCAACCTGTGGGCGACCTGGTGCCCTCCCTGCCTGCGTGAAATGCCGCTGCTCGAGGAGGCCGCAAAACGCGATGGTGTCAGCGTGGTGGTTGCTAACCAAGGCGAAGACCTACTGCCCATGGTGCGCTACCTGGATGAGCAGCAGCTTGAATTTCGCTACGCCCTGCGTGACCCCAGCCAGCAGCTGATGGCGCTTTTTCAAGCACCGGGATTGCCCACCACAGTGCTGTTCGACGGCCGGGGGAACACCCTGGATATCCACGTTGGCGAGCTTACTCGCGCCCAGCTGGATCGCTGGTTACAAGATTGATGCCGATACACCTTAATCCCCCCGCTGCTTTGCGTTAGAATCCCCCGCCCTGTTGCTGCCGGCGCTCACTACCGGCGGCAGTCGACCCGTTTTGCAGACTCTCCCGAGGCATCATGAGCGATTTTTCTCCCGGCCAACGCTGGATTAGCGACGGCGAAGCCGAGCTTGGGCTCGGTACCGTGCTTAACTGCGACGCCCGTAGCGTTACCATTTTGTTCAGTGCCAGTCAGGAAACCCGTACCTACAACACCCGCCAAGCCCCGCTGACCCGCGTTATGTTCGGCAGCGGCGACCGCGTACTCTCTGCTGACGGCTGGCAGATCGTTGTCGATGACAGCAAAGAGTCCAACGGCCTGATCACCTATATCGGTGAAGACAAGGAAGGCAATCTGCGCGAGCTGCCCGAGGCCAAACTCGCCGATACCATGCAGTTCGACCAGGCTCGCGACCGCCTGCTGACCGGCCAGGTCGATCGCAACGACTGGTTTGATTTGCGCTTTCGTACCCTGCACCACTATCAACGTATCGAGCAGCACAGCGCGCTGGGCTTTTCTGGGCCGCGCATCGATCTGATACCCCATCAGCTCTACATTGCCAATGAAGTTGCCAACCGCCATGCACCTCGGGTACTGCTGGCGGACGAAGTGGGCCTGGGTAAAACCATTGAAGCTGGCCTGATTCTGCACCGCCTACTGCTCAATGGCCGCGTTGAGCGGGCGCTGATTCTGGTACCCGACAGCCTCACTCACCAGTGGCTGGTCGAGCTGCTGCGACGCTTTTCGCTCAACGTCTCGCTACTGGATGAAACCCAGAGCCAGGCCCACGGCAGCGCCAACCCCTTTGAGAGCGCCCAGCTGGTGCTAGCGAGCCAGGGCTGGCTATTTGCCAACCCTCAGCGTCAAGAGCAGGCACTGGCCAGCCAGTTCGACCTGCTGATTGTTGACGAAGCGCACCACCTCGACTGGAGTGAAGAAGGCAGCGGCCCCGGCTATCGGTGCGTCGAACAGCTTTCGGCGGTGATTCCCGGCCTGCTGCTGCTCACCGCGACCCCCGAACAGATGGGTATCAAGAGCCACTTTGCCCGCCTGCGGTTGCTGGATAGCGAGCGCTACCACGATCTTGAGCGCTTCAAAGCCGAAGAGAGCCACTACACCGAAGTGGCCCGCGCCATCGACGCCTTGGAGGCACTGCCTGACGACCCTAGCGCCCGTACCGACGTCTCTGCGGTAGCCGATGACCGCGACAGCCAGGCGCTGCTGGCCATCCTGTGCAACCCGGAGGCAAGCAAAGCGCAGCAGGACACCGCTCGCGACCAGCTGAGCGAAGCGCTGCTGGATCGCCACGGTACCGGTCGAGTGATGTTCCGCAACAGCCGCCGTCACGTAGGAGGCTTCCCGGAGCGGCGCTTAAACCTGGCACCGTTAGCGCTGCCTTCGGCCTACCGTCGCGTGGTGCGCCGCTTAGAGCGAGACGACGACTACCTCGACGAGCTGTTGATCGAGACCGGCATGGATCACCCCGACGTGCTGATCTACCCCGACGCGGCCTACCGCGAGCTCAGCAATGATCCCCTCAATGGCGAAGACTGGTGGCACATCGACCCGCGGGTTAACTGGCTACTGGAAAAGCTTAGCGACGACAGTGAGAGCGGCTTCGCCAACGAAAAAGTCCTGGTCATTGCCCACCACCGGGAAACCGCTGAAGGCCTTGCTGAAGGGCTACGGGTGCTGGGCGGCTACCACGCTCCGGTGTTCCACGAAGACCTCTCCCTGATCGAGCGTGACCGCGCGGCGGCGGCGTTTGCCGATGAGGATGAGGGCGTACAGGTTCTGGTCTGCTCGGAAATTGGCTCAGAGGGGCGCAACTTCCAGTTCTGCCGCCACCTGGTGATGTTCGATATGCCCCAGCACCCAGATCAGCTCGAACAGCGCATTGGCCGCCTGGATCGCATCGGTCAGCGCCACGCTATTGAGCTGCATATTCCTACTTTTGAGGGCAGCCCCGGCGAGCGCCTGCTGCGCTGGTACCACGAAGGTATGGATGCTTTCAGTGCCCCCCATGGGGTCGGCAACGAGCTGTTTGATGCCTTTGGTGACGCCCTGGCTGATGCCTTGCTGGATGATGAGGCACTTGACGAGATCATCGCCGAAACCCGCACGATGTTTAGCGCCAAGCTGGCGGAGCACGATGCGGGCCGCAACCGACTGCTGGAGCTCAACGCCTGCCGCCCCGCCCGCGCTCAGCAGGTGATCGACGCGGTGCGCGAGCTTGACGATGACGCCGCCCTGCCGCGCTATCTTGAGCGAGCGTTGGATATTTTCGGCGTGGATAGCCAGGAGATCGGCAAGGGCTTAATGCACCTGCAGCCCAGCCAACATATGCTGGATGGCCTGCCGGGCCTGGTTAAAGGTGAAGAGGGCTTTACCGCCACCTACAGCCGCTCCCAGGCGCTGGCCCGTGACGATGTGCAGCGGCTCTCCTGGGAACACCCACTGCTGCGTGAAATGATGGGTCGGGTGCTGGATGGCACCATGGGCAACTCGGCGCTGGCGCTACTGCGCCACGACGCCATTCCCAGCGGCCGCTTGATGGCCGAGCTGGTGTTTCGCACTCACTGCCCGGCACCCAAGAAGCTGCACCTTAACCGCTTCCTGCCACCCACCGCGGTGCGTTTGCTGCTGGATGAATCGGGCGCCAACCTGACCAGCAAGATCTCCTTCACCGGCTTGGGCAAAAACCTGCAGAAGGTCAACAAGTCGCTGGCGCGGGATTTGATCAAGAGCCGTCACGACCAGCTGCGTGAACTGCTAACGCAGGGTGAAGGCGAAGCCGAGCGCCAGTTGCCCAGCATCGTCGAGAACGCCGAAGCGCGTATGCGCACTCAGTTGGACGCCGAGATTGCCCGCTTAACCGCCCTGGCTGAGCACAACCCGGCGGTGCGCAGTGCGGAAATCGACGCGCTAAAAGATGAGCGCAAGGCACTTAGCGAAGCCATTGAAAACACCCGCCTGCGGCTGGACTCAGTACGGGTGATTATCACCGTTGATGCCGACCGCTAAAGGATCGCCTCAAGCGCCTTGTCCAGGGTGGGGTATTGGAAGCTAAACCCTGCCTCTTCCAGGCGCACGGGGCGCATATCTGCTCCGGTCAGCAGTAACCGCGACATTTCTCCAAAGCCCGCTTTTAATACAAAAGCGGGTACTGGGAAAATGGCCGGGCGATTGAGGTGACTGGCCAGGGTTTTAGTGAAGGTGGCATTAGTCACTGGATGCGGGGCACAGCCATTGAAGGCACCGCTCAAGTCCTCTTGATTGATGAGAAACAGGATCGCCGCGACTAAATCGTCGCGGTGGATCCACGGCATAAACTGCTCACCGCTGCCAAAGCGGCCACCCAGCCCCCACTTAAACGGCGGCAGCATCCTCTCCAGGCTGCCTCCACCCGCCTCTAGCACTAGGCCAATGCGCACAATCGCCAGCCGCACGCCCATGGCCTCAATAGGCTTAGCGGCTGCCTCCCACTGTTTGCACAGCCGATGGGCAAACTCATCGTTAGGCATGGTCTTCTCAGTCACCACGCGCTTGCCCTGATCGCCGTAGTAGCCCATCGCTGAACCCGATACCATCACCTTGGGCAGCGGCTGGCCGTTAGCTTTGAGCTGCTCGCAAAGCGCCACCAACTGCTCGGTCGCCGCCACCCGGGAGTTAATCAGCTTGGCTTTCTGCTCATCGCTCCAGCGCTTGGCGGCAATCGGCTCACCGGCCAGGTTAACCAAGGCGTCCGGCGGCGATTCAATAAACGCCTGGGCGCTATCGCGAATGTCACAATTGTTCGGCAAACGATCCCGCACTTGGTGAGGCGAGCGGGAGACCACCTGCACCTCGTGACCCTGTTCAACTAACTGCCGGCATAGTCGCTGGCCGACAAAGCCACTGCCTCCGGTGATTAATACACGCATGGGGTTTTGCTCCTGTTGGTGGCATCGTTGAAATCCTGCATAGCCGCCTGGCCGACACTTACCTATCAGGCTAGTTCACGCGGCCGGCAGGCGCACAATGATGATCAAAAGCGCTGCTTATCGCTGGCGCTATGCGCAGCCATCAACTACTTGCGCACATGATTTCTTATACAATGCAAGTGGCCTGGCTCTGTGCGGCGACAGCTTCCGCGACGGCCGCGTTGAGGATGCTTGGCTATCCGGCCACCGTTTAGGAAAGGCGCTAATAGGCCGGTCGGTTCAATAAAGAGCGAGCTTAAATGATTAAGAAGGATTCTTATAAAGGTTGTACCGGGTAGCGACAAGTTGTACAAATGGGCATACAGTATCGTGCTAATGTTTAGTTTTTAAATCAGGCAACCTTTAAATGGAACATGAATCACCTTCGCCGCGGCGAACATAACAAGCCCCTGCAGCGCCGCGCTGCAGTCAACGAAGAGGTACTGGCGCCCATGAGTCTTAAGGCGACCCACCCCCCCGATACGCCACTCTATCCGATACGCGAGGTTTCTCGCTTAACTGGGGTGAATTCGGTCACGCTTCGCGCCTGGGAACGACGTTACGGGCTAATTCGCCCCCAGCGCACTCCGAAGGTCATCGTCTTTACGCTCAGGACGACATCACCCGCATCGAACGCATCCTGCAGTGGCTCAATCGTGGTGTGCCGGTCAGTCAAGTCGCCGACTTGCTTGACCAGCCAGAAACAATTGAAGCCCCGTCACCTGATGCCGGAGACTGGGCGAGCCAGCGCCAGCAGTTGCAAGCTATTATCGAAGCGTTGGATCTCGCCAAGCTGGAGGCGTTTTATCATCAGAGTTTGGCGCTCTACCCACTGAGCGTGGCCATTAATGAACTCTGGCAGCCAGTTATTTTGACCTTAGAAGCCAAGTGGGCCATTCAGGCAGACCAGCTTGTTCGCCGCACGTTGGAAGCCTTTCTGCGCAGCCAGGTGGGCATCCGCTTGCACTATGCCAATCAGGCTACCCGTGGCCCGCTGATTCTACTCAACGCCATGCCCGACGACCCCGGCCCGCTGTGGGTACTGATGTCGGCGCTAATGGCCAGCGATCGAGCAGGGCTACCGGGTGCAGATGCTTGACCACTCGCTGCCGCTTGAGGATCTTCCCCAGGCAGTGGCGCGGCTGCACTCGTCCATGGTGCTGCTCTCTAGCGGTCAGCGGGAGAGCGATAGCTATATCAGCCAGGCGCTGCCTAAAGCGGCTGAGACGCTTAACGTACCCATCGGCGTATGCGGCGAAGTGGCTCGTCTGCGCGAAAACGATTTGCGCGATGGGCCAGTACACATGCTGGGCGATGACCTGCCTCAGGCGATTGCCCGGTTGCGCCCACTGTTACGCGAGTCTGGCGTACTCTAACCAGCGCGCCTTCATTCTGGCCGTTCGCCTTCGTGGCGACCGGCCATTTTTTTGTGTCGCAGGAGGCCCCTATGACCGGAAAGCCTATAAAGCATCAGTTGATATGGCTGCGCAGCGACCTGCGTATTGACGACAACAGTGCCCTCGCCGCCGCCGCGGTTAAGGGCCCTGTGATAGCGGTGTTTTTGCGCAGCATTCCTCAGTGGCAAGCGCATGGCCACGGCGCTAATAAGCTGGATTTTTGGGCGCGCGGCGTCGCTAGCGTCAAAACGGCGCTTAACGGTTTGAATATTCCGCTGCTGCATCGCGATATTGAACGTTATGACCAGGCACCCGAGGTGCTGCTTGAGATCGCTCGCGAATATGATGTTGAGCAGTTGCACTTCAATCACGAGTACGCGCTCAATGAGCGCCACCGCGACCAGGCTGTGCAAGACGCCTTCAAACAGGCCGGGATTACCGCACATGGCTACCACGATGCCATAGCGTTTGCCCCCGGCAGCCTGCTAACCGGGAAGGGCGACTACTACGGGGTATTTACACCGTTCTCCAAGGCGTGGCACAAGCAGGTCAGCGCTGATCAGTTGGCGCTGCGCGCGACGCCACAGGTACAAGCGGCGCTGGATATTCAAAGCGACCTGCTGCCTGAACTTCCCAAGCTTGATAGCTCCCCTATCGATGGGCAGCTGTGGCCAGCCGGTGAAAATGCCGCGGCGGATAACTTAGCGCGCTTCCTACGCTTTCGTGGTCGTCACTATAACGCCCAGCGCGACCTACCGAAGGTGCGCGGCACCAGTGAACTGTCGCCCTATCTAGCGCTAGGCATGATCTCCCATCGCCAATGTTTACAAGCGGTGATGAGCGAAAACGGCGGTCACTTAGCCGATGGCGATATCGGCCTTACTACCTGGGTCAACGAGCTGGTCTGGCGAGAATTTTATCAGCACGTAGCGGTGGGTTTTCCACAGGTGTGCCGCTACCAGCCCTTTCAGGAGCATACCAAGCAACTAGCTTGGCGTGACGATGACGAAGGCTTTCAGGCTTGGTGCGAGGGGCGTACGGGATATCCCATTGTTGATGCCGCCATGCGCCAATTAGTGAACACCGGCTGGATGCATAACCGACTGCGCATGATCACGGCGATGTTTTTAAGCAAACATCTACTGATTGATTGGCGACGCGGTGAAGCCTTTTTTATGCGCCACTTGATTGACGGTGAATTCTGCGCCAATAACGGCGGCTGGCAATGGGCGGCCTCTACGGGTACTGATGCTGCGCCCTACTTCCGTATTTTCAATCCCACCACCCAATCCACCCGTTTTGATGCGGACGGTGAGTTTATTGCCCACTGGCTGCCTGAGCTTGCCAAACTACCCGCCAAAGCGCGCCACGCGCCACCTCATGATCTGCTTAGCGACGTCGATTATCCAGCGCCTATTGTCGATCACAAGGCAGCACGTCAGCGCGCCTTAGAGGCATTTAAATCGCTCTCTAAATAAATCTGTTGTAGCAACTACTAGGGAGACCGTGATGGCTGAGCCTGCGGTATTAGAGGCCTTCTGCGCCTTTTTTAATAAACTAGACAATACCTGTACAGAAAAGCTATACGAGGTATATACTGAAAATATAATTTTTAGTGACCCGCTGCACCATATTGAAGGTCGCGACGCGTTAGCGCTTTATTTTTCAACCATGTATGAAAATGTCGAGCAGTGCCACTTCACTTACCACACTCGACAGTTACAGGGTCAGCAAGCATTTGTCACCTGGAGCATGACGTTTATTCATCCCCGATTGGCAGGTGGCCAGCCTGTCAATGTGGAAGGCTGTAGCGCACTTACCTTTGCCGCCGATGGGCGCGTGGAGCGTCATCGCGATTATTTTGATGCGGGCGCCATGCTTTACGAACATTTACCGCTGATGGGAAGCGCCATTCGCTGGTTAAAAAAACGCCTTGCCTAAGCGATAACATCACCGCAGGGCACCCGAGGAGGCTTAATGAGCACATGGAAAACGCCCCAACGCATTTGGTTAACCGGTGCCACCTCCGGCATTGGTGAAGCGCTTGCGCGTAAGCTCATCGCCCAAGGCCACCAGGTAGTGCTTAGCGCGCGCAGTGACGAAGCACTCGAAGCTCTGTGCCGGGGCCACCCCAATGCCCACCCTCTCCCGCTGGATATCAGCGACCGTCAAGCAGTGCTCAAGGCGGGTAACGACATCCGCGAGCAGCTCGGGGCGTTAAATTTGGCGCTCTTTAATGCCGGCACCTGCGAATATCTGAATGCTCAGCAGTTCGATATGGACTTAGTCGAGCGGGTTTTGAAGCCCAATCTATTCGGCACTTTGTACGGCGTCGAAGCCGCACTGCCGCTGTTGCGCGCGGCGCGCAAAGAGGGTCTCCTGGCTCGGTTAGCCGCCACCTCCAGCGCTTCAGCCTATTTACCGCTACCTCGTGCGGAAGCCTATGGGGCGTCTAAAGCCGCGGTAAGTTACTTTTTAGAGTCGCTGCGCTTAGACCTTGATCAGGAGGGCATTGAGGTCAGCCTGATCCACCCTGGCTTTGTGAAAACGCCGCTCACCGAACGTAATGACTTCCCTATGCCGATGCAGGTAACGGCAGAGCAAGCAGCTGATGCCATTATCGCGGGGCTGGTGAAGGGGCGGCTGGATATCCACTTTCCACGCCGGTTTACCTATCTGGTCAAATTGCTGGGCATTTTGCCCCCCACTGTGCGCCGTCAGATTGGCCTGCGCATGACCCGCAGCCAAAAGGAGTCGTCATGAGCGCCATGGCATCGCAAAGTTCTGGGGCATCACAACGTATTGCCATTGTTGGCAGCGGTATTAGCGGCATGGCAGCAGGCTGGTACCTCTCCGCCCAACATGACGTCACGCTGTTTGAAGCAGATTCACGCCTGGGAGGGCACACCGCCACCATGGACGTGAACGTTGCGGAAGACTCCTACGCTATTGATACCGGCTTTATTGTCTTTAACGACTGGACCTATCCGCACTTTCAGCGCCTTATGGCCACCCTGGGCGTCGCCTCACAAGCCACCGAAATGAGTTTCTCGGTACATGAAACAGCGCGGGATTTTGAGTACAACGGTCATACCTTGGGCTCGCTGTTTGCCCAACGACGCAATTTGTTTAATCCCTCTTTTTATCGCCTGCTGGGCGACATTCTGCGCTTTAACAAGCAGGCCACCAACGCGCTGGAGAGCCAACAGCTTCCCGAACATATAACCCTGGGTGAATACCTGGATCGCAACCACTACAACCGCGATTTTCAGCAGCGCTACTTACTGCCCATGGGGGCTGCCATCTGGTCGGCCAGCATCAGTGATTTACGCGCTTTCCCGCTGGCGTTTTTTGTGCGTTTTTTTCGCAATCACGGCCTGCTATCGGTCAACCATCGCCCCCAGTGGTACACCCTGGTGGGCGGTTCGAAAAGCTATATCCCCGGTCTGACGGCGCCCTATGCATCGCGTATTCACCTCAATACACCGGTCACCCGAATTACCCGCAACAGTACCGGCGTTAGTATCACCACGCCCTCCGGAACCCAGCGCTTTGACCAAGTAGTGCTCGCCTGCCACGCCGACCAGGCCCTTGCCATGCTGGGCGACGCCAGCGGCGACGAGAAAGCGATCCTCGGCGCCATGCCGTACCAGGATAACGAAGTGGTGCTACATACCGACACCGCCCTGCTGCCGCGGCGCAAGCGCGCCTGGGCGAGCTGGAATTACCGCCTGGATCAGCGCGATAGCGAAGCACGGGTATCGGTCACTTACGCTATGAATATCCTTCAACGGATAGAGAGCGACACCACTTTTTGCGTGACCCTGAACGACAGCGCCAGCATTGATCCAAACAAGGTGCTGGGCCGCTACACTTACGCACACCCCCAGTTCACCCTGGCTGGCCAGGCGGCTCAGGCGCGACACGCCGACATTTCGTCTACGGCCCATCGCACCCACTTTTGCGGTGCTTACTGGCGTAACGGCTTCCACGAAGACGGCGTGTGGAGCGCACTGCGGGTGGCGCAAGCGTTAGGCTGTGATGAAGCCGCCCCGCCGCCTGCACAACCTTCCGCGCTGCCTGCCCATGAGCTGCTAACGCCGCAAGGTGTCGAGGGGCTGAGTTGATGGCTAGCATGCTGACTGAAATGACAGCTGGGATAACCACCCAGCCACGCTCGCGTATTTATCGTGGCACCCTACGCCACCGGCGCTTTACGCCCAAATCCCACGCCTTTAGTTACCAGCTATGGATGGCCTGGCTGGATCTGGACGAGCTGCCCGAGCTGTTCGACAAGGTGCCCGGCTTTAGTGCCCGTCGCCCTGCGCTGGCGCGTTTTCGTCGCGAAGACTATCTGGGGCCGGTTGATCGCCCGCTGAAAACCGCCGTTCGCGAAGAGCTAATTCGGCAGTTGGGAAGCGCGCCTAATGGCCGTATCTGCGTGCTTACCCAGCTACGCACGCTGGGCTGCATGTTTAACCCTATTTCCGTCTACTACGCTTACGACCACCTGGGGCGACTGACAGCCGTATTAAGTGAGGTCACCAATATGCCCTGGCGTGAGCGCACCTGCTACGCCAGCGCGGTGGATCCCTCACGCCATAGTCACCAAGCGCATTTCGATAAAGACCTCCACGTCTCGCCGTTTAACCCCATGGAGATGACTTACCGTTGGAAGTTTAATGCACCCGGCGAAAAGCTCTTTCTGCATATGGAAAATTGGCAGGATCAGCAGTGCCATTTTGATGCCACGTTGACCCTTGACGCCTCACCCGCCACCCGCGGCACGTTGCTAAAAGCCTTGGCTCGCCAGCCATGGATGAGCCTGAAAACCATTGCGGGTATTCATTTTGAAGCGCTTCGCCTGTGGCTTAAGCGCGTCCCCGTTTATAACCACCCCAAGCGCAAGGAGACTTCAAAGTGACGACCCTGCGTTCCACGCCCCCTAACCTTCAACCGGTTGCCGAAAGCCGCTTAACCAAGTGGCTAAAGCCACGCCTAATGGCCCAACTGGACACCTTTCGCGGCGGACGTATCACCCTGATTGAGGGCAATCAGTGTCATCACTTGGGTCAGCAAGGCCCGCTGCAGGTGACCGTGGTGATACGCCACTCCCGCGCTTGGAAACGTCTCGCCTTTGGCGGCACGGTAGGAGCTGCCGAGTCGTATATGGACGGCGATTGGGACGCCGACGATCTGGTCGCCCTGGTACGGCTGTTCGCTGCCAACCTTGAGCATGTGAATGGGAAAATGGAGAACGGCAGCGCTCGCATTGCCCGCTGGCTGCTGGGTGCCGCCTACCGCTTTCAGCGCAACAGCCTAACTGGCTCGAAACGCAATATTGCCGCCCACTACGATATTGGCAACGATCTGTTTTCGACGTTTTTAGATCGCCACCACTGGATGTATTCAAGCGCCGTGTTTCCCTATCCCGAAGCCAGCTTGGAAGAGGCCTCTACCTACAAGCTCGACTTGATGCTGGAAAAGCTCGATGTGCAGCCCGAGCATCACCTGCTAGAGATTGGCACTGGCTGGGGAGGGCTGGCGATTCATGCAGCCAAAACCCGTGGCTGCCGTGTCACCACAACCACCATTTCGGACGAGCAGCACGCCCATACAGCAAAACGCATCATGGAAGAGGGGCTGGAGGACAGAATTACCCTGCTTAAGCAGGATTACCGGGAATTGACCGGCCGCTATGACCGGCTCATTTCGGTAGAGATGATTGAAGCGGTGGGGCATCAGTACCTCGATACCTACCTCAACAAGCTGGATAGCCTGCTGACCGACGATGGGCAGGCCATGCTGCAAGCCATCACCATCCGCGATCAGCGCTTTGAAGAAGCTAAACGCGATATGGACTTTATCAAGCGCTACATTTTTCCTGGCGGCTTTCTTCCCTCGCACCACGCCATGTTAACCAGCGTTATGCGTAAAACGTCGCTGAACATCGTCGCGCTGGATGAAATTGGCCCACATTACGCCGCGTACATTACGCGAGTGGCGCCACCGCTTCGAAGCCAGCCTGGAGCAGGTGAGAACACTGGGCTACGACGAGCGCTTTATTCGCATGTGGCGTTACTACCTGTGCTACTGCGAGGGTGGTTTTATCGAGCGCTCCATCGGCACCTGCCACCTACTGCTGGCGAAACCCGCGGCGAAACCCCTTCCGCTCACAGGCGCGCTCTAAATGGTATCGTGCAAGTGGCAGACGCTGGTGTTGAATGCCCTGCGCTTTGAGGCTGGCTGGCTACTATGCGTACTCGGTGGTTCATGGGTAGCAGCCTTTGCAGGGGGCAGCCTGTTGGCCTGGCATCTATGGCGCTGCGCGTGGCCCGGAGAGTGGCGCTTTATCGCCGGATTTGCGCTGCTGGGACTAGTGATTGATGGAGGCTTGCAATTACTAGGTGGTTTCGATTTTAACGATCAAACGCTGGTGCTAGGGCTTCTGCCGCTATGGCTATGGATGCTCTGGCCGCTGTTTGCCACCCTGGTCTATCACTCACTGGCCTGGCTGTGGCGCTACCCGCTGCTAGCCGCGCTATGTGGTGCCATTAGTGGCCCACTCTCTTATTATGGCGGCGCACTACTGGCAGAGGTGACCCTGTCGGCTTGGTTACTGCCCGCTCAGGCGCTCGTTTGGGCGTTGCTTTGTGTGGGTATTAGCTATTTTAAGCCTATGAGGCAGAGGGGACGGTGACTGGTGCAGGCACCAGACGTTTTTCCAACTCAGCGGCGGCAAGCGGCCGAGCAAAGTAGAACCCCTGTACGGACGTGCACCCGGCATTAACCAAGAACTGACACTGCTCTTTGGTTTCAACACCTTCGGCAATCACTCCTAGCCCCATGCCTTCCGCCATCGCTAGCACCGCCTTAACAATCGAGGCGTCCGCCTGATCGTGCGGCAGCTCTTTAATGAAGGCCCGATCGAGTTTAATTTTGTCCACCGGCAAGCGCTTCAAATAGCCAAGCGACGAATAGCCCGTACCAAAGTCGTCGATGGCAATCGCAAAGCCTTGATCCCGTAGCGCCTGCAAGCGTGGCCCCATATCCCCCGCACGCTCGTCGAGTAGCACCGACTCCGTCAGCTCTAAGCCAATTTGCGAAGACTTCAGTTGGTAACGCTTTAGGCAGGTCGTCAGTTGGCTCTCCAGGTCACCTTGAAACAGCTGCAGTGCCGAAATATTGACCCAAATTGTTAGCTTGGGCATAGCACTATTACGCCAATGGGCCCTGCTGGGCACAGGCTTTTTCGATCACCCAGGCTCCCAGTTGACTCATTAAACCATGCCTCTCGGCCAAGGGAATAAAGTCGCCTGGGGAAATCATGCCATCCTTGGGATGGCGCCAACGCAGTAACGCCTCCATGCCCACCAGCTCGCCGCTGGCAGGGTCATGCTGGGTTTGATAATGCAGTTCCAACTGGTCACCGGAAATAAGCGCGGCGCGCAGGTCACTGACCAGCGCCAGTTGAGGATTATCCTGCTTATCCAGCGCCGGGCGAAAGCGCTGACTTAAGTTACGTCCTAGCCGTTTGGCGCTATAAAGCGCCGACTCTAAGCGCTGGAAGAGTACGCCGGAGTCGTTACCATCTTCAGGCACGCGACAGCTGCCAATCGTGAGCCCTAAGCGCAGCGAGTGGTCGTTAATTTCAAAGGGCCGACTCATATGCTCACGCAGGGTGGCTACCCACTGGTCGTGATCGTCAAAAGTGGTGGTACGGATTACCATAAACTCATCGCCGCCCAGGCGCCCTACCACGCTCCCTGCTACATAGCCTGTTAGCCGCTGGGCAAAACGTGCTAACAGCCGATCACCCTGCTCAACCCCCAGGCTATCGTTGACTGATTTCAAACCATCTATATCCACCAGCGCCATATCCAGGCTCTCACCTGCGCGTAAATGGCGCAGCCGAGAGGCAAGCAGATCGTGGAGACGGCGACGGTTAGGCAGCCCAGTGAGAGGGTCCTCATAGCCGATACGGCGTAAATCGCGCTCACGAGCTTTTTGTGCCGAAATATCGGCAAACAAATTAATAAAATGGGTAATGTTGCCGCGTTTGTCGGTCACGGCACGGACTTTTAGCCACTCGGGGTACTCGTCGCCGTGTTTACGGCGGCTCCACATTTCACCTTCCCAGCGGCCGGTGCTTTTTAGCGTACTCCAAAACGTTTGATAAAAGGCTTTGTCATGGCGCGGGGCTGCCAGTGTCTCCAGCTTCAGCCCTTGAATCTCTTGGCTGGCATAGCCGGTAATTTCGGTAAATGCTGGGTTAACCACCATCACGCGATTTTGCGCATCGCTAATCACCATGGCATCGCTGGCAAGTCTTAACGTATCTTGCGACAGTCGCAGACGTAGCTGCTGTTGACGCACTTGTTTCCAGGCGTCCCACAGCCCAAGCGCGACCAGCGATGCTGCCACCAGACGTAGCATCGCATCAGGTATCCAAACACAGGCGGGAAGCGCCGTCAGTGCGACCCAAACTAACGGACGATTGAGTGAAACAGGAAGCCACATGGCGATTCGCTATACCCTATACAAATTAACTCAGATAAAAATTAGCGTTAGGTGCCATGCTGATCATGCCGCCTAATAAGTCACTTGGATACTCTATATTACGGCAATGGAACACTTATTGTGCATAATCGGTTATTAATGAGCCAAGCCGCTCACTTTTAGTGCTATCGGCCAACCCGCTAAAATCTCTAGTGATGGACGATAAATAGCCTGTTACGTGCATTCAGCGGTTTCGGGAAGTAGACTAGCCACACAACCAATTTGATATTCGGAACGATTCAGTGACCAAGCAACATTCCTTTGATCGCGAAGAACTGCTGGCCTGCTCCCGCGGCGAGCTATTCGGCCCCGGAAATGCACAGCTCCCGGCTCCTAACATGCTGATGCTTGATCGCATCAAGCACATTCACGAAGAGGGCGGTGAGCATGGCAAGGGCGAGCTGATCGCCGAGCTGGATATCACGCCTGACTTGTGGTTCTTTGACTGCCACTTCCCTGGGGATCCCGTTATGCCTGGCTGTTTAGTGGTTAGACGCCATGTGGCAGCTAGTCGGGTTTTACCTGGGCTGGCTAGGCCACCCTGGTCGCGGACGTGCGCTTGGCTGCGGCGAAGTTAAATTCAGCGGACAGATCCTGCCGGATGCACAAAAAGTGACCTATAGCATTAATATTAAGCGTATTATTACCCGACGTCTTATCTTGGGTATCGCCGACGGCACCGTAACCGTCGACGGACGCGACATTTATCAGGCTAATGATCTGCGCGTTGGCCTATTTACCTCCACTGCGAATTTCTGAACAGGAGGCTCCCATGCGACGAGTGGTAGTCACCGGCCTTGGCATCGTATCGTGCCTTGGCAACGACCAACGACAGGTCCTGGACGCGCTCAAAACTGGGCGTAGCGGTATTCGTTTTAAGGAAGAGTATGCCGAGCGTGGCTTCCGTAGCCATGTGGCAGGCAGCGTCGATATCGATCTTGAAGCACTCATTGACCGCAAACTGCTCCGCTTTATGGGCGACGCGGCGGCCTATGCTTACGTTTCTATGGCCCAAGCCATCGAAGACGCTGGGCTAAGCGAAGCGCAGGTCTCCAACGAGCGTACGGGGCTTATTGCGGGCTCTGGCGGTGCTTCAAGCGCTAATCAGGTTGAAGCAGCCGACATACTGCGCGAAAAAGGTCTGCGCCGCGTTGGTCCTTATCGCGTCACTCGGACAATGGGTAGCACTGTGTCAGCGTGCTTGGCAACGCCGTTTAAAATCAAAGGCGTCAATTACTCCATCTCTTCTGCCTGCGCGACCTCCGCACACTGTATTGGCAGCGCGATGGAACAAATTCAGCTTAACAAGCAGGATGTGGTATTTGCCGGTGGCGGAGAAGAGGAGCACTGGACCCTCTCCTGTTTGTTTGATGCCATGGGTGCGCTCTCTACCCACTACAACGATACCCCTGAAAAGGCCTCACGCCCTTACGATAAAGCTCGTGACGGCTTTGTTATCGCCGGCGGCGGTGGCATGCTGGTGTTGGAAGAACTCGAGCACGCTAAAGCCCGCGGCGCCAAGATCTATGGCGAACTGGTGGGTTACGGCGCGACTTCTGACGGCCATGATATGGTCGCCCCTTCGGGAGAAGGTGCTACGCGTTGCATGCGTCAGGCGATGGCAACGGTCGATGGTGATATTGACTACATCAATACCCATGGCACTTCGACACCCGTCGGCGATGTTGCCGAACTGAAGGCGATACGCGAAGTGTTTGGGAATACAACACCCGCCATGAGCTCGACCAAATCGCTCACGGCCACTCCCTGGGGGCTACCGGTGTACAGGAAGCGATCTACTCACTGCTGATGATGCAACACAACTTTGTTGCCGCCTCAGCGAATATCACCGATTTGGATGAGCAGGCCGACGGCTTTGATATTGTCACCGAACGCCGCGATGACGTGACGATAGAACGTGCCTTGTCTAATAGCTTCGGCTTTGGCGGTACCAATGCGTGTTTAGTCTTCCAGCGTTTCAACGACTAACGCTAGTACGGCTACTCGCATGATAAGCATAAAAACGGCGCCCATTGTGAACTGACCCCATAAACTTGGACAGTGAAAAACTAAGCAGCCAAGGCCTGATTTCGGTACTGCACCGGACTCAGGCCTTTTAATTTGGTCTTAATCCGCTCGTGATTGTAGTAATGGATATAGTGCCGAATGCCCGCCTGTAATTGCTCAATGGTGTCAAAGCGGTTCAGGTAAAAATATTCTGACTTCAGCGTACCAAAGAAGCTCTCCATTGCGGCATTATCCAGGCAATTGCCTTTACGTGACATGCTCTGAATCACGCCATGCTCGCTGAGCTTACGCCGGTAAGCTGACATCTGATATTGCCAGCCTTGATCAGAATGCAGTAAAGGCGCGTCTTGGTCGGCCAACTTAGCCAAGGCTTTCTTGAGCATCCCCCCTACCAGCGAGTACTGCGGCTGTTTCTGCATTGAGTAGGACACGATTTCCCCGTTGTAGAGATCCATCACAGGCGACAAGTACAGCTTTTCGCCTCGGATATTAAACTCCGTGACGTCGGTTACCCACTTTTGGTTGGGTCGTTCAGCATGAAACTGGCGGGCAAGAAGATTGGGAACACTGGCCTGTTGTCCACGATAGGAGCGGTATTTCTTCGGGCGTACCAGCGACTTCAAGCCTAGATGCTGCATTAGGCGCTGGACTGTCTTATGGTTGACCTGCTCGCCCGACTGACGCAACGCTGCTGTGATTCGGCGATAACCGTAGCGGCCTTTGTGATGCTCGTAGAGGACGTGAATGCGTCGCTTCAGACCAGCATGCCGATCTTCCAACTGCTGAGCCCTTGCCTGATAATAGAACGTACTACGCGACAATTCTGCTACTTTTAGCAGCACCGCCAAAGGGTGGCCTTGCTTCAGCTCAAGGACTATCTGCGCTTTTTCTGCGCGGCTTGTTCTTTTGCCTGACGCAAGGCCCTCAACTTTTTTAGGTAGGCCACCTCAGCACGCAAGTACTCATTCTCTTGGAGCAGCTGCTCCAGCGAGCTCTTATCCGTCAGTGGAAGTGGGGGCTTTGGGGGCTCTGTTGTAGGCATCTTCGTCGGACGTCCTCGGGCTTTAGGCTCCAACGCTTGGAAGCCTCCTTCATGATACTGGCTTTCCCACTGCCGTACGACGCTCGTACCACCTCGAATATCGAACAGAGTCGTCGCTTGTAAGGCTGATAGCTCCTCTTGCCTCATCTGTTGCAACACCGCTAATTTGAACTCAGCGCTGTAGTGGGTGAACTTTTTCTGCAAGCCACTTAGACCATGCTGTTCAAAGTGTTTAACCCAACGCCTGACGGTTGTAGGGCCAAGACCGTACTGTCTGGCCAGACTCTTGTAACCCTGCTGTCCTTCTGCGTAGCGT
Organism: Halomonas sp. PA16-9; assembly: GCF_009728585.1. Taxonomy (NCBI): domain Bacteria; kingdom Pseudomonadati; phylum Pseudomonadota; class Gammaproteobacteria; order Oceanospirillales; family Halomonadaceae; genus Halomonas; species Halomonas sp. PA16-9. The sequence continues at coordinate 168,924 of NZ_CP040451.1, read as the reverse complement.
TGCACTACTAGTAACTTGAACGCTTCATTATGTTTCGTCATGAAAAACACCCCAATCGTTGGATGAGCGTCCAACTTTTGGGGTGCAGTTCAATTGGGCGCCGTTTTTATGCTCAGGCTTTTATGTACAGGCGTAACGTATACGCAAAAGACGGTTACCGAGAGGTAGGCCGTGGCACGTCTGAAATTTCCTGTAACTGCGCTTCAATCCACGCCTCGACGTCTGCGAGCACTTCATCGGGCATACGCCCGGCTGTTTCAATCGGCTTACCAATGCGCACACGCAGTACGCCTGGCCGCTTAACCCAGTGGCGGCCTGGCCAGCGTTCACCCGCATTATGAGCCACCGGCAATACCGGCACCCCTGCCCGACACGCCACCACGCTGCCACTTTTGTTATAGCGTTTGCGGATGCCTGGATCTACCCGTGTCCCTTCAGGAAAAATCAGTACTGAAAGCCCCGTTCCCAAACGCTCGACGCCTTGAGTAAGCACTTGCTTCATCGCCCGTGCTGGTTTCGAGCGGTCCAGACTAATCGGGCGAAGCAGACGCAACCCCCAGCCAAAAATCGGCAGGCGCAGTAATTCGCGCTTTAACACGGTACATACCGGTGGCTTCATCACCTGTAGAAACACGGTTTCCCACTCACACTGGTGGTTGGCTTGAATCACACACGGGCCACTGGGCAGGTTTTCCCGCCCTTGGATGTCGTAGCGCACCCCGCAGGCAATACGAAACCACACCATCAAAAAGTAGTTATACAAATTAAGCAATCGGTAGCGGCCAGACAGTGGAAGAAACGGCGCAATGGGCAGAAACAGGATGCCGATCATCAGCATGGCCAAAAAGTAGCCAGCATAAAAGACCAAGCTGCGAACCACATTTATCAAGCCGACGCTCCTGTATTGCTGACACGGTTACTTTCACGGGTTAAACACCACGTATCCAACATACGCCCAGCCTCTAACCGCCACGGTTTTTGATGAACGCCAAACACATCCAGCACACGCCGGCAGTTCAAAACGCGCGTAGCTTTGCATCATGATGATGTTTAAGCGGCTGAACCTCGCCGAGGGTAATCTGCTCACCGCGCCCCTCAAGGTGCGTTAACAGCTGAGTACGCACCATGGAGGTAAAGGTAAAGGCGCTGACCGGCTCGGTGCCAGCAAGATGGTAAGCCCCCAAGCCTCAGCACCGCTGACCTGCTGCTGTAGCATGCCAATCAGCGCCATGGCAACGGCATCCGCGGAGGTCGGGCAAAAAATCACATCCTCCGCAGCGCGCACTGCCTTCCCGAGTACCAAATCACCAATGATGTCATTTAGCCACGCATGGCTTCCTTCCAGCGCAAACAGCGGGCCTAAGCGCACAATCAAATGACGCCGAAACTCCGCACGGATGCGATCACCGGTCTGCACCAGACGGCGCAAGCTATCATCCCGTGGCGCGGGCACCACATGCTCATCAATGGGGACATCCAAACCATCTTCATAGAGCTGATCGGAGACACACCATATCAACGCTACGTCTTGCGCCTGGCAGGCATCCAGACAAATATCTACCGCATCGGCATGCGCCGTCACATCCGCTGGCGCCATATTCAGTGGATGGGCCAACGGTGGAATAATCACGGCGTCGGGGGCTATCGCCTCAAGACGAGAGGCGGTAATGATTGTACCCTGTTCAATGACTAACTCCGTATCGGCGCGACGGCTTGCTTCCCGAGCCAGTGCCAAGTTTAAGCAGTGGCCGGCATCCAATATCAAAAGTTTCACAACCATCCTCTGCACAATTTACAAACATTAGTGCCAACCACCCAAGATCTAGGCACTGTCGTACAAGATAAGGCTCATGGCTGCCGCTCGGCGACAGGAGCGGTACACTTTACTGGTTCTCGCCCCCCGTAGGAAGCCTCCTCACCGCCGTGACCGACGAATTTGGCCGCTATTACGGTCAGAATAAACCGCGTGAAAAACCAATCTTAAATAGCTGCATAATGGATATTATCAGAGTAAAGCGCCTTAAACACTGGTGACGAGATGGAATCAACCACAGTCTATTGCTTAAAAAACTAATAACTCTCTAATGACATCCTTGACTATATAGGCAGTAAAAAGAGTTCAAATAGTAATCAATCATCAACTCCAAAAAACTAAAGCCTCATCATAAGATAATCATTTTTTTAGCCATATTTCTAAACAACTTACCAAACACTCATATTACATGAGCTATAACCCTCTACTTTCTAAAAATAATATTTAATAAACCAATCAGACAATACAACGACATTAGAAATTTAACCCTTGTGAGATATGAGAGGTTAACTAAGGTAGAAAATTGTAACGAGCATGGAGCCAAGGTGGCCACTACACGGCTCATGGGGATCTGATGCTCAGCACCTTCTCAATATCAACAACCCTAATATGCCAGGTGTTGCCTGCAATTAGCTAATTACATCACAGGGGTGTCTTATGTTCTCTATTTCTTGGGTCGATGCAGCGAGTGGTGAAGTCCAGCGTGGCTTAAACAGCGCACAGACAGTGGCAGTAGATGAAATAGAAAATAGTGCAATCCGTATCATTCCTATCATTAATACCCCCCTTGATTCGTTATCTCTTACGGAATCAATCGAATTAACCATCATTAATAGCGAGGGTGAGTCACTAACGCTCACGAAAACATCTCCACCTTTTCTTCGATAACCTCCCTAACCTTACCAATGGTGACGTTCAACTACTGATTAGCGCACTCGACAGTGGAGGCAACTTAATTGAAGCTGGCAGTGAGGCGGTCACCTTTGAAGTCACCGAAAGCCTTCCCGTGCCCCCTGTTTTCATCCCCATCCGTATTCAGGCAGAAGATACCGACAATACAGATGGCGACAGCAACTATGCTGTTATGACAGGCGGCGTGACCACGTCCGCCGTCGGTGAACCCAATGCCGTTAATGCTGATGGCAATGCCTATGCCGATTTTGTCGGCCCGAGTGGTGAAACTCTTACCTTCAATATCGATGTCCCGGAGGCGGGTGAATATGAACTGGCGGTAAGCTACGCCTTGAGTCGAAACAACGATGCTGTCGCCAGCGAACGTAACCGCCCTCTGCGTCTAGAAGTGAATGATCAGTTGGTTGATCGCATGTTTGACCTACGCAGTACCAGCCCCGAAGGCAATAATAATGCAAGTGACTTCACTACCTTCGCTGAACGCACCATTATTGTGCAGCTTCAAGAGGGGCAAAACAGCGTCAGCTTTACGTCAAATGGCCTCAGCGGCCCCAATGTGGATTATCTCGAGATCCGCAAACCCGCGCTAGGCAGTCAGGTGATCCAAGGCGAAGAGCTTTTTTTGTCACCAGAACCCGACCTAACCCCAGATGGCATCGATACCAATCGCCCGGTGACTACCGCCAATATCGTAAGCCTCAACGACACCTTTCGAGTAGGTGCCGAAGAGGCTAGCTACCTGGATTGGGCATTTGGCAATGTAGATGCTTATGGGGAATTTGTTTATCAAGCCCCCGTCGCAGGCACCTATTCCATGACCGTGACCTATGCCAGTTCCAGCGGCAGGCCGCTTGATTTGTCGCTGGTCGAAGGCAGCGGCTTAACGAGTATTGGCACCTTTGCATTTGCAGAAACAACGCCCGCCCTTTATATGCCCGATGATCTCGATGATCTGCCCAGCGGCGTAACTACCAGTACGCCCGCTGCCACGCAATGGGAAGGTTGGACGACAGAAAACTCGAATTCACGCTAGCCGCTGGCGAAAACTTACTGCGGCTGGGCGGCCGCGCCAACGGCCCCAATATCGATAAAATTGAGATGGCGTTGGTGGCGGCAGAGCCTTCCGCACCCAACGCCCTGCTGCTAGATAACAACAGCGTGCTGGAAAACCAGGAAGGCGCCGTTATTGGTCAGCTCATTGTGGAAGACCAGGATGACGACACCCATAGTTTTACTGTCAGCGACGAGCGCTTCGAGGTAGATGTCAGCGGCGTATTGCGCTTGAAAAGCGGCACAAGCCTTGATTTTGAAACGACAACCTCGGTCAGCGTCGAGATAACCGCCACTGACCCGGCGGGTGCGAGTGTTAGCGAAACATTCGTCATTGCCGTTGGTGATGTTGAAGATAGCGTTACACCTCCTCCCGAGCCCGCCGATCCCATCCGTTTACAGGCGGAGGCGTTCGATACTGCCACAATCTTCACCATCGAGAACATCGCCGCCGCCGATGGCGGCCAAGCTATTCGCTTACCCGGCAGCAGCGAAGGCACGGCCAGCTATGCACTCGATGGCAAGGTGGCTGCCGGTACCTATACCATCATCGTCGGCTATATCGACGAGAGCGATGGCGAAAGCACTGCTCAACTGAGCATCAGCAACGCCGAAGGCGAAAGCTTCAGCGGCGACTGGACGTTTGACGACGATGCCGACAGCGGCAACGGTGTTCAGCCGCAAAACTTTCGCACTGCCACCTTTACCGACGTGACCGTAGGTGATGACGCTACCCTGTCACTCAGCGCCAGCTCGACGGCGCTGGAGTACGCACGCATCGACTATATCGAGTTTGTGCCCACCGGCAGCGTAGATCCGGAGCCCACTATCCTGCTGGGCATTGCCGATGCCGACCCGGTGGTAGAGAGTGGCGATGAGGGCGTCACCACGCTGAGCTTTGCGTTGAGCGCCTCAAACGCTTTTAGCGGTGACGTGGAGCTTACCCTGGAAATTAATGGCGTTGCCGACACCCGCACGGTCACCTTCACTGACGGGGTCGCCACCCTAGCGGTTGATGTCGCCAACGACGACGAAGATAACGGTAGCGAAACCGTCACGGTCGCCCTTATCGGCGCCACCGATGACAGCTTCGCCATCGACAGTACCGCCGCGACGGCCAGCGGTAGCGTCAGTGAAGATGACGAAGCGGTAGTGCCTGCCGATCCCATCCGCCTCCAGGCGGAAGCGTTCGACACTGCCACGACCTTTACCATCGAGAACATCGCCGCCGCCGATGGCGGCCAGGCCATTCGCCTGCCCGGAAACAGCGAAGGCACCGCCAGCTACGCCCTGGAGGGCAAGGTGGCCGCCGGTACCTATACCGTCATCGTCGGCTATGTCGACGAGAGCGACGGTGAAAGTAGTGCCCAGTTGAGTATCGGTAACGCCACCGGCGAGAGCTTCAGCGGCAATTGGATCTTCGATGACGACGCTGACAGCGGCAACGGTGTTCAGCCGCAAAACTTTCGCACTACCACCTTTGCCGACGTGACCGTGGGCGATGACGCTACCCTATCGCTCAGCGCCAGCTCGACGGCGTTGGAGTACGCGCGCATCGACTATATCGAGTTTGTGCCCACGGGCAGTGTAGACCCGGAGCCGACTATCCTGCTGGGCATCGCCGATGCCGACCAGGTGGTGGAGAGTGGCGATGAAGGCGTCACCACGCTGAGCTTTGCGTTGAGCGCCTCAAACGCTTTTAGCGGCGACGTGGAGCTAGCCCTGGAAATTGATGGTATTGCCGACACCCGCACGGTCAGCTTTATCGACGGTGCCGCCACCCTAGCCGTTGATGTCGCCAACGACGACGAAGATAACGGTAGCGAAACCGTCACGGTTGCCCTTATCGGCGCCACCGGTGACACCTTCGCCATCGACAGCGCCGCCGCGACGGCCAGCGGTAGCGTAAGCGAAGATGACGAAGTAGAGCCCCCCGTAGAATCAATTCGCCTACAGGCCGAAGCGTTCGACACTGCCACCACCTTCACCATCGAAAACATCGCCGCCGCCGATGGCGGCCAAGCTATTCGTCTGCCCGGAAACAGCGAAGGTACCGCCAGCTACGCCCTGGAGGGCAAGGTGGCCGCCGGTACCTATACCGTCATCGTCGGCTATGTCGACGAGAGCGACGGTGAAAGCACTGCCCAACTAAGTATCGGTAACGCCGACGGCGAGAGCTTCAGCGGCAGCTGGACATTCGATGACGACGCTGACAGCGGCAACGGTGTTCAGCCGCAAAACTTTCGCACTGCCACCTTTGCCGACGTGACCGTGGGCGATGACGCTACCCTATCGCTCAGCGCCAGCTCGACGGCGTTGGAGTACGCGCGCATCGACTATATCGAGTTTGTGCCCACGGGCAGTGTAGACCCGGAGCCGACTATCCTGCTGGGCATCGCCGATGCCGACCAGGTGGTAGAGAGTGGCGATGAGGGCGTCACTACGCTGAGCTTTGCATTGAGCGCCTCAAACGCTTTTAGCGGTGACGTGGAGCTTGCCCTGGAAATTGATGGCGTTGCCGATACCCGCACGGTCACCTTTATCGACGGTGCCGCCACCCTAGCGGTTGATGTCGCCAACGACGACGAAGATAACGGTAGCGAAAACGTCACGGTCGCGCTTATCGGCGCCACCGGTGACAGCTTCGCCATCGACAGCGCCGCCGCGACGGCCAGCGGTAGCGTAAGCGAGGATGATGCCGTTCCAGACACTGTCGCGCCCATCGTTATCCAGGCAGAGGATGCTGCTCTGGTCACCGTCAATGATAGTGGCCTACCCTCCAATGCCGATTTCACGCGAGTGGTAGATCCTAATAATCCCGATGCCTTCACTAATTACCGCGAAGGAGCCGTCGGTGGTGCCTATATGGACTTTGGCACAAACCCCGGCGACGAAGTTATCTTCAACGTTGAAACCGAGGTAGCTGGCACCTACACCGCGGTAATTCGTTACGCCAACGGTAGCGCAGGGCCCCGCCCCCTTGACCTAATGATCAATGGAACGCCTGTTCCCCAAGCGGCTTTCCCGCCGGCAGTCAATGATGGCGTCAACGACCCATGGGATAGCTGGCTAGAGCTTGAAGTGGAGATGGAGCTTCAAGCTGGCCCCAACAGCGTCTCATTTGCCATACCGGCAGTGGCCGATGGCGGTGTCAATAACGGCCCCAATATCGATCAGATTATCTTCAACTACCAGCAGGACGACGGCGGTGAAACACCCACCGAGCCCTTCCTGTTTGAGATTCAGGGTGAAGCGCTCACCATCGACGATGATGAGCCTACCCCTGATACAGTGGTTCGCGACGCTAGCAATCCCGAAACCAATGCAGCCGCTGGCCCGGACGGCCTATGGGATGGTTTTACCGGCAGCGGCTACCTCGATATGGGCAACGAAGCCGGTGATGCGGCCTTCTTTGAGGTAGCCGTCGAAGAAGCGGGCACTTATACCCTGAATGTGCGCTATGCCAACGGTGATGGCGCCGGAGCTAGCCGACCGATGACTCTCCTGGTAGGTGGCGCCCCCCAGGGCCAACTGGCCTTCCCCACCACTGGCGCAGGCAACGACGGCTGGGTGAATTGGCAAGACGCCACCATTGAGCTGGAACTGATGGCGGGCAACAACACCATCCGGCTGGAGAACGTCGGTAATGCCGGCCCCAATATTGATAGCCTGAGCGTCAGCCGAGAGGGTACTCAAGAGCCACCGGTTGTCGAGCCAGGTGAGCGCTTTGCCGTCAAGATTAATTTCGAGCCCGATGGCTTTGCCACTCCGGAAGGCTATATCGCCGATACCGGCTTAGCGTTTGGCGATCAATCCGTCGAGATCGATGGCCAAGTTTACCAGTACGGCTGGGTTACCGAGGCCTCCATCGCCGATGGCACCGAAAATGGCACTATACCGATGGCGATCAATACCCTCTCCAGTGTCGCCGTCAACGACCGTACCGATGAGATTGCCGGGCTTGATCCTCGCCAGGGCACCTACGCTCACTTCGACCAGCCTGCGGAAGGCTATGTACGCGCCGGATGGGAAATGGAACTGGACGACGGCTATTATGAGGTCACGATTTCTATCGGCGATACCTCAGGGCCTTACGACAGCGTCAATCTGATCAACGCCGAAGGTGAGCAATTCAGCACCCCCTTTACGCCGTTCCGGCCCGATGATTTTCCAGCCGACAATAGCCCCAGCAACGACACCGAAGGCTTCCGCTCCGAGTTGGTCACCCGCGTGGTACAGGTTACCGATGGCCGCTTGACCCTGGATTCGATTGGCCTTGGTGATAATACCGAGGTCCAGTATATCGAGATCCAGTCGATTCCCGACCTGACACCGGAGGATGACCGTGAGGCACCGGAAGATTACGCCTTCTTCACCGACCCGCGTGCCATCGCTGGAGTGGGCGAGAACGAGATTCGGGTCGAGTTAGACGCCGAAGACGGCACGCCCCCCACCGGCGTCGATCCCGATTCGGATATTTTCGTGGGCATCTCGGTCGTCGATGGCCGTGGCGGTGCCCTGCTGGAAAGCTTAGGTGACGGCTCCGTACGGCTCTTCGAAACTGTCAGCGGCGAAGAGGTAGCTCTCAACGTCAACACTACCGGCGGCTTCGATTCGTTGACGATTTCTCCCAACAGCATGCTCAAAGAGTTCACCAGCTACACCCTGGTCATCGAAGGCTTTCAGGATCGTGGCGCCAATGACGACCCAGACGCACCGACCCGGGAATTTCAGAAATTCACCAACACTTTTGTCACCGGTGAAGCCTCTGAAATTGTGCCAAGAGAAGTAGCGTTCAACGATGTCATTGAGCTCAACGGCGCTGCTGACAACGCTTACCAATTCACCTCGCTGGAGCTATCACCTGATGGTAGCAAGATGTACATCTCGAATATGCTGGGCGAGATCAAGCGTTACGACGTTAACCCGCAAACCGGCGCGCTCTCCAATGAGCAAGTGTTGGCACTCGACTATTTTGCAGGGGATTCGGCAGGATCGCGGGGCATTATCGGCCTAACCTTCGACCCTACCGATCCCAATGTCCTGTGGGTAAGCGATAACTATCCGATTCCACTTGAAGGGCGTGATAATGGCGTCCCCGATTTCAGTGGACGCATTTCCAAGATTACCCTGGAAGAAGGTGACGCTTTCAACGCCACTGCTGAAGCCTATATCACCGGACTGCCGCGCTCCAACGGCGACCACGTTACCAATAGCCTCGAATTCCGCGCCAACCCCGAATTCGACGCCAACACCAACCCAGACGTACCGAGCCACTTGCTGTATCTACTTCAGGGATCGAACTCGGCGATGGGGGCACCCGATAGTGCTTGGGGTAACCGTCCGGAGCGCCTGCTCAGTGCCGCTGTCATGGAAATAGATCCGACCCGTGAAGCGCCAGCAGGTGGCTTTGATGTAACCACCGAGCCCTTGCCTGAGGATGGCTTCAACCGCCGTTTCACCGACGATGACGGCGTTGATTTCAAGGCAGACCCGATTGCCATGGGTGATGACCGTTTTCTGGTCTTCGCGGCCAACGGTACCGCAACAGTAGAGGATTCCGATAGTAACTTAATCGAGAGTTATTATGATCCTTTCGCCGATGACGCTGTGGTCAAGATTTTTGCCACCGGCGTACGCAATGCCTATGACCTAGTGTGGCACTCCAATGGCAATCTCTACGTCCCGACCAACGGCTCGGCGGCCGGCGGCAACGTACCGGATGACCCCTCAACACCGCAAAATGAGTACGTAAGTAACGTCGAAAAACAGGACGACTACCTGTTTACGGTTAAGGAAGGAGGCTATTACGGACATCCCAACCCCCTGCGCGATGAGTTTATCCTCAATGGCGGTAACCCAACCGCAGGCAACGATGCCAACCAGGTAGGTAACTACCCTGCCGGCCAAGACCCTGACCCCAACTACGACATCGAGGGAGTCTATTCGTTAGGCGAGAACCGTTCTCCCAACGGCGTCACCGAGTACACCAGCGGCGTGTTTGGCGGCAACCTGCAAGGCAGCGTGCTGTTCACCGAATATTCTGGTGGTGACGATATACGCTCCATTACTTTCGACGCCGCAGGCAACATCACTGGGGACGAAGTGCTCCGCGATGTGAATGGTAACGTTATCACCTACATAGACCCGCTGGATATTATCGAAAACCCGGCCACCGGCCAGCTCTACCTGCTGACGCTGAACCGCAACAACGGTCAGAGCCAGATCATTCGCCTCGACCCCGCTCCTGGAGGTGTCATCGTTGACCCAGAAGAGCCTGATGATGAGCTGGTGTCGCTACTCACTATTCAGGCAGAAGACAATACGCCCAACGATGGTACCAGCGTATCAATTGCTCAAGGTGGTGGTGCTGAGATTCAAATCCGCACGGTGAATAACCCCGAAGCCAACCAGCCAACCGGTGTCCGCCCTGGCGCCTTCGGTTTGGACGGTAACAATGATGATACCGATGGCGTATTAGGCGGCTATGCCGATTTTGGCAGTACGAATAGCGACTTTATCACCTTCAGTTTCGAGCTATCAGGGGCCGATGCGGGTGATTCAGTGCTGCGAGTTCGCTACGGTAACGGCGACACGGTTAATCGCCCGCTGGAAGTATTCGTCAATAACGTTAGCGTAGGTACCTTCGGCTTCAGCCCACCCGCTGGCGTCACTGGCGATGATGCCTGGAACGAGTGGCTAACGCTGGATATCCCAGCGTCGCTGGTATCAGGGCTTAATACGGTACGCTTCCAGGCCGTCAATAATACGGGCCCCAATATCGACCAGTTGGAGATCCTACAGGCCCCCGAAGACACATCGCCCGGCTACACCGACTACGAAGCTGAAAACGCTCAGCTCGATGGGCCGGTGATTATCACCAACAGTGAGGATGACCGCAACGCCTCGGGTGAAGGGTTCGTCGATTTCAATGGCACCAGCGACCAGAGTATTACCTGGACAGTAGAGGTCGATGAGGCTGGCACCTACGACGTTGGCTTCCGCTATGCCCTGGCAGCCTCCAAGGCTGACCGTCCAATGGTAGTCACCGTCAACGGTATCGATATTGGCACGCTCAATTTCCCAGGTCAGAGTAACGAAGCTGAGGATAACTGGTTCTTCCAGTCAACCGAGTTAACCCTGGGCACAGGCAGCAATACTATTACCGTCACAGCCCCGGGGGCCAATGGCCCCAATGTCGACCTGCTGCGCATCGCGGATACCCCATTGGATACCTTCGAGCCCGTTTACGCAGACATTGATGGCAGTGGCCGTATCGAGCTGGAAAGCGGCGATAGTGCTCGGGCTGTCAATGACCGTACCGCCGACTTCTACTTCACGGTGAATGAGGGCGGCGCCTACAAACTTGACCTGGCCGCCAATGCGGGCGCACCGGATGGTGGTGCGTTGACGCTGCTGCTCAACGGGCAGCCGGTGGATGAGATGAGTTTCCCAGGCGTTGGCGAGGCCGGCGAGCAGTCCGCCTATATCGAGCTTCAGGCGGGACTCACCTACAACCTGCGGGTTGTTTCCACGGCGGATGGCGTCGATGAAATCGACTACCTTGATATCTCGCCCGCCCCGGCGACCCCGATGCAGGTATCGGTATCCAGAGCAACGATGCGGCCTACTACTCCGACCGCTTGCACTTCAGCTACCTGGAGAACGACAGCGCCTCCAACCCTAACCGTGACTATAAAGAGGATGCCACGGTCACTATCAGCAATACCGGCACCAACGAGCTGGTTTTATTGACGCCGATCTTGATGGCCCCTTCACTCTCGTCGATCCCGATATCTTCGCTGGCCTGACACTGGCTGCAGGAGAATCGATTGACGTGCAAGTGCTGTTTGACCGCGCGGCCTATACGCCACCCACTAACGATGCAGGCGACGGCGTCTTTGAGGGAACGCTGCGCCTGGTCACCAACGACGCCGACACCCCCGTCGCCGAGGTGCACCTAGCAGGCTTCTGGCAGGCGCGTGACGAAGGCGGCTGGGAGCCCAACGTCAACGAGGTCTGGGAAGTGTTCGGTTTTGGCAACGTCATCCAGGGGCTAACCACCGTAGGTGGTGGCGAGAACTCGGTTCTCAACGACTTCGACCTTTACCGACCGGTCAATGATGACGAGGTGATGTCACGTTACTGGAAGATAGCCGATGGCTTTGAGTCGGCCACGATTACCCAGTTGGCGGCCTACCACGGCAACGGGGGAGCAACGCTGGGGATTCATAATCCCGGCAATAAAAACCAGGATATTATCCTTTCCGATCATGCAGGCGACAATAACCAGTCGCTACTGCCTATCAAGGCCAATGGACAATTCGCGACGGCAACGTTCACTCGCGACCAAATCCCCGACGGCTGGATCGGTAACGATATCTTTGGTATCGAGGTTGCCAATCTCTCAACCGACCCGTCGCTCAATCCCACTGGAGGCGGCACGGTACCGCCAGGGGCGGAAGACATTGAGCGTGGCTATACCGTGCGGGTATTCCAGGCACTGGATGCCAATGGCAACGTAATCCCTAACACCTACCTGGGCGTGATGGATTACACCGGCATCAACTATGACTACAACGACAACATGTTTGTCATTGAAGGGATCTCACCGGTTTCCGGCGGCGAGATCTCCATCACCAACCTGGATGGGGTACCCTCGGATGATCGCCTGGTGATGAGCCGAATAGAAAACCCGGCCAACGCCAGCCAGGTGTTCCACGACGAATCGACCTTTACCATCACCAACGATGGCTTCGCCGACCTGGAGATCAGCAGCCTGGCAATTTCCGATCCGAGCCTATTTGAGATCGTGGGAGCCACCGAAAACCTGCTCATTCCCGCCGGCGGCACACTGGATGTCACCGTTCGCTTTATCGCCGAGGATTTCGATGACGGTACGCTGTATGAGTCCACGCTGATCATTAACTCAAACGACGGTGATGAGGGAACCAAAACGATCCAACTGGCGGGGATTGCCCAGGGCCAGTCAGAGAATGGCCAGGAGCCGCTGGTACAGGAGATCATCGATGCCTTCGGCTTCTCGACCAATGTGGCCGAGGGGCAGATGAATCAGGGCGGGTTGGTGGAAGCGAACGGGGATGAGATTCTCTCGCCCTACTTCCAGCGTGCCGACGGTCAATCGCCGATCAAGATCACCCAGTTGGCGGCATATCATACCCAAGGCGATGTGGCGCGACTGTTTATCCACGATGTGGATAGCCGGGATCGTGACGAGATACTGGCCCACGACGAGCAGGATGGGCAAACGCTGCTGCCGCGGGCACTCAATAGTGGCGACTTGCTGACCACCACCACTCTGGATCGGGACGCGCCCTTTGGCTTCTTTGCGGACATTACCGGTCGCCAAGGCTACATCTCCTGGTCTGACCCCGATGCCAACCTCTACGAAGACACCATCGATGCTATCGGCAGCCCCGGCACCAACCTGAACTGGGACGAAAACGACGGCCACCTGATTCGCGTCTACGTAGCGAAAGACGCAGCAGGCAACGTCATTCCCAATACCTATATCGTGATTCAGGACTATGCGGGGGTGAACTACGACTACAACGACAATATCTTCCTGGTCGAGAATGTTCAGACCTATGACCCCACCGGGGTGGAGGATGCCGATGGCAACGGCCGCATCGATCTCTATGACGACAGTGACGGCGATGGCATTCCGAACTTCCTGGATGACCAGGCACCTGTAGAGCAAACTGCTTACAACACAGGCGAAACGCCGTGGACACTCGGGGCGGATGGATTGACGCTGGAAGCCAAGCTGTTCGATAACGGTGGCCAGGGCGTGGCCTACAACGACACCACCACCGCCCATCAGGGTGCAGCGTTCCGCTCCGACGAAGCGGTGGATATCTCCAACGGCACCGGAGCCTTGGGTTATATCGCCGATGGCGAGTGGGTCGAGTACACGCTCAATGTTGAAACGGCAGGCACCTATGCACTGAGCTTCCTCACCTCGGCAACATCAAATGGAAAATCCATCACCGCCGCTTTTGAGCAGGATGGCAACTTCCAGAGCAGTGCCTCGATCAACCTGCCCAATACCGGCAGCTTCACCAGCTTCCAGACGGTTGGCCCACTGGAGTTCGATCTTGATGCTGGCGAGCAAGTGTTGCGACTGACGTTCAACGGCGGCCAGCTTGACCTGCAGTCGTTCAGCTTCGAGGCGATCGACCTGGGAGAGGAGGAGCAACAGCCCTTCAACACCAACCAAACGCCATGGCTGGTAGAGGATGAAGGCCTCGTGCTGGATGCCGTCAACTACGATAGCGGCGGTCAGGATGTCGCCTACAACGACAGCAGCGAGAATCAGGAAGGTAGCAACTTCCGGGGCGATGGCGTGGACATCGTCGGTGACGGTTCGGCCATCGGCTGGATCGAAAACAATGAGTGGGTCGAGTACACTCTCAATGTGGCTCAGGCAGGCACTTACGAGCTCTCCTTCCTCTCGGCGCTGGGGTCGACCGGTGGTGCCGCACGCTCCATTACTGCGTCCTTCGCCCAAGGAGATAGCCCTTACACCACCGCCTCGCCGGTCAGCGTGAACTACAGCGGCAGTTGGACGACCTTTGTACCCACCGACAGCGTACAGGTAGAACTGGAAGCCGGTGAACAGGTGCTGCGCTTAACCTTCAATGGCGGCTCCCAGGATCTGGCCTCGCTCTCACTCGTCCCTATCACTACTACCGACAACCAAACACCATTCAATGACAGTGAAACCCCCTGGTTGATTGATGACGGCGGTCTGTTTCTCGACGCTATCAACTACGACCAGGGTGGCGCGGGCATAGCCTACAACGATAGCAGCGAAACCCAACTGGGTAACGCCAGCATTCGCGGCGAAGGTGTGGATATTGTTGGCGACGGTGAGGCCATAGGTTGGATCGCCAATAATGAATGGGTAGAGTACACCGTCGATGTCGTTGAAGCTGGCGAACACACCTTCTCGTTTATTACCGCGACACCTTGGTCTGGCCGCAGCATAACGGTCGCCGCTGAGAAAGATGGCGTGTTCTACGCACAAGCCTCCCCGCTTAGCGTTCCCAATAGCGGCGACTGGGGAAACTATGTCCAAGGGCCGGAGGTGACGCTCAACTTGCAGGAGGGGGAACAAGTAGTACGGTTAACCTTCAATGGTGGCTCAATGGATCTTCAATCACTCATCATTGAGCAAAGCGAGAACCAGCCCTCAGCACTAAGCCTTAATAGCGGTGAAGATGCCCTGGGGGTGACGGGAGTTCAAGAGCCATCAACGAGTGAGCTGTTGTTCTAACCGCGGTTACCAAGCCTGGTACGCAATATAGCCCGCTTTTTAGCGGGCTATATTGTGATCTCGTTAATCGTTTTAGGCGTTTTACGTCTTTAGAACGGGATCTCATCGTCGAAGTCGTCGAAGTTACCCGGATCCGGAGCGCCGTAGCTGCTGTTCTGCTGGTTGGGCGGTGGAGCTTGGTTGCCCTGGTGCGGTGCTGGCTGAGCGGGCCGTGGTGGCTGCTGTGGGCTCTGCCCGCCAGGGTAGTTATTTCCGCCTTGAGGCGCACCACCCTGAGGGGGATAGCCGCCTTGGTGATTAGCAGCAGGATTATTTTGAGCCGGCGCATTCTGGGGGGCGTTCTGAGGAGCGTTCTGGGAATAGTTATTTTGCGGAGCGCCACCGCCCTGGTAATCACCGCTACGGCCATCAAGCATCTGCATATCGTTGGCAACGATTTCCGTCGAGTAGCGATCTTGCCCATTCTGATCCTGCCACTTACGGGTTTGCAGGCGCCCTTCAATATAGACTTTGGAGCCTTTTTTCAGGTACTGCTGGGCGATCTCAGCGGTTTTATTGAACATCACCACGCGGTGCCATTCGGTGCGCTCTTGGCGTTGACCGCTTTGGCGATCCATCCAGGTATCAGTGGTGGCCAGGTTTAGGTTGGCCACAGCGGTGCCGCTGGGAGTGAAACGCACCTCTGGATCCTGCCCGAGGTTGCCAATCAGAATGACTTTGTTAATGCCGCGAGCCATAAGGCGCTCCTTTAATAGCTGTCATGTAGAGTTTATTGCCAACCGCCGCCACACTTCATCGGCACGGCTGGATTAAGATTTGGGGGGTGCCATGAGCTTGTTCAACGCCGCCTGATCGAGCTGCTGGCGGTTCACCTTTAAATAGACCAAACGCTCTTCTGGCACCACCATTACGTCTTCGACGCCGACCACATCGGCTAAGTGTTCCATCAACAGGTCGAGCGCATCTGCCTGGGTCTCGTGTAGCGCCACCACTTCGCTGGAGAGCGGGGGCGGTGCGGGCATCCGCCACATGGCGATCCACCAGCATAGCGCAAGCCCAGCACAGCCAATAAAAACCGCGTTGAGGCCACCGTAATGCGCCAGTAAACCGCCTAGCGTACCGCCTAAAAAAGCGCCTAAAAATTGGCTGTGGAGTAGACCCCCATCGCGGTACCTTTGGCCGCCCGCCGGGTAACTTAATGAGCATGGAAGGTAGCGTCGCTTCCAGCAAGTTAAAGCCGGTGAAGAACACAAACAGCCATACAAACAGCCAGTAACTTGGCGAGAGTGGCAACCCCAGCCCGGCCAAACTAATCACAATAGCGCCGATCGCAACAAGCACATCAAACGCATGCGCTGCTGCTTCTCGGCCACAATTATCAGCGGCACCATGGCCACAAACGATAGCGCCATAATGCCAAGATATGCCAGCCCGTGATACTCAATCGCTACACCGGCGTCTAGCAGGCGAAAAGGTACCGCGACAAATATCGCCATCAGCACTAAATGCAGGGCAAAAATCGACATATCCAGCCGCCATAAATCGGAGCGGGTGATGACACTTTAAACTGCTGGCGATCCATGCCCACATCGCGGTGACGTCGCCGCCGCGGCGCGGCAGGCACCCAGCGCCATAGCACCAGCAGCCCCACCAGCGTTAGTAGCGAGGTAAACCAGAAGACCCCAGCCAGCCCAGCCCAGGCGGCAAGCCATGGCCCCAGCACCATCGCAATCGCAAACGAAAACGCCAATAGAAAGCCCAATGGTGGCCATAGCGGCGGTGCGCACTTCTTCACGGGTTTGATCCGCCAGCAGCGCCATAATCGCCGCGGCAACGGCACGCCACCCTGCAGCGCTCGCCCGGCAATCACACCAATAATGTATCGGTATAGAGCGGCGACCACGCTGCCGAGTGCAAATATCAATAGCCCCATGGCAATCACCCGCTTACGACCAATGCGGTCAGAGAGTAAGCCAAACGGGATTTGCAGCGTTGCCTGGGTTAAACCATAAATCCCCAGCGCCACGCCCACGAGTAGCGGGGTCGAACCCTCAAGGGTGTCGGCATACAGCGCCAACACCGGCAGCACCATAAACAGACCCAGCATGCGCGATGCATAAAGCCCGGCCAAACCACTGATCGCACGTCGTTCAGAGGCCAGCAATAGTGCGGAAACCTTGCGCATAATGCCCTTTTATATGGTGGTTAAGCATGTGGTGAGTCAGAGTGGATTGTGACAATCCTCTATTCTAGCGGTTTGGGCTGGCGCTGGAAACGTCGCGAGTTGCCGCAGGTTATCTTGGGTTATGAAAGCGGTTTTGCCGGGAGGGTGCCGACAAACGTATAATCACGCTTTTGCCGCGCGATTCGAGGTGTTGATGGACAGCATTCTGGTCAGGGGTGCCCGCACCCACAACCTCAAGCAGATCGATGTGGAGCTGCCCCGTAACAAGCTGATTGTGATTACCGGCCTCTCCGGCTCGGGTAAATCGTCGTTAGCATTCGACACCCTTTACGCCGAGGGGCAGCGCCGCTACGTGGAATCGCTCTCCACTTATGCGCGCCAGTTCCTGTCGATGATGGAAAAGCCCGATGTGGATCACATCGAAGGGCTGTCACCTGCGATCTCCATTGAGCAGAAGTCCACTTCCCACAACCCGCGCTCGACCGTGGGCACCATCACCGAAATTTACGACTACCTGCGTCTGCTGTTTGCGCGTGCCGGGACGCCCCGCTGTCCAGAACATGGCGAAGACTTGGAAGCCCAGACCATCTCGCAGATGGTCGACCAAGTCATGAACCTCGCCGAAGGCACCAAGTTAATGCTGCTGGCGCCGGTGGTCAAAGGCCGTAAAGGTGAACATTTACAGCTATTGGCAGAGCTACGCGCCCAGGGCTTTGTGCGCGCCTTGATCGATGGTCAGGTGCTGGAACTGGATGACATAGCCCCGCTGGATAAGCGCAAAAAACACGATATCAGCGTGGTGGTTGACCGCTTCAAAGTGCGCGACGACCTTGCCCAGCGGCTGGCGGAATCCTTTGAAACCGCGTTGAACCTCGCCGACGGCACCGCCATGATTCACTTTATGGACGGTGAGCGCGAAGACATTGCCTTTTCATCGCGCTTTGCCTGCCCGGTGTGCGGCTACTCCCTGGCAGAGCTTGAGCCACGCATGTTCTCGTTCAACAATCCTGCGGGCGCCTGCCCTACCTGCGACGGGCTAGGCGTACAGCAGTACTTCGACCCGGACAAGCTCATCAGCCACCCGGAGCTATCGCTTGCCGAAGGCGTGATCAAAGGCTGGGATCGGCGCAATATTTACTACTTTACCCAGCTCCAGGCGCTGGCCAAGCACTACGGCTTTGAGCTGGAAACGCCCTGGCAAGAGCTCGCCCACCACCAGCAGGAGGTTATCCTCAACGGTAGCGGCGATGAGCGGATTCCGTTTGTCTATGTGGGCGACCGGGGCCGTAAAGTGACGCGCGAGCACGCCTTCGAGGGCGTGCTGCCCAACATGCAGCGCCGTTATCGGGAAACCGAATCCAACATGGTCCGCGATGACCTGGTCAAATACATCGCGGTGCAGCCTTGTGCCACTTGTAACGGCTCACGACTGCGTAAAGAGTCGCGCCATGTCTATGTGGACGATCACAACATCGCCGAAATTGTGCGCTTCCCCATTGGTGAAGCGTGGCGCTATTTTGCTGATCTAAGCCTGCCCGGCCGCAAGGGTGAGATCGCCGATAAAATCGTCCACGAGATTCACGCCCGGCTAGAGTTTCTGGTCAACGTGGGGCTGGACTATCTCAACCTGGAGCGCAGCGCCGACACCCTATCCGGCGGTGAAGCCCAGCGTATCCGTTTAGCCAGCCAAATTGGCGCAGGCCTGGGGGGTGATGTATATTCTCGATGAGCCGTCGATTGGCTTGCATCAGCGCGACAACGACCGACTGCTGAAAACCCTTGAGCGACTGCGTGACCTGGGCAATACCGTGATTGTGGTAGAGCACGATGAAGACGCCATTCGCGCCGCCGACCACGTGCTGGATATCGGCCCTGGGGCAGGCGTCCACGGTGGTGAAATCGTTGCCCAGGGCACCCCTCAAGATGTGATGGACAACCCCAACTCGCTGACCGGCCAATACTTATCTGGCTCCCGGGAAATTGCCGTGCCGCCCTACCGCATACCCGGCAATCCAGAAAAGCAGCTGATTGTGCGCGGCGCTACCGGCAATAACCTGCAGAACGTCACCCTTAGCCTGCCGCTGGGGCTGTTTATCGCCATTACCGGCGTTTCCGGCTCGGGTAAGTCGACGTTGATCAACGGTACCTTGATGCCGATTGCGGCGCGCGAATTAAATCGCGCGACGACATTGACCGCCGCGCCCTATGAGAAGATCGAGGGGCTCGACCAGCTCGATAAAGTCATCGATATCGACCAGAGCCCGATTGGTCGCACGCCACGCTCCAACCCGGCCACCTATACGGGTATTTTTACGCCGATTCGCGAGCTGTTTGCGGGCACCCAAGAAGCGCGTTCCCGGGGCTATAAGCCCGGTCGTTTTAGTTTTAACGTCAAGGGTGGGCGCTGCGAGGCGTGCCAGGGCGAAGGCATGATCAAGGTAGAGATGCACTTTCTGCCGGATATCTACGTGCCCTGCGATGTCTGTAAGGGCAAACGCTACAACCGCGAAACCCTGGACATTCATTACAAGGGTAAAACCATCCACGAAGTGCTGGCCATGACGGTGGAAGACGCCCTGGAGTTCTTTAGCCCAGTGCCCGCCATTGCACGTCGCCTGCAAACCTTGCTAGATGTAGGCCTTTCCTACATTCGCTTAGGGCAGAGCGCCACCACCCTTTCCGGTGGCGAAGCGCAGCGGGTTAAACTCGCCCGTGAATTGGCCAAGCGTGATACCGGCAAAACGCTGTATATCTTGGATGAGCCCACCACCGGCCTGCACTTTGAGGATATTCGCCAACTGCTGACGGTACTTCACCGTCTGCGCGATCACGGCAATACCATCGTGGTGATTGAGCACAACCTGGATGTGATCAAAACCGCCGACTGGATTGTCGATCTTGGCCCCGAAGGGGGTTCAGGTGGCGGACAGATCATCGCCGAGGGCACGCCGGAACAGCTCGCCAAACAGGACGTTTCGCATACCGGCCGCTTCTTAGCGCCGCTGCTCGCGCGAGGCAAGCGTGCAACGAAGCGTTGACGCTGGTTTTCGAGGGGTGAGCGCTGCTCACCCCAGGCTAAATAGGTACGCTAGTTAGCCTATTTGGGCGACGCAGTAGATGGCCACATCGTTTATAGTGGCGGGTAGATAATCGTTAGCAGTATTATCCAATCCTGTGCTGGAGGGATACGTCGTGGGTCAGGAAAACAGCTGTATTATTAAGCACTTCAATCACTACTGCTCATTAAGCGATGATGAGAAGGGATTGCTCATGGCGCTAGAGGAGAGCCCAACCAATATTAAGTCGGGCACGCTACTCTGGGAGATGGGCGATGCGGCCAATGAGTTTTGCACGCTAAAAAGTGGTTGGGCCTACTCCTACCGTCACTTAGAGAATGGTGACCGACAGATTCTCGAAGTGTTTTTGCCGGGCGATATCATCGGGTTGCGCGAGTTTGCCTTCTCGCAGCGGCTTGAAAATGTGCGCATGATTGATGATGGCGTGATTTGTCATTTCCCGCATAAACGTATGCTGGAAATATTTCGCCATTCGCTGCCTCTCACCTCGGTGATGTTTGCCATTGGCAGCCGTCAGCAGGCGCTGCTCACTGAGCGCCTCGTCACTCTGGCCAGACGCAGTGCACGTAAGAAAATGGCGCATTTTCTGTATGAAATGTATTTAAGGCTGCGCCAAACCAACCCGGATATTAGCAACCAGTTCCGCCTGCCGCTCTCACAGGAGCAGTTAGCCGATGTGCTCGGGCTAAGCCCGGTACACGTTAGCCGCACCTTTACGGCGCTTAGTGAAGACGGCCTAGTATTTCGCGACCGCCACCATGTCACCATTCCAGACTTATCCGCGCTATGCACCGAAGGTGAATTTGACGATTGCTACCTCACCGACAATGTCCGGCCACTGTTAGGCGATTCCACCTGAGAAAACTAACCACACTTTGACCAGCCGCAGCCAGCATAGCAGGTCGGGCAGCCATCCATCATGATCAGCTCACCGCGGCACTCGGGGCAGTTACCCACTATGGCTGGGCCACTGCCTTCAGGCTTTTTTCCCTTCGTTGCCTTATCACCGCCAATCGACTCCACCGCGCCTGTTTCAATGGGTGCATCATTAGCTTCGTCTTCAGCACCGGGCTGCCAAGCGTGGCCGTGAGCCATACGATGAGCATAACGCTCTACCAGCTTTTCAACCGGCACCTGGTTGCCATCCCGATCTAGAAAACCGCGGCGATAAAGAATCTGCTGAATCGACCAGGCAATCGCCGCCACTTCCGAATCGTGGAACATTGGCTTGTTCCAGCGGTTCATGCCACAGCGCACCAAGCCTTTGTCCCAGGCCACTTTGCGCAGATCCGCCACCGCTTGTGTGACGTAACCACCACGGGCCGCCAGCGAAAGGCTGCGCATGGTCGCGGTGATCCACTGGTGCTCGCTGGAGAGCTGCCCTGACGGAAAAAAGAACTCCACCGGGCGCTCAATCACCACGCGCTTACTGCCAATCACGCCTTCCACTGGCATAAACGACACCAGCAAATAGACTTTTTTGCGCCCTTCCGCGCCTACGTATGAAATCTTTTCAGACACGGCTTCCAACGTGCCTTCCGGACGGGAAGGTATACGCACCGTTAGCGGATCTTCATCTTGTAGCTCAGGAACGGGAACGGCCTGCTCCTGCTGCTTGATACGGTAACCCACAATTTTTGAAGTAATTTCTACAGCCATGGTGTTCTCCACTTAGCAAAGGTGTGCGTTTTTAAACAGGTGGCGCTTAACGCAGCATCACCATTTGCCGTAGGTGCCTTCTTTTAAGCCATCAAAGAGGTTGGCAGCGTTATGCTCTTCACCGTCGTAAATCACCTTCTCATCCCCGGCTAGTTCGAGGGTTTCACCGTTTTCCAGTTCGAATACGTAGGTCGTGTTTTTAAGATCATCTTCCCGCACGAGCACGCCCTGGAAAGCTTCGGGATTAAAGCGAAAAGTAGTGCAGCCTTTTAAGCGGCTTTCATAAGCCTGCAAATAGAGGTTCTGGAACTGTTCAAAGGGGAACTCGGTAGGCACATTGACCGTTTTCGAGATCGCTGAATCCACCCAGTGCTGGGCGGCGGCTTGAACGGCAACGTGCTGTTCGGGAGATATCGCATCGGCGGTAACGAAGTAGTCAGGCAGGTCGCTGTCCACCGCATCAGATGCAATAAAGTGACGGTAGGCGGCCAGCTCAAAGGAGACGACTTCGACCTGCTCTTTGGTCTTCTTGCCCGACTGAATAATATTGCGGAAATAGCGATGCGAGAAGGAGGGTTCGATACCGTTGGAGGCGTTGTTACCCATCGACAGGCTGATCGTGCCGGTCGGCGCGATCGAGCTGTGGTGGGTAAAGCGCGCGCCGTGCTCGGCCAGTTGCGCCACCAACTCCGGCTCATGCTCGGCCACTTGGGCCATATATTGGCTGTAACGGGCGTGCAGAATGCGCCCTGGCACTTGATCACCCACTTCGTAGCCATCTTTAGCCAACTGTGGCCGCTCACGCAGCATTTTGGGGGTAATGGTGTGCTCCTGTTCGAGCACCGGCGCCATGCCCTTCTCTTGAGAAAGCTCCAGCGCCTGTTTCCAGCCCTCAATGGCTAAATGACGGCTGACTTCATCGGTGAATACCAGTGACTGCTTAGAGCCGTAGGGAATCTTTAACATAGTAAGCGTCGACCCTAAGCCTAGAAAACCCATGCCGTGGCGACGCTTGGCTTCAATCTCACGCTGCTGCTGGGGCAGCGGTAGACCAGCAATTTCCACCACGTTGTCGAGCATACGGGTGAAGATCGCCACCACTTTGCGATAGCGTTCCCAATCAAAGCGCGGCTCGGCGCCAAAGGGGTCGATCACAAACTTGGTTAGGTTGACAGAACCCAGCAGGCAGGCGCCTTCTGGCGGCAAGGGTTGTTCGCCACAGGGATTCGTCGCACGGATATCTTCGCAGAACCAGTTGTTGTTCATCCGATTAACTTGGTCGATCAGGATAAAGCCGGGCTCGGCGTAGTCGTAGGTGGAGGACATGATGGTGTCCCACAACTCGCGCGCTTTAATCACTTCAACAATGCGGCAGGCGACGCGGCCTTCGGCATCGACCGTGTAGCCCTCTTCAACCACCGGCCAGTCGCGGTAGATCAGGTCTTCCGCTTTGACATCCTCTTTCTCACCGGGGTGCAGCGGAAAAGCCAGCGGCCAGTCAGCATTGTTCTTGACCGCTTCCATAAATTCGTCGGTGATCAGCAAGCTGAGGTTAAACTGTCGTAGGCGCCCCGCTTCGCGCTTGGCCTGAATAAACTCACGTACGTCCGGATGCCCCACGTCAAAGGTGCCCATCTGGGCACCACGCCGACCACCAGCAGAGGCGACGGTGAAGCACATCTTGTCGTAGATATCCATAAACGCCAGTGGACCGTTGGTGCCCGCGCCAGCGCCGAATACGAACGCGCCCTTATGACGCAGCGTCGAGAAGTCGTAGCCGATACCCGCCCCGGATTTCAGCGTCATACCCGCATCGACCACTGAGTCGAGGATATCGCGCATGGAGTCACGAATGGTGCGGGAGACAGTGCAGTTAATCAGGCTCACCGCAGGCTTGTAGGCCTCAGCCCCCGCGTTGGAGAGAATACGACCGGCAGGAATGGCGCCGTTTTCCAACGCCCAGCGAAATTTGGGCAACCACTCTTCCGCTTTATCTCCCTCCACCGCTGCCAGGGCACGAGCAACCCGTTCAAACGTAGCACCAACGTCCTGATCAACGGGTTGGCTATGACGATCCTTGAGACGGTATTTGGCGTCCCATATTTCCCGCGAGGGGGCCTGCATAGGGACATCGTTAGAGGTCTTCATAGCCTTGGCAGCGGTGCTCATGTCGCAAAACTCCTTCACAGCGAGGGTGAATTATAGCGCTCAAATAGGGCGATTATACGTAGCATCGAAGTGAAGTATAGACGTGACCTCCCACCATATGAGGCACTTTTTTTAATTTTTTCTACCATATATAGGAAAATCAGCGCGTTACTATTTTGCCAATCCCAAACACGATATAGACTGGGGTTTTGGGTTAAATGGCTTTAATCATGTCCGCAACTCACTTCCTGCGCTCTCCATCCCAGTATCTTTGCACGCTCACGTTTACCGTTGTGGCGATAGCGACCATGTGGATGGTCGCTACGCCCGTCGCTAACGCGACCACCTTCAATACCGACGATGTGGCCACCCACGACCATTGGCAGTCAATGACGCTCTCACTGGGGGGCGAACGCCACTATCGGGCGGTAGAAACCCACAGCTACTCGGATGCGACGCTGAGCTTGAATGCCACCTCGGGCGTTTGCGATTTACCCTGGCTGGAGATGCGCGTCACCCTTGAGCAGCAGCAGGGAGAGAGCCGTACAGTAAACCTGGTGCCCACTCGGCTGCGCATCGATGAGCGGCCCGTTATCGACACCATGGCGGAATTTATCACTGAGCGCGGCGATGACGGGTTTTATGCTCACTTTTATTTAAGTGACTTGGCATCACTGATGGCCGACATGCGCCAGGGGGAGCAGCTATTTCTCGGCTTCGACCAGGACGAGCGCGAGCCGTGGTATATGACCTTTAGCCTAAAAGGCGCCGATGCGGCGATCAACTGGATGCTCACCCAGTGTGAAGGTAGTGGCACCTAAAGGTTTGCTTAAATCAGCACCACAGGCTCAAGCGCCATTTCAACGCGGTTGCGTCCGCCATGCTTAGCGCGGTACATGGCGTCATCAGCCCGGGAGATAAGGGTTTTACAGCTGTCACCCGGCTGCCAAACGGCGACACCGATACTCACTGTAACCGTTTGCTCAACGCCCTCTATACGCAGCTCTTCTACCAGCGAGCGCAGCCGCTCAGCCAGGCCAGTGGCGGCATCAACATCGGAATGAGTCGCCAGCACAATAAACTCTTCGCCTCCCCAACGGCCCAGGTGGTCGCAGCCACGCAGCGAGCTTTCCACTAAGCGCGCCAGGGCCACCAGCACATCGTCACCCACGCTATGGCCGTGAGCATCGTTGATCTGCTTAAAGTTATCCACATCGAACAGTAGCAAGGCAAAAGCGGCCGCATAGCGCTTGGCAGCCACCAGCTCTGCATTGATCGCTTCTTCGATGCGGTAACGGTTCCACACCTTGGTTAGAGGATCGAAATGGGCTAATTGCTCAAGACGCTGGTTGGCTTCGGCAAGGGCTTTGCGTTCGTGCTCCAGGTGCATATTCAGTGAGCTAATTTCATAGGCAGAAATCGCCAGCGTCAGGTCTTCCCCAAGTCTACCGCCGCTAAGCGCTCTACCCGCAGCCACGCTTCACTTCTGCCGACTATCTCTTCAGACCAAGCAACCGATGGAGCCAATATCACGGCCGGTTTAGGGTTGGTTGTAGGCTGCATCGCCCAATACAGCGTTTCCACCTGCTCGGGGCGAAAAAAAATCAGCCAGGCGCGCTGGGTCGAACTCATTGGCAGCGGCACTGCTAGAGCCCCACACTGCTCGGGCATGGCTAGCGAAGCGGTTAACGTCTCTTTGCCGATTTCGCGCGTGCACCAAGGGCCGCTATGTACATGAGTTCTTTCCAGGCGCAGCACAAACTGGCTTATCGCTTCTGGAGTCGGCGTCACACCCGCTTGATAAGCGCCACCATTCACCCACAGCACCACGCCATGGGCGCGAAACAGCTTCATCCAGATAGCCGCCTGCTCATGAAGTAACTGTTGGGGACTTTGCGGCTCGCTGCGCGTTCGCGCACTGAGCACGAGGCTATCCTGAACCCGTTGTAGGTAGCGGGCTTCTTGACGCGCCCGTAGCAACAGCATGCGCTGGGTGGCCATTTGCACGAGGGTGCGAACGGCATCGCGCACGGGGGGTTCAACCGAGTGCGGTGCTGGCGAATGGCAAAACACTAGACCCCATAAGCCAGTATCCCCCTGCATGGCCAAACTGAATGACCCACGCACCCCCAGGCGATTTAAATACCGCTGCCGCTCAGGGGCAGGGCGCGTAAAAGCTGCCGCTAAGGCTCACTCCCGAGTAGGCGGGAGTCAGCGTTTCAGGCGGCGCATCGACGTCTTCAATTAACCGAACGGGTAATGTTGGTAACTTTTGCGTAAGGCGACAGGGAAGTCGCTTGAGGGAAGCGCTGACCCAACAGCGAAGGCAGCTGGTTGCCAGCGCTTCGGCAACCATTAAACCATGCCAATCACTGTCGAAATGGCACACGGTGACGCGATCATGGCCGGTGAGCTGTTGAATAGCGTTAACCAAGCAGTCGAGCAGCTCTTCCTGGTGGGTTGCGTCGGCTAAATGCATCAGCCGCTCATTGACTGTACCAAGCAGGCGGCGCTTACCTTGGGGGTTGAGTGGCTCAATCTCGACGATGACCTTCCCACCTGCTCGGTAAGCATAGAGCTGAAAACGCATGTAGCTATGCTTGGAACGAATAAACACCAGCGGGCCGGAGAGTTTCTGCTGCCCCTGCAACTCGCGGCGCACCCGCTGGCTTAGCCGTTTTCCTAACACATAGGCAAGAGTGTGCGGCCCATTTTCAGGGCGCTCAATACCGGTCAAGCGGGTTAAGTTGGTGCTACTGGCTTGAATGCGGCGACAATCGGCATCTAAAACCAGCAGAGCTCCAAACGACTGCAACCGCGGGTGGTACATGGACACAAACGTGGCCTCGCAATCTATTCACCCTCGACCTGCTGCCTTAGCAACAACTCTACGCGACGGTTGGCAGCTCGGCCCTCCGCCGTTGCGTTCGGTTCCATGGGTTGGGTGTCGGCATAACCGACGGCCCGCATACGAGAGATATTGAATCCTTGGCGCTCTAAATGCCTCACCACAGCGATAGCCCGCGCTGATGAAAGCTCCCAATTAGAGGGGAAGCGGGCCGTTGAAATAGGCACGCTGTCGGTGTGGCCTTCTACCGAAATCTGACCGTCAAAACGGGTCAGCACATCGATAAGGCTTTCTACCACCTCTTGCCCACGGGAAGTCAGTACAGCTTGACCGCTGGGAAATAAAAGGCTGGTATCAATACGTAACGTGACCCCTTCACTCCCTTGCGAAACACTGACACCGGGGATGTCGAGCCCATCAAACTGCGGCTGAACCCCTGAATGGCGGGGCTGAATACCAGTGGCTAGAGACGCCAGCGGCAATGATGATACAGCGCTAGCCGAGCGCATGAAAGCAGTATCAGCCGCCTCACCGCCTCCCGGCGGTGTCAGTGAAAGCAGCAGCACAAAGAGCGTGATTAGCAGCGTCAGCACATCCAAATAGCTGGTTAGCCAACCCTCGTCACATCGCCTGGCGACGGCGTCATTTCCAGTGCGTGGCGCGTATCACGGTCAAGCATCGGCCTACCCTTCGCCGCCGCACTAACCGACGAATCAGGCCTTGGTTTGACGCTGTTATCACGGATCTCATCGTGATAGTTAGCTACAAACGAGTTGAGGGTCTCTTCAATAAACGACGGCAGGCGGCGCTTGGTAATCAGCGAAATACCTTCCAGCACCATGTTCATGGTAATCAGCCGCTCTTCGGTGCGGCGCTCGAGTTTCACCGCAATCGGCTTAAACACCAAGTTGGCGAGTAAAATGCCGTAGAAGGTGGTGAGCAGGGCCACCGCCATGCGCGGGCCGATCACCTGCAGGTCGCCTGCGTCCATGACTTCCAGCATATTGACCAGCCCCACCAGGGTGCCGATCATGCCAAATGCGGGTGCGTAGGTGGCCATGGTACGGAATATTTGTGCCTCGGCATGCTCACGCGCTTTAAGACGGGCAATGCGCCAACGCAGCATGTCAAAAATTTCATCCTCTTTGGTGTTGGCAATGACCAGTTGGATCCCGGTACGCAAAAACGGGTTTCGGGTATGCTCCAACTCGCGCTCGACAGCACGTACATCGCCCTTAAACCAGAGTCGCGACATATCCACCAATTCGCGGATATCGTCACGCATATAGGTATTTTCGCGCCGGAATACCAAGCCCACCAACCGTACGACGCGGAGCACCTCTTTCAGCGGATAGCTGATAAAGGTTGCCGCTAGGGTACCGGTCACCACAATGGCCAAACCCGGCAAATTGATAAAACTTTCAGGGGACTCTGCGGTGAAAAACAGCACGCTCACCAACAGTAGTATGCTGGCAAATATGCCTATCAGCGTCGAAGGGTTCATCCACGGCTCCTTGCCGGTCACAAGTGAGTAAAAAGAGGTGTTATGCCGAGTCGTGTAAACGCGCGCGTAAGCGGCTGACGGCTTGGCTGTGCAGTTGTGAAACGCGTGACTCCGTGACGCCCAACACAGCCCCTACTTCCTTAAGGTTGAGTTCTTCTTGGTAGTACAGCGCCATTAGCAGCTTTTCACGCTCTGGCAGCGCTTCAATTGCCTCAATCAACGTTTGTCGTTGCTGGCCGTCTAGCAACTGCTCGAACGGTGAATTAGCCAATTCATTATTGCTAGGCTCGCCACCATCGGCCACCAGCTCTTCAAACGGCAACAGTTGACCACTGTTAGTGTCGTTGAGGAGCTGCTGATACTCACTCAACGGCATTTCAAGGTGTTGGGCGATTTCGTTCTCTTCTGGTGCCCGTCCGAGCTGTTGCTCTAATTGACGAACGGCACTGTCAACCGCTCGCGCTGAGCGGCGCACGCTGCGGGGCAACCAGTCGCGGGTACGTAATTCATCCATCATTGCACCGCGAATACGCTGACTGGCAAACGTCGCGAACGTTGCTCCCTGGGTGGCATCGAAGCGCCCCAGTGCTTCCAGCAGCCCTACCATCCCGGCTTGAATAAGGTCGTCGAGCTCAATGCTGGCTGGCAAACGGACCTGAAGCGTCAAGGCCTGACGTCGTACCAGTGGCATGTATTGCGTCAACAGCTCACTCTGTTTGATCCTGCCTTGTGCTGTGTACATCCTCTCGCCTCGCGGCTATCCAGCCTTCACTGATAGTTCACAATCATTTGCAGCCCCTGGACACGAACAGGCCGCTGCCCCGGACGTAAAGCGAAGCGAAAATGCAACGGCGCATCCGCGGCAAACCCCGCCAGGGCAGTGGTAGTCCCCCGCATGCCGGTTAACGCAACGCACTGCTCAGGATGGCACAGCCAAGCGTTTAATAGCGCACCAGGGGGATATTGAAACTGCCAATGAATACGCCCGAGCTGTGCTGACTCCACATTGTTAGCAGCAGCGGGTGGGGTAGCGTTTTGACTAGCACTTGCCCTATCACTCATCGCTACCATCAGACCTGGTATCTGGCTGCTCCAGCTACCGGGTGTCGCCTGAGCGTTTCCCGTTAACCCTGCTAGTAGACACCCTGTCAACAGTACTGGGCTCAGTAGCAGTCTACCTCTTAATAGCCAGCTTAGCATGCTTGGTCTCCTCAGCAGAGTGCGCTCATCGTGCAAGTACCAACAGCTCCATATTTAAGTAGTAATCAGCTGCCTCACGCAAGTTATTGAGCAACCCTTGACGCGGCAAATGCGGCTCGTGGAGCGCCAGCAAACGGCGCGGCCCGCCACGCTCATGTAATTGACGCAAGGTACGGAACATGGAAGCAAAGGTATCGGCATCGCTACTGATCCACAGTGCCCAACGGCTGTATTGATCGCAAAGTTGGGCTAGGTCGGCCGTTTCGGCCATGACGATATGAATATCCCAATCCTCAGGATCACCGGCCCAGCTTCGACCTAACGTCGACCACTGCCCTAATCGTGCTTTAACCTTGTTCACCTGGGCTGCACCACTACCCGGTAGTCCGACCACAATAAGCGGAATTTTGGGCCGGTGCGCTACCACCGTTGCTGGCTCTTCCACCGCTGCAGCTGTCGGCGTTAACAGAGAGGTAGGCTGTTCAGGTTCCGGCACGTGTTCTGCCGCCGCAACATCAACTGTACCCTCAGCTTGCTGCTGTTGGCGCTGCAGGTTTGCCCACTTGCGTAGACCCGATGCTTGATCCTGTTCGCTCACGCCACGCCCTCTCGACTAACACTGCCCATTTGACGAATCGCATCTCGTGCCATAAAGGCGTAGACCAGTGCATCAAGCATGCCGGTATCGCGGCGGCGACGGCTGTTGCCTAATAGGTTGAGCAGATCGCCACGCAGCGTCTGCGCCTCCTCATCATCAGCAACATCGAGATGCCCGGCGACCGATGCCACACCGCTGGCCATCAATAGGCGAACTTCAGCATTAAGATCCCCGCTATCGGCCTCTTTTAACTGCTGCCACGCGCGACGCGTCAAGGCGGCCAAGCCTTCGCTTTGCAGCTGGGTTAACAGCAGTGAGAGCACCTCTGCTCCTAGCCGAGCGGGGGTAAGCCAGTAGCGGCGCGCCACTACTTTGGCGCTTTCCGGATCACGAACTTCACCGAACCAGGCGAGTAGAGCCGTGCCGCTGGCGTCCTCGACTTCGGCGTAGGCAGTCCACAGTTGCACCGATTGGCCACGAAAACGCACGCCCACATGGTGCGTTAGCACACTGTCACTAAATAGCTGGCGGATAGATTGACGTTCGTGGTGAAAGCGTAACCGATGACTGGGGGCCACTTGGCTGACCCAGGTCAAGTGCTCGGCTTCCAGCCACGCTAGTGCATCCGGTTCAGGGAAGCGCGGCAGTAAGTGCACCGCTACGCCGCTCGATGCCGACAACGCGGCTAAGCGTGGCTGCCATCCTGCGGCGTGGCGATGCTGCAGCCAGGGTAGCGCCAGCCAGGCACCATCCGTGTCCAGGCCAATGTCCGGCATTGCCCAGTCGCAGCCGCGCTCATTGCGCCGCGGAAACCACGCCATCCCTAAGGTGGTCTTTGCCGCTGGATAACCGGCAAGTAATGCATCCAAATGCGTTTCCTGCAAACGACTAGGCAGCGAAGCTAGGTTCCAGATCTCTTCTAATTCCGCAAACCCCGTGACGCGTTGGCGCAACCTCGCCAGTAGCGACGACAAACGACGCCCTTGGCCCAGGACATCCCGCGACCAGCGCGGCATTCCCATCGGCGCATCGGCACTTTGCACCCGTTCACGTTGAGGTGTCGCGGTACTCAGCGCTTGATCCACTAGCGCATCGGGGGCGGCAAGGGCCATATCTTCGGGCACCTGCTGGCCATTAGAACCAAACAGGACGCGCATCCCGTGACGCATAATAATATCTAACACTGGAGCCAGACGTCCCGCCTCATCCTGTTTGGTGATAATGCAGTCATCTAACTCTGCGCCCGCCGCCCGCGCGGCCTGACGGTAGCGCAGCACCACTTCTTCGAGGGTTTCCGGTTGGCTGGCAGCATTGAGTAGCAGCACCAAACGTACCCGCGAGCGTCCTCCTTGCAGGTGGGTAATCTGCTCTATCACCCGCTGGTCACGCTGACTCATGCCTACGGTGTCGATAATTACCCACTGCTTGCCCTGCAGGCGGCCCAGCAAATCGTCGATGGGCTGTTCGGCATCCAAGGCGTACATCGGGGTATCCAGCAGGCGCGCATAAATGCGCAACTGCTCGTGGGCACCGATCCGGAAGCTGTCGGTGGTAACCAGCGCTACCGGGCGCGTGCCGTGGCGCATCACAAAACGAGCGGCCAGCTTGGCGGTGGTGGTGGTTTTACCTACCCCCGTTGGCCCCACCAGGGCAACAATGCCGGTTTGGTCGAAAAAGCTTGCTTCATCGTTGAGTACGTAAAGGCGATCCATTAACTGCTGTCGCAGCCACTGCAGTGGGGCTTCGCTATCGCCGTCTAACCTGGTTAGCGATGCAGGCAACCCAGCCAGCAGTTCATCGGCAATTTCGCTGCTAAAACCCACATTCCATAGCAGTTGACGCAGCCGTGCAGCCGTTCCGGTGGGCGCTGCTGGCGATGGTGAAGCAGTATGGGTTGACTGGCTGTTTGCCAGCAGCGCTCGCATATCCTGCATTTCGCGCAGTAAGCGCTCGCTCATCGCCTGCATGGGGTCTTGCGCTGGGGGTGCTGTCGGCGTTTCGGGTGGTGCAGGTTCTGGTGAGGGTTCAAAGTGGTCGATGGCTTCATCCGCCATCGCTAAAATTTCAACGCCCCCTTCGGTACGCCGATTTGCGACAATCAAGGCGTCTTCACCGAGCGTTTCACGCACTTGGCGCATCACATCACGACTATTGGCTCCCACGAAACGTCTAACGCTCATGATTTACCCTTGCCTGTTCTGAAAATGGACGACGCTAGCCTATCACGGCGTGCCATCTTTAACGTCCGCCGACCACTGTGGTCACTCTTAATGTGCGATCGTCGGGAATTTCAGCCTGGGACAGTACCGACATATGGCGTAACCGGCGACGCAAGAAGCGCGACAGCACCGCCCTTAGTGAATGTTGCACGACCAGCACCGGCGGCTCGCCGGAACTTTCGTGACGCTCCAGCGCCTGCTGGGCCTGGGTCATCAGCGTTTCTGCCAACCCGGGCTCCATGGCGCCGTTGCCATTCATGGCCTGTACCAGCACTTGTTCCAGTTGAGCATCCAGCCCCATGACATTGAGTGTCTCCTGCCCCGCAAACCACTGCTGGACAATGGCGCGCCCCAGCGAGACTCGCACCAGCGCCGTCAGCTCATTAGGATCTTTTTGCTGTGTGGCGTACTCGGCCAGGGTATCGAGAATAGTGCGCATGTCGCGGATAGAGACATCTTCGTCAAGCAGGTTTTGCAAGATACGCTGCAGTACCGTCAATGAAATAGCTTTGGGGATCACCTCTTCGACCAACGCTTTTTGATCATCGCCCATTTTATCCAGCAACTTCTGTACTTCCTGACGGCCCAGCATCTCGGGTGAATGACGGTGCAACAAGTGGTTCAAGTGGGTCGCTATGACGGTACTGGCATCCACAACGGTGTAGCCATACACCTGGGCATGCTCACGCTGGTTGCTATCAATCCATACAGCGGGCAAGCCAAAAGCGGGATCCTGAGTATGGGTGCCCTGCAGCTCGCCCGATACCTGCCCGGGGTTAATCGCTAGCCATTTACCTGGTTGTGCCTCGGCGCGACCAATCTCGGCGCCTTTCATGGAGAGTACATAGGCGTTCGGCGGCAGCTCCAAATTATCACGGATATGGACGACCGGCGGCAGGAAACCCACTTCTTGGGCAAACTTCTTACGTACGCTCTTAATGCGCCCGAGCAGCTCGCCTTTTTGACGCGAGTCCACCAGCGGGATTAAGCGATGGCCCACTTCCAGGCCAAGCGTATCGACCAGTTGCACATCTTCCCAACTCGCTTCGGGAGTCTCTGTAAAGGCACCGGTGCCGCGGCAATCTCCTCCTTGACCAACGCCTTCTCTTTTTGGGCGCGCGCTTAACAGCCATGCCAGGCCAGCCAACAACGCGGTAAAGAATAGAAATACGAAATTGGGCATGCCAGGTACCATACCCAGCATGCCCATCACCACGGCAGCCAAAATCAGTACCTGAGGATTAACGAACAATTGGCTAAGCATTTGCTGGCCAATATCTTCGTTCGTATCCATGCTGACCCGGGATACTGTGACACCCGCGGCGGTGGAGATCACCAAAGCAGGGATTTGCGCCACCAGGCCATCACCAATCGCCAACAACATATAGGTCTGACCAGCAGCGCCAAAGCTCATATCGTGCTGCAGCATGCCAATCATCAGCCCGCCGATGATATTGACCACCATAATCACCAAACCGGCAATGGCATCGCCACGGACAAACTTACTTGCGCCGTCCATCGAACCAAAGAAATCCGCCTCTTGAGAAACCTCCGCGCGGCGCTTTTTGGCGTCTTCTTCGCCGATCAAGCCGGCGTTCAGATCGGCATCGATGGCCATCTGCTTACCAGGCATTGCATCCAGGGTAAAGCGCGCACCCACTTCGGCAATACGGCCAGCACCTTTGGTGATAACCATAAAGTTGATGATGACAAGAATCAGGAAGACCACTAGGCCAACAGCGAAATTACCGCCGACCAGAAACGCCCCGAACGCTTCAATGACCTTACCCGCAGAGGCGCCGCCTTGGTGGCCCTCCATCAGCACCACACGGGTAGAAGCCACATTGAGCGACAGGCGCAGCAGCGTAGTAAATAGCAACACGGCAGGAAACGCCGCAAAGTCCAGCGGCTTCTGCGTAAACATGCTGACCAATAACACCATAATGGCCAGAGCGATGTTGAAGGTGAAGAGTAAATCCAGGGCGAAGGGAGGCAAGGGCACAATCATCATGCCCAAAATCATGAGGATGAGCAGCGGCCCGACCAGCAGCTTCATGCGCACATCACCCATCCAGTCGCGCCGACCTACTAGCTGACTCAAGCCTTTCATGGTTGCGCCTCATTACCACCGGCGCCATGCCCGGGGCTTTCCATCTCCGGCGGAACCGGCAGGTTATCGGGGGTTGGGGGCACCTCGCCTCCTTGTTGTGATACTTGCTTGAGGCGGTAGGCCCAGGCCATTACTTCCGCCACCGCGGTATACAGTTCGGCAGGTACTTCTGCATCTAGATCGACGTGATGATACAGGGCCCGCGCCAATGGTGCTGCCTGCAAGCGAGGCACGCCTGCCTCTTCAGCGATTTCGCGAATGCGTACAGCCACTGCGTCGGCGCCTTTTGCCACCAGCCGCGGGGCGCCCATACTGCCTTCCTGATAAGTCAGTGCTATCGCGTAGTGCGTAGGGTTGGTGATGATGACATCCGCTTCGGGTACTTTGCTCATCATCCTGCCCCGCGCCATGGCCTGCTGCTGCTGGCGAATGCGCGCCTTCACATGCGGGTCGCCTTCGGACTCTTTGTGCTCACGCTTAATCTCTTCCTGACTCATGCGCAGCTTCTTAGCATTGTCCCAGAGCTGGAAAGGGACATCGATCAAAATGACCACGATCAACACCAGCACCATTAGCCCAGCTGCCTGAGCCGCCATGCTTAAGGCATTGGTTAGCGCTTGCTGGATAGGCTGATCCATTAGCGCCATAAATTTGCCGATGTTGAAATACAAAAACGTCGCAGCCACGCCCCCCACCAGAAACGATTTGGCAATCGCTTTTGCCAATTCGATCAGAGCCTGGGTGGAGAAGATACGCTTTACGCCCTTAATAGGGTTTAGCTTGGAAAACTTGGGCTGCATCGATTTACCCGATATCAGCCAGCCTCCCATCAGCCCAGGGGCAACTAATGCAATGATGGCTAACAGTAAAAACAGCGGCATCATGGCAAATAGCGTGCGCTGACCAAGGTCCAGCGCATTGACCAGCATCGGCGTACTTTCCATTGCCTGGCGGCGCTCAAACAAGAAAGCTTGCTCCATCACCGCACCCAGCTGGTCGTAGAGCATGTTGCCCATGCTATAAAGGCCGATCACCCCACCCAGCAAAAGTAAAAACGTATTTAACTCGCGGGAACGGGCAACTTGACCCTCTTCACGGGCTTTCTCTTTCCGCCTGGGCGTGGCCTCTTCGGTCTTTTCCTGGTCGCTATCGTTATCTGCCATACGGGTATCCGGCCAGGTGAAGCAAAGCTTATCACGTATTCAGCCGTCCATAGGGACGGCTGAATGGCGTACTTGCGTGCCCAGAGGGCGTTTAATAACGCATCTTAGAAGCCTAATTCGTCCAATAAGTCGTCTACTTGATCTTGCCCAGAGACGGTATCAGGGACATTATCCTTCACTTGCGGCCCATTCAAAAGCTCTTCGTTACGCCGTGCACTGTCGCTTTTCCACTGATCCTCGGCCTTGCGCTGCAGCGTTTCTCGTGCATGGGCACCCGGCGCGTTATCGATCAACACTTGCACCAACTGATGTTCGATCTCATGGATCACGTCCATCATCTTCTTAATCACTTGGCCGGTCAGGTCCTGAAAGTCCTGAGCCATCATGATTTCCATCAGTTCTTTGTTAGTCGCTGAAACCACATCGGGCACTTCGCTAAGATAAGTGCGTGTCTCGACAACGAGCGCTTTCGCCTCATCCAGCTCTTTCGGTGCTTCAAACCACTCGGCCCAGCGCTTATCCAACGCTTCCGCCCGGTCTGACAACTGATCCTGCAGCGGCTGCGCACGGTCAACGGCATTGAGCGCTCGATCTGCTGCCTGCTCCGTCATGGTGGCGACATAGTGCAAGCGGTCGCGTGCATCGGGGATGGCTTCGGCCGCCTTCTCAATCTCTTTATCAAGCCCCAGTTCACGCATGTTTTCGCGCAGCATGCGCGTCAACTTACCGATGCGATGAATTAAGTCTTCGGCGGCTTGTTCGGACGATTGGGCAGAATCGGACTGCTCATTCTGGCTCATAATGTTGTCTCCTCGTTAACCAAGCACATAGGCCCAGTTGCTCACATACCCAGTTTGTCGAAGATCTTATTGAGCTTTTCTTCGAGGGTAGCGGCAGTGAACGGCTTGACGACATAGCCGTTAGCGCCCGCCTGAGCAGCCGCTATAATGTTCTCTTTCTTCGCTTCTGCGGTCACCATCAACACAGGAAGGTCTTTCAAGGCGTCATCCTGACGGATCTCCTTGAGCATCTCCAGGCCATCAAGGTTCGGCATGTTCCAATCGGAAACGACGAACTCAAACTTGCCGGCACGCAGCTTATTGAGCGCATCTTGTCCATCTTCGGCTTCATCCACGTTGGTGAAGCCCAACTCCTTAAGCAGACTACGTACGATCCGACGCATGGTGGGAAAGTCGTCTACAACCAGGAAACTCATATTCTTATCTGCCATGGGTCATCCTCTAATCAATCAGTATATGGCACAAGGGCGACTGAAAAGTACAGTCAGGGGTTTAAAACGGCTACTTTGAAACGGCTCTTTCAAAACGGTTCTTCAGAATTCCTCCCACTCTTCGTGGTCGCTGCGCTGCGAGGCTGGAGCTGGAGCTGGGCGACGAGCTTGCTGGTCGGCCCTAGGCGCAGGCATAACGTCCGTTGCTGGCGATGAGGAAGGCAGCGCCTGATGGGACGCCCCCTGCATACCTAACAGCTTAAACACGGCTACGGCTTGCTCCAACCGGTTGGCCTGTTCCTCAAGGGAGGCCGCCGCCGCAGAGGCTTGCTGTACCAGCGCGGCATTTTGTTGGGTGACTTGATCCATCTGGCCCACGGCTTGGCTGACTTGCTCAATACCGTCACTCTGCTCTTGGGAGGCAGCGGAGATTTCATCCATGATGTCGGTAACACGGCGCACTGCAGTAACCACATCCGACATCGTGGTACCTGCCTGCTCGACCAGAGTGGAGCCTTGCTGAATTTGTGTTACCGAGGCATCAATCAGGGTTTTAATCTCTTTGGCCGCATCCGCACTGCGGCTGGCCAAATTACGCACTTCCCCCCCCACCGCAAATCCGCGGCCTTGCTCGCCGGCGCGGGCGGCCTCTACCGAAGCGTTGAGAGCCAGAATATTGGTTTGAAAAGCAATTGAGTCAATAACGCTGGTGATATCGGCGACTTTTTTCGAGCTGGTGGAGATACCGTGCATAGTTTGCACCACTTGCTCCACCACTTGTCCACCGCGCTCAGCCGTGGTGGAAGCGTCTGCTGCCAGGGTGCTGGCTTGACGGGCATTGTCGGCGTTCTGTTTTACCGTCGCGGTCATCTCTTCCATGCTGGCCGCGGTTTGTTGAATCGATGCCGCCTGCTGCTCTGTACGTGAGGAGAGATCAGCGTTGCCGCTGGCAATCTCACGGGTGCCGTGGTGAATTTCATTACTGCCTTCACGCACCCGACCAACGATATTGGTGAGGTTTTGCTGCATGGTGCCCATAGCACCAAACAAACGGCCAATTTCATTTTTACCCGCTTCCGGCAGCGGATTGGTCAAATCAGCCTCGGCAATCGCATCCAGCCGCTGGATTGCGCCTCTTAGCGGCGCAATCACTGTACGACGTAAGCCTATGTAAATCACGACCGTCATCAACAGAGCAAAGATCACCACTGCCGCATTGATCATGGTAAATAGATTGCCCTGAGCATCCGCGTCGGCACGAATCGTATCCACGCGTTGGAAACCATAAGTCACAAACGCCGTCATACTATTGGCCAAACTACTTAAGGGTTCAACAAGCTCATCACGCAGAGTGTTGTAACTGGTTAAATCCATATACTCGAAGGTTTCATGCTGCTGCTTCACTAACCCCATTACAGTATTAAAATCTTCAATCAGGGGGTTACCGAGCAACTCTCCTTGAGGAGTTCGAGGCGTCTCGACAAAGCGCTCAAAGCGCCGCTCCGCACGCTCTATGCGATCACCAGCGATGGCTACCTGCTCGTTGGATTGTCGGGTCTGGCCAACCATTAAGTAATTGGATGCGGTTTCCATCGCCAACATGGCCTGGTTTAGCAGTGAGTCAGCACGATTAATTTCATTTAGCTGCGAACCGCTAATATTATTCAGCGTCGCAAAATTATTTTGCGTACTGCGATCAGCCACAACGGACAGACCTGCAATCACCAAAATCAGCACGCCAAAACAGCTAAGTGCCGTGACCACAGCGGCGTGAATACTCAAGTTGCGCAGTAAACGATTCATTGTGAGTTCCCTTGCGAGCTTATTAAGCTTTTATGATTACTAACTTTTTATGAATTGCACTACACACGCTGGGCGCGACCTGAAGCGGCGATCAGAGCCATCATCCGCGAGGGAATATCGTCCAAAGCCACCACTTCCACCGCGCCGCCCATCGCGATGGCTTCTCGCGGCATACCGAAAACCACGCAGGTCTGCTCATTTTGAGCGATGGTGGGCGCCCCCGCTTGACGCATCTCAAGCAACCCTGCCGCGCCATCCTTTCCCATACCGGTAAGAATCACGCCAATGGAGTTTTTACCTGCGTGCTGAGCCGCTGAGTGGAAAAGCACGTCTACCGATGGGCGATGGCGGTTTACTGGCGGGCCGTCATCTAATCGCGCCACGTAGTTAGCGCCGCTACGTGCCAACTTGAGGTGCTGATCCCCCGGTGCGATATAAGCGTGTCCGGGTAGAATCCGCTCGCCATCGGCGGCTTCTTTAACCGTAATCCGGCACAGCCGGTCTAGACGCTCGGCAAACGAGCGGGTAAAACCACCTGGCATATGCTGGGTAATCAATATCGCCGGGGCATTTGCCGGTAACGGTTCTAGCACCGCCCGAATCGCCTCTGTGCCGCCAGTGGACGCGCCAATAATAATCAACTTTTCGCTCGACACCAGCGGAGCCTTCAAGGCCGCTGGCGGGGGCGTGTTTTTATGCCGCGCCTGACGAGGCCGCGAGCGCGCAGCGGCGCGCAGTTTTTCGGCAATCTCGTCAGCGTACTCCATCATCCCATTGCGGATGCCCAGACTCGGCTTGGCGACAAAATCCAGCGCGCCAAGCTCTAGCGCACGCAGGGTAATCTCCGAACCGCTTTGGGTGAGCGACGACACCATCAATACCGGCATAGGACGCAGGCGCATCAAACGCTCAAGAAAATCCAAGCCATCCATGCGTGGCATTTCCACATCAAGGGTGAGCACATCAGGATTGTGCTGCTTGATCAAATCCCTGGCGGCAATGGGGTCAGGCGCTACCGCAACGACTTCCATATCGGGCTGGGAATTAATAATTTCCGTTAACAAATCGCGAATTAGCGCCGAATCATCGACACACAACACTTTGATCTTGGCTGCGCTCAAAGCACGCCTCCTCTTGCTGTAGACGCCTGATGTGTTATTGCAACCGCCGGAGCCACAGCGCCTAAAGCGATTATAAAGACACGATAGTTATTCATTTTTTGGCCAGGTTATAAACGGTTTGACCACGCAGCTTGAATGCGTCGCTGATATACGAGAAGTTTTCCGAGTGGCCTGCAAACAGCAAGCCATCGGGCTTCATCAGTGGTGCAAAGCGTTTAAGAATTTTTGATTGAGTATCTTTATCAAAATAAATCATGATGTTTCGGCAGAACACGGCATCAAAAGGGCCTTTAATTGGCCATTGCGGCGCTAGCAGGTTCAGTGGCAAAAACTCCACCAGTGCGGATACTTCTGGGCGAATCCTTGCAAAGCCCGCATGGTTACCCGTTCCTTTCTGAAAAAACCGCTTTACCCGGCCTCATCGATCTTGCGCACCTGTTCCAGGGGATAAACGCCAGCGCGAGCCCTGGCCAACGCATCCGTATCGATATCGGTGGCGATCACTTTGGCCTGCGACGCTTTAGCGCCCAACGTTTCTAACAATGTCATTGCCAGCGAGTAAGGCTCCTCCCCGGTGGAGGCGGCCGAACACCAAATAGTGACCGGGTCTTGTTTGTTCTTTATATGCTCAGCCAACAGCGGAAAATGGTGCGCCTCACGAAAAAAGGCCGTGAGGTTAGTGGTCAGTGCATTGGTAAACGCCTCCCACTCCTTGGCTTCTGGCTGACGCTCCAAGCGCACCAAGTAGTCAGTAAAGCGCGTCATGCCATGGTGGCGTAGCCGCTTTGCTAGGCGGCTATAGACCATTTCACGTTTATGCTCAGCCAGCACAATGCCGGCGCGCTGATAAATCAGCTCGCGAATCCGTGTAAAATCCGCATCCGTCAGTACTAGATCGCGCTCAATCTGACTGCTCGATGTCCACTGACCTGCGTCTACCACCCGTTCACGTTGTTCGGTCAAAACGCTTCCCACTCCTCTGCTGAGGCTGCCTGCCGTTTAACGGGCGAATTCGGCGACGATGTGCTAGGCAACTGAGCAGTGTGCTTAGTCGCTGTCACTGCTGGCGGACGTAGCGCCCCCTGACTGTTTAATCGAAACGCTTCCACCGATAGCGCTAATAGCCCCGCCTGCTTCTCAAGCGAGACCGCCGCGCGTGCGGTTTCCTGAACCCGCACCGCATTACGCTGGGTACCTTGATCCATCTCTGCTACTGCTTGGTTAACCTGGGCAATACCATGGCTCTGCTCTTCGGAGGCGGCTGAAATTTCGTGCATGATCTGCGTCACACTGCGCGCGGCTTCCGCCACTTCGCTAATCGCAGCTTCGGCTTTGGTGACCATACTGGCACCCGCACTTACCTCACGGTTAGAGCCATCAATCAAACCGCGAATTTCTTGGGCGGCACCAGCGCTACGGCCAGCCAGGTTACGCACTTCTTCGGCCACCACCGCAAAACCACGCCCATGCTCGCCGGCCCGAGCCGCTTCTACCGATGCATTCAGCGCCAGAATATTGGTCTGAAACGCGATCGAATCGATAACATTGATAATATCGGCCATCTGCTGGGAGCTTTGGGTAATCCGCTGCATGTTGTCGACTAACTGTGTCATCAACTCGCCAGTATTCGTTACCTGGATAGCATTGTTATCGGCTAGACGGCGGGCTTCTTGAGCGTTCTCACTGTTTTGCCGCACAGTGGCAGTCATTTCTTCCATGCTGGAGGCGGTTTGTTGCAAGGAGGCCGCCTGCTGTTCAGTACGCGACGACAGCTCTTCGTTGCCGCTGGCAATGTCCTGAGCAGCCGGAGTGACCACATCAATACCGCTTTTTACATCGGCGATGATGCTGCTGAGGCTTTTGCGCATAGTATTCAGCGAGTCCATCAATTGGCCCACTTCATCGCGTCTCTGGGCGGGGACTTTAGCGGCCAAATTACCGCCAGCAATTTGCAGCGTAAAACCTGCAGCACTTTTTAGCGGCCTGGTAATCGCCCGCAGGGTAACCATGCCGATCAAAATAAGTAGCAGTAAACCAATTCCAAGTACTATGG
Source organism: Halomonas sp. PA16-9 (assembly GCF_009728585.1). Taxonomy (NCBI): domain Bacteria; kingdom Pseudomonadati; phylum Pseudomonadota; class Gammaproteobacteria; order Oceanospirillales; family Halomonadaceae; genus Halomonas; species Halomonas sp. PA16-9. The sequence goes on along the minus strand of NZ_CP040451.1, from coordinate 126,931 downwards.
CTTGAGCGCCCAGCATCGTGGTTTGACCTTGCTGAGCATCAACGGCCATGGCCTCAGCTGCCTGCTGTTTCTGGGAAATCAGTTGATTAACCATGCCTGACAGGATGCGGCCCTCGCTGGTCATGACGCTAATCACAGCATCGAGACCAGTAAAGGCTTGGTAGGTCTCTTCTGCCTGAAGCACGCTGGCCGCCTGGCCCATGCCGTTCTGCAGGAAGGTCTGTAGCTGCTGGTCAAACTCGGTGGCAAGCTCAGTCGCATTGACCTCACGGGAATAATACTCCTGCCACACCTCAGCAACCTCTGCGGCGCTCTCCTCAATGCTTTCACCCATCTCGAAGCGTTGATTGATCAGTTCCATACGCTCTGGCTCAATCATCGCTTGGCGCGTTTGGGCAATGGTTTGATCGATTTTCTGCAGGCGAATAACATCACGCAGACCGTCATTATTCAGTTGCCCCAAGCGCTCGCCAGAGACATTCAAACCATACAGACCAAGCCCACCGCTGATTAATAACAGCAGCCCTGCAACGACAATCATGCCTACCAATTTGGCACGAATGGTGTCGAGGCGTACCCGGGCCAAACGCTTAATCACACCTTTCTGGCGTAACCGGCCTTTATCTAAGTAAAGCCGCTTGTTGCGGCCTTCGCGTATTTCAGTGTAGGCCCGCTCGGCCTGCTCAATGGCTGCGCGGCTGGCCTGTACACGTACCGAGGTGTAGCCCACGACTTGTCCATCTTCAATAATCGGCGTAACGCTGGCATTTACCCAGTAGTGGTCGCCATTTTTGCAGCGGTTTTTGACCAGCCCTCGCCACGTTTCCCCCGTTTTGACGGTTTTCCAGAGGTTTTCAAAGGCTGCCGGCGGCATATCCGGGTGGCGTATCAGGTTATGCGGCGCACCTATCAGCTCTGCGTGTTCAAAGCCGCTAATATCGATAAACGCAGGGTTGGCATAGGTGATGCGTCCCTTGGTATCGGTACGCGAGACTAGGAAGTCGTCTTCTTTTAGTTCGATTTCACGCTGAGAGACTGGTTGGTTATTACGCATGGTGTGCCTTTTTTTAATGTTTTATTTTTCAAAAAGAGTGCGCCTGCCCTACCAAGCAAATTAAAACGATGACCACTCTTCTGTTTCTGCTACTGGCTGTGGACGCCTTGTTGCGGGTTTTGACACTGCCGCTGGCAATACAGCCGGAGCGCGCGGGGCTGATAATTCAGTGACACGAAAGCGCTCAACCGCCTCGCGTAAGCGTGCGGCTTCGCTTTCAAGTTCATTGGCGCTGCGCGCGGCTTGCTGCACCAGTTGAGCATTTTGTTGCACAACCTGATCCATTTGCGCCACGGCCTGATTCACTTGGCCAATGCCGCTACTCTGCTGCTCAGAAGCGGCGGCGATTTCATCCATGATATCGCTGACGCGCTGAACAGCGCCCACTAGATCTTGCATGGTTTGTCCAGCTTGATTGACCCGCTGAGTGCCGGTATCTACCTTGCTGAGCGATGCATCAATCAGCGTGCGAATCTCTTTGGCGGCAGCGGCGCTGCGACTGGCTAAGCTACGTACTTCCTGTGCCACCACGGCGAACCCTCTGCCATGCTCGCCAGCACGCGCCGCTTCCACCGAAGCATTCAGCGCCAGAATATTGGTCTGAAACGCAATATTATCGATAACGGTAATAATATCAGCGACTTGATGAGAACTTGCGCTTATGTCTTGCATGGTGCTGACGATCTCACCCACCTCTTCGCCACTACGGCGGGCTGTCAGGGTAGCGCTCCCGGCCAATTGGCTGGCTTGGCGGGCATTTTCGGCATTGTGGCCCACCGTTGAGGCTAACTGCTCCATGCTGGAAGCCGTCTCCTCTAACGAGGTGGCCTGCTGCTCGGTGCGCGAAGAAAGGTCGTTATTGCCGCTGGCTATTTGCTGAGAGCGCTCATAAATCGATGTACCGCTGGTGCGCACGGTACCTACCGTTTGCGAGAGTGAGCTCTGCATATGGGCCATGGCGCTATAAAGCCGCCCTATTTCGTTATTACCCGGAGAGGTAATGGCCTGGCTTAGATCCCCCTGGGCCATACGCTCAAAATAGCCCACCAAGCGATCTAGCGGGCGCAACACATTGGCCGTCACCCCCCAGATAACCACGATTACCGTGGCGATAGTCATTACGACTATCCCGAGTAGTGCCCAGCGAATTGTCGCGGCAAAAGCACTGAAAGCGGCCTGTTGTGCCTGCACATCGTCAGAGGCCTGCACGATTGCTGCACCATGGTGCAGGGCATAAAGACCAATACCACTGGCAATTAAAACAAGCACCGAAAGTGTCGCTAGCACTAAGCCCCAACTCAAGCGCACCGTCATATTATTCATTAATTGCCGCATTCGCTGTGTCACGCCCTTTTCTCCACGCACAACCGGCACTCGCTGGCACTTTCCGTAGCGCGAGAATGCATCATTGAGTAGAACTGATTTGGCACGCTCCCTGTGCCATGTTTTTTAGTCTTACTGGTTGCTGGTGCTTTCCACCAGTGCCATCTCGTCGCTGGTGAGCAACTTATCGATATCCACGAGTACCAGCATGCGGTCATCCAGACTACCCAAACCGCTCAGGAAGTCAGACGAGAGCGTGACACCAAATTCTGGCGCCGGTTTAATCTGATCAGGGGTCAGTGTCATCACGTCGGAAACGCCGTCCACTACGATGCCGACCACCCGGTCTGCAACATTGACCACGATCACCACTGTTTGGCCACCGTATTCGACTTTATCAAAGTGAAACTTAATGCGGAGATCTACGATTGGCACAATGACGCCGCGCAGATTGGTGACCCCTTTGATAAATTCAGGTGCATTGGCAATCCGGGTTACGTTTTCGTAGCCACGAATTTCCTGCACTTTCAAAATATCAATGGCGTACTCTTCATCGCCTAATGAGAACACTAGGAATTCGCGGTTTTCGGCTTCTGCGGCTAGTACCGCACCATTGTTGGCTTGACTCATGACGGCTCAGCCTCCTTAAAAGATGAAAGGTTTTGATTGTTTACTACTTTTTTGCCTGCCTCTTTTTTATATCGGCTCAGGCGGTGTAAACCAGTAATATCCAGAATCAACGCTACACTACCGTCACCTAAGATGGTCGCGGCCGAGATCCCTGGTACTTTGCGGTAATTGTCTTCCAGATTTTTGACCACGACCTGCTGCTGTCCGATCAACTCATCGACCAACATGGCGTAACGACGGCCTTCGCCCTGCACAATGACAGCGATGCTTTTGGTCGGGTCGGTAATCGCATTCTCGACGTTCAGCACTTCGTGAATGGCAATCACGGGCAGATATTCGTCGCGGACTTTGATCACCACGTCGTCACCGGCCATGGCGTACATATCGTCTTTGGCGGGCTGCAGTGATTCAAGTACGGTAGAGAGCGGAAGAATAAACGTCTCGCCGCCGACCTTGATCGACATACCGTCCAGAATGGCCAACGTAAGCGGCAACACGATACGGGTGTTGGTGCCTTCACCTAGCTTCGACTGGATTTCAACCCGACCGCCCATGCTCTGAATGTTGCGCTTCACTACATCCATGCCCACGCCACGCCCAGATACGTCGGTCACTTCATTCGCCGTTGAGAAGCCGGGAGCAAAAATGAGCTGGAAGACCTCTTCGTCCGACATGGTGTCCGACACATTGAGGCCGTTTTCGCGCGCTTTGGCTAGCAGGCGTTCACGATCCATGCCGGCACCATCATCGCGCACTTCAATCAAGATATTGCCACCCTGGTGACGTGCGGAGAGGGTTAATTTGCCGACACGCGGCTTGCCAATGGCTTCGCGCACATCGGGCATTTCCACGCCATGATCGAGGCTATTGCGCACCAGGTGCGTTAACGGATCAGTGATCCGTTCGACCAAACTCTTATCCAGCTCGGTCGACTTGCCTTCGGTAATTAATTCGATCTCTTTACCCAGCTTACCGGCGGTGTCGCGCACCACGCGGGGGAAGCGACTGAATACAAACTCCATGGGAATCATGCGAATAGACATGACCGCTTCTTGGAGATCACGGGCGTTGCGCTGCAGTAGGCTCATGCCATTTTGCAGTGAGGCATTGCCCACCGACTGATCTTCTAAATCGCTAACCGTTTGATCGAGCATCGACTGGGTGATAATCAGCTCACCCACCAAGTTGATAATTTGGTCGACTTTATCTACCGATACGCGGATTGACGAAGACTCGGCGGCAGCTTTTTTGGGCTTCTCTTTGGCAGCAGGCTTTGGCGCGCTTGCCTTAGAGGCCGTGCTTTCTGCCGGCGCTTGCGGCGCTGGGGCTGCAGGCGTCGAGGCTTCTGGCTCGGCTGGAGCTGGCTCAGTAGCGACGCCCTCAACAGCCGTAATCTCAATCTGATCAGGTTCGATAATAAAGCACATGACCGCTTCAATATCGTCAGCACTGTCGCTGCTTTTGAGCACTACCTCGTAACGCTTTGCGTCGCCTAACTGGGACTGCACTTCACCGAGCTGCTCTAACTCTTCAACCAGCAAAATGCGGTCTTTATCTTCAACGTTGAGCAGTGCCACTAGCAGATGGCCGTTCGAGGACGCCTCTGCATTATTACTGTTTGCTTCCGCGTCGTTTTCACTTGGCACAGGCGTCGGCACAGGCGTCGGCGCAGCCTTGGGCTCAGCAGCAGGAATAGTCGGCCCATCGAGCTGTTGGCCAATTTCATCCAAGGCAATTTGCTGCAGCGTTTGGCAAATACGTTCAAATGCCTCTTGATTAGGCTCCTCGTCGCTGCGGTAGGCATCGAGTTGCTCATGCATGATGTCTTTAGCCTCTAAAAAGGTATCCACGAGGTCGGCTCGCAGCGTCAGTTCGCCTTTACGTGCGTAATCGAGGAGGTTTTCCAAAATGTGCGTGGTTTTCTGTAGCACGGTAAAACCAAAGGTTCCCGCCCCCCCCTTGATCGAGTGGGCGGCACGGAAAATAGCATTGAGCTGCTCACTGTCTGGATCATCAACATCCAGTTCCAGTAAATGCTGTTCCATATCCGACAGCAGCTCTTCAGCCTCTTCAAAAAAGGTGTCAAAAAAATCCGCTATATCCATACACCGCTCCACCTTAACGTCGTCTTTTATGACAGGCTCAGATCACTCTTGCGCTTGAACCTGAGGCTCGTCTTGTTGTGTTGATTCAATTTGCGCTTCGGCTGAAGCTTCTAGTGCTTCGATTGAAGCTTCTGGCGATGCATCTCCCGACTCCATTACAGTAGGATTGCGAATCGCATCAGCAATTTCCGGAAACAACACCACCAGCTCTATGCGTCGATTGATAGGATCGGTTGGCTCAGTCTCGGGCAATAACACACGATCTGCAAAGCCCGACACGCGAAGTAACTGACCTGGATCAAAGCCACCCGCAATAAGCTCGCGGCGCGACGCATTAGCGCGATCATTGGAAAGCTCCCAGTTACTGTAACCACGATAGCCTCCCGCATAGGGAACGCTATCGGTATGCCCGCTGATACTTAGCTCATTGGGAAGCTCATTTAGCAGCGGTGCGATGGTACGTAACAAGCTGCGCATATAAGGCGCCACTTGGTCGCTACCCAGCTCAAACATGGGGCGCTGGTCGGTATCGAGTAGCTGTATGCGCAGCCCTTCGCGGGTCAAGTCAAACCGCATTTGATTGCGCAACTGGCGCAGCTCGGGATCTCGCTCAATGGCCCGTTCAATACGCTCTTGTAAATCCCGGAAAAAGTTTCGTTCCTGCATGCTTGGACGAGTGCGCTGAAGGCTATCAATGCGCGCCCGCTCCCCATCGCTATGCGTGGGATCGGGCCCGCCGCCGGGAATCGCGCTGGTGCTGCCCGAACGATCGCCACCGGTTATCGCCGTCACCAGGGGGGTGCTAAAGTACTCTGCCACCCCCTTGCGCGTCTCTTCACTGGAAACGCTCAAAAGCCATAGCACCAAAAAAAAGGCCATCAGAGCAGTCATAAAATCCGCTAGGGCAATTTTCCAGGCACCACCGTGATGGGCATGGACGACTTTTTTGCGTCGAATGACAATCGGACGCTTGTCACCACCCTTACTCATGCGTTACCGGCCTTTTTTGCATCCCTTACATACTCTTCAAGCTCCGTAAAACTAGGACGCTCGGCGGCAAACAGTGCCTTGCGGCCAAATTCAACAGCCAACTGCGGCGCATAACCGTGCAAGCTAGCGAGCAGCGTAATGCGAATACACTGGAGCATTTTTTCGGCTTCTTTCGCCTGCCGTTCGATGTAACTTGCCAGCGGACTAACAAAACCATAGCCCAGCAAAATACCCAAGAAGGTGCCCACTAGCGCTTGGCCGATCATCACACCCATCTGAGTCGGCGTAGCATCGGCGTAGGTGAGTGTTTTAACGACCCCCATTACTGCCGCCACGATGCCGAAGGCAGGCATGGCATCGCCGACTTTGGCAATGGCATCGACAGGAATATGAGCTTCCTGCTCAAAGACCTCAATCTCGTGCAGCATCAGCTCATCAATTTCCATGGGTTCCATGCCGCCGCTTACCATTAAGCGCAGATAGTCCGTTAGAAAATTCATGATATGAGGATCAGCCAATACCGTAGGATGCTCTTGAAACAGCGGGCTCTCCTCGGGATTATCAATATCCCGTTCAATGCCTAACATGCCTTCACGGCGAATTTTGGAGAGTAATTTATACTGCAGCGCCATCAGCTCCATATAAAGTTCTTTGTTATATTTTTTGGCGCGCTTGAGCCGGGGCAAGATTTTAAAGGTCGCTTTAATCGCTTTGCCATTGTTCGCTGCGATAAATGCACCAACCCCGGCTCCGCCAATAATCAGCAGCTCAAGTGGTTGATACAAGGGGCCTAAGCTGCCACCTGCCAGCACATAGCCACCAAACACAGATAGCAATACGATTACATAACCTAGAGGTATCAGCACAAGCAGGATCCTTGCGGTATTCAGTATTAAATTAGGGAACCAAAACTTAGCCACCTGATCTGATGTTTAAGCAATGTTCCATTCCAAGCATGTCTTAGCCCTATTATACTAGGGTCAGACGTCTGTTTAATGAAAAAGCACCACTGGCTTTTAGGCCTATCTAAGCCAATACACTTATTTCTTGTTAGTACTCATTACTGTCTTATACCCTACTTCACACCATCAGTGATGTAATCGCAGAGATTGTTACATTTTTTCACTATTCTCCCGCTGTGCTTTGCGCGTTTTACCCGCTCTTGAGGGGGGCTGACAAATACCGCACACATAGTGTTGAGCGGGACTATGAGCGTGCGCCACAAACTGCCCAGTGCAACGCGTACACTGATTAAGCTGGAGCAAATCACTCTCGAAAAAGCGTATCAGCGTCCACGCACGGGTTAACCCGAGAACCGGCTCCACCTTTTCCAGCGACATTTGCTCGTCATAGAGCCGATATGCTTTGACAAAGGCATCGATGCGATCACAGCCTGCCGCCTCCTTCAGGCTTAAATAAATGTTGTAAAACAGCGACGAATGCACATTGGGAAGCCAAGTAATAAACCAGTCGGTGGAAAAAGGCAGCATGCCCTTAGGCGGTGACATGCCACGCACTTCCTTATACAGCTTGATCAAACGCGTGCGGCTTAATTCCGTTTCTGTTTCCAGCACCTGAAGGCGCGCACCCAGCTCAATCAATTCGATTGCCAGCTGCACTTGGTGCATTTCATCGACCAAGCTTTTCTGGCTCACTTCTCGCCTCCCGATGGCATTGGCTCAAATGCATCGCTTGCCAACAGCAGTGATGCATGAAGCCCTGCCAACCCCTGATCGCGGGGATTATCTGTAAGCTGTCGAAGCCGCTCGGCACTCGTTTGGCTAAACCGGCACAATAATTGGCTGGTTCGTGCCAACTTGGTAAGCTGGCGAGCATTAAGCGAGACAATCAGCTCGGCAACATCGCTGTCTATTTTTAAGCGAAACATAGCAGCCTCACGATCTTCATCAAGCAAGCGCTGCGCCAGAAGCAAATAAGCTAAATTAATTTCCTGAATTTCATCGAGAAAGTTGGTTTGACTCATAATGTCCCATTAAACGACTCAGGCGCGGTGTTGTGACCATTATACTGGCGCCATTAATGACTTTTTATTACCTACCCTCATGGTTGCATACAATGTCTGTAAATGGCTACTCAGGCGTTTCACGATGAGTTAGCCCTTCCTCTGATAGTTCGAACACCCACACCAGCAGTTCTGCGACAATTTGATAGAGACTCGCCGGAATTTCCGCATCCAGATCTAGCTGCATTAAAAGCGCTACCAACTCGGGCGCATCGTGCACATAAATACCCTGGCGATGAGCTTCAGCCATAATACGTTCGGCCAGATCACCATAGCCTTTCGCCACTACCCGTGGAGCACGGTCATTATCCTGGTAAGCCAGGGCAACAGCTTGACGGCGTCGCTCACCCGGCGTAGCCATGGGGTGCCTCCGCTTCGATATGGCGCGCGCGAAGCTGCACTTTTTGTAAGTCCAAGGCGCTAAGGCGCTTCTCTAACGCGGGCAGTCCAGCGTCAATACGCTGATAAACGTGCGTACTTTCGGTGGTAAAATCGATGCTTAACACGTTTCGATAGAGCCATAGCGACGCGCTGAATGCCCCTAAACTGGGAACATCGAGCTGCATATCAGAACGCCATCCACCGTCTGGCTCTCCCCCCTGCTGTTTTCCTTCCTGGCCCTCTTCACGAGTAGGCAAATTGATTACTAAAGCCATAAAAATGCCTGCCCAGACATCACCTTCCCAGCGAATAGACGGCATCACCAACATTTCAAGCTGGTGGCGCACCAGGCTCTGCAGGCTTTCGTGAACGACCTCGCGAGCCGGTCGATTGGCCATCAGATCGCTCATCTCCCTAGCCTGGCTATACTCCGCCCTTGCCTGATGGCTGTCGCGCGCCTCGCCAGGCATAGGGGCCGGCTGGGCAGGATTAGTCGACACCTGCGAAGCAGCCCCTTGAGCGGGGGTAGTGGAGGCAGCAGCCGTCGAGCCAGTTGCTAAAAAATGGGACGCGCTCGCCAACCGAACCGCTAAGCCTTGCTCATGAGTAACAGGCACTAGCGGCACGTTGGGTAAAATAGCCATGCCTCCCTGCCCTACCAGGGGAGCTGCCAAAGGCGCTCCCGCCCCCACCTGCGTAAGCGCCTGTGCTGTCAGGGGCGCTCCAGCTGACTGCGTAGGCATTTGTGGGGTCAGTGGCACCCCAACTGAGACAGCTGTAGACAAGGCAGACGCCGTCGAAGGCGCTGCAGCTGGGAGCGACACATTCGGGCCTGTCGATAAAAGAGGAGTAAGCGGGCGAGGGCCGGATTGCATTTGCGGTTGGTTCATTAGCTGCTGGCGGGTTCCCTCACCTTGAAACCAGCGCTTTAGATGCGACTCATAAAACAAACCACTATCGCGAATACTTGCCTCTAAGCGTGTTGCTACTGTACTCGCTGCTGGCGCTTCCTGACTGGTGATAAGAGGTGCTTCGGGCCGCATTACCGAGGGAGGGGCTGGAAAGCGCAGCAGCACGTCGGCGATTGTTCGTGCTGCAGGACTAAAATGGGTCTGCGTTGAACCTGAAGGCGAAGGCTGCGCCTCACCTCGGGGCAACGTTCGCCCCCCATCAAGAGGGTGCGGTAAACGCTTTAGGTCGCCTAGCGGCGATGTCGACGCACGGCCATCCAGATTGGCATCACCCATTACGGCACGCGGCCCCTCGCCGGGTGAAACGGGCTTCACAGGCTGACTCAATGCTCGCTGCAGCGACAACTCGCCTTGCCGCCCAAGCACTTGGTGCAAGAGCGTATCAATCAGAGGGGTAATACCACTCACGATGACCTCGTGGAATCAGCATCATCGGCGTCATAAGCTACCGGAGCCCCTTGCTGTGGTGCGTAGGCCCTATGTAAATTCCGCTGACGCTGGGATACCCCTATGAGCTTACCCAGCTCATCACGGCGCGCCACCAAACGACGCCGTATTTCCACATCGTGCTCAAGGATGCGCTCCAGCAGTTCTGCCTTACGCTGCTGAGCAGCGGCATCAAGCACAACGGTGGTATCCAGCTCACGCAACTGATCCACCAACATTACATAGTTGGTACGCTGATCAATTAGCTCTGCCCACTGTTCGCCATTAGCCAGTTCGTGCATGTGCTCAACGCGGCTCAATAGCGTTTCATAGCTAGTGAGCAGCGTCTGTTGAGCATTTTTATCACGAGCGGATATAGGAGCTGACATTATTGCCTCACGCGCTCTGCTGTTGACCAATATCACGCCAGGCTGAGGCGATATCTTCGAGCAGGCGTTCGGCCTGATTTAAGCTCTCTTCATCGTTACGCAGATTCGCCGCCAACAGTAGGCGCGAAATATAGTCATAAAGCGATGCTAAGCGTTCGGCAATCTCGCCGCCCTGCTCTTGATCAAGAGCGGCTACGAGACCGTTATTTACAATATCCAGCGCTTTCGATATCGACTTGCCTTTCTCGGCCGTATTACCCGACTGAATATGGATGCGTGCAGCACGAATAGCGGCCTGGGCGCCGTCAAACAACATCACAATAAGCTGATGAGGATCTGCCGACATCACTCCGCTTTCTACGCCAACACGCGCATAAGCGTTAGCTCCTCGCCCATAGGCGGCGCCACCGCGAGAGTAAGTCATAAGCGGAACTCCTGTGCGTGGTTTTATGCTCACCCTGGATAAGGAGAGACCACGATTATTAAAAGATAAAAATAAACAACAAACGGCACTACTAGTATCTATCGGCGTGAGTCTGGGGGACTTTAACGGCTTACAACGCTTTTTTCAGCGCAGCTCATGACATCGACCAACTGCCATCACGCATTAACTTCCTGCTTACTCAAGTAGACACGGCGATCTCACCGACAGTTCGCCCAAGTCGCTCAGCGATATTACTCCCCACGATCACCCCCACATTGTCACGCATTGGCGGCTCGACCTGTGGCGCAAGCAACACCTCTGTGGGGTTGCCTTTAGCATCAAGACGTAAGATCCACCCCTTCTGCTGGCTAGAGAACTGCGCCAGCGAACCTATTGGCAATCCCTTGAAATGATCGATATAGCGTTTAATCCAGCGCATATCAAAATGGTGTGGGTGCTGCAATAAATGCCGATAAATTTGCTGTGCTGTTTTAGCTGGACGATCTGCACGGTCACGTCGCATAGCTTCTACTACGTCGACAACAGCACTCGCCTTAGCCAGTTCACTGAGGTCAGCCCCACTTAACCCGCATGGATACCCACTACCATCCATACGCTCGTTAACCCCCCCAATCACCGCCTGGACAATACCCGCAGACAGCCATTGGCAGTTATGTAAACGGTCTAACAACAGCTGGACATGCTCACTGATCGCCTCTCGATGCTTAGCTTCAAAGTGCGGCGCCTTGAACAACACCTGAGGCACAAGCGCCTTGCCAAGATCGTGAATAAGACGCTGGCCACTATCGCCTTGCGCAACTCACGGGGCATGCTGGCACCCACAAAATCGAGCAAATGCACAGCCACAGCAATACCGTGGCGCACTATTAAAGGCTCGGGAGATAAGCAACGTGAAGCAAATAGCAGCGCCTCACGATCCTCTTCATGAAGACCCAATATGCGATCAGCATAGCGGGAGAGCTGACGCCCATCGATATCGCTACCTTGTTGTAACGACAACAACTGTGTATCCAGATAGGCAGCGACTTTGACAAGCCGACGCGCCATAGGGGTCGCGTAGCGCTTGACATCACGCCGCCCAAGCAACTCTCCTGCACCGGATCGTTTGCTTGGCAGCGCGAATAGCGGAGAGGGCTGACGCTCGTTTTGTTCTTCTTTTTTATAGCGTGCCGCTTCGCGCTCTATTTCACACACGAAATACCAAATTTGCCGCTCTTGCTCCGCACTACACTCAACGAAGTTAAAACCGACGCGCAGTAGATGGCGCTCAGCGTCGGTTTTTTGATGACGAGCCTCTCCAAGCACTTCAAAGTAGGTGCCGTCGGGGAAGGTAAACGCCAACTTTAGCGGGCTAGCGGCTCCCGCTAGCAGCCCGCTAGCGGCCAATGGCAATTCAAGCTGGCAGCCGTCCTGGGATAAATCCCGCAGCTCACCCTCTATCTCGGCATCACCACCATACAAACCTGTCGACACCACCATCCCCATGCGCAGCTCAGCACGGAAGGACTCACGACGCTGCAGCACTTCCAACGATGCAGGATAATCACTGCAACACAAAAAGCGCCCCCCGGCCTGACGCGTCTCCGTCAGTTGCAGGAGCGGCGTTTGCAGCACTTTCCCCTGCGCCTGCCCGCGCAAGTAAAACGCAGCACCACCCTGTAAATGGTGAAGTAAATAGTCAACAGAGGAAAGATCCATCACCAATGCTTGGCCCTGGTGCTGCTCCATCAAGACAATGGGCTCTGGACGAGCTCCCGTCGCAGCAAGACAGAGCGAGACGCCACCGGTTTCGATCAAGGTATTCAGCAGAGACTCGATCACTGTTGTACTTACTATTGTTTCAAACTCATCCTGCTGCGCCACCATTCTCGCCTCGCTTACTCTTATGCGTTAATTAGCCGCAAACTCGAGAAGCATATCAGATGCCCACAGCATGGCGTATGCACAAAAAGCCACCATTTTCATACTTATTAGGCAAGCCATAGCAAACAGAGAGAGGAGGCTATATGGCTGACACTCCCAAGAACCAGAAAACAAAAACGCCACGTCGGCAAGAGTAAAGTTTTTTAGCTGACTGCCGATACTGATATAGAAACACTTATTGATAAGCAAAATTCCAAGCTATGGCTGCCGCTCCACGCTGTTGCACTCCTAACTGGCTGCCAGAGCTGATCTTAAAGGAGGAACGTGCCCCATGAGCTCACTACCCACCGAAGCAACAACGCTGCAGTCATCAGGCTTAGCCCAGCTGAACCCAAGCCAACGGCTCGAAAGCACTCTAGCTCAGCTAGCAACAACGAACACTCAGATTAAAAACATAGACATTAATGAGCAGGAAATATCATCCGAAGAGCTCGTCAAACCCATCCAGCGCATTAACGAGACAATGCGCCCACATGGCTTAGAATTCGAATTAAGCGAAGCAACATCACGCGTGATCACGCGGGTCATAGATAGGGAGTCTGGCGACGTCATACGCCAGATCCCAGCAGAAGAAGTACTCAAAATTGCCGAGCGACTTGAAGAAATGCAGGGACGAATAATCTCAATTGAAGCCTAATGCGTGACGTAGACAACCCTACACTTGCATGTTCATAACATCACGATATGCAGATACCAAACGATTGCGAACCTGAAGCCCCATTTGAAACGCAACGCTGGCCTTCTGCATGTCAACCATCACGTCATTGAGCTGCAAATCAGGATCACCCGCCTGAAAAGCCATCGCCTGACTGTTAGCCGTCTGCTGAAGTCGGTTAATGCGCTGAATCGAGGCCTGCAGCTCACCGCCAAAACCGCCCTGCCCGACAGCCGCTGACGCCTGCGCACCACTAATAAGGGGCTGCGTGGATGCCGCTTGGGTCGCCATGCCTTGCATCTGCTGTAGCGCAGCCTGTATTGCGGGAGTACTCATACGCTCACCTCAATTCGCAAAAAATATCTAATGCAAAAAGCCTAACACCAAAGCGCCCCGCCTCATACGGACAAATGCGCATAAAAAGCGAAGCTTATCGTTCCTTTATGCTCGACTAGTCACCGGATAATGACTGTCATCACAATTCCGCCTCATCTTTTTGGCGGATAACCGCGATCGACGGATATAGCCTATGCCTTCTTTGGTGATGCGCCTGGGCCGACACCAGTTTTGCCTGCCCCTCTGGAGGGTCGCATGAGCGAAACCGGTGCAACGGCAGGCCGTCAAAACAGTACGAATCAAGCCGCTCCCCGCAGTGGAAATATCAATAGTGGAAGCACCGGTAGTGGAAATACCGAACGCGACACCAGCGGCTCAGCTTTTGAGCGTACGCTGAAACAGCTGCGTGGCAATCCGCTAGTCGCACTGCTTATCGCAGGCGCCGCCTCAATTGCTATTGTGGCGGCTCTATTTATGTGGGCCAGCAGTCCCGAGTACCGCGTGCTGTATAGCAACCTAAGCGAAGCTGATGGTGGCAGCATCATCAATGAGCTCGATACCCGCGGCATTCCTTACCAGTTCAGCGAAGGCGGCCAGGCATTAATGGTGCCTAGTGATCAAGTCCACACACTGCGCCTGCAGCTTGCTGAGCAGGGGTTACCCCGCGGGGGCAATCTTGGCCTTGAACTAATGGACAGCCAGGCATTTGGGATTAGCCAGTTTGCCGAGCAAATTAATTACCAGCGAGGTCTTGAAGGTGAGCTTGCGCGCTCAATCGAATCGCTGGGGCCGGTGGAAAGCGTGAGAGTGCACCTCTCCATGGCCAAGCCATCAGTCTTTATTCGCGACCGTGAGCCAGCTAAAGCATCCGTTGTGATGACTCTTTTACCGGGCCGGGTTTTAGGTGAAGGCCAGGTCAGCGCGATCGTTCATATGGTTTCGGGCAGCGTGCCTGACCTAGCCGCTGAAGATGTCACGGTGGTTAATCAGGATGGCCGACTGCTGTCTGCCGAGACAAGCAACGGTAATGACCTGGATGGTTCACAGCTTGAATATATTGTCGAGGTTGAGCGCTCTTACCAGCAGCGTATTGAGCATATTCTAACGCCCATCTTGGGTCGTGATAATGTGCGCGCCCAGGTTGCAGCGCAAATCGACTTCTCTCGACGCGAGCAGACCTCTGAACGCTACGGGCCCAATCAGCCCCCCAACGAAGCAGCCGTACGTAGCCGCCAGTTGAGCCTTACATTTGACGGTGAAGACCCATTGGCCACCGGCATTCCAGGCGCGCTGAGCAACACGCCGCCAGGCACACTGCCCTCCCCCATCAACCAGCCGGAGGGCGAGGAAGAGGATGCTAATCAGCAAGAGGATGTGCCCCCCGAAGCGTTGCGCAACTTGCGTCAGGATGACGTCATCAACTACGAAGTTGATCGCAGCATTGAGCATGTCCAGCATCGCCTTGGTCAGATAGAGCGGCTATCCGCCGCGGTGGTCGTAAACTACCGTTCGGAAATGAACGATGAAGGCGAGTGGGTCGACGTTGCGCTAACCGATGAAGAAATTGCCCAGATTGAGCGTCTAGTTCGTCAAGCAATGGGCTTCTCGCAACTGCGAGGCGATGAAGTGGAGGTCGTCAACTCTCCCTTCGCGCGCAGTGTCGAGGAAACCGCGGAGGTCGAATGGTGGAAAGATCCCAGCGTTCTGTCACTGGCTGGCAAGGTAGGTCGCTACCTATTGGTTGCCCTGGCGATTCTATTGCTCTACCTGCTGATTTTGCGCCCCTTAATTAAACGCTATACCCAAACACCGGTTATGGCGGCAGCAACGCCCGGCGGCACGCTGGCCGCCAGCGTAGGCGGTGAAGATGATGACGAAGAAGGCGAAGAGCCATCAGGCGAGAGCGATGAGACCTACGCCAAGCCGAAGCGTCGGCGTAAAACCTCACTCTATGAGCATAACCTCAATGACCTGCGTGAAATGGCTCAAGAAGACCCCCGCATGGTCGCGATGATCATTCGTAGCTGGATGAATGCCAATGAGTAGTTCAATTGCTGAAATGAACGGGGCTCGCAAGAGCGCCATCTTATTGCTTGCACTCGATGAAGACAGTGCCGCTGAGGTCTTTAAATACCTCGGCGCTGCGGAAGTGCAAGAAATCAGTATGGAGATGGCCCGGCTGAACCAGGTCTCCCATGACGACATGAAGGCGGTGCTCGAAGCATTCCATAAAGAGACCGAAGAGTTTGTAGCGCTTAATCTTAACTCCAGCGATCACATTCGCTCAGTGCTGACCAAAGCACTGGGCAGCGAACGCGCGACGAGTCTGATTGAAGATATTCTAGAGACCACTGGCAATAATTCGGGCATTGACGCGCTTAACCTCATGGAAGCCTCCATGGTGGCCGAACTCATTCGCGACGAGCACCCGCAAATTATCGCAACCATTCTAGTTCACCTGGATCGTCATCAAGCCTCCGACATCCTCGAGCTATTCGAGGAAAAACTGCGCAATGACGTGGTTCTTCGTATCGCTACTTTCAGCGGCGTTCAGCCCGCCGCACTGCAAGAGCTGACCGAAGTACTCACTAGCATGCTGGACGGTCAGAACCTCAAGCGCAGCAAAATGGGCGGCGTAAGAACCGCGGCCGAGATCCTCAACTTGATGAACTCCCCAAGAAGAGACCGCCATCGAGACCGTGCGTGCGCACAGCGAGGATTTGGCTCAGAAAATTATCGACGAAATGTTCTTGTTCGAGAATCTGCTCGACCTCGACAACCGCGCTATTCAAATGGTGCTCCAAGAAGTCGATACCAACTCGCTGGTGGTGGCCCTTAAAGGGGCTCAGGACGCCTTGGTGGACAAATTCCTGCGCAATATGTCACAGCGCGCTGCCGATTTAGTTCGTGAAGATATGGAAGCCCGCGGCCCGATCCGCGTCTCTCAGGTGGAAACCGAGCAGAAGGCTATATTGCAGGTCGTTAGGCGCTTAGCTGATTCTGGTGAAATCGTCTTGGCAGGTGGAGACGACGAGTATGTCTAATACTCACTCGCCGAAATTTGATCGCCATGGCGATTGGCGCCGCTGGCAAATGGAAGAACTGGCGTCCACGAAGAGTAGCCATGCCTCAGAGGGCGAGGTACCACGGCCCATCAACGCAAAGTACAGGCGGCACAAAAAGCGGCTGAACTGGCACGCCAACGTGAAGAGGATGAGCGCCAGGCACTGCACGAGCGTATTCGTCAGCAAGCCGAAAAAGAGGGCTATGACGCAGGCTTTGAGCAGGGTCGCAAAGAGGGGTTGGAAAAGGGGTTAGCAGACGCTGCCGAACAGGCCAAAAAAGAGCTAGAAGCACAAATCCACAAGACCGTTGCGCCGCTGGAAACACTGGGCAAACAGTTTTCAAATGCGCTTGAACGACTTGATGACACCATCGCCTACGACCTGGTTGAGTTAGCACTGGCCACCGGCAAACAACTTGCTAGCGATGCCCTACAGGACACACCTGAACAAGTTTTGGCCATTGTCCGCGAGCTTCTGCACACCGAGCCTCCCTTGGTAGGCCAGCAACGTCTTTGGCTTAACCCCGATGATCACGCTTTAGTAGAGGAGCACTTGGGTAATGAGCTCAGGGCCGCCAATTGGAAGCTCCAGCCTGATGACCAACTGGCCCGTGGCGGGTGCCGGGTAACCAGTGCTCAGGGTGAAATTGACGCAACCTTTGAAAGCCGTTGGCACGCTATTCAAGCCCAATCGCGCAAACGCGGTCTCAATTCTCCACCCTCCTCTAACGTCCCTTCATCCTAGGCGGATACGCTATGGCAGATACACCTGTCCCCATCAACATCGCTGGAATAAGGCATTGCGACGCACGCAGCAGCGTGTTAGCCATCTGCCTCGCTACCGCAATAACGGCCGCGTCATTCGTGCGACGGGAATGGTGATTGAAGTGGTTGGGCTACGTGTGGCGGTGGGTAGCGCCTGTCGGATTGAATTGCCGGGCAGCGACGGTCGCTTGTCCGACAGCGATAGGCATGCCGAAGCGGAAGTCGTCGGCTTTTCTGGTGATAAGCTATTCCTGATGCCCTTGGAAGAGGTCATAGGGCTAATGCCTGGCGCTCGCGTCGCGCCTCTTGATGAAAGCGGCAACAACAGTGCCCGCCGCTTCCCGATGGGCGATAGTCTGCTGGGCCGGGTACTGGATGGCAATGGCAATCCGCTTGATGATCGGGAGGGCATCGATGAGATACCTCGAGCAACACTCAGCTCGCCGCCGCTTAATCCGCTTTCTCGCGCGCCAATTGATGCGCAAATTGACGTAGGCATTCGCGCTATTAATGCGCTGCTTTGCGTAGGTCGCGGTCAGCGTATGGGGCTATTTGCAGGCTCCGGTGTGGGCAAGTCAGTATTGCTAGGCATGATGGCACGCTACACCAAGGCCGACGTCATTGTGGTGGGCTTGATTGGTGAGCGGGGCCGTGAAGTACAAGACTTTATCGATAACATTTTGGGCCCTGAGGGTCGACGGCGTGCTGTCGTCGTCGCCGCCCCCGCTGATACCTCACCGCTACAGCGCTTACAGGGTGCCGCGTATGCGACTCGCCTGGCAGAAGGTTTTCGTGACGAAGGTCGTGATGTCCTGCTGATCATGGATTCGTTAACCCGGTACGCCATGGCACAGCGGGAAATTGCCCTGGCCATTGGTGAGCCACCCGCTACTAAAGGTTATCCGCCGTCGGTTTTTGCAAAGCTGCCCGGCTTAGTGGAGCGCGCAGGTAATGCTGAGCGTGGTGGTGGTTCCATTACGGCGTTTTATACCGTGCTAACCGAGGGCGATGATCAACAAGATCCTATTGCCGATTCTGCTCGCGCCATTCTAGACGGGCATATCGTGCTGTCGAGAACGCTAGCGGAAGCAGGTCATTATCCGGCCATCGATATTGAAGCTTCAATTAGCCGCGCAATGACCTCCATCGCCTCAGCCGATCAGCTTCAGGAAGCGCGAGTGTTCAAACAGCTCTTCTCGCGCTACCAGCGTAACCGGGATCTTATCAGCGTGGGGGCCTACAGCCCTGGCCATGATCCCCAGCTCGACGAAGCAGTGAAACGCTTTCCATCGTTGGAAAACTTCCTTCAACAGAATATTGATGAGTGTGCAACGCTTGTCGATGCTCGCCAAGCGCTGCACGCACTGGTAGGAGGACGCACATGAGCACTTCCCAGCTCGAAATGTTAACCGACTTAGCCAGAGGTGCCCGCGACCAAGCGGGTAAAGTACTGGCACAAGAGCGACAAACGGAGCAACAAACGACCGCTCAGTTACAGTCGCTACTGAGCTATCGGGCGGAGTACGCTGAGCGCTTGCAGAAAGCGATGCGTGACGGCATTGACCCTGCCACTATGTACAACTATCAGCAGTTCTTAGCCTCTTTGGACGCGGCCCTAAGCCGCGCTCGACAAGCGTTAGCGTCTCAACAGGCAAGCGTTGAACAGAGTAAAAAGAACTGGCAACAAGAGCAGCGAAAGCTCTCTTCCTACGATACACTGGCGTCGCGTCGACTACTTGAAGAGCACCGCCGCAGTGAACGTCATGAACAAAAAACTAACGATGACTTGGTGACAAGCCGCGCGGCTCGTCAGCATAACGACACTCCGCATTAGCGGGGCCAGGGAACTGAACATGAACATTCACCAGTTGCTTTCGGTCAGCCAAAATTCGCCTCAGACGCAGTCTCAAGGCACTTTCGGCCAACAAGACACAGCTAAGGGCGTATTTCATCAAACGCTGTTGCAAGCGTCTGGCGCTCAGCGATTATCAGCGTCTGCTTTCAGTGAAGCTGCTGCTTCTCATACGCCGCGATCGCAAGCTCAGCTAAATGAACTCAGCTCTCTTTTGTCGGATGCATCAGCTGACGATGTAGAAAATTTGAGTGAAGTCCTGCAAACCCTGGGACTGGATGTCAGTGAGCGCGATTTGTCTGAATTATTGGCTCAGTTGCAACAGCCGAGCTCAGAGGTCAGCCTAGAAACGCTAGGTCTAGATGCTGGAGAAGCATTGACTCCCCTTGACGAAATTGCCGGCCGTCTCGCGCTAATGGCATCTTTTACGGAAAGCAGGCCTGAGTTGGCTTCACCCGCTGCCCCAGCCACGCTGGAAGCAATCGCTGAACAGTTAAATATTAGTCAATCGGAAGCGGCACAGCTGGTCGATTCCAAGGGACTCAAGACAATTGCCCAGTATCTAAGTATGGATAAAAGTGGGCCTGGGCAGTCTATCGACCCAGCCGCGCTGGAAGCCATTGCCGATCAGTTAAATATTAATCAAACGGATGCTGCGCAGCCTATCGTCCCAGCAGAGCTGAAGGTCGTCGCTGAGCAGTTAAATATTAGTCAAACGGAAGCAGCACAGCTTGCCTCCGCGCTAAATGCGCTGGCTGGTCAGCTACAAAGTGCCTCCCCCCAATCAGCAGAGTCGACTCAGTTAACCAATGTCCGCTCGCCTGTTGCCGAGCTCCAGGCAGCCCTAAGGCCACAACCTGATACTTTCTTTGCTCAAATGAACACTGGTAATGCAGCTCAGCAGATTAACTCTCCCACTGCAGCCACCCAGATCAGCAGCGAAGCCCTAATGTCCGCTCTATTGACAGGAGACGGGGCTTCGAAAGCAAGCCCAAGCAGTGAGCACTTACTTACTGGATTATCGTTAAATACCGGCAGCAGTCCGTTAGCTACATCGCAATCTACCCAAGGCTTTTCGCCCAATGTCACACCGACAGCGGCCACTTTAGCGACACCTGTCAACAGCCCCGCCTGGCCACAACAGTTGAGCCAGCAGTTAGTACAGATTTCACAGCGTGGTGGCGAACAGCACGTTCAGATGCAATTAAACCCTGCAGAATTAGGGCCGCTGTCTATCTCCCTGAAGTTTGGTGAACAGGGGGCGCAAGCGCACTTTTTGTCCGCCCATGCCCAGGTACGCCAAGTGCTCGAACAAGCGATTCCCCAGCTGAGGGAAGCGCTGCTGAGCAAGGCATTCGCTAGGCGAGACATCGGTTGGCGAACAGCGTGACCCCAACGAGCAGGCTTTTGCTCAATCAGGCGGCAAACAGGTGCCGAGGCTGGGAGCGGCAACGGCGATATAGGCTTGGATGAATCACTTACCCAAAGCACCGAGCGCAGCCCGCTAAGACTGGATGGGCGGGTCGATCTATACGCCTAAGCATTGACAGAGTGCATGACCATTCTAGAACTACGTCGATTAATACGCTCATAAATACGTACGTGAAATAGCTAAACCAAAAGATAGGCTTACAAATAAGCCTGTTCATTTCATCACCAGCATGCGCTTTAGGCATAATACATTGCTAGTGATACGCATGGAGTTCACAGGAATCGCAAATGGCAGAAAAAGCGGCGGGTCAAAAAACTGCTCTGGATAATGATCATCCTGGTCTTGCTGTCGTCAGCAGGCGCAGCGGCAGCTATTTATATGGTAATGGATCAGCGTGATGACGGTTCAGAAGACGCTGAGATGCAGCAAGCGATGGAGCGCGAGCCGCCTATTTTTATGCGTATTGAACCCTTTACCGTCAATCTTGCCGATGACAGTTATGGTTCACGCTTGCTCTATACAGGCGTGACTCTTCGTGTGGGTGATGAAGAGAGTAAACCATTCTAGAAGAGCATATGCCTCAAGTGCGCAGCCGTTTGCTGATGCTGCTATCCGGCAAGCAGGCTGATGAACTTACTTCCCGGAAGGTAAGCAGCAGCTTGCACAAGCGATTGTTGATCGACTCAACGTCCCGCTGACGGAGAATCAGCCGCCACTTGATTTGCGTGAAGTTTTATTCACCGAATTTATTGTGCAATAACCTCGGGAACTGGAGCCGTTCATGTCACAGGACGATCTACTGTCCCAGGAAGAAATAGATGCCCTGCTAAAGGGCGTTAGTGGAGACGATGAGCCATCGGCTTCATCTTCCATGCGTCAGATGAAGCCCGGGTTCGCCCTTACGATCCGTCGACCCAGCATCGCGTTATTCGTGAGCGTTTGCATGCGCTTGATTTTATCAACGAGCGCTTTGCTCGCTACTTCGTACTGGCCTGTTTAACCTACTGCGGCGTAGCGCGGACATTACCGTCGAGTCAGTTCGCTATCAAGCTTTAGCGAGTTCTCACGTAATGTTCCCGTGCCTACCAACCTGAACATTGTGTCGATGAAGCCACTGCGGGGTTCAGCACTCGTCGTATTCCCCCCAATCTCGTTTTTATGGTGGTGGATAACCTTTTCGGTGGTGACGGTCGTTTTGTCACTAAATCGACGGCCGGGAGTTCACTAATACTGAACAGCGTATTATCCAGCGCCTGCTCAATCTCGCTATTGAGGCATACCAAGAGGCCTGGAAAGTCGTTTATCCGCTGGATGTCAGTTTTTACGCTCAGAAGTGCAATCAAAGTTTGCCAACATTACCAACTCACCCAATGAAATTGTGGTGAACACCAAGTTCAACATTGAAGTGGGCAACCTATCTAGCAATTTTCAGATATGCATGCCGTACGCCATGATTGAGCCGCTACGCGACTTACTAGCTAACCCAATTAATGACAGCAATCACGACCAAGACGGCAGTTGGTCACGCCGAATGGCAAGTGAGCTGCGTCAGTCGGAAGTGGAGCTAGTCGCTGAATTTGCTCAGATACCCAGCCGTATCGCCCATGTGATGGGATTGAAAAAAGGCGACGTGCTGCCGTTAGACATTCCAAGTTCAATCACCGCAACGTTGACGGGGTGCCCGTCATGGAGTGCGAGTACGGAAGTCAACGTCAACAGCATGCACTGCGTGTGTTACATATGATTGACCATGCCGCTATGAATAATGCATCGTCCAAGGACTTCATTAAAGGGTCTACGCGACAGAAAGCCAAGGAATCCAAAGCATGACTGATCCCAATAAGCCTGATCAGAACGTCTCTGACGACGATTGGGCGGATGCCATGTCCGAGCAAGAAGAACCCACCTCCAGCGCCGATGCTGCCAGCGAAGAGGAAGATCCTTGGGCAGCCGCAAAATGGCGGAACAAGAAGCTGCTGAAGAGAGCGAAGAAGAGACAGCTGCTGCCCCAGAAGAGCCCAAAGCACCTGCAGCGAAAGCGGCAAGTGAGGATATCTTCCGTCCGTTGAGCCCAGACAGCGGCTCTTCCCAGGCGCGTGAGCTTGAGATGATCATGGATATCCCGGTGAAGCTCACCGTGGAACTCGGCCGTACAAAGCTAACTATTAAGCAGTTACTGGAGTTGGCACAAGGGTCTGTTATTGAGCTTGAAGGACTCGCCGGAGAGCCGATGGATATCTTGATTAACGGCTACTTGATTGCTCAAGGCGAAGTTGTTGTGATCGAAGATAAGTACGGCATTCGGATTACTGAAATCATCACGCCTTCTGAACGTATTCATAAATTGAACCGATGAGCGTTGCAACCTCTTCGGCGCAGAATGGTTCGCTCGATGCACTAGGTAACGGTGGCGAGGCATTGGTAGGGATGGCCGTTTTGGGCAAGACTGCCGCGGCTTTAGCTCTCGTTATTGCGATCATTTTAATCTGTACAGCGCTTTTAAAGCGCTGGAGCAACCATACCACTCGCCATGGCGCCCACCTGCGCATTGTGGGCAGTACGGCTGTGGGAAATCGTGAGCGTATCGTGATTGTTGAAGTAGAAGATACCTGGTTGGTTGTTGGAGTGGGAGGTGGCCGAATTACTAAACTCCACGAGCGCCCGGCCCCTGAAGAGCGCCCGCCAACCGCATCAGCTCCGCCTTCCTCACGCTTTGCGCGTCGTTTATCCAAAGCGCTAGCCGCAGGCCGTCGCGACTCGTCTGCGCCCACCGATCCACATCAGACGCCATGAGGTACCGGATGCACCTTTTTTGGCCCTGTGTTTTGAATAGCAAAACGGCTAAACCGTTCATGATGTGGCTTGTGTTTGCTGTCGCGTGTTTTATAGCCAGCCCTGTGCATGCACAACAGATTCCCGGCATTATTTCTCAGCCGCTTGATGACGGGGGCCAGCAGTGGTCATTGTCGCTGCAAACCCTGCTTTTCCTAAGTTCTCTAGCGTTTTTGCCCTCCATGCTGCTGATGATGACGAGCTTCACTCGTATCATCATTGTGCTTAGCCTGTTGCGGACAGCGATGGGCACCCAGGCAACGCCGCCCAACCAAGTGCTGTTAGGGATAGCGCTGTTTTTAACTTTTTTTATCATGTCACCCGTATTGGCCCAGGTATATGACAACGCCTGGGTGCCGCTGACTAATGAGACGATAAATTTTGAAGAGTTTTTACTGCTGGCTCAGGATCCATTTCGGGAATTTATGCTCGCTCAAACCCGAGAGCCGGATCTGGCACTGTTTGTTCGCCTAGCCGATGTGGGCCCCATGCAAGGCCCGGAAGAACTGCCAATGCGTGTCTTGCTGCCCGCCTTTGTCACCAGTGAACTAAAAACGGCCTTTCAAATCGGCTTTACCATTTTCATTCCGTTTTTGATCATTGACCTCGTGGTGGCCAGCACATTGATGGCATTGGGGATGATGATGGTTCCGCCCATCACTATCTCATTACCTTTTAAACTGATGCTGTTCATTTTAGTGGATGGCTGGCAGCTTATTATTGGCTCGATGGCAGAAAGCTTTTACATGATATAGCGCGTTATACCGCACATTGTTTATACAGCCCACAGGAACCCAGCTATGACACCCGAGATGGTGATGAGCATTGCTTATCAAGGAATGCGAGTAACGCTTCTACTTGCTGGCCCCATGCTGTTGGCGGCGCTATTCACCGGCCTTATCATCAGCTTATTTCAAGCCGCGACTCAGATAAATGAAATGACACTAACCTTTATTCCTAAAATTCTGGCTGTGTTCGCGGTGTTGGTATTAGCAGGCCCATGGCTGATTGGCTTAATTACCGATTTTACTCACCGCCTATTTACTAATATCCCCAGTATGGTGATGTAGCGCTATGGTGGAAGTCACTTTCGCACAGCTGCAAGGGTGGCTAGTGGCTTTTTTATGGCCGTTTGCGCGCATTACAGCTTTCATGGCAGCGTCGCCTCTATGGGGCCACTCCAGCGTTCCCAACCAAGCCAAAGTAGGTTTGGCAGCCTTAATTGCCATTGTCATCGCGCCGATTTTACCAGCTATGCCGGATATAGCTGTAATGTCCTGGGCAGGCGTGGGGATTATGATCGAACAGATTCTAATCGGCTTGGCGATGGGGCGTCATGCATATCATGTTTGCGGTTGTTCAAGCGGCGGGGGATTTTATCGGTCTGCAAATGGGCCTAGCGTTTGCGAGCTTTTTTGATGCTTCGAGTGGTACCAACATTATGGTGCTCTCACGCATTCTCTACATGATCACTCTGCTCATGTTTTTGGCCATGAATGGTCATCTGATGGTGCTTGAAACCTTGATTATGAGCTTCCAAACGCTGCCCATTGGCATTGGGACGTTCAACCCAGATGCGTTTATTTTGTTATCTCGTTATGCGGGCACGATTTTTGCGTCGGGAATGTTATTGGCGCTACCATTGGTGGGATCCTTGCTGACCATCAACCTGGCGCTGGGCATACTGAACCGTTCTGCCCCCCAGCTCACCGTCTTCAATATTGGCTTTCCTACCTCTCTTATCGTGGGGCTAATATTAATGATGGTGCTCATGACCGACATTAACCGCTTTCTACAGCGGTTGTTTACGCAAGGCCTAGAGTTTATGCAGACGTTAATCGAAACGATGGCGCCCTTAAACTAACAAACCCATGCTGTAGGTGAAAGGTTTCACATAAGCATGGGTTAAAGTTTGTTTGAGCAATACGCAAAGTGATCAAGCAATAGCAAAAAGCGGATCTATTACATATAGTTCAACAGCGATAAGCCTTTAATATCCACAAACGTTTTCTGTGCCGCTTGCAAACCCACTTGACGCAAGCTGTATTCAGAAATGGCCTCGGCATAATCAAGGTCTACCAAATCAGATAACGTCTCCGTATAGTTCATCATCCTATTGCCCCTACAACATCCACAACGTCAAGCTCATTAACCCGTGCCCCTACTGAAGCCAGCACCGTTGAAACATTATCTAGCGCATTATCCAAATCACGCATTGAGGTATTCAGGGTATTACGCAGGTCAGCTTTTTTAGCGTCGGTGTCGGCCGGATTTTCCAAAACGCGAATGGCTTCTTCCATGCTACGGAAGAGATTGGGCTCGCGTTGTTCGCCACCTGCTTGCGCGACTAGAATCGAGTCTCCAGCAGCAGGCGTACCTTCTAAATCAATTGACACACCGCCGTAGGTTACTTGCTGAGCAGAGTCGCCCAAATTACCTGTATAACCTTCAGTTTGAACTGCATTCCAGTCAGTGCCATCAAATGTCTCGATGTCGAATGTATCAGCAGGGGTGTTAAAGGTTATACGGAAATCTGTTCCATAATCTGCATCATTAACATCGCGTATCTGCGGCCCGCGAAATGTCACATTGCCACTATTCAGACTGCCGTCATCTTTCTTTGCTTCTGCCACGTAGCCGGCACTGCTAGGTACGCTTTTGAAAATGGTGTCGCCATTGTCCGCGACCTTGACCAACCGCGTAGAGTCGATTCGCTGTTCGCGTACATTAAAGTCCCCTTGATACTGCACGTTACCGCTGGCATCTTTCGTGAAGGGCTGAGCACTGTCTTTATAGCCGCCAAACAGATAGCGCCCGTTACCATCGGTGGCATTGGCCTGACCGATCATCGTTTCATAGATGCCTTTGAGCTCGCTGGCAACGGACTCACGGTCAACGTCACTTAACGTATCGCTAGAGGCCTGAACCAGACGTCCTTTTGCGCTATCAATTGCATCGACAATACTTCTCAAAATGCTATCAGTTTGTGATAGCGAGTTGCGCGCAGAAATGCGTGAATCAGCATATTGCTGAGTAATCGCTTGTGACTGATCCACGCCCACTGCACGCGATGCTGCCTGCGGGTCATCAGAAGGATTAACTACACGCCGACCACTGGCAATCTGCTGGCTGACCTTCGACAGATTGCCCTGCTGACGGTTTAAGGACGCGGTACTCTGCTCAAACATGGTAACAGTACTAATACGCATAATTTATGCTCCTAAATTAGCCACGCAGGTTCAAAATGGTGTCTAAAAGCGACCCCGCCGTATCTATGACACGCGCATTAGCTGCATAGTACTGCTGATATTGAAGGAGATTAGCCAACTCTTCATCCAAGTTGACACCAGACTCTGACTGTTGCACTGCACGGAGCTGATCAGTCAAGCCTTGTCGCGCCTCCAAATTAACCTGCGTGATATTAGTCCGGTTACCCACATCACTGACCATTGATGCGTACGCACCACTTACCGAGGCACGTCCGCCGACAACATCCTTACTTTGCAGATTTTGCAGAGCCAGAGCGTTGCGGTTATCGCCTGAACTAGCATCACTAAGGCTGATATCCAGGCTAGCTGTACTACCTGTCTCAGGAAGTGTATCAAGGGTAAAGCTAAGACCGTCAATAGTGACGATATCACCTTCTGCCAGGGTGTCCGTTCCTGGAGTAAAAGGCTCGCCATTTCGGGTGACGGTTGCCGCTGGAGTAACTGACAAGCCACCGGCATCGTCAACTTCTATCTCATATTCGTCATTGGTGGCAAAAGCACCGCTTGCAGCACTTAGTTGACTGATATCCAAGTCACCTTCACGTTCAACCAAGCTAGCTGCCGCAATCTTATCGAGGTCGGCGATACGCGTATCCATACCGCCAGCAGCGCGACGCACCGGCTGGATTTCAAAACGATCACCGCCTGCGACAGAATTACCGCTGTTAAACGCAACCGTTACGCCGCCAAAGGTGATTTCACCCTCGCCAGCTGCAGCATCCCATTCAGATAGATCAACAAAGTCAGCATCATCAGGATCCGTGCTATCAAGCACGTCACCAGTATCATTACGCGTTACAGTAGGAGTGCCAGACGCATCGAATGAAACGGTGTAATCCGTGGCACGCAGTTTATCGACGGTTGCTGGGTCGAACTCTATCGACGTCAGCAGATTCGGGTCGCTGTTGCTTGTATAACCATAACCCTGAGGAGAGCGGGTCGCGAAGAAGCTTTCCCCTTGGTCACCGTTAAGATCCACTCCCTGTTTGTGCTGCTCATTGAAAGCAGTCGCTAAGGAGACAGCGAGTTGGCCAATTTGGTTTTGGGTTTTATCCAGCGTTTCTGAACGGAAAGCCATTAATCCGCCCAAGGTTCCGCCCGTTATCGTTGATTCATCCAGCTGAACCGAATTACCGCCACCATCAATATAACCCACAACGGTACGCTGAGGATCGTAATCAGCCTGTCTAGCTTCTAGCTTAAAGGTATCCGCCCCTGTCACCAGCGGCTGCCCGTTAGGCAAACTAATATTGTAAGTTTTGCCATCCTGTATATTCAGGCGCAGATCCATGCGCTCATTGAGCTCAGAGACAAGATGATCGCGCTGATTAAGCAGGCTATTGGGTGCTTCTCCCGTACGCGCTCGAGCCAACGCAATTTCTTTATTTAATCCGGCAATTTGCTCAGTAGTGTTATTGATTTGAGTAACTTCATCTTTAATTTGCCCGTTTATGTTGCCCTGCATATCTTGCAGATAGCCGTCAAAAGAACGGAACTGGGCACTCAACGTATTAGCGGTACCGAGTACCCCCTGACGTGCAGCCGGGTCAGATGGAGCACTGGCTAAATCTTCTATTGAGGAGAAGAATTTTTGCATTAACGGAGATAAACCCGCTTCTCGGTCTGCCAGCAGGCTATCGATCTGTGACACTTGCTGATTGTACGTTGATAAAGCACTTGACTGTGTTTTGGCGTTATTTAACTGGCTGGCCACGTAAGTGTTGAACTGCCTTTCAATATCATTGACCTTCACGCCTTTACTGCCAGCGCTACCCTCGCCAAGCATGGTAATCTGGCGGTTGTAGCCAGGCGTTAACATATTGCTGGCATTGTTACTAACAGTATTCAGGGCATTCTGTGCGGCATTGAGGCCGCTTAAGCCGATCGAAAACATGCTCATGGTTCAATTCCTTAGGCCGATACCTATCATTACTTCAATTATCGGCGCTGCACAGAAAAACTTGAGGAAAGGGCTAGCGAGCGTCAGCCAGGAAATTTCCCTCAGCGTTAAGCGGCCCCATGGTATTCATCACTGCGACTAACTTTTCAGCGTAGAGCGGATCAGTTGCATACCCACCTGCCTGCAGCTCACGCGCGGCCTGCTCAGCGGTGGGTGCTTGAACAACCCCAGCATAGCGAGGGTTATTGCCGATTAGGCTGGCATAGTCAGTAAAAGCGTGTTCAAACGAGTCGTAGACACGGAAGGTGTCAACCACCTGCGTTCGCCGCCCATTAATATACTCATGAGTCACAATATCGGTGGTTTCACCCTGCCAATGGCTACCGGCTTTGATACCAAACAGGTTATGACTATTGTTGCCATTGCGAGTCGCAATTTCGTGCCGTCCCCAGCCTGTTTCTAACGCCGCCTGGGCCAAAATGAGTTCAGCAGGAACGCCGGTGGACGCACTGGCCGCTTGAGCGGGTGCCGCTAACGTTTGAATAAACTGATCTACGTGAGCAGAGGCCGTCGTTTGCGCTAGCGGGTTTAGCGCAGATTCATCCACCGCTCTACCCTTCTCGACACCTTGGCGAATGGCCTCTAGCTCGGCTAAGAATCGACCGCTGCCCTGCTCATGCTGGGTTTCAATCGTGTCAGGATTAGCCGCGAATGAATCGTCAAGCACACGCGGGGTGCCGCGGGGAATACCGGCTATCAATGCTTGCAACTCTTGATCCGCATCTGGCCGCGCTTTTGAGATGGCTCCTTGGCGCTCCAGTTGCTCAACAAGCACATCTGCAAGGCCCATTCCACGCGAAGCCATCACCTGTGACCACTGTTGATCCAGCATCGATTGATAGGTATCCGTCGCACTACTGTTCATCAGTCCTGAACTGGGTGTCGCGTCACGCATACTCTTCATCATCATCTGAATAAATAGCGCTTCAAACTGCTGGGCTGCACCACCCACACCAGCCTCAGGATCGACTCGTGCATTGTGTTGGAGCCGCTGAAAGCCGTTCATGTCCAGGGCGAACTGACTGGTCATATCACTCGCGCTCATTAAATGACCTCCAGTTCTGCACGTAGCGATCCCGATGCTTTTAACGCCTCCAGAATCGACATCAAGTCTTGAGGGGTAGCGCCCAACGCATTCAATGCATTGACCACTTCGTTGAGCTGGGCACCCTCTACAA
The DNA here is from genome assembly GCF_009728585.1 of Halomonas sp. PA16-9. NCBI lineage: Bacteria > Pseudomonadati > Pseudomonadota > Gammaproteobacteria > Oceanospirillales > Halomonadaceae > Halomonas > Halomonas sp. PA16-9. The sequence goes on along the minus strand of NZ_CP040451.1, from coordinate 96,928 downwards.
TTTGCAGATAAGCCTCTTGCTGCTCAATATCAATATCTGCGTCGGGCACCACAACCGTTTCGCCCTCGCCAAACGGATTCGGCTGGCTAACGCCAAACTGGGTATCAATCATGATAGACAGACTGCCGTGAGCTACGGCTGCTTCACGCAGTGTGACGGCACTGTTCATCACTACCGAACCGGTACGTGAGTTCAGCACAACGCGTGCCGGAGCCTCCGTAGGTGTGACCTGAACGTTTTCAATGCGTGCCATAAAGTTGACCCGCGCATTATCATCAGTAGGACCGTCAAGGGCGATTACTCGGCCATTACGTGCATATGCCACCGACTGGCCAAACTCGTTATTGATCGCCGTTACCATGCGCTGAACGGTGCCAAAATCAGAGTCGTTAAGCTGTAATTCAAGCATGCCACCATTGCCACCTAGGTTAAGCGGCACTTCCTTCTCAACCAGTGCGCCATTGGGAATACGCCCCGATGCCTGCTGATTGATTTGCACACTACTGCCACCCGCTTGGGCGCCAGCGCCGCCCACGAGCATGTTGCCCTGGGCAATAGCATAGGTATCACCATCGGCCCCCTTTAAAGGTGTCATCAACAGCGTGCCGCCGCGCAAGCTACGTGCGTTGGCTATCGACGAAACGACTATATCTAGACGCTGGCCCGGCATTGAGAACGGCGGGAGATCAGCGGTCACCATCACCGCAGCTACGTTGCGCAGTTGCAAGTTCGTGCCTGCAGGCACGGTCACCCCAAGCTGGGACAACATATTAGTCAGGCTTTGGCTGGTAAAGGGCGCCTGGGTCGTTTGGTCGCCAGTACTGTCGAGGCCGACGACCAAGCCATAGCCGACCAGTTGGTTATCTCGAACGCCGGCAAAGCTCGCCAGTTCACGAACGCTTTCCGCCTGAACAGGCATAGCCAGCGCGCACATTAGCGCTAAGGTGGTCAGTTGAATAAGCCCGGCGTTGATGGCTTGCCGACAATTAATCCACACATTTCTTAACCGCATCACGATAACCCGCTGTCCCGCGTTCATTGGTCGACCTGCCATTGAAGGGCCTGCCTGGCGTAGCTCTGTCATTGATGGCTCCCCATAGAGCTAGAACGGCGAGACGTTTAAGAAGAAACGTTGTAGCCAGCCCATGTGCTGCGCTTCATTAATATAGCCGTCACCGACGTACTCAATCCGCGCATCCGCTACCTGAGTGGAAGGAACGGTGTTTTGAGCGGTAATCGTACGTGGGTTAACCACGCCGGAAAAACGAATAAACTCAGTACCTTGATTGATGGCAATTTGCTTCTCGCCACGCACACGTAAATTGCCGTTATTCATTACTTCTAACACCGAAACCGTGATAGTACCGGTAAAGGAGTTATTGGCCTGCGACCCGCCACTACCGGTAAAGTCGTTTTCACCTGAAATATCAAAGCCATATTCTGCAAGCGTATCAAGGACATCAGGCAACTGTGTTAACTCCAGGCTAGCGCTACCGCTACGCCCTGCATTGGATTGCGAATTTTTGCTCGCACTGACCTCCTCATCCAACACAATGGTCAAGATGTCGCCCATGGCGCGCGGCCGACGATCTTCAAAAAGTGGCTGATAACCTTGCCTAGCCTGGTAAATAGAGCCATTGGGGATGGGTGGCGGGCGATCAACAATGCTGATCTGCTCTTGCTCACCCACCACTGAAGCTCTTGGAACTTGAGCGCAGCCGGCTACAACCAATAAAAAAAGCACCAGTCCTACTAGCGCAATACGACGTGACATGTGGTGCAACTCCAGCATAACGCAACCTATAAGTAAGCCCGGTGAGTAACAACCGTTACAGCTGGCTTAAGCGTGCCAACATTTCATCGCTAGTGGACACCGCTTTGCTATTAATTTCATAGGCTCGCTGGGTCTGAATCATATTGACCATCTCTTCAACAACATTGACGTTAGATGTTTCAACATAATTTTGAAACAACCGTCCTGCTCCATTAGCACCCGGAATGTTTTCATTGGGCGCACCAGAAGCTCCCGTCTCCAGGTAGAGGTTACCGCCGATGCTTTGCAAACCTGCTGGATTAATAAAGGAACTGACGGTTATTTGCCCCACCTGATTGTCGACCGCGACACCAGGCTGACTAACGCTCACCGTACCGTCTTCACCGATACTCACTGACAGAGCATTAGCCGGCAAAAAGATAGCGGGCTCAATCGGGTAACCGTTGGCGGTTACCATTTGCCCGTTTTCATTGAGCTGAAAACTACCGTCACGGGTATAACCCGTCGTTCCGTCAGGCATCAAGACTTTAAAAAAGCCTTGGCCATTGATGGCCAGATCGCGGGAGTTGCCGGTTTCCTCCAGCCCACCCTGGGTATGCAGGCGCTCCGTGGCCACAGCACGCACACCGGTACCGATCTGCATGCCTGATGGCAGACGATCCTGAATATTATTCTGAGCGCCGGGTTGACGCATATTTTGATATAGCAGGTCTTCAAACACCGGACGTGAGCGTTTGAAACCATTGGTGCTTACGTTAGCTAGGTTGTTCGAAATCACGTCTAGCTTTGTTTGCTGCGATTCCAAACCGGTTTTAGCGGTCCACAATGACTTAATCATAATTAAACTCCCTTGGCCGACTGATTAGCATCAGTGCTGAATGACCAACATTAACCTTGAATGGACAGGATGCCGTTGGCACGCTGGGCGTTTTCGTCGGCCGTACTCAGCACTTTCATCTGCATATCGTAGCGGCGTGCAACATCGATCATCGAGACCATGGCATCGACAGCACTAACGTTGCTGCCTTCGAGCGCACCGCTTACTAACGTGGCATTTTCGTCGGCGGGCAAGGCACCGGGGACACCTTCTTCGTTAGGGGGCGCGCGAAACAGGCCGTCTTCACCACGGGTTAAATCCCCCTCTTCAGGCGTCACCAGTTTAATGCGGCCTACCTCGACCAACGCTTCGGGTCCAACACCTTCAGGGATGGCACTAATTGTCCCGTCAGCACCAATTGAGACCTGTGCCCCTTGCGGGATGGCGATGGGCCCACCATCGCCCAGCACAGGACGCCCCACACTAAGTAGCACGCCGTCACTATCGATCTGCAGATCGCCACGGCGGGTATAGGTTTCAGTACCGTCATCTGCTTGCACCGCCATCCACGCGTCGTCCTGCATCGCGACATCAAGGGTACGGCCAGTATACTCAACTGGCCCCTGAGAAAAGTCACTGCCCGGCGTGGTGGTTACCGCCGAGGTACGCGTTGCCAGTAAGGCCTCGCCTTGCACAGGCACCGAGCGAGCAGCCTGTAGCTGTCCGCGAAAACCGGTGGTGGTTACATTCGACAGGTTATTACTCACCACTGACTGCTGATCCATGGTGTGCTTAGCACCGCTCATGGCGGTATAGATCATTCGATCCACGGTACTGACTCCTTACCTAAATGACCGATCATTAAAGGTTAATAATGGTCTGCAGGAGCTCGTCCTGGGTACTGATAGTTTGTGAGTTGGCCTGGTAGGCCCGTTGGGCAACGATCATATCGACTAGCTCGCGAGCCATATCGACATTGGACGTTTCAACTGCACTTGGCTCAATTAAGCCACGCAGACCGGTACCCGGCGCACCTACCAGTTCCTGACCTGAGCTACCGGTAGCAGTCCAAAGATTATTCCCCTCAGGTTTTAATCCCTCCGGGTTACGGAAGCTGGCTAGTGCTACTTGGCCCGCGGCACGCGACTGTTCGTTAGCGTAATTACGCATCACGGTGCCATCGTCTTCAATGGTAATCCCCACTAAAGATCCCGAAGAATAACCATTCTGGGAAATAGATTTGGGATCTGATTGTTCTGCAAACTGTGTAGAGCCTTGAAAATCAACTGCAATATTTAAGTCGGTAAAAATTGGGCCGAACTCATTGGCGCCAGCTCCCTCGACGTTAAAGCCAGCATCAGTGCTGTCAATATCATTGATCGCGGTAGGTGCGCCATCAACGAGCCTACCGTTTGTATCGAAGGCTAGTGTTCCGAGGTCAAAATTATAGGCTTCTGCGTCGCTAGGCCCCCCTGTTAGACGACCTTGAACCTGCCACTGATTGGGCGCAGCATCATCTTTAATAAAGTACATAGATAAGTTACGTGCATTACCTTGCGAATCATAAACAGTGGCATTCGTTGAGAAGCTATAGGTAGTGTTATCAGTCGGATCAAACACATAACCAGCAGCAGCGGTATCTATACCCGCCTCACCTGAGTCCAGGTTGACCTCTACCGATAGTTCGTTTGTGGCACTCGCCGCAAGGGCTTCGGAATCGACCGTTAAGGGAGTAACATCACCACCTGCCTGAACATCACCATTCGCATCGGCAGCATAACCCATAATCTGCGCGCCCTGGGCATTCACCAGACGTCCATCTGCGGTCATAGTCAACTGACCATTGCGCGAATAACCTACTTCGCCATTGGGCTGCTGAAAGCGAAAAAAGCCCTCACCCGAAATAGCCAAGTCCATATTGCGGTTGGTGGACTCAATATTACCCCCGCTAAAATTCTGCAGTACCGTGGAGGTACGAACGCCAAGCCCGATGCGCGACTCAGCATATACATCAGCGAACTGGACGCTAGAACTTTTAAAACCAACCGTCTGCGAGTTGGCAATATTATTACCCACCGCACCTAGTTTTTGTTGCTGTGCGCTTAGACCACTGAGTGCTTGTGAAAAACTCATGCTGTTCCCCTAATAAAGCTGTGTTTAATCAAATGCTGTGGTTTATGACTGTGTTTAGTCAGCAATTAAAGAATTTGTTTAACGTCGTTCAGATTGATTTGACCGTAAATAGCGCCCAGATCCAGTCGAACGCTGCCACTGCCGTCATTCGGCGTTACCCGGTTAACCACCGCGTACTGTAAGGCAGTAGATTCAATTTTTTCACCTTCAGCGTCAGTTGCCTCTAGCTGCACCGTATACCGGCCGCTGGCAGCCGCTTCGCCTTGGTCATTGAACCCAGGCCAGTCGAACGAATGAACACCTGCTTTCAGTGGACCGAGATCATCGTAACGTTTGATGATTTGTCCACCTTCACCAACGATGGTAGCTTTTACATTCTTCGCTGGCTCGGCCAGCTCTATTCCGAAAGGCGTTGTATAAGTGTTGCCGTCGCCATCTTGCTCCAGCAATACATCCTTCCCAGGCACCATGACACCTTTGCCAATTAAGCCGCTCGCCTGCAGTGCCTGATTGGCATCCATTTGGCTGGTAATGCCTTCTAGCGTGCTATTCAGCTCTTCAATGCCGCTCACCGTGTTAATTTGCGCTAGCTGGGAGGTCATCTCCGCATTTTCCATCGGTTTGAGCGGATCCTGATTCTGCAATTGCGTAATCAGCAACGTCATAAAGCTTTCACGCAGCTCATCAGACTGGCGGGGGGAGGCCATTGGCACCACCGCCATTTACTTTGTTTACTACGCTAGAATCAATAGTACTACTCATCGGTTACCCCTCACCCAGCGACAGCGTCTGCATCAGCATCTGCTTACTGGTATTAAAGACTTCAACGTTGGCTTGATAGGAGCGCGAGGCAGAAATCATATTGACCATCTCATGCACCGGCTCAACGTTGGGCTTTGCCACATAACCCTCTTCATCTGCCGCCGGGTGGTTGGGCATGTACTCCATCCGCAGGGGTGAGTCATCTTCCACTACCTCGGTGACGCGCACGCCGCCAACGCCATAGCGGTTACCTTGTGACTGGGTCTCAAACATCACCTGCTTGGCTCGATAGGTTTCACCATCAGGCCCTGCGACGCTGTCGGCATTGGCCATATTGCTAGCAGTAACATTCATGCGCTGGGATTGGGCACTCATTGCCGACCCGGCAATATCAAACGCAGAGAACATCGACATCGTGGATTAACTCCTCACTAATTTAGACAGAATCACTCGGGCTGCATGGCATTCTTCAGCCCCTGAATACGGCTGTTGAGCATCGTGAGGCCGACTTGATAACGAACAGCGTTATCTGCAAACTGCGTGCGCTCACGATCCATATCAACCGTATTTCCATCCAAACTGGGCTGGTCGGGAATGCGGTAAAGCAAATCGGGGTTGCCCGCTCCACGCCATGCGGGACCTTCTCCAGCAATATGGCTACCAGAAGTACGCGCTAAAGTCAGACCGCCTCCGGTATGGCTAGATGCACTCTGAGTACCTTCGACTGCTTTTTTCAGCTCACTAGCAAAGTCAATGTCACGCGCCTTATAGTTCGGTGTATCGGCATTGGCGATATTAGCCGCTAACACCTCGTGACGCGCTTGACGTAACCCTACTGCTTGCTGATGAAAATTAAAGGCAGATTCCAGTTGATCAATCATGCCGACCCTCGCGTTGAGGCAAAAAATAAAATGGATTTTGTTGATGATGAAGAATACGTCTGGAGCTGTCAGCCTAAAGCATGGAACAGCTGGCGTTTCCACCAGCATTTCGCGTGATACGGCTACTACCTTTTCGCTACACTGAACGATGAATTCTCCTCGTTACGTTCCTTCTTCTTCAGCCCCCAAGTAAGCGGCCTCCCCATGCTCCGACTGCGCTTTACTAAGCCAAGCACGCTTCGCTTTTGGCAATTAGCCTTCTTCTGGGCAATCCTAAGCGTTACTGCCTTCACCAGGATTCAAGCTGATGACGACAATCTTCTCCAGCAAGTGCATCAATTTTTGTACGAAGAGACACAGGCATTAGGCGAGGAAGTGGTCATTGACCTACGACCACCCTCTCCGCATTTGCCAGAGTGCGTTCAGCCAGAACCTTTTTTGGCCAACGCCAATCAAGCACCCTTGGGCCGCGTTTCCGTTGGGGTGCGTTGCGGTGAAGATGGCCGGCAAGTTCGCTATTTACAGGCGCAGATTGATGTCATTGGTGATTATGTGGTGGCAGCCAGGGATATTGAGCGAGGTACACTGATTACATCAAGCATGCTTAGCGAACGCGGGGGCAATCTCGGCGATCTCTCAGCTCAGGCTTTGACAGCTGAAGAGGATATCGTGGGTAAAATAGCTCAGCGCCCTATTCGTAGTGGTAGTGTATTTTTAGCGCATTACTTACAAGCACCTCATTTAGTTGAACGTGGGCAGCGCGTTACTGTCATAGCTCAAGGCTCTGCCTTCCGAGTTTCACGCGAAGGCGAAGCATTGGAAGATGGTGCTCTTGGTGAGCAAATTAGAGTTCGTTTTGGTCCACGAGAAATCATGACTGCTCGTGTCGCCGAGCGTGGTATTTTGGTCGTGGATTTTTAATTCGCAGCCTAAAGTTAGGCCCAATGCTGCCGATGTACTGTTATACAAGCTACACTAAGCGCCAAGCGCATCGACGTTGACGATGAGGCAGACAACGTGAAAATTGATAACATTAATTCGCTATTACGCTCAAGCCAAGCCCAGCAGCGTGATGAAACGCAAAAGGCTGATAGCGTATCACCCGTCGCACCGGGCGGCGCAGCTCGCGAATCGACTCAACTGAGCCAATCAAGTATCGATGAATCTCAGGACGTCGATACTGCTAAAGTTGAAGAAATTCGCGATGCTATACGTGAAGGTCGCCTTGAAATGCGCGCCGACCGTATCGCCGAGGGCTTAATTGACAATCTTAAAGATCTATAAGGGACGCTGTAAATGAGCCTTGCATCCTTGCTTACCGACCAGCAACAGCGTCTTGAGGCGTTAATTTCGTTGTTGTCCAGCGAGCAAAATTTATTGACGCAAGGTGATATTGACGGTGATGCATTATCGCAAGTTGCACTAGACAAACAGTCTTTATTGGCCGAACTCGAGCGCATTGAGACTGTGCGGCGCAATGTGCAAAAACGTCTTGGTTATGCCGAAGGCGCAAACGGCGCCAGAGCGGCAGCTCATGATGCTGGCTGCCTGACAGCTTGGGAAAGCTTGCTTGAAAAAAGCGAGCGAGCCGCGCGTATGAATGAGCTAACGGGCCAGATGTTGTCCGTACGACTGAAGCATAATCAGGCAATGCTTGATTATATTCGTCAAATCGCTGAAAAAACGCTCTATAAGCCTGATGGACGCAACAGCGCCCAACCCGGCAGAATCAACGCTTCCGCCTGATACCTCCCTCGACAAGCCATCAGCATGACGTTTCAATGAAAGCCCACTCTCAGCGGCAAATCAAAAGACGATCATGTTCAATTTATTGCCTCATCATTATACAGCGGTGGTTGTAGGCGCCTCGGGGGGAATAGGTGCTGCTATTATTAATCAGCTACTCTCTTCCTCTAAGGTCGGCCATGTTATTGCGGTAAGCCGGCAGCCACCACGAATTGACAACCCCCGTCTTACACACCTAATGCTTGATGTTTCTCAAGAGCAGGGCCGGCAGGCGCTTAAAACAGAACTAGCCTCGCAGCCAATCCACTTCTTTTTCAATGCCATCGGCATCCTTCATGATGACGCGCAACGACTCTTTCCCGAGAAGTGCCTCGACCAGCTTAGTGTCGAAAGCCTTGCACAAACAATGAACATCAATGCCTATGTGCCAATTTTATTGCTAGCGGCACTGAAAGACTCTTTCAAAGGGTCACACCCTGCAGTGATTGCCAGCCTTTCGGCTCGCGTTGGCTCAATCGAAGATAATCAGTTAGGAGGCTGGTACAGCTATCGTGCCAGCAAAGCAGCGCATAACATGCTGCTTAAGACAGCATCCATTGAGCTCAAGCGGCTGAATAAGCAATCGCTAGTGCTTTGTCTTCATCCTGGCACCACCGACACAGCCCTCTCTAAACCTTTTCAAAACCGAGTACCTAGCGAAAAGCTATTTGCACCCGCATTTGTAGCAGAGAAGCTGCTGGCAGTCATCTCTCAGCGAACGCCCGAAGATAGTGGAACCTTCTGGGCCTGGGATGGCAAATCTATCGACTGGTGAGGTGTTACGCAAAAAAATCCCCCAAGGCATCAGCCCTGGGGGATTTTTCATAATAAGTGCCTGACGATGACCTACTCTCGCATGGGGAGACCCCACACTACCATCGGCGCTAAGCGGTTTCACTTCTGAGTTCGGCAAGGGATCAGGTGGTTCACGCGTGCTATGGTCGTCAGGCGTAACAGGTAATGTACATCATGCTGACGAGCAGGCTTTCTAGCGTTGCTTGCTCAATTGTGTGCGTCTCATCGCCTGCCGCCCTGGCGTTATGTCGCTTGGGCCACACGCTGCGTATCCGGTTTTAATTGTCGTCATCATACGACCAGACCCCTTGGGTGTTATAGGGTCAAGCCTCACGGGCCATTAGTACACGTTAGCTCAACGCCTTGCAGCGCTTCCACACCGTGCCTATCAACCAGCTGGTCTCGCTGGGCCCTTCAGGAGGCTCTAGGCCTCAGGGATGTCTCATCTTGAAGGGGGCTTCCCGCTTAGATGCTTTCAGCGGTTATCCCGTCCGACCATAGCTACCCGGCAATGCCACTGGCGTGACAACCGGAACACCAGAGGGTCGTCCACTCCGGTCCTCTCGTACTAGGAGCAGCCCTTCTCAAACATCCAACGCCCACGGCAGATAGGGACCGAACTGTCTCACGACGTTCTAAACCCAGCTCGCGTACCACTTTAAATGGCGAACAGCCATACCCTTGGGACCGACTTCAGCCCCAGGATGTGATGAGCCGACATCGAGGTGCCAAACACCGCCGTCGATGTGAACTCTTGGGCGGTATCAGCCTGTTATCCCCGGAGTACCTTTTATCCGTTGAGCGATGGCCCTTCCATACAGAACCACCGGATCACTAGAACCTGCTTTCGCACCTGCTCGACGTGTCTGTCTCGCAGTCAAGCACCCTTATGCTCTTGCACTCAATGCACGATGTCCGACCGTGCTGAGGGTACCTTCGTGCTCCTCCGTTACTCTTTAGGAGGAGACCGCCCCAGTCAAACTACCCACCACACACTGTCCTCGATCCGGATAACGGACCTGAGTGAGAACGCCAATGATGCCAGGCTGGTATTTCAAGGTTGGCTCCCTCCGAACTGGCGTCCAGAGTTCAAAGCCTCCCAGCTATCCTACACAGGCAACATCAGCGTCCAGTGTGAAGCTATAGTAAAGGTTCACGGGGTCTTTCCGTCTAGCCGCGGGTACACCGCATCTTCACGGCGATTTCAATTTCACTGAGTCTCGGGTGGAGACAGCGTGGCCATCATTACGCCATTCGTGCAGGTCGGAACTTACCCGACAAGGAATTTCGCTACCTTAGGACCGTTATAGTTACGGCCGCCGTTTACCGGGGCTTCAATCAAGAGCTTCGCCTTGCGGCTAACACCATCATTTAACCTTCCGGCACCGGGCAGGCGTCACACCCTATACGTCCGCTTGCGCGTTAGCAGAGTGCTGTGTTTTTAATAAACAGTTGCAGCCACCTGGTATCTTCGACCGGTTCGGGCTAGGAGAGCAAGTCTCTTCACCCTATGCCGGCGTGCCTTCTCCCGAAGTTACGGCACCATTTTGCCTAGTTCCTTCACCCGAGTTCTCTCAAGCGCCTTGGGATTCTCACCCTGACCACCTGTGTCGGTTTGGGGTACGGTCGCACATGATCTGAAGCTTAGAGGCTTTTCCTGGAAGCGTGGCATCAGTGACTTCCTGACCGTGGTCAGTTCGTCTCGTGTCTCGGCTTTAAGACCCCGGATTTACCTAAGGTCTCGGCCTACTCACTTTCACCAGGACTACCAACGCCTGGCTCACCTAGCCTTCTTCGTCCCCCCATCGCAACCATGTCCGGTACGGGAATATTGACCCGTTTCCCATCGACTACGCCTTTCGGCCTCGCCTTAGGGGCCGACTCACTCTGCTCCGATTAGCGTCGAACAGAAACCCTTGGTCTTCCGGCGAGGGAGTTTTTCACTCCCTTTATCGTTACTCATGTCAGCATTCGCACTCGTGATACCTCCAGCGAACTTCTCAATTCACCTTCATTGGCTTACACGACGCTCCTCTACCGCTCATTCCTAAGAATGAACCCGTAGCTTCGGTACCTGGTTTAGCCCCGTTACATCTTCCGCGCAGGCCGACTCGACTAGTGAGCTATTACGCTTTCTTTAAAGGATGGCTGCTTCTAAGCCAACCTCCTAGCTGTCTGAGCCTTCCCACATCGTTTCCCACTTAACCAGGATTTCGGGACCTTAGCTGACGGTCTGGGTTGTTTCCCTTTTCACGACGGACGTTAGCACCCGCCGTGTGTCTCCCACGCTCTACTCACCGGTATTCGGAGTTTGCCTCGGGTTGGTAAGTCGGGATGACCCCCTAGCCGAAACAGTGCTCTACCCCCGGCGGTACTACGTGAGGCGCTACCTAAATAGCTTTCGAGGAGAACCAGCTATCTCCGAGCTTGATTAGCCTTTCACTCCGATCCACAAGTCATCCAAATCTTTTTCAACAGATCCTGGTTCGGGCCTCCAATTGATGTTACTCAATCTTCACCCTGCTCATGGATAGATCGCTCGGTTTCGGGTCTATATCCAGCGACTGTGTCGCCCAGTTAAGACTCGGTTTCCCTACGGCTCCCCTATACGGTTAACCTCGCCACTGAATATAAGTCGCTGACCCATTATACAAAAGGTACGCAGTCACAGAACAAGTCTGCTCCTACTGCTTGTACGCACACGGTTTCAGGATCTATTTCACTCCCCTCTCCGGGGTTCTTTTCGCCTTTCCCTCACGGTACTGGTTCACTATCGGTCAGCCAGGAGTATTTAGCCTTGGAGGATGGTCCCCCCGTCTTCAGTCAAGGTTTCTCGTGCCCCGACCTACTCGATTTCACATGATCAGATTTTCGACTACGGGGCTATCACCCGCTACGGCCACGCTTCCCAGCGTGTTCGCCTAATCAGTCACATGCTTAAGGGCTGGTCCCCGTTCGCTCGCCGCTACTAGGGGAATCTCGGTTGATTTCTTTTCCTCAGGGTACTTAGATGTTTCAGTTCCCCTGGTTCGCCTCGTACACCTATGTATTCAGTGCACGATACTCATCTTATGATGAGTGGGTTTCCCCATTCAGAAATGCCCGGGTCACAGGTTGTTGCCACCTCACCGAGCCTTATCGCAGGCTACCACGTCTTTCATCGCCTCTGGCTGCCTAGGCATCCACCGTGTGCGCTTCATTGCTTGACCCTATAACCCGAAGGAGTCTGGTATCTCGCAATGATCACGTTTCATTTTGCCGGATACGCTTGAGACGTATCACAATTTAAGACCACTTCTTGCGAAGTGTTCTTGTCAGCATGATATACATTGTTAAAGAGCAGCTGTTCAATGAACAGTGATAAGCGGTGTGTGATACTAAAACAACAGCGACAACACAGCGACTTATCAATGGTCACGAAACATTACAAACGGTATTGAAGATTAAACAGGGTAGTAACGTAATGGTGGAGCCAAGCGGGATCGAACCGCTGACCTCCTGCGTGCAAGGCAGGCGCTCTCCCAGCTGAGCTATGGCCCCATCTAGTCACTCTTAGTCACACTCACCTCTGGCCAATTTTATTTAGCGCAAGGCATTTTATGACGACGCATAGCCTGCTATGCGAGTTATAAAATAACGCAGCGATAGATAAAATTTGGTGGGTCTGGGCAGACTTGAACTGCCGACCTCACCCTTATCAGGGGTGCGCTCTAACCAACTGAGCTACAGACCCAAGAGGGGATCGTGCTTTTACCGTTTGCTCTATATCTGATCAGGTAATTCATTGTGGACGCTTACCGACTGTGACGCATCGTTTAAGGAGGTGATCCAGCCGCAGGTTCCCCTACGGCTACCTTGTTACGACTTCACCCCAGTCATGAACCACACCGTGGTGATCGCCCTCTTGCGTTAGGCTAACCACTTCTGGTGCAGTCCACTCCCATGGTGTGACGGGCGGTGTGTACAAGGCCCGGGAACGTATTCACCGTGACATTCTGATTCACGATTACTAGCGATTCCGACTTCACGGAGTCGAGTTGCAGACTCCGATCCGGACTGAGACCGGCTTTAAGGGATTCGCTGACTCTCGCGAGCTCGCAGCCCTTTGTACCGGCCATTGTAGCACGTGTGTAGCCCTACCCGTAAGGGCCATGATGACTTGACGTCGTCCCCACCTTCCTCCGGTTTGTCACCGGCAGTCTCCTTAGAGTTCCCGACATTACTCGCTGGCAAATAAGGACAAGGGTTGCGCTCGTTACGGGACTTAACCCAACATTTCACAACACGAGCTGACGACAGCCATGCAGCACCTGTCTTACAGTTCCCGAAGGCACACCAGAATCTCTTCCGGCTTCTGTAGATGTCAAGGGTAGGTAAGGTTCTTCGCGTTGCATCGAATTAAACCACATGCTCCACCGCTTGTGCGGGCCCCCGTCAATTCATTTGAGTTTTAACCTTGCGGCCGTACTCCCCAGGCGGTCGACTTATCGCGTTAACTTCGCCACAAAGTGCTCTAGGCACCCAACGGCTGGTCGACATCGTTTACGGCGTGGACTACCAGGGTATCTAATCCTGTTTGCTACCCACGCTTTCGCACCTCAGTGTCAGTGTCAGTCCAGAAGGCCGCCTTCGCCACTGGTATTCCTCCCGATCTCTACGCATTTCACCGCTACACCGGGAATTCTACCTTCCTCTCCTGCACTCTAGCCTGACAGTTCCGGATGCCGTTCCCAGGTTGAGCCCGGGGCTTTCACAACCGGCTTATCAAGCCACCTACGCGCGCTTTACGCCCAGTAATTCCGATTAACGCTTGCACCCTCCGTATTACCGCGGCTGCTGGCACGGAGTTAGCCGGTGCTTCTTCTGCGAGTGATGTCTTTCCTACCGGGTATTAACCGATAGGCGTTCTTCCTCGCTGAAAGTGCTTTACAACCCGAGGGCCTTCTTCACACACGCGGCATGGCTGGATCAGGGTTGCCCCCATTGTCCAATATTCCCCACTGCTGCCTCCCGTAGGAGTTCGGGCCGTGTCTCAGTCCCGATGTGGCTGATCATCCTCTCAGACCAGCTACGGATCGTTGCCTTGGTAAGCCATTACCTTACCAACTAGCTAATCCGACATAGGCTCATCCAATAGCGGGAGCCGAAGCCCCCTTTCTCCCGTAGGACGTATGCGGTATTAGCCTGGGTTTCCCCAGGTTATCCCCCACTATCGGGCAGATTCCTATGCATTACTCACCCGTCCGCCGCTCGTCAGCGGGTAGCAAGCTACCCCTGTTACCGCTCGACTTGCATGTGTTAGGCCTGCCGCCAGCGTTCAATCTGAGCCATGATCAAACTCTTCAGTTTAAGATCTATGCGGTTCTTACCCGCCACCCGAAAGTGACAGAAGCGAACCAAACTTGGCTCAAGGTTCAAACGAATTCATTCAAAACAGATCCCAAAGGACAAATCCTTTAAAACCTTATTGCTTGAGTCGCTTGCCTTGATATTCGGTGATTTGTCACCAACATCAGCAAGCGCCCACATGAATTACCTGATCAAATTGTTAAAGAGCTGTTTCGCTGCGGTGGCTAGCTAATAAACCAACTGGGCCACACGACTTGCCGTTGAACTGGCTTGCCTCAGCGAGGAAGGCGTATTCTACGCATTCCGTGGTGTTTGTCAATCGCTGTTTTTTTAGCGAGTGAGGCGAGCGACACAACCTGCTCTAACCTCCTGACAAACCAAGGCTTTCACACCTTATTCACCGCTGGTAACGCTTGGCGTCCCCGGCAGCGGATGCGTACTTTACGGATTCGCTGACGGGTTGGCAAGCGGTTTTTAACCCTAATACTGATAGAGGTACTGACAATGGCCCTCAGATACCGCGGAGCGAGTCTGGCACCAGCGAATCAGCCCCTAGGTCGGCGATGCTACGCGCCCCGGTGAGCGTCATTGCAACCCGCATCTCCTTTTCAAACAGCTCAAGCAGATGGGAAACGCCCGCCTCTCCGGCTGTAGCAAGTGCATAGATAAAAGCACGCCCAATCAATACGGTATCCGCCCCCATGGCGATCATGCGCACAACATCAAGCCCACTGCGTACGCCGGAGTCGGCTAGAATGGCCAAATCGCCCTTAACCGCATCAGCGATAGCAGGCAGCGCACGCGCGGTAGAGGGGACACCGTCTAGCTGACGACCACCATGATTGGAAACAACGATACCATCCGCGCCGAAGCGAACCGCATCACGAGCATCCTCGGGGTCGAGAATCCCTTTGATGATCATTGGACCCTCCCAGAGCTCACGAATCCACTCCAAGTCCTTCCATGAGATGGCCGGATCAAAGTTGTCACCCAGCCAGGCAATATAGTCTTCTAGCTCCGTTGGCTTGCCGCGATAATCAGACACGTTACCCAAGTCATGGGGACGGCCATTAACACCCACGTCCCAGGCCCAAAAAGGGTGTGTTGCTGCTTGAAGCATACGCCGCATTGGGCCGCGCTTACCGCTCATGCCTGAATGTGCATCTCGATAGCGTGCCCCCGGCACGGGCATATCGACGGTAAAGATCAGTGTCTTGACGCCAGCGGCTTTGGCTCGCTCCAAGACATGCTTCATAAATCCTCTATCTTTCAACACATAAAGCTGAAACCAGATAGGCCGATCAACCGCAGAGGCCACTTCGTCGATTGGACACACCGATACTGTCGACAGTGTAAACGGCACCCCCTTATTAGCAGCTGCCCGCGCAGCTTGCACTTCACCACGCCTAGCATACATTCCTGCCAACCCCACCGGCGCCAAGGCGACCGGCATAGCAAGCGCTTCGCCGAACAGTGTGGTCTCCAATGATAGTGAAGACATATCCTTCAACACACGCTGACGCAAAGCGACACCAGCAAGATCCTCAACATTGCGTCGCAGCGTATGCTCCGCGTAGGAACCACCGTCAGCGTAGTGAAATAGAAAAGGGGGGATACGACGCTTGGCCGCTTGGCGATAATCAGTGGAAGCAGAAATGATCATGGATAGCCCTGTGTAATAGCCCTATACAATGGATGCGCTATACACCGGCGCCCCAAAGTGGAAAATTGGTTTTACCAATTGACAAAAAAACTAGCACCAACAGTAGTGAGCCGCCCTAAGCGTGTCAAACGGTGATATCACGCCTTAGCACCTCATCCCGCTATACTTTAGTTTAAAGTCGCTATTAATGCGTTTTATTAGCGTTAAATCCTACTTCGCAGACGCTTGAGATCAAACCTCAAAGATCTTAATATTGGTCTTACCAATTGCGGACGCAAATCGACATGAGCTATTCAATATGAGCTACCCACCGCTCCGCCAGCAGCGCTTGGCCGATGTAATTACTGAACGCCTTGAAGCTATGATGCTAGAAGGCAGCCTAAAACCAGGCGAGCGCTTACCTCCCGAACGTGAATTAGCCGAACGGTTTGGTGTTTCGCGCCCCTCTTTACGGGAAGCTATTCAGAAACTAGCCGCTCGTGGCCTACTAACCAGCCGCCAAGGCGGCGGCACTTTTGTTAACGATGACCTCAGCAATGGTTATACCGACCCCTTGCTGGAGATGCTCTCTCGTCACGGCGAATTTAACCTAGACTTACTTGAATTCCGCGACGCTATGGAAGGTATATCCGCCTACTACGCTGCGCTGCGCTCAACACCCGCCGATAAGTCCGTGCTTATTCAGCGCTTTGAAGAGCTCGACGGCGGTTTTGCCGGTGCCGACCCTATCCAAGAGGCCAAACTAGATGCAGCGTTCCACTTAGCGATTGCCGAAGCTGCTCACAATGTTCTACTGCTGCATACCATTCGCGGCATTTTTCACCTGCTAGAGAAGAGCATTGTAAATAACCTGGCCCATTTATTCGCCAAGGAGGGTTCGCGCAGTCAGTTAATGCAACAGCACCGCGCCCTACTCAATGCCATTTTGGAAGGCCGCGCGGAGGATGCCCGCACTCGAGCCCATGAGCACTTAGTGTTTGTCGAAGAAGGTCTACTTGAGATGGCGAGGGCTGAGACGCGCGCCCAGCGTGCCCTTCGCCGCGCTCAAGGCAGTAGTAAGACGTCAGCATGAACAGCGCTGGTATGAATAACCAAGCGCCCACCCCCTTGCCGCCACGCTGGCGGCGCCTGTGGCTGCTGGTTATTTCACTCGGCTTGCTGTTTTGCATGTGGCAGGCCGCCCAGTTGGCGCGTGAACAAGCGCTTTCCAACTTACAGGATGATGCCGAAAACGAGCTGCGGCTGTCTGCCGCCAACTTAAACGGCTATTTACTGCGCTACGACTACTTGCCGCAAATGCTTGCCACTCGGGAAGGCGTGCAGCGTTTTTTGGCCTCTCCCGATAGCCAAGACCCGATGCCGCTCAATATGCTACTGGATCGTTTCCGCTTTACAGCGGGGGTTTCAGATGTCTATTTACTCAATCGCGATGGCGACACGATCGCCGCCAGCAATTGGCACCGCCCTAACACCTTTATTGGCCAGAACTATGCTTTCCGCTCCTACTACACCGATGCCATTGCCGGAGGCCAGGGGCGCTTTTTTGGTTTGGGCATCAAGTCGCTTGAGCGGGGCTACTACTTTTCATCGCCCATATGGCTAGACGACACCTCGCCCGATGCACAGCCAGACGGCGTGCTAGTAGTTAAAGTGCTTTTAGATGATGTTGAAGAGAGCTGGGCTGAGCAGGATGCCGAGCTATTTGTCACTGATAGCGACGACATCATTTTCATGGCCAGCCACCCCGAACTACGCATGAACGCGCTCTACCCACTCACCGATGAGCAGCGTCAAGCCCTAAGAGAAACGCGCCGCTATGCCATGGAGCCATTGTCACCCTCGGGTATTGAAATCAATGCACCTTACCGACAGGGAAGCCAGTTGGTCAGTTTCTCCCAAGGCCCATTGAGCAGTAGCGACTATCTTAGTTTGACCCGACATGTCCCTGAATTTGGCTGGCAAATGCATATTTTAAAGCCGCTAACACCGGTGATTAGCGCTCAGTGGATTGCCGCCCTCATGGCAGGCGGCCTCTACGGCGTGGTCACTCTCGGCGCAGGTATTGGCTGGCAGCGCCTACGGCTGCGCCGTGAACGCGAAGCGTTTGCCGAGCGCGAGCGCAATACCTTGGCACACGTGCGTGACGAACTTGAGGTAAGCGTAGAGCGCCGCACCCGTGATCTGGTGGCCAGCAACCAACGCCTATCGGATGAAATTGAAGAGCGTCGCCGTGCAGAGGCCAATTTACGCCAGACCCAAGACGAGCTTATTCAAGCCGCCAAACTCGCTGTGTTGGGGCAGCTCGCCGCGGGCATCAACCATGAACTTAATCAACCACTGGCGGCTATTCGCGCTTACGCGGAAAACGCCCGCCGCTTTATGGCATTAGCACGCCACGAAAAAGCGGATGCCAACCTTGAACAAATTGTTGAACTGACCGAACGTATGGCGGACATCAGCGCTCAGCTGCGCCAGTTTTCACGTAAGAGCAGCGAGCATCAGGAGGCGATTTCGGTACAAGCCTGTATCGACTACGCTCTTCGCCTGTTTCAAAGCCGCCTGCGCGAAGGCAACATCTCCATTACTCAGGAGTGGCCCAATGAAACACTATGGGTGCAAGGCGATCTAGTGCGTCTGGAACAAGTGTTGGTCAATTTAATCGGTAATGCGCTGCAGGCCATGAAAGGTGTACCTGCGCCACAACTTACTCTGGGCGCCCAAATACACCAGCAGCAGGTCATTATTAGCGTTACCGATAATGGCCCTGGCATTCCCGAGGAGCACTTAGGGCATATTTTTGAACCCTTTTTTACCACCAAAGCGCCGGGGAGTGGTTTAGGCCTAGGACTCTCGATTTCGTCGCGTATCATGGACGATTTAGGCGGCAAGCTACAGGCGACTAATCAACCCGAAGGCGGCGCTTGCTTCACTATCACCCTGCCCCACTCACCGTTAACTCACCCCCAGGAGAGCTCCTCGTATGCATGAGCCGTCGACGCTGCCGGTCATGGTGATCGACGACGAACCGCATCTGCGGATCACCGCCAGCCAAACCCTCGAGCTTGCAGGCTACACGCCCTACTGCTTCGAATCAGCGGAACAAGCCCTGGCAGCATTAACACCGGACTTCCCAGGTGTCATTGTCAGTGATATCCGCATGCCGGGAATGGATGGCATGGCACTACTCCATGAGTTACACAGCCGCGACGCCACTTTGCCGATTATTTTAATCACCGGCCACGGCGACATTTCCACGGCCGTAGAAGCCATGCGCGCAGGGGCATGGGATTTTCTCGAGAAGCCGTTTGCCGGTGATCAGTTGCTGGACGTAGTACGCCGAGGCATAGAGAAGCGCCAGCTCAGCTTGGAAAACCACCGCCTTAAAGCTGAACTTGAAGTGCAACAAGCCGCGTTGGGGCCGCGACTCGTTGGGCGCACGCCCATCATTTCCCGGCTCGCGGCGATGATTCAGCGTATCAGCCAAGTAGAAGCCGATGTCCTGCTATTTGGTGAAACAGGTACCGGTAAAGACCTCGTGGCCCGTGCAATTCACGAACGCAGCGGCCGGCGCAACAGCCCCTTTATGGCGATCAACTGCGGCGCGGTGCCCGAAAACACCATTGAGTCCGAGCTGTTTGGCCATGAAAAAGGCGCTTTCACGGGTGCAGTAGAGCGGCGAATCGGCAAGTTTGAACACGCTAACGGCGGCACCGTGTTTCTGGATGAGATCGAATCGATGCCCATGGCGCTGCAGGTCAAGCTGCTGAGGGTGCTGCAGGAACGCAGCGTCGAGCGGTTAGGCGCCAATGAAACAGTTCCGCTCAATATTCGGGTGATTGCGGCCACCAAGGTGGATCTCAAAGCCGCCTCCGAAGAGGGGAGTTTTCGCGAAGACCTTTACTATAGGCTAAACGTTGTCACCCTGCCGCTGCCTGCTCTACGCGAGCGGCGTGAGGATATCCCCTTGCTGTTCCAGCACTTTGCCGTGGTCGCTGCCAATCGTAGCGGGCTAGAAGCACCGACCCTCGACAGCCCCGCCATTGCCGCCCTGCTGGCCCATGATTGGCCCGGCAACGTGCGCGAGCTGCGGAACCTTGCCGAGCGTTACGTGCTACTGGGCGCCGCCTTTGACTATCGTCTGGATGCGCTGCTGGAAGGGGTCAACGCCGACACCGAAGAGCCTACTTTGCCGCGCCAGGTAGAGCTGTTTGAAAAGAGCCTGATCAGCCAATCTCTGTCGCGCTACCATGGACGGGTAACCGATGTTTGTCACCACTTGGGCATTCCGCGCAAAACCTTTTACGACAAACTTAAAAAGCACGGCCTCAATGCCGACGACTATCGCCACAGCAGCGAGCCTTGATGCAACAACTCCCCCAAGACAGACCAGGGCGGCACCCAGGGCACCAGCGTTAATGTGGCAATCAACATTAGCAGGTTAGACATTGGCCGCCGGCTGTCGCCTAGCTTGAGCGCCGTACCAAACGAGCGTTTTAGCCGCGCGCCTTCAAGATCAACGCTGTATATCTCATCCAAACTCAAGTGGATCAAAAACCCTACTAAGGTGGCCGCACCGTGAGACCACGCTAGCCACGCTGGTTGGCTGAGCAAATTAAAACTTAACGCGGCGGTGAGCAGGCTGCATAGCCCGCCCGCTAGCAGTGAATGCCAAATACCGCGGTGCACGGTAAAACGCGAGAACAGCACCCCGCCAAATAGCGCACACAGAAGTAGATTCCGCCACAGGCAATCAACAACGCGCCCGGCGTGAGCCATGGCTGTAACAACAAGGCGCCTAATACCAAGGCGGGCACCGAAAGCAGATTGAATATCAAACGGATAGAGTGGGAACGGTCAGCATCAATGTCGGGCAAAATGCCGCCAAAGGTGACTAATGCAATCATCACCAGCGCTTGGGAGGGTGGCCACCACTGGCCTTTCCAACCTACGTAAGCTATCAGCATGCCGCCCGCCGCTGCCACCGTAATATGCGTGCGAAAATTAGCCATGACGCGGCATCCCAAAGTCTGCAAAACAGAAAACTGTATAAATTAACAGACTTTTAGTGTTCGCGACATGACTAATTTAAGAAAAAAGGTTGGCTTAGCAATCGCTTAGGGAAAGCTTAGAAAAAGTCGCTAGCGGGTGACTTCGGCCAGAAAGCGGTCTTTCAATTTAACGTAGTTACCTGCGGTATAGGGAAAGAAAGCACGCTCTTTGTCTTTGAGTGGTCGCATCGCTTTGGCGGGGTTACCGGCATACACATAGCCACTCTCCAAATGCTTACCCGGCGTTACCACGGCGCCTGCGGCAATAATGACCTCGTCCTCAACGACCGCGCCATCCATTACAATCGCGCCCATCCCTACCAGGATCCGACTTCCCAAGGTGCAGCCATGCAGTATCGCTTTATGGCCGATGGTCACATCATCGCCAATGGTGAGCGGAAACCCCTCCGGACTAAAATCACTGGCGTGGGTAATATGTAGCACGCTGCCGTCCTGCACGCTGGTACGCGCACCGATACGAATACGGTGCATATCGCCACGGATAACCGTCATCGGCCAGACAGAGCAGTCGTCACCCATCACCACATCACCAATGACCACACTGGCCGGATCAATATAAACGCGCTCACCCAATTGGGGTTCCATACCTTGATAGGGCCTTAATGCACTACTCATAACTCGCTCCTAGGGTTGTTGGATAGCTTAGAGAATTCAGTTACCCCACTATAGCAACCCGGCCAGCAGAACAATAAAGGTCAGCGGAATCGACACCCAGCGAATGATATTGCGCCACACCAGATAGCCACTTTCACCAATGCCTAACGCGCTCACCACTCTATCGCGAGGCATTACCCAAGCCGCAAAAACGGCTATCAATAGGCCGCCCAAAGGCAGGAAAACATCCGGCGGTATACTGCTGACAAGCTCGAAGACATTGCGTCCAAATAGCGGCCGAAATTCCGCCAGGGTTGAAAAAGAGAAGGCCGATAACAGCCCGATCAACCAGACGCTGAGCGCCACAATGGCAGTCGAGATACTGCGACGCAGCCCCAAACCCTGTAACGTTGCGACCATCGGCTCCGCGAGGTTAATGGCCGATGTCCAGGTGGCCAGTAGCAGCAGCAAGAAGAACACGCTCAGCCATACAGAGCCCCAGGGCAACTCAGAAAACGCAATGGGCAGGGTGACAAACATTAACCCTGGGCCATCAGTGGGATCCATGCCTTGAGCAAATACCACCGAGAAAATAGCGATCCCCGCCAGTAACGCCACGCTAATATCGAGTACGGCGACTGCCACAGCGGCTTTAGGCAGGCTTTGCTCTTCCGGCATATAAGCGCCATACGCCATCAAAGCACAGGCGCCCACCGCCAAAGTAAAGAACGCGTGCCCCATGGCGTGAACCACCACCGCGGGGGTTATCGCCTCGAAAGAGGGTAAAAACAGCCACGCCAAGGCGGGGGCAAAGCCATCAGTCGTCGCGGCATAGCCCGCTAATAGCAGCAACAACAGATACAGCAGCGGCATCAGCAGGTTATTCAGCCGCTCTAACCCCTTGGCAACACCCGCCGCCACGACCGTCATGGTCATAAACAGAAATAGCGAGTGGTTGAAGATCAGCAGCCCAGGGTTGGCCAAGAAGGCTTCAAAACCGGCGCCAATCTCTGCGGCACTCGCGCCATTGAAATGGCCGTTAACAGAGGCCACCAAAAACTCAATCGACCAGCCGGACACCACCGAGTAGAAAGATAAAATGCAGAACACGGTGAACGCCCCGAATAGCCCCAACCAGCGCCAGCGAGGCGAAGCCCCCGCCTCGGCCGCCAAGGCACTCAACGCTTGCATTGGCCCGCGTCGCCCGGCACGGCCAATCAGTATCTCCGCCATCATGACCGGGATACCCAGCAGCAGCACAAACGCCACATAAATCAGTAAAAACGCCGCACCGCCGTTCTCTCCGGCCACGTAAGGGAAGCGCCAGATGTTGCCTAACCCCACCGCAGCACCTGTTACCGCCAAGATAAAGGCCCGCTTCGACCCCCAGCGCTCCAGCGTTTCGCTCATCACATGCTCCTGCCATTGGTGGCATTAAAAGGCGGCAAGACTAGCAGGCGCTCGCGTGCAGGCCAAACCCTGGCATTAAACATAGTTGTTGAGGCTAACATTGAAACACAGCACCACCGCCCGCACTGTGTCATTATTATTGCGCGTTTTGCGCTCACTAACGGTTTTTAAAACGATGCCAATCGAGGTGCCCATGTCCACCAATCCGCTGCTTGAAACGCACGCGCTGCCCCCCTTTGCTGAGATTCGCGCCGAGCACGTGGAGCCTGCCGTGGAGACGCTGCTAAGCGAAAGCCGAGAGGCCATTGATCGCCTCGCCGAGCAGGCAGCCGCTACCCCGCCTACCTGGGACACTTTTGCAGCGCCCCTTGAAGCGGTGAATGATCGGCTCACCAAGGCGTGGTCACCGGTTTCGCACCTCAATGGCACCATGAACTCGCCGGAAATGCGCGAAGCGTATCAGGCATGCCTTGGGAAGCTCTCCGACTTCGGCACCTGGGTAGGCCAGCACGAAGGGTTGTTTCGTGGCTGGCAAGCATTGAAAGATGGCCCGGCCTGGAAGCACCTGGATGCCGCACAGCGGCGCACCGTGGAGAACGCCCTACGCGATTTCCGCCTTGCCGGTGTTGATCTTCCTGCTGACCAGAAAGCCCGCTACGGCGAGATTCAGTCGCGGCTCTCACTGCTGTCAAATCAGTTCTCCAATAACGTGCTGGATGCTACCCAGGCATGGCACAAGGACATCGATAGCCAAGAGACGTTAGCGGGGGTGCCGGAAAGTGCTCTCGACACCTTAAAAGCCACCGCCGAGGCGAAAGGCATTGCGGGCTACCGTATTACCCTGGATTTCCCCAGCTTCTTCCCGGTGATTAGCTATGCCGATAACAGCGAGCTGCGCCGGGAGGTCTACACCGCTTTTGTTACCCGTGCATCTGATGAAGGCCCAGATGCGGGCAAATTCGATAACGCGGCGATCATGGAAGAGATCCTGGCACTGCGCAATGAGATGGCCCAACTGCTCGGTTTTGCCACTTATGCCGATTACTCTCTCACCACCAAAATGGCGGAATCTCCTGAGCAGGTGCTCGATTTTCTCAACGACTTAGCCCGCCGTGCGTTGCCTCAGGCGAAGGAGGAGTTTGCAGAACTCACTGCCTATGCCCGAGATGAACTCGGCCTAGAGACGCTGGAACCGTGGGATGTTGCCTATGCCAGCGAAAAACTACGCGAAGCGCGCCACTCGATCTCCCAGGAGCAATTACGCCCCTATTTTCCAGCACCCCAGGTAATCGATGGCTTGTTTCAGGTGGTTGAACGCCTTTACGGCGTGCGCTTTGAAGAAGATACCCAAGCACCCCGCTATCATGATGACGTGCGCTATTTCCGCCTCACCGAAAACGGCCAACCCATTGCCGGTTTCTATCTGGATCTCTACGCCCGCGAAGGTAAGCGTGGCGGTGCCTGGATGGCCGACTGCCGGGTGCGTCGTCAAACCGAGCAGGGTCTGCAACTGCCCGTCGCCTTCCTGACCTGCAACTTTACTGCCCCGGTAAACGGCCGCCCGGCACTGCTCACCCACGACGAAGTCACCACGCTGTTCCATGAGTTTGGCCATGGCCTCCACCATATGCTGACCCAGCAGCAGATCGCCGATATTTCCGGCATTAACGGCGTCGCTTGGGATGCCGTAGAGCTGCCCAGCCAGTTTATGGAAAACTACTGCTGGGAGCGTGAAGGCTTAGATCTACTCGCCAAACACGTGGATAGTGGTGAACCGCTGCCAGCAGAGCTGCTTGAGCGCCTGCAGGCAGCCAAGAATTTCCAGTCAGCCATGGGTATGATGCGCCAAATCGAGTTCTCGCTGTTTGATCTGCGTCTGCACCATGAACTTAGCGCCCCCAGCGCCAGCGATGTGCAAGCCTTGTTAGATGAGGTGCGCGAAGCGGTGTCTGTGCTGCCGAAAGTGCCATTCAACCGCTTCCAAAATAGTTTTGGCCACGTGTTTGCCGGTGGCTATGCGGCTGGTTACTACAGCTACAAGTGGGCTGAAGTGCTCTCGGCGGACGCCTGGAGCGCCTTTGAAGAGACCGGTATTTTCGATCCTGAAACGGGCCAGCGCTTTCGTCGCGAAATCCTGGAGCAGGGCGGCGCCCGCGATGCAGCCGACCTGTTTGTCGCCTTTCGAGGCCGAGAGCCGAGCGTCGAACCGCTACTGCGCCATAGCGGCATTCGCGCTGCTTAAATCTGCAAAACCTATGCGCGCCCTCCACTTAGAAGGCGCGCTCTTGGAGTCTAATGATGTCTAGTGTGAAACGCTTTATCGCCGGTGTTACTTGCCCGCGCTGCGCGGCGATGGATCGGATCCGTGCCTGGGAGCAAAACGGTATTCGCTACCGAGAATGCGTCAGTTGCGATTTCTTCGAGCAACTGCCCATCGAAGAGGATGCGCTTACCGAAATGACCACCCGGGTCAACCAGGTACGTGACGATCAGAAGCAGCAGGATGTGCAACCCGTGCGTATTTTGGATCCAGGTAAATCCTCGCGTTAACCCCCTCCCCGCCAAGGATGGCGTGTTCACTCTTTCCTGACCGCCCCACAAGCCGATAGCGTACAGGCAACACCATTTATGTGCGGTTATCCGCACACTAAATAACCATTGTCGTGCGAACAATCGGACACTATGACAAAAAGTGCTTTCCACCAAAGTTGAATAAAAAATTCATAAGCATCTGATTTAAAAATCATAACCTTTAAATGGCACAACTATCGCTGTTATATACCTTGGATACCCTGCTTAACGCAGTATCGACTGGCCGCATTTATCGACGCTGTCAGTATATAACCCCAATAACAGCTAGGAATTTTCGCCATGCGCAAACATATGCCTAAAACGTTCACTCTTCTCGCCAGCAGCGCTCTGCTTGTAGCCGCCAGCAGTGCCCAAGCGCAAGCAGACCGCTCTGATTGGCCCGATAACTTTACCGTGGGCACCGCTAGCCAAGGCGGCACTTACTTCGTCTACGGTTCAGGCTGGGCCAATTTTATCGCTGATGAGCTGGGTGTATCTGGCGGTGGTGAAGTCACCGGTGGCCCGACTCAAAACCTGGCACTGGTGCACACAGGCGATATGGCATTTGGCTTAACCACCATGGGCCCTGCTTCTGATGCCGTTAAAGGTGAAAGTCCGCTAGCGCCTGGAATGAAGATGGACAATGTATGTGCCATGTTCCCCATGTACGAAACGCCATTCTCCATTACCGCGCTTTCTGACAGCGGTATTGAGTCAATTTCCGACATTCCTGATGGCGCGCGCATCGGTTTTGGCCCGGCTGCCTCGACCTCTGACACCTACTTCCCAGCGATTCTAGAAACCCTGGGCGTTAACTTTGAGCGTCGCAACGGCGGTTGGTCAGACTTGGGCGGTCAACTGCAGGATGGCCTGCTTGACGTGGTCGCCTTCGCTGCCGGTATTCCGATTCCCGCCGTTAGCCAGTTAGAAGTACAAACTGACGTCAACATTATTGAGTTTAACGAGGAAGAGCTGGCCACGGTGCTGGAAAACTTCCCCGTAGCTGAATTCATGATTCCGGCCAACACCTATACGACGCTGGAAGAAGATGCCCGCGCTGTCTCCATGTGGAACTTCGCTATCGCAGGCTGCGACCTGCCGGAAGATTTCGTTTATGAAGTCACCAAGGCGACGATGGAAAACAACGACCGCATGCGCTCTGTGCACCGCAGCGCTGAAACCACCATTCCAGAAAACATCAAGCACAACACCGTGCTGCCGTTTCACCCCGGCGCTGCACGCTGGTACGAAGAGAACGGCTATGAAATTGCTGATGACATGATCAACTAAGCAACGTTTACCGTTCTGACTGCCCCGTTTCCGGCCCAGCCGGGCGGGGCAGCTTTCGCTGCTGCTACCCCTTTGTCTGCTTTTGCTGTGAGGGTGAACTCTAATGAGTCACAAAACCGACCAAGACCCAATGATCTCAAGGATGATGCCCACGCGGCGTCAGTGATACCAGAGTCCATTGCCGATGGTGTCGATGAAGACGTTGTTGAACCCAATCGCCGCCTGTTTACGGGCTGGCAGTTCCTACTGTTTGCGGCATTAGCAATCGCTTACTCAAGTTTCCATCTGATTTCACTCAACGTGTATCCGATGGAAACCTGGTCGTTTCGTATCGTGCATATTGCCGGTGCACTTATTCTCGGTTACGGGCTCTTTTCCGGTGCCCGTTTTGCCGACGACGATCACCAGGCGTCAGGTGCCTGGATCAAATGGCTTAGCTACGCGTTACTGATTCCTGCCGCCTATACTCTGGCGCAAGTTCTGTTGATGTATCAAACACTCAGCGGCGGCGCCATGCGCATCGACCCGAGCATTGAAAACTGGCACTACGGCTACCCGCTAATGGCAACGACAGCGGCGGCTGTTGTGTTGTCATGGTTTTATCGTCAGGCACGGCATCGCTTCAATCCTGCAGACTTGGTACTGATGGTCTGCGCGCTGGCCAGCGCTGGTTATTTGTTAGTGGCTTATAACACCAATATCCGCATGTCGACGGGTACCTCTTTCGCACCGTCAGGCATTTCCTGGGCGGCGATTGCGGGCTCACTACTGATTCTGGAGCTCACCCGCCGGGTCGCAGGCCTGGCCCTGGTGGTTATTTCTGCGGTTTTCCTGACCTACGTTTTCGCCGGGCCCTATCTGCCAGGCTTTTTAGGCTATCCGGGGCTGTCACTACAGCGCTTCTTTAGCCAGGTGTATACCGACGCAGGCATTCTCGGCCCACCACCGCCGTGTCGTCGACCTATATTATTCTGTTCATTATTTTTGCTGCCTTCCTACAGGCCTCTAAAGTAGGCGACTACTTCGTTAACTTTGCCTTTGCCGCAGCTGGCCGTGCCCGTGGTGGCCCTGCCAAGGTGGCCATTTTTGCCTCTGGCTTGATGGGTATGATTAACGGTACTTCGGCAGGTAACGTGGTTTCCACCGGCTCATTGACCATTCCCCTGATGAAGAAAGTCGGCTACCCATCACGTAGCGCAGGCGCGATTGAGGCAGCCGCCTCAACCGGTGGGCAAATCATGCCGCCGATTATGGGCGCGGGCGCGTTCATCATGGCCGAAGTGACCGGTATTCCCTATACCGAAATCGCCCTTGCCGCTGTTATTCCGGCGATTCTGTATTTTGCCTCTATCTATTTTATGGTCGACTTTGAAGCCGCCCGTAAAGGCATGCGTGGCATGCGCAAAGATGAGATTCCGCTGTTCTCGAAGCTGGTAAAACAGGTCTATCTGTTCGCGCCGATTATTATCCTGATTGTCGCCCTGTTTATGGGCTACTCGGTGATCCGCGCGGGCACCTTGGCAACCGCGTCAGCCGCGGTGGTTAGCTGGCTATCACCCAATAAAATGGGATTTCGGGCGATTCTTAAAGCGCTGCAAATAGCGGGCACTATGTCGATTCAGATTATCGCCGTGTGCGCCTGCGCGGGCTTAATCGTCGGGGTTATCTCGCTGACCGGTGTGGGCGCGCGTTTCTCGTCACTGCTACTTGGCTTAGCGGGCGTGAGCCAACTGCTGGCACTAGTGTTCGCCATGCTGATCAGTATTCTACTCGGCATGGGTATGCCTACTACTGCTGCCTATGCGGTGGCCGCTTCCGTGGTCGCTCCCGGCTTGATCAATATCGGCATTGAGCCGCTGATTGCTCACTTCTTTGTGTTCTATTTTGCGGTCGTCTCCGCGATTACCCCCCCTGTTGCCTTGGCCTCCTATGCCGCGGCCGGTATCTCCGGCGACAACCCATGGGCACCTCGGTGGCCTCGTTCAAGATTGGCTTGGCCGCGTTCATTGTGCCGTTTATGTTCTTCTACAGCCCGGCCATGCTGATGGAAGGCTCACCGATGCAGATCCTGCGCGTTGGGTTAACTGCAACGCTGGGCATTGTGCTGCTTTCAGGCATGGTACAGAAATGGTTCTTTGGCCCCGTTAACCTAGTGCAGCGTGTCGTCATGCTGGTAGGCGCGCTGTTTTTAATCTACGGCGGTATCTATACCGACATTGCCGGCCTTGCGATTGGTATCGTGCTATTCATGATGCAGCGTAAGGTGAACGGCGGTGGTAGCAAAACGGCGCAAGCTGGCTGATTGGTTTAAGCCGCTAAACGCTAAGCGTAAAAAAACCCTGCTCAACAATGGTTGAGCAGGGTTTTTAATGGGCACAAGGTAAGCAAATAAAGCGGCTTGGTTAACCAGCCAGGTTATCGACGATTCTCAGCACCGGCGCCGCCTGGTTAAGCGTGTAGAAGTGCAGGCCTGGCGCGCCGCCCTCCAGCAATCGCTGGCAAAGACGGCTCACTACATCGGTGCCAAAGGCAGCAATCGCTTCGCTGTCGTCGCCATAGGACTCCAGCTGCTTGCGAATCCAGCGCGGGATCTCGGCTCCACAGGCGTCAGAGAAACGCGCCAGCTTGGTGTAGTTGGTAATCGGCATGATACCGGGAATAATCGGCTGCTCGACGCCCAGCGCGCGGGCTTTATCAACGAAGTTGAAATAGGCGTCAGCGGTGAAGAAGTACTGGGTGATGGCCATATTGGCGCCCGCCTTCATTTTACGCGCAAAGTTTTCCACATCCTTATCAAGATTAGGCGCCTGTGGATGAGATTCAGGGTAAGCAGCCACTGCGATGTCGAAATGGTCGCCCGTCTCCGCGCGAATAAACTCAACCAGTTCGTTGGCATAACGTAGCTCACCAATGCTTCCCATACCTGAGGGCATATCACCACGCAGCGCGACGAGGCTCTCGACCCCTTCCTCGCGGTACTGCGCCAGCAGATCACGCAACTGCGCTTTTTCACTGCCAATGCAGGAGAGATGCGGGGCGGTATTAATACCACTTTCACCGACCGCACGCACCACCTCACGGGTACGCGCTTGGGTAGACCCACCAGCACCGTAAGTAACTGAGAAAAAACGTGGTTTTCGGGCGGCCAGTTCATCGCGAACGTGGATCAGCTTGTCGCGCCCAGCATCGGTACTGGGCGGAAAGAATTCAAAGCTGATACCTAGCGGATGCTCATGGCTGCTCATGGGGTTTCCTTATTAGTGATCAAAAGTGATGATATTTTGAGGTATTCTCGCTGTTCCAGCGCGCTGGGGCTAATGAAAGATTCCACGCTTGGCCTTTAATTCGGCTCATGTTAGCGGGCCACCACATACGACGGGAGGATAAATGGATCTTGCACCTGGGGCGCTCGTTGGGCCGCTACTCATGCTACTCAGCTACGTGGGGCTAGGCTGGCTCGCCGCCCAACGACTCAAGCTAGATCCTCGCCCGATTGCGACGCTGCTGGTTTACCTGATAGCGCCTTTTACGATTTTTCGCGCGCTGATGAACGGCGGCCCAACACCTGACTACCTCTTACTCACATTAGCACTGTTCATTCTGGCAAGCCTGATGGCACTGGTGGTACAGCGTATTACTCGCCACCGTTTTGGTGAACAGGAGGCTGCTCTGCTGGCGTTCTCCTCAGGAACGGGTAATACCGGCTATTTCGGCCTACCGATTGCGCTGATTTTGCTCCCCCTGAAGGCGTTACTCTTTACCTGTTCTGTATGCTGGGGATTAATATTTACGAATTCACCGTGGGCTTTTACCTTAGCGCACGCGGACGTTTTTCCGTACGTGAGAGTTTGATCAAAATTTCTCGCTTACCGCTTATCTATGCGTTCCTATTCGCGTTACTGCTTAGCGCCCTTGAAATAACCATACCCGTTGCAGTAATGAGTTCGCTGCAAGTCTTCCCCGCCACCTACACACTGCTGGGCATGATGATTATTGGCATGACGCTTAGCCAAGTAACGCTTGCCGCCTGGGATTCACGCTTTGTAGCCGCCTGCCTGGGTCTTCGCTACCTGCTCTGGCCGCTCGTTATGTTGGGGGCCGCTTTAATACTACAGTGGGCGGCACCTCTTTCCACGGAGCTGGCCATGGCGCTGCTGTTGATAGGCGTGGTACCCATGGCTTCCAACGTAGTGGTGGTGGCCATGGAGCTGGGCATTCAACCGCAAAAAGGCGCATTAGCGGTGCTGGTGACGACACTGCTCGCGCCGCTGCTGATTCCGCTTTATCTGGGTTTGATGCTGCGTCTCACAGGACTAGGCTAAAAACCAGCCACACCTGCTTCGTTAAGCTGTCGAGCCATGTGTTGTATCTCGGGGTGGCTAAAAAATGCTACCAGCGCGTCAGCGCGAACCGGGCCAACGCCGGGAACGGCTTGCCACTGTGCGCGCTGGTAGCCCGCTAGCTCATCCCAATCCCCGCGAACCGACTCGCTACCTGGCGGCGCCCCCAGCGCGCTTAACCAGGCCGAAAACGACTTGCCCTTGGCGACTTGAAACTGTTCCAGTAACGTTTCAGCGGTCGCCTCACCAATGCCGTAGGCCTGTTGCAGCTGGCGCGGTTCGACATCCAGCCAGTCCAGTAAATGCGTGACTACGCCCGCATCCATTAGCGCTTGCCAAGTACCTTCACCGATACCCTGCATACCAAGCTGCTCGCCAAGGTAGCTAAGCCGCGCCAGCAATTGATCATCGCAGCCGGGCGTTAATTCAAAGCAGCTCAGCAGGTTAAAGCGCTGGGGTGAAGGCGGTGTCAGCGGCGAGCGCTCCTGAGTGTGCCACACCACCTCGGTTAACTGGGGAATCGTTAATCCCGCTAGCGAAATCGCCACTTGGTCACCGGGACGGACATCCAGTGACTCCCAGCGCTCCAGTGAGCCTAACGAGACGCGGCTAATACGCCGCCCCTCCAGCAGCACCGGATTAAGCCACACCAGCGGCGTCACACGCCCAGTGCGCCCAACGCGAAACTCAATGCCGCGCACTTCCGCTAGCGCCTGCTGGGCGGGATATTTCCAGGCAATGGCCCATTCAGGCGGTGATGATGACCAGCGGCGTACACCGGGTCGCTCGGCTTGCTTAATCACCACCCCGTCGGTGGCAAACGGCAACGGCCCGTTAAACCAACTATCGCGCCAATAACCGGCATCATGGCGGTCATCCAGTGGATGAGTGTAGTCAGCGCTATCAAAGCCCAGTTCACTTAGCCGTGCTAAACGTTCCTGCATTGCGGTAGGGCCATCGGGCCAGCCCCAGACAAACAGGCCAATACGCTCAAGGGTGGCCGCTGTGGGGGAGGATTGCGCCATTGCTCCCGCCACGGCACCCCGGGCACCCGATGCGGGTGAACGCGACTGCACGTGTTGGGTTAACCGCCAATACAGCTCGCCTTGGAGCACTGCAGAAATAGGCTCGGGTAGCGTATTGGGAATGGCAGGTATCTGTTGGGCACGGACTGTCCAGTCCTGGCCCCGCTCGCCGTCGCCACGGCTAACGGCTTCGACCAGTTCGCCATTTTCATAGCGCAACGTAATCGCCACGCCGTCCACTTTGGGCTGGATCCACAGGTCTTCGCGGCGGCTGGTAAAACGTCTGACGCCATCGTCATCGGCTTTATCAAGCCCACGCTGCGCAGCCGGATGCTCAAGAGTGCCGCTGCTACGTGTAACGCGTGTAAGCGGGCGATGGTCCGGTACAGTGCCCAGGCAACGCTGCCAAGTGGCTAGGCGCTCAACCGCTTGGTCGTAAAGGGCATCATCGATCAGCGCGGCGCCCTCGTCATGGTAGGCAGTGTCCCAGCGGTGAACCTGCTCAGCCAGCGCCTTGCTTTCGCGGCTTAGGCGCTCCTCCGGCCAATCAGGGCATTGGGCAGCCTGTGCGGAAAAAGTGACAAGCCAGATAAGGCTACCCAATAGCCAAGTTCGTACACTCAACAACATTGCTTACCCCCGCGGTAACACATCAGCTTTTAGGCTTAGCCTAACGCAACGGACATAAAAAAAGCCCTCGGCCGAAGCCAAAGGGGCGATTTAATCCATTTCTTACAAACGGTGTAGCGAATCTCTTACAAACCGGCGGCCTTACGCAGTGCTTCAGCCTTATCAATCTTTTCCCACGGGAAGGCGGTAAAGGTTTCGGTATGCGCTTGGCCTTTATCATCGTTCCAGGTGTAGCTGTGCTCGAACGGTGCCCGGCCAAAGTGGCCGTAAGCGGCGGTGAGCTGATACATCGGGTGCAGCAGGTCAAGCATTTTGGTGATCGCGTAGGGGCGCAGATCAAAGTGCTCGCGAACCAGTGCAACGATCTTGGCATCGTCAATTTTACCGGTGCCGAAGGTATCGATGGAGACCGACGTCGGCTCGGCAACGCCAATCGCGTAGGAGACCTGAATCTCACACTTGTCAGCCAGGCCTGAGGCCACCACATTCTTGGCCACATAGCGGCCCGCATAGGCAGCGCTGCGATCCACTTTAGAGGGGTCTTTGCCCGAGAACGCACCACCACCGTGGCGTGCCATGCCGCCATAGGTGTCGACGATAATTTTACGTCCAGTCAGCCCACAATCACCTACCGGGCCGCCAATCACGAATTTGCCGGTCGGGTTGATATGGTACTGGGTGCTGTCATCCAACCACTCAGCGGGGATCACCTGCTCGATGACCTCGCGCTTGATCATTTTGCGCAGGTCTTCCTGATCAATATCTGGGTCGTGCTGGGTAGAGAGAACGATGGCATCGACACCGCAGGGCTGGCCTTCGGCGTTATAGCGGAAGGTTACCTGACTCTTGGCATCCGGGCGTAGCCACGGCAACAGGCCATTTTTACGCAGTTCGGCCTGACGTTCGACCAGCCTGTGAGAGTAGTGGATCGGTGCCGGCATAAAAGAGTCGGTTTCGTTAGTCGCGTAGCCAAACATCAAGCCCTGGTCGCCAGCGCCCTGATCTTCCGGTTTGCTGCGGTCAACGCCTTGGGCAATCTCGACACTCTGCTTGCCAATCAGGTTAACCACGCCGCAGGTCGCGCCGTCAAAGCCCACGTCGGACGAGTTATAGCCAATGCTGATAAT
Source organism: Halomonas sp. PA16-9 (assembly GCF_009728585.1). Taxonomy (NCBI): domain Bacteria; kingdom Pseudomonadati; phylum Pseudomonadota; class Gammaproteobacteria; order Oceanospirillales; family Halomonadaceae; genus Halomonas; species Halomonas sp. PA16-9. Next base: position 62,913 of record NZ_CP040451.1, on the reverse strand, counting down.
CACATCACGCACGAGGGTTTCTAAATCGACCCAGGCGGAGGTGGTAATTTCACCGGCAATGATCGCCACCCCGGTTTTCACCATGGTTTCACAGGCAACGCGGGCCTGTTTATCGCGGGCGATAATGGCATCTAGCACTGCGTCAGAGATCTGATCGGCAATCTTATCGGGATGACCTTCGGAGACGGACTCGGAGGTAAACAGGGAATATTCGCTCATCGCGCACTCTACCCTCTGTATGACGGCTGTATTTAATCCACAGCATCAGCAGGAAATCATGGCAGGTGTCCCCTGCCCGTATTAGTGAAGCGATAGCATTACTTTTCTACCGCGTCGGGAGGCAGAGTCTACACGCTGTCGGCGATGCTTCCCAGAACGTGATCCCCAGAATTTGCCGCTACATTTGCCGCAACATGGGAAGTCAGCGACAATAGCGCCTTTATAATTTCTGTTTTCAGGCGAGGAGCACCCCATGCCGTCCCGTTTTGAGCTAGCCAATGCCATTCGCGCCCTGTCCATGGATGCCGTTCAGAAGGCCAAATCCGGCCACCCGGGCGCCCCCATGGGTATGGCTGATATCGCCGAGGTGCTATGGAATGACTACCTCAAGCACAATCCCGAAGACCCCAAGTGGGCCGATCGTGACCGCTTTGTGCTCTCCAATGGCCACGGCTCCATGCTGCTTTACTCGCTGCTCCACCTCAGCGGCTACGAGCTAAGCCTGGAACAGCTGCAGAATTTCCGCCAGCTGCATTCGCCCACCGCGGGCCACCCGGAATTCGGCTACGCGCCCGGCATTGAAACCACCACTGGCCCACTGGGTCAGGGTTTTGCCAATGCCGTGGGCTTTGCCATCGCGGAAAAAACTCTGGCGGCGCAGTTTAACCGCCCCGGCCACACCATCGTCGATCACCACACATGGTGCTTTGTAGGTGACGGCTGCTTAATGGAAGGTATCTCCCACGAAGCGGCCTCGCTGGCCGGTACCCAGCAGTTGGGTAAGCTGATCACTGTATACGACGATAACGGCATCTCCATTGATGGCGAAGTGGAAGGCTGGTTCACCGACGATACCGCCAAGCGTTTTGAAGCTTACGGCTGGCACGTGGTGCCCAATGTGGATGGCCACAAGCCTGAAGAGGTTAAAGCCGCTATTGAGCTGGCCAAGAGCCACGACGATAAGCCGAGCCTGATTATCTGCAAGACCATCATTGGCTTTGGTGCCCCCAACAAGCAGGGCAAGGAAGACGCCCACGGCGCCCCCTTAGGCGACGACGAAGTGGCCCTGGCACGCACTCAGCTCGACTGGCCCCATGCGCCCTTCCATATTCCCGAGCCGATCTACTCCGCCTGGGATGCCCGTGAAGCGGGCAAAGCGGCTCAGCAGGCGTGGGACGCGCGGTTTGCCCGCTACGCGGAAGCCTTCCCCACAGAAGCGCGGGAGTTCACCCGCCGGATGAAACGTCAGTTGCCCGCGGAACTGCCCACCGAAGCCTTGATCGAGCAGGCCCAAGAGCGCGGCGAGACCATTGCGTCACGCAAAGCCTCGTTTGAAGCACTCAATGTGATCGGCCCGCAAATGCCGGAACTGCTGGGCGGCAGTGCCGACCTGGCGCCGTCTAACCTGACCTTCTGGAAAGGCGCCAAAGCGATTACCCCAGAAGATGCAAGCGGCAACTACCTGCACTACGGTGTGCGTGAGTTCGGCATGGGGGCGGTCATGAACGGCATCGCCCTGCACGGCGGTCTGGTACCTTACGGTGCAACCTTCCTGATCTTTATGGAGTACATGCGTAACTCGATTCGCATGGCGTCGCTGATGGGCCAGCAGGTGATTTACGTGTTTACCCACGACTCCATCGGCCTGGGTGAAGATGGCCCGACTCACCAGCCATTGAGCAGCTCACCAGCCTGCGTACCACGCCGAACCTCAATACCTGGCGTCCCTGTGATGCGGTCGAAACCGCCGCCGCCTGGGATGCGGCCATCAAGCGTCACTCTGGCCCCACGGCGCTGGTGCTGTCACGCCAGAACCTGCCCCACCAGCAGCGCACTAAAGCTCAGTTGGCAGCCATTCAGAACGGTGCGTACGTTCTTAAGGACAGCGAAGGAACGGAGTTGATTCTGATTGCCACCGGTTCTGAAGTCGGCCTGGCGATGGACGCCGCCGCCGAGCTCGAGCAGCAGGGCAAAGCGGTACGCGTGGTCCTCCATGCCCTCGGCCTATCGCTTTAACGGCCAGGACGCCGAGTACCGTGAGAGCGTGTTGCCTAAGGCGGTGACCAAGCGTATCGCCATCGAAGCCGCCCATGCCGACTACTGGGTACAAGTATGTGGGTCTGACGGCCGCGTGATCGGCATGACCACCTACGGTGAATCCGCACCAGCGGGGGATCTGTTCAAGCACTTCGGCTTTACCGTCGACAATGTGGTCAAGCAAGCCAACGAACTACTCGGCTAAGCCATGCCAGCATCAGTGGCTTCCTATGGCTGATTAGCTACTGGCTTATCGGTGAAGTGGTAATCCACTTCACCGCTTTGCCGATCTCGTCAGGCGTGATCGGCATGTTGCTGCTCTGCGCTACGCTCGCCGTCCGGCCGTGTCCCTAGCAGCATTGCCGCTGACGCCCAGCCGCTTATTGCGCTCCTCGCTATGCTGATTATGCCCGGGGTTGTAGGAGTGTTTTTCATCATCGGCGAACTGGCTGGGCAGTGGAGTGCCATTCTTATTGCCTTTGTGTTGGGTACGTTACTCAGCGTGATAACCACGCTGTGGCTGCTCAAGCGACTAATCGGGCAGCCGCATGTTCCGCTGATACACCGCTGCTCACTTTATTAACCACCACCCCGCTATTTGCGGGGGGTTAACGCTCGCCGCTTATTTGCTTGGTAGTGCTCTGTTCAGCGTTTAAAGCGCCCTTCTTGGCTTCCCGCTATTTTGATCGCGGCGCTGCTACTGGGGGAGCGTTAGCGCTGATAGGGCTGCCTACGCTACCTATCAGCAGGGGGCCACATGGCTAAACGGTGCTATTGGGGCCAGCCACAGTGGCGCTGGGTATGCCGTTATCAACAGTTGCCGCGATTGTTGAATTATGGCGACCGCTGGCGATTGTTTACCCATCGCCGCAACGCTGGCAGCTTGCTATTCACTGGCAATTGCTTGGTTACTGGGCAGCTCGACACCATACTCGCTTCCATTGCCGCTAAATCGGTAACCGCGCCTATCGCTATCGGCATTACGGAACAGCTTGGTGGTACGGTAGCCCTGCTGTTGGGTGCGCTGCTGGTCACCGGGTGATCACGATTCCTGTGTCAGCCTCGCTGCGCGTTGGCTGCATATTGACGATGAGCGCTTGATCGGTTTCGCCCTGGGGCTTAACGGCCATGCCATTGGCACGGTAAGAGCATTTGAGATCAGCCCCACCGCTGGGGCTTTTGCATCACTGGGCATGAGCCTTACCGGTATTTTCACCGCAGTACTGCTGCCACTCGCCTGGCGATTAATAAGCATGGGCAGCTGATAGGCACCGGCAGTTAATAAGAATCGTCCGCTGAAATACGTTATCATCACAACGAGTTCTAGCCTATTTCGATTATTGTTGATTCACTTTAAGAGCCACCCTTCTGCATGGCTAATTCTGCTCCAGGTATCGTCGCCATTAACGGTTACGGACGCATTGGCCAATGCGTGTTGCGGCGCTCGTCGAGCGGCAACAACCCCGAACTTGAAGTGGTCGCCATTAATGAACTCTCTGATCTCGCGACATCACCTATCTAACCGTTACGACACCACCCATGGCCGCTTTCCGGTGACGTCGATAACGACGGTCAGTACCTTATCGTCAACGGCCAGCGCATCCAGGTACTCTGCGAACAAGATCCACACAAGTTACCCTGGAAGACGCTTGATGTGGATCTGGTGCTGGAGTGCTCCGGGAGCTTTAAAGATCGTGCCACCGCTGAGCTGCACTTAGCGGCAGGCGCTAAGCGGCTGCTGTTTTCCCAGCCAGCGGAAAATGATGTCGATGCCACCATTGTGTGGGGCATTAATGAAGGCGAGCTGGCGCTTTCCCAGCGCATACTCTCTGCCGCTTCGTGCACCACCAACTGCCTGGTGCCGCTGTTGACCGTTCTGGATGAAGCTCTCGGCCTTGAGCACGGTGTCACCACGACGATTCATTCGGCGATGAATGACCACCGGTGATCGATGCCTACCACCAGACCGACCTGCGTCTGACCCGCTCGGCAATGCACTCCATTGTGCCGGTGGATACCGGCTTGGCGCTGGTATTAGCCGCTTGATGCCTAATCTTGCGAACCGCTTGAGTGCCTGCACGTACGTGTTCCCACTATCAATGTCTCTGCCATGGACGTGGCACTCACCGTCAGCCGCGACACTCACCGCGACGATGTAATAACCTGCTGCTGGCCGCCAGTCAGCAGCGCTTAAAGGGCGTGCTTGGCTATACTGAAGCGCCTATGGCGTCGGTTGATTTTAATCACGACCCTCGCTCAGGCATCCTGGACGCTACCCAAACCCGAGTGGCTGGCAAGCGCCTTATCAAACTGCTGTGCTGGTTCGACAATGAGTGGGGGTTCGCTAACCGTATGCTCGATATTAGCCAGCGACTGGCCAGACTTTCGACAGAAACGTAACCTATTTGCATTAACTGTTTATATTGAGTTCCACGGCCTAAACACGAGGAAACCGCTTCCATGAACGTAAAAAAAGATGACTGACCTTCCCCTGGAAGGACAACGCGTGCTGATTCGTGAAGATTTGAATGTGCCTATCAAACATGGCGCGTCTCTAGCAACGCCCGCCTGCGTGCCGCACTACCAACCATCCAAGCCGCCGCAAAGGCTGGGGCGAAGGTGATGTTGATGAGCCATTTAGGGCGCCCCACCGAAGGCGAACCGCCGAGGAGTTTTCCCTGGCGCCGGTGGCTGAACACCTGGGTGAACTGTTAGGCCGTCAGTGCCGCTGATCAAAGCCTATCTCGGTGAAACGGTCGACGAAACGCTGGATCTCGCCAATGGCGACGTCGTACTGCTAGAGAACGTGCGCTTTAACAGCGGCGAGAAAAAAGATGATGAGCAGTTGGCGAAACAGTACGCCCGCTGTGCGATATCTTTGTGATGGACGCTTTTGGCACCGCCCACCGTGCCCAAGCCTCTACCCATGGCGTGGCGCGTTTTGCCCCTAGCGCCTGCGCTGGCCCTTTGCTTGCCCAGGAACTCGATGCACTTGAGAAAGCGCTGGCACACCCGGCTCGGCCCATGGCAGCCATCGTCGGCGGCTCGAAGGTCTCTACCAAGCTGGATGTCCTCACCGCGCTGGCTGATAAATGTGATCAACTGATTGTCGGCGGCGGCATCGCCAACACCTTTATTGCCGCCGCGGGGTACAATGTCGGTAAATCACTCCATGAGGCTGATTTGGTGGGCCAAGCCAAAGCACTGATGGGGAAGGTCTCGATTCCACTTCCTACCGATGTTGTCGTTGCCACCGAGTTTTCTGAGTCGGCCAAGGCCGTTGTCAAGCCGGTCGACCAGGTGGCTGATAACGAGATGATTCTGGATATTGGCCCAGACACCGCTGCACATTTGGCCAGCATGCTTAAGGATGCAGGCACTATTTTATGGAATGGGCCTGTCGGCGTCTTTGAAATCGATCAATTCGGTAAAGGTACCCAGGTAATCGCCCAGGCTATCGCTGATAGCGCAGGTTTCTCTATTGCCGGTGGCGGCGATACCTTAGCGGCCATTGATAAATATGCCATTGCGGATCGCGTTTCGTACATTTCAACCGGTGGCGGCGCCTTTCTTGAGTATGTCGAAGGCAAGCAGTTGCCTGCTGTTGCTGCACTCGAAGCCGCCGCCAAACGCGGTTAACATTACACGACTTGAATCTAAACACTCACCATCGTTCAAACTGGTAGCTCAGTCTTTAAACCCACTTTTGACAACCCAGTCTTTACAACATAGATAAGGTAACTTCATGGCTTTGATCAGCATGCGCCAGATGCTCGACCACGCCGCCGAATATGGTTACGGCATTCCGGCGTTCAACGTCAACAACCTTGAGCAGATGCGCGCCATTATGGAAGCCGCTGATGCCACCGATTCGCCGGTCATCGTGCAAGCATCTGCCGGTGCACGCAAGTACGCGGGTGCGCCCTTCCTGCGCCATCTGATTTTGGCGGCCGTCGAAGAGTTTCCGCATATCCCTGTGGTCATGCACCAGGATCACGGCACCAGCCCTGCGGTCTGCCAGCGTTCTATTCAGCTCGGCTTCTCCTCGGTGATGATGGATGGCTCGCTGGGTGAAGATGGTAAAACGCCACCGACTACGACTATAACGTCAATGTTACCCGCCGCGCGGTGGAAATGGCTCACGCCTGTGGCGTTTCCGTCGAAGGCGAGTTGGGCTGCCTGGGCAGCCTGGAAACCGGCATGGCCGGTGAAGAAGACGGTATTGGCGCGGAAGGCAAGCTGGATATGGAGCAACTGCTTACCGACCCAGAAGAAGCCGCAGAGTTTGTGAAAGCGACCCATGTGGACGCACTGGCGATTGCCATTGGCACCAGCCACGGCGCTTACAAGTTCACTAAGCCGCCTACCGGTGACACGCTCTCTATCCAGCGTATTAAAGAGATCCACGCGCGGATTCCGGACACCCATCTGGTCATGCACGGCTCTTCTTCTGTTCCCCAGGAGTGGCTGGAAGTGATTAACCAGCACGGCGGTGAGATCCCCGAAACATACGGCGTGCCAGTCGAAGAGATCGTTGAGGGCATTAAGCACGGCGTGCGTAAGGTCAACATCGACACCGACCTACGCTTGGCGTCTACCGGTGCCGTGCGTCGCTTCCTGGCTGAGAACCCGTCAGAATTCGACCCACGTAAGTTCTTGAAAGAGACCGTTACCGCGATGCGCGATCTATGTATCGCCCGCTACGAAGCCTTTGGTACGGCCGGCAATGCCAGTAAGATTAAGCCGATCAGCTTGGAAGAGATGTTCCTGCGCTATGAGCGCGGCGAACTGGCTCCCAAGGTAAAATAAGCTTGTAATTGGCCCACTTTCGAAAAAGACGACCAACCGGTCGTCTTTTTTTGTGGCTAATTAAATAGATATTGCAATGCAGCATAGATGCGCTAACACTGGAGATGAGGTCACGATGTCTCGTGTTCCAGCAAGGAGGCCACAACGCTGATGAAACCCACAACTTCCCTTCCCCTAATGCCCACTCCCCGGTAGCGATGTTCGATATATGGAAAGTCGGTATCATGGCCTTTGAGCTATGGTCGACGTCTTTGTCGACGATCACTATGCGAAATCATTTATGGCAAACACAGCCGTTTTTCAGCCCCAAAATGATGCAAGAAAATCAACGTATGGTTACCGAAAAACTCGAGGCCAGCATGGAAGCTGGCCTCGTCATGCAAAAAGCGCTGCTCAACTCAATGAGCGGCAAGCAGGCCCCCTGGTGGGTGACCAGCCAGCGCACAATGAAGCCTTACCATCAGCGTAGTAGCGCTAACTCGCGCCGACTCGCCAAGTAACGCTTAGGCACTGACGTTATGCATTATCGTCGGTGCCATCCTCGTCATCTTCGCTATTCTCTTCTTCGCTGCTATGAATGGCATCTTCTGGGCTGCCAGTGCCGCCCGTGCCCGCCTCTGGGTTTCGCTCTTCACTCTCACCCGATTCTAACTCGACGTCAGCTTCGCCCTCGCTAGTGGCTACTTCTTCGTTTTTCTCTTCTTCCTCTTCTTCTTCACGGACGCGTGCCTGCTCATCAGCGCCTTCGGAATCGCTAGAAGAAGCGCCTTCACCTTCATCACGCTTTACTGATCCCGCTTTAATGCCGTACTCCTCTTCAAGCGCTTCATCATCCAGAGGTTCGTGCTGTTCACCCTCAGACGCATGATTATCAGCAAACACATAGCCAGTGGTCGTTAATAAGGCAGCGCTAAGTGCAAAGGGTAGAAACCAAGGGTTAATCGCATTAGGCATTCTCCATGTCGTGGTTATGAAAGAATAGTGCATCCCCACTATCTCTTCAGCGCAGCTGAGGCATTTCCATCGCTTGTACTACTGCGTCTGCTGACGCTAGATGGCCTACAACAGTAGCCAGCAAAATGAGTGTAGCCATTTAAGCTGGCTCAAGAGTCACGTTCAGGCAAGCAAAAATAACAAACAGTGTTCACAAATGACGTAAAATCCCGTTCAATAGCAGTATGGATGGCTTCAACTAACACTGGCAGTGCATCTGCCGCTGCAAGGAACCACAATGCCGCTCCCACTTTTGCTGTTTGACTGTGATGGCACTCTTGTCGATAGTGAGCCGCTACTGGCTGAAGAGATGGCTGCCGGGCTCAATTCAGTAGGCCTGCCTTTCGCGTCTACTGATTATCTTGGCGAATTTCGTGGAGCGCGCTTTCGACGCATCGTTGCTGAACTGCAACAACGCTACGGTAACGTTGACCCTGACCAGCTTGACCGCATGGAAGTCTCTATGCGAGCCAATCTAGCCACCCGGCTTGCCCAAGAGCTGACCACCATCCCCGGCGCCCAAGAAGCGCTGGATACTCTGGCGGCTTATCCCAGTGCAGTGGTTTCTAATGGACCTGAAAGCAAAATTCATACGGCTTTAGAAGCGACAGGGCTCAGCCACTACTTCGGTAAACGTTTTTTCAGTGGCTATACCGCTAATTGCTGGAAGCCCGAACCCTGTTTACATCTACACGCAGCGAGTATCATGGGCTATTCAGCGCATGACTGCATTGCCATAGACGATGCCTTAGTAGGCGTACGCGCGGCGCTTCAGGCGGGAATGACGGTGATCCACTTAAACCGTTTCCCGGATGCCGAGACAACGCCTGAAAACGCTATCATGATTAGTAATATGTATCAGCTACCCGCTGTAGTGGAGCGACTCACCCGTGAGTATTGGCAAACCCCTGTGCCCCAACACTCAATTGGAGGATAAAAATGGCCTCTTTACGAGACCAGCTCGGTGGGCTGGTTTATTCCACCGAACATGGCAAAACCTGCCCCACTTGCCGCGAGCCACTCAATGACTGCCACTGCGATGATCTGAGCGAACAGCAGCGGCTGGCGGCGCTTGATGGCGTAGTACGCATTCGCCGCGAAACGAGTGGCCGTAAAGGTAAAGGCGTAACCACCGTCAGTGGCATTCCTCTGCCTGGCGAAGAGCTTAAAACGTTAGCTAAAACGCTTAAAAAGCGGTGTGGAACGGGTGGGGCAGTTAAAGAGGGTATTATTGAAATTCAAGGCGACCACCGAGACACCCTGCGTCAGGAGTTAAGCGCCCTTGGCTACCAAGTTAAACTCGCTGGGGGTTAGCCTCTACGCCACTATAACTTTCCATCGGGGCTTACCATCGGGTAAGTCGCTATAGAGCAAGGCACTGCAATGGCTTGGCTGGAATACGTGCTACCCCTAATTTTTTTATTCCCCATGGCGGCAATGGCCAGTATTGTCCTCGCGCTGCGCAGCCTGCACGATGCTCGCGTTCACTCTCCCTTCAACGTCCCCCTTCATGAGCCGGGCCAAGCGCTACGGCACCGCCTTGACCAAGCGTTTTCCAGCCTTTTTTTAAACGGTGCATTAGGGCCCATTATCAGCCTCGCCCCGCTAGTTTACGGAATGGGCCGTATGTTGTTTGTGGATAAACAGGATTGGGTTGAGTGGGCGCTGTATGGGCTACTTAGTACGTTGCTGGTACTGACTTTTTCATTATTGCTGGTACGCGACTATCAGCGTATCCGACGGCTAAAGTTAGGCTTAGCCTGTGAGCTCGCCGTTGGCCAAGAGCTGGAGCGCTTAGTCCGCCCTGATGCACACCCTTACTATGTATTTCACGATGTGCCTACCGATAGCTTCACGATCGATCACGTCGTAGTAACGCCCCATGGCGTATTTGTGGTTGAGACACGGGCAAGAACACTCGCTATCGGCACCGATGGCAATGAGCTCAATACAGTCGCGGTGGAACGCGAGCGGTTGCGCTTTCCCCATTGGCAAGAGCGTCGGCCACTGCATAAAACTCGCCAAGGGGTTAACTGGCTGACTCACTGGTTAGAGCGGCGCTGTGGCGTGCCCGTCCCGGTACGGGGCGTATTGGTGCTGCCGGGTTGGAAAATAGATAACAGCGAAGCCGCTCCTGATATTTTAGTGGTCAGCGGGGACACGCTTGCTAAGCAGCTGACCGAGCTGACCCCAGGCCCACTCAACGATGCCATCCATGACAAGGTCATTAATGTGCTTCTTGAGCGCGCTCAGTTGATGGAGTTGAAGCACCTGAGCCAACCTTCGGTTTAATTAAACAGTACTCAATCACCGCGCAGTCGGCCGCCCATCTCCTGGGCTAGATCCACCGCGTAGTGGTCTGTCATCCCACCGATAAAGTCCAGCATTCGCCGATAGCTATCGTAGAGTGACCAAGATGGCAGGGGCGTGTTTTCACCTATCAGGGCCAGTACACGCTGGTGTTTAAACGATGAGTGCCCTGTGTGGTGAAGCTCGTGTGCAGCGCCAATAAAGGCTTCCAACAGGATACCCAGTGTCGTATAGGCGCCAATCTCGAGCTTCGCCTTACGCTCATTCTGGAAAATGCGCTCTCGAGCCAACTGCTTCGCCGCTTGAACGCCCCATCCCAGGTCAGGGTGGCACAACTCCAACAGATCCTCACTGAGTGTGCCGCTCAGCAGGGCCTGCTCGTGCTGCACAAACACCGTGCCAACATCATTGACCGCGCGCTCCATCGCAGCTCCTCGCAGCAGTGCAATGCGGCGCCGCTGTGACACATTACGATCTTGCATTTCGGCATACTCGGGCGGAAACTCTCCGGCAATTTGGCGCAGTATTTCGACAACCTCTTCATAGCGCAAGATGCCCATCTCCAAACCATCTTCCAGATCCAACAGGGCATAGCAGATATCATCTGCCGCCTCGACCAGCCACGCCAGTGGATGGCGACACCAGCGCTGCTCGCATTGGGGCAACAACCCTACCGCTTCAGCCACCTCTTTGAGCAGCACCTGCTCTGACTGATAGGCGCCAAACTTGCCCGCTCGACCACCATAACGAACCGTCCAAGGGTATTTAAGCAATGCACCCAAGGTGGCCGCAGAAAGCCGCATACCGCCATTAAACTGGTTATATTCGATCTGGGTAATCACCCGAAAACCCTGGGCGTTGCCTTCATAGGTCAACAGATCTTCGCGCTCAGCGTCTGAAAGGCCTTCTAACAGGCCACTGCTTTGAGCGCGCTGAAACCAATCACGGATTGCATACTCTCCCGCATGGCCAAAAGGGGGATTCCCGATGTCATGTCCCAGGCACGCTGTTTGGACAATGACGCCAAGGTCAGCAGGCGTAATCCATTCAGGCAGGCGATCGCGCAGCAACTCCCCCACAATCATGCCCAAGGAGCGACCTACACAGCCAACCTCTAGCGAGTGAGTTAGGCGAGTATGGATATGATCGTTTTCGGTTAGCGGATGCACCTGGGTCTTGCGCCCTAGGCGTCTAAATGAACCTGAGAAAACAATACGGTCGTGATCTTTATGAAACGGGCTACGACCGATTTCACGGGTACTTGTTGAGCGTTGATCGTGAAGACGACGTGGGGAAAGTAACTGTTCCCAGCGCATCTGAGTCATGGGCATTCCTCCTGGAGGAGTGCATTCTGACATAAAACGCCGTAAAACCGCACGTTAGTGTGAGGCGTGAGGCGTGAGGCGTGAGGCGTGAGGCGTGAGGCGTGAGGCGTGAGGCGTGAGGCGTGAGGCGTGAGGCGTGAGGCGTGAGGCGTGAGGCGGAACAGGATATTCGGGCGATAGCCATTCACCAACGCTTCCTGCTCACGATTCACGACTTACCCTTTACTGCTCACCATATACTCCTCACACCTCACCGTTTACCCCTCACAACCTCCCCCTCACGCAAAAAAAATCCCCCAAGGCATCAGCCCTGGGGGATTTTTCATAATAAGTGCCTGACGATGACCTACTCTCGCATGGGGAGACCCCACACTACCATCGGCGCTAAGCGGTTTCACTTCTGAGTTCGGCAAGGGATCAGGTGGTTCACGCGTGCTATGGTCGTCAGGCGTAACAGGTAATGTACATCATGCTGACGAGCAGGCTTTCTAGCGTTGCTTGCTCAATTGTGTGCGTCTCATCGCCTGTCGCCCTGGCGTTATGTCGCTTGGGCCACACGCTGCGTATCCGGTTTAATGTGACGTCATCATCGACCAGACCCCTTGGGTGTTATAGGGTCAAGCCTCACGGGCCATTAGTACACGTTAGCTCAACGCCTTGCAGCGCTTCCACACCGTGCCTATCAACCAGCTGGTCTCGCTGGGCCCTTCAGGAGGCTCTAGGCCTCAGGGATGTCTCATCTTGAAGGGGGCTTCCCGCTTAGATGCTTTCAGCGGTTATCCCGTCCGACCATAGCTACCCGGCAATGCCACTGGCGTGACAACCGGAACACCAGAGGGTCGTCCACTCCGGTCCTCTCGTACTAGGAGCAGCCCTTCTCAAACATCCAACGCCCACGGCAGATAGGGACCGAACTGTCTCACGACGTTCTAAACCCAGCTCGCGTACCACTTTAAATGGCGAACAGCCATACCCTTGGGACCGACTTCAGCCCCAGGATGTGATGAGCCGACATCGAGGTGCCAAACACCGCCGTCGATGTGAACTCTTGGGCGGTATCAGCCTGTTATCCCCGGAGTACCTTTTATCCGTTGAGCGATGGCCCTTCCATACAGAACCACCGGATCACTAGAACCTGCTTTCGCACCTGCTCGACGTGTCTGTCTCGCAGTCAAGCACCCTTATGCTCTTGCACTCAATGCACGATGTCCGACCGTGCTGAGGGTACCTTCGTGCTCCTCCGTTACTCTTTAGGAGGAGACCGCCCCAGTCAAACTACCCACCACACACTGTCCTCGATCCGGATAACGGACCTGAGTGAGAACGCCAATGATGCCAGGCTGGTATTTCAAGGTTGGCTCCCTCCGAACTGGCGTCCAGAGTTCAAAGCCTCCCAGCTATCCTACACAGGCAACATCAGCGTCCAGTGTGAAGCTATAGTAAAGGTTCACGGGGTCTTTCCGTCTAGCCGCGGGTACACCGCATCTTCACGGCGATTTCAATTTCACTGAGTCTCGGGTGGAGACAGCGTGGCCATCATTACGCCATTCGTGCAGGTCGGAACTTACCCGACAAGGAATTTCGCTACCTTAGGACCGTTATAGTTACGGCCGCCGTTTACCGGGGCTTCAATCAAGAGCTTCGCCTTGCGGCTAACACCATCATTTAACCTTCCGGCACCGGGCAGGCGTCACACCCTATACGTCCGCTTGCGCGTTAGCAGAGTGCTGTGTTTTTAATAAACAGTTGCAGCCACCTGGTATCTTCGACCGGTTCGGGCTAGGAGAGCAAGTCTCTTCACCCTATGCCGGCGTGCCTTCTCCCGAAGTTACGGCACCATTTTGCCTAGTTCCTTCACCCGAGTTCTCTCAAGCGCCTTGGGATTCTCACCCTGACCACCTGTGTCGGTTTGGGGTACGGTCGCACATGATCTGAAGCTTAGAGGCTTTTCCTGGAAGCGTGGCATCAGTGACTTCCTGACCGTGGTCAGTTCGTCTCGTGTCTCGGCTTTAAGACCCCGGATTTACCTAAGGTCTCGGCCTACTCACTTTCACCAGGACTACCAACGCCTGGCTCACCTAGCCTTCTTCGTCCCCCCATCGCAACCATGTCCGGTACGGGAATATTGACCCGTTTCCCATCGACTACGCCTTTCGGCCTCGCCTTAGGGGCCGACTCACTCTGCTCCGATTAGCGTCGAACAGAAACCCTTGGTCTTCCGGCGAGGGAGTTTTTCACTCCCTTTATCGTTACTCATGTCAGCATTCGCACTCGTGATACCTCCAGCGAACTTCTCAATTCACCTTCATTGGCTTACACGACGCTCCTCTACCGCTCATTCCTAAGAATGAACCCGTAGCTTCGGTACCTGGTTTAGCCCCGTTACATCTTCCGCGCAGGCCGACTCGACTAGTGAGCTATTACGCTTTCTTTAAAGGATGGCTGCTTCTAAGCCAACCTCCTAGCTGTCTGAGCCTTCCCACATCGTTTCCCACTTAACCAGGATTTCGGGACCTTAGCTGACGGTCTGGGTTGTTTCCCTTTTCACGACGGACGTTAGCACCCGCCGTGTGTCTCCCACGCTCTACTCACCGGTATTCGGAGTTTGCCTCGGGTTGGTAAGTCGGGATGACCCCCTAGCCGAAACAGTGCTCTACCCCCGGCGGTACTACGTGAGGCGCTACCTAAATAGCTTTCGAGGAGAACCAGCTATCTCCGAGCTTGATTAGCCTTTCACTCCGATCCACAAGTCATCCAAATCTTTTTCAACAGATCCTGGTTCGGGCCTCCAATTGATGTTACTCAATCTTCACCCTGCTCATGGATAGATCGCTCGGTTTCGGGTCTATATCCAGCGACTGTGTCGCCCAGTTAAGACTCGGTTTCCCTACGGCTCCCCTATACGGTTAACCTCGCCACTGAATATAAGTCGCTGACCCATTATACAAAAGGTACGCAGTCACAGAACAAGTCTGCTCCTACTGCTTGTACGCACACGGTTTCAGGATCTATTTCACTCCCCTCTCCGGGGTTCTTTTCGCCTTTCCCTCACGGTACTGGTTCACTATCGGTCAGCCAGGAGTATTTAGCCTTGGAGGATGGTCCCCCCGTCTTCAGTCAAGGTTTCTCGTGCCCCGACCTACTCGATTTCACATGATCAGATTTTCGACTACGGGGCTATCACCCGCTACGGCCACGCTTCCCAGCGTGTTCGCCTAATCAGTCATGCTTAAGGGCTGGTCCCCGTTCGCTCGCCGCTACTAGGGGAATCTCGGTTGATTTCTTTTCCTCAGGGTACTTAGATGTTTCAGTTCCCCTGGTTCGCCTCGTACACCTATGTATTCAGTGCACGATACTCATCTTATGATGAGTGGGTTTCCCCATTCAGAAATGCCCGGGTCACAGGTTGTTGCCACCTCACCGAGCCTTATCGCAGGCTACCACGTCTTTCATCGCCTCTGGCTGCCTAGGCATCCACCGTGTGCGCTTCATTGCTTGACCCTATAACCCGAAGGAGTCTGGTATCTCGCAATGATCACGTTTCATTTTGCCGGATACGCTTGAGACGTATCACAATTTAAGACCACTTCTTGCGAAGTGTTCTTGTCAGCATGATATACATTGTTAAAGAGCGACTGCTATAAGCAGTGATAAGGCAACGCCGAAGGCGTCTGGCTTATCACTGCTCATCAACAGCTATCTGATCAGGTAATTCATTGTGGACGCTTACCGACTGTGACGCATCGTTTAAGGAGGTGATCCAGCCGCAGGTTCCCCTACGGCTACCTTGTTACGACTTCACCCCAGTCATGAACCACACCGTGGTGATCGCCCTCTTGCGTTAGGCTAACCACTTCTGGTGCAGTCCACTCCCATGGTGTGACGGGCGGTGTGTACAAGGCCCGGGAACGTATTCACCGTGACATTCTGATTCACGATTACTAGCGATTCCGACTTCACGGAGTCGAGTTGCAGACTCCGATCCGGACTGAGACCGGCTTTAAGGGATTCGCTGACTCTCGCGAGCTCGCAGCCCTTTGTACCGGCCATTGTAGCACGTGTGTAGCCCTACCCGTAAGGGCCATGATGACTTGACGTCGTCCCCACCTTCCTCCGGTTTGTCACCGGCAGTCTCCTTAGAGTTCCCGACATTACTCGCTGGCAAATAAGGACAAGGGTTGCGCTCGTTACGGGACTTAACCCAACATTTCACAACACGAGCTGACGACAGCCATGCAGCACCTGTCTTACAGTTCCCGAAGGCACACCAGAATCTCTTCCGGCTTCTGTAGATGTCAAGGGTAGGTAAGGTTCTTCGCGTTGCATCGAATTAAACCACATGCTCCACCGCTTGTGCGGGCCCCCGTCAATTCATTTGATTTTTAACCTTGCGGCCGTACTCCCCAGGCGGTCGACTTATCGCGTTAACTTCGCCACAAAGTGCTCTAGGCACCCAACGGCTGGTCGACATCGTTTACGGCGTGGACTACCAGGGTATCTAATCCTGTTTGCTACCCACGCTTTCGCACCTCAGTGTCAGTGTCAGTCCAGAAGGCCGCCTTCGCCACTGGTATTCCTCCCGATCTCTACGCATTTCACCGCTACACCGGGAATTCTACCTTCCTCTCCTGCACTCTAGCCTGACAGTTCCGGATGCCGTTCCCAGGTTGAGCCCGGGGCTTTCACAACCGGCTTATCAAGCCACCTACGCGCGCTTTACGCCCAGTAATTCCGATTAACGCTTGCACCCTCCGTATTACCGCGGCTGCTGGCACGGAGTTAGCCGGTGCTTCTTCTGCGAGTGATGTCTTTCCTACCGGGTATTAACCGATAGGCGTTCTTCCTCGCTGAAAGTGCTTTACAACCCGAGGGCCTTCTTCACACACGCGGCATGGCTGGATCAGGGTTGCCCCCATTGTCCAATATTCCCCACTGCTGCCTCCCGTAGGAGTTCGGGCCGTGTCTCAGTCCCGATGTGGCTGATCATCCTCTCAGACCAGCTACGGATCGTTGCCTTGGTAAGCCATTACCTTACCAACTAGCTAATCCGACATAGGCTCATCCAATAGCGGGAGCCGAAGCCCCCTTTCTCCCGTAGGACGTATGCGGTATTAGCCTGGGTTTCCCCAGGTTATCCCCCACTATCGGGCAGATTCCTATGCATTACTCACCCGTCCGCCGCTCGTCAGCGGGTAGCAAGCTACCCCTGTTACCGCTCGACTTGCATGTGTTAGGCCTGCCGCCAGCGTTCAATCTGAGCCATGATCAAACTCTTCAGTTTAAGATCTATGCGGTTCTTACCCGCCACCCGAAAGTGACAGAAGCGAACCAAACTTGGCTCAAGGTTCAAACGAATTCATTCAACTGTTGTTTAAAAACTTTCGTTTAAAAACTGTCGTTCTCATGACCGCTTGCCTTGATATTTGGTGATTTGCCACCAACATCAGCAAGCGCCCACATGAATTACCTGATCAAATTGTTAAAGAGCTGTTTCGCTGCTTGATTGCTGTGAAAGCAACCGGGCTGCCGTTGACTTGGCTTGCCTCAGCGAGGAAGGCGTATTCTACGCATTTCCTGGTGGTTGTCAATCGCTGTTTTTTTAGCGAGTGAGGCGAGCGACACAACCTGCTCTAACCTCCTGACAAACCAAGGCTTTTACACCTTATTCACCGCTGGTAACGCTTGGCGTCCCCGGCAGCGGATGCGTACTTTACGGATTCGCTGACGGGTTGGCAAGCGGTTTTGTAGAAAAATTACAAATTAGTCATATTGAGTGGATTAAACCCCTTCGGCGGTACCCTCATTGGCGGTTACACTAGACTCATCTACCACCTTGCTGAGGTCCGCCATGAGCCACCACCTGCTAACAGTCGACTCATTAAACCGTGAAAGCGTTGATCATTTACTGCGTGTGGCTGCACGCATGGAGCCGATTGCTCAACGGCGCCAAGTGACACGAGTGTTGGAAGGGGCGGTACTCGGCAACCTGTTTTTTGAAGCCAGCACTCGTACGCGGGTAAGCTTTAATGCTGCCTTTTGTCGTTTAGGTGGCAGTGTGTGTGACACCACGGGCTTCACTTTCTCCTCTATGGCGAAGGGAGAGTCACTATATGACACCAGCCGTGTAATGAGTGGCTACTGCGACGCCATTGTAATGCGCCACCCCGACCAGGGCTCGGTGGCTGAGTTTGCCGCGGCGACGAATGTACCGGTTATTAATGGTGGCGACGGCCCCGGGGAGCACCCCAGCCAAGCACTACTTGACCTTTATACGATTGATAAAGAGTTTCAGCGCCTAGGTAAATCACTGACCGGTGCGCATATTTTACTCACCGGCGACTTGAAGTACGGCCGTACCGTACATTCACTGATTAAGCTTTTATCCCTCTATGACCCGCTGCGCATTACCCTGGTGTCGCCGCCGGGCCTTGAGATGCCTTCCAAGCTGATTGACTTAGTAGCCTCTCGCGGCCACCGCATTGAGCAGCGCGATTCTCTCGCTAGTGATTTTGCCGATTTAGATGTGGTGTACACCACACGGATACAGAAGGAACGCTTTACCGACGAGATGAATGAGAGCTTTCAGGGGCTCTCTGACGACTTTATGGTTAACCGCGATTTTCTCGATCACCGCTGCAGCCAAAGCACCATTGTGATGCACCCGCTACCCAGGGATAGCCGCCCCGGCGCGAATGATTTAAACGTCGACCTTAACGGCGATCCGCGTCTGGCGATTTTCCGCCAAACCGATAACGGTATCCCCATGCGAATGGCGATTTTCGCGACACTGCTCAATGTCGATGAGCTAATCGAAAAAGAGCTACGCCCCGTGCGCTGGTACGTACCCACCCAAACGGGCACGCTGGATCGTTAAAGCGCAAAAGTTTAAGGGTAGGAATTTCAAGGTAGAACTTATAGAGAAAGGCGCCCGCCAGGCAAGCCTTCCTGGTGGGCGAACCAGCCTTCAAGAATAAGAATAGCCGCAATGCCATCGACACTGTCTTGGCGATAATTGCCTTTATGGCCCGCCTCGCGAGCGATTAGCTTAGCTTCTCGCGTGGTGCCACGCTCATCGACCATTTCACACGGTTTACCAAAACGGCCATGCAAACGATTACCGAACTTGCGAGCGCGAGTGCTCATATCTGACTCGCTACCATCCATATTCAACGGTAATCCCACCACTAACAGATCCGGCTGCCACTCGTTAAGTAGCCGTGACACGACATTCCAATCGGGAATCCCATCCCTTGCCGTCAGCGGAGTGAGCTCGCGCGCACTGCGCAGCAGCTCGTTGCCCACCGCCACACCAATACGCCGAGTGCCGTAGTCAAAGGCCAGGATTAAGCGCTGCCCCGCTTCGGCCATCAGGCGTGCCCCGCGTCTCGGGTCATTAGGTTAAGATCAATACCGAGTAAACCAGCCGCCGCGGTTAAGCGCTCAACGGGCGGGGTATTGAAGAGCACGTTGCTCTCGGCTTCTACCGTTAGCCAGCTGTTCTCCTTCAACTCCTCTTCCAATTGCCCGACTTCCCAGCCCGCGCAGCCTAAGCAGACTAAAAAGTGCTCTGGCCCCTCGCCAGCGGCAAAGGCCTGAAGAATATCCAGCGAGGTGGTCAGCGCAATACCGTCCTCCACCTGGATACTCGAGTCCCACTGCTGACTATCGCCGACATGCAGAATGAAGCCACGGTCTTTATGCATAGGCCCGCCATAATAAACCGGCGCATTACGATGTGGGCTTGTTTCACCGCCTAATTCCAGCTGATCAAACAGCGCCTCAAGCGTGATCTCTAACGGTCGGTTAGTAATCACCCCCATGCAGCCGTTGTTATCGTGATCGCAAAGATAGATCAGACTACCGGCAAAATTAGGATCTTCTAAATGCGGCATAGCCATTAGAAAGTGATGTTTCAAACTTTGCATGCGTCTCCCACTGCCTGCTGGCATCTCAGCAGACATAGCGTAATAAGTGTCATTATAAGAGTGAAGCCGTGCCTAGGCTAAGCGGCGCTCGATGGCATCCAGCAGTAAACCGGCAATATTGGTGCCCCGCTGATCATCAATTTCACGCACACAGGTGGGGCTGGTGACGTTGATTTCAGTAATATAGTCACCGATGACATCGAGGCCGACAAACATTAAGCCTTTGTCCCGAATCATGGGCTGTACCTGCTGAATTAGCCAGCGATCACGATCAGTAAGCTCGCGACTCACGCCCCGCCCTCCGGCAGCTAGATTGCCACGAGTCTCGCCCGCAGAGGGTATACGCGCCAGTCCAAAAGGAACGGGCTCACCATCGACTAACAGAATACGCGTATCGCCATTCTTAATTTCCGGCAGGTAGCGCTGGGCCATAATTTGCCGCTGCCCGCGCAAGGTAAGCTGCTCAATGACCGCGCCGATATTACGGCCTTCCGGGCCAATATGAAAAATGCCGGTACCGCCCATGCCATCCAGTGGCTTGAAGATTACATCGCCGTGCTCCGCATGGAAGGCGCGCAGTACATCGTCGCGGCTGGCCACAAGCGTCGGCGCGCAGCACTGAGGAAACTGTTGCGCAAACAGCTTTTCATTACACTGCAACAGCGCTGCCGTGGGGTTAACCACCAGCACACCCTCACGCTCAGCAAAACCTAATAAATGCACGGCGTTAGTGAAATCGGCATCGACGGGCGGATCTTTACGCATCAGCACCACATCCAGCTCAACCATTGGACGCGCAGAGGGCTCGCCCAGGTCGTACCAGTGGTTCGGATCACGATGCACCGTTAACGGCCGCATACGTGCGTAGGCTTGCCCTGCATTCAAGAAAAGGTCTTCCTGCTCCATATAGTGCAGGGTGTAACCGCGCTCCTGGGCGGCCCATAGCATGGCCATGGTGGTGTCTTTCTTGTAAGCGATGTCGCTGATGGGATCCATCACAACGCCGAGATGCAGATTTGATTGGCTCATCGGGGGCACTATCCAAACATAAACAATTGATGCTCAGTATGCCGTACTGCTCGCCCGGCTCCAACTGCCCCGCTAACTACTCGCTAAGCGCGCCGGGCACTAAGCGGATAGCTCCAGGTTCTAGGGTAATCAGCTGCTGCTTATAAAGCCGCCCAATGGCCTGTTTATAGGCGCTTTTACTCACCCCTAAACGGGCTTTAACTTCATGAGCAGGGCTTTTATCCCCCAGCGCCAAATAGCCGCCGCTTTCACGCAATACCTGCAGTATCTTATCGCCCACCACATCCAAACGAGCCGCACCTGGCGGTAGCAGCGAGATATTTAGGCGACCATCTTCACGACGCTGCTTTACGTAGCCCTTGACTGATTGACCACGGCGCAATGGCTGGGTGACGTCGTCCTGGTAAATAAGCCCCCAGTAGCGGTGATTCACCACCACCTTCATACCCAGATCAGTACGCTCCGCCACTATGACGGCGACTTCGTCACCCTTTTCCATGGCCCAGGCGTCATCGGTCAAAAAACGATCCAGCTTCATCGACGCCACTGGCCGCCCCTGGTCGTCGCTATACAGCATGACCAGTACACGTTTGCCGGGATCAGGGCGGAACTGCTGCTCACTAAACGGCAGCAACACATCCTTCGGCTGCCCCCATTGCAAAAACGCCCCGATGTTATTGACGGCCGTGACCGTTAGGTACGCCACTTCTCCCAACTGGGCGGCTGCATCGCTGGCGGATCGGGGGGATGAGTGTGACTCACGCACCATGGGTAACGTCCTTCAAGAAAATAGACCAACATTATGGTGCCTGACACCCACAGGGCAAAGCGAGATAGCATTTTTTAGTGGTTGAAAGCATGCCTGACGCCTGAAAAAGCAAACACTCCACAACCTGCTACTCTCAAAAACACTAGACAAAATTAGGCGTAAGGGGGCGAACATGGAAGGGTTCACGCTTTTTGATACGATCGTTTTGATTGGTTACATCAGCTTAATAGCCTGGATTGGTTCACGCTTCGGCAAAGATCAGCATAACCCCGAAGACTATTTTCTAGGCGGACGCAAAATTCCCGGCTGGGCCATCGGTCTTTCGGTCATGGCGACCCAAGCCAGCGCGATCACCTTTATCGGGGCGCCGGGCTGGGGCTTCGAGGGAGGCCTTGAACGCCTGGTGACGTTTATCAATGTGCCCTTGGCCATGATTGTGTTGATTTTGGTGCTGGTACCTATTTTCCACCGCGCGGGCATCTACAGTATTTACGAACTGCTGGAGCGCCGTTTCGGCCCAGCGACGCGAACCCTCACAGCCCTGCTGTTTCTGATTGCCCGCGGCCTAGCCACTGGCGTGGTGCTCTATGCGCCAGCGCTCGTGCTTGCAGTGGTGACCGGCTGGAGCGTTAACCTCACCATTATCATTATGGCGGTACTGGCCATCACCTATACCGTGATGGGCGGTATCAGCGCGGTAATTTGGACCGATGTGGTGCAAATGTTCGTACTCTGGCTTGGTGCACTGTTAAGCATCTTCTTTTTAGTGACCAGCCTGCCTGGCGGTTGGGGCGATGTCTTCGACTTCGGCGCGGCCAGCGGCATGTTCAACGCCATCGATTTATCCTTCGACCCCAGCGTAACCTACTCGCTATGGGCAGGCTTACTCGGCGGTTTTTTCCTCCATGTGGCCTACTTCGGCACTGACCAGAGCCAAATCCAGCGAGTGCTCTCAAGCCCATCAGTGCTCGATGCTCAGCGCTCGCTGCTGATTGGCGGCTACCTGCTGATTCCGCAGATGCTGCTGTTTCTATTTATTGGCATCATCTTGGCCGCCTATTACCAGCAGCATGGGCTAACGCCCCCCGAGGATCTCAATGAACTGCTACCCCGCTATGTCGTCAGCGCCTTTCCCTCAGGCATGGCGGGACTAGTCATTGCCGGGGTGTTTGCCGCGGCGATGTCGAGTCTCGACTCGGCGCTCAACTCGCTTTCGGCGGTAACCGTGCGGGATTTTTATAGTCGCTATATCAACCCCAATGCCAGCGATGCTCATTATCTGAAAGCATCACGCACGGCCACCATTTTCTGGGGGCTTTATGCCACCCTGTTTGCTTTCTTCGCCGGTAATCTTGGCCCTGTGATCGAGGCGGTCAACCAAATCGGCTCGTGGTTTTACGGGGCGCTACTAGGTACCTTCCTATTGGCTATTTTTAGCCACCGCTCCAACGCACGGGGAGCGATGGCCGGACTGATTGCCGGCATGCTCTCCGTATGGGCCGTGTCTGCGCTCCTCGATATCTCGTGGCTGTATAACAACACGGTGGGGGTAGCGGTTTCGATGAGCGTTGGCTATCTCGTTAGCCTAACAGCAACCGCACCCAGCCAAGATCAGCTAAGCGATGTGATGATGACCGAAGCCGCGCCGGATATGCAGGCCGTATTGGCCGCAAGAGCCGATAACGCCCAGGTGATTGGTCAAGAGGCACGGTTGACGCGCCGTCGCTGTATCGGCCTATTCGCTTGGTTTTGTCTCATACTGGGCATGCTAGCGCTGCTGCAGGGGTGGGCAAATGGCTGAACGCTTAACACTTGCGCGGCGGATTGAAGAAGATGCTGCTAAACGGTGCTTACAGCGCCTTGGCGCGACGGCTTGCGAACCTGCCTGGGTTGGCCTCTGGGCGGCACCGCTAGGCCTATCGAATGGTGCAGCGGGTGCTTGGTTACTGTGTGCTAAGGAAATGCGCCGTGCACTACTACTAGTGGGCACCGAACTACCCACCCAGGCCGAAGAACCCAGCTCAGCACTTAACATTGATAGCGGCTTACCGCCAACGCCAGAAGCACTGGACCAGCTGTGGCTATGGGAGCGCATGGCGACACCACGCCACTGGCGAATTCAAGTGCTGGGTAGCGCCCCAACGCCGATATGGCTGCCCTGCTATCTGGGCTATGCGCAAGGCCGACAACACCGCTTGCTGGTGATCAGTGGGCTATCAGGTGAACCGCTGCCGATGCTTAAACCCATCGTGCTTAAGGGCCTTCAGCAGGCATATCGAAATGGGCCGGAATCAGAGACAAAGAGCTCAGGGGCAAGCGAGCGAAGGGGCAAAGCAGTTTGACAAGGCTTCGATTGATAGTAAGTACTTACAAATCACCAAAGTAGTGCTGCAGCAACGAAAGCGCCACCACCGGTGCCGTCTCCGTACGCAAAACCCGTGGGCCAAGAGTCAGCGGCGTAAAGTCAGCGGTTTGGGCAGCGGCGATATCACTCTCGCTTAAACCGCCTTCAGGGCCGATAAGCAGCGCTACCGAAGCCGGTCGGTCTTGGCGATCAAACGCATTGCCGGTCGCTAGATGCAGCATCAAGCGCAGCGGCTCCTGGCGCTCTTCAAGCCATGCTGATAACGGCATCGGTGAATGCACTTGGGGCACCACCGCACGGCCACTCTGCTCGCAGGCACTGGCCGCCACTGCCTGCCAGTGGGCGAGCTTTTTATCTTCACGGTCGCCCTTTAAGCGCACATCACCGCGCTCGGTATACAGTGGAGTAATTGCCGCAACGCCCAACTCGACGGCCTTCTGAATGGCATAATCCATTCGGTCGCCTTTAGAGATGGCCTGGCCTAAATGGACAGACAGCGGCGATTCACCACTGCCCGACCATACCGCTTCGACCCGCACGAGCGTCTGCTTGCGGCTAACGTCCGCCAAGCGCACCCCCGCCTCAAGACCTTGGCCATCAAATAGCACCAACGGTGCACCTTCGCCCATGCGCAACACGCGGGTGATATGACGCACCGGGCCGTCAGGCAATGCAAGTTCTCTGCCTGCTACGAAAGCAGCAGGCACATAGAGACGTGGCATTTTGCCATGCAGGGCGTACCAATCAGCGGCGTGCGTTTCTGACATGGCTTTTGGCATCGCTTAGTGAGTGTTTTCGGCGGCTTGCTTAGCTTCGCGCTGCTTACGCTGGGCGTACATCGCTTCGAAGTTAACCGGTGCCAGCATCAGTGGCGGGAAACCACCACGGTTGACCAGGTTATCCACGCACTCGCGGGCGTAGGGGAACAGCAGGTTAGGGCAGAAAGCGCCTAGGGTTTGATCCAACTGCGCACCTTCAATACCGGCAATACGGAAAAGGCCCGCTTGCTCCACTTCCGCCAGGAAAGAGGTGGTACCGGTTTCGTTGTCGTTCACCTGGGCAGTAACTTTGACCACCACTTCATACTGGTCATCAGCAATTTTAGTGCTGGTGGTATTAAGATCCAGGTTCACCTTGGGTTTGAACGCCTGCTTAAACACCGAAGGTGAATTGGGCGCTTCAAACGAAATATCTTTTACATAAATACGCTGCAGCGAGAATTTGAGCTGCGGTTTTTCGTCCGCCGCGGCACCAGCCTGCGGGGTGTTGTTATCTTCCGCCATGAGAAAACTCCTGATTGTTCATTAAATAAAGGTAGCGTTGCTTACTTTTTAACCACCGGAAGGCCGTCGCCTTGCCACTGCGCCATACCGCCTCTCAACTTGTAAGCACGCTCAAAGCCTGCTTTGGTGAGCTTGGCCTGTGCGGCGCCAGAACTCTGACCGTGCTTGCAAACCACGATGACCGGCTGGGCTTTTACTTTATCCAGTTCGCTCATGCGGCTATCGAGGTTGCTCTGCGGAATGTTGCGCGCCCCCGCGATATGCCCGGCTTTGAAGTCTTTGTTTTCACGGATATCCAGCACCACCGCGTCTTCGCGGTTGATAAGCTGAGTGGCCTGCGAGGCAGTCAGTGCATTCGTGGCGGCGCTGCGCGTTTCATAAATAATCCACGCTATCAGCACCAGCAAAAATGCCCCAACTAGCAGGGGGTGGTTCTGTACGAATTCGAACACCTGATCGATCATCGCGAACACAATCTCTTGGTCTATGCAGAAAAAAGCGGCCTAACCGCTGCCAAAACGCGACAAGTATACACGTCAGATAGCTTCCCGCGCAGGCCTAACTCATGACGCCTGGCAGTTGCCTGCGTTATGATGCCCCAAGCGTGCGCCTGTCGCGACCCCGAATTTTCGAGTCGTTCGGCTTGCCAATCTTAACGAGGTTTTTTTATGGATACTTCTCGCACCCCGCGCCCCGTGGCGCTGATTATTCTCGACGGCTACGGCCACAACCCCGAGAGCGACCATAATGCGGTGGCCGCTGCCCATACGCCGACAATGGATAAACTGTGGGAAAGCCGCCCTCACGCCTTCGTTCACACCGATGGCCTTAACGTGGGGCTTCCCGATGGCCAGATGGGCAACTCTGAAGTTGGCCATATGAATATTGGTGCCGGACGTATCGTTTATCAGGACTTTACCCGTATCAGCAAGGCGATTGAAGACGGCGACCTGGATGTTAATGACAACCTCACCCAGCCGATTAACGAGGCTGTCGCCAATGGCCGGCCGGTACACTTGATTGGCCTGCTCTCCCCCGGCGGCGTCCACAGCCATGAAGACCACTTTATTGCCATGGCCGAACTTGCGGCACGCCGTGGGGCCCAGCGTATTTTTATTCATGCCTTTCTCGATGGTCGTGATATGCCACCGCAAAGTGCGCTGGCCTCGATAGAGCGCGCCAATGCTCGCCTGGCCGAGCTGGTGGGCGCTGACAATGGCTTTGTCGCCTCGATTATTGGCCGTTTCTACGCCATGGATCGCGACAACCGCTGGGAGCGCGTCGAGCAGGCCTACCGTCTGCTTACCGATGGCCAAGCAGAGTACTACGCCACCAGCGCTGAAACCGCACTGCGTGACGCCTATCAGCGTGGTGAAACCGATGAATTTGTGGCGGCTAGCAGCATACCGCTCAAAGACGGTTCCAAAAAAAAGCAGTTACTTTGCAGGATGGCGATGCAGCGATTTTCCTTAACTTCCGCTCCGACCGCGCCCGTGAGTTAACTCGTGCCTTTGCCGAGCCGGATTTCAACGGTTTCGAGCGGCGGGCATGCCCTAAGCTTGCCGGTAAAGGGCTGGTAATGATGACCCAGTACGCCGCTGACATTCCTGCGCCTGCCGCCTTCCCGCCATCGGATCTCAATGACACCCTGGGGGAGGTCGTCGCCAAGCGTGGCTTGAAACAGCTGCGTATTGCCGAAACCGAAAAGTATCCCCACGTGACGTTCTTCTTTTCAGGCGGTAACGAAGCCGAGTACGAAGGCGAAGAGCGCATCCTCGTGCCCTCTCCCCGTGATGTGCGCACCTACGACGAAAAACCTGAAATGAGCGCCTTTGAGATTACCGATAAGCTTGTCGATGCCATTGACGGCGGCAGCTTCGACCTGATCGTTTGTAACTACGCCAACGGTGATATGGTCGGCCACACCGGCGACTTCAATGCGGCGGTAAAAGCCATTGAGACCGTCGATACCTGCGTGGGTCGTGTCGTTGAAGCCATCGAGTGTGCAGGCGGCGCCTGCTTAATTACCGCCGACCACGGTAATGCCGAACAGATGGTTCATCCCGAAACCGGCGCACCGCAAACCGCCCACACCACCTTTGTGGTGCCGCTTATTTACGTCGGCGAACGTGCGGCCTCGCTTGAAGAGGGCAAACTATGCGACCTGGCCCCCACGCTGTTGACCATGATGGATCAGAAACAGCCCGAGGCGATGACGGGTAAACCACTGATCCATTATAAGTAATGTCTAATCGGTGCTATTTGGCAATGACCCTCCTGCTGGCGATAAGTTATGCGCCAGCGGGATTCGCCCAACAGGATGAAAATGCGGCGCGCCGGCAATTGGATGCGATTGGCCAAGAGATCGAGTCCGTTGCCCAACGCCTCAGCGCCACTGGCGAGGCCCGCGATAACGCCGAACGCGAGCTCAAGGAAGTCGAAACCAAACTTGCCGAGACTCATCAGCGCTTAGACACGCTACAAGCTGAGCGCCGCCAGTTGAATGATGAAACGACCCAGCTCCGTCAACATCGTGACCGACTGGAGAGCGAGCGTGCCGATCAATATGCAGCCTTGGGCCAGCAGCTCTCAGCGCTTTACCGCCTTGGCCCAACGCCGCAGCTCAAACTGCTGCTTAACCAGGGCGACCCGTCCGAGCTTGATCGTATGCAGGCGTATATGAATCGGCTGACCGAAGCACGCAATCGCCGCTTAAATGCTATCGCCCGCCTCGATACGGCGCTCTCCGATACTCAGGAGGAACTAAGCGAGCGGCAGGCCCGCCTCGATACGCTGGCCGACGAGTTAGAAGAGCAAAGCGCGCTGTTAGCCCAACGCACCACCGAACGGCGAGGCGTTGTTTCCAATCTGGATGACCGCTACGGAAGCGAAGAGGAGCGGCTGGCCGACCTCAATCAGAGCCGCGAAGAGGCCGAAAGGGTACTCCGTAATATCCAGGCGGAGATGGCAAAACTTGCTGAACCCACGCCTACTACGCATATTGTAAGCACCCAAGGTGATTTGCCTTGGCCGGTACAGGGTTCAATCAGCAGCAGTTTTCACCATCGCGACGGCGTGCACTATAACGGTATTGTGATTCAGGCCAGCGCGGGCACCCCGGTCACTGCCGTACACACTGGCCGGGTGGTATTCGCTGACTGGATGCGGGGGTTTGGTAACTTGTTGATTATCGACCACGGTGACCAGATCATGACGCTGCATGCTCACCTGCAACAGTTTAGCGTCAGGCCTGGTCAGCAGGTCAGTCGCGGTGATGAAATTGGTCGCGTAGGTGATAGCGGTGGTCAAACCCGCGCGGCGCTCTACTTCGAAGTTCGCCGCGGGGGTGAACCAATTAATCCACAGCGTTGGATTGCGCGTCGCTGACGGGATAAGCTGCATGACTATTGATGTCTCAATGTTCATTTTCAACTAAACACTTTCCACGACAGGGTGCGCGCTATGGCGCCACCTATCGCCCTGCGGAGTCTGCATGACGCTATCAGTTACCGGGGTATCAGCCCCCGCCAAGCGCTTCTTGGCTACCCTGCTCCCGATTGCTTTACTGGCGGCCCCGCTACCGTTGCTCGCCCAGCCAGCCGGTAGCGGTGCCGTGGATGAGCCATCCTACGACCAACTACCCCTGGAAGATATTCAGACCTTCGCCGAGGTGTTTGAGCGCATTAAGCGTGCCTACGTTGAGGAGGTCGATGACAGTACGCTGCTTCGCAACGCTATGCGCGGCATGCTGAGCGAGCTAGATCCCCACTCCGCCTACTTGGATGAGGAGGAGTACCAGAGTCTGCGCGAGTCGACTCAGGGCGAATTTGGCGGCATCGGTATCGAGGTGGGC
The DNA here is from genome assembly GCF_009728585.1 of Halomonas sp. PA16-9. Lineage (NCBI taxonomy): Bacteria > Pseudomonadati > Pseudomonadota > Gammaproteobacteria > Oceanospirillales > Halomonadaceae > Halomonas > Halomonas sp. PA16-9. The sequence continues at coordinate 33,996 of NZ_CP040451.1, read as the reverse complement.
ACCGAGAATGGTCAGCTCATGGTGATTACGCCTATCGACGACACCCCCGCTTCCCGCGCGGGGCTACTTTCTCGCGATATTATCGTCGCCATTGATGGCACCCCCACCGACAGCATGTCGCTGCAAGAGGCCGTCACCCTGATGCGCGGTGAGCCGGGCACCGATCTACGCATTAGCGTGCTGCGTTCAGGCGAAGATTCGCCGCGGGAATTTATTCTGACCCGCGAGGTTATTCGCAGCGAAAGCGTTAAACATGAGCTGCTCGAGCCCGGTTATGGCTACCTGCGCGTTAGTCAGTTTCAGTCGCGCACACCGGAACAGGCGCGCGATGCGCTTGAGCTTATGGCTCGCGAACAGCCTTTAGAAGGGTTGATACTCGATTTACGTAATAACCCCGGTGGGGTGCTACAGGCCGCCGTCGGCATTGCCGACCTGTTCCTGGATGAGGGCTTGATCGTGTATACCGAGGGGCGCCTCTCAGATACCGAAATGTCGTTCTCTGCCTCACCCACCACGCCCGCTGCCGATGTGCCGCTGGTCGTGTTGATCAATGGTGGCAGTGCGTCAGCGGCGGAAATCGTCGCCGGGGCGCTGCAGGATCAGCGGCGTGGTGTGATTATGGGCACCGATAGTTTTGGTAAAGGTTCAGTGCAGCAGATTATGCCACTCGGTAATGGCGAAGGACTCAAACTTACCACGGCGCTCTACTACACTCCCAACGGTCGCTCCATTCAGGCCCAAGGCATTGAGCCCGATGTAGACGTTGTGCGTGGTCGCTTGGAAGTCGCCGAGAGCCGCCGGGAGATTCGTGAAGCCGACCTCGAGGGCCACCTAAGCGCTCAGCAGGCGCCACGGGATCGCCAGGAGATGGCCGAGCGACTACTCAATGATTACCAACTCAGCGAGGCGCTTAATCTGCTTAAAGCACTCAACGTAGTCGACCGTCAACGGCGTTGACGGCAACCTGATTTAACGACAGCCCGGTTTAACGACAGCTAAGCGGCAGGCGGCCGCGCTCCCCGGTCGCCTGCCGCATCAATACCCGCTTTAGTGGCACCAACTGGTTCATGCCACTCATCCCCAGGTTACGCGCCAGCGTCAACGCCGGATCGTGGCTGCCGAACAGTACTTTAAAGCCCTTCATCAGCCCCAGCATGGCACTGTTATCAAAGCGCCGCCGGCGCTCATAGCGCTTCAAGGTGCTTAACTCTCCCCAGGGCGCGCCGCGCTGCCAGGCATGCACCACCTCTTCTGCCAAGACCGCCGCATCCATAAGGCCTAAATTGACGCCCTGACCCGCCAGCGGGTGAATGTTGTGGGCAGCGTCGCCCACCAGAGCAAAATGCGGCTGCACATAGTGGCGGGCATGGCGCTGCACTAACGGAAAACGGTGGGCTTTATCGCAGACCGTTACCTCACCTAGGCGATGACCAAATGCTCTCCCCAGTGCCTCCCCAAGCGCTTCGCGGGGCAGTTCACTCAGTTCAGCGGCGTGCTCCGGCGTGGTTGACCATACGATTGAGCAGTAATGGTCATTCCCTTCCACGGTTAACGGCAGAAACGCCAGTGGGCGACCATCAATAAACGCTTGCCGAGCAGCGCCACCATGGGACTTGGCGCACGTAACGGTGGTTACCACTGCCTCCTGCTGCATATCGTCGCTGGCCACCTCAATACCGGCCATTTCGCGCAGCACCGAGTGGGCACCATCTGCGGCGATGATTAACGGCGCATGTAGCTGTCGCCCATCGTCAAGTATCAGCCAGTCGCCACTTGAGGCTTGCTTTGAAGGATATGAGCTTGGGCGCTGCAGCGCCTGTAGGCGAGCGCCAAAAAATGGGGTGACATTGGGATGCTCAACGACCTGATGATTGAGCGCGGCCAGCGTGACCGCATTCTCAACAATATGGCCCAGTACGGCTACTCCCGCCTCGTCGGCGGAGAAGGCGATTTCACCACTCCCTTCGGCATCCCATACCTGCATGCCTTGGTAGGGCGTTACCCGGGTTTTCTGCATCGCGGGCCAAGCGCCCACATGGGTTAGCAAGCGTTGAGAGACCGGCGTTAACGCGCTAACCCGCGGGGCTGGCAGCTGGCTAGTGGCATTCTCAAGGCTTAACGGCGCGGGCTTTGCCTCAACAAGCGCTACCTGCATGCCCGCCTGGGCTAACAGCGCGCAGAGTGCGGTACCGACCATGCCACCGCCAACAATAATCGCTTCAAAGCTTTCCACTGGCGGCTTCGCAATGGATGAGTCCGTATGCATAGCGTTCCCTTGTTCATATTCATGGCCTAGGATGTATAAGCTTAACGTTCTAAGCCCATGGCGCGTCGAGCCAGCCCTCGCCGCAGGGGCCCAACCAGATTCAAGCCGATTAACCCCGCGGCCCGGGCATTGGGCAACAGCGGGAAGGAGAGCCCGAATAGCCGCACCAGGCCGTCGCTAAAGCGAATCACATTGGCGCGGTCTCGGGAGCGCTGCTTCTCAAAGGCTTGCAGCGTACTCATATCGCCCAACGGCCGCTTGGCCTGCTCACCCTGCTCCAGCGCTTCGACCAGATCCATTACCCCACGCAGGGCCAAGTTGAACCCCTGCCCCGCGACCGGGTGCAAAGCGTGGGCAGCGTTACCCAATACCGCCAGCCCTGGACGCACCGGTTCTTCAGCGGTGACCAGTGAAAGCGGATAAGCGTGCCGGGTGCCGACCCGGGTAAAGCGACCCACTCGGTCGCCAAAGGCACGCTGAAGTTGCAGCAGGAATTCACGCTCGGGAAGCGCCATACGCGCTTGTTCGCTACCACTGGGGTGCGTCCAGATTAGCTCCATGGCCTGGCCGGGGAGCGGCAACAGCGCCATTGGCCCTTGGGAGGTAAAGCGCTCATAAGCGACGCCCATGTGGGGCTGGCTTACCCCCACGTGAGCGATCAGCGCCGTCTGCTGGTAAGATTCATGGCGGCTGCCAATGCCTAACTGCTCTTTAAGACCGGAGCGTCCCCCATCTGCCAATACCGTCAGTCCTGCCTTCAACTGGCTACCGTCTGAGAGATGCAGCTCATGCCCATTAGCTACGGGGGTAAGTAGCTCAACCTTCGCCGGGCAGTGCCACTCCAGCGGCAGTTGGGCAAGCCGTTGGTGCAGCACACGGCCCATCCACGCATTGGGGATTACATGCCCCAGCGCGGCGACGCCCAGCTCGTCAGCGCTCAGCCGTGTCGCTCCTAAGCGGCCTCGCTCACTGATATGAATACGTTTGATAGGCGTGGCCTCATCACGCATCGCTTCCCACACACCCAACTGTTGGAAGCGCTGGGCTGAACCTTCTGCAATCGCACTGGCCCGGGCATCAAAACTGGGCTGCCAGGTCGTTTCCTGTGGCTGAACAGCCATAGGCGCCGACTCAATGATCGCCACACGCCAGCCATAGCGTTCAATCAGCGGCGCCAGGGCGCAGCCTAAGCTGGCGCCTACCAGCCCCCCGCCCACAATCACAATGTCATGCGTCAGCGCTCCCTTAACCGCCTGATTAGACTGCTGCATTGGCTTCTCCCGGCCACGACGCCGACTCATAAAGAGGTAATAATAATTTCGTAACGTAATTTACATAAAGACTTTTATAGACATTGATGACTGGTTACTTTTTAGCCATCAATGCTTCGATTTCAACGACCTGTTTAGGCACGTCGGCGGTCAGTACTTCATGGCCTTCGTTAGTGACGACCACATTGTCCTCAATACGAATACCAATACCCTGATAGGCATCAGGAATATCGTCTTCACTAGGAATATACAGGCCAGGCTCCACGGTGAGCACCATACCTGCAACCAGTGGCCGAGGTGTTTGCTCATCCAACCGGTAAGTGCCGACATCGTGCACATCCAGCCCCAACCAGTGTGACGTTGAGTGCAGGTAAAAACGTCGATAACTCTCATCATCGATGCGCGCCTGAACGTCGCCTTCCAGCAGGCCAAGCTCAATCAGCCCGGCAGTTAAGTCATGCACCACGCCCTGGTGGATATCAGCAAGGGTGGCACCCGGCTGGACGGCACTCACAGCGCGCTGCTGGGCGTTGAGCACCACTTGGTAGAGCGCCCGCTGGGCATCATTGAACTGCCCGGACACCGGGAATGTGCGGGTGATATCACCAGCATATAACTCAAACTCGGCACCTGCATCGATCAGCACCAAGCCGTCTTCACACAGCGGTGCGCTGTTTTCAATATAGTGCAGTACGCAGGCGTTGGCACCGCTCCCCACAATCGTACTGTAGGCAGGGCCACTGGCCCCATGCCAGACAAACTCATGCTCTAACTCTGCCTGGAGCTGAAATTCGCTCAGCCCTGGGCGCGCCACCTGCATGGCGCGCCGGTGAGCATGGGCAGATATCAGTGCCGCATGTCTGAGCAGGGCAATTTCAGCATTGCTTTTGATCAGCCGCATGGCGTGAACCAACGGGCTGATATCCAGCCAACCTTTTAGCGGCGGCCGACCGCGTCTAAGCCCGACCAGGGCTTCATGTAAAGCATCTTCAGCCATGCTGACAGCTTCAGCATTGTCTAGGGGCAGATAAAGTAGCTCACGACCTGCCAACAGTTCAGGTAGCCGCTCATCACGTACTGCGTTTTCAAACGCCTGATCGATGCCGTAATCAGCGACCACGCCTTCGGCACCCAAACGGCGCCCTGTCCAGGCTTCCATGGTGGGGTCGCGATCCTGACAGAACACCACGCTTTCACCTTCAGCGCGTCCTGGTAGCAGCAACAGCAGTGCATCTGGTTCGTGTATGCCCGTCAGGTAGTAAAAATCGCTGTTCTGACGGAAGGCAAATTCACTATCCCGTGAACGGGTCATCAGTCCGGCACCGGGGAGCACCACCGCTGCGTTATCCGGCAGCTGGGCCATTAAGGCGTCACGGCGGTGGCGGTACTCGCCCATACTGATCGCAGGGGGGCGGGTAACAACGTAGGCAACACAGAGTCGGACAGCATAGCGGCTCCTATCTAGGCAACGGGATTAGTGAACGGGTGCGTCAGTTTGCTCGACTTGCGGCATACCGGGGTGCTGCTCGGTATACAGCAGCATAGCGGCCATGCGGGCATGCTCGGTAAGCGCAAACAGATCGTTTTCGTTTTCGGGGCTGTCGTCGATATCGGTATCTATCCGACCCAGCGCCTGCAAGTCATCAATCGCCTCACGGAGCGCCTGAGACCAACGCTCGCGCAGCTCGTTGTCGGCCACTTCATCGACCACCTCAATAAAGCCCAGCGTCCACTCTTTAAGACCCTGCGCCTGCTCGCCCAGGGAGAACAGCTCGTCGGGTAGCAGTGGGGTATAGTCCAGGTCGCTGGCGCTAAGCGCCTCTACGGTTTGCCGCCGCCAGCCTAATAGCCGCTCGGCACTTGCCTGATCGCGGGGCTGCTCAACACCAAGGCTCTGGCAGACTTCGTCCAACCAAGCCTCTGCATTCACATCGCGTAACGCCAGCAGCGCACATAAGCGGCCATCCAAAAAGCCGGCGACTGCATGCTGCCATGGAGAAGAAAGACATCTGCGACATCGGAGAAGTCCTGACGCTCATCAATCAATGACATAGTATTTAATAACCTCGTATTTACTGGGCGTGTGGGGGATAGGGTGGCGGCAATGGTACGAGATGCACTCGCCCGCGCGTTGACCGCGCACAAGTGCCTCTCTTATAGTGAGTGACACCTATCTTCCTATGCTGTGATGTTAACGCATTGGGCCCCTTGCTGGCCCGTGCTGGAGTCTTTGATGAGCAACGCCAAGCGGCCAACCAAAGAAATAACCCTATTAGGGCGCGGCTATATCATTGCCTGCGACACGGGCGAAGAAGCCAAACTTGATCGCGCCGCGCGCTACTTAGACCGCGCCATGCAGGGTATCAATGCCCAAAGCAGCGTGCTGGGGAGTGAGCGTGTGGCGATCATGGCGGCCCTCAATATCACCCACGAACTTCTTGAAGCCATGGATGAGCACCGTGCCGGTGAAGAGAGCCTGAACCGTTTAAATGAGCGTCTTGAGCGGGCATTATCCAAAACGCGCCAGTCTTAGGCTTTACCTGAAAGCGCTGTCAACGATCTAAAGACTCGGCGAACGTTTAACCCAGACCTTTGGCATTAGCCGTCGCTCTGTTAGGATGGCGGGGTTCTCTGGGGTGTACGCCAGTCGTTATAGTCCCTCGAGCCTATGCGTAATACCCAGGGGGCCAAATGCTAGCCAGGCCCGTGTGCATGTCCGTGCGTCGGAAAGCCTGACGGTCTGGCTGCGGCCACCCACCTGAACCAGTAGGTTCAGGGCCAGAATGACAGCGGCACTCTGGAGAACACCCAAAGTCTAGGCTATGCGAAAATATAGAGGATAAAAGAATATCTGCATGGAAAGCCTCTATCTGGACGACGATAAGCGCGCGCTCCGCCGCTCTTTACGTCACCAACGCCGAGCCCTTTCTGAGCATGAGCAACGCCTTGCGGCACAGCGCTTGTGCCAACGATTGAAAACCCTGCCTGAAATACGCCGCGCACGGCGCTTAAGTCTTTATCTGCCTGTCAACGGCGAAATCGATCCTACCCCGCTTATTCCCTGGCTACGTCAGCGTAACGTCAATATTTATCTCCCGGTTTTACGTCCGTTTAGCGCTAACCGCCTGTGGTTTGTTGCCTACCGTCCTGACACCCCAATGATAAAAAACCGTTTTGGTATTTGGGAGCCTGACGTGAGATTCAGTGCCCAGCGGCGTAATCGGCTGCCCACTTGGGCGCTAGATACGCTGATTGTGCCGCTAGTCGGATTTGATGCTAATGCAAACCGCATGGGCATGGGGGGTGGATTTTACGACCGCAGCTTAGCGTTCATGCACCGCCCCGGCCCATCGCCTACTTTGATTGGCGTCGCCCATGCCTGCCAACAGGTGGCTTCTCTGCCTGTGGAGCCATGGGATGTGCCTTTACAGGTGGTGGTCAGTGACCAAGGCTACGTTCGCCGGCAATCGCTGTCCTTAAAAACTGGCCATAAAAAAGGGCTGACCCCATAAAGGATCAGCCCCTCTCGTCTGCTATCTGTCACCTTGCGGGGAATTAGCTTCCCGACAACGCCTGCGCATAGCCGGTAGCCAGCACTCCTAATGCAAATACCACCATCAACGCCATTACCATATCAGGCTTCTTCCGCCGCATGCCGCTTCTCCAACACCTTTACCGTTGCCGAATGTGCTAAATCCACCACACTTTACGGTTTCAAAAGGGTGGCAGATTTGCTTAATTTCGTTCACGACTATAGGGCTATTAGGCCATCGTTGACAACTAGTTTAGCGACCTTTTTTAGCCTCATTTCTGAGGATTAAGTTACGTTATGTTACTAGCAGCTCTGACGTTAAAGGTAAGCAACCACTTACACACAACTATTTACGCACGTCTTATGCTTACCGCAGGGCAGCGCTAAGCCATAAATAATCGGTAGGCCGGATTATCGCTTTCACGCCAGTAACGGTAGCCGATGGCATCTAAGTACTCTGCCACATGAGTACGGTCACCGTTTGGGACTTGCATTCCCACCAACACTCGGCCGTAGGCAGCGCCATGGTTGCGATAATGAAATAGCGAGATGTTCCAGTCGTGTGGCAACTGCGTCAAAAAGTTCATCAGCGCACCGGGGCGCTCGGGGAACTCAAAACGGTATACCTCTTCTTCGAAACGTTCGCTGGGGCGGCCACCACTTAGGTGACGAATATGCAGTTTCGCCAGCTCATTGTCAGTCAAGTCTTCTACTTGATAGCCACTCTCACGCAGCTTGTCGATCACTGCCTGTCGATCTTCACCGCCGGGCTTAACCTGCACGCCTACATAGATATGCGCTTCACTGCTGTCAGCGTAGCGATAGCTAAACTCGGTCACCATACGCTTGCCTAGCGTGCGGCAAAACTTCTTAAAGCTACCGGGTTTCTCGGCAATGGTCACCGCCAGGATCGCTTCACGCTGCTCGCCTAGTTCCGTGCGCTCGGCAATGTGCTGTAGGCGATCAAAATTGGTATTGGCGCCTGAGTTAATGCACAGCAGCGTCTCGCCTTCGGCACCGGTCTGCTGCACGTATTTTTTTAGCCCTGCCAGCGAGAGCGCGCCAGAGATTTCCGCCACGGCACGGGTATCTTCAAAAATATCTTTCACCGCTGCACACATTTCATCGGTATTGACGGTGATAACGCCGTCAATCAGATCTTTGATCAACGAAAACGGCACCTCGCCAATTTGTGCCACCGCGACGCCTTCGGCAAATACACCCACTTGCTCGAGCACCACACGCTCACCCGCCTCTAAGGCGGCTTTGAGGCAGGCGCTGTCTTCGGCTTCGACACCGATTACTTTGATATCCGGGCGGAGGTACTTCACATAGGCCGCGACACCGGCGATCAAACCACCGCCGCCAACCGGCACGAAGATGGCGTCTAAGCGCCCAGCGTGTTGGCGCAGAATTTCCACGCCGATGGTGCCTTGACCGGCCACCACATCAATATCGTCAAACGGCGGAATATAGGTGTAACCGTGCTCTTTGATCAGCTCTTGAGCATGCTCGGCTGCAGCAGCGAAGGCATCCCCTTTGAGGATGACCTTGGCGCCCCGGGCGCGCACCGCCTGCACTTTGATATCGGGGGTAATACGCGGCATCACAATGACGGCTTTGACACCCATCAGCTTCGCGGCCATGGCCAGCCCTTGAGCATGGTTACCGGCGGAAGCGGCAATCACGCCTTTATCTTTTTGATCCTGGGTGAGCTGCGCCATTTTGTTATAAGCGCCACGGATTTTGAACGAAAACACCGGCTGTAGATCTTCGCGCTTAATCAAAATCTGGTTGTTGAAACGACGCGACAAAAAGGGTGCAGGGGAAATCGGGGTCTCACAAGCGGCTTCATAAACGCGGGCTTGGAGGATCTTTTTGACGGTTGCTTCGAGCATGCGGGTATCCCAAGGGAAGAACGTGAACGGACAAAGCTTTTATTGGTAGCAGATTACGTATAGCGGCGTCTAGCCGCGTTTCCATCGGCAGGCAACGTTTAGGCCGTTATACTAACGCCACTACCTCTTTTCTCTAACTCTCCTCTGACTCACAAGGCTATTTATGAACCAAGCTATGAACCAGGATGAATTAAAGGCCGCCGTGGCGGACGCCGCCATTGCAGAAATTAAATCTCAGTTGGAAAAGGATACCATCTTAGGCATTGGCACCGGCTCCACGGCTAACCTGTTTATTGATCGCCTGGGGCCCCTGCGCCATCATTTTAAAGGCGCGGTGGCGAGCTCTAAGGCAAGTGCCGAGCGCCTTGAGAAACTGGGCATTGAAGTTTTTGAGCTCAATAGCGTTGGCACAGTTCCTTTTTACATCGACGGTGCGGACGAAGTAAATGCTAACTTACATATGATTAAAGGCGGCGGTGCTGCGCTTACCCGCGAGAAAATCGTGGTGGCTGCCTGTGCCGAACGCTTTATCTGCATTGCTGATGGCTCAAAGTAAGTGCCTCAGTTAGGTCATTTTCCGCTGCCGGTAGAAGTCATCCCCATGGCTCGCTCCTATGTCGCCCGCGAGCTGGTAGCGCTTGGTGCCGAGCCGGTTTATCGCCAGGGGGTAGTCACCGATAATGGCAACCAAATCATCGACTGCTTTGAATTTATGATCGAAGACCCGGTAGCCATGGAGGCGCGTATCAACGCTATCGTCGGTGTGGTGACCAATGGCTTGTTTGCCGCCCGCGGCGCCGATGTTCTGCTGCTGGGCAAAGAAGATGGCGTGGAGCGCATAGCGCTTAAATAAAGATTCTTCGATACAGGCACTGGCTAACGAGACAGTAACGACGCCAATCCTGTCAGGGTGCGATCAAGTGCGCCTTTTTGCGTCTCAATCACCGCGCGGCCAGCGCGCCCAGCCTGTTGGGCGCGCTCAGGGTTAGCAAAGTAGTCCGCCAAGGCATCTGCCAGGGCATCCGAGCTATCGACCAGCGTTAGCGCACCTGCCGCTTGAAGCGGTTCAGCAACATCGGCGAAGTTCTCAATTGAGAAACCGCTAAGCACCGGCCTACCGAGCGCCGCTGGTTCAAGCACATTGTGCCCGCCCAACGGCACTAGGCTGCCCCCCACAAAGGCCACACGACCTGCTGCATAAAGAGCGGCCAGTTCACCGAGCGTATCCCCCAGGTAAACCTGAGTTTGCTTTGTGGCAGGCTGCTGTAGGCTGCGGCGGCTTAGTGTCCAGCTTTCTGTTTGGCAAAGTTTAGCCACCTCATCAAAGCGCTGGGGGTGACGAGGCACCAGCACCAGCAACGCGTTCGGATAGCGCCTAAGTAGCTGACGATGGGCTTGAAGCACAAGTGCTTCTTCGCCGTCTCGGGTGGAGCCCGCTACCCAAACCGGACGCTCTCCCCATTCTTGAAGTAAGCGCTCACTCTCTTCAGACACCTTATCTTGGCAAGCTATTTCAAATTTCAGCGAACCAACGATGCGTGTAATATCCGTGCCGCAGCCAAGGGCATTAAAGCGTTCGGCATCTGCCGGTGATTTTGCGGCTAGCCAGCTAATATTGGCGAGCGTGCTGGCCATTAGCGGGCGCAGGCGTTGGTAGCGCTTAAAGGCGCGGGGCGATAGGCGACCATTCACCACTGCCACCGGCACACCCTGCTGGCGACAGGCGTGGATCAGGTTGGGCCACAGCTCGGTTTCAAACAGGATCGCAAGTTCGGGCTGAACGCTGCGTACAAAGCGTCTGGCAGCACCGGGAAAATCCAACGGTAGGAAGCGATGGGTAAGCCTTGCTTGATCGCTTGGGGTTTGCTCGCTAATAAGCGCTTGAGACTGCTGAGCACCTGTCGCAGTCATGGTAGTGAGCAGCAGGCTATGCGTTGAATAACGCGCTAGTAGCCCCTCAATCAACGGTCGAGCGGCGCGTACTTCTCCCACCGAGGCACAGTGCAGCCAAATACGTGGCGCGGAAGGCAGCGGTTCGAGGCGTAAACCCAGCCGCTGAAGGCGTGAGTAAGTGGGTACTTGCTCACGCCATATGCGCCAGCCAATCAGCGGTGAGAGCGCATACAGTGCCGCTGAGTAGGCAAGCCGAGGCCAGGCAGGTGAAGACATCAGAGGTTTCTTAGCGTTCACGATCTAGAATCGAACTAATCATCGCCGAGGTCGAAACGCCATCTTCAAAGCCCAGTACTTTAACCTCACCACCATTAGCGATAACGGCCGCGCCCCCGGCGATATCTTCTGGACGATAATCGCCACCTTTGACCAAGATATCGGGTAGCACCGCTTCGATCAGCGCCTGAGGGGTGTCGTCACTGAACGGCACAACCCAATCGACAGCCCCTAACCCCGCCAACACCTGCATCCGCCGGTTAAGCGGATTAATCGGACGTTTGGGCCCTTTCAGGCGACCAATAGAGGCGTCGTCGTTAACCGCGACGATTAAACGGTCACCCAGACGTTTAGCCTGCTCCAGGTAGGCGACGTGGCCCGCATGCAAAATATCAAAGCAGCCGTTGGTCATGACCACCCGCTCACCGCGTAGCTGGGCAGCACGCACCGCCTCGATCAATACATTCGGTTCAATCACCCCAAACTCGGCCAGCTTATCGCCGTGTAAGGCAGTGTAGAGCTCGGCGATAGAGAGCGTGGCCGTGCCCGGTTTGGCCACTACCAACCCTGCCCCCAAATTAGCCAGCATCATTGCTTCGGGAAAGGCGTGGCCTGCCGCTAGCGCTAGCCCCATTAAGCCAATAACGGTATCGCCTGCCCCTGTTACATCGAAAACTTCCTGAGCGCGGGTGGGTAGGTGTAGCGGCGCATGCCCTTCACGAATCAGCGTCATGCCTTTTTCGCTGCGAGTAATCAGCAACGCTTCCAGCTCCAACTCAGCACGTAGCGCTTCACCCCGTCGGGATAACTCGGCATCGGACGCACAATGACCCACCACGGCTTCAAATTCGGTCAGATTGGGAGTGATTAAACTTGCCCCACGGTATTTGCTGAAATCCTGCCCTTTCGGATCGATTAGCACGCGCTTGCCCTGAGCTCTTGCGTTGGCTATCAGGTTCTCCACTTGGTTCAGTGTGCCTTTGCCGTAGTCGGAAAGGATCACTACGTCGCAGTCGGGGAGCACCTTTTCTACCTGAGTCACCAGCTCACTGGTATCGACACTGTCCAAGCGCTGCTCGAAATCCAGGCGCAGCAACTGCTGGTTACGACTCATCACACGCAGCTTGGTAATCGTGGGTATCTCAGCGCTACGTTGAAAGTAAGTACTCACACCCGAGGCAGTCAAACTGGCTTGTAGAATCTGCGCGTTGTCATCGTCTCCGATCACGCCCGCCAGCACCGCGTGGCCGCCCAGGGAGGTAATGTTCAGCGCCACATTAGCCGCTCCGCCTGGACGGTCTTCAACATCTTCTACCCGAACTACTGGCACAGGCGCTTCGGGGGAAATCCGCGAGGTACCTCCATGCCAATAGCGGTCAAGCATGACATCGCCGACCACCAGTACACGGGCATGTTCTAACGCGGTTAAATCAATCTTCATCGATGCTCCCTGCGCTGGCAGTCAAAGCGGTATGCGCCAGCAATGTATCCAGTTTAGCGATAACGTCGTCTGCTTTAATCAGCATCATGGCGCTTGGGTGACGCACCCGCTGGCCCCAGCTCACCTCGTCTACCGACTTATGCAGATAAGTACGTACCGCGTCAGGGTATGCGTTGACAGCAAAATCGCGCCACAGATAGGGTGCGGCACGCTGGGGATTGGTCGATGCATAAAGACCCAATGCCGGCGTTCCCATGGCATTGGCCATATGGATAGGGCCGGTATCCGGCGCTATCACCGCTTGGGCTTGATCGATCAGCGCTAAAACCCCTTTCAATGAGGTGCCGCCGATGGCGTTAATGACACTGGCTGGCTGACAGAGTGCTTCAATTTGCTCGCCTATTTCACGCTCCAGAGCACTGCCGCCACCGGTCAATACGCTTTTAAGACCATGCTGCACCCAAGCGTGTTCAATCACGCTCGCGTAGCCCTCTACCGACCAGTTGCGAAAATTACGCAGGCGAACGTTGCTACACGGGTTAATGACGAGGTAAGAGGTCTCACCGCTGATCACCTGAGCCTCATTACGTGCCGTATCGGGCACAGGTAAATCCCACGCTAAGCGGTCATCCTCTACCCCGAGCACCCGGGCGAAGTCCATAAAGGACTCCAACACATGGGCATTGGGGTGCGGCGCAAGCTGATGCTGGGTGAACCAGTGCTGAGCATCTTTGGCACGCGCCTTGTCATAGCCCACGCGTACGTCGGCCTTTAGCCCAAGCGACAGCACGCTGGCCCGAATGGCCTGCTGCATATGTAGCAAAACATCGAAGCGCGTATCGGCAAGCTGCCGCCATAACGCGCGCATTCCGGCAATGCCTGTCGACTTGTCGTAAACAACGAACTCGACCCCGGAAAGCCCCGCCAGTAGACTGTGCTCCCCCTTACCGATAATCCAGGTAATGCGCGCATCGGGCCACTGGCGCTGCAACGCCCGCACCGTGGGCACGAGATTGCACACATCTCCTAGGGCGGAGAGGCGCAAAATGGCAATGTGGTTAGGCTGAACAGGCAGAGAGGGCTTCATGCGCTTAGCGGCACTCCGGCAGAGAAATTGGCTGATTTTACATGATGTAGACAGTTTATGTGACGCACCGGGAACACACCAAATTGATCCAGACTTATTCACGCGCGATTACTGGCGTGAGCGCGGATTAATTGTGGGCGAAGCGCCTGGCCGGGGCAGTAGTCTGTTTTTACAGGCAACGCCGACCGAGCAGTGGGTATTAAGGCCCTATCGCCGGGGGGGCATGGCGGCCAAACTCAGTGAAAAGCGCTACCTATGGACTGGCGCTGAGCGCACCCGGGCATTTCGTGAACTGCGCTTAACTGCCACGCTTTTTGAGCAAGGGCTACCGGTGCCCCGCCCCGTCGCTAGCGGTGTAACGCGCTATGGACTTACTTATGAAGCCGCGTTGATCACCGTGCGCATTGCTGGCGCCAAAGCATTCGCTGAGCTACTCGTCAACAATCTGGCGGATGAAGCGTTGTTAAAGCGTGTAGGTGCTATGATTTACCGCTTTCATCAAGCGGGGCTTGATCATGTTGACCTGAACGCCCGCAATATTTTGATCGACCCCAGTGGCGCACCTTGGTTGATTGACCTTGATCGCTGCCGCCTCCGTGCGGCGGGAAAGTGGCAGGAAAAGAATTTAGCTCGCTTAGAGCGCTCGCTAAGAAAGTTTTCTGCCATCTCCCACAGTTCAGAATTAATGGGCAGCATTCGACAAGGTTACTGTAGTTAAATTTTATCGCGACTTGTTAAAACAGCTTTTAAAATACCGGTCAGTTCACCAATGAACATTAATTTTTCATAGATGCAGCAAACAACTGAGAAACTGAGTATATGCTAAGAAAGATCCCTTCAAGCTTATGGGAAACACATTATTTTGGAAAAACGCCCCTACCCTTAATAGCGATAGGCGTATTAACTACGTTGTTTTACGTTTTTTCAAAGCCTCACTTTGATGATTTTAGCGACTTCAATAAATTAGTACTATCACTCTCTGGTTTAATTAGCATTAAAATTTATGCCGCACCAGTATGGAAACACCCTGTTTTTCATATGTTTTGGTGGGCCTTACTGTTAGCAGTGTGTCATTGGTTTTTTTTAACATTGGCACTTCCTGATCTGGCAGGTGACTACCCTAAACTGGATCACATTGCCCGACTGTTTGTATTTATTATATTTGCATGGTGGCTTGCTGGCAGCACACAGAACACGCTACTTTTCTGGAGTATTGCTAGCGCAGCTGTCGTATTGGCGCCATGGATCGCTGGCGATGGCCTCGCTGATTTTCAACGTGGTTTTCTCGGCGAACGCATTGGGTTTGGTATTCGTAACGTTCAGCATTCAGCGATGTTTTTCGGCACGGTACTGCTTGGATTGCTTATTTTTTTACCACGGCTGTTAAGGGCTCCTCTACAACACTATGGCAAACTAAGTTTATGGGTGCTCGCTTTTATTATCATTATAGCTGGCGTTATCATTTCACAAACTCGCGCCACTTGGCTAGGTGTGATAGCAGGATTATTAACGGCACTTTTCTTAATCTTTATTGAGCATCGGAAAAGCTTTTCAAAAAAATATCTACTCATATTTTTTATTATATCAGCATGCCTGGCGATTCTTATTATTATCAATAGCTCTTTAGTCATTGAAAGGGCTACTGCAGAATTGGATACCATTCAGGCACTACTGAGAGGTGACTGGAGTTCTGTTCCCCTATCAACTAGTGAAGTACGCTCTAGTGTAGGAGAGCGACTATATAGTTGGCGCGCCGCGATCGATATGATTGCCCAACGCCCCTTGCTAGGCTGGGGTGAGCAAGGCATTGATTATCTATTTGATAACATCCAATATAATCAAGCACACTATCAAGCTTTAAATTTTGGTCATCTACATAACCTCTATCTTGAAATCACACTACAGTATGGCTTGTTAGGTCTAGCTGCTTACTTTTATCTACTAGGGTGGTTTATAGCAAACGCACGGCTTGCTTGGAAGCGTGGCGACATGCCAGGTGATGTCCTGCTATTTCTCTATGCTTTTCTATGTTTTTGGAGTGTGATTAATCTTTTTGAATCATATTTGATATTTTGGACAGGTGTATTTCTGTTTAATGTTGTTATGGCGGGCGGCCTCGTCCATATATGGAAACCCACATTGCGCACTAACAGTTCAACACCTTCTGTTATATCAGAAAAGGATCGCAAATGATTAATATTGTCCTGTGCTCCGATGAGGTTTATATAGATAAAGCCGCTGCCGTGATAGCGTCAACCGTTTGTCACAGCGAGACACCTGAGGCGCTGCATTTCTATATATTAGGATACAAACTATCTGCAAATACTCATCAAAAGCTGCACAACTGGTTTACGACACTGCCTGCTGAGCTAACGATCATTGAAGCTGAGAATAGTCGCTGGCCCGAGTTAACATTGGGCCGTTTTGGGCCTGCCGCCATGCTGCGCCTAGGCATGCACAATTGGCTGCCACCAAGCTGCCAGAAAGTTATTTATTTAGACTGTGACCTTGTAGTGCTAGACGATATCGCCAATTTGTTGGCATTCGACATACAGGGCGCTCCCATCGCTAGTGTGGCTAATCTACAAGGAACCGAGCAGAGTAGAATGGGCCTTGGTTATCAACACTATTTTAATTCCGGCGTCCTTCTGGTGGATCTAGAAGGATGGAAAGCTCGCAATGTGCTAGATCAAGTAGAGCAAATATTAAAGCAGCACGATTACACCTTAAGTTATCCCGATCAGGACGCATTAAATCTCATTTTCCAAGACTGGTATCGACTACCCATGCGCTGGAATATGCAGCCATACGCTTATCCGGCCGTAGAAAAAAAAGCAGCTCACTATGCTGATTGGCAGAAGGAACTTGAACACGCTATCCGTGAACCCGCGATCATACATTTTATTGGCGCACGTAAACCATGGCACGCCGACAGCCGCCACCCGCTTGCCTATTTGTATCGGCACTATCTTTCGTTAACACCGTGGCAGACATCTGTACAAGCTACTCATCCTTCCCTGCAACGACGTCTGAAGCAAATGCTGGCGTGGTTTAAGAATCGGCGGCGTCGCCAGCGGTTGCAGTGCAGTCCTGTGATGCAACTTCCGCCCCACCAAAAGGACTCGCCCACATGAAGGTATTGATTGTCGTGCGTACGTTAAAAATTGGTGGCATGGAACGGGTAGCGGTGAACCTTGCGGACGCCTTTGCGGAACACGGCCATGAGAGCCATTTGATGTACTTTAAACCGCGCCCCCCCCAGCTAGAACCGAGCAATGAGCAAGTCAAAGTTCACCATTTCGCACTGTCTCGTGCCATGTGGAGATCGGGTGTAGGCGGCATTATTGAGGTGGTAGCACGCCTGCTCAATAGCGTGTTAAGGAAAAGCTATTTTTTATTATCAGGCTGGTGGGGTGGAAAACTTTTTCGTCGCGAAGTACGTCGCCTTGAGCGCCAATATGGCGCTTTTGATCGGATTATTTTCCGCGGCATTGGTACCTTTGAAACGGTATGGTCCTTCCAAGACCCCCGCGCCTGTTATGTTCTGGAAAATATCGTCAAAACTACCGGAAGTCATGCCCCTTGGCTAGAGCGACTAAAAGCACGCTGTCTGTTTCATAACAAACACTTAGTAACCGTATCCCACGGCGTCGAAAAGCAAATCGCCACTGCTATGCAGACGCTACAAGTCAAGCCGTCCTCGCTGAGAACCATCACCAATCCATGCCCTTTAGAGTCTATCCGAAAGGCCATGTGCGAAGACTTTCCGGAGCGGCCCAATTCTCCATATCTACTCAATGTAGCCCGCTTGGTACCGCAGAAAAACCATCACCTTCTACTGCGGGCGTACGCCAAGATGCGCACAACGCTTCCGCTGGTGATTGTCGGCGAGGGGCCACTGCGCAAAGAACTGGAAGCACTAGCCGTTGAGCTGGGTATTGCGGCACGGGTTACGTTTACCGGTCGCCAACTAAACCCTTACCCTTGGATGCATCATGCACGCCTATTCATCTTGAGCTCTGCCCACGAAGGTCTTGGCATCGTATTACTTGAAGCGCTGGCCTGCCAAACACCGATTGTCTCGGTCGATTGCCCAGGCGGGGTACGTGATATTATGGCCGATGAGCTGGAAGCTTACCTTTGTGAAATGACACCGGAGGCGTTAGCAGCCCGTGTCGATGCCATTCTTGATGCTGACGGCTATGCTATTGATGAACGTTGGCTGGAACGTTTTTCTCCAGCGCACATTACTACTGCCTTTTTGCAAGAGATGCCTGCTTCATGATATCGGCTAATATTATTACCTTTAACGAAGAAGCCAATATTGCGGACTGTATTGCTTCCGCTCGCCAAGTATGTGAAGACATCGTTGTGGTGGATTCAGGCAGCCAAGACCGCACCACCGCTATCGCGCGTGAGTTAGGTGCCAAGGTGGTTCAACAAGCCTATTTAGGTGACGGCGTTCAAAAAAATATCGCGCTAGCGCACGTAAAGTACGACTGGGTGCTCAGCTTAGACGCCGATGAACGCCTAACGCCAGAGATGGTCGAAGCGATTGGACAACTAGACCTAGCTGCAACCGAGCATGACGCCTTTGCCTTTCGTCGCCGCAATATGATTGGCTCACGCTGGATTAGAGTCTGTGGCTGGTATCCCGATTACTGTATTCGGCTCTACAACCGGCACCATGCTCGCTTTGCTGATGTAAAACAGCATGCCAGCATAGGGGCTGCCAACCCCAAGCGACTTAACGCAGATATAGTGCATTACTCCTTTGCTAACTTAGGTCAGTTATTTGCCAAGCCAGGGCGAAACTTCAGCGGTCGTGCGGCCAAAATCATGTTTCAAAAGGGGAAGCGGGCCAACTCCTTTTCACCGTTTGCGCATGGCCTGAATGCCTTTGTACGCAAATACATATTCCAGCGAGGCTTCATGGGCGGAGTAGACGGCATGACCGTTGCGATCAGCGCAGGTCTCAATAGCTATTTGAAGTATGCCAAGCTACTCGAATATCAACGCGATCCCAAAGTGCTTGAAGCGGAAGACTTTAATAAGGTTTGGTGATTGATGCATATTACTCATGTAAATTTGGCGCGTGGTTTTCGCGGTGGAGAGCGTCAAACTGAGTTATTAATTAAAACGTTAGCAGAGCATGCACCAAACGATATTGCACAAACGCTGGTTTGCCGTCGAGACTCGCCCATGCGCCAGCACCTGCAGAGTGTAGCGCGACTCAACTTTCAAGCAGCCAATCACCAGTTAGCGGGGCATTTTGATCTCGGCGGGACACAGCTGGTACATGCCCACGATGCAAAAGGCGTTCATTGGGCTTACTTACACTACCGTTTAAAAGGCACGCCCTATTTAATTACACGCCGTGTCGACTCGCCCGTCAAACGTAAGTGGTTTAATCAGCAGTGTTACTCTCAAGCATCCGCCAGGGTTGCCCTCTCCCACGTCATAAAGCGTCTGCTGGAAGACAATCAGTGTGGCGACGTTACCTTGATACCCAGTGCCTATGCGCGCTTAACGCCCTCGCCTGAGGCGACCAAAAGTTTTCGCAATGATTTTGCCGATAAATTTTTGGTCGGCCATGCAGGCGCCATGGTTGACCGTCATAAAGGTCAGCGAGTGCTATTGCAGGCTGCGCAGAAGCTTGAGCATCAAGCGCCTGATATACAGTTTATTTTTCTAGGTGACGGTGAAGATGCAGAAACGCTAAAAGCAGAATCCTCGTCACTTAGCAATGTTTCCTGGCTGGGATTTAAAAGCAATATTGCCGACTATCTAGCTGGCCTGGATGTGTTTGCATTTCCTTCACGCAATGAAGGCCTGGGCTCTGTGCTGCTGGATGTCATGCAGCTAGGCGTTCCTGTCATTGCTACCAAGGTTGGCGGCATACCCGATATCGTCAAGCACGAACAAACGGGGTTGCTGATACCGTCCGGCGACGCCGATGCACTGGCTAACGACATTATGCGATTAAGGCAGGATCCCGCTCTTCGGCAACGATTGGCCCAAGGAGCCACTGAACGTTTAGATTATTATAGCCCTCAGTCAATGACTGCAGCGTACTGGCACCTCTATCAAACAATAGTGAGTTAATGATTATGCTTGCAGCTTCTGCAAAAGCGCATAAAAATCTTCATAAACTAGGCTTTTATGCGCAACATACCGTTCACCGCCTAATTCCCAGTACGTTTCTGCAACGGCAAAGATTAAATTTACTTCGCTCATTAAAGCAATTGTCAAAAGAGGAGCAGCAGCAGTTACTTCTCCGAGTTAACTACTGTAATCAACTGGAAAACAACGTTGAACTGCCTAAGGAGGCTATAAGTTTATCTATTTTCAAACGCGAGAAAAGCGGCACTTATTACTTGGATTTGCTCAGTGTGCTGCGCTATTTTCCGCCTGAACTACGCTTCTGCCATCGCTTTGGTGATGTAACCACCGTGCCGGATGCACCTACCTTAGTGAAAAGCCGGCCCATTAATGACCACAATCAAAACTCAGTTTTACTTAAGTTAAACCGTGTTCGTCATTACTACACGGTGAAAGACCCTCACCGCTATGATGACAAGCTTGACCTTGTGGTATGGCGTGGTTCTTGTCATCAAGAACATCGGCGACAATTCATTCGAGACTTTTATGATCACCCGCTATGTAATGTGGGCGATATTCACAAAAATGCGCAAGGTCAGCCCTGGCATAGCCAATTTATGTCGGTACTGGAGCAACTGAAATATAAATTCGTACTCAGTATCGAAGGCAAAGATGTTGCAACGAATCTCAAATGGATAATGGCCTCTAATTCACTCTGTTTTATGCGACAACCGCGCTTTGAAACATGGTTTATGGAAGGCACTTTGTTACCTGACTATCACTATGTGCAGCTCAAAGATGATTACTCAGACCTTGAGAGAGAAAGTCACCTATTACCTTGAAAACCCCGTGGCGGCAAAAAAAATTATCGGTAATGCTAACCGCTACTTCGCTCAATTTATGAATGCTGATAAAGAACGCTTGATGGGTCTTTTGGTTATGCAGAAATATTTCGAGCGCACCCATCAACTTCTCCCGTAGTAGCCGTTATCATCAGAGCTATCAATTTTCTGTAACATCCCCTTTTTCACTGTTTATATTAGGTAAATGTCATCATACGTTATCGCTCTTTCATTGCATGGGATACCGCTAGGCTAGCCACCATTGCATTGACACTAATTGGCCTCAGCCTGGGTTACACGGTCACGGTAATGACCCGTCTGCCCTGGTGGACGCTATTTTTAGTAGCGGCCGCATGGATTGGTGTGGGGCTTAAGCTGCGCTGGGGCCAGCCTGCCAATGCTCGCTATCGTAAAATGTGGCCCTGGTCGCTTGTACCGTTAAGTCTTTGGGGTGTTTACGTTTACTTGGCGGACAGCTTTGGCATTGTCGATTTGGGTGCGGTGTTTTTTCACCTCCAGGCAGGCATAGCCAAGCATGGTGGCGCAGGCAAAATGATTTCCGCGGTGCTCTATACGTTAATAATGATTGGCGTACTGGCGGCCGTGACGTGGCTATCACGCCACGACCAGCGCTGGCGGTTAGCCGAGCGCTTTTTCGCTATTATATTATTGGCTAGCAACCCGCTACTTTATGGCATAAGCCAACGCAGCGCGGCCATTGTCACTGATGACGGCGCCTGGCTGGATCGACGCTACAAGCCGCCCCCTGCCGAGGAACTTAGGGACGCCCCTAACTTACTCATTCTGTATTTGGAAAGCATAGAGCGTACCTACTCTAATGACATATTTGGGGATGCCTACGCCAGTCTCAACGCCCTAGGGGAACGAGGTGCCGTTTTTGAGGGCGTGCGCCAGATGGATAATACGGGCTGGACAATGGCGGGCATGATTGCCAGCCAGTGCGGCGTGCCATTGATGCCTGCTGGACTCCTTCACGACAGCCAGTTCGAGCCTCTTTCCAAGGTTGTTCCCGGGGTCGATTGTCTCGGCGACATTCTTGCTGCACAGGGCTACCAACTAAGCTATCTAGGCGGTGCTAGCACACAATTCGCGGGTAAAGGACTGTTCTATCGCGGCCACCAATTCGATACGGTGAAAGGACGTGAAGATTTAGAGCCCCTGCTAGAGAACCCTGAGTATGTAAATAGCTGGGGCCTGTATGACGACACGCTGTATGACATCACCGCCGATGAGATCCGGCATTTAGATAGCCAGAATAGCGGCCCCTGGGGTGTAATTAGCCTCAATCTGGCGGGTCATGCGCCTAATGGTTATCCCTCCCAGTCGTGCGTGGAACGTCAAGGAGAGTTTGACGGCCAGGATATTCTTTATTCGGTGGAATGCGCGACTTGGCTGGCTCAAGATTTGGTTGAACGGTTGGATTCTGAGGGTCTTCTCGATAATACCTTGGTGGTCATACTGAGCGACCATCTGACGATGCGCGTTTCTGTGTGGGATCAATTGACCGCGCTAGACCGCGACAACACGCTGATAATGCTCGGCAACGATATCGAGCCACAGCGTATTCGCCGAGACGCTACCATGCTGGATGTTTTCCCCACGATACTCGATGCGCTGGGCTTTAGTTTAGAGCGCGACCGCGCTGGATTGGGCACTTCGCTTTTCAGTAATAATCGTACGCTGGTAGAGGCCCACGGTATCGAAGTGCTTAATGAGCGTTTACGGGAAGAGACGGCGCTTCAGCACCGCCTTTGGGAGGGCATTTCCCCTCAGCGGCGTGAGTCCGACGAGCCTTCTCAAGAAGTTACTCAAGAGCAAACCCTAGAGACGCCTGCAGACGCGGCAGACGAAGTCGAGCTCATCCATTAACGATCACGCTCTCCCACTGATGAGCCGCGTGAATCTGTTGGTAGACTTGCTCAACGCTGAGCAGATTCAAGCAATTGGTATGCCCCAACGGGCAGGTACGCTGAAAGCAGGGAGAGCAAGAGAGCGCTAGGTAGTGAATGACGGCGTTATCAGTCAGCGGCGGCGTGTAGGCGGGCGATGAGGAGCCATACAGCGCATGGACACGAACACCTACCGCTGCAGCCACATGCATTAACCCCGAGTCGTTGGTGACTACCTGCCGGCAATCCGCCAACAGATCGACCGCATCAGCCAGCTGCGTCTTACCACACAGGTTATGGGCATGGGAAAGCCCCTGTGTGATCTCCTCGCCCGCCGGGTGATCCTTTGCCCCCCGAGTACGCGTACTTCAAACCCCTCTTCCACCAGCCGTTTGGCTAACTTGTGGAAGTAGCTGACCGGCCACTGCTTGGCAGGGCCGTACTCAGCGCCCGGCATCATGCCAATCGCCGTGCGGGAAGAAAGCGAGTGGTTCAAGCGTAAATTGACCAGATTATCGCGGTCAATCTGCAGGCGTGGCTTGGGCAGCACAAAATCACCGCTAGCTGCTTCTTCCAGGGGTAGCCCCAAGGAAACAAAGCGCTTTACCGTTTGATCCAGCACCTGTTTGTCGAGTTTACGGCGCTCTTTGAGAAGCCCATAGCGATGTTCGCCTAAAAAACCTATTCGCTCGGGAATGCGTGCCATGAAGGGTACCAAAGCTGCCTTCCACGAGCGTGGTAGTACAATGGCACGATCAAAACGCCCACGCAGGCGGTTGGCGAGTTCACGGCGGCTGGCCAAGCCAAATTCACCGTGCCCCACTGCCAGCGGCAGCACTTCATCCACTTCGGGCATACGCTCTAAAATAGGCTGTGACCACTTTGGTGCAACCACCCCTATCGTCGCGCCTGGCTGGCGGGCTTTTAAGGTCATAAACAGGCTTTGTGCCATGACCATGTCACCGACCCACGAAGGGCCAATCACCAGCAAGCGCTGAGCTGAATTAGCCATTTAACCACCCCAAGTAGGCCTTCACCCCTTGAGCAACGGTTTTAAACTCAACATCGCAGCCGCTCTCACGTAGCTGACTAATGTCAGCTCGGGTATAGCTCTGATAGCGTCCTTTAAGTTCTTCGGGGAAGGCAATGTAGTCGATCTCACCTTTACCGTAAAAGTCGATAACCGCCTCGCCAATGGCTTTAAAAGGTTCAGCCCGACCAGTGCCAAGATTGAAGATTCCTGACTTGTCAGGATGATCCAAAAACCAAAGATTCACATCGACTACATCGCCCACATAAACAAAGTCACGACTCTGCATGCCAGCCTCGTAGCCGTCATAGCCGCCAAACAGCTTGAGCGTTTCACCATTACGAATTTGCAAGTGGTTATGATAGGCCACACTGGCCATTTTGCCCTTGTGCTGTTCACGGGGGCCATAGACATTAAAGTAACGAAAGCCCACTACTTGAGTGGTTAACTCGCTCCAGCGCGAACGCACGTGCTGATCAAACAGCAGCTTGGAATAGCCGTAACGTTAAGCGCTTTTCGCACTCGGGTACCTCTTTAAATACCTCGCTGCCGCCATAGGTGGCGGCTGACGAGGCGTATAAAAAAGGAATACTCTGCTGCTCGCAGTAATTAAGCAGCACTTTGGAGTACTCGAAGTTATTCTCCATCATGTAGTGGCCATCCCATTCGGTGGTATCCGAGCAGGCGCCCTCGTGGAAAATCGCATCTATCTTGGGCAGGTCAACGCTTTCGCCTTTTAGCGCAACTTTTACCCTGGCGAGGAAATCATCTTTATCGAGATAATCAGCCAGCGTGCAGTCGGCCAAATTGACGAATTTGGTACCATCGCGTAGATCGTCAACGACCATCACATCGTTTCGACCGCGGGCGTTCAATGCTTTAACTATGTTGGCCCCGATAAAACCGGCACCGCCTGTTACCACAATCATACTGTTCTCCTTACCTAAAGCAGCTTGTTGGCATACGTGCCTATAACCCATCTGCCTAGGATTGTATACTTGACGCCTTATGAATTCATGGCCAACGGTGCTTTCCGCGATGAGTGTCTCGACAAACCAATCGACACCCGATGTGTCGACCTTTCAAGGCTTGATCCTTGCTCTGCAGCAGTACTGGGCAGAACAGGGTTGTGTCATCCTTCAGCCGCTCGATATGGAAGTCGGCGCGGGCACCTTCCACCCCGCTACCTTCCTGCGGGCGATTGGTCCCGAAACCTGGAATGCTGCCTATGTACAGCCTTCCCGACGCCCTACTGACGGCCGCTATGGCGAGAACCCTAACCGCCTTCAGCACTACTACCAGTTCCAGGTGGTGATGAAGCCATCGCCAAGCAACTTACAGGATCTCTACCTGGGCTCACTCAAACGCCTTGGTCTTGATCCGCTGGTTCACGATGTGCGCTTTGTCGAAGATAACTGGGAATCTCCTACTTTGGGCGCCTGGGGCCTGGGCTGGGAAATCTGGTTAAACGGCATGGAAGTGACCCAGTTTACCTACTTTCAGCAGGCCGGTGGCATTGAATGCTATCCGGTCACCGGCGAACTGACCTATGGGCTTGAGCGCATCGCCATGTACCTGCAGGACGTCGACAGTGTGTATGACCTCGTCTGGGCCATTGCCCCCGATGGCAGCAAAGTGACTTATGGCGATGTCTATCTGCAAAACGAGCGCGAACAGTCCGCCTACAATTTCGAACATGCCGATGTCGATCAGCTATTTGCTAACTTTGACCATCAGGAAAAAGAGTGCAGCAAGCTGCTCGCTGCCAGCCTGCCGCTGCCAGCCTACGAACAAGTCCTGAAGGCATCACACACGTTCAACCTATTAGATGCCCGTCACGCTATCTCGGTCACCGAGCGTCAGCGCTTTATCCTGCGCGTTCGCACTATGGCCCGGGATGTCGCCACTGCTTACTTTGAGTCGCGTAAGGCCGAAGGTTTCCCCATGGCGCCAGAAATACTTCGCCGCGAACTGTTACAAGAGCTACTCGCCGATCAGGGAGAGGACTAATGGCTGTTAATACGCTTTTACTAGAACTCGGTGCAGAAGAGCTGCCGCCCACGGCCCTGGACGCTCTTTCCGATGCGTTCGCCGCGAGCATCGAGAAAGGCCTGCAAGAAGCCGATGTTCCCTTCACCAACGTTACCGCTTTTGCGACACCACGGCGTTTAGCGGTACAGGTGCATGAACTGGCCGACAAACAGCCTGATCGTGACGTTGAGCGCCGTGGCCCAGCGCTGGCAGCTGCCTTTAAGGATGGCGTTGCCACTAAAGCCGCGGAAGGCTTTGCCCGCTCTTGCGGGGTAAGCGTCGACGAGCTGATTCATTTAGAAACCGATAAAGGTACTTGGTTAGGTTTTCGTGAGCAGCAGCAGGGAGAATCTATTCAAGCGCTGCTGCCTGAGATTATCCGCAAATCAATCAGCACCCTCCCCGTGCCTAAAAACATGCGCTGGGGCGCTTCACGGGTTGAGTTTTCCCGCCCCGTTCATTGGCTGGTAGCCATTTACGGTAGCGACGTAGTGGCCGCCGAGGCACTTGGCCTAGAGGCTAGCTGCACGACCTACGGTCACCGCTTCCACGCCCCTGATGCCATTCAGTTGGCGCACGCTGATGAGTATGTGGCTACGCTGGAAAATGCCTATGTACTGGTGGATCGTGAGCAACGCCGCGAGCGCATCCGCGAACAGGTATTAGCAGAGGCCGAAGTGCAGGAGGCCAATGCGGTTATCGACGAAGAGCTTCTGGTAGAAGTGAGCGGCTTGGTGGAATGGCCAGTCGCCCTTACCGGTAGCTTTGATGAGCGCTTTCTGGAAGTGCCCGCCGAGTGCTTGATCTCTTCGATGAAGGCTAACCAGAAATATTTTCACCTGTTGGACGACGCTGGCAAGCTGAAACCGCTGTTTATCACCATTGCCAATATCGACAGCGCTGACCCCGACCAGGTCATTGCCGGTAACGAGAAAGTCATTCGTCCGCGCTTAGCCGATGCAGCGTTTTTCTACGACACCGATCGCAAGTACACATTAGCGTCACGCATCCCACAGTTAGAGAGCGTGGTATTCCAGCAGCAGCTAGGCACCCTGGCGGATAAAGCTCGCCGCAGTTCGGTTATTGCGACATTTATTGCCGAACGTATCAATGGCGACGTGGCTCACGCTCAGCGCGCCGTGGCACTCGCCAAGTGCGACCTTGTGACGGAGATGGTGCTCGAATTCCCTGAACTTCAGGGCATTATGGGACGCTACTATGCGCAGCAAGATGGCGAACCCGCGGAGGTTGCCCAAGCCCTTGAAGAGCAATACCTGCCGCGCTTTGCTACTGACGCGATTCCCCAAAGTGCTACAGGCAAGGCATTAGCCCTGGCGGATCGACTGGATACCCTGGTAGGCATCTTCGGGATAGGCCAACGCCCAACCGGTGCGAAAGATCCTTTCGCTTTACGTCGTGCTTCGATTGGCGTGCTTAACATTCTGGTCAAAGGCGAGCTGGATCTTGACCTGCGTGAGCTGCTTACGGTTGCCTCTGAGCAGCACCAGGGCCTCCCCAAAGCTGACGGGCTGGTTGAGGACGTGCTGACGTACATGTTGGATCGCTTCCGCGCCTGGGGCCAGGATGAAGGCATCAGCGCAGAAATGTACCTTGCCGTTCGTGCGCGCCCAGTCACAAACCCTCTCGACTTCGCTCGCCGCCTGCGCGCGGTGAAGGCCTTTGCCCAGCGTGACGAAGCCACAGCGCTGGCGGCGGCTAACAAGCGTGTTTCGAATATTTTAAGCAAGCAGGAGCATGACGGCAGCACACAGGTCGATCAACACTTGCTGCAGGAAGATGCCGAGCGGGCACTGTTCGACGCTGTGACAGGTAGCCAAGCACAGGTGGCACCGCTATTTGCTGCGGGTGACTACCAGCGTGCACTCGACGCACTTGCCACACTGCGAGATCCAGTAGATGCCTTCTTTGACCAAGTAATGGTGATGGCGGACGACCCGGCTATTCAGCGTAATCGGTTAGCGCTTCTTGCAAGCCTTCAAGCGCTGTTTTTAGAAGTCGCCGATATTTCGCTGCTCCCTCAGTAGTCGTCGACTAATGGATCGCAAATCCAAGCCCAGCCCTAACGGCTGGGCTTTTTTTATTGTTTGGGGAGTACGTGTTTCACGTGAAACATCTTTGTTAGATCGGGGTAAAATAGTCTTAAATCTCGCGGGCAGAAAGTATCGCCGGCAACTGTACCAATAGGATCACTATGCTAAGTGCCGATAACCTTGTCATCCTGGATCGAGACGGCGTCATCAACCATGACTCTGATAACTACATCAAATCTCTCGAGGAGTGGGTGCCCTACCCCTCTTCAATCACTGCCATTGCCCGCCTCACCCGCGCGGGATACACCGTTGCCGTCGCAACGAATCAATCCGGGATTGCCCGAGGCTATTATGATGAAGCAACCCTCCATACGATGCATGAACACTTAATTTCGTTAGTAGAAGCGGAAGGCGGGCATATTGCTCATATTGCTTACTGCCCCCATGGGCCAAATGATAATTGCCAATGCCGTAAACCATTGCCAGGAATGCTAATACAGATCCAGCAGATCCTGGGGCTAGAAAGTTTAACGGGAAGCTGGATGGTCGGTGATAGCCTTCGCGATCTCCAGGCGGGCGAAGCCGTAGGTTGCGCAACAGCGCTGGTCAGAACTGGGAAGGGAAGTAAAACGGAGCGAGCAGGCGCTGGCCTTGAAAAGGCCATTATCTTCGATGATTTAGCGCAATTTGTTGAATGGCTCGTTAAATAGCTAAGCGACACCGAGCAAACAGCCGGAGAGTCAGATCGCTCTGCGTTGCATGAGAAACTGTTGCATGAGAAATTTGGCTGAAACTAACTACTACCCTCTCTTCTGCTTCTGCTACACGCATCCTGATCCTGCCAATCTATCTATGAATAAAAAAAGCGTCGCTATGAATTTCATAGCGACGCCTGTCATAGTGGCATTAAATCATACTGAGGCTAAGGATCGTTAAAGCAGTATTTCACGTGAAACATCTTCACACGCATGTAATCCACCATCCACCTTACACGTCTAAATTTGCCACCAACGCGTTGGTCTCAATAAAGTCACGGCGCGGTTCTACGTCGTCACCCATCAGGGTGTTGAACATCATATCGGCACCCACGGCATCTTCGATCGTCACCCGCAGCATGCGGCGGCTATCGGGATCCATGGTGGTGTCCCAGAGCTGATCCGGGTTCATTTCACCCAAGCCTTTATAGCGCTGTACAGACAACCCGCGCTGGCCCTCTTGCATTAGCCACGCCAGCACTTCCGAGAAGTGCGATACAGGCTTCTGCCGCTCGCCACGGGCAATAAAGGCGCCCTCTTCCAGGAAGCCATCCAGGGTTTCGCCCAGTTCAGCGATACCGCGATAGTCGGCGCTTTCAAAGAAGTCGAGGCCCCACCTATACTCAGTCGTCACACCGTGAGCAACCAGCGAGACGGTAGGTAGGAAAAGCCCGCGCTCAGAATCTTCGTGGAGATGGAAGTGGTAACGGGGCCCGCCTTCATAGGCAACCATGTCATCCATGATCTTCTGGAGTTCATCAATCCAGTTCTGCATGGTCACACGATCTTTCAGGCTCTCCTCACCTTTCAGTGCCGAAGCATGAACGATTTGCTTAAGTACTTCATTAGGATAAACCCGCGACAAGCGATCAATTCGCTTCATCACGTTGCGGTACTGGTTCACTAACGCTTCAAGCTGTGAGCCGGAAATACCCGGTGCATTAGCGTTAACATGCAGGCCTGCACCGTCCAAGGCCGTGGTGGTTAAATAATCCACCATCGCCTGTTCATCTTTCAGGTAAAGCTCTTGCTTGCCGCGCTTAATTTTATAAAGTGGTGGTTGAGCGATGAAGATATGACCACGCTCAATCAACTCCGGCATCTGACGGAAGAAGAACGTCAACAGCAGCGTACGAATGTGCGATCCATCGACATCGGCATCGGTCATGATAATAACCGAGTGGTAACGCAACTTATCGGGGTTAAACTCTTCACGGCCAATGCCGCAACCCAGGGCAGTGATAAGCGTGCCCACTTCTGCAGAGGAGAGCATTTTGTCGAAACGTGCTTTTTCCACGTTCAGAATTTTACCCTTGAGCGGCAAGATAGCCTGTGTACGGCGGTCACGGCCCTGTTTGGCACTGCCACCTGCCGAGTCACCCTCCACCAAGTAAAGCTCTGACTGACTGGGGTCTTTTTCTTGGCAATCCGCCAACTTGCCAGGTAAACCGGCAATATCCAGCGCGCCTTTGCGGCGGGTCATATCCCGCGCTTTGCGTGCCGCCTCACGTGCACGCGCGGCATCCAGCATCTTATTGACGATCGCCTTGGCTTCGTTAGGCTTTTCAACAAGATACTCGGAAAAGAGACGGCTCATTTCCTGCTCAACCGCTGTCTTCACTTCGCTGGAGACTAGCTTATCTTTTGTTTGAGACGAAAACTTAGGATCCGGGACTTTAACTGAAATAATAGCTGTTAGCCCCTCACGAGCATCATCGCCCGTGGTATTCACCTTGGCTTTTTTCAGCAGGTTTTCAGCTTCAATATAGTTATTGAGCGTACGGGTAAGCCCTGCCCGGAACCCCGCCAAGTGCGCCCCGCCGTCTCGCTGCGGAATATTATTGGTGTAGCAGAAAATATTTTCAGTGAAGGCTTCGCTCCACTGCATGGCTACCTCTACTTCAACGCCGTCATCACGAACAGCGTTAAAGTGGAATACCGGATTAATCACACTCTTATTGGTATTGAGGTGATCAACAAAGGCTCTCAAGCCACCTTCGTAGTGAAACAGCTCCTCTTTGCCGCTGCGCTCATCCAGTAAACGGATAGCCACACCAGAGTTCAAGAAGGATAGTTCGCGAAGTCGTTTGGCTAAAATATCAAAATGGAACTCGATATTGCCAAAGGTTTCTGGCGATGGGCGGAAGTGAACCCGGGTACCGCTTTTTTCGGTTTTGCCCACAACGCCCAATGGTGCTTGAGGAACACCGTGACGGTACATTTGTTCGAACACTTCACCCTGACGCCAAATCGTTAAGCGCAGCTCAGCGGAAAGCGCATTGACAACAGAAACACCGACGCCGTGCAACCCACCGGAAACCTTGTAGGAGTTATCGTCGAATTTACCGCCTGCGTGCAGAACCGTCATAATAACTTCTGCAGCGGAAACACCTTCCCCTTCATGAAGCTCGGTAGGTACGCCACGGCCGTTATCACTCACGGTGACCGACTCATCCGGGTGGATGACAACGCGAATTTCACTGCAATGCCCAGCCAACGCCTCGTCGATGGAGTTATCCACCAATTCGAAGACCATGTGGTGGAGCCCAGTACCGTCGTCGGTGTCACCAATATACATACCTGGCCGCTTACGCACCGCGTCCAGCCCCTTGAGCACCTTGATGCTTGATGAATCGTAAGCCTGCTCGCTCATTGACCACTCCGTTGTGAAGTCTGTCTCATCCTGTATCGTCCTACCCTTCTTCCTGCGCTAGCTGACTTTCTCTAAACCACTAAACCCCTCCTTGCAATGTTTCACGTGAAACATATTTACGGGGGTATCAGTTCGCCAGGCATTCTTCAATGCAGAAGGTTCGACACTGGTAATAAATGCTTGGCACTGCATATCTTCGAGTAAGCCACAAAACTGGTAACGATTTTGCTCGTCAAGTTCTGCGGGCAAATCATCGATAAGATAAATACAGTGCCGCTGTGCTGTTCTTTCCAGAAACCGCCCTTGGGCAAGCTTTAATGCACTCACCACTAACTTTTGCTGGCCTCTGGAAAGCACTTCTACAGCAGGCTGTTTGTTTATCCTGATACGTAAGTCAGCGCGCTGCGGACCTTGCTGAGTAAACCCCATCTGCTGATCAGTTGGCCGACTATCATGTAACACAGTCGCAAGAGTTCGATCTTTATCCCAACCTCTGGCGTAGTGAAGCGACAATCCCGGCAAGGGAAGCAACACCTTAAGTGTCTCTTCAAAGACAGGCAAAAAGTCACTAAACCAAGCACGGCGTAACGAGTCCATCTGTTCACCCCAAAGGGCTAGTTCATGCTCCCACACCGCCATTTCCTGAGGTAGTATTCTACCACGCCTGAGCAGTGCATTCCGATGTTTCAACGCACGCCGGGTGCGCTTCCAGATTGCTAAAAAGTCATGTTTCACGTGAAACACGCCCCAGTCGAGAAACTCACGACGTCCGGCTGGAGAACCTTCAAGCAATCGAAAAGCATCAGGGTTAATTAATTGAAGCGGCATAGCCTCTACCAGTTCCGCCAACCGAGCGTTTTTATCTCCCTTTAAACGAAGCTCCAGCTCCCGCTGAGCTCTTAAACGACGCACACCAAGGGTAACCTCAGGCTCACCACTTAAACGTCCGTACAGCGTCATATACGGCTCATCCGTTTGGATCGCGTTTTTTAACTGGCGAGTACGAAAAGAGCGGCCCATGCCAAGAATATGTACCCCCTCCAACAGACTGGTTTTACCGCTGCCATTAGCACCGCTAATGACATTGATATGCGAAGAGGGCGTCATCTCAACCGGCCTGAGATTGCGCAAAGCGTGGAAATTAAGCAGTGTCAGGCTCATCCTATTATCACCACTTAAAATATCCTCGAAAAAAGGGAGTATTCCAACGCGTTAGCGGCGCTTCTGCTACCAGAAGCGCCGCTAACGTAGCTTGCTTACGTATTGCTGTTACCCGCCCAAAGCGTTTACAGGCGCATCGGCATAACGACATAAAGCGCATCACCGCCGCCGGGCTCTTCCAGCAGCGCGCTACTATTGGGATCAGCCAGGGTAATCTGCACGCGATCTTCATTTAGCACTGTTAGTACATCAACTAAATAGCCGACGTTAAAACCAACTTCCATTGCCCCGCCGTTATACTCAACGGCGATATTCTCCTCCGCTTCCTCCTGCTCGGGGTTGTTGGCCATTACCTTAAGGTTGTTCTCTTCAAGATAAAGGCGCACACCACGGTACTTCTCATTAGAGAGGATAGCAGTACGTGAAAGTACTTGGCGAAGCTCCGCACGCTCGGCAATCAATACTTTATCGCCATTGCGCGGCACGACACGCTCATAGTCAGGAAATTTACCGTCGATTAACTTGGAGGTGAAGGTAAAGTCGCCTGTATGAGCACGCACATGACTGGAGCCAAGCGTCAGGCTGACAGGCTCATCGCTATCGTCTAGCAAGCGCGACAGCTCTAAAATCCCCTTCCGGGGCACAATCAGCTTTTGAGACTGGCTCACAGAGACCTCGATTGGCCGCGAGCACATCGCCAAACGGTGCCCGTCAGTAGCGACCGTGCGAAGCAAATTGCTTTGAATTTCCAGCAGCATACCGTTGAGGTAGTACCGCACATCCTGCTGCGCCATGGCAAACGAGGTCGCTTCTATCAGGTGCTTTAGGGTACCGCGGGGTACGCTAATCTCCTGGCTGCCGTCCGCATCTTCGATATTGGGGAATTCAGCGACCGGGAGCGTCGACAACGTAAAACGTGAACGGCCACTGCGTAGTACCGCGCGGCCCTCTTCAACGGCGAGCTGAATGTCGGACTGATCGGGCAATGATTTGCAGATATCCATCAGCTTACGCGCTGGCACTGTCGCGGAGCCCGCCTGATCGACCTGGCTTGCCACCGTGCGGCCCACGAGCTCGACTTCTAAGTCAGTACCGGTGAGCGACACCTGGTCACCCTCTACCTGAATCAGCACATTAGACAGTACTGGCAGCGTTTGACGGCGCTCAACAACACCAGCGACCAGAGTCAGCGGACGTAGCAGCGCCTCTCGGGAAATCGAAAATTTCATCAATACTCCGGTTCTATATCCTGAAAGACCTGCGTATAACAGGCCCGTCCCATGGAATGATTAACTGGTCAACAGGCGCAGTAAATTCTTGTAATCCTCACGAATATCCGCGCTCTCTTCCTGCAATGATTTCACTTTTCGGCAAGCGTGCAACACCGTTGTGTGGTCACGCCCGCCAAAGGCATCGCCAATCTCAGGTAAGCTGTGATTGGTGAGCTCTTTAGCAAGCGCCATCGCCACCTGACGAGGGCGGGCAACTGAGCGTGAACGGCGCTTCGAAAGCAGATCCGCCACCTTAATCTTGTAATATTCGGCGACCGTACGCTGAATATTATCTACCCCTACCTGCTTATCCTGAAGCGCTAACAGATCTTTCAGAGACTCACGAATAAAGTCTTGGGTAATCGTTTTACCCATAAAGTGCGAATCAGCAATGACTTTTTTCAGCGCACCTTCCAATTCGCGCACGTTGGAACGAATTTTTTGCGCAATGAAGAAAGCCGCATCGTGAGGCAAATCGACCTTAGCCTGGTCGGCCTTTTCATCAAGATGGCCACACGGGTTTCAA